>NZ_JAXMCX010000009.1:0-56032 GCF_046349115.1 Methylocystis sp. | reverse complement strand
GATCGACGTGGGAGCGCGGCAAAACTAAAAGGGGGCAAGAGCAGCGCTCTTGCCCCCTTGTTTTTGGACCCGCGCGCCATGAAACCCGCCGTCGTCAAACTCGAACAAACGCACAAGCGCTGGGCGACCATGTCGATCGCCACAGTCCGCACGCCGGATGGAAAAATCTTCCTGCGCGACGTAGAGGATCACGGCTGCGCCGCCGCGGTGTTGCCTTATGATCCCTCGCGCAGGACGGCGCTGCTCGTCGAGCAGCTGCGCGCGCCGCAGCTCGTGGCGGTCGGCGCGACGCAGTCGCTCGAAGCGATCGCCGGTCTCGTCGAGGGCGAGGATGATTTTGCGGCGACAGCCGAGCGCGAGGCGTTCGAAGAAGCGGGGTTGCGACTCGGCGCGCTCGAACATGTCGCCACCGCCTGGACAATGCCCGGCATATCGACCGAGCGCATGGCGCTTTACCTCGCCGAATACCGGCCAGAGGATCGCGTCAGTGACGGCGGCGGCGTCGCCGATGAAAGCGAAGAGGTATGCGTCGTCGAAATGGGCCTGACCGATCTCGCCGCGATGATGGCGGCGGACGCCATTGTCGACATGAAGACGCTGGTTCTGGTCCAGGCGCTGCGTATTCGCCGGCCCGATCTCTTCCTCAGCAACCAGACGTGCTGACGCCAGGAGCAAGTCGCAGCGAGTCGCACAGGCTGCGTGACTGGAAGTCGTCCATCATCTTGCGGGTGATGACGCTTGCCGAGCCTGGCACCTGCATGATCGGCGTCGGCGCTCCCGTCGGTCCGGTCACATAATTGGAGAAATAACCGTCGTCGGAATATCGCGGCGACGGCGCGCGATGGACCGTGGCGCGAAAGCCTCGAACGCGCGGGTCGGCGGGGGCGGACGCCGTCAGACCGGCGCTAGCGATTGCGGTGAGCAGGAATAGGGCGACAGCCTTGCGCATGGCTTAGTCCTCCTGGCGCGAACATATAGCCGCCTAGGAGCAAGCGCCAGGCCTGTCGCTACAACCTCTCGCCGCAGGTCAAGCGGCGAGTTCGTCGCCCAGAAGGATGGCAGGCAGGCGGCGGTCCTCGAGACGCTCGATCGTGGCGGTCGGCTGCCGCACGAAGTGCTCGACCTCAAGCGCCGCGGCGACGGCCGAAATGCCGATTTCGCGGTAAAGACGCGCGAGCAGGTCGTGAGGATGGCCGCCGGCCTGAGCTTCGTTAAACTCGACTGAATACTTGTCAAACATGGGCGTGCTCGACGCTGGGAGGGTGAACTCAAAGTGCGTTTTGTCCAGAATTGTCCCCACAGGTTAACGATCCGCTAAGGAACCGAGCCGCTAACGCGGCTCGCGCGATTTTTTTTGAAATTTTCGAGAGCCATTGCATTCCCTATAAATTTGCGAAAAATGCGGTGCCGCCGCGAAGGCGGTCACATGAGCCGTTGATCCGATGCGACGCCATCTTCCGCCCGAACCTTGGTCCAAAGTCGCGCTGTGGAGCCGGCGCTTCGCGATTTTCGCTGCGACTGTGGCGATTTTGGCGATCCTTTTGGGGCGACTTGGCGCCATCGACCCGCCTTCGGCTTTAGCGTCGCTTGGCGGCGCCATGGCTCTGGCGCTGATCGCGCTGCTTTTGTTTTGCGCCGCCTGCCGGGTGATCTGGCGAGAGGGACGGCGCGGCGCGGGCGCGGCGACCGCGGCGCTTTTCATCGCCGCGCTGACTCTCGGCTATCCCGCCTATCTCGCCTTCGAGGCGGTGCGCCTCCCGGTGCTGTCCGACATTTCGACGGATATCGCCAATCCGCCTCATTTCTCTTTCTCGAAATCCGCCGTCGAGGCGCGCAACGGCTTCCAGCCGCCGGGCCTGCCGGCGCGTATGCGCGAAGCCCAACGTTCGGCCTATCCGGACGTCGAACCGATCGTCGTCGACCTCGACACCGACGAGGCTTTCGCACTGGTTCTCAAAACCGCCAATGCGCGCGGCTGGACGCTGGTCGACAAACGGCCGCCCGGCGGGCGCAGCGGCGACGGCCATATCGATTTCATCGACAAAACTTTGGTGATGGGTTTTGACGACGACATCACGGTCCGCTTCAAGCCGCTGCCGGGCCAGACCCGCATCGATCTGCGGTCGGCGTCGCGCTATGGGCGCCATGACTTCGGCGCCAACGCCAAGAGAATCACCGCCTTCGCCGAGGAACTGCAGTCGCAGCTCGACGCGCGCTGACGCGCTCCCCAAATTGAACTGCAGAAGGGCGAACTCGAGTGAACGTTGGTTTTCCTCACCCTCATCCTGAGGAGCCGCCCGCAAGTCGGGTTTACCCGACTTGCGCATTTAATGCGCACGCTCCTCAGGATGAGGAAGCCCTCCACCCATCGCCCTGGATTTGAAGGGCGAGGCGCTCGTTTTTCGCGGCGTCTTCGATTATCCTGCACGGCGAAGCTTGGCGACGGGAGCGGTGAAATGGTCGAGGAAGCAGGCGGCGTCGCGACGGGCGCGCCAATCGTCCCGCCCTTTACCCGCGAGCAGGAGCTTACCGCCTTTCGCGACATGCTGCTGATTCGGCGCTTCGAGGAGAAGGCCGGACAGCTCTATGGCATGGGCGTCATCGGCGGATTCTGCCATCTCTATATCGGCCAGGAGGCGGTCGTCGTCGGCGTCAAGATGGCGGCGCAGGACGGCGACCAGTTCACGACGAGCTACCGCGACCACGGCCATATGCTCGCCTCGGGCATGGAGCCCAGGCGCGTGATGGCGGAACTCGCCGGCAAGCGCGGCGGCTATTCCAAGGGCAAGGGCGGCTCGATGCATATGTTCTCGCGCGCCGCCAATTTTTACGGCGGGCACGGGATTGTCGGCGCGCCGGCGCCGATCGGCACGGGCGTCGCCTTCGCCAACGCCTATAGAGGCGATAACCGCGTCTCCCTGACGTTTTTCGGCGAAGGCGCCTCCAACCAGGGCCAGGTCTATGAGGCCTTCAACATGGCGGCGCTGTGGAAACTGCCGGTCGTGTTCATCGTCGAGAACAACCGCTATGCGATGGGAACCGAAATCCACCGCGCCTCGGCGCAGACCGACTTCGCGAAACGCGGCGCGGCTTTTGCCATTCCCGGCAAGAAGATCGACGGCATGGACGTGCGGATCGTCAAGGCCGCGGCGGACGAGGCGATCGACTGGTGCCGCAAGGGCAATGGCCCCTATCTCATAGAGGCGCAGACCTATCGCTACCGCGGCCACTCGATGTCCGACCCGGCGAAATATCGCTCGAAGGAAGAAGTGCAGAAAATGCGCGAGGAGCATGATCCGATCGAACAGGTCCGCGCGCGGCTGCTCGCCGACGGGGTGAGCGAGGACGAACTCAAGAAGATCGACGCCAATGCGCGCAAGATCGTCGCCGAGGCCGCCGATTTCGCCATGGCCGACAAGGAGCCGGACCCGAGCGAATTATGGACCGACGTGCTGGCGTGAGAGATTGATTGAATGACCGTAAACGTCCTCATGCCCGCCCTCTCGCCGACCATGGAGCAGGGCAAGCTCGCCAAATGGCTGAAAAGCGAAGGCGACGAGGTGAAGGCCGGCGACGTCATCGCCGAAATCGAAACCGACAAGGCGACGATGGAGGTCGAGGCGGTCGACGAGGGCGTGCTGGCGCGCATTCTTGTTCCGGGCGGAACCGAGAATGTCGCGGTCAATACGCCGATCGCGGTGATCGCCGAAGAGGGCGAGGAGGTTTCCGACGCGGTCGCGCCCGCGCCTGCTGCGGCTCCCGTGCAGGGCGACGACGCAGCGTCCGCGAAGGCTGACGTCGAAGCCGTCGCGCCGCCGTCTCCCGCGCCGGCGCCGAGCGTCGCGCCGCCTTCGGCGAGCGTCGCGCCGGAGGTGCCGGAAGGCACGGCGATGGTCGCCATGACCATGCGCGAAGCCCTGCGCGACGCGATGGCCGAGGAAATGCGCCGCGACCCGAGCGTCTTCGTGATTGGCGAGGAGGTCGCCGAATATCAGGGCGCCTATAAGGTCACGCAGGGCCTGCTGCAGGAATTCGGCGCGAAGCGCGTCGTCGACACGCCGATCACCGAATATGGCTTCGCCGGCGTCGGCGTCGGCGCCGCCTTCGCCGGTCTGCGGCCGATCGTCGAATTCATGACCTTCAATTTTTCGATGCAGGCGATCGACCACATCGTCAATTCGGCGGCGAAGACGCTTTACATGTCGGGCGGACAGATCAACTGCCCGATCGTGTTTCGCGGACCGAACGGCGCCGCCGCGCGCGTCGCCGCCCAGCACAGCCAGGATTACACCGCCTGGTATTCGCAGGTGCCGGGATTGATCGTGATCGCGCCGTCGAACGCCAGCGACGCGAAAGGCCTCCTAAAGGCGGCGATCCGCAACGACAATCCGGTGGTGTTTCTCGAAAATGAGATTCTCTACGGCAAGACGTCGGACGTGCCGGCGCTGGAGGATTTCGTCCTGCCGATCGGCAAGGCCCGCATCGCGCGGTCCGGCAGGGATGTGACGATCGTCTCCTTCTCCATCGGCATGGTCTATGCGCTGCAGGCCGCCGACGAACTCGCCAAGGAGGGAATCGAAGCCGAAGTGATCGATCTGCGCACGCTGCGGCCGATGGATAGCGCCACGGTTATCGAATCGGTGAAGAAGACCGGCCGCTGCGTCGCCGTGGAAGAAGGCTGGCCGCAATGCGGCGTCTCGGCCGAAATCGCGATGCGCGTGCAGCAGGACGCCTTCGACTATCTCGACGCCCCGGTGCTGCGCGTCACCGGTAAGGACACGCCAATGCCCTACGCCGCCAATCTCGAAAAGCTCGCGCTGCCGAGCGCGGCGGAGGTGGTCGCGGCGGCGAAGTCTGTCCTATACAGGTTGTGATAATGGCGCTCGTCACACCTGACACCGGCGCGCCGCGCATTTTCGCTTCGCCTCTCGCGCGCCGGCTGGCGAAGGAGGGAGGCCTTGATCTTTCCGCGCTTTCCGGCTCGGGCCCGCACGGCCGGATCATCGAGCGTGACGTGCAGACGGCGCTCGCGCGTGGGGGCGCTGCGAAGCCGGCGACGCTCGCCGTCGCGCCCTCTAGCGACGTCACCCGCAAATTCTTCGAAGCCGGCTCCTACGAGGAAATCCCCCACGACAATGTGCGCAAGGCGATCGCGCGGCGGCTGACCGAGGCGATCCAGACCATTCCGCATTTCTATCTCAACATCGACTGCGAGATCGACGCGCTCTTACGCCTGCGCGAGGATTATAATTCCGCCGCGCCGCTCGGCCAGGACGGCAAGCCGGTCTGGAAGACCTCGGTCAATGATTACATCGTCAAGGCGCTCGCCCTCGCGCTTCAGCGCAAGCCCGAGGCGAATGTCACCTATACGCCGGACGCCTTGCTGCGGCACAAATCCTCGGATATCGGCGTCGCGGTGTCGATCCCTGGCGGCCTCGTCACGCCGATCATCCGTAACGCCGAGGCGAAGTCGGTGCGAGAAATTTCCGACGAGATCAAGGAGCTGGCGGGCCGCGCCCGCGCCCGCAAGCTGAAGCCGCATGAATATGAAGGCGGCGTGTCGGCGGTCTCCAATCTCGGCATGTATGGCGTGCAGAGTTTTACGGCGGTGATCAATCCGCCGCAGACGACGATCCTGGCGGTCGGGCAGGGCGAGCAGCGCGTGATCGTCAAGAACGGCGAGCCGACCGTCGCGACGATGATGAGCGTGACGCTCTCCTGCGATCACCGCGCCGTCGACGGCGCGCTCGGCGCCGAGCTTTTGGCCGAATTCAAACATGTGATCGAACATCCGGCGATGATGTTCGCGCCATGATGGGCGGCTTGCGGCTTCAATCGACCCTGACCTGTCCGCTCTGCGCGCGCGCCGAAACGCTCGACATGCCGCAAGACGCCTGCGTCGTCGTGCATATTTGCGCCGGCTGCGGCGGACGGCTGACGCCAAAACCAGGCGACTGCTGCGTCTTCTGCTCCTATGGCGACATTCCGTGTCCGCCCGTGCAGAGCGCGGGAGATTGTTGCGGCCGCCCGATGGACGAGAGGCGCTAATCGCGGCATATGCCTTGCCTAGAATTGGTCTAAACTAGGCAAGGAGCGGGCGCGTGGCGACGGAAGCTGACATTCTGAAGGCGCTGGACGGGCTCTACGGGCCGGGCGGCGCGCCGCTTTCTGGCGCCGTGAGCGGGATCAATCTGTCCGGCGCCAAGGCCTTCGTCTCGCTCTCCGGCGATCCGAGCCAGGCGCAGGCGTGGGAGGCGGCGCGCATCGCCGCCGAACGGGCGATCAAGGCGGCGCCGGGGATCGAGCAGGCGGTCGTCACCTTGACCGCCGAGCGCGCGCCGCGCGCTGAAGCGCCGCCGCCGCCACAGCGCAGGGGCATTCCGGCGCTCGACAAAATTCGCTTCATCCTCGCGGTCGCTTCGGGCAAGGGCGGCGTCGGCAAATCGACGACCTCGGCCAATCTGGCGCTCGGCCTTGCTGCGCAGGGCTGGCAAGTTGGCCTGCTCGACGCCGACGTCTACGGCCCCTCGATGCCGCGGCTCTTCGGGCTTACCGAGAAACCGACGGTCGAGGGCGGCAAGCTCACGCCGCTCGAAGCTTATGGCCTGAAAATCATGTCGATGGGTTTCCTGGTCGACGAGAATATTCCGATGGTCTGGCGCGGACCGATGGTGTCGCAGGCGATTTCGCAAATGCTCGGCGAAGTCGTCTGGGGAGAGCTTGACGCGCTGGTCATCGACATGCCGCCGGGGACGGGCGACGTTCAACTCACCATCGCCCAGCAGGTCCCGCTCGCCGGCGCGGTGATCGTCTCGACGCCGCAGGATCTGGCGCTGATCGACGCGCGCCGCGCGGTGGCGATGTTCCAGAAGGTCGAAGCGCCGATCCTCGGCGTCATCGAAAATATGAGCTATTTCCTATGCCCCCATTGCGGCGGACGCTCGGAAATCTTCGCCCATGGCGGCGCCCGCCATGACGCCGAACAGATGGGCGTGCCCTTTCTTGGCGAAGCGCCGCTCGACATGAAAATTCGCGAGACGTCCGACGCCGGCCGCCCGGTGGTCGCCGCCGAGCCCGACAGTCCGCAGGCCGCCGTCTATCTCAATCTCGCCGCGAAAGTGAAGACGCTGCTCGAAACGCAGCAGCGGCGCGCGGCGCCGACGATCGTCGTCGGGTGAGGCGGCGCGTCGTCCCTGCGCCTTTGCCGAATCAAAAATGCGTCGGCAGCCAGGATTCGTCGTCAGCGTCGAATTTGTAATTGTAGCCGACGGTAAAGGCGCCGCCATAGGCCCACACATTAATGTTGGCGGCGGTGTTGATCCTGCCAAAAGGAAGCGTTGCGGTCTGGGGGATCGCCTCATATCCGGACACCGAGTTCTTGAACGCCCAAAGGAAGGCGAAATCGAAGGACGAGTTCCTGGTGACCGCGTAATTGAAGCCGGCGCCGAGATGATGCTTGGCGAGGCTCGGCGCGAGCGCCGCGAAGTTGAGCGACCGCGAACGCAGCGGGACGGTTGAGTAATGATAGCCTGCGCGGAGCGCGAGACCGGGCGTCGCGCGCCACTCGACGCCGAACGAAGCCGAGTCCGTGTCCTGGTAATCGAGGCCCGTGCCGGCGCCAAGCGAGCGCAATCGCAAGGGACCGCCTCCGTTGCCGATCGCCGGAACGGCCGAATAGAAGATGTGCCGCCAGTCCGCCATCAGCGTAAGGTCTGGCGTGAGGTCGTAGGCGAATCCGGCCTGTAGCTGGGCGGGGATGTCGAATCTGCCCTGTTCGGCGAAAAGGCCTGAATATTTGGCGAGAGGCGACATCAACATCGGCGTCGAGCCCGAAAAGCCGAAGCGAAGCTTGTCGGTGATCCCCCACAGCACCCCCAGTCGAACGCCGCCGCCAAAGGACCAGTCGAACCCCATGTCCGACATTTCCCAAGGATTGGTCGAATAGGGCGCGAGCGCCTGCAATCCTTGAATATTCACCATCTGAGCGGCGATTGTCGGCGCGAGTCCGATGGTGATCGGACCAATCGCGGTGTGAAAGCGACGCGCATAATCGATGCTGAAAAAGGCTTGTCTAATGTCGACGCCCGCGAAACCGCCGCCGTACGGTCCGCCGAGCGGCGCGCGAAAATTTCTGACGTCATAGGCGCTGTTGATTCCGCCATTCGAATAACTGACGAAGCTCCACGCCGAGTCGGCGTCGATCGGACGGATGCTGCCCGTGTTGGGGATGGGCGTCCAAGAACGGCCGCTGCGCACTTCTCCCGGCGCCACAACTCTGGGAAGCCCCGTGGTGCTGTAGCCGCGATAAAATAGATTGGCCGTAACGCCGATCGCGTACTGCCGATCAAGGCCAACAATGGTCGCAGGATTGACCGCCGCGGCCATGCCATCCCGTCCATCGGCCACGCTAGCGCCGGCAAGCGCTTTTTGCCTCGGGCCGTAGCCCGTCACAAAAAAACCGTCGGCGGCGAATGTCCCAGTGGGGATGGCGGCGGCAAGCGCAACGAACGTTACGAGGCGGCTTAGGGAAGTAATATGCATTGCTGGAATCCGGCTTGGTCATTTGATCGATGCAAACGATTGACGAAAAATGCCGCCTCCACGCCAAGATCGGCTTGCATCGGCGTTAGCAGACAAAACTAACAGTTCGCTTCGCTAAATGCAGTCCGACGCAGCGGGTTCGAACGAAATTCATTTGAGTAGTCGCCTATTTGCAACAATCGTTTACATTGAGCGGCCGCAGCAATAGCCGCTGCGTCGATGACGCAGGCTCGGCGCAAGCGAAGCGCGCAAAAAAGACGCGCCTCCAATTTAGGAGGCGCGCCAGGCAGGCCGGTCGCCGCCGGCCGTCAGGGAGCGCTAGTTTTAGAAATGACTTGGAATCCAGGAAGCGTCTCCTGCATCCCACTTGTAGTTGTAGCCGACCGTGAACTGCGTGGCGCGCCCCCATGCGGTGATGATCGCGTTGGTATTATAATGCGGAAGCACATTTAACGGAATCGCGGGAAAGAACGCGCGGCCGACGAAGGGCGCGTTTTCGAAATAGCTGACCGAATTCTTGAAGTCGTAAACCGCCGCGAAGTCGATCGACGAATTCTTGGTCAACTGATAGCCGAAGCCGCCGGTGACCGAGTGAGCGCCGACAAGCGGCGCCAGCGCCGCAAGCGTGGCGGCGCGCTGTCGCATCAGCAAGGTTGAGTAGTGGTAGCCGGCGCGCAGGCTCAGTTCGGGCGTAGCGCGCCATTCGGCGCCGAAGGAGGCGGAGTCGGTGTCGCGCCAATCGAAGCCGCTGCCGCCAGTTGAGCCGAATGATCCGTACCAGATCGGAAAACTCGCATTGCCGGCGGTGGTCGCCGAATAGAAAATATGCCTCCAGTCGGCCATCAGCGTGAGGTTGGGCAGCAGATCATAGGCGGCGCCGGCGATCAGTGTCGCCGGAATGTCGAAACTGCCTTGGTCCGCGATCAGTCCTCTATATTTATCCAACTTCGACATGAACATGGGCGTCGCGCCGGCGAGACCAAAGCGCAACTCATTCGTCGCGCGCCATTCGACGCCGACGCGGAACCCGCCTCCGACCGACCAGTCGTAGGCCATGTCGGAAAAATTGTACATGTTGGAGGAGTAGGGAGAGAGGATTTTCAGTCCCTGCGCGTTGAACATCTGAATCGCCAGCGTGGGTGAGAAGCCCACGGTGATCGGACCAAATTTTCTGGCGTAGGTGGCGCTCATAAAGGACTGTTGAAGGTCGAGGCCCGCCCAGCCGCCGCCGAGGATTCCGCCGAAGGAAGGAGAAACGGTGATTATGCCTCCTGGGCCCGCTTTGACCGGAGGCCTAAAATGCCCGAAGTCGTAGGACGTGTTGAGACCGCCATTGCCATAAGTGGCGACGCCCCATGCGGACTCGGCGTCGATCGGCTGGACATAGCCGCTGTTTGGCACCGGAAACAGCGGCCGGCCGCTCCGCACATCGCCAGGCGCGAGGACTAGCGGCTGACCGATGGTCGAATACCCGCGCTCGAGCACGGTCGCAGCGAGCCCCACTTGAAACTCTCGCTCGAGTCCCACAATGCCCGCCGGGTTGATCGACATCGCCATCGGGTCTCTGGAGTCCGCGACGCCGGCGCCACCCAAGGCTCTCTGACGGGCGCCATATCCAGTCAGGAAATAGCCGTCGGCGCCGAACGCGAGCGAGGGAGAAGCGACTGCCGCTAGGGCGAAGAAGAAGCTTGATGAAATCCGTCTCTTCATCGGCTGCAAGTCCCTAGGCGAAGCGTCTTATGAATTCGCCGGTAGCGTGCGCTCGCCTCTTGGAACTGTTTTACAGATTGCAAGACGCGTCCAGCCCTGGGACGCTATTATTTCTTCGCATCTACAGATTTCTGCTGCCTGTCACGTCTTTGCAACACAAGCGTTTTTTGCCTTTTCAGGCGCTCTGACCGGTGCGCGCCGGCCAAGGTCAAGCAATCGCGTTTTCTCGCAATCTCGCGGGCGCCGGAAAGAGCAGCCGACGCCAAACTTCGAACCAGCTTCCGGCGATCACGGCCAGCATCAGGGCCAAAACGAGTTTTGGCCATGTCGGCGGCTCGAAGCGCAGCAGCTCAGAGATCAGAGGAACGTAGAGGCTTGCCGCCAGCACCGAGGCGGCCGCTCCGGCAATCAGCCAAAATGCAAGATTGTCGCGTGAAAATAGCGAGACGCCGCGCGGCAACGCATCCGAGAGCGCGAGCACGAGATTGCTCACCACAAGCGTCGCGAAGGCGAGACCGCGCGCCTGCGCTCCGGGCGCGCCGAAACCATTGTCGATGACATAGACCGACATGACGGCCAAGAACACCACGAACCCCTGCAGAAAACCGAGCCAAAGTTGGCGCGATCCAAACAGCGGTTCGTCGCGCCGGCGAGGCGGTTTAAACATCGCGTCCGGGTCATTGGGCTGCGATTCGAAAACCAGCGCGCAGGTCGGGTCGATGATCAGCTCCATCAGCACGACATGCGCCGGCAGCAGCAGCGGCGGCAGACCCATGAGTATTGGCGTGAGAGCGACGCCGGCGATCGGAATATGAATCGCCGTCACATAGGTAAGCGCGCGCCGCAGATTGGCGAAAATGCGCCGGCCGAGCGCCACGCCCGCGACGATCGACGCAAAGCTGTCGTCAAGCAGCACGATATGGGCGGCTTCGCGCGCTACATCCGATCCGCGCCGGCCCATGGCGATGCCGATATGCGCGGCGGCGAGCGCCGGCCCGTCATTGACGCCGTCGCCGGTCATGGCGACGATTTGTCCGTCGGCTTTGAAGGCCTCGACGAGCGCCAGCTTGCTGGTCGGCGTCACTCTGGCGAAGACGCGCAGGTTGCGGATTTTTTCGGCAAGAAGGTCGCTTGGCGTCGCGGCGATCTCCGCGCCGGTGAATGCGCCGGCGTCACAATCGAGCCCCGCCTGGCGCGCGATCGCGATCGCGGTCGCGGGATAGTCGCCGGTGACCATCGCCACGGCGATCCCCGCGCGTCGCGCCGCCGCGACGGCGGCGGGGACGTCTTCGCGCAGCGGATCCTCGAAGGCCAGCAGTCCGACGAAGTCGAATGACGCCGCCTCGGGCGGCGGCGCTTGCGGCAGCGGCGCCGTCGTCGCCACGGCGAGCACCCGCAGGCCGCGACGCGCAAATTCGCCGATCTGAACGACGAGGCGTGCGCGATCTTCGACGCAGAGTCGCGCAAGGTTAGCGATCGCCTCCGGCGCCCCTTTCGCGGCGTAGCTCTCCCCTGATTCATCGCGCCAGCATTGAATGAAAGCGAGAAGGTCGGGACGGATCGGAAAGCTTCGCAGCGCTTCGCCATCGGGCGCGCAGCCCGCTTCCGCCGCGAAGGCGTGAACGGCGCGGTCCATCGGATCGACGGGGTTCAAAGACGACGCGCGCAAGGCGGCGCGGATGAGCTTGCGCGTTTCTTCGCCGAGCGTTTCGACGGCTCGTTCGTCCCCAGGAATCGCAAAGGCCACGCGCATACGATTCTGGGTCAGCGTGCCGGTCTTGTCGACGCAAAGGATCGATGTCGAACCCAGCGTTTCGGTCACCGACGTGCGGCGCACGAGCACATTGCGGCGCGCCAGCCGATAAGCGCCGAGTGCGAGAAAGATCGCCAGCACCATCGGGAATTCTTCCGGCAATAGTCCGATGGCGAGCGTGATGCCGGCGATGGCGCCTTCGAACCAATCGCCATGCACGAGCCAATAAGCGACAAACACCAGCAGACAAAACAGCAGGGCGAAGGCGCCAAGCGTCGCGACCAGCCGGCCGGTTCTCTGCTGCAGAGGGCTGGGCTCGCTCTCGATCGCCGCAAGCGATGCGCCAAGACGCCCCATCGCGGTATGCGCGCCGGTGCGGACGACCTCGGCCAGTCCCGAGCCGCGCGCGATCATGGTTCCGGCGAACAGGAATGGCGTATGCTCGCCGCCGGGATCGGGAGTTTCAGTTTGGCGCCGTTCGTCCGCGAGCGTCTTCGTCACCGGCGCCGACTCGCCGGTGAGCAGCGACTCGTCGACGATGAGCGCATCGCCGCCGATCAGCAACGCGTCGGCGGGCGCGCGCTCGCCTTCGCCGACCAGAATAAGATCGCCCGGCACGAGATCGCGCGCCGGCATGCGACACTCGACTCCGTCGCGACGGCAGATCGCGGTCGGCTCCGCCAGCCGGTTGAGCGCTTCCAGCGCCCGCTCGGTCCGCAGCTCCTGCATCACGACAAGCGCAATCGACGCGCCGGCGCCGGCCACCATGAACAGGCCCTCGCCAAGATCGCCGACGAAGAGATAAAGAAGCGCGGCCGAGGCGAGCAGAAAGAACATCGGTTCTTTCAGGGTGCGCAGCGTGATCGCCAATATCCCCGGCGGCGGCGGCTTCGGCTGCTCATTGGGGCCGAATTCGGCAAGGCGCCGGGCCGCTTCCTCGGATGAAAGTCCCTGAGAATTTAAATCCGGCATGTGTTCAAGCTCGTCAGGACCATACGCATTTTACCGGCGTCTCCGCGCGAACTTGCGACACGCATACGAACGCGCTAATTTTTTCATAATGGCGAGGGGCGCCGCAAGCGCGGCTGAGAAGCACCCGTCGAACCTGATCCGGGTCATGCCGGCGTAGGGAAGGCCAGCGAAATAGCGTATGGCGCACCCGCGTCCGACGCATTGACAGGTCGCCCCCTCCGTCTGCTGGCCCGCGTCCGCTTCCCTTGACGAAGCGCGATGAAGGAGCGCGAGCATGAATATTCACGACAAGCGCCTGCCAGCGAGCGTCACCACCGGCGCCATCGGCAAATCGCGCAAAGTCTATGCTTCGCCGAAAGGGCGCGACGACATTCGCGTTCCCTGTCGCGAAATCCCGCTGCACCCTTCTTCAGGCGAGCCGCCGCTTCGGGTCTATGATTCCTCCGGCCCCTATACATGCGCGTCCTTCACGCCCGACCTTTCGGCGGGCCTTCCGTCGGCGCGGCCCTGGCTCGCTTCGCGCGGCGGTCTGGAGGCCTACCAAGGCCGCGCCATCAAGCCCGAAGACAATGGCTTCGCCGAAGGCGAACGGCTTGTCCCGCCATGCCCGGCCGAGCGCAGGCTGTATCGCGCAGCGGGCGCGCAGCCGGTCACGCAGCTTGAATTCGCCCGCGCGGGGATCGTCACCGAAGAGATGATCTATGTCGCGCATCGCGAGAATCTCTGCCGCGAGCGCGCGCTCGATGTCGCGAAAGAACGCATCGCCGACGGCGAGAGCTTCGGCGCTTCTATCCCTGAATTCGTCACGCCGGAATTCGTGCGCGATGAAGTCGCGCGCGGCCGCGCCATCATTCCGGCCAACATCAATCACCCGGAGCTGGAGCCGGTCGTCATCGGCCGCAACTTCCTCGTCAAGGTCAACGCCAATATCGGCAATTCCGCCGTCAGCTCTTCCGTCGCGGAAGAAGTCGAGAAAATGGTCTGGGCGATCCGTTGGGGCGCCGACACCGTCATGGACCTCTCGACCGGCCGCAACATTCACAATATCCGCGACTGGATCATCCGCAACGCGCCGGTTCCGATCGGCACCGTGCCGATCTATCAGGCGCTCGAAAAGGTCGGCGGCGATGCGCTCAAACTCGATTGGGAAGTGTTTAAGGACACGCTGATCGAGCAGGCGGAGCAGGGGGTCGACTATTTCACCATTCACGCCGGCGTGCGCCTCGCCTATGTGCCGCTCACCGCGAGCCGCGTCACCGGCATCGTCTCGCGCGGCGGTTCGATCATGGCGCGCTGGTGCCTGTCGAAGCACAAGGAGAGTTTCCTCTATGAGCGCTTCGACGAAATCTGCGACATCATGCGCCGCTATGATGTGTCCTTCTCATTGGGCGACGGTCTGCGTCCGGGCTGCAACGCCGACGCCAATGACGCGGCGCAATTCGCGGAGCTAAAGACGCTCGGCGAACTCACCAAAATCGCCTGGGACAAGGGCTGTCAGACGATGATCGAAGGCCCCGGCCATGTGCCGATGCACAAGATCAAGGCCAATATGGAAAAGCAGCTCAGCGTATGCGGCGAGGCGCCGTTCTATACGCTCGGCCCGCTCGTCACTGACATTGCGCCGGGCTATGACCACATTACGTCAGGCATCGGCGCCGCGATGATCGGCTGGTTCGGCACGTCGATGCTGTGTTACGTAACGCCTAAAGAACACCTCGGCCTGCCGGATCGCGACGACGTGAAGACCGGCGTCATTACCTATCGCATCGCCGCTCATGCCGCCGATCTCGCCAAGGGCCATCCGGCGGCGCGCGAACGCGATGATTCGATGAGCCGGGCGCGTTTCGACTTCCGCTGGGAGGATCAGTTCGAGATCGGTTTAGATCCCGACACCGCGCGCGAATTCCACGACGAAACGCTGCCGAAGGAAGCGCATAAGGTGGCGCATTTCTGCTCGATGTGCGGCCCGAAATTCTGTTCGATGCAAATCACCCGCGACCTGCGCGAGGAAGCGAAAGAAATCGCCGCGCGCGAGAAGGGCCTGGCAGAGAAGGCGGAAGAGTTTCTGGAAAAGGGCGCGGAGATTTACGTGAGGGAATAGGCGCTACGGCGCCCGCCATTTCAGCCCGGGAAAGCGCGCGAAATCTCGGTCGAGCGTGATCCATTCGCAATCCCACTCGATGGCGAGCGCGGCGAACCATGCATCTGTCACCATTGGCCCGCGCGTCTGCGTGTCGAGGCACAGGCGCTCGAAGATGCGCCAATGGCTGTCGCCTGGCTCGACGATGCGACAGTTGGGCTGCGCCAATATGTCGGCGCAAAAACCAAATGCATCGTCGAGCGCGCTCGGCGATTGATAGAACCTCGCGTTGGTGGTGATTCTCACGACCGCGCTGAGAACGAGACGCGATACGGCGAAGGGCGCGCGACTGTCGAAGGCGTCGTTGAGCCATTTGCGACAGGCTCGATATCGCGGCGCATCGCTACGGAACGCTTCAACGAGCACATTGACGTCGGCGAGATTCAATTTTCGGCTTCGCGATCTTGCGATTTAAGGCGCGCGAGGCGCTCGACGTCGTCCTGCTCATCGATGTCGCGCATTCTTGGAAAATCGACGCCGGGCGCCGGGCCGCCCGTCGCTCGACTGACTCGCGCATAGCGCTGCGCCGTCGGCGCAGGGGGACGCTCTCCCGCGAGGATAAGGCGAAGTCCTTCCTCGATCATCGACGTCAAAGTGCGATCGTCGGCCGCCGCTTTTTTGCGTGCGCGGCGAAGGAGATCTTCAGGAAGACGGACGGTCGTGCGCTCAGTCACGCCGAGTGACATAACAATGATATGTCTATATGTCAAAGGAACGCGAGCGCCCGGAACGTGCCGGGCGCTCGCGATCTCGTCAGCTTTTCCCCAGCACCTCGACGCGCACCTGTCCCGTGCCGCGCTGGAGGAGGCCGAGCTGGGTCGCCGCGCCGCGCGACATGTCGAGGCTGCGTCCCGTCCAGGCCGCCGGGCCGCGATCATTGACGCGCACCACCACCGATCGTCCGGCATAGGTCAGGCGCAGCCGCGTGCCCATCGGCAGGGAGCGGTGGGCGGCGGTCAGGCCCCACATGTCGAAGATTTCGCCATTGGCGGTTTTGGCGTTCGGCTCGTAGCGGCGCGGTCCGCCGCCGTAGAATGACGCCTTGGCGGTGAATTCCTGGCCCTGTGACGCCTCGGCGTGACGCAACGCATGGCGCAACGCATGGCGCGCGCCGTGATGCGCAACATGGCGCGCGCCGTGATGCGCCAGCGCCGGCGCGCTCGTCAGTCCAAGGATCGTCAGTACGCCAAAGATATGCTTCATTCAGGATTGCTCCGTTGACGCAAAATGCGTGAAGAACGCCGACGAGCATTTCGCATCGCCGAGCGCATAAGTTCCATCCGGATGAATGGCGGTGAAGATAAAATGGTTAATATTGAAATATGGCAAAATATGTATCGATATTAAGTGAATATGCATTCATAATTATTCTACGATATAACGTTGTATGTATTTATAATATTCACAAACTATGGAATTATATGCATTTTTATAATTTATTTTGTGCCTAACAAGTTCGAGCTAATCCAACTAAAGCGCTGCGGCGCCCGATAGTGACAAGGCCGAGGCTAAGCGTAAACATGCGCGGGGGAGAATCGCCAGTGACCGACCAACAGCGCGCCGCGATCATCGGCGTCGTCACCGCTTCGGACCGCGCCAGCGCCGGCGTTTACGAGGACGAGAGCGGCCCGGCGATCGAGGCCTATCTGCGGGCGACGCTGACCACGCCTTTCCGCATCGAGCGGCGCATCATTCCCGACGGGTTTGAAAGCGTGCGCGATACGCTGATCGACCTCGCCGACACTGTCGGCTGCGACCTCATCGTCACCACCGGCGGCACCGGGCCCAGTCCGCGCGATCTGACTCCGGAAGCGACGCTCGCCGCCTGTCCGCGGGAATTGCCCGGCTTTGGCGAATTGATGCGACAGGTCTCTCTGGCGCAGACGCCGACCGCGATCCTGTCGCGGCAAGTGGCGGCGCATCGCGGCAAATGCCTGGTGATCAATCTGCCGGGCAAGCCGAGGGCGATCGAGCTCTGCCTCGACGCAGTCATGCCCGCCGTGCCTTACTGCCTCGACCTCATCGGCGCCGCCTATATCGAAACCCATCCCGCCCGGGTGAAAAGCTTCCGCCCAAAGGCAAAATAACCGCCCGTTCGGGTAGCGTGCGACAGGCTGGACGAAGCTCCGCGCTTCTCATCGCGCCGCCTCGCCTGTATAGGGATGGCGCGTCACGAAAACTGAATCGAAGCCGCTGAGCTGCGGGGGGCGAGGGCGAGCGAATGAAGGAATTGCGTTTGGTGGTGGTCGGCGCGGCGGGCCGCATGGGCCGGATGCTGACCCAGATCATCCCCGATACTTTGGGCGTGCGCCTGACCGCCGCCCTCGAGCGCCCCGGCGCGCCGACGCTCGGCGCCGACAGCGGCGGCGCGACGCCGAACGGCGTGCCGATCACGAGCGACATTCGCGCCGCGCTCGCCGACGCCGACGCCATCGTCGATTTTTCGTCGCCGAGTTCGAGCGTCGAATTGGCGAAGGCGGCGGCGGACGCAGAGGTGGCGGCCGTTATCGGCACGACCGGGCTTTCCGCCGAAGACCTCGCCGCGATCGCGGATTGCGCCACGAAAACCACGATCGTTCGCTCCGGCAATATGAGCCTTGGCGTCAATCTTCTGGCCGTTCTGGTCGAGCGCGCCGCGCGGGCGCTCGGGCCGGCCTGGGACGCCGAGATCGTCGAGATGCATCATCGCCTGAAGGTGGACGCGCCCTCCGGAACCGCGCTGCTGCTCGGCGAAGCAGTCGCGCGTGGCCGCGGCGTCGACCTTGCCGAGAACAGCGCGCGCGGACGCGCCGGGCTGACCGGGCCTCGACGGACCGGCGAGATCGGCTTCGCCAGCCTTCGCGGCGGTACGGTGGTTGGCGATCACACGGTGATTTTCGCCGGGTCCGGCGAGAGAATCGAATTCTCTCATCGCGCCGAGGATCGCGGCGTCTTCGCACGCGGGGCCTTGGCCGCCGCGCTATGGACCCGCGGCAAGACGCCCGGGCTCTACTCCATGGCCGACGTGCTCGGCCTTTCCGGCGCCTGATAGCGACGAGCATAGACGCGCATGAATCGCACTCTCGTTCTGGTTCGCCACGGCCAAAGCGAATGGAACGCCAAAAATCTCTTCACCGGGTGGAAAAATCCCGATCTCACGCCGCTCGGAATCGACGAGGCGCGCCGCGCCGGCCGCGAGCTGAAGAAGCTCGACATTTTGTTCAGCGTGGGCTTCACTTCCGCATTAATACGCGCCCAGCACACGATCGATCTTATCTTTGAAGAACTGGGCCAGACCAATGTCCCCACGTTCAAGGACCGCGCGCTGAACGAGCGCCACTACGGCGATCTTTCCGGCCTCAACAAGGACGAGGCGCGCGACAAATGGGGCGAGGAGCAGGTGCGGCTGTGGCGGCGCTCCTATGACGTGCCGCCGCCCGGCGGCGAGAGCCTCAAGGACACGGTCGCGCGCGTCGTGCCGTTTTACGTCCAGCGTATCCTGCCGCCGGTGATGCGCGGCGAGCGCGTGCTGGTCGCGGCGCATGGCAATTCGCTGCGCGCGTTATGCATGGTGCTGGAGCAGATGACGCCGGAGAGCGTCACGACGCTCGAACTCGCGACCGGCGTGCCGATCATCTATCAACTCAACGCCGATTCGACGGTGGCGTCGAAGACAGTATTGGGATAGGCGCCGATCACGTCCGAACGAGCGACACGACGAACATCGCGGTCTCCGGCAGCGGCTCGAACATATGGTCAATGCGGAGCGGCGCCAGGTTCAGGGCTTCGATCGTCTCCCAGCATTCGAGCCATGACTGAGGGGTCCAGACATGGCAGTGCATGTCGAGATATTGGCCGTCCCGCTCCGCCGCCTGGCCAATGCCATAGGCGCGTCGAATATTGTCGAGACGGGTTTCGCGATCCGGCGCCGGCGCGCCAAGCGGCGCGACGCCGGTGACATGATCGAATATCTGCCGAAAGTTCGGCCTCTGCAGGCCGCGCAAATGATCGTCGAGCATTTCCGCGGGCGACGTCAGCCGGCGCCGATGGTCAAACGTCATCGTCGGCTCCGGTATGGCGAGATTGAGTCGGCCGCCCGGCTCTAGGACGCTGGCGATCTGGGTCAGCCATCCGATCGGATCGCCGATATGTTCGATCACCCCGGAGGCGAGCGCGAAGGAGAAGCGCTGGCCGCCGACGACCGCGTCGAGGGCGCCCCCCGGCCAGACAAAATCGACGTGGACGATACGCTCGGGATTGACCAGGCTGACGTCATGCGCGGCCTGATATTTCTTCACGAGATCTTCGCGGCTCGCGTGATCGACGAAGAAAACGTCAAATCGTTCGCGCGAGAGCATCGGCCGGTCCAGCGCGCCGAACTCCAGTCCGCGACCGCCGGCGACGCCGTGCAGCATCTGATCGAGATGGCGCACATGCTGGCGCGAAGGCGAGTTTTCGATGTGCTCGCCGCTGCGGAAGCGGACGGACGCCACATCCGTCGGCGACAGCGGCGAGGGAAAGTGAAAGAAGAAACCCGCCGAGGGCAAGATGTTGAATTGCGCGAGTTCCGGACGAGGATAGTTGCAGTCGATCTGCGCGATACGCTCGTCATTAATGAAGATATCGAGGACGGCCGGACCGCCGTCCTCCATGGCCCAGCCCGCGACATGGGATTGCAGGCATACGTCCAGAAATCCGTGTCGGCTCATCAGCATTCGCTTTCGGTTGGCGCCGGATCATTCCGAATTCGGGGGATGCCTCCCAAACATAGCAATCGAGGCGGCGGGGCGGCGCGCCGCATCCTTGGTTGGCCACGGCGCGCGCGCGCCTGCCTCCCGATGCGATGGACGAAACGCCCTTTCGGCGCCACATGTCGCATGATGTCGGAAATCGCGCTAGGCGTGTTTTATTATGCTGGCCTCCTCGACCCGGCGGCGCAGGCGGCTCTGGCTGACGAGATCGCTCGGGTCGTCGCCGCCGCGCCGCTCTATGTCTCGACCATGAAAAAAACCGGCGCGCCAATGTCGGTGCGGATGACCAATTGCGGCGCGCTGGGATGGGTCAGCGACAAGGAGCGGGGCTATCGCTATGAGGCGCGCCATCCGGTGACGGGCGAGCCCTGGCCGGCCATGCCGCCGCGTCTGCTGGAGCTCTGGAACGAGCTTACGCGATACCCCAGACCGCCCGAAGCCTGCCTGGTGAACGTCTATGACGAACAGGCGCGTATGGGGCTCCACCAGGACAGGGACGAAGAAGATCTAGCGGCGCCAATCCTGTCGCTGTCGCTCGGCGCCGATTGCCGGTTCAGGCTCGGCGGAACGCGGCGCGGCGACCGGGCGGTCGCCTTCCCGCTGTCGTCAGGCGATGCGCTCGTGCTCTCTGGACCCGCCAGGCTGCGCTATCACGGCGTCGACAGAATTCTGCCGACGGTCAATGCGCCGCTGCCGCCGGCGCTCTCCGCCTTCGGCGTTCGCGTCAATCTGACGCTTCGGAGGGTCGCCTAAGCCTCCGGTTCAGGACGTGTTCACAACATTCGACATAATGTCCGATAGAGCTGGACATAAACTCTGGCGTATTGTCTTGAGCGGCGGCTTCGTTGTAGTTTCGAAACCGTCTAAAGAGCGCCGGGAGGCGCCAAGATTGGCCGGTCGCATTCAATAAGGGCGGGCGCGACGCGAACGCCGTGAAGAGGAAAGGAACAAGGATGAAGACGATTTCCCTGCTGACGTTCGCCGCGAGCGTCGCTTTCGCCGCTTCCGCCGGCCAGGCTTCCGCCGCGGGCGACGCCGCCGCGGGCGAAAAAATCTTCGCCAAATGCAAAGCCTGCCATCAGGTGGGAGAAACCGCGAAGAACGCCATCGGTCCCGAGTTGAACGGCGTCGACGGCCGCAAGGCCGGCACCGCGGCCGACTATAGCTATTCGGAGCCGATGAAGTCCTCAGGCATCACTTGGGACGAGGCGAGCTTCAAGGAATTCATCAAGAGCCCCAAAGCCAAAGTTCCCGGCACCAAGATGATCTTCCAGGGCCTGCCCAGCGAAGGCGACGAGGAGAATGTCTGGGCCTATCTCGCTCAATTCGGCGCCGACGGCAAAAAGAAGTAAGCGCTTTTTTTCAAAACGCGCTTTTGGCGGCCCTGTTTCAGGGCCGCCTTTTTTGTTGCAGAAAGCGCATTGGGCGAATCCCCAGAAATTCAGATAATATTGTCAAGGACGCCGTGACCCGAAAGCCTGACGAAGTCCCTGCCGATCTCATGCAGCCGCTGGCGACGCTGCCAGTGTTCTATGCTCTGGCGGGTCGACGCGTCATCGTCATTGGCGGCGGCGAAGCGGCGGCCTGGAAGGTGGATCTCGCCGCCGCGACCGGCGCGAAAGTCGACGTCTTCGCGAAGGAAGCCTGCGAAAGGCTTCACGAGATTGCGCGCGCGCGCGACAATGTTTGCTTGCACGCGCGCGACGTCGAATCTGATGATTTCGTCGGGGCGGCGATGGCGCTTGGCGCGATCGCGGACGACGCTCTCGCGCAACAAGCGCATGAATGGGCGCGCGCGGCCGGCGCGCCGCTCAATCTTGCCGATCGCCCGGCGCTCAGCGATTTCATCATGGGCGCCATCGTCAATCGCTCGCCGCTCGTCATCGGCGTCTCGACCGGCGGCGCGTCGCCGGTTTTCGCCCAGGCGGTGCGCGGCCGGATCGAAAGCCTGGTGCCGGCGACATTCCAGGCCTGGGCGCGCGCCGCGCAGGTCTGGCGGCCGCTGGTGCGCGCGTCGGGACTGGACTTTCTGGCGCGGCGCGATTTCTGGCGCCGGTTTACGCGGCTCGCCTTCCGCGACATCGAACGAAAGCCGGTGGACGAAGACCGCGTGGCGTTGATCGAAGAGGCGCGCGCCGGCGCCGAAGCCGCGTCACGCGGACGCGTCACGCTGGTCGGGGCGGGGCCGGGCGATCCCGAACTCCTCACCTTGAAAGGCATGCGCGCGCTCGCCGGCGCGGATGTCGTGCTGTTCGATGATTTGGTTCCGGCGAGCATTCTCGATCTTGCCCGCCGCGAGGCGACGCGGATCAATGTCGGCAAGCGCGGCTACGCGCCCTCCGTGCGCCAGGAAGAAATCAGCGCGCTGCTTGTCGACCTCGCGCGCGAGGGCAAGAATGTCGTGCGGCTGAAAGGCGGCGACCCGCTCATCTTCGGCCGCGCCAATGAAGAGATCGCCGCGCTGCGCGACGCGGGCTTTTCGATCGAGATCATACCCGGCGTGACCGCCGCCTGCGCCGGCGCCGCCGCGATCGGCGCGTCGCTGACCAACCGCGAGACGGCGCGGCGTCTGCAGTTCATTACCGCGCACACCAAGGACGGCGAATTTCCCGAAGACTTCGATTGGGGCGCGCTCGCCGACGAACGCGCCACCACGGCCGTCTACATGGGCAACCGCACGCTGCCGGAATTGTCGCGTCGCCTTCTCCAGGAAGGCATGTCGCATGATACGCCCGCCTTCCTGATCGAGCGCGCCTCGACGCCGCATGAGCGCATCGTCAAAGGCACGATCTCGGATTTGCCGTCGCGAGTCGCCGGGCAGGCGATCGTCGGTCCGGTCATGGTGTTGATCGGCTGGGCGCTGGCGGAGAACTGAGGCGGCGCTATTGTTAGGGGAAGGCGCGAGCGGAGACGCATTATGTCCTTCACCAGACGATCGGCGCTGCTTGCATCGGGATATGGGGCGTTCAGCGCCGCGGCGTTCGCGAGGTCGAATCCCCAATCGCTCCCCGTGCGCGAACCGACCGAGAAACAGCTAAAGGTTCTCAACGCGCTCATCGTCGACGTGATGAAAAAGACCGGCGTTCCGGGATTGTCGGTCGCTGTCGTCACACAGGACCGCGCGCCTTATTTGAAGGGCTTCGGCCTGCGCCGAGCGGACTCGGCCGATCAAGTCGACCCCGACACAGTCTTTCAGCTCGCTTCCTTATCGAAGCCGCTTTCCGCCACGGTCGTCGCGGGCCTGGTCGGAGATGGCGCAGTGTCATGGGATCATCCGATCGCGCGGAGCCTGCCGGACTTTGCGATGAGCGATCCTTGGGTCACGCGCGAAATCACCCTGCGCGACATGTTCTGCCATCGCAGCGGTCTTCCCGACCACGCCGGCGATCTCATCGAGGACATTGGCTACGGCCGCGACGAGATCATGCGCCGGCTGCGCTACATCAAGCCGGACACGAGCTTTCGCACGCATTACGCCTATAACAACATGGGGTTTTCGGCGGCGGGCTTCGCGGCCGCGAAAGCCGCTGGAAAATCCTGGGAGGAGGTGTGCGAGCAGCGTCTTTACCGGCCTCTCGGAATGGCGAGCGCCAGCTCGCGGCACGCCGATTTCGTCGCGCATAAGAATCGCGCCTTCGGCCATGTCCGCCGTGGTGGCAAATGGGTGGTCGGCGAGCAGCGAAATCCCGACGCGCAGGCGCCGGCGGGCGGCGCGTCGGCGTCGGCGCGGGACATGGCGACTTGGATTCGCATGCAGCTGGGCGGCGGAACCCTCGACGGCCGCGAAATCATCAGGGCGGAGGCGCTCACGGAAACGCATTTCCCCCATATCGCCACCGGCCCCGCCCATGATCCGAAACGCGGGCCGACCTTTTACGGACTCGGCTGGGACATCGACTATGGCGGTCCGGCGCAATTGCGTTGGAGCCACTCCGGCGCATTTTCTCTTGGCGCCTCGACATGCGTCTATGTCATGCCAGCCGAGCGGTTTGGAATCGTCGTGCTAAGCAATTCCGCGCCGGTCGGCGCGCCAGAAACGATTTGCCGCAGCTTCCTAGATATCGTCCTGACAGGAAACATCGAACGGGACTGGCTCGCGCTTTTTGGCGAGGCCTTCGCGAAAATGGCGGCGCCGACCTACGGTCTGGACACTGATTACGCAAAGCCGCTGGCCATCGCGCCGGCGCTTGGATCGCGCTCGACCTATGTCGGCGAGTACCGCAACGCGCTTTACGGACCAATCGGAGTCGTCGATAAGGCGGAATGGCTTTCGCTCAATCTCGGCCCGGCGCCGACTTCCTATCCGCTGCATCATTATTCGGGCGACATCTTCACCTTCCAGCCGAGAGGAGAAAACGCCGGCGGCCTCAGTCCGGTGAGGTTTTCCCGAAGCGGCGAAGAGAAGGCGACGAGCGTCATCATCGACTATTTCAACGCCAACGGTCAGGGCGTGTTCGTGCGCGACTGATCGATCGAAACGACCGCGCCTTGTCAACAGAGGTAAATCGGAAGAGAGTCGCCTTAAGACCGGCGTGTTGTCCGGCGAATTCCAGACCTATTGAATCGATTCATCCCTGATTTGCTAGCTTATATCCGAGGTCAACGGCGGCCGTCGCAGCTTTTGCCCCGGAAGAGGGGGAACGCAACATGAAACGCATCGCATCGATGTCGGCGTCGCTCATTTTCGCCAGTGTCGTCTTCTACGCCGCGCCGGCGCTTGCACAGGCGACTCGCACCTGGGTTTCCGGCGTCGGCGACGACGCAAATCCCTGTTCGCGCACCGCGCCGTGCAAAACCTTCGCCGGCGCCATTTCCAAAACCGCCGCGCATGGCGAGATCAACACCATCGATCCGGGCGGCTTCGGCGCCGTCACCATCACTAAATCGATCACCATCGACGGGGGCGGCGGCCATACGTCGAGCATCCTGGCGTCGCTGGTGAATGGCGTAATCGTCAACGCCGGCGTGAATGACGTCATTCAGCTGCGCAACATCGACATCAACGGCGTCGGCAATGGCTTGAACGGCATCCGCTTTCTTGCCGGCTCTACCCTGATCGTCGAGAATGTGAAGATATTCGGATTCACGCAGAAGGGGATCGATTTCGAACCTGCGGCGGCCTCCAGACTTGTCGTTTTGCGCACGACGATCTCCGACAATCAGGGAGCAAGCGGCGGCGGCATATTGGTTCAGCCGGGCGCGGCGGGCTCCGCGCTGGTCGAACTCGTCGGCGTCAAAACCAGTCTCAACACCGAGGGCCTGCGGATAAGGGATCGCACAAACGCCAACGTTCAAGACAGCGTCATGAACGAAAATTCACTCGGCGCCATTGCTCAATGCGCGACGGCGAACTGTTCGCTCAACCTCGAACGCTCGATGGTCTCCAGCAACCTTATCGGCGTGAGAGCCTCCGGCGCTTTCGCCACCGTAAGGTTGGCGAATGTGGGCATTTTCGGCAATACCACCGGCATCAGCCCTCAGGGCGGCGCGGTCATTTCCTTCGGCAACAACCAGGTCGGCGGGAATGGGACGGATGGCGCGCCCACTTCGACGGTTCCCCAGCAGTAATTCGTCCGGCGCGCCTCGCGCATTGCGCGGGGCGCCTTTTCACAAGAACTCGGCGCAGAAAAACGCGGCGCCGATCGCCGCGGGCGCGTTAGCAGGCCCGGTCATTCGAGCGGCTTCCAATTCTCGGCGATGAAGCCGCGCGGGTCGACGGCGGCGCTCTGGCGCAAGATCTGAGCGTTCGGGCCGACGCATTTCCATTCATAGATCGTATCATGCCCCGTCGCGGCCATCGGGATCATGTCCGAGCCGGGATTGTCCTTGCAGAAGGCGGCGGCGCCCGGCAGGCTTTTCGAGGCGTTCGCCTTGCCGCAAACGAGATTCGCGCCGACATTGCAAAGCCAGGTCTTGCCGCCCATGCAGCGATAGCTCGTTCCGTTGCGAATGAAGGCGTTCGGCGTGTCTTTCGAAAAGCCGAAGACTTGGCGGGCCTGCGGAACGAGCGCGGCGGGAATGGGCCTCTCCTTGTCGTCGTTTCCGATCTTGGCGCAGCGCGCCGCGACGTCCTGCGCCTGAGCGATTGATGGAAGAGCGATGAAGACCAGGAAAGAAAAAAGCGCCGGTCGCAACATTTCCTTTTCCCCCTTATTCTTTGGACGCCGCAGCTTAAGCAACGCGCCTGGCGAGCAGCTCCAGCAAATGTTCTTCGTCTGGCCGTTCGGCCACGCCGACATTCGGAATTTTCGCGTCGACAAGCGGCTGAGCGACCTCCTGCGACAGAGCGCAATGTAGGGCGGCGCGCGCCTTTTCGATGATCCCCGCGGCCTTCGCGAGCGCGAGAAAAATGTCCGCGCTGCGTCGGGAGTAATGGAGAACGGCTTCAACCGCGCCCGCGGCGATGGCGTCGACCGCCGCTTGCGAGAGCGCCGTCGCCGCGCGCGCTTCATAAACTTCCACGGCGGCGACCAGATGTCCCGCCGCCTTCAGGCCCGCCTCCAGCGTGGGCTGACGGTCGCGCCCGGCGAGATAGAGAAAATGCGCCGGACGCGGATAGCGCGCGAGCAGAAGCGGCAGGATCGCTTCGGCGTTTCCCGCGACGATGTCGGCGCGCCAGCCAAGCGCGCGCGCCGCCTGCGCCGTTCTTTCGCCGACGGCGTGGAGGGGCAGGGCCTTGAATGCGTCTGCGCCTTTTGCGAGTTCGACGCCCTTGGCGCTCGACGCCAGCGCGGCGTCATATGCGCCTTGCGGCAATTGCGCGCCGGTCGCGACGATTTCCAGCACAGGCGACAGCACGGGTTCAAATTGCCGAGCGCGCAGCTTTTGCGCCGTGCGCGCGGCGTCGTCGGCCGCGCGCAGCAAAAGAACCCGCCTCACATAAGCCCCGCGACGCCATGCGGCAGGCGCAGCAAGATTTCCTTGCCGGCGTCGGCGCCGATGAGCGCGGCGTCAATGGCGCGCCCGCGGCGGCGCACGACATAGGCCTCGGCGCCGTCGGCGGTCAGCACCTCGCCGAGGAAGGACAATTCGGCGCCGTGAATCTGCGCATGGCCGGCGATCGGCGTGCGGCAGGAGCCGTCGAGCGCCGCAAGGAAAGCGCGCTCGGCGGCGAGTGCAAAGCCGGTCGCGTCGTCAAAGAGCGGCGCGAGCAGGTCGCGCGTCGCGTTGTCTCCCGCGCGTCGCGTCACGCCGATCGCGCCCTGGCCGCAGGCCGGCGGAAACTCATCGAGCGGAAGCAACGCCGTGGCGCGCTCGGCGAGACCCAGGCGTTTCAATCCGGCGACGGCGAGAAGCGTCGCGTCGATCTCGCCGCTCTCGACCTTCTTGAGACGCGTCTCGACATTGCCGCGAAGCAGCGTCGTCTTAATGTCGGGTCGTCGGCGCATCACCTGGGCGGCGCGGCGCAGCGAAGCGGTTCCGACAACCGCGCCCGCCGAAAGTTCGTCGAGCGACAGACCATCGCGCGCGATCCAGGCGTCGCGCGCATCTTCACGCGGCAGATAGCCGGCGATGACGATTTCGCTCGGCAGATGAGTCGGCAGGTCCTTCGAGGAATGCACCGCGAGATCGATCGCGCCAGCGATTAACGCCAAATCGAGTTCCTTGGTGAAAAGTCCCTTGCCGCCCGATTCGGATAGCGGCCGATCCTGAATCTGGTCGCCGGTCGTGCGGATGATTTCGATGGGAAAATCCGTTTCGCGCGCGTCATGGGCGCGCCTCAGCGCGTCTCGGACCATATGGGTCTGCGCGAGAGCGAGCGGGCTGCCGCGCGATCCGATGCGAAGGGAAAAGGAAGCTGTCATGATCCGCCGCCGCTTGTCGCGCGCGACTATAGGCGGGAGTGCGTGAAGGGCAAGCGGTGCGGACGCGACAAGCCTTCGTCCGAAAAGAGAACGTCCGCCAGAAAAAGCGGACGTCCCTTTTTTAGCTCGCGGGCGGACTGAAGCGGCCCGCGGACTGCCAATTCGATCAGAATATGCCGAACAATCCCGCGCCGAGCAGGCCCGCGCCTGCGCCGAGGGCGCCGCCATATCCCCAGTAACCCGCGTTGTTGTAGCCATAGTAGCCCGGCCAATTCACGCCATACCATCCGCACCTCGGACGCCAGCAGGTGCCGGCGGGGCGGTAATAGCCCCAATAGGTCGGGCGAGCATAGCCGTAATAGGTCGGCCTGCAGGCGCTGGTGTAGCAGTGCCGGTGCCAGCCATAATGGGCGCGGCAGTAACGCGCTTCCGCCAGAGTCGTGGAGCCAATCACGGCGGCCATCGCAATTCCAGACGTTAACGCCAATGCTTTAATTTTGTTCGACGCCATTTTCACCTCCATACAGTTTAGACCGGAGCCAACCTCAACCGGGACGTTTTTTACCTATTCGCCTGAGCCGCAATATACTCAGCTCAAGATATCGCCCCATCGGGGAAGCAACGATCTTTTGTGCCAACTTGCATTCGCCGAGATCTTGTCAAGTGGCGACTATGAGAAATCTGCAAAAATAATCATCCTATCTTTAGCGTTGCATTATGAGATGAGCTGTCCACAAGGATACGCCGATTATTGCTGTCAACGATTTGCCAACCGCAATTTTCTAAACTTCTCCTCGCGCAACGGTATAAGCTTCACAACGTCGATCGAACATCGGCGGACTGATTCCTTGCGCCAGGGAGTGCGCATGCGCGTTTTGGGCATTGAAACCACCTGCGACGAGACGGCGGTCGCGGTCGTATCGGAGCGTCTCGGTGAGGAGGGCGGCGCAATCCTTTCCAATGAGGTTCTGAGCCAGATCGCCCGACATGCGGCCTACGGCGGCGTCGTGCCGGAGATCGCGGCGCGCGCCCATATTGACGTGCTCGACCGGTTGATCAGGCGCGCGCTGGAGCGCGCCGCTACCGAGGCGAAGGACCTCGACGCGATCGCCGCGGCGGCCGGTCCGGGACTGATCGGCGGCGTCCTGGTCGGACTTACGGCCGGCAAAGCCCTGGCGCTGGCGCTGGGCAAGCCTTTTATCGCGGTCAATCATTTGGAGGCCCATGCGCTGACCGCGAGACTGACCGACCGGCTCGACTTTCCCTTTCTTGCTCTTCTGATCTCCGGCGGTCACACCCAGCTCGTCGCGGTGAAGGGCGTCGGCGATTATCGGCGGCTGGGCTCCACCGTCGACGACGCCGCCGGCGAAGCCTTCGACAAGGTGGCCAAAATGCTGGAGCTCCCCTATCCGGGCGGCCCGCAAATCGAAAAGCTGGCGCTTGAAGGCGACGCGCATCGTTTCGATTTTCCGCGCCCCATGCTCGGCCGGGAAGGGGCGGATTTTTCGCTCTCTGGCCTGAAAACCGCGGTGCGGCAGGAAATCCTTAAGCTGCAAACGCCGACTGAAAAGGACGTGAGGGATCTCGCAGCCTCCTTCCAGGCCGCGATCGTCGACGTGATCGTGGACAGGGTGCGCGCTGGCATGCGGCTCTTCACCGAAACCGAGGGGCGCGCCCCGCAGGGCCTGGTCATCGGGGGCGGCGTAGCCGCCAACGGCGCTATTCGCCGCGCGCTGGTGCGGCTTTGCGCCGAAAGCGGCCTGCGGTTCGTCTCACCGCCTGCGACGCTCTGCGCCGACAATGGCGCGATCATCGCCTGGGCGGGGCTCGAGCGCTTGAAGCGCGGACTGATCGATGAGTTGGACTTTGCGCCGCGTCCGCGCTGGCCGCTCGACGCCGAGCCGAGCCGATCGCATCACGGCAAGGCTTGAGGCGCGCCGCGCGATGCGATTTCTTTTCCTGGCGGCGCTGGCGGCGATGACGCTCGCGCCGACGCCGCAACCCGCCGGCCTACTCGCCGAAGAGCCGACCTTCGCCGGCGTGCGCGTGCTTTACGGACCCGGCGAGGGCTTCGGCTCGGTCGACGCGCGTCTGATCGGCGAGGCCCGCCGCACGATCGACATGGCGGCCTATGTCTTGACCGACCGCTCTTTGCTGACGGCGCTCGGCCGCGCCGCCATGCGCGGCGTCAAGGTGCGCATCTATCTCGACGGCGAGGAGATGGGCCGCGGCGCTTCGGCGATCGAGGAGATCGCCGACACGCCCAATATCGACATCCGCCGCAAGGGCCGCTCGCGCGATCTGATGCATCTTAAGTCCTATCAGGTGGACGGGCGCGTCTTGCGCAGCGGCTCGGCGAATTTCTCGATCTCCGGCGAAGTCTATCAGGACAATGACCTTATCGTGATCGACAGTCCGCAAATGGCGGCGCGATTTCGCGACGCCTTCGAGAGGCTGTGGTCGCGTCCGGACAACCAGCGGATTGGCTTCAGATGACGCGGGCGCCGGTCGCAGTGCTCGGCGCGGGCGCATGGGGCGTCGCGCTCGCCAATGTCGCCGCCCAAGGCCGCGCGCGCGTGCCGCTATGGGCGCATGATCACCGGACGGCGGAAGCGCTGGCGCGCGATCGCGAGAACAAGCTTCGGCTGCCGGGCCTGAAGCTCGCCGGCGCCGTCGCGCCGACGGCCGACATGTCGATTTTGCGCGACGCGGAAATCATTCTCGCGGTCACGCCCGCTCAAGCGATGCGCATGACGGCGCGCGCCGCGCGGCCTTATCTGCGCGAGGGCGCCGCCTTTGTGATTTGTGCCAAGGGCATCGAACGCGAGGGCCGCAAATTCTTGAGCGAAGTGGCGCGCGAGGAACTGCCCCAGGCCGGCGTCGCCGTGCTCTCTGGACCGAGCTTCGCCGCGGACGTTTGCCGAGGTCTGCCGACTGCGGTCACGCTCGCGGCGCATGACGAGCAGCTGGCGCGACGCCTTTGCGAAGAGCTTTCGACGAAGACCTTTCGACTTTATCGCTCGACCGACGTTCGCGGCGTCGAAATCGGCGGCTCGGCGAAAAATGTTCTCGCCATCGCCGCCGGCATGAGCCACGGCCGCGGACTCGGCGCGAGCGCGCAGGCGGCTCTCATTGCGCGAGGATTCGCCGAGCTGATGCGACTCGGGCGCGCGCTCGGCGCGCGACAGGAGACGCTGATGGGACTGTCCGGACTGGGCGACCTCGTCCTCACCTGCGGTTCGGCGCAGTCACGCAATTTCGCGCTCGGCGAAGCGCTGGGGCGGGGGGAGTCGCTGGAAGACGCCGCGCATGGCAAGCTTGCGGAGGGCGCCTTCACGGCGCGCGTGCTGGTTGAAATGGCGCAAACCCACGACGTCGAACTGCCAATCTCCGAGGCGGTCGACGCCATTCTTGCGGAGCGCCTGAGCGTCGACGGCGCCATTGAAGCGCTCCTGATGCGTCCGCTCAAAGCCGAAGACTGAGCGCGCCGCGCGGGCGGTTGAACTTCCTACTTCGAATCCAGAATCTCGCGGATTTTCACCGCGAGCTGCTCCAAGGTGAACGGCTTGGTGAGCAGATTCACGCCCGCGTCGAGAACGCCGTTGTGCACAATAGCGTTGCGTGTATAGCCGGTAACGAAAAGAACGCGGAGATTATGTCGTCGAAACACCGCTTCGCGCGCCAGATGCGCGCCATCCATGTCCGGCATGATAACGTCGGTCAGCATTAAGGCGATGTCGGCGCGCTGGCGGATGATGTCGATCGCCGCGCGGCCGTTCTCCGCCTCCAAAACGGAATATCCCAATTCTTGCACGCCTTGCGCGGTCACGTGACGCGCCATCTCATCGTCCTCGACGATGAGCACCACTTCTTCCGGCTTCCCAAGCGGCAGATCGATCGGCTTTGACGGCGACGCCAATGCGACGGCGGGCGTTTCGACGCGATTGAAGCGCGGAAGATAGAGCTTGACGCAGGTTCCGCGCCCCGGTTCGGAATAGATTTTGACGTGGCCGCCCGATTGTTTGACAAAGCCATGGACCTGCGAGAGGCCCAGTCCCGTGCCCTTGCCCACAGGCTTGGTGGTGAAGAACGGATCGAAGGCCTGGTCCACGACCTCCGGCCGCATGCCCTGTCCGGTGTCAGTGACGGCGATCATGACATATTGGCCGGGCTTCACGTCCGTGTTTTCGACGGCGTAGCCGTCGTCGAGGTATGAATTGGCCGTTTCGATCGTCAGCTTGCCGCCGTCGGGCATCGCGTCGCGCGCATTGACGGCGAGATTGACGACGGCGCTTTCCAGTTCGTGCTGATCGATTTTCGTCGTCCAGAGTCCGCCGGCAAGCACGGTTTCGAGTTCAATCTTATCGCCGATCGCGCGGCGCAACATGTCGGACATGATGGAAACAAACCGATTGGGGTCGAGCGGTCGCGGCGATAAGGGCTGACGGCGCGAAAACGCCAGGAGCCTGCGCACCATCGCAGCCGCGCGATCGGCGCCGTCCATCGCCGAATCGATCAATTGCGCATAACCGCCGTCAGCTTCGGCAAGCTTTCGCTTCAGCAGATGGAGACTTGCGACGATGATGCCCAGCATATTGTTGAAGTCATGCGCGATGCCGCCGGTCAGTTGGCCGATGGCCTCGAGCTTATAGGCCTGCCGCAACTGCGATTCGAGCGCTTCGCGGCGCGTCGTTTCCGAGATCAGCTGGTCATAGGCGGACTTTAGAGAATCGCGCGACGTCTGCAGCGCCTGCATCTGCTTTTGCGCGTTAAGCAGCGAAAATGCGCCAAGCGCCAGAATGACGCCGCCCAACGCCCAAATGGCCGCGTCGAACTGGCCGCCGGCGGCGTGCAAGTCGCGCTCGTGCGAATCGAGCAACGCTTCCTCAGTTTCGTTCATCGTCTGGATGACGACGCGCAGCCGCTCCATCAGCGCCTTGCCGCGCTCTGACTTTGTGAGCTGAACCGCCTTGTCGACCTTCCCTGCGCGCACATCGGCGATCCCCTCATTGATGAGCACGAGCCTTTCGGCAAGCAGCGGCCGCAGTTCGGCGATCGCGTCGAGTTGCTTTGGATTTTCTCTCGTGCGCTCGGAAAGTTTGTCGAGAACGTCGCCTAAATTGCGCTCCGCTTCGCGGCATGCGTCGAGATAGCGTTCGTCTTGAGTGATGATGAAACCGCGCTGACCGCTCTCGGCCGCCTGCAGCATTCCGTAAAGCTGATAAAGATCGCGTTGCACCTGAATCGTATGGCGCAACCATAGGCCTGCCGCGCGGCGCCGGAATTCGGCATGCACGGCGATATAGCTGGCAAGCGCCAGCACGGCGAATCCCAAAGCGACGCCAAATAGTCCGGAAGCGACAAATTTGCGTGACGGAGACATGTTGTTGCGGCGACGAGATGAACGCGCGTCACTCTACGACACGCGCCAACTTTGCGATAGGTCAAGGAATCTGTCGTACCGCGCCCTTCGCCGCGCTCGTCGTCATCGACGCATAGGCGCGCAGCGCGGTGGTAATTTTTCGCGGTCGAGGCTTAGCTGGCGCAAAGCCCTTGGCCGCCTGTTCAGCGCGCCGCGCCGCCAGCTCATCATCGCTCACCGCCAATTTGATCGTGCGCGACGGAATGTCGATTTCAATACGGTCGCCTTCTCTCACCAGAGCGATTGCGCCGCCTTCCGCCGCCTCGGGCGACACATGGCCGATGGAGAGCCCCGCCGTGCCGCCGGAAAATCGTCCGTCGGTCACCAGCGCACAAGCCTTGCCGAGACCCTTCGACTTCAAATAGCTCGTCGGATACAGCATCTCCTGCATGCCCGGCCCGCCGCGCGGGCCTTCGTAACGGATGACGACGACGTCGCCGGCCTTTACGTGGCCCGTAAGAATGCCGGACACCGCGGCGTCCTGGCTTTCATAGACCTTGGCGGGGCCGGCGAATTTCAGGATCGAATCATCGACGCCGGCGGTTTTCACGATACAGCCATCGAGCGCGAGATTGCCGGTGAGCACCGCGAGACCGCCATCCTTCGAGAAGGCGTGCGCGGCATCGCGGATCGCGCCCTTTTGGCGATCGTCGTCGAGCGCTTTGTAGCGGCGGTCCTGGCTGAAGGCGACTTGCGTCGGCACGCCGCCGGGCGCGGCGCGAAAGAATGTGCGGGCGGTCTCGCTCTGCGTCACCGCGATGTCCCAGCGCGCCACCGCGTCGCTCACCGAAGGGCTGTGCACCGTCGGAAGTTCGCCATGCAGCAGACCGGCGCGCAGCAGTTCGCCGAGGATGGCGATGACGCCGCCGGCGCGATGCACGTCTTCGAGATGCACGTCGGGCGCGGAGGGCGCGACCTTGCACAGAACCGGCACGCGCCGCGACAGCCGGTCGATATCGGCCATGGTGAAATCGACCTCGGCCTCATGCGCCGCCGCGAGAAGATGCAGGACGGTGTTGGTCGAGCCGCCCATCGCGATGTCGAGCGTAATCGCGTTCTCGAAGGCTTCGAATGTCGCGATCGAACGCGGCAGCACGCTTTCGTCGTTCTGCTCATAATAGCGGCGCGCGAGATCGACGATGAGATGGCCGGCTTCGACAAACAGTCGGCGCCGATCGGCATGGGTGGCGAGAATCGATCCGTTGCCGGGCAGCGACAGGCCCAGCGCCTCGGTCAGACAATTCATGCTGTTCGCGGTGAACATGCCCGAGCATGAGCCGCATGTCGGACAGGCGGAGCGCTCGATCGTCGCGACATCCGCCTCGCTGACGGTATCGTCGGCGCCGGCGATGATCGCGTCGACGAGATCGAGCGCATGTTCCTTGCCGGCGAGCACGACCTTGCCGGCCTCCATCGGACCGCCGGAAACGAACACTGTCGGAATGTTGAGACGCAACGCCGCCATCAGCATGCCCGGCGTGATCTTGTCGCAATTCGATATGCAGACCAGCGCGTCGGCGCAATGCGCATTGACCATATATTCGACGCTGTCGGCGATGAGGTCGCGCGAGGGCAGGGAGTAGAGCATCCCGTCATGGCCCATCGCGATTCCGTCATCGATCGCGATGGTGTCAAACTCTTTCGCGACGCCGCCCGCCTTTTCGATCTCGCCGGCGACGAGCTGGCCGAGATCCTTCAGATGGACATGGCCGGGCACGAATTGCGTGAAGGAATTGGCGACCGCGATGATCGGCTTGCCGAAGTCTTCCTCCTTCATGCCCGTCGCGCGCCACAGGCCGCGCGCGCCGGCCATGTTGCGGCCGTGGGTCGTCGTGCGTGAACGATAGGGAGGCATCGAATTCTCGTCGTCGCGAAGGTCCGTCATTCGAACCTTTCCAGAAACGACGACTAGCGCAGCGAGGGAAACGCCGCAACCTTTGGCGGCGCCGAACCGCCGCGACTTTCAAGGCGCTTGGCTTGGTGCCTCGCGGCGGTCGCATACGCGCAGCGAGCGACTCGACCGACGCCTCGCGCTCCGAGTCGTTTAAGCGGCGCGGCGCTCGGTCGCGGACAACAGCCGGTTGACGCAATCGCCAACGGCGTTGATCGAAGCGAAGCTTTGCCGACGCAGCATGGCGACGGGAAATTCTATGTCGAAGGCTTCTTCAAGCGCGAGCATTGTGCGGATGGCGGCGAATGGCGTCAGTCCTGCGCCGTAAAGATCGTCGAAGTCCGACAATTCCGCCACCGGCATATGCAGACGGCCATGCTCTTGCAACAGACGGCGTATGGTATCCATCATCGATTCCAACTCCAGGAGCTCCACGGCTTCAATCGCGGGGCTGCGGCAACGTTGGCGCGATAAGCGCGGGTGGTCGCTAACATTCGTAACTACCGCACAAAGGATTCGTCCGCCTCGCCTGAACGCAGGATGAATTTGCCGGGATTGCGTCGCGTTTTGGCTGACAAAAGGTTAATCAAATACGCCGACGTTCGCTCTGCTGTGGCCGTTTATGTTTAGTCACGCTATGTTAGCCGCGATGCGAGTGCTGTGGCTTCTTCCCCTGACGTTCATCGCCCTCGCGGCGATCTTGCCCATCAGCCTGGCGACGGCCGAGGGTTGGGGACCGCCGTCGATCGAATCGTTTGGACAGGAGGGCGAAAATTTCCTGTTCATTCCCGGCATTGGGCGAATTCCGCTGCCCCCGGGGAGCCGCGCGCTTGGCCCGGGTCGAGGAGGCGACGAATCGGCACCAGAGCGGCGGACGCCCGCCGCGGGACCGCCGCCGCAGCCGAGAAACCCCGAGGAACGGCGCGCGGAAGAGATCGACCGGCTCTATCTGCGGCTGGAACAGGCCGAGGACGAGCGCGAGGCGAAAGGCGTCGCCGCGGCGATCGCCAGCCGCTGGTCGAAATCGGATTCGGACACGGTCGATTTGCTCGCGGCGCGAGCGGCGGCGGCGGACGCCGCCGGCGCGCCCGCGCTCGCGCTGCGGCTCATAGATTATGTCATCGCGCTCTCGCCCGAATGGGCGGAGGGTTTTGCGCTGCGGGCGAAAATGAAGGCGGCGCAAGGCGACGACAGCGGCGCGATCGCCGACTTCGAAACCGCGGCGACGCTCGAGCCGAAACGGTTCGACGCCTTCGCCGCTCTCGGCGCGCTTAAGGAAAAGTCCGGCGACAAGAAGGGCGCGCTCGCCGCCTATCGAAAATCGCTCGCGATCTCGCCTCAGCAGGAATCGCTTCGCAAGATCGAGGAGCGCCTGCATATCGAAGTTGACGGGCGCGACATCTGAAGCTGCGCGGGGAGTGGGATGACGACCGACAAACAGGACGCGGCTCCGATTGCGCCGCAAGCTCTGGAGCGGCTCTTTACCCGCGCGCGGACCCACAATGGCTGGCTCGAGAAGGAGGCGCCCGACAGCCTTCTCGAACGCGCGGTGGATTACGCCAAATGGGGCCCAACGAGCGCCAATTGCTCCCCGATGCGCGTCGTATTCGTGCGCTCGGCCGAGGCGAAGGCCCGGCTCGCGCCAGCTCTATCGGACGCCAATCGCCCCAAGACCTTGGCCGCGCCGGCGACCGCCATCGTCGCCTATGATCTTGATTTTCCAGACTATCTGCCGCGCCTTTATCCGGCGACGGACGCGCGCGCCTGGTTCGTCGGCAATGATGCGTTGATCGAGGAAACGGCCTTTCGCAACGGCTCGCTGCAGGGCGCCTATCTGCTGCTGGCGCTTCGCGCGGTGGGTCTCGACTGCGGACCGATGAGCGGTTTCGACCGGGCCAAGGTCGACGCGGAATTCTTCCAAGGAACCAGAATAAAATCAAATTTCTTGATCAACATCGGCTATGGTGATCCGGCTAAGCTCTATCCTCGCGGCCCGCGGCTCGACTTCGAGGAAATCGCCAGCATTCTCTAGGAGGCCAACCGATGACACTGCGAATTTTTCCGCAACGCTTCAGCCCGCACGCGCAGGGACTGCTGCGCATCGCCGCCGCCCTGCTGTTTCTGCAGCACGGAACGGCCAAGCTCTTCGGCGTTCCACATGTCGCGATGTTTGACGGGCTGCAACTGATTTCGCTGCTGGGCGCGGCAGGCGTGATCGAACTTGTCGGCGGCATATTGATTCTGCTCGGCCTGTTCACCCGGCCTGTCGCCTTCATTCTTTCAGGCCAAATGGCGGTGGCCTATTTTCTGTTCCATGCGGGGAAGGCGTTCTGGCCGATCCTCAACGGCGGAGAACTCGCGGCGCTCTACTGCTTCGTTTTTCTGTTCTTCGCGGCGGCGGGACCTGGCGCCTTCGCGCTCGACGGCGAGTAAGGCCGCGACGGCAACGACTCGCCAATGGATGTGAAGCTCCTGGCGCTCTGTCTATTGACATTGGACGCGGGGGACATATTCCCTTGCGCTATGTCCGAGACGGCTGTCACCGGTAAGCGTCGGTCCCAAGCGCTGGCGCTGCCCAATCTGCTTACCTATGGCCGCGTCGTCGCCGTTCCGGTGGTCGCTGGCCTGCTTCTGGGCTTTACCGAACATTGGGCGCGATGGACGGCGCTGGGGATTTTCAGCGCCGCCGCCGTAACCGATTTTCTCGACGGCTATTTCGCCAGGATCTGGCAGCAGCACTCGCGCCTCGGCCAGATGCTCGATCCGATCGCCGACAAGCTGCTCGTCGCGACGACGCTGATGGCGCTCGTCGCCGACCAGACGCTCGCCGGCTGGACGATCTGGGCGGCGATCATCATTCTTTGCCGCGAAATACTGGTGTCGGGCCTGCGCGAACATCTTGCCGAGCTCAAGGTGCGGCTGCCGGTCTCCGCCATCGCCAAATGGAAAACGACGGCGCAGCTCGTGGCGCTCGGCTTCCTGATCGCCGGCCCGGCGGGCGAAATCGTGCTTCCCGGCACGGTCAAGATCGGCGCGTCGCTCCTCTGGGCGGCGGCGATCCTGACGCTTTACACCGGCTTCGACTATCTGCAGTCGGCTTGGGACCATTTCGGGGAAGACAGGCCGGGATGAAGGCGCTCTATTTCGCTTGGGTGCGCGAACGCATCGGTCTATCGGAAGAAGAAATTGCCCCGCCGGTCGAAGTGGCCACGGTCCGTCAACTGATCGACTGGCTGTCGGCGCGCGGCGAAGGCTATGCGATCGCTTTCGCCAATCCGGCGACAATCCGCGCCGCGGTCGACAAGAGCCATGCGGCGCCGGACGCGCCGATCGGCGCCGCCCGGGAGATCGCCTTCTTCCCGCCGATGACGGGAGGTTGAAATGGCGCCGCGGCCGGCGCCCAATGTGCGCGTTCAGGCTGAGGATTTCGATCCGGGGCGCGAACAGGCGCAGCTGACCTCAGACCGTCGGGACATCGGGGCGCTCGTCAGCTTTATCGGTCTCTGCAGGGACGAGAACGGCGCCCTCGAGTCCCTGGAGCTCGAACATTATCCCGGCATGGCGGAAGCCGAGATCGCGCGGGTCGCCGATCAGGCGCTCGAGCGCTGGCCCTTGCAGGGGCTCACCGTCATTCATCGCTACGGCCGCATCCCGGCCGGCGAACGGATCGTTCTGGTGATCGCCGCGGCGCGCAGCCGCGCCGACGCCTTCGCCGCTGCGGAGTTTCTGATGGATTACCTCAAGACCCGCGCGCCCTTCTGGAAAAAAGAGCGCCGCGCCGACGGCGCGTCCGGCGACTGGGTCGAGGCGAAATCCGAGGATGACAACGCCGCTGAGCGGTGGCGCTAGATCAGCTGCTGCGGCGCGATCAAATGCACGAGCCAACCGTGGAGCGCGACGGTGGCGACGATGAGAAAAAGCGTCGCGAGGGTGAAGACGTCGAGATTTTCCCTTGGCACGCGCATCATCGTCGGCAGGCCGACGGAATAGACGTAGATTCCATAGAAGCCGAGCACGTCCAGCCAGCGAAGGCCGGGAATCAGCCCAAACAGCGACGCGAGCCAGACCGGCGTGAAGGAATAGGCGGTCAGCATCAGCGCGCGGCGATCATCGGTTTTTCCTTCGAAATGCGGCGCGATCGCCGAAATCACGAAGGCGACCAGAAAGAACGCCGGCAGGCTGAAGAGATATTGAACAAAGGCGCGATATAGCCCGCCCGACAAGCTCGGGTGCATGATTTCCTGCGCGCCGTACGAGAAACCGAAAAGCCAGGAGCCGAAGAAGCTCGCGAAGGGCGGGAGGAGCGCCAGTATGGCGATATAATTGCGATAAAGATCGAAGACCGACGTATCTTCCTGCGAAATCTGCGCCCATTCGGACTGCGGCGTCAGAATTAAGCCTTTGATCCGCGTGAGCAATCTCATTCCCGTCTCCATTGATTCGCCGCAAGCGTCATAATAATCGGTGCGGGCTTGCGGGCGCTGGGCGCTCCATGCGAGGGAGAATGCGGCCACTGCGGCCGGTTTGGTGATCGACGGTGCAATCTAACGCGACGGGCCGCATGAGAAAACTGCTGGAATATTTTTGGCCGACTGTCGGCCTCATCGCCGTCGTCGCGTCATTCTTCCTTCTCTATCGCGAATTTAGAGGGGAATCCGTCGGCGTCGAGGTTTGGGCGAATCTGAAGGCGATACCGACCGCACACTATCTTTTCGCCGGCCTGTCGACGCTTGTCGCCTATGCGGCGCTCGCCTGGTACGATCGCATCGCGCTGCTGCATCTGGGCGTCAAACATATCAACTGGCTGTTTATTTCGGTCTGCTCGTTCACGACCTACGCGCTGTCGCACAATATCGGCGCAAGCGTCTTCTCTGGCGCCATGGTGCGCTATCGCGCCTATTCGACGAAGGGGCTGACCGCGACGCAAGTCGCGACGCTGGTGGTCTTGTGTTCCTATACGTTCGGCTTCGGCAATGTGCTTCTCGCCGGGCTTTTGCTCGCCTATGACCCGGCGATCGTGCAACGGCTGTCGGGCTTCCTGCCGGATGTCGTGACAAACCCCAGCACCGCGCTCGTCGTCGGCCTGGCCTGCCTTGCCTTCGTCATTCTCTACATCATCGGGTCGCTGATGCATTTCCGCCCGATCCACCTCTTCGGGCGCTTCGAGATTCTCTACCCGCGGCCGGGCATCATGTTGCGCCAGCTCTTCGCCGCGCCCCTCGAACTCATCGGCGCGGCCGGCATCATTTATTTCGCGCTGCCGGAGCAGGGCAATCCGGGCTATCTCGTCGTGCTCGGCGCCTTTCTCCTGTCCTTCTCGGCGGCCCTGGTGTCACATGCGCCGGGCGGTCTCGGCATATTCGAATTGCTGTTCATCAAGGTGATGCCCGACGTGCCGCGTCTAAAGGTTTTGGCCGCGCTCTTGGTTTGGCGGCTCTTCTATCTCATCATCCCCTTGCTGATCGCGCTCGTCGTCGTGGCGCTGTTCGAGCGCAAGAAGCTCGTCGAGCGCTGGCGCGGGATCGAGGAGCAGCTGCAAAAGTAAAAACGCCGGACATCCCTGACCGGCGTTGAATGATTCGGCGCCGGCGCCGAGGCTACATTCGATATTGCTGGAGACGCGTCGTTCGCAGCCCCGCGAGCCCGTGCTGGTCGATCGACATCTGCCAGCTCAGGAATTCGTCCACCGTCAGCGTGTAGCGACTACAGGCCTCGTCGAGCGAGAGAAGGCCGCCGCGCACCGCCGCCACCACTTCCGCCTTGCGCCGAATGACCCAGCGCTTGGTCGAAGCGGGAGGTAAATCCGCAATGGTCAGCGGGCTGCCATCCGGGCCGATGACATATTTGACACGGGGACGGTGCGTCTCGGTCATTTCACTCACTCGCTACTCAAACAGCCATGTAGTAGCGATCCTTATAGAACCGTCGCTTTAAGAATTGCCTAAACCAATAGCTTCTATAAGCAATGGAAAATAAACCAATTTTTAGGAAAACGCGGCAACCGGGAGACTTGGCGGCCCGCCGATTGACTCGCCGACGCCGCAATCGGCGCCTGATTTCGCCGGGTTTTGCTTGTGTCGAGCCTTTTTTGACGGCGCGTGCAAGTTTAGGAACGCCAATGGCGAGGTTTGATTTTGGCGAAGCTTCAAAACATGTCGTTAACTGTCTCAACCATTCAGGCGAAAAAGTGACGAGCGTGGACGGGGCCGCGCGGCCCCATGCCGATCCGGATCGCGCATGACCTGCATTGGCGTCATCCTCGCCGGCGGATTAGCGCGGCGCATGGGCGGGGGCGACAAGCCGCTCGCCGAAATCGCCGGCCGACCGATCCTTCGACATGTGATCGATCGGTTGACGCCGCAATGCGCGGCGCTGGCGATCAACGCCAATGGCGATCCGGCGCGCTTTTCGGCATTTGGCCTGCCGGTCGTCGCCGACAGCGTCGAGGGCTTCGCCGGGCCGCTCGCCGGCGTTCTTGCGGGGATGGACTTCGCCGCCGCAAGGGGCGCGGCCGATGTGCTCAGCGCGCCGGGCGACACGCCTTTCCTGCCCGCCGATCTCCTCTCGCGGCTCGACGCCTCGAGAACGCATGCCGGCGCGCGCATCGCCGTCGCCGCGTCGAATGCCCGAACCCATCACGCGGTGGCGCTATGGCCGGTCGCGCTGCGCGAGGAGCTGCGGCGCGCGCTTGTCGAGGAAGGCGAACGCAAAGTGTCATCCTTCATCGCGCGCTTCGCCAATGTCGTCGTCGACTGGCGCACCGAGCCTTACGACCCCTTCTTCAACGTCAACAGGCCGGAAGATCTGGCCCGCGCCGGAGCGATAGCCAAGGAGAAATCGCGCGGCTAGATTGTCGCGCGACGACGCCTTGGGGGGGACCGACGCCGGCGATGAGCGCGCAAGCCAAAAAGAGCTTTAAGGAAAAAATCGAAGAGGAAGCCAAGGGCTTCCTTCCGGTCTTCCTCTATGTGTGGTTCCTGCTCGCCGTGCTCGGCGTGCATAAGTCGATTGTCCTGTCTCAGGCGCATATCGTGCAGCACCAAGGCTTCGCCGTCGCCAAGGCGCTCGCATTCGCCAAGGTGCTGTTCGTCGCCAACAAATTCGGCGTCTGGCGCGTCTTCGACAAGATGCCGCTGATCGCGCCCATATTGGCCAAGTCGCTGCTCTTTGGCGTGCTGCTCATCGACATGGACCTGATCGAGCAGGCGCTGCTCGAACATTTTTGGCCGTCCCATGCCGACCATGACGGCGTGAACCTTTACAATTTGCGCATCTTGCTTTCGGTCGGGCTGGTGACCTTCGCCGCGCTCATTCCCTTCTTCGGCTATCGCGAATTCGCCAAGCTGATCGGGGAGAAGGAGTTGCGGAAGGTTCTCTTCCTGCGTCGCGAGACTTTCGTTCCGCAGCGTGACGCCGAGCGCGCCGCGACTCCTGCGCCGGCGGAAACCGTCGAAAGCTAGATCGCCCCGTAAAAACGGAATCCTGCCGCATCCGCCACGAGCGGCGGACCCAAGGGCGCGCTGGAAGCGTCCGCCGCCATCCGTCGCTGACGTTCTCCAATGGCGCCGCTTTGGACAGGGACTAAAACGGCCGTGGCGCCAGATAGCCATCAAATATCGTGAGCGGCCCGCTGAGCGTCACGCGCACCGCAGGCGGGTCGACAGGCTTGAAATGGCGATCCATGATTCCGATCGACTCGCCGGGATGCGGGAACAGCAGCAGGTCCTGTCTGACAAAAGAGCCATAGCCATAGGCGACCGCGTCGCCGCGATTGTCGAGGATGTTGAAACCGTCGACTTGCGCCTTCCACCCGTTGTCGAAGCGATAGCCGAGGCGAGCGTTCAGCGTGCCCGCCGGAATCGATTGAATTTGTCCGTCCTCGGTCAGCGGCCGCGCGCCGAAGTAACGGTAACGCAGCGCGCCGAACCAGCCGGTCTTTTCGCCGACCTCGAGGCCGCCCGTCGCGACAACCGTCGGCGCATTGGTTAGAAAATTGCCAGGACTGTTGCCGCGCAAATTCCAGGGAAAGAGCATGTCTTCCGTCCCGCTCGTTACGACGCTGGAGTAGATCGCCTGCTGAACGGCGTCGTAGCCTCGAAACCGCGCGTGAGTGGCGGAGACTTCGCCGTCGAGACTGAGCCAGCTCGTCGGCGTGTAGCGTCCGGTCCATTCGAAGCCATACCTGCGGCTCGGCCGCCCGAATACCGTGGTGCCTTCGTCGCCCTCAAACAAATTCTCGGAGTCGAAGTCCTGCCACCACAGCGACAATGTTGTGTCCAAGCCCTCGATCAGGGCTTTGGTGCGGATGCCTGTTTCCGCGCCGCGGGTCTTCACCAGCAATGGCGTTGGAATGACCAGGCCCTGATCCGAAAATGGCGTTCCGTTGTGGGGGTCGAGCCGCTCGACCGAGCCGCGCGCGTCGCTGCTTTGCAGCCCTTCGCCGAAGTTGAGGAAGAACTCGGTGTTGTTGAAGGGTCCCAGCACCGCCCCGGCTTTCGGACTGCCCATGGTTTGCGCCTTGCTCCCAGAGTTGAATTGCCTCGTCCAGGCGAAGCAGTTCTCCGGATCTGCTCCGGTGACGCAGAAGCCGCCGCTGCCATCGCCGAACAATGGCGCGCCAAAGGGAGTCTGGAGCGAATTTGCCGAAGCCGCGAGATAGTCGAAGCGTCCGCCGACCGTCGTGCGCAACCATGGCGTCCAAAACAGCGTCGTGTCCGTCCAGAGGCTGACATTGCCTTCCTTGACATAGTCGTCACGGGGCGTGTCGAACGGGTTTCGCATAAAGGAATCCTGCAGACCGTTGCGAATATCATCATATCGCGCTTGCAGACCCACGCGGGTAACGACCGAGGTTTCGCCGAGCTTCCAGTTCAATCCATGTACGGCGTTCATGCCGATGATGGTGCGCCGGTCGAAGTTCTGGAACTGATCGCCAAGGACTGGATGCTCCAGAATGCCCGTCGTCATGTCCCAAAGATTGAGAGTCGTGCGAATGAGATAGCCTTCAACCCGCGAAAAGCCGTTCTCGTTTTTCTCGCTCCAGCGCGCCGACAGGCTGTAACGAGTCGAATTGCCATGCTGAGTGGGATCGAGCGTGCCCCAGCGGGAAAGCAGGCCTTCGTCGACCGTTCGCGCCGGAATCTGGTCGGTGGCGTTCCAGTGATTGCTATAGGCCATCGCGGTCAATGAAACGCCATCCGCCTGAGTGCCCCGACTCCAGCGAATGAATGAGTTGAGCTTCTTGGTGTTCTCGGCGATTTCCCAGGGGCCGTTATAGTGATTGGCCTCGGCGACGGCGAGCAGGTCGCCGCCCTGGACCGCCCACGAATTGGCGACGACCGAACGCGCCCATCCGAAGCTGCCGCCGGTGACCGACAGCAGCCCGCCAGGAACCTTGTCGACATATTGCATGTTCACCTGGCCCGCCGAGGCGAAAATGCCGCCGTCTGCGAAATAGGGGCCCTTGCGCACCTCGACCGTGCTGAACAGTTCGGGGATGACGAAATTGGCGTCGGCGTAACCCTGTCCATGCGCATGCGACGGCGCATTAATCGGCATGCCGTCGATCCACAGGGCAAGATCGTTGCCGTGGTCGAGCGCGAAGCCGCGGAGGAAATACTGCATCGCCTTGCCCGAACCCGAGTGCTGAGCGACGAGCAGACCGGGCGCGATTTCAAGAGCCTCGGTCGGTTGCGCGAAAGGTATCGCGTTGACCTGCGCCCCGGTGAAAGTTCTCGCGCTAGAGGAGGTGTCGGGCGCCTTGGGCTGCGACAGGGGCTTTCTCGCATCAGCCAAAGACCAGGGCACCGCCGCATTGGGGCCAAGGTCTGTGCTCGGCGTCGGGGCGCTGGGAACGCCGGCGGGAACCGCCCTTGCGGGACGCGGTCCAGGGGTCGCCGCGACCCTGGAAACGCGGGGCTTTTTGCCGCCGACGTCGATCGTCGGGAGACGCTGCTGAGCGAAAGCTCCACCGGCGGCGAGCGTCAGAGCGAGCAGGCTCGAGTTGAAGGCGAGCAGGTGGCGTGACATGGCGAATTTCCTAAACGGACGCGGACGACGCGCATGGAACATGGCGGCCGCGGAATGACCTAAAACGGGTTCGGACGCTTACGCTGAAGTGGCGGCTAGATTGCTGCTCGGGCGTAGCGCGTCGCGCGGCCAGGCGAGCAATCCGATCAGCAAATGACCGGCGGCGCGCGCGCGCGGTTCGCCTCGGCGAGAGTCGTAACCGGCTTCGATGAAGCGGGCGGCCTTGGGATGGCTCGCGCGGAAGTTCGTGTGGGAGCGCCAAGCCCGACGGCGAGGGGCGGAAACTCGACGCTGTCCGGGTCGCAACACTGGCAAAACGAACAGCCGCAATCATCCTTGGTTTTATTCGTGGGAGATTCATTGCTCCCCAAACTGGCGCCGGCGCAATGGTGAGCTTTAAGGATCAGCGTCGTCGTGACGGGCGCAAACTCGATCCGCCCGCCGATAAACATGGTCAGCGCGACAAGAATTAAGCAAAGCTTTGGGGTCAATCGCCGCATAACGAATCCAGCACAACCGCCCACGAACACATTGTTTAAATGAATAATTGAAGCAGAACTTGGCAAATGAACGAGGGAGGCGCCGAAGCGGGCATATTTCCGCGACATGTGGCGCTTTTGCCACTATCACGGCGCAGGACCGCTTCCCTCATCGAAAGCTTGCAACGCCGCTTATGCGAAGCCCGGATCGATCTCGATCGCCCCTCCGAGCCAGGGCGGCGCCGGCAGCTTCTGACTGCGCAGAAAGGCGGGGTTGAACAGTTTCGAGGCGTAACGCGCGCCGCCGTCGCACAGCACGGTGACGATCGTATTGCCCGGTCCCATGTCGCGCGCGAGGCGGATCGCGCCGGCCACATTGATTCCCGAAGAGCCGCCGAGCAGCAGTCCTTCCTTCTCGGCGAGATCGAACACGACTCGCAGCGCCTCGTCGTCCGGAATGCGATAGGCGACGTCGACCGGCGCGCCTTCGAGATTGGCGGTGATCCGGCCCTGGCCGATCCCTTCGGTGATCGACGCGCCTTCGGCCTTCAGCTCTCCGGTCGTGTAATAGGAGTAGAGCGCCGCGCCGAATGGATCGGCGAGCCCGATCTTCACGTCCGGATTTCTTTCCTTGAGCGCCATGCCGACGCCGGCGAGCGTTCCGCCCGTCCCACAGGCGCAGATGAAGGCGTCGACCCCGCCGTCGAGCTCTTCGTAAATCTCCGGCCCGGTGGTGGTGAGATGCGCGACGCGATTGGCGACATTGTCGAATTGGTTGGCCCAGACGGCGCCGTTCGGCTCTTCCTTGGCGAGGCGCTCGGCGAGCCGGCCGGACAGCTTCACGTAATTATTGGGATTGGCGTAGGGAACCGCGGGCACTTCGACGAGCTGCGCGCCTTGCAGGCGCAACATGTCCTTCTTTTCCTCGCTTTGCGTTTCGGGGATGACGATTACCGTCCGAAAGCCCAGCGCATTGGCGACGAGCGCGAGGCCGATGCCGGTATTGCCGGCGGTGCCCTCGACGATCGTTCCGCCCGGCTTCAACAATCCCTTGGCGCAGGCGTCTTCGACGATCGACAGCGCCGCGCGGTCCTTCACCGAGCCGCCGGGATTCATGAATTCGGCCTTGCCGAGAATGCGGCACCCGGTCGCCTTCGAGGCGGCCCGCAATTCGATGAGCGGCGTGCGTCCGATAGCTGCGATGACGCTGGAGGCGACGGTCATTCTCGATCCCCATTAGTGGCGGATCGTTCCTAACCGACCCATGCCTGACGCTCAAACGCGAAAATCGCGCCATGCCGGGCGCGCTCGCCGGGCGTCAGCAGCCTCATCGAGGGCTTTTCATAGAGATCGCCGCGAAATTCCTCTGGGTCGCCGTAGCCGGTCCACGGCTCGATGCACAGATAGGGCGCGGGCGGCAGCGTCCAAAATCCGACATGGGGGAAGTCTTGCAGCGTCACCGCAAGCCGCCCGCCCGCGCCATTGTCAAAAACGAGGCTGTGGCTGGCGAGGTTGAGAAAGCACAGCGCGTCATGCGCGAACATCTCCAGTTCGAGCGGCAGCCGCCGGCCCTCGAGCGGGGTTTTGCGGAGCGGCTTCGAGAACAGTCCGCCGGGGCCGATGATTGGAACGTCGGGGCGCTCCTCGGTCTCGAAGATGATCGCATGCGGGGCGTTGGAGCTGGCGAGCGGCCAGCGAAAGGCGGGATGCAGGCCGCAGGCATAGGGCAGGGGCCGCGAGTCGGTATTCGCGACGATCAGACTGTTTTCCAGCGCGCCGGCGTGGAGCCGGAATTCGACTTCAAAGCGGAAGGCGAAAGGATAGAGCGCGCGGGTCTCGTCATCGTCGACGAGCGCAAGGCGCAGATAATCGTCGCGGCGCTCCGCGACCTCGAAGCGCTTCTTCCACGCGAAACCGTGAAGCGCCAGCGGATAGGTTCGACCGTCGACGCGGATGCTTCCGTCGCGCGTCCAGCCGACGATTGGAAATAGCACGGGCGCCGTCTGATCCCAGATGTTCTGGTCCTTCGCCCAGATCATGTCGACGCCTTGCGCGCGCCAGGCGGCAAGCTCCGCGCCATGGGTCAAAATCTCCGCGCGGTCGCCGGAGAGATGGGTGAGCGCGATCATGTCGGTCATGGGCCAATCCTATCGTGACGGGCTAGCCCGAGCGAATGCTTAGAACAACGGCAATCTGCCGCTATGCCGCTTGAGCGGCTGCAGTCGCCGCAATATTGTCGCGCCGCCATGCCTCCCGCATGTCGAATGTCAATGAGAAGGGCTTATGACGATTAGCGGTTTGGTTGCGGATGTCGGCGCCGGGGTTTTCAGGATGGAAGTGACGCTCTTTTTCTCGACATTCACCACCTTGCTGGCGGTGATCAATCCGTTCGAGGTGCTGCCGGTCTTTCTGATGCTCCAGAGCGACAAGAGCAATGCGGAGCGACGTCACGTCGCTTTCATGGCCTGCCTTTATGCGCTGCTGCTGATCCTGTTCTTCCTGTTCTTTGGCGCGGTGATCTTAAAGATATTCGGCGTCTCGCTCGCCATGGTGCGCATCGCCGGCGGCATCGTGCTGACGCGAATCGGATTTGAACTGTTTCTGCCCTCGTCCGATGGAGAGAGCAGCCTCGCGCCCTCCGGCGCTGACGCCAATATCGCCTTCATGCCGCTTGCGATGCCGCTGATGATCGGACCAGGCCCGATCGCGACGGTTCTCGGCATGACGGCCACCATCGAGCATTCTTCCCATGAAGCGCTGGCCTTCGGCGCCATTCTCGCCGCGATTTTTCTCGCGGTCGCCGTGACCTACGGCTGTCTGATTTTCGCGACGCGATTGACCAAGACGCTGGGGCCGCACGGCATCGACGCGGCGACCAGAATCGTCGGCTTCTTCGTCTCGGCGATGGGCGTGTCGCTGGTGTTCAGCGGCGTGATCGACGCGTTAAAGTCGAACGGCGTCGGCGGACTGCATTAGGTCGGATCTTCGCCGCGGGAGATCAAAGCCCGCGCAAGGTCTCGCCCAGCCGCAGATAAATCTCGCGATGCGCGAGGCGCAGGCCGGGCACCCAGGGTTTGAGCTGCGCCCCGATCACGGCGTCGAAATGGTCGAACCGGGCTCCGATCGCCTTGTCGAGATATTCGTAATACCAGCGCCCCGGCTTCAGTCTTTGGCGTCTGAAGACGCCTTCGCCTCCCACCGGCTCCTCGCGCGCCGTAAACGGAAAGCGCTGCGATATGACGCTGACCGCGCCATCGTTGGGGCGCCACTGCGGCAGCGAAAGATCGCCGTCGCCCCAGCCATCGATCGGCGCCTTGGCGAATTTCGCCTCACGCGCCTGATACAGCGCCGGCTGCCAGAGCACCGGGTGAATGGTCGGATCAGGCCGCCAGCTCCTGCCAAAAAAGCCCGACGGGCGCGCATGTGTGGCGTTTGTGACGAGCGAGAAATAGTAGGTGCCGGGATGCGATCTGAACCGGGCGTTGGCGTTGCGGCAACCCTGCAGAGTCATGTCGAAGAGCAGATTGTCTTCGCCGGCGACAAAGGCGCCCGCGTCCAGACGCGCCATCGCCTGCGCACAGTCCGCTTCGCCTTCCGTCCACTGATCGAGATGAAGATCGAAAGGCTTGCGCATCGCGCTCGGAACGCCGGCGGCCATTCCCAGGAAATTGAATGACTCGGCGATGAGCTGGCTCGGCTTGCGCCTGAAACGGCCGTCTGCGTGGTCGCAGCCAAATCCATAGGGCAGCAAGGAGCCATTGATCGCGCCGGCGACGCTGACGACGCCTTCGATCCAGCCCGCGTTCGTGTTCCGGTCCCAGAAGTTCTCCTCGAGCAGCGCCTGCAACTGCAGGACGGTCTGGGCGCCGGCGCCATGGCCGACGAGGATCACGGGGTTCTTCTCCGACCAATCAGGGGCGAAAGGACTCGCATATTCCCGCGAATAACGGGCGTGGCGCGCCTCAATGCTGTGCAGTTCGCCATAGTCGACCCGTCCGCCGCCGATTTGGGCGAAAAGTTCGCAGGCGCGGTCGTGAAACGAACTGACCGGACCGACTTTCGCTTCATGGACCACGAAAGGTTCCCCGATCTGGTCGAGCGCGTCGCCCCAATAGGGCAGTCCGAACTCTCGAGGCCCCCAACCGAAGAAATCATGCACGAATATGACGTGCGTGGATTTAAGCGACATTCTCAGGTCCGACGTCGATAGAAAATCGAAATGACTAGGCGCTCGATGTAATGCGCCGAAGAGACGAAACGCTTTCGCCGAGCCTCGCTACGGCGTCGCGCCGCGACTAAACTTTATGGAATTCCCCCAGCCCAACGCCTCATCCAAATGCATGGAGAAAAACATCTATTATGACGCAACCAATTGACATAGGTGTCAAGTGAATTTTAACAGCGCAAGAACTGGTGATTTTTTTGCGTCGACGCTTTCTTCCCAGCTGGCGAGCGATGACGCTTGCGTCAGTTGCGGGCGACGCTTAGCCACTGTCTCGAGGCGGCAATGTCCGATTCGATCACTCCAGCTTTTCTCGGGGTCGAGCGTTCCGTGCTCGGCCGACGGTGGCGCGGGCGGCTCGACGCCAGAGGCGAGGCGCAGGCGCTTGCGCTGACCCAGGCGTATGGGATCGATGATTTTCTGGCGCGGGTGATCGCCGGGCGCGGCGTCACGGTCGCCGACGCCGAAAGCTATCTCGACCCCAAGCTGCGGGACCTGATGCCGGACCCGTCATTGCTGCGCGACATGGACGCCGCGGCCGCCCGGCTGGCGCGCGCGATCGAAACTTTTGAGCAGATCGCCATTTTCGGCGACTATGACGTTGACGGCGCCTGTTCCGCCGCGCTGCTCGTCGACTTTTGGCGCGCCGCCGGCGCGCCGACGCCCTTTCTGCACATTCCCGACCGGATCATCGAAGGCTATGGCCCCAATGTCGAAGCGATCCGCGACCTTTCGGCCCGCGGCGCGACGCTCCTGGTCACCGTCGATTGCGGAACCACCAGTCACGAGGCTTTCGCCACGGCGCGCGCCCTCGGCCTCGATGTGATCGTTCTCGATCATCACCAGGCGCCCGAGGTCTTACCCGAGGCGCTCGTCGTCAATCCCAACCGCCTCGACGAACTCTCGGGGCAGGGCGCGCTCTGCGCGGCGGGCGTAACGTTTCTGGCGCTCGCCGGCCTGTTGCGGATGCTGCGGACGCGCGGCTGGTGGCGCGAGGATCGCCCCGCGCCGGACCTCCTCGCGGCGCTCGATCTCGTCGCGCTGGCGACGGTCGCCGACGTGGCGCCGCTCGCGCGACTGAACCGGGCGCTGGTCGCCAAGGGGCTGATGGTGATGGCCGGACGATCGCGTCCGGGGCTTGCCGCGCTCATGGACGCCGCCCGTTTGGACGGGCCGCCACGCGCGCGCGACCTCGGCTTCCTGCTCGGTCCCCGCATCAACGCCGGCGGTCGGATCGGCGACGCCGGCCTCGGCGCGCGACTGTTGACCCTCTCCGACGAGGCCGAAGCGCGTCGCATCGCCGTCGAGCTCGATCGGCTAAACGGCGAGCGACAGATCGTCGAAAAGGCGACCTTGGAGCAGGCGAGCGCGCTCGCCGAAGCGCAATTGGCGAAATCGAATTTGCTTTCATGCCTCGTCCTTGAGGGCGAGGACTGGCATCCGGGCGTTGTCGGACTGATCGCGTCACGCTTAAAGGAGCACTTTAATATTCCAACATTTATTATTGCTTTTAATGGACAATATGGAACAGGTTCAGGAAGAAGTTTAAGCGGTGTCGATCTGGGTTCGGCGGTGCGCCGCGCCGTCGATCTGGGATTCGCGGTCAAGGGCGGCGGTCACGCCATGGCCGCCGGCGTGACGCTCGCGCGCGATCGGGTCGACGATTTTCGAGTGTTTCTCAACGAGACGCTCGAAGCTTCCGTCGAGGCCGCCCGGCGCGAGGACGCGCTGATCCTCGACGGCGCCCTGGCGGGGAGAGGAGTCAGTCTCGATCTGCTGCGGCGGGTCGAACGGGCGGGGCCGTTCGGGCAGGGCAATCCCGAGCCGATCTTTGTTCTGCCTGAACAACAGGTCGCCTTCGCACGGATCGTCGGCGCCGATCATGTCCGCGCCCGGCTGCGCTCGCGCGACGGCGCGACGGTCGACGCTATCGCCTTCCGCGCCGCGAATTCGCCGCTCGGCGGCGCGCTTCTTAAAGGGGAGGGCGCCGCGTTTCACGTCGCGGCGAAACTGTCCGGGAACGTCTTTCGCGGGGTTGAGCGCGTCGAGACACGAATCGTCGATCTCGCTCGGGCTCAATGACGTCGAATGCACTGTGGCGCGTTCGCCACAGCTTCTTTCAATCTCTCGACGCGAAGCCGTTTTGAACGCGACTGTCGCATTTTGGTCCCAATTGGGCAGCCTCCTGTCGCGAGCGTAACGGCGTTTAACGACAACTTCATACATCAACGAGAAAATCCGCGGGTCGCATTCGCGCGACAGTTTTACGTCGCGCCGAAAAAATGGAGAGGCGTCGCCATGCAACGCGTCTTTCATTGCTGACCGGCGGCGGCTCGAAGGATGAGGGCAAGGACCGTCAGGATGCGATCTGTCGTCTTCAAGACCGTTGTTTGTGAATGGCGCCCCATCCCCAGCCCGAAAATCTTCGCCAAACTCCTGCCTCTGCTCTGCATCGGCGCGCTCGCCGGCTGCTCTTCGACCGGATCGCACCGGACCGCGGGACTCGGCGGACTTGGCCAGATCGATCCCCGCTACGGCGTGCGGCCCAGTCCTCGGGTGATCGCGGAAGGCGAGGAAGTGCCGAAGGGCGGCGGCGCCTATATGGTCGGCAAGCCCTATAAAATCGCCGGCCGAACCTATTATCCGAGCGAAAAGCCCTATTCGGCGGTTGGAACCGCGTCCTGGTACGGTTCGGATTTCCACGGACGCCGCACCGCCAATGGCGAAATCTTTGACCGCGCGTCGATTTCCGCCGCTCATCCGACCATGCCGCTGCCGAGCTATGCGCGGGTCACCAATCTGCGCAACGACCGTTCGATGGTGGTGCGGGTCAATGATCGCGGGCCCTACCATGGCGGACGCGTGATGGACGTATCGCAGCGGGTGGCTGAGGCGCTCGATTTCCATGGCGTCGGGACGACGCGCGTCAAGGTCGACTGGATCGGACGCGCCGATCTTGAAGGCGACGACGACGCCAAGCTTTTGGCGACCCTGCGCGACGACGGCGCGCCCGCGCAGCTCGACGCCTCGCCATGGACAATGCTGGCTTCGGCGAGCGAGGCGCCGGCGCAAGCGGCGCGCGATGACGAAAGGGCCGAGGCGGCGGAACCCGCGGCGCGCGGCGCATATGAAAACCCTCAGACTTCCCGCGATCAGGCTCTCGCCTATGCCGGGGAGGATAAGCCGGCGCCGCTGCCGCCGTCGCGCGAGCAGGCGGGGGTCGACGAAGAGCCGGTCGCGTCAACCCGCAAGGCGCGGATGGCCGTCGCGCCGCTGCCGCCGGTCCGGCCCGCGCATTTTGGCGCCCGACAGGCGTCGTCGCGAGACGCCATCCGGCAGGCGCTGAACTCCTCGGTCAGGACCAACTGACGCGAGCATATCGAGATTGCATTTTTTGGCGCTGCGCGCCATCTTCTCCGCGCTGCGGCGTCAATTAGGGGAGCGCGCCCTTGCCGAAATTTCCGGTGCGATGCCTGATCCTGTCTATCCTTGCATTGGCGGGGCTGGGCGCCGATTTCGTCCGCGCCCAGGGCTTTCAAACCAGCGCCCCGAGCGCGATTCTGATCGACGCCGGCACCAACACGGTGTTGTTCGAGAAGGGCGCCGACGATTATCAGAAGCCGGCCTCGACCGTTAAAATTCTGACGGCTGAGCTGATCTTTCAGGCCCTGGCCGAAGGCAAGCTGAAGCTCGACGACCAATTCACCGTCTCGGAACACGCCTGGCGCACCGGCGGCGCGCCGGCCGGCGGATCGGCGATGTTCCTGCCGCTCAACAGCAGCGCCCGCGTCGAAGACCTGCTTCGCGGTCTGGTGATCCAATCCGGCAATGACGCGGCGATTACGCTGGCGGAAGGCTTCGCGGGTTCCGAAGAGGGATTCGTAACCCGGATGAACAAGCGCGCCGCCGAACTCGGCCTTGTCAAATCGCGCTTCGGCAATCCCTGGGGCATGGACGGTCCCGACCAGAAGGTGACGGCGCGCGAGATGGCGAAGCTCGCCGCCCATGTCATCAAGACTTATCCGCAGTTCTATGGCTATTTCGGCGAGAAAGAATTCACCTGGAACAAGATACGCCAGCAGAATCGCAATCCGCTGCTCACCATGAGCATCGGCGCGGACGGGCTGAAGACCGGCAATATCGACAAGGAAAGCGGCTATGGTCTGGTCGGTTCCGCGACTCAGGACGGCCGGCGCCTCATCGTCGCCATTTATGGCGCGAAGTCTGCCAAGGAGCGAGCCGAAGAAGCGCGGAAATTGCTGCAATGGGGATTCCGCAACTTCGAAGAGAAGGAACTGTTCAAGGCCGGCGAGCCGATCGGGCCGGCCCAGGTCTACGGCGGCACGCAGGGGTCCGTGCAGCTGACGGCCAAGGAAGACATCAAGGTGCTATTGCCGCGCGGCGCGAATGAGAGGCTGATGGGCAAGATCGTCTACGAAGGTCCTGTGCTGGCCCCGGTCGAAGCGGGGGCGGCGGTCGGCCGGCTCGAAATCAAGCGCGGCAATGCGGTGGTGCTGGAACAGCCGCTGCAGACCTCTGAAGCGGTCGAGCAGGGATCGCTGCCGCGGCGCGCCTTCGACGCCATCTACGAATCCGCCGCCGCCGCGATTCACCAGAAACTGTCCGGCAAGAAATGACCTTCCAGGCGACGCCCGAAAAAGGCCGCTTCATCACCTTCGAAGGCGGCGAGGGGGTCGGCAAGTCGACGCAGCTTGCGCGCCTCGCCGATCATCTGCGCGACTGCGGCTTGGAGGTGGTGACGACGCGCGAGCCGGGCGGCACGGATAAGGCCGAGAAGCTGCGCGATTTCCTGCTGTCCGGACGGGCCGCGCCGCTTGGCCCGCTCGCCGAGGCGGCGCTGTTTTCGGCGGCGCGCGCCGACCATGTCGAGAAGCTGATCGCGCCGGCCCTCAAGCGCGGGGCTTGGGTGCTGTGCGATCGCTTCGCTGATTCGACCAGCGCTTATCAGGGCGCGCGCGGCGGCGTCGACGCCAGGAGCCTGGCCCTGCTCGAAAGCGCGGCGGCAGGCGAGACGCGGCCGGACCTGACGATCGTGCTCGATCTCCCGGCGCGGGAAGGACTGGCGCGGGCGGCGTCGCGGCGTGACGGCGGCGAAAAGGTCGACCGTTTCGAGAGCGAGGACCCTTCCTTCCATGAAGGGCTTCGGCAGGCTTTTCTCGACATCGCTGAAAGCGAACCGGAGCGCTGCTGCGTGATCGACGCCGCCAGATCGGTCGACGACGTCGCGAGCGCGGTGCGCGCCGCGGTTCACGACCGTTTCCTTGCGCATGCCGCGCAAGCCGCTCAATGAGCCGCGAGGAAGCGACTCCCGAAAGCGACCGCTACGACGACGCCCCGCATCCGCGGGAGACTCTCGCTCTGTTCGGCCACGTCGAGGCGGAGCGCGAACTCCTCGACGCCTACCGCCGCAACAAGATGGCCCAAGCCTGGATCATCGGCGGGCCGGACGGCGTCGGCAAGGCGACGCTCGCCTGGCGGCTGGCGCGATATCTCCTCGCTCATCCTGAACCCGGCGCGGCGGCCGTGCAGTCCGCCGAAAGTCTCGCGGTCGCGGCGGACCATCCGGCTTCGCGCCGCATCGCGTCGCTGGCGCTCGCCGATATTTTTCTGCTGCGCCGCGCCTGGAACGAGAAGACCAAGAAGCATTTCACCGAAATTCGCATCGAGGAGGTGCGCAAGGTCATCCAGTCCTTCCATCAGGCGTCGGGAACCGGCGGCTGGCGGATCGCCATCGTCGACTGCGCCGACGATCTCAATCGCGCCAGCGCCAACGCGCTTTTAAAACTCATCGAAGAGCCGCCCGAACGCTCGCTGTTTCTGCTCGTCGCGCATCAGCCCGGCCGCATTCTGCCGACGATTCGCTCCCGGTGCCGCCGGCTGATGCTCGGCGCGTTGTCGCCTGAGGACACGATCGCCGCGGTGAACAGTCTCGGCCCGCCATGGTCTGAGGCGCCGGAATCCGATCTCATCGCCGCCACGGCGCGCGCCGAAGGCTCGGTGCGCGAGGCGCTGCGGTTGCTGGGAGATGACGGGGTCGCCTTCGACGCCGTCGTGCGAAAGCTGTTCGAAAGGCTGCCGCAGGTCGATTGGCTCGGCGCGCATATGCTCGCCGACAAGCTCACCGGCCGCGACAATGAAGCCGCCTATGAGACTTTTATGCGCGCGACGCAGCGGCATCTCGACGCGCGGGTAAGGGAGCTTGCGGGAACCAGCGCGCCGCCGATCCAATTGGCCGGCTACGCCCGCGCCTGGGAGGAGATTCGCGACGCCGCGCGCGAGACGGAAGTGTTCAATTTCGACAAGCGCGCTTTAGTGCT
>NZ_JAXMCX010000008.1:0-59402 GCF_046349115.1 Methylocystis sp. | reverse complement strand
TCAGATCAAGGCCAAGATCGGCGCGCGCACCGACGCCCATCTCGTCTGGCTGGCGATCGGTGCCGGAATCGTCGGAGACGCGCCCGCCGCCTGAACCGCGCCGCAAAGGAATATTGCCCAATCCGATTGAGGCGATCGTCCGAAGTCTGTCACGCCTTGAGAAGCTACCTCTTTGTCGGATGAAGAGCGGAGCTTCGCGATGGGCAGCAGGACGATGACGCATTTTCTTTCGATGGCGTTGATCGCCGGCGCGATCGGCGGCGCGCAGGCTCAGTCGCCAGCGTCTCCGCGCTTGAAACTCGCCGTCTTCGACATCGAACTCGACGATTTCTCCGCCGGCGGACCGATCGCCGGAGAAAGTCCCGAGGAAACCGCCCGCTTGCAAAGAATGACCGCGCTCGCGCGCGACCTCCTCGCTCAGTCAGGACTCTTTGACATCGTCGACGGAAGCGTCTCGACCGACCAGCGGGTCAAGGACCATTGGCTGCGCAAATGCAATGGCTGTGACGCCGATATCGCCCAGGCGCTTGGCGCGGATTTGTCCTTCGTGTGCTTCTTTCGAAAAATCAGCGTGATGGAACAAAATCTCGACATCCGCATCCGCGACGCGCGCACGGGAGAACTGGCGCATGCCGCGCAAGCCGATCTGCGCGGCGAAACCGATTTGTCCTGGAGTCGGGCGCTGAAGTTCGTCATCAAATATCAGCTCGTCGAGCCGGCGCGCGCGCGCCGCAACCAGTGAGCGCCGCGCCCTTTTGTTAAGATTTACAGTTAACCATCCGCTAACATCGCCCCCGAATCGCCCTAATCTCGGCCTATCCCGGCTATGCGCCTCGCGCGCTATTATATAGTCGGCGATTTCTTGCGATCCCGCGTTTGAGCGACGGATCATGGGGCTAAGCGGATGATCTTCTCGAAGTCCACATTGATTGCGGCGGCCACTGCACTGCTGGTTTCTTTCGGCGCGGCCGCGCCCGCCCGCGCGACGCCCTCGATCGTCATCGACGTTTCATCGGGTGCCGTGCTCTCGCATGATCAGGCGACCGCGTCCTGGTATCCCGCCTCGGTGACGAAGCTGATGACGGTCTATGTTGCCCTTGAAGCGGTGCGCCAGGGACGCATAACTCTCGACACGCCGGTGATGATGTCGCCGCGCGCCTGCCGCGAGGCGCCTTCCAAGATGGGTTTCAGAGCCGGTTCGGAAGTCACTTTGCACAATGCGCTCGTCATGTTGATGGTGAAGTCCGCGAATGACATCGCCGTCGCCATCGCCGAAGGCGTGTCCGGCTCGGTCGAAGCCTTCGCCGACGAGATGAACCGCGCCTCCGCTTCGCTCGGCATGACGCAGTCGGTCTGGTACAATCCCAACGGCCTGCCCGACGAGCGGCAGGTCACCTCGGCGCGCGATCTCGCAATTCTCGGTCGCGCGCTTTACCTGCAGTTTCCCGAACACGCTAATCTCTTCAACATCGGCGCGATGCAGCTCGGCAGGCAGATCATTCCCACTCATAATCATCTTCTCGGCCGTTATCCCGGCGCCGACGGGATGAAGACCGGATTCACCTGTTCGGCCGGCTTTAATCTTGTCGCCTCCGCGACCCGCGGCGGCCGGCGGTTGATCGCCGTCGTCCTTGGCGCGCCCAATCCGATTCTGCGCACGGCGAAAATCGCCGCCCTGCTCGATCGCGGCTTCCAGAGCGGTTCGGGCGTCGCCTCGCTCGCTTCGCTGCCGTCTTCGGGTCCCACCGCGGCGCCCGATTTGCGCGAGTCGGTGTGTCATCATCGCGGTCCCGGCGCGGCCCAATTCATGGCGGAAATCGAAGACGCGTCGGTCCCGGTCGGCTCGGGCGTTCCACTGCTCGACGCGCTGAACGGCGCGCAGCAGCAGCCGCGCATGAACGCCAAGGAAATCGCGCATCTGCCGCGTCCGCGCTTTGAGCCCGTGCCCGTCTATGTCGGCCGCACGCCGGGCTATGTCGGCCCGGTCGCCCGGACGCGGGCGCCGGGCGCGCCCGTCGGCGAACAGACCGATCTTACCGCCTATGCGGCGCAACCCGAGCCTGTCGACGCGAATGCTTCGCCGATCGGCAAGCCGGCGCCGGACGCAGTGGCGCTGCGCCGCGCCAAACATGCGAAGGCCGTGAAGGCGGCGCGCGCGGCGGCGGCGAGAGCCGCCAAAGCCGAAGCCGCCAAAGCTGACGCCGGCGGCGCCGAAGCGATCGAAAGCGCGCCGGCCCCGAAGCCAAAGGCGGCGCCGAAAAGCGCGGCGAGGCCGAGACCGGCGGCGCCTGCCGCCGAAGCCCAGAAGCGCGCGGTCGCGCCGAAGGTCCGCTCCCCCGCCGAACCGGGCAAGAGCTGAACGCGAGAAGCGGCGTTCATTTGTGGAAACGCGCCGCGTTTTGAGAGAATATGCGCGCCTTCCGCGAGTTGGAAGTTTCTCCCTCTCCGGCGCCAGTTCTTTCTGATACAATTTCCGTCTGAGCCGCTCGCATGTCATTCCCGACGCGCGCAGAGCGCGCGATCGGGAATCCAGAGCAAGACCAGCGCTCCTGGATCGGCTCTGGATTCCCGGTCAGGCCTTCGGCCTGCCGGGAATGACAAACTCAGCGAACAGATCAGCCGGAATTCGTCTCGATGAACGATCTTGCCAAGTCAGCCGCCGGCCGCATGACGCGGTCGCCGCCGCCGCCGATTCCGCTCTCCGTCATCACCGGCTTTCTTGGCGCCGGCAAGACCACGCTGCTCAATCGACTGCTCGCCTCGCCGGCGCTCGCCGACACGCTCGTCCTGATCAATGAATTCGGCGAGATTGGCCTCGATCATCTCTTCATCGAGAAGATCGACGGCGACATGGTGCTGATGAGTTCGGGCTGCGTCTGCTGCACGATCCGCGGCGATCTCGTGAATATGCTCGAAGATTTGCTGAAGCGCCTCGACAACGGCCGGATCACGCCGTTCAAGCGCATCGTGCTGGAGACGACCGGCCTCGCCGACCCTGCGCCGATCCTGCACGCGATCATGTATCACCCCTATCTGATGTTGCGCTATCGGCTCGACGGCGTCGTGTCGCTCGTCGACGCCGTCAATGGCGAGGCGACGCTCGACGCACATGAGGAAGCCGTCAAACAGGCCGCGGTCGCGGATCGTCTCGTCATTACGAAAACCGATCTGCCGGAGGGCGCGAAGCGGCTCGACGCGCTGAAGGCGCGGCTCGCGCGGCTCAATCCCGGCGCGCTGCAGCTTGACGCCGCCGCTGGCGACGCAACGCCCGAGGCGCTTCTCAACTGCGGACTATACGATCCCGAGACCAAGACTCCGCGCGTAAAGGAATGGCTCAACGCCGAAGCGGTCGAAGCGGCGCAGGCGCATGACCACGCGGACCATGATCACGGCCATCATCTTCATGACAACGCTGGCACCCATCACCATCATGACGCGAACCGGCACGACGCCCATATCCGCGCCTTCTGCTTTTCATCCGACGCGCCGCTGACGCCGGCCTCCTTCGATATATTCATCGATCTTCTGCGCCACCCCCATGGGCCGCGCATGTTGCGCGTGAAGGGAATCGTCGGGCTCGCCGACGATCCCACGCGTCCCGTGGCGATCCACGGCGTGCAGCATGTCTTCCACCCGCCGCATCGCCTCGACGCCTGGCCCGACGCTGACCGGCGCACGCGCATCGTCTTCATCGTCAAGGATCTCGACGAAAGCTTCGTCGAGGGACTCTACGGCGCGCTCGTCAATCACCCGGCGCCTGACCGCCCCGACGCAGAGGCGCTCGCCGACAATCCGCTCGCGCCGAGAGCGCGCGGTCTGCTCGGCTGACGCGCGCCGCCCCCTATCCTATTCTGCCGAACGGCTGAACAGGCCTCGAACGCGCTGCTCGAAACCATGCAGCTCGTCGCGCCATTGCGGGGAAAATTTGGCCGGTACGCTGGACGCTTGCGATGAGAACCAATCGGCGACGGCGTGAACGACGAGCGACACGGCGCTTTCGAGGCGAGACTGGCGCTCCGTGCCGCGAAGCCACAAAGCGATCGTCGGAAAGGCCGTGACGGTCACCATCGCGGCGCCGACAAGCGCCGTCGCCGTCTCGGGCGCCAGCTGACCTCTCCCGACGCCGAGATAGGTCAGCGCGACGACCAGCGGCAGCGTGGTCGACGTCAACAGCGCCAGCGCCGGCATGTCCCGTTCGGGCAGCGTCCCTCGAAAGAAATTTAGCGGCGCCAGGCGAATGAGCAGGAAGGCGCCGGTAAAGGCGACGAAGCGCACGAAGCTTTCGGGGTTCGTGAAGAGCTTCATGACATCGAAGGCGGCGCCGCTCTCGATGAAAAACAGCGGAATCAAAAAACCGGAGCCGATGGCGGCCAAACGCTCCTCGAGAATTTCGGCCTTGGTGCCGCGCACCAGAATCGCGACAGCCATGCCCGCAATATACGAGCCGACCACAAGCTCCATGCCCAGCCGATCGGCGAAGGAGACGAAGCCCAGCAAGATAACGAGAGAGATTCGAATAGGAAGAAGCTCGTCGTCGTCAAGCCAGTGCACGACGCTATCGGCAAGGCGCTCGGAACGCACCCGCCTGAGAAAGATATTTATTGCGAGTGCGATGGCGATGAAGAAAGCGCTCAGCAGCATCTGGTGGAGATGATGGCTGTGTCGCGCCAGAACGATCGATGCGAGAACGAGCGGCCCGATTTCGCTGATGGCTGCAACGCCAAGCACATAATGTCCAAAGTCGTCATTAAGGTCCCCAGCCTGTCGCAAAATCGGGATCAATATGCCGAAAGCCGTGGTCGGCAAGATCAGCGCGACAAGCAGCGGCGACTCGATGAGGCCGACAATGTAGAGCAGGCCCGAAATGACGATCGAAAGCCCCAATGAAACGACCCATGAATAAAATCCGAGTCGAAGCGGCTTGCCTTTAATTTCGTTCGAATTGAACTCGAAACCCGCCTGAAAAAACAAATAGGCGAGCCCAAAATCCCGGAGAAAGTTCAACGCGCTGTCCGCGCTTACCAGTCCCACGCCGCTTGGGCCGACAAGCATGCCCAGGAGAAGTTCGATGGCGACGATCGGCGCGCGCGCGAAAATTGGAATTCGATTGAGCAGCGGCGCGAGCACGGCGATGCAGGAGATGATAAAGATCGCGTGGAACTCTCTCATGGGCGTCCGTTTCCTACTGGGCTCGACTTCGCATAGCGCCCGCAAATCGCCGACGGCGCGACGCGGACAAGCGATTCTTTTCCTGGTCCATACAATGCGTTAGAGTTCCATTCGCGCTCAACCCCTGATTTATCGGCGAAACGGCGAAGCTTGACTTGGCATAGCGGATTGAACGGCTTTCGACCGATGACGCTGGGCGCCGCGACGGGCCTCACTCGTTACCTCGCAGGCGTCGGGAACGCATTTCTGGACCTTGTCTATCCGCCGTCCTGTCTCGTCTGCCGAAAGGCTGTCGCCGCCCATGGCGCGATCTGCGCCGAATGCTGGCGCGACATCGCCTTCATCGAACGCCCCTATTGCGAGCGGCTCGGCACGCCGTTCGAGCGCGACCTCGCCCAGCCGGGACTGATCTCGCTGGAAGCCGCGGCCAACCCGCCGGCCTTTGGCCGCGCCAGAGCCGTCGCCCGTTATGACAGCGACAAGGCGCGCGCCCTGGCGCATCGGCTGAAATATTACGACCGGCTGGAGCTCGCCGATCCCATCGGCCGCTGGATGGCGCGGGCCGGCGCCGAACTCCTCGCCGAGGCCGATGTGATCGTGCCCATCCCGCTGCACCGGCTGCGGCTTCTGGCGCGCCGCTTCAACCAGTCGGCGGCGCTCGCCCAGGCGATCTCGCGCGAGAGCGCGGTTCCGGCGGAGATGATGGCGCTGGAGCGCGTCAAGCCGACGGCGCCGCAGGTCGGACTGACCCGGGCGCAGCGCGCCGCCAATCTCTCCGGCGCCTTTCGCGTCTCGCCCGACCGCGCCGATGCGATCATTGGCCGCAATGTCGTGCTGGTGGACGACGTGCTGACTACCGGCGCGACCGCCAATGCGGCTGCCCGCGCCTTGCTGAGGGCGGGCGCGGCGCGGGTCGATCTCCTGGTTTTCGCCCGGGCCGTGACAAGCGCGTGAAGGCCAGAGTATAAGCGCGCCATGGCTCCCCGCATCGAAATCTACACCACGCCCACCTGCCCCTATTGCCTCGCCGCCAAGCGGTTGCTGAAGCAAAAGGGCGCCGATTTCGAAGAAATCTCGGTGGCTTGGGATCCGCTCGGACGCCGGCGCATGAGCGAACGCGCCGACGGCCGCTCGACCGTGCCGCAGATTTTCATCGACGACCGGCATATCGGCGGCTGCGACGATCTTTACGCCCTCGACAGCGAGGGCGCGCTCGACGCGCTTCTCGCCGGCGGAGCGGCGGCATGATCCGCTATTCGCTCATCTGCGACGCCGGCCATAGTTTCGACAGCTGGTTTCGTGACAGCTCAGGATTCGACAAGCAGGCGGCGGAAGGGCGGGTCTCCTGCCCCTTTTGCGATTCGACCAAAATCGCGCGGGACGTGATGGCGCCAAATGTCGCCAAGCATCGCGACGGCGCGGCGCGAGACGGCGACGGGCGTGAATTGCGCATGAAGCTGCGCGAATTGCACGACACGGTCGTCGCGCATACGGAAGACGTCGGCGACCGCTTTCCGGATGAAGCGCGCGCGATGGAGGACGGCGAAACCGAGCGCCGCGCGATCCGCGGCCGCGCCACTTTCGAGGAAGCCAAGGCGCTGCTCGAAGAGGGAATCGAAATTTTGCCGCTTCCCGGACTGCCCGGCGACGGCAACTGAATTTGCCCGCGCCGGTCGTCATTGTCGGCGCCAGTTTTTCCGGATTGGCCTGCGCTCAGGCGCTCGCCGAACGCGGCGTCGCGGCGACCATCATCGAACGCAAATCCGAATCGGGCGACGCGGCGTTCAATCTGCTAATGCGCTCTTCCGCGATGCGCGCCGCCGCAAGCGTCGTGTTGTTCCACAGAATGCGCGCGCGATGAGGCGCATGTTCTGCGCCGTCATCACAACTGTCCGTCATTCAGTTCGCCGGCCTGCCAGGCTTGGCGAGCAGCGAACCGCGTTGCTGCAAGCGCTCCCTATTCGCAAGCTCGAGAAAAGCGGGCGCACAGTAAGCGCCGCGCTGAAGCTGTAATATTGAGGCGCCTTCGGTTTTCGTCCACGTATGCGCCGAGTCTCCGCCGCAATTTCAGCCGCTGCATGCGTCATGCGCCGCTTCCCATGACAATGAAGCCGATACACCTGCTGCCCGGGCAGGAAGCCGGACGCTTCGCGATCCTGCGTTCCGGTGAGCTTGCAAGACGGGCGCTTATTGTCAGAGGCGACAATTTGATGAAAAGATGCATCTAGGTGAGGGCTACATGTGGAATCTTTCAAAAGTAGTCTCAAGCTTGGCGCTCGTGGGCATCGGTGTTGTTGCGGGAGTTTGGATTTCCGCGCCTCGACAGAAGGCTGCGGCAGTGGGCAACACCATCGACCCGCTGGTCATCCCGATAGCTGCCCAAGCAAAACAGCGCGCCGCAAATGAGGAGACTTCCAAGGAGGCTATTTCTCCCGTGCTGGCGCGTCCGCGGGACACCTACTACCCGAACACTGAGGACCTCAAGCCCGATGAGATGCGGGTCATCGCCTGCGGCACCGGGATGCCGACGACCCGCATGAAACAAGCCGCCGCGTGTTTCCTCGTGGAGCTCGGCAATGGGGACAAATTCCTGTTCGACGCGGGCAGCGGCTCCGCCGAGCGGATCGCCGCGCTGCAAATCCCTTACAACTATCTTGACAAGATCTTCATCGGCCACCTGCACAGCGACCACTTTGGCGCGGTGCCGGAGTACTGGATTGGCGGCGCCCTCATGGGCCGCAACCAGCCGCTGCGCATCTGGGGGCCAAGCGGCCGGATTCCCGAGCTCGGTACCGCTGCCGCGTTAGACGCCATGCAGAAGATGTATCTGTGGGACATCACCGGGCGAGTCGGTAACGTCGATCCGCGCGGCTACAGGCTCGAGGTCCACGAGTTCGACTACAAGGGCGAGAACCAAGTTGTCTACGACGAGAATGGCGTCGTGATCCGCTCCTTCCCGGCGATCCACTCGATCGACGGCGCGGTCAGCTACGCACTGGAATGGAACGGCCTGAAGTTCGTGTTCGGCTCTGACACTTTCCCAAACCAGTGGTTTAACAAGTACGCCAGGAATGCAGACCTCGCCATCCACGAGTGCTTCATCGCTGTGCCCGACATCGTCTCGAAGCTGGGCTTCACGCCGGAGTCCGCGTTGCTGGTCGGCACCCAGATCCACACCGCCCCGGAAGCCTTCGGCAAGGTGATGAGCGAAGTGAAGCCGCGCATGGCGGTCGCCTACCACTTCTTCAAGGACTTCGACACGACAGCGCAGGTGTACAAGCGCGTCCGCAAGACCTATGACGGACCGCTCAGCCTCGCCGAGGACTTCATGGTGTGGAACGTGACGAAAAAAGAAATCCGCGAACGCATGGCTGTCGTTGAGGAAAGCACTTGGTCGCCGCCGACCACCCGACCGAACATCGCGCCCGGCAAGGACGATCGTGCCAAATTCGCGAAGCAGAAGGGGCTGCCCGCTGAGGCCATCGGCTACTCCGACTTCATCGCCAACGGCAAGTGGAACGTCGACGACGTGCTGCGGCCGATCTACGAGGAAGCCGGCAAGGCGCTCGGGCGGGATTTCCCCTATCCCAGCGACAAGAAGTGACTCCAAGCGCCCTTCAGCGCGTCAGCAACCCGGGCGAGAGCTTTTCGAAATTCCTCGCCGGCATCATCTGGTTCCGAACGGCTGCCAGCGCGTCGTTTTCTGTAATGAGAGCCTACTTCGCAGCGGTGGTTCTGGCGCTTGCCGCGTGCATCACGATCGCTTCCTCGCGCGATGCGGCTGCCGACTGGCTAAACATGACTGGGGCGGAAACGGCGCCGAACTTCGCTGAGATCGACGTGCTCGAAGATCGTGCGCGCGTAACGCTGGAGATCGACCCCGCCGACCATGCCGCCTTTGCGCCTGGAGCGGCGGCGGCCGGCTCAGCAGGCGCCGCGCCCGATCTGAGCCGCATTGCCGCGTCCCCAAACAACGCCTTCGCAGTCCAGGCCGACGGGGAGGTCCGTCTTATAGGAAACCTCGTCGAACTGGATGTTCGACCGCGAGCGCCCAAGCCGACTGCAATACGACCTGCGGGGATGCCCGCGCCTCCGCCCGGCCCACCGCGCAGCGCTGAGGTAATACGCGCGGTTTTTGAATTCCCTTTTCAAGGTCGGCCGACTCGCCTGAGCTTCGCGCCGCCACTCGATGCGAAAGGGCGGGCTATCGTTTCTCTTGGCTTCCTTGCGCGTCACGGCCACGTGCCGATCACCGATTATCGTTATCTCTCGCAATTGGAAGCGTTGCGCCTCGACTGGAACGACCCGTGGTACAGCGCCTTCGAGAACCCGAATCTGGCGCGACATCACCGCTCGGCGCTGATGTCCTTCATTTCGATCGAGCCGCGCGAGGTTCGCCACGAGATCATTTCACGTCTCCGGGATCTCGAAGGATGGTGCGACCTCAACCTCCTCGAGAGCCGCACGCTCGCCGCCGCGCAGATCGACTCGGTGAAACGCGCAGCGGCGCGATGCCTGGCGAAACGCAATCCGATGACGATCGACGGCGTGGCCATAGAGCCGGCGGCGGTAAACGTCCAAGTCCTGGATATCGGCGTTGCGGGATTGCAGATCATGGAGGATTTGAAAACTCTTGACCGCGCCGCCGCTCTTTTGGGGATCATCCTGTCCTATCCGCAGAGCAGGTTGCCCGCCCGGCTCAGCGTGAAATGGCAGCTGTTCCCTAATGGGGAAACGACGGTCCCGTCATGGGTCGCCGATCCGGCTGGTGGCGTCCCCGGCCAGATCACGCCCGACGTTCCAGAGGTCTCGTGGACAAACTACCTGAAAACATGGAAGGACCCTGTCGCGTCTCCGGTTAACTTGGATTTGGATCGCGCGGTGCGCATCCCCATGCTCTCGGCCTTGTTCGTTGGCTTGGGCGCCGCCGCGATGGCATTGGCCTTCCGCCGATCGCGGCCGTGGCGATGGATCGGCGCAGCCGTTGCGGCTTGCCTCATAGCAGTCGTGACGCTTCCGCTCGGGGGTTTGAGAGTCGCCGTGCCGGGCGGCCGCCCGGATGAAGCAAGGGCAACCGCTATCTCATCCGCGATGATCCGTAACGCCGCCGTCGCAATGCTGGAGATACGGCCGGAACGGTTCGATGCCGCACTTGCCCCCTTCGTATCAGCCGACGCGATCGGGGCGGTTGGCGACGAAATGCGGCGTGGCCTCTCGGTGAACTTGCCTTCAGGCGCGCACGCCCTGACGGAATCGATCGGGGACGTGGCTGTCGAGAAAATCGATACTCGGGGAGAAGGTCTGAGCCTTCTGGCGACCTGGAAGGCTCTGGTCAGCGGCGGCCATTGGGGCCACATGCACCGACGCGAAATCCAGTTCCGAGCCCTGATCGACGTCGCCGAGGCGGACGGCGTCTGGAAGGTGCACGGACTGACGATCCTCAGCGCGAGGCCAAGCACGTGAGGGTGGCGCTTCCCGCTAAATCGATGGCCGCGATCGTCATGATTGTGGGGCTATGCTTCGGAGCGACGGCGCGCGCTCATTTCAAACTCAATATGAATGTCCGCATCATCCATGTCGAACATCTCGGTGACGGTCTACGCGTCTACCTGCGAACGCCGATGCCTTATCTGGTAGGCGACAAGACTGGCCCGGTCGGCGAGGATGGCTTGCCACAGCCGGCGCCCTTTACGACCAACCGTAAGGAAGGCGAGCGCACAGTGCATTTCGTCGATGCGGCTTCCCTCCGTAGCGATCCATTGGGGCTTGGCCAGATCGCTGCGGAAGGACTCCAATTAGAGGTCGACGGACGCGTTCTTGAACCCATAGTCGTTATGCTGCGCGTCTATCCGATTGGGCAAGAGCCCGATTTCGCAACGTTGGAAGAGGCCCGGTCCGCCCTTCACCAGGGCCACCCAATCTTCCCGAAGGATACGCCGGACGCTTATGTTGGCGACACGATTGTCGATGTGCTCGTTAGATATGACGCAGCGGCGACGATCAACAATTACGAGCTTTCCAGCCGACTTGATCCAGGGCTGCCCGGACAGGAAGAGACAGCCAATCTGATCCTCGATCATGGCCCTGGCGGCGCCAAGGTATTCAGAACTCGAGGGCTGATGCGCGCCCCGGTAATGATAACGCGGTCAACCTTCGCTGCAGCCTCAACATTTATTTGGGAGGGGGTCCGTCACATCCTCGGAGGCTTCGACCATGTGCTCTTCGTTCTGTGCCTTGTGCTCGGCGCCACGGGCTTTGGCAGCCTTATCTCGCGGGCAACAGGATTCACCGTCGGACATAGCGTGACATTGACGGCGGGGTTCTTCGGTTACGTGCCGAAAGGGACTTGGTTCGCGCCGACCGTTGAGACGGGCATCGCCCTTTCGATCATCTATGCGGCCGTCATCGCCCTTATGCCGCTACAGGAGCGCGCCGGCCGCGCGCGAAGAATGTTCCTCGTCACCGCCGCGATCGGTTTGCTGCACGGCCTTGGCTTTTCCTTCGTGTTGCACGAAATCCTAAAAATAGACTCCCCCGATATTTGGCAAAGCCTTCTCTCCTTCAATCTTGGCGTCGAAATTGGTCAGCTAGCCATTGTCATAGCTGTGTGGCCAACGCTTTTGCTTCTTCAAAGAGCGAACGAGAATGCATGGCGGATCGGTCGCATTTGTCTCGCCACTGGCTGCATCGCGGTAGCCGCATTCTGGAGCGTGGAACGCGTCGCGGGCGGTATAAGCATTCTCTAGCGAACATCTTATTGTGGAATCGACATGGTTCTTCGCATACAACAGATATTCGCTCGCGAGTAAATTCGCGTGCGTTCCAGGCCACTGCGGCTGGCGCAAGCCGGAAAAGGCGAAATTAAGCGTGCGCTTCACGCGCGCGTGTTTCAGCCGAAAGCGAGGATAGATCACGAACGGGCTCTTCGGCTAATTTTGCGCTCTTTGGCCTGTCGGAATGACACCGTAATGTGATTCTTCATTGCGAGCCGTAAGCGAACAAGCCAGATGGGCGCCCTATGATAAATCAGGACAGCTTCCGTATCGCTTCGCTCGCGTCGCAGTGACGCCGACGGCGCCTTATCCCTGCGGCAGATCGAAATTCTGGCAGCTGATCGTGCTTAAGCGGTTGCGCGCGCGGTCCTGATCGGAGGGGCGCTTCGCCAAGGAGCGGATCAGCACGAAGCCGCGCTTCGTCGGCGCCGTCAGCCGCACTTCCGAGGGAGGCGGGGCGTCGCCTTCGTCGGCGCTGGTCAGGGCGTCGATCTGGCGCGCGTCGCCGACGACGATGTCGATCTTGCCCTTGATCGCCGAGCGGTCGGTCATCGAATGATAGATGCGGCCGGCGTTGGCGTGAAAGGAGAGGCCGAGAAAATCCTCGCCGTCGACGCTTGTCTTGACGCGCAGCGGACCCTTGCCGAGATCGTAAACGCAGACCGCCTCGGCGAAGGCCGGATCCTCGAAGGGCAGCGTCTCGTCGCCGGGCGCCATCTGCGGCAGCATCACCAGGCCTTCCGCCGGCGCGGCGCTTTTCACATAGGCCGCAAGCCGCCCCAGCGCGTCGCGCGGCGCGACCGTCGGCATCAGCAGCACCGACACGATATGCACGATGCCGGCGACGAGCAGCGTGGCGAGCAGCCAGGGCAGAAGGTCGAGAAAGCGGTCGGGAATATTCAGGCGCATCCAAGTTTCACTATCTTTGGAAAGCTATTGGGATCGGGAGTTGAGTCGATGTCGAGCGGCGTATCATAGAGCCGCAGCATGACGACGAAGCGCTGCGCCTGTCCCGGCGACAGCCAATTGCCGGGCCGCGCCTCGCGGGCGATGTCGATGTCGAAAGCGCCGCCCTCCTTGCGCAGAATGTCGACCGAGGAATAGCCGTAGCGCTCGGTGGGATTGGCGACGAGCCTGCCGTCGGGACTGGCGAGCGTCATCGTCCAGTAGCGCGCCGCCGGCAAGGGATCGACGATGCGATAGTCGCATGCGCCGTCGAGCGGCGCGCCATCAGAGTCGGTCCGCGCGATGAAGGCCAGTCCCTGATCGCGGCCGAGCGGCGCTTCGCCGGAGCGCGAAATCACCGCCCGCGCATAAGGGTCGATGTCGGCACCGCCGATATGCGGCCATGAGGTCCACGGGCCGGCGCGCAGCGAATTAAAGCCGTAGCCGGCGTTGAGCGACAGCACGGTCGCCAGCAGGCCGATGGCGAGGCCGGCGATCATCGCCGAACCGGCGCGCAAATAATTCGCATAAGGCTTGAGGTCCAAGGAAGCGCTCCCGCCGCTATCTGATGACGCCGCCGTCGGCCGCGTGGCTTTCGCGCAGCGCTTGCGGCGCGGCGTCGGACGCGGCGGATTCGGGCGCCTCGAGCGCGCTCTGCTTGTCGCCGCCGACCGCCTTGATCTTCATCTGGATGGATTCGAGCGCCTGGATCGCGCTCTTCGACAGGGTCGCGGGGCGTTGCGGCGCGCCGAGTTCGAGCGGCTTCACCACATTGGCGTTGGCGACGGCCGTGGCGCCCTTGGGATCGGGCTTCAATCCGACGATCGGCTTCAAGGTCGCGCCCTGATGCGCATAGGCCATGATGTCATGCCAGGTGCCGGCCGGCAGCGTGCCGCCAGTCATATTGTTCATCGGCGCATTGTCGTCATTGCCGTACCACACGCAGCCGCCCATCGTGCCGGAATAGCCGCAGAACCACGCGTCCTTGTAGCCATTGGTGGTGCCGGTCTTGCCGATCACGTCGATGCCCTGGCCAAGCTGGGCGCGTTTGCCGGTGCCTTCCTCGACGACCTTCTTCATCATGCCGGCGAGTTCGACGACCTTGTCGAAGGGCACCGCCTGCTTTTGCGGCGGCGCGTCGCGGTCATGGCGGTAGAGCAGATCGCCCTGGCGGTTACGGATTTCGACGGCGGCATAGGGCGTGACCTTCTTGCCGCCGTTGACGAAGGCGCCATAAGCCGCCGAATGTTCAAGCGGAATGACGTCGCTCTGGCCGACCGGCAGCGACGGCGTATCCTCGAGCGGCGTGCTGATGCCGAGACGCCGGCAGGTGTCGATGATCTTGGCGCGGCCGATCCTGGAATCGCCATTGCCGATCGCCTGCGACAGCTGGATGGCGATGGTGTTCAAGGAGCGCGCCAACGCATTGGCGAGCGGCATCGAGCCGGCGTAGCCGCCGCTGTAATTGTGGACGCAATAATTGCCGATACAGGTCGGGCGGTCGGTGACGATCGTCGTCGGCTTGAATTTGCCGGTCATCAGCGCCGTGAGATAGACGTAAGGCTTGAACGACGAGCCGGGCTGGCGCGCGGCGTCGGTCGCGCGGTTGAACTGGCTCGCGCCATAGTCCCGGCCGCCGACGATAGCGCGAACCGCGCCATCCGGCTCCATCACCACCGCGGCGCTCTGCTTGGCGTGGAAGCTGCGGCCCTGCTCGCGCAGATTGGTCTCGATGACCTCTTCGGCGCGCCTTTGGATGTTGGAATCGAGCGCGGTGCGCACGCTGAGCACGCGATTGTCGCCGAGCTTGCCTTCCTGAGCGAATTTGCGGATTTCGCTGTAGGCGTAGTCGAGATACCAGTCGGGGCTCGTCTCCCGCGCCCGGTCGATCGGCGTCGCCGGATTGCGCAGCGCGCCGATGATCTGGGTATCGGTCATGAAGCCCGAGTCGACGAGATTGTTCAGCACGTCATTGGCGCGGGCGCGGGCCGCCGGCAGATTGACGTGCGGCGCATATTTCGTCGGCGCCTTGAAGAGGCCGGCGAGCATCGCCGCCTCGGCGAGCGTCACGTCCTTGACCGACTTGCCGAAGTAAAATTCGGCCGCCGCCTGAATGCCGAAAGCGCCGCCGCCCATATAGACGCGGTCGAGATAGAGTTTGAGGATTTCGCGCTTGGTCAGATGGTGCTCGAGCCAGAGCGCCAGAAACGCCTCGTTGATCTTGCGGGTGATGGTGCGTTCGTTCGATAGGAATAGATTCTTGGCGAGCTGCTGGGTGATCGAGGAGCCGCCCTGCACCACGCCGGACGAACGCGCATTGACGGTCAGCGCCCGCAGCGTGCCGATCACATCGATGCCGAAATGCTCGTAGAAGCGGCGGTCCTCGGTCGCCAGCACCGCCTTGATCAGATGGTCGGGATATTGTTCGAGCGGCACCGCGTCGTCATGCTTGATGCCGCGCTGGCCGACATCCGCCCCGTAGCGGTCGAGGAAGGTGACGGCAAGATCGGTCTGCTTCAGCCAATTCTCGTCGCTGGTCATCTGAAAGGCCGAAGAGGCCAGCGCCATCGCGACGATTCCGGCGCCGAGCCCGAGCGTGAGCGCCTCGCAAGAGAGCTCCACGCCGACCCGCGCCAGGCCGGAGACATGGAAACGCTCCATGAAGGTCGAGAAATCCTCATAGAGCTCGCGGGCGCGCCGCCCGCTCTGGAACATGGCGGAATCGATCAGCGCGTCGATGGCGAGCAGGATGCGCCTGACGCGCTTGACGAAGTCGGAAGCCTGGAAACGCTTCAACACTGCTCGCGTGCTCCCCGCGCCGACAATACTTACCGGCGCTTTCTCTACATTAACACTTTTTAAACCATCTTGACGACAGTCCCCGCGACCCACATTGCGTTATGGTTTCTAACGCGCAAAGCGCAAGCCGAAAGAAGAGGATGGCGTTAAAAAAAGGCGAAAATGCTTTTCCGGCCGCGCCGGCCGAGACGCCGTTCTGGGAGAAGCCGCTGGCGGAATTGACCCGCGCGGAATGGGAAAAGCTCTGCGACGGCTGCGGCCGCTGCTGCCTCGTCAAGCTCGAAGACGACGACACCGGGACGATCTATCACACGAGCGTCGCCTGCAAATTGCTCGACCAAGGGAGCTGCCGCTGCGGCGACTATCCCCATCGGCGCCGCTACGTGCCCGACTGCGTGCGGCTAACCTTGGATAAGCTCAAGCATATTCGTTGGCTGCCGCCGACCTGCGCCTATCTCCTGCGCTTTCACGGCAAGCCGCTCGCGCCCTGGCATCCGCTGATTTCCGGCGATTCCGAGAGCGTCCATCGCGCCGGAGTCTCGGCGCGGGGCCGGATCGAGGCCGGCGAGGACGAGGTCGACACCGACGATCTGCCGGATTTTATCAGGCTATGGCCGAAGCGCTGGCCGAAGAAGGCGCGGTGGTGAGAGATATTTTTGCGCAACTGGAATTTATTCCTTGACAGCGGGACGATGGTCCTATAGAAACGCGCCATGCTCCAAAATTGCGCTTGAGCGGCGCGAACGAGTTTAAGGGCGCGGCGTCCTCCCCTCCCCCCGCGCCCGTCCCCTCGCGCTTCGAGACGCGCTCGCGGCTTGCGGCCGAGGGGATTTTTGGAGCTTCGCTGAAAAGCGCGCTTTTCAGGCTCCGGGGATGGACCGAGAGCGGGCTCCCGTAATGCCAGTGGACGGCTGTCGCTGCGGCTTGCGTTGGTTTGCGCTGCTTTTTAACATCGCCGGCAAGGCATGGCCCGTGCCTCCTCCCTCCAATTTCGGGGAAGCATCCCACATGCGGGGCGGCCAGTTCGTCGGACCCACTCTGTTCGAGCAGATGCATAAGGAGGGATTGCAGACGTTGCTCGAAGGAGGAGGCTCGTCGAATGAAACTGTCTGCACCAATTTTTCGGCTGAGGCGACAAGCCAAGCTGCTCGCCCGAAAAAAAAGCGCTCCGCTGCACCTAGCTCTTGATCAGATTGCGCAGCGGGAGGGCTACCGAAGCTGGAGCCATTTATCTGACTCAAATTCCGGCCATCGACGGGCAAAACAGATACTTGGAGAGCTTGTCTCTGGCGATCTGGTGCTGCTCGGCGCGCGCCCTGGACACGGCAAAACATTGCTTGGCATTGATCTGGCCATAGAGGCGGTTAGAACCGGGCGACAGGGTTACTTTTTTAGCCTGGAAGTAAATGAAGCGGCTGTGTTCGACCGGCTTCGGGCTCTTGGAGCTGATGAAAAGGCAATCCGAGATTCTCTTATCATCGATACGTCAGACGATATCTGTGCAACTTACATCGGAGAACGAGTCCGAAATGGATTTGCCGACAGCGTCGTGGTGATCGACTATCTCCAGATATTGGATCAGAAGCGCAGCAATTCCGAGCTTGGAGTTCAACTCGAAGAGCTGCGAAGTTTGGCGCATGAAACGCCATCGATCGTGGTGACGATATCACAAATCCATCGCTCCTTTGAACTCAAGAGCAAACACCTGCCCGAGCTCTCTGATGTTCGCCTTCCGAATCCGATTAACTTGGCGCTCTTCACCAAGACCTGCTTCATGCACGAAGGAGCGGCATCGTTGCAAACGGTGAGTTAAATTTCGAGTGCTGAGAGGCCTTGGGATTGTGCGAGCGCGACGATCAGCCATTGGGTGAATAGAGTCCTGCCGGTGAGCTGAACGTCTGGATCAAATTGAAGCTTTCAACTCGTGTCATTCCCGACGCGCGAAGCGCGATCGGGATTCCAGGGGCAAAGTCAAACACGCTTGTTGTTGCTCTGGATTCCCGATCAGGCCTTCGGCCTGTCGGGAATGACAATGCCTCTTCGGCTTCGCGGCGCAACCCCATAAGTCGCCTGCTCTTTCGGAGACTCGCGGATGCGAGCCAAATCCGTCCCGCCTTGCGACGAAAAAATCGCGCAGGCGAAGCTTCTCTATGACTCGGGCGTGACGCCGATCGGCGAAATTCTCGACCTGCTCGGCATGAGCGTCGGACAGTTCCGCCGCTTTGGCGAAATCAACGGCTGGCCGCTGCGCGCCTCCGCCTGCGCGCCGCGCAAGAAAGCGGCGGACGACGCGCCGCCGGCGAAGAAGCCGCGCGACGCGAACCGGCTCATCGCCCGGCTCGAAGACGCGGTCGAACAGGAATTCGCCCGCGCCGAAGCGGCGCTCGCCAAACCTGCGCCAAAGTCCATCGAGGCGAGCGCCCGCACGCTCGCAAGCCTCGTCAAGACGCTCGCCGAATTAAAGCGCATGCGCCGCGAGAATGAGGATCGCGAGAACGACGCCGAAGATGACGACGAAGAAGCCGCAAGCGAGCGAGGCGGCGACGCGCCGCCCCGCGAATTGGCCGAACTCCGCGCGGAGCTTGCTCGACGGCTTGAACGATTGCGCGGCCCAGGGCCGACTGAATGACGCGCTCGACGGTCTGACCGCAAGAGAACTGGCGCGGCTGCTCGACGATTGGGAATTCGTCGCACGCAAGGATCAATGGCCGCCGATACTCGCCGCCAATAACGCGCCCTGGCGCACATGGCTCATCCTCGGCGGGCGCGGCGCCGGCAAGACTCGCGCCGGCGCCGAATGGGTGAAGGCTCTGGCGCTCGGCCGCGCGCAATTTTCGCTCGCACCGCTCGGCCGCATCGCGCTGGTCGGCGAGACGGCGGCTGACGTTCGCGAGGTGATGGTCGAAGGCGTCTCAGGTCTTCTCGCCGTGCATGGACAACGCGAGCGGCCCCGCTGGGAGACGACGCGCCGGCGGCTCGTCTGGGACACAGGCGCTGTGGCGCAGGCCTTTTCGGCGGAAGATCCGGAGAGCCTGAGGGGCCCTCAGTTTCACGCCGCCTGGTGCGACGAACTCGCCAAATGGCGCTACGCCAGGGAGACTTGGGACATGCTGCAATTCGGCCTGCGTCTCGGCGACTGGCCGCGCCAGCTCGTCACGACGACGCCGCGTCCGCTGCCGCTTTTAAAAGAGCTGATCGCTCACCCGACAAGCGTCGTGACCCGCGCGCTGACGCGCGAGAACGCCGCCAATCTGGCGCCGTCCTTTCTCGAAAGCGTCGTCGCGCAATATGCCGGCACGCGATTGGGGCGTCAGGAACTCGACGGCGAAATTCTCGATGAGCGAACGGACGCGTTGTGGACCCGCGACATGCTGGAGCGCGCCCGCGTTCATGAGGCGCCGCCGTTAAAGCGCATCGTCGTCGCGGTCGATCCGCCGGCGAGCTCCGGCAAACGCGCCGACAATTGCGGCCTCGTCGCTGCGGGAATCGAAGAGGCGGGCGCGCTCTACGTGCTCGCTGACGCGACCTTGTCGGCGGCGCGGCCGGCGCAATGGGCGCGCGCGGCGATCGCGCTCTATCACAAGCTCTCCGCCGACGCGCTGGTCGCCGAGGTCAATCAGGGCGGCGAAATGGTGCGCGCCGTATTGAACGAAGCCGACCCTTCCGTCCCGGTGACAATGACGCGGGCGACGCGCGGCAAATATTTGCGCGCCGCGCCGGTCGCGCAGCTTTACGAACAGGGCCGCGTCAAACATGTCGGCGCCTTTCCGGCGCTCGAAGACGAGATGTGCGATTTCGCCGCCGACGGGCTTTCGTCGGGGCGAAGTCCCGACCGGCTCGACGCGCTGGTCTGGGCGATCACGGCTTTGGCGCTGACTCCGAAGGCGCCGGAGCCGCGCATGCGAAGAGTGTAGCGAAACATCGCGCCGATCGTTTCGTTCGGATAAGACCCCCGGCCCCTCATCTCACTTCTCCCCGCAAGCGGGGAGAAGGGATGGCGACGCAACGCACCAGCGACAATGCGAACGCGCGATTTTTTCGCGAAACGCCTGACGCCCCCTCTCCCCGCTTGCGGGGAGAGGTGCGGTGAGGGGCGTGGGGTTTGGCGCGCCGCGAGACGCATCCCTTTTAAAGGACCTTTCATGCCCTCACTGCTCTCGCGACTCATCGGCGCGCTCGCGCCGGCGCGCGAAACCAAAACTTCGCGCGCGGCGAAGCTCCTCGCCATGCATCCGCTCGGACAGCCGCATTGGAGCGCGCGCAATTCGACGGTGCTGACCCGCGAAGGCTATGAGCGCAACGCCGTCTGCCATCGCTGCGTGCGCATGGTCGCGGAAGCCGCCGCCTCGGTGCCCTGGCTCGTCTACGAGGGTCGCGAGGAGGCGATCGACCATCCGCTCATCTCGCTCATCGAGCGGCCCAATCCGCTCGACACCAGCGCCTCCTTCATCGAGGCGATCTGCGCCAATCTGCTACTTTACGGCAACGCCTATGTCGAATCCGTTCTGATCGACGAGGAGCTGCGCGAACTCTACGCGCTGCGGCCCGACCGCATGAGCGTCGAGGCGGGGCGTAACGGCTGGCCCGCCGCCTTCATCTATCGCGCGCTCGGACAGGAAGCGCGCTACGAGATGCGCGGCGAAGGGATCGAGCCGATCCTGCACATCAAATTCTTCAACCCGCTGGACGATTATTACGGCTTCCCGCCGCTCGCCGCCGCGCAGGTGGCGCTCGACACGCATAACACCGCGAGCTTCTGGAACAAGGCGCTGCTCGACAATTCCGCGCGGCCTTCCGGCGCCCTCGTCTATGCGGGGCCGGAAGGCGCGCATCTCACCGACGAGCAATTCTCGCGGCTGAAAGAAGAGCTGGAGGAGAATTTCTCCGGCGCGACCAACGCCGGAAGGCCGCTGCTGCTCGAAGGCGGACTCGATTGGAAGGCGCTGTCGCTTTCGCCAAAGGACATGGATTTTACCGAGTCGAAGGCAGGCGCCGCGCACGAGATCGCGCTTGCCTTCGGCGTGCCGCCGCTGCTGTTGGGTCTGCCCGGCGACAATACGTTTAGCAATTATACTGAAGCCAATCGCGCCTTCTGGCGCCAGACCGTGCTGCCGCTTGTCGCGCGCGTGCAGAAGAGCTTTCAGGCCTGGCTGCAGCCGGGCTTCGGTTCCTTTCGCCTCGACTATAACGCCGACCGTCTCGAAGCGCTGGCGAGCGAGCGCGCAAGCGAATGGGAGCGCGTCGGCAAGGCGGCTTTCCTCACGCTCGACGAACAGCGCGACGCGCTGGGCTATGGCCCGGCCCGGACTCCGTGCAGGTGTGGCGGAAAGATGAAGCGGCACGGGGACTATGACCTGCTCGCGCTAGATGAACACTGCGCGGAGGAATGGGCGTGGGCGCGAAGGCAGTGTGAAAGCCTATTGAATCTAGACAATCCGCCATTAGGCTTGACGGGCGGCTACAACGATGTCGAAAATTGCGCGCGAGGCTTCGTCAGCGCTGCGTGTGGCGGCAATGCCGTTTGAGCGAGATTGTGATGAAAATCCATAACAATTGCAGCGAACTCTTCCGCCAGCGCGACTGGAAAGCTCTGCACGATATGCTCGATAGCGCCTCCCCTGGCCGCGACTCGGACGAACGCGGTCAAATCGCCCACTGGCGCGCAAGCGCGCTTTCGGCCGAAGGCCGGCATGACGAGGCCATCGACGTACTGCGAGGGATTCAATCGGATTGTCGATGCAGATCGACCGTGTCTAAACACATTGCCGAGAATCTGCGCCGCCTAGGCCGCGAAATGGAAGCCATCGAGGAACTCAAGAACGCGCCCATAGCCGACGAATGGGATCGCTTTCGCGCGCTCGCTCTTGACGCGAAATATGTGTTCGCTCACCTCTTGGCGAGCAACGGTCTGGAAGTGGACAAGGCGATCCTCGACGATATTCCCGATGGCTATATACACATCACCGATCGCGGACACAGAATCTCGAAATCCGATTTGATGGATCTGATCTCCGGCAAGAAGAAAAGTTCGATCTGAGCTTCCCGCCGGCCCATTGAGGCGACCATGGCATTGCGCGATGAATTTTCGAAGCTCTATCGCAAGCGCGACTGGCCCGCCTTGCATAGCGCTCTCGATGCCGCGGCGCCTTATGACGCAGAGGAGCGCTGCTGCGTCGCCTATTGGCGCGCGACGGCGCTGGAGGCGGAAGACCGCTGTCTAGAGGCAATCGACGTCCTGACTGCAAATCGAGATGACTTTTCATGCAAAACAATGGTTCACGCGGATATCGCAGAAAATCTGCGACGGCTCGGAAGGGATTTGGAGGCGATCGACGAATTAAACAAAGCGCCGATGGATGAGGAAATGGAGCGTTATCGGGCGCTCGTCGTGGACGCCAAATATCTTCTTGCGCATCTCTTGGCGACGAATGGACTCGACGTTGAACCGTCGCTTCTCGACGAAATCCCGGAGAACTACATACACATAACATCGCGCGGCAAGAGGATCACGAAGGCCGATTTGCTGGCGATGATTCCCGGGAAAAGTCCGGGCTGCGGATGCATGCAAGCGAGATGACTTCTGAGGCGACTAAGATGCGGCGGCAATTTCTATGATGGGTTAAGCAAGCGTCTCAGTACATAGCGCGGCGTGTGGCGGAAATACAGTTTGAACGGGTGTTATGATGAACATCGACGATCATTGCAGCAATCTCTACCGCCAGCGCGACTGGAAAGCCTTGCATACCGTTCTGGATACCGCCTCCCCTGGCCGCGATCCGGACGAACGAAGCCAAATCGAGCACTGGCGCGCGACCGCACTTTCTGCCGAGAGCCGGCATGAGGAGGCCATCGACACACTGCGCGCGATCGGATCGGATTGTCGATGCCAGACAAGAGTTTCCAAAAAGATCGCGGAGAATTTGCGCCGGCTGGGCCGCGATATGGAAGCGATCGAGGAATTGAGAAAAGCGCCGTTGGCAGAGGAATGGGACAATTTTCGCGCGCTCGTCCTTGACGCGAAATATGTACTCGCTCACCTCCTGGCGAGCAACGGTCTGGAAGTCGACACGGCGATACTCGACGATATTCCCGACAAATATATTCACATCACCGATCGCGGACAGAGAATCTCGAAATCCGATTTAATGGATATAATCTCCGGCAAGAAGAAAAGTTCGATCTAAGCCTCACGCTTTCGAAGAGCGGCGCGACCAACGCCGGAAGGCCGCTGCTGCTCGAAGGCGGGCTCGACTGGAAAGCGCTGTCGCTTTCGCCAAAGGACATGGATTTTACCGAGTCGAAGGCAGGCGCCGCGCGCGAGATCGCGCTTGCCTTCGGCGTGCCGCCGCTGCTGTTGGGTCTGCCCGGCGACAATACGTTTAGCAATTATACTGAAGCCAATCGCGCCTTCTGGCGCCAGACCGTGCTGCCGCTTGTCGCGCGCGTGCAGAAGAGCTTTCAGGCCTGGCTGCAGCCGGGGTTCGGTCCCTTTCGCCTCGACTATAACGCCGACCGTCTCGAAGCGCTGGCGAGCGAGCGCGCAAGCGAATGGGAGCGCGTCGGCAAGGCCGCTTCGATCGAAAGAAGCCATCGTTCATGTCCGCCATTCTCGACGCCATCCTGGAGCGCGGCGATCTCGCGCATCTCGCGCTGTTCCTCTGGGCCTGCGCGGCCACCGCGCAGGCCTATTTCGCCTTGCGTGAACTCAGCGAGGCGACGCGTCGCCTCGACGCCTTCGTGCGCGAACTCGCGCGCTTCAATCGACGCTGCAGGAGCGATTGATGAATAGGAAAAATTTTCTGCCGCCTCTCATCAGGCGTCAGCGCGCGCGCAACGCGCGCCGGCGCGAAGACCACTCGGCCGTCTTCAAGACCTTCGTCGAATTGCTGGCGCAGCTACGCGCCGAGGCCCGCGCGGCGAGTCATGCGCCGATCAACGCAGAGGCGGAGAAGAGCTGATGGCGGCAATGCGAAGAATTGGCGCGCCCGCAACAAAGCGTGCCGAACAGCCGCCGCCGCAGGCGAATGCGGCCGGCGCCTTCTCCGGCTACGCCAGCCTCTTCGGCGTCGTCGACTCGGGCGGCGACATGGTGATGGCCGGCGCCTTCGCGCGCTCGCTGATCAAGCGCGGCGCCCAGGGCGTGAAAATGCTGTGGCAGCATCAGGCCGCCGAGCCGATCGGGATGTGGACCTCGATCGTCGAAGATTCGCGTGGGCTCAAGGTTGAAGGCCGCCTCGATCTCTCCGTGGCGCGGGCGCGCGAGGCGCTGTCGCTGATGCGCAAGGGGGCGATCGACGGCCTCTCCATCGGCTTTCGCACGCAGCGCGCCACGACCGAAAAATCGAGCGGCGTGCGGCGGCTTGAAGAGGTCGATCTGTGGGAAATCTCGATCGTCACCTTTCCGATGTTGCCACAGGCGCGCATCGGCGCGGTGAAACATAATTACAGCGCAGCGCCGAGCATGGAGACGCTTGTCGCGAAGCTCGCGCGCTTAAGAGCGCAGCGCGCCGAGCTTGAATTCGCCCATGCGTTACGACGCGTGTCCAAAAGCTCCTGAGCGGCCACATCGATCCGCGCTCTCGCCGTCGGGCGCAATCGACTCATTCCAAGACGGAATTCCCCCGCGCGGACTTCATCCCGGCGACGCGAGTCGCGCGGGGATCTTTTTTCACGCCGGCGCCAAGCATGAGGCTCTACACATGTCAGCAGTTGAAACCAAATCCGCCGGCGACGACATTCTCGCCGATCTCAATCGCGCCTTCAGCGCCTTCAAGCAGACGAACGACGAGCGTCTGACGCAGCTCGAGAGCCGTCTCGGCGCCGATGTCGTGACCGAAGAGAAGCTCGTGCGCATCGACCAGGCGCTCGACGACACCAAGAGCCGGCTCGACCGCTTGGCGCTCGACATGTCGCGACCGCGCATCGGCGGCAAAATCGTCGACGACGTGAGCGGGCGCGAGCATAAAAGCGCCTTCAATCACTATATGCGCTCCGGCGAAGCGAGCGGCCTCAAGGCGCTCGAAGCCAAGGCGCTGTCGCGCGGCTCCGGCGCTGACGGCGGCTATCTCGTGCCGCTGCCGACTGAACGCGAAGTGCTGCGCAGACTGGCGAAGCTGTCGCCGATCCGCGCCATCTCCGGCGTGCGCGAAATCTCCGGCGCCTCGCTGCGCCGCGCCTTTTCGACGAGCGGGCCGGCGGCCGGATGGGTGGCGGAAGCCGATCCGCGACCGCAGACCGGCAATCAGCAACTCGCCGACATGACCTTTCCGGCGATGGAGCTTTACGCCATGCCGGCGGCGACTCAGGCGCTGCTCGACGATTCCGTCGTCGACATCGAACAATGGATCGCCGAGGAAGTGCAGACCGCCTTCGCCGAACAGGAAGGCGCCGCCTTCGTCAGCGGCGACGGGGTGAATAAGCCCAAGGGCTTTCTCTCCTATACGACGGTCGCCGATTCGAGTTGGAGCTGGGGCAATGTCGGCTATGTGGCGACCGGCGCCGCCGGCGCCTTCGCCGCGAGCAACCCTTCCGACGCGCTCATCAATCTCGTTTATGCGCTGCGCGCCGGCTTCCGCCAGAACGGCAAATTCGTGATGGGGCGCCGCGCGCAATCGCTAGTGCGCCAGTTCAAGACGACGACCGGCGATTATATCTGGGCGCCGCCCGCGACCGCCGACGGCGCCGCTTCGCTGATGAATTTCCCGGTCGTCGAAGCCGAGGACATGCCCGACCCCGCCGCCAATTCGCTCTCCATCGCTTTCGGCGATTTCGAGCGCGGCTATGTGGTGGTGGACCGCGTCGGCATTCGGGTGTTGCGCGATCCTTATTCCGCCAAGCCCTATGTGCTGTTCTATACGACGAAGCGGGTGGGCGGCGGCGTGCAGAATTTCGAGGCGATCAAGCTGCTGAAGTTCGCGGCGTCGTAAGGCGGACCGGCAACCACGGCCGCGGCGAACGTCGCGGCCTTTCTCTCTCTCACAATGCAGGACGCCCGATGCGACCGATGCTGATCGGCGCGCCGGCGATCGAGCCCGTCTCGCTCGCCGACGCCAAATCATGGCTGCGCGAAGACGGCGCCGACGAGGACGCACTCATCCAGGCGCTCATCGTCGCCGCGCGGATGACGCTCGAATCCTATACGCGGCGCTTCTTCATCACGCAAAGCTGGCGTCTCGTTTTCGACTGCTGGCCGGATGAGGTTGCTTCGCGCGCGGCGCTCTACATCCCCTTCGCGCCTTTCGAGGCGGCGACGGCGATCCGCGTTTTCGACGCCAACGACGTGGCGCAGACGCTCGCTGCAGCGAGCTATCGGGCGCCGCCGTCGAACGACGGCGGACGCATCGGCTTCGCTTCGGCGCCGCCGGCGCCGGGACGCGCGACGGATGGAATCGAAATCGACTTCGAGGTCGGCTATGGCGCGCTCGCGAGCGACGTTCCGCAGCCGCTGCGTCACGCGATCCTCGTCCTCGTCGCGCATTGGCGCGAACATCGCGGCGACGATGGCGACGACGCCTTGCCGAACGCGGTCGCGCAGCTTGCAGCGCCGTTTCGACGGGAGCGGCTACGGTGAGCGCCTTTCCTGGAATTGGCGCCTTGCGCCATCGGGTGACGCTGGAGTCGCCGATCGACGCGCCCGACGGCGCCGGCGGGTTCTCGCGCAGCTTCGCGCCGGTCACCGATCTTTGGGCGCGCGTTGCGCTGGGAGGCGCCCGCGAGGATTTCGTCGAGCAGCGCGACGAGCAAACGACAAGCCATGTGGTGACCATCCGCTGGCGCGACGGCGTCGCAAAGGACATGCGCTTCCTCTTTCGCGACCGCAAGCTTCGCATCCAATCCGTTGTCGATCCCGACGAGCGTCGGCGCTTTCTGATTTGCCAATGCGAAGAGCTTTCTTAAGGGAATCGACATGAGCGCTTCACCCGTCGTCGCGCTGCGCAAGGCGATCCGCGCTTTTCTTCTCGCGGATTCAGGCTTCGCCGCCGCGCTCGGCGACAAGCTCTACGACGAGGCGCCGCGCGGCGTCGAGCCGCCCTATGTGCTCTTCGCCGACGTGCAGCTGCGCGACTGGTCGGCCGATCTTTCGCCCGGCGCCGAGCAATTCTTCACCCTCGGCGTCACGTCGACGATGCGCGGATTATCCGAGGCGCTCGAACTCGCCCAGCGCATCGTCGGTCTCCTCAATGAGGCGCCGCTCAATCTGCAAGACCATCGGCTGATCGATTTGCGATTCCAATCCATGGAGACGCGCCGCGACCAGAACGGCCGCTTCGCCCGGGTCAATCTGCGCTTTCGCGCCACGACCGAATATCTTTAACGGAGCCTCGTAATGTCCGCCCAGAAAGGCAAGGATCTGCTGCTCAAAATCTGCGACGGCGCAAGTTTCGTCACGATTGGCGGATTGCGCACGCGCCGTCTCGCCCTCAACGCCGACAGCGTGGATGTGACCGACGCCGAGTCGAGCGGTCGCTGGCGCGAATTGCTCGACGGCGCCGGCGTGAAGCGCGCGAGCGTCTCGGGAACCGGCGTCTTCAAGGATCAGGCCTCGGATGCGCTGCTGCGCCAGACCTTTTTTGACGGGCTGCTACGCGAGTGGCAGATCGTCATTCCCGATTTCGGCGTTCTCTCCGGCCTCTTCCAAATCGCCAATCTCGACTACCGCGGCGAATATGCTGCGGAAGTCACCTTCGACATTTCGCTCGAATCAGCGGGCGCGCTCGCCTTCGCGGCATTGTGAGGAAAACATGGCGAACACAAAGCGCGGCGAAATCGACGCAACGTTCGACGGCAGGACATTCAGGCTGTGCCTGACGCTCGGCGCGCTTGCCGAACTCGAGAGCGGCTTTGGCGCCAGCGATCTCATCGCGCTCGCCGGCCGCTTCGAAGAGCGACGGCTCGCGGCGCGCGACATTCTGCGCATCATCGGCTGCGGCCTTCGCGGCGCGGGGCATGACATCAGCGACGAAGAGGTCGCCAGAATGAAAGTTTCGGACGGGCTTGCAGGCTATGTGCGCATCGCGGCCGACCTCCTCGCCGCGACCTTCGGCGATGGGCCGGAGAACGGCGCCCCTGCAAACCCTCCGACGCCGCAGGACGCCTGATGCAAGCGGAAGGATTGGCGCGTGGCCCCTCTCAACGCGCGCCTTTTCCCTTCGTGCGCGCCATGGCCTTCGGGCTGGGCGTCCTGCGGCATTCATCGCGCGACTTCTGGTCGATGACGCCGCGCGAACTCTTTTGCGCGGCGGAGGGCGTTTACGGCAAGGCGCCGGGCGCGCCCTCGCGCGCCGCGCTTGACGAATTGATGCGCCGTTTTCCCGACTCCGCAGGATCGACATGACGACGAATTTCGACCCGTTTCCGGATCCGTTCAACGAAGCCGGCGCCAATGCGCCGATCGCGACGCCGGATCTGCGCACGACAAAGCTGTTGCTCGATCAGATCAACGTCTCGGCCGCGAATGTTTCGAAGACGCTGCAACTCGGCTTCGGCTCGGCGTCGGCGAGCGGCCGCAGCTTCAACGACGTGCTCTCGACGATCGCGCAATCTCTGGCGCGCCTGGCGCTGCGCGAGGGAACCAAGGCGCTCGCTGAAGGACTGGTCAGCGGCTTGAGCGGCCTATTCTCCGGCGCCTTCAGCGGCGCCGGAAACATCTTGCCCTTCGCGCAAGGCGGGGTCGTCGCGAGCCCAACCTATTTCGCGAACGGCGGCGCGATCGGGCTGATGGGCGAACGCGGCGCCGAGGCGGTCATGCCGCTCGCCCGCGGTTCGGACGGCAGGCTCGGCGTCGTCGCGCAGAGCGGCGGCGCGCGCCCGGTTTCGGTCACCGTCAACATCGCGGCGCAGGATGTCGAAAGTTTCCGCAACTCCGAAGCGCAGATTACCGGCGCGCTGGCGCGCGCCGTCGCGCGCGGCCAGCGCAATCTATAACGAGGCGCAGCCGGCATGAGCGATTTTCACGAGGTTCGCTTTCCGCTCGATGTTTCTTTAGGCGGACGCGGCGGGCCTGAGCGGCGCACCGAAATCGTCACGCTCGGCTCCAATCGCGAAGCGCGCAACGCCCGCTAGGCTCATTCGCGGCGACGCTATGAAGCGGGCTATGGCGTTAAGAGTCTCGCGCAGCTTGCGCAGATCATCGAATTTTTCGAGGAACGGCGCGGTCGGCTTTACGGCTTTCGCTGGCGCGACCGCGCCGACTGCGCCTCCTGTCCGCCCGGCGCCGCGCCGAGCCCGACGGACCAAATCATAGGAACGGGAGACGGCGCGCGCGCCGCCTTCCAGCTTGTGAAGACATATGGCGGCGTGTTTTCGCCCTATGCGCGCGACATCGTCAAGCCGGTCGCGGGAACGGCGCGCATCGCGGTCGATGGCGTCGAACAATCGGCGCTTGACGTGAGCGTCGACGCCGTGACGGGGATCGCGTCTTTCGCGCCAAGCGCGATTCCCGCGACGGACGCCATCGTCACCGCCGGCTTTTACTTCGACGTGCCAGCGCGCTTCGATACGGACTTTTTGGAAATCGACATGCAGGCGTTCGAAGCCGGCGCGATTCCCAATATTCCGATCATCGAGATAGTTCCATAGGCCACCCGTCATTGCGAGCGAAGCGATCCAGAGTCGCGCCCACGGCTCTGGATTGCTTCGTCGCCGCGCTTCTCGCAATGACGCGGGAATTATCAATCAACTGGAAAAAACTTCATGTTGTCGCTCTCTCCTTCGATGCAGGCGAAGCTCGATCGGCGCGCCACGACATTCTGCCAGTGCTGGCGCGTGTCGCGAAACGACGCGACGGTGATGGGCTTTACCGACCATGATCGCGATCTGACCTTCAACGGCGTCACCTTTCGCGCCAACACCGGGCTCTCGGCGTCGCAGCTCGAATCCGGCGTCGGCTTTGCGCCGGGAACGGGCGAAGCCGCCGGCGCCTTGAGCGATGACAGTCTTACCGAGTCCGATCTTCTGAATGGAATTTACGACGGCGCGTCGGTCGAGACATGGCTTGTCGATTGGACCAATGTCGCCGATCGCGCTTTGTTGGACATTGCGACGATCGGCGAAGTGCGTCGCGGCGAGCAAGCCTTCTCTGCGGAGCTGCGTTCGAGCGCGCATCTCTTCGATCAGCAGCAGGGCCGCGCCTTTCAGCGCAATTGCTCCGCCGATCTCGGCGATGCGCGCTGCGGCTTCAATCTAACTACGCCAGGCTTTCACGCGACGGGAGTCGTCGCCGCCTTCGCCGGCGGCGTGATCGACATCGATCTATCGCAAAATTTCGACAGCGGCTTTTTTGCCGGCGGCGTTTTTTCCTTCGCCAGCGGCGCCAATCTAGACGCGCGATTCACGGTGAAGTCGCATCGTCAGGAGAATTTGCGGGCGACCGTCGCTCTATGGACAACGCCCGGCGGCGCCATCACCGCAGGCGACGAAGTTCTGATGACCGCCGGATGCGACAAGTCGCCGACAACCTGTCTCTTGAAGTTCGGCAATATCGTCAACTTCCGCGGCTTTCCGCATATGCCCGGCAATGACCGGGTCATCGCCTATCCGAGTTCGCTCGCGCCGGCGATGGACGGCGGGAGCTTCTTTAGATGACTCGCGCCGATATCGTCGCGGCGGCGCGGCGCTGGATCGGCACGCCTTACGCGCATCAGGCGTCGCTCATCCATGTCGGCTGCGATTGTCTCGGACTGGTGCGCGGCGTCTGGCGCGAGGTGATCGGTGAAGAACCGGAAGCGGCGCCGCCATACACGCCGGATTGGGCCGAGGCTTCGGGCACCGAGACTTTGTTTGACGCCGCGAAACGGCATTTCGGCTCGGTCGCCTTAAGCGAGTTTCGCGAGGGCGATACTCTCCTGTTTCGCTTTCGCGACTATCTGCCGGCGAAACATCTCGGCGTCGCGACCTCGGCGACACATATGATTCACGCGCATGCCGGCGCCTGCGTGGCGGAAGTCGCGATCGGCGCGCATTGGCGCAAGCAGCTTGTCGCCGCCTTCGCCTTTCCGGGCGTTGCGGATTGAAGAAGCTACACGTCTGTCGTTCCCGACGCGCGCGACGGGCGCGATCGGGAACGCAGAACATATCCTGAGATTCATGAAGCTGCTCTGATTTCCCGATCAGGCCTCCGGCCTGTCGGGAATGACAATGCTGATTCTGTGCGAGACCCTCATGGCCACACTTGTTCTGCAGACCATCGGCTCGGTCGCCGGCGGCGCGATCGGCGGACCTGTCGGCTCCACGATCGGCCGGCTCCTCGGCGGATTCGGCGGCTCCGTCATCGACTCGGTGCTGCAACCGCACGCCTCGCCGCGCTATTCAATCGGTCCACGGCTCAAATCGATGGACGGGATTACGTCCACTGAAGGCGCCGGCGTGCCGCGCATTTATGGAAGGGCGCGCATCGGCGGCCAGATGATCTGGGCGACGCGTTTTCTCGAACGCGTCAACGTCTCCTTTGGTCAGGCGCAGCAACAGGGCAAGGGCGGCGGCGGCGGCGAGGTCCTCAACATTCAATTCACCTATTCCTATTTCGCGAATTTCGCGATCGGACTGTGCGAAGGACCGATCGTCTTCGTGCGACGAATCTGGGCCGACGGGTCCGAGCTCGACATGACAACTTTGCCGATCCGCATCTATATGGGAACCGAAGATCAAGAGCCCGATCCGCTGATCGCGGCCAAAGAAGGAGCAGAAAACGCGCCGGCCTATCGCGGACTCGCCTATATCGTTTTTGACGATCTGCCGCTCGCTGCTTTCGGCAATCGCATTCCGCAATTCACCTTCGAAGTGGTGAAGCCGGTCAACGGAATCGGCGCGCTGATAAGAGCGGTCGATCTTATTCCCGGCGCGTCGGAAGCCGGCTATCACCCTGGCCTCAAACTCAATTTCTATTCGCCTGGCGCCACCGCCGCCGAAAATCGCCATCAGCTCACCGCGGCGACCGACTGGGCCGCCTCGATCGACGCCTTGCAGGCGCTCTGCCCCAATCTCGAAAGCGTCGCGCTGGTCGTCGCCTGGTTCGGCGACGATCTTCGCGCCGAACATTGCGCGATCGCGCCGCGCATTGACTCGCTCTTCAAAACCATCGGTCAGTTCAACTTTCTGCTCGGCCCCTTCTGGCCGCCGGATTGGTCGGTCGCCGGACTGGTTCGTTCGACCGCGCGACTTGTGTCGCAAATCGACGGACGCTCCGCCTATGGCGGCACGCCGAGCGACGCGTCGGTCATCGCGGCGATCGCCGACCTCAAGGCGCGCGGTCTTGCGGTGACCTTCTATCCCTTCGTGATGATGGACGTGCCGCCGGGCAATGCGTTGCCCGATCCCTATACGGGCGCGATCGGACAGCCGGTGTTTCCCTGGCGGGGACGCATCACTTGCGATCCGGCGCCTGGACGGCCCGGTTCGCCTGACGGGAGCGCCGCGGCGGCGACGCAGCTCGACGCTTTCTTTACGCGCTATCGCGATTTTCTTCTGCATTGCGCCAATCTTTGCGTCGCCGCTGGCGGCGTCGACGCCTTCCTCATCGGCTCCGAACTGATCGGCCTGACGCGCGTGCGTTCGGGTCCGGGCGAATATCCCGCCGTCGCGGCGCTGACGGCGCTCGCCGCGGAAGCGAAAACGATCCTCGGCGCGCCAACCAAAATCTCCTATTCCGCAGACTGGACCGAATATGGCGCGCATGTTTCTGCAAGCGGCGAAGTGCGCTTTCCGCTCGATCCGCTGTGGGCGTCGAGCGCCGTGGACTTCGTCGGGATCGACGTCTATTGGCCGCTTTCCGACTGGCGCGACGGCGACGCCCATCTCGACGCACAGGAAGCGGCGAGCATTTACGAGCTCGCCTATCTCAAATCGCGCGTCGACTCGGGCGAAAGCTACGACTGGTATTACGCCGACGCCAATGCGCGCGCGGCGCAGGATCGCGCGCCGATCAGCGACGGGCTCGGTAAGCCTTGGGTCTTTCGCCAGAAGGACATTCTGTCCTGGTGGTCGCAGCCGCATTATGAGCGAGTCGGCGGCGCCGAGCTTGCCGCGCCGACCGCGTGGACGCCGCAATCAAAGCCGATCTGGATCGTCGAGACCGGATGCCCCGCGGTCGATCGCGGCGCCAATGCGCCGAATGTCTTTCCCGATCCGCGATCGAGCGAAGGCGGGCTCCCTTATTTCTCGCGCAATGGCCGCGACGATCTCATGCAGGCGCGATTCATCGAGGCGATGATCGCGCATTTCGATCCGTCTTCTCCTGGCGGCGCCGCGCGCAATCCGACGTCGAGCGTCTATGGCGGACCGATGGTCGATCCGTCGCGGCTGCATATCTGGTGCTGGGACGCCCGCCCCTTCCCCGCCTTTCCCACTCAGAGCGACGTATGGAGCGACGCCGCCAATTGGGAGACCGGCCATTGGCTGAACGGGCGCCTCGAAGGCGCGCCGCTCGATCGCCTGCTGCCGACGCTCGCCGCCGCGGGTTCCGCGCCCGAAGTCGTTGCGCAGCGTCCGAACATCGGCGGATTCGTCGACGGCTATGTGCTGGAGCGGCCGATGTCGCCGCGCGAGGCGATTGATCCGCTCGCCGCGCTCTTTGGCTTTGAAGCGGTGGCGAACGGCGGCGCATTGCGCTTCGTCGAGCGGCGAGGTCAGCCGGTGCGCGACATCGGCGACGACGATCTTGTCGGCGGAAAAGCCGCGTCGCTCGTCACGCTGACTCGCACGCAGGAAAGCGAACTGCCCCACGAGATTGCGCTCTCCTTCTCCGATTCCGAAAACGACTTCCAGACGGCGCGAGTCCTGTCGCGCAGACTCGAAGGCCGTTCGGCGCGACAAAGCGAAGCGCAGGCGGCGGTGATGACGCATCGCGCCAATGCCCAGGCGCTCGCGGAAATCTGGCTCCAGGATTTGTGGATCGGACGCGAGACCGCGGAATTTGCAGTGCGGCGGGGCCTCATCGCCTTGCAGCCCGGCGATCTTATCAGGCTCGGGGCGGCGGGCGGAAACCGGCTGTTTCAAATCCAGCGCGTCGCCGACGGCGCCGCGCGGCGGATCAGCGCCCGCGCGGCGGATGCTTCGGTCTACGACGCGGCGGCGCCGCTGCTTCGACGCGCCAATGTCGTTTCGCCGAAAATCGTCGGCCCGGCGCGGGTGGAAATTCTCGATCTCGCGCTCGCGCGCGACGAGAAGGCGCTCTCCTATGTCGCGGCCTTCGCCGATCCATGGCCAGGCCCTCTTGCAATATGGAGAAGCGCATCCAGCTTCGATGCCGGCTACGACCAGGTCGCGACAATCGAAAAACGCGCGATCATCGGCGAGACGCTCGATGTCTTGAACGCCGGTCCGCTCGGGCGTTTCGACAGGGGCAACGCCGTCACCGTGAAAATCGGCGCCGGAGAACTCTCGTCGGTCGGCGATCTCGCCGCGCTTGCGGGACGCACGGCGATGGCGATCCGCGTCGACGACGAGTGGGAGATTTTCGCTTTCGCGCAAGCCGAGCTGATCGGTGAAAGGACCTATCGCCTGTCGCGGCTCATTCGCGGACTCGGCGGCGAAGAACATCTCGCGGCGCGGGTCGCGCCGGCCGGTTCGACAATCGTGCTGCTCAATGACGCAATCGCGCCGCTGGCGCGAAAGGTCTCGGACATCGGCGCGCCGATCGCCTATCGCATCGGCCCAGTCAATCGCGATTATGCCGAGCCGATCTTCGTTCAGCCGACGGTCACGGCGACGAACAAGGCTCTACGTCCCTATCCGCCGACCAAAGCGCGGGCGCTGCGCACGCCGGCGGGAATCGTCATCGACTTCACGCGGCGTGGCCGGCTCGATTCCGACGCCTGGGAAGCGTTCGACATTCCGCTCGGCGAGCAAAGCGAATCCTACCAAGCCGACATCGCGCTGCCTGGGAGCGACAAGCGCACGCTGACCGCAGCGGCAGCGACGCTTCTTTACCCTGCCGCCGATGAACTTGCCGATTTCGGCGCGCCGCAAAGCGAACTGACGCTCTCGCTCTATCAAATGAGCGCGACGGTCGGACGCGGCTTTCCGCTGACGACGACTCTCACCGTCCAATAGGCGAAACGATGACGCAAACCACGCATCTTGCGCTGCCCTTTCTCGACGCGGCGCAAGCGCAAAAACACGTCACGCATAATGAAGCCCTGGCGCTGATCGATGCGCTGACGCAGCTCGCGGTCTCAGCCCGAAACGTGACGTCGCCGCCGACAACGCCGACGGAAGGCGATCGTTTGCTTATCGGCGCCGGCGCGACGGGCGACTTTGCCGGCAAGAGCGATCAGATCGCGACATTTCTTGCGGGCGGCTGGAGTTTTCTTTCGCCGCAGCCCGGCTGGCGCGCCTATGTCGAAGCGGAACAGCTCCTGCTGCTCCATGACGGCGCCGCATGGATCGATTGCGGCCTGTCGTTTCGCCAGCTGCAGAATCTTTCGCTGCTCGGCGTCGGCGCAACCGCCGACGTCGCCAATCCGCTGCTCGCGAAACTCAATGCGACGCTGTTTACCGCAAGAACTGTCGGCGAAGGCGGCTCCGGCGATCTGCGCTTCGCGCTCAACAAGGAAGGCGCGGCAAAAACCGTCTCCCAACTTTATGAATCGAGCTCTTCCGCTCGCGCCGAAACGGGCCTGACCGGCGACGACGATTTTCACGTCAAGGTCTCCGCCGACGGCGCAACCTGGAAGGAAGCGGTCGTCGTCGACAGGACGACTGGCGAAGTCGCCTTTCCGAGCGGCGGCCCGACGAAGGTCCGCGTCTTTGCGTCGAGCAGAACCTATACGCCGACGCCCGGCCTGCGCTTCGCCGATGTGTTGCTGTTTGGCGCGGGCGGCGGCGGCGGCGCACCCGCGCGCGGCCGCTTTGCCGCCGCCCAAATCGGCGCTTCGCAAGCGATTATGATTGGCGCGGGCGGCGCAGGCGGCGCGCCGCAGACGGTCGACTCCAGCGCCGGGGCGAATGGCGCGACGGGTGGCAACACATCCTTCGGCGCCTTGTTGATCGCCTTCGGCGGCGGGTCCGGCGCGGGCGGACAGATCGGCGGCGGCTCCAGCGGCGGCGCTGGCGGTTCGCCCGTCATGGCGGGCGCGAACGGTTCAGGCGCGACGGGCGGCGCTGGCGCGTTAGGAGTCGGCGGCGGCGGCTCGGCCGCCGCGGGCGCGGCCAATCTTTCCCTGCCCTTCGGCTCCGGCGGCGGCGGCTGTTCAGCGACCGGCGCGACAGCCGGCGCTGGCGGCCTCAATCTGCCCGGTCCTTCCGGCGGCGGCGCCGGCGGCGGCATTACCGCCGGCAATACGCCGGTCAATGGCGGCGCCGGCGGCACGGTTTATGTCGCCGGCGCCGCCAACGCAGGAAGCGCGGGAATGACGGGCGGCGTCAAGGATGGCGGCGCTGGCGGCGCATGGTCGAACGGCGTCGGTCCGCTCGAACAAGCGGGCGGCGGGGGCGGCGGCGGCGCCGCCGATCTCACCGCGCCGGGCGCGGGCGGCGCAGGCGGACTCTGTGGCGGCGGCGGCGGCGGGGGCGGCGCGTCGCGCAACGGCGCGGCGTCCGGCGCCGGCGGCGCAGGCGGCGCCGGCTACGCCATCATCTTCGAATTCTTCTGATTCAGGCGCCCCCAGGCGAACCCTGACCAAGAACTGGCGGCGCTCCCGCTCGACTCCCATCGAGCCGTGAATCGCCGGCGACGCGCGAGAGAGTTCGCGCGCCTCAACACGCCCATTCGACGAAACTGGAAGGAGTCGGCTCATGGCCTACGCCGTGAAGAATCATGTCCTGCATCTCGACGACAAGCCGGTCGCGCAAAGGCCGACGCCAAACGTCAGCGGCGTTCTCAAACCCTCGCTGCTGATCATGCATTACACCGCCTCTCAATCGGCGACGGGCGCGATCTCCTGACTGTGCAATCCGAATGCGAAAGCCTCGGCGCATCTCGTCATCCATCTCGACGGAACGGCGACTCAGCTCGCGCCCTTCAATCGCGTCGCGTGGCACGCCGGTAAAAGCGTTTGGAAACGGCGCTCGAACTGCAACTCATTTTCGATCGGCATCGAGCTCACCAATCCCGGTCCATTGACGAAGCTCGCCAATGGCAAATTCGCCGACTGCAACGGAAGAAGCGTGCCGGCGAGCCAAGTGGCGATGCTCGCGCATAAATTGGACAAGGGCGCGCAGAAGCCCTGGATGATCTATCCCGCCGTTCAAATCTCGGCCGCCGTCGATATCGCGAAAGCGATCTGCCAGACCTATGGCATCGCCGAAATCGCCGGTCATGACGACATCGCGCCGACGCGTAAGCGCGATCCCGGCCCCGCCTTCGCCATGGACCCATTCGTCTCGCGCGTGCTCGGCCGCAAGTGAAACCGCGCCGGCGGCTTTCCGGCATTACGAAAGGAAGTTCAACATGCAAGGCTATCGCACTTATATCGCGGCCGGACTTGTCGCGCTTTTCGGCGCGCTCGCCTCGACCGACTGGATCGCCGTCCTCAATGATCCGAAAGCCGGCGCCGTCGCCGTCGGATCGGCGGCGCTGATGGCGATCATGCGCAGCATTACGTCGACGCCGCCCGGAACCGCGTGACATGTCGCGGCTGACCGAACTCGGTCTCGTCGTCGTCGCCGGCCTCGTCCTCTACGGTCTGGGGCGCGCCTTGCTCGCGCGCCTCGTCGCCGGCGGCGGCGAGGAGGAAAAGGCGCGCCGCGACGAAGCGGATTTGCGCGCCGCGAAGCGGCAGGCGGAAATCATGGTCGAGCGCAGGAGCGTCGAGGATGTTTCGCAAGATCTCGATCTTGGTCGTTTTTAGCTTCGCCGTTGCGGCGTGCCGATCGACGGGCGGCGGCTGTCCGCCGCTCGTCGCCTATTCGCTCGCAGACCAGAAACTCGCGGCGAAGCAGTTGAGGGCATTGCCCAAGGGCGCGCCTCTCGCCGCGATGATCGTCGATTACAAGAAAACGCGAGACGCCTGCCGCGCTTCCGGAAGCTGAGCGCGGCGGGGGCGCGGCTATTCATTGCGCATTCATGGCTTTCGGCCGAATATGCGGCGGGGAGAGGCGTATGCCGGCCGCCGGATGTTTTGCACTACGGACGTTCGCCGTCGCCGCCCTCGCGGCGACGGCCGCCGCCGCATGTTCGGCGCGCGCCGAAGATCCGCCTCCCGCGCATATGCAATGTTTCACCATGGCGCAGGCGCGCGGCAAGATCGAAGCGCATAAGCTCGCCGATCCGTTCCGAAGCATGCGGGAGGCCGCCGTGCGGCTGCAAGGCGAGCCGCTGGGCGCGAAACTGTGCCAATTGGGCGAAGGACTTATCTATGAGATCAGCCTGCTGCGCCGCGATGGCCATATTGTCAAAATTCGCGTCGACGCTTTCAGCGGCCGGGCTCATACCGGCGCTATAGACTACTGAGCCCAGGCATGCAGGGAGGACTCGTTGCGGCTGCTCGTTGTTGAAGACGACAAGGATTTGAACCGCCAGATCGTTCGCGCGCTCGAACAATCCGGCTATGCGGTGGACCGCGCCTTCGACGGCGAGGAAGGCTGGCATCTCGGCGAGACGGAGCCCTATGACGCCGTCGTTCTCGACATCGGCCTGCCGAAGAAGGACGGCGTGACCATTCTCGAAGAATGGCGCGCCGCCGGACGCGACATGCCGGTGCTGATCCTTACCGCCCGCGACCGCTGGAGCGACAAGGTGCAGGGCTTCGACGCCGGCGCCGACGATTATGTCGCGAAGCCTTTCCACATGGAGGAAGTGCTGGCGCGGATCCGCGCGCTGCTGCGCCGCGCCACCGGCCATGCGACGAATGAGATCGTCTGCGGCGCGGTCCGACTCGACACCAAAGCCGGCCGCGTCGTCGTCGACGGCGCGCCGGTGAAGCTCACGTCGCATGAATACCGGCTGCTCGCCTATCTGATGCATCACAGCGGACGCGTCGTGTCGCGCAGCGAGATCATCGAACATCTATACGATCAGGATTTCGATCGCGACTCCAACACGATCGAAGTCTTCATCGGCCGGCTGCGCAAGAAGCTTGGCGTCGACCTGATTCAGACCGTGCGTGGCCTGGGCTATATGGCGGCCGCGCCGGCACAGGACGCCGGCGACAAGCGCTAGGCCCATGCGCGGCCTGGCGATCGGCTCTTTTCGCTCCATCGCGGCGCGGCTCTTTCTGACGGCGGCGGCGATGAGCCTCGTCGTCCTGCTCGTCGCCAGCATTCTTCTCACCGCCTATTACCGAAGCGAAGCCGAAGAAGTTTTCGAACGGCGCCTCGACGTCTATCTGCGCGCCATCGTCGCCGACGTTTCCGAATCCGGCCAGGAGGGACGCACCGGCCCCGGCCAGCTCGGCGATCCCCAATTCGAATTGCCGGGTTCCGGCTGGTATTGGCAGATCACCCGGCTCGACGACAAATCGCACGAAATAAAAGCGTCGCGCTCGCTCTTCGCCGGAACGCTGCCGAAGCTCTCGGACCTTGGCGTCGCGGCGGAAATCGGCGGGTTTCGTCGCGGCTATGCGCAGGGACCCGACGGGCGACGGTTGCGCATTGTCGAGCGCATCATCGACGTTGGCGACGTCGGCATTTATCTCGTGCAGGTCGCCGGCAGCGGCGAAGAGATGGAAGAGCAGATCGCGCGATTTCGCTTTGCCTTGACCGTCGCCTTCGCCGCGCTCGCCATCGCGCTCGCCATCGGCGCCGCGTTTCAGGTCCGTTTCGGCTTGCGTCCGCTGCGGCAGTTGCAGCGCGAACTCGCATCGATCCGCCGTGGCGAGTGGGAGCGCATCATGGGCAAATATCCGAGCGAAGTCGCGCCGCTCGCCGACGAGCTCAATCTGCTGATCAGCGCCAATCGCGACATTCTCGAACGCGCCCGCACCCAGGTCGGCAATCTCGCCCATGCGCTGAAGACGCCGCTCTCCGTCATCGTCAACGAAGCCGACTCCGCGCCGGGCCAGCTCGCGCAGAAGGTTCAGGAACAAGCGCAGATCATGCGCGACCAGATTTCCTTCTATCTCGATCGCGCCCGCGCCGCCGCGCGCGGGGGCGCGCTTGGCGCGGCGACGCCGGTCGCGCCGTCAATCGAGGCCTTGCTGCGCGCCTTCAGCAAAATCTATGGCGACAAGGGCGTGATCTTCTCCGGCGGCGCCAATCCGCAATTGCGCTTTCTTGGCGAACGCCAGGACCTTGAAGAAATGATCGGCAATCTGCTCGACAACGCCGGCAAATGGGCAAAGAGCAGCGTAACGATCGAGGTTTCCGTCGACGGCGGCGAAGCGGCGCGGCCGGCGCTGCGCTTCACGATCGACGACGACGGGCCAGGACTTGCGCCGCATCTTCGCGCGGCGGCGACGCAGCGCGGCCGGCGGCTCGACGAGACCAAGCCCGGATCGGGTCTTGGCCTGTCGATCGTCGTCGATCTCGCCGCCGCCTATGGCGGCTCGCTGCGCCTCGACGACAGTCCGGCCGCCGGTTTGCGCGCAGAGCTTCGACTGCCGGGATTTTGACGCGAGCGATGCAAGCAGACGGCGATCGAGAGCCGGCGACCTTCGCCGCGCTCACTCGTCCTCGAGATCGAAATCGAGAATCGCGATTTGCAGCGTGAAGCTCGAAAGCTTCGGGTCGTCGGCCGAAATGACGCCGAGAAATTCGCCATCGGCGTTGAGCTCGACGGAATCGGTCTTGCGCCCGCGCGCCGCGATCGACAGGCGGTCATTCTCGAACAGCTTGCGCAAATAGGATTGCAGCGCCTCGCGTCCGACCGGGATTTTCATCTCGAAGGCGAAGGAGCGATCTCCATCCTCGTCGTCGACCGAGATCGAAGCGATTTTGCGTTCGCCGAGATGCGCCGCCGCATCGTCGGGATTTTTTGGATCCGCGACGACGCGAATGCCGTCATTGCCGAGCGAGCGGCGCAGGAAAGACTGCAATTTTCGCAATTCGGCCTTGTCCAAACGCGCGCCCTCGTTTGTCGGTAGGTTTCGTTCCTCTGCCAAGAGCCTTTGCCATGCGACTCGCCGCCGAGCAAGTGCGCACGAAAAACCCGACAGCAAAAGCCGTCGGGTTTTTTAGCTCGCCTGACCGGGCGTTATTCGCCTGCGGCTTTAAGCCGCTTATTGCACTCGCTCCAATATTTCGGCCAGGTGATTTTTGAACCGGCCTTTTTGAACTCGGCCTTTTTCGTCTTCCATTCGGCGGCGCATTTCTTCTGGCGCTCCTGCGTTGCGGTTTTCGAGTCCGGCGCCGGCTTGGCCGCCTCCGTCGCGGGCGGCGCCTGGGGCGGCTTCGCCTCGGTCACCGGCGGCGGCTCGGCGGGCTTGGCGGCGGGCGGCGGCGCTTCAGCGGCGGCGGGCGGCGGCGTTTCGGGCTTGGCTTCGGCGGGCTTGGGTTCGGCGGGCTTGGGTTCGGCGGGCTGCTCCTCGGCGGGCTTCGCCTGCTCGGCCAACCGCGCGCGACAGGCTTTCAAAAAATCCTGCCAGCTCTGTCCGGCAAGTTCATTGGCGGCCTTGGCGGCCTGATATTGCGAGCCGCATTCCTTCAATACGTTGGCCTGCGCATAGGCCGCCTCCGAACCGGCGACCACGCCGACGGCTAGGGCGAAAAGGCCGGCCGCGGCGTGAGAAACAGCGATCCCCATATAAATCTCCATCGATGGACGGCGCGAACCGAGCCGCAGTGATTGCGAGGGCGCACAAAGCAGGACGCGCGCCATCTGCCTCCGCCGCCGCGACGATAGTCCCAACTTGGTTGTGAACGCAATCCGAACGCGCGATAAAGCCGCGGCGCGGCGTTCTCCGCCGCCCTCGCACGGATCAAGTTTCGAAAGGATGGCCTCTTGGCGCGAGTCAGGGAACAGCCGGCAGGCTGGCGCGACCTGACGGTCCTGTCCGGCATCGATGGCGTGACGCGTTGTCCCTGGCCGGGCGCCGATCCGCTCTATCTCGACTATCACGACAATGAATGGGGGCGGCCCGAGCGCGACAGCCGGGCGCTCTTCGAAAAGCTGATCCTCGACGGATTTCAGGCCGGGCTGTCGTGGATCACGATTCTACGCAAGCGCGAGGCTTTTCGCGCCGCCTTCGCCGGCTTCGATCCCGACAAGGTGGCGCGTTTCGATCAGGCCCGAATCGGGGCGCTGATGAGCAATGATGCAATCGTGCGCAATCGCGCAAAAATCGAAGGCGCCGTGCTGTCGGCGCAGGCGTGGCTCGAGATCGAGGCGACGATCGGCTTCTCGAATTATCTATGGGCGTTCGCCGACGGGAAGCCGATCGTCAATCATTGGTCGCGGATGAGCGACGTGCCGACGCAAACGCCTCTGTCCGAACGGCTTTCCAAGGACCTCAAGGCGCGCGGCTTCAAATTCTGCGGCCCGACGATCGTCTACGCCTTCATGCAGGCGGTCGGCATGGTCGACGACCATTTGGTCGGGTGTCATCGGCATGTGGGGGGCGACGCTGGCTGACGCAACGCGCTCCCCCTCAATGAAGGGCCGGCGCGTGGCGCGCGGCGAAGCCCCCCGCGCCTGGCAGCGCATGTTGTCCGGGCGCCGGCTCGATCTCCTCGACCCGTCGCCGCTCGATGTTGAGATCGGAGATATTGCGCATGGGCTGGCGCGCGTCGCGCGCTGGAACGGCCAGACCGTCGGGCCGCATATTTTCTCCGTCGCGCAACACAGCCTGCTCGTCGAAAGGATCGCGAGCGCGCTCGATCCCACGCTCGCCCGAACCGAGCGGCTCTACATGCTGCTCCATGACGCACCGGAATATGTGATCGGCGACATGATCTCGCCGTTCAAGGCGGTGATCGGCGACGCCTACAAGGCGGTGGAGGACCGCATCCTCGGCGCAATTCTCTTGCGTTTCTCTCTGCCGCCTTCTCCTTCGCCGGCGCTGCGGCTGCTCTGCAAGAAAGCCGACCGCGCCGCCGCTTTTTTCGAGGCGGTGACGCTCGCGGGCTTTACACGGCGCGAAGCCGAGCGCATCTTCGGCCGCCCGGCGATCCCGCCGCAGCCCTTCATGGACGAACTCGCCCCGGCGCCCATCGCGGAGACGGAGGCGCGTTTTCTCGCTCGATTCCGGGCGGTCGACGAAAGTTGAAGACGAACGCCGAGGAGCGACATGTCGGATGGGCGCCTTTACGTCTGTTCGCTGACCAAGGTGGTCGACACCGTGCGCGACAGCGGCGCGCGCTCGCTGGTCACCATTCTCACGGCCGGGGCGTCGCTTGTTCGACCTTGCGAAATCGCGCCAGAGCGCCATTTGCGGATCGCAGTCTCTGATATCGACGCGCCGCGGGAGGGCCACATCCTCCCCGGCGAAGAACATATCGATCGGCTGTTGGCTTTTCTTGAAGAATGGGACCGCTCCGCGCCGCTTGTCATTCATTGTTACGCCGGGGTGAGCCGCTCGCCCGCAGCGGCCTTCGTCGCGGCCTGCGCCTTGACGCCACGCCGCAGCGAAATGGACATCGCGCGCCAACTGCGCCGCGTCTCGCCGACCGCGACCCCGAACCGGCGGCTGGTCGCGATCGCCGACGAAAGGCTCGGCCGAGGCGGGCGAATGTCGGCCGCGATCGCCGCGATCGGACGAGGGGCCGACTGCTATGAGGGAGCGCCTTTCGCCCTCGAATTCGCCGACGCGTAGCCAGCCCGCGCCTGAGTTTGCGCCAGTTTCGCCGCCCGTCGAAATCGGTCTGACCGCCGCGATCGTCGCCATCCGCGTCGACGAGCCGCTGATTTTGACGACGCGCGCCGACGGGCCGGCCGGCGTCGCCGCCCTGCCCTCCGGACCGTTCGATCCGATCCGGCATCGCACCTTCGAAATCGGACTGCGCGAATGGGTCGCCGAACAAACCGGCGCGCCGCTCGGCTATGTCGAGCAACTCTATACGTTCGGCGATCGCGGACGACACGCCCGGGCCGGCGACCGTGACCCGCATGTGGTGTCGGTGGGCTATCTGGCGCTGACCCGCATCGGCCAGGACGCCGATCGGCGTGGCGGCCTCTGGCGCAGCTGGCATGATTTCTTCCCTTGGGAAGACTGGCGAAAAGGCGCCCCGGCGATCATTGAGGAAACGATCGCGCCCGGGCTCGAGAACTGGGTCTCTGAATCGCCGGACGGAGCCTCCTCCTCCGGCCTTTCCCGCAGAATGCGGGTCAATCTTCTGTTCGGCGCCAGGGGCCGGGCGTTCAATGAAGAGAATGTTCTGGAGCGCTACGAACTTCTCTACGAGGCCGGCCTGCTCGAAGAGGCGCTGCGCGACGGCCGCGAAGCGGCGAAAAAAAGAGGGCCGCTGGCGCCGCTCGGGACGCCGATGCGCCACGACCATCGCCGCATTCTCGCCACAGCCATGGGCAGATTGCGCGCGAAGATGAAATATCGGCCGGTGATTTTCGAGTTGATGGCGCCGGAATTCACGCTGACCGAGCTACAGCGGACAGTAGAAGCGATCGCCGGACGGCACCTCCATAAGCAAAACTTCCGCCGTTTGGTCGAAACAACCGCCATTGTCGAACCCACTGGCGAGATGTCTTTAAAAACGGGCGGACGCCCGGCTGCTCTATTTCATTTTCGCCGCAATGTTCTGCAAGAACGGCCAGCGCCAGGGCTTCGCGTCGGCATCAGGGGCTGAATTTTGTCCCTTAAGGCGTTGTTCACCGCGAAATGGTGAACCTCTGCTGAAGCGTAAGCCCCCATGCATAGAGTAGAGGTGCGTCTTGGGCTATTTGTCGCCGCCGCCAATGCCGGCGCCGGTCGTCGTCTACAAGGACGTCGGCGGTCTCGTCAGCGATTATGAGGCGATCACCGAACGCTATCGCAGCGAGAACCGCGAGGTCAGGCTGCATGAATGCCGCTCGGCCTGCACGCTGGCGCTCAGCCTGCCGAATGTCTGCGTCTATCCGGACGCCAAGGTCAAATTTCACCAGGCCTACAACGCCATCAACCGAGAGACCGACCTCGGCGTCTCGTCTCGGCTGTTTGCCTCCTACCCCGCCGCCGTTCAGGCCCGCCTCGGCTATCTGACCAGGGAATATCGGGTGTTGACCGGGACCGAGCTGATCGCGCTCGGCATGCGCAATTGCGAAGGCGGCCCAACGATGATCGCCGCCCGCAAACAGCGCACGCCGACAACCCGCGTCGCCAGCGCGCTCTCCGATGGCCAATCCGCCGCGAGCCTCGCCTCGTTCGGCGACATCGCGCACAAGGTCCAGTCCGCCGTCGCCACCGCGCTTTCGGGCGCAGGCGATCAGACCGCGTCGATTCGCGTCGCCGTCGCCGACCGCCAGCCGGTCTCCGGCGTCCCGGGCGAGCTGGAGCAGACGAGCCAACTTCCCGACTCGCCGCCGCTGCCGCCTCGCCGGCCGACGCTGCAGGAATTCGCGGCGCTGGAGCCGGCGCGATTGTCGCCCGCCTATCTGCAGCTGATCAGCGGCGCGCAGCCGATCCTCGGACAGCAGTTCGTGCGCACGGTGGCGTCGAATTGAGCCCGGCGAAGCTTGAGCAATTTTTCGCCACGATGTTCCCCTAGCGTCGGAATTGGTGGGGAATCAGGGCGGTAACGACCGTCAACGGGGCGACGCATTCTAACTGCGTATTCTGTTATGATTTTTCGCCACCCTCGCGCCGTCCGGCGCGGCGAGCTCCCTTTGGCCGGACGGTTCAAAGGATAGTCGGTTTTCCGGGGCGACGTCGGATAAGGCGCGCTTCAAGCGAGACGAGGAAGCGACCCATTGACGACGCCTCGCTCCAGCGCGCGCCTGAATTTCGTCCCGCTTTCCAAAGCGCTTATTTCGAAATCGCTTATTTCGAAATCGCTTGGGCTCTTCGTCCTTTGCCTGGCGACGCTCGCGCCGAAAATCACCGAAACCGCGGTCGCCAATGGCGACACAAGGACGATTTATCTTTACCACGCCCATACGCATGAATCGATTTCGGCGACCTATCTTGTCAACGGGCAATACGACCCCAACGTCCTCCAGCAACTGAACTGGTTCCTGCGCGACTGGCGGCGCGACGAGCCGACCAATATGGACCCGCGCCTCTTCGACGTGGTGTGGGAGGCCTATCGCAACGCCGGCGCCGGCGACCAGGTCGTGAACGTCGTCTCCGCCTATCGTTCTCCCGAGACCAACGCGATGCTGCGCGCCCGTTCGCGCGCCGTCGCGAAATATTCCCAGCACATGCTCGGCAAGGCGATGGACACCACCATGCCGGGCATGCCGATGTCGCAAATCCGCGAAATCGGGATGCGGATGCAGCGTGGCGGCGTCGGCTATTATCCGACGGCGGGCACGCCATTCGTGCATCTCGACGTCGGCAATGTGCGCCACTGGCCGCGCATGAGCTATGACGAGCTGGTTCGGCTGTTCCCCGACGGCAAGACCGTGCATCTGCCGACCAACAACCAGCCGCTGGCGCGCTATGAAGAGGCGCGCGCTGAGATCGAAGCCCGCGGCGACGGCGCCTATGTCGCGTCAGCGCCGCGGCGCACCTTCGGCGGGTTCTTCGCCATGCTGTTTGGCGGCGCAAGCGGCGGCGAGGAAGACGATTCGGAAGTCACGGCGCCTGCGCCGAGCACGCGCAAGCAGTGGGCCTCGCTTGCGCCGCGATCCGCTCGCGGGGCGAGCGGGGGCGAGGCTGAAGAAGAAGGCGCCGCGTCGGGCCGGGCCGGAGCCAATCGCTATCGCGCGCAAGAGATCGCGCGCGCCGAGGCCGATCTGCCGCGCGGCGAAACCACGCTCTCAGCGCCGGGCGCGGAGCCGCCCGAGCCGGCGGCCTCTCCAACGGCGACGCTGGGCGCCCGGGCGCCGCTGCCGCCGCAGCGCCCCGCTTCGCTCACCGCGTTCGCCGACAAAGAGATGGCCTATGACCGTTCCGCGGCGCTCGCCGCCGTGGACCGGTCGCGCGAACTGCAAAGCGCGGTCGAATATCGGGACAATGACGCGTCGGACCGCGGTTCGAATGATGCGTCGGCCGACGATGCGCCGCCGCGTCGTCGCGCGAAGGCGGCCCCCCTGCCCCCGGCTCGGCCGGAAACTTTCGATGCAAAGGCGACGAGCGCGATTGCGCGGCTTGTCGACTCGCCCAAAACAGCGGCAAGAAAGTCTAATTCAAAGGCTAGGCGCGACTCGCTTGCCTATGCGCCCGAGCCCAAGGAGCCTTCCGACGGCGCTGAAGGGGCCGCCCAAAGCAGCGGCGCTGAACAACCGGCGAAAGCCTCGCTTATCGCTCCCACAGGGATCAGATCCGCCGCGAGAGCGCGCAGCCGCGCCGACACGGATGCGAAGGAATTAGCGGGAGAAAGCCCGAAAACCCGGTAATTTCACTCCGTGACCTGAACCCGTACAGGTTTTGCCCGGGCCCGGCTTCAATCGTAAAAAGCCGCAGCTCGGTTACGGAAGCAAAGCAACCGAATGTATCGCCGCAAGCCCTAGAAGAATTGCCGCGCGCGCTGCGAAATACAGCGTGCCGGCGACGGCGATGACTTTGACAAAGACATAAGCGTCAGGGTCAAACATGGCGCGAAATCCATCTTGCAAGTCCGAGCCTCTCAAAGAAAAGCAGGGCTTCAGACAAGTAACCCCAACTTGCAAGGATTGTTCCTCTTGTCGCGCCCAAGCAGGAGCGGACGACAGAGGCGGCGCGGCGCGCGAATATCGCGAATAATCTGACCTCGGGGACTTCGGGGAAGACGCTCAGGCGAAGGCGGAATCGAGCGACTTGGCCGCCTCGATCAGCGAGCGGACTGATCCGACCGATTTTTCAAACATCGCCCGTTCGGTCTCGTCGAGACTAATCTCCATCACCCGCTCGACGCCAGTGGCGCCGATGACGACCGGAACGCCGACATAGAGTCCGTCGACGCCATATTGTCCGGTCAGATAGGCGGCGCAGGGCATCACCCGGCGCTTGTCCTTAAGATAGCTTTCCGCCATGGCGATCGCGGCGGTCGCCGGCGCATAAAAGGCGGAGCCGGTCTTGAGCAGGCCGACGATTTCCCCGCCCCCCTTGCGCGTCCGCTCGACGATCGCGTCGATGCGTTCCTGGGTGGTCCAGCCCATCGCGACAATGTCCGGCAGGGGCACGCCGGCGACGCTCGAGTAGCGCACCGAGGGCACCATGTCGTCGCCATGGCCGCCCAAAACGAAGGCGCTCACATCCTCGACCGAAACATCAAGCTCCTCGGCCAAAAAATAGCGAAAGCGCGAGGAATCGAGCATGCCGGCCATGCCGACGACGCGTTGCGTCGGCAGGCCCGACGCTTTCTGCAGCGCCCAGACCATGACGTCGAGCGGATTGGTGATGCAGATGACGAAAGCGTCGGGCGCATATTGCCTGATGCCGGCGCCGACCTTGCCGATGACCCCGAGATTGATCGACAGGAGATCGTCGCGGCTCATGCCGGGCTGGCGCGGCACGCCCGCCGTGACAATGACGACGTCCGCCCCTTCGATCGCCGAATAGTCGGAGCCGCCGGAAAGCTTGGCGTCAAAGCCGGCGACGGGAGACGATTGGGCGATGTCCAGCGCCTTGCCCTGCGGCACGCCGTCAACGATATCGAAAAGAACGATGTCGCCTAATTCCTTGAGGCCGGCGAGATGGGCGAGCGTTCCGCCGATATTGCCGGCGCCGATCAAAGCGATTTTTCTTCGCGACATAACCAAACTCGTTCTTTGCTTCTCGACAACTGCTAGCGCGCTTTTGCGGCCGTGGGAAGACGTGTTGAGGTTTTGCGGCGCGAGCGCGCCTTAAAGGACCGGCGTGATCGGGGAACGTCAGCGAGCCTCGCGCTTTAGTGTCGCAGGGATTGCGGGCCGTCGCGGCGCTGCTTACTTGCGAGGATCGAGGGAGCTTACGGACAAATGAAGAGAGAATTCACGCCGAGGCGCATATTCGCCGCCGCGATCGCGACAAGCGCGCTGTTCCTGGGATCGGCCGCGGCGCGGGCGTCGGATCCGGACGAGGCGGAGCTTTTGACCCAATTCGACAAGGTCGATGTCTGGCATTTTCCCGTCGACTACGCGGTTCGCCACAACAATCAGGACGTCATCGTCACCCGCGAGATGGTGGCGCAGCCGGCGCCTGAGGGCGCGCTCTGCTACATCCGCTTCGATCTCATCGCCGGCGAGGGCGATTACGGCTATGGTTTCAAGCCTGGCGGGCCGCGTGACGCCCATTGGGGCGTCAATGTCCTGAAAAGGGGTACCGTTCTCAACCAATTGGCCTCCCGGCTCAAAATGAACGTCATCTATTTTTACGCCCAAGGGCCGAAGTCAGCCGAAGCCGGCGCGGTTTGCGCGCGCAAGCAGAGCGCGCCGACCGCCGAAGCCGGCAACGCCTATCGGGGCCCCTGGGCCGATCTCGTCACCAAATCGCGCCTGATCCATGGGTGGCCGGCGGCGCCCGCCCCTTAGCCGACAAAGGAAAATGCCCACCGGCGGCGCGTAACGCTGGACAGCCGCGAGCGGTTTTGTTATTCGCACCGCTCGTTCCGAACAGCGCCTTGCGCTGGACGGACGGGCGCATAGCTCAGTTGGTAGAGCAGCTGACTCTTAATCAGCGGGTCCAAGGTTCGAGCCCTTGTGCGCCCACCAATAAAATCAAATAGATATATAGAATATGCTTTCTTGAATGCCGCTTCGGCCGCCGTCTGGACGACGCTGTGGACACCAAAGGAGAAATTTCGCTGTTGGCGCTTCCTCGCCTTGCCCCGATGCGCCAACCGCTCCCAAATATCGGCGCTGAGAGCGTCCGCGCAGCCTGCATATTTTGGCGTGATCACAATTTCGCGCAGGACATGCCGGGCTGCTTGAGGGAGCGTCTAGAACAGACGCTCCAATTGATTGGCTCGATAGCCAGCAGGATTGGCAATCCAACGATTGACCGCGGACTCGCGCCAGCCCGCGCCGTTGATGCTGCTAGGCGCTTGGCGCGGGAATGCGGCTTCGGCGATCACGCGATAGAGGGTCGAACGGGACAGTCCTGTGCGGGCAAGCACAGTCTTTATTCGGATGATCCTTTCACCTTAAGCCACGGGACGTTGTTCCATTCCATGATGTGTCACGCGCGCCATGGAAACAGAATTGGCGGCCCGCAATTCATCCGCAAGACCTATCTGGCGAGCGTTGGGCAGCAGTGAATTTACGGCGGCAAAAACAGGCGAACGGCGTCTCGATCTTCGACGTCCACGCCAACGCCATGGTCGATGACTTCCAAATTGCGGTCGCGGGCGAGACGAATGGTGATCGTTCCGCCGGGCGGTTCCGCACGCGCCGCGTTCTCCATCAGATTCGTCACGATGCTCTCGACGGCCCTGCGGGAAGCAGGCGCAATTATCTCCGCTTGAGGCGATCAGCAATGAACCCCGCCAAGTCGAGCTGGTTCCTCGACGATCAACATTCTCATAGCGAAATTCCGCATCCGCGGCGCAATGGCCGCCGAACCCAATTATGCTTGGCGTGGCGGATTGCAGTATCCGTGCGCGTATTGGGCGCCGGGCAATACTCTTTGTTTCCGTTCCGCTCGACTCCGAGGGAGCGTTACCATAGGCGCGCCCGGCTTCGTTCGGACTTCGCCAAGCGGGCGGACCGGTCCGCGAACAGCAAATTTTCTTTATTCTCGCCTTCTTGCATTCTTGGGCGTCCTGCAGACCGTTTCATCGGAGGACTCTCAAGAAGGCGATCTCGACGCCTTATTGCGGCGGTCTGGCGCGCAATCAATCGCCGGCCAGGACAGCCGCGGCAAGACGCGCGCCTCAAGTCGACCGTCGAGCCGAGTACATTGTTGCAGTTAGGATCGCGCATGTGTCGGCGCTGGGCGCTATCCCGATTGGCTCTACTTATGAACGACATCGCCAATCGGCTTTCTTTATCGAGCGGCGCAATGCGGCCCGAAGGCGAATGGACGAACTCGATCCGCATCTTAAAGAGATCGACTTGCCCTTCTGAAAATGCTCCCGCCGTATCCGGCCAATCATCTCCACCACCATCATCCTTCACCGCCCGCTCGATGCCAAAGCGGACAGACCTGCAAACACTTCGCAAGGGGGGTCAATTTTGGACGCCGACCCCCGGGCTTAGGGGGGACAAAATTGCGCGCCGAAACACAAAGATGACAATTGCCAAGTTCTTTTTCAAAATTATATAGGCTCGTGGAGCCTGCCGAGCTTAGGATAATATGCACATGCAAAACGAGCGTTTGCCTGTAGAGGTGTTACTTGCGCGGTATCGTGATCGTACCGCGACGATCGGAGTCGTAGGTCTCGGCTATGTCGGCCTGCCACTCGTCGCTGCGCTGGTCGCCGAACGGTTTGAGGTCGTCGGACTTGACATCGACCCCGCGAAAGTCGACGCGCTCAAGCGCGGAGAATCATATATCAGCCATGTTTCGGCGGATTTGTTCGTCCCCGCGATCAGAAAAGGACGGTTCCGACCGACCAGCGATTTTCGTGATCTTCGGGTCGCGGACGCCATACTGATATGCGTGCCGACCCCGCTCACGGCGCATCGCGAACCTGATCTGTCTTATGTCGAGGCGACGGCGCGGGCAATACTGCCGAATTTGCGGCGGGGCCAACTCATCATCCTTGAGTCGACCTCCTACCCAGGAACAACACGCGACCTCATCAAGACAATTTTGGAAGAATCGCATCTACGCAGCGGTAAGGATTTCTATATCGCCTTCAGTCCAGAACGCGAGGACCCGGGCAATATTGAATTTTCGACGAGCAAAATACCCAAGGTCGTCGGCGGCGACGGCCTGGACGCGCTCAATCTCGCGGATGAATTGTATAGCGCCTTCGTAACGCGCACCGTTCGCGTCTCAAATCTTGAGACGGCGGAAGCCGTCAAAATCACAGAGAACGTATTTCGCGCGGTCAACATCGCGCTCGTCAACGAACTCAAGGTTCTTTATGCGGCGATGGGGATCGATGTCTGGGAAGTCATCGACGCCGCTAAAACAAAGCCGTTCGGGTTCATGGCGTTCTATCCCGGGCCGGGTCTGGGCGGGCATTGCATCCCGATCGATCCTTTTTATCTCACCTGGAAATCACGCGAATTCGGCTTGCCAACTCGGTTTATCGAGCTTGCGGGCGAGATCAATACGACGATGCCGCGTTATGTCGTTTCGCGCCTTGCCGAGGAATTGAACCAGCGCGCAAGCTGCGCGCTTAATGGCGCACGCGTGCTTGTTGTTGGCCTGTCGTACAAGAAAAACATCAACGATACGCGCGAGAGCCCGTCTTTCCTCCTCATCGAGTTGCTTGAAACGCAAGGCGCACGGTGCGACGTGCACGACCCTTTCGTTCCGGTCATTCCGAAAACGCGCGAACACGCCGCCTTGGCTGGACGCGAATCCATCACGTTGAGCGCGCAAGCGCTTGGCGAATATGACGCTGTTCTGATATCAACCGATCACGACGATATTGACTACGCGCTCATCGCCAATCACGCGAAGCTCGTGGTCGATACGCGCAACGTATGCACGCGCAAGGGTTTTTGCGGGGCGAACATTGTGAAAGCTTAGCAACAAGCCGGGCGCACGCATGGGGCGTCTTTTTGCTTGTTTGAATTGTTCTGACGCGGCGAACGCTATTCGCCGCCACGCTGGAGTTATGGCATGTCGAAGGATGATCCGGAAATCAACCTAGCAGTTGTCGGGTACGGCTATTGGGGAACGAACCTCGTTCGAAATTTTGAAGAACTGCCTTGCGCCAACCTCCAGGCCGTGGTCGAGCCAGATCCCGGAAAATGCCAGCGGGTCCAGCAGCGTTATCGCGGCCTGCGCACTGTGTCCGCGCTCGAGGATATTCTCGATGACAGCAGCATCGACGCAGTCGCGATCGCAACGCCCGTCGATACGCATTTCGATCTTGCGATGGCGGCGCTCAACGCCGGCAAGCATGTCTGGATCGAAAAACCCATGACCGAAACCTCCGAGCAGGCGCGTCAGCTCGTCGAGGTTGCCAAGCGTCGCAAACTGACGTTGTTCGTCGATCATACCTTTCTCTACACAAGCGCAATCCGGAAAATGCAGGAAATTGTTGCGCATGGCGATTTTGGCAAAATCTACTATTACGATTCGACGCGCGTAAATCTTGGCCTTTTCCAACACGACGTGAACGTGATTTCGGATCTTGCGGTTCACGACTTTTCGATACTGGATTTCATTCTGCCAGAACGCCCCATCGCCGTTTCGGCGAGCGGAACGACCCATTTTCCCGGCATGCCGGAAAATCTAGCCTTCGTGAGTTTGTTTTATGAGTCAGGCACGATCGCACATACCAATGTCAGCTGGCTTGCGCCCGTGAAGGTGCGGCAAATTCTACTTGGCGGCGCCAACAAGATGATCGTCTATGACGACATGGCGCCGTCCGAGAAAGTAAAGGTCTATGACTGTGGGGTGAGCTTTACCAGTGACCCAAGGGAAATCTACCAGCGTCTGGTTGGTTATCGCACGGGTGACATGTGGGCGCCGAAGTTGGAATTGACCGAAGCGTTGCGGGTCGCGGGCGAGCACTTTGTTGACTGCATCCGCACTGGAGAAACGCCGATCACCGATGGCGCGCTCGGGCTGCGCGTGGTTGAGCTTATCGAAGCGGCGACGACCTCGATGAAACGCCGCGGTGAAACTGTTGAAATTAAGACTGGAGAAAAGGCTCGTGATTCCATTCGTTGATCTCAAGGCCCAATATGCCGGCATCAAAGAAGAAGTAAACGCCGCAATACAACGAGTCCTCGAGAGCTGCCATTTCACGCTTGGGCCTGAAGTCGCCGCATTTGAGGAGGAATTCGCGCGTTATTGCAACGCGCAATATTGCGTCGCCGTCAACAGCGGAACGAGCGCCCTCCACCTCGCTCTTCTGGCCGCGGGCGTTGGCCCCGATGACGAGGTGATTACGGTTCCTTTCACTTTCATGGCGACGGTGTCGGCAATCCAATATACCGGCGCGACTCCCGTTCTCGTCGATATCGATCCCGTAACCTACACGATCGACGTGAAGTTGCTGGAAGCCGCAATTACGAAGAAGACGAAGGCGATCATCCCGGTGCATCTCTATGGCCAACCCGCCGATATGGACCCGCTGCTCGCCATCGCGCGGGCGCACGGCCTTATGGTCATAGAGGATGCCGCGCAGGCGCATGGCGCGGAATATAAGGGAAGGCGCGTCGGCTCGATGGGCGATTTGGCCTGTTTCAGCTTTTATCCAGGGAAGAATCTCGGCGCCTATGGCGAAGGCGGTATGGTCGCGACCAACGATGCAGCGCTGACGCGAACGCTTCGGATGTTGCGCGATTGGGGCGCCGAAAAGAAATACGAGCACGTCCTCAAGGGCTATAATTATCGCATGGAAGCCCTGCAAGGCGCGGTGTTGCGGATCAAGTTGCGTCATCTGGAGACGTGGACCGAAGCGCGGCGCATGGCGGCGGCGCGCTACGATCACTCTTTCAACGGTAGCGGGGTGCAGACGCCTGTGGCGATGCCCTATGCGCGTCATGTCTATCATGTTTACGCGATACGCACGCAGCAACGCGCCCGTTGGCAAGAACAATTGCAGGCGAGAGGCGTCTCCACCGGCATACATTATCCGACCCCGATCCATCTTCTGCCGGCCTTTTCGGATCTCGGATATGGCGCCGGAAGTTTTCCCCATGCCGAGCTGGCGGCGAAGGAAGTGCTTTCGCTGCCGATGTTTCCTGAATTATCGCCGGAGCAGATCGACGAGGTCGTGGCGGCCGTGCTTTCGTGCAGGGAATGATATGAGCGTCATCATATCTTTCGGAGCGGCGCGTGCCCCAGACTCCCTATAGCGGCGCGTCGCTGCTCATTTTTCCGTTCAATGGCAATGGCCTCGAGGCGCTCGACTGCCTTGGCGACGCCTATCGTTTCGTCGGATTTGTCGACGACAGTCCAGAGAAGCGAAAAGAGTCTCGTGGCTTCCCGGTCTTTGATCGCGGCGCGTTCGAAAAATTCCCAGACGCACATGTTCTCGCCGCGCCGGGCAGTCCAACGTCGTTTCGCGCGCGACGCCAGACGATTTCCGATCTGGGGCTGCCTGATGAAAGATTTGCGCGCGTAATCCATCCGATGGCGCGAATTTCCCCGCTTGCCAAAATTGGGCTCAATGCCCTCGTCATGGCGGGCGTGGTCGTAACCAGTAATTGCAGCATTGGCGATCACGTCTGTATCTTGCCAAATTCCGTGCTTCATCATGATACGAAGATCGGGGATTATTGCCTCGTCGGCTCCAATGTAACGATTGCGGGCGGCGTCACGCTCGCGGATAATTGTTATGTCGGCAGCGGTTGCTCGATCATCAATGGCGCGACGATTGGCGCTGGCGCCATGCTCGGAATTGGAAGTAATGTGATTCACGACGTCGCACCGGGCGTCGTTGTCGTCGGGAACCCGGCGCGGCCAGTCAGTCAACAGCCCCGAGCAGAGGAATAAAATGGAGATCAACGGCTCGCGTATTTTGATTACGGGCGGCTGCGGGCTTGTCGGTTCGACAACCATTGACCTCCTTTTGCGGCATTACGCGCCTGCGCAGATCGTCATTCTCGACGATTTAAGTCGCGGGTCGCTGAAAAATGTCGACGCCGCGCTCAAGGATCCGCGCGTTTCGCTGGTGCGCGGCGACATTCGCGACGCCGAGCTAACGCGTAAGCTTATGGTCGGAATGGACGCCGTGATCCACATGGCGACGCTCCGCATCACCGCCTGTGCGGCGGAACCGCGCGAGGCGTTGGGCGTCATGTGCGATGGAAGCTTCAACGTCGTTGAGGCTGCGAAAGAAGCGAAGGTGAAGAAAGTCGTCGCCGCTTCATCCGCCTCTATTTACGGCCTTGCAGATGATTTTCCGACTAAGGAAACACACCATCCCTATAACAACCGCACCTGGTATGGCGCTAGCAAGATCATGTTGGAAGGACTGCTACGGTCGTTTAACGATATGTATGGGTTGCCCTATGTCGCGCTCCGCTATTTTAACGTCTATGGACCGCGAATGGATATTCACGGCAAATATACGGAAGTGCTCATTCGCTGGATGGAGCGCATCGAAGCTGGGCAGGGGCCATTAATCCTTGGTGATGGCAATACGACGATGGACTTCATCTACATCGACGATGTCGCGCGATCGAACATTCTCGCGCTGGCCTCCGACCTTCAGGATGACGTCTTCAACGTCGCGAGCGGCTCGGAGACAAGCCTCAACGATCTCGCCGCGACTCTCCTTCGCGTCATGGGCAGCGAGCTTACTCCCGAACGTGGTCCCGAACGCAAGGTCAACTCCGTAACTCGACGGCTGGCTGACATCAGCAAGGCGGAGCGTATGTTGGGCTTTCGGGCCGAAGTCGGACTTTACGATGGCCTGAGGCAGCTGGTCGACTGGTGGCGCGCGACACGGAGCGACGTCGCATGATGATACCGATAATCAGGCCGGCGATGGGCGAAGAGGAGGCGGCCGCCGCACGACGCGTCATTCTCAGCGGGTGGATTTCGCAAGGCCCGGAAGTCGCCGCATTCGAGCAGGAGTTCAGCGCGGTCGTCGGAGCTTCGCATGCCTGCGCCGTCTCGAATTGCACAACGGCGCTGCACCTCGCACTCCTCGCCGTTGGCGTTGGGCCGGGCGACGAGGTCATCACGGTCAGCCATTCCTACATCGCGACAGCGAATGCTATCCGTTATTGCGGCGCTGTTCCGATCTTCGTCGATATCGAGCCTGACAGCTTCAATATCGATCCCCGTCTGATCGAGCCCATGATCAATGCACGGACCCGCGCTATTCTCTGCGTTCATCAGATCGGAATGCCGTGCAATCTTGAGGCGATCGTCGACATTGCCCGGCGACGCCGCATACCGGTCATCGAAGACGCCGCCTGCGCGATCGGCAGCGAAATCCGCTGGGCCGACAGCTGGGAGCGAATCGGCAAGCCGCACGGCGACATCGCTTGCTTTTCCTTCCATCCGCGCAAGATCATGAGCACTGGCGACGGCGGCATGATCACAACCGCAAATGGCGAGTGGGACAAGACCTTTCGATTGCTGCGACAGCACGCCATGAGCGTTCCTGACACGGTGCGTCACCGCGCCAACCAAGTCATTTTCGAGTCCTATGAATCGCTGGGCTATAATTATCGAATGACCGACATTCAAGCTGCCGTCGGCCGCGAACAATTGAAGCGCTTGCCGGAAATCTATGAAAAGCGCCGTCAGTTGGCCGAACGTTACCGCGCGCTGCTCGGAGAGATCGATGGTCTTGTTTTGCCGTCAGAGCCGGTCTGGGCGCGTAGCAACTGGCAAAGCTTCTGCGTGCGCCTCCCGCCCGCCATCGATCAGCGTGAAACAATGCAGCAAATGCTTGATGAAGGTATTGCGACGCGCCGCGGCGTCATGTGCAGCCACCGCGAACCCGCATATCGCGACGCCGTGCTGCGGTGTCCTCTGACCCATTCCGAGCAAGCGCAGGAACGCTCCATCATCCTGCCGCTCTACCATCAGATGACCGATGATGAGCAAAATCGCGTCGCGCATTCCCTGAAACGCGCTTGCCGCCTGTGACGCGAGCGCTCCGTAAAGCTCACTGTTCTTTCTGACTTTCGGACGTCTCGCAGCTGGCCGGTTGGGGCGACGCGCGAATGTCGCGCACTTCGCCCATGACCGCCGGAATTGTCCTGAAGATGATTTTCAGGTCGAGGAGCAGAGAGCGCTTACGCACATATTCGATATCGAGCTGGACCATTTCGTTGAAAGTCGTTTTGTTTTTGCCTGAAACCTGCCAGAGGCCCGTCAGGCCCGGCGGCGTCAGGAAACGCTCCTGCTGCCAGATCTGGTATCTCTCGGCTTCTCCCGGCAGACAGGGACGCGGCCCCACAAGACTCATCTCACCCAGCCATACATTGATGAGTTGAGGCAACTCGTCCAGTCCCGCCGCGCGGAGCAGCCTTCCGAACCGAATTAGTCGCGTGTCGCCGCGCGAATCGAGCTTCGTCATCGGCTTGCCGCTCTCGATGAGATCTGCCGCATGCGCTTCATGGACGCATGTATCGGCGCCGACGACCATCGTGCGGAACTTGTAAATCACAAACGGCTTGCCGAACAAACCGACGCGCTCCTGCCGAAACAGGATCGGGCCTCGCGAGCTAATCTTGATCAACAACGCGATCATGATCACAAGCGGCCATAGACACGCCGCGCAGAGCAGCACGCCAACAACGTCAAGCAGACGTTTCCAGCGCGGAACGCGCCCACCGCGCGGTTTACACGCGCCTAAAGACGAATCATCGAGGTCTAGAATGGGCACTGCGCTCACGACTACCGCGTTGTCAAACAGCGGTCCACGGCGATAATTACGACGCGACATACGTTTATAACCAATTTCATCCAAATAAAACGCTAGCCGGCGATTGCGTCCAAAAAGCCCTCTCGAAAGCGATCTTAAAAACTTAGTCGCGGCGGCCACGTATCCAACAACGAGCATCGCGAAAACTGTATGGTTCGCCTTCATCAAATATCTCGCCCAGCTCATACCCCGTAACCCCACTTAAATGGGCACGCCAGTGAAAATTGCCAGGCTTTCTGAGCATAAGCTCGGTCACATAGCGCGCTCTTATTAAACGCCGATTGGGGCGCAGGAATCAACTTGGGATATACATGTAAATCGGAAGCAGCCATCGGGCTACGTGGGGTCAAGAACCCGTATATAGCGGTAGTGTGACAGTTTGAAAATGGATTTTATGCATGAAGGAGCATGCATGCCGGCTCATTGAGTCTGCTTTAGCATATTATTGAGCGGGCGGGAGTTTTTGGATGGAGGCCGATCACGACCGCAAGCCCGTCATTCTCAATTGGCGCGCCCTCAATTGGCGCGCCGCGGACATTTGGATGCATGGCGCCGCGCCGCAAGCGCTGCTGCGACCGCCGCCAGCCGACTTGCTGCGCGAATGGATCGTCTCAACGCGCGTGAACAAGGCGGGCGTCGGTGACAAATCGAAGCTCGTCGATCCTGTTTAGGCGCCGTCCGCGCCTCAGCAGCGGACGTGCACGAGCTCATACCCCAAGAAAGGGAACAGCGGCCAGATCGGTTCCCAGTGCGAGCAGACCGGATTATAGTCCGGCATCCGGTAATAGGGAGCGATGGCATGGGCGGAAGCAGCGCCGAGCGCGGCGCTGCCGAGTCCCATCCGGGCGCTATAGTCGACTCGATCGCCGCCATAGCTTGATCCGCTCCAATACGAGAAATCTTCGGCGCAAGCGACGCCGCTCGTCTCCGCGACCAGGCCGGCCGATAAAATTGCGGCGGCAAAAAATCTGCTGAAGCTTTTCATGGCGAGTCCCCCTGCGGAGCGTCCCGAGCATAAAGATGTCGCCCATCAGCGACAACAGCCAAAGGGAAGCACGCAACGGTCGCCAAGCATCGAACTTCTTCGCCGCCACAGGATGCGAGCCGCATTAATATGAACCCGCTCTGGCGTCGCACGAAGTTCCTGTGGTGGTGGGCCCGCGACAGGCATGTTTGCCTCGGGCTCAGCTGGACAGTCGGGCAATGCCTGGCGACGGCCTGGACGGCGGCGAAGCATCGGCGCGACGCTCATGCCGAGGGATTTGCGCCGCGGGCTATGATTGAAACCGCACAAGCGCCGGCGAGACGCACAGCTAAAGCGCGGCAGGCGCCGCGCGCACAGAAACGCCCCGACCGTGGATGTAAGCGCGGGGCGTCTTTTGTGCTCAGCGG
>NZ_JAXMCX010000007.1:0-127363 GCF_046349115.1 Methylocystis sp. | reverse complement strand
TTTGGGCGGCCGGCCTTCGTCGCCGTGGCGCGCGCCATCGTCACGCGTCCGCTCAATGCGCTCACCGCGGAGGAAGACTTCATGCTCGGCACGCTGCTCGGCTATGACCGCGAACAGCAGTGCCATCGCTTTCTCACGCGCTCCGGACGGGGCATGCCGGACGACATGCCGCTCGCGGCCGAATGAGTGGCTTACCCGACGCCAAGCGCGCGGCAGACGCCGGCTCTATGCCACGTGCGCCTTCAAGAATTTGATCGCTTTCGCGCGCGACTCTTGCGCTTCGGGGAGAAAGCTCATTAGCTGCCATGCGTGCGGCACGCAGGGCCACATTTCGAGCCATGCGTCGACGCCCGTCTGCCGCGCGCGGGCGACAAGCCGCGTCGAATCATCCCTCAGCGCTTCATCGGCGCCGACATGAACGAGCATCGGCGGCAGGCCGGAAAGATCGGCGTAGATCGGCGAGGCGAGCGGCTGTCGCGCGCTCTGGCGTCCCAGCGCCGCGCGCGCCCCGAGCAATATGTCCTTGCGCGTGAACAAAGGGTCGCGCGCTTCATTCTCGCGCATCGACGCGCCGGTTGCGGCGAGATCGACCCAAGGCGAGGACAGCGCCGCCGCGACGGGCGGCCTCAGGCCTTCGTCGCGGATGCGCAGCATCAGCGAGACCGCTAGCCCGCCGCCGGCCGAATCGCCAACGATGACGAAAGGCCCGGGCCGTGTCTCGACGAAGATTTTGTAGGCGCGCAGCACATCTTCAAGCGCAGCGGGAAATACATGTTCGGGCGCAAGCCGATAGGCCGGCGTGAAGACATCGAAGCCGGCGCGGGCGAATGCGCGGGCGGCGTAGCGAAAGAGCCGCGGCGACCCAATGAGGAAGGCGCCGCCGTGAAGATAGAACAGCGTCGCGACCGCTTCGCTCGAAGCGTCAATCCAGTCGCCGGGAACTTGCGGCGCGAAGGGCGCGCGCCGTTCGGGAGACAATCTTTCGACGATCGCCTGAAGGGCGCGCACAGGCGCCGTCAGCGACTGAACATGCGGCTTCACGAAACGTCGAAGAAAGGCGACGGTCCGCCGCGTCGCCGCGCTTGCAGCGCTGCTCATTTGCTTTCGGCGGGCTTGTGCGGCTCGGACGCGTTCGAAAGATAATCGAGCGAAGGATCGTTCAAGCCGGCTTCGCGCGACTTGTCGCGCCACTCTCGCGCTTCGGCGAGATTGATGTCGACGCCGAGGCCCTGGGCAAGAACGAGGCCCTGGGCAAGAATATGCGCGAGGCGATTTTGCGCCACGGCGTTGCCCTTCGCCGCGGCTTTGCGAAACCATTGGACCGCGGCGGCGCGGTCGCGAGTCACGCCGACGCCATTGAATTGCAATACCGCGAATTCGACCATCGCCGGCGCGAAGTCGAGTTCGGCGGCGCGCTTGAACCAGTCAGCGGCGACGCGCTCATCCTTGGCGACGCCTCTGCCGGTCTTGTAGAGAACGCCAAGCGCATAAAGCGAATCCGCGTTTCCCAGCTCGGCGGCGCGCTTGAAATAATCCGCCGCTCTGCCGAAATCGGACGGCGCGCCCTCGTTTTCGAGCGCGAGTTCTCCCAGAAGATGCAAGGCGGCGGGGCGATCCTGCGCCGCCGCCTTTTCGAGATAGGCGCGCGCGACGGCCCGGTCCTTCGGCGCGCCGGCGCCATTGAGCGCCGCGGCGCCATAGAGATAGGCTGCTTCGCCGTCGCCGGCGTCGGCGCCCCGTTTGAACCATTCCATCGCGACGGAAAGATCGCGCGCCACGCCGGCGCCTTCGAGGTAGAGCTGGCCGACCAGCGTCAGCGCCGCGGCGTCCTTGGGGTTGGCGGCGATGCGCTTTTTTGCCTCCTTCATCGCCGTCGAATAGTCGCCGCGTTGATAGGCGCCGAAGGCGAGATCGGGCGCCGGCGCATCGGCCGTTGCGCTCCATGAGATTGCGGGCGTCAATAAAAGCGCCACGCAGGCCGTCATTGCGAGCGAAGTGACGAAATCCAGCATCCGCCGTCCGGTTCGTGGATTGCTTCGGCGCTTCGCGCCTCCCAATGACGCGTGCGTTTTAGAAGAGCCGGGACGCGTTTGAACAGCGGTCATTTCCCTTCTCCCTTGAGCCGCGCCAGCGCCTCAGCGACAGCCGCCGCTGGCCCGCGCGCGTCGCGCCAGACGGCGTCGTCGAGCAGGATGAAATCGGCGCCGGTCTCCGCCAGCGGCGCGATATCGGCGAGCGTTGCGGCCCGGGCGACGCAGGGCGTGTTGAACAGCTCCGCCCACCAGCCGACGCGGTCGATTAGCGCGTTGCGATCGACATCCGAAAACATCACATAATCCGCGCCGGCTTCGCCCGCGCGCATCGCGTCGTCGCGGGTTTCAAGTTCGCCCGCGCCGACGATATAGCGCGGCGAGAGCTTCTTGATCGCTTCGGCGAGCGCGTCGCCGCAGCCCGAAACATGCGCGCCGTCGGCGCCGGCGCGCAGCGCGACATTGGGCGCCGCGGCGACAAGCACCGCCACGTCCTTTTCCTGCGCCGCCGGCGCGAGGGCGCGAATGATCGCCTCGTTCGTGCGCTCGTCCGCGCCAGCAAAACGAATGAGCAGGCTCGCGACGTCTCCGGCCGCCAGCGCCTCGTTCAGCGCAGGCGCGAAACCCGCCGCCTCAGTGAGCGGCGGAGTGGCGAGGTAGAGTCGCGGCGCGATGTCGTCCATCAGGCGTTCAGCCTGTCGAGCCAGGCCAGCGCCGCGGCGCGCACATTGTCGGGCGCCGTTCCGCCATAGCTGTTGCGGCTCTGCACGGACTTCTCGACTCCAAGCACCTCGAACACTTCGGCGCCGATGCGCGGCGCGACGCTTCGCATCTCTTCCAGCGTCAATTCTTCGAGCCCGGCGCCGCGCGCTTCGGCGAGCGCGACGATGCGGCCGGTGACGTGATGGGCCTCGCGAAACGGCAACGACAGCGTACGCACCAGCCAATCGGCGAGATCGGTCGCGGTGGCGTAGCCGGCGCCGGCCGCCGCCTTCATCCGCGCGTGGTCGACGCGCATGTCGCAGACCATGCCGGCGATCGCGGCGATGCAGAGCGACAGCGTATCGAGCGCGTCGAAGGCGCCCTCCTTGTCCTCCTGCATGTCCTTCGAATAAGCGAGCGGCAGGCCCTTCATGACGACGAGCAGCGCGACGAGCGCGCCGATCACCCTTCCCGATTTGCCGCGCGCCAGTTCGGCGGCGTCGGGGTTGCGCTTTTGCGGCATGATCGACGAGCCGGTGGTGAATTTATCTGATAGCGCCACGAAGCCGAATTGCGGCGTCGTCCACAGCACGAGCTCTTCGGCGAAGCGCGACAGATGCGTCGCGCAGATCGCGGCGGCGCTCAGCGTCTCCAGAACGAAGTCGCGATCGGAGACGCTGTCGAGCGAATTCGCGGTCGGGCGATCGAAGCCGAGCGCTTGCGCTGTCATTGCCCTGTCGATCGGAAAGCTCGTGCCGGCAAGCGCCGCCGCGCCGAGCGGACATTCGTTGAGTCGCGCGCGGGCGTCGCGGAAGCGCCCCCTGTCGCGCGCGATCATTTCGACATAAGCGAGAAGATGATGGCCGAGCGTCACCGGCTGCGCCGATTGGAGATGGGTGAAGCCCGGCATGACGCTTTCAGCCTCTTCCAGCGCGCGGCGCGCGAGCGCGCGCTGAAGGTCGGCAAGCTCAAGATCGAGCGCGTCGATTTCATCGCGGATGTAAAGGCGGAAATCGGTCGCCACCTGATCGTTGCGCGAACGCGCCGTGTGCAGCCGGCCCGCCGCCGGCCCGATCAGTTCGGCAAGCCGCGACTCGACATTCATGTGAATGTCTTCGAGCGCCCGCGAAAATTCGAAACGCTCATGCTCGATGTCCGCCTTGATTCGCTCCAATCCGCCAGCGATCTTCGCCGCATCCTCGCGCGAAACGATGCCGGTTTCGGCCAGCATGGCGACATGAGCGAGCGAGCCGCGGACGTCCTGCAGGCCGAGGCGCTTGTCGAAGTCGATCGAAACATTGATCGCCTCCAAAACCTTGTCGGTTGCGCTTTTGAAGCGTCCGCCCCATATCTTGCTCTTCATTTTTAGCCTCGGAGCCTGCGCCTGATGCCCAAACCGCCGCCGCCCCCGCGATCGTTCCTGTTTGTCGCGAAGGCGGCCTTTATCACAATGGCGGCAGCGGTGGCGTTTCTATACGTGATCGGCAGCATGGGCGGCAAGAAACCGCCCGAGCCGTCCGGTGGCGAAGGCGTGCGCGAGGGCGGAATGATTGAGCCAACCGCAGCGCCCGCGACCGGCGGGGACCCCGCTTGCGCCGCCTCGGCCAAGATCGCTCCCGAGCTGAAGGACCTCGCCAAGGGCGAAGTCGCGGCGATGAATATCGCCGCCAAGCCGCGACCGCTTCCTGACTACGCCTTCAAGGGGCCGGACGGCGCCCCGATCAAGCTCAGCGCCTTCAAGGGCAAGACGACTCTCCTCAACATTTGGGCGACTTGGTGCGTGCCCTGCCGCGCCGAAATGCCAGCGCTCGATAAATTGCAGGAATCGTTCACGGGAAACAATTTCGAGGTCGTCGCGATCAATGTCGATACGACGCGTCTTGAACGGCCGAAAGCGTTTCTCGCCGAATCCGGCGTCAAATCGCTGACCTATTACGGAGATCCCAAGGCCGACATTTTCTTCGAGATGAAGCAGGCCGGCAAGGCGCTGGGCCTGCCGACCACGATTCTGATCGGCCCCGACGGCTGCCAGATCGGACTGATGAACGGCCCCGCCGCCTGGGACAGCGCGGACGCCAAGGCGCTGATCTCCCGCGCGCTGGAGACCCCCCAAAATTAATCGCCGCGTCTGATCGCGATTGTCTGTGTCCCCTTGACCGGCGGGGGCCTCGGCTTCGCGCCGAGAGCGGCAGCGGCAATATTATGAAAAGGAGATCGGCGAATGCATGTATCGATCGAGCAAGCGCACAAGGCGATTGACGCGGCGCGGCGGAAGGCGTTCGAGCTCAAGACCCAGATGTGCATCGCCGTCGTCGATTCCGGCGGCGTGCTAAAGGCGTTCGAGAGGATGGACGACGCCTGGGTCGGCAGCATCGACATCGCGATGAAAAAGGCCAAGACCGCCGTGTTCTTCGGCATGCCGACCGGTCAGATCGGCAGCCTGTCGCAACCCGGCGGTCCGCTCTATGGCATCGAACATTCGAACGACGGGCTGATTACCTTTCCCGGCGGCCTGCCGATCGTCGACGCCGACGGCGTCATGATCGGCGCCATCGGCGTCAGCGGCTCGTCGGTCGAAAACGATCACGCCGTCGCGCAGGCGGGCGTCGGGACGCTCGGCGTTTGCGATCTTCCCGAACATCCCTGGCGCACCTGATCGGCGCTAATCGCGGCGATGCTTCTTGGCCTTTTTCCGCTTCTCTCCAGAAGGCGGCGTCGCGCCTGATTGCTGACCCGGTTCGACCGGCGTTGCTGCCGGCGGCGAGGAGTCGGCGGGCGGAACGGCCTCCGATTCCGGCGTTGGCGCGACATCCATGGGACCGGGAGGCGGCGCGCTCTCCTCCACGGGCGGCGCGTCGGGAGGCGCCGGCGGCGGCGGCGAACGCGAGGCGGCGAGCCACCAAGAGGCGGCGGCGAGCGTTAAAATAGCGAGCGCCACCAGAAAGGCGATCGCTCCGCCGCCAGCCCCGCCGCGTCGTGGCGGCGGCGGATCGCCGTCGGACGCGCCGTCCTTCGGCGCCTCGCTCTTCGACGCGCGCGCGAGCCCGGGCGGTCCAGGAGGATGGGGTTGCTCGCCGCGATACTGACTCCATACCCATGCGGCAGGCGGGGACCTGCCGTTGTGCTCATTTTGAGAATCCGACATCAGTCCGCCCTCCCAAGACGCATCATCCGCGCCAGCGCTGCGCGCGCATGTTGACTCGCCGCCGCGACGCCGACAAGAGCGGCTGCAAGCGCTTCCCGCAGCCGACGCGACAGGAGGGCGGGAACTGCGCTATCTTGACTGAGCCTCACCTTAGACCGGAGCGAGATTAGGCATGACCATCAAAGCTGGAGATCGACTTCCCGACGTGAAGCTCACCGTCATGGGCAAGAATGGACCAGAGCCGGTCAACACCAAGGATTATTTCGCGGGACGCCGGGTGGCGCTGTTCAGCGTCCCAGGGGCCTATACGCCGACCTGCCACAAGAAACATCTGCCGGGCTTCATCGCCAAGGCGGAGGAAATCAAGTCGAAAGGCGTCGACGCCGTGGCGGTCACGGCGGTCAATGATATTTTCGCGCTCGACGCCTGGGTGAAGGACTCCGGCGGCGGCGGAAAGATCGAGGCGCTCGCCGACGGCTCGGCATCCTTCGCTAAAGCGCTTGGGCTGGAGCTCGATCTCACCGAGCCAGGGCTTGGCGTGCGCGGCAAGCGCTATGCGGCGCTGATTGACGACGGCGTCGTCAAATGGATCAATGTCGAGGAAAATTCCGGCGAAGCCACCGTTTCAACCGCCGAAGCGACGCTGGCTCAATTATAGGATTCGAATTGCGAAAGGCGCTGCCTTGCCTGATCGAAGGCCAGATTCGTCGATAAGGCGCGCCAAGACGGCCCGTCGCGACCCAATCGTCGAGACGAGGCGCTCCTCGAGCGCCAAGGAGCGCGCGTCATGAACGCGCGCGCTGGTTTTCGCTTCATCGCTAGCGCCGGGCGTTTCCGATGACGCAAGGCGTTCGCGGCGACGATGTCGAAGCGTTAAGAGCGCTGCTGCTGGCGCTGGAGAACGTTCAACGTTCGCCGCCAGAACCGATTTTCGTCGCCGTCGGCGAACTGGCGGGGCTCCTGCAGAGATCGCGCTCACAGATCATCGAGGGCCTCGATGCGCTGGCCGACTTGAAATTCATCGAAGGGCCCGGCGCCTATCGCGAAAGCGACTGGCTGTTTCGTCGCCTGACGCGCCGCGGCGAGGCCCTGGCCGAATTGATCCGAGACCCCGACGACTGGCGCGAGGCGCTTGAGATCTACGCGCCGTTCTTGGCGCGCTGATTCTTGGCGTTTCGATCCTTTCCGCGCTGATCCCATCTCGCCCGAACGCGACGCCACTTCGCCGCGACTTCCCGGCGTTGCGCCTTGACGAGCTGGCTGAGCTCCGTGCGCCAAAGATTGAACCTGTCGTTCGGCGCGAGCGCCATGTAGCGCTCGGCGATCTGCGTGATAACGATATCCGGCTTCACACGTTCGACGAGCCGCCAGTCGACATTGGCCGACCAGACAAAGACGACCTCGCTCGCCGTTTCGGCAAGCTGCGCGGTCAGGCGGTCATGTCCGACGCCGGCGAAGGAATCGCCGAAGAGCAGGACCCGAACCTTGTTGGGCGCTTCCCTGTTCCTGTAAACGACATGCGCGCCGACATGGATGTCGCCGCCGTGCAGCGGATTTTCGAGGATGCGCGCGACGGCGTTGGCGTAGACGCGTTCAGCCGACTCGATCCAATCGATTTCGCGAATCTTCTCCCACCGCGGCGGATCGATTTTGCCGCCGAGATCCATGATTTTGTGAAGCGTGTTGCATGGGCGGCGGGACAAATCCTGATTCGGCGCCAACTGAAGCGCTTCGCATAAGAGGCGATAGGCGAGCAGACTGCCTTCCGGCGTCCAATGCGTGTCGCTGCGCCAGTAGAGCTCGACCTCGTCGCGCCGCGCGCGCATCGGCCAGACGAGATCGACCCATCCGGCGGCGCGCGCCTCGCCATGAAAAAGCTGTTGCAGGCGGATTGCCGGCGCGAGATCGACATTGACCAGCGGCGTCGCCTGTTTGTGCCCGTAGATCGTCAGTTTTTCCGGCGCGATGAGATGGGCATAGGCGATGCCGAGCGCGTCGCAACGACGCTTGCGTTCGAGAATCGCGTCGCGCCACCGGCGCAGATTCGTGTCCGGCAGGTGCCCGCCGTTACGCTCATAGAGCGTCGTGACGAAATTCGATCCGCCGGTGAGGAACAACCATCCGTCGCGGCCTTCATGAATGATGAGTTTGGTCACGGCGGCGAATTCGCGATCGGCTTAGCCGCGGCGTCCGCCGCGGGCTTGCGCGCGTACAGAATGGTCGCGGCGGCGAGTTCGAAAAGCTTTTCGCGCGGCAATTCCCGCGCCCAGGGCTTTTCGAGCAGCGGGCCGGGATAGGCGATCAGATCTTCGACGCGCGTGCGCAGGAACTGCTTGCGCGCGCGCGGCGGCAGACCTTGCGCCCAGGATCGCAATTGCCAGGCGATCGCCCAGACCGGATGCGTGGGATTGGTGACCTCCTGACGTTCGATGGTCAACCGACCTTCGAAAAGCGTGCGCAGTCCCTCATGCGTCATATTGAAATAGTGATGCGGATAGCCGTGCAGAGGCTGAAGAAAAGGCACGCAGCATTTCAGCCAGCCGCCGGGCTTGAGCACGCGCGCGATTTCAGCGGCGCAACCAAACGGATCCTTCACATGCTCCAGAACGGCGATCGAGATGACGCCGTCAAAGGCCCCATCCCTGAACGGCAGCCGATGCGCCGCGCCGACGACGTCGGTCGTCGCATAATCCATCATCTCGAAATTCACGACATTGCTGTAATACACCGGCCGGTAGCCGGCGCCCACGTCGAGGATCAAGCCGTCGGCGAGACCTTCGATCCATTCGACGGTTTCATCGTCATAGCCGTTCTCGCTGATCGGCATGTCGTCGTCGCCGGCCTCCGCGCGGAACGCCGCGTCGTCGGAAAATATGAATTTGCCCGAATTCGACAGCGGCGTTTCGGGGTCGAGCAGCAGCGGCCGCACCGCAGCGAGCTTTCGCGCGCGCAGGGCCGGGATGTCGCTCGCGCGCCGCTGGCGGCGCCCCTGGACGCGGCCGAACGCATCGAATTGGGCGCGCCCAGAGGCGAATTGACCAAGCTCGATCGCCCGCCGCACGTCGGGATTCGCCGCCAGATAGCGCGCCTCGTCGAAGTTCTCCAGCGTCGCGGGCTCGTCCTCGGCGACCTTCTGCCGGCGGCCCTCAATATGGCCGAATTTCCTGAAATGACTCCATCCCGACCTGATTTTGCCGAGGCGAACCGCCTCAGCCACGTCGGGATTGACGGCGAGATAGGCTTGCTCGTTGAAGGTTTGCGGCGTTGGCGTCTCTTGCAGCGCCACCGACTCGAGGGGATTTTTCATACAGACGGCGAGATGCTACTCAATAGTCGGCCCGCCGGATTGTTAGCACAGGCGGCGGAGCGCGAAAACCGCATTGGAGCATCTGCCCTGTAGCATAGCCCGACTCATTGCCGGCGCGACGCCTTTCTTCCGATCAACCTCGTTTCGGAACCATTCATGAAGTCCAGCAGCGACCAGATCGATCCAGCAGGAGAGGCGCCGATCGCCGTCGAAGCCTTCTATCGATACGGCTATGAAGGTCGTCGGATGCTCGCTATACGCGCGCCCTTCGCGATGGGCGCCGACGGCGCGGACATCATCGGACGCGCCATCGAAGCGAACGGGCGCAGCTACGTCGTCGTTTCGATCGCGCGCCAAATATCAGGGCCGATCCATTTGGGCGAGCCGTTCGGCGTCGAACTGCGCGGCGATATTCGTGAAGAGTCCGCGGCCTGAAAGATGACCAAGATTTTGGGACTTGGGCACAGCCATATCGTGGCCATCGCCAAAGGATGTTACGAGCTGCAGCATCAGGGATTTAAGCTCGGCGGCGCGCGGCTCGTTTCGCGTTTCGTCTATCTCTACGATCCCGAACTCACGCCGACGCTGGAGGAGGAGAGCGCTTTTTCGCGCCTCAATCCCCGCCTTCGCGGCATCATCGAAGAGGAGCGCCCGGACGGGATCGTATTGTCGGTCGGCGGCAACGAACATATTGCTCTTTCGGTAACGCAGCCCAAGGAGCGTTTCGACTTCATTCTCGGCGCCGAGCCCGACCTCGATCTCGAGCCCGGCGCCGTGGTCTTGCCTGAAGCCGCGATCCGCGAGACGCTGCGGGAAAAAATGACGCCAACTCTTTTGACCATCGCGGCGATCCGGAAGGAAACCAGCGCGCCCATCGTATGCATCGAGCCGCCGCCGCCCTTGCCGAACTCGCGGGTTATTCAGTGTCCGCAAGAATTTTTCCGCAGGTCTTTCGATCCGCGCCGACTCTCGGGAGACGTCTTTCGCTATAAGATGTGGCGCACGCAGTCCGCGCTCTATCGTGAAATCTGCATGAGAGAGGATATGCTTTTCGCCGCCGTGCCAGCCGAGTTCATGGCTCCGTCAGGCGTGTTGGCGGAGATCGTCTGGGGGGCCGACGCCTCTCACGCGAATGCGCTGTTCGGCCGGCGGATGATCGAAGCCGCCGCCCGGCTTATTGAGCCTCGGCTCGGCGATGGACGGCAATGAAGACGCATCCCTATTCGAAAACTCCCGATTACGCGCTTTGGCGCCGCGCGGTCGCGGAAGTCGCTCCCGGCGAACTTGATCCGGTCGTGCAGGCGCCTTTCAGGCTCGGCGTTCGCGAAAAAATCGCCACCGCCGGAAGCTGCTTCGCCCAGCACATCGGCCGCTATCTGAAGTCGAGCGGCTGCAACTATCTCGTCACCGAGGCGCCGCACGCCTTCGTTAGCCCCCAGGCGGCCGACGCGCTCAACTATGGGCTTTATACCGCGCGCTACGGCAACATTTACACGAGCCGGCAATTACTGCAGCTCTTTGAGCGCGCTTATGGGCGATTCACGCCGAAGGAAAACCACTGGCTCGAACGCGGCGGACAGGCGATCGATCCGTTTCGGCCGCAGATTCAGCCAGGGGGGTTCAATTCGGCCCGCGAACTCGATTACGACCGGGAGCGCCATTTCGAGGCGGTGCGCAAAGCGTTCGAAACGCTCGACCTGTTTGTGTTCACGCTCGGTCTGACCGAACTTTGGCGTTCGCGCGAAGACGGCGCGGCCTTTCCGCTCTGTCCGGGGGTCGCGGGCGGCGACTACTCGCCGGCGCGACATGAGTTCGTCAATCTTGGCGTCGACGATGTCGTCGACGACATGACGGAATTCATTCGCGGGTTGCGCGCCGTCAATCCCGCCGCGCGGATCATTCTGACCGTCTCGCCGGTGCCGCTCGTCGCCACCGCCGAGGCGCGACATGTGGTTGCATCGACCATGTATTCGAAATCGGCGCTCCGCGTCGCCTGCGATGTGCTTTCACGCTCGCTCAGCCAGGTCGCCTATTTTCCTTCCTATGAGATTGTCGCCGGGGGCTATGCGCCGACGGATTATTTCGCTCCGGACCGGCGAAGCGTCACGCAGGAAGGGGTGGCGCATGTCATGCGGGTGTTCGAACGGCATTTCATCAAGCGCAACGCCGCCGGCGAAGCGTTGCGCGGCGCCTTGCGCACGCTTGGTCCGATGCGTTCCGCGCCGGTCGAAGACCCGATCGCCGCGGCGATGCGCCTGATGTGCGACGAAGAGGCTCTGTCTCTGGCGCAAATCGAAACGGCGTCGGGGAACGAGGCGCCGCCGCAAACCGAACAGGCGCCCAAGAACGCGTCAGCTGAAGATCTTGCCGCGCAGGAACCGCTCGCCGACAAGCCCGAGCACCAGGCTGATTCCGCCGACCCAGTAAATCAGCGGCTTGTTGATTAGTTCGGGATCATAGCTCGCGTAATAGGCGGACCGCATCCATTCGATGAGCTGCGCAAGAGGATTATACACCAGATATTCCCGGACATAGGGCGGTATCGCATCGGGCGGGAAATAGGCGCCCGACGTTACATAGAGGCCAGCCATGGAGAGGGTAAAAAACGTCAGAAAGTAACGCCCCAGAATCGCGCCCATCACCACGTTGAGAATTCCGAGTCCGATGCCCAGAAAGACGGCGGCGCCGATCACTTTTGACGCTTCAGCCACATCGGTCGGCAGGATGTCGACATCGAACAGACTAACGGCGAATATGAACACCGCGAGCACGATCACGGCGTTGACCGTTTCGAGGATGCATCGACCAAAAATGAGATGCACCGGCTGAATGACCGGTATGTTCAACAACTGACGATTCTGTTGAATGGCCTGCGCCAACATTCGCGCCGGATAGAAGCACAAAATGTAGGGCACGATGGCGGTCCCCACAAATATTGTCGGGCTATCGCCAATAGGCGCGACCGAAATCCTGACCAGATAAGCCAGCGTGATGATGCTAATATGCGCCAATGGCCAGGCGATCGCCAGCAAATAGCCGATATGATTGTTTCCAAAACGCGTGCGCATGTCTTGGATCAAGACGGCGCGCATGATGCGGCGAAACACCGCGAGCTGGTCGCCGAGCCTCTGGCGGCGCTCCTCCAGACGCGAGTTAAGGGCCAAGCTCGTCACTTTAGCTGCTCCGTCGTCCGTGCAAAGCGAGAAATTTCTCGGGAGATCGGCGCAATAATGCCCGAGCCGCGCCACGCTGCACTACGCGATCGGCGTTTTGGTCGCCTGCGACACGCCGCTGTTTGAGCGGTTAGCCGTCAAAGGAGACGAAATTGTGATGAGCCGCGGCATGGAGGCGCAGGCGACGTCTTTGGCGCGAACGCCGCCCGCTCCCGCGCGCGCCAAGCGACGCTCTCTTGAACGGCGGCGTTCAATTGGTCAGCGCCGGACTCTCGCGATAGAGCGACGGGAAGAGCCGCTTGAGATTGTCGATCTTCGGCAGATCATTATAGACGATGTAAGGCTGCGTCGGATGGCGGACGAGATAGTCCTGGTGATAGGCCTCCGCCGGATAGAACGCCTTCAGCGGCTCGAGCGTGGTGACGATCGGCGCTGAGAAGACCTTTGCGCCGGCGAGCTGCGCGATATAGTCGCGCGCGAGTTTTTCCTGCCCCCCGTTCGCGACGAAAATCGCCGAACGATATTGCGCGCCGATGTCGGGCCCCTGGCGGTTGAGCTGCGTCGGATCATGCGCGACGGAAAAATAGACGCGCAGCAATTCGCCAAGACTGACCTTCTTCGGATCGTAAGTGATTTCGACCGCTTCGGCGTGGCGCGTGTCGCCTTGCGAAACCTGGTCGTAATGCGCCGATTCCCTCGCGCCCCCCGCATAGCCGGAGACCGCGCGCGAGACGCCCTTGACGCGCTGAAACACGCCCTGCACGCCCCAGAAGCAGCCGCCGGCGACGACGAGTTTTTGCTCGCCCCCAGTCGTCGACTGCGGATCATAGAACGGGGCGGGCAAAACAACCGCGCGCTCGGCGGCGCCGGCGCGCAGGGGCGCGACAATGACCAGCACGGCGGCGAGAATGATGGCGAGTCTCATCACAATCCCTCCTAGGACTGACCGCGCCCGACAAAACGCAGCGCGACGCCGTTCATGCAATAGCGCAGCCCGGTTGGCCGCGGCCCGTCGGTGAAGACATGGCCGAGATGCGCGTCGCAGCGCTTGCAGGAGACCGCGACGCGTTTCATGCCGAAGGTCATGTCGGCGCTTTCGGCGATATTGGTTTTTGATATCGGCGCGAAGAAGCTCGGCCAGCCGGTGCCGGAATCAAATTTGGTTTTCGAATCGTAAAGCGCCGTGTCGCAACCGACGCACCGATAGAGTCCGTCAGCGTGATTGTCCCAATAGGGGCCGGTGAAGGCGCGTTCGGTGCCGTCCTGGCGAGTCACTTCGAATGCCAGCGGCGAGAGCTGTGCGCGCCATTCCACCTCAGACTTGACGATTTTCTCGACGCGCGACGGTCCGAGGCTCCTGCCGTTGGCGTCGAATGTCTCAATCTCGACCGTTTCGGCGGCGGCCCGCGCTTTTGGCGCGAAGGCCATCAGGACGGCGCAAGATAATAGGCTGCGGCGGTTCACGATCGCCTCCTGCGTTTTTGCTTTTATTCGCGCGCGGGCCGGAAAGGTTACGTAGACGCTCGCATTTTTTGCGAGATTACTTGCGGCCGAAGAGCTTTTCGATGTCGGCGAGCTTCAGCTCGATATAGGTCGGCCGGCCGTGATTGCACTGGCCGGCGCCGGGCGTCGCCTCCATTTCGCGCAGCAGCGCGTTCATTTCCTGCGCCGACAGCCGCCTGCCGGCGCGCACCGAATGATGGCAGGCGCAGGTCGCGAGCACATGATCGAGCTTTCGCGAAAGTCCGCGCGAATCGCCCTCTTCGGCAAGAAGATCGGCGATGTTCTCGACAAGACGCTTGCTGTCGACTTCCCCGAGCAGCGCCGGCGTCTCGCGCACCAGCACGGCGCCCGGGCCGAAGGGTTCGAGCGCAAGGCCGAGCGCCGCAAGCTCGCCAAGCGCCGGCGCGAGCGCATTCATCCGCAACTCGTCGAGTTCGACGACGGCGGGAATCAGCAGGATTTGCCGCGCGACGCCGCTCTCCTCGCGCTGGCGTTTCAGCTTCTCGTAAACGATGCGCTCATGGGCGGCATGCTGGTCGACGATGACGAGCCCATCCTGCGTCTGAGCGATGATATAGGTTTCGTGCAGTTGCGCGCGCGCCGCGCCGAGCGGCGAGTGGGATTCCGACTCGGGCGCCTCATGCGCGCGGGCGTCGGCCAACGGCGGGCCGGCGTCGAAAGCGGCCTGTGGCGTTTCTTCAAAGCCGGACGGCGCATAGGGCGAGCGCGCGACGCTCCAATTCGCCGGCGGCGGGGCGGAATATCGCGCGCCATTGCCGCGCATGAGCGCGTCGATCGCCGCGCGGGCGTTCGTATTGGCGCTGCGGCCGCTCTTTTCGGCGAGCGCCTGTTTCAGCGCGCCGACAACGAGCCCGCGCACGAGGCCGGGATCGGCGAAGCGCACTTCTGCCTTCGCCGGATGGACATTGACGTCGACGATGCGCGGATCGCAGTCGATAAACAGCGCAACGATGGGATGGCGGTCGGCGCTGAGAAAATCGAGATAGGCGGCGCGAATGGCGCCGGCAAAGAGCTTGTCGCGCACCGGCCGGCGATTGACATAGACATATTGCAGCTGGGCGTTGCCGCGACTGTAGGTCGGCAAACCTGCAAGGCCAAAGAGGCGCACCCCGTCGCGTGCGGCGTCGAGGTCGAAGGCGTTCGCCGCAAATTCCTCGCCGAGAATTTGCACAATGCGCCGCGCCTGATCGGCGCCGCAGGCGGGATAATCAAACAGCGCGCCGCTGTCGGCGGAAAGCGCGAAGCGCGCCTGCGGATTGGCCATGGCGAGGCGCTTGACGACATCGACGATCGCCGACGTCTCGGTGCGCTCGGTCTTCAAGAATTTCAGCCGCGCCGGCGTCGCCGCGAACAGCGCGCGCGCTTCGATTTTTGTCCCGCGCGGCCAGGCGCAGGCGGAAAGACCGCGCTTGTCGCCGGCTTCGACCCGGATGGCATAGCCGTGCGGGGCGCCCTCGGCGCGGGTCTCGATCGACAGATCGGCGACTGCGGCAATCGACGGCAGCGCCTCGCCGCGAAAGCCGAGCGTGGCGATAGCGGTCAGATCGCCGTCAGGGATTTTCGAGGTGGCATGGCGCTCGATCGCGAGCGCGAGATCGCGCTCGTCCATGCCGCATCCATCGTCGATGACGCGGATCAGCCGCTTGCCGCCCGCTTCGATCGCCACATCGATGCGCGTCGCCCCGGCGTCGAGCGCATTCTCGACCAGCTCCTTGACGGCGGAGGCCGGCCGCTCGACCACTTCGCCGGCGGCGATGCGATCGACGAGAATGGGATCGAGGCGGCGAACGGGCATGGGCGGATCGGCTCAGCAGGCCAGGGTTTTGTGAAGTATAGCGGCTTTGGCGGAACATTCGACATGACGGACCGCCATATCAAGCAAAGGGTTACCCCGAATGGCGGAAAGGGCTCGGGCGGATTGCCTGTGCAATCTGATTAAGGACAACCATCCTCGCCCCCATGCTGAGGAGGCGATCGATCTCGGATGTTTCCGAGATCGACATTTAGATGCCCAAGTCGCGCAAGCGCGACTTGGGAGGAGCCGTCTCGAAGCACGAGGGCGAGTTCCAGAGCGCGCAAGAAGGGTCTCCTCGTCCTTCGGGACGCAGCCTTCGATCTCGGGCTTGCCCGAGATCGACATTAAATTCGCAAGTCGGGTAAACCCGACTTGCGGCCGCTCCTCAGGATGAGGAGACCCTTCGCCCTGATCGCCCTTGGCGGATTTGACGCCATCATCCCCTACCGCTTGAAGGAGCGAAGCATTTTTCTCTACGGCTTCGCCAAGAACGAGCGGGACAATATCGACGCGGAGGATTTGGAGATTTTGAAAGGACTGGCGCGGCAATTTCTGCCGCTGCGCGCAGCGGAGATTGCACAGGCGATCGAGGAAGGCGAACTCATTGAGGCAGAGCATGACGACTAAGGCCAGAAAGAAATTTCGCAGCAAAATCGCCGAAGCGGCGCATGAGACGGCAAGCGGTCTCAATCGCATCGGCCTCATCGACGCCAGGACGATGCGCGAATTCGACGCCGCGTGCCTCACCACGATCGAGCCGCTGACGGGCAAGCAAATCCTCGCGCTGCGCGAGCGCGAAGGCGTCAGCCAAGGCGTGTTCGCCCGCGTGTTGAACGTCAAGCCGAAACTGGTGAGCGAATGGGAACGCGGCGAAAAGAAGCCAAGCGGCCCCTCGCTGAAGCTGCTTTCAATCGTGAAAGCGCGCGGTCTTGAGGCGATAATCTGAGCGCGAAAGGTCTAGCTTTTGCCAGACGCGTAACGTTCGTTAAGGAACTTCCCGCTTATCCCCGCATGTGCTCCAAAATTTGAAGAATTCGGAACGCCGGATTGTTAGAATCTGACGTTGACTCTTTCGCCAGCTCGCGAAGAGACCTGACTGCGTCGCTGTAGTCTTCGTTGATGAACAATTGCAATCCTTCGAGTAACTTGAGCTGGTCAACAAGCCCCCGCCGAACGACGGGCGACCAAAACATGTAATTTGGTGCAAAATCACTCAAATAATTCAAAGCGTAAGTTTTCTGGCGCTCATATTTATCCGTAATTTTCCTTACTGTGCTGTCACCGCTTCGACCAATGAGCAAGCCATCCAAATGGGTTGTGACCTCACACAGGAATTCCTTACGGTTAACAAAGTCGAAACCAATTACGTCGAGTTCCCCAAGACCTGAAAGACCGCCACCGGGTGGCCGTGTATTATAGTCAACGACACTGCATTTTAGGACAAGCCTCAAGTATGCGCCAACGAGATACTCTCCCATCTCAGTAGCCATCACTTCCCCATGTATTTATTGCGTGAGTCATATCGTAAGCCGCGAAATCGTGCTGCACGAAATATTGAGCCGACGCGCGAATTCAGCTTGCGTTGCGCCTCCTTCGGCAAGCGTCTCCTCGCGCCGATGGCGGGTGAGCTTTGGCGGTCGCCCCAAGTGAACGTCCCGCACCTCGGCGCGTGCGGGCGCCGGCGCCAGGCGGCCCCGCGAGCCTTTCCGTGCGGTTCGTGAACGTCAATCGAACAACGTGCTTCGTGGGACGACAAATCCCCTCCAAGTCCATCTTTGCGATTTTCAGGACAGCGGCGTCAGCACCAGCGCCAGATTTTCCACCGCGACCACCCGCGCCCTGGCGCGGGGCGCGAGGCTTTCGACGGCGGCGTCTTCGCTAAGCCGCGCCTGCCATTCGACGCCCGACCAGAAGATGACGCCGTGGGTTTTCGTCACTTCATGGGTCGTCGTCACCTCGCGGCCGATCAGATCGCTACTTTTGTCTTCTTCGATGTCGGCGTTCTGAAACCGCTGCAGCGGCTTCCTGCCGACGATGGCGATCATGAGGCTGGCGCCGGCGACGATCGCCGTGGTTTCGACGAGCGACGGCCGCCAGCCGGTGATGTAAAGAACCGCGCTCGTCAACAGCGCGCCGACCGCGACGAACATCGCCGGCGAGAGGCCGATCACCACAATGTCGAGGCCGAGCAGGATGAGGCCGGCGATCAGGCTCGCATTGGCGGGATCGTAGAGAAACGCCGGCTCCATGCGCTTATTCTCCCGTCTGCCAGGGCTGGGCGCGGCGCTCCCGCGGCTCATTCGCCGCGCCGCCGGCGTTGACCATTTTGAGGACCGCCATCGCCTTGGCGAGCCAGCCGGCGGGGTCGGCGCCGTCGCCCATCAGCACCAGCGAATTGCCGGCCTTGGCGAGGCGGCCATATTGCTCGATGGCGCTTTTCGCGACTTCAAGCTGCACCGCCTGATCGCCGCCGATCTGGGTGATCTGCGCGCGCACCAGTTCGATCGCCTTGGCTTGGCCTTCGGCGCGCAGGATCGCCGCCTGTTTCTCGCCCTCGGCGCGATTGATTTCGGATTGTTTGACGCCTTCCGATTCGAGGACCGCGGCGCGCTTGTCGCGTTCGGCCTTCATCTGCCGCTCCATCGACTGGCGCAGCGATTCGGGCATGGCGATGTCCTTGATCTCATAGCGCGTCACATGCGCGCCCCAGAGCTGCGCCGCGTCGGAGACGGCGCGCACCACGCGTTCGTTGATCTCGCTTCGATTCTCGAAGGTCTTGTCGAGCTCCATCGAGCCGATCGCCGAGCGCATCGAGGTCTGCGCCAGATTGATGATGGCGCGGCGAATATCCTGCGCGCCGTAAGCCGCGTCCTTGGCGTTGACGATCTTGTAATAGAGAATCCCGTCGATGGTGACGGTGGCGTTGTCCTTGGTGATCGCGTCCTGCTCCGGCACGTCGATCACCTGTTCGCGCAGATCGAAGGCGTAGGCGACGCGCTCGACGATCGGCCAGACGAAATTGACGCCGGCGCTGAGCGTGCGGTTGTAGCGCCCGAGCCGCTCGATGACGAGCACGGTCTGCTGGCGCACGAAGCGCACCATCGTCGACAGCGCCAGCAGCGCGACATAGGCGAACCAGAACAGCGGATTTTGGAGGAGGCCGATCGGCAGGCCGAGATTGAAGGAGCGATCGAGGAACAAGAGGCCGATCGCGACGGCGCCGACGATAAAAAGCGCGAAACCCATGGAACTCTCCCCTGGACAACGGACGGCCGGAGGCCGAGCGCGCTGCTTAGCCGACGTCGCCGGTCCTCGTTGTGCGCCGCCGCATGCGGCAGCATCATGAGAGCCGCGCGCGCCGAGCGCAATTCGATGGCGGGGCGAGACCAGCCGGTCCGCTCACGGGTCTCGCCGGGCGCCACGATCGAAAGCCCAAAGCGGACCGCGAGCCTCCAGGCTCGCTTGCGTCTTTCGCGCGCCTGGAGGGGCGCGGTCCATTTTTGTTTGCGCGCCAGGAGGCGCGCGGATCATGCGCGCTCAATGGTCGCGTCGCCACCAGCTTTCCAGCGTCGGGCCGAACATCGGCGAGGCGTAGCGCGGCAATCGCGCCGGACGCACGATGTCGGTCGAATGCGCCAGCCATTGTTCGGAGGCGTGAAACAGCGGCACGAGATAAAAGCCGGACAGCAGCACGCGGTCATAGGCGCGCACGGCGGTGACGAAATCGTCATGGCTCTTCGCCGCGAGCAGAGCGGCGATGAGCGCGTCGATCGCCGGCGATGACGCGCCGGCGAGGTTGAACGAGGCTTCCTGATTGGCGCTCGCCGAGCCCCAGCGCATGCGCTGCTCATTGCCCGGCGAGGCCGAGGCGATCCATTGGCCGATCATCATGTCGAAATCGAATTTCTGGCGCCGGCGCTGATATTGCACTTCGTCGACGAGACGCACGCGGGCGTCGACGCCGATCCGCTGCAGCGACGAGGCATAGTTGAGCGCCAGCCGCTCCTGATTGCGGTCCTTGACCATGATTTCGAAGGAGACCGGCTCGCCATTCTTGCGCAGGGCGCCGCCCTCGATCGCATAGCCGGCGCGCTCCAAGAGATCGAGCGCGCGCTTCGCCATCTCGCGATCGCGGCCGGAGCCGTCATTTACCGGCGGGCGCCAGCGTCCCTCCAGAATGTCGGCGCGCACCGCGTCAGGAAAGGGCGCGAGCAAAGCGCGCTCGGCGGCCGACGCCGGGCGGCCGGAGGAGGACAATTCCGATTGGTCGAAGAAGCTTTTGGTGCGCGTATAAAGTCCGGCGTAGAGATTGGCGTTGATCCATTCGAAGTCGAACATCATGCCGAGCGCTTCGCGCAGCCGGATATCCTTGAACATCGGCCGGCGCATATTGAAGACGAATCCCTCCATGCCCTTGGGCATGTCGTTCTTCAGCGTCTCCTTGACGACGCGCCCGTCGGCGACCGCCGGGAAGTCATAGCCGCTCGCCCAGCGCGTCGTGCTGGTTTCGTCGCGATAATCGAGAAGGCCCGCCTTGAAGGCTTCGAACAGCGAATTGCCGTCGCGGTAGTATTGAATGTCGACCTCGTCGAAATTATTGAAGCCGCGCTGGCTCGGGAGATCCGCGCCCCAATAGTCCTTGTTGCGGCGCAGCAGGAGCCGCTCGCCGACCTTGACGTCGTCGATCACATAAGGGCCGGAGCCGATCGGCTTGGCCAGAGTCGCGTCGGCAAAGCGCTCGACGTCGGTCGCATGTTTGGGCAGCACCGGCATGATCGCCAGAATCAGCGGCAGCTCCCGGTCGCCGACGCCGGTAAGATCGTAATGCACGGTGTGGGCGTCCGGCGCGTCAATCGATTTGACCAGCCCATAGGCGATGCGTTGCTGCGGCCTGCCCTTGGTCTTCAGGAGTTCGAAGGAAAACAGCACATCCGCCGAAGTGATCGGCTGTCCGTCGGAAAAGCGCGCCCGCGGGTCGAGATGGAAGGTCACCTGCGCGCGCGCCGAATCAATGTCGATCGAGCGCGCGATCAGGCCGTAAAGGGTGAAGGGCTCGTCCAGCGAACGGGCCATCAGGCTTTGGAAAACATTGCCGACAAGCCCCTGCGCCGCGCTTCCCGATTTGAGATTGAACGGATTGAGGCTGTCGAAGGCGCCGGCCACGCCGACTCGAAGCCTGCCGCCCTTCCGGGCCTGCGGCTCGGCATAGGGGAAGTGATCGAAATCGCTTGGCAGGGCGGGGGCGCCATGCATGGCGATCCCATGCGTCGGGCTGGGCGCGTCGGGGACGGGGGGAGACGGGACCGCGCCGGCGCAAGGCGCGGAAATCATGAGCGACAGGGCGAAGCTGAGGGCGCGGCGCCCCCGCATGCGCTGCTCGCCGCCGCCGCCGGCGGGGCGTTTCGCGGGTATCGGGCGAATCTTCATCGGCGGACCATATTCCAATGTCCTGCCGTCAGAAGCGAGTCGCGCCTAAGTTTTTGGCGATTTTTTTGCGACGGATGTGCAAAAAAATGCGCCCTCCCCAAGCATTCAACGCGCCGTTCGGCTGGAATTTACTGCTGCGACCATGTAAGAGCGTTGCCGTCGCCTCGTCGGCGTCGCGCAATCGCGCTGGAACACGGGCTGGTCAAGTTCCACGGCGCTTTGGCGCGAAGGCGGCCTCCCGCGATGACGCGACCTTAAAACGATCCGGAGCCGGAGGACGCCGGCCAGCAGGACAATCGAAAGGAACTTCCGATGTCGATCCATTTTTCGCGTTCTTGCGCGATAGCTCTTGCGGGAGCGCTGCTGTTTACCGGCGGCGCCGCATGGGCTCAGCAGGCCCCCGCGGCCGGCGCGGCGCAACAGCAGCAGCCCCAGGGTCCGATCGCCGCCGATCTCGTCGCCGTTCAGCCGGACTGGACCAAGGTGTGCGGCTCCGATCCGGCCACCAAAAAGGAAATGTGCTACACGACGCGCGATTTCGGGGTTTCGGCGAAGGAAGGCGAGGCCCCGCAGCCGCTGCTGGCGCTCGCGATCTATGATCCGAAGGGCGACGATCAGAAAATCATCCGCCTGCTGCTGCCGCCGGGCCTCCTCTTGAAACCCGGCTTCCGCTTCGCGATCGACAAGGGAACGCCGGAAAGCGGCACCTTCGAAATCTGCTACCCGAATGGCTGCTTCGCCGAGGCAAAGGTTAAAAAGACCGTCGTCGACGGCATGAAGAAGGCCGAGAAAATGTCGGTGGTCGTCAAGAACCAGGCGAACAACGAGGTCACCTTCTATCTGCCGCTGGCCAATTTCGGCAAAGCCTTCGACGGTCCCGCGATCGACCCCAAGGTGCTCGAAGAACAGCAAAAGAAGCTCCAGGAAGAGCTGCAGAAGAAGGCCGACGAGGAGCGCAAGAAGCTCGAGGCTCAAAAAGGCGCAGCGCCGGCCGCGCCGAAGAAATAACCGAGAAACAAACTTCCATCATAAAGACCCGCGCCGGACCTGGTCCGGCGCGGTTTTTTGCGTCCTTTCCGACGCCGCCGGGACGCTTATCGTCGGCGCCGATCTTGCGTGAGATCGAACCGTCGCGCGTCACTTTGACGCAAAGCGGAGGGCCGGTCTATATAGGGCGGTCGGCCCAACTTGCGGCGAGGTCAAACAGCGCATGTCTATCGCTATCGTTATGGTCCTGGTGGTGGCCGGCTCAATCCTGTTCCATGTGTTGAGTCCCTGGCGGATGACGCCGATCGCGTCGAATTGGGGCTTCATCGACGACACGATGGGTCTCACCTTTCTGGTGACCGGCGCAGGTTTCGTCGCGGTTATTTTATTCATGGCCTATTGCCTCTACCGCTTCCGCCATGCGCCGGGCCGGCGCGCCGCCTATGAGCCCGAGAATCAGAAGCTCGAAGCCTGGCTTGGAATCGTCACGACGATCGCCGTCGTCATTCTTCTCGCCCCCGGCCTGCTGGTCTGGGGCCAGTTCATCACCGTGCCCAAGGACGCGATGGAAGTCGAAGCGGTGGGAGTCCAGTGGAACTGGAGCTTTCGCCTCGCCGGCCTCGACCATCAGCTTGGCTCGAGCGACGTTCGCTATATCGATACGACCAATTCCCTCGGCCTGAGCCCCGCCGATCCCAAGGGGCAGGACGATCTGCTGGTGACGAGCGGCGAATTGCACCTGCCGCTGGGCAAGCCGGTCAAGGTCCTGCTGCGCTCGATCGACGTGCTGCACGACTTCTACGTCCCCGAAATCAGGGCGAAAATGGACCTTGTGCCGGGCATCGTCACATATTTTTGGTTCACGCCGACCAAGATCGGCGAATATGAAATACTCTGCGCCGCCTATTGCGGCACAGGGCACCCGCAGATGCGCGGCAAGCTGATCGTCGAATCGGAAGCCGACTTCGAGGCGTGGCAAATCGCGCAACAGACGTTCGAGCAGTCGCGCAAGAGCGCCGCAAGCCAGGACAAGCGGGCCTCGGCGCAATGACATTCTCGAAATTCAGTCGTCGCGCCGCTTTGACATTCATCGCCGCCGAAAGGGCCCCGCTGCGGCGGAGGCCAATCAATCGCCGAGAGCGCGATCGGGGCGAAAGGAGGATCGTTAGATGACCGACGCCAGCGTACCACAGAACGTCGCGCCGCCGCCGGCGGAAGTGGAAGACGTCGAACTTTATCACGCGCACAGCTGGATCACGAAATATGTGTTCTGCCAGGACGCGAAGGTCATCGCGATTCAATACGCCGGCACGGCCATCGCCGTCGGCATATTGGCCTTGGTTCTGTCATGGGTGATCCGCCTGCAGCTCGCCTTCCCCGGCGCGATCCCCTTCATCGACGCCCAAGTCTATTATCAGTCGGTGACCATGCATGGCATGATCATGGTCGTCTACATGCTCACCGCCATCTTCCTTGGCGGCTTCGGCAATTATCTCATTCCGCTGATGGTCGGCGCGCGGGACATGGTGTTCCCTTACGTCAACATGCTCAGCTACTGGGTCTACCTGATGGCGACCCTGGTTCTGGTCTCGAGCTATTTCGTGCCCGGCGGACCGACCGGGGCCGGCTGGACTCTCTATCCGCCGCAATCGATCCTGACCGGCACGCCCGGCTATGATTACGGCATCATTCTGATGCTCGTCTCCCTGATCCTCTTCATCGTCGGCTTCACGATGGGCGGGTTGAACTATGTCGTGACCGTCCTGCAGGCGCGCACAAGAGGCATGACGCTGATGCGCATGCCGCTCACGGTCTGGGGAATCTTCGCCGCCGCGGTGATGGCGCTTCTCGCCTTTCCCGGCCTCTTCGTCGCCTGCGTGATGCTGCTGCTCGACCGCACGCTCGGCACCAGCTTCTTCATGCCGGCGCTCGTCGAACTCGGCGAGCGCAAGGACTATGTCGGCGGCAGCCCGATCCTGTTCCAGCATCTGTTCTGGTTCTTCGGCCATCCGGAAGTCTATATCGTCGCGCTGCCGGCCTTCGGCGTCGTGTCCGATCTCATCAGCGTGCACGCGCGCAAGAATATTTTCGGCTATCGGATGATGGTCTGGGCGATCATCGCGATCGGCGTGCTCAGCATGGTGGTCTGGGGCCATCATATGTATGTCAGCGGCATGGACCCCTGGTTCGGGTTTTTCTTCGCGGTGACGACGCTCGCGATCGCGGTGCCGACGGCGCTGAAGGTTTACAACTGGGTGCTGACCCTCTGGCACGCGGACATCCACTTCACGACGCCGATGCTGTTCGCGCTCGGCTTCCTCGTCACCTTCGTCAATGGCGGCATCACCGGCCTTTATCTCGGCAATGTCATCGTCGACGTGCCGCTGTCGGCGACGCTGTTCGTCGTCGCGCATTTCCACATGGTGATGGGCATCGCGCCGGTGCTGGTGATTTTCGGCGCGATCTATCATTGGTATCCCAAAATCACCGGCCGGATGATGGACGAGCGGCTGGGCAAGATCCACTTCTGGATCACCTTCCTTGGCGCCTATGCGATCTTCTTTCCGATGCACTATCTCGGGGTGCTCGGCATGCCCCGGCGCTTCTATGAAATGGGCGAAACGGCGTTCGTTCCGCCTTCGGCGGCGACGCTCAACATCGTCATCACGATCATCGCTCTGGCGGTGGGCTTCGCTCAGTCGATCTTTTTCTACAATCTGTTCAGGAGCCTGAAATATGGCGCGCCGGCCGGCGGCAATCCGTGGCGCGCGGCGTCGCTGGAATGGCAGACTCCCGAGACGCCGCCGGGTCACGGCAATTGGGGCAAGCATCTGCCGGTGGTCTATCGCTGGCCCTATGCCTATAGCGTTCCCGGCGCGCCCGAAGATTTCCTGCCGCAAAACGCGCCGCCGATGAGTGGAGAACATTCGCCATGAGCGTGATGGGGCTCTTCTTCATCGCGATCTTCTCCTTCGCGATTCTGTGGCTGGCGCGCCAGGGCGTGTTCGCGGCGCATTGGCTCGAGGAAGGCGAAGTCGCGCATCATCACGGCGGCGCCGCGACCGAGCCGCCGCCGGCAGGAAGAGTCGCGCTCGCCATTTTTCTCGCCGTCGCCGGCTGTCTGTTCTCTTTGCTCGCCGCAGCGTTTTATATGCGCGGCGACGCCCCGGATTGGCAGATGCCGCCGATCCCGGGCGTTCTCTGGTTCAACACCGCCATTCTTGCGGCGAGCAGCGTCGCGCTGCAGTTTGCAGTCATCGCCGCCCGTCGCGGCGAATTCGAGCGGGTCAAGACTACCCTGCTCATCGGCGCCGCGACGGCGGGCCTGTTCATCATCGGCCAGATCTGGGCGTGGCGCGAACTCATCGAATTGCGTTTCTTCGCATCGAGCAACGCCGCAAACGCCTTCTTCTTTCTGCTGACCGGCGCGCATGCGCTGCATCTGGTCGGCGGACTCGTGGCGCTGGCGCGAACCACCGACAAGGTTCGCGGCGCGGGGCGCGTCACCGGCGCGCTCACGACAAGCGTCGAGCTTTGCGCCATTTACTGGCATTTTCTGCTGTTCGTCTGGCTGCTGATGTTCGCCATGCTGATCGGCTGGACCGATGGATTTGGCGTCATCTGCCGGCGTCTGCTTTCGTAAGAGGGAATGCGCCATGACGGCGGAACATGTAACGACTGAGCATGTAACGACTGAAGAAACCCTGCGGAGCCGCGTGCTCGGCGTAATGGCGGACTGGTCCTCGGATCAGCGCTCGTTCAAGAGCGCCTCCTGGGGCAAGGCGATGATGTGGATTTTCCTCGTCAGCGACACCTTCGTTTTCAGCTGCTTTCTCATCTCCTACATGACGGTGCGCATGTCCACGACAGTGGAATGGCCGCATCCAAGCGAAATCTTCGCCCTCGACATCGGCGGCAAGAAGATTCCGCTCATCCTCATCGCCATCATGACCTTCGACCTCATCACCAGTTCGGGCACGATGGCGATGGCCGTGAACTTCGCCTATGCGCGCGAGCGCAGGAAGGCCGCGATACTGATGCTGGTGACCGCCTTTTTCGGCGCCGCCTTCGTCGGCATGCAGGCCTTCGAATGGTCGAAGCTCATTCACGAAGGCGTTCGGCCGTGGGGCAATCCGTTCGGCGCGGCGCAGTTCGGGTCGAGCTTCTTCATGATCACCGGCTTTCACGGTTTCCACGTGTCGGTCGGGGTGCTGTTCCTGCTGATCATTGCGCGCGCCGTCTGGCGCGGCGATTATGACGTCGGACGCCCCGGCTTTTTCACGAGCCGCAAGGGCCGTTACGAGATCGTCGAGATCATGGGGCTATATTGGCACTTCGTGGATCTCGTCTGGGTCTTCATCTTTGCGTTCTTCTATCTTTGGTAAAGCTTCCGACAGGGGAAAAAGAATGACGGCGATGACGGATGATACGACGCATGCCCATGCCCATGCCCCTCTCGCGCACGCGGCGCCGCCCGCGGCGCAGGCGCATGGCCAGCAGCATCCGATCAAGCTCTATCTTCTCGTATGGACGCTGCTCTTCGTGCTCAGCGCCTGCTCTTATCTCGTCGATTATTTCGATTTTCACGGCCTGCTGCGCTGGACCTTGATCGTCGTGTTCATGCTGTTGAAGGCGGGATTGATCGTCGCGGTCTTCATGCATATGGCGTGGGAGCGGCTCGCGCTCGTCGTCGCGATTCTGATGCCGCCATTGGCGGTTCTGGTGCTGATGGCGATGATGGCTTGGGAAGGCGGATATACCAACTATCTGCGCGTGTTCTTCTTCGGCGCGTGACAGAGCCGTTAGCCGGAGAACGGCGCGAATGAGAGAAAACGGTCAGCGCGCCGCCAATAAGGCGATCCTCATCGTCCTGTCGGCGCTTTGCGTCGTGATGATCGTTTTTCTCGGCGCCTGGACGCTCGTCGGGCATTTGCGATAGAGCGCTCGCCCCGCCGCCCCAAAAGCTCGCCGCAACGATGCCGCGTCTTTCGCTTTTCTTTTTATAACGCCGCCTGTCGACGCCATGACTTTCGGAATAGCTGGCGTGAGTTCGCAGCGGGGAGATTCGGTTGACTCGCGCCAGCCGGGAATTTAAAAGCCCCAGCACATCTCGAAAGAGAAACTGATCCCAGCCGAGCCGTCCGAGAGGCGGCAGGCCAACGCCCGGCAGCGCGTCGCGCCCCCGGGCGCGATAGGCTTTGGCGAGTGAGTAGTAAGATTGCGGATAGTGAGTAGTTGGCTCGTCCCCTACTCGCTACTCACCATCTCACGACTCGCTCTCCCTTAGGAGACGCACATGTTCGAGAGCCTTTCCGATAAGCTCTCCGGCATTTTCGACAAACTGACGCGGCGCGGCGCGCTTTCAGAAGCCGACGTCAATGAGGCGCTGCGCGAAATCCGCCGTGCGCTGCTCGAAGCCGACGTCGCCCTCGACGTGGTGCGCTCCTTCGCCGACAAGGTCCGCGACCGGGCGGTCGGTGCCGGCGTCGTCAAATCGGTGACGCCCGGCCAGATGGTGGTCAAAATCGTCAATGACGTGCTGATCGAGACGCTCGGCCAGGACGCTCAGCCGATCGACCTCGCCGCCACGCCGCCGGTCGCGATCATGATGGTCGGCTTGCAGGGCGCCGGCAAAACCACGACCGCCGCCAAAATCGCCAAGCGCTTGAAGGAGCGCTACGGCAAGCGCACGCTGATGGCCTCGCTCGACGTGAAGCGTCCGGCCGCGCAGGAACAGCTCGCCGTGCTGGGCCGCCAGGTCGAGGTCGACACGCTGCCGATCATCGCCGGCCAGACGCCGGTGCAGATCGCCAAGCGGGCGATGGACGCCGCCCGGCTGCAGGGTTACGACGTGGTGCTGCTCGACACCGCCGGACGCACGCATATCGACGAGCCGCTGATGCAGGAAATGGCGGAGATCAAGACCTCCGCCAAGCCGCATGAAATCCTGCTTGTCGCCGACGCGCTGACCGGCCAGGACGCGGTCAATCTCGCCAGAAACTTCGACGAGCGCGTCGGCCTGACCGGCATTGTATTGACGCGTATGGACGGCGATGGCCGTGGCGGCGCGGCGCTCTCCATGCGCTATGTCACCGGCAAGCCGATCAAGCTCATCGGCGTCGGCGAGAAGATGGACGCGCTCGACGAATTCTCGCCGACGCGCATCGCCAATCGCATTCTCGGCATGGGCGACATCGTCGCGCTGGTCGAAAAGGCCGCCGCCGCGATCGACGCCGAACAGGCCCGCAAGGCCGCCGAGCGGATGGCCAAGGGCAAGTTCGATCTGCAGGACCTCTGCGATCAGCTCTCCCAGGTCGAGAAAATCGGCGGCTTGGGCGGCATCATGGGTCTCCTCCCCGGCGTCGCCAAGATGAAGGACCAGATCGCCGCGTCGGGTTTCGATGACAAAATGGTCAGGCGCCAGCGCGCCATCATTCTCTCGATGACGCCCAAGGAGCGGCGCAATCCCGACCTGCTGAAAGCCTCGCGCAAGAAGCGCATTGCGGCCGGCTCCGGCGTCAAGGTCGAGGAGATCAACAAACTCCTAAAGCAGCATCGGCAGATGGCCGATCTGATGAAATCCTTCGGCGCCGGCAAGCGCGGCGGGATGATGGGCAAGGCGGCGCAGATGATGGGGCTCGGCCCCGGCATGCAGATGCCCTCCCAGGAAGAGCTGCAGAAGCTGCAGGAGAAACTCGGCGTCCAGCAGCCGAAAGGCGCGCCCGGCGGCATTCCGGCCGCGCCGCCGCCCGATCTTTTAAGCAAGCCGAGCCTGCCGGGACTCGGCGGCGGATTGCTGAGCGGGCTCAACCCGTTCGGGAAGAAGAAGTAGCGGCAGTCCGACTGCCCCGACACGAAAAACCAAACAGGCAAACCAAACAGGAAAGAGAACATGTCACTCAAAATTCGCCTCGCCCGCGGCGGCGCCAAGAAGCGCCCCTTCTACCGCGTCGTCGTCGCCGACTCCCGCTCGCCGCGCGACGGCCGCTATATCGAGAAAATCGGTTATTTCGATCCCTTGAAGGAGAAGGACGCCGCCGACCGTCTGGTGCTCGACGCTGAAAAGGCGAAGGCCTGGCTGGTTAAGGGCGCCCAGCCGACCGATCGCGTCGCGCGCCTCCTCGACGGTCTTGGCCTGATGAAGCGCGAGACGCGCAACAATCCCCAGAAGGCGCAGCCCAAGAAGAAGGCCCAGGAGCGCGCCGCCGCCGCAGCCGAAGCCGCCGGCAAGGCCGCGGAAGCGCCGGCGGCGTAGGTGGGTTTTCAGGTGGGACGCATTCCAGCTGATCCCTTCGCTTGGACATTGTCATTCCCGGCAGGCCGAAGGCCTGACCGGGAATCCAGAGCCAATTCAAGAATGCTGGTTTTGCTCTGGATTCCCGATCGCGCGCTTTGCGCGCGCGTCGGGAATGACATCCGAGCCGTTCCAACGGATGTCATATGAGACGATCTGTTCGCGCAACTTTCTCGCTTTGGGAGAGGGTTATCGCGCGGTGAGCCGGCTCGTGCTGCTCGGGCGCTTTGGCGCGCCGCATGGCGTGCGCGGGGAAATCCGGCTGCAAAGCTATACGAGCGATCCGCTGGCGATCGCGCGCTATGACGGCCTTACCGACAAAATCGGCGCGCGGAAGTTCAAGCTGCTCTCCGTGCGTCCGCAGAGCAAGGACATGCTGGTCGCCAAGGTCGAAGGTGTCGACGACCGCCCAGGCGCGGAGCGGCTGACGGGCGTCGAGCTTTATATCGCCCGCGAAAGGCTTCCCGCGCCTGAAGACGAAGACGAATTCTACCTGACTGACCTCGTCGGCCTGCGGGCGGAGACGCGCGAGGGGGTTGAAATCGGCGTCGTAATTGCGGTTCGCAATTTCGGCGCGGGGGACATCTTGGAGGTCGCGCCCGTCCGGGGCGGGGAAACCCTAATGTTCCCCTTTACCAAAGCGGTCGTTCCGGCAGTGAGCGTAAGCGGAGGGCGCATCGTCATCGAGCCGCCGGAAGAGGCCGATGCGATCGAGGAGGGTTGACGCGCGCCAGTCATCGTCCGCGGTCAGGAACCCTCGACATTTTTCTCGGTCCGACCTGGCGCTTCGAGGCGCTGCGTCAATTGCGCGATGATTGCGTCCTTCGCGGCGATTTCGGCCAGATGGCTGGCCTGAAGGGTCGCGGCGGCCGTCTGCGCTCGCGACGTCTCTTCCGCAAGCGCGGCCGCGAGCGCTGCGCTCTCTTGCTTGAGCTTAGCGACCTGGATCATGTCCTCGCTTTCGGGGCGAAACCTGTCGACCTCCTCGACCCCCAGTCGAATGACATTGCTGCAAGGCACGCTATCGCTCAGGAATTTGGGCGCGGTTACGCCAGCCTCGTCGGCCTTCGCATAGATCGCGACGAAATCGTTCCACACGTCGCTTTTGCGCTCGGCGATGAAGCATTCGACCAAAGTGAAGGGGTAGCCGCGCGTTCGCGCCAGCGCTTCGAGCGCCTTGCCGCTGTCAGGGTAAAAGCGCCAGCAATCCGCGGGGTAGCGATGAAAATAGCCGTTCGAAGGAACGTTAAGGTAAAGAATTCCGCCGGGTTTCAGAACGCGCGCCATCTCCAAGAATGAATCCCAGAAGAAGCGATCGTGCTCCAGGACCGAGCTCGAGACGACGATGTCGGCGAATTCGTCTCGCAAGGGGATAGGTTTTCCCTCGTCGAGAAAAATATCGACGCTGGGGCCCTTGCCGATGTCGAGGCCAAGATAGGCTGCGCCCTCAGGACAGAAGTCGCGCAAGCTGCCGTTGACGTCGCAGGACCCAAATTCAACAATCAGCTGATCGGATCGCCCGTAAGCCTCGAAAAACAGCCTTCCAATCTCATACGCGGTATCGTGCATGGGTGTTGGCCTCAGTCGCTCCGCGCCCCAATGTCCAAGAAATGAGGCGCGATGCGAACCATGAATAGCGGCGGTGGTCAAGGAATACGCTCTTCCGAAGGCGTGCTGAGGCGTCGGTGACGCGCGCGTATCGTCATGGCATAACCGCCCAATGTTCCACGCGACGGTGCTGACCCTCTTTCCCGAAATGTTTCCGGGTCCGCTTGGGCTGTCGCTCGCGGGCGACGCGCTTTCGCGCGGCGTTTGGGCGCTCGAGACCAAACAGATTCGCGAGCATGGTCTCGGGCGTCACCGCGCCGTCGACGACACGCCGGCCGGCGGCGGTCCCGGCATGGTGATGCGCGCCGACGTGCTGGCGGCGGCGATCGACGCGGCTGCGCCTTCCGACGATCGGCGACCGCGCCTGCTGATGTCGCCACGCGGCAAGCCGCTGACGCAAGCGCGCGCCCGCGAACTCGCGCAAGGCCCCGGCGCCATTATTCTTTGCGCGCGTTTCGAAGGCGTCGACGAGCGCATCATCGACGCACGCGCGCTCGAAGAAATCTCGATCGGCGATTTCGTGCTGTCGGGCGGCGAGATCGCCGCGCTGGCGCTCATCGACGCCTGCGTGCGGCTGATCCCCGGCGTGATGGGCGAAGAAGCGTCAAGCGTCGAAGAGAGCTTCGAATCCGGACTGCTCGAATATCCGCATTACACGCGGCCGCGCGATTTCGAGGGACGCGGGATTCCCGACACGCTGCTCTCCGGCGATCACGCCAAAATTGCGAATTGGCGTCACGAGCAAGCGTTGGCGCTCACCCGCGCGCGGCGCCCCGATCTGATCTCGCCGCTTCCGAGCGAAGCTCAACGTCGCCGCTGAATCTCTCTGCCCTGCTCTATTTTTCATCTGGTCCGCCAAGGCGCGCGATCTAGCTAAGGAACGGCTCCCCCCAGCTTCAACCTGATGCCAGGTCGCAAGGAGGCCCGTATATGCAGAAAGCAAAGACGCAAATTCGCCGCGACACAGATCCTTCGGCGCTCCATACGCCGACCGATCTCGAAAAGCAGTCGACGTCGAAGATCGCGGCCGAAATCAACAGGCTCGTCGCCGACGCCCTGGCGCTTTATCTCAAGACCAAGAATTTCCACTGGCATATGAGTGGGCCGCATTTTCGCGACTACCATCTGCTGCTCGACGAGCAGGCGAGCCAGATTTACGCCACCGTCGACCCGCTGGCCGAGCGCGTCCGCAAGCTCGGTCAACCGACGCTGCGTTCGATCGGCCATATTTCGAAGCTGTCGCGCATCAGGGACAATAATGCAGACTTCGTCTCGCCCTACGACATGCTTTCCGAATTGCTGGAAGACAATAAAGCGATGGCGGAATCGATGCGCAATGCGCATAAGCTGTGCGACGACAATGACGACATCGCCACGGCCAGTCTGCTTGAAGTCTATGTCGATGAGACCGAAAAGCGGACCTGGTTCCTGTTCGAGGCGGCGCGCGGCGCGGGCCAGGGCGGCCACTAAGCGCGGATCGCCTCCGCCACGTTAACGCGTCGGGACCGGCGTGCCGCTGCGATAATCATAGAAGCCGCGCTGGGTCTTTTTGCCGAGCCAGCCGGCTTCGACATATTTTACCAGCAGCGGGCAGGGGCGGTATTTCGAATCCGCCAGGCCCTCGTGCAGCACCTGCATGACCGACAGACAAGTGTCGAGGCCGATGAAATCGGCGAGCTGCAGCGGCCCCATCGGATGATTGGCGCCGAGCTTCATCGCCGTGTCGATCGCCTCGACCGAGCCGACGCCTTCGTAAAGCGTATAGACCGCTTCATTGATCATCGGCAGCAGGATGCGGTTGACGATGAAGGCGGGAAAGTCCTCCGAAACCGAGACCGTCTTGCCGAGCTTGGCGATGAACCCCTTGGCGTCCTCGAATGTCGCGTCATCCGTGGCGATGCCGCGAATAAGTTCGACAAGCTGCATGCGCGGCACCGGATTCATAAAATGAATGCCGATGAAGCGCTCGGGCCGGCCGGTCACCGACGCCAGACGCGTGATCGAAATCGACGACGTGTTGGAGGCGATGATCGCGTCCGATTTCGTGACCTTGGCGAGATCGGCGAGGATCTTTCGCTTGACCTCCTCGACTTCGGTCGCCGCCTCGATGACGATGTCGGAATCGGCGAAATCGGCGATTTTCGGCGCGCCGCTAATCCGCGCGAGCGCTGGCTCGATCTTGGCGGCGTCGAGCTGGCCGCGCTCGGCGGCGCGGCGCATCTGGGCGGCGACGTCGGCGACGCCAGCGTCGATGCGCTCCTGCGAAATGTCGTTCAGGGCGACTTCATAGCCGGAGAGCGCGCAGACATGCGCGATCCCCTTTCCCATCTGGCCCGCGCCGATGACGCCGATCTTGCGAATCTCGAAGCCCATGTTTTGACCACCGTCAGCCAAGCCAGCGCCGGACACAAGCGACGCGCCGCGCTGAGGCGTGCCGCAGTGCAATATAACTTGCGTTCCTCTGCAAGGAAAACAAACAAAAAGCAACTGCGGAGGGATAGATCACGCCGCCTAAGGGCGCAATCGCCCAAATGCAGATAACGTTATCGATCTCAAAAGTTTAGAGTCCGTTCCATGCGAAAAGCCCGGTGCCGTTTTTTTGCGAACCGAGCCCTGGAAGCTTAGCGCGCCGCCAATTTCGCGCCCGCCGCGCCGGCCACCGCAGCCGTTGCCGCGGCGTTTTTCACTCAACGACCGAGTTTCGCCAGCTCCGCGTCGAGTTCAGGCAAAGCCGTGAAAAGATCGGCGACAAGGCCGTAGTCGGCGACCTGAAAGATTGGCGCCTCCTCATCCTTGTTGATCGCGACGATCACTTTCGAATCCTTCATGCCCGCGAGATGCTGGATCGCGCCGGAAATGCCGGCGGCGATATAAAGATCGGGCGCCACCGCCTTTCCGGTCTGGCCGACCTGCAGATCATTGGGCGCATAGCCGGCGTCGACGGCGGCTCGCGAGGCGCCGATCGCGGCGTTGAGCCGCGTCGCGACGGGATCGAGAACCTTCTGAAAATTCTCCGCCGAGCCGAGGGCGCGGCCCCCCGATAGAACGACCCGCGCCGAGGTGAGTTCGGGACGCTCCGATTTCGCCAGCTCCTCGCGCTTGAAGGCGGAAACGCCAGGGTCGGCCGACGCGGCGATCGCTTCGACCGGCGCCGAACCGCCCTCGGGCGCCGCCGCAAAGGCGGTGGTGCGAACGGTGATCACCTTCTTGGCGTCCTTGGCCCGCACGGTCTGGACGGCGTTGCCCGCATAGATCGGCCGCTCGAACGTATCGGCCGACACGACCTTGATGATGTCCGAGACCTGCATCACGTCGAGCAGCGCCGCGACCCGCGGCAGCACATTCTTCGTCGCCGAGGTCGACGGCGCGATAATCACGTCATAGGAGCCGGCGAGCGAGACGATCAGCGCCGCGACCGTCTCAGCGAGAACATGATCGAGCGAAGCGTCTTCGGCGTAGAGGACCTTGTCGACGCCGGCGAGCTTCGCCGCCTCTTCGGCGGCGCCCTTCAGCCCGGGCCCGGCGACGAGAATGTGAACGGGGCCGCCGATCTCCTTGGCGGCGGTGAGCGCCTTGGCGGTGGCCGGCGCCAGCGCGCCGTTGGCGGTTTCGGCGAGGAGCAGAATCGTCATTTTCAAATCACTCCCGCTTCCTTGAGCTTGCCGACGAGTTCGACGACCGAGCCGACCTTGACGCCGGCCTTGCGCTTCGCCGGCTCCGACGTCTTCACCACTTCGAGACGCGGCGAAATATCGACGCCATAGTCGGCGGGCGACTTCACCGCGACCTCTTTCTTCTTCGCCTTGATGATATTGGGCAGCGAGGCGTAGCGCGGCTCGTTCAAACGTAGATCGGTGGTGACGACCGCCGGCAGTTTCAGGCTGACGGTCTGCAGACCGCCGTCGATTTCGCGAGTCACGTCGACGGCGCCGCCCGTTATCTCGACCTTCGAAGCGAAAGTGCCCTGGCCCCAGCCGAGCAGCGCGGCGAGCATCTGGCCGGTCTGATTGCAGTCGTCGTCGATCGCCTGCTTGCCCATGATCACGAGCTGCGGCTGTTCCTCGGCGACGATCTTGGCGAGGATTTTGGCGACCGCGAGCGGCTCGACGGTCTCATCCGTCTTGACCAGAATGCCGCGGTCGGCGCCCATGGCGAGGCCGGTGCGCAAGGTCTCGTCGCCCTTGGCGGGGCCGATCGTGACCACCACCACTTCCGTCGCCTTGCCGGCTTCTTTGAGCCGCAGCGCCTCTTCGACGGCGATCTCGTCGAAAGGGTTCATCGACATTTTCACATTGGCGAGATCGACGCCGGACCCGTCCGCCTTAACCCTGATCTTGACGTTATAATCGACGACCCGTTTGACGGGCACGAGAATCTTCATCGCGCGACCCCTTGGTCTTCCTTGACCCTTTGGCGAGACGGCATAGGAGCGCCGTCTGCGGGCGCTCCACTTCGGCTAAAGCCGTTGCGCGGTCTGGTAGCGGGGGCGCGCCTGCGAGTCAAACCACGGGGTCACGGCGCATCCTCTCCGGCGTCCCGCGGCTCCGGCGCGGAGGCGAGCGGGCCGCCGCGGTCGAAAAGCCGGTGCCGGCGGCGCTTGAACAACGGCGTCAGCACGAGCCCTGCGGCGATGCCGCCGACATGCGCCATCCAGGCGATCGCGCCGCCCTCGCCCATCGAGGCGTTGATGAGCTGCATCAAAATCCAGGCGCCGACGAACAGCCAGCCGGAGGCGACGAAGGAGAAGAGCGGCGCACGCAACCCCAGAACTGACTTCAGGCGCGTGCCCGACAGCCACGCGCCGAGCCAGATCGGCGCGAGCGCCAAGGAGAGCGGCGGAAAAATTCCGGCGACGGTCGCGCGCGGATGAAGCAGCAGAAAGGCGGCGCAAACGCCCGAAATCGCGCCCGACGCGCCAACGAGCGGCGTGATCGAATGCGGCGTGGCGTAGATATAGAACACGCCCGAAGCGACGCCGCAGGACAGATAGAACAATAGATAATGGAGCGACCCCATCGCGTCTTCGACATTGTCGCCGAAGACATAAAGGAACAGCATGTTGGAGCCGAGATGCACCAGCGACGAATGAAAGAACAGTGCGGTGACGAGCGTCGCCGCCGCCGGCGGCCCGACGATCCAGTCGGCGAGTTCGGCTTCGCCGAAGAGCACGCGCGGGATGATCGCGAAGCCGCGTATCACTGTCAGCGGATCTCCGAATAATTCGCTCTGCACGATGAAGAAGACGATGACGTTAAGCGCGATCAGCGTCCAATTCACGATCGGCCGCCGCAGATAGCGCAGCGGCGCGTCGTCATAAATCGGCATCACCATCGGCTCGCTCCCTTCGATCGCAAGCCTAACATATGGCGACGCCGATCCGCCGCGTCACGGGCGGACGAAGCGGCGGCCGAGCCAAGTCGCGACGAGATCGCCCATCCCGGCAATGTCGAAGGCGACGGTCAGCAGCCCGTAGACGCAGGCGCCGACCAGGATTTGCGTGATCAGCGTGAGAAGGCCGGGCGTCATCTCACGCAGCGGCGTTAGCGCGAGGGACATCGCGCCGGTCGCCACAAGCGCGGCGAACATGTCCCAGAATGACGGCCACACCGGCTGCGTGCGCAGCGCGAAATAGACCGTCGCGACAAGCGCCGCGACATAGGCGCCGCCCTGGGCGATGGCGAGATTGGAAGCGTCCTCGCCCCACGGCAGGATAAACAGCAGCGCGAGGCCAAAGACGACCGCGGCGAGCGCCGCGACAATCAGCGGCGCCGTCTTCTTCTCGATCTGAAACACCGGATTGACGCCAAACAGCATGACGCCCATCGCGAACAGTCCCGGCAGCAGCAGGCCGAGATAATGGCCGAACGGGCCGCGATATTGCGCCGGCACGATCAGCGCTTCGATCGAGGGCATGATGAACCAGAGTCCGGCGCAGGCCGGCAATAGAAAGGCGACGACGATTCCCAAGTTGCGCGCGACCTGCTCCTTCGCGCGGTCGGCGCCATGTCGCTCATGCGCGGCGACGGCGATCTGAAACAACAGCACGTCGAGCGCGGAGCCAAGCGCCTGCACCGCGCGCAGGCCAAGATCGTAAGCCAGCGCGAACTGGCCGGTCTCGGCGAAGCCGAACACGCTGGCGACGATGGAGCGCGCCGCGAGCGGCATCGCCTGATAGAGAAGATGCGCCGTGACAATTGGCGCGCTATAGGCCGCGAGCGCGCGCGCGTTCTGGCTCGAGGCGGCGCGGATGTCGGCGCCGGGATCAAGCAGGGCGCCGCGCCCGAGAATGACCGTACCGAACAGGCTGGCGACGCCGCCGGCAAGGGCGACGGCGGCGGACTGAAAGATAAAGGCGCCGCCGCCGATCAGAACAAGCGCCAGCGCATTTTTAGCCAGCATCAGCCGCACATAGGCGCGGTCGTGAAAGCGCGCGCGCACCAGCGCGGTGCAATAGTCGAAGAGGCCATTGGCGACCGCGGTCAGCAGCGCGAGCAAAATAAGATTGGTTTCGAAATCGAGCGGCGGACCGATCAGCGCGTAAATTCCCGTCGCGGTTCCGAGGAAAACCGTGACGGCGATGAAGGAGGCGTCGAGAGTCGAGCGCACGACCGGCTCCTTGTCGCGCGTGCGCTTGGAATAAAAGCGCGTCGCCGACAGGCGCAGCCAATCATAGAGCCCCGTCTGCACGACGACCGCGATGGAGAAGGCGAGCGCGAAACGACCGTATTCCTCGGGGCCGAGAAATTTCGCCACCGTCAGGCCGATGACGAAATTGACGATCGTGTTGGCGAGAAAGGCGAGGAGGACGTTCACTTAAGAGCCTGCTCCGCCCCAGCGACCGAGCGCGGCGAGTTCGCGCAACGCCTGCGCGTCGCGCGGCGTCACCTCGGGATAATCGCGATCCGCCGTCACGGGATCGAAATATTTCCACGAACGCGCGCATTTGACGCCGGCCGCGCGTTGCGGAACCACCGCGACGCCCTTCACCTCCGGCAGCCGAAACGCGTCGGCGGGCCCTTCGCCGGCCTCGATCGCAATATCGGAGACGATGCAGATTTCGGCAAAATCGACGCCGTCGAGCGCTGCGCGCAGATGGCCGTCGGCGACATAAACGAGTGGCGCCGCCTCGAGCGACGAGCCGATGCGCTTTTGCGCGCGCTCGATTTCGAGAGCGCCGGTGACGACGGAGCGGATCGCGCGCACGCCCTCCCATTTCTTCGCGAGCGCCTCGTCGCGCCAATGCGAGGGGATGTCCGGGAAGGTCTCGACATGCGCCGAAACCGCGCCCTCATAGCGCGCGAGCCACGCCTCCTCGGCGGTAAAGACGAGGATTGGCGCGAGCCATGTCGTGACGCAACGAAAGATGCGCTCGATCACTGCGAGCGTCGCCTTGCGTTTGACGCTCGACGGCGGATCGCAATAGAGCGCGTCCTTGCGCACGTCGAAATAGAAGGCCGAGAGGTCGCTGGTCATGAAGGGCGTGAGGAGCGCCACGACTTTCTTGTAATCATAGGCCGCATAGGCCGTGCGAATCTGCGCATCCATTTCGACAAGCCGATGCAGCATGAACCGCTCGAGTTCAGAGGCGTGTTCGAGCGCCGAATCGTCGCCCGCCTCGTAATGCGCGAGCGTTCCCAGCATCCAGCGCAGCGTGTTGCGCAGCTTGCGATAAAGCTCGACGAAGGTTTTGAGGATTTCCGGCCCGACGCGAAGATCGTCGGCGTAATCCGACGCGGCGACCCAGAGCCGCATGATGTCGGCGCCGGAATCGGCGATGATTTTTTGCGGGGCGACGACATTGCCGAGCGACTTCGACATTTTGCGCCCGCGCTCGTCGAGCACGAAGCCATGCGTCAGCACGGCGTCGTAAGGCGCGCGGCCGCGCGTGCCGCAGGATTCCAGGAGCGAGGAATGAAACCAGCCGCGATGCTGATCGGAGCCCTCAAGATACATGATCTCATCTTCGCCGCCGTCGCGCCTGCGACTGATGCCGGCGAGCATCGGGAAATGAACTGGGTCTTCGAGCGTGAAGGCGTGGGTCGAGCCTGAATCGAACCAGACATCGAGAACGTCGGCGATTTTCTCGTAATCCGCCGCGTTGTAATCGGGAGACAGAAAGCGTTCGGCGGCGTTCGCCTCATACCAGGCGTCGGCGCCTTCCTTCTCGAAGGCTGCGATGATGCGGGCATTGACGCGCGCGTCGACCAGGGGCTCATGCGTTCCCTTCTTGACGAAGACCGCGATCGGCACGCCCCAGGCGCGCTGGCGCGAGACGACCCAATCGGGGCGATTGGCGATCATGCCACGAATGCGGTTCTCACCGGCTGCTGGCGTCCATGTCGTGCGCGAGATTTCTTCAAGCGCGATCTCGCGCAGCGTCGGTCGATTACCACGAGCCTCATCCTGAGGAGCGTGCAAAGCACGCGTCTCGAAGGATGCGGCCGCCGAACCCTCGTCCTTCGAGACGGCGCTGCGCGCCTCCTCAGGATGAGGGTTCGACTGAGAGACCGGGGAGTCCGTCGCGATGAACCCGGACGCGATGGGTTTATCCATCGCGATGAACCATTGCGGCGTGTTGCGGAAAATCACCGGTTTCTTCGAACGCCAGGAATGCGGATATTGATGTTTCAATTTTCCGCGCGCGACCAGATTGCCGGCTTGAACCAGCGCCGCCATCACCGCTTCATTGGCGTCGCCCTTATCGCCCTTGTCGGTGATGACGCGCTTGCCCTCAAAGCCCGGCGCGTCCTTGGTATAAAAGCCGTCCTCGTCGACTGTATAGGGAATGCGCGTATCGATGCCGCGCGCCTGCAATTCGCGCGCGCTCGCCATCCAGATGTCGAAGTCCTCGCGGCCGTGCCCCGGCGCGGTATGCACGAAGCCCGTGCCGGTATCGTCGGTGACATGCTCGCCGTCAAACAGCGGCACATCGAAATCATACCCAAGATGCGCGAGCGGATGGGCGCAGATCAGTTCGGCGAGGGTCGCGGCGGGCACATTGCGCAGCCGCTCATAGCCGTCGACCTTCGCCGCCTTGAACGCGTCGCTCGCCAGCTTGTCGGCAAGAATGAAGGTCGCGCCAGGCAACGCCCAATTGCCGTCGGGCGCATGGGTGACGCGATAGAGTCCGTAATCGATCTTCGACGAGAAGGAGATCGCGCGATTGCCGGGCAGCGTCCAGGGCGTCGTCGTCCAGATGAGGACGCGCGCGTCGCTCAGCTCTCCCTCAGCGCCGCGCGGGATCGGAAACGCCACCCACACCTGATCGCTCGCATAATCCTCATATTCGACTTCAGCCTCGGCGAGCGCGGTCTTTTCGACGACGCTCCACATCACCGGCTTCGAACCGCGATAGAGCAGGCCGTTGGCGGCGAATTTCATGATCTCGCGGGCGATCGTCGCTTCCGCCGGATAGGCCATGGTCGAATAGGGATGGTCCCATTCGCCAGCTACCCCTAAGCGCTTGAACTCCTCGCGCTGCACCTTAAGCCAATGTTCGGCATAGGCGCGGCACTCGCGGCGGAAGGCGATCATCGCTTCGGGATGCGAGAAATCCGGCTTCTGCTTGCCCTTGGCGCGGTAATTTTCCTCCTCGATCTTCCATTCGATCGGCAGGCCGTGGCAGTCCCAGCCCGGCACATAGACGCAGTCCTTGCCGGTCATGCGCTGGCTGCGCGTCACCAGATCCTTGAGGATTTTATTCAGCGCATGGCCGATATGGATGTTGCCATTGGCGTAGGGCGGTCCGTCATGCAGCGTGAATTTCGGGCGGCCTGCGCCCGCTTCGCGCATTTTCTTCTCTAGCCCGATCGCCTCCCAGCGCTTGAGCAGTTCCGGCTCGCGCTGGGGCAGGCCGGCGCGCATCGGAAAATCCGTGACCGGCAGATAGAGGCTCTTGGAATAATCCGGCCCCTTGGGGCTGTCGTCGTTCATCGTCGTGAAAACCGCCTCGGGCGCTGCAGCGCGCCATGAGCGCCGCCGTCGCCGCGCTGATTAGAGGAATTCTAGGAAGAGCGCCAATCGCGCCGAACCCGGACCTGCGCGAGCGTCTAGCTCCGAGCGCGGCCCGGGACGGTAATTCGAATGGCGATCAGGAAAGGCATCCGATCCTCAATAGCAGCGCAAACCTGGCAGGAAAAGAGGCCGACTAGCGCAGCCGCTTCAGCCCCAGCAGCCCGGCGAGATAGGCGAAGCCGCCCGCCACCACGGCGATGACGAGCAAGACCAGAAACGCCCCCGACAGCAGCGTGAAGCCGATAAATAGAAACAGCAGCAGCGCTGCGGTGACCATCAGGCTTTGCCAGGGCGAGAGCCTGACGATCTTGACCCTGCCGGCGCGCCCGGTCGCGACCCAGATGCGCGAGGCGTCGGTCTCCTCGCCCGGCAAGATGATTTCGACCCGTCCCTTGGGCTCTTCGTCCATGGCGCTTCCCTCCTGTCGGGATGATGTCTCCAAGCTAGATCGCGCGCAAATTATGGCAACAGATTAGGCGCCTTGGATCGACGCGCCGCTCTCGGCCAATAGGATTCGCGCTTCATCCACGTCGACTCGCATTCTTTCGACGAGCGCCTCGACGCTGTCGAATTTCGCTTCGGGGCGAATGAAGCCATGGAAGGCGACTTCGACCTCCTTTCCGTAAAGATCGCCGTCGAAATCGAAGACGAAGACTTCGAGCAGCGGCGCGCCATTGTCGAAGGTCGGCCGCCGGCCGAAGCTCGCGACGCCATGGTGGCGCTCGCCATCGACGTCGATCGTCACGGCGTAGATGCCGTGTTTGAGCCGGTTGGCGGGATCGAGCGCGATATTGGCGGTGGGAAAGCCGAGTTCGCGGCCGCGCTTGTCGCCGTGACGCACGACGCCGCGAATGAAATAGGGATGGCCAAGAAGACGCCGCGCCAGCGCCGCATCGCCCCGCTCAAGGGCTTCGCGCGTCGCCGTCGAGGAGACGGCGTCGAGGCTTCCCGCTTCGTCCTGGGTGATGCGGTCGACGATTTCGACGATCATCCCGAGCCGCTCGCCCTCCGCGCGCAAAAATTCCGGCCCGCCCTCGCGGCCGGCGCCGAAGCGGAAGTCATAGCCGGCGACCACCGCCGAAAGCCGCAAGCGCTCATGCAGGATTTTCTCGGTGAAGATTCGCGCCGGGCTTTGCGCGAACTCCTTGTCGAAGGTGAGCACGATCATGCCGTCGAGACCGAGGCGCGCCGCCTGCGCCGCCTTGGCGTCCGGCGGCGTGAGCCGGAAAATCACCGTCTCGCCGGCGAAGACATCCGCCGGATGCGGCTCGAAGGTCAGGAGAATGCAGGGGCGCGAGAGCCTTGCGGCGAGCGCCTGGGCGCGGGCGATGACGCCGCGATGGCCCCGATGCAGACCGTCGAAATTGCCGATCGCCGCGACGGCGCCTTCCAGGCCCGGCGGCGGCGCTTGCGGGTCGCGCGCGACGATGAAGGATGTGGTCAAGGCGCGCGCCGGATATTCAAGCCGAGGCCGGCTTTTCCTCCAATGGCGCTGGCGCCGCGGCGCGGATGATTTGTTCGCGGCTCGGCACCATGACGAAGGCCTCGCCGTCGAGCACCACCTTGCCGTCGACGAGGCACTCGCATTTGAGCTTGGCGCGACGGCCTTTCTCGATCAGCTCCACGACCTCGACGATGACGGTGATCACGTCGCCGATCTTCACCGGCGCGCGGAAGTTCAAGGTCTGCGACAGATAGACGGCGCCTGGACCAGGCAGATACATGCCGATGACCGTCGAAATCAGCGACGCAGTATAGAGTCCGTGAACGATGCGCTCGCCGAACCGCGTCTTCGACGCGAAGTGATCGGAGAGATGAATCGGATTGCGGTCGCCGGAAAGATCGGCGAAGGCGATCACGTCGTCGTCCATAACCGCCTTCATCAGCGTCTCGCGCATGCCAACGCTCAGATCCTCGAAATAATAGATTTTGAACGGCGTCGACATGGAAGCACCGGAAGTTCGTCGCTGATCGCGACCTTGGGAAAAGGTCCGCGCAGCCCCTTTTACCAGAAAAGCTCGCGAGCCAAAGCCTTGGGACGCGCGCCGGCGCGCGTAAAGAGCGATTCGAGCGCCGCTTCGTCCAGCGCGCCGCCCTCCGGATGCAGCTCGTCGCGATGCACCCCATGCATGATGAAGAGGAAATCGAGCCCGGCGCGGCCGGCGCCGACGAGATCGGTGAGGGCGCCGTCGCCGATCGCCAGAATCCGCGACGCGTCGATCGCGCCGCGCAGATTCTTAACCCGTTCCATGGCCGCGGCGTAGATCGGCGCATGGGGCTTGCCAAAGGTCAGGACGCGGCCGCCAATCGCCGCGTAGCGCTCCGCCAGGGCGCCGGCGCAATAGACGAGATCATTGCCGATCGCGACGACGATGTCGGGATTGGCGCAAAGCATCGTCAGATCGCGCGCCTTCAGCCGCGCCAGGAGTTCGTCGTAATCCGCCGGCGTTTCGTTGTGCTCGTTCAACAGGCCGGTGCAGACCACGTAATCGGCGGCGTCCGGCCCGACGCGCATGACCGGCGCGCCAAGCCGGCGCGCCGCCTCGCGGAACAGACCGTCGTCGCGCGCCGGCCCGAGGTGATAGACCGCCTGCCCCTTGCGCGCGACGATTTCACGCAGCGCGAGCTCTCCCGCAGACGCCAGGTCGTCGAAACAATCCTGCGGAACGCCGAGGCCGAGGAGCTGGCGGCGGACCTCGTCGTCCGGGCGCGACGCGTTGGTGATCAGCACGACGGTTCCGCCCTTCGCGCGAAAGCGCCTGAGCGCCTCGGCGGCTTGCGGGAAATGGCGCCTGCCGTCGATCAGCACCCCCCAGCCGTCGCAAAGGATCGCGTCATAGCTCTCGGCGAGGTCATGGAGACCGGCGATAAACGGAACGTTGCGCGCGTCCAATGCGTCCGCCGTCAAAAGCGCGCCTCGGCGAAAGCGGCCGCATAGGCCGTTTCGCAGACCGGTTCGAACGCGCCAGTCGATTCGTCGAGGAGGAACAGACGCCCGTCCATGATCCGGAACAACGCGCCATGCAGCCGCAGATGGCGGTGATGTTCGAGCACCTGGACCATCGGAAAGGTGCGCAGATTGCGCAGCGTCTCTTTCACCGCCTCGAATTCCAGGCGCTCGACATAGACACTGTCCTTGGGATTGGGCGCGACGCCAAGACGATCGGCGGCAGGGGCAAGCATTTTGATCCAGTCGCCGATGAAGTCGCTGTGGCTCAGCCGGGGCGTATCGGGGTCGGCGGCGATTTGGGCATAGGCCCGGACTCCGCCGCACTGGCCATGGCCGAGCACGACGATGTCAGAAACTTTCAAGGCCATCACGGCATATTCGAGCGCCGCCGACGACCCGTGATGATGATCGTCCGGCTCGTAAGGCGGAATCAGCGCCGCAACGTTTCTCAGCACGAAAAGTTCGCCGGGCCTGGCGTTGAAAATCGCCTCGGGCGCGACTCGCGAGTCGCAGCAGCTGATGACCATTGTTTTGGGCGTCTGCCCCTTGACCGCCAATTCCTCGAATCGCTCGTGGTCGGCGAGAAAGCGCCCGCTGATGAAGGATTCATAGCCTTCCATGAGCGCTTCCGGCAGACCGGTCGCGCCCGACGACGGCTCGTGATCGGCCATTTAACGTTCCTTCCTGCGCATAGCCTGGGGCGGATGGCGGACCCCGCGGTTATTGTGTAGATCACGCGGCGGGGTCAAGAGAGCCAAATTGTCTCGCCATCGGAGTTTTGAATGATTTCGCGACTGAAGCGCAGCGTGCTGGCGATGCCGGGCTCGAACGCCCGAGCGCTGGAGAAAGGCAAGACGCTTTCGGCCGACGTCTTGATGTTCGAACTCGAAGACGGGGTGGCGGAATCCGCCAAGGCGACGGCCCGCGAGCAGGTCGCGGCGGCGGTCGCGGGGGGCGGCTACGGCGCCCGCCAGCTAGTCGTGCGGGTCAACGCCCGCGGCTCGGAATGGTACAGGCCCGACATGTCCGCGATCGCCCCGCTCGGGCCGGACGCCATCGTCATTCCGAAGGTCAATTCTCGCGACGAGATTTTGAAGGCGGCCGCCGACCTCGTCGCCGCCGGCGCGCCGCGAGAGACGCGTCTTTGGGCGATGATCGAGACCCCGCGAGCGGTGCTCGACATCGAAAAAATCGCCAGCGCCGCCGACGATCCGGCGTCGCGCATGGAAGTCATGATCCTTGGCCCCAATGACATCGCCAAATCGACGCGCGCGCGCCTCACGCCGGGACGCCAGGCGCTGCTTTCCTGGCTTTCGGCCGGCGTGCTGGCGGCGCGGGTCCACAACATCGAGATCATCGACGGCATCTACAATGACTTCAACGACCTCGACGGTCTGCGGCGCGAGGCGGAACAAGGCCGCGATTTCGGCTTCGACGGGAAAATGCTCATTCACCCGAGCCAGATCGCGCCGGTGAACGAGATTTTCGCGCCGAGCGACGAGGAAGTCGATTTCGCGCGCCGGATCATCGCGATCTTCGACGAGCCGGAAAACGCCGATAAGGGCGTGGTGCAGATCGACGGAAAAATGGTCGAGCGTCTGCATCTCGACATCGCCCGGCGCACATTGCAGCTTGTCGAGGCGGCGGGCTGACGGAACCGCCCGTTTTGCGGGCGCCGAATGCATCAACTATAAGAGGCCTGTAGCGTAAGGATTAGCCAATGGTCTCGCCGGACGACGAAGAACCGAACCGCATCGACCTCTCTGAAGCGCCGTCCGAGACGGCGGAGTCCCCGCCCGAACCGCCGCCGGCCCCCGTCAAACGCAAGCGCCGCTCATTTTTCGGCGCGCTGTTGTCGACGCTGCTGCTTCTCGCCCTCCTCGCCGGCGCCGCTCTTTATGGCGCGATCGCGTTCAAGGACAGCGACGAGCGTCTGAAGGCCGTCGCCGATTATGCGGAGCCTTATGTCGAGCAGGGGAGCGTCGTCTTCGGCGAGCTGAAAAAACAGCTCAGCGCCCTGCTTGGCGAGAAGGAGCCGGCCCAAGAGAAGGAACCGGCGCAGACGGCCGCGGTCCCGCCCGAGTCGCCCCCGGCCCCGCCGCCGGAGCCCGCCCAGACGGCGCCGGCGCAGCCCGCCGATACCGCGGCCGAACCGTTGCAGCCGACGCCGGCGCCGCCACCCGAGGCTCCGACGGCCCCGCCGGCGGAATCCGCCGAGTTGACGCCGGCAAAGCCGGCCGAAAAACCGGCCGAGCCGACGTCGACCGAGCGGCGCCCCGAGCCTGCGGCGAACGCAGCCGTCGAAGCGCCGAGCGCGGCCGTCGAAACCCAGAAAGCGGCTGTCGCGGCGTTGCAAAGTCGCCTCGACGCAGCCGAAGAATTGGCGCAGCGGGCCCTGCGCGCCGCCGAGGCGGCCGGGGCGGTCGCCAACGCCGCCCAGGCGGCGGCGGAAGCTGCGGCGAAAGCGCATCCGGCGACCGACGCCGCCGCAAGCGGCCAGGGAGCTGCGCTCACTTCAAGCGATCAGCTGACGGCGCTCGAAGGCCGCATCGACGAGCTTGGCGAAGAAATGAAGGCCCTGCGCGGTCGGCTTGAATCGCCCAAGAACGAGTCGCGCGCGGCGCCGGAAGCCGCGCCGGCCAAGACCGCCGAGGGACCCGCCGCGCTTGTCGTAGTCGCCTATGCGCTTCAGCGCGAGCTGGAGGCGGGTCGGCCCTATGCGGTGGAGGCGAAGGCGCTTTCGAAGCTTGGCGCCGATTCCGCCGCTTTGGCGGCGCTGTCGCCCTTCGCCGAAAAGGGCGCGCCGACCGCGGCGCAGCTGAAAGTCGACTTCGCGCCCGCCGCCAAACGCATTCGCGCGCTGGAAAACGGCGATTCCGGCGATCTCGCCCAGCATTTGATGAAGGGCGCGAGCAAGCTGGTGCGCGTTCGTCCTTCCGGCGCGCCGGCCGGCGAGGCTCAGTCGGTCGAGGACAAGGTCGTTCATATCGACGCCGCGCTGTCGCATGGCGACCTCGCTCAGGCCGAAGCGCTTTTCTCGGCGCTTCCCGAGAGCGCGCGGAGCGAAGCGAAAGACTTCGGCGCCGCGCTGCGGGCGCGCATCGAGGCGGCACAGGCGGCTGAAACTCTCTTGCATGGCGCGATCGCCGCGCTCGTCGCAACGAAGGAATGAGCAGGATTAATCGCCATGCTGTTTCTCCTCTTTTTCATCCTTGCGCTCGCGGCGGTGGCCTATGGCCTCGAATGGCTGATCGAACAGCCGGGTTCGCTGACGCTGGACTTCGCCGGCTATCAGTTCGAGGCCTCAATTCCGGTGGCGGTCGGGGGACTGCTGCTGATCCTCGCCGCGACGATCGTGCTCTGGGCGATTATCATGGCGGCGCTGCGCATGCCCGGCCGCTGGACCGGCGGCTCGCGATTGAAGCGCCGCGACAAGGGATTCGACGCGCTGTCGCAGGGCCTGATCGCGGTTGGGACCGGCGACGCCGCCCGGGCCAAGAAGGCCGCCTATGTCGCCGAGCGGCTGCTGCCGAATGAGCCGCTGACGCAATTTCTGAAGGCCCAGGCGGCGCAGCTTGCCGGCGACCGGCGGCTCGCCGAAGAAACCTTTCATAAAATGACGCTGAAGCCGGAAACCAAGCTTCTCGGCCTGCGCGGCCTGCATATCGAGGCGCGAAGGCGCGACGACGCCGACGCCGCGCATCATTTCGCCAAGGAGGCGCACGCCATCGCGCCGGTCCCCTGGGCGGGCGCCGCAATGCTTGAACATCTCGCCGCGCAGGGCGACTGGCAAAAGGCGCGCGAGGCGATCGAAGCCAGTCTCGCCGCCAAGGCGCTCGACCCGCAGACCGCCCAGAACCTGCGCGCCGTCGTCGAAACCGCGATGGCGATGGAGAAGGAGCGCGATCATCCGCATGACGCGCTGCATCTCGCCCGCCAGGCGCTGAAGCGCCGGCCCGGATTCGCCCCCGCCGCCGTCGCCGCCGCGCGCGTGCTGGTGCGCCACGGCGACCGCAAGCAGGCGCTGAAGCTGATCGAGACGGTATGGGCGACAAAGCCCCATCCCGATCTCGGCGCCGCCTATCTCGAAGCGCTCACCGGCGAGTCAAACGCCGCGAAACTGGCGCGGGTCGAGAAGCTGGCGCGGACGGCGCCGCATGCGCCGGAGAGCCGGCATCTCGTCGCCGAGGTCGCCCTGTCCAACCGCAATTTCGCCAAGGCCCGTGACGCGCTCGCGCCGCTCATCGCCAGCGGCCGGCATCCGACCGCCCACACCTGCCTGCTGATGGCGGAAATCGAGGACGGGGCGCATGGGCCCTCGGGGCCGGTGCGCGAATGGCTGGCGCGCGGCTCGCGCGCGCCGCGCGATCCGGTGTGGATCGCCGACGGCGTCGTCTCCAAGCACTGGCTGCCGATCTCGCCGGTCACCGGCAGGCTCGACGCCTTCGAATGGAAGCCGCCGCCGGACTCGGCGCAACATCTGACCGAGGAGGGCGCGCCCAATATCCCCGCCGCCTTCTTGACCCGACCCGCCGAACCCGTCGCGCTGCCCTCGGGCGATGTCTCGGGAGAAGCGGCTACCGGTCCGTCAGCATAGAGCAAGATCCAAAAGAGTCGGCCGACTCGCACAAGGAAGCTTCAGCTCGATCGCCGCGCGTTATCGACCGGCGATGTCGGCGACGGTCGCGCTGGCCTGACGTTGAGGTGCGCGCGCCGAGGACTGAGGCCGCTCAACTCATTCTTCGAAATCGACATTAGCGAGCGCGAAGCCATTGCCGGCAATCGCCGCTGCCACAGTTGAGAAAATCAGCGGCAAAACTCGCATGCCAATATTGATCGGCGGTCATCCGCCGAGGCTTACCTCTTCGTCGCTAGACCGCGAAAAAACTCAGCGCGACGCAAGCTTCCGAACGACCGACAAAGATCGCGAAACCACAAGGGAGGACATAAAGTGAAACATCGTTTCGACTTGACTTGTCTCGCTGTGATTGGCCTCTTCGCATCCCCCATCTCGGGACACGCCGTGACGCTGAGCAATGATCTTCGAGTAGCCCTCGGAACCGAAGCCAAACAGGCGATGCGCGTCGATCGACGATCGCTCGGCATCGCGCCGAACTATATTTTGGCGAAAGCCGGCGGCGGCTCCGTTCTCGCCGCTTGCAAGGCACAGTGCCGCAAGGCCTATCGGCGCTGCTACAGTCAAGGAAATCAAATCGGCAAGCCATATGTCACTGGCGGAGAACCCTGCAGCGAGCAACAGGTCATGTGCATGCGGGCGTGCCAGCAATAGTGAGACGCCGTCATCTGCGCGAAAGTCTTGAACGGACGCTGGCGGCTTGATGCGTTCTATGAGCCGCTGCGGTCGGCGCGCCGGATGCGCACATAGAGCGCGCCTTCGCCGCCGTGGCGGCGGGCGGCTTCGCCGAACCCGACCACTACGTCGCGCAGATTCGGCGCTTCGAGCCACATCGGCACGACTCGGCGCAGCACGCCGCCTTCGTCGCGGCTCAGCCCCTTGCCGGTCACCACGATCGCGATGCGGGCGCCATTCGACTGACATCGGCGGAGAAACGCCGTCAGGGAGCGCTGCGCCTCGGCCTGGCGCATGCCGTGAAGATCGAGCTTGGCGTCAACCTCGAGCCGCCCGCGCTTGATCTTGGCGAAAGTCCGCGGGTCGATGTCGATCGGCCGCGGCGCCGGCTTTGGCGCCGGCGGGCGGTCATGAGCGATCGAGGCGGGCGGCGGCGGCGCCCCGGCGTCGACGACGGGCGCCGGCGCCGCCGGCCTTTGAGGACGCGGTCGGGAAGGACGAACGTCGGCGGTCACCGTCATCCATAGCTCCGCTTCGGCCTGCGACAGCCGGCGGGCGTATCGGCGAGAATTCTCCTCGCTCACGGACCGTCTCCAACTTCGTTGGGCAGCAGCACGATCATCTCGGCGGCGTGCCGAATGTCGCCGGCGCGCCGGCCCGCCGCCTCGCCAGCGCCGAAGAATAAATCGCCCCGCGCTGGTCCAATTATGGCGGAGCCCGTGTCCTGCGCGATCATCAGGCGACGAAAATCGATTTCGGCCTCGCTTTGCCAGGGGATGCGGGCGGCGACCCAGAACGGCAGGCCATAGCACCAGATCGAGCGGTCGACGGCGAGCGAGCGAAACGGCGTCAGCGGCGCGCCCTGGCCGCCGATCGGGCCGATCGCGCGCGCTTCGGACCGGTCGATCTCGAAGAACACATAGGAGCGATTTTCCTGCATGATCCGGCGGCCCGCTTCGCCAGGTCCGGCGCCAAGCCGACGCAACGTCTCCTTCATCAGATCGAGCGTCATATCCGCTCGATTGACGAGCCCCCGCTCGATCAACAGCCGACCGACGGAAGTGTAAGGCCAGCCGTTGCGGCCGGCATAGGTCAGCGCCATCACGCCGCCGTCCGGCAGCCGCAGCCGCGCCGAGCCCTGCACCTGAATGAGGAACAATTCGACCGGATCGCGGACATAGGCGAGGGGATGCGCGCTCGGGGCCGCGCCTTCCTCCTCGATCGCGCGGCGGTCGGGATAGGGCACGAGGGCGCCATCGGCCTGACGCCGGGCGCTGGTCAGCTTTTCGCCAGAAGGAAGCGAGAGCGGCGCCTCGTTCAGCTTAACGAGATCGAGCGGACGCGACAGAACCGGCGTCACGAAGCCGGGCTCCGGCGACAATCTGGCCTCGACTTCGACCTCATAATAGGCGGTGACGAAGCCCTTGGCCTTGATGCGGCGAGGCTGGAACCAGCGGCGAAAGAATTGAGCGGGATCATCGACGCCCTGGAGGGCGCGTTGCGCGATCGCGATCAGCGATGGCGGCGGCGGAACGGCGCTGCGCTGCTCCTGCCCATCGGCGGCGATGATCGTCGCCGAGCGGCGAAAAGCGGCGAACGCCGCGGCGAGGTCATCGGCGGAAAAGCCGTCGATGTCTTCAAAGCTTATTTCCTGCAGCAGATCGGAAGCGGAAAACTGCGGCGCATGTCCCCGCGACATGCTCAGTCTTCGGCTTGGGTCGCGACGAGCTTCCAGTTGGGATCGTTCGCTTTCGGATCGCGCGCGAAGGTCCAGCGCTCGACGACCTTGCGGGTCTGGCCGCCGTCGATGGTTTCGCCGGCGCGGTCGCGGCGCACGCTCATCAGCCGGGCGACAAAGCGCACCGTCACTTCATTGCGGCCGGCGATGGCGCGGGCGGCGTCGACCGTCGCCGAATCGATCGCGACGACGGCGGTCTCCATGGTCTCGCCCTGCTGCTCGCGTCGCGCGATTTCCGCCGAGAAGCCGTCGAAGACATCCTGCGACAGGAGCGGCTTCAATGTTTCGCGGTCGCCCTTGGCAAAGGCGACGACGATCATTTCATAGGCCCGCCGCGCGCCGCTCAGGAAAGTCTTGCCGTCGAAACTCGGATCGGAGGCCGCGACCGAGTCAAGCCCGCTCCAGGCGGAAGCGACGCCCTTCTCGGCGACGCCCTCCCAGCGGTCCGCGCCGCTGGGGCGCGCCGCCGGTTGCGCGACCGGCGCGGCGACCGGCGAAGGCGCGACCGCAGCGGGCGCGGGCGGGCGTGGCGCGAAACGCGTCTGAGGCGGCGTATCGCGATCCACCCGCATGCCGAGCACCGACCGCAGCTTCCAGATGACGAAAACCGCGAGCGCCGCGAAGACGATGAGGCTCGGATCGAACAGGTCGCCGGACGCCGGCATTCATAACTCCCGAAGAATTCCGTGCTCGGCTATCATGTCGCCCCGGACATGTCACGAATCAAGTGGCAGGCGTATTGCCGCGGACGGGCGGGCGAAACGGCGCAACAGCGGAAAAATCCGTGAATTCAAAGCTTGTCGGCGCGGCCCTCGCGGCCTGGATCGTGCTCGAAATTCTTGCTTTCGCGCTCGTCGTGCGGGCCATCGGCCTGCTCGCGGCGATCGCGCTGGCGATCGGCGCTTCGCTGCTGGGCCTTGCCGACGTCAGGCGACTTCTCGACTTTCTTCGAACGAGAGTCGCCGCCAAGGCGAAAGGCGAAAGCGCCGCCGACGCCGACGGCGCGATGCTTGACGGCGCGCTGCAAGCGCTCGGCTCGATCCTGCTCATTCTGCCGGGCTTCGCTTCCGATTTCGTCGGATTGGCGCTCAAATCGCCTTCGGTGCGGCAAAGTCTTGCGCAACGGTTGCGGTCTCGCGCCAAGACGGGCGATCCCCGCCTGATCGACCTCGACCCGCGCGAATGGCGGCGGGAAGCGCGCCGGCCCCGACGAAGCGTCGCGAAGTAGGCTCGAACGACGCGCCTTGTTAGCGTCTGTGAGACGTGTTAGGCGGGCGCGAATTCTCGACGCAACGGCTCTGCTGGAGGCCCTCAAATGACCGATACGAATGGCAACGGCGCGCAAGGAGCGCCGGGCGGCGCTCCGGCCCTTAATTCGCTCGCGCAATATATGAAGGATTTCTCCTTTGAGAATCCCAATGCGCCGCGTTCGCTCGGACCTCAGGAAAATGCGCCGAACATCGCCATCCAGGTCAATGTCAACGCCAAACAGCTGGCGCCGACCGATTTTGAAGTGAGCCTGACGCTCGACTGCAAGGCCGGCGAGGGCGAGGGGCTCCTGTTCAAGCTCGACCTCGAATATGGCGGCGTGTTCCGCCTGCTGAACATTCCCGAAGAGCAGGTGCATCCGATCGTGATGATCGAATGCCCGCGCATGCTGTTTCCCTTCGTGCGCCAGATCGTCGCCGACGCCACCAGCAAGGGCGGCTATCCGCCGCTCTATATCGACCCGATCGACTTCGTCGCGCTCTATCAGCAAAAGGCCGCCGAAGCTGGTCAGGCGACGGCTTCGGCGAATTAGCCGGAGACCGGCGCAGACGCCGTTTCGTCGCGTTCGAGATAGCGATCCCAGATCGGCGATTTGATCGACGCGACAAAGGCGCGGTGCGCCTCTTTTTCTTCGCCGCTTAGGCGCGGCGCGAGAGGCTCCGGCCGCTGGCGCAACAGCTCACCGGACGCGGCGATCCGCACCGCGTGGACGGTCTGAAGCGACAGCGCCGCCTGCCGCCCGCCGCAGAGTTCGGCGTAAACTTCAGCGAGAAGATTGGCGTCAAGCAGCGCGCCATGCTTGTCACGCCGCGACAGATCGATCGCATAGCGCTGACACAAAGCGTCGAGCGAATTGGGGCCGCCGGGGTGACGGCGACGCGCCATCGCCAGCGTATCGACGATGCGCGCGCCGCTCAGCGGCGGCAAATTCATCAAGGCGAATTCGGCGTTGAGAAAGCGCGTATCGAATTCGGCGTTGTGAATGATAAGCGGAACATCCTCGATGAAGTCGATGAATTCCGCGGCGATCTCCTTGAAGACCTTGTGCTGCGCCAGAAAGTCGTAAGAGAGCCCATGCACGCGGAAGGCCTCTTCCGGCATGTCGCGCTCTGGATTGACGTAGCGATGGAAATAGCGGCCGGTGGGGATGAGATTGCAGATTTCGACGGCGCCGATTTCGACGACGCGATGGCCGCTCGATGGATCGAGCCCGGTGGTTTCAGTATCGAGAACGATCTCGCGCATGCAAGGCTAACTTCGGCTGATCCGTGTCATTCCCGGCAGGCCGAAGGCCTGACCGGGAATCCAGAGCAACATCCATAAAGACTGTCGCTGCTCTGGATTCCCGATCGCTCGCATCGCGAGCGTCGGGAATGACGTCCGTGTTGCGCAACAATACCGCATTATCTCTCCAGATGCGCTTCGAGCACCTTCACGATGTTTCGCACCTCTTCGCGGGCGGCGTCCAGGCCCTTGTCGGTATGGACCACGAAATCGGCGCGGGCGCGCTTTTCTCGATCAGGCGTTTGCTTCGCCAGAATGGACGTAAATTTTTCCGCCGTCATGCCCTCGCGCGCCAGCACGCGGGTCTTTTGCACATCTTCTGACGCGGTGACGACCACGATGGCGTCGAAATCCTTTTCCGCCCCGGTTTCGAACAGCAGCGGAATATCGAAGACGACGATGCGGTCGCCTTTGTCGCGGCGTTCTTCGACGAGAGCGTCGCGCGCCGCCCAGACCATCGGATGCACGATCTCTTCGAGACGCTTGAGCGCCGCCGGGTCGTTGAGAACGCGGGCGGCGAGGCGCTGACGATCGACGGCGCCGTCGACGACGACGCCGGGAAAGGCCTTCTCGATTTCAGCCGCTGCCGCGCCTCTGTAGAGCTCATGTACAAGCCGATCCGAATCGAGCACCGCGATGCCTTCGGCGCGAAACATGTCGGCGGTGGTCGACTTGCCCATGCCAATCGAGCCGGTCAGTCCGACACGGAGCATTTTCCGTTCGCTCACGACAGCAGCGCTCCTTCGCGGCGGAGCGCTTCAAGCAGCGCGAGCAGCGGCAGGCCCATGATGGTCCAATAATCGCCTTCGACTTTAGAGAAGAGCTGCGCGCCCAGGCCTTCGATCTGATAGGCGCCAGCCGAGGTCAGGGCCTTCTCTCCGATCGCCGCGAGATAGGCGGCGATGAATTCATCGCTTAAGCTCCGCATCGTGAGATCGGCGACGCCAACGGTCTCGAAAATGACGGCGCCGTCACGCGCGAGCGCAATCGCCGAATGCAAGCGGTGCCGCCTGCCGGAGAGAAAGCGCAATAGCGCCTCGGCCGCGCGCATATCAACAGGCTTGCCAAAAATCCTGCCTTCGCAGCTCGCCACCTGATCCGCGCCGAGCACGAGAGGACCCTGCACGGCGATCGCCAGCGCTTTGGCCCGCGCCAGAGTCGCAGCGATCGTATCGGCGTCCGACGCGTTCAACTGCGATTCGATCGCGCGCTCGTCGACGTCGACCGAGATCGATTCAAAAGGGATGCCGACGTGTTGCAGCGCCTGCCGTCGACCGGCGCTTTTCGAGGCGAGAATTAGCGGCGCCGATTCGCGCCAGAAGGGCGAGGCCGAATGCTCGCTCACATCCACAGCCCTCCCGTGAAGATCGAAGAACGGGGATAAGCCGGCGCCAAAATCCGACGCGTTCCGGTCAGCGGGAATAGGCGGGCCCAACGCTCAACAGGCAAACGCCTGTCGAAGCAATTTATTAACAAACCGGCGCAGGAGGGATTCACAGGCAATCCACAGGCATCGTCCTTTCGAATGTCCGATATAGCGATGATTTCATTCACTGTAGAGAATTTTCCAGAATTTCCTGACGCCAGTCGTCGTGGGGCTCTTCGCTGTGGGCGACTGGTTAATGAAAATTAACCTTCGCGTCGCCCCAGACCAAATGAAGAATCAAATTCCTTTTAAAATGAATTTTGTTTTAACGCGGTTTCGCGCTACGCCGACTTGAACGAACGACGCAGGATGGATCGAAGGCGATGGCGGAGGAGAAGGCGCTTCTTTCGGTTCTGCGCGGAGAAGCGCGAAAAATTCCGCCTCTCTGGCTCATGCGCCAGGCCGGCCGCTACCTTCCCGAATATCGCGACGTTCGGGCGACGACGACAAGCTTTCTCGAATTCTGTTATTCGCCGAAAAAGGCGGCGGAAGTTACCCTGCAGCCTATTCGGCGCTTTCACTTCGACGCGGCGATTCTTTTTTCCGACATTCTCGTCGTCCCCGACGCCATGGGCCAGCGGGTATCATTTGAAAGCGGGGCGGGGCCGCGGCTCGAACCGATTGAAACGCCGCAGCAGGTCGAGCGGCTCGGCGACTTCAATATCGAACATCTTGCGCCGGTCTTCGAGACGATCGAACTGGTGAAATCGGCCCTGGCGTCAGATGTCGCCTTCATCGGCTTTTGCGGCGCGCCCTTCACCGTCGCAAGCTATATGATCGCGGGGCAGGGCACGCCCGATCAGGCGCCGGCGCGGCTCTTCGCCTATCGTTTTCCCGATGCTTTCGGCAAGCTCATCGATTGCGTGGTTGACGCGTCGATCGCCTATCTTTCGCGCCAGATCGACGCGGGAGTGGAAGTCGTCCAAATCTTCGACAGCTGGGCCGGAGTCCTGCCGGCCAATGAATTTATGCGTTGGTCGGCGGAACCGGTTCGCCGCATTGTTGCGGGCGTCAAGGCGCGTCATCCGCAAACGCCGATCATCGCTTTCGTGCGCGAGGCCGACGCGCATCTGCCGATGCTGACGCAGACGATCGGCGCCGACGCTTATGGGATCGATACGGCGCTCGATCCCGTTTGGGCGGTGGCGCAAACGGCGTCGGACATTGTGCTGCAAGGCAATCTCGATCCGCTGGCGCTTGTCGCCGGCGGCGATGCGCTCGATCGCGAAGTGGATTCGATTCTCGGCGCGTTCAAAGGCCGGCCGCATATTTTCAATCTCGGCCACGGCATATTGCAGCAAACGCCGATCGAAAACGTCGAGCGACTCGTCGCCCGCGTTCGTCGGGCAGGAGGCTGATCATGTATGTCTGGATCAAGGCGCTGCATGTCATCGCCATCATTTCCTGGATGGCGGGCCTGCTCTATCTCCCTCGGCTTTTCGTCTATCACGCGAGCGCCGGCGAAGGCCCGCTTTGCGAAACTTTCAAAATTATGGAGCGGCGGCTGTATCGCTACATCATGACGCCGGCGATGGTGGTAGCCTGGCTCAGTGGACTCTATCTCGCGGTCGACAGCGGGGCGCTGTCTTCCGGCTGGTTTCACGCCAAGGCGACGCTCATCGTGCTGCTCACCGCCGCGCATTTTCACGATGGCGCGCTCATGCGCCGCTTCGCGCAAGACGCCAATATTCATTCGCCACGCTACTATCGGATCGTCAATGAGCTGCCGACGTTGCTAATGATCGGCATCGTCATTCTGGTGATCGTCAAGCCGTTCTGACCTGTGGAGGCCAGCCGGGACGGCTGATGGGGAAGACGGCTGAAAGTGTCGCGGCCCTGGAGCGGACCGCCCTTTTTTCAGGACCTGGCCTCGCTCTTGATTCGGTTCTCAAAATTGTCTAAGGGAGCTTATCCCTCTGAGGCCCGAGTCTGCTTATAGCGGCATCGCCGGAATTTCCGCCGGCGCTCGGCAAGGCCCTATCCCCGCCCCACCGCTGATCCCCGGCTTCTCTCCACCTGCGCCCAAATACCCAAGGTCCATCCTGAATGCGGGAAATTAAACTTTCGGACTTGAAAGCCAAGTCCGCCGCCGAACTCCTCGCTTTCGCCGAAGAGCATGAAGTCGAAAACGCCTCGCTGCTGCGTAAGCAGGAGCTGCTTTTCGCGATCCTCAAACAATTCGCCAGCCGCGACGTCGAAATCGTCGGCGAAGGCGTCGTCGAAGTGCTTCAGGACGGCTTCGGCTTCCTGCGCTCGCCCGACGCGAACTATCTCGCGGGTCCCGACGACATTTACGTCTCGCCCTCGCAGATCCGAAAATTCGGCCTGCGCACCGGCGACACGGTCGAGGGCATGATTCGCAGTCCGAAAGAGGGCGAACGCTATTTCGCGCTTCTGAAGGTCAACAGCATCAATTTCGAGGATCCGGAGAAGGTGCGCCACAAGGTGCCCTTCGACAATCTGACCCCGCTCTATCCCGACGAGCGCTTAAAGCTCGAAATCGAAGACCCGACCAAGAAGGATTATTCGTCCCGCGTCATCGATCTCGTGGCGCCGATCGGCAAGGGCCAGCGCGCGTTGGTCGTCGCGCCGCCGCGCACCGGCAAGACCGTGCTGTTGCAGAATGTCGCGCAGTCGATCACCACCAATCATCCCGAATGCTATCTCATCGTTCTCCTGATCGACGAGCGGCCCGAGGAAGTCACCGACATGCAGCGCTCGGTGAAGGGCGAGGTCGTCTCCTCGACCTTCGACGAGCCGGCGGTGCGCCATGTGCAGGTCGCCGAAATGGTGATCGAGAAGGCGAAGCGTCTCGTCGAACATGGCCGTGACGTGGTGATCCTGCTCGATTCGATCACCAGGCTCGGTCGCGCCTACAACACGGTGGTGCCGTCATCGGGCAAGGTGCTCACCGGCGGCGTCGACGCCAATGCGTTGCAGCGGCCGAAGCGCTTCTTCGGCGCGGCGCGCAATATCGAAGAGGGCGGTTCGCTGACCATCATCGCGACGGCGCTGATCGACACCGGCTCGCGCATGGACGAAGTGATTTTCGAAGAGTTCAAGGGCACCGGCAACAGCGAGATCATTCTCGACCGCAAGGTCGCGGATAAGCGCGTCTTCCCGGCGATCGACATCACCCGTTCCGGCACCCGCAAGGAAGAGCTGCTGGTCGCCACCGACATTTTGAAGAAAATGTATGTGCTGCGCCGTATCCTCAACCCGATGGGCACGGTCGACGCGATCGAATTCCTGCTCGGCAAGCTGCGCGAGACCAAGAACAACCAAGGCTTCTTCGATTCGATGAATACATAGGAAATGGCCGTTCGGCGCGGTTCGGAACATTCATAAAATGACCGCAAACATGCGCGCCTGTAGGGATGCCTGCTTATAGTTCCCGAGGGAACCGATGAATCGTCGCTCGATAAGGCTTCTGTCCGCCGTTCTGTTGTTCTCCTCCGGGATCAACGCGGTGCGCGCAGTAGAAGAGCCGAGTCAGGGGCGCAAGCCGACGCACAAAGCTGCGCAAGAGGTCGCAAAAATGTCGGGCGGCCACTCGAAAGAAGAGGCGAAGAAGCAGCCGGCGCCGTGCGCGCGAGGGACTTGGAAGGACGATCCCGTATGTTTCGGCGAAGGGGGGCAAGACGCCTTGCCCTTGCCGTCGTCGAGCGCGGTCGAACACGCAACTAGCTCGCAGGATCCCAGCATTCGGCCGACGGCCAACCTTAATCCGCGCCCGGCTTCGCCAGGTCCCTATCAAGCGGGCGTCGTGTATCAGTCGAATGGAAATTCGGTGACGAACAATTATGGCGGCGGCGTCAGTCTTCAGCTGCCATTTTAGGGTTCGCCGATCGCAGGAGCGCTGCCCGCGCAATTGAATTCCTGCTCAGCAAGCTGCGCGAGACCAAGAACAATCAGGGCTTCTTCGATTCGACGAATACGTGACGTTAAGCAAATCGGCGGCTCGTTCCGACCACCGTTGCATGCACGCGTGTTCTAATCATTGAAGCGCAGCGCCATCAGCGTTTCGTCGAGATAATCGCCGTCGCCGTTTTTTGCTGAGCGTTCTTCGACGCCATAGGCGCGAAACCCCCATCGCTCGTAGAATCGTAGTGCGCGGAGATTCGATGAGACGACGGTGAGCGTCACGATTTCGACTTTCGCTCTCGCTTCGTCGATCAGGCTTTTCATGATCTCGTCGGCGGCGCCCGAGCCGCGATGCGCCGCCTTCACATACATGCCGTAGAGCAGCGCCTTGTGGCGCGTTTTGACGCCGTCATTCCAGGCGAGTCCGCCGACGCCAATTAACTGTGAATCTTCGGCGCTGAAGGCGCCGATGACGAAGTCGCGCTGAAGACGTTCAGCGACGGCGGCCGGCGTGACATGCGCTTCATCCTCTGGCGCGAAGCGAAAGGCGCGCGGCTCAAGTCTGAAGCCCTCGCGCCGCAGCGCCTGATACACTCCGCCTTCCCAGGCGCCGAGTCGGAGACATATCGCTCGCATTCGCATATGTCCTTGTGGCGGACTGGCCTTGGGAATGCCAGCGGCGAAAGGAATAAGCGGCGCGCATGTTCAAGCATTTTTCCAATTTATCGGCGGTCATCTCTGCCGCGCTCGGGTTGTTCGGCGCAGGCGGGTCGTCGTCGCCTTCTTATGCGACAAGCGAATATTTGTGCGCTGCAACATAATCGGCCTCGAGTTGTCGAACATGGGCATGTCGTCAAGAACTCTCTTGAAATCCCCACGCTTCGCGCCGGCCGTCGTCCCATGACCTCGCCCGACACAATCTTCGCGCTCGGAACCGGCGCCGGCCGCGCGGCGGTCGCCGTCATCCGGATTTCGGGGCCGGGGGCGGGGGAGGCGCTGAAGGCGCTCGCCGGCAGGCTTCCTGAGCCGCGGCGGGCGACATTTGTGGTCCTGCGCGATCCGGCGAGTGGCGACATGCTCGATCGCGGGATCGCACTGTTCTTTCCTGGTCCGGTGTCGTCGACGGGAGAAGACTACGCCGAGCTGCAGCTCCATGGCGGGCGCGCCGTCGTCGAGGGGACGCTTGCCGCGCTGCAGCGGCTTTCCGGGCTAAGGCCGGCGGAACCCGGCGAATTCGCCCGTCGCGGCTTCGCCAATGGCAAGCTCGATCTCTCCCAGGCTGAGGCGCTCGCCGATCTGATCGATGCTCAGACTGAAGGGCAGCGCCGGCAGGCGCTGCGGGTGGCGGGCGGCGCCTTGCGGCATAAAGTCGAGGGCTGGCGCGCGGCGCTCGTCGAAGCGCTGGGGCTTGTCGAAGCCGAACTTGATTTCAGCGACGAATTCGATGTCGGCGCGTTTTCCCCGGCGCGTCTCTCAGCATTGCTGGCGCCGCTCGCCGAGGAGATGCGCGCGGCGCTGCGCCTCGCGCCGGCCTCGGAGCGGATGCGCGACGGCTTTGTCGTCATGATTCTCGGCCGGCCCAATGTCGGCAAATCGACGCTGATCAATACGCTGGTTCGGCGCGATCTCGCCATCGTTTCAGCGATTCCCGGCACGACCCGCGATATGATCGAGGCCCATCTCGACATCGGCGGCCTGCCGGTGACGCTGATCGACACGGCCGGGCTGCGCGAGGCGGCGGACGAGATCGAGCGGATCGGCGTCGACCGAACCTTGGCGCGGATTGAATCCGCCGACCTCGCGCTGTGGCTGTCGGATTCGGGCGAGGCGCCGCCGCGCGGTGACATCGAGACGTTACGCGTCGCGACCAAGATCGATTTAAGGCCCGCGTCTGAAGGCGTGATCGGAATCTGTGCGTTGAGCGGGGAGGGACTAGAAACCCTCGCCGGTGCGATCGAGGCCCGGGCCCGCGCCTGTCTCGGCGACGGGACTGAGGCGCTGATCGTCAGGGAAAGGCACCGTGAGGCGCTGGAACGGGCGCTGGAAAGCTTCGAAACCGTCAGAAGCAGGGACGCGCCGCTCGAACTTCAGGCCGAGGAGCTGCGCCGCGCCGCGCGCGCGCTCGGCCGGATTGTGGGCGCGGTCGATGTCGAGGACGTTCTCGACGCAGTTTTCTCGCGTTTCTGTATTGGCAAATGATATGTTTCACGTGAAACAGGTCAGGCTATGAAGCACTTCGACGTGATTGTGATCGGCGGCGGGCACGCTGGCTGCGAGGCCGCGGCCGCGTCGGCGCGCGTCGGCGCGCGCACCGCGCTCGTCACCCAGAATCGCGCCAAAATCGGCGAAATGTCCTGCAATCCGGCGATCGGCGGGCTGGGGAAGGGCCAGCTGGTTCGCGAGATCGACGCGCTCGACGGGCTGATGGGCCGCGTCGCCGACGCCGCCGGCATTCAGTTTCGGGTGCTCAACCGTTCCAAGGGCCCGGCGGTCCGCGGTCCTCGGGCCCAGGCCGACCGGAAGCTCTATCGCGCGGCGATGCAGGCGGCGCTTGCCGCCGTCGAAGATCTGACCATTGTCGAAGCCGCCGTCGAAGACCTTCTGGTGGAGCGGGGCGAAATTTGCGGGGTCGTCACGCCCGAAGAGGAAATTCGGGCCTCGGCGGTCGTCGTCGCGACCGGCACATTTCTCGGCGGCATGATCCATATCGGCGACGAACGGACGCCGGCCGGAAGAATGGGCGACGCGCCGTCGAACGCGCTGAGCCGGCGCTTGCGGGCGGCAGATTTTGTGGTGTCGCGGCTCAAGACCGGCACGCCGCCGCGCCTCGACGGCCGGACCATCCGCTGGGAAGCGCTCGAAGAACAATGGGGCGATCCGACGCCGGAGCCCTTCTCCTATCTGACGACAGCGATCGAAAACCGCCAGATCGCCTGCGCCGTCACCCGAACGACGCCGGCGGCGCACCAGATCATCCGCGACGATCTGCATCGCTCGCCCTTGCGCACTGGGGCGATCTCGGGGCCCGGCCCGCGCTATTGCCCGTCGATCGAGGATAAGGTTACGCGTTTCGCTGACCGCGACGCGCATCAGATTTTCCTCGAACCCGAGGGGCTCGACGTCGACACCGTCTATCCCAACGGGGTCTCGACCTCTCTGCCGGAAGCGACCCAGCAGGCCTTCATCAACGCCATTCCGGGGCTGGAAGAGGCGCGCATTCTGCGGCCGGGCTATGCGATCGAATATGATTATGTCGATCCGCGCGAACTGTCCACGACGCTCGAAACCAAGCGGATTCGCGGGCTTTTCTTCTCCGGCCAGATCAATGGCACCACCGGCTATGAGGAGGCCGCGGCGCAGGGTCTGCTCGCCGGTCTCAATGCCGCGCGCCATGCGGCCGGGAGGGGCGCGATCGTCTTCGATCGCGCCGAAGCCTATCTCGGCGTGATGATCGACGATCTCGTCACTCGCGGGGTCAGCGAGCCCTATCGCATGTTCACTTCGCGCGCCGAATATCGTCTGTCGCTGCGCGCCGATAATGCCGACGAACGCCTGACGCGGCGCGGGATCGAGATCGGCTGCGTCGGCCCGCGCCGCGCGGCGCATTACCAGGAACGCGCCGACCGCCTGGGGGCCGGGCGAAGCTTGCTGCAATCGCGTGAACTTACATCGGCGGCGGCGCAGCGGCATGGGCTGCCGGTCAATCAGGACGGGTTGCGCCGCAGCGCCTATGCGCTGCTTTCCTTCCCGGACATTACGCTCGATCGCCTCGCGTCGATCTGGCCGGAATTCGGTGGGATCGACGCTGTGACGGCGGAGCGTCTGGAGACCGAGGCGCGCTATGCGGTCTATCTCGATCGCCAGCAGGCCGATATTGACGCGTATCGACGCGACGAACAGCTGGCGCTGCCTGACGGTCTGGACTATGCGGCGATCGCCGGCCTCTCGGCGGAATTGCGCGGCAAGCTCAGCTTTCTGCGGCCGCGCACGATCGGCCAGGCGCAGCGCATTGACGGTATGACGCCGTCGGCGCTTACATTGCTGGCGGCGCGGGCGCGTCGCGCGTGACGGCAGACGCTGGGCGGGAGGAGGCGCTGAAGCTCTTCCCGCAACTCAAGCCGATAGAAAGCGAGCTTGAACTTTATGCGGCGCTGCTGAAACGCTGGCAGGCGAAGATCAATCTCGTTTCCGCGGCGACGCTCGACGATATTTGGGTGCGCCATTTCGCCGATTCCGCTCAGGTCCATGTAGCGGCGCCCGATATCATTCGTTGGGCGGATATCGGGTCCGGCGCGGGCTTTCCCGGATTGGTGACGGCGCTGGTGTTGAAATCGACGCCGGGCGCAAAGGTCCATCTGATTGAAAGCGATCAGCGCAAGGCGAGTTTCCTGCGCGCTGTTTCACGTGAAACAAGCGCTCCGGCCATCATCCATGCCGAGCGAATTGAAAACGCTCTGCCCGGATTGGCCGGGGAGCTTGACGGCGTCAGCGCCCGCGCGCTCGCGCCCTTGCCTCGGCTCCTGCAGCTTGCCGAACGCCCGCTAAAAGAAGGCGCGATTGGCGTATTTTTAAAGGGGGAAGAGTGGCGAGACGAATTGACCGCCGTCGAAGCGCTCGGTAGTTTCACTTGCGAGTCGGCGGAAAGCCGCACCCGCAAGGGCGCGCGCATCGTCGTGATCAAGCGTAAGGCTTCCCCATCGTGACCGCTTCGACGTCGCCGCGCATCCTTGTGCTGGCCAATCAAAAGGGCGGCGTGGGCAAGACCACGACCGCCATAAATCTCGGCACCGCGCTCGCCGCAGTCGGCGAGGACGTTCTCGTCATCGACCTCGACCCGCAGGGCAACGCCTCTACCGGCCTCGGCATCGATCGCCAGCACCGGCCGATCTCGACCTATGACGTGCTGCTTGGCGAATCGAGCCTCGCTGACGCGATCGTCGCCACGGCGGTGCCCCGCCTGTCGATCGCGCCGTCGACTCTCGATCTGCTGGGGGTCGAGCTTGAAATCGCCAATGACAAGGATCGCGCCTACAGGTTGAAGCGCGCCTTCGCCGAACTGGTGGCCGAGCACGATGAAGAGCGCCGCTACAGCTATATACTCATCGACTGCCCGCCATCGCTAAATCTGTTAACAATCAATGCGTTAGCTAGCAGCGACGCCGTCGTTGTGCCGCTGCAATGCGAATTTTTCGCGCTCGAAGGCCTGTCGCAGCTGCTCTCGACCGTCGAACAGGTCAAGCAGACACTCAACCAAAAGTTGTCAATCCATGGCGTCGTTTTGACCATGTACGACCCGCGCAACAATCTCGCCAATCAGGTCGCCGCCGACGTGCGCCGCTTCATGGGCGAGAAGGTCTATGACACGATGATCCCGCGCAATGTCAGGGTTTCCGAGGCGCCGTCGCATGGCAAGCCGGTGCTGCTCTATGACCTCAAATGCTCCGGCAGCCAGGCCTATTTGAAGCTCGCCTCGGAAGTGATCCAGCGCGAGAAGCGGCTGTGCGCGGCCTAACTTAAAAGAGGAGCGTCTCGAAAATGGCGGAGGAATCGCGGCGCCGGCTCGGCCGCGGATTGGCGGCGCTGCTCGGCGACGCCGCCACGGATACGGCCACGATCGAACGGCCGCGCGGACCGCGCAAGGCGCCGATCGAATTCTTGCGCGCCAATCCGCGCAATCCACGCACCTCCTTTGGCGAAGAGGACCTCGCTGAACTGACCGCGTCGATCCGCGAAAAGGGCGTGATCCAGCCGATCATCGTGCGCGTCATCGCGGGAGTGGCCGACGCTTATGAAATCATCGCCGGAGAACGGCGCTGGCGCGCAGCGCAGATGGCGGGCCTCTCCGACGTGCCGGTCGTCATCCATGAGGCCGACGACAAGGAAGCGCTCGAACTCGCGATCATCGAAAATGTGCAGCGCGCCGACCTCAACCCGATCGAGGAGGCGAAGGGCTATGAACGGCTCGGCGCTGAGTTCGGCTATGCGCATGGCGATATCGCGAAAATCATCGGCAAGAGCCGCTCGCATATCGCCAATACGATACGTCTTCTGAATTTGCCGGAAGCGGCGAAAAAGCTCGTGAGCGACGGCGCGATTTCCGCCGGCCATGCGCGCGCGCTGCTCGCGGTCGCCGACCCGGCCGCGATGGCGCGGCGCATCGTCGAACAGGGACTGACGGTTCGCGACGTCGAACGGTTCGCTCAAGAGCAAAGCGAAAAGATTCGTCCGTCGAAACATTCCGCGCCTGTCGCCAAGGACGCCGATACGCGCGCGATCGAAAAGACATTGAGCGACGCGCTTGGGTTGAACGTCGAACTGCGGCCGAACGGCGAGAAGGGCGAAATAAGGATCAAATATCGCTCGCTCGAACAGCTTGAGTCGCTCTGCCGTCTCCTCAGCGAATAGGCTTTCGCGCGGACACGTATCGTCGCCTCGGTTCACGACCTCTCCGCGTCATGCCCGCGCTTGTCGCGGGCATCCACGCGGCGCCGCTTCGCAAGCCTTGCAGCCTTTGCGCATCGTCTCGACGTGGATAGCTGGGACAAGCCCGGCCATGACGGCTGAGGGGCTACGTCGTTTCCTCGCGCGGATATGGCGACAGCATGCGGTGGATGCGGGTCATGAAGGCGACGGCGAAGAGCGGCGTCAGCACATTCAATCCCGGCGTCGCGACGAAGATGGCGATGAACAATCCAGCGACGAACAGCCAAAACGCGTGACGACGGCGCAGTTCTTCCGACTCCTGCAGTGATCGAAAGCGCGTCGCGGCGAAGAGAAAATATTCGCGGCCGAAGAGATAGGCGTTGGCGAGGAGAAAGGCCGCAGCGTTGATGCCCGGCACGAACAATAGCAGCAGCGCGAAGAAATTGACGATCGCCGACACGAGCGCAAAGCGCAGCGCCATGAAAATCGCTTGTGTCGCGGGAATCGCGCGCCCGCGCTGTCCTACCGGATAGAGATCGGCTTCGACATGATCGGCGAGATCGTCGAGGAACAGACCCGACACCAGCACCGAGACCGGCGCGATGAGAAAGGCCATCAAGAAGAAGAGTCCCGCGCCGGTCGCATAGGCGAGCGCCGTGCGCAGCCAGGGATGATCGACCATCACGAAGGACAAAGCGAGCCTGTCGAGACCGACCCATGCCAGCGCCAGCATCAGGAAGGTCATGCCGAGACTTTTGAAGAGGACCGCGCGGAACGGCCTAGTCATGATCTGGCGCAGCGCCGCCAAGGCGGCTTCGAACATTTCAGTCATGGCGAGTCGGTCACGGCGAATTGATCATGGCGGCGCATGAGCGGCGTCGCATCCGCCATGCAGATGGCGTGTCGCGGGATACAGCGCAAGCGCCGCGTCGCTTCATCCGCTGGCGCTATTTGCCTAAATGCGCGCCGAGATTGGCGAGGCCTTTCTCGAACTGCTCGCCGAGCATCTTGTCGCGGCTCAAGAAGATGTTCATCGCTCTACTGATGAGGCCGGCCTTTCCCGACATGCTCCAGGCGACATGAGTCTTGCCGGTCCCGGAAGCGCCGCCAAATCCCAGCGCGCGCGCGAGCCATCCGCTGTCACTCGCTTCACCCTCGGGAGAAAGAACGAATGTCACCGTGCTGGTCGCCGCGAAGGGCTTGCGCATGTCGAGAGTGAGGTCGACGCGCTCGCTCGGCTGACTGTCGACGATCGTCAGGCGACCCGCGCCGATCTTTTTATCGCCAGACCATTCGAAGGCCGCGCCGGGGCCGGCGGCAGGTCCCTCGTAACGGGTGTCGGCGTTTGGATCGAGCTTGGCCCAAGGCGACCATGATTCCCAATTGCGTAGATTGTCGATCGCCGTGAAAACCTTGCGCGGCGGCGCGTCGATGACCGCCTCGCGCCGCACCACGAAACTGTCAGGCTGAATGAAAAGGGCCAATGCGAACAAAGCTGCGCCGATGCAAATCGCGAGAAGTAGCAGGTCGGTCATGAATCCTCCTCCAGTGGCCGCGCGTGAAGAGCCCGCGACGAAATTAGCGCCCCGGGTTCAGGCTTCAAACGAACGCATTGCCGCAGCCAGCGCAGATGCATGCGCTTCCTCGATGCGAAAATCTGCTCCGCCCTGCGCCGCCGCCGCGATGAAGAAACCGCCGCGCCGCCATTGCGCGACGACATAGTTCTCGCCAGAATCACTGGTAATGGCGGGCGGCGACAGTCTGACGACGAAGCTGTCGAGTCCGCGCGCCAGTCCGCGTCCGTCGGCCTTCAAGACCGCTTCCTTGAGAGTCCAAATCGCAAAAAAAATTTCGTTCCGAGTGACCGGATCGGATTCGGAGCGCAAAAGCTCCGCTTCTTCGGGCGCAAAGTAGCGTTCGGCGACGTTAAGAGCGTTTCGCGGCGTCAGCGCGGACTCGACGTCGACGCCGATCTCGCGGCCCGAAGCGATCGCCACGGCGACCATGCCGCGCGTATGCGAGAGGCTGACGCTGAGGCCGGCGCTCGGCCCGAGTAGAAACGGCTTGCCGTGCGGGGTCGCGCCGAAACGCCATTCGCGGGGCGAAACGTCTATCGAACGCTGGGAAAGGCGCGCACGCAACAGCGCATGCGCGGCGACATAGGCGCGCCGGTCGGATTCGAAAGCGAAACGCTGCGCCCGTGCGGTTTCGGATTCATCGAGAAGCGTCGCGAGCTTTGGCCATTCATCGTCGGCGATAGCCGTAACGTCGATGAACGACACATCGACGCCGACGGCGGACTCCTCGTGAGCAGCGCTAGCCGACGTCAGGAGACTCCAAGCTTCTTTTGAAGATTGGTCGAGGACGTCGTGTATTGGAAGAGCAGCTTCTTGTCGGGATAGATGTAGCGATGCGCCTTCTGCGAAGCGAGCGCGGCTTCATGAAAGCCCGAGAGAATGAGCTTCAATTTGCCAGGATAGGAGTTGATGTCGCCGACGGCGAAAATGCCGGGATGGCTCGTCTCGAATTTTTCAGTGTCGACGGGAACGAGATTCTCATTGAGCTGAAGTCCCCAATCAGCGACTGGACCAAGCTTCATGGTCAGCCCGAAGAAGGGCATCAGCCGCTCGCAGGCGAGTTTCTCTTCGACGCCGTCATTGCCTTTGAGCGTGGCGCTGATCAGTTCGCCGTCTTCGCCTTCGACGGCGGTGATCTGGCCGAGCCTGAAGGCGATCTTACCCGCCGCCGCAAGCTCCTGCATCGCCGAAACCGAATGCGGCGCGGCGCGGAACTGGTCGCGCCGATGCACCAGCGTGAGGCTTTTCGCCACCGGCTGCAGATTGAGCGTCCAATCGAGCGCCGAATCGCCGCCGCCGACGATCACGACATTCTTGTCGCGGAAATCCTCCATGCGGCGCACGGCGTAATAGACCGACTTGCCCTCATAGGAGTCAATCTTCGGGATCGGCGGCTTTTTGGGCTGGAACGATCCGCCGCCGGCGGCGACGAAGACGACCTTGGCGTTAAAAATCTTGCCTGCGTCGGTGGTAAGCCGAAATTCCGGTTTTTCCGGCGTTCCAAGCGAGACCAGGGTTTCGACCATTTCGTTGAAGTGAAAGGTCGGCCGGAAGGGTTCGATCTGCTTGAGAAGATTGTCGGTCAGCTCCTGGCCGGTGCAGACCGGCAGGCCGGGAATGTCGTAGATCGGCTTTTCGGGATAGAGTTCGGAACATTGGCCGCCGGCGCGCGGCAGAATGTCGATGACATGCGCCTTGATGTCGAGAAGGCCGAGTTCGAACACCGAGAAAAGACCCGCGGGACCGGCGCCGACGATGACGACATCGGTTTCGATCGCGGCTTCCTTAAGCTGGTTCATGGTCAATTCCCGCTAAAGCCTCAAACGTGTGAAGAGGAAAGACGGCGCTGGCGCAGCGTCGCGAACCAACGCTGAGCGCCGGACGCGCTGGCGCTCGCCGCGCGCCAATCGCGGCGCCGACCCCGTTCGTCTATCGCATTTGTTGGGAGATTCAAACCAGCGCGGGCGCGATATGGAATTATCGGCGTCAGCCCTGCTGGGCTGGGGTCGTGACGACTAGCCCCTCGAGCTCCGGCCGCACCGTGATCTGGCAGCACAGCCGCGAATTCGGCTTCACGTCAAAGGCGAAGTCGAGCATGTCCTCTTCCATCTGCGACGGCTTGCCGGTCTTTTCCGTCCAGTTTTCATCGACATAGACATGGCAGGTGGCGCAAGCGCAGGCGCCGCCGCATTCGGCGGCGATTTCGGGAATGTCGTTGCGGCGCGCGGTCTCCATCACGGTGGAGCCGACCTCACCTTCGACGGTGCGGGCTTGACCCTGCGAATCGATGAAGGTGATCTTGACCTTTGTCGGCGCGCCGCCGCCAGGCTCCGCGCCATAGCGGGTCGCAGCATCCTCAAAGCTCATCTTCGCCATGACGCCTGTCTCTTCCTCGTCCATGCTCAATGTTCGCGGCGCCTTCGCTGTCCGCGGGGCGGAACGCCGCGACCCTTGTTCGTCCATGCCGCGCGCGGATCGCCGGCGGACGCCTAAATCGTCGCCGTCCAGTTACCACCCGTCCGTTTGCGGCGCTAGCCCCTCCGAGCGCGCGCGACGCTGGGCCACATTTCAGCGATTCAGCGGCTTTGAGTCGCAAGCGGCGCGTCCATGACGGACATCGCTTTAGGCTTTCGCCATGCCGACGGCGCGATGCGGCCAGACCTCACCCGCTGTCTCGATTTCATGAACGGGACGCCTTTTTTCAAGCGCTACAAGGAGGAGAGCTGGGAGGCCCTGCACATATCGGGAAAGGGCAGGATATTGGACGTGGCCTGCGGGGTCGGCTTTGACGTCATAGAACTGGCGCGGCGCTTCCCGGGCGCCGAAGTCTATGGGCTCGATCCTTCGCTGGGTTTTCTCGCTCTGGCGTGGGAGCGGGCGCGGGGTTTGGCGAACGCCCGCTTCATCGGCGGCGACTCCCGGCGCCTGCCATTCAACGACAATTGCTTCGACGCGGTGCGGATCGACCGCTCGTTGCAGCACATCGCCGGCGCCATTGAAGCCTTGCGCGAAATGGTTCGGGTGACGCGCGATGGGGGGAGGATCGTCGTCGCCGAGCCCGATTGGGGAACTTTTTTCGTCTATAACGGCGATCTCGCGACCGGGGCCAAGATCGCCGGGTTTTGGGAAAAATCTTTCGCCAACCCCTATATCGGCCGCGAAGCCGGGGCTTTGCTCCAGCGGTGCGGCGTCGGGAACATCGGCTGCCGGGCGCAGGCGTTGATCGTCAGGGACGAAACGGCGGCGGATATCATCTTTGACCTCGCGCGCGTGACCGACAATTGCGTCGCCGCGGGCGTCTTGACGCGCGCGGCGGCGGAACGCTGGCGGGACGCGACGAAAGCCGCCTGCGAGACTGGCGGGTTTCTAGCTTGCCTCACCATCATGCTGTGGGAAGGTTTGATCACGAAATGAGCGCCGCGCGCTACTTCGCGGCGCGCGTCCATTGGCCGATGCGCAGTGCGAGGCGCACGGCGGCGTCGCTGAGCGCCCGCGCCGCCTGCGAACCGGTATGTTCCGGCGCCGGACCCTCTTCGACGAAAATGCGCGCTAAACGCGCCCGCCCGCCGCCGTCGACGAGTTCGGCGGAAACTTCAACGACCGCGAGATCGCGGGCGATGTCGATTTCAAAGCGCCGCACGTCGGTCTGCAACTTGATTGACGCGCCGATGTTGGAAGAGGCTGAGAGGCCGCATCGCTGCAATGCTTCGATCAGGCGGCGCTGAAAAAGACGCGGCAGCGGATCGGACCATTGCACGCCGGGAAGAACCGCGACGCTGTCATCGGCCGCGCGAACGACGATTCGATCGGAGGAGGTCGGCGCGACCGCCGCCGGCTCCGGAACATAAACCGCGGGGCCGCCGCGCAGCGCGACGCTGCGCAAAGGAGCCGAGTCGGCGGTCAGATCGAAGGTCTCGCGCGGCGCGCTGGCGCAGGCCGCGACGATCAGCGCGAACAATGCAAGCGCTGTCGTCCGCGTCGCCTTGCGTTGCGTCGACGTGGACGCCATCAGTTTCATGCCGACCCGTCGCCCCATTTCGCCCGCGCGCCGAACCGGGCTCCGTCCTTCTATCCGATCCGCGCATCGGCTCAAAGCCAAGCTTGGCGGCCCTTGATCGCGCTGCATGGGTACGCGCGCGCCCACATGCATATGACATGATCGATGGCAAAACTTAGCGCGCGCTTTACGCGAAACGCCGGCGTCCGCATTTTCGCCAGCCGCGCGCTCGATTCTTGAATTGACGCGTTTTCGCGACGAACCGGTGTCCATTTCGGCGAAAAATGCTCTACCGGCCCTGATATTCCGGCACGGACGGGGACGCTCCGAAGATGAATTGCGACGGGTTTTTCTCGACTGAGCGCAGCGTGCGGTCGAATGTGTCGACTGCCTTGCGCCCGTCGACCGCAAGCTGTTCATATTCGCGAAGCCCGCTCGCGGCGAAGCGGTTGATGCGTTCCGTCGCCCCGGCGATATTGCCGGTAATCGCCTTGATCTGCTTGGGGTCGATTGAGGCGATCAGCTTTTCGCCCGCCGCGAGCACCTTGTCGAGCCGCGCCGCCACGGGCTTCATCGACTGCGCGACAGCGCTCGCGTCCTGAATGAAGCTCGAGATGGACGCTGAATTGTCGGCGAGAGTCTTGCTGACTTTCTCGGCGTTTTTGAGCGTCGCCGTGATCGCCGGGCCATTGTCGTCGATCAGCCTGTCGAGTTTGGTAAGGAGTTCCGCGGCCTTGGTCGACAGGTTCTGAACATTGCCGAGCAAATTCTGGAATTCGGACCGTTCGGCCTGAATGAGCGGATATTTCTGGTCGTTTTGCGCGGTCAGGGGCGGCGCGCCGGGCGTGCCGCCGACGAGGAGAACGTCGGAGACGCCGGTAAAGCCCCGCGTTTCGAGACGGGCGCGGGTGTCGGTCTTGACCGGCGTTCGGCTGTCGATCCTGACCAGCACGTCGACCTTGCTCGGGTCCTGTTCGGAAATTCCAAGATGCGTGACCTCGCCGACCTTCACGCCATTGAACAGCACCGAGGAGCCGCGGGTCAGGCCCGAGACCGCGCCGGTAAAGACGATCTGATAGGTTTCCTGCCGGCCGAGCTGGCTCGGTCCCGAGAACCAATAGACGAAAATGAAGGCCGCGAAGGCGACCGCCAGCGTGAAAGCGCCGATCAGGGCGTAGTTGGCGCGGGTTTCCATTCTTCGTCCTTGTGCTCGATGCGCGCCGCGGTCAGTCGTCCGCCGCGCACGCCGTGGAAATAGGCTCTCAGCCACGGGTGGTCGGATTCGAGTAAGGTTTCCAACGGTCCTGCGGCGATCACTCGACCTTCTGCGAGGGCCGCCACCCTGTCGCAGATCGAATACAGACTATCGAGATCATGCGTCACCATGAACACGGTCAGCCCGAGGGTCTGCTGCAGCGTGCCGATCAGCTCGTCGAATTCAGCGGCGCTAATCGGATCGAGCCCCGACGTCGGCTCGTCCAGGAACACAAGCTCGGGATCAAGCGCCAGGGCGCGCGCCAGGGCCGCGCGCTTCACCATGCCGCCCGATAATTCTGACGGAAATTTGTCCGCGGCGTCCGGACCGAGGCCAACCAGCTCTAACTTAAGCATCGCCAGCTCATCCATCAGATGTCGCGACAGTTCGCGCGTCTCGCGCATCGGCATCTGAATGTTCTGCTTGACCGTAAGCCCCGAGAAAAGCGCCCCGTTCTGGAACAGGACGCCCCAGCGCTGCTCGAGCGTTCGGCGATCGGCGGGCGCCAGGGCGTCGCGGTCCTGCCCGAAAATGCGAATGGAGCCACCGCGCGGCGGCACCAGTCCGAGGATGGCGCGGGTGAGCACGGATTTGCCCTGGCCGGAGCCGCCGACGACGCCGAGCACCTCGCCGCGGAAAACGTCGAGGTTGAGACCCTTCATGATGGTTTTGTCGCCAAAGCCGACGACGAGGTCGCGCACGCCGATGACGACATCGCGATTTTGCCGCTGTTGAACGGCGCCGTCGGCAAAGGTCGAGGGGCTGGTCATCGGCGCGCTCAATAGTCGATCGATGCGAAAAATATGGCGAACAGCCCATCCATCACGATGACCATGAAGATGGATTTAACCACCGAGGAGGTGACCTGCCTGCCGAGCGATTCGGCGGAGCCTTTCGTCGCGAGCCCGTCCATCGAGGCGATGAGGCCGATCACCAGCGCCATGAAGGGCGCCTTGATGATGCCGACGAGAAACGTATGCAGCGCGATCGCTTCCTTGAGCAGCGAGGCGAAGGCCACCGGGCTGATGCCGCCATACCACCACGACACGATCATGCCGCCAAACAGCGCCGCCATGTCGGCGATGAAGGTCAGGATCGGCAGGGAGATCACGAGGCCAAGCACCCGCGGCGCGATCAGCACCTCGATTGGCGAAAGTCCCATCACCAGCAGCGCGTCGATCTCCTCCCGCATTTTCATCGAACCGAGTTCGGCGGTGATCGCCGAGCCTGAACGGCCGGCGATCATGATCGACGTGAGCAGAACGCCAAGTTCGCGCAACACCAGGATACCGATCAGGCTTACCGTGTAGCTCGACGCGCCGAACTTTAAGAGCTGGAAAATGCCCTGCTGCGCGACGATGCCGCCGACCAGAATATTGATCAGAACGATAATCGGAACGCTGCGAAAACCGATAAGCTCGATTTGCGCGACAAGCGACGTCAGCCTGAAGCGGTCCGGACGGCTCGCCACATAGATCATCGACGAAACGAATTCGCCAAGAAAGCTGACGCCGCGATAGAATTCGTGAATGGCGTCGACCGTCGATTCGCCGAGGTCCGCAAGCAGGGCGAAAACCAGATTGAAGCTTGGCCGCGCCGGCGGCTCGAAGGCGCGATAATGCGCCTCTTCGAGCAGGGTCGAATATTCCGGACGCACATGTTCGAGGGCGACGGCGACGTCGCGACGCGCGAGTTCATGCCGCGCGCGGTTGATCAGCCAGGCGCCGGCGGTGTCGAGTTGCGAAACCTGCGAAAGATCGAAGACGACCAATCGATCGCGCCTCGCCTCCTCGACGATGCGGCTTGCCTCCTCCTCGAGCTGACGAGAGGCGATCAGAGTCCAGTCGCCCGACAGCGACAGCCGCGCGCCTTCCGTCGAAGACTGGCGCGTGAATTTGGGCGGGCGCCCCATCGCCGCGACGGTCATCGGAATTCGCTCTGCGCTCGCGACAATAATCGGCTCATCGATGGCGTCATCCTATCCGCCGATTATGGCGCGCCGCCGACGCCGGCAGGCGCGGCTCAACGAAAAACGTGATAACGCCGTGAATTGACGCCAGCAAGCGCGTCCGCGCACAGCGTGGCGAACGCGCGGTCGCGCAGCGCGAGCGCCGGAGAGCCAATTGACGCGAAAATTATCCGTAGCCATAGAGACTTATCCGATCGCCGGCCGCTTCGTGATTTCGCGCGGGGCGAAGACCGAGGCTGTGGTGGTGACCGCGACTTTGACCGAAGCTCGCGGCGTCGGGCGGGGCGAATGCGTGCCCTACGCCCGCTATGGCGAAAGCGTCGACAGCGTCATCGCGACGATCGAGACCGCGCGCGACGCGCTGGAGGCCGGGGCCGGCCGGGCGGATTTGCAGCTTCTCCTGCCGGCCGGCGCGGCGCGCAATGCGCTCGACTGCGCGCTCTGGGACCTGGAGGCCAAGCTTTCTGGGATGGCGGCTTACGTCGCCGCCGGATTCGAAAGGCTTTCGCCGCTGGTGACCGCCTATACGATTTCGGTCGGCGCGCCCGACGAGATGCGAGCCGCTGCGGCGAAGGCGGCCGATCGGCCGCTGTTGAAGATCAAGCTTGCCGGAGAAGGCGACGAAGCGCGGCTCGCGGCGGTGCGCGCTGGAGCGCCCGATTCGACCCTGATTGTTGACGCCAATGAATCATGGGACGAGGAGTCGCTCGCCCGCCGGCTCGCCGTCTGCGCCGATTACGGCGTCGCGCTCGTCGAGCAGCCGCTGCCGGCCGGCCGCGACGAAGCGCTCGCACGCCTTACGCATGTCGTGCCGATCTGCGCCGACGAAAGCGTGCATGACCGCGCCTCGCTCGCGTCGCTGAAGGGCCGCTACGACGCGGTCAACGTCAAGCTCGACAAGACCGGCGGGCTGACCGAAGCGCTGGCCCTTGCGCGCGTGGCGCGGGAGATGGGCTTTTCGATCATGGCCGGCTGCATGGTGGGGACCTCTCTCGCCATGGCGCCGGCCGCGCTCGTGGGGCAGCTCGCGTCCTTCGTCGATCTCGACGGACCGCTGCTTCTCGCCCGCGATCGCGTTCCGGGACTGCTCTACGAGGGATCGACCCTCATGCCTCCCGACGCAAATCTGTGGGGATAGCGCGGGCGCGGTCTGGACTTATTGACCGGCGCAGCTTTGGTAAACTAAGGTTTAAGAGGATGGGGATGGGGTTCCCCCGATAACCGCCGAAAGGCTGATGACTCCTACGAGCTCGCCGCCGCGTTTGCCGACCGTTGGCGCAGGGTAGGAGTGTCCTCTTGCAACAAGAGCCCGCAGACCGTCGTGCGCCTTCCGGCTTGCGCCCGAGTCGCGGGTCGGTCGTCGCCCGACGTTTCGGCGCGCGGCGCAAAAATCTCGTCTGCGGACTCCCTATGGCGCTCATTCTCGGCGGCTGCGCGCCGACGGGGCAAGATGAACGCGCGCAATTTCTCGACGCGCCGGCCATGGAGCGCACGCTCGCCAGGTCCGGGCTCAAAGTCGCCGACGCAAGCGCCTGGCCGCGCGAAGAATGGTGGCGCGCCTTCCGCAGCGCCGAGCTCGACGGCGTCATCGACAAGGCGCTACGCGACAATCAGAGCCTGAGGAAGGCGGAAGATTCGCTGCGCAGCGCCGATGCGCTTGTGCAGGTCGCCGGCGCAAGGCTTCTGCCGGAGGTTCAGGCGACCTTCGGCATGCGGCAGTCGCGCAATCCGCTGCATGGCGTCGTGGCTTCTTATAATCCGGCGCAGGGCGGATTGGAGAAGACCATGGCCTTCATCAATCCGCTGGCGCTGACCTATGAGTTCGATTTTTGGCAGAAGAACCGGGCGCTGCTCGACGCGGCGATCGGCGAATCGGCGGCGCAGGAAGCCGAACTCGAACAGGCGCGCCTGCTGCTGACCGCCTCGGTCGCGCGCGCCTATCTGCGCGGCTACGCCGCGGCGCGCCAGCTCGACGTGGCGAGAGCCCTGACGCGGCTACGGCGCGATCTGGTGTCGCTTGCGGAAACCCGTTTTCATACCGGTCTCGACTCATTGGACGGCGTGCAGACCGCCCGCGCCGAATTCGAGAACGCCGTGAGGCGCGAAGCCGCCGCCGAAGCGCTCGTCGCGCTGCAGAAGAACGCGCTCGCGCGTCTCATCGGCGAAGGACCCGACGCGACGCGCAACCTCTACGCCGGCCGAGGCGCGCCGGCGCCGGCTGCGCCGCCGCTGCCGCGCAGCCTGCCCGTCGAACTGCTCGTCCATCGCCCCGATCTCGCCGCCGCCCTGCGCCGCGCCGAGGCGGCGGCGGCCCGCATTCACGTCGCCAAGACGCTGTTTCTGCCCTCCGTCGACCTTGCGATCACCGGCGGCTTCGAGGCCTCGGTGACATCGACGAAAATCAGCAAGCTCGCCGGCTATCTCTTCACGCCTTCGGCGATCGGCTACGCCGCCTCGCCCGGACTGCGCCTCCCCATCTTCCAGGGCGGCAGGCTCAGCGGCAATCTCGAGGCGCAGCGCGCCGATTTCGATCAGGCGGTCGATTCCTACAATGAGACGCTGCTGCAGGCGGCGCAGCAGGTTGCCGACGCCAGCGCCAATCTCAAGCGCGCCTGCGCCGAATATGAGGCGCAGAGCCGCTTTCTGCGGGTGGCGCGCACCCAATACGACCTTGCGCAAACCCGCCTGCGCGACGGGCTGAAGGACCGCCGCGAAATCGTCGCCGAGCGCGCCGATCTCCTCGAATCGGGCTTCGCGCAACGTGCGCTCGAAGGCGACCGGCTCATCGCCGCCGTGGACCTTTATCAGGCGCTCGGCGGCGGCTATGCCGGCGGTCCGCCGGTCGACGCGCCGAAGCCCGCGCCAGAGGCCGACCCGTTGACGCCGGCCGTCGAGGCGATCCAATCGCTTGGCGGCGGCTGAGCGCCTCGCCTTGTAGCCTCGCTTAGAGAGAAGAACGCGAACCCGGTCGATGCCGCTTTCCCGCAAAACCATCCGTTCCCGCAGGGAATTTCTGCTCAAGATCGTCATCGCGGCGGCCGCGATCGGCGCTGCGATCGCGCTGTTGCAATGGTTGTTTTATGGGCGCGACTGGGTGACGACGGACAACGCCTATGTCGCCGGCAACATCATTCCGGTGCAAGCGGACGCGACGGGAGTGGTCGCCGCGGTTCTCGCGGAAGAAACCCAGAATGTGCGGAGAGGCGAAGCGCTCGTGCGTCTCGATGGGCAGCGCGCCAAAGCGGCGCTGGCGCAGGCCGAAGCCGAACTCGGCCGCGCCGTCCGCGCCGTCGGAGCGCTATACGCGTCGCGTCGCCAGATCTGCCAGAAGGTCATTTCGCGCGCCGCGATTCGGGACAGGACGCGGCATGATCTCGCAAGATATAGGCAGGCGGCGGCGAGCGGCGCGTCGTCGCGGCAGGTGCTGCAGAACGCGGAAGATCAACTCGCCGCGCAGGAAGCCGATCTGCGCGAGGCGCAGGCGGAATATCAGGCGGTCGAGGCGCGGGTCGGCGGCGTGACCCGCATGAACCATCCCGACATCGAGGCCGCTAAAGCCAGATATAATGACGCCTATATTGAATTCGCGCGCCAGAACATCCGCGCGCCGGCGAGCGGCTATGTCGCCAAACGACGCGTCCAGGTCGGCGAGAGGGTGCGCCCCGGCGACGCGATTCTCGACATCGTGCCGCTCGATCATCTCTGGGTCGAAGCGAATCTTTGGGAAAACCGAATGGCCAGGGTGCGTCCCGGGCAGCCGGCGCTCATCACGGTTGATCTCTACGGATCGAAACAGGTCTACCACGGAGAAGTGGTTGGACTCGTTCCCGGCTCCGGGGCTGTCTTCGCGACGCTTCCTCCCGATAACGCCGTCGGCAATTTCATTCGAATCGTGCAGCGCGTTCCGGTGCGAATCGCCTTGAGGGCGGATGAGCTCGAGAAGCAGCCCTTGCGTCCCGGCCTCTCCACGGTCGCCTCGATCGACGTATCCGGGCCGCTGCAGTCGCCCAATCAGTCAATCGTGAAGACCACGGCGAATGAATATCTGACCAATGTCTATGACAAGGATCTCGCGGATGCGAAGGCGCGCGCCGAGAAGATCGTCAAGGACAATATCGCCGGCGCGTCGGACGATGGCGTCGCCTGCACGGCCGCCGAATAGGCTGCGCGAGATCAGCTGTGACTCAGCGCGCGCCATTGTGGCGGCGCTATTGGCGAGCGCCGGATCGCGCCCTAACATCCGATCCGGATATTTCGATGCGGATGATATGGGAGAGAAAGCATGCCGGACGTCAGCGCGAATTCGACGGCAGGCCAATCTTCGCCAGTGTTTTCCCTCGATCCGGCGCAGACGAAGATCGCGCAACGACTGGAGGCGCTGAAAACCACCGAGCACGGCCTGACCTCGGCCGAAGCGGCGCGTCGGCTCGCCGAATATGGCGGCAACGCGATCGAGGACAGGACCGAAAGCAAATGGCGCCGTCTGCTGAAATATTTCTGGGGACCGCTGCCCTTCCTCATCGAAGCCGCCGCGGTGATTTCCGGCCTGCGCCAGGACTGGCCGGATTTCGGCGTCGTCACCGGGCTGCTCGTCTATAACGCCGTCGTCGGCTTCTGGCAGGACAACAAGGCCGCGAATGCGCTTGCGGCGCTGAAGAAAAATCTCGCGCCGCGCGCGCGCGTGATGCGCGACGGCGCCTGGACGACGATCGCCGCCGCCGAATTGACGCCGGGCGATATCGTCAGCGTCGCGGCGGGCCAGATCGTCCCGGCGGATCTCTTGCTCATCGAAGGCGACTATCTGAGCTGCGATCAGGCGGCGCTCACCGGCGAATCGCTGCCGGTCTCCAAGAAGATTGGCGACGACGCCTATTCCGGCGCCATCGCCAAACAGGGCGCGATGACCGGCGTGGTGACGGCGACGGGCGATCGCACCTTCTTCGGCCGCACCGCGAAGCTCGTCGGCGCCGCCGGCGCGGTTTCGCATTCGCAGCGCGCGGTGACCGAGGTCGGCGATTTTCTGCTGCTGCTCGCCTTCCTGCTGGCGCTGGTTCTCGTCGGCGCGCAGCTTTATCGCGAAGTCATCGCGCCAGATATCTGGCGCTGGGACCGGGTCGGCTCGATCGCCCAATATGTTCTGGTGCTGCTGATCGCCTCGATCCCCGTCGCGTTGCCGGCGGTCATGTCGGTGACCATGGCGATCGGCGCCTATGCGCTCTCCTTGCAGAAGGCCATCGTGTCGCGCCTCAACGCGATCGAGGAACTTGCCGGAGTCGACGTGCTGTGCAGCGACAAGACCGGCACGCTGACCATGAACCGGCTCACGGTGCAAAACGCCCTTCCCTTTGGCGCCTTCAAGAGTGACGACGTGCTGCTCTTCGCCGCGCTGGCGACTCAAAGAAGCAGCGACGACGCCATCGATCTCGCGGTGATGGCGGCGCTGCCGGCGCATGATTCGCTCGACGGTTTTAAGCAGAAGGCCTTTACGCCGTTCGACCCGGTCAGCAAGCGCACGATCTCGACGATGGGCGACGCCGCTGGCGGCGTCCGCCATTACGCGAAAGGCGCGCCGCAGGCGATTTCAGCGCTGGTGCGGCCCGATTCGCAAACGCTGCAACGCTATCAAAACGAGGTGACGGCGCTCGCCGCCAAGGGCCAGCGCGCGCTCGGCGTCGCCATGTCGGAAGACGGCGCCAGATGGTCGCTCGTCGGTCTGATCTCGCTCATGGATCCGCCGCGCGCCGACGCCAGGGCGACGATCGCCGAAGCGCGCGCGCTTGGCCTCAACGTCAAGATGGTGACCGGCGACGACGTCGCCATCGGCGATGAGATCGCCGCCCAGCTTGGCATGGGCGCGCATCTTCTCGTCGCCAGCGACGTCTTCAAAAACGGCGCGAAGGCCGAATCCTTGTCGCGCAGCGTCGTCGAAACGGTGGAGCGGGCCGACGGCTTCGGCCGAGTGTTTCCCGAGCATAAATATGAGATCGTCAAAGCGCTCCAGTCCGTGGGCCATATCGTCGCGATGACCGGCGATGGCGTCAATGACGCGCCGGCGCTCAAACAGGCGGATTGCGGCATCGCCGTCAGCGGCGCGACTGACGCCGCGCGCAGCGCAGCGGCGCTGATCCTCACGGCGCCGGGGCTGTCCACCATCGTCAACGCGATCCGCGTGTCGCGCCAGATTTTCCAGCGCATCGAAAGCTATATCCACTATCGCATCGCGATGACGCTCGACATTATGATCGTCGTCGTCGCCTCGATCGTGTTTCTGGAGTTTCAGCCGCTGACCGCGATCATGATCGTCGCGCTCGCCCTTCTCGACGACATTCCGATCATGACCATCGCCTATGACAACGTCCCGGTCGCGCCGCGGCCGGTCAGATGGGACATGCATCGCATCTTCATTTTCGCGTCGCTGATGGGGCTGCTCGCGGTCGCCGAGACTTTCGGCTTTCTGCTGATCGGCATGCGCTGGATGCTCGACGATTCGCTGCAGTCGATCATCGGGATCGATCCCGGCCAGCTGCAGACACTGCTGTTCCTGCAGCTCGCCGTCGGCGGCCATCTGCTGCTGTTCAGCGTGCGCACCAAGAATTTGATTTTTGCCCCGCCCTATCCGAGCGCGAGATTGTTCTGGGCGATCGCGGCGACTCAGGTCGCGGCGGTGCTGCTCTGTCTCTACGGGGTCGGCGTCGACGCCGTTCCCGGCGCGGCGATCGTCGGCGTGTGGCTCTATTGTTTGCTCTGGGTTGTGGCGGCGGAAATCGTAAAGACCATCTATTGGCGTCTGGCGGACAAGCGCGAGAAAGACTTGACGGCCAGCGGCGTCTCTCTCGCCGGTTGATGGAGAGCGACGGGACGAAGGAGGCGGCGCGAATGAAATTTTTAAAGAAATTCCGGGTCGAACCAGGCTCGGATGTCGATCTAGGGTCGATCGATCCAGACTTCCATGGCGATTTCGCCGATGGCGCGGAAGCGGCGCAGGAGCTGCAGGGCAATCTGGCGCGCATCACCGAACTGCAGCGCAAACTCTACGCCGACCGCACTCATTCGCTGCTGATCGTCTTGCAGGGCATCGACAGCGCCGGCAAGGACGGCACCTGCTGGCATGTCATCAGCGCCATGGACCCGCAGGGCGTGCAAGTGACGGGGTTCAAGCAGCCGACGCCAGAAGAGCAGGAGCATGATTTCCTTTGGCGCGTTCATCCGCATGCGCCGCAGCGCGGCTATGTGTCGATCTTCAATCGTTCGCATTACGAAGACGTGCTCGTCGTGCGCGTGCACAAACTCGCGCCAAAGGACGTCTGGAAGCCGCGCTACGACTTCATCAATGATTGGGAGAGACTGCTCACTGTCGAGAACAAGACGACAATCTTGAAATTTTTTCTCTATATTTCGAAGGAGGAGCAGCTCAAGCGCTTCAAGGAGCGGCTCGACGATCCCGCGCATCAGTGGAAGATCAGCGACAGCGATTATTCCGAGCGCGAGAAATGGGATGATTACATCAAGGCTTTTGAAGCCGCTCTGTCGCGCTGCTCGACCGAACATGCGCCCTGGTTTGTGATCCCGTCGAATCACAAATGGTTTCGCAATCTGGCGGTGTCGAGCGTCATCGCCGACACCCTCGACAATCTCGATTTGAAAATGCCGAAGCCGACCGTCGACATCGAACAGATTCGCAAACTTTATCATCAGGCCAAAAGCGAAGAGAAAGGGAGCAAGGCGCGGTGACAGCCGCATCGGCGCGCGCCGCTTCGGTTTTTTCGGCGCTCGACGAAGCGCCGATGACATGGCGCCATTATGCCTATTGGCTCGCCGCGAGCGGCGGCGCCTTTCTTGACGGCTTTTCGGTGTCGGCGCTCGGCGTCGCGCTGCCGCTGCTCAAAGGCGAATTCACGATCAGCGCGCTGTTCGTCGGCCTTGTCGGCTCGGCGCTGGTGCTTGGCGCGGTGTTGGGTTCGGCGATCGGCGGCTTGGGCGCCGACAGATTCGGCCGCAAACGCATCTTCATCGCCGACATGGCGATCATCGCGCTCGCCTGCTCGATCGGCGCGCTGGCGCCGAACGCTAGATTCATCCTGCTCTCGCAGTTTCTTCTCGGCGTCGGCGTCGGCATCGATTTTCCGACGAGCGGCGCCTATGTGTCGGAGCTCATGCCGCGCAAGGCGCGCAACCGAATGACCGTCGCTACGATTTCGCTGCAATCGGTCGGCATGGCGGCCGCGGCGCTCGCGGGCCTGGCGATTTTGAAGCTGCGGCCGTCGACGGAAGACTGGCGGCTGCTGTTTGGCGCCGGCGGCGCGATCGCGCTGCTGTTTCTGGTTGCGCGCCTCTGGGCGCCGGAAAGCGCGCGCTGGCTGGCGGCTCGGGGCCGCATCATCGAGGCGACGGCGCTGCTCAAGACCCTGTCGATCGAATTTGGAGAGGCGCCCGCAAAGATCGGCGCCGAGGCGATCGCTCCTCCCGCGCCGTCGTTGGATGCGGCGCCACATGCAACGGACGTCGGCTATCTGACGCTGTTCGCCGCGGCCAATCGCGCGCGCACCATGCTGGTCTCCCTGCCCTGGATGCTGATGGACGTCGCGACTTATGGCGTCGGCCTCTTCACGCCCGTGATCCTCGGCGCGATGCATCTTAGCGACGCTAAGGCGGGAGCGATCGCCGCCGATTTCGCCGATGCGGAAGGCAGCGCCGCCGTCGACGCCTTTCTCATCATCGGCTTTGCCGCCAGTCTTTGGGCGGTTCCGCGCTTTGGCCGGATCACCATGCAGGTCGCGGGCTTCAGCGGCATGGCGCTCGGCATGCTGCTCCTACTGTTCGCCGCGATGACCGACAATGGCGCGAAGGCTCATCTCGCTTTTGTCATCGCCGGCTTCATGCTGTTCAATTTCGCGATGAACGCCGGACCGAACGCGACGACCTTCACGCTCGCGCCGACGCTGTTTCCGACCGCGATTCGCGCGTCGGCGAGCGGATTTGCGGCGTCATGCGCCAAGATCGGCGCCGCCTTCGGCACATTCGTCGTGCCGCAGCTGCAGGACGCCTGGGGGCTCGTCGGCGTCGTCGCGGTGATGGTCGCCGTGAGCGTCGCGGGCCTATTGGCGACCGCCGGCCTGGCGCATGCGGTCAATGAGGAAGGCGCGCTGGAGGAATAGACGCGTAGCGCCTCTTTGGGTCAGAAAAACCGTCCAAGCCAAGCGGTAAGGCCGGGCTCCTTCTTACGACCGGTCTTCGCATTCGGCTTGCGGCCAAGTCGCGCGGTAAACCAGTGCGACCGGGGATCGAGGGAACGACTTTCCGTTTCAAGGCGCGGCGTCCCGAATTCGGGGCTGCTGCATACGGCGCCGGCGGGCGGGCGCACGGCGGACGGCGCGGCGTTTTCCAGAATCGCGCGCGGGCGTAGAGAGACAAGCAGCTCGGCTTCTTCCTCGCCAAGCCGCTTCGCCGCCGCGGCTCGGCCCTCGGCGAGATCGGGCGGCCGGCGGCGCGCGCCATGCGCGTCGGTCGCCAAAATATGCACCAGCCCCTCGCTCAACATGCGTTCGGCCCAATATTTGGATCGTCGTCCAAATGCGCCCGTCAATGAGCCGGAGGTGACCTGCATCCAGACGCCGGCGTGAAACAATTGAACGAAAGCCTCATAACGCGTCTCGATCCAGGTGAGCCGTTCCGGATGCGTCAGAATGGGCACATAGCCCGCAGCGAGCAATTCGAAGAAAACGTGCTCCAGTCTCGGCGGCGCCGCGTGATGCGGTGGTTCGACCAGCACATATCTTGTGTCGGCGAGCGAAAGGATTTCGCCCGTTTGCAATCCGTTGACCATGTTCGGAACGATATGAACGTCGGCGCCGGTCACCAGCCGCAGCGGAATGCCCCGGTCGTCCAGATGGCGCTGCAGTTCCTGCGCCGCGCGCCGAATTTGAGGTCCTGAATTGTCGAAGAGGCCGGGGAAAATATGCGGCGTGCAGGCCTGGACGGCGACGCCATTGGCGACCGCGATCCGCGCCATTTCAAGCGCCACCTCGAGGTCGGGGGCGCCGTCGTCAATTCCTGGCAGAATATGAGAATGGAGATCGATCATCGGGCGGTCACGACATCAGCCTGAGGGACAATGTCTAAGGCCGGACGGTAAATGCCGCCTTTGACCGCTGCGCGCGGCGCGCTTCGCCGAGGACGCGTCGCTCGCTCAGTTTTCCTGCCGCGATTTCTACCGACGTCCAACTTACGCACGCGACGGACAATAATCGAATGGAGTAGACTGGGCAAACTCTGATCGTAGGACAAGGAGTTTCGAGGACATATGCTCATCGAACGCCTGGAATGCGACAAGGCTTCGAAAAGAAGTGCGCGCATGAGCGAATCAGAGACAAGAAACAAGTTTTGTGACTTGGCCATGGCGTCGCCGCTTATCATCTGGCTCGGGCTCGGCATTGCCGGAGCAACCCTGAGAATCTCGCAGATGACTCCCGAATGGCGGCGCTCGCAATGGCGAAAGGATTGCCGACGGTCAACGACTCTGGAAAATCGGCCGCATGATGCGCGCGGCGCGTCTCGACGAAATCCCGCAGCTGCTCAACGTTCTTGTCGGCGATATGTCGCTGATCGGCCCGCGGCCGTTGCTGCCGCAAGATCGACCCTGCGATCCGCGCCTCCGCTTGCTCGTGCGCCCAGGCATCACCGGCTGGGCGCAGCTGAACGGCGGCAGGACCGTGACGGCCAAGGAGAAAGACGCGCTGGATGTCTGGTATATTCGCTACGCGTCGCTCTGGCTCGATTTAAAAATCGCGGCGCATACGCTGCTGTTCGCCTTCACCGGAGAACGGATGAACGCGTCAGCGGTCGCGCAAGCGTTGCACTGGCGGGAGGAAAATCTCGCGTCCGATCCCGCCTTTGTCGGCCGTGAGGAGGCCGACTCGCAGGGCGCGGTCGAGGCCACGACGCAAACGCCTTATCGAGGCGCTGGCGTCGTGTGCGTCGAAGTTAGAGCGCCGGATTAAGGAGGTCCGCCCCCCAGTTGAAATGATAGTTGACGCCGGCGCGGACGACGACGCCATCGAACACCACCTTCGTCACCGGAATATTGGCCCAGAGGAGGCCGCCCGGCGCGATGCGGTTCGATCCAGACGCGCCTCTGGCGCAGGCGCCGGCCGAGCTATTCGTCGCCTGGCTTGAACAAGCGGTCGCAAGCGGCGACGACATGAGATCGACGCTGCCGAGATTGTAATAGAGGCCTTCCGCCTTGGCGCTCCAATTATCGGCGAACATCCATTCGACCCCGCCGCCCGCCGCCCAGCCGGCCATGAAGCCGGAATAGCCGGCGCCGCCAAAAGCGGCGGGATTGGCGTAGTTCCAGGCCGTCACGCCAACATCATTCTGGCGCTGGATGCTCGATGTGTTGAAGTGCAGGGCGGACGCATAGACGTCGCCAAAGGCGAGGCCGCCCGTGCCATAGGCCAGCAGCGTATCGGCGATCGCATAGCCGAGCCTGCCGCGGAACGTGCCCATCCAGCGCGTTCCCGCGGAGATCGCGCCGCCGCCGATGGTCTGGCGGGACAGCACGAGCGACTCCAGCCCGCCATTCTCCGGCTTGTCGATATAGCCCGCGGTTTCGACGAGCGCGCCGGCATAGGCGCCCTTGCCGCGAAACAGCGTTCCCTGAATATCGGTTTCAAGGCCGAGCACGACATTCGACTCGTCCTGATAGTTCCAGCCGATCTGGCCGCCGCCGATGAAGCCGTCGCGGCTCACCTTGGCGTATCCGCTGTTCGCCCCCGCGGCCGCGCCGGGCAGGAACATGTTCCACCAGGCGGCGCCGTCGTCGGCCGGCTCCTCGGCGAGGATTTTCTCGTTCCAGAGCGTGGCGAAACGGTCGCCGAAGCCATTGGGGCTGACGCGCGCGCCGGTCTTGCCGCCCCAGCCATAGCCTGCATTGAGGCCGGCATAGAGGCCGGCCCATCGGCGCGGGGCCGGCGCATCATTGCTCGGCCGCGCGGGCTCATCGGGCGCCAAGGCCATCCAGCCGCCGGGCTCCGCGCCGAAATTCCATTTCATGCCGCCGTAGAAGGCGGTCGGCGGGCCGACCGAGACCATCTTCGGATTGTAGAAATTTGCGAAATTGACGGCGTTGGTTTCGAAAAACGTGCCGAAGTTGCGCGACCGCGTGTTCGTCACATTCTCGATCAGCGCATAGAGCTGCAGATAGGGCGTGAGATCATAGGACGTGCGCAGGTTCAAAAGGCCGTAGGGCGATAGCGTGCCGAACTGATTGGCCCAGTCGCCGGCGAGATAGGGACCGCTGGCGTAGACGAAATCGCCGCCAACCTTCCATTTCGGCGTCACCGCATAATCGGCGCCGGTCTTGAAGCGATGGCGCGCGATCGACGGCAGCGACGCGCCCGGATTGACCATGACGCCCGTCGAGCCGACCGCAACGACCCAGGGATTGTTCGGCGAACCTAGAATGTTTTGCGAATTGAAATAGGCGTCGGTCAGCGTGTAGTTCACATAGGCCGACATGCGCTCGTCGGCATAGCGCATCGAGAATTCCGCGCCCTGACGCACCGTATTGCCGGCGTTGGTGAAATAGCCGCGGCCGACGATCTGGCTTGGAATGCTCAAAATGTCGTCGAAGACATTGGTGCGGAAGATTCCCGCCGACCACTGAAGCGTTCCGGGGAATCGGCCGAGCATGTCCGGCAGGGCTTCGGCGGGCCTGAAGCCGCCGCGCAGGCCGAGGTCGATCGTATTCGACGTCACCTGTTTTAAGGGCGGATCGGCGACGAGAAAGGCGTCGATAATGCAGGGCCGGTTCGGGTCAGAGCAGCCGAGCTCCAGAGGCGTCGGCGCGCGGTTCGCCACCGAATAGCTGGCGAAGGCGGCGATCTGCGGCGTGATCTTATAGGTCAGGCCGCCCATCGGATTGATGTGATTGAAAATATGGGTCGAATTGAGCGCCACGCCCATATTGTCGTACATCTGGACGCTGGCTCGGTTGAAGCGCAGGCCGCCGGTGGCGGTGAGCTTGTCGGTCAGATCGAGCGAGTCCAGCGCATAGGCGCCGAGATAGTAATTCGAGACATTGAGATTGACCGGCGCGATGCCGGCGGCGGCCTCATTGGTGAAGTAATTGATGCCGGTGACCGTGAAATCACGGTTGACGATGCCAAGCTCCTCATTCGCCTTAAAGCCGGTGTAGCCGTGTTCGAGGTTGACGCCGACGGTGAATTTGTTCGGGAAGCCGAGAATTCTGTCGGTGTTGTTGAGCTGCCCGGTGAAGCCGAGCGTATTGATCTTCGTCCAGGTTCGGTCGATCGCGCCGAGCGACGGACCCTGAATGAACTCGCTTCCGGTATTGAAAAAATTCGGGACGGTTGTCGGCTGGCCGTCGCCCGTGGTGCAAAAAGCCTGTCCGCCCTCGCAGTCGAAATCGGTGGTATTGCCGTCGACGCGCGCCTGATTATAGCCGCGATAATGAATGTCGCCGAGCAGCTTCGTCGTCGGGCTCACATCGACCTGCCCGTTGAGGTCGAACATCATGACCTGATTCTTGTAGGTCTGCGGCGTCGTGTAGACCGAGCTCTTGTCGCCGGCGACGAGCTCCACCGGCGCCGGGCCGGAGGCGCCGAAATGATTGGAGCCGAGCGTCGCATTGGCGTGGATTTCGACGCTTTCCGCGCGATAGCCGATATCGCCGTAAAAGCGCTTGATCTGCGCGCCGGAGAAATAGCGATAGCCTTTGTCGCCCAGCGCCTCGCCGGCGGCGTACATCGCGAAATCGCCGATCCGGCGGCCATATTGGAACGCGCCCTGGCGGCGGTTGAAGGAGCCGCCGCGGATGTCGAGTTCCGCACCCTGCCAGGTGAAGCCGTTCTTCATGTCGAGAATGATGGCGCCGCCGATGGCGTTGAGGCCGTAGAGCGGATTGCCGGTCTCGATCGCCACCCGGTCGATGGCGACGCTCGGGATCAGGTCCCAATTGACGGTATCGCCCCACATTTCATTGATGCGCACGCCATTCTGGAACACGGCGAGACCCTGCGGCACGCCGGCGTAAGGCGAGGCGACGAAACCGCGATAATCGACCTGCGGGAAGGAAGGATTGCCGCCGACATCATTGATCAGCACGCCCGGCGCGGCGCGTTGCAGCGCCTCGCCGATGTTGAACTTGCGGGTGTTGGCGATTTCCTTGGCGTCGACGACGTGAACCGAGGCAGGCACCTGATAGGTCACGAGCGGCGAGACATAGGGCGCGGGCGCGACCGGCGCGGCGGTCGTCGCGCGCGCCGGGCCGGCTGAGCGCTGCGGCGCGGGCGCGGCGGTCGGCGCCGGACGGGAGGAAGAGCGCAATGGCGTCGCGCCGACCTCGATCGTCGGCAGCGCCTGCTGGGCATGGGCGGTCCCAGCGGCGAGCGCGGCGGCGAGCGCGATAAGCGAAACTTGTTTCTTGGAACCGGTCATTACTGCCCCATGCGTTACCTAGGCAGTTATACCGTTCGAAAAGACGTTCCGTCCCTCGTCAGCAGGGCTGCAAAGCTAATATTTCCAACGTGTGGCATGGAGTCTACACTACTGAAAAATAACGGTTTTTGCGGGTCATAATCCCGCAATGACCGGGAATTTTTCCCGACGGGAAGGCAGGTGGTTTGAAGACTTCGAACATCGTGCTGATCGGGTGGTGGGTAAGTTTGAATTTCAGGTTTTGACCCAAGGCGGACGCTCCACATTGCGTGCCGTTTTACCGCGCCGCTCCGGCTAGCTACTATAGTTGACACAAAATTGGACGGCAGGCGCTGCGTGGCGCTGGACAATCCGCGGCGCCAAATTTCGTCTGCGCAGGGCCTTTGGGCCGCATGAGGCTATCAACCTAGGTTCGCCAAGTCCTCAGGCGAAGTATATTGAAAAAAATGAGCAAGACACGCAACAATCATTACGTACCTCGATGGTATCAGGAAGGATTCTTCGAGCCAAGCCGAAACACCTACTTCTATCTCGACATGTTGCCGCCGCAACACACGCGTTCGGACGGTCAGATCGTTTTCGGGAAGTCAAAATTCGAATCGCCCTCGTCACGCGCCTTCCAGCAAAGGGATCTCTATTCGACCTTCTTCGGAACTTCCGTGAATGACGAGATCGAACGCAAGCTCTTTGGAGACATCGACACACGGGGCGCTCACGCTGTCCGCGCCTTTGTCGGCGAAGATGTCAGTGAGTGGCATCGTCATTTTACGACGTTCTTCGAGTGTCTTGATGTCCAAAAAATTCGGACGCCCAAAGGACTTGACTGGTTGCGTGGACAATATTCCCGCCTGACACAGAACGACTTGATGTTCGAGATGCAGGGCATTCGCACGATGCACTGCACGATTTGGACTGAAGGCGTGCGGGAGATCGTCTCCGCACAAGACTCCGACGTCAAGTTCATCGTCAGCGACCACCCGGTGACCATCTACAATCATGCGATGCAACCGGACGTCCAGGGCAATCGTTATCCGAACGACCCATCGATCGTACTAAAGGGCTCACACACTATTTTCCCGCTTAACCGAGATTTTTGTCTGATTATAACGAACCTCGAATACGCGGAAGACCATACGGCTCCGCCGCTTGAAAAGCGGACGTTTGCGCGCCACTACCGCAAGTCGATGGCCCGAACCGATGCGTTTATCCGGACGCGCAAGCTAACGAGCGGCGAGGTTACTCGGATCAACCGAGTGCTTAAAGCGCGGGCGAGGCGCTATATCGCCGCCGGCAAAGAGGAATGGCTTTACCCAGAGACCTCCTCGATTGAGCCCTGGGCCGATTTGCGTAGCGTATTCCTCCCTCCCGAAGACGGGATTTGGCATTTTGGCGGCGAGATGTACGCCGGTTTCGAGAGTGGCGAAGTCTATTATCAAGACGCTTTTGGCCGAACCGAAAAGGAACGCGAGTTTTTAAAAAAAAAGCCCCCATCGAAGACGCTTCACGCGCGCGATCCCTGCGGTTGCGGGTCGGGTCGCGCATTTGGCGCATGCTGCGAGCATAAGCGTGTTGCCCTCCGACCCACCTGGGAAGAGCGCGGTATCCGCGAGCGCAACTTGATGCTGTTCACTGGCCTCTCCAAAATCCTTGGGATTACGGAAGACTGCAATTGGGTCACTGTGCGCCGTGAAATCACGGACGAGAAGATCAAAGAAGTCTATGGTCTATTTGACGCCTTGTGGCCGCTAGAGACAAATTTGCTAGCAATGCTGCCGAAGCCGGATGGGAAGGCGCGGGGCATCTACACCGGTGTTCTTCACCCCGATGTCATTGGGAACTGCGCGCTCGGCCTATCACTCTATTTCGACGAACTGCTGATCCAGCACCCCTTCATTCATCCACGGACCGTCAACAAGAAGTTCAGTCCTTTCGAACACCCCAAGACTTATAGGCAGGAATTCCTGAAGTCGGTCGTCTTATTTATGACGATCACCCCACTCGTCGAGCGAGGGCTTGTCACTTTATTTCCCGATCCCTGCAACTTCGATTCTCACCTGCGCGACCAGATGCTCCAAATGGATAAGTTTCGCTCGCAGGGAACAAAAGTCGATCCTAAGGAAGAAAATGGTTTCATGGAGATGATGGAGGAGGAACGTAAGCGGAGCATGTTGCTGTTGCCACGCGAGGCGCTTCGGCACCAAGTTCTGCGGCATTCTCCTGAACTGGATGAAGAGGCTGTGGAGTCGGTTCTCGATGGTTTCGATACGCTTCGCGAACAAGACCCGCTAGCGGTGCTACAGGAGGGATCGCTCGAAGGCGGGGAGGGTGGCGGACAGTTCACACTGCTTAAGATGGTGCCAAACTTTGAGATCACGATGTACCTTGCGCAGGCCACGGGCTCTTGCATCGTAACCGACAGCGTATTCCGTTGGCGGGAACTGATGACCGCTACTGGGCCCGGCATTCAGCGCGCATCGCAGCTTAACCACCTGCGTGCTGCCATGGAGAGTGGTGAGTTTGTCTTCCCTTGTAATGTTCGTGAAATCGATTTGCTTGCCGAGAATGGGCTATTTCAAGGTTATCGAGCCCTCATGCGAAAGGTCTTCAAGTACCTTTCGGCACGTTCGGAGAGGAGTCCGAAGCCTAATGTCGAAGCCAGCCTCAGCGCTGAATTCAAGCGAGTCCAAACCTCAACAGTGCCGGCCGCTAAGAAGTCTGGGGTTCAGCTATCGCAAGCGCGCGTATCGTGCCTTTGGCCCACTGGCGGTATTCAGGACAATACCATCAATCGGCTCCTCTTGATGTCCAGTTCCGAGTATCACCTCGCCAGTGCGCCGATGGCACTGTTCGTTAAGAGCGATGTCCCCGAACGGTAACCTACAGGCATCGCCATAGAATGCCTTTGCGAACTTCAAATCGACCCGCTACCGCTGACCGGCCCCTCAACGCTTCGCGCGGCGGCGAACCGTCCGCAATCTCCTGAGCACGCGGCGCTACTGACTCTCGGCCGGCAGTTTCGACGCGAGCACCTTGTCGACGCGGCGGCCGTCGAGGTCGACGACTTCGAAGCGCCAGCCGAGCTTGTCGACGGTTTCGCCAAGCGTCGGGAAGCGGATCAGCCCGTCGAGCACGAGGCCCGCGACCGTTTCGAAAGTCCGGTTCTCTGGCAGCGTCACGCGCAGCAGTTCGGCCATTTCGTCGACTGGCATCCAGCCGGCGAGCAGCCAGCTGCCGTCGTCGCGCTGGATCGCTTCGGGCTCCTCATCGCCCTCGTTCGACCTGAAGGCGCCGGCGATCGCGTCGAGCATGTCGGCCGGCGTCACCACGCCTTCGAAATGGCCGTATTCGTCATGGACCAGCGCCATCGGCGTCTCGGCTTCGCGCAGCACGTTCAGCGCGTCGAGCGCGTCGATCGAATCGGGCACGACCAGCGCCGGCCGCACATGGGCTTCGAGATCGAGCGGCTCGCCGCGCAGCGCCGGCCCCAGCAATTCGCGAATGAGCAGCACGCCGATCATGTCGTCCATGTCGCCGCGGCTGACGGGGAGGCGCGCATGCGTCGACTCGATGAGTTTTTGGCGCAAGACATTCTCCGGCGCGCTGAGATCGAGCCAATCGACCTCGGCGCGCGGCGTCATCAAAGCGCGGGCGGCGCGATCGCCAAGGCGCAGCACGCCGGCGATCATCTGCTGTTCATGGGCTTCGATCGAGCCCGCCGATTGCGCCTCGGCGACAAGCGTCTTGATTTCCTCATCGGTGACGGTGGGCTGAAGCTCGCTCGTCTGGCCGATGACGAGCAGCACGAGCTTCGTCGACGCGTCGAGCAGCCAAACCACCGGCGCGCCGAGCGTCGAGAGAAACGCCATCGGCGCCGCCATCCGGCAGGCGATGGCTTCCGCATGGCGCAGCGCAATGCTCTTTGGCAGCAATTCGCCGATCACCACCGAGAGATAGGTGATGAAGCCGATGACGCCGCCATAGCCGACCCAATCGGCGGCGGAGCCCGACAGGCCCAGCGCGCGCAGCTCCTGGGCGAAGCGCTGGCCGAGCGCCGCGCCGGAAAAGGCGCCGGCGAGAACGCCGACCAGCGTGATCCCGATCTGCACCGTGGAAAGGAAACGTCCGGGATTTTCGGCGAGCGCCAGGGCTGCGGCGGCGCCGCGCCTTCCTTCCGCGGCCATCGTCTTCAAGCGGATTTTGCGCGACGAAACGATCGCGAGTTCGGACAACGAGAAAATCCCGTTGATGACGATCAATACAAGCGCGACGGCAAGCTCGAACATGGGTCCTGAAAGGCTGAAGCGCTCAGTCGCGCGCCGCGATATCGATTTTCTTTATCACCCGTTCCGGCTCGGGGCGCGCCAGATCGATGGAGAGCAGCCCGTTGACGAGATCGGCGCCCAGCACCTGCATCCCCTCGGCGAGGAGAAAGGCGCGCTGGAACTGCCGTGCGGCGATGCCGCGATGCAGGAAATGCCGCTCCCGCTCCTCGGTCTGGCGGCCGCGGATGACGAGCTGGTTCTCTTCGAGCGAGACGTCGAGCTGGTCGCGGGTGAAGCCGGCGACGGCGAGGGTGATGCGAAGCCGCTCCGGCGCGCTCTCGTCGCGCGGCAGGCGCTCGATATTATAGGGCGGATACCCGTCGGAGGCGGTGCGGGCGACGCGGTCGAGCGCCCGTTCGATCTCATCGAAGCCGAGCAGAAACGGCGAATTGAGCGGCGGACGCGACATTTCTCTGAAGCCCTGTTGGCGCCTCTTTCGCCAAAGCCCGCTAAAGCGCTCCGGCTAAAGCTATATGGCCGAGCCGGCCGCGGCGTTCAAGCGCGGCGAATGCGCCCCGGTTGACGCGGGAGGGCGGAGCGCCCATCTGCGGGCAAGTTTCCTAAAAAAGAGCGGCGGCCCATGAAAGCGGCGCGGCATATTCTTCTCGCCACCCTCCTTGCCAGCGGCGTTGGACCCGCCGCCGCCGAGACGCAGCCGCCGATCGTCGCGCCCGAGGGCGACCGCTTCGCGCTGACGCCGGCCGAAGGCGGCTATGTCCGGCTGAACAAGGAGACCGGCGCGGTCTCCTATTGTTCGGTCAAGGACGGCGTCGCCGTATGCCGGCTCGGCGCCGAAGAGCGCGCCGCGCTCGAAGCCGAGATCGACCGGCTGCGAAGGGAGAACGCCGCGCTGAAAGCGCGCGCCGAGGCCGCGCCGGCGCCCCCGGCGGCAAGGCCGAACGCGACGCCGAGCGAAGAGGAATTCGAGCGCGCACTCTCCTTTACCGAGCGCTTTCTGCGCCGCATAATGCGCCTCTTCCGCGAAGAGACGTCGCCCGGAGGCGCGACGTGAAGCCCTGGATGATGAGGGTCATGAGGATGCGCCCGGCGTGAGCGATCAGGGACCTTTCGCCAATTGGCCGCATCTCGACAAGCCGCGTCCGCCGGAGCCGACGGAAGACCGGCGCGATCTGATTGCGCCCGGCTCCGACACATCATCACAGGAAAGCCAAGAGATGGCGTCGAACAATACGCTTGAAAATTTCCTCGGCGGTTCGCCGCTCAGCACTTTCGTGCGGTTGTTGGTGATTTCGCTCGTCGTCGGCGCTTTGCTGATGTGGCTTGAGCTTCGGCCGATCGACATTTTTCGCGGCGTCCAGGCCTTCTTCGACCGCATCTATCAGCTCGGCTTCGGCGCGGTGAGGGAGCTGGTCAGCTATGTGCTCGCCGGCGCCGTCTTCGTCGTGCCGGCGTGGCTCATTCTGCGGCTGGTGAATATGGGCGCGAGCAAGCGGTGAGGCGGGAGGGCCTGCAGCGAACTAGAAAGTTCGCCGCCGGCCGATGCTCGAGGTCTGATCCGAATCGTGGAGGAGCTGGCTGATCCCGTCGCGGCGCGGCGGCAGCGGCGCCGATGGCGGCGGCGCGTAGGCCTCGGGTCCGGCGAGCGGTCCGAGCCCGTCGCGCGCGCCGACGCCCGGTCCGTCGAAAGCGGCGAGCGGCGGCTTGCCGGTCGTGTCATTGTCGGTCTCTTCCTCCGCCGCGGGCGCCGGCGCGCGCTGCTGCGCGATCAGCGGCGAGAAATCGGGCGGCGGCAGGGTCTCCTGCGGCTCCGGCTTGCAGATGCTGCGCCCGGAGCGGCCATGCATCGCCAGATCGACATGGATATGATTGTAGTGGAAGGCGTTCGAGCCCGGCGACAGCACCGTCGAGAAATGGCCGCATGAGCCGCGATGCACATCCATCAGAAAGGCGCGGGTCTGCGGGTCGCCGCGACCCCAGTCGCGGACCAGCGTGATCTCGCGGCCGTCGGCGAGTACGAAGCCGCCGATATCGAGCGCATTGCCGAAGGCGTGCTCCGAGAGCTGCGCCCCGCGCATATTGTTCATGCCGCGGCAGGCATAGGAGCCCATCGAATTGATCTGGACGATCTGCTGGCCGAAGCGCGCCTGGGCGGCGGGCTGCACGGTGTCGGCGAGCCAGGCGTCGAGTTCGGCGACCATCGAGCAGTCGAGCGTCGCGGTGGCGTTGAAGGCGACGGCGCCGCCCTGGAGCGCCGTCACCTTGAACGGCCTGGTGAGGCCGCAGATGCCGGGTCCGTCAACCTCCGGCGCGAGAGCGATATAGTCGGAAGGGCTGACGCGTCGTTCGGCGAGACAGGCGTTTTCGGCCTGGGTACGCCAGGCCGGCCGCTGCGGCTTCTGGCCAATCGAGCAAGCGGACAGCGTCGCCGCGGCGAGCGCCGGCACAAGCAGCGATGGATGGGCGCGGCGGACCATGCCGCGACAATTGCCGCCGCCGCGTTAAAGCGGGGTCGAGAAGATTAGTTAACGGCGAGATATTTGCGGGACGTAGCGCGGACGCGACAGCCGGTCTTGGAAAGGTCTCGGTCCATGTTGCGAAAGCGGCATCCGGCCCGGCGTCGTGGCCAATCGCGATCAACGCGCGAATTTACCCAGCCGCCGTTTCCATCTTTCTCCAGCCTTGAGCGTCGTCTTTAAAACCCATTTTTCACGAATGGCGCGTCCCGTCGGGGAGGATGATTCGAGAGCCATCTCCGGTTCGCTTGCTCTCGCCGGCTGCGCTGCGGGCGTCGGTGCGGTCAATTGCGCCTGGCGCTTCGGCCTTTTGGGCTTGGTTTGAACCGGCGCTTTGACTTTCGCGGCCGGGCGCCCGGGGCGCGACTTCTTCGATGGCGCGCTCGCTGGACGGGAGTTTACGATCTCCTCTTGCAGCAAGTTCGGGAGCACGCGCCCCGTCGGAAGGCGATTTGGTTGAGAAGGCGCAGGAGGAGTCTTATCCGCTTCCCGTCCGAATACGGCGTCCGCCGCTTTCAATGCGGCCAAATAGGCGGCGTCGGGTTCGACTTCAACAGCCGCCAAGGCGCTCAAGTCGTTGAGGGATGTTTCCGCCTTAGCGGTTTCGTCTTCCTTGATCTTCCATGAATCGGACGCCCGAGACTTGGTCGAGCGATTTTTATAGGCCGTGATGAATGGACGAGTGGGTTGGCGCATTGACGCTCTTGACCTTTGGTTGACGCGAGGAAGGTCGCTGGAAAAACACGCCGCAACACAACCGTCCTGCGTCGAGCGAACATGCCTTGGCGCGATGTTCGAACGAAGACTCAAGGACGAAACGCCTTCGCCGTCTATAGCTGAAAAGTTGCAACCCGTCACTGAACTCTGTCTGGCGCCTCGGCTAATTGCTTGAGCGCGACATTCATGGCCTCGAATCCCATGCGCGTCGCGGGCAAGGCGCCGCTCAGGGGGCCAACGAGGAGCCCTGAGAAATTCTCGCCCTGAACGAAGCGCGTGGCGCGCTCATTTCGCGGCTCCAGCAGGAAGTAATGCTCGCCGTCGAACAGCCCTTTCACGAAAAGGTGGCCCAGCCAACGCAATTCTCGGTTCGGCCGAACTGAAAGGACGGTTGGCGTGAATCGCATCGCGCGCTTGCCGGGCGGCGACACGAGGATCGTCAGCCGAGCGCCGTTCGTCGCTTCGCCGGAAACCGACCTGATGAACGGGTTCCAGGACGGCATCTGGGCAAAGTCGGTTAACAGCGCCCAGACGCGCTCTGCGGGAGCTTCAATGTCGATTTCGGTTTCGATCCGCCGTAAAGCCATTGGTGGCCGGGCCTCCGCCAATCAGATTTGCGGCGCGCAATTTCCGTGTTCTCCATGACGATTTCAATGCTTCGCCGACACGCGCCGACGCCCCGTCGCGCATGGGAACGCTCGTCGTTCGGATGCTGGGCGCATTCGCCAAAGGAAGGTCTTTTCCGCCTTCGCGCGAGACGCGCCGCCGCCTTGGGGCGGCGCGACGGATCAGCATTGAAGCGCTGCTTTGGCCGGCGGATGCGAGACAGCCGGCAGTAGCCAAAGCTCAAGGATAAAATTTACGTCATCCGTCTCGAAAAGCCTTAGCTCTATCCCAAGTAAGAACAGTCAAGCGCAGCGGTTTGCTTTCTTCTCGACCGGACAACAATGAACGGGTTGGAACGCCTCCGAGAGAATGTCGAAATGGAGCAGCACAAACTCTTCCCGCTCGCCTGATCTGCGGCGCAACGCAGGAACATAGAATATGTTGTCTTAAATGTAGGAGAATTCGTCATGCGAAAGATGTTCGCTGCAGCGACAGTTGGTCTTGTCGCCTTTCTTGTCCTCGACGTCGCTCATGCGACCCCCGCCCAAAGTCCCGCCGATCTGCGCTCCGGACCGGGAAAGTCGTGGAAAAAAATCGGCCAGATACCGGCCGGAACCGACGTAGAAGTGTTGAGTTGCAACGAGGGCTGGACGCACAGCTGGTGTCAGGTCCGCTATGGGTCGAAGACGGGATGGGTGAACGCGCCTGCGTTGGGAACTTCCCGATCGGACGTCGTCATTGCGCCGGTCGTGACCACCAACGCCGCCGGTCTGAAAAAACGGGCGAGCATGTTTGGGGCGGACATCGAAACCATTCCCGGCGGCGAAACGGTCGACGTTCTTGGCTGCCCGCGAGGAATCGGCAGCGGCTGGTGCCATGTCACCTACAATGGCAAGACCGGATATGTCAGAGGCGGCCTGCTGACGCGGAAAGGGTCCGTCATTCCGCAGTAAATCGCGCGCGAGGCGACTCCCTATCCGGGAACGCCTCGCTCGCCGCCTGCGAATGACGCTATTTGCGCGGGCGGGGCTCGACATTTGCAATGGCGCAAATCGGATTGCCGATTTGCGCCTTTCATTGTGGTCAGAGCGCCGCCTTGATGGTCATTACGCGTCCTTGCCGCCGTTCCTGCGGCCGCGCATGAAGGATTCGAACTCCTCGCGGTCGCGGGCGCGGCGCAGCTGGTCGATGTGCTCGGCGAAGTCGCGCTCGGCCTCGGCGAGCTTGCGGCGCTCTTCCTCGAGCCGGGCGAGTTCGCCTTCGCGCCATTCGTCGAAAGCGACATTGCCGGTCGAGCGCATGAAGGACGGGCCGCCCCAGCCGGATGCGCCCTCGCGGGCGACGCCGCTCACGGCTTCCTTGATGCGCGCGCCCTGCTCCTGGGCGAAGGCGAAGAAATCGCCTTCATAGCCGTAGCTTTTCTGCCAGAGCTTCCAGAACAGGATCGCGAGGCCGAGCGGCCAGAAGATGAAAAAGCCGAGGATCATCGCCGCGATCTCGTAGGGCCTCCAGGACATCCGCCCGCAATGGCCCCAGGGCGATCCGCCCGCTCCGGACGACGACATGCGGGAATAACGATGGCAGCTCATGATGGGCTCCAGTTTGGTCAACGGCCGCCCGCCGCAAAGCGGGGCCGACAGCAATGTAATATGCATTAACATTGTCGCAAGGGCAAGAGGTGCAAATGTCGAGAGGTCAAGGGGGGAAACTCGGCAATTTAGTGAGGCCAGACCAAAAGTCCGTAACGTTCAGGCTTAACCGGAGTTCTTATTAAACGTGCGCCATAGTATGGAGCGATCTAATGCCCTTAAATTTGTCCGGCATTTATATGGAACCCAAAAACCTCCATGTTAACGCGTCACAATAATATAGAAGCTTATATCGAATCATATTAAGGAGTACCTTTAACAGGAATTGAGGTGACTAATTTGAGCGACCGATCGGGAAAATACGCCCTGCAGCCGAGCGGCTACAAAGCTTTCCTACCGGCGCCGTTGCCGCCCGATCCACCGGTGGAAATCGATTCCGAAATGCAATGGTTGCTGTCGGAGGCCGATCGCGCTTTGGGTCGCCTTGACGGCTCGATTCAAACTTTGCCCAACCCGGAACTGTTCGTATTTATGTACGTGCGCAAGGAGGCGGTCTTATCCAGCCAAATCGAAGGCACGCAAGCTTCGATAAACGACCTTCTCAGAGCCGAGGCGAAGATATTCGATTCCGAAGCGCCAAACGACGTCGACGAAGTTTTGAACTATGTCGCCGCCATGAATTACGGACTAGCGAGATTGGGAGAAATCCCCCTATCCATACGACTGATCAAGGAACTCCATCAGCAATTGCTCAAAAGCGTTCGCGGACGAAATCTTCAGCCGGGAGAACTGCGGCGCAGCCAAAACTGGATCGGCCCGGCCGGCAGCACGCTTTCAACGGCGACATTCATTCCTCCTCCTTATCAAGAGGCGGAGGCAGCATTGGGCGAACTGGAAAAATTCCTCCATGCAAGCGATGAACTTCCGCCCTTGATCAAAATCGGCCTGGCTCACGCCCAATTCGAAACCATCCATCCATTTCTCGACGGCAATGGGCGCATTGGGCGGCTGTTGATCACTTTTTTTCTTTGCCAGCAAAATATACTGCAGAAGCCCGTTCTTTATCTATCCCATTATTTCAAGCAACATCGGAGCGAATATTACGAGAAACTGCAAAGAACGCGGGTCTTCGGCGATTGGGAGGGCTGGCTTAAGTTTTTTCTGAGAGGGGTGGCCGACGTGGGCCGGCAAGCTACGGATACGGCGCGAGAAATCGTCGATCTGAGAGAAAAGCATAGACACATAATAATGAACGAATTTGGAGGAACGGCCGCGAACGCGAACAAGCTTCTAGAATATCTGTATTCGCATCCAACAGTCAGTGTGAATAGCGTAAAAGAAGTTCTACAAGTGAGTTTCCCCAACGCGAACTCTCTTGTTGAGAAATTCTGCAATAATCAGATATTGTTTGAGATCACAGGGCAAGCGAGAAATAGGGTTTTCAGCTATTCGCCCTATATCAATCTATTCGCAAATCTATAAGGCGATTCGGTCTTTGAAAGAATGCCGGAATGGCGCGCAATGCGCGCCGAACTCGGCTGCTTTTCCCTTACCGCTCTTTGCAAGCGCGGCGGCCGGTCAGGCCGCCTTGCCGCTCAGATCGTCTTCCAACGCGCAGTCGTCGGCAAAGTCCGCATCTCGTTCCAGCGTCGCCTCCGATTCGATCTCGATGTCGATTTCGAGCAGCGACATGTCTTCCTTGCGATGCATCTTCACCATCACCTTGTCGGGATCGACCGTGATGTGCTTGGAGATCGCGGCGAGGACTTCCTTGTGCAGAACGGAGATCAGGTTGGACGCGCGCGCGGATTTGCGTTCATGCGCGAGAAGAATCTGCAGGCGCTCGCGCGCGACCGGCGCGGTGGCGCTGCGGCGCCCGAACAGTCCGAAAATATTCATGCCGCCCTCCGACCGAAGAGCCGAACAAACAAACCCTTCTTCTCGGAGGGAATGGTGACCGGCGTCCTCTCGCCACATAGCCGTTTCGCCGCTTCCGAATAAGCGCATGCCGCGGCGCTCATCGCATTGTGAAGAATGATCGGCGCGCCGACGTTGGAAGCGCGCAGAACCTCTTCGCTCTCGGGCACGATGCCGATGAGGGGGATGGACAGAATTTCCAGCACATCCTCGACGCTCAGCATCTCGCCGCGCGCGGCGCGCCCTGGATCGTAGCGCGTGAGCAGTAGGAATTTCTCGACTTTCTCGCCCTTTTCGGCGCGTTCGGTCTTGGCGTCGAGCAGGCCGATGATGCGGTCCGAATCGCGCACCGAAGAGACTTCGGGGTTGGCGATGACGACGGCGACATCGGCGAAGCGCATGGCCAGTGTCGCGCCGCGCTCGATTCCTGCCGGACTGTCGCAGACGATCCAGTCGAACTTTTCGCGCAATTCGCCGATGACCTTCTGCACGCCTTCTTCGGTCAGCGCGTCCTTGTCGCGGGTTTGCGAAGCGGGCAGCAGATAGAGATTGTCGAGCCGCTTGTCGCGGATGAGCGCCTGATGCAGCTTGGCGTCGCCCTGGGCGACATTGATGAGGTCGTAGACCACACGCCGCTCGGCGCCCATGACGAGGTCGAGATTGCGCAGGCCAACGTCGAAATCGACGACCGCCACCTTATGGCCCTGCTGCGCCAGAGCGGCGCCAAGCGCCGCGGTCGAAGTCGTCTTTCCGACGCCTCCCTTGCCGGAGGTGACCACCAATGTTTTGGACATCGTCCCGTCCTCTTTTAGTCGAGCCTTGCGATCTTGACCGTTTCGTTTTCGAGCCAGGCCTGAATGGATTGGCGCTGCATATTCGCCGAGATTTCCTCGGCGGTGAGATAGACGCCGCACACCGAGAGCAATTCGGCTTCGAGCCTGCGGCAGAAGATTCGGGCGCGCTTCTCGCCATAGGCGCCGGCCATGGCGCGGCCGCGCAGCGTTCCGTAAATATGCACCGAGCCGCCGGCCATGATTTCCGCGCCCGAGGCGACCGAGCCGATGACGGTCACGTCGCCCTCCGGGTAATAGATCGACTGGCCGGAGCGCACCGGCTCGACCAGGATTAGCGGCGCGGCGGGCGTCGCCGATGCGACTCCGGCCGCGCCGTCCGAGCCGAGAGACTTCGCAATGTCCTTGAAGGCCGATTCTTCGCTTGGGGTCAGCGTTCCGGAGCTTGCGTCCTTGGCGGGCGTCGCGCCGGCTTCCGTCGGCGGTTGAGGGGTGGCGCGGCCGCCGGCCAGAATCGGCGGCAGTTCGTCCGACGCCCATGAAGAATCAACGCCCGAAAGGCCCATGACGCGGATGCCGCGTCGGCTGAGACTTGCGAGGAGGTCGCCAAGTTGCGCCTGCTCGATCGCCATCTTGCCGAGATCAATGACGATCGACTTCTTGGCGAAGAAGGCGGGAGACTGTTCCAGCAATGCGTCCAATTGCTCGAACCAGCCTTCGAGCGGCTGTTCCGGTTCGAGAGTCAGAACCGGGAAGGACCGACCCCTGAAGCGAATATGTTTTGACGACGCCTGCGGCACGGCAGCCTCACGCAATTAAGATTTGCATCATTTGAGGGCGTTAACGTTAACGAATGATTAAGCCGCGTGCGGAAATCGGCGATGAATTCAGTTTATTAAGAGATTAGACCGGCGCGGCTTTGGCGCGCGCCGCCGCGCTTTCCATCACCCCCTGCGCCGCGCTGTCGAGCAAAAGCGCGGGATCAGCGCTTTTGACCGGATCGAAATGGCCGGAGATGGTTAGCATCGCCACGCCATGCGCGAGCGACCAGATTTGCAGCGCCGCATAGCGCGCGCCCTGCGCCGGCGCGCCTGCCTGCTGCAGCCAGGCGACGACCGCGCGCCAGAGGATTTCGAGGGCGTGATCGGCGGCGCCGCCGGCGCCAGGGTCGGCGAGAGTCCGCGCCTGTCCGAACATCGCGGCGTAAAGTCCAGGCTCGTCCCGCGCGAATTTGAGATAGGCGGCGCACATCGCCCGCATCGCGCTTTTGGCGTCGGGCCGGCCTTCGTCCCACGCCATTTCAATTCGCGCGCCAAAGGTCTCGAAGCCGCGGCGCGCGAGTTCGCTGATCAGCGCGTCGCGCCCGGAGAAATGACGATAGGGCGCGGCGGGCGAAACGCCGGCGCGGCGCGCGGCCTCGGTGAGCGTCAGCGCCGCCGGCCCGCCCTCGGCGAGAATCTCCAGAGCGGCGTCGATCAGCGCCTGCTTCAATGACCCGTGATGATAGCCGCGCTTATTGTGCATCTCTTACCGCCGCGCGGGGACCGGCGTCATCGCGCCTGCCGCAAGCTAGCCCGCGAGCTTGGCGACGAGCGCGTCCGAAACTTCGAAATTGGCGTAGACGTTCTGGACGTCGTCATTGTCTTCGAGCAGGCCGACGAGCTTCAGGATTTTCTCGCCCGACTCATCGTCGACCTTGATCGTGTTCTGCGGACGCCAGACGAGGTTCGCCTTGCGCGGCTCGCCGAATTTCTCTTCGAGCGCCTTGGCGACGTCGCGCAGCGATTCGACGGAGGTGATCACTTCGTGAGTCTCGTCGGTCGTCGAGACGTCGTCGGCGCCGGCGTCGATCGCCGCTTCCATCATCGCGTCTTCGGTCGCCGCCTTCTTGTCGAATTCGACGAGGCCGACGCGGTCGAACATGAAGGACACGGCCCCGGTCTCGGCGAGCGCGCCGCCGGCCTTGGTGAAATAGGAGCGGACTTCGCCGGCGGTGCGGTTGCGATTGTCGGTCAGGGCCTCGACGATCACCGCGACGCCGCCGGGCGCGTAGCCCTCATAGCGCACTTCGTCGTAGGTTTCGGCGTCGGCGCCCGAGGCCTTCTTGATCGCGCGCTCGATATTGTCCTTTGGCATGTTCTCCGCCCTAGCGGCGAGAACAGCGGCGCGCAGGCGGGCGTTCATATTGGGGTCGGGCAGGCCCATCTTGGCGGCGACGGTGATTTCGCGGGCGAGCTTGGAAAAGAGCTTGGAGCGGATCGCGTCCTGCTTGCCCTTCTTGTGCATGATATTCTTGAATTGACTATGCCCAGCCATGCGCGCTCGCCTTGCTCCTTGACAAATCCACGCCCTACGGCGTCCGGCGGGTCATATACGCCGCGGCGAAACGGAAATAAAGAAACGCGCCGACGAGTGGCTTAAAGGGAGCGACGATTGAGCCCCAGCGACGACGACCGACATTCGCGCCTCGAGCCCGGCGAGGGAGCGCCGTCGCGACCGCCGGCGCCCAATGTTCCTGATCCCGGCGCCGCTGAGCGGCTGCAGGCGATCCTCTCAAGCCCCTCCTATCGCAAGGCCGACGAGGACATTGATTTTCTCGCCTCCGCCGAGGCGCGCGGACCGCGCCTCGATCTCGAATATCTGAAGGCCGAATCCTTGCTGCGCCGCCACGGCGTCGCCGCCACGATCGTCGTCTTCGGCTCGACCCGCATCGTCGAACCCGCTTTGGCGGAACGACGGCTCGCCGAAGCGCAGGCGCGCGCCGCCGCCGATCCCGCCGACGCGACGCTTGCGCGACGGCTTTCGGTCGCTCAGCGAATCCACGAAAATTCGCGCTATTACGAAGTCGCGCGCGAATTCGGCGCGCTTGTCGGCGCAGCGCGTGCGAGCGGCGACCAGCCGCGCCTCGCCATCGTCACCGGCGGCGGGCCGGGCATCATGGAGGCGGCGAATCGTGGCGCCTTCGAAGCCGGCGCCGAGACGGTCGGGCTCAACATCACCTTGCCGCATGAGCAGCTGCCCAACACCTATGTCACGCCCTCGCTGTGCTTGCGGTTCCGCTATTTCGCGCTGCGCAAGATGCATTTCATGCTGCGGGCGCGGGCGCTCGTCGCCTTTCCGGGCGGCTTCGGCACATTCGACGAATTATTCGAGACGCTTACCCTCGTGCAGACCGGCAAGGTCAAGCCGATCCCGATCGTTCTCGTCGGCGAAAACTATTGGCGGCGCGCCTTCGACGTCGATTTTCTGCTCGACGAGGGCGTGATCGACCCGCAGGACCGCCATCTCTTTCGCTACGCCGAAACCGCTTCAGACATCTGGAACGAAATCCGCCGCTGGGGCCATCGGAACGATGATTTGCTATTTGAATGAAGTCTTTAGCCCAAGCCGGCGATCGCCCGACATTGTAAAGCCCGCGCCCCGCCTTATTTGACCTAGCGCGGCGCGACGCGCTCGACTTTGTTAAAAGGGAGATGAGCATGAGTTGGCTAAAAGCGATCGCTGGCGGGGTGATCGGCGCTGAAGCCCTTAGCCTCGTTAAGGAATATGTGGAAAAGCAAGGCGGCCTAGACGGCGTCGTGAAGAATTTCGAAAATTCCGGACTAGGCAAGCAGGTCCACTCGTGGATCGGCCTCGGCCCCAATGAAAAGATCAGCGAGGTGGACATCGGCAAGGTGATCAACGCCGACAAGCTGAAGGAAATCGCCAAGAACGCCGGAATCGACCTCGATAAGGCGAATGCGCTCCTTGCCCAATATTTGCCCGAGGTCATCGACAAGGCGACGCCGGAAGGCAAATTGCCGCCGCCTGACAAAGAAGCGTAAACTTCGATACCAAGGCTTGCAGGCCTGCCGGCGGCGCCCCGCCGCCGGCAGGCGCGCCTTGCCGTGCTCTTGCTTAAGGCGCCTTGATTCTGTAATGGCGTCGCGCGCGCCCTCTTGCAGCCGCCCGCGGCTTGGGCGAGAACCGCCCTCAGCCGCAGCGCCGCGAAGCTTCGCCTCGTTGCGGCCAGCCGGGTAATTTGAACAGGATCATTGATGACCAAGCGCGCGCTGGTGACCGGCGTTACAGGACAGGACGGCGCCTATCTCTCGCAATTTTTGCTCGAAAAAGGCTATGAGGTGCATGGCGTGGTGCGGCGCTCGTCGCATCGGGGCGTCGAGGACCATCGCCTCCGCTGGCTCGGCATCAGCGGCAAGCTGAATTTGCATGACGCCGATCTCGCCGACCTCTCGAGCCTGCTCCGCACCGTGCAGGCCGTCCAGCCCGACGAAATCTACAATCTCGCGGCGCAATCCTACGTCGCCTCTTCCTGGCGTCAGCCGGTGCTCACCGCCAATGTCACCGGCGTGGGCGTCACCAATGTGCTCGAAGCGATGCGGCTCGGGGCGTCGAAGGCGCGCTTCTATCAGGCCTCGTCCTCGGAAATGTACGGGCTCATCCAGGAGCCGATGCAAAGCGAGAAGACGCCCTTCTATCCCCGCAGCCCTTACGCCGTGGCGAAGCTTTACGGCCATTGGATCACGGTGAATTACCGCGAGAGCTTCGGCCTTCACGCCTCCTCCGGCATTCTGTTCAATCATGAGAGCCCGCTGCGCGGCGTTGAATTCGTCACCCGAAAGGTGACGAGCGGCGTCGCGGCGATTAAGCTCGGCCTAGCCAAGGAATTGCGTCTGGGCAACATCGACGCCAAGCGCGATTGGGGGCACGCCAAGGATTACGTGCGCGCCATGTGGCTGATGCTGCAGCAGGAGACGCCTGACGACTATGTCGTGGCGACAGGCGTCACCACCACGGTGCGGGACATGTGCCGCATCGCTTTCGACCACGCGGGGCTCGACATGGAAAAATTCGTCGTCATCGACCCCGAATTCTATCGTCCGGCCGAAGTCGACGTGCTGCTCGGCGATTCCAGCAAGGCGCAGCGGGTTCTAGGGTGGAAACCGCAGATCGATCTTCGCGAGATGATTTGCGAAATGGTTGACGCCGATCTCGAGCGGCTGCGGCGCGAGACAGCCTAACCCTAAAACAAAGGGCCCGCGATGGCCGCCTTCGAGCGCATTTTGGTGACGGGCGGCGGCGGATTCGTCGGGGGACACCTCTGCGCCGCCCTGGTCGAGGCCTATCCGCGGGCGACGCGGGCGATGTTGCTGCGTCCCGGCGAGTCTGGCGGCCATGAAGGTTTCGCGGCCGCCGTCGCCGATCTTGTCGACGAAGCCGCGGTCGACGCGCTGATCGCGCGCCTGCGCCCCGATCTCATCGTCCATCTTGCGGGTCAAGCGTCGATCGGCCAGGCGCTGCACGCGGCCGAACTGACCTGGCGGGTGAATTTTCACGGCTCCTTCGCGCTCGGCGCGGCGGTCGCCAGACACTGTCCCGCCGCGACGTTTCTCTTCGCCTCGACCGCGGCCGTCTATGGCGCGAGTTTTCGCGATGGCGTTTTGAGCGAGGATGCGCCGCTGCGACCCGCCGACGCCTACAGCCGCTCGAAAATCGCCGCGGAAGGCGCGCTTGCGGATCTGCTCGCGCCCCGGGGACGGCTGATCGTGGCGCGACCGGTCAATCATTCCGGACCAGGTCAGCGTAATCGCAATTTTGCGCTGGCCTCCTTCGCCGCGCAGATCGCCGCGATCGAATCGGGCCGCGCCGCGCCGCTGCTCAAAGTCGGCGATCTATCGAAGGCCCGCGATTTTCTCGACGTGCGCGACGTGGTCGACGCCTATCTGCGGCTGATCGGAAAGGCGGACGACCTGCCCGAGCCGGTTTCGATCTTCAACGTCGCGTCCGGAACGGCCTATCGGCTGGAAGCGCTGCTCGAGCGGCTGCGCGGACGGTCCAAGGCGCAAGTTGACATCGAGGTCGATCCGGCGCTGCTGCGGCCCGGCGCCAGCGATCTCGCTAGCGTCGCCTGCGACGCGACGAAACTGATCGACGCGACCGGCTGGCGGCCCAGCCACGATATCGACGACATGCTGCAGGCGCTCCTCGACGACGCGCGCGCCGCCGAGACGCAAGCCGCACAGGCTTCGTCATGAGCCGGGGATCATGAGCGAGCGGCAGAACCGTGAGCGGGACGAGGATCGCGAACGCATTCGCCTGCTTGAATTTCAGCTCGACTATCTGCGCGCCGAACTCCTGCATCTCACTCATGAGCGCTATCGGCTGATCTATTCGGTTTCTGGCCATATCTACCGTTTTCTGCGGCCGATCGAAGCTTCCATCGCCGACGCCGCGAACGCGGTCGCCGGGCGCTTTCGCCGGCGGTCGCCCGAGACGATCCAGACAACGCCCGCGCCAAGCGCGCCGGCCGCCGCGCGCGCGCCGCTGCCGGCGCGCCGGCTGCTCGTCGACGTGACGGGAACGATCAAGCGCGACGCCGGCACCGGCATTCAGCGCGTCGTCAAGGAAGTGACGCGCGGTCTTTACGGCGGCGAGAGCTTCGACATTCCGGCCGTCGCCGTTCGCTGCGCCGACGGGCGCCTGCTGACCGCCAACGGCTTCGTCGCTGAGCTTGTCGGCGGCGACGCCGCGCCCGACTCGGAAATTGCCATCGAAGCCGGCGACCGCTTCCTGATGCTTTCCGACAGCTGGAACGCCTTCGACGCGCTCGCGCCGATTTTCGAAAAGATTCGCGGCGAGGGCGGCGAAATCGTCACCTGCATCTTCGATCTCATTCCCGAGCTCTATCCGCACGCCTGCCATGAAGTGACGGTGCCGCGCTATCGCGACTGGCTGCGCAAGGCGCTACTCGAAAGCGACGGCTTTTTGGCGATCTCGCGCACCGTGGCCGACGAACTCGCCGACTATGTCGCGGCGCAAGGGCTCGCGCATCGTCCCGGACTCAAGATCGGCTGGTTCCACTGCGGGTCCGATCTAGCGCTGCGCGCCGACGCCGCGCCGAACGATAAGATCACAGCGGCGGTCGCGGGAGACGGCCCGGTCTTTCTCGCGGTGGGCACGATCGAGCCGCGCAAGGGCCAGCGCGTCGCGCTCCGCGCATTCGAAGAGCTCTGGGCGAATAAGCGCGACATTCGCTTGATCGTCGTCGGGCGGCGCGGCTGGTTTGAAGAAGCGACGGTCAACGAGATTCTCACGCATGCGGAATTCGGTCGTCGGCTCTTCTGGTTCGACGACGTCGACGACGACGCGCTGTCTTTTCTCTACGACCACGCGGCGGCGCTGATTTTCCCGTCCTATGCGGAAGGCTTCGGCCTGCCGATCGTCGAGGCGGCGCGGCGCGGCCGGCCGGCGATCTGCAGCGATATTCCGGTGTTTCGCGAGGTCGGCGGGTCGGGCGCGCTCTATTTTCGCGTCAATGACGCTAAAGCGCTGGCGCAGACGATCGCCGATTTTCTCGACGGCCGGCGCGCCGGCGACCCGGAACAGGTCCTGCGCGTCGCCTGGCGCGAGGCGGCGCGGCGCATCGTCGAGGTCATCGCCCGCGAGGAATGGAGCCGGCGCCTGCCGTAGGAACGGCTTCGCGCTGCAACATCGGGATCGCCAATTTCGCGCTCCGACAAAGCGTGCTAGAGAGGCGCCAATTGGTCGTGCGGCCCGGCCAGCGCCCTTGCGGCGCGCTGGGTCGCACGGCTTTTCGCTTCAATGCGGGCAGGGCTTTCGCCTTCCCAGCGACAAGGGAAACGCTCTCCATGCCGATCAATATTCCCTATCTCAAGGAGCAGACGCCGCAGACCGTGCTCAAGATGATCAATCTTGAAGCGTCGCAACTGTCGCTGCCGGATTCGCGCGAATTGATGCTGGGCGCCTTCGGCGCCTATGGCGTGCTGCAGACGGTCGCGCAGGCGTTCAATCATTCGCTGCTCGGAAGCCTGATCTACGGAATATTGAGCGCGGGCCTTCTGTACGGCGCGACCTTCGGTCTGTTGCGCGTTCTCAAGGAGGACGCGAAGTTTCAGCGCACGGCGACGGCGGTCGCGATCATGGGCGCGATTGGGGCGCTCGCCTATACGATCCTGCACCTCATCTTCGCCATCGCCCTGCCGGAGCCGCTGCCGACCGAAAAGCTGCTGCGCTTTCTGCTCTTTCCGATCATCGTCTGGCTGGCGTTCATGTACGCCTTCCTGTTTCGCCATGTGTCGCTGCGCCCGGTCCCGGCCTTCGTGACCGCGGCGCTGTTCGTCCTTGTCATCGAAGTGATCCTCTCGCCGATCTGCCGATAGGCCGCGCGTCTTCCCGATGCCGGGCGCCTGATCGACTGGCTGGCGGCGCGGTGCTAAACACCACGCCTGCGGCGCGCAGGCGCCCGATTATCTTCCCTCATCGGATCATCGCCTCTCATGACCTCATCATTTGACGTGCTGGGAATCGGCAACGCCATCGTCGACACGATCGCCCGCGCCGCCGACGACGAACTGTTAAAGGCGGGACTGCGCAAAGGCTCGATGATGCTTGTCGACGAAGCGCGCGCCGCCGAGCTTTACGCGAGCATGGGCCCGACGACGGTGATTTCCGGCGGCTCCGCCGCAAATACCATGGCGGGCGTCGCGAGCCTCGGGCGCGCCGCGGGATTCGTCGGCAAGGTCAAGGAAGACGCCGCAGGGCGCGAATTCGCGCATGACATCCGCAAGGCCGGCGTCGCCTTCGACACGCCCTTCGCTGCCGATGGCGCGGCGACCGCGCGCTGTCTGATTTTCGTCACGCCGGACGGCCAGCGCACGATGAACACGTTTCTCGGCGCCTGTCAGGCGCTCGCGCCAAACGACATCGACGAGGAGACGGTGGCGCGCGCGAAAGTCCTCTATATGGAGGGCTATCTTTGGGATCCGCCGGGCGCGAAGGAAGCCTTCCTGAAGGCGGCGAAGATTTCGCGCGCCAACGGCCGCAAGGTGGCGCTGACGCTATCCGACAGTTTCTGCGTCGATCGCTATCGCGGCGAATTTCTCTCGCTCATTCGCGACCGCGTGGTCGACATCGTCTTCGCCAATGAGAGCGAATTGCACGCGCTCTATGAAACCGGCGATTTCGACACGGCGCTCGCGGCGCTGCGCGGCGAAGAGGGGCTTCTCGGCGTCGTCACCCGCTCGGAAAAGGGCTGCGTGGTCGCCAATGGCGCGAGCGCCGTCGCGGCGCCGGCCTTTCCTGTCGAGGAGGTGGTCGACACCACCGGCGCCGGCGATCTCTTCGCCGCCGGCTTTCTCGCCGGCTATACGCAAGACCTGCCGCATGAGCGCAGCGCCATGCTTGGCGCGCTCGCCGCGGCGGAAATCATTTCGCATGTCGGCGCGCGGCCGCAGAAGGATTTGCTGCAGCTCGCCCGCGACACTGGCGTGCTGGGATAGGTTTCAACGATCCTCGATCCGAGGAACATGGCGTCGGTTCAAAAGCTGGAGGAACGAAAGATGCGCCTTTTCTCGAAAGCACTTATTGCCGCCTTCGCCGCGGTTGCGAGCCTCGCGATCACCGTCGACGTCCGCGCCGAAGCGGAAATGACCAAAAGCCTCACCGGCCTTCAGTATAAGGACACGAAGGTCGGAACCGGCGCGACCGCCAAGGTCGGCCAGACCGCCGCCGTGCATTACACCGGCTGGCTCTACAACAATGGCGACAAGGGCAAGAAATTCGATTCGTCGCGCGATCGCGGCCAGCCGTTCGAATTCCCGCTCGGCCAGGGCCAGGTGATCAAGGGCTGGGATGAAGGCGTCGAGGGCATGAAGGTCGGCGGCAAGCGCACGCTGGTGATTCCGCCGGACCTCGGCTATGGCGCGCGCGGCGCCGGCGGCGTCATCCCGCCGAACGCCTGGCTGATCTTCGACGTGGAGCTGGTGGGTGTGAAGTAGGCGCTGCGCCGCATGTTGACGAAATAAAACGCCGCCCGTCATATTCGATGTGGCGGCGTTTCTATTTTTGAGCCTATCGCCTCACGTTTAATGAGAACGCTTCGCCAGGCCAACCGCCTAAAAAATCCAGATCGCCAGCAGCGCCAGAGCGATCACGGCGAGCAGGAACCAGCGGTCGGACCGTCGTCTCATTTCCGAAAGCGCGTCGAGCGAGCGGTCCGACAATTCGACGCCTTCCTCCGCCATCTTCGACACGCGGTGGATCGCGAGTTCCGCCTCCGCCAGCGTGCGCGGCAGATGGGTCGCAAGCTTCGCCAGTTCGACGACGCTCCTGCTCGCGTCTTCGACCTTCGCCTTGACGCCGAGATTTTCCTCGATCCAGGAGCGCACCACCGGATCGCACGTCTTCCAGATGTCGAGCTTTGGATCATAGGCGCGGGCGACGCCCTCGGCGACGACCATGGTCTTTTGCAACAGCACCAGTTCGGTGCGGGTGCGCATATCGAACAGCGCCGTCACTTCGAAGAGCAGGGTCAAGAGACGCGCCATCGAAATATCGGCGGGGTTGATCGTATGCATCGGTTCGCCGATGGCGCGCAGCGCCTGGGCGAATTCTTGAATCGAATGGGTGGCGGGGACATAGCCCGCCTCGAAATGAACCTCGGCGACGCGCTTATAGTCGCGAATAATGAAGCCATAGAGGATTTCGGCGAGGAAGCGGCGCTCTTTCAATCCCAGCCGCCCCATGATCCCGAAGTCGATGGCGACCAGCCGTCCCGTCTTGTCGACGAAGAGATTGCCCTGATGCATATCGGCGTGAAAGAAGCCGTCGCGCATCGCATGGCGCAGGAAGGACTGCAGCACATTGCGGCCGATCGCTTTCAGATCATGGCCCTCGGCCGCGACCCGCTCCATGTCGGATAAGGGAATGCCGTCGATCCATTCGAGCGTCAGCACTTCGCGGTCGGTGCGGCTCCAATCGACATGGGGCACATGAATTTCCTGATCGCCGGCGACATTGTCGGCGAATTCCGAGGCCGCCGCGGCTTCAAGACGAAAGTCGGTTTCGAGCTTTACCGTGCGGGCCAGCGTATCGACGACCTCAATCATCCGCAGGCGCCGCGCCTCGGAGGAGTAGCGCTCGGCGAGACGCGCGATCCGATACATGTCGCGCAAATCGACGGCGAACTGGCTTTCGATTCCCGGCCGCAGCACTTTCACCGCAACCTTGCGCACCCCCTCCTTGTAGCGCGCCTCGGCGACATGCACCTGGGCGACCGAGGCCGCGGCGACAGGTTCGCCGAAGGTGACGAAGAGTTCGTCGATGTTTCTGCCCAGCGCCTTTTCAATGATGGCGACGGCCCTGTCGCGGCCGAAAGGCTCCATCCGGTCCTGCAGCGCGGTGAGCGCGTCGGCGATTTCGCCGCCGACGATGTCCGGGCGGGTCGCCAGGAACTGCCCGAGCTTCACGTAAGACGGGCCGATCTGCGCCAGCGCGCGCACCAGCGCCTTGCCGGCGCCGTCGCGCTTGCCGCCGGCGAAGAGATTGGCGAAACGCACCAGCGGCGCCGCAGCCGGCGGCAGCAGCGCGGGATCGAGCAGCGCGAAGACGCCTTCGCGCGCCATGATGTAGCCGGCGCGCGCCAGACGATAGAAATGACTGACGCCAGGTATCACGAATGCCGCCGCTCTTTAAGGATCAGCTCTTCCAGCCGGAATGGATCGCCACCACGCCGCCGGTCAGCCGCTCATAGCCGGTGCGGCGGAATCCCGCCTTGCGGATCATGCGTTCGAATTCCTCGGCGCTGGGAAATTTGCGGATCGATTCGACGAGATAGCGGTAGGGCTCGGAGTCTCCGGCGACGAATTTGCCGATCGTCGGAATGACATTGAACGAATAGGCTTCATAAAGCTTGTCGAGTCCCGGGACGGCGACATGCGAAAACTCAAGGCAGAGGAAACGGCCGCCGGGTTTCAGCACGCGATGGGCTTCGCTGAGCGCAACCTCGATGCGCGGCACGTTGCGGATGCCGAAAGCGATCGTGTAGCTGTCGAAATGCGCATCGGGAAAGGGCAGCGATTCGGCGTTGGCCTGCACGAATTCGACCCCGGAAAGGCCGCGCTCCTTCGCCCGGTCCTTGCCGACTTCGAGCATCTCGCCATTGATGTCGAGCACGATGATTTCGGCGTCATGCGCCGCCGCGGCGGCGATGCGAAAGGCGATGTCGCCGGTGCCGCCGGCGACGTCGAGGTGACGAAAATCCCTGCGCCCGCGCGCATTGACCTTGCCGACGAAACTGTCCTTCCACAGCCGGTGCATGCCGCCCGACATCAGATCATTCATGATGTCGTAGCGTCGCGCGACCTTGTGAAAGACGTCGTCGACGAGGCCCTGTTTCTCGCTCAAGGGGACTTCAGAATAGCCGAAATGGGTCGAGCCCTCTCGCTCGGAACTACGGTCAATCATCAGGCGCTCTGGTGACGAGGAAGGAAGGGGACGGTATAGCCTGTCGCCGGGCCGGTGGCTACGCCCGCGCCGCCCCGGCGCGCCGGCCCTTTCGACGGGATTAACCCTAGCGATGCCTGAACTGCCCGAGGTCGAAACCGTGCGGCGGGGACTGGCCCCGGCGCTCGTCGGCGCGACGATCGCGCGCGTCGAACTCCGCCGCCATGATCTGCGCGTTCCCTTTCCGCAAGGCTTTGCCGCGCGGCTTCAGGGCAGGCGGGTTCTGGAGCTGCGCCGCCGCGCTAAATATCTCATCGCCGATCTCGACGATGCGCAATCGCTGATCATGCATCTTGGCATGAGCGGTTCGTTCCGCATCGACGACGAGACGCCGGGCGTCTTTCACCGCGCGAGCGGCAAGATCGCCGCGCATGACCATGTCGTCTTCAATCTCGATCACGGCAAGCGCGTCATTTACAATGATCCGCGCCGCTTCGGCTGCATGCTGCTGGTCGCGACGAATGAGATCGGCGCGGACAAGCGCTTTCGCGGGCTCGGCGTCGAGCCTTTGAGCGACGCGCTCGACGCCGCCTTCCTGGCGGGCGCCTTTGGCGGACGCGCGGCGCCGGTCAAGGCGCTTCTCCTCGACCAGCGTCTGATCGCCGGGCTCGGCAATATCTATGTCTGCGAGGCGGCGCACCGCGCCCATATTTCGCCGCTGCGCGCCGGGGGATCGCTCGTCACGGCGAACGGCCGGCCGAAACCGGCGCTGGCGCGTCTGCCTCAGGCGATCAAGGAGGTTTTAAACGACGCGCTGAAGGCTGGCGGCTCGTCGCTGCGCGACCATCGCCAGACCGACGGCTCGCTCGGCTATTTCCAGCACAGTTTCCGAGTCTATGACCGCGAAGGCGCGGCCTGTCCGACGCCGGGCTGCAAGGGAACCATCGCCCGCGTTGTCCAGTCCGGCCGCTCGACATTTTATTGTCCGGCGTGCCAGAAATAGCGAAGGCCTTGTGTTCAAAAGTGCATCATTGAAATATTAAAATATGAGATGCGCTTGCGTCGCCGGAGCGCGACGATAATGTGCGCGCATGTCAGCCACTCCCGTCGCGCCGACGCTTGCCGTCGCCGGCCTTTCGAAAAGTTACGACAATCGCAGAGTCGTCGGGCCGCTCGATTTCTCGCTTGAGGCCGGCTCGGTCACAGGACTGCTCGGCGGCAATGGCGCCGGCAAGACCACCACCATCGGCATGGTGATGGGACTGATCGAGCCGACGCAAGGCTCGATCCAAGTCTTTGGCTGCGACATGGCGCGCAACCGCTACGGCGCGCTCGGCCGGATGAATTTCGAAAGCCCCTATGTCGACATGCCGCATCGCCTCACCGTGCGGCAGAATCTGCGCGTCTTCGGCATGCTCTATGACGTCGACGAGCTCGACGCGAAGATCGAGCGGCTCGCCGAGGATCTCGCCCTCGGCGATTTTCTCGACCGGCAGACCGGCCGCCTTTCCGCCGGCCAGAAGACTCGCGTCGCCATCGCCAAGTCGCTGATCAACGATCCGCAGCTCTTATTGCTCGACGAACCGACCGCTTCGCTCGATCCGGACACGGCGGATTGGGTGCGCGCGCGGTTAGAGGCGCATCGCAAGACGCATAATTGCGCGATCCTGCTCGCCTCGCACAATATGAACGAGGTCGAGCGCCTGTGCGACCGCGTGCTGATGCTGAAGGACGGAACGCTGGTCGACGATGATTCGCCGGCCAATCTCCTGGCGCGCTATGGCCGCGACACGCTCGAAGAAGTGTTTCTCGACGTCGCGCGCGGCCGCGTCAACGGAGCGCCGGCATGAATTTCTCCTTCAAGCGCGTCGGCGCGATGGTGCTGCGTTACGCCTATCTTTTGCGCGCCTCGCGCACGCGCGTGCTCGATTTGGTCTATTGGCCGACCGTTCAGCTCCTCACCTGGGGATTTTTGCAGACCTATCTGGTGCGCGCTGGCGCGCTCGCGGCGCCGGGCGGCGCGGCGCAGGCCGCCGGCACGCTGATCGGCGCCATTCTTTTGTGGGACATTCTTCTGCGCGGCCAGCAGGGCTTCTGCTTCTCCTTCATCGAGGAAATGTGGTCGCGCAACCTGCCCAATATTTTGATGAGCCCGCTGCGGCCGGCGGAATTTGTCAGCGCGCTGGTCGCGATGAGCCTCATTCGACTGACCGTCGGCGTGCTTCCTGTCACGATCTTTGCGATCCTGTTCTTCGGATTCAATCTCTGGGCGCTCGGGATCGCTTTCGCGGCCTTCTTCATCGTGCTGATGCTCTTCGCTTGGAGCATCGGGCTCTTCGTCTCCGGCATTCTATTGCGCTTTGGACTGGGCGCTGAAAATCTCGTCTGGTCGCTGATGTTCCTCGTGCAGCCGCTCGCCGCTGTCTATTATCCGGTGACCACGCTGCCGACATGGCTGCAGCCGTTCTCTTGGATGCTGCCGCCGACCTATGTGTTCGAAGGTCTGCGCGGCGTATTGATCGATCACGTCGTCCGCTGGGATCTACTGGTTGAAGGATTGGCCATCGACGTGGTTCTGTTCGCGGCGGCGTCGGTCGGGTTTGGCCGGCTGCTACAAGGCGCACGGCGCGCCGGCACGCTGTTGCAGACAGGAGAATGACGATGGGCGCGAGCCGCGCCGATACGGCGCTCCATGCGCTTGGGCTGTTCGAGAGTCGCGCCAAGGCGCGCGAGGCGATCGAAGCCGGCCTTGTCAGCGTCGACGGCCGCATCGTCAAAAAGCCGTCCGAGCCGATCGCCGCCGACGCTGAGATCATTGCGCACGCGGCGTATCCATGGGTCTCGCGCGGCGGCGTGAAGCTCGCGCATGCGCTCGATCATTTCGGCGTCGATCCGAAGGCGCGCTACTGCCTCGACGTCGGCGCCTCGACCGGCGGCTTCACCGACGTTTTACTGGCGCGCGGCGCCCGCCACGTCGTCGCCGTCGATGTCGGTCATGGGCAATTGCACGACAGACTGCGCGCCGATTCGCGCGTGACCTCGCTTGAAGGCCAGGATGCGCGTGCGTTGACCGCTGCGCAGCTTGCCGAGCCGCCGAGCCTGATCGTGATCGACGCAAGCTTTATTTCGCTGAGCGTCCTGCTGCCGCAGATCCTTTCACTCGCAGCGCCAGACGCTGACCTTATCGCGCTGATCAAGCCGCAGTTCGAAGCCGGTCGGGCGGCGGCGAAGAAGGGCGTCGTGCGCGACGAAAAGATTCACGCGCAGGTCTGCGCGCGCGCAGAGAAAGAAATCGAAGCTTTAGGCTGGCGCGTTTGTGGCCTAACCTCCTCGCCGATCAAGGGCGGCGACGGCAATCGCGAGTTCCTAATTCAGGCGAATAAGCGCGATTCGATCAGCTCCGGCGACGACGTTTGGTAATAAGCGATCGGGGACGCAGTTCATTGAGCTTTTTCTGCTTCCCTCGGCCATCGATATAGTACCAATGGTTCCAAACATTTTCTTGAAGCCCGAGCGCTTGGCTCATCTGATTTATGCTCGAATAAAGCTTCTTGTCATGTTTGAGCAGCCATTGCCCATCCTGCACCTCCGCCTCGTACTGCACCCCTTTGGCGAATCGATAAACCTTGAAGCCGTGTTCAAAACGTACGCCGTTTGTAGAGTCTACAATCGGCGTTCCGCTTCGAGCAGGCGAGTCGACAGACTCACTAATTTTAGTCAGGTTAGAATCAGTTCGTTCTCGAAAATTGTCGGCAGCCACATTGAACAGTCTGCGGAGAATTGCATCTTCAGAATCTTCTCCCGCCAAGCGATTTGCCCAGATTGCGGCAAAGACGTCGGTCGATATGGCAACAGTGCGCATGTTCATTCCCGTTAGCTCCTTCCCTTCGCACGCAGTAGGTAGCTCTTGTGCTTAACCGTCAAGAGGGGATTTCTCGATTGCGCCTATTCGACTATTCATCCAACGATTGGCGTACGCGGAGAGAGCGTCGCGCTACTGCAACTGAAGCGCGCGTTCGTACTCTGCGCGCGCTACGGGCTCTGGCGAAAGCGTGACTGTAGATGCAGACGGGGAATGGATGTTCGTTGTCGACAGGCTGCAAGCATCGCCGGAGCGAATCGCGTTGACTTCGATGCGGAGCGGAAACGCGGGCTGATCAAAAACCAAAGTTTAACAATGACAGGCATGTGAAGTCGTATTCATGATCGACGCGCATGGCGCCGGCCGGAACGGCATGACCTTCTACGTGAGAATTGACTTTGGACGTTCGCGCGCCGGCTCGATGGCGGCGAAAGCACTTATTCGATTTTATGATTCGAACGATTGGCGTACGTGGCGCGCGTGTCGCGCCGCTGCAGGAGAAGAGCGCGTTCGTAGACGATGCGCGCGCAAGCTAAATCGTGACCGTAAATGCAGACAGCGCGCGGACGTTTCTTTGCGACGTACTGGAAGCATCGCAGCGAATCGCGTCGATCGGCGCGCGCTTCTCTGAACACGGGCCAGGCCGTTCGAACGCTTGGCGTCGATTGTTATGCGGAGCGGAAATTGGGTCTGAACCAAAAATCCATGTTGAACCCAGAATGACATGCGAAGTCGCATTCATGATCGGCCCACAAGGCGCCGGCCGGCGCCGCCGCCCAACCTATTCTGCGAGATTTGACGCTGTACAGTCGCGCGCCCGTTTCACGGCGGCGTGCTCGCATCCAGTCGTCGAAATCGACGCCTGTCTGTTGCTTGCGTTCGAACTTGACGGCGCGCTGTCCGCCGTGCGCGAGATCGCTGCCGTTCTCGCGCTGTGCGTCGGCCGTTAATCGGGGTCTTCTTAATGGCGGTTCTCCGACTATTCATCCAACGACTTGGCGTACGTGGCGAGGGCGTCGCGCTGTTGCATGAGAAGCGCGTTTTCGTTCCTTATGCGCTCGCAGGTGAAAGCGTGACCGTGGAAGCGGATGGCGAGCGGGCGCGTCTTATTGATGTCCTCGAAGCCTCGCCCCAGCGCATCGCGCCGATCTGCCCGTATTTCACGAATTGCGGCGGTTGCGCCGTTCAGGCGCTTCGCGCCGACCACTATGCGGCGTGGAAGCGCGGCCTCGTCGAGTCGGCTCTGCAGAACGAAGGCGTGACATGCGCGGTCGCGCTGCCGATCGACGCGCACGGCGCCGGCCGGCGCCGCGTGACTTTTCACGCGCGATTCGATTCCGGAGCGGCGCAAGTCGGCTTCATGGCGGCGCGCTCGCATCGGATCGTCGAGATCGACGCCTGCCCCTTGCTCGCGCCAGAGCTTGACGGCGCATTGACCGCCGCGCGCGCCATCGCCGCCGCGCTCGCGCCGCGCGGCAAGCCGCTCGACATCGCCGTCACCGCGACGCGCGGCGGCCTCGACATCGAGCTGCGCGGCGCCGGTCCGCTCTCCGATGTGGAAATAAGCGCGCTGATCGCTGCGGCCGACGCGCATGATCTTGCCCGGCTGACCAATCACGGCAGGCTCGTCACGCTGCGTCGGCCGCCGGAAATCGACATCGGCGGGGCGACGCTGACGCTTCCCGCCGGCGCCTTCCTGCAAGCGACGCAGCGCGGCGAAGAGGAAATCGCAGCGCGAGTCTGCGAGGCGACCGCGAAGGCGCGAATCGTCGCCGATCTTTTCTGCGGCGTCGGCGCTTTCGCGCTTCGCCTCGCGCAGCGCGCCAAGGTCAAAGCCTATGATTCGGACGCTCCCGCCATCGCCGCCCTGCGCGCTGCCGCGCAGGCGACGCAGGGCCTGCTTCCGCTCGAAGGAATCGAGCGCGATCTCTTCGCCAGGCCGTTGAGCGCCAGCGAACTCAATGGTTTCGACGCCATCATCTTCGATCCGCCGCGCGCCGGCGCCATCGCCCAGGCGGCTGAAATCGCGCGCTCGGAAGCGCCGATCGTGGTCGCCGTCTCCTGCCATGCACAAAGTTTCGCCCGCGACGCCGCAATTTTGCTCAAAGGCGGGTACGTCATCCGAGAAATCGCGCCGCTCGATCAGTTCCGCTACGCGGCGCATGTCGAGATCGTCGCGGTTTTCGAGAAGAAGAGCAGCCGCAAATCCGCTAAACGGCGGCTCTTGGGATGAATTTATCGGCGCCGGCGTCATGCGCCTGTGCCGAGAATGTCACAGCAAGGTCAAGAAGCGACATTCCGACGCAGCAGCATTGCTCAGCGGTATTGCCGGTCCGCCAAATCAGGCATAGGATTTGCGAGGTAGTCCAGCGTAGCCGGAAGTTGAATGATTTCCGTGATCTGGAAGGAGAACGTCATGATGAATGCGCTTATCGCCGCAACATTGTGCAGTATCGTCCTCGCGAGCGCGCCTGTCGCCATGCGCGCTTACGTCTATGCGCGCCACAAGGATAATCGCCGCCGTCGTTATCGCTAAGGACAGCGCGACAAAAAGGGCGCATCCTACTGACTGTGACAGCCAATCGGTCTGAAGCGCCTTTTCTGATCTCTCGTCTCGCGGCCATCGTCGGCGAGACTTCCGTCGTCACCGATCCGACGTCGATGTCGCCCTATCTGGCCGAGCCTCGCGACCTCTACCATGGCCGCGCGCTCTGCGTGCTCAAGCCGAGAACCGCGCGCGAAGTCGGCGATATTCTCGCGCTGTGCAACGAAGCTGGCGCGCCCCTCACTCCCCAAGGCGGCAATACCGGACTTGTCGGCGGCCAGACCCCCGACGCCAGCGGCGCGTCGGTCGTGCTTTCGCTCGAAAGACTCAGTCGGATACGCGCCGTCGACCCCATCGCCGACGCGATGACCGTCGAAGCCGGCGTGACCTTGGCGCAGGCGCAGGAGGCGGCGGAGACCGCCGACCGCTATTTCCCGCTGTCGCTGGCGTCGGAAGGAAGCTGCACCATCGGCGGCAATCTATCGACCAACGCCGGCGGCGTTCACGTCATCGCCTATGGGTCGATGCGCGATCTGGCGCTCGGGGTCGAGATCGCGCTCGCCGACGGAAGGCTTCTCTCGACTCTCGGCGCGCTGCGCAAGGACAATACCGGCTATGATCTGACGCGGCTGTTCATCGGCTCGGAAGGCACGCTCGGCGTCATCACCGCCGCGACGCTGAAGCTCTTTCCACGCCCGCGCTCGCGCGCCGTGGCGTTTCTCGGACTTCGCGATCCGGCTCAGGCGCTGAAGCTCCTCAACTTCGTCAAGGACCGCGCAGGGCCGAGCCTTCACGCCTTCGAAATCGCCTCACGATCGGGGGTGGAGCTGGTTCTGCGCCATATTCCCGGAACGCGCGATCCTCTTGCGCAGCCGCACGACTGGTATGCGCTTGTCGAACTTGCGGCCTTCGCGGAGGGCGAAGCCGAGCGCGTCGCGGCGCGGATTCTCGCCGCCGCGCTCGGCGCGCATCTCGCCGAGGACGCGACGCTCGCCCAATCGCTCGATCAGTCGGGGGCGCTGTGGAAACTGCGCGAAAGCATGTCGGAGGCGCAAAAGCGCGAGGGCGGCTCGATCAAGCACGATGTGGCCGTGCCGGTAAACGAAATTCCGCATTTCATTGAAGAAGCGGGGCGAAGGCTGCGCGCCGCCTTTCCGGAAGCGCGGCCGATTCCTTTCGGCCATATGGGCGACGGCAATATCCATTATAACGTCTCGCAGCCCGTCGGCGCCGACAAGGCGGAATTCCTGGCGCGTTGGGGGGAGGTCAACGCCATCGTGCATGGCGTGGTGCGCGAACTCGGCGGCTCGATCTCGGCCGAACATGGCATTGGGCGGCTGAAGCGCGATCTGTTGCGAGAAACGAAAGACCCTGCGGCGCTCGACGCGATGCGCGCCATCAAGACGGCGCTCGACCCGAAGGGCATCCTCAACCCGGGCGTTTTGCTTTAGCTTCGCCCTCTCGGGCAGACGATCTTCACCGTCACGCCTTCGCGATAGAGAAAATATTCGACGCAGGACTGGCCGTTGACGTCGATCGGCCGCTTGCCGATATCGGCGGCGCGCATGAAATCGGCAATCGACGTATAACCCTTGTCGTCCCAATCCATTTCTGCCCAGGCGTAGCCTTGCCGCCATGCCGTGATCGCGCGGGCGGCGATAAAATATGCCGGAACCGCCAGGATCGCGGCGATGGTCGTGACGATGAGCCGTCTGCCGAAGGGCGCCGACATGTCACCCTTTCCTGAAATGCTTCACCTCGGTGAGCGCCCATTCGTCGGTTTTTTCGCGACAGGCGGCGCCTTGCAGGCTTTCCTGCGCTTCCTTCACCGCAATGTCGGCCTGGAAGGCGCGGCAAATCCGCCCCTCCAGCGGATAGGGCTGACCGATCGGCGTGAAGGAGCCCTTGGCGCCGGTCTGGGGATTGTCCCAATTGACGCTCGCCCCGCTTCCCTGCGGATCGAGCGCGGTGCTCATCGCGGCGGTGGCGCGACGAAGATCTTCCCCCTCGAGCGCATGCGACAATTGCGGCGGCGGCTTTTGTATAGCGCCGGTCACGTCGGATGCGGCCCGATCCGAATTCCACATTGAAGAGTTCGAGATCGTCGGCATGGCGATCGAACAGCCGGCGAGGCCGCCGGCCGTCGCCGACAGAGCGATAAGCCGCGCGCCGCGCGACATTTGAGCAATGGCGCAAGCGGCGGTATGTCTGACGCGGAGGATTTGCAAAAGGCCACCTTCGAAGCGCCGACCTTTGGTTCGGCTTGAGAAAGGATACTCGCTTGAACGCGTTAACGCCCGGTGACTTTGTCGACGCCGCCGAGCCTTTCGCCTTGTTCGCGCAATGGTTCGAGGAAGCGACGCGCAAGGAGCCGAACGACCCCGAGGCGATGGTCCTGGCGACGGCGGACGCCCAGGGTCTGCCCGACGCGCGCATGGTGCTGCTGAAGGAATGGACGCCCAGCGGCTTCGTATTTTACACCAACGCCGAGAGCGCCAAGGGGCGCCAGCTCGAGGCCAATATGCAGGCGGCGGGTCTCTTTCACTGGAAGTCGCTGCGCCGTCAGGTGCGGCTGCGCGGGCCCGTCAGCCCAGTCAGCGACGCCGAGGCCGACGAGTATTTCGCCAGCCGTCCGCGCGATTCCCGCATCGGCGCCTGGGCGAGCCAGCAGTCGCGGCCTCTGGAAAGCCGCTTCGCGCTCGAAAAATCGGTCGCCGCCTTCGCCGCCAAATATGCGATCGGCGCCATTCCGAGGCCGCCCTATTGGCGGGGGTTCCGCATCGCGCCGATCGCGATGGAATTCTGGTCCGATCGGCCGTTCCGGCTTCACGACCGCGTCCGCTTTTACCGGGCGACGCCCGACGAACCATGGCGAAAGGAGCGGCTCTACCCATGACGGCGCATTTAAAGCGCGCGGCGGCGGCGCTTGCCGCGGCGGCGGCCGCCGCGACGCTCTTCGCGAGCGAAGCGGTCGCTCAAGACCCGTTCGATTTCCTGTTCGGCGGCTTCGACGGTCCGCGCCACCATCGGGCGCCGGAGCCGCGGCGGTCCGAACGCCCGCCGCCGCGCAAGCGGGACGCCGCCACGCCGGGGCAGACGAAGCCGCAAACGCCCGGCGCGCCGGGCGCGACCGCGACGGAAGGATCGGCGCCGAGCGGGCCCGAGCGCCCGCCGCCGCCCTATGAGCCGCAGATCACCAGGCTCTCGGAAGTCCTCGGCGCGCTGTCCTTTTTGCGTGACCTCTGCGGCGCCGGCGACGGCGACGAATGGCGGGTGAAAATGGCTGCGCTGCTCGACGCCGACGCCCCGAGCGGGTCGCGCCGCCAGAGGCTGATGGCCTCGTTCAACCGCGGCTTTCGCGGCTATGAGCTGACCTATCGCGCCTGCACCCCCAACGCCAAAACCGTGATTTCCCGCTATCTGGCGGAGGCCTCGCGGCTGACCCGCGACATAACTTATCGTTACGGAAATCCGTAAAGCCCTTTGGCGAAATTAACCTTCCGGAGATCGTCGCCTCGCGCGGCGCGAGCGGGTTCTCTAGAGTGGCGTCATGAACCCATTGGACGTCGCCTCGCTGAGCGATCTGGGCGGTGAACAGCACCGAGCGGCCCTCGCTTATGTCACCGAGGCTTTCGCAGAGGCCATACTGGCGGGGATCGAAAGCGATTCCTTCGCCAACGCCGCTTTGTCCGCAGCCTTGCGCGAATTGGTCGCGACCTATGGCGAGGAGGCCATCGCCGCCTTCGCCGAAACCCTGCCGGCGCGGCTGCGGAGCGGGGAATTTACCACCGGCCTGAGGCATTAGGCCGCTGCGGTTGGGCGGGGTCGCCCATCCGCAGGTCTATGCGAACTTTCCCAAAAGTTTAGAACGCGCGTCGGGGCCATGCGGTCATTCGCCGCCGCCCCGCGAAAGCGGACTGACTTTTGCACGCCAAAGCTATAGAACGCCGCACGCCCGGATGCCGGGCGGGTTTGCACGGCGGCTCCCGCGCCTTAAATCCGAAACGACATGCCCCGCACGCTTCTGTGTCTCGTACGCCATGGCGAGACCAACTGGAATATCGAACGGCGCTTTCAGGGCCAATTCGACATCGCGCTGAACGCTCGCGGACGCGCGCAGGCGGCCGCCTTGGCGAAAGAACTCGCCGGCGCGCATTTCGACCGGGTCTATTCGAGCGATTTGCGCCGCGCGCTCGCGACGGCGAATCCGATCGCCGGCGCGCGCGGCGTTGACGTCGCCAAGACCCCGGCCTTGCGCGAAAAGGACGACGGCGTCTGGCAGGGGCACACGCATGCCGAAGTGCAGGCGGCCTATGCCGACATCTATATGAATTATCTCGCGCGCAAGCCGGATTTCGCCGCCCCGCAAGGCGAGACGCTCGAACATTTCGCCGCGCGGGTGCGCAAGGCCTTGACCCAGATCGCCAAGGAAAGCGCCGGCCAGACTGTGCTGGTCGTCGCCCATGCGGGCGTGCTCGACATCGCCTGGCGGCTCGCCGCCGGAAAGAGACTCGACGAGAAGCGTGAACATCCGGTGCTCAACGCCACGCCGAATTGGATCGCCTATGAGGACGGAAAATGGTCGCTGGTCGATTGGGCTTCGCCGGAAGGCCGCGCCGAGATCGCCGCGCCATGGGACGGCCGCGCGCTGCCCCGCCGCGAAGCCGCTCGGGCGCTGATCGTCGATCAAGAGAATGACATTCTGCTCATCCGCTACGCCGGCGGACTGACACCGCATTTTCTCGCGCTCGGCCATCATCACTTCTGGGCGACGCCCGGCGGCGCGGTCAGGGAGGGCGAGAGCTTCGAATCGGCGCTGCGCCGAGAAGTCTATGAAGAAACGGGCCTAACCATTGTCGATCCCGGAGCGGTCGTCGCGACGCGCGAATTCCCGATGGAGATCGGCGACGACTGGCATCAGGCGATCGAGCGCTATTATCTGATCCGCGCCGAGCGCTTCGCGCCCAAGCCGCGCGATTTGACCGAGGAAGAAAAAATCCATGTGCTCGGCTGGCGCTGGTGGAGCGCCGACGAAATCGCCGTCTCGCATGATCTGATCTTCCCCGAGGGACTCGAGGCGCTGCTGCGCAAAATCAGCAAGTGAAAAAGGCTCGCTGACGCGAGCCTACTATCGGGTATCCGGCTTATCCGCACGCTGGGAGAGCGTCATTCCCGGCAGGCTGAGGGCCTGACCGGGAATCCAGAGCTACAACTACGATCATGGCCGTGTCTCTGGATTCCCGATCGCGCGCTTTGCGCGCGTCGGGAATGACAGCCGGGCCGTTCAAACGGATTTCGTATTACTCACTTCGTCATGAACACGTCCCGGCGCGGGAATTTCTCGAAGACCGAGGGGTCCTGACCGAAATTCGTCGCGAGAATATCGGTCGGATTGCCGGCGATCCATTGCGAGAGATCGATCGTCTGATAATGGGCGTTGTTGAAGACGATCAGCACGCGCACGGTTTCGGTCCCGACATTTTCCAGCGAATGGCCCATGCCTTGCGGAATATAGCCGACATCGCCTTTCGAGAACGTCTCCTGGCGCCAGCGCCCCTTTGATCCAAACAGCGTGACGCACAGCTGGCCGCTCAGCACATATTGCCATTCGGAAGCGTTGGGATGCCAATGCAATTCGCGCAGCGCGCCCGGCTCCATTTCGAGAACGACGCCGGTCATCGTCGTCGAAATCGGAAATTGCGCGCCGTCGACGCGCCATTCGATTCCGCCCGGAAAGGTCTCGAAAGGTCTTTGCGACAGCAGGCTGTATTTATGAGTGAGCGGCGGCGGCTTCCATCCCTGCAGCGGCGGCGTTGGGGTTTCTGGCGGGATATTTCCCCTCGCGAAATAGACCTCCTTTTTCGGGAAATTGTCGAAGGTCGACGCCGGCACGCCGAAATTCTTCGCCAGCAGCTCCTTGGGCGCATGGCCGATCCAGTCGCTGATGCTGAAGGTGCCGAATTCGGAGAAATAGCCATTGTCGAAGACGAGAATGAAGTGGCACAATTCCTTGCCCAGCGTCTCGATGACATGGCCATGGCCGCGCGGGAAATACCAAAGATCGCCGGCTTCGAAATCATTGGTCTCGGAGCAGCCCGCCGGATCGATGACGGTGGTGCGCACCCGACCCTCGGTGACGAATCCCCATTCCGCCGCCGTCGCATGCCAATGCAGTTCGCGCATGACGCCCTGCTCCATGCGCATTGAAACGCCGGCGATATCCTTGGAGATTGGCAGCTGGGCGACGGTCGCCTCCTTGCCATAGCTCGCGCCGTCGACGCGGCCTTGCGATTTTTCGAGTTCGAACTTGAACGTCGGCAACTCGGCGCCCGATGTCACCGGGTCGGGCACGTTGTTGTGAAAGCTCGGATGTCCGCCTTCGGAGCTGATCGGGATCGTGAGTTGGAACATTTGTAACCCCCGCCTTTTTCGGCACGAATCGCGTCAATCGCGTTAGCATATGATCGATCTTGCGCGGCGACGACCCGGCTTGAAAAGATTGGCCGCGCTGGACAAGTTCCGCTTGCGCCATTCGCTTCGTCCGGCCTGAAATATAGCGCTCAAGATTTACATGGGTGACAAAGGAAAGCCTTAAGGCGAAAAACTCCTTTCAGAGGAATTCTCACGACCGGCGCGCGCCGGCGCGGCTAAGGAAAAAATTGTGACGCCAGCGACGACTGCTCACGCCCCGATTCCGCAACGCGGCGACATGCGCCGATCGGTGCATGTGCCGGAAGGCGGCAAATTTCTTCGGCGTCTTTTCGTCTTTCTTGGTCCAGGCTATCTCGTCGCCACCGGCTATATGGACCCCGGCAATTGGGCGACGGCGCTCGCCGGCGGCTCGCAATTCGGCACGGCGCTGCTGTTCGTCGCGGTGCTCTCCAGCCTGATGGCGATCGTGCTGCAGTCGCTCGCGGCGCGGCTCGGCGTCGGCGCCGAGCTCGACCTCGCGCAGGCCTGCCGCAAGCATTATCCCTTCCCGGCGGCGGTCGGGCTCTGGCTGCTCGCCGAGGTTGGCATATTCGCCACCGACCTCGCTGAGGTGATCGGCACGGCGATCGGCCTGCAATTGCTGTTCGGCCTGCCGCTCGCCATCGGCATTCTCATCACCGTGCTCGACACTTTTCTGGTGCTCGCGCTGGAGCGCGTCGGCTTTCGCAAGATCGAGCTTTTCGTCGTGGCGATGCTGGCGCTGATCACAATGTCCTTCACCGCCCAGCTCATCATGGCGCGTCCCGACATGGCGCAGGTCGCGGCGGGGCTCATCCCTACGCGGCGTTTTTTCACCGATCCAGAGATGCTCTACATCGGCCTCGGCATTCTCGGCGCGACGGTGATGCCGCATAATCTTTTTCTGCATTCCTTCGTCGTACAGACCCGCGCCGTCGCCGAGCCCATCGAAAAGAAGCGCGAGGCGATCCGCTTCGCGGTGATCGACAGCACGCTGGCGCTGTTTCTCGCGTTGCTGATCAATGGCGCGATACTGGTTCTCGCGGCGGCGGTCTTTCACGCCAGCGGCCATACCGAGGTCGCCGAGCTTGGCGAAGCTTATCGGCTGATCGCGCCGCTGCTCGGACAGCCAGTCGCGGCGACGCTTTTCGCGGTGGCGCTGATCGCCTGCGGGTTGAACTCGACGGTGACGGCGACGCTCACCGGCCAGATCGTGATGGAAGGATTCGTGCGGCTGCGGATGAAGCCGGCGCTGCGGCGTCTCATCACCCGCTGCATCGCCATCGCGCCGGCGATCGGAGTGACGCTTTACGCCGGCGAA
>NZ_JAXMCX010000006.1:0-148794 GCF_046349115.1 Methylocystis sp. | reverse complement strand
TCGGCGACCGCGCAACTGCTCGTGCTGAGCCAAGTGGCGCTGAGCGTGACTTTGCCCTTCGCCGTTGTCCCGCTCGTCGCCTTCACCGCGCAGCGCAGCGTCATGGGCGAACTCGTCGCGCCGAGGCGGACCACCATCGTAGCGGCGGTCATCGCGACGGCGATCATCGCGCTCAATATGAAGCTGCTGTGGGATGCGGTGGCCGGCTGAGCGCCCCGCGCCCGCGACCGACCGCGCCATTGCCATTCCGCCAACTCTGGTTTAGCTCGACGCAGCTTTTCGCCGGAGTTGCGATCGAAATGAAACTGCCCAATCAATTCTACCGTCCGCTCGCCATCGGCGCCCCCGCCCCGCTGCGGGAGCCGCCCGTAAAAGTCGAGCGGATGATTCATTTCGTGCCGCCGCATCTCGAAAAGTTCCGCGCCAAGGTTCCCGAACTCGTCAAACAGGTCGACGTGGTGCTCGGTAATCTCGAAGATGCGATCCCGGCCGACGCCAAGGAGGCCGCCCGCGCCGGCTTCATCGAAATGGCGAAAGCGACCGACTTCGGCTCGACCGGCCTGTGGACGCGGATGAATGCGCTGAACAGCCCCTGGGCGCTCGACGACATGATCGAAATCGTCGGCGCGGTCGGGAATAAACTCGACGTCGTCATGCTGCCCAAGGTCGAAGGTACGTGGGACATCGCCTATCTCGACCAGCTTCTGGCGCAACTCGAAGCGCGCCATGGCGTGAAAAAGCCGATTCTCATTCACGCGATTCTGGAGACGGCGGAGGGCGTCAAGAATGTCGACGCCATCGCTTCGGCGTCGCCGCGCATGCATGGCATTTCGCTGGGGCCGGCCGATCTCGCCGCCTCCCGCGCGATGAAGACGACGCGCGTTGGCGGCGGCCATCCCGACTATAAGGTGATCGCCGACGCCGAGCCGGGGCAGGGGCTGCGCGCCTCCTATCAGCAGGACCTCTGGCATTACACCATCGCCAAGATGGTCGACGCCTGTGCTTCCGCCGGCATCAAGGCCTTCTATGGCCCGTTCGGCGATTTCTCCGACGCGCCGGCCTGCGAGGCGCAGTTCCGCAACGCGTTTTTATTGGGCTGCGCCGGCGCCTGGTCGCTGCATCCCTCGCAGATCGCCATCGCCAAAAAGGTCTTCTCGCCGGATCCGCAGGAAGTTGCTTTCGCCAAGCGCGTGCTCGAAGCGATGCCGGACGGCACCGGCGCGGTGATGATCGACGGACGCATGCAGGACGACGCCACCTGGAAACAGTGCAAGGTCGTCGTCGACCTCGCCAGACAGGTCGCCGCCAAAGACGCCGACTTCGCCAGAATTTACGGACTGTAAGCGCCGCCGGCGGCGCGACGCAATTGACGAGCGTGCGCCGCCTGCGTTAGTAAAAGACAAGTAAACAGCGTGTTAAGGGCGCTTTCGAATGCCGCGCGAGAACGTCGCCAAATTCGCCATCGGCCAAGTGGTCAAGCATCGCCGCTATCCGTTTCGCGGCGTGATCTATGACGTCGATCCGGTCTTCGCCAATACCGAGGAATGGTGGCTGTCGATTCCCGAAGAACTGCGCCCGCGCAAAGACCAGCCCTTCTATCATCTCTTCGCCGAAAACGCCGAAACCGAATATGTCGCCTATGTGTCGGAGCAGAATTTGCTGCCCGACGACAGCAACCGGCCAGTCCGTCACCCGCAGGTCGACGAAACCTTCGAGCGCGATGACGACGGCGTCTATCGCATGCGGGCGCCCAAGCGCCATTGAATCGTTCTGATCCAATGGCCTAGCGCACTGCAAAAAAAAGACGCAGTCGGCAGGATTGACGATTGCGCGAATCGCCCACATCTTGGAGCGAGGTCAAACTTCTTCGCGGGAGAGACCGGCGCTTGCGCCGGCGCCGAAGGCGAAACCGCCCCGGAAACGCTCAGGCTAAAGGACCGCGACGAAGCATAACTCTGGAAAGCGGCGAGGCGCGATAAGCGTTTCGCCCACCGACGGGCGTAACCTGCCGCTTCGGCGCAGGGAAATCTCTCAGGTCACCGGACAGAGGGGGCGCGTTGCAAAGTTAAGAGCTTTGCCGCGCGAACCATGTTCTGTCGGAGTTGACGGTGACCGAGATCGACGTCGCGACCCCTGCGCCAGCGCTGGTCAAACTTCCGCTCGATGCGTTGCATCGGCGGCTTGGCGCGCGCATGGCGCCCTTCGCCGGCTATGACATGCCGCTGCAATACGAAGCCGGCATCGTCGCGGAAACGCTGCATACGAGGCGCGCCGCAAGCCTTTTCGACGTTTCGCACATGGGCCAGGCGATCCTCGGCGGCGCCGGCGCGGCGCGGGCGCTCGAAAGTTTGACGCCGGCGGATTTGATTTCGCTCGCGCCGGAGCGCACGCGCTACACGCAGCTCCTCAACGAGAATGGCGGCATTTTCGACGATCTCATGATCACGCGGCTGCCCGGCGTCGAGGAGCGGCTGCTGCTCGTCGTCAACGCCGCGCGCAAGCAGCATGACTTCGCGCTCATTGGCGACGCGTTGTCGCGTTTCGACTTCAATCCCTTAGACCGCGCGCTGCTCGCCCTTCAGGGGCCGCGCGCGGCCGTGGTCCTCGGCGCACTCCTCCCCGGCGCCGAGGACCTTGCTTTCATGGGCTGGCGCGCCTTCGATTTTGGCGGCGCGCCGCTCTTCGTGTCGCGCAGCGGCTATACTGGCGAAGACGGATTCGAACTGTCGGTGCGCGCCGAACACGCCGAGGACCTCGCGCATCTTCTGCTCGCGCATGAAGAGGTTGCGCCGGCGGGTCTCGGCGCGCGCGACGCTCTGCGCCTGGAGGCCGGCCTGCCGCTCTACGGTCATGATCTCGACGAAACGATCGGCCCGGTCGAAGCGGGTCTCGGCTGGTCGATCGGCAAACGGCGGCGCGCGGAGGGCGGATTCCCCGGCGAAACGCGCATTCGGCAAGGATTAGAGCAGGGTCCGGCGCGCTCGCGCGTCGGGCTGCTTCCGCGCTCGAAGGCGCCGCTGCGCGAGGGCGCGGCGCTTTACGCATCCGAGAATGTCGTCGGACATGTCACGTCCGGCGGGTTTTCGCCGACGCTGCAGCGCCCGATCGCCATGGGCTATGTCGCCATCAAATACGCGCATGTCGGTGAGACGCTGTCGGCGACGCTGCGCGACAGGCGCATCGAAGTCGATGTGGCGGCGCTGCCTTTCGTTCCGCATCGCTATTTCAAACCGCCGGCTGGAAAGGACGCGAGATGAGCGATCTCCGCTACTCCAAGGACCATGAATATCTCGCGCTCGACGGCGATGTCGCGACGCTCGGCATATCGGATTACGCGCAGGCGCAACTTGGCGACATTGTCTTCATCGAATTGCCCGAAGTCGGCAAAATGGTCGCGAAGGGTAAGGAGATCGCCGTCATCGAAAGCGTGAAGGCGGCGAGCGAAGTCTATTCGCCGGTCAGCGGCGAAGTCGTGGAAGTTAATCCGCAGCTCGGCGAAACCCCGGCGCTCGTCAATGACGATCCGCTCGGCCGCGGCTGGCTGGTCAAGCTGCGGATCAGCGATCCCGGCGAATGCGCGTCGCTGATGGATGAGCCCGCCTATTCGAGCTTTCTGAAGACGCTTTGAGCGCAAGGAAAATTAGCGATGCGCTATCATCCGTTGTCCGAGGCCGATCGACGCGCGATGCTCGCGACGATCGGCGTTTCCTCGATCGACGCGCTTTACGCCGATGCGCCGCCTCAGACTCTGCTGAAAACGCCGCTCCCTCTGCCCAATGGCAAGTCGGAGCTCGACGTTGAGCGCTTCTTCTCGCGCCTCGCCGCGCGCAATCTTCCCGCGTCGCGCGCGCCTTTCTTCGTCGGCGCCGGCGCCTATAAGCACCACATTCCGGCAAGCGTCGATCATCTCATTCAACGCTCGGAATTCCTGACCAGCTACACGCCCTATCAGCCCGAAATCTCTCAGGGCACGCTGCAATATCTCTATGAATTTCAGACCCAGGTCGCTCTGTTAACGGGCATGGAAGTCGCCAACGCCTCGATGTATGACGGCTCCACCGCGACCGCCGAGGCCGTGCTGATGGCGCATCGCCTGACCAAGCGGCGCAAGGCGCTTCTCTCCGGCGGCCTGCATCCTCATTACGCCGACGTCGTGCGCACCATCTCGCGCCTTGCCGAAGATGAGGTCGAGACGATGGCGCCCGACATTCGCGCCGTCGAGGATATCGTCGCGCGCATTGACGATACTTTCTCTTGCGTCGTCGTGCAGACGCCCGATGTCTTCGGCAATCTGCGCGATCTTACCGAAATCGCGGAAGCCTGCCATAAGCATGGCGCGCTGCTCGTCGCCGTCTTCACCGAAGCCGTGTCGCTCGGCCTCTTGAAATCGCCGGGCGAGATGGGCGCCGACATTGTCGTCGGCGAAGGCCAGTCGATCGGCAATGCGCTCAATTTCGGCGGCCCTTATGTCGGCCTCTTCGCCACGCGGCATGAATTTTTGCGCCAGATGCCCGGCCGGCTCGCTGGCGAAAGCGTCGACGCCGACGGCAGGCGTTCATATGTGCTGACGCTGTCGACGCGCGAACAGCACATTAGACGCGACAAGGCGACCTCCAACATCTGCACCAACTCTGGCCTCTGCGCGCTCGCCTTCAACATTCATTTGACCTTGCTCGGCGAAGCAGGGCTCGTGCGGCTCGCGCGGGTCAATCACGCCAACGCGGTATTGCTGGCGGAGATGTTAAGCGGCATTCCGAAGGTCGAGGTTCTCAACGAAAGCTTCTTCAACGAGTTCACGCTGCGCGTCGAAGGCGACGCCGCCGCGCGCGTCGAGAACATGGCGGCGCGGGGAGTCCTCGCCGGCGTTCCCGTCTCGCGGCTCTTGCCGAACGCCGGCCTCGACGACCTCCTCATCGTCGCCAGCACTGAAGTCAATACGAATGAAGATCGCGACGCCTTCGTCGCGGCGCTGAAGGAGTCGCTCTGATGCTCGACAGACCTGCGATTGTCGAACCGCTCGACGACGACAGAACTCCCGAAACCTTCACCGGCAATCGCGGGCTCGATCAGGAAGAGCCGCTGCTTTTCGACATCGGCCGCCTCGACGCGACCGGCGTCGATATCGACGCGCCGGCGCCGGTCGCGACACGCCTCGGCGCGCTCGAGCGCAAGACGCCGATCGGTCTGCCGGGACTCACCGAACCCGAGACGATGCGCCATTACGTGCGCCTGTCGCGCAAGAATTATTCGATCGACGCCGGTCTCTATCCGCTCGGCTCCTGCACGATGAAGCATAATCCGCGCAGCAATGAGAAGATCGCGCGCTATGAGGGCTTCGCCGATCTTCATCCGCTGCAGCCGCAATCGACCGCGCAGGGCGCGCTGGCGCTGATGCAGACTCTCGCCGACTGGCTGATGACGCTGACCAATATGCAGGCCGTGGCGCTGTCGCCGAAGGCCGGCGCGCATGGCGAACTCTGCGGCATGATGGCGATCAAATCCGCCATCGCCGCCAAGGGCGAAGGCGCGACGCGCAATGTCGTGCTCATTCCGCAATCGGCGCATGGCACCAATCCGGCGACGGCGGCGCTGCTCGGCTTTTCGGTGCGCGTCGTTCCGGCGGCGCCCGATGGAACGGTGCGCGCCGAGGCCGTGCGGGAGGCGCTCGGTCCCGACGTCGCCGCGATCATGCTGACCAACCCCAACACCTGCGGGTTGTTCGAACGCGAGATCGTCGAGATCGCCGAGGCGGTCCATGCGGCTGGCGGCTATTTCTATTGCGACGGCGCGAATTTCAACGCGATCGCCGGCGTCGCGCGTCCCGGCGACTTCGGCGTCGACGCCATGCATATCAATCTGCACAAGACCTTCTCGACGCCGCATGGCGGCGGCGGGCCGGGCGCCGGGCCGGTGGTTCTGTCGGAACGTCTCGCGCCTTTCGCGCCCGTCCCCTTCATTCGCCGCAAGGGCGACGCGCTGGAGCTTGTCGAAGACGCGGAAGGGACGCAGAGCTTCGGCCGTCTCACCGCCTTCCATGGCCAGATGGGCATGTTCGTTCGCGCGCTCGCCTATATGTTGGCGCATGGCGCCGACGGGCTGGCGCAGGCCTCGAAGGACGCCGTGCTGTCCGCGAATTACGTGCGCGCGTCGCTGCGCGATGTGATGACTCAACCCTTCGGCGATCGCATCTGCATGCATGAAGTTCTGTTCGACGACGCCTGGCTGCGTGGAACCGGCGTGACGACGCTCGATTTCGCCAAGGCGATGATCGACGAAGGCTACCACCCGATGACGATCTATTTCCCGCTGGTCGCGCATGGCGCCATGCTGATCGAGCCGACGGAATCTGAATCGAAAGCCTCGCTCGATCTCTTCATCGCGACGCTGCGCGATCTGGCGCAAGGCGCCAAGGCCGGAGATCTGACGCGCTTCACCCAGGCCCCGCGGCTCGCGCCGCGCCGTCGCGTCGACGAAACGCTCGCCGCGAGAAAGCCGGTGCTGCGCTGGGCGCCGAGCGCCGCGGCTTAACCGGTCACTGCGCCTGGGCGAGCGGCGGCGCCGTCCGCGGCGGCAGGATCGGCAGGACCACTTCCGGCTGGCGCCCGGTCAGCGAATCGAGGAACGCGACAATCTTGTCGGTCTCGTCGGCGCTGAGTTGGGCGCCGAGTTGGCTCTCGCCCATCACCGCGACCGCCTTCTTTAAGTCGAAGGTCGCGCCGGTGTGGAAATAGGGCGCGGTCAGTTCGACATTGCGCAGCGAAGGAACCTTGAAGGCGTATTTGTCGGCGATCGCCTTGGTGACCGCGAAACGGCCCCAGTCGTCGGCCGGCAGATATTCCGGCGCCGGCGGTTTGACCACGCCGAAACGCGCATACATGCCGCCGCCGACATTGACGCCATTGTGGCAGGTCGCGCAGCCCTTATCGATGAACAGCTTCAACCCCTCCTTCTGCGCGTCGGACAGAGCCGCGTCGTCGCCCTTGAGCCAGCGGTCGAAGGGCGCGTCGGGCGTGATCAGCGTGGCCTCGAAGAGCGCGATGGCGCGGCCGATATTGTCATAGGCGACGGGATCGCTCGATTCGGGAAAGGCCTGTTGGAAGGCCGCGACATAGCCGGGGATCGCCTTGAACTGCTCGACCGCATGCTGTTTCGCCGCCGCGTGTTCGGTCGGATTGATCGGCATCGGGCCGCCGCGCGTCTTCAGCATCGCCTTGGGATTGGCCATCACCGAATTGACCACCTGGTCGGCAAGATTGGCGGCGCGTCCGTCCCAATATTGCGACTTGTTGAAAATCGCATTCAGCACGGTGAGCACTTCGCGGCCGGCGAGCTGGGCGTTGTGGCCGCCCGAGAGCTTGCCGCCGTCGACGCCTCCCATGCTGAGATTGTGACAATCGGCGCAGCTCACGTCGCGGGATTCGGAGAGCCGCGGCTCGAAATAGAGCATTTTGCCGAGCGCGAGTTTTTGCGGCGTCGCCGTCTCACCGGAAATCGCCGGCGGGCTCGAAGGAATCGGCTCGAATAATTCCTTCGCGCGATCCCTTAAGGGCACGTCGGCGAGCGCCAGTCCGCCGAAAAGGAGCGCGACAAAAGAGGCGATCAAGGAAAGACGCATGGCGGCGGTCACCTGGATGGAGCTTTTCGTGAAAGGTTGAGCCTTATAACACAGCTATATCAGCGCCGGGCGCGCGTCGGCGAGAGGCGGCCGGCGGCGGCGAAGGGCGGCGAAGCGTCACATGTCACTGGCTCGCCCAGAGGATGCGGGCCATCCAGTTGATCTCGTCGCGGGGAATCGTCCGGTCGGGAAAAGCGGGATTGACCGAGCGCAATTCGATGGTGCGCGCCGTCTCGCGCTTCAGCTCCTTGGCCATGATCTCGCCCGAGGTGGTTTTCACCACCACCCGGTCGCCGCGCCGCACCGGCGCCGCGGGCGAGACGATCACCACATCGCCGTCGCGATAGAGCGGCGCCATCGAGTCGCCGGATATTTCCAGCGCATAGGAACGTTCGTCGGCCCCGGCGAGCACGTCGATCTCGTCCCATCCGGCGCCGGTGGCGAAGCCCGCGTCGTCGAAAAAGCCGCCGACGCCGGCCTGCGCCAGGCCGATCAGCGGCCGTGTGTGGCGCAGGCGACCGGCGGCGCTGTTCGCGGTCACCAGCGTCATGAATTCGTCGAGCCCGGCCCCGGTCGCCGCCAGCACCTTGGCGATCGATTCGGTCGACGGCCAGCGCTGGCGCCCGCTCGGCGTCTCGCGCTTGGAGCGGTTGAAGGTCGTCGGATCGAGGCCGGCCTTGCGGGCGAGGCCCGAGGGCGTCAGCCCATATCGCTCGCCGAGCGCGTCGATCGCCGCCCAGATCTGGGCATGGGTGAGGATATCGGACATTGGCCGGCCGCGAATCGGAAGAATTTCCTATCAGATAGGAATATATCTATTAACCATGCCGCACAATAGGAAATCGCCGCGCTGGGCTGGCGCGGGCCGGGCCGAGCGCCATAACCTCCTCTTCCCGCGAAATCTTTCCTGCCGCTCCAACCGCCGAGCTTCATGTCCCCATCGACCGAGCCCGCGTCGAAGCGCGCGCGCCACGCCTGCCGCCGCTTCTGGCTCGGGATTCTCGCGACCATCATCGTCGCGGGGGGCGCGGCGCTCATCGCCGCCGCCGTTCTCGGCGTCGGCGAATTTTTGTCGTTTCTCCATCGCCTGCCGACGCCGGCGCCGCAGACGGCGGCGGTCACGGCGATCTTCGCGGCGACCTATCTCGTGCTGGCGATCGGCAAGCTGCCCTATTACCGGCTCGACCGCGCCGGCGGGGCGTTGCTCGGCGCGAGCCTGATGATCGGCGTCGGCGCCTTGAGCCTCGACGAAGCCTATCGCGCCATCGATTTCGACGCCATCACTTTGCTGCTCGGCATGATGATCGTCGTCGCCAATCTGCGCCTTTCCGGATTCTTCCGCCGCGCCGCCGATTGGCTGGCGGACGCCGCTCGGCGCCCGATCTTTCTGCTCGTCGCGGTCGCAACCGCGACCGGCTTCTTCTCGGCCTTCCTGGTCAATGACGCGATCTGTCTCGTCATGCCGCCGCTCGTCATCGATCTGACGCAGCGCTTGAAGCGCGATCCGACGCCCTATGTGCTCGCCATTCCGCTCGCGTCGAACGTCGGCAGCGTCGCGACGATCACCGGCAATCCGCAAAATATGATCATCGCCGGCGCCTCCCGGCTCACCTATGGCGAATTCGCCGAGGCGCTGTGGCCGATCGCGCTTGGCGGCGTCGCGCTGACGATCGTTCTGGTGGCGCTCGCCTTTCCCCGCGAACTCCTCTCGCGCGAAAAACTCGCGCCGATCGCGCCGGCGCCGCGGCCCTATCATGCGGCGATCGCCTCAAAGGCGCTGCTGGTCACGGCGGCGATGATCGCCTGCTTTTTCGCCGGGGCGCCGCCGGCGAAAGTCGCGATCGTCGCCGGCGGGTTGCTGCTGCTCACGAGACGCATCGGCTCGAAGAAAATCTACAATGAGATCGACTGGCCGCTGCTGCTGATGTTCGCGGGACTTTTCGTCGTCGTCGGCGCCTTCGACAAGGCAGTGCTGACGCCGGGCGAGGCGGCGGGATTCGACCGGCTGCGTCTCGATCAGGCGACGACTCTCGCGCTGCTTTCCGCCGTTCTGTCCAATATCGTCAGCAATGTCCCGGCGGTTCTGGCGCTGAAGCCCTTCGTCGCGCAGCTGAGCGATCCCAAGCGCGCCTGGCTGATCGTCGCCATGGCCTCGACGCTCGCCGGCAATTTCACCCTCGTCGGCTCGATCGCCAATCTCATCGTCGTCGAACGCGCAAGGTCGCTCGGCGTGAGAATAGGCTTCTGGACCTATTTCAAGGTCGGCGCTCCGCTGACGCTCGCGACGATCGCGCTCGGGCTGTGGAGGTTGTAACCGACTACGCCTCCTCCCCACTCTCCTCCGCGGCGCGCCCCGAAATGCGGCGGCGCGCGTGTTCGCGTCTGATCTTGGTGTTGCGCTCCGCCTGCCGGACGCGCGCCTTTTCGTTGGTCGGCTGCAGCAGTTTGCGGAACTCGTCGCGCTTCTCGTGGATCGAGGCGATGACATAGCCCATCGGCACGCCGATATCGACGAGCACGGTTTCGGCGAGCTGCAGGCTCGCTTCGATGGTTTCGGGAATGGCGTCGCTCGCGCCGAGCTTATAGAGTTCGGTGGCGTGACCCGCGTCGCGGGCCCGGGCGACGATCGTCAGATCGCCGCGTATCTCATGCGCGAGACGGACGATCTCGCCGGTCGCATGGGCGTTTTCGATCGTCACGACGAGCGCGCGCGCCTGCTCCAAGCCGCAGCGCATCAGAAATTCGCGCCTTGTGGCGTTGCCCCAATAGATTTCGACGCCGTCCTCGCGCGCCTCGGTGACGATCGAAACGAGGCTTTCGATCGCGACGAAGGGAATGTCGTGGCGCTTCAGCATGTCGCCGACGAGACCGCCGATCCTGCCGAAGCCGACGATGACGACGCGATTCTCGGCGATTTCGGCCGAGGGCGTAAGATCGGCGTAAAGCGCTTCGTCCTCGGCTTCCGTCGCCGGCGGCGAGAGCGCCGCGCCGAGGCGCCCCAGCCAGGGAATGGCGAAAATGCTGATCGTGACGACGATCATCGCGTCGGCGCCATTGTGGCCGGGCAGCACGCCGACCGCCATCGCCGACGTGAGCAGCGCGAAGGCGAATTCGCCGCCGGGCGCGAGCAGCAGCGCCGCCTCCACGGCGGGCCGCCAGTCGACGCCAAAGAATCGCGCCAGAGCGAAGATGATCGCGCCCTTCACCGCGATCAGCCCCGCCGCGTAAATGAAGATCGGCAAGGGGTCGGCGGCGACCGCGCCAATGTCGAGCCCGGCGCCGACCGACACGAAGAAGAGGCCGAGCAGCAGGCCCTTGAACGGTTCGATCGTCACCTCGACCTCGCGCCGGAACTCGGTCTCGGCGAGCAGCAGGCCGGCGATGAAGGCGCCGAGCCCCATCGAGAATCCGGCCGCCGCGGAAAGCGCCGCCTCGCCGATGACGACCAGCAGACAGGCGGCCATGAAGAGTTCGGTCAGCTGCACCGCCGCGACCATGCGAAACAGCGGGCGCAGCAGCAGCCGTCCGATGAAGATCAGCGCGCCCATGGCGATGACGGCGCGTCCGAACGCCCAGGCCGCCTGTTCGGCGGTGAAGCCGCCGTTCTTGGCCTCGGCGAGCGCCGAGACAAGAAACAGCGCCGGCGCCACCGCGAGGTCCTGCAGCAACAGCACCGAGAAGGCGACGCGCCCCGAGGTCTTGTTCAACCGCCGCGCCTCGGCGAGCACCGGCAGCACCACCGCCGTCGACGACATGGCGAGGGCCAGGCCCATCAGCAGCGCCGGCCCGAGCTGGACGCGAAAATAATAATAGCCCACCGCCGCGAGCACGCCGGCGCAGATCACCACCTGCGCCAGCCCCAGGCCGAAGACGAGCCGCCGCATGCGCGCCAGACGCTCCCAGGAGAGCTCCAGGCCGATCATGAACAGCAGGAAGACGAGGCCGAATTCGGCGAGAACGGAAAGGCCCTCGCCATTGGCGATGGTGAAATAGCGCGCCCATTCTATGTCCGGCGCGAAACGGCCGAGGCCGAACGGCCCCAGCGCCGCGCCGGCGAAGAGAAAGCCGAGCACCGGCGATATCTTGATGCGATGAAACAGCGGGACGACGACGCCCGCCGTGGCGAGAAAGACCAGCGCCTCGCGATAGGTTTCAAGATGGAATGTGCCGCTCATGCCGCCTCGTCGCCCGCGTGTGTCCGCGTGGAAGATAAATCGATCACGCGGCGATTGGGCGATAGGACAGCAAGAGTCGCGCCGCCGGGGGCGTTGGGGACATCGCCCACAGGCGCAACCCTGGCGCTGCTCGCAAAATCAATCCGATTGACGGCACAAACTCTATCTGATTCGGCGGTCGGTTAATCCTGCGCTTTGGCGCCGCCCGTCCGCCGCCAGGTCTCGCCCTTGCAGATCACGCCCCAGAGGCAGCCTTTGAGCGTCAGCTCATTGGCGGACTTTACGGTGATGATCCCGTCGTAAACATTGCCGTCCTTGGTATTGTAGAGCTTGCCGCGCCATTCCTTCGGGCCGTTTCTTGACGCGCCGCGCAGGATCACCGTGCCGATCGCGTGCTGCTCCTCGGCGTTTCGGACCGAAATCAGCTTGGCGCAGAGCAGGCCGCCGCAGTCGTAGAAGCTGAATTGCTGGCCGCCTTCTGGACGCAGCCAGACGCCATAGGGCTCGCCGCCGGCCTGAGCGGCGGGCGCAACCGCGAGCGCCAGAAGGGCGGCGGCGAAGCCTTTCCGCCAGGAAAGATCGAAGACGCGATGAGTCTTTATACGAATTTCGGCTGAACCGTTCGCTCGAGGCGTGTCATTCCCGGCAGGCCGAAGGCCTGACCGGGAATCCAGGGCCACTCCAAGAAAGCTGGTTTTGCTCTGGATTCCCAATCGCGCGCGTTGCGCGCGTCGGGAATGACAGCCGAGCAGATCAAACCGAATTCGTATCATTCGATCGCTCCGCTGTCTCAATGGCGGCGATGTTAGAGGCCCGCGACGCTGATTGTCGAATCCTCGGACCCGGAAGGATGACGTCAATTCGGCTGATCGGGCGGCGAGAGGCCGAGCAGCCGCTCATAGACCGCGAGCGTCGCGCGCTGCATTTCCTCCACCGAGAAGCGCTCCAACACGTTGCGGCGCGCCCGCAGCGCCAGTTCGTCGCGCGCCGAGGCCTTCATGGTCAGCGCCTCGGCGATGGCGTCGGCCAAGGCGGCCGGATCGCCGGGCGGGGTCCGCCAGCCGGTGGCGAATTGGCGCGGGGTCTGCGGCGGCGCCAGAATGATTTCCGGCGCGGCGCCGATGTCGGAGATGATCGCCGGCGCGCCCATCGCCTGCGCCTCGACGGCGATCCGCCCGAAGGCCTCGGGCTCGGTCGCCGGGGCGACGATGACCGCGGCGGCGAGATAGGCGGCGGGCATGTCCTCGCAATAGCCGGCGTTGCGGACGATTCCGCGCAGCCCGGCGCGCTCGATCTGCATCTCGATGTTCTTGCGAAAGGACTCGCTGTGCGGGTCGCCGACGAAGACGACGCGCAGATCGGCGAAGCCTTCCTTGATGAGACGCTTGGCCGCGTCGATCAGCACCGCATGGCCCTTGCGCGCCGACAGCCTTGAAGGCAGCAGGACGACGCGGTCATAGGGCGCCACGCCCCATTCGGCGCGCAGCCGCTCGACGCGGCGCTGGTCGACGGCGGCGGGCGAAAAGGCGCGCAGATCCGCCCCCCGCGGCACGACGACGACGCGCTCGGCGCATTCGGGATGCAATTGCCGGATGCGCTGCGCGGCATAATCCGAAATCGCGATCACCGCGTCGCCGGCCGCCATGATCGCGTTGTAGCGCAGCTTGATCGGCGAGGTTCCGCGATAGGCGCTGTGATAGGTGGTCACCAGTTTCGCGCCGGTCTGGCGGGCGGCGTAATAGGCCACCCAGGCGGGGGCGCGCGAGCGCGCATGGACGATGTCGACGCCCTCGTCGCGGATGATCCGCGCCAGCTGCACGGAATTCAGCGCCATCGCGAAGGGGTTCTTGGTCGCCGCCGGAAACGGCGCCCAGACGCCGCCCTTCGATTGCAACTCGCTGACCAGGCGGCCGCCGCGCGAGGCGACGAGGCAGCGCGCGCCGACCCGGCAGAGCGCCTCGGCGACGTCCACCGTGGCGCGCTCCGCCCCGCCCGACTGGAGGTCCGGCACGATCTGCAGGATCGTGCGACCGGCCAGTCGCTGCTCGGCGGAGACGATCGGGGCGAGCTGTGGCGACATCGCTTGGCTAATGGGGGCCCCGGACAGAATCGTCCGGCCCTCGCATTCTGTTGCGAATTTCTTTACCAACTATGAGCGCAACCGCTATTTTCAATGATGACGGCTCCTTACTCGACATGCGGAAATAGAAGCGCCAATCATGGCGCGTTTCCGCCTCTCCCCGTTTACGGGGAGAGGGCAGGGTGAGGGGCTCGGGAGCTTAGCGCCGGATGCGGATGACGCCAGCGAATCCGTGGACTTCATCGGCCGTGCTGAAAATACGCCCGGCCCCTCGCCCCAACCCTCTCCCCGCAAGCGGGGAGAGGGGGCGCGCGTTCGAACGATTCGATCGTTTCGCCACCTCGCGATAGACTTTGACGGGACGCGTTTGCCGGACGATCTCGACTTCATCGACATTCAAAATCCCGCCGGCGGCGCCTGGCGCATCGCGAGGCGTCTGCGCCCCGCGACGGCGGACGGCGCGAACGCCCCCGGCCTCGTCTGGCTTGGCGGTTTCGCCTCCGATATGGACGGGACCAAGGCAAGCTTTCTCGACGACTGGGCGCGCGCGCGCGGGCGCGCCTATCTGCGCTTCGACTATTCCGGCCACGGCCGCTCGGAAGGGCGTTTCGAGGACGGCTCGATCGGCGACTGGCTGGAGCAGAGCGTCGCCGTCTTCGAGCGCTCGACGCAGGGGCCGCAGATCGTTCTGGGCAGTTCGATGGGCGGCTGGATCGCGCTGCTTCTGGCGCGGCGACTCGCCGAAAAAGGCGAGAGCGCACGGCTCGCCGGGCTCATTCTTCTCGCCCCTGCGGTCGATTTCACCGAGGCGCTGATGTGGGAGCGTTTCGACGAAGCGACCCGCCGCGAGCTCATGGAGAAGGGCGTGCTGCCGGCGAAGGAGCCGGATCACGGGCCGGTCACGCGGCGGCTGATCGAAGAGGGGCGCAACCATCTGATGCTCGGCGGCCTCATCCGCGCTTACGCCCGCGTGCATATTCTGCAGGGGATGCGCGACGAGACCGTGCCCTGGCGGCACGCGCTGACGATCGTCGAACATCTTGACGCCGACCCGGCGACGCTGACCTTCATCGCCGACGGCGACCACCGGCTGTCCCGTCCCGAAGATCTCGCCCAACTCGCGGCCGCGGTCGAGATGATGAGCGCGCCGCCTCCAGGCGAGCCGCCGCCGACGCGGTTCGATTGAGGGGGGCGACGTGTTGTGTTGCTTGTGTCGCACCTGGACAGGCTTGCCCGCTTGACGCGCGACCTACTCAACACACTCGACACTCAGACGACGCGACAAAGGCGAGGGAACGCTTGCCAAATTTGGCCGCAGCTACAACACCAGCTCGCAGACGATTGGGAGGTCAGTAACGTGACTGATTTTTCACCCGATAACCCGCCGAAGATATCCGAAAATTCTGATTTTGGCGTTCCCGACCTGCCAACGAATCTTCTCCGCACCTACGCACGCATTTGGCAGCTTGAGACGTGGCTGCGCCAGATGGTCTATGTTGAATTTCGTGCGCTTAAAGGGGACGATTGGACGCATCTTGTCCCAAAGGTCGAGAAAGCCCAGCACCCCAAGGAAGCAGATAAACGCCTCACGCACATGCCCACGCGCGAGGAAAGCCCGCTTAGCTATGTCCAATTTGGGCAACTCTGTAAGGGAATATCGGGGCAATGGCGTCTGTTCGAACCATTTTTGCCACCGCAGAGTATATGGGATGCGAAGATCGAAGAAGTCAGCCAAATTCGTCACCGCGTCGCGCATTTTCGCGCAGGCCATGACGACGACTTAGCGCGAGTGCACCAGCTGCTCCGAGACATAGATAACGGAATTTGGCGCTTCTGTACGTCGTATAATGATCCAACTCCTGTGCTTCCACAGTCCGATGACTCTGTAACTTCCCACTTTTTGCACCTTGACCAATTTCCTTGGAGCCGATTTGAAGATGGAAAATGGGCGCGAATTGGAATTGCCGATCCAGCCGCACGCATTGGAATGACCATTGAGGTTATTCGCCGCCCTTGGGCTACGTGGTCAGTGCCGATTGAAGGGCAGGAAGGTTTTTTGTACGACATTGAAATTCACGCGCGGCAATCCCGCGAACTAAACTATCGCCGACTTTTGCAGAGCACGTCCCGCCTTCACAAGCATGTAGTGCATATCGCGTTGGGCAATTTAGCGCATTCGTTCCGCGTTACTATTCCGGCGATCCTAGGAGCTGATTGCGTCAAAACAGTCATTGAAGGGTTCTTTGAGGAGGCCGAATCCGCCGTTGGGAGCCATGGCGGCGGCACGGCTAAAGAGATAGCCAGCGTTTGGCCGGAGTATGTTTTAGGGCCGGACAATCCCCTTACGTTTCTAGGGCCTGATATGCCGTGCTCGTTTTTCGGAGCCTGACGCCGCAGGCGCACAAAATCTCGGAAGAGTGATGGGATATCGCGCTGATTCTCAGAATTGGTGAGTTTCAAAATCGGCTCGCCGCGTTCCACGATGAACGTTGCGCGCCTTCGGTAAAGGTTGAAGCTTCCGCAAGACAGCGGATCACCCGCGCCGCTCGTTCTCGAAAAGTTGCAACGCGGTCGCCATTGGCAGAAACATCCGCCGCGCTTCGTCGGGAAGTGAGGCGAAGCCGTTCGCTGCATAAAAGGCGCGCGCGCGTTCGTCCTTTGCGTCCACGATCAGCGCATAAGCGCCGATGCGAAAGCTTTCCGTGCGGATGATAGCGTCGGCGATGAGGGCGCGGCCAATCCCCTGACCTTGACGCTTCTTTGCGACGGCAAGTCGGCCGATCAGCATGGCCGGCAGCACGGGATAGCGGGGCAGTTTTTTCGTCACCGCGGACGGCAACCAGGCGTCTGGCGCCGCCGCAGCGCTGCGAACTCGGGTTTAATTTCAGCTCAGCTTCAGCCGTCATGCCCGGCCTTGTGCCGGGCATCCACGCCGGGACATTGCGGAAATGTTCCACGCGGAGACGGTATGTCCGGCTCATGTTTTCACATCCGTAAAGCGTCATCGCGTGGATGGCCGCGACAAGCGCGGCCATGACGCGGCGAGAGGGCGCCTCGCTAACCGACTCGGAGCCCCTGTGCGCCCCCGCGCGGCGCTTGACACCTTGGCCGGCCGCATCGATGTTGCCGAACGAATTGTTCGGCAAATCGAACGCTTGGGAAAATCGCTTGTCCATCGTGTCAGATGCGCGGCAGCTCCAGGGCGGGGCCGCCGCGCCGAAAACCGTTGTTTTTGAGCCCGACCGCCCGCTGTCGACCGATGGCGGCGGCCGCATCGCGCCGCTCGCCATCGCCTATGAAACCTATGGCGCGCTCAACGCCGCGCGGACCAACGCCATTCTGCTCTGCCATGCGCTGACCGGCGACCAATATGCCGCGGGCGTCAATCCGGTCACCGGCAAGCCCGGCTGGTGGGAGGCGATGGTCGGGCCCGGCAAGCCGTTCGACACCGACCGCTATTTCCTCATCTGCTCCAATGTCGTCGGCGGCTGCATGGGGACGACCGGCCCGTCCTCGCTCAATCCGGCGACCGGCAAGCCCTACGGGCTCGACTTTCCCGTCGTCACCATCCGCGACATGGTGCGGGCGCAGGCGATGCTGATCGATCATTTTGGCATCGAGACGCTGTTCTGCGTCGCCGGCGGCTCGATGGGCGGCATGCAGGTGCTGCAATGGGCGGCGAGCTATCCGGAGCGGGTGTTTTCGGCGATGCCGATCGCCACCGCCGCCAAACATTCCGCCCAGAACATCGCCTTTCACGAAGTCGGCCGACAGGCGGTGATGGCCGACCCGGACTGGCGTCTGGGGCGCTACCAGGAGCAGGGCGTGCGGCCCGAGAAGGGCCTCGCGGTGGCGCGCATGTCGGCGCATATCACTTATCTTTCGGAAGCGGCGCTGCAGCGCAAATTCGGCCGCAAGCTGCAGGACCGCAGCGCCCCGACCTTCTCCTTCGACGCGGATTTTCAGGTCGAGAATTATTTGCGCTATCAGGGCCTCGCCTTTGTCGAGCGTTTCGACGCCAATTCCTATCTCTTCGTCACCCGCGCCTGCGACTATTTCGATCTCGCCGCCGATTACGGCGGCTCATTGGCGATGGCGTTCAAGGACACCAAGACGCGCTTTTGCGTCGTCTCCTTCACCTCGGACTGGCTTTATCCGACCTCGGATTCGCGCGCCATCGTTCATGCGCTCAACGCCGGCGGCGCCTCCGTGTCCTTCGTTGAAATCGAATCCGACAAGGGGCACGACGCCTTCCTGCTGCATGAGCCGATGTTCATCGCGACGACGCGCGGCTTTCTCGACTCGGCGGCGGCGGCGCGCGGCCTTGCGCCTCACGGAAATTCGCAATGAACTTCACGCCTGCGGGCGACGCGCCTGAGCGGCGCGTACATTCGTCCGACCATCCGCGCCTCGATCTCGCGGTCATCGCGGAGATGGTCGAGCCCGGCGCGCGCGTACTTGATGTCGGCTGCGGCGACGGCTCGCTGCTGCAGCTGCTCGCGCAGAAGAAAGGCGTCGACGGCCGCGGCGTCGAACTCTCGCAGCGCGGCGTCAATGAATGCGTCGCCAAGGGACTGTCCGTCATCCAGGGCGACGCCGACACCGACCTTTCCGACTATCCGGACGATGGCTTCGATTATGTAATTCTCTCACAGACGCTGCAGGCGACGCGGCGCCCGCGCGCGGCGCTCGCCAATATGTTGCGCATCGGACGTCGCGCGATCGTTTCATTTCCAAACTTTGGCTGTTGGCGGGTGCGTGCGCAGCTCGCCTTTACCGGCCGCATGCCGGTGACCGGCCATCTCGCCGCGCACTGGCACGACACGCCGAATATTCATCTTTGCACCATTCGCGATTTCGTCGAACTCGTCGACGAACTTGGCGCCCATATCGAGCGCGGCGTGGCGCTGGATCGCGCCGGCGCGCCGATTCGATTCAACGCCCCCTGGTGGGTGTGGAATCTCTTCGGCGAACAGGCGGTCTTTCTGATGGAGCGCGGCGGCGGACGGTCCTGACTCATGCGACGGTTTGTCCCGCATCCGTCGCCTTTTCGAGTGTGACAGTTCGCGCTAGCCTTCCCTTTGGCGGCATTAACGAACATGCGCAGGAGGGAGCGGCGGCGCCTCCGCTTCATTGTCACGTCATTCGTTGAATGACGCGCAGGATTTGCTGCGTTTCGGAAGGATGCGCGAGCTTGACGATCGAGGCCGCCCGCACGGCGCGAAACTTCGACGAGGTCCAGCGAAAGCGACGGGCCGGTCGGCGTGCGCCTTTGCCTGCGGGTCCCGACGATCTTCGCAAGGCGTCGCTTTTCGCTGACGTCGACGAAGAGACCTTGTCGCGCCTCTCGGTCGACGCCAAAATCGAATCGCTGCAGGACGGCGATGCGCTTTTCCGTCAGGGCGACCGCCTCGTCGACGTCTCATTTGTCGTGAGCGGCTATGTGAAACTGATGCGGACGGCGCCTTCCGGACGCCAGACGCTCATCGGCATTCGTTCAGACGGCGAATTGATCGGCGAAGTCCCCGCCGGCGACGACGAGGTCCACACAGTCTCGGCGGAATCGGTCGGCGCCGCCAAGGCGCTCAAGCTTCCCGCGCCGCGTTTCGCACGGCAGCTCAAGCAATCGCCCTCGCTCTGCGCCGCGGTGATTCGGGATGGCAAGGAGAACGCCGCCCGTCTCGTCGGCGAGATCGAGTCGCTCAAGAGTCAGAACGCCGATCAGCGCCTTGCCCATTTCCTGCTCGCGCTTTGCCCGCCGCACGAGGACCGCTGCCGTTTTCGCCTGCCTTATGACAAGCGCCTGATCGCCGCGCGTCTTGGCGTGAAGCAGGAAACGCTGTCGCGCGCCTTCGCCAAGCTGCGCGCCCATGGCGTGCGCACCGAGACGCGCAATGTGCATGTCGACAGCGTTTCGCATCTCGCCGACCAATGCGACCGTCTGGGCGAGCGCGCCCGTTTGGTCCTGCAAGCGTCGTAATTCTGAGAAGCGCCGCGCCGCAGCAGAGCGCGCGGTTCGCAAAAAAAATTGGATTGTAATTTTAAGTGGCGCGTTCCGCGAAAGCGTCGGAAAATATGGCGCTCGACGAAATATCGGCGGCGCGCGCTGGCTTATCGCCGCATCAATGATGAAAAGAGAGCGCCGATGCCGCATGAGGCTGAACTTCGGCGAAATCGTCCAGGCGCAGATCACGCGATCGATTCTACGAGCGCAGAGCGCAAAAAACAGGATTCAGCTTTTTCGCAGCGCGCTCGAAAGGTCGGCGCGCTCCTGGCCGGGATCGCGATACTTTTCTGTCCCATCGCCGCTCGCGCGCAGGCGATTTCGCCCGATGCGCTCGTACAGGCCTATCCAGACCAAATTGCCGGTCGCGACGACGACGCGATCATATTCCGCGACGGAACGAGACAAAATCTCTCCGACGGCAGGACCGACAAGAGCTTCGACGAGAAACTGAAAAACGCCTCTCTCTTGGATCAGTTGAGCCTTGCTTATCCCAAGGGCGCGCTGACAAAACCGCCCGGACCGCAGGACGATCCGGGGCGCTTTCGCAACGCCGCCTTCTTCGACAAAATGTATGGCGATTGCGACAAGGGCGAAACGCAGAAAGCTCTGACCGACATTCCGTGGTTCACTGGCAAGGTGCGGGTCACCACGGTCAACGGCGTCGCCGAAAGGTTGCGCGCGGTCGCCAAGGAAATCGAGCGGCTGCCGAAGGACATCAAGCGTAACGCTTATCCGAGCGCCGGCGCTTTCAATTGCCGCATGGTGAAGGACACCGGCAAACGCAGCATGCACGCCTATGGCGCGGCGATCGACCTCAACACCGCCTTCTCTGATTATTGGCTCTGGCGCAAGGGCGGTTACCGCAATCGGATTCCTTACGAGATCGTGGAGATTTTCGAACGCCACGGGTTTATCTGGGGCGGTAAATGGGGGCATTTCGACACAATGCATTTCGAATACCGGCCCGAGTTTTTTGTCCCGCTAGGCGGCGATGAGAAAAAACAACACGGCCATTGAAAAGAATCGCGCGGATCGTACCTAACGCCCATTACAGGAGGGCGCAGCGATGAAAACGCATAAGATTTTTTCGGCGCTTGGCCTAGTCGGCGCGATCGGCGGGGGATCGTTCATCACCGAGCCGACCCCGGCGGCGGCGCAGGATCCGGCTTACATGTCTTGCGATGCTCTTTGGTACGCGCGCAACCGGATATATGCGCGTAACGGCTATTGCTTCAATACCGACCGCGCGCGGGCTGTTTTCGGCGCGGGCTGCTTTCCACCTTACGGGCGGCTGAGCGGCTGGGAGAAAAGCCGTGTCAATCAGCTTCAAATGTGGGAGCGCCGTAAAGGGTGCTGAGCCGCCGCGCGGGTCATAATTTCGCGGTCCAATACGAACCGCCCAACGAAATCGAGCGCGGTGGATCGCCCAGCGGCCGCTTTTTTTAGGCTTCCGCATTCACGGTCGCGCAAATGGCGGATAGACTTGCCGCCGTCGACTGAACGCCTGCGCCGCACTTTCGTCGGGGGGCTCTTCTGTTAATTGCGCAGATCTATTTATCGGAGGATTCGCTATGGACGCATATAAGAAAGTTGGGTTGGTCCTCTTGTCCGTTCTCGCGCCGGTCGCGGCTCAAGCGGGCGCGAGCAATGGTTCGAGCGCGCTGGCGCTCTCGGCGATCGTCGGCGAATTGTCGCCGCAAACGAGCCACGCCGACAAGAAGCTGCTCGCTGCCTATTTCGCCGGACATGCCGAAGCGCCGCACGCCAAGGGCCAGCGCGTCGCGGTGAAGGCTGACGCGATCGACTGTCGCGCCGGCAATGTCGACATTACCTCGCGCGGCTGCGATCTGACCTTCGGGGCGAAGAAGATCGAATTGAGCGGCCGCAAGGCGAATGAACTCTATGCGACTTTGATCGAGAATGGCGTCATGGCGGAAGGCGCCGCGGGCTCTTCTCACGCGTCGGTCACGGCGCTAGACTGTATCGTCGACGCCGACGAAGTCGCGGAAAAGGCCGGCGGCGGCGCGCGCTGCGCCTACACGCCCTGAGAGTGGGGCGCCCATTTTTTCGGCGCGGCTTTGATCGAGAAGACGGGTTCAGCGATTGGAGTTGGAGATGGCCGCGTCGAGCATTAGGGTTTTGGTATGCACATCCTGCCGCGCCGGCGAGGACGCCCACACGCGTCCGGGCGCGCTCCTGATGGACGCGCTGCGGGCGCGCCTGGACGAGCGCAATCTCGATATCGCCGTCGAGCCCGTCGATTGCCTCGCGGTGTGCAAGCGCCCGGCGACCGTGGCCTTCGCCGGCGCCGGCAAATGGACCTATGTGATCGGCGATCTCGACGGCGTCGCCCATGTCGACGAATTGATCGACTCGGCGCGAAGCTTCGCGGCGACCGACAATGGAATCGTCGCCTGGCAGGACCGACCGCCCTGTTTCAGGAAGGGCGTGGTGTCGCGCACGCCCCCGGCGTCATAGACCGCTATTTCGCCGCGCGCGCCCGCTCGATCGCCTCGGTGATCAGCGCCCGCGCGGCGGCGGCGTCGCCCCAGCCGGCGATCTTGGCCCATTTGCCGGGCTCGAGATCCTTGTAGTGGACGAAGAAATGTTCGATCCGGCGCCAGGTCATCTCCTGGAGGTCGGTATAATTCTGCACATCGACATAGCGTTGCGTCAGCCGCGCCGACGGCACCGCGACGATTTTCTCGTCGCCGCCGGCTTCATCCGTCATGCGCAGCACGCCGATCGGCCGAACCGCGATGACCGCGCCCGGCGCCACGGGGCGCGTATTGGCGACCAGCACGTCGCAGGGATCGCCGTCGTCGGACAGCGTGTGCGGAATGAAGCCGTAATTGCCGGGATAGCGCATCGCCGTATAAAGGAATCGATCGACGAAGAGCGTTCCCGAGGCCTTGTCGAGCTCATATTTGATCGGCTCTCCGCCCAGCGGCACTTCGACGATGACATTGACTTCCTGCGGCGGGTTGGCGCCGATCGGTATGGCGTCGAGACGCATTCAAGGCTCCGATGAGATGGGAGACGCCGCGAGGAAATATCGCCGGCGTGTGACGATTGTCGTCAAAGCTAAAGCGCTGCGCGCCTCGCGGCGGCGTTCTTACCGCAAAACCGTCCTGCGATCACCGTTCAGCGCACCGGCGCCGACACGAAACCGAAGGCGACGCGGGTTAGCATGTCAGAGCCGAACCGCTCCTCGGCGCGGCGGATCGTCTGTCCGCCGAGGCTGCGATAGAAGGCGAGCGCCTTGTCATTGTCGGCGAGCGCCCAGACGATGGTCGAGAGATAGCCGTGCTCGGCGAGTTCGCGGCGCGTGGCGTTGAACAGGCGCCGGCCGAACCCCAAGCCTTGCTGCTCGGGAGTCAAATAGATTTCGAAAATTTCGCCGGAATAGGGCATCGACGGCACGCGGTTTCGGCCATAGGTCGAATAGCCGACGATATCGTCGTCAAAGTCGAGCACAAGCAGGCCGGTGCCGCGCACGATCGCCGAATGCCACCAATTGGGGCCGCGGCGGGCGATCATCCGTTCGAGCTCCGCCCCAGGGATCACGCCGCGATAGGCCGAGCGCCATGACGCGTCATGAACGCGCGTGATCTGCTCTGCGTCTCCGGGACGCGCGTGGCGGATGGAGAATGCGGTCTTGACCATGGTTCGAATGTTAGGTCCCGGACATTCGTTTCGGCAAGAGCCATGAGCGTTTCGGATGCAAAAATTATCTGCCGGGCGAGCGGGTCATGCATTCGACGTAGACGCGATTTTCGCGAGAGTTAAAAAAGCGGGTCGCGGCGCTTGCGGCGAAGGTCCCTCTTGCGTTATCCTGCTAAATGACTGCGGCCAAGCGCCGCCGGAATGGGAAGAGATCGTTGCCTTACGCAACCGCCTCTGCGACTGTCGCTGCGACGCCTTCGCGCGCGCGCGGATTCGCTTGCCCGCTTTCCCTGCCGCTTCTCGGCCTGCTGCTTCTTAGTCGCCCCTGAGCGCCCGACGGGCTCGCGCCCAGGCCTTCAGGGGGACATGTCACGCAGTCGCCGACAAGAGCCCCAGCGGGGGCGGCAAAGCAGGATTTCAAATCAAATGAGCCATCAGCAACAGCCCGGCGCCGTCGCAGATAACGACGGGCGCGTCCTGATTTTCGACACCACTTTGCGCGATGGCGAGCAATCGCCCGGCGCCTCGATGACTCTCGAAGAGAAGCTCGAGGTCGCCGATCTCCTGGATCAATTGGGCGTCGATATTATCGAAGCCGGCTTTCCGATCGCCAGTCCCGGCGATTTCGAAAGCGTCAGCGAAGTGGCGCGGCGGGTGAAGCACGCCACCGTGGCCGGACTGGCGCGCGCCTCGGAAAAGGATATCGACCGCTGCGCCGAAGCGCTGCGGGAGGCAAAGCGTCCGCGCATCCATACCTTCATCTCCACCTCGCCCGTGCATATGAAATACAAGCTCCAGATGGAGCCGGAGCGCGTCTTGGAAATGGTGACCGCCTCGGTGACGCGCGCGCGCAATCATGTCGCCGACGTGGAATGGTCGGCGGAGGACGGCACCCGCACGGAGTTCGATTTTCTCTGCCGCTGCGTCGAAGCCGCGATCGCGGCCGGCGCGACCACGATCAACATTCCCGACACCGTCGGCTACATCACGCCGGCGGAATATGAAGAACTGTTCCGCATGGTGCGCGAGCGCGTGCCCAATTCCGACCGGGCGATCTTCTCGGTCCATTGTCACGACGATCTGGGACTCGCCGTCGCCAATTCGCTTGCCGGCGTGCGCGGCGGCGCGCGGCAGGTGGAATGCACCATCAACGGCATCGGCGAGCGGGCGGGCAACGCCTCGCTAGAAGAAGTCGTCATGGCGATGAAGACGCGCGGCGACGCGCTGCCCTTCTACACCAATATCGACGCGAAGCTCCTGACCCGCGCGTCGAAGCTCGTCTCGGCGGTTACGTCCTTTCCGGTGCAATACAACAAGGCGATCGTCGGGCGGAACGCTTTCGCGCATGAGAGCGGCATCCATCAGGACGGCATGCTCAAGAATGCGCATACATACGAGATCATGACGCCCGAGAGCGTCGGCGTGTCCAAGACGTCGCTCGTCATGGGTAAGCATTCCGGCCGTCACGCCTTCCGCGAGAAGCTGAAGGAGTTGGGTTACGATCTCGGCGAGAATGCGTTGGAGGACGCGTTCAATCGCTTCAAGGATTTGGCCGACCGCAAGAAATTCGTCTACGACGAAGATCTGGTCGCGCTCGTCGACGACGAGATCGTCAACGCCCATGATCACATCAAGGTCGAAGCCTTGATGGTGATGGCCGGCACGCATGGCCCGCAGTCGGCGGCCTTAACGCTCGACGTCGGCGGCGAGAAGCTGACGCATCAGGCGACCGGCAACGGGCCCGTCGACGCGATCTTCAACGCGATCAAGGCGCTCGCTCCGCATGACGCGACACTGGAGCTGTTTCAGGTTCACGCCGTCACCGAAGGCACCGACGCGCAGGCGGAGGTCTCGGTGCGCCTCAGCGAAAACGGCAAGTCGGTCACCGGCCGCGGCGCCGATCCCGACACGCTCGTCGCCTCGGCGCGCGCCTATGTGTCGGCGCTCAACCGGCTGATCGCGAAGCGCGCGCGCACCAAGCCGGACGCGATGCAGGCGATGTAGCGACGCGCAGCGCGTGAAAGCTCCCGCTGGTCACCGACCGGCGGGAGCCTTCACGTCAGGGCGGCGCATCGGATGCGGGCCGGGCGAATCTGGGTCGAAGAGACTCCGGGCGGCGGGGCTAGCTTCAAGATTTTCTTGAAAGAATTGAGAGCGCTTCACGCGCGACCGACCGCTGCGCGCGAATTTTATGCGACGCGGCGATGACGGCCTTTGCGCCGCGCGCTTCGCCAATCGTCCTTGCCTCCCGAGGAAAGTCGGGTTTATCTTCGAGGCGGGGGAATTTGCGCTTTTTTTGTTGGCGCAGGACGAGCGCGCTTTGGCGCGGGGGGCTGGAATGACGACTCCAATTGAGCGCATTGTTATTCGCCATCTGTCGGGCTCCAAAGCCAATCAGATTGAACAATTGCCGATCGGCGACGCGCGAGAATTCACGATCGGGCGCGATCCCGCGTCGAAAATCGCCTTCGATCCGGTCGGCGACAGCGTCGTCAGCCGCAAACACGCCCTTATCCGCATCGAAGGCGAAGGCGACAAGCTCGCTTTCAAACTTTCCGACGCCGGCAGCAGCAACGGCACTTTTCTCAATGGCGAGCGGGTGACCGGCGAGGTCGAACTTCTTCCCGAAGACACGATCGAACTCGGCGCCAAAGGGCCGAAATTCACCTTTGACGTGCAGCCGCGGCCCGCCAGTTTCGCCGCGCGGACGCAAGTGATCGGCGTCAACGACACGGCGGCGACCCGCGTCATCAAGACCGCGGAAATCGCAGCGTCGACGGCGGTGAACGCCGCCGCGACCGGCGCCGCGGAGGCGCCGAGCGGCGATGCCGCGCCAAAGAAGTTCGGCGTCGGTCAGGAGACGGTGCAGCGGATGATCGGCGAGGAACGCCGCGCCTCGCGCGGCGCGCTGACGGCGACGGCGGCGGGGATCGGCGCCGTTCTCGTGCTCGGCGGCGCCATCCTGCTGTGGCAGCAATGGAAGGGGGAGGAGCGCGTCGGCGGCCGGATGTCCGAAATCGAGAAAGGCCAGGAGGAGGCGTCGGCCGGGGTCGAAGGAAGGGTCAAATCGATCACCGGCATGACGCCGCAGGAAATCTACGACAAATACAAGGACGCCACCGCCAAGATTTATCTGCATTGGCGTCTTTATGACAAGATGACCGGCAAACCGGTTTATCACCAGACCTTCAACGTCAAGATCAGCAAGAACGAAAGCGCGACCTTGCCCGCCTATGTGCGGCTCGGACCCGATACCGTCGTACGCTGGCTGACCCTCGACGACGAATACCGATCGAACCATCCAATCGACGAAGCCGCCACCGGAAGCGGCTTCGTCGTGAGCGAGCAGGGCTATCTCCTGACCAACAAGCACGTCGCCGCAGGCTGGGAAATACCCTACCGCACGGAAGAACAGCGCGGCGTGTTGTTCGATTACAGGGGCGGGCCTGACTGGAAGCGGACCAAGGGCTACAAAGGTCCTGATCTGCGGAAATATGAGGTGATCGATCTCCGCGACGACGCGTTTTCGGATATCGGCGACTGGGTGCCGGACTCAGGCGGCCTCATTTTCCCGTCGAAGCCTGCGATCGCGGTGCCGATCGGCGGCGGCAACATACCCGACCCCAGCAAGGCGGACAAACGAACATTCGAAGGTCGCAACGACACGCTCGAAACGCGTTTTCCGGGTAGCCGCCTGAACATCAACGCCAGTCTGGTCCGCGCATCGACGGATTCGGACGCCGCCCTCATCAAGATCGATTCGCCTCAGTCGCTCAGCACGGTCGAACTTGCGTCTGATGACAACGTCACGGTCGGCGAAAGGGTCGTGGTTCTCGGCTATCCGGCGGTGTCAGTGTCGACGTTTCAGCAGCTGTCGACGCAGGAAGGCGGAGGGCCGGTCAAACGTCATCGCGAAGAAATCCCTGAGGCAACGATCACCGACGGCATCGTTTCGAAACTCTCGCCCGGCGTCCAACAGAGGGAAGGCGTCACAACTTATAGTTCGACGGGAGACGTCATTCAGTTGAGCATTACCGCGACCGGCGCCGGCAATAGCGGCGGACCGGTGTTCGACGCGACCGGGAAAGTGATCGGGCTGTTCACTTACAGCAGGAGCCGCGGCAATGAGCGGGTCACCCTCGCGGTGCCGATCAAATATGGCCGGGATCTCTTGCGCCCGCAGCGCGAGTGACGCAAGGGGCGCCAGCGATGACGGCGGCAGAGCAGGCGAATGGCGTTTCATGGCGTGTGGCGGGCGCGATGCGCACCGACGTGGGGCGCGTGCGCTCGCTCAATGAGGACACCGTCGCCTTCGTCGCGCCAACCGAACGAGACCCGGAAGCCAAACGCGGCTTGCTCGCCCTCGTCGCCGACGGCATGGGCGGCCACGCCGCCGGCGAAGTCGCGAGCGCGCTGGCGGCGGAAGTCGTTCGGCGCGTCTATTTCTCGCTCGACAGGCCGCCGCGTGAAGCGCTCCTGGCCGCGTTCGAAGCGGCCAATCGGGCGATACTCGATTACGCCGCCAAACATCCCGATTGCGCCGGCATGGGAACGACCTGCACGGCAATCGCCGTCCGCGACGAATGTCTTTGGCTCGCCCATGTCGGCGACAGCCGCGCCTATATTTTGCGCGACGGCGAACTGATCCAGCTTTCCCAAGATCAGACGCTGCACGCGCAACTCGTGCGCGACGGCGTGCTGACCGCCGAGGAGGCGGAAAAGAGCCCTGGCGGCAATGTCATTCTGCAGGCGCTTGGAACGCGCCAGGAGATTTCTCCTGAGCTCTGGTCCGAAGGAATGCGCTTGCGATTGGGCGACCGGCTCATTTTGTGCTCCGACGGTCTGTCCAATCTCGCGAGCGACGCCGACATCGCGCGGATCGTTTCGCGCCTTCCGCCGGGAGCGGCCTGCGCCGCCTTGATCGACGCGGCGCTCGCGGCCGGCGGTTACGACAATATTTCAGTCGGCGTGTTCGTCGTCGAGCGCGCCGCGCCGACAGAATCGAACGGCCAGGCGGCGACGCAACGGATCAACATCGTCGATCCGCCGGCAGGCGCGCCGACGCTGAAGATCGAAGCCATCGCGGAGGGTTGAGCCATGAGCGACCCGCAAATGATCGGACATTATCGAGTCGTCAAGCTGCTCGGCACGGGCGCGATGGGCAAGGTGCACGCCGCCGTCGACACGTTCCTCGAGCGCGAGGTGGCGATCAAATCGCTGCGCGCCGAACTCACTCAGGACCCAGACTTCGTCGGAAGGTTCCGCGCCGAAGCGACGAGTCTCGCCAAGCTCAATCATCCCAACATCACCACCCTCTATTCGCCGGTGCTCGAGGGCAGCAATCTTTTTATGGTCATGGAGCTCGTGCATGGCCGCCCGCTCGACGAAATATTGCAGGAGCGCGGCAAGCCGCTCGGCGTCAAGGAAAGTCTCGCCGTCATCGCGCAGGCGGCGGACGGTCTGGCTTATGCGCATCAGATGGGCGTCATCCATCGCGACATTAAGCCGTCGAATCTGATGGTCGCCGACGACGGCCGAATCAAAATCATGGATTTCGGCATAGCGCGAGTGCGCGGCAGCGTGCGTCTCACGCGCGCCGGCACTGCGGTCGGCACGCCGCTCTATATGTCGCCGGAACAATGCCGCGGCGGCGAAGGCGACGAAAGAAGCGATCTCTATTCGCTCGCCGTCGTGCTTTATGAATTGCTCGCCGGCGCGCCGCCATTTTCGGGCGCGACCGAATATGACCTCACCCAGGCGCAGATTCACGCCGAGGCGCCGCCGCTCGTGCCGCGAATCTCCGGCGTGACGCCCGAAATTGAATCGGCGATCATGACGGCGCTGTCGAAGCGTCCGGAGCACCGTTTCCCCAATTTGCGCGCCTTCAGCGACGCGCTCGGCGCGACGGCGCTGCGCATCGACGCTTCCGCCATCATCCGCAACGCGGGACATCTGGTTCAGGATTCGACCGCCGAGCGCGACGTGCCCACGCCCGAACGCCTGTCGACCAAGCTGATCGCCTTGGCGAAAAGCCGCAGCGCGACGGCGGTGCGCCGCTTCAAGGGGCTGCATCCGGCGGCGCAGGGCGTACTGGTCGGCGTCGGCGCCGTTGCAATTCTTGGATCTCTGTATCTTGGCCTCGAGCCTTCCTTCTCTTCCGACGAACGCAAAACCAGGGAGATCTCGCTCCCAGATAAGAGGAGTCGCGGCGACGACTCCCGATGGCAGGACGCCGACGTCGGCAATCGCCGCGCCGCGCCGCGTAACAGCACCACCTTCGGCGTGGACGAAAACCAAGCGTCGACAGTTCCAACATATGACCGAAGGTCCAGGGAAGACGAGCTTGAATCGAAGTTCGCGCGCGCCGAAAGCCGCGCGCGCGACGGCGATCAAAAGGCGCGATATGAGTTGGGGATGCTGTATCTACAAACGCCCGGACACCAAAAACTCGATGATGCGTTCAAATGGCTGAAAATGTCGGCTGAGCAGGGTAACCCAGACGCGCAATATGAGCTCGGGAAAATGTATACGAATGGATTGGTCGATGAAGTCGCGGACGACGTAAGGCTGCGCGAAAGAATGGCCGCCGACTGGTGGGAGAAAGCGGCGCGGTCAGGTCACGCCAAAGCGCAATTTCAGCTCGGGCGGATTTATGAAGGCGGGGCGGGCGGCCGCAAGAGAGACCGCCGGGAAGCCAAGGACTGGTACAGCAAAGCGAGCGCTCAGGGCGACGCCAATGCAGCGGAGGCCTTGCGCCGCATCCGATAGAATTCTTGCGACGCGATCTTTCCAGTCCGCGATTAGTCGACGTGGCCAATTCCCCCGCCGCCGCCAGAACCGCCGCCGCCTCCGCCGCCGTGACGGCGATGATGACTTGCGACGCGGACGCGTCCGCGATGATGCGCGTAATGGGGACGCGCATGATAGTGATGGGCGTAACCGCCGTAGCGGCGCCGGCGGAAGCGGAATCCTCCGAGTATCGCGCCGATGAGCCCCAATTGCGCCGACGCCGGCTCGGGATCCAAAACGACAAGTGGCAGCGTCAAGGCGCCGAACAGCAAGGATCGGCGCGAAAGCCGACGTTCAACGCCGGAATCATTGTCAATCATGGAATTCGCCCCCGCAGACGACAGGTCCTGATTATTGTTCTTGCGGCTGCGTCCTGTCAATTTGGCGCCGCCAATTGCATCGATGCGCCGATCGATTTCGTACTGTCGGCGGCCGAGGCGCTTGGGGCGCTGGTCGCGAGTGCTGCGATTTAAACTGAGCGGCTGCGCCCGTCGCGCAATCGCGACGATTTGGAGAAGGATTAATGACGGACGCAAAACATGGCCCTGCCTCCGCGTCCGTCTTCGTCGATGAGCGCGCCGACGGACCGGGCGTCACGAATTTTTCCGAAAATGATCCGGCGGCGTCCTTCTATCGCGTGCTGATGAAACTGCGCGCGCCAGTCGCGATGCGCGACATGATGATGGCGCCCGTGCGCGCCTGTTACAGGGGCGAGGGCCTGACGGTCGACCCGGCCGAACTTCCCGCGAGCGCGGCGCAGCTCTATCCGCAAGTGTCGGTTTCAACGCTCGCCGTTGCTTCGGACGCCGGACCGATCCGCTGCGCATGTTTTTCGCCGCCCGGCGAAGGCCCGCGTCCAATGATGCTTTATGTCCATGGCGGCGGTTTCGTCGTCGGACGATCGGAAGACACGGGCTTCATCACCAGCCGCATCGCCGCCGAAAATGACGTCATCGTCGTCAGCGTCAATTATCGTTGGGCGCCGGAATGGCCGTTCCCCGCCGGCCTCGACGATTGCATGGCGGTTCTGCGTTGGCTCCATGAAAAAGGCGGCGAGATCGGCGGCGATCCATCGCGCCTGTTGCTCGGCGGAGATTCCGCCGGCGGCAATCTCGCCGCGGCGCTGGCGATCAGAGCGCGCGAGGAGCGCTTGTCGGTTCTTGCGACCGTGCTGCTTTGTCCGGTCACGGATTTTCGCTTCGAACAATTTCCGTCGTTCGAGCGGCTGGCGCCGGCCGGCCTCGTGATCGATGCGCCCTTCATGGCGTTTGCGCGCGCCGCCTATCTGACCACGGCGCGGCAGTGGGATCATCCCTGGGCAAGCCCGGCGCGCGCCGATTTGAGCGGCTGTCCGCGAACATTGATCGTCAGCGGAACAGCCGATCCGCTGCTCGACGACAATCGCGCCTTCGCCGAAAAATTGAAAGCGGCGGGCGTGACGGTCGAGCATTTCGTCGGGAACGCCATGCCGCATGGCTTCTTCTTCTTTCCAGGCCTGTTGAACGAGGCGGACGCCGCTTATGCGGCGATTGGAAGATTTCTCGCAAAGGCGCGGCGCGCATGGTGATTTTATCGTTAAGCCCAGAACTGAGACCGGGCGTTGCCGCTTGGCGCGGATTTATGCACAATCGCCGTCTCGAATCGGTCATTGCGACTTGAAGGGTTACGCTCAAGACAAATATTCGCTTTCAAGATGAGGCGTCTTGAGGGGAGGTCCGTAAGATCGCCTAGCTGCAGAATACCTCATTAAATCATGAAGAAGCATCTTCTCGCCGAGATGAATGATCCGCCGGTCGCGCCGGTTCCAAGCGATCAGCCATAATCGGGAGGCTCAAATGCTTAGGCATGCCGCGTGAAATCTTGAACTTGGCTGGCTAATCCGGCCTCGGATTAGCCATTGATTATCGATTAAATGAGAGATTCGCCTTACTCAAAAAGGCGGTCAACCACGTTTGGAGCGGAACATGCGTTTGAGAACGCGCTCTCGCGCCCGGCTTTTCTCGACAGTGGCTCTGGCCGCGGGCTTCGCCGCGACGCTTGACTGTTCGTTTGCCCCCGCTATGGCGCAGGGCTTTTTCTTTTGGAACGGTGACAGCCTGCCTCGGGCGGCGCCGCGAGAGATTAGGCATGTCGCTCGACCGCGCCACGCCGGAGGAAAGAAAACGTCGCCGACGGCGGGTGATAAGACCGGCGCGACGACGTCGGCGCGCGAGGCCAAGGCCGATGCGCCGCAGCTCGATCGACCGCTTTTTCTGGTCGCATCGATCGCCGATCAGCATGTGTCGATCTATAATCATCACGGCCTCGTCGTGCGTTCGGCGATTTCGACAGGCATGGCCGGACATCCGACGCCGAAAGGCATTTTCAGCATTATCGGCCGCGAGCGTTTCCATCGCTCGAATATCTATTCCGGCGCGCCGATGCCCTTCATGCAGCGGATCACCTGGTCGGGCGTCGCCATGCATCTTGGCGTGGTGCCCGGCCATCCGGCCTCGCATGGCTGCATCAGGCTGCCCGCCGCATTCGCCGCCAAGCTCTGGGGCATGACCAGGATCGGCGAGCGGGTCGTCATTTCGCCGCATGAGGTGACGCCCGTCGAATTCGAACACGCGCTGCTGCCCCAGCCGAAGCTGCGGACGTCCGCCGAGCCCGAAAAGAGCGAGTCCGGCGCGCCAGTCGCGGCGACGCCAGCGTCGGCCGCTCCCCCGCCCAAGGCGGAGAAGCCCGAGATCGAGACAGGCGGAGACGCGGCCAATGCGGCAAAGGCCGACCCCGCCGCGGACCAGAAACCATCCCCCGCCGTCGCCGAGGCGTCCGCCGACAAGCCGCACCCCCAGGCCGAGCAGCCGAAGGTCGAGGCCGAACCGGCCGCCGCCGTCAAAGCCGAAACCGCGCCTGTCGAGGCGCAAAAAGAGGCGTCCGTCGCCACGGATGCGCCTGACGCCAATCCAGCGCGACCGGCGGAACAGCCGAAAATCGAGGCCGGCGCCGAGAAGACGGCGCCATCGGCCAGCGCCCCGCCGAGCGCCGTCGCGGAACCGGCGATGGTCAATCCGCATCAATATGCGCAGCAGCTCAAGGCCAAGGCGGTCGCCGAAGCCGCCGCCGCCGTCAAGGCGGTCAAGGCGCTGACCCTCGACGTCGGCGCCAAGCAGAAAGAGGCGGCGCGGGCCGCGGCGGAACTCAGCGCCGCCGAAGCGGCGCAGGCGTGGGCGAGCCGCAAAGCGGACGCCGCCGCCGCGACATATGACGCGGTGACAGCCTCGGCCGCGAGCCAGCGCGATCCTGCCGAGACGGCGGAGCGTGAGGCGTCGGCCGGCGACGCGCTGGCCAAAACCAAGGCCGACCGCCTGACGATCGCCTATGGACGGGCGCTCCTCGTCGAGGACGCGGCGCTGCTCGCGAAGACCAACGCCGACGCCGTTCTCGCCGACGCCACGGCGAAGCTCGAACGGGCGCGAACGGCCGCGAACGCCAGCGAATCGGAATTCGCCGACGTCGATCGACGCCTCGACGAGGCGCGAACCGCGGCGGCGACCGCCGTCGCCGCTCAGAAAGACGCCGAGCGGCGCGCGGCGCCGATTTCGATGCTGATCAGCAAGAAGGAAGGGCGCATCTATGTGCGCCAGGGTCTCGCGCCGCTGTTCGACGCGCCGATCGACATTAGGGATCCGAAAACGCCGCTGGGATCGCATCTTTATGTTGCGACGGCGGCGAGCGACGATGGGAAGTCGCTGAAATGGCATGTCGTCTCGATGCCTGTCCACCTCGGCGAAGAGCCGGTCACGCGCAGAAAGACCGCGTCCAACGAGGCCGGGATGGGCTGGAGCTTGCGCACGACGACGAGCCCGACCGAGGCCCTGGAGCGCGTCGACATTCCGAAGGACGTTCGCGATCGAATCGGCGATCGGCTTTGGACCGGCGCGTCGCTTATCATCTCGGACCAGCCGGTCAGCAGCGAGACCGGCGCCGTCGGCACCGATCTGACGATCAAGCTGCGGTAGATCGCGCGGCGTTTGGCCGACCGTCCCAACGCGGCGCCATTAGGGCCGGTCGATCGTGATCTCGGCGCCGGGCGGCGTCTGGTCGATGACCAGAAGTTTGACCGGGCCGCTCCCCGTCGCGGCGCCGAAATGCCAGCCGTCGACGCTCTCGACGATGAAGTCGCCGGCGCGGTAGACGCGCGACGCGGAATCGGCCTGCTGGACGGTGAGCTCGCCTTCAAGAACATAGGCGTAGCGCTGGAAGGGATGCTTGTGCTCCGGCAGTTTGACGCCGGGGGAGAGGGCGTAGATCGTCGCGACGACCTGCAGCGGCCCCGGCGCAAGCGCGATCGGCTGCCCTGTCGCGGTTTTCGTCGTCCGGGCGATTTCGGTCATGACTTCCGCCGGCGCGCGCTGCTCCGCGAGGGATGCGCCGGCCGAAACCGACGCCAAGCCAAGGATCGCGACAAAGCCCAGACGAATCATATGCTGCTCCATTCCCCTTAAAGCGCCGATCGCGCCCGTCACACGGCCAGGCCGAAAATCGCGCCGACGCCCGCCGTCAGCGCCAGCGCCAGCGCGCCCCAGAAGGTGACGCGGACCATCGCCCGAAGGATCGGGGCGCCGCCGGCCCGGGCGCCGATCGCGCCGAGCAGCGCGAGAAACGCCAGAGTGGCGGCGGACACGATCGGCACGATCGCCTCGCGCGGCGCAAGCCACGCCGCGATCAGCGGCAGAGCGGCGCCCGAGGCGAAGGTGACGGCCGAGGCGAAGGCCGCCTGCATCGGCCGCGCGGCGACGATATCCGAAAGGCCCAATTCGTCGCGCGCATGGGCGGTGAGGGCGTCCTTTTGCATCAGCTGCAGCGCGACTTGGCGGGCGAGGTCCGGCTCGATTCCGCGCCCGACGTAAATCTGGGCCAGCTCCTCCCTTTCGAGTTCGGCGTGCTCGCTCAGCTCCTTGCGCTCGCGCGCCAGATCCGCCTTTTCGGCGTCAGACTGGGAACTGACCGAGACATATTCGCCCGCCGCCATCGACATCGCGCCGGCCGCGAGACCGGCGACGCCGGCGATCAGCACGTCTTCGCGCATCGACGCGGCGGCGGCGACGCCGACGATGAGGCTTGCGGTCGAGACGATGCCGTCATTGGCGCCAAGCACCGCGGCGCGCAGCCAACCGATCCGCTGGACGAGATGTCGTTCGGGGTGGAGACGAAGCCGGGTCATGTCGTCTCGGGACGGTCGCTGGATCGCGCCGCATTTGGACGGAATCGCCCTAATGTGAATGACGTGGTCGGTTTCAATTTCTTAGAGTGCGCCTCACGCGAAAAACCGGCTTCGGCGGCGCAATTTATATGATGGTCGAGCGCGCCTGAAGGCGTCGCCTCGATCCATCCACATCAAGATGCGGGGGTCATCGGCTTCAACTGCCGCTTCGGCGCGGGCGAATTTCCTCAAGCCCCGCTTAATCGGGTGGAATTGGGCGCACATTTGGGCGGAGGGCTCTCACTGCCGCGCGGGTTATGCCAACTCCGCTACATTCCCCATTCCGCGAGGGCCGCCTCAGCGCCCGCTGCGTTGTTCCTGATACGGTAGACGGTCTGCCGTGAAAGTCCCGTCGCGGCCGCGACAGAACCGACGCCCGTTCCTTGATTGAGCATGTCGCGGACCGCTTCAAACTGCGTGCGTGAGTAACTTGGCTTCCGGCCGCGGTATTTACTCTCTTGCGCGTTTGCTTTCGCGTGTTCGATCCCGGCGCGCTGCGCTTCCTTCATGGCCTCTGCTTGGGCTTGAGCCGTCGCCGACAGGAACGCGATTAGCGCATCCCGCACGGCTTGTTGCATGGGGTCCGTCGTCGCGCCGTCAAAGGTGAGCCCATTGATGACGGTTCGAACGATGACGCCTCGGCGCATAAACTCCCGAATGGCGTCCGTCACGTCGGCGTAGTTGCGCCCGAGGCGATCCACCCAACGAACGACAAGCGTATCCCCGGATCGCAGCATATCGAACAAGCGGCGGCCCTGCGGACGCTCGGCAAGGGGAACACGAAGGCCCGACATGCCTTCGTCGGCAACCACAAGGTCGATAGCGAACCCAGCCGCTCGGGCTTGGGCTTCTTGGTGGCCGATGGTCTGGTCCAGCGTCGAGACGCGCGCATAGAGGATCGTTTTCATGAGGCGACCCTGTGTCCGTTAGGATTGTGTCCGCACAGTATTATGTCCGTTGGGACAAGTCAAAACTAACGGATGCCTATTCGCCGCCATTTTCGCCTTACCGTTGAGATATACCCTTACAGACATACGCCTTTCATTAAGGCGGGGCTATGCGCAAGAGTTGCTTGGCTTCCGAACCGCCCGCCTGATAAAATCGGCCCCTCGGCTGAGCCTTGTCTGGCGTCACCCGTAACGAGTAGCTTGGAGTTTCTGCGTCATGTCTGACGACAGCAGTCACGACGACATTCTCAATTTGACCGATCCGGCGGAATATGCGGACGCTGTTTCTCAGCGCACGATGGCGTTCTGCCATTTGGCCAAGCTAGCCGACACGGTTGAAGATGAGACCGTGAAGGAACTCTGCGTGACGATGCTGCGGAAGCTTAATTCGAGCATGCGAGCCCCGGCGGCGGCCGAACTGCGCTCGATTGAGGGAGCGTCCCGAAACTAACAGGCGCGGTCAGCGCGCCGTTCGCTCAGACGATCTTCTCAGAGCGTCTTTCAGCCCTCTCCCGTAACATGGCCGCCAGTTCCCGCGCGATGGCCGGAGCGACAACTTCATAGTCCACAGGGACACACAGAACGTTGTGGCGATACTTGCGCATGGGCGCGCGGCGGAGCAGAGCGGCGTGGCTCCCACTATGGACGCCAGGTCATTCGCATGGTCCCGCGCTACGCGCCAATTGAATGCCTGACCGCACTCTCGCCTCAAGCTTGGATTAGGCGCTTAGCGCGACGCCGCAGGATGACGGCTGGCGCAACTGAAAGGACCCAGGCGATGCGACTGCTGGCGGCGAGCGCGGCTATTCTGATTCTCTCATCTCGACTCGTCGTTGCCGAAGACGCCCCGATAACTTTCCAATGTGAGGGAAGTCTTCAGCAAGGGAGTCAGAAGACCGAAACGCCGATCGAGCCGTTCTCGGTCGAGATCAAAGGCAAGGTTGTGACGCTAACTGGTGTCGGCAATCTCGGGACAGCCTTTTCGCTAATTCAGAAGGATCAAAGGTTCTATGTCTTCAAGAATGCCGGGAAGGACCAGGGCGGGAATATCGACCGCCAAACCGGAGTGATAAGCCTTTACGTCCTGGACAAGAGCGCCCACAAAATCTCTGCGTCGATCAACGGCCGTTGTCGCTGAGAACCAACGCCGCGGCCGTTGAGAAGGAACATCTGCCCGGCTCCTTTGGGCTAGTTCGCGGGATACATATGTCGGCCACGTGGCGGACGCTTCACCAAGCTGCCGTCACAAATAATTGAAGATACAGTAGTTTATAACATCAATAGAAAGTGGCGGAGGGGGCGGGATTCGAACCCGCGATACGGTTTCCCGCATACACACTTTCCAGGCGTGCGCCTTCAACCACTCGGCCACCCCTCCGCGAAGCGCGCAATATATTCACGCGCGCCCTAAACGCAATCGCCGCGCATCGAACGCAAAACGGCCGGCGGGCGGCGCATGGAGACGGCGCATCGAGACGGCGCATGGACAGGCGCGGCGGCGGCGCCTATTCTTGCTTGCGCCGATTCACGCCCAAGCGCCAAGCCAACGAAGAGACCATGCTGCGACTTCTCACCAGACTGATCGGCCTGCTGCTGCTCGCCGGCGGCTTCATCGCCCTCATCGTCGACGGCACCCGCTCGATCGCCGCCGGGCGGCTGATGGTGACAAGCATCAACCGGGGCGCGTCGTCGGTCTTTCCCGGCCTCTATCAGTCGATCCAGGCGAGCGTCGAAAATGTCTCGGGGTTTCTCTGGGACCCGGTCCTGACCACGCTGATGACGGCGCCGGTCAGCGTCGCCTTCGGCGGCGTCGGCGCGCTGCTCATCCTGCTCAGCCATCGCCGCCAAGCGCCGCTCTATTACGCCCGCCGCTAGTTTAAGTCCGGGACCCGCACTATATCGGCGCCATGGCGATCTTCGACGAACTCTTTCTTTCCAAGCTGCTTCGACCGATTCCCGACCGCGAAACGCCCGTGCCGCACGGGACACGCCATTTCGTCAATGGCCGCCCGCTCGATCCGCCGTTTCCGCTGGGGTCGCAGCAGGTCCTCTTCGGCATGGGCTGTTTCTGGGGCGCCGAGCGCAAATTCTGGCAGGCCGGCGAGGGCGTCTATGTGACGGCGGTCGGCTATGCCGGCGGCATGACCAAAAATCCGACCTATGAGGATGTCTGCAGCGGCCGCACCGGCCATGCCGAAGTGGTTCACGTCGTCTATCAGCCGCCGGCCATCACTTTCGAGCAGCTCTTGCGCCTCTTCTGGGAGGGCCATGATCCGACCCAGGGCATGCGCCAGGGCAATGACCATGGCACGCAATATCGCTCGGCGATCTATGTCTCGACGCCTGAACAACTTGCCGTCGCGAATGAGTCGCGCGCCATGTATCAACGCGTATTGACGAAGGCCGGGCTCGGCGTGATCACGACGGAAATCGCCGATTGCCCGCCGTTCTATTACGCCGAAGAATATCACCAGCAATATCTCGCCAAGAACCCCGGCGGCTATTGCGGTCTCGGCGGCACCGGCGTCGCCTGCCCGCTCGGCGAGTCCTCTTTCTGATCCGAATTCCGGCTGATCGGTTCGCTCGGGCTGCGTCATTCCCGGCAGGCCGAAGGCTTGACCGGGAATCCAGGGACAATCCAAGAACGCCGGTTTTGCTCTGGATTCCAGATCGCGCGCGTTGCGCGCGTCTGGAATGACAGCCGAGCAGATCAAACGGATTTCGTCTGACGCTTATTTCGCGCGCAAAACCTCGCGGCAGGCGGCGGGCAGTCCGGCCATCGTCATCGGCGGCCAGCTCTTCGACGGCCCCCCTTTTGGATGAATGATCTCGTCCCTGAACCACCAGGCCAGCGAGGCGTCGCAGCCGTCGCCGGCGGGCGTCGGGTCCTGGTCGCGGCAATTCGAGCCGTTCGGGCAGAAAAGCCGGATGTGGAAGTGGTAATTATGGCCCCACATCGGGCGCACCTTGCGCATCCAGCTCTCGCCCTGCGCGACCCGGCAGAGCGCGCGCTTGATCGCGGCGTTGACGAAAATCCGCTGCACGCCGGGGTCCATCGCCGCGGCGCGGATCACCGCGACATGGCCGTCGCTCCAGACATCGGGGCGGACATCGAGACGGTCATCGCGCACGACGTCCGTCGACATCATGTCCTCGCGCTCTTCGCGGGTGAGTTCGCGATTGGGCATCGGCGCGAGCCAGATATCGGCGTCGAGGCCGATCTGATGCGAGGCGTGGCCCGAGAGCATCGGCCCGCCGCGCGGCTGCGACATGTCGCCAATGAGGAGGCCCGGCCAGCCCGATTCCTTCGCCGCTTTCGCCGTGTATTGCTTCAGGAAGGCGATGAGATTGGGATGCCCCCAATTGCGGTTGCGCGACAGGCGCATGACCTGCCAATGCGGGCCGTTGATCGGCAGCGGCTCGCCGCCAGCGAGACAGCCGCGCGAATAGAAGCCGATCGGGTCCGGACGAAGCGGCGCCCCTTCCTCGGCGCGGCCGAAGAGTTCCCGCGCCGGCGTGCCGGGACTGGACGGATTGGCGAGCGGCGGCAGGGGCTTGGGATCGAGCGTGCCCTTGTCCTGCGCGTAAGCGCCCCCGGCAAAGGCCGCCAAGCCCAACAGCGCGGCTCGAAGCGCCCGCAATGTCCAATCCGTCATGGGCGTCTCGCCCCCAATCTCGATAGGCGCAAAGCTTTGCGCCTTTATCCTTGCCGCGAAACCTTAACGCTTCATTTAGTTTGATGCAGCGCCAAGCCAGAGCAAGTATGCCGGCCTAGTCGCTTATGCGTTGCGTCAGGAGTCCGTCATGCGTTTTCCCGTCATCGCCCCCGCAATTAGTTTGCTTTTCGCCGCCATGGGCGCGGCCAACGCCACCACCCATATTCATATTAATCTTTCAACCCAGACCATGCATGTCCAGTCTTCATCGGGCAGCTATTCCTGGCCGGTGTCGACCGCCCGCGCCGGCTATTCCACGCCGCGCGGCTCCTTCGCGCCGACCGGCATGCAGCCGATGCATTACTCGCGCAAATATCATATGTCGCCGATGCCGCATTCGATTTTCTTTCGCGGCGGCTACGCGATCCATGGGTCCTATGAAACCGGCATGCTCGGCCGCCCGGCCTCGCATGGCTGCGTGCGCCTGTCGCCCGGCCATGCGGCGATGCTCTATCAAATGGTGCAGAATGAAGGCGGCAGGATTTCGATCAGCGGCGCACCGCCGCGCGGCCATTATTACGGCAGCGCCCGGCGCGGCGCGGCGGGCCATTCGGCGCCGCGACCCCGACAAGCTTATGGCAATCCGCTTCCCTCGTTCTTCGACTTCAGCAACTGAACGCGGGGCGCGCGTTTTTTAAAGGAGGCGGCGCGCCAACCAAGGCGTGCCGCTCCTTGTTTTCGCCTTTGGGACAAGCGAAAGATTTTAAGCGCGCGCCTCTCGCGCGCGTTAAATATCTCAAAGGCGACAGGACTTTCGCTAGATGACGGCATTCGATCGACGCCGCTTCCTTCTGGGCGCCGGCGGCTTGGCTTTGGCTGGCCCGGCCTTCGCGGAGCTTCCCGAAACGGCCGAAGAGCTGCAGGTGCGGGTGGAGAATAATTCGGTGCCGGAGCTCTGCGCCGAAAAGGACAATATCGAGCTCGATTTCATCTCGCCGCGACTGCGCAGCCTGCAAATCCAGGCGGTGCATCCCTCCTATATCAACACCATCGCCTCGGACCGCTGGGCGCCGGACTGGTCGAGCTGCGATCTTGCCATCGATCCCAAGGCGTTTTCGCGGGCGCGCCGTAAGACGTTCTGGGAGACGCCGGATTTCTGGCTGACCGGCTATACTTTTCCCTCCTTCTGGCGCCCGAATGACGTGCCTGTGCGCGTCGGCGACACCGTGGAGCGCGGCCTCCATCTCATCCAGTTCTGGATGTGGCACCGCGAGCGCGCCGAGGAGATCATGGTGCTCTATCCGCCCGACGGCTATTGGCGGGCGCGGCCGCTGCCCTTCGACGACATGCGCTGGACGGCCTATGGCTCGTCCTTCCTCGTCGGACCGGTCGAGACCCAGGAGCGGCCGATCGTCGATCTCGAGGAAATCGTCTTTGAGCCGCAAAACCGCAGCGTCATTCTCAAATTTCAGCGCGGCGGCGAGGGGCGCGTCACGATTAGAAGCGTCGACCAGGATCGCCTGACGCTCGACGTCTCCTTCGATCAGGCGATGCCGAACGGGCTGCCCTTCGCAGCGCTGCGGTCAATGTACGCCATGGAAACGATGAGCGACGCGGCGATCGTCGCCTGGCGCAGCAAGCGCGGCAAGGGCTGGGAGGAGGCGCCGGTCATTCGCTTCCCGGGCGCCAGCGCCACGGAAGTCTGGGTCGGCCGCCATCTGCCGTCGCGCCATAATCTCTCGGCGCCGGACATGGCGTTCAGCAAATTTCTCGGCGCGCCGCCGGCCTCCGCGCGCCGATGAGCCAAACCCGCTGGCAGGCGCTCGACGCCGCGCGCGGCCTCGCCGTCCTGGCGATGGTCGTTTTTCACCTCATCTGGGATCTGGCGCATTTCGGCTATGCGCCGGCCAATCTTCCCTGGTCGGCGCCGGTCAAGATTTTCGGTCACTCGATCGCCTTCGCTTTTCTGTTCATCGCCGGCGTCGCGCTGGTGCTGGCGCATCGCGATCACATGCGCTGGCCAGCCTTCTGGCGCCGTTTCGCGATCATCGTCGCGGCGGCGGCGCTGGTGACGGCGGGCACCTATGTCGCCTTTCCCAAGGCTTTCGTGTTCTTTGGCATTCTGCATTGCATCGCGCTCGCCAGCCTGATCGCGGTTCCCTTTCTTCTCGCGCCCTGGCCGGCGGCGCTCGCGGGCGGCGCTTTTTTCCTTGTCGGCGCGGAGTTTCTCGCCTCGCCCATCTTCAACGCCGATTGGCTGCAATGGATCGGCTTGTCGACCAGCGAACCTTTCACCCAGGACTGGCGTCCGCTCTTTCCCTGGGCGGGCGCGCTGCTGCTTGGGGTCGCTGCGGCCAAACTCCCTCTCCCCGTTTACGGGGAGAGGGCAGGGGTGAGGGGCGGCCCTCTCCCCGTAAATGGGAAGAGGGCATGGCTAACCTTCCTTGGCCGCCACAGCCTCCCCATCTATCTCGTGCATCAGCCAGCGCTCTTCGCGCTGTTTCTCGGCCTCGCCTATCTCGCGCCGCCTGCCATCGACACGACGGATTTCGTCGCCTCATGCGAGGCGCGCTGTTTCGAAGAGGGCGGCGAAGGCAAGCTGTGCCACGACGCCTGCGAATGCACGGCGCGCGAAGCGATCAGCAGCAAGGCGCTCGCCGGCGTGAAGGACGAGGCTGAACGAGGGCGACGGCTCAACGAGATCGCGAAGCGGTGCGTGTCAAAGACCGGACCATAGACGTAAGGTCGTCGTTGCGAGCGAAGCGAAGCAATCCAGAGTCACGAATCGGCTCTGCATCGCTTCGTCGCTTTGCTCTTCGTGATGACGCAGGCTTTACATCCCACCCAAATGCTCGGCGACGGTAAAAATATCCTTGTCGCCGCGGCCGCACATGTTCATCACCATCAGATGATCGCGCGGCTTTTGCGCCGCGAGTTCGAACACTTTCGCCAGCGCATGCGACGGCTCCAGCGCCGGGATAATGCCTTCCAATTTCGAGCAGAGCTGAAAGGCGTTGAGCGCCTCTCTGTCGGTGGCGTTGAGATATTTCACCCGGCCGATCTCATGCAGCCATGAATGCTCCGGGCCGATGCCGGGGTAATCGAGGCCCGCCGAAATCGAATGGCCTTCGAGAATCTGGCCGTCGTCGTCCATCAAGAGATAGGTGCGGTTGCCATGCAGCACGCCCGGACGCCCGCCGGTGAGCGAGGCGGCATGGCCGTTCGGCACGTCGACGCCATGGCCCGCCGCCTCGACCCCGTAAATCTCGACGCTGGCGTCGTCGAGAAACGGATGGAAGAGACCGATCGCGTTGGAGCCGCCGCCGATGCAAGCGACGAGCGAATCCGGAAGCCGCCCTTCCATCTCCTGCATTTGCACGCGGGTTTCATTGCCGATGATCGATTGAAAGTCGCGCACCATCGCCGGATAGGGATGCGGCCCCGCCGCCGTGCCGATGCAATAAAAGGTGTTGGCGACATTGGTCACCCAGTCGCGCAGCGCTTCATTCATCGCGTCTTTCAACGTGCGCGCGCCGCTTTGCACCGGCCGCACCTCGGCGCCCAGCATCTTCATGCGGAAGACATTCGGCTTCTGCCGCTCGACGTCGACCGCGCCCATATAGACGACGCAATCGAGTCCGAAGCGCGCGCAGGCGGTGGCGGTGGCGACGCCATGCTGGCCGGCGCCGGTCTCCGCGATGATGCGCTTCTTGCCCATGCGCCGCGCGAGCAGAATCTGGCCGAGCACATTGTTGATCTTATGCGCGCCGGTGTGGTTGAGTTCGTCGCGTTTGAAATAGACCTTGGCGCCTTTGTCCTCGCCGGCGCGCTCGCGCACAAAATCGGTGATGCGCTCGGCGAAATAGAGCGGGCTCGGGCGCCCGACGTAATGCTTATGAAGGCCGGCGAGTTCTTCGTGAAAGGCCGGATCGTGTTTTGCCTTCTCGTAAGCCGCCTCGAGGTCGAGCACGAGCGGCATCAGCGTTTCGGCGACGAAACGCCCGCCGAAAATGCCGAAGCGGCCGTTTTCGTCAGGACCGGCGCGGAAGGAATTGGGCAGCGGCTTATTCACGGGGCGTGTTCCATGGGCGCTCCCTCTCCCGCTTGCGGGAGAGGGTGGCCCTGCGAAGCAGGGTCGGGCGAGGGCCATCATCCGTCGCCGCTTCGCGACGACACCTTCTCCCGTAAACGGGAGAACGGATGCTCGGGCCCTCCATTCTCGGAAACTTATTAGCGCCTCGCGCGGCGCTATGAAAGCCGCGCGGCTTTGACAAAGGCGGCGATCTTTTCCGCGTCCTTGACGCCGCGTTCGCGTTCGACGCCCGACGATACGTCCACCGCGCGGGCGCCGGTCAGGCGTATCGCCTCGGCGACATTGTCGGGATCGAGCCCGCCCGAGAGCATCCATTGTTTGGCGGCGACGCTGCGCAGCAGAGTCCAGTCGAAGGCAATCCCGGCGCCGCCGGGGACGGCGGCGTTCGGCGCGGGCTTGGCGTCAAAGAGGATGACGTCGGCGACGCCTTCATAGACCCGCGCCGCCTCGACGTCGGCGGCCGTCGCGACGCCCGCGGCCTTTATGACCGGCAGGCCGAAGCGCGCCTTCACTTGCGCGACGCGCGCCGGCGTTTCCTTGCCATGAAGCTGCAGATAATCGGGCGCGAGCGCGTCGATGATGTCGTCAAGCGCGGCGTCGTCGGCGTCGACGGTGAGCGCCACCTTGCCGATGCGCGCCTGAGCGAGAAGGCCGAGCGTGCGCGCGGTTTCAAGATCGATATGGCGCGGGCTTTTCTCGAAAAAGACGAAGCCCGCCATATCCGCGCCGGCCTCGATCGCCGCAGCGAGAGTATCGGGCGAGGAAAGACCGCAGATTTTAATGAGGGGATCGGACATATCGAACCGCTGCGCGACGACCCCCAGCCCCTCATCTCACTTCTCCCCGCAAGCGGGGAGAAGAAGCGGTCGGCGCCGCTGCTTAAACTGAAACCTTGGCGAACGCGATCGCCTTGCCGCAAGGGCGAGACGCTGGCCGGCCCTCTCCCCGCTTGCGGGGAGAGGTGAGGTGAGGGGCCAGGGGTTTCGGCCCGAACGCTTCGTCGTGAACGCCGTGATCACCCTCGATTATACGCGTCCTCGAAGCGGACGATGTCGTCCTCGCCGAGATAGGAGCCGGTCTGCACTTCGATCAGCTCCAGATCGATCTTGCCGGGATTGGTCAGGCGGTGCCGGCAGCCGATCGGCAGATAGATCGACTCATTCTCGTGCACGAGATGCATCTCGTCGTCGCGGCCGACTTCCGCCGTGCCGCGCACCACGATCCAATGTTCGGCGCGGTGAAAATGCTTTTGCAGCGACAGGCGCTGGCCCGGCTTCACCACGATGCGCTTCACCTGATAGCGCTGGCCTTCGTCGATCCCTTGATAATAGCCCCAGGGCCGGAAGATGCGCTTGTGCTCGCCGGCTTCGCGCCGGTTCTCGCTGCGCAGCTGATCGACGAGCTGCTTGACCTGATCGCCATGCTCATGGCTGAGCACCAGCACCGCGTCCTGCGTCGTCACCACGATGATGTCGTCGACGCCGACGACGGTGGTCAGCGTGTCCTCGGAGCGCACATGGACGTTGCGCGCATCCATCACGACGCCATGTCCGCGCACCGAATTGCCGCATTCGTCGCGCTCCGACAATTCCCACACGGCGCGCCAGGTGCCGACGTCCGACCAGCCGATGTCGGCCGGGATCAGCGCCGCCTTTTCAGTCTTCTCCATCACCGCGTAATCGATCGATTTCTTCGGCGCATGGGCGAAGGCTTCGGCGTTCAAAATCATGAAGCCGAGGTCCTGGCGGGCCATTTCGATCGCCGCCTCGGCGGCGGAGAAAATGCCGGGCTCGAATTGCGCGATTTCCGACTGCATCACATCGGCGCGGAAGATGAAGTTGCCGCTGTTCCAGAAATAGCCGGCGTCGACATATTCCTGCGCGGTCGCGCGGTCCGGCTTTTCGACGAAGGCGTCGAGCTTGTAGACTTCGCAGCAGGTGGCGAGCGGCTCGCCGGGGCGCAGATAACCATAGCCGGTCGCCGGACCGTCAGGCTTGACCCCGAGCGTCACGATATAGCCTTCGGCGGCGGCGACGGCGGCCCGCTTGCAGAGATCGACGAGGCCCGCCGTGTCGCGAACCACATGATCGGCGGCGAGCACGACAACGACCGTGTCGGGCGCGCGGCGCGCGGCGAGGCCCGCCGCGACGGCGACCGCCGGTCCGGAGTCGCGGCGCGAGGGCTCCAATATGACGTCGGCCTGCGCGCCGATCTCGCGCAGCTGATCTGCGACGAGGAAGCGATAGTCGAAATTCGAGACGACGATCGGCCGCTCGAAAGCCGGGTCAGCCAGCATCGCCATCGTCGTCTGGAAGGTCGAGCGCTCGCCGACCAGCGGAATGAACTGCTTGGGCAGCGTCTCGCGGGACTCGGGCCATACTCGCGTTCCCGATCCGCCGCACATAATAACGGGCAAAATCTTCTTCATCAGCCCCTCTAGCACTAGATCGCGCCGCCTTCAGGCGAAACCAGCCAAAGGCGGATGACGCGATCGGTCTCAAAGCTTAGAGCGCGCTCTTACGCGAAATACCGGATTTCTCTGCTTCGCAGCGCGCTCTAGGCCGCGCCCGCCCCCCGGGAAGCAATAGTTGTCCGCCCCACTATTGGCAATACGATGGCGAAGCCGAGGGCGGCGGCGCTGAACCCGCTACTTGCCCTTCTTCTCAAGCTCGGCCTTGAGCGCCGCGAGCTTGGCGAAGGGCGAATCGGGGTCAGGCTGGCGTTCGCGGCGCTCCGGCGGCGCGAAGGCTCGACGCGGGCGGGCGTCGTCGCGCGGCGGCCGGCCCTCGAAGCGCGGCTTTCCGGCGGGACGCGCATCCTTGCCCGGCGCATCGGCGCGCGGCCGCTGGTCGCGGCGCGGCGGCAGCTTGTCTTCCGCGCCCTGTTCGCGCGGCGGGCGTCTCACGCCGGCCTCGCGACTGCGCGGGCCCGTATGGGCATGGCGCTGCGGACGCCACACTTCGATGGTTTCTTGCGCGGCCGGCGCGGCCTCGGCCGGTTCAGCCTCGACTTGCGCTTCCGCCGCCGCAGCGTTTTGCGCAGGCTGCCCCGCCGCAGGCTCTTCTGCTGGGAGAGAGGCCTGCGCCTCGGTCGGCGGCTCTTCCTCCTCGGAGGCGGTCGCCTCGGCTGGCGCCTCCACAGCCGACGCCGCTTCCGGCTCGGGCGCGCCTTCCGCTGCCACAATCGGCGTTTCGGCGGGCGCCTCGGAAGGAACGGCCTCGGTCGCCGCTTCCGGCGCAGCGGCCTCGGCGTTCGGCGTCACCGGCTCCATCGGCGCCGCTGGGATCAGCGCGACGGTGATCGCCGGTCCGGGGCGCTGCGTCGCTGCATAGCCCAGGGACTTGAGGATCGAGGAGAACGCTTCGCCGGAACAGCCGGTCAGCGAGGTCATCGCGACGGTGACGACGAAGCCGTCGGAATCGGCGGCGCCGGGCGGCGGCGCGCCCGCGGTCAGCCCGGGACGATAGGCGATCGCCGGTCGGATGAGATCGGCGAGGCGTTCGAGAATATCGACGCGGACAACGCGCTCGCCGCAGACGCGAAAGCCGGCGGCGCGGTAGAAGGCCTTGTGGATCGAAGCGTCGGCGGCGAAGGAGGTTCGTCCCGAGGCCGCGAGATGCGGCACTTCTTCAAGACCCTTCACATTCTCGAGCCCGCCGTGATGCAGCGCCCAGAGCAGCGCCGACAGGGCGCGCGGCGCCGGCTTGAGCAGCGCCGGCAGGTAAAGGTGATAGGCGCCAAAGCGCACGCCGAGCTTGCGCAACGCGCCGCGGTCGTCCTGCGAGAATCCCTTGATTTCCTTGGCGACGCGGGCGCGATCGAGCACGCCGAGTTCTTCCGCGATCTGGAAGGCGACGCCGCGCGTAACTCCCTCCAGGCCATCGCCCTTTTCGAGCTGTTCGAGCGGCCCGAGCAGCTTCTTGACATGCTGCGCCATCCAAAGATCGAGACGCTGTTTCACCTTATCCAACGCCGCGCCGGTGAGCTGTTCGTCAGCGAGCACCCGAGTCGTCGGCGCGAGCGCGCTGGGGCCGGCGGCGATTTTAGCTACGGGTTCGCCGAGCCAGCGGATGAGTCCGTCATTGCCGAGCGCGAAGGCGTCGTCGACCGCGTCGAACACGCGCGTCGCGCGCGCTTCGAATTCGCCGGCGAGCGCCTTCTGCGCCGCGGCGTTCAGCGCCTTCGCCGCTTCGCCCGCCGCGCCGGGATCGGGCGTGAAGCGAAATCCCTGAAGGCTTCCGACGTGCTGGCCTTCGACCATCACGTCGCCGGCGGCGTTGATTTCGGCTTCAAGCATCGCATTCTCTCTTAGGCGGCGCATCAGCACGCTGGTGCGGCGATCGACGAATCGCTGCGTCAGTCGGTCATGCAACGCGTCGGATATGCTGTCCTCTACCCGACGCGCGACGCTCTGCCAATGCTCGGAGTCGTCGAGCCAGCCGGAACGATTGGCGATAAAACTCGCGGTGCGCACTTGCGCCAGACGATTCGACAGCGTGGCGATGTCGCCATCGACCCGGTCGACCGCCTCGATTTGCCGCGCCATCCAATCCTCGGGGATTTTGCCCCGCCGGGCGATGAAGGCGAATACGGCCAGCGCCAGCTCGGCATGCGCCGCAGGCGACGTCTTGCGGTAATCGGGAATTTGACACGCCTCCCAGAGCCGCCCCACATCGGCCGGCGTCTTGGCGTTGCGCTGCGCGATTTCGTCGCGGCTCGCGGCTTCAAGCGCCCTTTGATCATCCGCGACCCGCGCGCGAATGAGATCGGGATGCGCCGGCGTCCGATCGAGAGAATGGAGCAAAGCGTCAATCGACGAAAAATCGAGCGCGCTGTTTCTCCACTGCAATGTTTTCACCGGATCGAAACGATGATCCTCCAGGGACGAGATCAATTCCTCCTCGAAAGGCGGACAACGTCCCGTCGCTCCGAAAAAGCCGTCGCTCATATGGCGGCCCGCCCGGCCGGCGATCTGTCCGAATTCGGCGGGCGTCAGCCGCCGGTGTCTCAACCCGTCGAATTTGCGGTCGGCGGCGAAGGCGACATGGTCCACGTCGAGATTGAGGCCCATGCCGATCGCGTCGGTCGCGACGATATAGTCGACGTCGCCGCTCTGATAGAGTTCGACCTGCGCGTTGCGGGTGCGCGGCGAGAGCGCGCCGAGCACCACGGCCGCCCCGCCGCGCTGACGCTTGATCAGTTCGGCGATCGCATAGACTTCTTCGGCGGAAAAGGCGACCACGGCGCTGCGCGGCGGCAACCTCGAGATTTTCCTGTCGCCGGCGAATGACAGTTCCGACAGCCGCGGGCGCGTGTAGATCGGCGCGCCGGGAAAGAGATCCGAAATAAGCGGCGCCATCGTCGCCGCGCCGATGAGTAGCGTCTCCTGGCGCCCGCGCCAGTTGAGCAGCCGGTCGGTGAAAATATGGCCGCGATCGAGATCGGCGGCGAGCTGTATTTCATCGATGGCGAGGAAATCCGCCTCGACGTCGCGCGGCATCGCTTCGACCGTCGCCACCCAGTAGCTCGCCGCGCGCGGCTTGATCTTCTCCTCGCCGGTGACCAGCGCGACATTGTCGGCGCCGACGCGTTCGGCGACGCGAGTATAGACTTCGCGGGCGAGCAGGCGCAGCGGCAGCCCGATGACGCCGGAAGAAAAGGACAGCATCCTCTCGATGGCGTGATGAGTCTTGCCGGTGTTGGTGGGGCCGAGCACCGCCGCGACGCCCCTGTCGAACGGTCTGGCGCGGGGGGCGGCGCGGGTCGCCGGGACGGACGGCGCGAATGTCATTTTTCTTTGCTGCCTGAGGCGCGTGGAGCGCCTTCGTTTCATATCGAAACTTGGCGCGGCGCGCGACTTTACTTTCTGAACAGCCTGCGAACGAATCGCGCCCGAATCGCTGACTCTCGCCGAGTCATGGTCTGTTCCGACAATATATGGACACTGACCTGATCAATAACACCAGAAATTGCATTTCAGGCGCGCCACACCGGTTAGGGAAGCTCATCTTGAAAAGATCGCCGAGGGACTCTTTTCGCCGGTTCTGTCAACGGCGAAGATTCGGCGGTTCAAGGCCTTCCTGTTAAGCTTTGGGATCAAGCGGGAACGCAACACGCACGAATCAGCGTTGGATCGCGGTTGGCATAGCGTTCCGGCCGATTTCCGCGAGCTTTCAGCGCGTCGATCCCGGCGGCGCGGCGTGAAAGCGGCGCTAATCGACAGAAACTCTTAATGTTGCGTCCTTGTTTGGGACGGCGGATCGATGCAACGCGGCGGCCGCGCCGCCCAGATTGCAACGTCGAGACGCCTTCATCGGCTGGGCGCCCGGGCGCGATTGGTAAACGGGCCGGTCGCCAAGCCGTCGCGGCGCGCCGCAGTGGTGCGACGACAGTTGCCGTCGGAGGCGCGTGACCAGCGCGCGCGACCCGATCGTGCGAAAAAATATTGGCGAGGCTGGAGCGGGTGAAGGGAATCGAACCCTCGTATTCAGCTTGGAAGGCTGCTGCTCTACCATTGAGCTACACCCGCGTGGCGACGATTCTATGCCAATCCGCGCGCCGCTTGGCAATGGGCGCGCGGGTGATGCTTTTCTTACATTTCCCATTTGACAGCGGCGCGGGACGCCACTAACCGGAGCGCCCACATAGTCTCTCCAATAAGGCGGGGCGTTCCCACGCCGCTTCTCGAGGACCATTCGACCGTGGCAAAACCCGAACTCGGCGCCAAACGCCAATGTCAGTCCTGCGGGACGAAATTTTATGACATGAACAAAAATCCGATCGCCTGTCCGAAATGCGGCGCGATCTATCAGGTCGCGGCGTTGACGCGAACGGCGGCGCGCGCGGCGGACGAAGAAGAAGAGAGCGAAATCGAAAAGGAAAACGCTGACACGGTGTCGCTCGAAGAAGTCGAGGAAACCGAGGCCGCCGCGGAACCGCTCGACGTCGAGGATGAGGTCGAGATCGAAGGAGACGATGCGGAAGACGACACTTTCCTCGAAGAGGAAGAGGGCGACGACGACGTTTCCGGATTGATCGACGGCGACATCGAGAGCGACGAGGAGAGCTGAGACTCGACTCGCCGCGCTCGCAAACAGCCGAAGCCGCGGCCCGAGCGGCGGAGTCAATCAGGGCGATTTGCAAGAGTCGATTGACGAGGGCGGCCGTTTCGGCCGCCTTTTATTTGCCGCGACGGCGGCGCTGCTGGCCGAGACCCATTTGTTTGGCGAGCGTGGAGCGGGCCTTCGCGTAATTGGGCGCAACCATCGGATAGTCGGCGGGAAGTCCCCACTTCTCGCGATAGTCTTCGGGCGACAGTCCGTATTGCGTGCGCAAATGGCGCTTGAGCGACTTGAACTTCTTACCGTCCTCAAGGCAGATGATGTAATCATTGGTCACCGACCGCTTGACGGCGATGGCCGGTTTCGGCGGCTCGGCGGGCGCGGCCGGAGAGCCCGTGCCCACGCGCAGCAGGGCGTTGTAAACTTCGCTGATCAGTCCGGGCAAATCTCCGGCGGGGACCGAATTGTTGCTGACATAAGCGGAGACGATGTCGGCTGCGAGTTCAATGTTGTTGGTTTGAGTCATTGGATTGCTCACCACTTCCCTTTGAGATGGACGCTGCCCCCCGCCGCCCTTTGTCAATGCTTCGCTGCACAGAATCGCGGCTGCCCCGTTACTTGGAGAGTGCCTAACAGAATGCTGCGACTTCATCAAGAAACATTATGCACTATTGCCATGACCTATTTCTTGATAGTTGATCGGCGGCGATCTTCGGGCTTTACGCCCGCGACCGGCCCATGTTTTCCTTTTTAAGACTTTTCACCGATGGAAGGCGCCGCTTTGGGCGCAAGAACGCGCGGGAGAGGTCGCCGTGAGCGAGTTCAGGGCCATTCGCATCGACAAAGACGAAGGCGGCCATCACGCCGACTTTGTCGTCATGCGCGAACGCGACCTGATGGACGGCGACGTCGATATGGAGGTCGCCTATTCGGCGATCAACTACAAGGACGGTCTCGCCGTCACCGGCAAGGGGCCGGTGGTGCGCCGCTTCCCGATGATTCCGGGCGTCGACCTCGCCGGCCGGGTGACCCGATCGACGCATCCCGACTTTGCGCCGGGCGACATCGCGATCGCGACGGCGTGCGGACTGGGCGAAGCCCATTACGGGGGCTTCGCGCAAAAGGCGCGACTTTTCGGGGATTGGCTGGTGAAACTGCCGCCGCCGCTGACGCCGGCGCGGGCGATGGCGGTCGGCACGGCCGGGCTGACCGCCATGTTCTGCGTCATGGCGCTCGAGCGTCACGGCGCGCGGCCGGAGGATGGGCTCGTAGCGGTCACCGGCGCGGCGGGCGGCGTCGGCTCATTCGCCGTCGCGCTGCTCGCCAAAGCCGGCTGGCGAGTCGCCGCGGTCACCGGCCGCAGCGAAGAAGCGGATTATTTGAGTTGGCTCGGCGCGGCCGAAATCATCGGCCGCGATGAATTTGCCGCCGCCGGACGGCCGCTTCAGACTCAGCGCTTCGCTGCGGGGATCGATACTGTCGGCGGCGTCGCCCTCGCCAATCTTCTCGCCCAGACGCAATTCGACGGCGCCATCGCCGCTTGCGGCAATGTCGGCGGCATGGAGTTTCAGGCCAATCTCGCGCCTTTCATCCTGCGCGGCGTTGCAATGCTCGGCGTCGAAAGCGTGCGCCCGCGAATCGCTCTGCGGCGCGCGGCCTGGGCGCGAATTGCGCAATATCTCGATCCGGCGGCGATCGACGCGATGAGCGAAATCATTCCCTTCGATGCGGCGCTGGAGCGCGCCCGCTCGATCGTCGCCGGCAGGATCCGCGGTCGGGTGGTCATCGACATGGGGCTGAACCTTCCGCGAGAAGCGCCGGATTGACCTGATTCGCTCGAACGCGGAGCGTCCCAATGCGGCGAGAAGCTAAGCTGTTTCAAAATCGCGCGAATCGTCGCATCGTTACGTCAATTTCTCGACAAGCGGGCGCGTCTCGGCTCTAATGCCGGCGAACGGCCCGCTTGGGCCGATTATTTTTGTTGACGATGCGCGCCGCGCCGACGCGGCCCACTAGGTTACACCCGCATGAGCTCGGCTTTCACCAAGGAACAGGACGACGACAATCCGCGCGAGGATCTGCCCGACCGGCCGATCAGCCCGCATCGCAATCTGGTGACGCCGGAAGGCCTTCAGCAGATCGAAGCCGAGCTGGCGCGCCTGCACAAGGAGATCGAACGCGCCACGGCGGCCGAAGACAATCACGCGCTGGCGCTGGCGCAGCGCGATCAACGCTATTGGACGGCGCGCCGGGCGAGCGCCGAGGAGATTCGGCCGATCGCCGATCATTCGGCGGTTCGGTTTGGACATCGCGTCGTCGTCGAGCTTGAAGACGGCGAACGCCGCAGCTTCCGACTGGTCGGCGAAGACGAAGCCGAACCGGCGAAGGGTCTCATTCCCTATGTCGCGCCGCTCGCCAAGGCGCTGATGGGCAAGTCCGTCGGCGACAAGGCCGAGGTCATCCATCACAGCGCGCGGATCGTGGAGATCGGTTAGGGCGATCGAACACACCGAGCCAAATTCAATCGCTCAATCGTCATGCTGCGGCAGGGCGCTAGGCTGGATTCTCTGAGGCGCGCCGCTACGCTGTGCTAATCAGTAACGATGTCCGATCTGTTCCAGGCCGCGAAACTCGAAGACGCCGCGCCGCGTCCGCTCGCCGACCGGCTGCGGCCGACCCGTCTCAATGAAGTCGCCGGCCAAGATCATCTGCTCGGCCCAGACGGCGCCCTGACGCGGCTCATCCGCGCCGGCGCGCTTGGGTCGCTGATTTTCTGGGGGCCGCCCGGCACCGGCAAGACCACGGTCGCGCGGCTGCTCGCGCATGAAACCAGGCTCGCCTTCGTGCAGATTTCGGCGATCTTCTCCGGCGTCGCCGAGTTGAAGAAAACGTTCGAGACGGCGCGCGCCCGACGCGCCGCCGGCCAGGGCACTTTGCTGTTCGTCGACGAGATCCATCGCTTCAACCGCGCCCAGCAGGATTCCTTTCTCCCCGTTATGGAGGACGGCACGATCACGCTGATCGGCGCGACGACGGAAAACCCTTCGTTCGAACTCAATGCGGCGCTGCTGTCGCGCGCGCGGGTGATGATCTTCAAGGCGCTCGACGAAGCGGCGATAGAACAGCTGCTCAACCGCGCCGAACAGGCCGAGGGCAAGCCGTTGCCGCTCGACGCGGATGCGCGCGCGGCGCTCGTCGGGATGGCGGACGGCGACGGCCGCGCCGTGCTGACGCTCGCCGAGGAAATCTGGCGCGCCGCGAAGAAGGGCGAAATCTTCGATCGCGCGGGACTGGTCGAAATCGTGCAGCGTCGCGCGCCGATTTACGACAAGGCCCAGGAAGGCCATTACAATCTCATCAGCGCGCTGCATAAATGCGTGCGCGGCTCCGACCCTGACGCCGCGCTCTATTATCTCGCCCGCATGCTCGCCGCCGGCGAAGCCCCGCTGTTTCTCGCGCGGCGCATCGTGCGGATGGCGGTCGAAGACATCGGCCTCGCCGATCCGCAGGCGCTCGTCGTCGCCAACGCCGCGAAGGACGCCTACGATTTTCTTGGCAGTCCCGAGGGCGAACTCGCTTTGGCGCAGGCCGTGATCTATGTGGCGACCGCGCCCAAATCCAACGCCGCCTATGTCGCCTATAAGCGCGCGCAGCGCGTCGCCGAGGAGAAGGGCTCGCTGACGCCGCCCAAAATCATTCTCAACGCGCCGACGAAATTGATGCGCGAAGAAGGCTATGGCGCCGGCTACGACTATGACCATGATTCGCCCGAGGCCTTCTCGGGTCAGAACTATTGGCCCGATTCGCTGCCGCGACAGAAATTCTACAAGCCGGTCGAGCGCGGATTCGAGCGCGAGATCGCCAAGCGCCTCGACTATTGGGAGCGCTTGCGCAAGGAGCGCGGCGAAGCGTAAAACCGCGCTTCAAAATCGCGGCGAAATCGGGTTTTTCCGCTGTCGCCGACATGTCATGCGAAAGTGTTCGCGGCGCCGCCTTTTGGCTGGGTTTTTCTTTTTAATAACCGAGGCATGTGCGAAAGAGCCGCGCGCCCTTGCATGGACCGTGGCGGGCAACTCATTTAAGGAATGAACGTCCGACGCGCGATATCCCCCATATTCGCGCCGGCGGCCAATAGCTCGAGCGGCGCGCCAATGCTACCCCAGGAAGATTTTTCGTCACGGAGCCGATTCACGTCGCTTATGACCCGTAAACGGTCCGTTCTCGCGCTCGCCCTCATCGCGAGCCTTGCCGTCGGCGCCGCGGCGCCGACTCTCTTCCGCGCGATCAAGGCGGGGATCGCGCCCGATCAACAGAGCCAGGCGACCGAGCAGGCGCCCGCCGAAGGAGAAGTCCGACTTTCTCCGGCTCAGATCGACGCGTCGAAAATCTTAGTGAAGGCGGTCGGGCCCGGCGACATTTCTCGTCAGCTCACGGCGCCCGCCGCCGTTACGCCTGATCCTGACAAGATCGCGCGGGTCGCCGCGAAAGTCGCGGGAGTCGTCGAAGAGCTGCGCAAGCGGCTTGGCGACAATGCCACGCGCGGCGAAACCATTGCGATCATCGACTCGCGCGAAGTGGCGGAGGCAAAGAGCGAATATCTCGCCGCGCTGGCGAATTTCGATCTTCAAAATGTGCTCTTTCAGCGCGAGAAGGGACTTTTCGAAAAGAAGATCACCGCCGAGCAGCTATTCCTGAAAGCCAAAGCGGTCTTCATGGAAGCCAAAGTCAAGCTCGATCTCGCGCGCCAAAAACTCGCCGCGCTCGACATGAGCGAGCAGGAGATCGCCGCCTTGCCCTCGCAGCCGATCGCCGACCTTCGCCGCAAGGAGATTCGCGCTCCGATCTCCGGGCGAATCATCGAGCGCATGGTCAACATCGGCCAGCCGGTCGGCGGCGAAGGCCAATCGAAGGAACTCTATGTCATCTCCGATCTATCCGTCGTCGAGGCGGAGATCGCGGTGCCCGCCGCCGATCTCGGTCTTCTTCGCGACGGGCAAGAGGTTAAGATTCAAAACGCCGAAGGGCGCGTCTTCGAGGGCAAGATCACTTACGTGAATGCCATGATCACGAAGGAAACGCGCACCGGAAACGTTCGCGCGCGCTTTCCCAATCCGGATTTCGCATTGCGGCCCGGCAGCCTGCTGGAAGCTGAAATCTCGCTCAAGCAAGCGCGGGTAAAGGTTAAGATCCCGCGTTCCGCCGTCATGATGATCGACGGCAAGGCCAATGTCTTTGTTCGAACCGCCGAGGGCTTCGCCAAGCGCGAAGTCGAGCTTGGCCGGGGCGACGATGATTCGGTCGAAGTCGTCTCTGGCTTGAAGCCGGGCGAAGAGATCGCCGTCTCAAATGTCTTTCTGCTGAAGGCGGAGCTCGGCAAGCAGAATATCCCGGAGGAATGATGCGGACCGGCGGCTCTCCTCAACCGGCCTTACGGACGACGCTGCGACCGCGCGCCCCAAACCGTAGCCCTGCGCGCTAGCGGCGGCCGATGCTGAAGAATCTCATCGCCCTCTCGGTCCGAAGCCGTTGGCTCATCGTCTTGCTGACGGCGCTCACCGTGCCGCTCGGCGTCTGGTCGCTGACGCGACTGCCGATCGACGCTGTTCCCGACATCACCAACAACCAGGTGCAGATCAACGCCTTCGCGCCGGCGCTTTCCGCCTTCGAAATCGAAAAGCAGGTCACCTATCCGGTCGAGAACGCCATCGCCGGCATACCGGGACTGGAATATACCCGCTCGCTTTCTCGCAACGGCTTCGGCCAGGTGACGGCCGTCTTCGCCGACAATGTCGACATCTATTTCGCGCGTCAGCAGGTCGGCGAACGCATGGCGATCGCCAAGGAGACTTTTCCGCCCGGCGTCGAGTCGCATATGGGCCCGGTCGCGACAGGCCTGTCCGAAATTTACATGTGGTCGGTCGACTATGCGCCGCGGACCGGCGAAAAGCCGGCGCGCGACGGCGAGCCCGGCTGGCAGCGCAACGGCGATTATCTGACGCCGGAAGGGCAGAGGCTGCATACGCCGCTCGAACGGACCGCCTATCTACGAACCGTGCAGGATTGGATCATCCGGCCGCAATTGCGCACCGTGCCCGGCGTCGCCGGCGTCGACTCGCTCGGCGGCTACGTCAAGGAATATCACGTCCAGCCCGACCCGGCGAAAATCTTCGCCCTCGGCCTGTCCTTCGCCGATCTCGCCGGCATTATCGAGCGCAACAATATCAGCCGCGGCGCCGGCTATGTCGAACGCAATGGCGAGGGGCTCGTCGTGCGCAGCCCCGGCCGGCTGGAGTCGATGGACGACATCGCCAAGGTCGTCGTCTCGACGCGAAACGGCACGCCGGTGCGCGTCGCGGACATCGCCGAAGTGGGCGTCGGCCGCGAATTGCGCATGGGCAGCGCCAGCATGAATGGCGAGGAGGTCGTCATCGGCACGGCGCTGATGCTGATCGGCGCCAACAGTCGAGAAGTATCGAGCGCCGTCAACGCCAGGATGGACGAAATCCGCCGCATGTTGCCGCCGGGCGTCGAGGTGCGGACGATTTTGAACCGGACCCTCCTCGTCAACGCGACGATCAAAACTGTCGCGCTTAATCTCGTGGAGGGCGCCGCGCTCGTCATCCTCGTGCTCTTCGTCATGCTCGACAATTTCCGCGCGGCGCTGGTGACGGCGATGGTCATACCGCTGACCATGCTATTGCTCGGCGTCGGCATGTATGTCGGCAAGATCAGCGCCAATCTGATGAGTCTCGGCGCGCTCGATTTCGGGCTGATCGCCGACGGCGCGATCATCGTCACCGAGAATTGCTTGCGCCGGCTGTCGCAGCGTCAGAACGCCCTGGGCCGCGCGCTGACGCTTGAAGAGCGTCTGACGACGGTCATCGACTCGGCGGTCGAGATGCGGCGGCCGACAGTCTATGGACAGGCGATCATCATTCTCGTCTATGTGCCGATCCTGACCTTTTCCGGGGTCGAGGGGAAAATGTTCCATCCGATGGCGATGACCGTCATCATGGCGCTTGGATGCGAGTTCGTTCTTTCGCTGACCTTCTTTCCGGCGATGATCGCCATCGCGCTCTCGGGACGCGTGCGCGAATCGGAAAATGTCGTCGTCGCCGCGCTCAAACGCGCCTATGAGCCGATGTTGAAATGGGCGATGGCGGCGCCGTTGAAGCCCATCGCGATCGGCGCCGGCGCCTTCGTCTTCGCGGCGCTGCTCTATCTGACGCTCGGCGAAGAATTCGTTCCGACGCTCGACGAGAAAAACCTCGCCATGCAGGCGAACAGAATCCCCAGCGCATCGCTCACTCAGGCGCAGGGGATGCAATTCGACATCGAACGCGCGCTGCGCAGTTTCCCCGAAGTCGATTACGTCTTCTCCAAGACCGGCACCGCCGAGATCGCCACCGATCCGATGCCGCCGAATCTGACCGATACTTTCATTATGTTGAAGCCGCGCGAGGAATGGCCCGACCCGCATCTTGCAAAGGCCGCGCTGATCCAAAAGATGGAGGCGCGGCTGACGCAGCTGCCGGGCAACGCCTATGAATTCTCGCAGCCCATCCAATTGCGCTTCAATGAACTCCTCGCCGGCGTGCGCGGCGATATCGCCGTGAAAGTGTTCGGAGACGATTTCAACGTCATGCTGAAAGCGGCCAATCAGATCGCCGGCATTCTCAATTCGGTCAAAGGCGCGAGCGACGTTAAGGTCGAACAGGTCGTCGGCCTGCCGATCCTCGATATCGCGGTCGACAAGGCCGCGATCGCGCGCCTCGGCTTAAGCGTCGGGGCGGTGCAGGATGTGATCGGCGCGGCGATCGGCGGGCAGAGGGCGGGCGTGGTGTTTGAAGGCGATCGCCGCTTCCCGATCGTCGTTCGGCTGCGGGACAATTTGCGCGAGGACGCGCAGGCGTTGGAGTCGATTCCGGTCGCGCTTCCCACGGCGGCCGGCGCGAGTCCTGTCGTGCTGCTCAAACAGGTGGCGAAATTTTCAATCGTCGACGGACAGAATCAGATTTCGCGCGAGAACGGCCATCGCCGAGTGGTGGTTTCGGCGAATGTGCGCGGGCGCGACATCGCCTCGGTCGTCACTGACGCAAGGGCGAAAATCGAGGCGAAAGTGAAATTGCCGCCCGGCTACTGGATCGCCTGGGGCGGCCAGTTCGAAAATCTCGAAGCGGCGCGCGCCCGCCTGACGATCGTCGTGCCGGTCTGCTTTTTCCTAATCTTTCTCCTGCTCTATTCGGCGCTCGGCTCCACGCGCGACGCGCTGCTGGTGTTCACCGCGGTGCCGCTGGCGCTGTCCGGCGGCGTCGCCGCGCTGTGGCTGCGCGGCATGCCGATGTCGGTTTCGGCCGCCGTCGGATTCATCGCGCTCTCCGGCGTGGCCGTGCTGAACGGTCTGGTGATGCGCACCTATATTTCGCAATTGATCGCGGGCGGCATGCCTGAACGTCCGGCGATCTATAAGGGCGCGATGACGCGACTGCGGCCGGTGGTGATGACGGCGCTCGTCGCGTCGCTTGGCTTCCTGCCGATGGCGCTCGCGACCGGCACCGGCGCCGAAGTCCAAAAGCCGATCGCGACAGTGGTGATCGGCGGCCTGATCAGCGCGACGCTTCTTACGCTTGTCGTCCTGCCGGCGCTTTACGCGTTCTTTTGTCGTTCGCCAAAATCAACTTCCCTGGAACAAAGCGGAGGCTGACCGGTGAAGATGCGCGGCGTCGCCTCGGTCATGTTCTGCCTCCTTGCCGGGGGAGCGACGGCGCGCGCGGAAACATTGATCGGCGCGATGCGCCGCGCCTATAACGCCAATCCGCAGCTCAACGCCAGCAGAGCCGAATTGCGCGCGATCGATGAGAAGGTGCCGCAGGCGCTCGCCGGCATGCGGCCGCGCGTTTCAGGCGACGGCTATCTCGGCGTGCAGCGCAATCGATTGATCACGCAGCAACACGACGTCTATTTGGGCGACCCCACCCAATCCGACTATTCGAAGAGCATTCAGAACGGCAAGAATGTGCCGCGCGCCGCCACGCTGACGTTCGAGCAACCGATCTTCGACGGCTTCAAGACGCAAAACCAAACGCTGGCGGCGGAATCTGGCGTCTTCGCCGGACGCGAGCGGCTGCGCCTGACCGAGCAGCGCATCCTGTTCGACTCGGTCACCGCCTATATGGACGTGCTGCGCGACACCGCGTCGCTCAAACTTCAGGAGAGCAATGTCGCCGTCCTGACCGAGCAATTGCGCCAGACGCGCGAGCGCTATCAATACGGGCAGATCACCCAGACCGACGTTGCGCAGGCCGAGGCGCGGCTCGCTGGCGGAAAATCACTGGCCGGCGCGGCGCGCGCCGCGCTCGACGCGAGCATCGGCGTCTATCGCAAGATCATCGGCGTCGAGCCGACGATGCTTTCGCCCGGCGCGCCGGTCGATCGTCTGCTACCGAAGTCACGCGAGGAAGCGGAGCGCATCGCGCAAACCGAACATCCCTTCATTCTTGCCGCGCTGCACGACGCCGACGCCGCCGATCTCGACATCAAGGCGCTCGAATCGGAGTTCATGCCGAAATTTTCGATCGTCGGCGATATTTTCACGCAAACCGATCTTGTCGGCATCGGCAACCGCAATGTCGGCGCCAAAATCCTCGGACATCTCAACGTGCCGATCTATGAAGGCGGCCTTACCTCTTCGCGCGTCCGGCAGGCCAAGGAGACAGCCGGCCAGCGTCGGCTCACCGCCGATGTCGCCCGCGCCGAGGTTCTTTCGCTGGTGCGCGCCTATTGGGGCGCGTTGCAGGCGGCGAAAACCCAGATCGCCTCGGCGCAAACCCAGATCGCGGCCGCCGAGCGCGCGCTCTATGGCGTGCGGGAGGAAGCCAAGGCCGGCCAGCGAACGACGCTCGAAATCCTCAATGCGCAACAGGAACTGCTCTATGCGCGCCTTGGTCTCATCGTCGCGCAGCGCGACCGCGTCGTCGCCTCCTACGCCCTGCTTTCCTCTCTCGGACGGCTGTCGTCGGACCGGCTCGGCCTGGCGGCGGATGGCTATGATCCGGCGCTCCATTTCGATCAGGTCAAGGACCTCTGGCTCAACCCGATGACGCCTGACGGGCGTTAAGCGGATGCGCGGCGCCGGCGCGGCAAGATGCTATAACGGCGCGGCGAATTCATAAAAACTTGAGGGAGAGGAAAAATGCGAGGCGCTTTCATCACGCTTGTCGTCGCAGCGGCGCTGGCGTCGCTTTCGGTGACGCCGGCCAACGCCTATTGCATGTTCGGCTGCGATCCGACCGAGGCGCATGCGCGGCAGATTTTTGAAAATCTGCTCAAGCAGCGTTTCGACAAGCCCGGCAAAATCCTCGAATTCAAGCAGACGATGAGCGAACGCCTCGAAATGCACGCCACCGGCGAGAAAGGCTTCGAGATTTTCTTCAACGCGCGCGTCGAATTTCCGGAAGGCGCCAATCTCGAATGCAAGCCGGACGACGCCGGCGCCGTTCCGGAGGGCTGCTCGTCGGGGAAACATTATGTGACGGCGCCGCGCAGCGTCGATCCGAAGGGCAAGCAATATGTGGCGCCCGGCGCGACAGTGACCTTTGACGAAGAATACCGCTTCTATGAAGACCCCAAAGGCTGGAAGGGGCCTGACGGCAACGTCTACTCGGAGTAGAATGGGTCCTCAAAAAACTATGGGCGCGCAATGTTTGCGCGCCCCAAAGATTATTCGACTTTTGGCCTGGAGCCGCGGCTTACAGGTCCTTGGAGTTCTGCGGGCAGCCGCAGGCGGCGTCGCAGGCCTTTTTATTGGAGCGAACTTCGTCCTGGTTGGCGCCGTAGTTCATCTTGCGCGAGATATATTCGTCGTCGCACTTTTCAGCGCATTTGGCCTGCTTGTCTTCGTCGGCCTTGCGGACGTCGCAATCCGCGAACGCCGGGCTGATCATCCCGACGACAAGAGCCGCCGCCGTCACAATGGCGTATTTCCTCATTTTGTTTGCTTCCTTAACTAGCCCATCGGGCGTCTAGACTTCGCCTGCGTTGGACCCCTCCCGCCTTGTAACAGCAACGGCCTCACATAACGCAACGAGCGGCGGGACGATGTCGTAAGTGGCGGTACATGTCAATTGCGCGTCGATTGCGCGACAGATCGCGCCGCTGCGTCACGGGACGGCGACGTCTGCGAAAATATCATTTGTTTCCAGTATCATGGGCGAGAATGGCGACGGCCTGTCGCTCGCCTGTCAGCGCTGGACAAAATAGGCGCGCGGCGTCCCGCGCGCCTCTTGTGCTCAATTCAAAGCGATTTTTTACAGGTTGCCTGAGTTCTGCGGGCAGCCGCATTTCGTGTCGCAGGCTTTCCTGTTCGCCTTCACCTGTGACATGTCGGCGGTGATGGACTGCTGGTCCTTCAGATAGGCGTCCTCGCACTTGCTCGCGCAAACCGCTTGTTCGTCCTCGGCATGCGTGTCGCAGCTGACGCGCGTCGCCTGGCTCGGCGCGCGCTGGCCGACGGCGGCGTCGAAAGCAAACGACGGCGCAGTCGTCGCAAGGAACAGAGCGGCGACCGCCGTAAGGGCGTATTTGTTCATATGCAGATTTCCTCTTCTTCGCGTCGTGACTTTTTGTTTTTTGTAGAGCGCTGCGTTGAACGCATTCCAACCGCAGCGGCCCGAATGCAACGCAAAGCTCGATCACGCTGTCCGAGGAACATGAGCGAGTCAATCGATTTTTTGCGAGAATTAAGGGGCGAGTTGTCGCAACACATAAGGGAGAATGCCGCCGTTTTTGAAGTATTCTAACTCGTCCAGAGTATCGATGCGCGCGAGCAGCGGCGCGGTCTTGGCGGACCCATCCGGAAAAGTGATCGAGGCGATAAGGGTCTGGCGCGGCGCAAGTCCTTCGCGCAAGCCGTGAATCGTCACGGTCTCCTCGCCTTTGAGGCCGAGCGTGTCCCAGCCCGTTGCCTCCGCGAAGGTGAGCGGCAGCACCCCCATGCCGACGAGATTGGATCGGTGGATGCGCTCGAAGCTCCTGGCGATCACCGCGCGCACCCCCAGCAGCATGGCGCCCTTCGCGGCCCAGTCGCGCGACGAGCCATTGCCATATTCGGCGCCGGCGAAAACCACGAGCGGCGCGCCCTCTTCGCCGTAGCGCATGGCGGCGTCATAGATCGACATGATTTCGCCGCCCGGATAATGCCTGGTCAGCCCGCCTTCGGGAGTCAGCCCCCGCTCGTCGCGCATGATGTGATTCTTGATGCGGATATTGGCGAAGGTGCCGCGCATCATCACTTCATGATTGCCGCGCCGCGTGCCGTATTGATTGAAATCGGCAGGCGCGACGCCATGCTCGATCAGCCATTTGCCGGCGGGCGACGCCGCCTTGATCGAGCCCGCGGGCGAGATGTGATCGGTGGTGATCTTGTCGCCAAAGAGGGCGAGGATGCGTGCGCCGACGATGTCCTCGACCGGTTTCGGCGCGTGTTTCAGCCCCACGAAGTAAGGCGGGTTGCGCACATAGGTGGACTGGTCGTCCCAGCCGTAGGTTTCGCCGCCCGGCGCTTCGACCGCCCGCCAATGTTCGTCGCCGGTAAACACATTGGCGTAGGTCTCGCGAAACAGATCGCGCGTCACCTGCTCGCGGACGAAGGCCGCGATCTCCGCGTTCGCCGGCCAGATGTCGCGCAGATAGACCGGCGCGCCGTCGCCGTCATGGCCGAGAGGCTCCTTCGTGAGGTCGGTGGCGATGGTTCCCGCGAGCGCATAGGCGACGACGAGCGGCGGCGAGGCGAGGTAATTGGCCTGGACGTCCGGATTGACCCGGCCTTCGAAATTGCGGTTTCCCGACAGCACCGACGCCGCGACAAGGTCATGGGCGTTGATGGTTTTCGAGATCGCTGGCGGCAGCGGCCCGGAATTGCCGATGCAGGTCGTGCAGCCGAAGCCGACGAGATTGAAGCCGAGCTCGTCGAGATATTTCTGCAGGCCGGACTTCGCCAGATATTGCGCGACGACCTGACTGCCGGGGGCGAGGGAAGTCTTCACCCAGGGCTTGGTTTTTAGGCCGCGGGCGATGGCGTTGCGCGCCAGCAGTCCGGCGCCGATCAGCACGCTGGGGTTGGACGTATTGGTGCAGGAGGTGATGGCGGCGATGACCACGTCGCCATGGCCGAGGTCGAAACACGCGTCCTCGACTGCGTATCGCTGGCCGAGCCCGTCTTCTTTCTTATATTCGGTCGCGAGCGCGCCGAGAAAGGCCGAGCCGACTTCCGAGAGCGCCGCGCGGCTCTCAGGCCGTTTCGGACCGGCGAGAGAGGGCGTCACCTCGGAGAGGTCGAGGGTCAGCGTATCGGTGAATTCCGGATCAGGCGCCCCAGGCTCGCGCATCATGCCTTGCGCCCGGGCATAGGCCTCGATCAGCGCGATACGGTCGTCGGCGCGGCCCGACATATGGAGATAGGCGAGCGTCTCCTGGTCGATCGGGAAGAAGCCGCAGGTCGCGCCATATTCGGGCGCCATATTGGCGATCGTCGCGCGATCGGCGAGGCTCATATGATTGAGGCCGTCGCCGAAGAATTCGACGAATTTTCCGACCACGCCCTTTTTGCGCAGCATCTGGGTGACGGTCAGAACCAGATCGGTCGCCGTCACGCCCTCCTTCGGCGCGCCGACGAGCTTGAAGCCGATCACCTCGGGAGCGAGCATCGACAGCGGCTGGCCGAGCATCGCGGCCTCCGCCTCGATGCCGCCGACGCCCCAGCCGAGAACGGCAAGGCCGTTGATCATCGTGGTGTGCGAATCGGTGCCGACCAGCGTGTCGGGATAGGCGAATTCGACCGTCTCGCCATCGATTTGCTCGGCGCGCGTCCAGACGGTCTGACCGAGATATTCGAGATTGACCTGATGGCAGATGCCGGTGCCCGGCGGCACGACGCGGAAATTGTCGAAGGCCGACTGGCCCCATTTCAGGAAGCGATAGCGCTCGCCATTGCGCTCATATTCCAGTTCGACATTGCGGGCGAAGGCCAGCGGCGAGCCGAAACTGTCGACGATCACCGAATGATCGATGACGAGATCGACCGGCACCAGCGGATTGATCTTTTGCGCCGATCCGCCGAGCGCGACGACCGCGTCGCGCATCGCCGCGAGATCGACGACCGCCGGCACGCCGGTGAAGTCCTGCATCAGCACGCGCGCCGGCCGGAAGGCGATTTCGCGCTCGGTCCTGCCCTTTTCCTCGAGCCATTTGGCGAAACTTTCGATCGACTCCTTGGCGACCGAACGGCCGTCCTCATTGCGCAGCAGATTTTCCAGAACGACCTTGAGCGAAAAAGGCAGGCGGGAAACGCCGCCCAGCCCGTTTGCCTCAGCGGCCTTTAGAGAAAAATATCGATAGGACCGGTCTCCGACGACGAGAGTCTGGCAGGCGTTGAAACTATCGAGAGAAGCCATGGAAGGGTCCTTGCGGCGCTGAAAGGCGGGATCTTTCTAGAAAATTCCATGCCAGGGGGGCAAATGAAAAGGCGCCGCGGCAATCGCGCCCGTCACCCCCGCCGTTCGCCGCGCAGCGGCCGTTCCTCCATGCGCGCGAGGAAGATGAAGGACAGGCCGAGACAAATAGCGAGCGCGAGAAAGACCAGGCGAAAGCTTGAAAGCAGAGCGGCGCCGTCGGCGCTGGTCTTCATCTCCTCGAGCAATTGGGCGCGGCCGCCGCCAATCGCCAAGGCGGCGAAAAGCGCGACGATCGCGCCGGCGGCGAGCTGTCGGAAAAATTGCATCGACGCCGTCGCCGTTCCGAGATCGCGGGAATCGACCGCGTTCTGCACCGAAACGGTGGCGACCGGCAGCATCGCGCCGATGCCGAATGTCGTGACGGTGAGCAGGGCGTTGAGCGGCAGCAGCGCGCCGCGCGCGCCGGCGCCCATCATCGCCGCCGCGCCGAGCGCGGCGAGACAGCCGGCGCCGAGACCGATGAGCGGCGCCGCCTTGTAATGGTTGAGATGCGCCATCAGCCGCCCCGACGCGGTCGCGCCGATGACCGTGCCAAGCATCAGCGGGATGAGCGTCAGCCCCGAATCGCTCGCGTTCATGCCGCCGCAGACTTCATAGAATATCGGCATCACCACCGAGAGCCCGACGAAGCCGCCGAGCCCGAAAGAACTCGACAGGATCGCGTCGCGCACGATCCGCAACCCCAGAATCCGCAAGGGAATGAGCGGCTCCTCGGCGCGCGCGGTGCGCCAGGCGAAGAGCGTCCAGGCCAGCGCCGAGGCGCCGAGGAGCCCAAGAATCGGAGCCGAGCGCCACGGATAGCGAACGCCGCCCCAGCCGAGCGCCAGAACCAGAATCCCCGAGGCGGCGATCAGCAGCGCCGCGCCGAGATAGTCGACGCGATGGGGATGGCGTCGTTCCGGCAGGCGTTTCAGCCGCGAATTGACAATGAGGAGCGCCGCGACGCCGAGCGGCAGATTGATCCAGAAGATCAGCGACCAATGCCAATATTGCGCAAAAAAACCGCCGAGCGCCGGTCCGGCAATGCTTGAGGTGACGAACACCGCGGCGAAATAGGACTGGTAACGGCCGCGTTCTCTCGGCGAAACCAGATCGGCGACGATGGTCTGGCCGAGCGAGATCAGGCCACCGCCGCCCAGGCCCTGGATCACCCGCGCCGCCGCCAGCACCGCCATGCTGGGGGCGAGGGCGCAAGCGACCGAGCCGATCACGAAGGTCGCGACGCCGACCAGAATGACGCGCCGGCGCCCATAGACATCGGCGAATTTGCCGTAGAGCGGCGTCACCACCGTCGCGGCGATGAGATAGGCGGTCACGATCCAGGGCAGGTCCTGAGGATCGCCGAGGTCCGACGCAATCGTCGGCATGGCGGTGACCACGATCGTCTGGTCGAGGGCCGAGAGCAGCATCGCAAGGCCGAGCCCGAACATGACCTGTCGCAGTTCGGAGGCGTTTGTCGGCGGATCGGCGGACATGACCTTTGAAGGGGGGAGGGAACAGAGAGCCTATACAATGTGGCGCCGCAAAACGAAACCCTCGCCGTCTCAATGCTCCCTGCTGATGATCCGCAGCAGCGCCGCCGCGTCTTCAACCCCGCTGAGCAGCGGATCGTCGGCGCTGTCCGGCTTTTCACGCGCGAGGGCGCGCAGCGCCTGTTCCGACGCGACAATTCTCGGGGCCACGCCGCGCCTTTTGGCCATGGCGAGTCGCTCGGCTTCCAGCGCCCGCAGCAGCCGCGAATCATCGACGGTCAGCGGCCTATCCTCCTTCCTGATCGACGCGGGCTCAGGCGCCGGCGCCGGAGTCGTCGCGACCGGAGGATCATCCGCCTCGCCTTCCAGGTGTTCGCCGCGCGCCGCCAAGCGGCTTGCGAGCCCGGCGCGCCAGCCGAGCGCCAGCGACGCCAGCCGGCGGGGCCAGGCCAGCGGTCCGCCGCGACAATGGTCGCATCTGCCGCACGGCGTGCTGTCCTCGCCGAATTCTTCGAGGAGCCGCTGAAAGCGGCAGCCCGGCGCCGCGGCGAGCCGAGCCATCGCCTGCCGTCTGGCGTAATCGCCCGCCGCCGCCTCGTCCTCCCGCGCCGTTTCTGGAATGCGCCAGCGCAGGGCAAGTTCCGCCGGCGAGAACAGCGTCAGCGCGCGCGCCGGGGCGCCGTCGCGTCCGGCCCGGCCGATCTCCTGATAATAGCCCTCGACCGAGGTCGGCAGATCGGCGTGGATGATGAAGCGCACATCCGGCTTGTCGACGCCCATGCCGAAGGCGATGGTCGCGACCATCACGGCGCCCTGGCGCGCGAAGAAGGCGTCCTGAATTTCCGAGCGCGTATGGGCGTCGAGACCGGCATGATAGGGCAGAGCGTCGAAGCCCAATCGGGAGAGTTCGCGGGCGAGGGCGTCGGTCCTGTTGCGCGAATTGCAATAGATGATGCCGTTTTCTTTGCTGCGGCCTTTTTGCGCAAAATCGACGATCTGGCGCAGGCCGGGGCGCTTTCGCGCAAAGTCGAGCGAGAGATTGGGCCGCGCGAAGGAGCGCTGGAAAATCTGCGGCGGGCGCGAAAACAGCGTGCGGGCGATGTCGTCGCTTGTGCGCGGACCGGCCGTCGCGGTGACGGCGAGAATCGGCGGCGCGCCGAGCTTTCGCGCGATTGCGCCGAGCGTCCGATATTCGGGACGAAACTCATGGCCCCAATGCGAGACGCAATGCGCCTCGTCGACCGCGAACAGACGGATGCGAATGCTGCGCAGCAATTGCTGCGTTCCCTCCTGGGCGAGACGCTCGGGCGAGGCATAAACCAGGCGGGCCCGGCCGGAACGGACGGCGTCGATCGCCGCCGCCGCTTCTTCGTCCTCCTGCATCGAATGCAGGGCGACCGCCGCGACGCCCTTGTCGTCGAGGGCGCGCAGCTGGTCGCGCATCAGCGCGATCAGCGGCGAGCAGACGACGACAAGCCCGCCTCCCGGCGCGGCGGCGGGGAGCTGATAGAGGAGCGATTTGCCCGAGCCCGTCGGCATGATGGCGATCGCGTCGCGGCCCGCGAAGATCGCCTCAACGACCTCCGCCTGTCCCGGCAGAAAGTCCGAAAAGCCGAATTTGCTGCGCAGCAATTCCCGCGCTTCGGCCAATCCAGCGGTCAGTCCCCCGTTCATGGCGCCGCTTGCGACAGCAGCGCCTTGGCGATCTCGCGCCATTCGTCGTCGAGCGCGCCTCGATGCGGCTCCCGCTGCGCGCGGCGATACCAGTAGGCGGCGTTGGAGAGATCGCCCTCCTTGCGATGGAGATAGGCGTGATCCCACACGCCGCCGGGATCGGATTTGTCGTCGACACATTTATGCGCCGCGCTCCAATCGCCCCTGGCGTCGAACCAGAGCGCCCGGAGCGGCGGCGGCAGAGCCGGCGGCTCGTCGGCGGAAAGGGAGGCGAGGAAGGACGCGAGTATCATGGCTTGGAAGAACTCAAGAACGAAAGCTTTACTGAGAAAATCACGAAACTTGGCCCAAAAATTGATATTTCCTCAGTCGTCCTAATGCGATACACTGATCCTGTGTCGTCTGACGACTAAAATTTAATCGCGTGGTTTAAATGACGATTGATTTCTGGAGAATTGCCGATGTCGGAGGACCTAATTGGCGCTTTAGTGTTGTTCGCCCTCGGTGCTGTGGCAATCGTGGTCGGAGGCGTTTATCTATTTACACAGAAGGTATATCTTGATACGAATAAGGGGACCGTGACAGAAATCGATGTCCCGCTTTTGGGCAAATTAAAGACTAACTCGCCCGCTATTGGAATGTGTTTTTTGGGTCTTGTTCTCGGTTACTTTGGGTACGATTTGATTGGAAAACGTGGCCCGATGTTGGTGAATTTTGATGGCGAAGTTACTCTGGATGACTACAGCATAGGTGAAACTCCTGTTGCAATTGTCGTTGGCGTCACCTCCGGTTCCTTGTTGGTCACGCGAACAATTCCTCCTTCGCCGGTCAAAGTGGTAATTCCGGCGCCAAATTCGTGGCAGTCCTACACGGCGTACGCTTTTGCGCTCGGAGGAGCAAAGACCAAGCCGGCCATTATCGGTGCCAATTTGTCAAATCCCCAATTCAAGTTGAGGCTCGGGCCATGACAAGATTGCCTTGTAACGCTGTGATCTTTGCGTTGATGGTGGGTAGCGCAACATCGGGGAATGCTCAAGGGGCTGCCCCTGCACCCTCGGCCACGGGCACAGTCGTCGACGCATCGAAAAAACCCTTATCTGGCGTTCCAGTTCAAGTAACTGGCCCGAAGGGAACGACCTTCGTGTTTACCGATGAGAGTGGGAAATGGTCGCTATATAATCTCCCTGCCGGCTACTACCAAGCTCAAGTGATACCTTCAAGCGAAACGGATTCTGCCAAATTTAAGGTTGAAGGCAAACCGACCGCGGCGGGCGGAACGGTAAATGTCCCTCGATTCCTGATCCAGGATTGATACCTAAAATAATTTAGTACACAGAAGTATCATTAATTATTGGTCAAATAAATGTTATTAACACATTATATTATATTGTTCCTTAAACAGAAAGACGAAAAATTGTGAGTAGTGATACCATGAACGGCGAGTGAAGTCGGCACCCTCGTTTCGCTACTTGTTATCTTACGATTAGCTTTCCCGAGGAGAACCGCGCGGCGATTCATACGTTGCACTGCGCGCCCGCAGCCGTAGTCGGCGGCGGACTTGCTTTTTCGCCACGTGGCCTTATTGCTGCGCCCCTTCGGAGACGCCGCGCTTGCCCTTAAAAACGAAACTCGCCGCCCTTCCGCCCCGCGCCTTGGGGCTTGCGGCGGCGCTCGCCGCTTTGGCGGTCGATCAGGCGCATAAATTCTGGATGCTGCATATTTTCGACGTCGCCGCCCGGCCGCCGATCAGCCTGACGCCCTTTCTCGACATTGTTCTGTCCTGGAATTTCGGCGTCTCCTATTCGCTGTTTCCGGCCCATGAGACCGCGGCGCGGCTCGTCCTGCTGACCGTCCAGGGCGCGATCATCGCCGGCCTGGCGGTCTGGATGGTCCGCACAGGAAGCCGCGCGACGGCGCTGGCGCTCGGGCTCATCATCGGCGGCGCGCTCGGCAACGCCGCCGACCGGATGACGCGCGGGGCGGTCGCCGACTTCTTCTATCTCCACACCAGCCTGCCGGTCGGGCCGCTCGCCAATTACGTGTTCAATCTCGCCGACGTCTTCATCACCATGGGCGTGGCGCTGCTGGTTTTTGAAGGATTTTTCCTGCCCCAAGAGCGCCGCGCGGCGGGCTGAACGCGCCGGCCGCGCTCAAACCGAGCCTTCGCCACCAAATCGCCAATAATTCGCGGCCATGTAGCGCTAATGAACCGGAGCCCCACGGAGTCCGATAGATGAAGCTTGCTCAGTCGCAGCTCGGCGCCTTCTGCGCTCTCGCCGGCCTCGCCGCGATCCAGTCCGCGCCCGCTCTGGCCGGCGACGACAAATCCACCTGGACGGCGATGATGGAGATGGTCGGCGCCTCTTCCGATGAGGGCGCCGGCAAGATCGATTACAGCGAGCGGCCGAAGCTGGTTCTGCCCCCGAGCATGGGCGAACTCCCGGCGCCGCGCGAACGCGCCGCGCGTGGCGGCGACTGGCCCGCCGAACTCTCGGCCGAGCGCCGCCGCAACGTCAATCGCTACGCACGCGTGCCGAATGCGCCGGCGGAAACGCCGCGCCCGGGGGTGTTTGCGCGCGTCATGTCCTACGCGTCGGGCGCCCAGGAGCCAGCGGCGGCGCCGGCGATCCAGGAGCCGAATCGGATCATGCTGACCGAGCCGCCGCCCGGCTACCGCCGGCCGACGCAGGATTTGAACAAGCTTGCCGAGACCGAATCAGCAAAGAAAAGTTCGTGGTGGAACCCGCTGACCTGGGGACGCGGCGGCGACAAGACCGCCAGCGCGGCCGGCGAAGAAAAGCTGCGGCCCGAGGAACAGGGCGCTTTTTCCAGCGTGCGTAAGCTCATGGGCTGGAACTCTTCGGATTCGACCGCCAGCTCGGCGGCCCAGCAGACTTCGTCCAGCGAATCGGGTTCTTGGTTCCAAATGCCGCGTTTCGTTCGGGGTTCTGACGACACGAAGTAAATTTCGGCCTATATTAGGGGATCGCTCTCCTGATTGCGCGGCTGCGGCCGCGGGAAAGGCCGTTTATGTCATTTGAGACGAAGGCGTCCGCCGTCGCTTCGCTCGCGCCCGGCGCAGCTGCGCCGCAGCCCGCGCGGGCAAGCATTTCGAGCTTCTTGCTCGACAACGGCATGGAAGTCGTCGTCATTCCCGACTCGCGAACGCCTGTCGTCACCCATATGGTCTGGTACAAGAACGGCGCAGCCGACGATCCGCTGGGCCAGTCGGGCATCGCCCATTTCCTTGAACATCTGATGTTCAAGGGCACGAAAAATCATCCGCAGGGCGAATTCTCCAATCTTGTCGCCGAACTCGGCGGCCAGGAGAACGCCTTCACCAGCTATGATTACACCGCCTATTTCCAGCGCATCGGCAAGGAGCATCTCGCGACTCTGATGGGTTTCGAGGCCGACCGCATGCGCAATCTGGTCTTGACCGACGAGGTCGTGGATCCCGAACGCGAGGTGGTGCTCGAGGAGCGCCGGATGCGCACCGACAGCGATCCGGCGGCGCAGCTCGACGAAGCGGTGCAGGCGGCGCTCTTCGCCCGTCACCCCTATGGCACGCCGATCATCGGCTGGAATCACGAGATCGAAGGGCTCGATCGCGCCCATGCGCTCGCCTATTACGAACGCTTCTATACGCCGGAGAACGCCATTCTCATCGTTGCGGGCGACGTCGAGGCGGACGAGGTCGAGCGTCTCGCCAAGGACAGCTACGGCAAAATCCCGGCGCGATCCACGGCCCCGCGCCGCGCCCGCACCCAGGAGCCGCCGCACCGCGCCCACCGCTTGGTGACGCTGCGCGACGACAAGGTCGAACAGCCCGCGCATGAGCAGGTGTTTCTGGTGCCCTCCTACACCACCGCCGAACCCGGCGAAGCCGAGGCGCTGGAAACGCTCGCCTATATGCTCGGCGGCGGACCGACGAGCGCCCTTTATGAGACGTTGGTCGTCGAGGAGAAGGTCGCGGTCGGCGCCGGCGCTTATTACATGGGCTCCGCCGTCGACGACACGCGGCTGTGGGTCTACGCCACGCCTGCGCCGGAGGTCTCGCTCGAAGAGCTCGACGAGGCGATCGGTCGCGTGCTGTGGCGTTTCGCGGAAGAGCCGATCGACGCCGAGCACCTGCAGCGCGCCAAGACCCGCCTGATCGCCGACGCGATCTATGCTCAGGACAGTCAGTCCTCGCTGGCGCGCTGGTATGGCGAGTCGCTGGCCACCGGACTCGCCATCGCGGACATCGTCGCCTGGCCCGATCGCATGGAGCAGGTGACCGCCGCCGACGTGCAGAACGCCGCGCGCAAATGGCTCGACAGGCGCAGGGCCGTCACCGGCTATTTGCTGCCGGCTTGAGACGGCGATCGGCATGAAGCGGTCGGCAGTCGGCCGACGCCCAATTCGACTGCCGAAGCCCGACTGCCGATCATGATTAGGAAAAGAAATGACCGCTCACGCGCCCACCGTCACCATCGCCTCCCGCGCCGAACATGTGCAGCGGATCACGACGCCTGGCGGCATCGAGGCCTGGCTCGTCGAAAGCCACGCCGTGCCGCTCGTCGCGCTCGAATTCGCGATCCGTGGCGGCGCGGCGCAGGACCCGGCGGAAAAGCCCGGCCTCGCGACGCTGCTCGCCGCGACGCTCGACGAAGGCGCCGGCCCCTATGACGCGCGCGGCTTCCATCGCGCCATCGACGAACTTGCGATCCATCTCGGCTTCGGCGCCGATCGCGACACGATTTCCGGCCATCTGCAGACGCTCACGCGAAATGTCGACAAGGCCTTCGGCCTTCTAAAACTCGCGCTCAACGACGCGCGGCTCGAGGCCGGCGACGTCGCCCGCGTGCGCAGCCAGCTCGCCGCCGAATTGAAGCGCGACGCCAATGAGCCGGATTCGTTGGCGGCGAAATCCTTCCGAGAAGCGGCCTTCCCGAATCATCCCTATGGGCGCCCGGTGCGTGGCGATATCGCCTCGATTGACACGCTGTCGCGCGAAGACCTCATCGCCTTGCGCGAGCGGCTGTTCGCGCGGCGCGACCTTAAGATCGGCGTCGTCGGCGCGATCGACGCGGCGACGCTTTCCGAACTGATCGACGCGAGTTTCGGCGGACTTGCGTTGCAAAACGATCTCGCGCCGGTCGCGGATATTACGGTCGCCAATGTCGGCATGCGCCAGATCATCGATCTCGACGTGCCGCAATCGACGATCCGTTTCGGGCGCCCGTCGATCACCAAGCATGATCCGGATTATTACGCCATCGTCGTCGCCAATCACATTTTGGGCGGCGGCACTTTCACGTCGCGGCTGTTTCGCGAAGTGCGCGAGAAACGCGGCATGGCCTATTCGGTCTATTCGCATCTCAACGAATATGACCATTGCCCGATGCTGATCGGCGCCGCCGCGACCAAGAACGAGCGCGCCGGCGAAGCGATCGGCGTGATCGAGGAGGAGTTCAGGCAATTCGCGGCCGGCGGGCCGACCGAGGACGAATTGGACAAGGCCAAGAAATTCCTCATCGGCTCCTATGCGCTGCGCTTCGACACGTCGACCAAGATCGCGAGCCAGCTGGTCAATCTGCAGCTCGACGGATTCGCGCCGAGTTTCTTGGACGAGCGCAACGGCAAGATCGCCGCGGTGACGATGGAAGATTGCAAGCGCGCCGCGCAGCGGCTTTTGGGCGACGGCGACCTGCTGGTGACGGTGGTGGGGAAGCCCGCGGGGGTGTGAGCGCATTAGGCGAGAGCGCGCCGAATTGGCGGCGCGACGGATTGATGGTACGTTGAACGCCATGGGACGGCATGTTTCGGCATTGACGATCGATGAACTTGCCAAGGCGGGCGCGGAAGCCGCTCATGCCGCGGTGAGCGACGCGCTCGCGGCGGGCGTCGCCGTCACCGGCTATCTTTCCGACGAAGCAGGGAATGTCTGGCTCGTTCGTCAACAGCCGGACGGCCAGATTGAATGGCTCGAATTGGTCGAAGCGGCGCCGACGGGAGAGCCGTTAAGACTGCCGTCGGCGAAAAAAAATTGGCCGGCTGACAGTCTATGTCGGCTCCACGGCTGGTGATCATCGCCGGCCCCAAGCTGGCCACGGCTCCAAGCTCGCGTAAAGCCCCCAAACTTCTTTCCGGAAAGCCTGAAGAGGTACAAGTCCAGAATTGAGCCTTACGCGAGAGTTTCTTAAGGGAATAATGACGAACAGCCCACTGCAAAGCTCCGGCGCATTTTGGACTGGAGTCGCTTCGACCGTTGCCTCGGGCGTGATTATTGCCATCCTTGGATTTGGGGCTTCTTCGCTAATGGAGGGGTTTAAGAGCCCACCACTGGCTGTCGTCGCGGCACAACTTCCCGTCAAATTCGGGAGTGCCTTCGATTACGCGACACCCAACGACCAGATATACTTGCCGGATGCAATACGTTCTGCCTTTGTGGCAACACAGGATAAAATGACAAATTTTGAAGTGCAAAAGGCACGCATCTTCGATTTACGCAAAGAAAAACTGGCAGATATGATAAGTTGGCTCATTGCTCCTGCAAAATCGCTGCAGGTTGTCAGGATAAAAAATCAGAGCAATAAGTCTGTGTCCAATGTAAAAGTTAAGTCAATGTTCGCCATTGGTTTTATCGTTGTTCCTGAGACTGGGGCTTACGCTCTCCAAAAATCCAAATATATCCTTATAGATAAGATTGACCCTGCGGAGAGCGTGACTGTTTTTATTTGGACGACGTCGGACATCTCATTTGGATTGTCCTCGACCATTTCTGTACTTTCGTCCGACGAAATCGTTCCAATTCGGCTTCTTCCATATACAGATCAAGATATTTCAGATCAGTTAATCGAAACGCAGAATATTCCAGCGGCTTTGTTCATGGTATTTCTAATGTTTGTGGGTGCGTGCACAATATTGTTCTTACCATTTTTTATATTTTATCAAACAAATGCAGATTTTAGAAGAAGGCATATCAAAAAAGATGAATTTGAACGAATGCTATCTGACGTTATTGCGCTACAGGATCAATATAGACCTTCTCTTAATCTGAAATCAATCGCCGAAAGTGACACCGACGGATAGCGTCATCCTGGCGGGCTTGCTTTTGCCGCTGCTGCAACTCCTGCGATGCACGGCGCCAGCAAATACCGCCACTCAATCACGGGGCTTCGGGGACGACTTGCAGCGGGCGCCGTGGCGTATGCCGTGAATGACAACTTCGGTTTCGGTGGCGCGATAGAAAATCAGATAAGGGTAGGGATAGACGACCATGCGCCGAACGCCGCTTTTGCTGGTCAGGTGGCCCGCTTGCGGATGCTCCATGAGAAGAGCCGCCATCGCTTGAATTCGCGCTTTGACGCTGCGCGCGCCATGTGGCGAACGCTCTTCAATAAAAGAAAGAATCTCGTCGAGTTCAGCGGCGGCCCGGAGCGTGTAGCGAAGCTTCACAGCCCATGTTTCGTCCAGATGGCCCGAACGTCATCATCCGTCGCAAATTCGCCGCGCTCGGCCTGCGCGAGAGATTCGTCGAACGAGGCTTCTTCTTCGGCGGTGAGCTGGACCACCGGTCGCTCGTATCCCGTCATCGCCATGATGATGCGCGCCATGTCGTCCTGCATGGCGGGCGGGAGAGTACTGGCCGCTTCGAAGGCCTGTTCAAGCAGTTTGGTCATCGGCCGATTTTAGCTGTTTATTCGAGTCCCGGAAGGATTTTCTGCTCGCGATGGACGCCCGCGACAAGCGCGGGCATGACGCGGCGGCTACTTTTCCGCCGGCAGCAGCGCCAGCAGATCGGCCATTTTCGGCGCGGCGGCGGGGTTCATCATGCCGACGACATGATAGCCGGCGTCGACATGCAGCACTTCGCCGGAGACGCCGCGCGCGAGCGGCGACAGCAGATAGACCGCGGTCTCGCCGACTTCCTCGATCGTCACGACGCGGCGCAGCGGCGAATTATATTCGTTCCAGCGCAGGATGTAGCGGAAGTCGCCGATGCCGGACGCCGCCATGGTCTTGATCGGCCCGGCCGAAATCGCGTTGACGCGAATGTTCTTCACGCCGAGATCGGCGGCGAGATAGCGCACCGAGGCTTCCAGAGCCGCTTTGGCGACGCCCATGACATTGTAATGCGGCATCCATTTCTCGGCGCCGTAATAGGTGAGCGTTAAGAGCGAGCCGCCGTCGGTCATCAGCTTTTCGGCGCGCTGCGCCAGAGCGGTGAAGGAATAGCAGGAAATGTTGAGCGACATCTGGAAGTTTTCCAGCGTCGTTTCGACATAGCGCCCGTCGAGCTGATCCTTGTCGGAATAGGCGAGGCAGTGCACGACGAAATCGATTTTGCCCCAAAGCTTCTCGATTTCGGCGAAGACTGCGTCCATCGTCTCCGGCTCGGCGACGTCGCAGCGGCCGACGACCTGCGCGCCGATTTCCGCCGCGAGCGGACGCACGCGCTTTTCCAGCGCCTCGATCTGATAGGTGAGCGCGAGTTCGGCGCCGGCGTCGGCGCAGGCTTTGGCGATGCCCCAGGCGATCGAGCGATTGTTGGCGACGCCCAGAATGAGCCCCTTTTTCCCTTTAAGCAGTCCAGCGAATAGGGCGGCGGGCGCGGCTTGCTGTGTCATGCGTGTCTATTTCCTGGGCGTGGAATCTCGTCGACGGCGCTCGCCGTTTAGCGTGGTTTTGGCGCAAAGGAAACCCTCGCCCCAAAGGCGTCCGGGCCGGCGAAAAAGCGCGCGCGATTCCCGGCGAGCATAGCCAATCGCGCGGCTTTGCCCTATCATTTGATAGGAAACGTCACTGGCCGCGCAAACAAGCGACAAGAGCGAGCGGAGCGCGCCGCATGGGCAGAAGGTCCGATATCATCGCGGGGCTGGGCGGCGCGACTCCGGCGCTCAGGCGCTACGCCCGCGCGCTCTGCGCCGGCGCGGGCCAGGCAGTCGCCGACGACCTTCTCCTCAGCGCGCTGCAATCGATCGGCGCACGGATTCGCGCCCGCGAGTTGCGGCCGGCCGATCTCGGCGAGGCGCGAATCGAAACCTATGCGACGCTTGTCGCGCTCGCCGAAAAAAAGCTCGCGGGCGCGCCCGGTCCGGCGTCGCGCCATCCGCCGATCGTTCACGGGCTGGCGAGTCTTGGATTCGACGAGCGCGCGGTGCTGCTGCTCGTTTCGCTCGAGGGCTTCGGCTATGACGCCGCGGCGCGAATCGTCGGCGCGACGCGAGAAATCGCGCTGGGGCGGCTGATGCGCGCCCGCGCCGCGCTCGGCGCCGAGGGGCTGCGCCCGGTCGCGCCGCTCGAGGGCGGCCGTCGCGCGGCCTCCCATCTGCGGGTCGTGAAGTAGCCGCGATGACGCCTTCGGCGCTGATCGAAGAAGCCGATCTCCATGCGCTGGTCGACGGCGAGCTCGATCCCGAACGCCGGCGCAAGGTCGAGGACCATCTGCTGCAGCATCCAGAGGACGCGGCGCTGGTTGAGGGCTGGCGGCGCCAGAATGCGGCGCTGCGCGCCGCTTTCGAGCCGGTGGCGCTGGAGCCGCCGCCGCTGTCGCTGCGCGAGGCGGCGGCGCGTCCGCCGGCGCCGCCCGCCGGCCAGGGCCCGATCGAAACCGGCGCCATCCATTGGGGACGCCCCGGCGCGGCGCCGCGGCCTGCGCGTAAGCTCGACGACATCCGCGCCAGCCGCCGGCGCCAGGCGCTCGCCTCGACGCTGCTCACGCTCTTCGCCGGCGCGGCCGTCGCGGTTGCGGGGCTGCTCTTTCTGGCGAGCCGGCCGCCGGCGCAGCGCCCGACGCTGACCGTGGCCGCGACGAGCTATGCGGCGCGCGCCGGGCTGACCTACGCCACTTATGCGCTGGACGCGCGGCCTGTCGAGATCGACGCTGGCCGGCGCGGCGAGCTTCTCGCATGGCTGCAGGAGCGCGTCGGCGTTTCGCGCGCGCCGGATTTGAGCGCCGTCGGCCTGCGGCTGCTTGGCGGACGCGTCGCGCCGGGCGTCGCCGCCCCGGCTGGATTTCTCGTCTATGAGCGCGACGACGGCGGGCGCGTCGGGCTTTATTTTGAGCGCGCCGACGCCAGCGCCGCGGCTTTGGGTCAGCGCGGGCAGGCGATTTCGGTCATCGAATGGCGCGCCGGCGGATTCGCCTTTGTGCTCGTCGGCGTTTTGCCGCCGGACGCCATGCAGGCGGCGGCGGAAGCGGCGGCGGCCGCGGTCGTCGCGCCGCCGCCCGAGGCGAAATAAAGACGCCAGTCACGCCATTTTGGCGCGCGGATCGTAAGGCTGGGCGTCCCGCCATTCGCGCATTCGCGCGTCGAGATCGCCGGACGCCTGTTCCGGCAGCATGATTTTCAACGAAACATAGAGATCGCCGGCGATCTTGCCCTCCGCCGCGGGCAGTCCCTTGCCGCGCAGCCGCAGCACCCGCCCGCCGTTGGAGTGCGGGGGAATCGTCAGCTCCACCTTGCCGTCGAGGGTCGGCGTTTCGATGCGTCCGCCGAGGGCGGCCTCATAAACGGTCACCGGCAGGTCGAGCCGCAAATCGCGGCCGTCCAGCTTGAAATAGGGATGCGGCGCGACTTTCACGGTGACGATGGCGTCGCCGGGTTCGCCGCCCATGGCGCCGGGCTGGCCCTGGCCGCGCAGGCGAATCTGCTGGCCGTCCTCGATTCCCGCGGGGATTTTCACTTCGAGCGTGCGCCCGCTCGGCAGAATGACCCGCGCCGATCCGCCATGGGCGACGGTTTCGAGCGGCGCGGTGGCGGTGGCGACGACGTCGTCGCCGCGCGTCGGCTGCGCCGCGCCGCGCCGCCGGCCGCCGGCACCGAAGAGGTCGGCGAAGAGGTCGGAAGGATCGAAGCCTGCGCGCCCGCCCGGCGCTTCATTGCCGAAATGAAATTCGTAATGCTGATCGCCGCCGGGCGCGCCGCCGCCCGTGCGCCAGCCGCGGGTGAAGCCGCCGGGACCCGCGCCGGCGCCTGCGCCGAAACCTTCGAAGCCGGTGAAGCGGGGCTTGCCGTCCGGACCGATCTCGCCCTTGTCGAATTGCGCCTTCTTCGTCTCATCCCCGACGATTTCATAGGCCGAATTGATTTCGGCGAAGCGCTCCTTGGCTTTCGCGTCGTCCTTGTTGCGGTCGGGATGGAATTTCTTGGCGAGCTGGCGATAGGCCTTCTTGATTTCGGCGGGGCTCGCCGTTTTGGCCACGCCGAGAACGTCGTATGGATCGCGCATAATTTTCCAGTGAGCCCATGAAAGCGTCCGCCCGTCGCGGCGCAGACGCGTATGTCCGCCTTACTATTTGGGAGAAGCCCGGCCGCAACGCAAGCGGCGAAGGTCGCGGCGCGGCGCGGCTAACGCGGGCGCGAGGCGAAAAAAGCCGCAAAACGCTCGCGGGCTTCCGGCGAGGTCAGCGCTTTCGCGAAGAGCGCCGCTTCCGCGTCGATCCGCGCCAGAATCTCCTTTGGGTCGCCGCGCATCAGCCGACGGGCGGCGCGAAGCGCCTCGGCCGGCTTCTCCGCCAGGCGACGCGCCGCCGCCATCGCGACGTCGAGCGCCGCTTCAGCCGGCGCGAGCTGGTTGACGAGGCCGAGCCGCAGCGCCGCCTCGCCGTCGAAGCCCTCGCCGAGCAGCAGATATTGGGACGCCCGCGCCATGCCGAAGCGCATCGGAACCAAGAGGCTCGCGCCGCCTTCCGGCGGCAGCGCGAGGTCGATGAACGGCATTTTGAAGCGGGCGTCAGGGCTCGCATAGACGAGGTCACAATGAAAGAGCAGGGTGGCGCCGACGCCGACCGCGTCGCCGGTCACGGCGGCGACGAGCGGCTTGTCGAAACTCGCCGCCGCACGAATGAAAGTCAGCGCCGGAAAGGTTTCGGCGCTCGCCGCGAAGTCGCGAAAATCGGCAAGATCATTGCCGGAGGTGAAATTTCCGCCGGCGCCGGCGAAGACGACGGCGCGCACGGCGTCGTCGCCGGCCGCCGCGTCGAGCGCCGCGATCAGCGCCCGATACATTTCGCGGTCGAGGGCGTTCTTCTTTTCTGGACGATTCATCAGTAGCCGAAGGACGCCGTAATCTCTGGAAACAATGATCTTTTCGGACATCGAGCCTCCGCGTCGGATTGGAGCGAGGACAAGCGGCGGACGGCCGGCGCGGGCGCGTCGCGTGGGTTCTACCTTGGAAGAATGCGAAACGATCATCGGCGACTTGCGTGCGCCCTACAAGCGGCTAGATTTCGGCGTTATGAAGTCTGCAGGGGCTGGAGCGCGGCGCTCCAATCCGACTTTGAGCAGCAGGGACATGTCCGTCATGAACCTCCGCGAAGACGCCAATCGCCATCTCGACCATCCGCCGGCTCGCGGCCAGAGCTTCGTCTACGCGGCCGAGCAGCGGCTCACGAAGCGCTTGGCTGAAGGCGCGCCGCGCTGGATCGCGCCGGCGCATCTGTCGCTGATCGGCGCGGGCGGCGCGGCTCTCGCGGCTGCGGCGCTGGTCGGCTGCGATGCATGGCCTGAATTGGTCTGGGTCGTGCCGCCGGCGATGGCGGTCAATTGGTACGGGCTCACGGCGGATCTTCCGCTGGCGCGGTCGCGCGGCGACGAAAGTCCAGGCGCGGGAATGGCGCATCACGTCGCCGAGCTCTTCTCGCACATCACGCTGATTATCGCCTATGGCTTCTCGCCGTTCCTGACGCTGCGCGCCGCGGCGGCGGTGCTCGTCTGTTACCTGCTGTTTTCGTCCTACGCCTATATCCGCGCCGCCACCCGGCACGTTCAGCAAATGGCTTACATCGGTCTGGGCGTGACGGAGTTCCGTATCCTCGTGGCGTTCTGGCCTTTCGCGGCGATAGCGCTCGGCGTTCCGGAGAGTCTGCACGACCATTTGCCGGCGATCGACGTCGCCGTTATCGGCCTCGCGCTGGTGGCGGTTTTGGGCCTTTTCGGAAAATTATTGAAGGACGGTCGCAGCATCGCCGCCGCTTCGGCGGCCGCGGCGTCCAATCAGAAAAAATAACAAGTCTTCGCGAAAGCTCAAATGCGCCTTCGGGCGTGAGCGCGGGGAACCTTATTAAGGCGCGCGCATTGTTATTCCATGCGCGTAACCGTGACGACGGCGCTTATTGGAATTCTACTTGGCGCCGGCGGGGCGGGCGACAGCGCGCGCGCCGGCTCCCTCGCGATTTCGGGCGCCGACGCGAGCGCCGCCGAATCCGACGCCCGCTCGGCCTGGGCGCTGAGAGTCGAAGCGGCGAGACAACGCTACCAGACCTTCGCAGCGCGCGCCGCGTCGGAGTTTCGCGCGCGACAGCCGGCGCGCATCGACGCGGCGCTCCCGGTGGCGCGCTTTGCAGGCGCCCTCGACGACCCGACGCTTCGATACAATGATCTGGTGGTGACCGCCGACGGCGTTTTCGCCTTTCGCGGGTCGGAAGCGGTCCGCCATAGCGAGGCGGATTTCGAGCGCCTGCCCGAGGCGCGCGTTCGCGCGCTGTCGCTGCGGATCTACGGCCAAACTAATTGAAAATGGACCGATTCTCCTGGACGGATTAGCCCCCCACGGGCTTTAGTAATTTTTTTAGCATCCTTCAGAAATCGGTGGTATTTCCGCCATAACGCCGGCATATTGCCTTCGCCTGTACAGTTACAATAGCGTGTCTCCCTGCGCAGGATTCGAAACTAGGCGCCGAGGGCGCGATTTGGAGCGACTTTGACGATCGCCACACCCCTCCGGCTCTGCCTTGCACTTGCTCTCGGATTGCCGACCGCAGGCTGCGCGATCTTTCCCGCGGCCGGTCCGAGCGGCAAGGACATCGTCGAGGACGTGAGGCCGAGTCTGACCGGCGGCGAGCCGAGCTACGCGCTTGTCGAGATCGATCAAAACTCCCTCGCCAGCCTCGCCCGACGGGCGCCGCCAACATTGCGCGGCTTTTTCGGCGATTACCGGCCGGCCGGGGGTCAAACCATCGGCGTCGGCGACTCGATCCAAATAACGGTTTGGGAGGCGGCTTCGGGCGGATTGTTTTCGGCGTCCGGCGATCGGATGAGCCCCGGTTCCCGATCGGCGGCGATTCCGGATCAGGTCGTCGGACGAGACGGTTCGGTCACCGTGCCTTACGCAGGCCGTATCCAGGTCGCCGGGCGCACCCAGCAGGAAGTCGAAAACGCGATCGTCGAGCGGCTTCGCGGCAAGGCGATCGAGCCTCAGGCCGTCGTCAATATCACCCGCAATATCACCAACACCGTTACGGTGACCGGCGAAGTCGCCAATGGCGCCCGCGTCCCTCTCAGCCTGCACGGCGACCGGGTCATGGACGTGATCGCGTCGGCGGGAGGCTATCGTTCGCCGGTTCACGAAACCTTCGTGACCCTGACTCGCGGCGACCGCACCGCGCGAGCGCCCATTCAGGCGCTGCTCGCCAATCCTCGCGAGGACATTTATCTCCGGGCGGGGGACATTTTGACCATCGAGCGCACGCCGCCGACCTTTACGGTCATGGGCGCGACCGGTGCGAACGCCGTCCTGCCCTTTGACGCGCGCGGCCTCACGCTTGAGGAAGCAATCGGCAGGGCGGGCGGCCTGACGGATTCTCAGGCCGACCCCGACGGCGTGTTCGTGTTGCGCTATGAGCCGGCGAGCCTCGTCCGCGAATTTCCCAATGTCGCGCCGAGCCTGCTCGAACGCGGCCCGGTGCCCGTCGCCTACCACCTCAATCTGCGCGAGCCTGCGGCCCTGTTCGCGGCGCGGCGCTTCTCGATTCGCGACAAGGACATCCTCTACGTCAGCAACGCGCCGCTCGTCGACATCACCAGGGTTGTGCAGCTCTTTCAGACGGTCAGTCAGCCGGCGGTTCAGGGCGCCTTGGTCAGCCGCTATCTTAAGTGAGGCATAGAGGTTGGCTTGTGCTGTATCCGAATCGGCCGCGCCGGACCGGCTAGCGACCGTCGAGAGGGCGACGCCTGACGCCACTGCAAACCGGAACTCGGCGGGTCGTATGGATCGCGATCCGATCATGATGGGGAGTAAGCTCGCGAAATGTCATGGTTTTGCCTGCTTCATATGTCACAGGGTCGAAGCTTGAGCATCGTCATCGGGTTGCGCGGGCATTGACGGGTTGAACGCTTTTTGAGGGACTTGTTATGGCCAAACAGCGGATCAACGAGAGTTTCCTAGCCGTCAAGGAGCGCGCGGCGCTGTTCGCTTTGGTCAAGCGCCTGCCGGACTGGGCGATCCCGGACCACCTGACGGCGATAGGATTGTGCGGCGCCGTTCTCACTCTGATCAGCTTCGTCGCCTGCCTCTGGTCCGACATTTTTCTCATCGGCGTCGTGTTTGGTCTTTTTCTCAATTGGTTTGGCGATTCGCTCGATGGCACTTTGGCGCGCTTCCGTTCGATCGAGCGCCCGCATTATGGCTACTTCATTGATCATTCTTCGGATCTCATTGCCCAGACTTTAATCATCGTCGGCCTCGGCGTGTCGCCCTATTTCACGATCGCGTCCGCGCTGCTGGCGCTCTCGCTTTACCTGCTGATGAGCTCCTACACCTATCTGAGAGTGGTGACCGAGAGCGTGCATCGACTTTCTTACGGCGGCATGGGCGCGACGGAATTTCGCATTCTGGTCGCGTGCTGGGCGCTTTTCGCCGCCTGGTTCGGACCCAGCATCGCGACGGCGCAGGCCTATGGTTTCACGGTGCTCGACATCGTCATTGGCGGCCTTTCCACGCTCACCTTCCTGGGCTTCGTCTTCGTCATCCACAAGGACCTGACGCGGCTGCAGCGCGAGGAGCGCGAAAAAATCCAATCGCTCCCGCCGGAGCCGGCGGGCGACGAGCCGGCGATATTGGACATCGACGAGCCTCGTCTGATGGAATCGGCCACCGGCCTAGGGCGCGGCTGACGAAAAAGGCGCTCGAAGCTCTTGGAATCGATCACGCCGTTCCGCATTTGGACGATCCCGCCCAAACGCAGCGTGATCTAACGGCCGCGGACGATTCTACGGCCCAACTCAACCCCAAGCGGCGCCGTTCTTCATCACATGACGCGCTCCGTCGCTTCCGCTGCATAGGGGGCGAACCGGTTCTGGGGTCTCGTCGAGAACTCCGGCGCTGATTCAGGAATGGGCATGGTTTCCAGCGGAACGGTTCTCGTCACCGGAGCAAGCGGATTCATCGGCGGGGCCGTCGTCAAGCGATTGCGCGCGGAAGGAGCCGGCGTGCGCGTGCTGGTGCGTCGAACGAGCCCGCGCGACAATATTCCCGCAGATTGCGAGGTCCTCGAAGGCGACGTGACCGACCGCGAAAGCGTCCGACGCGCGATGGTCGGCGTCTCGGCGCTTTTTCACCTTGCCGCCGATTATCGCCTCTGGGCGCCCGATCCTGAACCGGTGATGCGCGTCAATGTCGCCGGCACGGAAATCGTCATGCGCGAAGCTCTGCGCGCGGGCGTCGCGCGCGTGGTCCATACGAGCAGCGTCGCGACTCTCGATCCCGACTCGGCGCCCTGCACTGAATCCGACCGGCTCTCGCCCGAACGCGCCGTCGGCGCCTATAAGCTCAGCAAAATCCGGTCGGAGCGGCTGGTCGAACGAATGGTCGCCGAAGAAGGTCTGCCTGCGGTCATTGTTTGCCCGTCGGCGCCGCTCGGCGCGGGCGACGTGCGACCGACGCCCACCGGCAGGATCGTCTGCGAAGCGATGCGCGGCGGCATGCCCGCTTTCGTCGATACCGGGCTGAATATCGTTCATGTAGAGGATGTCGCGCAGGGCCATATCGCCGCGCTGGATGTTGGCAAAATCGGCGAGCGCTATATTCTCGGCGGCGAGAATCTAACCTTGCGGGACCTGCTCATCGAAATTTCCCGCGTCACCGGGCGACCGCCGCCGCGGACGAAATTGCCGCGCTGGCCGCTCATGCCGCTCGCTTACGCCAATGAAATTGTCGCGCGCTTTTCCGGCTCGGAGCCGTTTCTCAATCGCGAAAGTCTGCGACTTTCGGCGAAGCGGATGTTCTTCGACGATTCCAAGGCGCGCCGCGCCCTCGGCTACGATACGCGGCCGACCGCCGACGCCGTCGCCGACGCCGTGCGCTGGTTCGCCGGACGGCGCGGCTAGAATGCGCGGCGTTTCGGCGGAATCGCCCAGTGCGGCGTGATTTGGAATTGGAGCGGGCGCCATGCGGGCTTTGGCGAATAGCTTGCGAGGCGCGGCGCTTGCGGTCGTTCTCCTGACGCAGCCGCTCCTCGCCGCGCAGGACGTTCGCGGCTTTAGCTATTGCGCGCCGCCCTCGCGTCCCGCCTGCGTCGAGACGTCCGTCTCCGCATTGGCGATGGCCGCTTGCGACGAAGACGTGCAGCTCTACAGGCGAATGGTGTTTGGCTATCGGGAATGTCTTGAAAGGGAGATGGAGCGGGCCGTGCGAGAAGCCAATGATGCGATCGAGGCCTGGCGATGTCGTCGCGACAAGACGAAGTGCCGACATTGACTCAGCCGTCCGAAGCGACGCGCCGGCCCGTCATTTATGACGTGACGCGGATCGTTACCCGCGCGCTCAATGCGGCGCCGAACGGGATCGATCGCGTCGACTTCGCGCTCGCTCGCCATTTCCTCGCGCGCGATAATAGCGCGCGCGGAGCGCTGATTTGCACGGCGATCGGGCCCCGGCTTGCCGATCCCGACCTCGCGCTCGAGACGATCGAGGGCGTCGAAACGCTGTGGCGCGAAGACGGCGACGCCGAGGCGGACGACGTCTATCGCAGGGTCGTCGAGGCGCTCGGATCAAAGGGATTTTCAGGCGCTTCGCCGACGCGGGCGAGAAAGACGCCGAATCTCTTGTACCTCGAGCGCAACTGGCGGGCGATGCGCCGTTGGGCCCCGCATCTCGGCCGGCCGCTGCGTCAGGCGCCCGCGGACGCGATTTACTTCAACGTCACGCAATTTCTCGTCGATCGAAGCTGGTATATGCGCTGGCTGGCGACGCGGCCGGATGTAAAGCCGGTCTTCTTCGTCCACGACCTGCTTCCGATCGAGGCGCCGGAGTTTTTTCGCGCTAGGGAAGCGCTGCTGCATCCAAGGCGCGTCAGCAATATTTGCCGCTATGGCGCCGGCGCCGTCGTCGGATCGCAGGCGCTGGCCAGGCGACTGCGCCAATATGCAACGGAAAAGGGAAGGCCGGAACTTCCGATTTGCGTCGCGCGGCTGCCGGTTTCGCCCAGCTTCCTGTCGCCTGCCGAGCCGCCCGAGGCGTTCGGCGGCGTCAATTATTTCGTGGTCTGCGGCACGATCGAGCCGCGAAAGAACCATTTGACGCTGCTAAACGCATGGCGCGCTTTGGCGAGAGATCCCGCGCCGCCAAAACTCGTCATCGTCGGCAAGCGCGGCTGGCTCAATGACGCCGTCGTCGAAATGCTCGAGCGCAGCGTCGTCCTGCGTCCGCATGTCATAGAGGCCGGGGGGCTGTCGACGCCGGGATTGCGCCGATTGCTCGCGGGGGCGAGGGCGCTGTTGATGCCCTCCTTCGCCGAAGGCTTCGGTCTGCCGGTCGCGGAAGCTCTCGCCGCGGGAACGCCGGTCGTCGCCTCGGACATCGAGGCCTTCCGTGAAGTCGGCGGCGACGCGATCGATTACATCGATCCGCTCGACGGGCTGGGATGGCTGCAGGCCGTGCGCGATTACGCCACGCCGAACTCTCCGCGTCGTCGCGCCGCGCTCGAACGCAACACAGGAACCGTCGCCGGCGCAGAGGAATTCTTTGCAAAGATTGACGAGTTCATCGTGCGACTATAAAGCGGCGGTCGGACAAAAGCGTGTAGAGCGCGCTCAATGCGCAAAAGCCGGGTTCCATTTTTTCGCGGCGCGCCCCATAGTAGTCCAACTGATCGGTCGGCCTGGCGCAAGCATCGTTTCAATACTCAAAACCCGCCGTCGGGACAGGACTATTCGGAAAAAGGACTTTCACGTGAGTCTGTGGGATTCGGCTCCCGAAGCCGCGCGCAAGCCGCCAAGCGAGGAAGACTTAGCGGCGCTCGCCAATTTTCGTTACGTGCTGCGCAGATTTCTGGCGTTCAGCGAACAGGTCTCCGCCGACCATGGCGTCACCATGCAATGGTATCAGGCGCTTCTGGTGGTTCGCACCTACCAAGGCGCGAAACACATTAGCGTCGGCGAACTCGCTGAACAGCTGATGATCCGCGACCACAGCGCCGCCGAGCTCGTATCGCGCCTGACGCAGGCGAAGCTCGTCAAGCGAAAGACCGATCCGAACGATCGTCGCCGATCGCTCGTCGTCATCACCCGCGCGGGCGAGCGGCGGCTGTTCGAGCTCGCCGCCGTGCATCTGAAGAAGCTGCGCGAATCGAAAGGAGTCTTTGCGAATCTCTTTCGTACGGCCACGGAGCCATAAGATGTCGCTCCGCTCGGGCAATATCATCCGAATGGAGCAGATTTAATAGCCGGTCATTTCGAGATAGCCTTCTCCCCCATGCGAACCGCTGAAGCGGATCGGTCCCTCCCAATAGGCGGGTTCGGTTCCCATCCAGCTTCTCGGATTAAGCGGCTGGGTTTCTATATCGACGCCGCGACGGCCGATTCGAATACGCCAGCGAATTGGCATGTCGCGATCGGCGATGCGCATCGTCTCCAAAGGTTCGATGGCGATGTCTTCGCGCCGGAGCGGCGACGTCGCGCCATCGACGCCAATCCAATTGCCGAAAAGAAAAGGCGCCGTGACGCTGTGCATCCGATACAGCATCAGCCTGGCGCCGCCGCAAAAATGCAGCGCAAACCAGTCCCAGCCTTTCTGATCGACGCCCAGCGGCTGGCTCGACCATTCGCGATCCATCCAGGCGCGGCCGGAGACTTGCGTTTTGCGGCCATGGATGGAGAGAGAACCCTCCGCCATAAAGAACGGCTGGCTGTAATAATAGGAGGCCTGTCCGGCGTCGGATTTGCGGCTGTAGCCGCCCTCGCCCTGCAAAACGATCGGCCCCGTGGCGGCGAGATCGAGCGCATAGGCGAAATTTCCGTCGCCGGCTGAAACGCGCAGGCGCTCGATCCCGGCGCCGGCGGAATCGTCGCGCGTTTCGAGACGCCAGTCGTCGATAAAAGCGCGAAAAGGCGAGGCCTCGACGCCAGCCTGGCCGATTCCGCCGCGGGCGAATTTTTGCGCGAAGAGATGTTCGCTGGCGCTCGTCGCCGCGGCATGGGCCATCCATAGATTGCGGTCGTCCCAGCCGGCGCGCGCCGCATTCGGCGCCATCGCGAAGCGAAACAGCGTCCATTGGACGCCGTAAGAGGCGCCGTCGGCGCTCGTTAGATTTGCAGTGAGATACCACCATTCGGTGCGAAAATCGGGATGCGCGCCATGGTCTTTGGGAAAGACGAGCGGCGTTCCCGGCTGCGGAAAGGCGAAGCCCGGCGCGTTCGCCCCAAGCCCGCGCAGGTCTTGCGCCAAAGCGCTGGTCGACGCGAGCGCGAGAAGCAGCGCCGATCGCCTCGAAATCCCTGAGCGACCGCGCTCGCGCGAATTTGTCGATGGATCAGCGTTCATTGGAGAAGACTTTGAGCAGTTCGGTCGGCGCGACGCGCGCGAGCCTTAGAACGGGAACGAGCGCGGCAAGAGACGCCGCGCATAGAGCGATGAGAAAAACCATGAGCCATTGCGCCGGAAACATCTGAAACGGCAGTCGCCATCCAAAGGCGGCGACATTGACGATGGCGACGAGGCACCAGGTCATGAACAGGCCGAGCGGCGTCGCGAACAGAGCGGCGACGGCGGCGAAGGCCAAGACCCGCATCAATTCGAGCGCCGCGAGTTTGCGGCGCGTCGCGCCCAGCGCCCACACCGGCGCGACGCGCGCCCGCCGCATGTCGCTCAGCGTCAGCAGGCTCGCGAAAAGCGCGACGCCGGAGACGATCAGCGTCAGCGTGTTCAACGCCGCCGTCACGGCGAAGGTGCGTTCGAAGACTTCTGTCGACAGCGATTTAAGTTCGGATTGATCGATGATGCGCGCGAGCTTGCCATCGAAGCGCCGTTGCATATTGTCGATGACGCGCGCCGTCGCCTCGGGCGCGATGCGCAATCCGTAATGCACGCCGGAAGCGTCGTCGAAATAGCGCTTCAACTTTTCGTGATCGACGCGCAGCTGGCCCTTTGGATTGCCGTAATCGGGGAAGATCGCGACGATGCGCGCGCGCCAATCCTGCGTCGAGGTTGGAATGTCGAGCGTGGCGCCGAGCCCGACGCCGAGCCGGCGCGCCAATTGCTCGCTGACCAGGACGGCGTCCTCGGCATGCAGAGCGCTCCACACGTCGGGCGCCGCTTCCAACAAGGGAAAATGCGCCGCATAGGTTTCATGCGGCGTCATGCCGACGATCTCGACTGGCCATCCGCCGATGCGCGTCTTCGCGCGCCAGAGCGGCAGAATCGCCGAAATGTCCTTTTGCGCGCGCGCCCATGATTCAATATCGCGCGCATCGGCGGGCGTCGCCGCTTCGAAGTAGATTTCGGCGGCAAGGCGCGCATCGAGCCAGCGGATGAAGGTCTGGCGAAAACCCTCGACCATGCCGCCGACGCCGATATTGGCGGCGAGCGCGACGAGCAGCGCCATCAGCGCCAGCGACAGGCCGGAAATTTCCTGTCGCCCGTCGGCGAAAAACCAGCGCGCCAGCGGCCGGCGCGCAAAAGATTCGCCCAACGCCAGGGCGCCCGCGAGCGCGACCGGCAGGAACAGCGCGGCGGCAAGGAGCGAAAAGCCGATGATCGCGAATCCGGATGCGAACCCGTCGCCGAAGCCATAGGCGTAGGCCGCCGCGCCAAGGGCGAGGATCGCGAACGCCGCCTGCCGGCGCAAATAGCGGTGATGCTCGCCCCGCCAGGCGATCGGCCGCGCGACCGAGAGCGGCGGTAGCCGCAAGGTTTTTGCAAAGCCGCTCGCCGCCGCGAGAACGGCGCCCGCTCCAGCCATGACGAGTCCGGAGAGCAGCCAGCGCGAATCGGGCGACAGGTTTTCCGAAATCTGCGCGCCGTAGAGGCTCTCGAGACTTTGCGCGACATCCGGCAGCAGCGCCTGCGCGATCGCATAGCCGCCGATGACGCCCGCGCCGCCCGCGACCAAGGTCAGGACGGCGACCTCGCATGCCATCGCGACGACGAGATGCGGCGGCGCCACGCCGAGCGCGCGCAATGTGCGCAGGGTCGGCAAACGCTGCTCGAAGGCGAGGCCATAGGCGGCATGGACGATGAACAGGCCGACGAGGAAAGCGAGGAAGCCAAAGGCGGTGAGATTGAGATGAAAACTGTCGGTGAGGCGAGAAAGCTCGCTGTCGTCGTCCGCCGCGACCAGCCGAAGCGCATCGCCGGCGATGCGTTTCAGACCCTCCTCATCCATCGCCCCGTCATCGGCGATGATGAGACGCGAGATTTTGCCGGGTCGATCGAGCAGATTCTGGGCGACGCCGATGTCGACGACGATCGCGCCGGGCGGCGCTTCGGTGAGCGCCGAAAGCGGCGGCAATCGGCGTCCGCGCTCGGTTTGCGGCCGCGCGCCTTCGGAAAGATCGAGCCGCCGCAGAGTCCGCGGCGCGGCGAAGGCGCGGCCCTCGCCCGAAAAGAAATCTTCAAGCACATCCGCGCGCTTTCGCTGATGCGCGATCGGCGAACCACGCGGCAGCGACACCGGCTCGAGGCCGATGATGCGAATGTTCTTTTCGCCGATCCGCGCCGCGCCTTCGAGGACCGGTGAAACTGCGACGCCGGCGCGACGCAGCTTCACGAAGAGATCCTGATTGAACAGCCCGCCGCGCGCGGCGACGAGCGTGCGCGCGCCGCCGCCCGAAATCGCCGTCGTCGCGGCGTCGTAGCTCATGCGCGCCTGAGCGTTGAGCGCCTGCACGCCGCTCCACAGCGCCGTCGCGATGGCGAGGCCGGCGACAAGCGTTAGGAGATTCCCCGGGCGTCGCCGCCAATGGCTTAAAAGCGCGGCAAGCGTCCAGAGAGTCTCTCTCATACGACAACCGTTTGAACGGCTCGGATGTCATTCCCGACGCGCAAAGCGCGATCGGGAATCCAGAGCAATGCCAACGTTCTTGGAGTGGCCCTGGATTCCCGGTCAGGCCTGCTGCCTGCCGGGAATGACAAGATCCAAGCGAATGGAATTCGTGTCATCGCGCCGCCAGAACGCCGGCGTCGAGCCGCACGCGCCGCTGCAGCCGGGCGGCGAGTCGCGCGCTGTGCGTCGCCATCAGAAAGGCGCAGCCGGTCGCGGCGACGAGATCGAGCGCGAGCGACATGACCTTATCGCCCGTCGCTTCGTCGAGATTGCCGGTGGGTTCGTCAGCGAGCAGAAGCTTCGGGCGCACCGCGAGCGCGCGGCCAATCGCGACGCGCTGCTGCTGTCCGCCCGAAAGCTCTTCCGGATAGCGCGCGCAGAGTTCCGCCAAGCCCAGACGGTGAGTCAGCTCCTCCTGCCACGCTGCGTCGTAGCGGCCGGCGAGACGCGCCTGAAAGCCCAAGTTCTCGGCGACGGTCAGGCTCGGAATCAAATTGAACTGCTGGAAGACGGTTCCGATTTTCTCTCGTCGGATAGTGGCCCGAGCATGTTCGGACAGAAGCGTCACTTCGACGCCGTCGAGAATGATCACGCCGGAATCGGCGTCGTCGAGCGCGCCGACTAGGTGAAGCAGCGTGCTCTTGCCGCTGCCCGATTCTCCGGTCAGCGCCAGGCTGGCGCCGGCGGCGAGCGTGAAGTCGACGCCGCGCAGCACCGGAATGGCGCCCTGCGGCGTCGAATAGGATTTGCGCAGTCCCTCGACGCGCAATATCGGCGCAGCTTTCGGCGCGGCTTCGAGATGTTGCGGCGTCGGGTGAATCGACAAGCCATGCGCCTTGCTAGACCGGCGAAGGCGGCCGGCGCGCCAAGCCTATATATGGCCGGGCGCGCCGATCGCCCAAACGCCTCTAAAAGGCGAGGCGCAGGCCGCCATAGACCGCTCGACCGGTTCCCGGATAGAAGACGATCGGATTGAGGCCGCGCGCGTCGACGATCGTCGTCACGTCGCTGATGTAATGGCGATTGGTGAGATTGCGCCCCTCGACATAGAAGGACAGGCCGTAGGGCAGCTTCATGCCGGTCTGAACGCCGAGCAGCACATAGCCCGGCGCCTGCAGCGTATGGGCATAGTCGACATAGGCGCCTTGCGGGACCCAGTCGATCTGCGGCGCGAAGTAAAGGCCGTCGGCGGGGCGCCAGTAGGAAAGCGTCGTGCGCAACACGTGGCGCGGAATGCCGGCAAGCGGATTGTCGCCGAAGTCGCGATCGCCGACGAAGCGGAAATCATTCCAGGTCCAGACCTGCGACAGCTTCAGCGAGTCGTCGGAGTCGGACGCGAATATATCGCGCAGCAGTTCCGCGCTCGCGGCGAATTCGACGCCTTGATGCATGGTGCGCTTGGCGTTGAAGGTCGTCGCCGGAACGCCCAGTCCGGGATTGGCCGTGAACTTCAGCAGTTCGTCCTGCAGTTCCGAATGATAGAAGGTGACGTCCCAGGCATAGCGATCCCATTTGCCGCGCGCGCCGAGTTCGCCGGTCCAGGCCTTTTGCGCGGCGAGCGGCGTGAACGGCACGCCGTCGCGCGGCGGCGGAAACACGCCCTGCGTCAAATCGATGAAATCCGGCACGTCGCGGCTTCCGGTCATGTCGGCGAAGAACTGAATGTCCTGCGCCGGTTCGAACATCAGTCCGACCTTTGGGACCGTGCCCTGGTAGACTTTATCGGCCTGTCCCGGAAGCGGCTCGAACGGAATGCCGCCGAGAACCGTATAGCGCCGCGTATCGGCGAAGAGCTTGGCGCCGAACATGAAGATGAGTTCCGGGGTAATGTGCAGGCGATTCTCGAAATAGGCTTCGAAGTTCATCGCCGTCATTCGGTTATTGCGGATGCGCGGATCCAGTCCCGGATTGATGAACAGGCCGCAGAAGCCGAAGCAGGAATTCGCCGCGCCGAATTGCGCGAGACCGTTGAACGTAAAGGGCGGAAAGGAAAACATCGCATTGGCGAAATTCGCCGGAATCGCGCCATAGGGATTGAGCGTCATGCCATTATAATTGTCGTACCATTTGTCGCTCGAAGAGCCGCCCCAGGCGCGACCGCCGAGAATGAGTTCATTGGGATGGCCGTCGACGATGAAATTCGAGGTGAGGCGCGGGGCGAATCCCCAGGTTCCGCCTTCCTGTTCGATGACAACGAAAATCGGATGGTAGAGATAATTGTGAATATACCAGCTGTTGAGATCGATGCGGCCGAATTCGCTTTGAATCGTGGTCTTGTTTGAAATGCGCCAATTCTTGACGTTGCGGGCCTGATTGGCGCCAAAGCCGTCGGAGCCAAAGCCTGCGGGAAACGGCGGCAGCGACAGCTGCGGAGAGTTGCGCGCGTTGAACTCATTGAGTTGCCCCGGCAGCAATTGCCAAGTGTCATAGACGCCGAAATAGAATCGCGATTCGAGATCGTTGGAGAAACGCCAGCCGAGATTGCCGTTAAGCTGGGTGTAATCCGTCGTCGAATGTTTTCTGAAATTGTCGGCGTGGGTGAAGGTTCCGTTGATGAGAAAATCGAAATTGCCGATGATGCGCGACATTTGCGCCTGTCCGCGCACGGTTCCGTAACTGCCGCCGTCGATCGCCACGATGTTTGGCGCAAGCGCGGTATAGGCGGTGGGCGAGATGAAATTGATCGCGCCGCCGAGCGTCGACGAACCATAGGCGAGGGCGTTGCCGCCTTTCAGCACTTCGATGGCGCGGAAATATTTGGGGTCGATCTGATACATGTCGCCGGCGCCGTCGGCGTAATTCATCGGAATGCCGTCCTGCAGCAGCTCCAATCCGCGAAGATGAAAGTCGCGGGTCAGATTGGAGCCGCGGATCGACAGACGCAATTCCTGTCCGTAGCGGCTTTCGACATAGACGCCGGGAACGTCCTTGAGCGCATCGCGCAAATCGTGAACGTAGCGGGTTTGAATCGCGGGCGTATTGGCGTCGACGAAGGCGACCGAGCCGACGTTGCGCATCAGTTCGCGGCGCTGCTCGGCGACCGACGGCACGGTCAGCGATCCGCCGCCGCCACTGCCTCCGCCGGTTTGCGTCGGTGCGGCGGCCGGGGCCGTCCCCGTCGACGGGGCTCGACCGCCGCCGCGACCGATGACGCGCGGCCTGGCGCCGCCGATGTCGATGGTCGGCAGGCCCTGTTGCGCGAGGGCGCCTGAATCCGCGAGCGTAAGAATTAAAGCCGCGGCGGATGCGCCGCGCAGCAAGCCGGTCCGAAACATGGAATCTCTCCTGAGCGGCGTCTCGCCGCGCGATCGTTGTGGGGAAGAATGACGCGATCAGGAGAAGCGCGGCGGCGCCCGCGGCGGCGCCCAGGCGCGTTCGGGGACGTTTTCGATCGAAGGCGATCGAAAGGCGCGAAACGCGAAGCTCGCCGCGCGCGGCGCCGCATAGGCGACGGCGATTGACGTCGTGAGAATGAAGGAGAGGACCGACTCTTTTTGGCTATGGCCGCAAAGCGGGCAGCAGTCGTCGCCGCAATCATGCTTCATCGGCGAAGGCGCGGATTGTTGCAGACAATGCGCGGCGGTCACATCCGGCGCATGCCTCGCGCGCGCCGGCGCCGCCGAGAAAATCGTCGCGGCGGCGAACAGCAGCGCGATCCACGGCGCCCCGATGCGCAAAAGTCCCGTGAAGCGAGGCGTTCTCGAACCGGCCGCCATACTTTTGAGATTCCCAGGCTGCGCCTCGCGTCCTGGGCGCGAGACATTGGCGGCGAAGCGCCGAGCCCGAATATTGGTAATATACCAAAAATTGGCGCGCAACCGCTGGCGGCGGGCAGGCGCGCGCATTTTCCGAAGCTGTTGCTCAAGCGCAACAGCGCGCGGGTCTAAGGGATGGGCTTGTGATGCGGATCGAGCGGCGAATGGCTTCCATCCGCTTCGACGGCGGCGACGCCGTCGAACCGCGAGAAATATTCGACGACATCTGGCGAAAGGCGTTTTTCCTCGGCAGCGAGCCTTCTGGACAGCGCCTCGGCGTGCGGTTTCGAAACGCCCAGCCTTTCCAGCGCGGCGCTGTCCTTCAGTGCGTCGCCGCCACAAAGCGCGATGGTCCACGCGTCGTTCTTGCGGGTGAGAAACGCCCGGCCGCCGAGATCGCCCTGACGCCAGTCGGCGATCGCGGCGTCTCCCTCGACGACCACGGCGTCAACGAAGAGGCGGGTCTCGGGCTTGTCGAAGGTCTCGAACAGCAGGCGGCGGGCCGCCTCGGACCCGTCGTCGGCGCGCGCGCTCAGGCACGTCGCGACGGCGATCGTCATGATCAGAATGCGTGTCATCTATCTCTCCAGAGTCAGCGCGTTTCCGTGGTATTGGTATATTACCAATAAAGCGGGGCGCAAGGACTCCGATGCCGTTTCCGCGACGCCGGTTTTTTGGTAGGACGCTGGCGCGGCGACGTTTCAAATGAGCTCGAATGGCGAAGGTTGAAAAAAGTGCGCGTCAGCGCATTCTCGACGCTGCGCTGAAAATCTTGAGGAAGGAAGGCGTCTCCGCGCTGACCCAGACCCGCGTCGCCGCCGCGGCCGGATTGCGCCAGTCGCATCTGACCTATTATTTTCCGCGCAAGACGGATTTGCTCGCCGCGACGCTCGAAGCGTCCCATGCGCAGGCGCATAAGCCCAAACGCGGCCCGACGGGAAGCGAGGCGGATCCGGTCGAGGCGGTGCGCGCGCTCATGTTCGATCGCAACAGGATGCGCTTCTTCCTCAGCGTCGTGGCGCAGGCGAGCGACCAGTCGGACATTCGCGCGACGCTCGCCGCGCATGCGGCCGGCGTCGCCGAGCAGCTCGCGCCGCTCTTCGGCCGGACGGCCGACGACCCCGACATCATCGCCTTCGTCGACATGTTGCGCGGCATGGGGTTGCGCCTGTTGCTCGAAACCGACGACAAGCGGCGCGCGAGCGTCGATCTCGACACGCTCGCCGCGCGTTTTGGCCTCAGCCGCGCGCCTGAGGCGCGGCTTTAAGCCTGGGCGGGAAACCGATAGAAGCGTGGCGATGCAACGAATCGCAGAAAACACGGGCGACGCCGAAGGCCAGCCCTATGTTCTGGCCGCGGCGGTTTTCCTCGTCTGCGCGCTGGCGCTCGCCTTCCCTTGGCTTTCCGGCCGCGTCACCATCCCCTGGGACGCCAAGGCGCATTTCTATCCGCAATTCGCCTTTCTCGCCCATGCCCTGCACAGCGGCCAATCCCCCTTCTGGACGCCGAATGTCTTTGCCGGCATGCCGCAGATCGCCGATCCGCAATCGCTGATCTTCTCGCCGTTCTTTCTGCTCGCGGCGGCCTTCGTTTCCGAACCTTCCTTCGCGCTCGCCGATGCGATCGTCTTCGCGCTGCTGGCGATGGGCGGCCTCGCGCTGATCGCTTATTTTTACGATCGCGGCTGGAGCGCCGCTGGCGGATTGCTCGCCGCGCTCGCTTTCGCTTTCGGCGGCTCGGCGGCGTGGCGCCTCCAGCATGTCGGGCAGATCATGAGCCTGTCATGGCTGGCGGTCACGCTGTGGCTGCTGGCGCGCGCGCTCGATCAACGCTCGGCGCTCTATGGCGCGGCGGCGGGCGCCGTCGCCGCTTTCCTGGTGCTGGGACGCGATCAGGTCGCCTTTCTTGGCGTCCTGATGCTATCCGCCTATGCCGCCTATCGCATCACGACCGATGATTTGCCCAAACTCAGCGCGGTCGCGCCGCTCGCCGCCGGCGCCCTGGTCGGCCTGACGCTCATCGCCGTTCCACTCGCCTTCACGCTGGAGCTCGCCGCCCATTCGAATCGTCCCGAGATCGATCTTGACGGCGCGCTCAAAGGCTCGCTGCCGCCCGGTTCCTTCATGACGCTGATTTCCGCCAATATGTTTGGAACCGACGGACCGCTGAAGGAGTTCTGGGGCCCGCCGGTCGGCGAACCAGATCTGTTCCTCGCGCGCAACATGACGAATGTCTATCTGGGCGAATTGACCGTCGTCGCGCTGATCGCGGCGATGAGCCGGCGTTTCTTCCAAAGCAGGGAAATTCGCTTCTTCGCCGCCGCGACGCTGTTTTTCGCGCTCTACGCGATTGGCCGCTACACGCCGGCCTTCGCGCTTTTCTATCGCCTGCCCGGCGTCGACCTTTGGCGCCGGCCGGCCGACGCCACATTCCTGCTCGGCATGACGCTTCCGATACTCTCGGGATATGGCTTCACGCTGATCGAGCGGGGCGTCGTCGCGCCGCGCGCCGCTTGGCTGATCGGCGCCGTCGCCGCGCTCTTCGCGGCGGCGCTGCTTGTCGCAGTTTCAAAAGGCCATCTGGTTCAGGCGTTCTGGCCGCTCGCGACAAGCGCGCTCTTCGCCGCGCTCGCGATCGCGCTCATTCTCGCGACCCGCGAACGGTTGTTGCGCGGCGCCTATGTGCCCGTGGCGGTCGCCGCGCTGATGAGCGCCGATCTCGCGATCGGGATCGGAGCGAATGAATCGACCGGCTTGCCGCCCGAGCAATTCGACGTGTTGAAGAGCCACGGCAAGAATCCGGTGATCGCTTTTTTGCGCGAGAAGCTCAAGGAAACGTCCGCGCCGGATCGGCGTGACCGCGTGGAGCTTGCGGCGATCGATTTTCACTGGCCGAACGCTTCGCTCATTCACGGCCTCGATCACGATCTCGGCTATAATCCGATTCGGCTCAAGATATTCGAAGACGCGACCGGCGCCGGCGATCATCTGGCGCTTCCCGAGCAGCGCGAATTCTCGAAGCTCTATCCGTCCTATCGCTCAATATTGTCGGACATGCTTGGCCTGCGATTCATCGCGACCGGCGTCCCGATCGAGGAGATCGACGAGAATTACAGGCCCGGCGACTTTATCGAACTCACGCGCATCGGCGGCGTTCACATCTACGAAAATCCACACGCCATGCCGCGGGTCATGGTCGTGACCTGCGCCATGCATGTGAATTTCGCGCAGATGATCCAGAGCGGCGAATGGCCGGAGGTCGATTATCGCGAGACGGCGCTGCTCGAGACGCCGCCGATCTGCCATACGCGCAAGGACGCGCCGCCGGCGACCGCGAAAATCCGCTCATATGAAAATGACCGCGTCGTCGTCGAGGCTGATGCGCCACCGGGCGGCGGCTGGCTGATCTTGAATGACGTCTGGCATCCCTGGTGGTTCGCGCGCGTCGACGGCGTCGAGGCGCCGATTCTGCGCGCCAATGTGATGTTTCGCGCCGTCGTGGTGCCGGAAGGGCGCCATGAGGTGCGCTTCGAGTTTCAGCCTTTGCGCGGGCTGATCACGGAATTATCGCAACGATAGTAAAGCGGTAATGCGCTCGCGCGTTACATCCACCCCGCCAACTCTCGCTTCGCCAGAGTCTCGATGAGCGCCAAGCCTTCTTCGCTGTCGTTGAGACAGGGCAGGCGGGCGTATTTCTCGCCGCCATTCTTAAGAAAAAGATCGCGGATTTCGACGCCGAGCTCTTCGATCGTTTCCAGACAATCAGCGGAAAATCCCGGCGCGACGATAGCGATGCGTTTGACGCCGGCGCCGGCAAGCTCCGCCACGACATCCGACGTATAGGGCCCGATCCATCGCGCCCGCCCGAAGCGCGACTGAAAGGCGAGGCGAAGCCGATCCGGACTCATCCCGAGTTTTGCACACAGCAACCCCCAGGTCGCTTCGCAATGAGCGCGATAGGGATCGCCACGATCGATTTGCGCCTGCGGCAGGCCGTGAAAGGACGCGACGATAATTTCCGGTTCGAAATCGAGCGTGGCGAGCGCACTTCTGATGCTGGCCGCGAGCGCGTCGATATAGGCAGGGTCGTCGTAATAGGGCGCTCCGATGCGCAGCGCCGGCTGCTTGCGCATTTCGCGCAGCGCGTCGAAAGCGGCGTCGGCGGCGGAGCCGGTGGTCGACGAGGCATATTGCGGATAGAGCGGCAGAAGCGCGATCCGCTCGCAGCCTTTCGCGATCAGCGCCGCAATCTGTGTCGCGATCGAAGGCGCGCCGTAGCGTAAAGCGTAATCGACGATGAGGCGCGGCGAACCGATCCGCTTCTGCAGCTTCTCGGCCTGGAGGCGCGTAATCGTCTTCAGCGGACCTTCGTCCGTGTCGCGGTTCCAGATTGATTGATAAAGCTTCGCCGAACGCTGTGGACGCGTGTTGAGCACGACGCCATAAAGAATCGGCAGCCACAGCGCGCGCGGCAGGTCGACGACTCGGCGGTCGGAGAGAAATTGCGCGAGATAGCGCCGCACTCCGGCGACATCCGGCGCTCCGGGGGTGCCGAGATTGACGAGGAGCAGGCCGATCGGCGCTTCTCTCGGGGGTGTGGCTGACGTCATGATGGGCCTCGTGGGGACCGGTCGCCCCGACGGCGGCGCGGCGCGGGCCATCTTCTAGCGGCGGCGACAATGCTGACAATTCGACCTAATGGCGCAACTGGCGCAATGGCAATTGTTATACGGCACGGAAATCGCTTAGAGCGCATCGGCCGGATATGAGCGGATCGGCCCCTCGCGAAAGGGCGCCATGAAATCCATATCTCGCAGCCGCGCCATGTGCGAGTGGGACGATTTCGCCAGCGCCGCCCCGCAAATTCGCGCGGCGCTCGCCACGCCGGACGGCCCGCCGACGCCCCCCTTCATATTGCTTTCGGAGCCGGGGATCACCGCCAGCGAACAGCGCACCTGTTCCGAGAGCTGGACCGCGGCGCGCCGTTTGGCGGCGGCGCCGCTGCGCGCGCGCCTCGATATGCGCTTCGATCTCTCTCCCCGCGGCAGGATTTGCGTCGGCTATCTCTCAAACGACTTTCATGACCATGCGACCGCGCATCTTCTGGTCGAGACGCTCGAGGCCCATGATCGATCGCGTTTCGAAATCCGCGCTTACAGCTATTGCGGCTTGGAGGGCGCGATGCGGACGCGGTTGCGCGCCGCCTTTGACGCTTTCATCGACATTTCGGCGCTGACCGACGTCGAGGCGGCGCGCCGCATCCATGCGGACGGCGTCGACATTCTCATCGACCTCAAGGGGTTCACTCGGGGCGCGCGCACCGGCGTGATGATGCTGCGACCGGCGCCTGTTCAGGTCAACTATCTTGGGTATCCCGGCACGCTCGGAGCCGGCGTGTGCGATTACATTGTAACCGATCGCTATGTGACGCCGCCGTCCTCGTCGTCGGCCTATTCGGAAGCCTTCGCCTATCTGCCGAACGCCTATCAACCGCACGGGCGGGGCGCGCCGCCGCGCGCCGCGCCGTCGCGGGGCGCCGCCGGCCTGCCGGCGCAGGGCTTCGTCTATTGCTGCTTCAATCAGGCCTATAAGCTCACGCCCTTTATCTTCGATCTCTGGGCGCGGCTGCTCGAGGCGACGCCGGGCGCGGTGCTGTGGCTGTCGGCGGCGATACTGGCAGAAGGCAATCTGCGCAATGAAATACGCAGTCGCGGCATCGACGCGCGGCGGCTTGTGTTCGCGCCGCATTTGCCGCAGGCCGAACATCTGGCGCGCCTGCAACTCGCCGATCTCGCGCTCGATACGGCGCCTTTCGGATCTCATACTACGGCGAGCGACGCGCTCTGGGCCGGGGTGCCGATCGTGACCTGCGCGGGCGACACTTTTCCCTCCCGCGTCGCCGGCAGCCTGCTCCATGCGATCGGGCTGCCGGAGCTGATTGCGCAGGATTTTGACGCATATTTCGACACCGCGCTGGTCTTGGCGCACGATCCCCCGCGCTGCGCCGAACTACGGGCGAAGCTCGCCGCCAATCGCCTGACGACGGCGCTCTTCGACGTCAAGGCTTACACGCGCGCGCTGGAATCATTGTTCGAAACCATGTGGAGCCGGCGTCTCACCGGCGCGCCGCCCGCCGTCATCGGCGCGGCTTAAGCCTCGCCGTCGCGCCCGCGCTCGAAAGCGGCGCGTTCCTCGTCGGCCATATGGAACGCGTGCGCTTCTTCCGGAAAGCGTCCGGCGCGCACGTCGCGCGCATAGGCCGAAACCGCCTCGCTTAGCGCCGCGCCGACGGCGCCGTAGCGACGGTTGTGCTTGAATTCGCGCATCGTAATCCCGGCGAGATCATTGACGACGAGCACCTGACCGTCGGTCGCCGCGCCGGCGCCGATGCCGATCGTCGGCGCCTTGACCGCCTGCGTGATCCGCGCCGCTAGCTCCTGCGGCACCAGCTCCAGCACAATAAATTTCTGCCCGGCGGCGTCGAGCGCCAGCGCGTCGTCATAGAGCTTGGCGGCGGTCTCCGCCGTCTTGCCCTGGCGACGCTTCACGTCATGATGCTGCGATTCGAGCCCAAGATGACAGCAGACGTCGAAACCCGCCGCCGTCAGCGCGCGGACGAGTTCGGGGGCGGCGCCTTCGAATTTCACGCAATCGGCGCCCGCCTCCTGCAGGATACGCGAACTTTTGATCGCCTGCTCGATCGTATCGTAGCTCGCATAGGGCAAATCGCCGATGATGTAGACCTGCGGCGCGCCGCGACGGACGGCCGCGATATGATGGGCCATGTCGGCGAGCGTCACTTCGCGCTCATGGGCATAGCCGAGAATATTCACGCCGACGCTGTCGCCGACGAGGATGATGTCGACCCCCGCCTCGACTTCGATGCGCGCGGTCGGCGCGTCATAGGCTGTGACGACGACGATTTTCTCGCCCCGGCGCTTCAAGTCGAGGAAGGTGCTGGCGTTCGGCAAAGGGGGCTCCGGCGCGCCTCTCGTCAGGGCGAGTATTTATATCAAACCGCCTGCGTTCGCTGGAAACAATGATCAGCGCGGCGCGCCGTCCTTGCAGGCGTGCGGCACGCCGGGCGCGCGAAGCTCCTGGAAGCCGCCGCATTTGTCGCAAGCCGTGAGCAGCGCGGAGAGGGCGGCGAGCAGCGCGAACAGTCTGAATTTCCGCGTCATCTCATCTCTCCTGGAGCGGCCCGACGGCGGGACCATAGTGGTGGGTCCGCCTTGCGGCAAGCCGAGCGGCGTCATGCTCTTGCATCCTGCTTAAAGCCCGGTATAAAGCGCCCATCGCGAGGTTCCCGGCCGGGGGCTGAACGGAAGCGCTCAAAGCGCATATTCCCGAAAAGTGCGTAGCGGTTTTCGGATAAGAATATGCGGAAATTAAGAGCGAGGGGCTCGATCCCCGTCTTCCCGTGTCTCCGCCTTCGAACTTTCCTGTTCGAGCCTTTCCGGGGCATGTCCCCAAGAAACGCTCGAAGGGCTTGGCGCCGGAACGGCTCGCGGCAACGGAAAGGCGAAAACTCCATGGCTCTTTACGAGCATGTCTATCTCGCCCGTCAGGACGTTTCTCCCCAGCAGGTGGAGGCTCTGACCGGGCAGTTCAAAACCGTCATCGCGTCGCTCGGCGGCACGGTCGGCAAGACCGAATATTGGGGCGTCAAATCGCTCGCCTATCGGATCAAGAAGAACCGCAAGGCGCATTTCACCCTGATGAACATCGACGCGCCGCCGGCGGCGATCGCCGAGATGGAGCGCCAGCAGAGCATCAATGAAGACATTCTGCGCGTGCTGACGCTGCGCGTCGACGCGCTGGAGGAAGGCCCCTCGGCGCAGCTCCGCAAGCGCGAAGACGATGATCGTGGCGAGCGCCGCGGTCCGCGCGGCGATCGCGGCGACAGAGGCGAGCGCGGCGAACGTCGTCCGCGCCGCGAAGAAAGCAAGGTTGAAGGAGGAGAGGAAGAATGAGCTCAGCGCCCCGCCGTCCCTTCTTTCGCCGCCGCAAGTCCTGCCCCTTCTCCGGTTCGAATGCGCCGAAGATCGACTACAAGGATACGCGTCTCTTGTCCCGCTACATCAGTGAGCGCGGCAAGATCGTGCCCTCGCGCATCACCGCCGTTTCGGCCAAGAAGCAGCGCGAGCTCGCCCAGGCGATCAAGCGCGCCCGCTTTCTCGGCCTGCTGCCTTATGTGATCCGCTAAAGAAGATCGCTTTATCACAGCCTGCGGCCGCGCCTTGAAAGGGGCGCGGCCGTTTTGTTTTTATGGGGCGGGTTCTGAACCGCGTCGGGCTTTTGCGAGTCGGCGGCGTTCTTGCCCGGCGGGACCAAGGTCGTCGTTTCGACCGTCAGCCCGTCCTCCACCGCCTTTAGCGCCAGATTGGTTTCGTAATATTTGCGCTCGCCGAGGAGCCGCATCGCATCATCGACATGTTTCTTCGTCGCTTCGATCGGCATGAGCACGCGCGTGTATTTGAGATCGACTTGGGCGAGGCGCAGCTCCTCCATGGCCGCCACCTGTTCGCCCACCTTGATGTGCGCGTTTGCCTTAGCGATATGCGCGCTCTTTTCATTCGTCGGAACATAGTTGTCGGCGAGCGCGATCGTCGCATCGATTGGAATCAGGTCGAGCTTCTGACTCTGCGTCGAGGTTTCCCCACTCTTCACGTTGACCGTCTCGCTGACTTTGACGGCGAAAAGCGTCGCATCCTTCTCCGCCGATCGCAGAGAGGCTTCGGCGTTGTCCAACAGCGGCGCGACAACTTCTGGATTGCCATTGAACAGCGCGAGCCTCGCCGCCCGTATCGCCTGGACGGCGGAGAAGCCCTCCCGCGACAGTTGCATCAGCGCGCGTTCCACGACCTCCTTCGGCGCCGGCCCCAAATCGCCGGCGCCTTTCGCTGTCTCGCCCGCCGGCGCGCCGGGCTGTTGGGCGCGCGCGAAAGTGGAAATAGCGGCCGAGACCGCGAGAAATGACGCAAATGCGATCAAGCCTTTCGAGAAATTTAGTCTCATTTGCAATCCTCCACCGCACAGTATGAGCGCGAGCGCCGTCTAGACGAGAGCGGAGCCTATTGAGTTTCGATTGCTGCGGTCTTTCTCATTTGTTTCTGTGCGCGTTTTCGATTGCGGCGACTTGCCGCGGCGCGCGTCATGCGCGATGCGGACGTTGGATTGCTGCGGCGAGGGAATTCCATCACTGCGCTAGGCGCGCAAACCGTGCCTTCTCACCCCGCACTCGCCTGCGCCGCGGTCGCTTCGTAAACCCCGTCGAGCGGGGTCGTCGAAACCGTCGGTTCCGCCATGAATTGCGCCGCCGCGAGGGTGGCGAAACGGCCGCCCCTCGCCACCAATTCGTCGAAGCTCCCGCTCTCGACGATTTCCCCCTGATCGAAGACCAGAATGCGGTCGGCGTTGCGCACGGTTGCGAGGCGATGGGCGATGACGAAGGTGGTGCGTCCCTTCATCGCCGCTTCCAGCGCCTTCTGGATGAGGCGCTCGGTCGTCGCGTCGAGCGCGCTTGTCGCCTCGTCGAACACCATGATCGGCGGGTCTTTCAGCAGCGCCCGCGCGATCGACAGCCGTTGGCGCTCGCCACCCGAAAGCGAACGGCCGCGTTCGCCGACGCGCGTCGCGCGCCCGTCGCTCTGGCTTGAGACGAATTCCGTCGCCTGCGCCAATTCAAGCGCTTGCGCGATGTCCTCTTCCGTCGCGTCGGGATTGCCGATGCGAAGATTGTCCTCGATCGACCGCGCGAACAGCATCGGCTCCTGAAAAACCACGCCGATGTTGCGGCGAAGCGAGCTTAAAGTGAATTCGCGAATGTCGACGCCGTCGATCTTGACGACGCCGCTGTCCGGATCGAAGGCCCGATGCAGGAGACCGAGCGTCGTCGATTTTCCCGAGCCGGTCGCGCCGACGAGCGCGATCGTCTCTCCAGGTTGCGCCGTGAAGGACACGTCGCGCACCGCCAGCCGCCGGCCGTCGTAGGAGAAGGCGACGTTGTCGAATTCGACCGCGCCGGTCAGACGTTCGGCGTCGCGCGCGTAGGGCCGGTCGGCGACGCTCGGCCGCGTGTCGAGGACCGCGAAGAATTCCGAGATTTTCGCCGATTGCATAAACAGCACATTGACGAAGCCGACGACCTGTTCGAGCCTTGCGATCAGCATGGTCGCGAAGCTCATGAAGGCGACGATCTCGCCGATCGTTGCGAGGTCGCGCAAATGCAGCCAGACGCCGAGCAGGAAAATCGCGAGAAGAGTCAGCGTCGCCGAGGCGCGGCTCGCGACGACCACGAAGGCCCACCAGGAAAGCACCGGCAATTGCGCCGCGAGCACGTCGTCGATGATGCGGTTGAGCGCTTGCGACTCGCTTTCGATGCGGGTGAAGCTCTGCACCACGGGAATGTTGCCGAGCGTATCCGAGGCGTGTTCGGCGAGCGAGGAATTGTAGCGCTCGACCTGTCCCTGCAGATCTTCGGTGCGGCGCAGGACGAAGCTCGTCGCCAAATAAAAGATCACGACAAGCGCCATGAGCAGCGAACCGAGCCGCCAATTGACGAAAAGCGTCGCCGGCAGCAGCACGAAGAGCGTGACGAAGGAAGCGCAGTTCTCGCGAAAGAACGACAGCCACAGCCCCCACATGGCGTTGGCGCCGTCGAGCATGGTCTTCAGCAGACGTCCGGAATGGACATTGGTGTGAAAGCTCAGCGGCAGACTCAGCACATGGTCGAAATAATCCGACATCACCGCCAAGCGGCGGCGATGCGCGAGCCGATCGGCGTTCAGACCGACGAGAATGGCGCCGCCGATCGAAAACAGGCCAAAGGCCGCCCAGGCGGAAACCAGCGGCAGCAGATCGCCCCAGGTCAAGGTTTCGCCGGGCGCCTGAGCGCGAGTCATGCGGTCGATGATGCGGCCAAACAGCATCGGCTCGGCGAAGGCGGCGACGGCGAGCGCGAGATTGGCGACGACGAGAATCAGGGCGAGCCGCGCCTGCGGCCGCAAAAGCCCCAGCACCCGAGCGTAAACGGTCAAGACTGACATTTTACTCGCCTGCTGGCAGGAGAAGCTTCGGCAATAAGCGTAGGTCGCGACGAGGGCGGACGCGTTCTATTCTTCTTCGCCGAAGCGATTGGCGACGAGCGCCTCCAGCGCGTCGAGGGCGGCCTTCGCCTGCGGCCCGGTGGCGGTGACGGTGATGGTCGAGCCTTGGCCGGCGCCGAGCGTCAAAATGCCCATGATCGAACTGCCGCCCACGGTTTCTTCGCCGCGAGAAACGGTGATGACCGCGTCGAATTTTTCGCAGCACTGCACGAATTTGGCGGTGGCGCGGGCGTGCAGCCCCTTCTTGTTGATGATCGCGATCTCCCGCGACATCGATTCTTCTTCGGCCGCAGCCCGATGCAATTTATCGCTCACGAGATCATTCATTTTGCGCTGAGCACTTTGCTGGCGATGTAAACATATTTGCGTCCGGCGTCCTGCGCCTGCAGCACCGCCTGCTCCAGAGGCTGCGTATCGCGAACCGAGGCGAGCTTGATCAGCATCGGCAAATTGACTCCCGCGAGCACTTCGACTTTTCCGCCGTCCATGACCGAGATGGCGAGATTGGAGGGCGTGCCGCCGAACATGTCGGTCAGCAGCACCACGCCTTCGCCGGTGTCGGCTTCGCGGATCGCCTCGATAATGTCGGCGCGCCGGCGCTCCATGTCGTCCTCGGGCCCGATCGAGATCGCCGCAATCTGCTTTTGAGGTCCGACGACGTGTTCGAGCGCCGCGCGAAACTCAGTGGCAAGGTGGCCGTGGGTCACCAAGACCATTCCGATCATACGACCCTACCACTCATGAAGATGTCTCTTGCGCGCCGACATCTCATAAAAACGCGTCGGCCACATCGGGCGAACGGCCGATTTCGAGCCGTTGCGTCAGCCATCATCGCCCCGCTCAACAGGGGCGACATTTTGTGCAACGCCGCGAAATAGGCAAGCGAAAACAGCACGGCTCCTTCAATTTGTCGCAAGGGCCTGAATATAGGCCCCGATTCGCGTTACGGCGCCGACGCGCGCCGCATTTTCGAAGATGCGCGGCAATATGACGCCGCTCAACTCGGTTCGGCTTTGGTCAGCGTCCGGAAACCGCTCCGGCGACTGGTCGAGGGCAAGCAGATCGATCACCGCTCGGACCACGCAGGCCGGCTCGGAATCGACGCGCAACACCCCCAGGCCGCGCGCCTCGATCATTCCGCGGATCGATGGATGGGGCCTTGCGATCAACCGGCCGTGGCTGGCTTCAAGCGCCACCCGGTCGTCGCCGACCAGCGCCGCGAAGACGCCGCGCGCGCGCCAGTCGGCGACGAGCTTAAGGGTCAGCGTGCTCTTGCCGGCGCCGGCGGGGCCGCGGAGCAGCAGGCCGAATTCGCCGAGGACGAGGGCGTTGGCGTGGAGATACGCTGGCCTTTGCGGCGGCGGCGTCATCGCGCCGCCGGCAGCCAGACGACGAAGCGGGCGCCGAGCACGATATCGCCGGCGCGGGGCCCGTCAGTGCCCTGCGGACGCGCGCGGGTGCGGTTGAGGGCGCGGATGCGGCCGCCATGCGCCTCGATGATCTGGCGCGAGATCGACAGCCCCAGTCCGGAATTCTGGCCAAATCCCTGTTCCGGCCGATCCGTGTAGAAGCGCTCGAAAATGCGGTCGAAGGCGCCGTCGGGAATGCCGGGACCGTCGTCGTCGACGATGATCTCATAGCCCTCGAGCTGCTGACCGCCGGGTCCATTGGCCCGTTCCGGCCACAGCCGCACGCGCACGGTCCCGCCGGGTTTCGAGAACGACCTGGCGTTGTCGATCAGATTATTGAGCACCTGGCCGAGACGCGAATCATTGCCGAGAACGCGCCAGTGGCCGCGCGACGGATCATGCGGAGAAGGGCGGTTCGTCAGCTCGATCGTGACGCCGTCGCCCCGGTCGATCGCGCGCGCCACGTCGATGACAGTGGTCAGAGCGGCGGAAAGGTCGACGACGCCCATGTCGGCGCGCGCCAGCTCGGCGTCGAGTCTTGAGGCGTCGGAAATATCGCTGATCAAACGGTCGAGCCGGCCGACGTCATGTTTGATGATGGCGAGCAACCGGTCGCGCGATGAATCGGTCTTGGCGATCGGCAAAGTTTCGACGGCGCTGCGCAGCGAGGTCAGTGGATTCTTGAGTTCATGCGCCACGTCGGCGGCGAAATGCTCGATTGCGTCGATGCGGTTGTAAAGCGCCTTGGTCATGTCGCACAGCGCGCCGGAGAGATGGCCGATTTCATCGGGCCGGTCCGAAAAATCCGGAATCTCCTGACGCGACCTTGCGCCGCGCCGCACCCGCTCGGCAGCCTCGGCGAGGCGTCGCATCGGCTCGGTGATGGTATTGGTGAAGAACAGCGAAATCAGCAGCATCACCCCGGCCGAGACCAGGAAGATGCGGATGATGCCCCAACGTTCGGCGACGATGATCGCGTCGATGTCGCCGCTCATCGTGGAGAGCAGCAGCGCGCCGCGCACCGAGCGAAAGCGCTGAATCGGAACGGCGACGGAAATGATCGATTCGCCTTTGGCGTTGGCGCGAACCACCGAATGGATGCGCCCGCCGAGCGCGCTGCCAACCTCGGGATAGGCCTTGCCATTGCCCATGCCGATGTCTTCGTAGAGCGGCAGCTCCGGCCGATGCGACAGGCGCTGGATAAAGTTAAGCGCCCTTTCGAGGAAGGACGAAGCGTCGAGCGTGGCGGGCGGGTCGCTCGGCGGCGGCAGTTCGAAGCGCAAGATGTTCGAGCGGCCCGAGACCGAGCGCGAATCGAGCAGCAAAAAGCCGTCGTGGTCGTAGATGCGCGCTCGCAGCCGCGTTGGCGACACGAGGCGGCGCAGCAGCGGACCGACGCGTTCGGGATTGAGCGAAAACTCCAGCGGCGAGCCGCCTTCGGCGCCGCTGGCGCTTTCGCCCGGCGCGAGCTTTAAGAGTTTTTCCGGGTCGATCGAAATCGCGTCGGTGTCGACCGTCGCCGAGGCCGCCACCGCGGCGGCGATGATCTCGCCTTGAGTCTGCAGGCTCTGCACCCGCGCGTCGATCAGACCTTCGCGGAACTGGTTGAGATAGAGAAAGCCGGCGAGCAGCGCGACCAGTCCGCCAAGATTGAGAACCACGATGCGGCGGGTCAGCGAGGACGACAGATGCGATTGAACGGTGCGCAACGCGCGCGTCAGGCGCCGCGAAAACGTCCGCCACAGCCGCGCCCGGGTCGCCGCGGCGCGCGCCGGACTCGGGCCGGCCGGCCGGCAGGGCGTCTCCGCGACCCTGTCGTCGGCGGCGCTCGACTCGCCCGCGCCCTCGATACTTGCGTCCATCTCGCGCACCCTCGGCGAGAACTCAGGCTTCCTTGAACCGATAGCCCACGCCGTAAAGCGTTTCGATCATTTCGAAATCATTGTCGACGACCTTGAATTTCTTGCGTAGACGCTTGATGTGGCTGTCGATCGTGCGGTCGTCGACATAGACTTGGTCGTCATAGGCCGCGTCCATCAGCGCATTGCGGCTCTTCACCACGCCGGGACGCTGCGCCAGCGATTGCAAAATCAGGAATTCGGTCACCGTCAGCACGACCGGATCGCCGCGCCAGGTGCAGGTGTGGCGCTCGGGGTCCATCACCAGCGCGCCGCGCTCCAGAACCTTGGCCTCGGTTTCCTTCTGGGCGGCGGCCTCCTTGGGATTGGCGCGCCGCAAAATCGCCTTCACCCGCTCGACCAAGAGACGCTGCGAAAACGGCTTGTGAATGAAGTCGTCCGCCCCCATCTTGAGGCCGAAGAGTTCGTCGATCTCCTCGTCCTTGGAGGTGAGAAAGATCACCGGCAGGTCCGACTTCTGCCGTAGTCGGCGCAGAAGCTCCATGCCGTCCATGCGCGGCATCTTAATATCGAAAATCGCGAGATCAGGCGGATTGGCGCGCAGGCCGTCGAGCGCCTGGGCGCCGTCGGTATAGGTCTGGACCCGATAGCCCTCGCCCTCCAAGGCGATGGAGACGGAGGTGAGAATGTTGCGGTCGTCGTCGACGAGAGCGATGGTCGGCATCTTCAACCTTTGCTATTTGCGGCCGCGATTTTAACGTCCGGGCCGGCGCGACAGGACTGCGTTTGCGCGAAAGCGGCCCCCTCAGGCCTGCAAGGGCGCGACGCTGGCGAAACGCTCGACATTCTCTCGACTCGACGGCGGGACTTTCGGAAGGCGCGCTGTCGACGCCAACAAAGTCCGGGGCCAAGGCGGCTGAAATGTGGCCAACGTCCGGTTTAAAGGCGGCCCAGCTCCGGCGCCGCTCGTTCTTTATACACGGATCGCTGAAAAAATCACCTTGTTCCAAGGCGCGCGCTGTTAATCAGAATGGCGACAATGAGATAGGCGTGTGGAAAGAGAGACGGCCGGGACTCGGAAAGTCTCGAATTCAGGCCGATCTTTCTTATGTTTTTTCGGCCCAAGGCCGAATTGAAGAAGAATGGGCGCGGCTTTAGCCCTTACGGGAGCGGATCGATGAGCGAAGACTGGTCATATCAGGTTCGGGTCAATCTCGCCGACGAGGCGGCGCGCCTCGCCCGCAAGGACCCGAAGAATCCCGTGCTTCAGCCCTTGAGCGATATTCTTGCTAAGCACAATGCCAGGCTGCGCAACCAGCTCGACGCTTTTAGCGACTATGTCGCGGCGGCGGAGCGCGAGGGCCAACAGGATTTTCCGCTCTACAAATGGACCAAGGCGGTGATCGAAGACCCGGCGAAAATCGAAAAGCACAGCAAGGCTTTCTCGATCCATGTCGGCGGCGAGGAAGTCTATGCGAAAGACATCGCCGACGCGCTGGAGGCGGAAATTGCGCCGCTGGTCGGCGGCCCGCTGGTGACGCGGCTCACCAAGCACGACAGCAACCCCGCCAATAATCCGCAGGCCCCGGCGCAATATCGGTAGCGAGGCGCTGCGCCCCCTCCGGCTCGCTGCGCTCGCCACCTCCCCCGCTACGCGGGAGAGGGCATGAACGGCGCGTCCGCCGAATATTCCAAGGGCCCAATCCGGCGATGAAACGCGCATCCCGCCCCCTCTCCCGCGAAGCGGGGGAGGGCTGGGGAGGGGGCCTTAAACCGTCGCCAGGAAGCCGGCGATCTCGTCCTTCAGAACGAGCCGCTTCTTCTTCAAATCCTCGATGATCGAATCATCCGCCGGCTCGACATTGGTCTCCATGCGGTGAATGGCGCGGTTGAGTTCGTGATATTCCTCGGCGATGCGGGCGAAATGCGCATTGCCGGCCTTCAGCGCATGAATCGCCTCGGCCTGCTCGGGAAATTCTTCGTGCAATTCATGCGCGACATGGCTCATGCGATGGGTTCCTCCGTTGTTTTTTCAGCGTGAACTTACCGGCTTTCACGGCGGCCTCAAACTGCAGGAGCCCGCCTGCGACGATTTGCGGCGCGCGCCCGCCGCGCTGTCATGCCCGCGAAAGCGGGCATCCAGAGCAAAGACCGACATTGTTCACGCTGCTCAGACGGCATTCGGAAATTTAAGTGAGCCAAGTTGGGCGCGACTTCCCTCTCCCCGCCTGCGGGGAGAGGGTCAGGGTGAGGGGCTTGGGGCATTTCGCGGAACGCTCGAAACGCCAACGGATTCTTTGTCATCGTCGGCATTCCTGTTCCTATCCCCCGGCCCCTCGCCCCAGCCCTCTCCCCGTAAACGGGGAGAGGGGGCTCGCGCCCAATCGATTCAGTTTAATTGTGGCGTCGCCTGATAGATTTCGGGCGGCGCGGCGTGCGCCTGACGGCGCCCTTGCGGGGCGCGCGCAACCCGCTCATCTTGTGAGGCGCGGAGTTTTCGATGAACGACATTTCAGACGGCGAATTGAAGTTCACCAATCGCAGAGAACTTCAGACGTGGCTGGAGAAGCAGCCGCGCGAGGTCAGCGTCGTCATCGCCGCGTGGGCGGCGCTAGGCGTCACGCGCTCCTGGATCTGTCCGCGAAGACGTCACCGCGAAAACTTAGCTTGTTGATCTTCGCATCTTTCTGCTCGTGCGAATTGGCGGGTGTTGTCGCCAAATGCCCATCCCGCCCCAATAACCTTCGGCGTAAGAACTTGTTGTGGGAGCTTTGGCGAGTCCAGAGGCTCGCGTTTCAGGGGTGCGCCTCCTGGACCGCGAACCCCCGGGCTCGCTTGGTTGCGAACAGCCGGAGTTGACGCATTAAAATTCGCCGGCCGACAGGATCGCCCAGAAATCACCCTTGAAACGGGTATCGGCAATAATCGGATAGGCAGTGGTCATTCTTCAACCGCGCTAGCAATTTGCCGCGGTCGCTTCGGAAAGGACATGAATAAAAAACGCGGATGTCGATTTATTGACAGAACCGGCATGATTACATCCGCAATTTTGTTGCGTAGCCCCTTGTAACTTCGCCAAATCTAATGCAAATTTGGCTCATTGCAGCAATAACGATAGCCGGAAGGAAACAATATGGCGCGCAGACTCTTCGCAGCTTTCCCGATCGCCGCTTCACTGTCGGTCGTCGCGACTTTCGCATCGATGTCACCGGCTGCGGCACAGTCCTCCGACCCCTTTCTCGGCCAGCTGATGCTCACCGGCGCGAATTTCTGTCCTCGCGGATGGGCGCAGGCGGACGGCCAGCTTCTCTCCATCTCGCAGAACACGGCGCTGTTTTCCCTGCTCGGCACGACCTATGGCGGCAACGGCCAGACCAATTTCGCTCTGCCCGACCTGCGCGGCCGGGCGCCGATCCACCAGGGAACCGGGCCGGGGCTTTCCCCCTATGTCGAGGGTCAGGTCGGCGGCCAGGAGAGCTTCACCCTGACGATCAGCCAGATGCCGGCGCATAATCACGGCGTGCAGGCGACCAACGTCACCGGCGACAAGGGCGGCCCACAAGGCCGGTTTCTTGCCGGGCAAGTCGGCGACAACAATCCATATCACGACGGTCCGCCCAACCGCGTCATGGCCGCCGACATGACCCAACCCACCGGGGGCAGCCAGCCGGTGGCCCAAAGGGGGCCCTATCTCACCATGATGTGGTGCATCGCGCTGCAGGGCGTCTTTCCCTCACGCAACTGACCGAAGCCGGGGCGCTCCAGAGCGCGCTGCGAAAAAGTGGGAACCGGTTTTTCGCACAGAGCGCGCTCTAAACTTTTGGAATCGATCACGTAATCTGCGTATAGGCGAATCCGCCTAAACGCAGCCCGCTCTAGCGCCGGCTCAGTTCGCTCACCAGTTCCCGGTAGCCCGCCCAGCGGGCGTCCGGCGATGCGATCCTGTCGATCAGGGTCGGATCGAGCTCCCGCCACAGATCGCGGGCGGTCGCTGTCGCTTCATGCTTCCTTAGACCGACATGCGGCGAGCTGGAGAAGCGCTGCAGCGTGCCGAGCCAAGCGATGCGGGCGTTGTCGTTGAAGGGCTGGCGGTTGATCCGCAGGACCGCCTCGAACAGCCAGCCGGGCGCGCTCCCGTTGGCGACCTCCAGTTCGACCTTTTCAGTCGGCGTGTAGCCGCAAAGGCTCAGAAAACGCGCCAGCCAATCGGAATCATAATCGATCGTGACGACCTCCTTCGCGCCGAACGCTGCGGCGCAGTCCTCGGCGAGGTTGGCGACATTCATCAGCCTGCGAACGCGGGGCAATTCGCGGAAGGCGTCGAGATCGAGGCCCGTTCCATAGTTGTATTCGGCAATCCGCGGATTGATCGCGCACTGCTTGTGATAGGATCTCAGCCAGTCTTCCGGTTTCCGGCGAACCAGAAACGCCGTCAGATGAAACGCTTCGAAAAGGTCGCGGATTTTCTCCAGCCCGATTGGACGAAAATCATAGAGGTGGTTGGTCAAGCCCTCGGTGGTGAGGATGGCGCCTTCTTCGTTGCCCTCGGCGACCGCCAGGGCGGTACGGGAAAGATCGCCAGTCATCAGGTCGGAAACCATGAACTGGTGTTTCGGCATCTCCGTGTCGGCGCTGGGCGTCGGGTAGCGGATATTCTGCTCGAGGAACCGGCTGGAATTCGCGTAGCACCATCGCTGCAGCGCGCTGGTGCCGGTCTTGGGCAATCCGACATGCAGCAACAGCCGCCGCTTCCGGCGTATCGTCGCGGGCATGGCCAGGCTCGCGTTGACGAAGGCGACCGCTCGATCGACGGTGGGCTGGCCCAGCGGCTGAAGCATGCCGCTGTCGTCCGCCTGGCGATGGTAGTGCAGCATGATCGGCGCGCCGTCGCCAATGGCGGACGCCGGCAGATGGGTAGGAAAGTTCAGGGCTTTCGGCAGCAGTTCCGGTTCAATCTCCAGCTCCAGGCAGCTCAGCGCGAAGGCGATCTGGTCGATGTGAAACGCGTAATGGCCAAGAATATCCGCCTGAGCCTCGAGCCACTGCGCCCATTTGCGCCATGGCGCGTCGAGTTCGCCAAGCCGCGCGCCGGGCAGCAAGTAGAGGCCGCCGTTCCTGTTCTCGAAAATCGTCATGCCGGCGGCCGAACCGACGGCGATGTCGGGTCGTCGACGCGTCAGCCCGGCGCGTCGGAGCAGGACGTCCCAGATTTCGATCGGCGGGTTCGGCCCGTCCACGACCGCGGCGGCGACCATATTCTTGGCGAAATAGGGTCGCGGATCGGCGACAAAGAGCGTGTCGCAGTCGCAGAGCGCCGCCAGATCGGCGTCGCGCAGGAACGCCGACCGCAATTGCGCGATTTTGTTGAGATGCGGGCGCCGCAGCGAAACCGCCTGGGCTTCGGCCGTTCTGACGCCGAGCGGCGAAAAGCGCGCCGCGCAATCCTGGCCCAGCCCCTGTGTGTAATGCACCACGATATCGTCGGGCGGCACGTTGGCGATTTCGATCAGGCTTCGCGCCCAATTCATCGCTTGCGCAAGAAAAACGGGTTGGTTGTCAATCACGCATGAGAATCGAACGACGGGTTTCACGATGTCATTCCGGCTAGGCGGGCCGCAGGAAGGCATTCGAACGGAGGCGACATCCCCCCGGATGTCCCGCCTGATAAAAGAAGCGGGAGGCGTCGTGGTTGGGGCGAATGCTATGCGGCCTTGGCGGTTCGAACAAGAACTTAAACTTTTTGGAAGCGGCGCGGCATTCTTCCCTTGACGCCCCCGACCTTCGCCATTAGGTTCCGCGCACTTTCGACAGGCCGTAAGTTCACGCCGTCGCGAGCACCTCGCTCACGATCCTTCGAACTTAAACGCTGTCGCCTTGCCTGTGAACGCCAAGCGTAATTGGTAATCATTCCGTCGCGAGAGCGATGGACAGGAAGGCACGATCCCGGTCTCCGGGATCCTCTGCGTTAGAAGCGCCTTGGCCCTTACGGCCATCGGCGCTTCGCTCGTTTGCGCATGTCTTAAGGATCGCCTTAAGGCCATGCGCGCCGGGACCATGACATCCGCCATTCGCAATCCGCGAAGGACCTATTGAATGCCGACGATCAGCCAGTTGATCCGCAAGCCGCGCCAAGCGCCGACCTATCGCGAGAAGGCTCGCCATCTGCAGTCCTGCCCGCAGAAGCGCGGCGTGTGCACACGCGTCTATACGACGACGCCGAAGAAGCCGAATTCGGCGCTGCGCAAGGTCGCCAAGGTGCGGCTCACCAATGGCTTCGAGGTCATCGGCTATATTCCGGGCGAGGGCCACAATCTTCAGGAGCACTCGGTGGTGATGATCCGCGGCGGCCGCGTCAAGGACCTTCCCGGCGTGCGCTATCACATTCTGCGCGGCGTGCTGGACACCCAGGGCGTCAAGGACCGCAAGCAGCGCCGTTCGAAATACGGCGCGAAGCGTCCGAAGTAAGGAGCCGTTCGATGTCTCGTCGCCACCGGGCCGAAAAGCGCGAAGTTATCGAAGACGCCAAATTTGGCGACGTCGTGCTCGCGAAATTCATGAACTCGATCATGTACGACGGCAAGAAGTCGGTCGCCGAGCAGATCGTCTATGGCGCGCTCGATCAGGTCGAGTCGAAAGCCAAGAGCGATCCGCTCGCGGTGTTCAAGCAGGCGCTCGAAAATGTCGCGCCGGCGATCGAAGTGCGCTCGCGGCGCGTCGGCGGCGCCACCTATCAGGTGCCGGTCGAGGTGCGCAACGAACGCCGTCAGGCGCTCGCCATCCGCTGGATCATCACCGCGGCCCGCGCCCGCAACGACAAGACCATGGTCGACCGGCTGTCGGCCGAGCTGCTCGACGCTTCCAACAACCGCGGCGCCGCGGTGAAGAAGCGCGAAGACACCCATCGCATGGCGGAGGCCAACCGCGCCTTCTCGCATTACCGCTGGTAAGGCGCAGCACGAGCTTTCACGAGGACAATCGTCATGGCCCGCTCTCATCCGATCGAGGACTACCGTAACTTCGGCATCATGGCCCATATCGATGCGGGCAAGACGACGACGACGGAGCGCATCCTCTATTATTCCGGCAAGAGCCATAAGATCGGCGAGGTGCATGAAGGCGCCGCGACGATGGACTGGATGGAGCAGGAGCAGGAGCGCGGCATCACGATTACGTCCGCCGCGACGACGACCTTCTGGAACGGCAAGCGCCTCAACATCATCGACACGCCCGGCCACGTCGACTTCACGATCGAAGTCGAGCGCTCGCTGCGCGTTCTCGACGGCGCGGTATGCGTTCTCGACGGCAATCAGGGCGTCGAGCCGCAGACCGAGACCGTCTGGCGTCAGGCCGACAAATACAATGTGCCGCGCATCGTCTTCGTCAACAAAATGGACAAGATCGGCGCCGACTTCGATCGCTGCGTCGAGGAAATCAAGACCCGCGTCGGCGGCCGTCCGGTCTGCGCGCAATTGCCGATCGGCGCCGAGAGCAATTTCAAGGGAATCATCGATCTCGTCCGCATGAAGGCCGTCGTCTGGGAAGACGAGGGACTCGGCGCGAAATATCACGATGAAGACATTCCCGCCGATCTTCTCGATAAGGCGAAGGACTATCGCACCGCGCTGGTCGAGGCCGCGGTCGAAATGGACGACGACGCCATGGCCGCCTATCTCGACGGCCAGGAGCCTGACGAGGAGACGCTGCACAGGCTGATCCGCATCGCCGTGCGCAAAATCGCCTTCATTCCGATCTTCTGCGGCTCGGCCTTCAAGAACAAGGGCGTGCAGCCGCTGCTCGACGCCGTCGTGCATTATCTGCCGTCGCCAATCGATCGCGAGGCGATCAAGGGCTCCGACATGGACACCGGCGAGGAGATGGTGCGCAAGCCCTCCGACGCCGAGCCCTTCTCGATGCTCGCCTTCAAGATCATGGACGACCCCTTCGTCGGCACGATCACCTTCGCCCGCGTCTATTCGGGCAAGATCGAATCGGGCACGACCGTGCTCAATTCGACGAAGGAGAAGAAGGAGCGCATCGGCCGCATGCTGCTGATGCACGCCAATAACCGCGAGGACATCAAGGAGGCTTACGCCGGCGACATTGTCGCGCTCGCGGGCCTCAAGGACACGCGTACCGGCGACACGCTCTGCGATCAGCAGAAGCCTGTCATTCTGGAGCGCATGGAGTTCCCCGATCCGGTCATCGAGATCGCCATCGAGCCGAAGTCGAAGGCCGATCAGGAAAAGCTCGGCATCGCGCTGCAGAAGCTCGCGGCGGAGGACCCCTCCTTCCGGGTTTCGACCGATCAGGAGAGCGGCCAGACCATCCTCAAGGGCATGGGCGAACTCCATCTCGACATCAAGGTCGATATTTTGAAGCGCACCTATAAGGTCGACGCCAATATCGGCGCGCCGCAGGTCGCCTATCGCGAGCGTCTCGGCCGCAAGCAGGAAATCGACTACACCCACAAGAAGCAGACCGGCGGCACCGGCCAGTTCGCGCGGGTCAAGATCATCTTCGAGCCCAATGAAGCCGGCAAGGGCAATGAGTTCGAAAGCCAGATCGTCGGCGGCGCGGTGCCGAAGGAATATATCCCCGGCGTCGACAAGGGCATCGCGTCGGTGACGACATCGGGCGTGCTCGCCGGCTTCCCGGTCGTCGATCTGAAGGCGACGCTGATCGACGGCGCCTTCCATGATGTCGACTCGTCGGTTCTCGCCTTCGAAATCGCCTCGCGCGCGGCGACTCGCGAAGCGCTGCAGAAGGGCGGCTCGGTGCTGCTCGAGCCGATCATGAAGGTCGAGGTGGTGACGCCGGAAGAATATACCGGCTCGGTGATCGGCGATCTGAATTCGCGTCGCGGACAGATTCAGGGCCAGGACATGCGCGCCAACGCCGTGGTGATCAACGCCATGGTGCCGCTCGCCAATATGTTCGGCTACGTCAACCAGCTGCGCTCCTTCACCCAGGGACGCGCCAGCTACACGATGCAATTCGATCACTACGAACAAGTGCCCGAAGCGGAGTCGAAGAAGGTCCAGGCGAAATACGCCTGATCTCGAACGCAACGGGTCGACAGGAACTCTTTAAAGGAGCACGGCGATGGCCAAGGAAAAGTTTTCACGCACGAAGCCGCACTGCAACATTGGGACGATCGGACACGTCGATCATGGCAAGACGTCCTTGACGGCGGCGATCACCAAGGTGCTGGCGGAGACGGGCGGCGCGACCTTTACGGCCTATGACCAGATCGACAAGGCGCCGGAAGAGAAGGCGCGCGGCATCACCATTTCGACGGCGCATGTCGAATATGAGACCAAGGACCGCCACTACGCCCATGTCGACTGCCCCGGCCACGCCGACTATGTGAAGAACATGATCACCGGCGCGGCGCAGATGGACGGCGCGATCCTGGTGGTCTCGGCCGCCGACGGCCCGATGCCGCAGACCCGCGAGCACATCCTGCTCGCCCGTCAGGTCGGCGTGCCGGCGCTGGTGGTGTTTCTGAACAAGGTCGACATGGTCGACGATCCCGAGCTTCTCGAACTCGTCGAACTCGAAGTGCGCGAGCTGCTCAGCAAATATGAGTTCCCCGGCGACGACATTCCGATCGTCAAGGGGTCGGCGCTGTGCGCCCTCGAGGGCAAGAATCCCGAGCTCGGCCATGACGCGATTTTGAAGCTGATGGCGGAAGTCGATCGCTATATTCCGCAGCCCGAGCGTCCCAAGGATCAGCCCTTCCTGATGCCGGTCGAGGACGTGTTCTCGATTTCGGGCCGCGGCACGGTGGTGACCGGGCGCATCGAGCGCGGGGTGATCAAGGTCGGCGAGGAAGTCGAGATCGTCGGCATCCGTCCGACCACCAAGACGACGGTCACCGGCGTCGAAATGTTCCGCAAATTGCTCGATCAGGGCGAGGCGGGCGACAATGTCGGCTGCCTGCTGCGCGGCACCAAGCGCGAGGACGTGGAGCGCGGCCAGGTTCTGTGCAAGCCGGGTTCGGTGAAGCCGCATACCAAGTTCAAGGCCGAGGCCTACATCCTCACCAAGGAAGAGGGCGGCCGCCATACGCCGTTCTTCACCAACTACCGCCCGCAATTCTATTTCCGCACGACGGACGTGACCGGAATCGTCACGCTTCCCGACGGGGTGGAGATGGTGATGCCGGGCGACAATGTGACGATGGACGTCGTGCTGATCGTGCCGATCGCCATGGAGGAGAAGCTGCGCTTCGCCATCCGCGAAGGCGGCAGGACGGTCGGCGCCGGCGTCGTCGCCAGCATCATCGAGTAAAGCGAATCTGGGCCGCGGGCCAAGCGCTCGCTCTTAATGAACAAAGCCGCGCGTATCTCGCGCGGCGCATGAAGGCGAGCAGAACCGCTCGCGGTCCCAAAGGACGAGACAATGAACGGTCAAAACATCCGGATTCGCCTCAAGGCGTTCGATCACCGGATTCTCGACACGTCGACGAAGGAAATCGTCTCGACGGCCAAGCGCACCGGCGCTCAGGTCCGCGGTCCGATTCCGCTGCCGACGCGCATCGAAAAATTCACGGTGAACCGTTCGCCTCACATCGACAAGAAGTCGCGCGAACAGTTCGAGATCAGGACGCATAAGCGCGTTCTGGACATCGTCGATCCCACCCCGCAGACGGTGGACGCGCTAATGAAGCTCGATCTCGCGGCGGGCGTCGACGTCGAGATCAAGCTCTAAGGGAATTCAGGCGGCGCTCCTCAAATGTAGCGAGCGCGCTTTGCGAAGGATTGGATCATGCGGTCGGGCGTCATCGCGCAAAAGGTCGGAATGACCCGCGTCTTCACGGAGGCGGGCGAGCATGTGCCGGTCACGGTCTTAAAGCTCGACGGTTGTCAGGTCGTCGCGCAGCGGACCATGGAAAAGAACGGCTACACCGCCGTTCAACTCGGCATCGGCCGCGCAAAGGTGAAGAATGTCTCCAAAGCCGAACGCGCGCGTTTCGCGGCGGCGAAGGTGGAACCGAAGCTGAAGCTCGCCGAATTCCGGGTGAAGGAAGAAGAGCTGCTGCCGATCGGCGCCGAGATCACCGCGGACCATTTCGTCGTCGGCCAGTTCGTCGACGTGACCGGAACGTCGACCGGCAAGGGCTTCGCGGGTCCGATGAAGCGTTGGGGCTTCGGCGGTCTGCGCGCCTCGCATGGCGTCTCGATTTCGCATCGTTCGCATGGTTCGACCGGCGGCCGTCAAGACCCCGGCAAGACGTTCAAGAACAAGAAAATGGCTGGCCATATGGGCGTCGAGCGGGTCACCACGCAAAATCTGCGGGTGGTGCGGACGGACCCGGATCGCGGCCTGCTGCTCGTTGAAGGCGCGGTGCCGGGCACCGCCGGCGGCTGGATTTTCGTTCGCGACGCGGTGAAGCGCGCGCTTCCCAAGGATGCGCCGCAGCCGGGCAAGTTCCGGCTGAATGGCGATGGGGAGGCCGAAGCCGCCGCGCCGCAAGAAGAGAAGAAGGAGGACTGAGCCGTGAAGATCGACGTCACGTCGTTCGACGGCCAGGCGGCCGGTTCGATCGAACTCTCCGATGAGGTCTTCGGCCTTGAGCCGCGCAAGGACCTCATCTTCCGCATGATCCGCTGGCAGCTCGCCAAGCGGCGCGCCGGCACCCACGCGGTGAAGAATCGCGCCGACATCGCGCGCACCAGCAAGAAGCTGCATAAGCAGAAGGGCACCGGCGGCGCCCGTCACGGCTCGGCGCGCGCGCCGCAGTTCCGCGGCGGCGGACGCGCCTTCGGCCCGCTGGTGCGCAGCCATGCGCATGATCTGCCGAAGAAGGTGCGCCAGCTCGCGCTGAAGCACGCTCTGTCGGCGAAGGCGAAGGACGGCGGCATCATCGTTTGGGAGACGGCGGAACTCGCCGAGCCGAAGACGAAGACTCTCGCGTCGGGCTTCGCCAAGACCGGTCTCGAGAATGCGATCATCATCGTCGGCGGCGCGCCGCAGAGTAATTTCGCGCTCGCCGCCCGCAACATCCCGAAGATCGACGTTCTGCCCGTCGAAGGCGTCAATGTTTACGACATTCTCCGCCGCGAAAAGCTGGTCCTGACCCGCGCCGCCGTGGACGCGCTGGAGGCGCGACTGAAATGAGCAAGGACGTTCGCCATTACGACGTGATCGTATCGCCGGTCATCACCGAGAAGGCGACGCTCGCCTCGGAGAGCAACAAGGTCGTCTTCAACGTCGCCAGGACCGCGACCAAGCCGCAGATCAAGGCGGCGGTCGAAGGCCTCTTCGAGGTCAAGGTCGAAAGCGTCAATACGCTGGTGCGCAAGGGCAAGATCAAGACGTTTCGCGGCCAGCGCGGCCAGCAGAGCGACGCCAAGAAGGCGGTCGTGACCCTCGCCGAGGGCCACAAGATCGACGTGACGACCGGACTGTAAGGAAGGCGTGGGGATAAAACTATGGCGCTGAAGACATTCAAGCCGGTCACGCCGAGCCTTCGCCAGCTCGTCATCGTCGACCGCAGCGAGCTCTACAAGGGCAAGCCGGTCAAGACGCTGACCGAGGGCAAGACCTCGAAAGGCGGGCGCAACAACGCCGGCCGGGTCACCGTGCGTTTTCGCGGCGGCGGCCATAAGCAGGCCTATCGCCTCGTCGATTTTAAGCGGCGCAAGCTCGACATTCCCGGCAAGGTCGAACGGCTCGAATATGATCCGAACCGCACCGCGTTCATCGCCCTAATCCGTTACGCCGATGATGAGCTTGCTTACATTCTCGCGCCGCAGCGACTCACCGTCGGCGACGAGGTGATCGCCGGCAATCAAGTCGACGTGAAGCCCGGCAACGCCATGCCGATCGCCAATATCCCGGTCGGCGCGATCGTGCACAATGTCGAGATGAAAATCGGCAAGGGCGGCGCCATCGCCCGTTCGGCGGGAACCTATGCGCAGATCGTCGGCCGCGACCAGGGCTATGTGATCGTCCGGCTCAATTCCGGCGAGCAGCGCCTCGTGCACGGCCAGTGCTTCGCCACCATCGGCGCCGTGTCCAATCCCGATCATATGAACACGTCGATCGGCAAGGCCGGCCGTTCGCGTTGGCTCGGCCGCCGCCCGCATAACCGCGGCGTCACCATGAATCCGATCGACCATCCGCATGGCGGCGGCGAAGGCCGCACCTCGGGCGGCCGTCATCCGGTCACCCCCTGGGGCAAGCCGACCAAGGGCAAGAAGACCCGCACCAATAAGTCCACCGACCGTTTCATTGTGTCCTCGCGGCACAATCGCAAGAAGAAGGGCTAACCCATGACGCGCTCGATCTGGAAGGGCCCGTTCGTCGACGGCTATCTTCTCAAGAAGGCCGAGGCCTCGCGCGCCTCGGGCCGTTCCGAAGTGATCAAAATCTGGAGCCGCCGCTCCACGATCCTCCCGCAATTCGTGGGACTGACCTTCGGCGTGCACAACGGCCAGAAGCATATTCCCGTGTCGGTGTCGGAAGACATGATCGGGCATAAATTCGGCGAGTTCGCTCCGACCCGCACCTTCCACGGCCACGCGGCCGATAAGAAGGCCAAGAGAGGCTAAGAGAGGCTACAATGTCGAAGGAAGCCAATCCGCCCCGTCTTGCGGACAACGAAGCGAAGGCCGTCGCGCGCATGCTGCGCGTGTCGCCGCAAAAGCTCAATCTGCTTGCGCAGCTGATCCGCGGCAAAAAGGTCGATCGCGCGCTCGCCGATCTGGAGTTCTCCAGAAAGCGGATCGCGCATGAGGTGAAGAAGACGCTGGAAAGCGCAATCGCCAACGCCGAGAACAATCACGGCCTCGATGTCGACGATCTCGTCGTCGCACAGGCCTATGTCGGCAAGGCGCTGGTGATGAAGCGTTTCCATGCCCGCGCCCGCGGCCGGGCGAGCCGGGTCGAGAAGCCCTTCGCCAATCTGACGATCATCGTGCGCGAAGTCGAAGCGCAAGCCAACGCCTAAAGGATAGAGACCATGGGTCAGAAGGTTAATCCGATCGGGCTGCGACTGGGCGTCAACCGCACCTGGGATTCGCGCTGGTTCGCCAATAAGGGCGAATACGCCAAGCTGCTGCACGAGGACATGGCGATCCGCGAGGCGGTGGCGAAAACCTTGAAGCAGGCGGCGGTGTCGAAAATCGTCATCGAGCGCCCGCACAAGAAGTGCCGCGTGACGATCCATTCGGCGCGTCCCGGCGTCGTCATCGGCAAGAAGGGCGCGGACATCGACAAAATCCGCAAGCTCGTCGGCAAGCTCACCGGCAGCGAAGTGGTGATCAACATCGTCGAAGTGCGCAAGCCCGAGACCGAGGCCGCGCTCGTCGCCGAGTCGATCGCCCAGCAGCTCGAGCGCCGCGTCGCCTTCCGCCGCGCGATGAAACGCGCCGTGCAGTCGGCGATTCGTCTCGGCGCGCAGGGCATTCGCATCAATTGCTCGGGCCGTCTCGGCGGCGCCGAAATCGCGCGTCTCGAATGGTATCGCGAGGGCCGCGTGCCCCTGCATACGCTGCGCGCCGACGTTGATTACGGCACGGCGACCGCGCATACCGCCTATGGCGCCTGCGGCATCAAGGTCTGGATCTTCAAGGGCGAAATCCTCGAACACGATCCGATGGCGCAGGACAAGAAGGCGGCCGAACAGGCCGCCGGCGGCGGCGATCATCATGACCGCGATCGCGATCGCGGCGGCGAACGCCGTCGTCGCGAGCCGCGCGAACCGCGCGACGCGGCGTAACGATCAAGATCAAAGAGCGCTATCATGCTGCAACCCAAACGCACCAAGTTCCGCAAGGCCTTCAAGGGCCGCATCCGGGGCGCCTCCAAGGCGGGCTATTCGCTGGACTTCGGTCAGTTCGGCCTGAAGGCGCTCGAGCCGGAGCGCATCACCGCGCGCCAGATCGAAGCTGCGCGCCGCGCCATGACGCGCCATATGAAGCGCGCCGGCCGCGTCTGGATCCGTATCTTCCCGGACGTGCCGGTCTCCAAGAAGCCGACCGAAGTGCGCATGGGCAAGGGCAAGGGCGCGCCGGAATTCTGGGCGGTGCGCGTCGCGCCCGGCCGCATCATGTTCGAGATCGACGGCGTGCCGGCGCCGCTGGCGCGCGAAGCCTTGACGCTCGCCGCCGCGAAGCTGCCGATCAAGACGCGCTTCATCGAACGCATCGCTGAATAAGGGGGACGTGATGAAATCCAAGCAGCGCCTCTCCGACATCAAGGCGATGACCGAAGATCAGCTCAATGACGAAGTGCTGAAGCTCAAGAAGGAGCAGTTCAATCTGCGCTTTCAGCGGGCGACCGGCCAGCTCGAGAACACCTCACGCGTGCGCGTCGTTCGTCGCGACATCGCCCGCGCCAAAACCATCGCCGCGCAGAAGCGCGTCAAGGAGCAAGGTTAAAGCGCCATGCCGAAGCGAATTCTCCAGGGCGTCGTCGTCAGCGACAAGCAGAACAAGACGGTGGTAGTGAAGGTCGAGCGCCGTTTCACCCATCCGCTGTTCCAGAAGACGGTGCGCCGCACGAAGAACTATCACGCCCATGACGAGAATGGCGCGTTCAAGGTGGGCGATGCGGTGACGATCGAAGAGACCGCGCCGATTTCGAAATTGAAGCGCTGGCGCGTCGTCGAAGAGGCGGCCAAGGCGTAGTCGAACGAACAACCCTCCGGACGAAGTCGGCCGCTCCACCGCGGGCATGCCGAAACCAGACCGGAACGAAAGGCGGGTAAGCCATGATTCAGATGCAAACCAATCTCGACGTTGCCGACAATTCCGGCGCGCGCCGCGTGATGTGCATCAAGGTGCTGGGCGGCTCCAAGCGTAAATACGCCGGAGTCGGCGACATCATCGTCGTGTCGATCAAGGAGGCGATCCCGCGCGGCCGCGTCAAGAAGGGCGACGTGCTCAAGGCGGTCGTCGTGCGCACCTCGAAGGACATCAAGCGCTCCGACGGCTCGGTGATTCGCTTCGATTCGAACGCCGCCGTTCTGATCAACAATCAGAAGGAGCCGATCGGCACCCGCATCTTCGGACCGGTGCCGCGCGAGCTGCGCGCCAAGAATCACATGAAGATCATCTCGCTCGCTCCGGAGGTTTTGTAATGGCCGCCAAGATCAAGAAGGGCGACAAGGTCGTCGTTCTCGCCGGCCGCGACAAGGGCCGCAGCGGCGAAGTGCTGCGCGTGATTCCCGACGAAGGCCGCGCCGTCGTCGACGGCGTCAACATGGTCAAGCGCCATCAGCGCCAGACCAAGGATCGCGAAGCCGGCATCGTCAACAAGGCCGCGCCGATCGATCTGTCGAATCTCTCGCTCGCCGATCCCAAGGACGGCAAGGCGACGCGCGTCGGCTTCAAGATTCTCGACGACGGCCGCAAGGTCCGCGTCGCCAAGCGTTCCGGAGAATTGATCGATGGCTGAGGAAAAGAAGCCGAAGGCCGAAAAGCCCGCCAAGGCTCAAAAGCCCGCCGCGGAAGGCGCGGCGGCCAAGGAGCCGAAGAAGGCCGCCAAATCCGCCGAGAAGGCCGACGCCAAGGAAAAGCCGGCGAAGCCCGCGGCGCTCGAGCCCGGCTACAAGCCGCGCATGAAGAAGCACTATGACGAGGTCGTGCGCGAGGCGCTCACCAAGCAGTTCGGCTATAAGAACGCGCTTGAAGTGCCGACGATCGAGAAAATCGTGCTCAATATGGGCGTCGGCGAATCGGTCAATGACAGCAAGAAGGCGGCGGCGGCCGCGGCGGATCTCGGCCTCATCGCCGGGCAGAAGCCGGTTGTCACCCGCGCCCGCAAGGCGATTTCAACCTTCAAGCTGCGCGAGAACATGCCGATCGGCGCGAAGGTGACGTTGCGCAAGACGCGCATGTATGAATTCCTCGACCGGCTGATCACCGTCGCTCTGCCGCGCGTGCGCGACTTCCGCGGATTGAATCCGAAGTCCTTCGACGGACGCGGCAATTACGCGCTCGGCATCAAGGAGCACATCGTGTTTCCGGAGATCGACTACGACAAGGCCGAGTCGATTCTCGGCATGGACGTGATCGTCTGCACGACGGCCAAGACCGACGAAGAGGCCCGCGCCTTGTTGAAGGCGTTCAATTTCCCGTTCCGGCAGTGAGGGCGTAACGGCTCCTCAAACGCGGATACCGAAAGGCGAAACTGGCAATGGCGAAGAAAAGCGCGATTGAGAACAACAAGCGGAAGCAAAAGCTCGTCAAATCCTATGCGGGTCGGCGCGCCCGGCTGAAGGCGGTCGCGAAGGACAAGTCGCTGAGCGTCGAAGAGCAGTTCGAGGCGCGTCTCAAGCTCGCCGAGCTGCCGCGCAATTCCGCGCAGGTGCGGGTGCGCAATCGCTGCGAAGTGTCGGGCCGTCCGCGCGCCTTTTATCGCAAATTGAAAATGTCGCGCATCGCGCTGCGCGAACTCGGCTCCCGCGGCCTCGTGCCCGGCCTTGTGAAGTCGAGCTGGTAAGGAGACGAATAAATGGCGATCAACGATCCCTTGGGCGATCTCCTCACCCGCATTCGCAACGCGCAGATGCGCCGCAAGGACAAAGTGTCCTCGCCGGGCTCGAAGCTGCGCGCCCATGTGCTCGACGTGCTGAAGGAAGAGGGCTATATCCGCGGCTATAGCAGCACCGACTTCGGCAATGGCCGCACCGAGTTCGAGATCGAGCTGAAATATTTCGACGGCGAGCCGGTGATCAAGCAGATCGAACGCGTGTCGCGGCCGGGTCGGCGCGTCTATGCGGCGGTCGGCGCGGTGCCGCGCGTGGCGAACGGCCTCGGCGTCACCATCGTGTCGACGCCAAAGGGCGTGATGGCCGATCATTCGGCGCGCGAAAACAATGTCGGCGGCGAGGTGCTGTGCAAGGTCTTCTAGACCTTGCGCCTCATCAAACAGGATTTGCAACAATGTCTCGTATCGGCAAGAAGCCTGTCGTCGTTCCCGCCGGCGTCACCGCCAAGGTGGACGGTCAGCTCGTGCAGGTGAAGGGCGCGAAGGGCCAGCTGGAGTTCCTGGTTCCCGACGAGGTTTCCGTCGTCCAGCAGGACAACGCCCTCAAGGTCGACCCGCGCAACGAAACCAAGCGCGCCCGCGCCTTTTGGGGCACGGCGCGCGCCCGGATCAACAATCTCGTCGTCGGCGTGACGTCCGGCTTTGAAAAGAAGCTCGAAATCACCGGCGTCGGCTATCGCGCCGCGGTGCAGGGCAAGACCTTGCAACTCGCGCTCGGCTATTCGCATGACGTGAATTTTCCGATCCCGGCCGGCATCGCGATCGTGACGCCGAAGCCGACGGAAATCACCGTCAGCGGGATGGACAAGCAGCAGGTCGGCCAAGTCGCCGCCGAAATTCGCGCCCTGCGCGGCCCCGAGCCCTATAAGGGCAAGGGCGTCAAATACGCCAATGAATTCATCTTCCGCAAGGAAGGCAAGAAGAAGTAAGGACCCGCCATGGCCAGGGATGTCAAAGTCGAACAGCGTCGCAAGGCGCGCGTGCGCCGGGCGATCCGTGAACGCGCCAATGGGCGGCTGCGTCTATCGGTGTTTCGCTCGTCGAAGCAGATCTACGCCCAGATCATCGACGATGAAAAGGGCGCGACGGTTGTCGCCGCCTCGTCGATGGAAAAGGACAATCGCGAAGCCTTAAAGACCGGCGCGAATGTCGAGGCGGCGAAGATCGTCGGCAAGCTGCTTGCCGAACGCGCCGTCGCCAAGGGCGTCAAGCAGGTCGTGTTCGACCGCGGCGCTTACATGTATCACGGCCGTGTCAAGGCGCTGGCCGACGGCGCCCGCGAGGGCGGGTTGGAGTTTTAAGAAGCGGCGCGCGCCGCTCTAGGGCGCGCGCCAAAAGCGCGAATGCGCGTCGGCGCTCATGCGCCGGGCGCCGATCCGAAGGATCGGCAATAAACGAAGCGAGCGGCGTGCGAGCGCCGCGTAAGTGACGGAAGAGAAAATGGCGCGTGAAGGAGAAGGCGGTCGCGGCCGCGATCGTGATCGTGAGGAGCGCGACAGCGAATTTGTGGACCGCCTGGTCCACATCAATCGCGTCGCCAAGGTGGTCAAGGGCGGCCGGCGTTTCGGCTTCGCCGCGCTTGTCGTCGTCGGCGACCAGAAGGGCCGCGTCGGCTATGGACATGGCAAGGCGCGCGAAGTGCCAGAGGCGATCCGCAAGGCGACCGAAGCGGCGAAGCGCGCGCTGATCCGCGTGCCGCTGCGCGAAGGCCGCACGCTGCATCATGACGTTCACGGCCGCCATGGCGCGGGCCGCGTCATTCTGCGCGCGGCGCCGGCGGGCACCGGCATCATCGCCGGCGGCCCGATGCGCGCCGTGTTCGAGACGCTCGGCATGCATGACGTGGTGGCGAAGAGCCAGGGCTCCTCGAACCCCTACAACATGATCCGCGCGACCTTCAATGCGCTTGGCCATGAGGATTCGCCGCGCTCGGTCGCGGCGCGCCGCTCGCTCAAAGTCTCGGTGCTGCAGTCGCGCCGTCAGGGCGTCGACGCCGACGCCGTCGACGCGTAAGGAGACGACCCATGACGCAGAGCAAGCAGCAGATCGTCGTCGAGCAGACTGGCAGTCCGATCGGTCGTCCCGAGCGTCAGCGCCGCACGCTTCTTGGCCTCGGCCTGACGCGCATCGGCCGCCGCCGCGCGCTGGAAGACACGCCGGCCGTGCGCGGCATGATCGCCAAGGTCGCGCATCTCGTCAAAATCGTCGACGGCAAGACCGTCGACGGGAAGTGAGGACGCGGCCATGAAACTCAACGAAATTACCGACAATCCGGGCGCGAGCAAGGACCGCATGCGCGTCGGCCGCGGCATCGGCTCCGGCAAGGGCAAGACCGGCGGTCGCGGCGTCAAGGGCCAGAAGGCGCGCACCGGCGTCGCCATCAAGGGCTTCGAGGGCGGCCAGATGCCGTTGCATCGTCGCCTGCCCAAGCGCGGGTTCTATAATCCGTTCTCGATCGACTACAATGAAGTCAATCTCGGGCGAATCCAGCAGGCGGTCGACGCCGGCAAGCTCGACGCCAACGCCCCGGTGACGCTCGATGCGCTGCTGGCGGCGGGCGTCGTCGCCAAACCGCGCGACGGGGTGAAAATCCTCGGCCAGGGCGAGTTGAAGGCGAAGCTCGCCTTCGAGGTCGCGGCGGCCTCGAAATCCGCCGTCGCCGCGATTGAGGGCGCCGGAGGCTCGGTGAAGCTTCTCGCCGGCGAGCCGGCGGCGCAATAAAGCAAAATACGCGACCGCTCTCGCGTGAGCGGCCGCGCCGTTTTATATCAAGCGCTCAGAGCGGAGCCGGGCGCGCCTCGGCGAAGCGCTTGCCCTCCGCCCAACAAAATGCGTCGCATGGACGGCGGCGCGACAGGGGAGTTCCTACATGGCATCGGCAGCCGAGCAGCTCGCGGCCAACGTCAATCTCTCCGCCTTCAGCAAATCGGAGGAGTTGAAGAAGCGCATCTGGTTCACGCTGGGCGCGCTGATCGTCTACCGCCTCGGCACTTACGTGCCGCTGCCCGGCATCGACCCCGAAGCCTTCGCCAAGAGCTTCTTCGGCCAGTCGAAGGGCATGCTCGAACTCTTCAATATGTTCGCGGGCGGCGCGGTGCAGCGCCGCGCGATTTTCGCGCTGAACATCATGCCGTATATTTCGGCCTCGATCATCATTCAGCTGCTCACGTCAGTCATCCCGACGCTTGAAACGCTGAAGAAAGAGGGCGAGCAGGGCCGCAAGGTCCTCAACCAATATACGCGCTACCTCACCGTCGCGCTCGCGACCTTCCAGGCCTACGCCATGGCGATCGGGCTCGAGGGCCAGCCGGGCGTCGTCACCGATCCTGGCCTTTTCTTCCGCGTCACCACGGTCGTGACGCTCGTCGGCGGCACGATGTTCCTGATGTGGCTTGGCGAGCAGATCACGTCGCGGGGCATCGGCAATGGCTCCTCGCTGATCATTTTCGCCGGTATCGTCGCCGCCTTCCCCTCGGCGATCGTGTCGACCTTGGAATTGGGACGCCAGGGCGCGATCTCGACCGGGCTGATCATCGGCGTGATCGTCATGTCGCTCGCCGTCGTCGCCTTCATCGTCTTCATGGAGCGCGCCCAGCGGCGCCTGCTGATCACCTATCCCAAGCGCCAGCACGGCAATCGGGTCTATGAGGGGCAGACGTCCTTCCTGCCGCTGAAGCTCAACACGTCCGGCGTCATTCCGCCGATCTTCGCGTCGTCATTGCTGCTGCTGCCGACGACGGTGGCGAATTTCTACCAGTCGACCGGCAGCGAAAGCATTTTCGCGACGATTTCCGCCTATTTCGGCCATGGCCGGCCGCTGTATATGCTTGCCTATGTCGGACTGATCGTCTTCTTCGCCTTCTTCTATACCGCGATCGTGTTCAATCCGGTCGAGACGGCGGACAATCTCAAGAAGCATGGCGGCTTCCTGCCTGGCATCCGGCCCGGCGAGCGCACGGCGAAATTCATTGACGACGTCTTGATGCGCGTCACCGTGCTCGGCGCCGCCTATCTCGCCATCATCTGCCTCATCCCGGAAGGGCTGATCGCCTACGCCAATCTGCCCTTCTATTTCGGCGGCACCTCGCTGCTCATCGTGGTCAGCGTCACTATGGATACGGTGTCGCAAATTCACGGCCATATGCAGGCGCAGCAATATGAAGGGCTGATCCGCAAGGCCAAGCTTCGCGGCGGGAAACGCGCCCGATGAGGCTGGTGCTGCTCGGCCCGCCCGGGGCCGGCAAGGGAACGCAGGCGGCGCGTTTGGTCGAACGGCACGGTGTGCCGCAACTGTCGACCGGCGACATGCTGCGCGCCGCGGTCGCGGCGAAAACGCCGCTCGGCCTCAAGGCCAAGGAGATCATGGACGCCGGCAGGCTGGTGCCGGACGACGTCGTGATCGGCCTGATCGACGAGCGGCTGAATTCGCTGGACTGCGCCAACGGGTTCGTTCTCGACGGTTTTCCGCGCACCGTGGCCCAGGCCGAGGCGCTGCAGAAGCTTCTCGACCGCAGGGGCCTCGCGCTCGACGCCGTGCTCGAACTCGCCGTCGACGAGGGCGCGCTCGTCGAGAGAATGCGCAAGCGGGTGAACGAGACCGTCGCCGCGGGCGGCGAGGCGCGCGCCGACGACAATCCCGAGAGCTTCAAGACGCGGGTCGAGGCCTATCGCGCCCAGACCGCGCCGGTTTCCGCCCATTACGCGGGGCGCAGCCAATTGACCAGGATCGACGGCATGGCGCCGATCGACGAGGTGACGGCGGCGATTGATCGGGCGCTGGGCGCGGCGGTTGGACGCGCCTAGATCAGCTGCATCGGACCTGAACGCCGAAAGGCGACCACATAGGCCCTTCCAAGGCCATAGAGCGCGGCTTACGCGAAAAGCCGGCGTCCACTTTTTTTCGACGCGCGCGAGTAATTACGTGAATCCGCTTGACCCTTTGGCTCATCCCACCTAAATAAGCGGTCTTCACGTTGTTGGACAGTCGGCTCCGGCTCCCGGATCGGGGGGCGGGGCCTGTTTTCGTATGAAAACGGTTCGCAACCGTTCGCAAGGGCCGGGCTCCACCGGACGCGGACGCCATCCCGGAGCCTAAGGCTCCTCTCACATGGAGAGACAAGTGGCCCGTATTGCAGGCGTCAATATTCCGACCAATAAGCGCGTCGTCATCGCGCTCCAATATATCCACGGGATCGGCCCCAAGAAGGCGGCGGAGATTTGCGAGAAGGTGAGCATCCCGTCCGAGCGGCGCGTGGCGCAGCTCACCGACGCGGAAGTCCTGCAAATTCGCGAGACCATCGACCGCGACTATATGGTCGAGGGCGATCTGCGCCGCGAGGTCGCGATCAACATCAAGCGACTGATGGACCTTGGCTGCTATCGCGGCCTGCGTCATCGCCGCCAGCTGCCCGTGCGCGGCCAGCGCACCCACACCAACGCCCGCACCCGCAAGGGCAAGGCGAAGCCGATCGCCGGCAAGAAGAAGTAATTCCGGGGCTTCGGCAGTCGGGCTTCGGCAGTCGGACTTCGATTGCCGACTGCCGATCTGCCGACTCCCCATCAGGTGGAGCCGCTGGCATTACGGCGGCGTCGATATCGAAAGGCAAACTGAACCATGGCCAAGGACACAACGCGCGTTCGTCGCCGCGAGCGCAAGAATATCGTTTCCGGCGTCGCGCATGTGAATTCGACCTTCAACAACACCATGATCACCATCACCGATGCGCAGGGCAACACCGTGTCCTGGTCCTCCGCCGGCTCGATGGGCTTCAAGGGTTCGCGCAAATCGACGCCCTACGCCGCGCAGATGGCCGCCGAAGACGCCGCCCGCAAGGCCGGCGAGCATGGCGTGCGCACGCTTGAAGTCGAGGTTTCCGGCCCCGGCTCCGGCCGCGAATCGGCGCTGCGGGCGCTGCAGGCGGCGGGGTTCACCGTCACCTCGATCCGCGACGTGACGCCCATTCCCCACAATGGCTGCCGGCCGCGCAAGCGCCGCCGCGTCTAAGGGTCTCCGGATTGTCTGATTTGATTTCGCGCGGCGCGCCCCGACGCCGCATTCAGGAGCTTCAAGGAAAGGCCTCCAAGTGAGCATCCAGAAGAACTGGCAGGAACTCATCAAGCCGAACAAGCTCGACGTCACGGCCGGAGACGATCCGAAGCGCGTGGCGACGGCCGTCGCCGAGCCGCTGGAGCGCGGCTTCGGCGTGACGCTCGGCAACGCCCTTCGTCGTATCCTGCTGTCGTCCTTGCAGGGCGCCGCGATCACCTCGATCCATATCGACGGCGTGTTGCACGAATTCTCGTCGATCCCCGGCGTGCGCGAGGACGTGACCGACATCGTCCTCAACATCAAGGACATCGCCATCAAATATCAGGGCGAGGGCATAAAGCGCCTGACGCTCAAGAAGACCGGACCGGGCCTCGTCACCGCCGGCGATATCCAGGCGACCGGCGACGTGCAGATTCTCAATCCCGATCTCGTCATCTGCACGCTCGACGAGGGCGCCGAAATCCGCATCGAATTCACCATCGCGACCGGCAAGGGCTATGCGCCGGCTGATCGCAACCGCGCGGAAGACGCGCCGATCGGCCTCATTCCGATCGACAGCCTCTATTCGCCGGTCAAGAAGGTCAGCTATCGCGTCGAGAACACCCGCGAGGGCCAGGTGCTCGACTATGACAAGCTGACTCTGACAGTCGAGACCAATGGCGCGATCAGCCCCGAGGACGCGCTCGCCTTTTCGGCGCGCATTCTGCAGGACCAGCTCAACGTCTTCGTCAATTTCGAGGAGCCGCGCCGCGAGGAGGCCGCCCCGTCGATTCCGCAGCTCGCCTTCAATCCGGCGCTGTTGAAGAAGGTCGACGAGCTGGAGCTTTCGGTGCGCTCGGCGAACTGTCTGAAGAACGACAATATCGTTTATATCGGCGACCTCATTCAGAAATCGGAAGCGGAAATGCTGCGCACGCCGAACTTCGGCCGCAAGTCGCTCAACGAGATCAAGGAAGTGCTGGCGCAGATGGGCCTGCATCTCGGCATGGAAGTGCCCGGCTGGCCGCCGGAAAACATCGACGATCTCGCGAAGAGGTTCGAGGAGCATTATTGAGTGAATAGTGAGATGGTGAGTAGCGAGTAGCCACTCTACTCGTTACTCACCACTCACGATAATCGACGGCCGTTCCTTGGCACGGCGGCCGCATAATCAACGGAGAGCCGCATGTATCACGGTCACAAGAAGCGCCGCTTCGGGCGCACGCATGAGCACCGCAAGGCGATGTTCGCCAATATGGCGCAGGCGCTGATCAAGCATGAGCAGATCGTCACCACCCTGCCGAAGGCGAAGGATCTGCGTCCGGTCGTCGAAAAGCTGGTGACGCTCGGCAAGCGCGGCGATCTCCACGCCCGCCGCCAGGCGATCGCGCAGATCAAGGACGTGAAGCTCGTCGGCAAGCTCTTCGACGTGCTCGGCCCGCGCTACAAGGACCGCAATGGCGGCTACACCCGCGTGCTGAAGGCGGGCTTCCGCTATGGCGACAACGCCCCGCTGGCGGTGATCGAATTCGTCGATCGCGACGTCGACGCCAAGGGCCAGGATTCCGGGCCTGTGCAGAGCGAGGAAGAAGCGGCGTAACGGCGATGATCCGGCCCGATGCGCGATCTGGTGGCGCGGACAGGCCGAATATGCTGTTGCGATTCGATTCGAAGGGGCGGCGCTTCTGGCGGCCGCCTCTTTTTCTTATTGGCGCCTGGGCGCGAGCTGGCGATCGCCGATTGCCCGTCTCGCCGGTCCTCGGGCCGCTGGCCCTCGGCGCCCCGGCCGGCATTTTGACGATGCTCTGCCGTTGCAGCTCGCGCGCAATTGATCTCGCGCATGGCGGTTCCAGCGCGCCACGCTGAGTTGATGCGTCCTTATCGCCGTCGCGATTCAGGCTATAAATGCCTAAGCGACTCTGGGAGCGGCCGATGCGCCTATTTTTACGTCAGGTTTTTTTCTCGGCGCTCGTCTGCGCCGCAGTTCTCGCGTCATTTCTCGAAGGCGCTCTGGCGCAGCCGGCGCAAGAGCGCGTGGTTCCGGGAAGCCGCGCCGAGATCGCGCTGTCCTTCGCGCCGATCGTGAAGAAGGCGCAGCCGGCGGTGGTCAATGTCTTCGCCTCGCGCGTCGAGCGCCTGCCGGCCAATCCGCTTTTCGACGATCCGGTGTTCCAGCGCTTCTTTGGCGGCGGCGGCGGCATGCCCGGCCGCAACATGTCCCAGTCGCTGGGCTCGGGCGTAATCGTCGATCAGAGCGGTCTCGTCGTGACCAATAATCACGTCATTGAAGGCATGACCGACGTGAAAGTAGCGCTCGCCGACAAGCGCGAAATCCCCGCGAAAATTTTGCTGCGCGATCCGCGCACCGATCTCGCCGTGCTCAAACTGACCGAAGGCGCCAATTTTCCGACGATGGAGCTTGGCGATTCCGACGCGCTCGAAGTTGGAGATCTGACGCTCGCCATCGGCAATCCCTTTGGCGTCGGCCAGACGGTGACGCAGGGCATCGTCTCCGCGCTGGCGCGCACTCATGTCGGCATTTCCGACTATGGCTTCTTCATCCAGACCGACGCCGCGATCAATCCGGGGAATTCCGGCGGACCGCTGGTCGACATGAACGGGCGTCTCGTCGGCATCAATTCCGCGATCTTCTCCAAATCCGGCGGCTCGGTCGGCATCGGCTTCGCCATTCCCGCCAATATGGTGAAAAGCGTCGTCGCCGCGGCGAAGGGCGGCGGCAAGCAGGTGCGGCGCGCCTGGATGGGCGCAAGCCTGCAAACGCTTTCGCAGGAGATCGCCGACGGTCTCGGGCTCGATCGCCCGACCGGCGCGCTGCTCGCCGACGTCGACCCCAAGGGTCCTTCGGCTGAAGCCGGCCTGAAGCGCGGCGACGTGATCGTCTCGGTCGACGGCCAGACCGCCGACGACCCCGAGGCGGTCGGCTATCGGCTGGCGACCAAGCCGCTCGGCGGTCAGGCGACGCTCGGCGTATTGCGCGGCGGCAAGAAGATCGCGGCGCAAATCCGCCTCACGCCGGCGCCGGAAACGCCGGCGCGCGACGCGGTGAAAATCAAAGGCGCGTCGCCCTTCGCCGGCGCGACGGTGGTCAATATTTCGCCTGCGGTGATCGAGGAAATGTCTGTCCAGGGCGCGACCAATGGCGTCGTCGTCTCCGAGATCGACGACGGCACTTTCGCGCAGCAGCTCAATTTGCAGCGCGGCGACGTCATTCTCGCCGTCAATGATCAGAAGATCGAGACGACGCGCGATCTGGAGAAAGTTACGTCGGGACGCTCCTATTATTGGAAAATCACGCTGGCGCGGGGCGGCCAGGTGCTCACCACCGTGGTCGGCGGCTGAGCGCGCATGAGCGGACTCGCGATCCTCGTGACGACCGTCGACGACGAGGAAGAGGCGCGCGCGCTCGCCCGCGCGGCGCTCTCCGCCAAACTCGCGGCTTGCGTTCAAATACATCCCATTCGAAGCCACTATGCGTGGAAGGGCGAAATGCGCGAGGAGCCGGAATTTTTGCTGCACATGAAAGCGCGCGCCGAGGACTATGGCGCGCTCGCCGAACTGGTCGCGCGCCTGCACAGCTATGAGACGCCGGAAATCCTGCGCGTCGACGTGGCGGAGGCGAATCCGGATTATCTCGCCTGGGCGATCGAGGCCACGCGCCGATAGGCGGGCCTTCCAAATCGCTCAGCGCGCAATTACCTTCCAGCGCAATGGCGCGCCGCGCCGCCAACCCGGATGTGTTAATGACGACTCCTACCGATTATCTCATTGACCGCCGCAGGCTGCGCCGGAAGCTCGGCTGGTGGCGCCTTGCCGCCCTTGGCGCCTTGGGCGTCGCCGGCCTTGTCGCCGTGGTTCGGCTCGGCGGCGCTGATTCGGCCAACAAGCTCACGCCGCATATCGCGCGCCTCGAATTGCAGGGCATGATTCTGGGCGACGACGATACGATCGATCTGATCAAGAAGATCGGCGTCTCGGGTCAGGCCAAGGCGTTGCTGCTCGAAATCGAAAGCCCCGGCGGCACCACGACCGGCTCCGAGCGACTCTATGACGAGTTGCGGCGGGTCGCCGAAAAGAAGCCTGTCGTCGCCGTGGTCGGCACGGTCGCGGCTTCCGGCGCCTATATCGCCGCGCTGGCGGCGGATACGATCGTCGCGCGGGGCAATTCGCTCGTCGGCTCGATCGGCGTGCTGTTCCAATATCCCAATGTCTCGAAGCTCTTGAACAATTGGGGCGTTGAGGTCGAGACGGTCAAATCGTCGCCGCTCAAGGCCGCGCCGAGCGGCTTCGAGCCAACGAGTCCGGCGGCGCGCGAGGCGGTGGCGAGCCTTGTCGCCGACTCCTACGCCTGGTTCAAAGGCCTGGTGCGGCAGCGGCGCAATCTCGACGATGCGGAGCTCGCGAAAGTTTCCGACGGTCGCATCTTCACGGCGCGCCAAGGCGTGCCGCTCAAGCTCGTTGATCTCATCGGCGGTCAGCGCGAGGCCATCGACTGGCTCGTCGCCAACAAGGGCGTCGCCAAGGATTTGCCGGTGCGCGAATGGAAGAAGAAATCCAGTCTCGAGCGGCTCGGGCTGATTGAGAGCGCGGCCGGAATCGCGCGCTTCGCCGGCTTGGCGTCGATCGCCGAATTTTTAGAAAAAACAATCGTGCTTGAACGTACCAGCGAGCTTGACGGCCTATTGGCGATTTGGCAGCATTCGGCCGCGAACTGACTCGGGGGGCGTCGCGGAACAGATTTTTCGACGCCAAGCTATTGGATCGGCTCATGATAAAGTCGGAACTCATTCAGCGTATCGCGCGGCGGAACGGCCATCTCTATCAGCGCGACGTCGAGACGATCGTCAGCACGATCCTCGACGAGATCACCAGCGCATTGGCGCGCGGCGATCGCGTCGAACTGCGGGGCTTCGGGGCTTTTTCGGTCAAGAAGCGGGATGCGCGCACCGGCCGCAATCCGCGCACCGGCGCCCAGGTCTCGGTGCAGGAAAAGAGCGTGCCTTTCTTTAAGACGGGTAAGGAAATGCGCGAGCGCCTCAATGAGGATTATCAGGGCTGAGGCGATCTAAGGCGGCTGCGTCCTCTCGGTCTCGGGACGCGCGGCAGTGGCGTGCGGCGGCTGTTAGGCGCGGCTGCCCCGCGTGTTGCGCGGCGCCCGGCAAGAGGGAAATGTCATGAAGTCGATCCTGCGCGTCATCATTTTCGTGCCGCTGGCGCTCGTCATACTGTTTTTCGCCATGGCCAATCGCGGATCGGTGCGCATCGGCCTCGATCCTTTCGCGCCGAATGACGTATCCGGCCCCTCTTTCGAGGCGCCGATCTTCCTCGTCGTTCTGGCGTCGATGGCGGTTGGCGTGCTCGCGGGCGGAATCTCCTCCTGGCTCGGGCATCTGCCGGTGCGCCGCGCCGCCAAGGTGGCGCGCGCCGAGGCGCGCAAGACCCGCGTCGAAATCGAAAAGCTGCGCGAGCAGGCGCTGGCGAGCGTGCCGGCCGACAAGCGGGTGAAGAGCGGCTGAGCGCCGTTCGCGCCGCATTTCGTCGGCGCCGCGAATTAAATTCGCCAACTCAGGCTTTGTCACAACCTTGCGAGCCTCCAGGCTCGCCAAGGTTCCTGGTGCCGATTCAGTTATCATGACGGCGCCTTAATGGAAGTCTCGCGATTTCGGTAGGATTCGCACGTCGCGCGGATGGCGGTTGCGCGGATGTTGAGGACGGATCAATTCATCGGCGCGCGACAGGACGATTTCCGGTCGATGCGCCTCTGACAGCCGATTGAGATCGTGGCTGCGGTCGATGATCCGTTGCGCCATCAGATGCATGACATTCTCCGGGCTTTTCTGCACCCGCCCTTCCGCCAGCATGAGTCGTGACGCCATTGTCTCGCGGCGGTAGCGCTCGAAGAGCCGCGCCCAGATGACGATGTTGAGGATGCCGGTTTCGTCTTCGAGCGTGACGAAAATGGCGGCGCCATTGCCGGGGCGCTGACGCACCAGCACGACGCCCGCCGCGCGCGCCCATACGCCGTCGGCGAGCGCATTCGTTTCCGCGCAGGTCCTGATCCGCTCGCGCCCGAACATCGGCCGCAGCACCGCCATCGGATGCGCCTTCAGCGACAGGCGCAGCGTCTGGTAATCGGCGGCGACATGTTCGCCAAGCGACATTTGCGGCAGCCGCGGATCTTCTTCCCTGGCGAGCTCGCGCGCGTCGGCGGCGGCAAAGAGCGGCAGGGGCTTCGCGTCGGGGAGACGCCGCACCGCCCAGAGCGCGTCACGGCGGTCGCTCTGCAAAGAGCGGAAAGCGTCGGCGTCGGCGAGCGCGCGCATCGTCGCGGCGTTGAGCGCCGCCCGCCGCGCGAGGTCTTCGACGCTGTCATAGGGTTTCGTCCGCGCGTCGGCGATGCGTCCGCCTTCGCTCTCATGTACGCCGTCCGCCTGCCGAAAGCCGAGACGCAGCGCGAGAGCGCCATCTTGCGCGCGCTCCAGCCGATTGTCCCATTCGCTGAAATTCACGTCGACGGCGCGCACGTCGACGCCATGTTCGCGCGCGTCGCGTACGATCTGCGCCGGCGCGTAAAAACCCATCGGCTGCGAATTGAGTAACGCGCAGGCGAAGATCGCCGGATGATGGCATTTGATCCAGGAGGAAATATAGACGAGCTTGGCGAAGGACGCGGCGTGGCTTTCGGGAAAGCCATAAGAGCCGAAGCCCTTGATCTGTTCGAAACAGCTTTGCGCGAATTCGCGGTCATAGCCGCGCGCCGCCATGCGTTCGACCATCATTGCTTCGAATTGATGGATCGTGCCAAGATTGCGGAATGTCGCCATGGCGCGGCGCAGACGATTGGCTTCGACGTCGGAGAATTTCGCCGCGACCATGGCGAGCTTCATCGCCTGCTCCTGAAAGAGCGGCACGCCCTTGGTCTTTTCGAGCACCTTGCGCAATTCGTCCGCCGGCCCGTGCTCCGGCGCCGGCGAAGGATAGATCACCGGCTCGCTTCCCGAACGGCGGCGCAGATAGGGATGCACCATATTGCCCTGGATCGGTCCCGGCCGCACGATCGCCACCTGAATGACGAGATCGTAGAATTCGCGCGGCTTCAGGCGCGGCAGCATATTCATCTGGGCGCGGCTCTCGACCTGAAAGACGCCGATCGAATCGCCTTTGCACAGCATGTCATAGGTTGCTCTATCGTCGGCCGGCACGTCGGCGAGGCCGATGTCCTTTCCTTCATGGGCGCGCAAATAGTCGAAACATTTTCGAATGCAGGTGAGCATGCCGAGCGCCAGCACGTCGACCTTCATCAGGCCGAGCGCGTCGATGTCGTCCTTGTCCCATTCGATGAAGGTGCGCTCGGGCATCGCGGCGTTGGCGATCGGCGTCAGCTCGTCAAGCCGCCCGCGCGCGAGAACGAAGCCGCCGACATGCTGCGAGAGATGGCGCGGAAAGCCGAGCAGCCGCTTGGCGAAATGAAGCGCGCGGCGGACGGTGGGATTTTCGGGATCGAGCCCGCTTTGGCGGATATAGGCCAGCGGAATGTCGGAACCCCAACTGCCCCATTGCATGCCGGCGAGCGCGGCGGTCACGTCCTCGGTCAGTCCGAAGACCTTGCCGACTTCGCGAATGGCGCTGCGCGGCCGGTAGCTGATGACGGTCGCGACGAGTCCGGCGCGTTCGCGACCATATTTTTCGTAAATATGCTGGATGATTTCCTCGCGCCGCTCATGTTCGAAATCGACGTCGATGTCGGGCGGCTCCTTGCGCTCCTGCGAAATGAATCTGGCGAAGAGCAGATCGTTTTCCGCCGGATCGACGCAGGTGACGCCGAGCACATAGCAGACGGCGGAATTGGCGGCGGAGCCGCGACCCTGGCAGAGAATCCCCTTGTCTTCGGCGATCCGCACGATGTCGTGAATGGTGAGAAAATAGCGCGCATAATCGAGCGTCTTGATGAGCGCCAGCTCCTCATGCAGGAGCTTCTCGACCTTCTTTGGCGCGCCTTGCGGATAGCGCATCGCCGCGTGGCGCCAGGTCAGCTCCTCGAGCCATTCCTGGGGATTGCGCCCCGGCGGCACCGGCTCGTCGGGATATTCATATGTCAATTGATCGAGCGAGAAATCGACGCGCGCGAGAAAACATTGGGTCTCCTCGATCGCCTCCGGCGCATCGGTAAAGAGACGCGCCATTTCTTCCGGAGTCTTCAAATGGCGTTCGGCGTTGACCTCCAGCCGACGGCCGGCCTGCGTCAGCGTCACGCCTTCGCGAATGCAGGTCATGACGTCCTGCAGATCGCGCTGGCCGGGATCGGCGTAAAGCGCGTCATTCGTCGCGAGCAAGGGCGTCTGGGTTCGCGCGGCGATTTCTTTCAGTCTTGCAAGGCGCCGCCTGTCGTCGCCGCGCCGCGGCATGGTCGCGCCGAGCCAGACGTCGCCTTGCGCGAAATCATTGAGACGCGCCAGCGTCAAGGGCAGGCGCGCCAGATGGCGCGACGGCATGACGATCAGCAGCAGATCGCGCGCGGCCGGCGCGAGATCGTCGACATAAAGATGGCATTCGCCTTTCCTGGCGCGCAGATTCCCCGTCGTGAGCAGCCGCGTGAGCCTTCCCCAGCCGTCGCGGTTTTGCGGATAGACGACGATGTCCGGCGTCTCGTCAGAAAAGACGAGCCGCGCGCCGACGGCGAGTTTGAAGGTTTCGATACGCCCTGCATCGAGCTGCGCGAGCGCCGCATCGTCGCCAGCTGGCGGATCGCGCAATTTTTCCCGCAGCTCCTTCAGCGCCGCATAGGCGCGCACAACGCCGGCGACGCTGTTGCGGTCGGCGATTCCAATGCCGTTCTGGCCGCGCAGCAGCGCCGTCAGCGCCATGTCTCCAGGCTGCGACGCGCCGCGCAGGAAGGAGAAATTGGTCGCCGCGACGAGTTCGGCGAAAGCCGCGCTCATGCGAAGAGCCCATGCAGGAACCAGCGCGGCGCGGCGGCCTCGCTTTCATAAAGGCCCTCGCGAAACACCCAGAAGCGACGGCCGTCGCGATCCTCCAGCCGGTAATAGTCGCGAGTTCGCCTCTCCCGCCCGGCCGCGTCGCGCCACCATTCCGGGGCGATGCGCTCCGGCCCTTCGGCGCGGGCGATCAAATGGCGCACGCGGCGCCATTTAAAATGCATCGGTGGACCGTCCGGCGTCTGCGCCACAGTTTCGATGGGCTGCGGCGGATCGAACAGAAACAGCGGTCGCAATTGCGGTTCGCCCGGCTCGGGCTGCGGCCAGGAATCGGGCCGGGAAGGAGACGCGGCGTGAACATAGGCGGCGGCGCGCAGGGGATCATGCGTGTCATGCGCCGCGAAGCGCAGCACGCGTTCGCGGCCGAAACGCGCCGCGAGGCGATCGACGAGATCGGCGAAGCCGCTCTCCGGCGCGTCCCGCCGCTCGAAACCGATCTGGCTTTGCCCCAGGGTTTCGGCGTTGAGGACGCAAAAGCGGATGACGTCGAAGCCATAGCCCGGATCGAGCGGATCGGCGAGCGAGTCGGCCTTCAGGCGAAAGAGCCGCAGCAGCGTCTCGACATTGCGCGAGGGCGCCCCGGTTTCGAAATTGAGGGCCGCGACGGCGCCGTCGGTGCGAAAAAATCGCGCTTCAAAAGCCCGGCCGCCTTGTCCGCGCTTTTCAAGAATGTCCATCGCTTCCGCGATCAGCGGGCGCAGAACATTCTCTATCGCGGAAAGATCGAGAAAAGGTTCGGCGAAGCGCCGCTCGACCATGCAGTCCGGCAGGGGCCGCAAGGGCGTGAGGCGCGCGTCCTCGCGTCCCAGAATGCGCGCCAGCCGCCGCATCGTCTCGGCGCCAAAACGCGCCGTCAGCGCGGCGCTGGAGCGATCGGCGAGATCGCCCAATGTCGTGAGTCCCGCGCGTGTGAGCGCGACGCTCGTTTCTCTTGGCGCTTCGAGCGCGGCGATGGAGAGCGGGCGGGCGAAGTTTTCATCTTCACCGGGCGGCGCGACGGCCGTCTCGCCAAAACGCGCCAGGGCGCGCGCGGCGTCGGGCGTTCCGGCGACGGCGGCGCGGCCGGTGAGGGAGAGGCGCGCCATCGCCTGCAGGACGCTGGTCCGCATCGCCGCATCGCCGCCGAAAAGATGCGCGCAGCCGGTAACGTCCAGCGCAAGGCCGCAAGGCGGATCGAGCGCGACGAGCGGCGTGAATTGTTCGCAAAAGGCGGCAAGCCGCAGCATCAGCCGCTCGTCGGCCTCAGCGTCGGCCTGGGCGACGGAAAGATGGGGGGCGCGCGCTTTGGCGTCGGCGAGCGTCATGCCCGGCGTCAGGCCGAGCGCGACCGCCTTGCGATCGAGCGCGTCGATACGCAGCGCGCTGCGTTCCTTCTTGACGAGGACGAGCGGCGAATCATCCGAACTTGCGTCCTCCTGTCTGCGGCGCGCCTTCGTCAGGCGCTCCGCCGACAGGAAGGGAAGCCACAAAGCGAGATAGCGACGCTGCGTCGAAAGTTCTGTCCTTGAAGGCGCCACGGTCACGGCTCCACTCCACACGCCACTCTTGCCACGCATGCCCCGCCGCACCGCCACGCTGGCGCAGCAGAAAAATCGCAAAGGCCGCCGACCCCGGCGCATTCGCCGCGCGCGGGCGGGAGGGGAGCGCCCGCACGCGCCAGCGGCTCGCGGCGGCGCTCGGCGCGGGGACGGCGCCGGCGCGGACGATGAAGATCGGCGCGCCGGCGGCGCCCGCCGCCAGAGCGAGGCGCCGGCTCGCGGTGAGGTCATAGGCGCGCGCTGCGCCGAAGAGTTCGATCAGCGTCGCGCCCACAGTTGCGCAGCGTCCGGCCTCTGCGCCCGCCTGCAGCGCCTCTTTGGCGTCGCGCACGCGAATGAAGGCGACGGCGGCGGGGTCGACGCCAATGTCGGCGAGGCCCGGCGGATAGGGCGCGCCGGATTCGGCGGTCAGCGCCTCCTGCCTGACCCAGAGCAGCGGTCTGTCGCGGCCCCCCGCCATCGCGCGCCTGGCGAGCGCCAAAGCGAAGCCCGTCGCCGCCGGGGCGTCGGCGGCGGTCTCGGCATAGGCCTCATGCAGCGCGGCGCGGAGAACGCCCCCGCCAAGACGCCGATCGAGGCTCGGGGCGCCGAGCGTGATCGTCTCGGACGCCGCGGCCGAATAGGCGCAAGCCAGGCTTTTCCGCAGGGAGGCCAGCGGATGGGTCATCTTTTGTGTTCCTGTTATGTTCCTATAATGACTCCTGGCGTGGGAGAGTCAAGGCGGGGCTGGCTAACGGCAGGCTAAGGAAAAATACGCGAACGCGGGCTTCCTCGTCCTTCGAGACGCGTGCTTCGCACGCTCCTCAGGATGAGGAAGTCCTTCACCCGATCGCCCTGAGCTAACGGCGTCTGAAGGCGCGGGCAGGATGCGCGCGCCGCGCTTGATCGCGCGCCGCGTAACGCTTGATCTCGATCTCATTGGCGCGAACAGCAGGGTGTCGGTGAAGCAGCCGGCGTCAGGCGCGTGAGACGATGCTCGTCTCCCCGGCGCTCTTGATCGGCTGCCGCAGGATCGTTTTCAGCTTTTCCGGCGGCGTCCGGCGCGCGTCGCTTAAGTAAATTTCGTGATGCGGCCCCGCGAAAGTGGCGTCTTTGGCGGGCATGATCTCATTGTGAAGCCGGGCGAGGGTCTGGCCTTCGTCGTCATAGCCGCCGATGTGCGGCGTCTGCAGGCATCGTCCTTCGTTGAACGGCTCGAGGCGCAGCGACGGCGGCGGTTCCCCCAGTTTGCCGCATGATTTCGCCAGGGCGGCCTCATAGATGGATCGGTCGATGAAGTCCGGCGCCAGATCATCATCGTCCATCGCCACAGATGTTTCCGGCGCTTGACGAAATCATCGGGATCGTCGACCTGCCAAAGCCTTTCGAGAGGCGGGACGACATAATTTTTCAGCAACTTCGCTTTCGCGGCGAATTTGATCGCGTAGCTAACTGAATACAGCCATTCGATGGCGCGCTTATAGGCTGGCGCGCGATTTGGATCGCCCATCCCATCGATCTTGACGAACTGCAGGAGCGGCGCGTCGACGGTCGCGAACTCTCCCGTCGGTGCGCTATCGAGCGCCGCAAGCTTCTTCTTGAAATCGATCTTGTCCATATGGCCTTTTCAGTCTCACTTCGTCTTTAAATATTCGATGAGCGCTATGGCGCCTTCGATGTCGTCCGACCAGTCGAGCTTCAAACTCTTGCCGTCCTCGACGACATTCTTGTCGTGCCCCTTGTTGGAGAGCGCCGGAAAGGATGTCGTATCGAATCGATAGCCTTTGTCGCGCGCGGAGGTCTGCGCCGGGTCCCAGGAGAAGCCGACGAGTTTCTTGTCATAGTCGAGCCGGCCTTTCACGAAGACCGCGGGGCGCTCGCGCGGCGCGAGAAGATGATAGAGGGTAGGAACTGAGCCATTGTGCAGATAGGGCGCCTGCGCCCAGACGCCGCCGAGCGGCAGCGCGTTATAACCTTCATGCGTCTTGGGATCGGCGATGAAGAGGTCGGCGCGGTCGTCGAGCGATGCGCCGTCGAATTTGGCGCAGGGCGCGATTCGATCGCCCGAGGGCGGCATCTCGATGATTTTCGTTGGCGGACAAATTTTTGTGAAGCTGTCGCGGACATTTTTGGCAATCGTGGCGTTGACCGCGCGCGCCCGGCTGATATCCGTGCCGAGATCATAGACCTTGCCGTTATTCGGTCGATGACAGGGGGCGCAATTCTCTTCAAAGAGCGCCGCGCCTTTTTTTGCGAGAGCGAGATCGACGGGGAAGGGATAGGCAGGCGCCGGCAGATCGCGCAGCACATCCTCGCTGAAGGCCGCGACGCGAATGTCGATGTCGGGTCCGGGCTCGAGCGTCAATTGCGCGGCGAGGCTGCGGAAGATCGGAATCGGAATGTCGCCGGTCCATTGGCCGCCGCCGTCGACAAGCCGCGCATGATCCGCGGCCCAGCGCGGCAAGCGCTTATTCTGCTCCCAAACCGCCATGATATCGGCGATTCCCGGCGTCGGCGGCAGATCTGTCTTCGGGTCGGGACTTTCGCCGCGCGCTTCGGCGCCGACGTAAGCCATCGACGCGCTGACGCCGGCCGCGTCGACCATGCCACCGAAGCCTTGCGCCATCTGCTCCTCGGCGCCTTTGTAGTTCTTGTAGATGAGATCGAGCAGCGAGAAGAATTCGAGGCCGGCTCGGGAGAGAAATTTGCCGACGATCGCGGCGGCGTCCTGTTCGAAGAGCTCGATCTGACGCGCCTCATAGGCGGCGTCGAACCGGCGGCCGGCGAATGTGTAATTCTTGTAAAAGAAATTCTTGTCTTGAGCATGGATGATGTCGAGCGTCGAAAGGATCGTCTGTGTCGCGCGTTCAACCTTTTCCTCGAGGGTCGTGGCCCCTTCGGTAATCTTCTTGATCGTATTGATCACTCTGACGCGATATTGAACGAGATTGAACTGCGCGTTCACGCCGCCGTCGAGATAGCGAAGACCGCCGTCGTCGAGCCGCACCCGGCCGATGTGGCAGGCGCCGCAACTCATCGCGGCGTAATCGACGCCGCCGTTCAAGTCCTCGCGCGCCAGTCCGGTCCAGCCGAAGCCGCGCGCGATCGGGTAGGTCGGGTCGCGTTCGTCGACGAAGAGACCAACGACATCAAGAAAATTATTCGCGCTTCCCCATTCTTCCGGCGCGAGCTTCGGCAACAGCTTCAGGATGATGAAGGGGACGCCTTCGTTGCGAGCGAACGGAAAATCCGCAAACCATCGATAGGCGACCGGCTTGCGGCCGATATAGGCGTCGATCGCCTTCAGGCGTTTTGCCTGTTCGGCGCGCCACTCGCCGTCGCTTGGCGTCGTCTGCGCCAACGCCGGCCCGCCCAAAAAGGCGCGCATCGCCGCCGTCAAGCACGCGGCAAGCGAGAGGCGCGAGAAGGCGCGCATCAGAACCGTCGCCATGGCCATTTTGGAAATCCCGTGGACTCGACATAGACGCCGTGACGCGGACTATTATACAGTCGCCGCGACGCGGCCCATAGACGCGCCCTTTTTTCGATACGCTACAGGCTCTCGCGGGTTGCGCCTGTCCGTTGCGCGATTATTGTGATGCAAAATTATCGCGGGGCGCGCCGCGCGGTTCGCGCGATGAGCGATTCTGCAGCGCATCCATGTCATCGAACGGTCGTGAAAAGCGGGCTTCGATGCGCGCCAGACGATGTGCGCGATGATCCTCGCCGAGACGGGCGCAGATACGCCTCCTTTAACGTCGCGTCGCTTCGGCGTCGAGCCGCGCGCGCAACTTAGCGCCCGAGCTTCTTCACGTCGCTTGCGTCGTCAGGGCGCGCAAAAGCCAAACGCCGTCACATAGCTGCAACGTGACGGGTTGCCTTTCGGTCATAGCTTTGCCGCCGTCCGGCAATCGTCGCGCCTGAAGGCGGCGACGCCGCAGGGTTCGAGAATGCGCTCGCCGAGCAGCAGCGCTTCGTCGCCGATGAGCGCCGAAATATCGGTTGGATTGGGTCCATAGTTGAAGAAATAGCGCATCGCGCCATTGTCGCGGACGCGGATATCCTCCGGAAGATCGAGCGTCGAGAGTTGCGCGTCATCAAAAACGCGGCGCAGGACGTTCGCCAGCAAGTCTTCGTCGGGCCAGCCCGAAAGATAAAAAACATTGCCGCTTCGCGCGAGCGCTGTCTCGCCATCATCCGATGTGAGTTCGCGCTGAACGCTCTCGCCGAGCGCCAATGATTCGCGCCAGCGCACGAAGACGCCTTCGCTGGCTATTTTAATCGACGCGCCGGGACGAAGGCTCTCGACTCGTCTGACGCGAATATCGATGAGTCTTTGCAGGATACCCGGCGGCAAATTGGCCGGAATCTGAAAATCGGCGGTCTTCGAACCGATGCGCGGACCAAGCAGGATCGTTGCGCCGCTCTCCGCCAGCGCCTGCGCGAAATCCTCGGATGGCGCAAAGAGCGCGGGCGCGACGATCAGCCGGCGCTCGGCGACATCCGCCGTGCTTGGCGCAACCACGTCGACGGAAAGACCGGCGCGCCGCAGCCCTCGGTAAATCGACAGCACGAGGTCGA
>NZ_JAXMCX010000005.1:0-228140 GCF_046349115.1 Methylocystis sp. | reverse complement strand
AGGCATGATGATCTGGCCCGCCGCCAACGCCATCTACCGTCGCGAGACCTACGACAATTATCCCGCCGCCAAGGCCATTCTGCACGCCGTCTATGAAGGGCTGCAATTGCCGATGGATCAGGCGCTGACTGTCGAGTCGCGCTGGTTCGCGCATATTCTGCGCTCGAAGGAAGCGGCGGCGATGATCCGCTCGCTGTTTCTCTCCAAGAACGAATTGGACAAGGGCGCGCATCGGCCCAAAGACGTCGGTCCGACCGATCTCAAGAAGATCGGCATCATCGGCGCGGGCTTCATGGGCGCCGGCGTCGGCTATGTGAGCGCGCTCAACGGGCTCGACGTCGTTCTGATCGATCGCGATCAGGAGAGCGCCGACAAGGGTCTGGCGACGATCGACAAGCTCATTTCGAGTTCGGTCAGCAAGGGCCGCGCCACCACCGCCGACAAGGACGCGCTGATCGCCCGCGTCGTCGCGACCGCCGATTATGCGGCGCTCAAAGGCTGCGATCTCGTGATCGAAGCGGTGTTCGAGGACCGCGCCGTTAAGGCCGAAGCGACCAAGCGCGCGCAGGCTGTCGTCGGCGCCGACGCGATCTTCGCCTCGAACACCTCGACCCTGCCGATCACCTCGCTCGCTGAAACCGCGCAAAAGCTTGAGAATTTCATCGGCATCCATTTCTTCTCGCCGGTCGAGAAAATGCTGCTTGTCGAAGTGATCCTTGGCGAAAAAACCGGCGACCGCGCGCTGGCGACGGCGCTCGACTTCATCCGCATCATCAAGAAGACGCCGATCGTCGTCAATGATTCGCGCGGCTTCTTCGCCAATCGCTGCGTGCTCAATTACGTTCGGGAAGGGCAGATCATGCTCGTTAATGGCGTGCCGCCGGCGATGATCGAAAATGTCGCCCGCATGGCCGGCATGCCAGTTGGGCCGCTGTCGCTCAATGACGAGGTGGGGCTCGATCTGGGATGGAAGATCCTGCAAGCGACGAAGAAGGATCTCGGCGAAGGTTCGGTCGATCCGGCTCAGGAGCGCGTGCTGCGCTTCTTGGTCGAGGAGAACGGCCGTTTCGGCCGCAAGAACGGCAAGGGCTTTTACGACTATCACGCCGATCGAACGAAAAGCCTGTGGCCCGGACTGTCGGCGCTGGCGCAACATGAGCTCGATCCCGAGACGCTTAACGTCGCCGAGATGAAGCAGCGCTTTCTCGTCACCCAGGCGGTCGAGGCGGCGCGCGTCATGGCGGAAGGCGTCGTCACCGATCCGCGCGAAGCTGATGTCGGCTCGATTCTCGGCTTCGGCTTCGCGCCCTTCACCGGCGGCGTTATCTCTTACATCGACGCCATGGGCGCGAAAAATTTCGTCGCGCTGTGCGACAGACTCGCCGCGACTTACGGCCCGCGTTTCGAGCCGCCGCAATTGCTGCGCGACATGGCGGCGAAGGGCGAAACCTTCTACGGACGCTTCATGCCGCAGAAAATGGCGGCGTGATCCGGCGGGGATGCGTTTTGCGACGCGCCAGCCGGGACATGACATCCGTGGGGCCGGCGGGTAAAAGACAGGTGGGGCGCGTAGGTTCGAATCGCGCGCCCGCCTTCGGACCTGCTTAATGCCGATTTTCGCGCTTCCCTTTCCTGTGATCGATCCCGTCGCAGTCAACGTCGGTCCCCTGCCGCTGCGCTGGTATGCGCTCGCCTATATCGGCGGCTTCATCCTCGGCTGGCTCGTTCTTCGCGCGCTGGTCGCGAATGACGCGCTGTGGAGTCGTGGCCAGCCACGGCCAAGCCGTGACTCTCTCGACGATCTCCTCGTCTTCGTCGCCTTCGGCGTCATCATCGGCGGACGCCTCGGCCATGTGCTGATCTATGACCCGGCCTTCTATGTCGCGCATCCGCTCGAAATCTTTCAAACCTGGAAAGGCGGCATGGCGTTCCACGGCGGCCTGATCGGCGCGATGGTCGGGATGTATTTCTACGCCCGCCGTAGCGGCATGCCGCTGCTGACGGTCAGCGACATTTGCGCGGCGGTTGCGCCGATCGGCATTTTCTTTGGTCGCCTCGCCAATTTCATCAAGCCGGAGATGTGGGGCCGCGAGACTGACGTTCCCTGGGCGATGGCGTTTCCTGGCGCCGGCGACGCGACGCGCCATCCGAGCCAGCTCTATGAAGCGGGCCTGGAGGGCCTCGCGCTCGGCGTGCTGCTGCTCTTCGCCGCGCGCCATGGCGCGCTCAAACAGCCGGGACTCGTCACCGGATTTTTTGGCGTCGGCTATGGCATGGCGCGAATTTTCTGCGAATTTTTTCGCGAACCCGATCCGGTGCAGGAAGCGCTGCCGAATGGTTTGACCATGGGCATGGCGCTCTCCGCGCCGCTTGTTTTACTTGGCGCCGCCGCGATCATGTTCGCGCTCCGCCCGAGGAGCGCGACCGCATGAGCGCCTTGAAGAGAGAGATGATCGAAACAATCGCGCATGAGGGGCCCATCACGCTCGAGCATTACATGTCGCTCTGCCTCGCCCATCCGCGCCACGGCTATTACATGACGCGCGATCCATTCGGCGCGAGCGGAGATTTCATCACCGCGCCGGAGATCAGTCAGATGTTCGGCGAGTTGCTTGGCGTCTGGATCACCGAAGCCTGGCGCGCGGCGGGCGGTCCCTCTCAGGCGCGGCTTGTCGAGCTTGGTCCCGGCCGCGGCACGCTGATGTCCGACGTGCTGCGCGTCGCGCCGATCGCGCCCAATTTCTTTTCCGCCGTCACCGTGCATCTCGTCGAAACCAGTCCGATTCTGCGCGAAGCGCAGCGCCAGACATTGGCCAGAGCCGCAAAGCCTGTGCAATGGCATTCGGATTTCGCCGAAACCCCGCCCGGCCCCGCCTTTATCGTCGCCAATGAATTCTTCGACGCTCTGCCCGTCCGGCACTACGTCAAGACCGCCGGCGGCTGGCGCGAACAACTCGTCGGGCTCGACGCCGAGGGCGAACTGGCATTCGGACTGTCCGATGAGATCGAGACGGCGCTCAACATTCCGGCGCGCGAGGGATCGGTCATTGAAGTCAGCCCCGTCGGTCAGAAGCTGATGAGCGAGATCGCGACGCGCCTCGTCGCCGAAGGCGGCGCGCTCCTGCTTATCGACTATGGCTATGAACAGACCACGATCGGCGACAGTCTGCAGGCCGTGTCGCGCCACGCCTATGTCGATCCGCTGGCGGCGCCGGGAGAGGCGGACCTGACCGCGCATGTCGATTTCGCCGCTCTGGCGCGCGCCGCGCATGCATGCGGCGCCAAGGTGCTGGGTCCCGTGACGCAGGCGCATTTTCTCCTGCAGCTTGGCATCGAACGCCGGGCGGAGACCCTATCGAAGAAGGCGACGCCCGAGCAGGCGCAAGCCATCGTCGACGCCTTCGAACGTCTCGCCGGAATCGACGACGCGCGTCATCAGATGGGCGGGCTGTTCAAGGTGATGGCGGTGACTCATCCGGATATGCCCGACCTGCCGGGATTTTTCGTGTAACATCGACGCGATGACGCTCGAAATGCATGCGCTTACCGCGCGAAATCTTGGCCTGCCCGGCGTGCGCCACGCCTTTTTCACCCGCGCGGGCGGAGTCTCCGAGGGCGTTTACGCATCGCTCAACGGCGGCGTCGGTTCGCGCGACGCGCCGCCGCACGTCGCCGAGAATCGTGCCCGCATGGCGGCGCGGCTCGGCGTCGACGCGGAGCGCCTGCTGGTGCCTTTTCAGATTCATTCTGCGGACGCGCGCGCCGTGCGCGAACCCTGGAGCGCCGACTCGCGGCCGCGATGCGACGGCGTGGTCACGACGGAAGTTTCGCTCGCGCTCGGCGTCACCGGCGCCGACTGCGGCATGCTGCTTTTCGCTGACGCGAAGGCGGGCGTCGTCGGCGCCTGTCACGCCGGCTGGAAGGGCGCGCTCGGCGGCGTCATCGAAGCGACCGTCGCACAGATGGAAACGCAGGGCGCGCGGCGCGCCGACATTCACGTCGCGCTCGGTCCGGCGATCGGCGCGACGAGCTATGAAGTCGGTCCGGAATTCGTCGCGCGGTTTCGCGAAATGGACGAGGCGTTCGCGCGGTTCTTTACGCCGACCGAGCGCGAGGGCCACGCGACCTTCGATTTGCCGGGCTTCATTGCGTCGCGGGTCGAAGCGCTTGACGTCGCCTCATTCGAGGACCTCGGCGTCGATACTTATGCGGATGAGGCGCGCTGCTTCAGCTACCGCCGCAGCGTTCATCGCCGCGAGTCGGATTACGGTCGACTGGTCTCGGCGATCACGCTGATCTGACGTCGCCCGCGGCGTAAGGCTCATCTCGCGAGAGAACGTAAAGTTTTCCGAGATGAACTTTGGGAAGGATAAGACGTGGATAAATCTACATTCATGTCGCTTGACTTCATTGTTTTTAGTTCGCACAAAACAATGACACAATCACTAAGCGGAACGTTAAATTATAATGGATTCAGTTGTGTCCATGCGCATCAGCCGAAACACATCGACTTAACAAATGAACAGCTTAGAGAACTGAGCGAAGAATATTATCAGCACAATAACAAAAAGCTTAAGCTAATCTCTGTTTATAGAGATCCGATCGACAGGCTAATATCTTCGTTTTTTCAGTCGCTGTCCGTAGATAAATGGGGGCGAACAGAATATGGTAAAAAAGAAGAATTGGTCAATTTTAGTGAAAGCATATTGTTCTCGGAGGACTTTAATAGAATTATGGAACGGTTTTGGTATTATTGCGCAGTCAAAAATGATGTTAGTGAAGCTTTGGATTTAATTTGCGATATCTACGATATCCGACAGAATGAAATTTCCTTTCAAGCAGAGGAAATTTTCACAAGGAATGAGTTTCTAAAAATTGATTTATTTGTTTCCCGCTTTGACATTCTAAAGGATAATTTCTCGCAGGGCGCGTCCGTACTTGCCGGGCATCCGATTGATACGCAAATTCATAATGTTGCATCACAAAAGTGGTACGTCGCGAAATATGAGGAATTCAGAAATAATGTTCAATTGCCTAACGTATTTATCAGAAATATCTACAATTCAAGAAAGGCATTAAACGAAATATTCTATCCTGGCTTATTTGACAATATTTTGAATAAAGCATGCGAGCGCTATGGTTTGAGAAATGCGCCAAAGTGGCGTTAGTTTTGCGCGCGCCATGCAGGCGTTTTCGGGCAAGTTTTTAGCGGCTTAAATTCGAACATATCGGCAATCGACCCCTGGGATTCTTGGCTTCACATGGGCGGGAGCACAGGCTCGACCCCCACGCCGCCCACCATTGAAATCAACGAACCGTCCTGCAGCCTGATACGAGTTCCGGTTGATCTGCTCGGCTGTCATTCCAGACGCGCGCAACGCGCGCGATCTGGAATCCAGAGCAAAACCAGAATTCTTGAATTGGCTCTGGATTCCCGATCAGGCCTTCGGCCTGTCGGGAATGACACAGCCCGAGCGAACCGATCAGCCGGAATTCGTATGACTCTGTCCAAGGCGAAGGAAGCATCAAGGACGGCGGGCGTCGCGATTCCGCCGCTGTCGCCGGCGGCGCGAAATTCCTAATGGCGCCCTTACATCATTCGCGACCACATTCCTTTCGCGCGATCCGCGATGGCCCACGCCAAAACGCGATCGCGAAAGTGAAGCGAGGCGCACTCATGCCTGAATCTCTCATCGGCCTTGGCGTCGCGGCCTTCCTGTTTCTCGTCGCCGACAATCTCGTCCACGCAATTCGCGCGCGGCGCATGTGCAACGGCGAGCGGCGCGGTTACGCGGAGAAGAACGAACATGCTTGATCTCCTCTATGTCGGTTTCGGACTTCTGCTTTTCGCGGTTGTCATTGCCTATGCGCGCGCCTGCGAGCGTCTTTAGGAGAGCCAGAAATGTCCGAACCGGTCATTGGGTTGATCATCGCCGTCCTGCTCGGCGCCTACCTCGTCTACACGCTGCTTCATCCCGAAAAATTCTAAAGGAGGCCCGGCGAGAAGCCGGGCGTTTCGCCAATGACGTTCATTGGGCTGGCGCAGATCGCCATCATTCTCATCGCCGTCATCGCCGCGGCGGTTCCGCTTGGCGGTTACATCGCCAAAATTCTGTCGGGCGAGCGCAGCCTATTGACGCCGGCGCTCGCGCCCGTCGAGCGCGTCTTCTATAGGCTCGCCGGCGTCGATCCGGCGCGGGAGCAGAGCTGGCTCTCCTATACGATGGCGATGCTCGTCTTCAGCGTGGTCGGATTTATCTCGCTTTACGCGCTGCTGCGACTCCAGGCCTATCTGCCGATCAATCCTCAAGGCTTTGCCGGCGTTCCCGCCGATCTCGCCTTCAACACCTCGATAAGCTTCGTCACCAACACCAATTGGCAAAATTACAGCGGCGAAACGACGATGAGTCACCTGACTCAGATGCTCGGCCTCACCGTGCATAATTTCGTCTCCGCCGCGACCGGCCTGGCGATGGCCTTCGCCTTGGTGCGAGGATTATCCCGCGTCGAGTCGCCGACGATCGGCAATTTCTGGGTCGACCTCACACGGTCGACGCTCTACGTGCTGCTGCCGTTCTCGATCATTTTGGCGCTGGCGCTCGTCGCACTGGGCGCGCCGCAGACGCTGCAAGCGTCAATCGACGCGACGACGCTCGAAGGCGCGAAGCAGACGATCGCGATCGGCCCGATGGCGAGCCAGGAGGCGATCAAGGAACTCGGAACCAATGGCGGCGGCTTCTTCAACGCCAATTCCGCGCATCCTTTCGAGAACCCCAGCGCTCTTTCAAACATGTTGGAGATTTGGGCGCTGCTGGTCATCCCCTTCGCCACCGCCTTCGCCTTCGGACATGCGGTTCTCGATCATCGGCAAGGACGCGTGATCGCCATCGCCATGATGATCGTGCTCGTCGCTGGCGTTCTGGTCGCTTACTGGGCGGAGGCGCATGGAAATCCGCTGCTGACCGAGATCGGCGTCGATCCGACGCTCGGCAATATGGAAGGCAAGGAAATGCGCTTCGGCCCCGCGATGAGCGCGCTGTTCGCCGTCGCGACGACCGGCACCAGCTGCGGCGCGGTCAACGCCATGCATGACTCCTTCATGCCGCTCGGCGGCCTTGTGCCGCTGTTCAACATGCTGATGGGCAGCATCGCGCCGGGCGGCGTCGGCGCCGGCCTTTACGGATTTTTGGTGCTGGCGATCATCGCCGTCTTCGTCGCCGGTCTGATGGTCGGCCGCACGCCGGAATATCTCGGCAAGAAGATCGAGACGCGCGAGATGAAGCTCGCGATGCTGGCGGCGCTGATCTATCCGCTCTGCGTGCTTGGCTTCACCGCCGCGTCGGTCTTGCTGGAGACCGGGCTCGCCAGTCTGAACAACGCCGGCCCGCACGGGCTCTCGGAAATCCTCTACGCCTTCGCCTCCGCCACCGACAATAATGGATCGGCCTTCGCGGGGCTGACCGGCAATACGCCTTGGTACAATACGACGCTTGGCGTCGCCATGCTGCTCGGACGCTTCGCCTTCGTCATTCCCGTCTTGGCGATCGCCGGCTCTTTCGCAGCGAAAAAGAAAGCTCCCGCCTCGGTCGGCGCCTTCCCGACGCATGGGCCGCTGTTCATTGGGCTGCTGCTCGGCGTCATCGTAATCCTCTATCTGCTGCAATATTTCCCGGCGCTCGCGCTTGGCCCAATCGTCGAGCATTTCGCGCTGCTTGCCGGAAAGACCTTCTAAGGAACATGCCCATGTCGCATAAGCTCGCCGCTCCCGGCTTGTTCGACGCCGCGATCGCCAGACGCGCCGCGCTCGACGCCTTCAAGAAGCTCGATCCGCGACGCCTCGCGCGCAATCCGGTGATCTTCGTCACGGAAGTCGTATCGGCGGTCGTCACGGTCTTTTTCGTGCGCGATCTTATGGCGCAAAACGGCGTCGCCGCTTTCTCCGGCCAGATCGCCGCCTGGCTGTGGTTCACCGTGCTCTTCGCCAATTTCGCCGAAGCGGTCGCCGAGGGACGCGGCAAGGCACAGGCCGATGCGCTGCGTCGGACTCGCAGCGATGCGCACGCCAAACGGCTGATCCATCCGCAAAGCAAAAATGGGTTGAAGGATGTCTATGAAGGCGTGTCGGCGCTCGATCTCAAACTCGGCGACGTCGTGCTGGTCGAGGCCGGAGCGCTCATTCCCGGCGACGGCGAGGTGATCGAAGGCGTCGCTTCGGTCAATGAATCGGCGATCACCGGCGAATCCGCGCCAGTCATTCGCGAGGCGGGCGGCGACCGTTCGGCGGTCACCGGCGGCACCACGGTGCTCTCTGACTGGATCAAGGTGAAAATCACTGCGGCGCCAGGGGCAAGCTTCATCGATCGGATGATCGCGCTCGTCGAAGGGGCGCAACGCCAGAAGACGCCGAACGAGCTTGCGCTGTCGATCCTGCTCTCTGGGCTGACGATCATCTTCCTCATCGTCTGCGTGACGCTTTGGCCGCTCGCCGCCTATTCCGGCGCGGCGATTTCAATCACCGTGCTGATCGCCCTGCTCGTCTGTCTGATCCCGACGACGATCGGCGGCCTGCTCTCGGCGATCGGCATCGCCGGCATGGACCGGCTGATCCGCTTCAATGTCATCGCCACCTCCGGCCGCGCGGTGGAGGCGGCGGGCGACGTCGACACGCTGCTGCTCGACAAGACCGGCACGATCACCTTCGGCAATCGCATGGCCGACGAGTTCGTCCCCGTCGACGGCGTTTCCGAACATGCCTTTGTTGAAGCCGCTTTGCTCGCTTCGCTCGCCGATGAAACGCCGGAAGGCCGGTCGATCGTCGCTTTGGCGAAGAACATTCTCGGTTCGTCGACGCCCGCTCTCGGACCCGAGGCGAAGATCGTTCCCTTCTCCGCGCATACGCGCATTTCCGGCGTCGATCTTCCCGGCCGGACTCTACGCAAGGGCGCCGTCGACGCGGTCGCCGCGCATATTGACGCCGTTCCTGTTGATTTCGAACGCGCGGTCGAGCGCATCTCGCGCGCGGGCGGAACGCCTCTGGCCGTATCGGAAAACGGCAGGCTGCTCGGCGTCATTCATCTGAAAGACATCATCAAGCCCGACATCAAGGCGCGCTTCGCCGCCCTGCGCGCCATGGGCATCAAGACGGTGATGGTCACTGGCGACAATCCGATCACCGCGGCGGCGATCGCGGGCGAAGCCGGAGTCGATGATTTCATCGCGCAAGCCAAGCCCGAGGACAAGCTCTCATACATTCGCAAGGAGCAGCAGGGCGGTCGCCTCATCGCCATGTGCGGCGACGGCACCAATGACGCGCCGGCGCTCGCCCAGGCCGATGTCGGCGTCGCCATGCAGACCGGCACCCAGGCGGCGCGCGAAGCCGGCAATATGGTCGACCTCGACAGCGATCCGACCAAGCTCATCGAGATCGTCGCGATCGGCAAGCAGCTGCTGATGACGCGCGGCTCGCTGACGACCTTCTCGATCGCCAATGACGTCGCCAAATATTTCGCGATCATTCCGGCGCTTTTCGTCGTCGCCTATCCGGAACTCGAAGCGCTCAACGTCATGAAGCTCGCCTCGCCGCAATCGGCGATTCTCTCGGCGGTGATTTTCAACGCGCTGATCATCATCGCGCTCATCCCGCTGGCGCTGAAGGGCGTGCCCTACCGCCCGATCGGCGCCGCCGCGTTGTTGCGGCGTAACTTGCTCATCTATGGGCTCGGCGGACTGATCGCGCCCTTCATCGGCATAAAGCTGATCGATCTCGCTGTCTCCGCCGTTCATCTCGCTTGAGGAGGCTTATCTGATGCTCTCCCATCTTCGTCCGGCGATCGTGATGATCGCGCTGTTCACCGCGCTGACCGGCCTGCTCTATCCGCTCGCCATTATGGGCGTCGCCCAGCTCCTTCTGCCGACGCAGGCGAATGGCAGCCTGATCGAACGCGACGGAAAAATCGTCGGCTCGACGCTGATCGGGCAGAACTTCGCGTCGGATCGCTATTTCCATGGCCGTCCCTCGGCGACGACCGGCCCGGATCCGGCCGATCCCTCCAAGTCGATCGACGCGCCCTATAACGCCTCGAATTCGATGGGCTCCAATCTCGGACCGACCTCGAAAAAGCTGGTCGACCGCGTCAATGCTTCGATCGAAGCGGAATTCGACGCTGGCCGCATCGACGTCGTCGCCGCCGACGCCGTGACGACCTCCGCCTCCGGACTCGATCCGCATATTTCGCCCCAATTCGCGCTGGCGCAGGCGCCCGCCGTCGCCAAAGCGCGCAATCTTGCCGAGGCGCAGCTGCGCGCGCTTATAGACGCAAATACCGAAAGGCGCCTTCTCGGCGTCATCGGCGAGCCGCGCGTAAATGTGCTCTTGCTCAATATGGCCCTCGATCGCTTACAATGAGGCGGAGGCTTCAGAAGGCAGACGTCTTTGGCCCGCGACGACGGAGACTTCGACCGCCGACCTGATCCGGACGCGCTCCTTGCCCTGAGCGACAAGGAGAGTAGAGGAAAGCTGCGCGTTTTTCTTGGCGCCGCGCCGGGCGTCGGCAAGACCTATGCGATGCTGGCGCGCGCGCAAACGGCGAAGGCCGAGGGCGTCGATATCGTCATCGGCCTGGCTGAAACCCATGGACGCGTCGAAACGCTGGCGCTGCTCAACGGACTTGAGACGCTTGCGCGTCGCACATGCGATTATCGCGGCCGGATCATCGAGGAATTCGACATCGACGCGGCGCTGGCGCGAAAGCCTCAGCTCATCCTGGTCGACGAACTCGCCCACACCAACGCGCCCGACAGCCGTCACCCCAAACGCTGGCAGGATGTCGAGGAACTGCTTGACGCCGGCATCGACGTCTGGACGACGCTCAATGTCCAGCATCTCGAAAGCCTCGCCGACGTCGTGTCGCGCGTCACCGGCGTCGCCGTGCGCGAAACCGTGCCGGATCGCGTGCTGCAAAACGCCAATGACGTGATCCTTGTCGACATCACGCCGGAAGAACTGCTCCAGCGGCTGAAGGAGGGCAAGGTCTATGTTCCCGAGACGGCGAGACGCGCGACTCAGAATTTTTTCACGCCACGCAATCTCACCGCGCTGCGCGAACTGGCGCTGCGTCGAACCGCGGAACGCGTCGACGACCAGATGGTCGACATTCTTCGGCAGGGCGCGATCGAAGGACCCTGGGCGACGGCGGAGCGTCTGCTCGTCTGCGTCGGCCGCGACGCAAATTCCGAGGCGGTGGTTCGCGCCGGCGCGCGCCTCGCCACGGCGCTCAACGCGACATGGATCGCGCTTTACGTCGAGCGCGCCGGACAGGAGGAACAATCCGCCGAGGTCGTGCGACATGTCGATCAGTCGCTGCGGCTCGCGGAGCGGCTCGGCGCCGAAGTCGCGCGCGTTTCGGGAGACGATCTCGTGACGGAAGCGCTGCGTTTCGCGCGACGCGAGAATATCACCCAGATCGTGCTCGGGCGTTCGCGCGCGCGGCCTTTTTCGCGACTGCTGCGGCGTTCGTTGACCGAGGAAATTCTGCGACGCTCGACCGACATCGCCGTCCATGTCGTCGTGCAGGAGGACAGCCCGCCCCAACGCAAGCGCGCTCTGAGATTGCCGACCCTGTCGCAGACATGGCTTGGCTTCGGCGGGGCCGCGCTCTCCGTCACGATGACCGTCCTCGTCGGTTATGGCCTCGAGCGCTGGCTCGGCCTCGTCAATCCGTCGGTCATCTTCCTGCTCCCCGTCGTGCTTTGCGCCGCGCGGTTGGGGATGTGGTCCGCGATCATCGCCGCGATTCTGTCCTTTTTCGCCTGCGACTTTTTCTTTTTCAGTCCGCGCTATGAACTCACCATTTCACAGCCGCAGGAATTCCTGACGCTCGTGGTCGCGCTGACGGTCGCCGTCATCACGGGAATGCTCGCGAGCAAAATGCACAATTATGCGCAAAACATGCGCCAGCGTTCGCAGGCGGTGCAGTCGCTGTTCGAATTCTCTCGCAAGCTCTCCACGATCACGACACTTGACGACATTCTCTGGGCGTCCGCGTTGCAAATTCAAACAGCCGGCGAAGCGTCCTGCGTGATGATGCTGATTCCCGAAGAGGGCGGCTTGAGAGTGTCGGCGTCCTGGCCGCCGGTCGATCAGATGGACGCTGGCGAACTTGCCGCCGCCCGCTGGGCGCTGGAAAAATCCGAACGGGCCGGATGGCGGACCGACACGCTGCCCAATGTGCGCTTCCAGTTCCGGCCGCTTGCGACGGCGCGCGGGGTGGTCGCCGTTTGCGGGATCGAGCCGAAGACCCCGGAGGAGCCGCTCTCCGCCGCCGCTGAAAGCGCCATCTCCTCGCTCATCGAACAGACGGCGATCGCGATCGATCGTTCGATGCTGGTCGGCGAATCGGTCAAGGCGGCGGCTCTGGAAGAAAACGAAAAATTGCGGACGATCCTGCTCTCCGCTTTGTCGCACGATCTGCGCACGCCCTTGACCTCGATCACCGGCGCGGTGACCAGCCTGCGCGAGCTTGGCGAGAAGCTGCCGCCGGAGGATCGCAAGGACCTGCTTCTGTCGATCGAAGAAGAGGCCGGACGCCTGTCGCGTTTCATCGCCAATATGCTCGACATGTCGCGCATCGAATCGGGCGCGCTGTCGCCGCGCAACGATCTTGTCGATGTCGCTGAAGTGATCCGCGCCGTCCTCGAAAGATCGAAGAAGACTTTTCTGGGCAAGGACACATCGATCAGCATCGCGCCCGACCTTCCGCCCATTCGAGGCGACGCCAATCTTCTCGGCCAGGTTCTCTTCAACCTGATCGACAATGCGCATAAATACGGCGGACCGACCGGCGCGATCATTCACGCCAGGCGCGAAGGCGGCGATGTCGTGATCACCGTGACCGACGAGGGGCCGGGCGTGAAACCGGCCGACCTCGAGCGCATCTTCGAGAAATTTTATCGCAGCGGGCGCGCCGACGGCCGCAAGGCCGGCACCGGGCTCGGCCTCTCGATCTGCCGCGGACTGGTCAGGGCCATGGGTGGAACCATCCTCGCGCAAAGCCCCGCCGTCCGCCGTCGGGGAACGAGGATCATCATGCGCTTCCCAGCCATCGGCGAATCGAAACAGGGCGTGGCGGCATGAGCGACGCCAGCGTCCTTGTCGTCGACGATGAGCCTCAAATCCAGCGCGTGTTGCGGCCGTCGCTAACAGCCAGCGGCTATGAGGTGCGCGAAGCGGCGACGGGCCGCGAGGCGCTCGCTTGCGTATCCGATCATGCGCCCGACCTCATCATCCTCGATCTCGGCCTTCCCGACATGGACGGCAAGGAGGTGCTGAGAAGGCTGCGAATCCTCACGCGAACGCCGGTGATCGTTCTCTCGGCGCGCGATCGTGAATCGGAGAAGATCGCGGCGCTTGACCTCGGCGCCGACGACTATGTCGAAAAGCCCTTCGCGATGGGAGAATTGCTGGCGCGCATGCGCACCGCCCTGCGCCATTCGCAGAACGCTTCTTTGGAAACCGAATGCGTCGGCGCCGACGGGCTCGTGGTGAATGTCCCAAAGCGGATCGTGACAAGAAACGGCGCGCCGGCGAAACTGACGCCCAAGGAATTCGATCTTCTCGCCTTTCTCGCCCGACATGCCGGCCGGCCGCTGACCCATCGAGAAATCCTGAAAGCCGTCTGGGGCCCGGCGCATCAAAACGACAGCCAAACTCTGCGGGTCTTCATCGGTCAGCTGAGGGCGAAGATCGAGGACAATGCCGCGGCGCCCAGAATCATCGTCACCGAGCCTGGCGTAGGCTATCGGTTCATGACATCCGAGCCATGACGTTTCGCGGGCGAAGTTGAGATTGGCGCTCTTCTGACGGCGGCAGGCGCCGCCCGCAACTTTAATCGATGCTAGGATCGATCCCGGTCAACGACAGGCCGAAGACGACGACGCACAGCGCGAGCGCGACCGTCACTCCGACAAGCGGCGCGGCGAAGCCAGGGAGTTTTTTGAGGTAGCGCATGAACCGGTTCGCCTGGGAAAGACCGCGATCTAAACGGCGCCCCGTTAAAAGGGGGTTAGCCGCTTCCTGTCAAGCGGAAAGCGAAAGCGGCAACTAAAAAAGAGCGGCGTTCGGCCTGCCTTTCAGATCAATCCCGACTGGCGGGATCGTTCACTTGCGGCGCCGGCGACGCCAGGACCCGAAAATCCAGGCGCCGGCCAGCAGCGCCACGAGATAGATGACCGCCATGCGCGCGATGTCCGGCAGCTGATCCGCGAGTTCGGGCCAGAAGAGAAACGCCAGCAGCGTGATGACGCCCGCCAGGAGCGCCGCCAGAAGCGCGTCGTAATCCATTGTCGCCGACCCTTCCCAACGCCGGCGCGACGAATGCGACGCCGACGCCAAGCGCCATCGCGCTGCGCCGCCTTAACCTTAAATAGGGACGCCAACCGAAAACAAAGTTCGAATCGCTTGCGCGGCGCTCGGTCGAGCGGAACGAATGTGCAAGCTAAACGTTAGCATTGCTGCAGCCCCCTTTGCGGCTGCGACTAAGGAGGCAATCGTGTCCCGGAAAATCATTGCTCTTGCATTTGGGGCCGCCGCGGCGGCCGTCGCATCCTCGGCTTTGGCCGCCGATCTCGCTGTCGCTCCCCCGCCCCCGCCGCCGCAGGCCGTCCTCGCGCCGGACCCGTTCGCCCCTGTGGTCGCGGTCGTCTCCCTGCCGGTCACGGTCGCGGGCGCCGTCGTCAACGTGCTCGTACCGCCGCCCCCGCCCCCGCCGGTCGTCGCGGCCTACTGAGAGCTCGCACGTAAATTCGTCGACCGGGCGTTTCGCGTGCTGGGAACTCCTATCGTCGAAACGCCGGTCGCATCCTAACGCTCACGACCCTTGCCGCGGCGGCGACGCGATTATGAAAATGGCGGCTGTCGCCGGCTCTAGACGCATTCATGAATCATCGACTCATGAAGGCGTTCTCGCTATTTGACTTGATCAGTCTGCCACGCCGAACCGGCGCCGGATCGGCGAGAAACTGCTTTATGCGTGCGGCCAGCGGCGCTCCCGGAACCAGTTCCGATAATCCGACATTTTCGAGCGCTGCGCAGCCGGCGCATGGCGCGTGCACGTCGCCGCCTCGGCGCTTCCCTCGGCCGCGCCCCATCGCAATTCCACGCAGTCGTTGGGATTGTAACCCATCTCGAGGTCTTCGGCGCGGTCGATCACGTCCTTGAGCGAAAGCGTCCAGGCGGAGCCGTCGCTGCGCGTATAGGAAAACGTGCGCGCCGCCAGTTCGCTCGCGAGCGCGCCTTGCAATTGCGCCTTTGCGCTGGCCGGACTTTGGCCGAACGGCATCGCGTAGCGCTCGCCGCGCCGCGCCACGCGGTCGGGATAGCCGCGCACCACATCGATCGCGATCAGCAGGCGGAGATCCCGCGCCGGCGTCGAGAAATCCTCCCATGCGCCGGAGGTCGCGAAGATCGCCGCCCCGTCCGGCATCGACGCTTCGCCGCGCCCGCCGCTCTGGAACTTTCGACCGTTTTCGACCGCCGTCGCGCGCGTTTTCACCTGCTCTTCAAGCGCGGCGATCGCCGCCATCATCGCCCGCGTCGGATCGAGCGGCTCGGGCGACATCACCTCATCCATCCGATCGTAGAAATCCTCGGCGCTGAGCTGCGTTTGCTCCAGCGAAAAATCGCCATACTCCGGATTCTTGGCGATTTCAGAATTGGTGAGCGCCCGCAAGGCGCCGTTCTCCCGCACGACCGGCCGGAAGCGCTTGAAGCCGGGACTGCCGAGCGTCGCTTCATTGGCGAACAGGAAATTGCCGCGCCAGAACCGTTTGCGGGTGACAGTGCCATCCGGCTCGGCGTCGACCGCAAGAAAGACGCCCGCCCCGTCGGCCGACTGCGGCACGCGTTGCACGAGCATCATGACGTGCCCATAGGGATCGGCGTAGGCGGTTCCGGGACGCAGGGTCTCCTGCGTCAGCGGAATGGTGTAAAAATCGCTCTTGTCGCTGTTTGCCGGCGCCCGCACCGAACCGGAATGAACGACGTCGCCGATCGCCCGAAAATAGCCGGCGACGCCCGCCGGCCGTTTCGGGACCGGCGGTTTGGCAGGCGCCGCCGTCGGCGTGGGCGCGCCCGGCTGGGCCTGCTGAGGCTGCGAGAACAGTTGCTGCAAGATATTCGTGGGCGCCGCCGCGGGCGCCGGCGCCGGCGCGGCCGACGCGATAACTTGTTCGGGCGGCGGCGCGGGCCGGCTCACCTCGGGGTGAAGAATATCGAAGCGCTCATTGCATCTTGGCGCCGCGCCGCCGGCCCCGCGCGAGCAATTCGAATAGGCGAAGGGCAAGCCCATCTTGTAGGCGAAATAGGCGCGCAGGAAATAAACGAAATCCGCGCAGTCGGGCTTTAGCGACAGGGTGAGACTGTCTTCGCCGGTTCCAAGATGATTGAACAGCACATTGCGCGACGGATTGCGCAGCACCTCGTGCCACGTCTTCCATGACTGCTCCGCTTCAAGCGGCGCGTCGAAGAGCTTGGCGACCCACGCCGAATACAGATTCTCGGTCGCGCGGTCCCATTTGCCGCGCAGCGCCCAGACCGCGCCCTCCGTCGCGCGCGACGTGGATCTCTTTTGCGCGCTCACCTCGATTTCCCTGGTCATCGCGCCGCAGCCGGAGAAAATGCCGCCGCCCCCGAGCGTCGCGCGCCATGCGCCGGCGGTGGGAGAGGCAACTTCGGCGAACCAGACATAGGGCGGTCCGCCCCGCAATTGTCGCGATCTGGCGGCGACGCGTCCGTCAGGGCTAATCAGCGAAAGCTCGCCGTCGACCGGCCTCTCCGCGGCGACGAGAACGCGCAAGGGCGCGCCCTTCCATGGCGCCGAAGGCGACGCCAGCACCGCGATCTCAGCCGATTCTTCGCAGCCGCTCGCCTGGGCCTGGGCGTCCGACAATGGGAAAAGGAGACCCAAAAGAGCGCCTGCGATAAGCAGGAATGCAGCGAATCGGCGCGCTGAAAACATGTTTGACCCCCCTGTTGGACCGCCCTCTCGATTCGTCGCCATTAGAGGGCGATTTCCAGGTTATGAAGTTGGCGGCATTCGGTCAGCGAACGTAAGAACCGGTTTTGCCAAACTTCCGGCATTTCGGCGACCCCGGAAACTGCATCCGTTTTTCTCTGGTCAAACCGATATTCACGCTTTTGCCTCGCGCGACGGAACAGACGCGTCGGCGTTCGACCTCGACCGATTTGAGCCGGTGGACGTGGCGATTTAATGGAGAACGCTGTTCGTCGGTCGCCCTGGAGGCCGCAACTATGTAACTATTTGATTTTATTTGCTGTTAGCGCAGTCATGCGCGAACTCGCGCCAAATTCCCTGGTATCAGGGAAAATAACAGGGAATTTCGCAAAAAAGGGTCTCAGCGCGGTGTTTTTATGTGTGGATATATCAACAAAAGCAATGAGTTCATTAGAAAATTCCCTAAGCCGCATAACAGGGAATTATTTTGACGGAACGGGGAATTTACTGCAGTGAACAGGGAATTAATCGAGCAAACAGAGAGCTGGGCAGCCAGTCACGCAGACCACTCGCCACATATCTCATGATGGCCAAGGCTCTGCCTCGGCGAGGAGCATCTTCGTTGAAGCGCGGATCCGGACTGTCGTGAAAAAACGCGGCGCGCCAGGCGGCTCGATTTTACGGTAGGGACAACTGAGAGAACAACCGGCATCAAAGATGCAACGGCTGAGAAAAGTCGGCTTGCCCTGTTCCGAATTGGAGCGGATCCGAGCCAAATCTTGATTCATGGCAAGGGCCGCCGCCCGGCGAAGGCAGGACTGCGAATATGAATTTTGTTGTTCAGTTCTTGAGCGAAATTGGCGGAAATGCCAAGCCGGACGCGATCCGAACTATTAACTTTGAGTCTGACGACCTTTACCTAGTCGTTTCGCGAACGCGGATCATTCTATCGTCCAGAGATTATGAACCAACAGTTACCGCGTTTCAGATTATGACTGATGCGCAAGTCATCTATCACGAACACCGACAGGAGCCCGATGCTTGTCGACCGGTCGTAAACCACGCAGCTACGCCGCAGGCTTTGTCACCTTATTGAGTGACAGACGCGAATGATCGTCATTGACGATCAATGCTCATGCAGCAGCGGCGGCGGAACGCCATGTGTCCAGGGCTGACGCTCGAAAAGCTCGGTGCGTTCTTGCCGGAACGAGATGGCCTTAAATGTTGAAATTATTGTAGGTCGCGGCGTGAAAGAAGAGAAATCTTTGTGATGAGCCAACGCTTCCCGTCGTCGGGTTGGTTGCCACATGAATCGACATGGCCCAATGACGGCGCGTTTCGACAGGCCGCCCGCGCCAGGAAGTGCGGAAGAAAGTGAAGCCCTACTTCACCGGCATTCTCGGCGGCTTCGATGTAGTCGGCTTTCCTTCGGTCGAGAGTTCCGTAGGCAGCTGATCGAAGTTCACCGCTCTCGCGAAGTTGAAGGCCGGTTCGCGCAACACGTGTATTTCTTCCTTGGAGAGACAGTTTTGCGCTTTCGCGTTGCTTAGCAAAGCGGCCAAGCTGGCAAGGTTTTTCGGAATGGCCGCCTTTGTCAGACTCGCCTGCGAGTGCGCGGTTGCGGCTTGCTGGGCCGCGGCAGCGGCCTGCGGGCTAGCCTTCGCGGCGATATATGCCTTCCGGTGAGCCCAATAGGCGTCCGCGTCGCGCGAAATTGTCATGGAAAGAGTTCTGAGCCCTTGCGTAATTTGCGCGCAGTCCTGGGCCGCCGCGGCGGGCATGGCCGAGGACGCCGCTACGATGAGCGCGACAAGCGCCGCCTTCATTGGAACCTCCTGCTTAAACGCATCGCGAACCGGTCTCTCCTACTGGAACGAAGCGGATACGGATTTGTTGCTGTTCATCAAGACGACACAGCTTGTCGCCGTCCCACTGCAGGCGCCGCCCCAGCCGACGAATTTCCGTCCGGCGTTTGGCGTAGCGGTCAACGTCACCGAAGTTCCCGACACGTAAGTCGCCTGGCATGTCGATCCGCAGTTGATGCCAGTCGGGCTGCTTGTCACGCGCCCGCGATTATTGTTGCGCGTCACGGTGAGCGTGTATCTCGGCAGGATCGTCAGGACGAGCGTCGCCGTTCCTGTTCCGGCCGCGTTCGTTGCGCTGATGGAGATGCTGAAGGTACCCGTCGCCGTTGGCGCGCCGGAAATCAGTCCGGTGGACGTGTTGATCGAGAGTCCGGCCGGCAGCGGCGAAGCGTTGTAGCTCGTAGGATTGTTCGTGGCGGTGATCTGATAGCTGAAGCTCGTTCCGGCTGCGCCCGAGGCGGTAAGCGCGCTGGTGATCACTGGCGGCGCGACGATTGTCAGCGCCAGGACGGCCGTGCCGGTTCCGTCGGCATTCGTTGCGCTCAACGTCACGTTGAACGTCCCGCCTGCCGTTGGCGTGCCCGAAATCAGTCCTGTTGAAGTGTTGACCGAGAGTCCGGCCGGCAATGGCGAGGCATTGTAGCTTGTCGGATTATTGGTTGCGCTAATCTGATAGTTGAACGGCGTCCCGACAAAGCCTGTCGCCGTCAGGGGACTGTTGATCGCCGGTGTGCCAACAACATTCAGAACGAGTACAGCCGTGCCGGTTCCGGCGGCGTTGGTTGCGCTCAGTGTTATGCTGGATATGCCGGGCGCCGAGGGCGTTCCGGAAATCTGTCCCGTTGAAGTATTGACCGAGAGCCCAGCTGGCAATGGCGAGGCATTGTAGCTTGTGGGATTATTGGTCGCGGCGATCTGATAAATGAATGGCGTGCCCACGCTGCCCGAGGCGGTCAGCGCGCTGTTGATCACAGGCTGCGCGACGATTGTCAGCGCCAGGACGGCCGTGCCGGTGCCCTGGGCATTCGTCGCGCTCAACGTCACGTTGAATGTCCCGCCCGTCGTTGGCGTGCCCGAAATCTGTCCAGTGGATGTGTTGACCGAGAGTCCGGCTGGCAATGGCGAGGCGTCGTAGCTTGTCGGATTATTGGTCGCGGCGATCTGATAGATGAATGGCGTCCCCACGCTGCCCGAGGCGGTCAGCGCGCTGTTGATAACGGGCGCATTGCTGCCAGCTGAGGGCGAGAAGAGAACGTCGACCCAGTAATTCGTTGAATTGAAGGTGCTGGCCGGAAAGGTCGACGCGGCTCCGTAAGCGTAGACGCCGTTCCCCCCGCTTCCGCCGCTTGCCGGCGCAGTTAGCGGGCCGCTCGTATGCGCGCCGGCGAAGTAATTTCCATCCGCCGAATAAAAACCGTTTGTGTGATAGGACGCGACATAGGTCGTGTTGGCGGCGATCGGCGCCGGGGCCGGAAACAGGACGGTTTGCCAGCCGCTGGCCGTTTCACCCGAAAAGGTCGCGCTCGCGAGCTGAACGCCTGCCGCGCTCCACAGCCGCGCTGTATGAACGCCGACATTCTGCGGGCCTTTATAGAAACGCATCCCCAAAATGTTGCCCGCGCTCGTCGACGTGAATTTCACGCCCAGTTCGACGGCGTTCGAATCGTTCACCGATGCGATGGCCGGAACATCGGACAATGAGAACAGACTGTAACTCGACGCCGCAGAATCGATCGTCAATGCGAGACTCGCGGTCCCGGTTCCCAGAGCATTGGTGGCGCCGAGCGTAACGTTGAAAGACCCGCTCGCCGTCGGCGATCCGGAAATGACTCCTGTGCCGGTGTTGATCGAGAGGCCGGCGGGGAGGGGCGACGCAGTGAAACTCGTTGGGCTGTTCGTCGCGGTAATCTGATAGGTGAACGGCACGCCAACGACGCCGCTTGATGCGGTGGGACTGGTGATCGTCGGCGGCGCAGGGGGCGGCGCAGTAGCGAAGAGCACGTCGACCCAGTAGTTTTCGGAATTGAAAGTCAGATTTGGAAACGCAGTGGAAGTCCCGTACCGGTAGACGCCTGCATCGACGGGCGCGGTCAACTGACCTGCTGTCGTCGGCGTATTGAAATAACCCGTCGTCGCCGAATAGAAACCGCGCGTATGATAAGACGCCGTATAGGTCGTGCCCGCCGTAACGGAAACGGGCGATGCAAACAGCACGGTTTGCCACCCGCTCGCCGTTTCGTTGACGAAAGTCGCGGTCGCCAGCAAACTGCCTGACGAATTCCACAGACTGCCGGTATGAGCGCCGCCGTTGACGCCGTTCTTCCAGAACCGGACGCCCTTGATGACGCCTGACACGGAAGGCGTGAATTTGACGCCAAGTTCGACCGAGGTCGTATCGTCGACCTGCATGCGCTCCGGAACGCTGATTGCGCCAAAGAGGGTCGAGCCGGAGGAGGAGACTGAAACAGTGACGCTGGACGACGGCGCTCCGGAGTTCAGGCTGTCGTCGATGGCGCGCGCGCGGATGACCCAAGTTCCGGGCGTCGCAGTCCAACCGAATGTCCAATTGTTCCCGCCTGCGGCCTGACTCCGGGTGGCGCCGTCATCAACCGACACTTCGACGCCGGCGACCAGGCCGCCGGAGTCAGTCGCCGTGCCAGTGATCTGAACGGCTTGCCCTTCCTGAAAACTCGCGCCGTCGGCCGGACTCGTGATCGACGCGGTCGGCGGCGTGACGTCGGTCGACGGAAACGCCTGTGTCAGATCGCTCTGCTTCGTGGCCGGCTGCGCGCCCATGTCCGCGAGCACATTGAGCGTCGCCTGCTGGATGTTGCGGTCGACCGGCGTCGGCGGCCCATCATGGTCGCTGTTCAGACCCCAGGCCCAGAAGACGGTGCCGGCGCCGAATACAAGAGCGCCATTCGCAGGATCCTTGTACAGGGTGAGGTTGTGAGTCGCGTCAGCCGTCCCGGTGATCGATCCATAGTTGAGGAGCACCTTGTCCGTCGTCCGCGTCGTCGACGAAAGATTGATTATGCCGCCGGGCTCGAACCAGTTGTCGGGAGAATTATCCCACTCATAACCGAGGATGTTCGTCGTGAGCGTGGTTTTGCCGCCTGGAGCAGTCGCTGCGACATTCGGCGTATTGCGCCAGAAGCGCAGACGGCTCATTTCATAGGGAACCTCGATCGCATCGGACTGATAGGAATCGACTGCGAACAGCGTGCCGGTCAGCCGGTTCTCCGGTTTGCCGCCGTCGGCGGGCGGGCTGTTGCGCGGATCGCGCCACGTTCCCGTCCAAGTCCAGGTCGGATTTGCGTCGAGCGGATCGATGGGCCCGTTGGCGCGCGTCTCCTTGTAGCAGACGAGCGTGCGATTGGGCGTCGCTGATACATCGATGCTCGGCTCCCAACGGGTCTTCCAATAGACTTCATTGCCGCTCATGAACATGAGATGCAGGCCGGCCGTGCGCGCGGCTTCGATATTGGCGCGCGCCGTCGTGTCCCAGTATTCGTCGTGGCCGGTCGAGGTGAATATTTTATGCTGCAGCAGTCGAGGCAGCGAAGTCGCAACATCTGCGCCTGCGATGTAAGAAACGTCGTATCCGTTGCGCTCCAGCCAGAAAATCGCCGCATATTCGGCGCTGAAAAGAAAATCATGCGAGCCGGCGAAAGAACCGCAGCTGTCGCCATTGCGGGTGCAGATCGGCCGGTTGTAGCTGACCTTGAAGGCGCGGCCGGGGGCGCTGTCTCCGCCAGGGCCGTTGCCGCCATAGAGATTTGCGCCGCCCCAGCCGTTGTAGGCCTGCCAAGTTGTGTCGGACGTTTGAAATACGATGTCGCTCGTCGATTCATCCGCGCGCACGACGAAGGGGATGTGGTTCTCTATCGCCGGATTGTTCTGGTCGACGAGGTGCGCGACGTAAACGCCCGATACGGCGTCTGCCGGAACCGTCCACGAAGCCGTTACCGACCAGTTGCCCGCGTCGACAAGTCCCGTCGACGTATCGGTGATCGGCGCGGGCTGCGGCGAGGCAGCGGATTTGGAGATAGAGGTAATGAGTCGCGCGCCATTGCCCTGATAATAGCCCAGCCGATAAATATTTATGCGCCAGTTGCTTGAAGCGGTCTTGATCTTGAAATTGACCGTGGATCCGTGATTGACGCTCATTTGCGTCGCGAATCCCTCGAGAGCGGACGATCCCGGACCTGCGAGATCCCATTCGCTCCTCGGCGCGCCCGTTGACTGGTTTTCGGTCGAAATGGCGTTCGCGAGCGCGCCGCCGCCAATCGAAAGGATGAGCGCAAGCGCAGCTATAAGATTCTTCATTTTCCCCATGCCCCTTTCGTTAACGTTGAGCCAGGCGAAAAGTTGCGATAAAGGCGATAACAAGCTACGGCCACGCTTTACTCAACACTTTAGTCGCTACCGTAAAATCTATCCGGATGGCGCGCCGCATTGAATTGGTTGGGCATTGACACGTAACACGCCGAACTCGCGCAGCAGCGCTGAGTTCTCGCTTCACGCCGCAGCAACCGTCGCGTCGCGCCAAATATTGTGAGCCTCGGCCCGAAACCGCCGATGCGTTGCTCGGCAGATCAGGTGTCGTTGGACATTGAAGGCGTTGCAGACGGCGGCGCGGAGCGAAACAAAGCGTTGAACTGACTTGCGGGATTTGAAGCCCCCATTATGCGCTCCCGTCGTCGAACGGGTTGATGCGAGTTCTCCGCCCGGTTATTGGCGCGCGAGCCTTGTTCATTCTGACCTGAGAAGCCGATGGTCCGCAGCGCGGCCCCGTAGGATCCGAGTTTGTCCGTGACAATCGCCGTGGGGAAGAATCCCTGCTTCGTAAACAACTTTCTTAATAGCTTCAGTGCGGCGGCTTTGTTGCGCCTTCGTTGCCTCTTTCAGCCGGCAAACCCTCGACGTCATGATAGCTCGAGGTGAACCGAATATAGAGCCCGACCGCATGTCGGATGAGGTCGGGAGCGAAGCGATGACGACCGTAGGAGATGGGTTTCATCGGCCGCAATAGCCCATTTGTCCATATTTCGCCCGTTAACGTGTCAACGCCTACAATGCTTTCAGCGTTCGACGCCATCTCATATCAGCAAGAACGCATTGAGCTTTTCGAGCCTCCGCCATGGACTCATGGCGTGCAGCTACTCCTACAGCAGGAGCACGATCGTCCGCGATATCATTCACGCCTATCGTTCGACAACGCGACAACGCCACCGGGCCGATTAGACAGAGAACCTTGCGCACCGAAGATTATTTCACCGCGGACTGCGGCCCCGCCGGGGCCGCAGTCTCGCCTTGAGATATATTGACTATTCCACCAGGCCGCGCGCAACGCCGCCGGGAATATGGCAGGAACATCCGGTTCCGAGCACGCCCGGCTCCTTGAGCAGGCACGTCCTAACGGAAGTCGCGCAGTAGTCTCCACTCGGCACGACCACCTGCACAGGCCCCGAATAGCCGTAATAGCCGAACCCGATAGGAGCGCCGGGGGCTGCGTAGCCGTAAAACCCAACTGGCTCCTCCGCCACGACCGGCGCGGCATCGTCGAAATCGGCGGGCTCCTCTACTACAAGCGGCTCGATCACGACGGGAACGGCCGCATCGTAATATTCGCAGCATCTCGCTGCCCGGCGCACATGACGCCGATGACAATAGCTGGCCTTCTCGACCGGCGCGCTCAGCCCGACGCTTTTCTGGCTGGCGAGACCGACCGGCGCGGCCGACGTCCCCATCGCGAGCGCGAGCACTGCGCATCCACTAAGAATTGAGAGCTTTGTGATGCCCATGACTCTCCTCCCCTTCGACCAGTCAACGCCACCACCGAAATTCGAGGAACAGCCGAAACGATAGTTAACAACGCGAGGATTAAGGGATTCGTTCCAGCTTGGCCGAAGGCCTTGGCGGCTCTTCCAAATTAGGTTCGTAGCGCGCGCCGCGCCAGCTCGCGGATAGGCGTGTCAGCGTCAAAAGGCCTAAGCCCAACAGCGGCTCTGTCACGTTGCAGAACGATGGACTTAAGTGATCTCTCTGACGATCGTGCTCATGCTGCAGCAGCGACCGAACGCCATGTGTCCATGGCCGAGGCTTGCAAGGCTCGGTGCGCTCTTTTTGAGATGAAATGGCGTTGAATGTTGAAGGTGTTGAAGGCGGCGGCGTGAAAGGAGAGAATTCTTTGCGCGGAACCGATGCTTCTGAAGCCTTGCATTGCGTTCTCGCCGTCGGGTTGGTTGATGCGAATTCTCGGCCCTGTTGTTTCGCCATCGGCCGGTGCGATGCTTATGCGCGATCCCAAGATCACGCGCTGCGGCGTGGTAGGATCGCAGATGGTCCGTGATCAAATTCACTGGCAGAGCGCCGTATTTCCACAAGAGCTTGCGCATCAATTTCATCGCTGCGGCCCTATTCCGTTTGGTCTGGACGAGGACATCGAGAACCTCTCCTTCACCATCGACGGCGCGCCATAGGTAGACCAGCCGTCCATCGATCCTGAGATCGACTGCGCCCAGACGCCATGTCGGGTGCGGCTTCGGCCGGCGTTTGCGCAGATCGGCCGCGCTCTTGGGTCCAAAATGATTGACCCATCGCCTCACGGTTTCGTAGGAGACCGCGATCCCGCGTTCCGCCATCAAATCCTCAACATCGCGGAAGCTCAGCGTGAATCTGACAATAGAGCCAGATCGCCTGTTGAATGATCTCGGGTAGAAAGCGGCAGCCGAGGTAGCTGATCTTGGTCATCGTGCACGATAAGCGCCAGAGGTCAGTGCCGGTAAGCCGCCAACGTGAGAAAGCCTTCTCGACGCCCATTATCTGCGCCGCGATCCGGCGCTCGGCGAAAGCGCGATCCGATAGCCCGAACAGAGAACAAAAATTCCCCACTGAACGCCCGACTGGCGCTTAGAGATCTTTCTAGGAATGAGAAAAACGCAACAAAATCAATGGCTGGGGGACCTGGATTCGAACCAAGATTAACGGAGTCAGAGTCCGCTGTTCTACCGTTGAACTATCCCCCAACGGCGCGACGCCGCGCTTGCGCGAACCGCTGGTGACTTAGAGAGCGTCGCTGACGGTGTCAACAGCCGTGGGCCTCGGCGAGAGCGACGCCGCTCGCCCGCTTCGATTTGCCCAACTTCCGCTGAACCCTTGCGGAACCCTCGCGGAACCCTTGCCGAACCCTTGCGGGCGGCGCGACGATCCGGCATGTAGGGAATTTACGCCGGCTTCGCGGCGTTTCGATCATCGTCGCTTCGCTTTCGGCGATGCGGCGCGGAGCGAGTGGGAGCGAGACGAGACGGAGCGGCATCGCGGAATGGATCGAGTGAGGGAAACCGGCCCACCCTCGACGGCGTCGGCGCAGGCTGCGCGCGAGCTCCAGATCGGCGTCGGCGTCGCGCCCGAAGCGTTCCGCGCGCGCGAGACTTACGCCGCGCTCGACCTTGGCACCAACAACTGCCGGCTCCTGATCGCCAGGCCCGAGCGCCGGCCGCGCCGGCGCGGCAATGACTGTCTGCGCATCATCGACGCCTTTTCGCGCATTGTGCGGCTGGGAGAGGGGCTCGGCAAGGCGGGCCGGATCAGCGAAGCGGCGATCGAGCGCACCATCGCGGCGCTCGACATCTGCCGCGAAAAGATGGAGGCGCGCGGCGTCACCCGGTCGCGGCTGGTCGCCACCCAGGCCTGCCGCAGCGCGGCGAACGGCGACGAATTCATCGAACGCGTGCGCGAACGCACCGGGCTGCGCCTCGACATCATCGACCGCGAAACCGAGGCGCGCTTCGCCGCCCGCGGCTGCGGCGCGCTCGCCGATCCCGCCGCAGAAAGCGTGTTGCTGTTCGATATCGGCGGCGGCTCCACCGAACTGGTTTGGCTCGCCCGCGAGCGTCGCAACGATAATGGCGCTTACGCCTTTCGCGCCTGGACGTCGCTCGAACTCGGCGTGGTGACGCTCGCCGAGCATTTTGGCGGCCGCAGCGTTTCGACCGAGATATTCGCGGCGATGGCGCAGCAGGCGCGCGAGAGTCTCACGCCCTTCGCGCAGCGGATGGCGAATGAGCGTCGATGCCCGCGCTTCCATCTTCTCGGCACGTCGGGCACCGTCACCACCCTGGCCGGCGTTCATCTCGGGCTTGAACGGTATAACCGCTGGCGCGTCGACGGCCTGTGGATGAGCGACGACGACGCGAGCCGGGCGATCATGCGGCTGAGGGCGATGAATTTCGAAGAGCGCGTCGCCAATGGCTGCATCGGACCGCAGCGGGCCGATCTCGTGCTCGCCGGCTGCGCGATTTTCGAAGCGATTCGCGGGCTTTTCCCGGCGCCGCGGACCCGCATCGCCGACCGGGGATTGCGGGAAGGCATGCTGCTCGAACTGATGGAAGCCGACGGGGCGCTGACGCGCGGCGCCTGACGGCTCGACGATTGACGCCAAAGATCAGAAAGATAGGTTGCGGCGAATTCCGACGGCCGGGGGAGCGGATGACCGACGCAATGACCGAAGCGCGCCAAACTGGCGCCTGCCGCGAGACGGGGCGATGAGCGGACGTGGCCTATATCGTCCCTGCGTCGGCGTGCTGCTGCTCAATGCGCAGGGCCTCGCCTTCATCGGTCGGCGGCGCGCCAAGGGCGCCCATGACCAGACCCGCCCGCCCTATCTCTGGCAGATGCCGCAGGGCGGCATCGACGAGGGCGAAACGCCTTATGAGGCGGCGCTGCGCGAACTCTATGAAGAGACCAACGTCTCGAGCGCGGCGCTGCTCGCCGAAGCGCCGGACTGGCTCCGCTATGACCTCCCAAAGGGCTCCAACAACCGCTGGAGCGGCAAATATGTCGGGCAGACCCAGCGCTGGTTCGCGCTGCGCTTCACCGGCGAGGAAAGCGAGATCGACATTCACGCGCCGGGCGGCGGGGCGCATAAGCCGGAATTCGACGATTGGCGCTGGGAAGAACTGTCGGCGCTGCCGGAGCTGATCGTGCCGTTCAAGCGCGGCGTTTATGAGCAAGTGGTGAAGGAATTCGCGCCGCTCGTCGAGACGCGTTAAGCCGACCGCAGCAGCCGCGCCGCGAAGAAGCCGTCGATGCCGGCAAGGCGCGGATTTTCGTTCGGCCAGTAGTGCGGCAGCGTCCGCAGATCGCCGTCGCGGTTGATGAATTCGGCAGGCGCGCCTTCGCCTGGTTCGATCGGCGTACGGCGGAAATCCGGATTGCGGCGCAGGAAGGCGGCGATCTGCTGCTCGCCTTCTTCAGGCTCCAGGGAGCAGGTGCAATAGACGATGCGCCCGCCGGCGCGGGTCAGCAGCGCGGCGCGGTTGAGCAACTTGGTCTGCAGGGCCGCGAGCGTTTCGATGTCGCCCGGCTTCTTGGTCCAGGGAACGTCGGGATGGCGCCGGATGGTTCCGGTCGCCGAACAGGGCGCGTCGATCAGAATGGCGTCGAAAGGCTGCGCCTGATAGGCGGCGGCGTCGCCGACCGCGACTTCGGCGTGCAGGCGCAGCCGCGCGAGATTGGCGGTCAGCAGTTTGAGCCGCTCCGCCGAACGGTCGAGCGCGACGACATGAGCGCTGGCGAGCGCCAGCTGCGCCGTCTTGCCGCCCGGCGCGGCGCACATGTCGAGCAGGCGCTCGTCGTGCCGGGGCGCGAGCAGCCGAACCGGCAGGGCGGCGGCGGCGTCCTGCACCCACCATTCGCCTTCCTCATAGCCTGGAAGATCAGTGATCGGCGCATGGGTGCGCAGCCGCACCGAGCCTGTCGGCAGCGCGACGCCATCAAGCCGCCGCGCCCATTCCTGCGGATCGTCCTTCACAGAAATGTCGAGCGGCGGCTCAAGCATATGCATGGCGGCGATCGCGCGCGCCGTTTCCTCGCCGTAATGCTTGCGCCAGCGCAGCATCAGCCATGCCGGCGCGTCGTGCTCGCCGCTGGCGGCGATGTCGAGGAATTCCTCGCGGCGTCGCGCGAGATTGCGCAGCACGCCATTGACAAGGCCGCTGAACGCGGCGGTCTTCGGCTCAAGACGCACGGCGCGCACGGCGAGATCGACGGCGGCGTGATCGGCGGCGTCGAGAAACAGGATTTGCGCGGCGGCGGCGATGAGCGAAAATTCGAGACGCGCCGCCTGTCGCGGCAGCCCTTTTTCGAGGAGTTCGCCGAGCGCGTAGCGGATGACGCCCAACCGTCGCAGCGCCACGGTGACGATCGAGCGCGTCAGCGCCACGTCGCGCGCATCGAGTCCGGAAAGACGGCAAGGAACCGCATTGGCGGCGAAACATTCGTCGAGTCGGTGTCCGCCCTGCACGATGTCGCCAATGATATTGGCCGCTGCAAGTCGCGCCGGCAGCCCGGGAATCTTCGCGGCTTCCGCTTCCCGCACCGCCTCGGCGGGCACGAAGCCCTGCCGCGACCCCTGTCGCGAACCTTGACGCGCAGGCGCGCGCGCCGATTTGGTCCGAGTGGAAAATGATCTACTGTCGCTGTCCGCCAAACGGCCTCTCCCTTGGCGAATCATAGCACAATCGGAGCGCGGCGGGCGACGAATGCAGGGAGAAGAGGCCGTGTCCAAGGCGGAAGTCCCAATGAAATTGAACGAGCGCCGCGCGGAGCTGTCGCCGGCGGCGCAGCGCGCCTTAGCGGAAGCGGAAGCGCGGCGTCGCGAGGCTGCGCGACGTCCGGCGCCGCCCGATGAGGTCGGCGGTCGCGGCGGCCCCGACCCCGCGCGCTACGGCGACTGGGAAGTTAACGGAATCGCGAGCGATTTTTAATTTCGCGCGGCCGCGCCTTCTGGAGACGATCGATATGCGCACACCATGGATACGCTCTAGGCTGCTCCTTTGTCTGATCTTCCTTGTCGCGCGATTCGAACCGGCGCAGGCGCAAAGCCTCGATCTTGCGTCGAGCAAGGTCGTCGACCTCAGCCACGCCTTTAACGCCGAAACCATCTATTGGCCGACCTCGCCGTCTGGTTTCGAGCTTAAGGTTCTGCACAAGGGGCCGACCAAGGCAGGCTTCTTCTATTACGCCAACGCCTTTTGTTCGCCGGAGCATGGCGGGACGCATCTCGACGCGCCGATGCATTTCGCTGAAGGCCGCTGGACCAACTCCGATATTCCCGCCGAACGCTTCGTCGGACCGGCGATCGTCATCGATGTTGCAGCCAAGGCCGAGGCGAATCCGGACTATCTGTTGACGGTCGAAGACATTTCGGCGTTTGAGGCGGCGAATGGCCGCATCCCGGACAAAGCCATCGTATTGCTGCGCACCGGCTGGAGCTCGCGCTGGCCGGACAAGAAGGCGTATCTCGGCGACGACGCGCCGGGCGACGCGACCCATCTCCATTTCCCCTCTTTCGGCCCGGAAGCGGCCGCCTGGCTGGCGAAGGAACGTCATCCGAATTTCATCGGCGTCGACACGGCGAGCGTCGACAACGGCCCGTCGCAGGATTTTCTGGTGCATCGAATCATCGGCGCCGCGAATATCGGCGGTCTCGAAAATCTTACCAACCTCGACCAACTGCCGCCCAAGGGCGCGATCGTCATCGCCCTGCCGATGAAGATCGAAAAGGGCTCGGGCGGCCCCGCGCGGATCATCGCGCTCGTTCCGCGCTGAGCGGCGATCACCCTAAGCCCTTCGCGCGTAAAAAGGCGAGCGCCCGCGCCCAGGCGTCGTTAGCGACGCCTGCTCGATAAGACTCGCGATAGTCGGCGAAGAAGGCGTGCGGGGCGTCGTCATAGACGATGATCTCGGCGGGCGCCTGGGCGTGCTTGAGACGCTCGCGCATCGACTCGATCAGTTCGACGGGGATGCTCGGATCGGCGCCGCCGTAGAGCCCCAGCGTCGGCGTTTTCAGCTCAGCGGCGACGTCGATCGGCCAGCGCGGCTGTTCGGCAGTATGCGGCCCGTCGAGCCGGCCATACCAGGGAACAGCGGCGCAAAGGCGCGGATTATGGACCGCATAGAGCCAGGCGATGCGCCCGCCCCAGCAAAATCCCGTGATCGCCGCGCGGCCCGCGTCGCCGCCCCTGCCGGCGGCGCAGGCGAGCGCCTGATCGAAAATCGCCATCGTCTCGGCGTCGGGGACCCTGGCGACGATGGCGCGAATCGCCTCAATGTCCTGAGCCTTCTGCGGGTCGCCGTAGCGGATAAGGAAGTCGGGCGCGATGGCGACAAAGCCGAGCTTGGCGAAGCGCCTCACGATGTCGCGAATATGTTCGTGAAGCCCGAAAATTTCCTGCGCGACGAGTATGATCGGAAAATCCGCGTCGTTCTGCGGGCGGGCGAAATAGGCGGGCGCGCCATTCGGCAGCTCGATCATGCCCGCTTCCAGCCCCTGCGCGTCCGTGACGATGGCGCTCGGCGCGGGCGCGCCCGCCGCCTGGGCGAACCGGCCGGGATCGGTCGAAGATGAGGACATGAGGCCTCCAGAGAAGTTGACGCTGAAATTAGCTATATAAGCGACGCGCGTCGTCCAGCGGCTCGCGCCGCCAGGCTGCGTCGCCCCCGCGACTTCTCATCTCGCGCGAAACCGCGTATATCGCCGCACCGTATCGACGGCCCGCGCCGAAGGAGACGAACCCTTGCTCCCATTCGCGCCCGGTCCGAGCGAGCGCCCGCCTGCAGCTTTGGTAAAAGCCGCGGCGGGTCCCAGCAAAGGAAACGTCCCATGACGCAGCGATCCGACGCCGGCCCTGCCTCCGGCGGCGATGGGACGCAGGTTCACGCGCATCACGGCTCCGAGGCGGCGCGCGGCGGACTCGTCGGGCTCGTCATCGGCTCGATCGGGGTCGTCTATGGCGACATCGGCACGAGCCCGCTCTATGCGCTGCGCGAGTCGCTCGCTCATCAGGTCGAGTATGACGCGCTGACCGAAGAGTCGGTTCTCGGCGCAATCTCGCTTCTGATATTCGCGCTCATTTTCACGGTGACGATCAAATATGTCATCTTCGTCATGCGCGCCGACAACCGCGGCGAAGGCGGCATCCTCTCGCTCATGGCCTTGGCGCAAACCGCCATGGGCCGTCGCACGAGAGTCGCCTTCGTGCTCGGCGTCGGGGGCGCGGCGCTCTTCGCCGGCGAAGCGATCATCACGCCGGCGATTTCGGTGATGTCGGCCATCGAAGGCCTCGAACTCGTCACGCACCGTTTCAATGAATTCGTTCTGCCGATCACGATCTTCATCCTGGTCACGCTGTTTTGGGCGCAAAGTCACGGCACGGCGCGTGTGGCGGCCTTGTTCGGGCCGATCATGATCGTCTTTTTTCTCACCATCGGCGTCCTGGGCGCGATGCATATTCCCGAAGCGCCGCAGGTGCTGCGCAGTTTCGATCCGCGCCAGGGCATTACCTTTCTCGTGACTCACGGCTGGCTCGGCTTCGTTGTCCTCGGTTCGGTGTTTCTTGCCGTTACCGGCGTCGAGGCGCTCTACGCCGATATGGGCCATTTCGGCCGCGGGCCGATCAGGACCGCCTGGCTCGGCTTCGTGCTGCCCGCGCTGCTGCTCAATTACCTCGGCCAGGGAGCGCTCGTCCTGTCGCGCCCCGAAGCGGTCGGCAATCCGTTTTTCCTCCTCGCGCCGGACTGGGCGCTGCTGCCGCTCGTGATCCTGTCGACGCTGGCGACGACGATCGCCGCGCAGGCGGTCATCACCGGGGCGTTCTCGCTGGCGCGGCAAGCCATTCAGCTCGGCCTCATTCCGCGCCTCGAGGTCACGCATACGTCAGCCTCGCAGGAAGGCCAGATCTACATCGGCCGCATCAACCGGCTGCTGCTCATAGGCGTGCTGCTGCTCGTCGTCGCCTTCAAGAGTTCGTCGGCGCTGGCTTCGGCCTATGGCATCGCGGTCACCGGCACGATGGTGCTGTCGACATCGCTCCTGTTCATCGTCGCCTGGCGCAAATGGGGCTGGCCGTTGTTCGTGTCGATTATCTTCGCCGCCTCTTTTCTCGTCGTCGAATTCGCCTTTCTCACCGCCAATCTGATGAAGGTCAAAGACGGCGGCTGGGTGCCGCTGGCGCTTGGCGGCTGCGTCATGATCATCATGTGGACATGGATGCGCGGCACGCATCTTCTCGCCGAGAAAACCCATCGCGACTCCATCCCGATGATGGACCTCATCGCGATGCTGCAAAAATCGAAGCCGACGCGCGTGCCCGGCACCGCTGTCTTTCTGACCAGCGATCCGGACGTCGCGCCCGCCGCGCTGATGCATAATCTCAAGCACAACAAGGTGCTGCATGAGCGGGTGCTGGTGATCTGCGTGAGGACCGAGGACCGGCCGCGCGTCGCGCCGCAAAACCGCTTCGAAATCCAAAAGCTTCCCGACGATTTCTACCGGGCGACGCTGCACTATGGCTTCATGGAAAGTCCCCGCGTTCCGGCCGCGCTCGCCGCCATGCGCAAGGCCGGCTTCAAATATGACATCATGACCACGAGCTTCTTCTTGGGCCGGCGCTCGATCAAGGAGAGCCCCTCCTCGGAAATGCCCGTCTGGCAGGACAAGCTCTATGTCGCGCTCACCCGCCAGGCCGCCAACGCCACCGACTTCTTCTCGATCCCCTCCGACCGCGTCGTCGAACTGGGCGCGCAGGTGACGATCTAGCGCGCGCGAAAACAGTGGACGGGACAACGCCCAGGCACTAAGCAACGGCGGCCTCTATGGCGCGCGGGGGCCAAAATCCGCTCCCGGCCGGATAAAGAGGCGTCGTAAAGAATTGCGCCGCGTGACGAAGGACGTCTGTCGCTAATGCCCACCCGCATCGATGATCGTTTCGCCGCCCTCAAGAAGGACGGGCGCGCCGCCTTGGTGACCTTCGTGATGGCGGGCGACCCTGATCTCGCGACGTCGCTTGAGATTTTAAAGGGGCTCCCCGCCGCCGGCGCCGATGTGATCGAAGTCGGCATGCCCTTCACCGATCCGATGGCGGACGGGCCGGCGATCCAGGCGGCGGGCCTGCGGGCGCTCAAGGCCGGGACCACGCTCAAGAAGACCTTGGAGCTCGTGGCCGACTTTCGCGCCGGCGACGACGCCACCCCCATCGTGCTGATGGGCTACTATAATCCGATCTATGTTTACGGCGTCGCCGACTTCCTGCGTGACGCTCAGGACGTCGGCGTCGACGGCCTCATCGTCGTCGACCTGCCGCCCGAGGAAGACGCCGAACTCTGCATTCCCGCCCGCGGCGCCGGGCTGAATTTCATCCGCCTCGCCACCCCCACGACCGACGACAGACGGCTCCCCAAGGTCCTCGAAAACACGAGCGGCTTCGTCTATTATGTGTCGCTGACCGGCATCACCGGCGCGGCGCTTGCGGACTATGCCGGCGTCAGTCAGGCGGTCGCGCGCATCAAGCGACATACGGCGTTGCCGATCGCCGTCGGCTTTGGCGTCAAGAATGCGGAAAACGCCGCCGAGATCGCCCGCAACGCCGATGGCGTCGTCGTCGGCACGGCGCTGGTTGAAGCGCTCAAGTCTTCGCTCGATGCAAACGGCCATGCCGGCCCGTCGAGCGTGAGCGCGGTGACCGGGCTGGTCGCGTCGATTTCGCAAGGCGTGCGCGGCGCCCGTCCGCAACGCGGCGGCATGATGGGCTGGCTGACGAGGCTCGTGTCATGAATTGGTATTCGAACGTCGTCCCGCCGAAGATCAAGGCGCTGATCAAGCGCGAAGCGCCTGAAAATCTCTGGGTGAAATGTCCCGAAAGCGGTCAGCTCGTCTTTCATAAGGACATTGAGGCGAACCTCTATGTCGTGCCCGGGTCGGGCTATCACATGCGCTGCCCGATCGGGACCAGGCTCGCCAATCTGTTCGACGGCGGCGAATGCGAATTGCTCGCGACGCCGGAGGCGCCGCTCGATCCGCTCAAGTTTCGCGACATCAAGCGCTATGTCGACAAGCTGAAGGAATATCGGGTCAAGACCGGCATGGCCGATGCGGTGGTTCTCGCCTTTGGCAGTCTTGAAGGCGCGCCGGTCACCGTCGCCGTTCAGGATTTCGAATTCCTCGGCGGCTCGCTCGGCATGGCGGCGGGCGAGGCGATCGTCGCCGGCTGCGAACATGCGCTCGCCAAGGGCACGCCCTTCATCATCTTCACGGCGTCGGGCGGCGCGCGCATGCAGGAGGGGATGTTCTCGCTCATGCAGATGCCGCGCACCACCATCGCCGTGCAGCGCCTGCGCGAAGCGCGCCTGCCCTATATCGTGGTGCTGACCAATCCGACGACGGGCGGCGTGACCGCGTCCTACGCGATGCTCGGCGACGTGCAGATCGCCGAGCCCGGCGCAATCATCGGCTTCGCCGGCGCGCGAGTCATCGAGCAGACGATCCGCGAGAAGCTTCCCGAAGGATTCCAGCGCGCCGAATATTTGCGCGACCACGGCATGGTCGACATGGTGGTGCCGCGTCAGGAGATGCGCGAAACGCTCGCGCGCCTGTGCGGTCTCCTCACCAAGTCGCCGCCGCGCCGCGCCGCCGCCTGACGATTCGAGGACGCGGCCGCAATGGATCAGCACGACGCGATCCTGTCGCGACTGCTCACGCTCCACCCGAAGAAAATCGATCTGTCGCTCGGGCGCACGGAGCGGCTGCTCGCCGCGCTCGGACGCCCCGACCTCAGACTGCCGCCGATTATTCACGTCGCCGGCACCAATGGCAAAGGGTCGACGATCGCCTTTCTGCGCGCGATGCTCGAAGCCGCCGGCAAGCGGGTGCATGTCTATACCTCCCCTCACCTGCTTCGCTTCAATGAGCGCATCCGGCTTGGCGCGGCGGGCGGCGGCAAGCTTGTCGACGACGCGCGCCTGAACGCGGCGCTGGAACGCTGCGAACAGGCAAACGCCGGGCAGCCGATCACCTTTTTCGAAATCACCACGGCGGCGGCCTTTTCGCTTTTCGCCGATGCGCCGGCCGACTGGCTGCTGCTCGAAACCGGACTCGGCGGGCGCTATGACGCGACCAATGTCGTCGCTCAGCCAAAGGCCGCCATCATCACCTCGATCTCCCTCGATCACCTCGAATTTCTCGGCGATACCGTCGAAAAGATCGCGCATGAGAAGGCCGGCATTCTCAAGAAGGGCGCGCCGGCGATCATCGGCTTTCAGTCGGAGCCCGTCGCCAAGACGCTGGAGCGGGAGGCGCGGCGCGTCGGCGCGCCGGCCTTTATCGCCGGCCGGGACTTTCACATTTCCAATGAGAACGGCCGCCTCGTCTACGAGGATGAGCGCGGTCTCCTCGATCTGCCGCTGCCGCGCCTCGCCGGGCGCCACCAGCATGAGAACGCCGCCGGCGCCATCGCGGCGATGCGCGCCGTCGCGCCGGACATTCCAGCGGCGGCGATCGAGGCCGGGCTGACGCGCGCCGAATGGCCGGCGCGGCTGCAGCGGCTGACGCGCGGCCACATTGTCGATCTGGCGCCGGCGGGCGCGGAAGTCTGGCTCGACGGCGGCCATAATGAAGACGGCGGCCGAGTCCTGGCCGAGGCGATGGCCGAGTTTCACGACAAGTCGCCGCGTCCGCTGGCGCTGATCTGCGGCGCCCAGACGACCAAGGACATTCGCGCGCTCTTACGACATTTCGTCGGCCTCGCGCGCGAAGTCGTCGCCGTGCCGGTCGAGGGCGAACACAAGAGCTGGCCGCCGCATGAAGTGGCGCGCCTCGCCATGGCGGAAGGCATTGCGGGCGCCTCGGCGGGCGGCGTCGAGGAAGCGTTAACGCTGCTCTCAACGCGCAGCTTCGATGCGCCGCCGCGCGTGCTGATCGCCGGCTCGCTCTATCTCGCCGCCTCGGTGCTGGCGGCCAACGGCTCGCTGGTGGAATAGGCGGTTGTTTACGTTTGCGCCAAATGCCCCAAGCCCCTCGCCTTACCTCACCCCGCAAGCGGGGAGAAGTGAGATGAGGGGCCTGCCTGGGGTTATCGAGCAACCGTCGGGCTCGCAACGCGACGCCGCGCCTTGACTGGACTATAAGAGACAAGTCCGCAGGGCTGTTTTTCCCAACCGGAGCCATGAGCTTATGACCCTGATGCTGGCGAGCGTTCTCTCCCGCGAGGAGGCGGAAATCGCCCTCGCGCGCGGCGCCGACATCATCGACTGCAAGGCGCCTTCGCGCGGCGCGCTCGGCGCTTTGCCGCTGGATGCGATCGCCGAGATCGTCAGCTTCGTCGACGGGCGCCGGCCGGTCAGCGCCGTGGTCGAGCTTCCCCATGACGTCGCGCATGCGCGGCGTGACTTTGAAGAAGTCGTCGCCGCGGGCGTCGACTATGTGAAATTCGCTCTGCCGGCGACGCCAGACGCCGTCGAGATTATCGACGCGCTGGCGCCGCTGACCGAAAGAACGCGTCTCGTCGCCGTGCTCTTCGCCGATCTCGGGCCCGAATTCGACATTCTCGAACCGCTGGCCGGCGCCGGCTTTTACGGCGCGATGCTGGATACGGCGCATAAGGGCAAGGGCCGGCTGATCGATTACATGAGCGTCGGCGCGCTGTCCGATTTCGTCGCCGGCTGCCGCAATCTCGGTCTCGCCTCCGGACTGGCCGGCGCCTTGGAGCCGCCCGACGTGCCGCGTCTGCTCGTCACCGGCGTGGATGTGCTCGGCTTTCGCGGCGCGCTCTGTCGTCACGGCGAGCGCCGCGCCGCCATCGACGCCAGCGCCACGACGCTGATCCGCGATCTGATCCCTTCAGCGCGCGATGCGCATGCCGCCTTTCACGCCGAATGGGCCTTCCTCGGGCGCGGCTATATCGAACCGCCGGGCGCGAACGACACCGATTGCGTCTTCCTCAAGGATTACGTCGCGCCGGTCGAAATCGGCGCTTACGCCCATGAACACGGCCATACCCAGCGCGTGCGCTTCAACGTCGAAGCCGAAGTGGCGCGCGTCAACGGCTCCGACGACATGCGCTCGATCTTTTCCTATGACGTGATCATGGACGCGATCAAAATGATTCTCGCCGGCGGCCATATCGAACTCGTCGAAACCATCGCCGAGCGACTCGCCGAAAGCGTGCTGTTGCATGAGCGCGTGCGATCGGTGACCGTGCAGGTCGAAAAGCTCGATGTCGCGCCGGGCGCCGTCGGCGTGAGGATCAGGCGCGCCCGCGCCCATGAGGAAGCGCGTCGCCTGCAGCCGGCACCGCTGCGAATCGATGCCGTCAAATAGCGCGCCGCTCGTCGTCAAATTCGGCGGCAGCCTGCATGCGTCGCCGGCGCTCGCGGAGTGGCTTGCGGCGCTGAGACGCTACCCCGGGCGGCTGACGATCGTTCCCGGCGGCGGACCTTTTGCCGATTCGGTCCGCGCCGCGCAGCCGGTCATGCGCTATGACGACAAAACCGCGCACGCCATGGCGGTTCTCGCGATGGAGCAATACGCTTTGGCGCTGGCGAGCCGCGAACCCGCGCTGGCGCTCGTCGCCTCGCGTGAAGCGATCGAAGCGGCGCATGCGCAAGGGCGCGTCGCCCTTTGGCGCGCAAGCGCCATGGTCGCCAACGCCGAAGACATTTCGCCCGCTTGGGACGTGACCTCCGACAGTCTCGCCGCCTGGCTGGCAAAAAGAATCGGCGCCCGAGCATTGCTTCTGATCAAGAGCGTCGATGTCGGCGATGGCGCGCCACTAAACGAGATCGTGCGGAAAGGCGTTGTCGATTCCGCGCTTCCGGATTATCTCGACGGGACGCCGCTGTTCATCGCCGGCCCCTCGTCTCTCCCGCACGCCGCGGCGCTTCTCGCCGAGGGCGTAACGCCGGGCGCAGCCATCGCAACTTTTCCAACGCGGAAGTCCGCCTAATGACCAAAAAGAAAGTCGTCACGCCGCGCTGGGGTTGGGCGCTCACCGGATCGGGCCATTTCTTTACTGAATGCCTCGACATGATCCGCGCGCTCGATCAGGTCGATCTCTTCGTCAGCAAGGCGGCGGCTGAAGTCGTGCGCATGTATAAGCATGATCTGGCGCTGCCGGCGAATGTGCGCATCTTCAAGGACACGACGGCAAGCGCCGCGCCGGTCGGCAATTTCTACTACAATTTCTACCACACGCTGGTGCTGGCGCCCGCGACCTCGAACACTGTGGCGAAATGCGTCGTCGGCATTTCCGACAATCTCGCCACGAATGTGTTCGCGCAGGCCGGCAAATGCCGGGTGCCGACCATCGTCTTCGCCTGCGACACCGCGCCCGAACTTGAAACCCGCGCGCCGAAGGGCATGGTGATGGTCTATCCGCGTCGCATCGATCTGCAGAACACCGACGCGCTAAAATCTTTTGAGGCGACGCAGGTCGTCGAGAGCCTCGCGGCGCTGCAGGAGGCGGTGGAGCGCCGCCGCCGAGAAGTCGAGCCGCAACCTTAAACGAAAGCTCCGCATGAGCGAGCGCCTGCTGTTCCTGACCGGCCACCTCGCCTTGCCGCGACTGGAGCGCATGGTCGCGAGCTTCGGCGACGCGGCGCGGGACTGGCGCATTCACGATATCGGCGTGAAGGTCGCGGCGCTGATGACGCTGGAAATCATCCAGCGGCGCCTGCCGCGGCCCGTGCAGGCCGAACGCGTGATATTGCCCGGCCGCTGTCGCGCCGATCTTTCCGTGCTGACGGAGGATTTCGGCGTCGCCTTCGAACGCGGGCCCGAAGAGATCGCCGATCTTCCCGCCTATCTCGGCCGCGGCGGCGCGGCGCCGGATCTGTCGCGCTACGACATGCGAATTTTTGCCGAGATCGTCGATGCGTCGAAGATGAGCGTGGCGGATGTCGTGATCAAAGCGCGCGAACTCGTCGCCGACGGCGCCGATGTGATCGATCTTGGCTGTCTGCCCGACACGCCTTTCGCTCATCTCGAGGAAACCATCGCGGCGCTAAAGGCCGGAGGTTTTAGGGTGAGCGTCGACTCGGCCGATGTCGCCGAGCTTGAGCGCGCCGCCAAGGCCGGCGTCGATCACCTCTTGAGTCTCGATGAAGAAACGCTGTCGATCCTGCCGGTCGGATCGCCCATCGTTCCGGTGCTGACGCCTCGGCCGCATGGCGATCTCGATTCGCTGCAGCGCGCCGCCCGGCGCGCGCGCGATCGAGGAATCGACGCCATTCTCGATCCGATTCTCGATCCGATTCACTTCGGCTTTGCTGCATCGGTCGCACGCTATGTCGAGCTTCGCGCCCGCGAGCCCGACGCCGAGATCATGATGGGCACCGGCAATCTCACCGAGCTGACCGACGCCGATTCAGCCGGCGTGACCGCGGCAATGCTCGGAATCTGTTCCGAACTCGACATCCGCCACCTGCTCACCGTGCAGGTTTCGCCCCATACAAGGCGCACGCTCCAGGAGCATGACGCGGCGCGGCGGCTGATGTTTGCGGCGCGCGCCGATCGCGCTTTGCCGAAAGGCTATAGCGACGCGCTGCTGCAGATACACGACCGCAAGCCCTATGCCGCGACGCCCGAAGAGATCGCCGAGCTTGCGCGCGAATTGCGCGATAGTAATTTCCGCATAGAGACGACTCAGGACGGCGTGCATATCTATGCGAAAGGCTTCCACCATGTCGCCGCCGACGCGATGGCGCTGTTTCCGCATCTTGCCGTCGAACATGACGGCGCCCACGCCTTTTACCTTGGCGCCGAATTGATGAAGGCCGAGCTCGCCTACAGGCTCGGCAAACGTTATCGTCAGGACGAGCCGCTCGACTTCGGCGTCGCGACCGACATTAACGAAGAGGATGCGACCCGATTTAAAGAAATGGGTCACACGATGCGCAAAGCGGGCGAAGGACCTGCGAAAGATGCCTCTGATACATGAATGCGTCGTCACGACGCTGTCGCCGGAAGGGCGACCCCATATCGCGCCGCTTGGATTGATCGAGGAAGAGGGATACTGGATCGCCGCGCCGTTTCGTCCCTCGTCGACCCTGTTCAATCTTACGCATCATCCGAAACTGACGGCGAGCTTCACCGACGACGCCCGGATTTTCGCTGGACTCGTCGTGGGGCGCCGCAACTGGCCGCTGACCGACATTGACGGTTGGCCGACGCCGCGCCTGTCCGCCGCGCTGGCGCACGCCGAACTCGTGGTCGCGCGCGTCGAGGAGCACGAATTGCGCCCGCGCTTTTTCTGCCGGGCGCGGCGGATCGAAACGCATCGCGCATATCTTGGCATGAATCGGGCCCGCGCCGCGGTGCTTGAAGCAGCGATTCTGGCGACGCGCCTCAACATGCTGCCGCGCGAAAAAATCGAGAGCGAACTCGCTTATCTACAGATCGCCGTCGACAAAACCGCCGGCGAGGCCGAGCGCGAAGCCTGGGACATGGTGAAGGCGAAAATCGACGCGCATCTGAACGAAGCGAAACTCGGCGCGGCGCAATAGCGCTTAGCAACCTGCTTCTAACGCCTTCATTCGGCGAGCAACGCCAGCGCCGAAGCCGGCGCGCAATTGGCGGCCTTTTCGGCCAATGCCGGCGGCGCGGCGATCAACTCGGCGAAATCGATGAAGGCGCAGCCTCGCGCCTGCGCCAGACGCGCCGCAAGTTTGCGGCCGACGCCGGCGCCGACGATCGGCGCGTCCCACATCATCGCCTCACGCGATTCGAGTAACGCGATCTGATCTTCAATGGCGCGCAATTGCGCGCGCGCGAGATATTGCGCGAAAGCGCGCGATTGCGCGTCAGTGAGGTCCGCGGCGTCGCATCCGGCGAGACGCGCGAGACGCGCCCGAGAAGCAGCGACGGTCTTGGGTCGGCCGTCCGTCGTCGGCGAAAGATCGGCGTCGGTTTCGCCTTCAGGGAGTTCGCCGAGGACGCGCCGCACGTCGGCCATCGACGCGAAGCCTTCATTGACGAGCGGCGTCCATTGTCCGGCGACCGGGGCGTGCGTCGCGTAAGCCTGAGGCGCGCCGCGCGAAAAGCCTGCATAGGCGAGTTCACCGCGAGCCAGTCGCTCGGCGTCGCTCGCGCCCACGGCCGCGACGCGGCTGGCGCAGATCGGCGTGAGGTCCGCCGTCGTCGATCCGATGTCGATGAACAGCGCATCGGCGTGGTGGCGCGCGACGAGTTCGGCGGCGGCGCGCCAATTGGCGGAAGCGATCGCATCGACATTCGCGCCAATTTCGTCGCGCGCGACATAGCCGCGTTCGCCCGCATAAAAAAGAATATCGCCGACGCCGATTTCGCGCGCGGCGATCGCGGCGACCACGACGACTCCGCGCGCCCGGCTCTCAAATGCATCGGAGAGTTCCGCGGTCATCGTCACCCGGTGACGTTCGGCGTCGCCGAGCGTCGCGTGCGCGTCGCGCAGCGCCTGCTCCAGACTCGCGACGCTCTCATGCGGGGCGCAGGCGAGCTGGACGATCCGCGTCAAACGCCCGTCGTCGGCGCGCGCGGCCTTCACATGCGCGCCGCCGATATCCCAGCCGATGACCGCCGCCACGCGCTTCTCCCAAAAGAAAAGGGGAGCCGCGCGGCTCCCCTTCAAACTCGAAGATGTCGCGCGGTCTCAGTTCGGCGCGAAGGGGTGCTTGGCTTCGTTGCGCTTGGCGACGACTTCCGTGGCCTTCGGCTCGCCCTTGACGGCGCGCGCGATCGCTTCCTTCGTCGCCGTGTAGTTGAAGTCCTGGATCTTCTTGTCGTCCGAAGCGTCCCAGTGAATGAACACGCCGACCGAAATGAAAATGTCGTCGGCTTCGTCAACCGGGATCACGCCCTCGGCCACCGAATCCGCAACCGCCTTGGCGACGCCATGCTGCGCCGGGCCAAACATCTGCACCGCCTGCTTGGCGCCCTTGATCGTCACCTTGTTGAACAGGATCGTGTTGGGCTTGCACAGAAGGTTCGGCGCGACGACCGCGAGCAGCGTCGTGAAGCCGTCCTTGTTGTTGACCAGCGCATTGGCGAAAGCGAGCTCGGCCGCCGAACCGCGCGGACCCATGATCAGGTCGATATGCGCCACTTCGTTGCCGTCGCCGACCAGCGACTCGCCGACCAGCATCTTGTTGATTACTGCCATATTTTTTCTCCCAAAATCCTAGCGCCTGAAGCGCCTTGCGCACGTCGCGCGCGAGGGGCGCGCGGCGATGAGAAAGCGCCGCAAGCTGCCGCTCGCGGCGCGGACTCAACCATTTTTGCGCCTGCTTGCCAAGGCGCGCGAAGGCGTCCCCCGGCGCGCCCGCGCGCGTCAGACGAGTTCGCGGGCCAGCGCGAAAGCGTGACGGAAGTCGAGACAGAGCGGCTCGTCCGACGACGCCATCTTTTTGAAGAGGCCGGATTCAGCGCCATATTTGACGTTGCCGATCGCCAAAGCGCCGATGCCGAGCGCGCCGTGGGGCGAGATGATGGCTCCATTGTCGTGCAGGCCGCATCCTTCGACGCCGAGCGGCGGCACGGCGTTGACGTCGGCGGCGATCAACAGATCCTTGGCGGCGGCGAGATCGTCCTTCGAAATCACCTGGACTCCGGCGCGCGCCGCGCAAAGCGCGATTTCATGCTGGCAAAGCAGCGCGCGCACCTGTTCGGGAGCGGAGCCGTCGGCGGGCGCAACCTTGATGTTGAAGCGCTTGCACATTTCGTCGGCGAGTTTGGCGACGCGCTCAAGCCCGCTGTAGCCGACGATGGTGACCTCGGCGCCTTCAAGCGCCGAAATGACCGCGGCGGAATAGCCGACGACGCCGGTCGCGCCATAGATCACGACCTTCGAGCCCTTGAGTTCTCGCTGCTTCTTCTCGCGCAAAATCTTTTCGACGCAGGCGACCATCGCGCCGGCGGTGGTGAAGGAGCCATAGGGGTCGGCGAACAGCGACACTTCGAAGGGCTTGAGCAGCGCTTTCTTCGCCGCGTCCATCATGTCGAGCGCGAGCACCGCGTCTCGGCCGGCGAAGAAAATGCCGGTGCGCAGCGCCGCCGACGGCGCCCGCGAGAACATCGCATCCTGCACCAGCGCGGTGACTTCGTCGAGCGTGACATTGGTGTAGGGAATCGCCGCGTCATAGCCGGCGTCGAGGGCCATGTTTACGTCGAAGGGGCTCATATGCTTCAACGTGCTGAGCATGTGCAAAATCGCTTTGGCCATTGAATTTCCCCAACCTTTCCCTCGATTTGCGCTTCTTACGCGGCCATCGGGCGACGCCGCCCGGCCGGAACGGTCTCCAGCCCGTTCATGAATGCGGTGAAGACGTGAGAAGCGGGGGCGCCTCTCACCTAAAGCAGCGATGAGGCTTAGAACTCAGAATGGCGCCCATGTCCAGAAAGGATTGCGGCGCTGCACAGCATTAATCGTCGCAGCGTCAGGGGACGCGCGGCCGAGTTGTGGCATTTCGATGGCGATGGCCATGAATTCATGGCAGATTGGGCGGCGAAGGGCGAGTTGGCGTCCGCTCGAAGCAACAGCATTGAGGGCGTGCGGACACCATCGATTTTCGCCTCGTTTTCGGGTCTATGCACGGGGACGACATCGAATTGGAACTAATTGATAAGATTTATGAATGTTCGTTCGTGCCTGAGCTCTGGCCTAGTATCCTCGACACGCTCGCGGAATTGATCGAGGCGCGCGGCGGATCACTCTTTGTCGGCAAGGACGCTTCGACCTTTTGGGCCGCGTCCGAAATCAACCGGGATCGGACAGAGCGCTGCGTTCGCGAAAACTGGCTTGCGCGCGGCACTTTCGCGGCGCGTCTGTTTGGCGCGCGCCATCCGGGGTTCATCACCGAGGACGACGCCTTCACCCCGGAGGAGCTTGAGGCCGAGCCGCTATACCGAGACTTTCTCCGCCCGGGCGGCATTGGCTGGGGCGCCGCGACGGTGCTGCCCATGGCGACCGGCGAAAAGGTGATTCTGGCCGTTAACCGCCTCTATGAACGGGGGCCGGTGGAGCGGCATTTTGTCGACCGGCTGGACGCGCTGCGTCCGCATCTGGCGCGCGCCATTCTGATGTCCGCGCGGCTTCAGCTCGAACGCGCCCGCGCCGCCAGCGAAACCCTCGAGATGCTCGGCCTGCCCGCCGTCGTGCTCAACGAACGCGGAAAGGCGCTCGCGGCGAACGATCTGATGAAAAACGTCGCCCGTTTCGTCAATTGGCTGGCGCGGGATCAGATCGCCCTGACGGACAAGGCCGCCGATCAGATGCTGCGGTCCGCTCTCGACGCGATCGACGTCGCGACGGCGGCTGGCGTGAGATCGTTCCCCGTGCGGGACCCGGGCGGGGAAGGCGCTTTGGTCGCCCATTTGGTGCCGATACGTCTCACTGCGCGAGACATTTTCGTGCGTTGCGCCGCGGCGCTGGTCTTAACGCCACTGGCCGCGCCGTCGGCGCCGCCGGTCGAGCTTATTCAATCGCTTTTCGATCTCACCCCGGCGGAAGCGCGGGTCGCCCGCAATCTCGTCTCCGGCCAGTCGGTCGACCATATCGCGGAAGCGTCAGGCGTATCGCAGAACACGATCCGCACCCATGTGCGCTGCGTTCTGCAAAAAACTGGCTGCAATCGGCAGTCGGAAGTCGTGGCGCTGCTCTCGGGCGTTTCGCTGGTCCGTTCGCCCGGCGCGATCCCGGACATGAGTTGATGGGCTCACCAACATTGGGGATGCGTTTGGGGAAACTTTAAGGATCGATTGAAGTAAAAAATCCATTTGAGAGGAGCGTTTATCATGACATTGACCATGGAAAAGCGTGACGCTGAACAAGGCCCCCTAACTCAAACTCAGAAGTTCGTCTGGGTCTTCGCGATTTTCGCGCTGTTGATGATCGGCGGACAGTTATTCGCCTGGCAGTTCGGCGTGACCATAGAGGAAGCAGAGAAAACCGGCTTCGCCAAACACACGGTTTTGTTCTGGCGGATGGTCTCGGCGGTCTGGGCCGCGACGATTCTCGTCACGGCGGCGCTGTCGCTTTACGTCTCGACCCGAAGCGACCGCATCGACGAATGGTGGCGTCTGTTTTGGACCTTCGGCTATGTCGCGCTGCTTGTCCATCTTTATTGGGCGATCGTCGTCAACGCAGGCGGGAACTGGGACGAAATCTTCAACAGCCCCTTAGGAATCGGAAAGCCCGAACATGTCGTCGATCATCCCAGGATGGACCTCATTCTCGCGGCGCTTTGGGGGATCGACGTCGCGCTGTCCTGGCTAGCGACGCCCAAAACCAGGTTGTTGCGCTGGTATCGTTCGGCGCTCCACATATTCGTGTTCGGCGCATTCTTCGGCGCCGCCACGGCGGCAAAAACGACGGGAATTGCGCATGGCCTCGGCTATGGCCTCGTCGCTATCGTGACCGGCGCCGCCGTTCTTCACCTGATCAGGGCCGAAGTGGACGAAAAATCGCTTTCATGGGCGGTGTTCGTGCGCTTTTTCTGGCTGTTCAACAAATTCATCGCGCGCTGGGACAGTCTGCCGACATTTCTCGCCGTGTTTAATCTCATCGCGGTGCGCGCGCGGCTTCGAGAGAGAAATCTTCACGAAACGTCGGGCATCCCCGTTACAAATCACAATGGCGTTCGAAAAATCAGCGCGCCAAGACCGGAGTTTTTCGTCGAACGGCAGACCGACGGCCTTTACAACGATCTCGACAAACCGACGATGGGATGCTCCAGCGATAACGACATCGACCCGCTCAGCCCATCCGATTTCAACAAGAGCCATCCGGGCGCGCGTTTCGGCCGCAACGTGCCGCTGACCAAAGCGCATCCCGAAATCGACGCGCCGCTTTGCGAACCCAATCCCCGTCTCGTCAGCGACGTTCTGCTGGCGCGGCCCATCGACGAGAATGGCGCTTCCGAGGTCACGCCCGCGGAGACGCTCAATCTCCTGGCCGGCGCATGGATTCAATTTCAAACGCATGACTGGTTCAATCATGGGACGCCGCGTTCGATCGATGACAACCCCATCGAATTCGACGTCGACCAGAAGGATTGGCCGGAAGCAACGATGCGCATTCGCCGCACCCGCGCCGATCCGACCCGCGACCCGGAAAGCGTCAGCGCCAACGAGCCCCCAACCTATGTCAGCGCCGAAACGCATTGGTGGGACGCCTCTCAAATCTATGGCGGCGGCAAGCAACTGGAGGCCGCCTATCGCACTGGAACTGCGGGCAAGCTAAAAATCGATCCGAAGAACTATCAGCTCCCCATCGAAAAAGAAGCGATCGCCGCCCTGCCGACGAGCTGGTGGGTCGGACTGGGGCTGATGCATGTGATCTTCACGCTCGAGCACAATGCGATTTGCGACTATTTGCACCAACAATATCCTGAATGGCGCAATCTCGAGAACGGCGGCGACGACCAATATTTCCGGGTCGCCCGTCTGGTCAACAGCGCGCTGATGGCCAAAATCCACACGATCGAATGGACGCCGGCGATCATTGCGCACCCTGCTCTGCTGTTCACCATGCATGGCAGCTGGTGGGGCGCCGCTCAGGAATTCATCACCCGCCATCTCGGGCGCATCAGCGAAGGCGAACTGATCAGCGGCATCCCGGGGTCGCGCAAGGATCACTTCGGGGTGGATTTTTCCCTGACCGAGGAATTCGTTTCCGTCTACCGCATGCATCCGCTATTGCCCGAAACCCTTGAGCTTCGTCGCCATGCGGACGACCAAAAGCTCCGCGAGATGAAATTCATCAGCGAGAATGACGACGACCCGGACCTCGCGACCGGTCCGAAGGCGATGTCCAACGCTCTAGCCCGCTCGTCCTTGGCCGATATTCTTTACAGTTTCGGGATGAAGAACCCCGGCGCGCTGCAACTGCGGAACTTTCCCAACTGGATGCGGAGGATGCGCCGCAGACACGGGCCCAATCTCGAGGAGTTCATCGATCTGGCCGCGATCGACATTCTGCGCGACCGCGAGCGTGGCGTGCCGCGCTATAACAGGTTCCGCGAACTCTTCGATTTGCCGCGCAAATCCTTCGAGCAAATGTCGAAGAAGCCGGAACTCGTCAAAGCGCTTCGGGAAGTTTATGGCCATCCCGACAAGGTGGATCTGATGGTGGGCATGTTCGCGGAACAGCCGCCCGTGGGGTTCGGGTTCAGCGATACGGCGTTCCGAGTCTTCATTCTGATGGCTGGACGGCGCCTGAAGAGCGACCGTCTGTTCACCGATGACTACAGACCGGAAATCTATACCCAGGCGGGGCTCAACTGGATTAACGATAATACGATGATATCTATACTATTACGCCACTTCCCCGAGCTGACGCCCGCCTTGCGGGGGGTGGATAACGCCTTCGCGCCCTGGGGCAAGAAGCGGGCCGGCAGTTAGCAGGCGGTTTTCGCCCGTTGACGAATGCGGCCGTGGGAAACTATAAGGCTTGCGATCAGGGTTCGCCGGCGCGCCGTGCGAACCCTTGGCTTTTCTTCGCTTCATTTGGCGGCGCGGATTTGCGCGCCCCGGAGCGATACGACGAACTGCAAAGGATAGACTATGTCCCGCCGTTGCGAGCTCACCGGAAAGGGCGTCCAGACCGGCCATCTCGTCAGCCACTCGAACCGGAAGACGAAGACCCGCTTTCTGCCCAATCTCGTCAATGTAACGCTCGCCTCGGAGGCGCTGGCGCGTTCGGTGCGGCTGCGCATTTCGGCGGCGGCGCTGCGTTCGGTCGAGCATCGCGGCGGGCTCGACGCCTTCCTGCTCAAGGCGAAGCGCGAGGACCTGTCGCAGAACGCCCGCGACCTGAAGCGCGAAATCGAGAAGAAGCAGGCGGCGGCGAACGCCTGATGCGCTTCGCTCGGCGTTTTAGAGGCTCCGCGCTTCATTGCCGCGGGGCTTTTGTCTTTCTTGCGCCGCCTGTCGATCTGACGATCGAGGCGCACGCCACCCTGTCCCTTGCGGAGAGGATGGCCCCGTGAAGCCGAGTCGGATGGCGGGTCGCTCAGGCTCTATCCGTCGGGCGCTTCCCCTCATCCGTCGCGCTTCGCGCGCCACCTTCTCCCCAAGGGAGAAGCAGCGCCCGGCGTTACGCCCTTCAGGCGAAACTACTCACGCACATCCGGCGGCGTCGCTTCGTCAGCGAGCCGCGCCAGCGCCTCATCGAGCGGCAGCTGGGTCTGCGCTTGAGAACCAAGCCGGCGCATCGAGATGGTGCGTTCCGCCGCCTCCTTCTTGCCGGCGACGAGAAGCACCGGGACCTTCGCGAGCGAATGTTCGCGCACCTTATAGGTGATCTTCTCGTTGCGCGCGTCGACCTCCACCGCAAGCCCGAGCTTGCGCGCCGCGGCGGCGACCTCATAGGCGTAATCGTCGGCGTCCTGCGTGATCGTGCAGACGACGATCTGCAGCGGCGACAGCCATAGCGGCAGATGTCCGGCGTAATGCTCGATCAGAATGCCGGTGAAGCGCTCGAGCGAGCCGAAAATCGCGCGATGGATCATCACCGGAATCTTCTTGTCGCTGTCCGGCCCGATGTAATAGGCCCCAAAGCGCGACGGCAGGTTGAAGTCGACCTGCGTCGTGCCGCATTGCCATTCGCGGCCGATCGCGTCGCGCAGCGTATATTCGAATTTGGGGCCATAGAAGGCGCCCTCGCCCGGATTGATTCCCGTCTTGATGCGCCCGCCGGAGCGCGCTTCGATGTCGCTTAAGACGCGCGTCATGATCGCTTCTGCCTGATCCCAGGCTTCATCCGAACCGACGCGCTTCTCGGGCCGCGTCGACAGCTTCACGACCACTTCCTCGAATCCGAAATCGGCGTAGGTCGACAGGATGAGATCATTGATCTTGAGACATTCCTCGGCCATCTGCTCTTCGGTGCAGAACACATGCGCGTCGTCTTGCGTAAATGCCCGCACGCGCAACAGACCATGCAGCGCGCCCGAAGGCTCGTAGCGATGCACGATTCCAAACTCCGCCATGCGCAGCGGCAGATCGCGGTATGACTTCAGGCCATGTTTGAAAATCTGAATATGGCCGGGACAATTCATCGGCTTGATCGCGTAAAGCCGGTCTTCGTCGGTCTGCTCGCGCGCCGGCTGCGAGACGAACATATTCTCGCGAAACCACTCCCAATGGCCTGACGTCTCCCAGAGCGTCTTGTCGAGAAGCAGCGGCGCGTTGACTTCCTCATAGTCGGCCTTCAGGCGCCGGCGCATGTAGGAGATGACGTTTTGGAACAGCTTCCAGCCCTTGGGATGCCAGAAAATCGCGCCCGGCCCTTCCTCCTGGAAATGGAAGAGGTCCATCTCGCGCCCGAGCCGCCGGTGGTCGCGCCGTTCGGCTTCCTCAAGGCGATGGAGATAAGCGTCGAGCTCCTCCTGAGTCGCCCAGGCGGTGCCATAGATGCGCGACAGCATCGGATTATTGTGATCGCCGCGCCAATAGGCGCCGGCGACCTTCATCAGCTTGAAGGCCGTGCCGACCTTGCCGACCGACGGCATATGCGGGCCGCGACAAAGGTCGAGCCATTGGCCCTGCTTGTAGATCGAGAGCGGCTCGTCGGATTTGATCGCGTCGATGAGTTCGCCCTTGAAAATCTCGCCCTTCGTCAAGAACCATTGCTTGGCGTCGTCGCGGCTCCAGACTTCGCGGTTGATCTTTGCGTCGCGCGCGACGATCTCGCGCATCTTCTTTTCGATCGCCGGCAAATCTTCGAGCGTGAAGGGCTCGGCGCGAAAGAAGTCGTAATAGAAGCCGTTCTCGATGACCGGCCCGATCGTCACCTGCGTGCCGGGATAGAGCTCCTGAACCGCTTCGGCGAGCACATGCGCCGCGTCGTGGCGGATGAGTTCGAGCGCGCGCGGATCGTCGCGCGTGACGAATTCGATTTTTGCGTCGCGTTCGACCGGGCTCGCGAGATCGACGAGCGCGCCGTCGAGCGTCATGGCGACGCTGCGCTTTGCGAGAGAGGGGGAAATGCTCTTGGCGATATCGACGCCCGAAACGCCGGGCTCGAACTGACGGGAGGCCCCGTCGGGGAAGGTGACCGCGACCATGCTGCTCTCCTGACGCGCTCAGTCGCCGACACCAATCGGCGTAAGTCGCTGCGGATGGACGGCGCTTTCATAGCGCCGCGCGCGAAGGGATGCAATCGCGCGCAGCAGTGTCGCATCGATGGCGAAGGCCTAGCGCGCCGCAAGAGTCCCGCCGCGCGCGTCCTTCCCAAAATTCTTGACGCCGTGCGAGATTGCGCTCCGCCGTTTAGTTAGGCCGCCTTCGGCTTGTTCACGGTCTCGATGCGGTCGAGAGTTCTGGCAAGTTCGCGCTCCGCGACTTGAACATCATAATCGGTCTGCAGATTCAGCCAAAGTTGCGCGGTCGTGCCGAGCGCCTTGGCGAGCCGAAGCGCGGTATCGGCCGTGACGCCAGTTTGCTCGTTGGCGATTCGCTCAATTCGCGTGCGAGGCAAGCAGCAGACCTTGGCAAGAGCGCCTGCCGACATTTCGAGCGGAACGAGGAACTCTTCCCGCAAAACCTCGCCGGGATGCATGGGCTTGAGCCTCTTCGTCACCTGCATATCCTCCTTCAGTGGTAGTCGACGACCTCGACATCCGCCGGACCTTCCGCCGTCCAAACAAAACATATGCGGAATTGGTCGTTGATACGGATGGAGTATTGGCCGCGGCGGTCGCCTGTGAGCGCCTCAAGCCTGTTGCCAGGAGGCGATCTCAAATCGTTGAGATCGGCCGCGGCGTTGAGGTAGCGCAGCTTCCGGCGCGCCGCCTTGACCAAGTCCGCCGGAAAGCGCTTCGGATTTTCGCCGTTAAAGACGGCTTCCGTCGTGTTGTTCCGGAAGCTCCTGATCACGAAGCGAATGTATCATTTAGCGATACACGGGTCAAGCCGCCGCGTATCAACTGCTGATACAGGCTGATTTCTGCCCGTTTGTATCCATCCGTCTCCTGGCCCGCAAGCTGACCACTTGGCCCCGCGTGACGATCCGGCAGCGGTTCAATCGTCGAGCGGTTCGTGGGGCTGCCAGCGCCTCGGCGCGGCTCTTGCTCGGCGCCCGGCGACAAAGTCACGGAGTTTGTAAGGTGGCGCGCCCGAAAGGATTCGAACCTCTGACCCCCAGATTCGTAGTCTGGTGCTCTATCCAGCTGAGCTACGGGCGCCTGTTCCGCCATAGCCCTGTGCGCTAAACAGGCTGGCGAAGCGCCCGCTCGTTTACCGGCTGGCGGCGCGAATGGCAATAGCGCATTTACTTTCGGCGCCGAACGGCCTTGTGTCGTTCGCCCAAGCAGTTAGATAAAGGGCGCTAAGTGGGATTTATAATGCAAACGTTCCAGTCGAATGGCGTCGAGATAGCCTATGTGGATTTCGAGCCCCTAACCGAGGATCGCGGAGAACCGATCGTTCTTGTGCATGGCTTCGCCTCGACCCACGCCGTGAACTGGCTGTTCACGCAATGGGTCAAGACGCTGACCGAAGACGGCCGTCGCGTCATCGTGTTCGACAATCGCGGCCATGGCCAGTCCGCCAAGCTTTATGATCCCGCGCTCTACAGTCTCGACCTGATGGCGGGGGATGTCGCGCATCTGCTCGACCATCTGTCGATCGCGCGCGCCGACGTCATGGGCTATTCGCTCGGCGGACGCATCGCCACGCTGCTGGCGCTGACCGCGCCCGAGCGCGTGCGCTCGCTGATCCTTGGCGGCATTGGCGAAAATCTGATCGAGGACTCAGGGCTCCCGCGCGGCCTCGCTGAGGCCATGGAGGCGGAGCGGATCGAGGATATCGACGATTCGACGCTGAAAATCTTTCGCGGCTTCGCCGAATCGACCCGCAGCGATCTCGCCGCGCTCGCCGCCTGCGCCCGGGGCCCGCGCCGGGCGCTTGGGCCCGAGCTGCTTGCGCAAATCGCCGTCCCAACGCTGATTTGCGTCGGCACCCGCGACGACGTCGCCGGCGACCCGCATCCGCTGGCCGATTTCTTCCCCAACGTCACAATCGTCGATATTCCGGGGCGCGACCACAATCGGGCGGTCGGCGACCGAATCTACAAGCAGGCGGCGCTGGAGTTTCTCGATACGCGGCCTTAACGGCGGGATCGTGCCTTTGGCGAAGCGGTCCGCTATATAATCGCCTGAACCAGGAGGGGCCGATGGGCGCCGAAACGCGGGAACAGAGCGCGAAAATCATCGATTTCGCCCAGAGCGATCCGCTGTTCGCGCGGCTGCGCGTCGAGGCGGAGGACGTGCTGCGGCGCGAGCCCGAGCTTGGCGGATTTCTGCATCCGGCGATCCTGTCGCAGAACGGCGTCGCCGGCGTCGTCGCCCATCGCGTCGCCCAGCGCCTCGACCGGCCGGAAGCGCCTTATATTGCCATCCGACAGGCTTTCGAGGAATGCGTCGCGCGCGAGCCGGCGATCATCGAGGCGTTCCGCGCCGACATTCTCGCCGTGCTGGAGCGCGACCCGGCCTGCACGCGGCTGATCGAGCCGGCGCTTTATTTCAAGGGTTTCCACGCGCTGCAGACCTATCGGCTGGCGCATTGGCTGTGGAAGAATGGGCGCAGCGACTTCGCCCTCATCCTGCAGAGCCTGTCGTCGCAGACCTTCCAGGTCGACATCCATCCCGCCGCGGTGATCGGCAAGAGCGTGTTCATCGATCACGCCACCGGCGTCGTCATCGGCGCGACCAGCGTCGTCGAGGACGAAGTGTCGATGCTGCATGGCGTTACGCTGGGCGGCACCGGCAAGGCGCGCGGCGACCGCCACCCCAAGGTCAGGCGCGGCGTGCTGATCGGCGCCGGCGCCAAGATTCTGGGCAATATCGAAATCGGCCGCTGCGCCATGATCGCCGCCGGCTCGGTGGTGCTCGACCCGGTGCCGGCCAACAAAACCGTCGCCGGCGTGCCGGCCCGCATCGTCGGCGACGCCCGCTGCGCTGAACCGGCCCTTGCCATGGATCAGATGCTGGCCTATCTCGACGCCGGCATGTGAAGGCGGGGTTGACCTTGATCAAGTTTCTTTTTGGCGCCGCGTTGCTGATCCTCGCGGCTTTGAGCCCCTGCGCGGCGATCGCCGCCGGCTGGCACTATTACGACCCGGAATGTCCGATCGATCTTGGCGGCAAGGATGGCGGCAAGTCGATGAAATTCGTCGCCATGCAGCCAAAGAAGAACATCGACCGGGAATGCGTCGCGCTGCCTGACGTCGGCCCCAGCGTCATCGTGCTCGACGCCTCGGACAATGAGCTGCGCGACATGAATTGGGATATCCGCATCCTGCGCAGCCAGGGGCCGGACGGCGCCGCCGACCCCGACGCCGATGTCGTCGGCCGCCTGCCGGTGCAGAAATTTCGCAACGGCATGGTGAATTTCGACCAAAATTTTAAAGAGCCCGGCGCCTATGTGCTCTACGCCAAGCTGACCAGCGACGACGGCGCCAAGAGTTTTATCGGCAAGCACCCCTTCTCGGTCGGCCTCGTCACCGAGGAGGAAATCTATCTCTACATCGCCTTCGGCGTTTTCGTCGTCGTCGCCGGCGGCGCCGCCTTTTACCTGTGGCGCCAGGGCAAGCTCGGATTCAAGATGCCGGATTTTTCGAAGACGGATTGAGCCCCCCAGCCCTCCCCCGCGCTTCGCGCGGGAGAGGGGGCAGGCAGCGCGCGTCATGAAGATTCGTGAATTTTCGTCATGAGCCGCGATGGCGCCGCTCCCCTTCTCCCGCAAAGCGGGGGAAGGTGGCGCGAAGCGCCGGAAGGGGGCGATGGAGCAGATGAGACGCGAAGCCTCGTCACGGACAAACAATAGTGCCCCGTAGTCGGGGCTTGCGTCGGACCAAGCTAGGACTCAATTTCCGAAGATTCTGAAGACGGAGTAACGCGCTCGGGGAAGGTTATTTGCGGGATCACGCGCTCGATTCGGTATTTCTCAAATCCCGTTGCGGCCTGGGCACGCTTCTTTAATTCCGCGACGACGGCCTTGATCCACTCGCCTTCCGAACTAAGCCATCCGGACATAATCCCTGGTTCTGCGACCAACGCCAGACCTTCATACCGCTGTTCAAGCGCATACTTGATTGAGAACCAACGCCTATCCTCCCTAGAGGATTCGATCCATTTTTCAACGAAGACCTCTGGCGCAACGGCCTTTAGCACGGGCAGGCGCGCATACCTGTGATTTCCTTCTCCTGAATAAGTTATCGCAGCGATAAATTCGCGGGCGTCTCGCGAAAGCGTTTCCATTAGTGTCATTGCAGACGTCGCATAGGTTCTCTCTAGAGCGACAACTGACTGCTTTCGAGCATGCTCTTTAACGCGATCGAAAGCATCCTGGTAATCCTCTTCCACCCAATAGCCAAAGCCATAAGCACTTCGTCCAAGCGTACTCTCGTCGAAGTCAACGAAATTATGCGGCAAGCGTGCCGATCCTAGGAGATCATCGATATACGATTTGCATTCAGCTTCGACCTCGGCGATCGAAGCCGATAAAACACCACGCTTCGCCATCATCATTCGTAAGGCGAAGACATGCAGCAATTCGCCGAAGTCGGTGATAGAGCGATCACTAAACTCTAGCTCCAACGCTTTCGACCCCGCGTCAACGGTGGCGTCATCCAGAGAGTCGAATTCAAAAACCTTGCGCCAATTCGGCATTTCATTGGGATTTTTGAAGTAGGCGCTATCATCAAGGGAGGCCTGGACGACGGAGCGTTCGTATCGTCCCTGAACTAGGGTTTGAACCAACACTACATCTTTCAACAACAGATTTGTAAGATCAATTTCTGGGTACCTAGCCATTGCGTGGTCAAAAACATTCGGTTCCTTATTTTTGGACATGGCGCGTCCCAGGCGCTTTTCGTATCGCTTTTCAAGCTCTCTTTCCGTGAAGTGTCCACCACGTACTTCGAAATCGTGCGCCATGAACAGCGAAACCATCTTCTGCATTGCGTCCGGGTTCTGGCGATGTCGGTCATCAAGCGCTTCGAACAGACGCGCCAAGTCGAACATCGACTGGCGGAGAATGCGCAGGGATTTAACACCACTTTCCTCAAAGATCGTTTTGATTGTCGCGCCGTACTCACCGACAAAATCCCTCGCATCCGATGCCTTGATCTCGGCTAAGAAAACTTTGTAGGCCGACTCCAAATCTGGTTCGACGCGTATCGTCTGCCCAAAAATTTTTTCCCTTGCGTCTTTGATTCCCTGAACGAGCTTTTCGTCATGCGCGATAACTACAACGCGACAGAAATAGTGCTCGACATAATGGTTGATGATTCCGAGCAATACCTTGGCGCTGATCTCTGAGCGCTCAAGGTCATCGAGTACGATCGTTTTCGACGCGTCGACCTCTTTCCGCAGCTTTGCTGAAATCAGACTCGCAAACGCCGACCCGGCTCCTCCCACCCCAAAGCCGGCGACGCTGACACCCTTGAATGCCTCCCCGACCTTTTCAATGTTTTCTTGAAGCTTGTGTTCCGATGGGTGCATTTCAGCATAAATGGTTGCGACCACATCTTCTGCTGTCTTTAAGCCAAAGAGGCTTACGTAAATTGCTTTCGCGTCTTCGCCTTGCAAACACAACCGTTTGCCAACTAAGTATGTTTTGCCCGTTCCCCACTCGCCTGTTATAAGGACTGCGAAGCGCGGCGCTTCAAGCGTCTGATAATAGTCTAAATAATTCTCAAGATGAGCATTCACGTTAGCCGCTTCCTCCTTCTCAACTGGAGAAGCAGATCCGGCCAACACGTTTCCTATAGCCATCCAAGCACCTCGAAATTTCTTGGACAAATTCGATAATGTTTTCATGATCAAACCAAAAGTGAATTAGTCACCCAAACAGATTGCTCCTCGGAAAACCCCTCGGCGGCAGTCGTCCCGCCTCTGCGCGATGGCCGAGCCAGTCCTTGAGTTCGGTCTTGTCGATCGTAAACACGCGGCCTGACGCGTCGGTCCAGGTGAGGCCGTCCTTCAGCACAAAAACCTTGGCGTCGGAGACGCCGCCGTCCTTATAGCGCTGCATGCGCACGCCCTTGCCGCGGGCCATGCGCGGGGCTTCGCTCAAGGGAAAAACAAGGAGCTTGCGGTTCTCGCCGATGATCGCGACATGGTCGCCCTGCGCCTCGGCCGCGATCTTCAACCGCGACGGCGGATCGACGGTGAGAACCGCGCGGCCCTTGCGCGTCGACGATAAGAGATCGTCGGCGCCGACGACGAAGCCGCGCCCGTCATTCGTCACCAGCAGCAGCGATGATTCCGCGACATGCGGCATAACCGCGACGACATCGGCGCCTTCCTCGATATCGGCGAAGAGCCGGATCGGCTCGCCATGGCCGCGCCCGCCGGGAAGTTTTGAGGCCTCCAACGTATAGGCCTTGCCGTTCGAGGCGAGCGCGATGATTTTCGACGTCGTCTGCGCGAAGAAGGAGGCGGCGAGCGAATCGTCGCCCTTGAACTGCAGGCTGGAGAGGTCCTGCACATGGCCTTTCAGCGCGCGAATCCAGCCCTTTTCCGACACGACAATGGTCACCGGCTCGCGTTCGATCATCGCTTCGGCGAGATCGAGATCGATCGCCTCGGGCGCGTCCTCGAAAGTCGTGCGCCTTTTGCCGATCGGCGTCTGCGGGCCATAGCTCTTCTTTAATTCGCGCACCTGCCAGGCGATGGTCTTCCACTGCTTGGCCTCGTCGGCAAGCAGCGCGTCAATGTCCTTGCGCTCGTCGGAAAGCGCCTTGAGCTCCTTGCGCAGCTCCATTTCTTCGAGCTTGCGCAAGGCGCGCAGCCGCGTGTCGAGAATATAGTCGACCTGCAGATCGGTGAGCTTGAACGCCTTCTTCAGTTCCGCCTTGGCGTCGTCCTCCTCGCGGATGATGCGGATCACCTCGTCAAGATTGAGGAAGACGACGACCATGCCTTCCAATTGCTCGATGCGCCGGATGATCGCGGCGAGGCGATGGCGCGAGCGGCGTTGCAGCACCACGCGGCGATGATCGAGCCATTGCCGCAACGCCTCGTCGAGCGACACGACGCGCGGCGTCACGCCGTCGACGAGCACATTCATATTCATCGTGAAGCGGGTTTCGAGTTCGGAGAGCTTGAACAGAGTCTCCATCATCAGCGACGGATCGACCGTGCGCGCGCGCGGCTCGAAGACGATGCGCACGTCTTCCGCCGATTCGTCGCGCACATCGGCGACAAGCGGCAGTTTGCGCTCGGCGACGAGTTCGGCGAGTCTTTCGATGAGCCGCGATTTTTGCACGCCGTAAGGAATTTCGGTGACGACCGCGACCCAGCCGCCGCGCGGCAGCTCTTCCTTCATCCAACGCGCGCGCAAACGAAACGAGCCGCGTCCGGTGCGATAGGTCTCGATGATTTCCTCGCGCCGGTCGACGACGATTCCGCCGGTCGGAAAATCAGGCCCCTGCACGAAGGTCAGGAGCTGTTCGGCGGTCGCCTGTCGGTGCGAGATGAGATAGAGCGCGGCGTCACACAGCTCGGCGAGATTATGCGGCGGGATCGAGGTCGCCATGCCGACGGCGATTCCCTGCGCGCCATTGGCGAGCATATTCGGCAGCGCCGAGGGCAGCACCACCGGTTCCTGTTCCTCGCCGGAATAATTGGGGATGAAGTCGATCGCGTCTTCGTCGATGCCTTCGAGCAGCAGCCTTGCGACCGCCGTCATGCGCGCTTCGGTGTAGCGATAGGCGGCGGCCGAATCGCCGTCGACATTGCCGAAATTGCCCTGCCCGTCGACAAGCGGATAGCGCGAGGAGAAATCCTGGGCGAGGCGCACCAGCGCGTCATAGATCGCCTGATCGCCATGGGGATGGAAGGAGCCCATCACGTCGCCGACGATTTTCGCGCATTTCTTGAAAGGCGCGCCGGGATCGAGGCGAAGAATATGCATGCCGTAAAGGATACGGCGGTGGACGGGCTTGAGCCCGTCGCGGGCGTCGGGCAGCGCGCGGCCGGTGATCGTCGACAGCGCGTAACGCAGATAACGCTCTTCGAGCGCCTCGCGCAGATCGACCGGCGCGATCACGCTAACATCGCTTGGGCCTTTGCCTTTTCCGCTTCCCCCGCCGCCTTTTTGCGCCATCTCGTCGATCCGAATCTTAAGTTACGTCGGTACTATGACCGTCGCACCGTCGGCGCAAGCAGGCTGTTCGGCTTTTCCGATCGGCGCGACGAAAGATGACGCGCGCGCATTTTGTCCGCAATGTTGCAAATAAGTTCTTGCGGTCGCCGCGCCTCGTCCTTTAGAAGCTTGGCGGCGATGGCGCGGATCGGCGCGGTCGGGTTTTTCGCCGGTTTTTTGCGGCTTTCAAGACAGGCGTCCATGAAGAAACTGCTTTTGCTGCTTGCTTCCCCGCTGCTCGTCGCCACCGCCTCGCTCGCATTGGACAGGTCGCAGCTCCCGGTCTCCGGACCGACGGTCGCCGCGCGGGAGCGCGCGCCGCAAGCGCCGAGTTCGGTCGACGCCGACATGCAGGCGATGTGCCGCGAAGTGCTTGTCGACATCGACCAGGGCTATGGCGTCAGCAGCCATGAGTCGCGCTATATCTGCGGCGACAAGGACCGTTAACGCGTTCCGCTTGTCTCACGCCGCGCGCGACAGAGCGCCGATGTAAAGATCGCGCGCCGCCGGCAGCGCCGCGCCGCGCGGATTCAGCACGTCGCGCGTGAGGAAATATCCGGTCAATCGGAAGGCGGCGACAAGATCGCCCGGCGCCGCCGCGTCGCTGTCATGGCGAAGAAAATCCGGATAGGGCAACAGCCGGTCCCGCCACGGCGCGCCGGCGGCGCGACTCACCGCGCGGCCCGACTTCGGCGATACATAAGCAAGATCGTCCCGCACGCCGGTCAGCGCGCAGGCGTCGAGATCAAGTCCGAAGCCGAGCGCGCCGAGGAGCGCCAGTTCGAACCGCGCCATCATCAGCGCCGCGATTTCGAAATCGCCGATGTCGCCAAGCCCGGCCGCGACGGCGTCGGCCATTTCGAACAATTCCGCATGAGGATCGCGTTCCGGCAGCAGGCGCAACAGCGCGCAGAGCGACGCGACGCCATTGAGCGCCGCGCCGCGATCGAGGAAATGCGCGGCGCGGGCGGCGAGCGGCTCGATCGTCAGGGCGCCGAGATGATCCTCAAGACGCGCCCGCCACTCTGCTACGACAAGATTGCCGGGCTGCAGAATCGGACGAAGCCGGCGCGAACGGCCGCCGCGCACAAGGCCGAGATGCCGGCCATGGGCGCGGGTCATCAGCTCCAGAATGGCGGATGTTTCGCCATGCCGGCGCGCGCCGATGATCAGAGCGTCGTCGCGCCATTCCATCTCGTCGCCTCGTCCCGCTCCGCTACAAATCTCCGAGCGTCAGATCGGCCCTATATTCAGCGTCCTCGACCTCCTTGGTCAACGCCTGACCGCAGATGACGCGCTTCTTCTCGGAATCATAGGTCAATGTCGGCGAACCATAGAGCGTCCAGCCTCGGCTTAACGCCTCGGTGACGCGATGACAGAAACTCGCGTCGTCGGGTCCGGTTAGATAGCGATAGGCGGTGAAGTGTTTTGTCATGTCGCGCGCCCTGGCTCCGACGCGGTCGGCGCATGGATTGGAACAAGCGGGAGAATCAGCAAACGGCTACGCTTGCCGTTTTGAATACTACCCGCCCTTGGGAAACTCTAGCCGCATTTCGCGATAACGCTCCGGGTCATCGGCCCAATTCTCGCGCACCTTCACGAATAGGAACAGGTGCACCTTCTGTTCGGCCGCCTCGGCGATCTCCTTGCGCGCCGACTGGCCGATCGCCTTGATGGTGCGTCCGCCTTCGCCGATCACGATCTTCTTCTGGCTTTCGCGCGCGACATAGATCGTCTGTTCGATGCGCGCCGAGCCGTCCTTCTGATTGGTCCATGATTCGGTCTCGACCGTCGACTGATAGGGCAGTTCGTCGTGCAGCCGCTCGTAGATTTTCTCGCGGGTGATTTCGGCGGCGAGCAGCCGCAGCGGCGCGTCGGAAAGCTGATCCTCTGGATAGAGCCAGGGTGAAGGCTTCATGCGCTTCGCCAGCGCTTTTCGTAGAGCGTCGACGCCGTCGCCGTTCAGCGCCGAAATCATGAAGGTCTCGTCGAATTTCTGGCGCGCATTGAGCGTCTGCGCGAGCGCCAGCAGCCTCTCGCGGGGAATGAGGTCGATCTTGTTCAGCACGAGCAGCTTCGGCGCTTTTGCCTGCTGAAGCTGCGTCAATATCGCTTCGACTTCCTCGTCGAGGCCTTTGCGGGAATCGACAAGAAGCGCGATCACGTCGGCGTCGGCGGCGCCGGCGAGCGCGCTCGCCACCATGGCGCGATCGAGCCGGCGCTTCGGCGCGAAAATGCCGGGCGTATCGACAAGGATGATCTGCGCCGCCCCTTCGATGGCGATGCCGCGAACCAGCGCCCGCGTCGTCTGCGCCTTGCGCGAGACGATTGACACTTTGGCGCCGACCAGCTGATTGAGCAGCGTCGATTTGCCGGCGTTTGGCGCGCCGACCAGCGCCGCGAAGCCGCAGCGCGTTTCTTCTCCGGCTGGCCGCGCCGTTTCGCTCATCTGCGATCGTCCGCTTCCCGCGCCAGGAACGCCGCCGCGGCGGCCTGTTCGGCGGCGCGCTTGGAGGCGCCCGAGCCCGGCGTCAGCTCGAATCCCTTGATGTCCACGGCGACTTCGAAGAAGGGCGCATGGTCCGGCCCGCTGCGGCCGACGAGCTGATAGCGGGGCGTCGCCAGACCGCGCGCCTGGGCCCATTCCTGCAAGGCCGTCTTGGCGTCGCGCAAATCCTGGCCGCTCGCCCCCATGCGGGCGCCGAACGCCTTACGGACGATGCGCTCCGCCGCCGCCGCGCCGCCGTCGAGAAAGGCGGCGCCGATGACCGCTTCGCAAATGTCGCCGAGCAAAGCGCGTTTGCCGCGCCCGCCGGTCTGCGCCTCGCCCTCCCCGAGCCGCATCGCCGGGCCGACGCCCCATTCCTCCGCCACCTCGGCGCAGGTCTCCTTGCGCACCAGCGCGGCGAGACGCCGGGACAGTTCGCCTTCGGTCTCGCCGGGAAAGGCGTCATAGAGCAGATGGGCGACGGCGAGGCCGAGCACCCGGTCGCCGAGAAATTCGAGACGCTCATATGAATCGCGCCGGGCGGTCGAGGCGCTGACATGGGTTAGCGCCCGGACGAGCAGCGCCGGATCGGCGAACTTATGTCCGATGCGCGCTTCGAGCGCAGCGAGCGCCTCGTCGCGGCCGCGCGTCATTTCGCGTCCACGCGCCTCGTCAATCAACGGGTCGGAACAGCCGGTCCCAACGAACCGACCATGGCCAGCGCCAGAAGGCGAGCGCCGATTCATCCTTCCTGACCGAGAAGAAGATGATTTCGGCGCGGCCGACGAGATTGACGAAGGGCACATAGCCGACGCCGCCTTCCTCGGGCGCGAAGCGCGAATCGGTCGAATTGTCGCGATTGTCGCCCATCATGAAATAGTGATCGGCGGGCACGACGAACAGTTCGGTATTGTCCTTGTAGCCGTGGTCGCCCTCGATCTCGATGATCGTATGTTCGACCGCCGGATGATCGCCGTCTCCGGGCAGCGTCTCTTTATAGGTGGTCACCGGAATCTCGCGGCCGTCGCGGCCCTCGGTCACCGCCTTTTCGATGGGCTCGCGCTGCACGATCACGCCATTGAGATAGAGGCGGCCGTCGATGATCTGGACGCGGTCGCCGGGAAGCCCGATGACCCGCTTGATATAGTCGGTTTCATTGTCTCGCGGCAGCTTGAAGACGACGACGTCTCCTCGGTTCGGCGGCGACGCGAGAATGCGGCCGGAAAAAATATCGGGGCCGAACGGCATCGAATAATTCGAATAGCCATAGGCATATTTCGACACGAACACATAGTCGCCGATGAGCAGGGTCGGGATCATCGACCCCGATGGAATGTTGAACGGCTGAAAGAGCAGCGTGCGGATGACGAGCGCGATCGCCAGCGCCTCGACGATGACCTTGACGGTCTCCAGAAAACCGCCCTCTTCGCGTTTTCGCGCCACCGGAACATTCCTGCTCAAGCCGACTTACTCCTCATGCGTTCGGGCGGCGTCGGCCCGCCCCGGCCGCCCGGCTTACCACGCTACAGCTTCGATGAGAACCGCGCCGGCGCAGAGTGGCGACGACTCGGCGTCAAATGGATGACGATGCGCCAGCATAGTCGCCTTTCTCCGGCGGCTGGCCGATTGTCCCGGATTAACGCTAACGCATGCGGGAGCGTGTGACGCGGCCCGGTCGGCCTCAGAACGCTTGCGCCCGCCCCTCCTCCATCGCCCGGCGCATGCGGGAGATCGCCTCGGCGAGCCCGACGAAAATCGCCTCGCCGATGAGGAAATGGCCGATGTTGAGCTCCGCGACTTGCGGCAGCGCCGAAACGCGGCGCGCCGTGTCATAGTCGAGGCCGTGGCCGGCGTGGATTTCAAGCCCGCGCCCCGCGCCATAGGCGGCGGCTGCCGCGATCCGGGCGAATTCAGCCTCGGCCCGGCCCGGATCGCCGACCTCGACGGCGTGACACCAGGCGCCGGTATGGAGTTCGACGACCGGCGCCTTGATCGACACGGCGGCGTCGAGCGCCTCCCGCGACGGCTCGATGAAGAGCGAGACGCGCACGCCTTCACGGCTCAGCTGATCGACATAGGGCAGCAGATAGTCGTACTGGCCGATCACGTCGAGGCCGCCCTCGGTGGTGCGCTCGGTGCGCTTTTCCGGCACGAGGCAGACGGCGTGCGGCGCGGTGGCGAGGGCGATGTCGAGCATCTGCTCGGTCGCCGCCATTTCGAAGTTTAAGGGCTTCGAGATCGCCGCCTTAAGGCGCGCCATGTCGTCGTCGTGAATGTGGCGGCGATCCTCGCGCAGATGGGCGGTGATGCCGTCGGCGCCCGCCTCGATCGCGGCGAGCGCGGCGCGCACCGGGTCGGGCCGCGGGCCGCCGCGCGCGTTGCGGACGGTGGCGACATGATCGACATTGACGCCGAGGCGAAGGGGCGAGGTCATTGCGCTCCTATAGCGCGCGGGCGGACGGTTTGCCATTGCGCGCCTGTCCGGCAATAGCGCTCTTGGCGCTAATCTTCTGCGCAAAAAATCTTACCCAATCGCAGCGCCAGATTTCACGCAACATTCTTGAGCTATCCGCCTCGTCTTCAATCGTCGGCGAAACGGTCGCGGCGAGCATGCGCTTGCGCCAATATCTTGGTTCCCCCATCGACACTGATTTTAGCCCTGCGACAAAACGCCAATTGTATCGTTGCACGATTTATTTTACTCAAGGGCGAGCGTCGCCAGCGGCGGTCGCGCGAGGGGGGGTGATTTCCCTTGCCCGGGTGACTTTACGCGTTTGGCCTGACATCACGCATTGGGTCGGCGCCCGGAGAAAAAGGAGGGACGCAGTATGAGAAATGTTCGTTCCGCTCCAGCGTTCGTTAAAGCCATATTGTTCCTTAGCGCCGTCGTCGCTTTCCCCGCCATCGTCGCGCGGGGCATCACCCATGCGCCCGCGAACCTCGTGGACGCCATCGAAAAATTCGCGCTGGGCAAATGAGCGGTCGATACGACTGCTCATTGGGTTTTTGGATTTAACCGAAGACAGACGCCAAGTCTGGGGAGGAAAAGGCGAGCGCAGCTGCTGCGCTCGCTTTTTTGTGCAAGACAAAATTCGCTTAAAACCTGCCAGCCTGCGCGCGTCGCGCAGCGTTTGTCATGGGCGCGCCCCCAGCGTCGCGGCTCAAAGAGCAATTTCGGTCAAGAAGCCGGTCTCCGCGCTTGCTACGATGCAAATATGGAGAACGGCGCAAAACAAAAGGGCGCGGACTATGCGCGACGCATCAATCGCGTGCTCGATTACATCGACAGGCATCTCAACGAGGAGCTGACCGTCGACGCGCTGAGCGAAGTGGCGAATTTTTCGAAATTCCACTTCCATCGGCAATTCTCCCAGCACTGCGGGATCAGCCTCTCGCGCTATGTTCAATTCATGAGGCTGAAGCGAGCCGCCTATCGTCTCGCCTTCAATCCGACCGCGCCGATCATCGACATCGCTTTTGATTCGGGGTTCGAAAATCCCGAATCCTTTTCCCGCGCCTTCAAGGCCGCCTTCGGCCAGACGCCCAGCGCCTTCCGCAAGACTCCGGACTGGGCGTCATGGAGCGCGCGAACCCGCATCAGTCTCCCACCCAGAGAAAGGACGAATGACATGGACGTTAAGATCATCGACGTGGAGCCGATTTTGGTCGCGGCGCTCGAACATCGCGGCGCGCCGGCGCTGCTCAATGAATCGGTGCAGCGCTTCATCGCCTGGCGAAAGTCGTCCGGACTTTCGCCGATCAACCAATGCGCGACCTATGGCGTACCCTACAACGATCCGAATGTGACGCCGCCGGAAGAGTTTCGCTTCGACATTTGCGGCTCGGCGCCGGCGCCGGTTCCCGCCAATGAGCAGGGCGTCGTGACGAAAACGATCCCCGGCGGGCGCTGCGCCATGACGATCCATGCCGGCTCGCGCGACCGCATAGACGAGACCGTCTATGCGCTCTATCGCGACTGGCTGCCGGAATCGGGAGAGGAACTGCGGGATTTCCCGGTCTATTTCCACTATCTGAATCTGGATCACGATACGCCGGAGCACCGCCATCTGACCGAGGTTTATTTGCCGCTGAAATAGAGCCCGGCGCCGCACGCGTCGTCTTGCCATGAATTGCAGCGCGAAGTGAATCGTCATTGCGAGCGCAGCGAAGCAATCCAATACGCATGGCGAATGCTGGATTGCTTCGTCGCTGCGCTCCTCACAATGACGATCCTTCACGATTGGCTAAATACAATCCGCGACGAACGCGTCCGCTACTGACCAAGTTGGCCTCGCCAAGAATTTGCGAGCGTCGCATTATTCGCCGGCATTCAATAAAAAAAGTTGGATTTCATGCCTTTCCTAGGCATTTTCTTCGCCGCCCTTATTGTCTGCACGGCAAGCCTCGCTCCGGCACGGGCCCACTCCCCTTATTTTTCGCAGGCGGAAAAAATTGTACTCCCCAACGGAAAATTGGGTGAGCTGCGCCTGCTGCACGGCGACGGCATCTTATGGGCGGATCCCATTCGCGTGCTCGCCTTGGACGAAGAAGGCCGCATGATCGCCCGCAGCCCGCCTTCGCCAAACATGGCCCTATTGTGTGTAAAGGCCCGATGTCGTGTGTTCGATCTTGATGAAGGCGCCGTTCTCGAACTCGATCCCTCAACATTCAGCTTCGGCGCGGTGGTCCCGGCGATCGATAATCCTGACCGTGATTTAAACTGGGAAATTTATGGCTCCGACGATGAGAGCTGGGGCTGGCGCTCGCGGCGGCCCCAGTTCTTCGAATTGATTTGGGGGAATTTGGCGCTCGCGCGCCGCATCGGCAGTTGCATTGGTTTTACAATCATAGCGGGCGTCGTCGCCGGGCCGTCTCTGCGCGCGGCTTTCAGACGGAGATCGACGTTTGACCGGCCAACCTTGATCAAATCTGTGGCGCGTCTTGTCTGGCGCTTGATTTTGCCCCTGATCGGCGCGGCGGCGATATTTTCTAGCTATTATATCGCCGTCGAGCTTTGCGGGTCCACGTTGACTCTATGGATGGTCGCTCTCGTTGGATCTGCAGCCGTCACATTGGCGATTTCTGCGGCTCTGCGCAGGATGAACGAAATGGATGACGACTTGGAGCCGCCGTCGACTGTCACGCCGTAACCACCTACCCAATCACCCTTTCCACCTTGCTCACCAGCGGGCTTGATCGCAGGCGCGTGACGATGCTGTTCAGATGCTTCAAATCCGCGACTTCGAGATCGAAGGTCATTTCGCGGAAGTCCGGCGATTGCGCCTTGAAGCTGATGTTGTCGATATTGGCGCCGGTTTCGCCGATCAGCGTCGCCAGCGCGCCGAGCGAACCCGGCTCGTTGATCGCCGTCACCACGAGACGCGCGGGAAACAGCGCTGCGGAACCCGCCTCGATATCCCAGCGCACGTCGAGCCAGCGTTCGGGCTGATCATCAAAAGCGGTGAGCGAGGGCGACTGGATCGGATAGATGGTGATGCCTTCGCCCGGCGTGAAAATGCCGACGATGCGGTCGCCGGGCACCGCGCCGCCCTCGGGCGCGAAGCTGACCGGCGCGTCGCCGCGCAACCCGCGGATGGGTATCGCGCCGCCGCCGTCATCCTTCGCGCCCGGCGCCTTGAACACCACATTGGCGTTGGCCTTGACGCCAAACCACCCCGGCTCGCCCGGCGCGATCGGCGTCGGCGCGGCTTTGCGCTCCTCGCTGAAATCCGGATAGACCGCCTTGACCACGTCGCCGGAATAGATTTCGCCACGCCCGACAGCGGCGAGCGCGTCTTCGACGGAAGGGCGCGCCAGCCGAGTCAGCGCCGCTTTCAGCTTGTCCTCGCTCCAGACGCGGCCGGCGCGCTCGAAGGCGCGTTCGACGATCTGCCGGCCGAGTCCCGCATATTGGTGACGCACCGCGTCGCGCGTCGCCCGCCGGATCGCGGCGCGCGCCTTGCCGGTCGCGACCGCCGCCTCCCAGGCGGCCGGCGGCACATGGCCCTCGGCGCGGATGATCTCAACCTCGTCGCCGTTCTTCAATGGCGACAGCACGGGCGCGACGCGCCCGTTGATTTTCGCGCCGACCGCCGAATCGCCGAGCTTGGTATGCACGGCGTAAGCGAAATCGATCGGCGTCGCGCCGCGCGGCAGCGCGATCAATCCGCCCTTCGGCGTAAAGCAGAACACCTGATCCTGAAACAGCTCAAGCCGCGTATGTTCGAGGAATTCCTCGGGACTGTCGCCATGGGCGAGAAGATCGAGGGTTTCCTGCAGCCAGCGGAAGGCGCGGCTTTCCTTGGCCAGCTCCTCGCGGCCCTGCGCGCCGATCGCGTCCTTGTAAAGCGCATGGGCGGCGATGCCGAAGCGGGCGATCTCATGCATTTCGGCGGTGCGGATCTGAAGTTCGACGCGCTGATGGCCGGGGCCGATCACAGTCGTGTGAATCGAGCGATAGTCGTTTTGTTTCGGCGTGGAAATATAATCCTTGAAGCGGCCGGGGACGTTTGGCCATTTCGTGTGAACGACGCCGAGCGCGCGATAACAGTCCTCGACGCTCCCGACGATGATGCGAAAGCCGAATATGTCTGATAGCTGCTCGAAGGAAATCGATTTGCGCTCCATCTTGCGCCATACCGAATAGGGCGACTTCTGGCGCCCGGTGACCGCCGCGGTGATGCCGCGCGCCGCGAATTCTCTGGTGAGTTCGTCCTCGATGCGCCTGATGATGCGGCCGTTCTTGGTGCGCAGATCATGCAGGCGCTGTTCGATGGTCTGATGCGCTTCTGGCATCAGATGACGGAAGGCGAGGCCTTCCAACTCCTCGCGCAAGCGCTGCATGCCCATGCGGCCGGCGAGCGGCGCATAAATGTCGAGCGTTTCCTGAGCGATGCGGGCGCGCTTGTCCTGCGGCACGAAATGCAGCGTGCGCATATTGTGCAGCCGGTCGGCGAGCTTGACGAGCAGCACGCGCACGTCTTCGGCGACGGCGAGCAGCAATTTGCGGAAATTCTCGCCCTGGCGCGCCTGTTTGGTGACGAGATCGAGCTTTTCGATCTTGGTCAGACCCTCGACCAGTCTGCCGATCTGTTCGCCGAACAGGCGATCGATCTCTTCGCGCGTCGCATCGGTGTCTTCGAGCGTATCGTGAAGCACCGCCGCGACGATCGTCGCGTCGTCGAGCTTCAGATCAGTGAGAATCGCCGCGACTTCGAGCGGATGCGAAAAATAAGGGTCGCCGGAGGCGCGGGTCTGCGCGCCATGCGCCTTCATGGCGTAGACATAGGCCCGGTTCAACAAATCCTCGTCGACGCGCGGGTTGTATTTCCGCACGCGTTCGACGAGTTCGTACTGACGCATCATGCGCTTGGCGCCAAAAACAGGTTGCGCGCCGACGCGCCAGCCCTCCCTTACGGAAATTTAATGCACGGGGCGAGCGAGTTGCGCCGGGGCGGCGGATGTAGCCAAGCGAGGATAGCGCAGCCGGGCCGCCATGACCAATGGCGACGATGCGCGTATATAAGGCTTGGCTGGATTCGTGTGAAACTTGTGTGGGAGACTTGGCCGAGCGAAAGGGCGTCCGGCCGTCGTCGAGCGATCGTCAGAATCTACTCGGCTTCGTCTTCGACCTCGGCCGGGGGCACAAGACCTTCGAGACCGCGCAGCAAGTCTTCTTCGGTCATCCGATCGAACTGGCCTTCGCCCTCGAGGTCGACGCCGACCGCCGGCGTCAAGGCAGGCGCGGTCTCGGCTTCCGGTTCGTCGACTTCGACGTGACGCTGCAGCGAGTGGATGAAATCCTCGGACAGATCTTCCGGCGCGAGCGCCTCCTCGGCGATTTCGCGAAGCGCGACAACCGGGTTCTTGTCGCGATCGCGATCGACCAGGATTGGCTGACCCGACGAAATGTTCCGCGCCCGATGCGCCGCGAGAAGAACGAGGTCGAAGCGGTTTTCGATCTTGTCGATGCAATCTTCGACAGTAACGCGCGCCATCTGCCGTCAAGCTCCATTCTGTTGGGGAGTAGCGCTGATACGCCAATTATGAAAATTAGGCAATAATCTCTTAAAGCTAGATGGGTCATCCTATCGATTTGACGCTGCTTTTCGGATTCTTTCCAGAAAATCCCCGAAGATCGGCCCGTAAAATGACGCAGTTGCTCTTGACGCTGTGACATCGAAAGGCGATGTATTTGAAGGAGACGCGTGCAGCGCTTTTTCAAAATGGTTGCTGAACGACCCGGCGGATGCGGCAAAATCTGCTCTATCGCGGGGGATGGTTTTGGGGCCGGCCATTGAGAGATTAGAGCTAAACGCCGAGAGACGATTGAGCTAAACGCTGAGCTGCGGGTTGACGGCATAATACGCAACCCGCAGCATGAACACACTAACCCGACCGTGAGACGAATATGGCAGATATCGAACGAATTGCGTTATTCATTGACGGCGCGAACCTATACGCGACCGCGAAATCGCTGGGTTTCGATATTGATTATAAACGCTTGCTCCGCGAATTTCAGGGCAAGGGCCGTCTGATCCGCGCCTTCTATTACACTGCCTTGATCGAGGATCAGGAATATTCCTCGATCCGGCCGCTGATCGACTGGCTCGATTACAACGGCTATGCGGTCGTGACCAAGCCGACGAAGGAATTCGTCGATTCGCTGGGCCGTCGCAAAGTCAAAGGCAATATGGACATCGAGCTTGCGGTCGACGCCATGGAGATGGCGGAGCATCTCGACCACATGGTTCTGTTCTCGGGCGATGGCGACTTCCGCTCGCTGGTCGAGGCGGTGCAACGCAAGGGCGTGCGCGTGTCGGTGATTTCGACGATCACCACTCAGCCGCCGATGATCGCCGACGAATTGCGTCGCCAGGCCGACGAATTCATCGACCTCATCCATCTCGTCGGCAAGATCGGCCGCGATCCTGGCGAACGCGCCGAGCGCATGCAGCGCTATCAGGAGCGCCCGCGTCCGACGACGCCACAGGCGGCGCACGCCGAAGACGAAGGCGAGTAACTCTACGCGCGTAAATGGAAATTGAGCAATTCGGCCTCTCGCATTCGAGAGGCCGAAAATTTTTGAGCCCCGTCAATCACCCCCGCGCGCGCAGCAGGCGGCCTTTCTCGCGGCTCCAGTCGCGCTTCTTCTCGACTTCGCGTTTATCGTGCAGCTTCTTGCCTTTCGCTAAGGCAAGTTGCAGCTTCGCCCGACCCTTGGCGTTGAAATAGAGCTTAAGCGGCACGATCGTCATGCCTTCGCGCTCGACGGCCTGCGACAGCTTGGCGAGTTCACGCGATTTGAGCAGCAGCTTGCGCGGCCGTTTCGGCGGATGATTGAACCGATTGCCGGCGAGATATTCGGGGATGTTGGCGTTGACCAGCCACGCTTCGCCCTGCCGATCGACATGGGCGTAACTCTCCGCAATCGTCGCCTTGCCGGTGCGCAGCGACTTCACCTCGGTGCCTGTCAGCGCCAGCCCGGCCTCAAATGTTTCGCCGATTTCGTAATTGTAGCGCGCCTTGCGATTGTCGGCGACGATCTTGAAATTCGGCTCCGGCTTTGCGGCCACTGACGATCCTCGAAGCGCTCCGACGAAGGTGAAACGCGAATCTGAAACTTTAGGCCGCGAGAACGCCGGCGTGAACCATCGCCGCGCGGATGCGGTCCTTGGTGGCCTGCGTGCAGGGCACGAGAGGCAGCCGCACTTCTTCCTCGACCTTGCCGAGAAGCGACAGACCATATTTTGCGCCGGTGACGCCGGCCTCAAGAAAGGTCGCGACATGCAGCGGCGTCAGCCTGTCCTGAATCTCCAGCGCCTTGGCGAAGTCGCCGGCAAGGCAGGCGTTCTGCAGATCGGCGCAAAGCCGTGGCGCGATATTGGCGACGACTGAAATACAGCCATGCGCGCCCGCCGCCATGCAGGCGAGCGCGGTGAGATCATCACCCGACAGTTGGATGAACTCCGGTCCCATCGCCTGGCGTTGGAGCGAGATGCGGCCGATATTGCCGGTGGCGTCCTTCACGCCGACAACGTTCTTCAGCTCCGCGCAGCGCTTCATCGTCTCGACGCTCATGTCGATCACCGAACGCGGCGGAATATTATAGATGATGATCGGAATCGAGACGGCGTCGTTGATCGCCTTGAAGTGCAGATAGAGCCCTTCCTGATTGGGCTTGTTGTAATAGGGCGTGACGATCAGCAGCGCGTCGGCGCCGGCGCGCTCCGCATGGCCGGCGATGGCGATCGCCTCGCGGGTATTGTTCGAGCCCGCGCCGGCGATAACCGGCGCCCGGCCACGCGCGGCGCGAATCGTCTCGGTGATGACGCGCCCATGCTCCTCATGGCTGAGAGTCGGGCTTTCGCCTGTCGTGCCGACCGGCACTAGGCCATGCGTGCCGTTTTCGATCTGCCAATCGATCAGCGCGCGCAGGGCGTCATAGTCGACTTCTCCATGGGAAAACGGCGTCACCAGGGCCGTTATCGACCCATGAAAAATCGGCCTTCCACTCATTGAATCAACGCCTTCCCTATGCCCCAGAGCCGCCGTATTTGCGTCGCTAAGATTGAGCCGACCTTCATAGCCGCTGGGCTGCGCCGAGGAAAGCCCTGCGCGAGAGTCGAAGGGAGCGCTCGAAATCACAGCCGGCGCGCGAAGTTGAAGCTTCGTAAACCAAATGAGTGCAGCTTTTTCACGCCAGTTAAGGGAAACGCGGTGATGATGTTGCCTCGACGCGTCGCGACACGCTTCAAACTCACGATCGGCATCGCCGCCCTCGCGATCGCCGCGCCCGCTTTTACCGGTTTTGACCGTCTCGCTGACGGCGAAGCGCGACGGGGGGCTTGGCGGCGGACGCCCACGATCCCCTTAAGCCTCGGCGCCTGGCGCGCGCGGGTCGGCTCGCTGCAGGAAGCCGTCCGCGAATTCGTGGCGCGCGGCCACATTGACGACGAGGCGGCGCATCCGGTCGAGAATTCGCTGTTTAGCGCCGAAGAGGATGGCGACCTGCCGCCGATCGTGGCGAACGCCCCGACGACGCGCTGGCTCAATGGCGCCGAGACTTTCGCCGAATCCGCTGCGTCCTTGCTCGGGGCGGACGCAGACGCCTTCATTCAGGCGGTCGCGGCCTATAAGGCCGGCGATTTCGTTCATGGCGATGAGGCCGCGTCGCGCGCGCAGGCTCCCCTCGTCGCCGCCGCGGCCCAATGGGTCGGCCTGCGGCTTCACACGCAGGACGCCGGATTCAACCGCATCGCCTCATTCCTGGCGACCCATCCGAACTGGCCGGCCGGCGACTGGCTGCGCCGGCGCGGCGAAGCAGCGCTTGTCGCCGAGCATCAGCCCGACAAGGTCGTGCTGGCCTGGTTCGCCGAAACGAAGCCGCTCACCGCCTATGGTAAATACGCCCTGGCGCGCGCCACCGCGCGCGAAGGCGATTTCGAAACAGCGGCGGCTCTGGCGCGCGACGCCTGGCGCAACGAGGATATCGGACAGGGATTCGATACGATTTTCAATAAGGAGCTCGGCGAGCTGCTGACGCCGGCCGATCACAAGTTCCGCGCCGATCGACTGCTCTACGCGGGGAAGAATTCGCTCGCCCTGCGGAGCGCCGAACTTGCCGGCAAGGATGTCGTGCTGCTCGCCCGCGCGCGGATTTCCGGCGCCGATAAATTGGCGGCGTCTTTGCCGCCGTCCGTGCAGAATGATCCGGGGCTGCTCTACGGACGCGTGCATAAGCTGCGCAAAGCCAACAAATTCGCTGAAGCCGGCGCTCTTTTGCGCAAGGCCCCGCACGCCATCGAACAGGTCGTCGACGGGGATCTTTGGTGGGAAGAACGGCGGATCGTGGCGCGCAAGCTGCTCGATCAAGGCGACCCGGAAACTTCTTATATTCTCTGCGCGCAGCATGCTGCGGTTAAGACCAGCAACCGGGTCGACGCGGAGTTCAACGCCGGCTGGATCGCCTTGCGTTTCCTTGGCGATCCGATCAAAGCCGAGCGCCATTTCAAGACGCTTGCAGAGATTGCCGAAACGCCGCTGCAAAAGTCTCGCGCTCTATATTGGCTCGGCCGCACCGCCGAGGCCGAAAACGACTCACGGGCGCAGAATTTCTATCTGCAGGCGGCGACGCATTCGACCACCTTCTACGGACAATTGGCGAGCGCCCGGCTCGGCGCCGAGGACCGCCCGCTTCGTCCGGCGCCGCCGGCCGCATCCGGCGACAAGCGGGACGAAGCGGTTCGAATCGCGGAGCTTCTGTTCGCCATCGGCGAGAAGGAGGTGGCCGCGCCGCTTTCGCTCGACAGCGCCAAATATTTGCGTGAAGAGACTCAGGTCGCTGCGCTCGGCGAGATCATCGCCCGCCAGGGCGACGCGAAGCTCTCGCTCATCTACGGCAAGGCGGCGTCCTATCGGGGCATCGCGCTCGACGACGTCGCCTTCCCTGGCTATGGCGTTCCCGATTTCAACGCCCTTCCAGGCTCGGCGTCACGCTCGGTCGTCTTCGCCGTCGCGCGCCAGGAAAGCGCCTTTGACCCGAAGGCGGTTTCATCCGCCGGCGCCATGGGCCTGATGCAGATGATCGCCTCCACGGCGCGACACACCGCCTCGATGCGCGGCGTGAGCTTCGATATTTCGCGGATGCTCAAGGATCCGCCGTTTAACGCCCAGCTCGGCGCGGCGCATCTCGGCATTCTGCTCGGCGAATATCGCGGCGCCTATCTCCTCACCTTCGCCGCCTATAACGCCGGCGGCGGACGGGTGAAGCAATGGATCGACGCCTATGGCGATCCGCGCAAGCCCCATGTCGATCCGATCGATTGGGTTGAGCGGATTCCGATCACCGAAACGCGCAATTACGTGCAGCGGGTGATGGAGAATTTCGTCGTCTATCGCGCCAAGTTCGAGGATAAGTCGACGCGGCCGCCGCAGGTCGAACTCGCGCACGCCGGTCCCTGATCTGGCGGCTTCAGAGCGCACGGCGACGACGCAATCCACCGCTGGGGCGAGCGACGCCGGCGTTATTCAATATTTGCGTCGCATCAGGATTCTTCCCGCTCAATGCGCGAATTCTTTTTCGTGTCCGGCATCGTCGCATAGACGATGAGCGAGATGAAAATCGCCGCGCTCGCATAATAGAAGAACCAGCGCTCGTGGCCGTGGGCCTTGAACCAGAGCGCCACATATTCAGCCGAACCGCCAAAGACCGACACGGTCGCCGCATAGGGCAAAGCGACGCCGGTGACGCGGATCGCGGCGGGAAAGAGCTCCGCCTTCACGACGGCGTTGATCGACGTATAAAGCGCGACGATCAGCCAGGCGCAGCAGATGAGCGCGAAGGCGGTCCAGGCGTCGCGCGCATCCTGTATGGCGGTTAGCAGGGGAACCGTGAAAATCGTTCCCAACAGCCCGAAGGCGATCAGCATCGATCGGCGGCCGATACGATCCGACAATGCGCCATAGATCGGCTGAAGGCAGAGCGCGAAGAGCAGCGAGCCGGCCGCGATCCACGTCGTCTGGCGATCGCTCAGGCCGGCCGACAGTTTGAGAAATTTTTGCATATAGGTCGTATAGACATAGAAGGCGATCGTGCCGCCGAGCGTCAGCCCGACGACCGTCGCCGTCTCGCGCTTGTGCGCGAGGAGCGCGCTCAGCCCGCCGCGCCGCTCTTCGGCGCGGGAGGCCTCAAAAGCCGGCGTCTCGGCAAGATCGCGGCGCATGATGAGCGCCACGATCGCAAGCAGCGCGCCGAAGGCGAAGGGGACGCGCCAACCCCAATCGCGCAGCGCCTGAGCGTCGAGCGCGACATCCTGCAGAATGAGCAACACGCAAAGCGCCAGCAATTGCCCGGCGATCATCGTCACATATTGGAAACTCGAATAGAAGCCGCGGCGCTCGGGATGCGCCATTTCGGCGAGATAGGTCGCGCTCGATCCATATTCGCCGCCAAGACTCACGCCCTGCAGCAGGCGCGCAAACAGCAGCGTCGCCGGCGCGCCGACGCCGATCATCGCATAGGTCGGCGCGAGGGCGATGAGGAGCGAGCCAAGGCACATCAGCAGAACGGAGAGCATCAGCGCGAGACGTCGTCCGCGGCCATCGCCGATGCGGCCGAAAATATAGGCGCCGATCGGGCGCATGAAGAAGCCGAGCGCGAAGACGCCCGAAGCCGACATCATTTGCGCGACGGGATCGTCGCCGGGAAAAAACGAGTCGGCGAAATAAAGCGAAAAGGCGGAATAGACGTAAAAATCGTACCATTCGACCAGATTGCCGACGGAGCCGATCAATATCGCGCGCAGTCGCGCCGCTTCGCTCTTGAAGTCGATTTCTGCGGCGGCGACGCGCATCTGTCCTTCACACCAATTGGCTGGCGACATTCACCATGAGCGCGAGGATCGTGGTGTTGTAGAAAAACGCCACGATGCCATGCGTGGCGACGAGCAGCCGCATCGGCGACGAGCAGGTCTCGATGTCGGCGGTCTGAAACGCGACGCCGATCACATAGGAAAAATACAGGAAGTCGACATATTGCGGCATCGTGGTGTTGGGAAAATGCAGCCCGCCTCTCGCCGCTGGCGGCTCCTGCGAATCGTGCTCTTCCTCCAAATAAAATTCATGCGCATAGTGAAAGGCGAAGGTGAGGTGCAGGAACAGCCAGGAATTCAGCACCGTGAGGATCGTCAGCGCGATCGATGCGCCCTTCTCCCAGCCGTCCATTGACTTCACCGAACCTAACTCGATCACCACCGCGCCGAAGGAGGCGGTGGCGATCGCCGTCGTCAGCAACAGCATGACGACGCGGCCCTCGTCGAGACGCTGCGCGCGCTCGCGGATCGTGTCATGCGTGGCGGTGGCGATGAGCATGTAGACTAGAGCGAAATAGCAAAGAGCGACGGCGTTCCACGCCACAAGCGCGCGCGCGACCGGCTGCATCGCCTGCGGCAAAAAAAATCCGACGCTGACGCCGAAAGCGAGACTGAGAAAAAGCTGCGGCCGCGCGCCGATGATTCGAAGGGGCGCCAGGAGCGCCGAGGCGCGCCGCGGAATGTTGGGCAGTCCCGGTCGGCGCAAGAGCGCGATCCCTCAGTTACGCCGCGCCGCGACGAAACGGGCGGCCTCGGCGAGAATCTCGGTTCCCTCGCCTATTCCCGTTTCGCGCAGCGCCTCGGTCGCTTGTTCGACGAGCGAGTCGCATCTCGCTCGCGCGGCGTCGAGACCGAGAAGTCCGACGAGGGTCGCCTTGCCGCGTTCGGCGTCCTTGCCGGCGCGCTTGCCGAGCGCGGCGCTGTCGCCTTCGGCGTCGAGAATGTCGTCGGCGATCTGGAAGGCGGCGCCGAGCGCCTCGCCATAGCGGGTCAGCGCCCGCGCTTGCGACTCTGACGCCGCGCCGAGGATCGCGCCGGCGTCGACAGCAAAGCGCAGCAGGGCGCCGGTCTTCATCGCCTGCATCCGCAGGGTTTCATCGAGCGTAAGCGGCGTCGCTGCGGTTTCGGCGGCAAGATCGAGCGCCTGTCCGCCGACCATGCCGCCAAGTCCCGCCGCGCGCGCCAGCGCCAGCACCAGAGCGGCGCGCACGCCGGCGTCTTGATGCGTCTTCGCATCGGCGATCACGTCGAAGGCGTAGGTCAACAATCCGTCGCCGGCGAGGATCGCCGTCGCTTCGTCGAAGGCCTTATGAGTCGTCGGCCGGCCGCGGCGCAGATCGTCATCATCCATCGCCGGCAGATCGTCATGGGCGAGAGAATAGCAATGAATCATTTCAAGCGCGCAGGCGGTCCGCAACGCCGCTTCGCCGCCGACCCCGAAGAGCCGCGCCGATTCGATGACGAGAAAGGGCCGCAGCCGCTTGCCGCCGCCAAGCGACGAATAACGCATCGCCTCGAGAAGTCGCGCCGGACGGACGATCTCGCCCGGCAGCGGCGCGGGCGCCAGCAGCGCGTCGAGCGCGGCTTCGGTCGCCTCGGCGTTGGCGTCGAGACGGCGGCGAAACTCCTCGGCGCGGGCGGCTGCATCCATGAGGCGACGTTCCTTCAATCAAGCGACCATGGCTGCTAGCAAATTTGCGGTCATATCCCAAGCGGACGCCAAGGGGGCCGCGCGCGTCCTCGGAGGCGAAAACCGGTCGAATTTGGGTTTTTTCCTGAACCGCGCAGGCGCGAAGGTCTACCGATGTTGTATTTTTGCGACAGCCATCGCGGCAGGGTTTGATTAAGCTCTGCGCGACGCCAATGCGGCTCGCGGCTTACCCAAGCGGCTGCGGGCCGCGGCGTCATAGAGAATTCGCGGCGCGCATTTCATCTTCAGGCGCCGCCTCGCCTCGATGGAGCGATCCTAAGTCGCCCTTGCAAGGAGCACTGCATGAAGAAAGTTCTGTTGCTGACGACCGCCCTCTTGGCGGTCGCGCCGCTTACGGCCTGCAACACGCCCGGCGAACGCGCCGCGGGCGGCGCCGTGATCGGCGGACTTGGCGGCGCGGGCATCGGCGCGCTGGCGTCCGGCGGACGCGCGGGCGGCACGCTTGCCGGCGCCGCAATTGGCGCGGCGTCAGGCGCCATCGTCGGCGCAGCGACCGCGCCGCCGCAACGTTGCGCCAAGTGGGGCTGGGACTATAACGGCAACCGCGTCTGCGTCGCTTTCTACAACTACTGAACGCACGCCAAAATTTTTCAAACCGCAGGCCTTTCGCCTGCGGTTTTTTATTGCGCCTTGGCGAATAGACGGCTGTCTCCTCCCGCGCTTGACGCTTCTTGATCTTGGAGGACGGATGACTAGTTTGAAGCGAGCGGCGCCGATCGGAGAAAGAACATGCCGGAAGGGTTGACGAGGCTGGTGATTTTGGGGGCGATCGGCTTTTTCATCGGCGCGGCGATCGTCGGCTATTACTCAGGCTGAGGCTTTTCCCCACTCAGCCTCACACATAAGCGCGCGGCGAAGCGCCCGAAGTTTTTTCCATAGAACTTGACGAAGACGACAGCGATGGTTCGTTCCGCCGCCTGCGATGAACATCGCGCGGCTTGCACGCCGCCCTAACCGCCGTGGCGCAGCGCATACAGCCAAAAAAACATAGCAAGCGGCGCGCGGCGGCGCGAACGCCGTCGCGAGCGCCGTCGCGAGCGCCATGACGCCAGAACCGGCGAAATGATGAGCAGTTGATGTTGCCGCAAGGACACATCTGGAAGACAAACGGACTATATCGCCGTCTCTGTGTTGCGCGTCGTTCAGCTAAAGCCTTACTGGTGCAGCGAAGCTTTCGGATTTTCTGCTGGCCGGGGTGCGCGATGAAAAAAGCGATTGTCTTTGCGGCGAAGATTCATCTTGGACTGGCGATCGGCTGCGCCTTATTCCCCCGGCTCTCCGTGGCGCAGGACGCCGCGACCTCTTCCGCCGCCCTTCCCCTTTGGACCGGTTTCTATGGCGGTCTGAATGTCGGCGCGGGATGGGGCGTCGACGGCCGCAACGGCAATATGTGGCAGCCGGACGCCTTGCACGGCGGGATCACCAACAGCCTGACGGCTCTTGGGCCCGGCGGCGGGGTGATCGGCGGCGGCCAGATCGGCTATAATTACGCGCTCACGCCGTTGGCGCTCATTGGCGCGGAAGCCGATTTTCAGGGCGCGAGCCTGCTTTCCGGCAGCGGCGTCGCGCCCGGCTATTTGCAGAACAGCAATGGCCAGGTCACCTACATCCCGGGATGGGTCGGCGGCGGCGTTTCCGTTCGCTGGTTCGGAACGGCGCGCGCGCGCCTCGGCGTCACCCCCCTGCCGACGCTATTGATGTATGGAACGGGCGGTTTCGCCTATGCCGAAGTTGAAAACGCCTATGGCGGCTCTTTGGCCAATCAGATCTCAGCCGTACGGACCGGTTGGACGGCGGGCGGCGGCGTGGAATGGATGTTCATGCCGAATTGGTCGGTCAGGGCGGAATATCTTTTCACCGACGTTTCCGGCGACGCGGGCGCACGCGGCGGCGTCTTTGGAAGCGCCATCAGCCGCACGCGGTGGAACACGCTGCGCACCGGATTAAATTACCATTTCAACTGGGGCGGGGCGCCGGCGATCGCGCGCTTTGACGCAGAAACGGCGCCGACCTCGCTTGTGCCCAAATCCGCTTTGGCGATCGGCGTCGGCGGCAATCTCAACCTGACGACATTCGACCAGCAAAATCTTGATTGGGCGGGAACGTCAAACAACCTTGACGGCAAGGGGCTGTTTTTCGGCCATGGCTTTGCGCAATGGAGCACGAAAGTCAATTTGATCCCGAAATTGCAAATCGCGCCGGTTGGACAGATCAGCTACTTCAATCATTTTGCCGACTCCAACTGGCTCTGGGGGTCAAAATTTTCTTATACTTATTTGGATGCGCAGGCCTCGCGGCCAAACGTGTTCATCCCTCAGTTTGGCGCGTTTACTTTCGCGGTCGGCGGCCAAGATAGCCTGCGTTTCTTTGGGACGGGCTATCTTCAGTCCTATCAGATGCGCATCAACCACCAGCTCGTTCTGACGCCCTTTATCGGGCGCCAATTCTCGAACGGGTTCATCTATCTCGGCGCGGGGCCATCCTTCTCCCAAATTCAAACAAATCTGAATAATCTCACCGGCTTTCGCCATTCCCAGGGCGCGACGATCAATCAGACGGAGCTTCCCGCGAATTATCAAAATTCGCACTGGGTTTGGGGCGGGGCCGCGACGGCGGGCGTCACCTATTTCCTGACGCCGTCCTGGTTTGTCGATTTCAACTATACCTTCTCTCAAACACGAAGCACGAGGAGTTACTATTTGGCTTGGTACGCCGCGTCGGTGCCCGGAACTGACGTAACCTCCATCGGCTATATTCCGGCGAGCACTGCGGGCGCCCTCAATACGCAGTCATTCAACGCCTCGCTCAACTGGGCGTTCGATCTCGGTGGCGGGGGCGCTGCTTCGAACGAGCGACATTGACCCGTTTCCTTGCTCGGATCCGAGAAAGCCGGCGGCGCAGAACGCGTCGAGTCGCGCGCGGCGCCGCCGGCTGGCGGATGATAACTTTCGATTAACCATATTGCTGTATGCGAATGCAGTTCGAGGCGCGATCAGGAGAATCAGCGATGGCGATCAGCAACATCACCAAGATTGGAATCGTTCTGGCGGTTGGCGTTCTCGCCGGCCTTTCGTCGACGCTGCTTTCCCTTCTGCTTTTGGCGGTGGCGGGCGTGCTGATCGCCTGGGGCCGGAATCCGCAGGCGACCGAAGCCTTTTTCGAAAGCCTCCCCTACGGCAATTACAGCTCGAAGGCCTTCTCCCGCCTGAGCGCGATCCTTTCCGCCTAAGCGTCGCGCCATAGGGCCGCGCGCGGCCCTATGCCAGACGAGGCGCTGCAACTTGAAGCGACCAATGCGCTTGGTCGAAGGCAGAGGGTAAGAGCCACTCGCGCGCTTTCGGCCAATCATGCTGGCGCGCGCCTGCGCCTTGTCGCTCATGGCGAGTCCATCGCCCCATCCCCCACAAACGCCGACTCCTACAGCCCATCAGTCGCATGGCCATTGGCATTGGCTGCCGCAAGGTTGAGACTGTCGAGCGTGGCGCGCAGACGCGGCGCGGCGAAGTCGATAAATGCTCTCAGCTTAGATGAGACCAAGCGGCTCTGCGGATAGACCAGATGCACCGGGACCGGCGCCGGCGTGAAATTGTCGAGAACCGGCGCGAGTCTTCCGTCGCGAATCCGGTCGGCGACCATGTAGGACAGGGCCACGGTGATCCCGTCTCCCATTTCCGCCGCGGCGATCGATGCAACCGCGTCGTTGATTTCGAGCCGCGGGACAAAGGAAATGCTGTTCCCGCTTTTGCCGTCGAGAAAGCGCCACTCGCGGTTAGGCATGAGGCCAGTGAAGGCGATCATGGAATGGAGGCGCAGATCGGTTGGCGTCTGCGGAACGCCCCGCCGCGCGAGATAATCCGGACTCGCGACCAGCATCCTTCGGACGGTTCCGATCTTTTTCGCCACCAAGTTCGAATCCGGCAAAGGACCGATGCGGATCGCGAGATCGACCCCTTCTTCTACAAGGTTGACGATACGATCGAGCAGCAGCACGGAAACAGTTACGCGCGGATGCTCGTTAAGAAACGCGCACACGACGGGCGCAAGCGCTGACCGACCGAACGTCACTGAGGCGGTGAGCGTGAGATGGCCATTCGGAACGGCCGTTTCGCCGACGGCTTCCTTCTCGGCGGAATCGAGATCGCTCAGGATGCGTCGCGCGCTTTCCAGAAAGCGCTGACCGACGTCGGTGATGGTCAGACTGCGGGTCGTGCGGTTGAAGACACGGGCGCCAAGACGCTCCTCAAGTGCAAAAATCGCCCGGGTCACCGCCGGAGGGGACAGGCGCAGGCGCGCTCCCGCCTTGGCGAAACTGCCGGCGTCGGCGACCGCGACAAAGACTTCGAGTTCGTGGAGGCGATCCAATTTATTCCTCTAATCGGAATAATGAATTCCACACATCACATATTCTTACAAGAATAATAAGGGGCCATTGTCTGACGAGCGGCGCGCGAAGCGCCGCCCCGTCAACGAAGAAAGGATCGACCTCATGGCTCGAATCGCCGTCATCGACCCCAAATCCGCCACTGGCGAAGCCAAGAAATTGCTGGACGCCGTCCAGACCAGCCTTGGCGCCGTCCCCAATTTCATCCGCGCGCTCGCCAATTCGCCGGAGGCGCTGAACGCCTTCCTCGGCATTCATGCGATCGCCGGCGCCGGTCTTCTCGACCCCAAAACGCGCGAGCGCATCGCGCTGGCCGTCGCCGAACAGAACGCCTGCCAGTATTGCGTTTCGGCGCACACGGCGATCGGCCGCAAGGCCGGTCTCGACTATCAGGAAATGTTGGCGAACCGCATGGGGCGTTCATCAGACGCCAAGGCGGAAGCCGCGCTCGCCTTCGCCCGCGCCCTCGTCGAACATGCCGGACAGGTGACCAAGGCGGAATTCGACGCCGTTCGCGCTGCCGGCCATTCGGATGGAGAGATCATCGAAATCATCACCCATGTCGCGATGAACATCTTCACCAATCTGCTGGGCAAGGCGACACAGATCGAGATCGACTTCCCGGAGATCGAGCTGAACAAGGCCGCCTGACTTATCTCAGCTTCGGCGCGGCGGAGCCCGCGCCGGAACTCTGAACCTGAAGGGGAGAATTCAATGACCGCAACGACTCAGCCCGCCAGCGTCCGTCCGCCGCTGCCGCCGTTCACGCGCGAAACCGCGATTGAGAAGGTTCGAATGGCGGAGGACGCCTGGAATACGCGCGACCCGGAGCGCGTGTCGCTCGCCTATACCGAGGACAGCCGCTGGCGCAATCGCGCGGAGTTCCCGGTCGGCCGGGCCGAGATTGTCGCGTTCCTGAAACGCAAATGGGCGCGCGAGCTCGACTATCGTCTGATCAAGGAGCTCTGGACCTTCACCGAGAATCGGATTGCAGTGCGCTTTGTTTATGAATCGCGCGACGACGCCGGCAATTGGTTCCGCAGCCATGGCAATGAGAACTGGGAGTTCGACGAGCGCGGGCTGATGCGACGGCGCTTCGCGAGCATCAACGATCAACCGATCCTTGAGAGCGAACGGAAATTCCGCTGGCCGCAAGGTCCGCGACCGGCGGATCACCCCGGTCTTTCCGACCTCGGACTGTAGGGGCGCAGGCTCGAGCCCGCAGGAGGACGCCATGCCGCATCGCTACGCCGAGATCGCCTTCACCCCGACGGTGAAGAAGGCGCAGGCGCAATTTGGCAGCCGCAACGCTTATGCGCGAATGGAGGGAGCGCCGGAGACCAGGAACCATCGCCTCGGCGAGGCGGAGGCCGAATTCATCGCGGCCCGAGATTCGTTCTACATGGCGACGATCGGCGAGACCGGCTGGCCCTATATCCAGCATCGCGGCGGCCCGACAGGATTTATGCGCGTGCTGGACGATTCCACGATCGGTTTCGCCGATTTCCGCGGCAACCGGCAATATATCAGCCTCGGCAATCTGATGAATGACGACCGCGTGTCGCTGTTCTTCATGGACTATCCGAACAAGACCCGGCTGAAGCTCTTCGGGCGAGCGAAGATCATCGGTCTAGACGACGAGGCGACCTTGTCTCGACTCGACACCTCAGATTACCGCGCCCGCGTCGAACGCGGGTTCCTGATCAAGGTCGAGGGGTTCGACTGGAATTGTCCGCAGCACATCACCGAGCGTTACACGCTCAACGAGGTGCGTGCGATGACAGCGCCGCTCGCCTCGCGGATCGCCGACCTCGAGGCGCAAATCGCCCGGCTCCGAAATGTGGAGTCTGTTTCTGTGGAACCGGACCAGACTGGCGCTTGATCGGATGTAAGTTGGCGCAGCGTTTCGGCGAACCAGTCGCGCGACCGGCGCTTACCCACGCGCCAAATAGGAATGTCAGGCTCTAGAGCGGTTCACGATTTGACGGAAGCGTATCCGGCGTTTGCGAAATAGTTTGCGCTCTCGCTTGTTTCGATCTCTTCGACGAGGCGGCCGATGTGCCGCCAAGTGTCCTCGATCGTTCGTTTCTGGGCCTGTCGCATCCAGTGCTTGATCTTGGCAAAGTAAACGCCAGAACTCATTCCGGCGCCGAGCAGCCGGGGGTAATGGGCTTTTTTGGAAAAATTCTTTAGGCTCGGTCAGACGCGACATTTGTACTCGGCTGATTTTTCCGTCTCTCAAATGGCATAAACGGCGCATCACGCTTGGCTGTCTTGGGTCCGATCAAAAATGACGGGAAAGGTCCGTCTCGAAGACTGCAATCGCGATATTTTTCGGCGCTCGGCGCGCCGCTCTATTCGCAGCCCCAATCATCCGGCGCGCAGGCGCAGCTAGCTTGCCTGAGCTTATCAGTTGGGACAAAAATTAGCCCGAAACGTCAGCTCGTCTGGCGCATGGCGGGTTAAATCCGAAGCGGGGCCTATCCGGCGAATCCCGGATAAAGTTCCGCACGCCATCTGGGGAATAGCGGCGGGATTACATCTGGCACAAGCAAACTTGTGGCCATGGGAGGGGGAGCATGAAAAAAATTGGAATTGCCGTTGTATCGCTTTTTTGCGGCGTGATTTGCGCGACGCCGGTGTTCGCGCAATCGCCGGTAGCGGGCCGCAGCCCCTGCGCCGGGCTTCCGAGCCAAGCGCAACTGCGCGCTGCCCTCGTCGCTGCGCGCAATACGCCCAATGGCGGCTTCAATCTCGACATGTGGGGGACAATCGTAAATCGTGACGGCGTCGTTTGCGCGGTCGCCTTCACCGGCGGCAATCGCGGCGACCAATGGCCCGGCAGCCGCGCCATCTCGGCGCAAAAGGCCAACACCGCCAATGCCTTTAGTCTACCGGGCCTCGCATTGTCGACCGCCAATCTTTACAGCGCGACGCAGCCGGGCGGCTCGCTCTACGGCCTGCAGCATTCCAACCCCGTCGATGTCGGCGTCGCGTATGGCGGCAATTCCGCTAATAATGGCCAGCCGAACGATCCGATGGTCGGCGGCAAGGTCGGCGGCGTGAATGTGTTCGGCGGCGGGCTCGGGCTCTATGCGTCCGGCGGCCAGTTGATCGGCGCCCTCGGCGTCTCTGGCGACTCCTCCTGCGCGGATCACAATATTGCTTGGAAGACACGCCATCTCCTCAAGCTGGATTACGTGCCGGGCGGCGTTTCCGGCGACGCTGCGCGGCCGGACAATATCGTCTACGACATCACGCCGCAGCCGGGGCAGATGCCCGGGGTCAGCGCCTTCGGCTGGGGCCACCCGACCTGCAGCGACGCCGCAAAGGCGATCGCCGCCAGTCTGCCGCCGGTCCCGACGCCTTCCGCCGCTCCGTCGCAGAACATGCGGCTGAAGTGAAGATGAAAGCCCCGGCCGAAATGGCCGGGGCACATTTCTTGTCTGCGCTTTACCCCGTCATAGACAAACTTGCGATGATGCCTTGTTGCGCCGGAGATTTCGGTCACTCTCAAAAAAAGGGAGCCGTAAGCCTTCCGCCGTCCGGCATCAGGGCCTCTGAGACAGCGCAGTCTCCGAACCACATCCCATCTTCGCCGCCATCGCTGAGCGGCGCCGCTCCAATTCGCCAGCCACTGCGGAGATATCCCTTTTTGATCCGATCCTTACGGCGATCGAGCGTCACAAGACGGCGTGGGTCGCGTTTTATGGCTTCAATGGCGACAATGATGAAGTTAAGCGTCGATCCGACCTTGAGGATGCCGTGCTCATGGAACTGGCGCTAACCTCGAAATAGACGTCAGCTCGGGGGCCGCCGTCGGTCAGCATGAACGTGATCGGTCCGTGATGACTGTCTGTCAGCGGTACGGCGCCGCGTGTTAGGTGGGAGTTGGGAATAGATCACCCAAGAAGCAGCCAAACCGGCAGAAAAAGTAATTGAAGGCGCACCATATCCTTCTCCACGAAGGCGCATTTACGCCTCCGGCCTGCACCAGGCAATTCGCACTACTACTGAGGCAGTTCATGACGCATAAGTCAGGCACGCCGCCCCCGCCGGTTTGCTGTGCCGCGGCTATGCCGGTTGCATTGCTCTGATCGCCACAGCCGCAGGATATCGATACCATCGCAGCTACGGCCTGCTCCGCCCGGAACGATGCTTCTTGAACGTATTTCAGTTCAGCAGTGATCTTGATATAAATGATGCTAGGCTGCTCTGGTTTATCTGGGGTCTCGACAACCCGAACAATATCAGCCTTGGCAATCTCAATATACGTGCGGAGACTAAGATCGGCATAGAGCCGTATCTGATCGTTCCTTGTCTGTCCGACAAAGCCGCCAATCGCGAGCACCTTGCCGCCGCCTTCAGCAAGCAAGTCTTGAACGAGGGGATTGAGCGCCGGGCTTGCCGGTCCGCGCTGCTGGGCCATTGGAGCCTCCAGTCGGAGATTCCGGGCGCAGTCCACTTGACTTGAAAGCCCATCGGCAGGGTTTCAGCCTTCGCTGCGACCGGCTATTCACGCTTTCAGGCTGCCGCCTTACCGCACTTGAGTCAACTCAAGATCGATCTCAGAAGCATGTTTGCCGCCATTGCTAGCGCTTTTGGCGCTGCGCCGACGCCAACATGCGCATTGCGCTTTGATTAAGGCGGGTCGGCGTCGCCGAGACCCGAGCGATTGACCCGCGGCGAAACGATCCATTCCCGCACGGCTTCCTCCGCCATTTGCATGACGTGCGACGGCGCGCTCTTTTGATAGAATTTCCCCTGCGTGCTCGCGCATTCCGCCGACGAGCCGATATGCGCCACTGTCGGCCGTGGGTCACGCATTCAAAGCGAGCTTGACGGAATTCAATAGCGGGCATCCCCCATGGACGGGAAGACAAATCCCGATTGGGTTGAAGGCTGGACTTTCGACGCCATCCGAAGGTTTGCAGAGGCGGCGACAGAGGGAGAGGTCGCGGCTACGCAGGAATCATTCGAGCGCCAAGCTGAATTCTTGCTCCGAAAAGGAGACGATGGCCGCGCGGCATTTTGGGAGGCGCTGGCCAATAGGATTGCCCACGCGGCTGGCCGATCGGCTCGGCGAGCCCGAGGGGCTCGTCCCACGTGAGACGCCGCGTGAAACGTCCGCACATCGCGTTAGCATAGCATTAACTGTCGTGGCTGGTCGCGATTGTTCGGGTCGACCGGCCGGCGACGACCGGCGCTTATTCGCGCGGGAGGGGTGTCGTGGTCGCTGAAAGCGGTCGCGCAAAATGAATAAGATAGAGTTCCAACTTCAGTGGTCTACGCTGGGCCGGGCGGTAATGGCTGCGGGTTGAGCGCGTTGACCACTGCCTGCAATAATTGATGAGCTCGAGGCGGTAACGGCTGAGGATTTAGCGCTACTGCATCAATAACCGACCGCAGGAGTGATTGAGTGCGCTCGTCGCTGATGCGTCCTGTCAATTCACGGATTTCATTTAGAACGGCGACATCGGGGCTGCAATCGTTGGGGCTGGCCATCTGTGAACCCTCCACCGGCTGGAATAGTTGCCAGGTTCCGCCCTTCGAAAGCTGTCGTCAAGATCGAGAGTCGGAGACGTTCTATTTTCCGCGTGAGTTCGCCCGCTAGCGAAAGCGCCACTCAAAGAATCAAGCGCCGTCAAAAAGCAATACTGACTGCAATACCTCCGCTGGAATCAAAAAACGAAATTTTTTCATTACAATGTCTTATTTCGACTTCTTGGCGGAAGGGGTGGGATTCGAACCCACGGTGGAGTCGCCCCCACGCCGGTTTTCAAGACCGGTGCCTTAAACCGCTCGGCCACCCTTCCGCGCCGGACGTGATATAGCACGCGTCGCCTTCTTCGCGACCGGGATTTGCGGGTGCCGCTTTATTTCGCCTATGGCTCCAATATGGACGCCGCCGCCATGGCGGCGCGCTGTCCGCGCTCCCGGCTTATCGGGCGGGCGCGGCTCGCGGGCTATCGGACGATCGAGATGCTTTCCGGCTTTGTCAGCGTCGCGCCGGACCGCCGCATGTGCGTTCATGGCGTATTGTGGGACGTAGCGGTCGGCGACGTCGCGGCGCTCGATCGCTATGAAGACGTGGCCCGCGGACTCTACGCCAAGAAAAATCTTCCTATCCTGCGCGAGCCTGTCGGCGCGGTCAGAGCGCTGACCTATGTCGGCGCCAGGCCCGATTTTGGCGTCGCGCCCGCCGGCTATTTCGATGGGATCATCGCCGCGGCGCGCGCGCAATCGCTGCCCGGCGCCTATATCGGCTATCTCTCGACACTCGCCTCCACTCGTCAGGCAGGGCGCCGTCCATGACCGCAGCAGTCGCCGTCGTCGGCGCGATCGACGACCTTCGCCGCTATGTCCGCGCGCGCCGCGCCGCCGGCGAGCGCATCGGGCTCGTGCCGACGATGGGCGCGCTCCACGCCGGCCATCTGTCGCTTGTCGAAGCGGCGCGCCGCGTCGCCGATCGCGTCGTCGTGACGATATTCGTCAATCCGGCGCAGTTCGGCCCGAATGAGGATTTCGCGCGCTATCCGCGCACGCTCGCCGCCGATGTCGAGAAGCTTGCGAATGTCGCCGCCGATCTCGTCTTCGCGCCGCCGGTCGAGGCAATCTACCCGCCGGGCTTTTCGACCAAGGTCGTGATGGAAGGGCCGGCCCTTGCCGATCTCGAAGACCGATTCCGACCGACGCATTTTTCCGGCGTCGCGACGGTGGTAACGAAACTGCTGAATCAGGCGCAGGCCGACGTCGCCGTCTTCGGCGAGAAGGATTACCAGCAGCTTTTGGTGATCAAACGTCTCGCCCGCGATCTCGACATTGCGACCGAAATTCTCGGCGCGCGGACTCTGCGCGAAGCAGACGGCCTCGCCATGTCCTCGCGCAACATCTATCTTTCTCCAAAGGAACGCGAGCGCGCCAAAGAGCTTCACGGCGCATTGAGCGAAGCTGCGCGCCGCATTCTTACCGGAGAGGATATCGGCGCCGCGACGCAGGCCGCGCGCGCCAGACTTGCGGAAGTCGGCTTTGACGTCGACTATCTCGAAGCGCGCTGCGCCGAGACTCTGGCGCCGGTCTCCTCTGTTGATGAGGGAGCAATTCGGCTGCTCGCGGCGGCGAAGCTCGGCGCGACGCGGCTCATCGACAATATCGCGGTCGAATTTTCATGAGCGATATCGAATTCATCCGGCTCATCATCGAAGGCCGCGTGCAAGGCGTCGGCTATCGCGCCTTTCTGGTCCGTGAGGCGCTCGCGCTCGACCTCGCCGGCTGGACACGCAACCGGCGCGACGGCGCGGTCGAGGCGGTCGCCGCCGGGCCGCGTCCGGCGCTTGACGCGCTGATCGTCGCCGCGCGGCGCGGGCCGCGCCTTTCGCGAGTCGACGGGCTGCGCGAAGAGCCGGCGGACGAAGCCGCGCTTGTCGAATTTTGCGGGGCGGGTTTTTCCGTCGCGCCCGACGCCTGATGCGGAGACTAAGACATGACGAACAACCGCCGCTTTGTTCTCGCCGGAGTCATGGGCTGGCCGATCGCGCATTCGCGTTCGCCGAAAATCCATAATTACTGGTTCGCGCATTATGGCGTCGAAGGCTACTATGCGCCGCTGCCGATCGAGCCCGGCCAGCTTGAAGCGGCGCTGCGCGCCCTGCCCGCGCTCGGTTTCGCCGGCTGCAATCTCACCATCCCGCACAAGGAGACGGCGCTAAAATTTCTCGATCGCGTCGATCAGTCCGCGGCGCGAATCGGCGCCGTCAATTGCGTCGTCGTCGACAGGAACGGCGAACTCATCGGCCGGAACTATGACGGTTATGGCTTCGTCGCTTCACTGCGCAAGGCCGCGCCAAACTGGCTGGCCGAAAGCGCGCCCTGCGTCATCATCGGCGCCGGCGGCGGCGCGCGCGCGATTGTCGATGGATTGCTCGAAGCGGGCGCCAAGGAGATTCGTCTCTTCAATCGCACCTTGGCGCGGGCCGAAACGCTCGCCGCCGATTTCGGGCCGCGCGTGTCGGCCTTCGCCTGGGATGAGCGAGCAGCGGGACTCGCCGGAGCGGGACTAGTCGTCAATGCGACAAGCCAGGGAATGGTCGGCCAACCCCCGCTCGATCTATCGCTATCGGAATTGCCGAGATCGGCGCTTGTCGCCGATATCGTCTACGCGCCTCTGGAGACGCCTCTATTGACGGCCGCGCGTCAACATGGCGCAACGCCCGTCGATGGGCTCGGCATGCTGTTGCATCAGGCGCGCCCGGCGTTTCGCGACTGGACCGGGGTCATGCCCGACGTGACGCCAACGCTGCGCGCGGCAATCGTCGCGACGCTTTAGAGAAAAGAGCGCCGCAGTCTCGCCGCGACGCCGATCATCCCTTAATTCGGTTGACGCTTACGCCGCGCGCACGCCGAAGAGCGGCGTGATCGTGAGGCCGAACAGACGTTGCGCGAGCGTGAGCAGATCGTTCGAATGACGCAGCAGCGTGTCGAACCGTTCGTTCACGAAACGCGACTGAAGACTCGTCACCTCGTCGATCGATTTGGCGTTGGCCAGGCGCTCGGCGAAGTCGAGCACCGCAGTGGCGTTCTCGGCCCAAAGGTCGATGGACTTTTGCGACCACGCCGCCGGATCGAACGCCTCGGGTTCCGCCGACTTTATCTCGACGGCGATCGCAAGGGCGGTGGACGGCGCCTTCTCCGCCGGCGGCTTCAGCGCTTCAACGACGACCGGCGCCGACTCGGCGATAACAGTTTCGGTGCCGGTCGGCGCCACTTCCGCCTCGGCATCGATTTCCGTGACGCTAGGGGCCGAACGTTTCGCTTCGGCAGGTTTGGGCTTAGGGGGATTGTTCTGCGGATTGGCCATTCAACTGCTCCCCTTTAGGATTTCGTCGAGCGCTGAAAAGTCGCGCCAAGCTCCTGAGTCTGTTCCTGGATCGTCTTGAGCTGCGCCTGCACGAACTCCGACTGAAGCTTGAAGACTTCCTGCGGATCCTTGGCATGGACGAGTTTTTGGGCGAGATCGAAAGCGGCGTTGACGTTCGCTTCGGCGAAGGACAAAGCTTTGGCGCTCACGTCCTTGGCGGCCGGCAGGCCGAACGGCATGTCCGCCGAAGTGTCGATCGCCTTCTGCGCGGCGCCGGCGAAACCTTCAAAGGCCTTGCGCGCCTGCTCGACGCTCTTCTCCGCGAAATCGCGAACTTCGTTGGGAATTTGGTAGATCGATTCGACCATGGCGCACCTCCGTGCCGTGCAAATGAAACAATGCCGCACCAAATCAGCTTATACCCGCGTGGCGCTCGGCCCCCCCGCGCGGCATCCGTTGAGCCCCATCATCCTGCACTATTTTATGCTGCAATGCAACAATTTTGTGCGGCGCAATAGCCAGGCTTCGGGCCCTACCGTTAATAGAAATGCATCGAAGACCGATGGCGATCATGGACCTCGCGCGCGGCCGCCATTAGTTTGATTGCGTTGCGTGAGGGCGCTCGCGAAACGGCGGAACCCGGCCTTCCGCGTAAATCGCGCTCTAACCATATGGTCTAAATTATGTTTCCGCATTTGGGCAATTTTGCTCAAACGCAGCGTGGTCTGACGTCATGCCGGGAGACGTCCAAAAAGGCGCGCGGCGAGCGAGACCGTCGGTCGACGGCGATAGGGCAAATGGTCGGTTCGCAAGAGGAGCTCGAACTTGGCGCGCGGGCGGCCGCCTGCGTCGCGGACGATGCTGTTTTTTCCGCTCTGGACGCCGCCGGGACGCCGATCATCGTCGCCAGCGGCGACCCTCTGCATATTGATTTTATGAATGATTCAGCTCGCGCCGCATTTGGCGACGATGCGCATGCGCTCGGCGAACGCCTGTTTCGCGGCGACGAGCCGGGCGCGCGGCGACTGGCCGAATGCGCCAGCGAACTGCTTGGCGAACTGCGTGGCGACGATTTGCGCGTCGAGCGCCTGCGCTTTCGCTTCGCCGGCGCGGCGCGGACAATCGCCTTTCTTTGCCGCAGCCTCGAATCGATCGGCGGCGGCTTCTTTGTCGTCGCGGCGCTGGGACTTGGCGCGAAATCTCCCGCGGACGCCGCGCCGGCTGTCGCGGACGGCGATGAAGCGGCGACTCTTCGTCGCAGCTCGGCGGGGCGTCGGGGCGCGGGCGACGCCACGCCGCCGCTGGAAACGGACTCCGGTTCGAGTTTCGAAAAGCGTTTCGCTGGCCCGTCGGCCGACAGCATCGTAACGCTGCGCCCGCCTGCCAGCGCGCGCGGCGGTCGGGAGGCGCTGGAGACGCTCAGTTCGAGCGAACGTATCGCTTTCGATGAAATCGCGCGAGCGCTCAAGGAGGGCGCCGTCGCAGCGGCGGATGCGACCCCGGCCCACCAATCGGCGCTCGAGGCGCCGAAGGCGCAACAGCCGACCGCGCTCCAGCGAGATCGCGAATTTTCCCTGCCCGGGCCGGAGCAAAGCGCTCTGGCGCTCGCGAGGGCGCTCGAAGAAAAGCTCGCGCGAGCGAAATCGGAAAGCGCGCTGCTTGGCGCGGTTTTCGAACGGGCGCAGACGCCGCTCGCGATCCTAACCACGGACGGGATGATCCTGAGAGCCAATGCGCGCTTCGCCGCCTGCCTCGGAGCCGATCCACGGGAAGCACAAAACCGCAGCCTGGCTTCTCTTCTCGGTCCCGCCGATGCGCAAAATGTGGCTCAACGCCTATCGCGCGCGCTGTCTGACGAGCGCGCGCGACTGTCTTTGTCTCGGCCCCCGCCCGGCGGCGGCGGTGCGCCCTTTGATCTCGCGCTGCGACTTCTTCCGGTGGAGGAAAAGCCGGTCATTCTCGTTTCCCTCGAAGCGAATGACGGCGCCGATGCGAGCGACGGCGCGGTTGAAGCGGCGCGGCTTGCCGCCGAAAGCGCCAATGCGGCGAAGTCAGATTTTCTCGCCCGCGTGTCGCATGAGATTCGCACCCCGCTCAACGCCATCATCGGCTTCGCCGAGGTGATGATGGAAGAGCGTCTGGGCCCGATCGGCTCGCCCCGTTACAGGGAATATTTGAAGGACATTCACGTCTCTGGCGCCCATGTCCTGTCGCTCGTCAACGATCTTCTCGATCTTTCCAAGATCGAAGCGGGCAAGATGGAGCTTTCCTTCACGCCGGTGGACGCCAATGCGGTCATCGCGGAATGCGCGTCAATGATGCAGCCACAAGCCAATCAGGCGCGCGTCGTCCTGCGGCTCGCGCTCGCGCCGGGCCTGCCGCCGCTAAGCGCCGATCCGCGCTCGTTGAAGCAGATACTTCTCAATCTTCTATCGAATGCCGTGAAGTTCAACGAGCCGGGCGGACAGGTGATCGTATCGAGCGCGCTGAATGACGCCGGCTTTGTCGTGATCCGCGTCAAGGACACCGGAATCGGCATGTCGGAGGAGGAGATCGCCACCGCGCTCGAACCGTTTCGGCAAGTGGACACGGCCCGCAAGAAGAGCGGCACAGGGCTTGGACTGCCGCTGACCAAGGCGCTGATCGAGGCGAATCACGCCTCCTTCAGGGTCAAGAGCGGTCGTAACGAAGGCACGCTGATAGAGATCGCGTTCGCGCCGCCGCAGGAGATCGCAGCGGAATAGGCTCAGGCGATGAAAAAGAAGGTTGCCCCGCCGGGCGACCAGAGCTGAAGCTGATCAGCTTAGTCCGCTGGCGCAATAGCGCCCGCGCTTACGCGGGACCGCTCCCCGCCAACGGACCGTATAGGACGTGAAACGTCGCGATTTCTTATGCTTACTTCATCCGCATGGCGACGAGCGCGCCGCCGACGACGATTGCGATCATGAGTCCCGGGATCAAATACTGCATTTCTTCCTCCCACATTGCGCCAGCCAGTGGCTCTTTTTTCCGGCTTCGCCGCGATACAGCTTCACCAAAGGGGACAGTCTTTGTCAAGCGCCGCCATGTCCTATTTATGCGGCTTTGCGCCCTTTCCCGCCGCGCCGGCGCCGCCAAATGCTGCAGATTGCCGGCGCAGCGTGGTTGCGCCAATCTCGCAGTTCGCGCGATTGCTTTCCCCATGACCTCTATGTCCCGCAGCATCGATCTTAACGCCGACCTTGGCGAGGGCTTCGGCCAATGGCGCATGGGCGACGACGAGGCGATGCTAGACATCGTCACCAGCGCCAATGTGGCCTGCGGCTTCCATGCCGGCGATCCCGACATCATGGCGGCGACCTTTGCGCGCGCCAAGGAAAAGGGGGTCGCCGTGGGCGCGCATGTCGCCTTTCCGGACCTCGCGGGGTTTGGCCGGCGCGCTTTGCCGATGAACGCGCGAGAGATCGAACGCGCCGTCGCCTATCAGCTCGGCGCCGCGCAGGCGCTCGCGGGATTGAGCGGACATCAAATTACGCATGTGAAGGCCCATGGCGCGCTCGCCAATATCGCCGAGCGCGACGCCGACGTCGCGGATGCGATCGCGCGAGCGGTGCGCGGCGTCGACCCCTCGCTCGCGCTGCTCGCGATCGCTCTCTCGGAACAGACCCGCGCCGGCGCGCGCGCGGGTCTGCGCGTCGTCAATGAAATCTTCGCCGACCGCGCCTATCTCGACGATGGGCGCCTTCAGCCAAGATCGCAGGAAGGCGCGGTCATCGAGGATATTGAACGCGCCTGCGCCCGCATGCGCGACATGCTCGCCAATGGCGGCTTGAGAACCGTCGGCGGCAAGCTCTTGCCGACGCCGATCGATTCGATCTGCGTTCACGGCGACGCGCCGCTTGCCGTCGAAATGGCGCGGCGCTTGCGCGGATCGCTGGAACGCGACGGCTGGACGCTGCTCGCCTTCGCGGGAGCCTGACCGTCATGGAAAAGCACACGCCGCGCTTTTTGGATTGCGGCGAGGCGGCGCTTTCGGTCGAATTTGGCGATCGCGTCGACCCCGCGATCAATGCGCGCGTGCTAGCGCTTGACGAATCTCTGCGCGCCGCGCCGCCGCGAGGTTTGCGCGAAACGACGCCAACCTATCGGGCGCTGCTGCTTCGCTATGAACCGCTCGACATTTCGCGCGACGCGCTGATCGCGGCGATCGAGTCTGTGCTCGCTTTAACCGACGTTGAGGCGAAACTGTCGCATCCCGCCGTGCGCTGGACGTTTCCGTGCTGCTACGACCCTGCGTTCGCGGAGGATATTGAGGAGGCGGCGGCGTTGCTCGGCTGCGCCGCGCCGTCGCTGGCGCGGCTGCACGCCGGCGCCGAATACCGCGCCTATATGTATGGGTTCGCGCCGGGCTGGTGCTATCTCGGCGGACTGCCGCAGGAACTCGCGATACCCCGGCGCGCCAGCCCGCGCGGCCCGACGCCGCAAGGCGGCGTTCTCATCGGCGGCGCGCTGGCGCTCATCGCCGCCAACCCCATGCCGACCGGCTGGTATGTCATTGGGCGAACGCCCGAGCGCATGTTCGCGCGGCGGCGCGATCCGCCTTTTCTCGCCGCGCCGGGCGACGCGGTGAGCTTCGCGCCGATCGACGCCGAGACATTCCTTGCGCTCGATGCGCGCGCCGACGCGGGCGAGATCGTGGCGTGTCGGGAAGCGCTGCAATGAGCGCGCGGCTTCTCGTCGACGCCGCCGGTCCCGGCGTCACTATTCAGGACGAGGGCCGTTTCGGACTGTCGCGTTATGGCGTCACGCCGGCCGGACCGATGGATCTTGGCGCCTATCTCGTGGCGACGCAGGCCGCCGGCGCAGACAGCGCCATCGAAGTCTCGCTCGGCGGCGCGGCGTTGCGGGCGGAAGGCGCGACGCTATGTGTGGCGATCGCGGGGGGCGATTTCGACATCCGGCTGGACGGAACTCGGCTGCCTTCGGCCTGCCTGTTGCCGCTCGCCCCCGGGTCGCGGCTAACGCTGCGCGCTGGCCCCTCGGGCGCCTGGTGCTATGTCGCCGTCGGCGGAATGCTCGGCCTCGCCCCGACGCTCGGCTCGCTGGCGACACACGCCCGCTCGGATCTGGGGCCAAAACCGCTCGCCGCCGGCGATGCGCTGCCAATCACAGACGCGGCGGCGGCGCCTCCAGGGCCGCAAGTCCTGATCGCGCCTTGGCTCGCGCGGGATAACGCGCTGATCCGCGTACTGCTTGGCCCTCAGACCGATTATTTCGCTCAGGCGGAGATCGAGCGCTTCTTGAGCGCGCGATGGCGCATCGGCGCGCTTAGCGACCGCATGGCCTATCGGCTAGAGGGACCGGCGATCCGCCATGCGCGCGGCCATGACATTGTCTCCGACGGCGTCGCCATGGGCGCGATCCAGATACCGGGCGACGGAGCGCCGCTGGCGCTGATGGCGGACCGCCAACCGACCGGCGGCTATCCGAAAATCGCGACGGTCGTCGGCGCCGACCTCGGCGGGCTCGCGCAACTGCGTCCTGGCGAACATCTATTCTTTCGCGCCGTGAGCTGGGACGAGGCGGTCGCCGCTCGCCGAGCCCATTTCGCGGCGATCGAGGCCGGCGTCGGACGCGAGCCGCTCCACGCCGAACCAACCACCGAGTCGCTACTCGCCGAAAATCTCGTCGGCGGCGTCGTCAGCGCCAAAGATTGACTATTCCGCTGGCTCTTTGATTTCGGCGATGAGAGCAGGCTCGGGGGAACGTATGGGCGCGACGGCGACCTTCGCCGACGCTTTCCGCCTCTTCCACCACTTATAAAGCATCATCCACCACGGATCGCCGACATGCAGGTGATAGCGCAGCGGCGTCTTGATGATGGCGAGCACGAGGCCGATCGAGAACAGGCACCAGACCGCCGGCCATTCGTTGATGTTGCCGGTGGTCAGACTCGCCAGGAACGGACCGGCGACCCAGGAGAACAGGATGAAGCGCCAGCTGCCGTAAAGCGATGGGATGTAGAAGGCCATCAACGGATATTCGATGTAACCGCGTCCGAGATAGGCGTTGTCCGCCATGAAGTTGCCCATGCCGTTGGTCGGCAGCAGCCAGGCGATGTGCCATTCGCCGCGCACCGTGCAGAGCACGTCGCCGCAGAGCGGCCGTCCCAGGGCGCAGTGACCGGCCCAGGCGAAGGGATAGAGCTGCAGCAGCATGGCGATGGCCGCAATGAAACAGCCGAAATAGGCCCAGGGCGCAATGATCCTGGCGCTGTCCTTGGGCATGAAATAAAGAGCGACGGCGTTGATGAAGAAAGGCTGGAAAGTTATGTGGAGATAACCAAACATGGTCATCAATTGGTTTAGCGGCGAGTCGCATTGGTTCAAGACTGAATAGGCGACCGCCTGCAGCGACTCCATGCTGGCGAAATAAAGAAGGCAGACCCAGAGGGCGAGCGGTTCGGGATCTTTTTTCAGCGCCGAATAGGCCGCGCCGGCGATCCCGGTCGCCGCCAACACTGTTGACGCCTCTCCACTCCAGCACATTCGGGCATTTCCTCTTTTTCTATCTGCGACCCGATACACTATCCGCCGGGCCGGTCAAAGCCCCCGACGCGATGAAAGCCTTTAGGTTCAGTTTGGACAGTCGGGCGAGAAATCCGCCGGCGCGAGTTCAAAGCCGGCGAATTCGAAGCCCGGCGCCACCGTGCAGCCGACGAGCGTCCATTCATTCGGGCTTAAGGCGAGGCATCGCGCCGACTGCCAAACGCCTGCTGGCGCCACGGCTTGCGGCCGGTCGCCAGCGGCGAGGTCGGCGCCGAGCCGCAGGATTTCGGTCGGCGCGCCCTGTCTTGCAATCTTAAGCTCCAGCGCCGCCCCAGCGTAATAGTGCCAGGCTTCGGCGGCGTCGACGCGGTGCCAGCGAGAAACGCCGCCGCCGGGAAGGAGATAATAAATCGCCGTCGACGCGGCCCGCCCGCCGTCGCCGACGGACAGGGAATCACGAAAAGTCTGGCGATAGAAGCCGCCCTCGGGATGGGGCGCGAGATCGAGCAGCCGGACGACCTCCTCGGTTGAAAGCGCTTGCGTCATGCCGCGAAGCTGTTCTTGCGCTCGCGCATCGCCGCGAACACATGGGAAGCGTCCGCGCCCTGCATGCCCATCGCCGCCGCGATGCTCGAATCTTCGGCCCGCAGGAACGGATTGGTGGCGTTCTCGAGCGCGATCGTCGTCGGCAGGGTGAATTTTCCTTGCCTGCGCAGATCGGCGACGGTCTGCGCCCGCTCGCGCAACAGCGTGTTCTCCGGATCGACGGTGAGCGCGAATCTGGCGTTCGACTGCGTATATTCGTGGCCGCAATAGATCAGCGTTTCCCCCGGCAGATCGGCCAGCGTTTCGAGCGTGAGGCGCATCATTTCCATGGTGCCCTCGAAAACCCTGCCGCAGCCGAGCGAGAACAACGTGTCGCCGACAAACAGAATTTCATCGTCTTCGAAGTAATAGGCGATATGTCCGAGCGTATGGCCGGGCGTTTCGATGACGCGCGCCCGCGCTTCGCCGACCTCGACAATGTCGCCTTCCGAAACCGCGCGGTCGAGCGGCGGCAGGCGATGCGCGTCCTTGGCGGCGCCGATGACCTTCATGTGCGGAAAGCGCGCCTTGAGCGTCTGGGTTCCCTGCACATGATCGGCGTGATGATGGGTGAGCAGCAGATGCGTCAGCGGCCAGCCGCGCCGCTCGGCCTCATTGGCGATCGCTTCGCCGTCGGGCGCGTCGACGCTCGCGGTCGCGCCGAGCTCGGGCTCATGCACGAGCAGCCCGAAATTGTCGTTAAGGCATATAAACTGCGCGATTTCCAAGGCCATGGCGCGGCGTCTCCTTCGGCGTTCGTCCATCATAACGCGCCGGGCAAAAAAATCCGACAGCCGCGCCGGAACGGCCGTCGCGCCTTGCGCCATTGGTCGATTGCGCCGATGATCGGCGTCATGCTGGACGTCGTCGATTTGCGCGCCTTTTATGACACGGCGCTGGGAGAGGTGGCGCGCCGCCTGGTCTCGCGGCTGGTGCGCGCGCGCTGGCAGGACCATGCCGGTCTGCGCGTGCTCGGCATCGGCTACGCCACGCCCTATCTCGACGGGTTTCGCGAGAAGGCGCAGCGCGTGCTCGCTTTCATGCCGGCGACTCAGGGCGTCGTTCACTGGCCGCTCGACGGTCGTTCCGCCACCGCTTTGGTCGAGCCGTCGATGACGCCGCTGCCCGATGCGAGCATTGATCGCATCCTGATCGTGCATGCGCTCGAGACCGACGAGCATCCGCATGATCTCCTCGAAGAAGTCTGGCGAATTCTCGCGGCCGGCGGCCGGGTGCTGATCGTCGCGCCAAGCCGCACCGGACTTTGGGCGCGCGTCGACACGACGCCATTCGGACAGGGCCACCCATATTCGCGCGGCCAGTTGCAGCAACTGCTGCAGGAGGCGCAATTCCTGCCGCTTTATTGGGACGAAGCGCTCTACGTGCCGCCGTTCCAGCGCGCGTCGCTGCTACGCTCGGCGCCGGCCTTTGAGCGCATCGCCGGCCGCTTCTCGCTGCCGGGCGGCGGCGTGCATATCGTCGAGGCGACGAAGCAGCTCTATCGCCCGATCACGCGCCGCGCCGCGCGCCGCCTGCCGATCGAACTCGAACCGGCGATGGAGCCCGCCGGCGCCGAGGCGGGACTGGAAGGCGTTTGAGCGCCGATTCTTTATCCGCCGTCAGGGCCGCGCCCCGATAGGCCGTCAGACCCAGCGGACGCCAATCAACGCCGGCGATATTCCACCGTGACGCCAAACGACTGCGCCAGGAACAACGCGCCGTGGATCAGTCCGGTTTCGTCGATGCCATGGCCGAGCCGCGCCGAAAGATGCCACTGCGTCGGCACGCCGGAGTCCGCGAGCGTATTGGCGGACATCAGCAGCGCCTCGACGGGGATCATTTCGTCTTCTTCGCCATGCGCGAGGAGGACCGCGGGCGGTTTTTCATAAGCTGTCGGCTCTTCGCCATCCAGCGCCGGCCCGAGCACATAGACTCCCGAATAGCCAAGAATCGCGCACGGCGCCCGTTTGCGGCGCAGGCCCGTATGCAACGCCATCATCGTGCCCTGGCTGAACCCGACGAGCGCCAGCGCGCGATCGTCAAATCCGCGCTTGGCGAGTTCGGCGTCGAGAAAGGCGTCGAGCGTCGGACGCGCCGCGACGCAGCCCCTCCAGCGCTCCTCAGGGTCGCGCATGGTGAGCGGAAACCACTGCCGGCCGGTCGGCGACGCGGCGCATCGCTCCGGCGCATGCGGCGCGACGAAGTCGGCGTCGGGGAGGAAGCCGCGCCATTGGCGGCCGATCTCGATGAGATCGGCCCCGTCGGCGCCGTAGCCGTGAAGAAAAACGACAAGCTGCTTGGGCTTGCCGGAACGCGCCTGCACTCTCGGACCGTCAATCGCCGCCATGAAACCGCGCCCTTCCGTCGCCCCTTTGCGTGGGAAGGTTTATGCGCGAACGGCGGCGCCGGCGCAACGGCGCGCGAATTTAGAGCGTCTTGACGACGAAAGAGACGATTTTGAACGCGTAAATGCAAGCGGCGGCAAGCGTGCCGTGCTTGACCATGGTCATGGCGAGATAGATGTGATCAGGCCTCATCAAAAAACCTCTTCGTCGCACGCAACCGCTGCGCGCCGGCGTTCGCATCAGGAGCGACATTCAAATGAGACGGTTGCTTGCGAAGCGTCGCGCCGCCTGCGTCTCCAACAGGCTCCCGCAAGAGGCGCGCCATGCGCCGCTGGTTCGATTGCGTCGGTTCGCCGCAGGCGGAACCCAACAGATTGGGTCGAACCATTCGCCGGCAGCTAGCGTTCGACAGGCTGGCCGGTCAAGCGGATCGGGCAAAGAATGACGGCTTCGCGACAATATGTCACCAGAAGCCGTCATCTTCGCCGGCCGACGGCGCGGCCGGCAATATTGCCAAAAAGGCGTGAGGCGCCAATGTCTAAGACGCCGGCGCCGAAGCCGAAAAGAAGAACGCTATGGCCAGGTTTCTCATCGTCGCGGGGCTCGTCCTGATCGGCCTTGGCGTTTTGTGGATGATCGGCGAGCGATTCGGCCTTGGACGTTTGCCAGGCGACATTGTCGTCGAACGCGACAATTTTCATTTCTATTTTCCGCTCGCGTCGTCGCTCGTTTTGAGTCTCGTCATCAGCCTGCTGATATGGCTGTTCAACCGCTAGCGGCTTTGACAATTCGACGCAGTCGCCTCCTAATGCCGCCAAAAAAGGAGGCGCCCTTGCCCGAATTATTCAAGCATATGTCCGTCACGCAAATGGCCGCGCTGTTTTGCCTGAGCGCCCTGGCGCTTACTTGGTTGGGGGTTTTCCTTTTTCGCAGGCTCATCCACTCATGGATACATGGGCGTCGCAACGCCAATGAAATGATTGGACTGACGCTGGCGGCGTTCGCCGCGCTCTATGGCATTCTGCTGGGCTTGCTGGCGGTCGAGGCCTATCAGGATTTCTCCGCCGTCAAGGACATTGTTTCCAAGGAGGCGTCGGCGATCGCAGCGCTGCATAAGGATTTCGGCGGCCTTCCGCCGCCGATCCGGGACGAGCTGCAGGAAAAGCTGCGCGCCTATGCGCATGAGGCGATCGACGCCGTGCATCCGCCGCCCGACGTTGCGCAGAATCCTCATTCGTCGTCGCCGGGATTGGACGCGCTCTTCGCGCTGATCATGGATTTTCAGCCGACGCTCAAGAGCCAAGAGATGATTCAGACGGAGACCTTCACCCGATTGAACATGCTCGTCGAATATCGCCGCTATCTCATCGCCGCCGGCGAGGACGGCATTCCGACCGAGCTATGGTGGGTGGTGTGTCTTGGCGGCTTCATTTTGATTGGGCTGATGTGGCTGTTCGACATGGAGCTGCATGTCCATTTGATTCTCAGCAGCGCGATGGGGCTGTTCATGGGCTCGGTGGTGTTTCTCATCGCCGCGCTCGACAATCCATTCAACGGCGGTCTGACGGTCGGTTCCGAGCCGATCGAAACGGTGCTGGCGAGCATGGTCCGCTGACGCGCGCCGGCGCCATTGCCGCGTCGCGCGTCGGTGCGGGCGGCGAACCTTTGGGCTTAACCCGGATTGCTCGGCGCGCTAGCGCCGGCGCGCGCCGGTTTGATCGGTCCGACATCGACCTGGATCTCGTCGCCCTCGACGCGAATCTCATAAGGGTGGAGCGCGTTGCGGACGAGATGCGTCACGCATTTGCCGCTCGCGCTGTCGAACCCCCATTGATGATGCGGACAGGTCACCGTCTGCCCATTGAAGGTCGCCTCGCTCAGCGGCATGTCGGCATGCGGACAGCGCCCGCGATAGGCCTTGAGCTCGCCGCCCGTCGGCCAGACGAGCAGCACGCTCTTTTTGCCGGCGTGAAAGAGGCCCATGCCCCCTTCGCTAACGGCGCCAGTAGTACAAATTGTCGTGAACGCCATCACGGTCGCCTTCGGAAAATCAGCTTTCGACTGCCGCGAGCAAATTACGGACCATCGACCGCCGGCGACAGCGCCCGGCGCAGAAGCCAAGATGACGACTGCCCCGTTTCTCTATAACCCGGTTCGGAGCCACTCGGCGACGCGAGCGCTACTTCGAGGGAAATGGACACGATAATTCACCCTCCTTACATTTGAGATAGCGCTTGAAATCATTGACGCGGCTCGTGGTGAGGTCGATCAGGCAAGAAGTGGTGATCGCCGTATTAAAACTTCCATCCGTCTTCGATCCGACAAGCGCACATTCGGCCTCGCGAAATGCGATCCATGCCAGCTGCGCCGCCACGAGAGCCTTCTGCGTGTCCGCCCAATCTGCGCCGCCTTTTTTCAAGCGCTCGATGAGCTGCTGATAAAGAACGTTGAGCTGGTCGTCCGCCCGCCGATAGGGCTTGGCCAAGCATTCGTTCATGCTGACCATATCGGGCGCGTTCCCGCAGTTTTCAGCGCGCGCGTTTGGCGCAAGCGTGATCGCTGTAAGTCCGAGCAGAATTGGCCACGCGCGCATCGGCCTCTCCTATGGCCTAGTTAAACGGCGTCATTTAACAAACGCCGTGAGCTTGAGAGTCCAGACCCAACGACGCCGAGGAACCTTGCAATCAACGATCGGAACATTGGCGCATGCCCTATGCGGGGGCTCTGTAGAAAGCGCATAGACGACGCGTTGTGACGCTTTGGCGAATCCTTTTTGCGTGCTCGCGGGACCGTCAGCGTCAAAATCGATGACGGCGGTCCAGGCCGCGCGCAAGAGCGACGCCTCGAGTTTCTTTCGAGCATTGTCGAACTCCATGGTTAAGCCGGTCGCGCTGCCCGACATAAGGCAGGCGGTTCCATGGAGGTCCGGCAGGTCCGGAGTTCCCACCGTCGTCTTCAGCGCAATGCCGACGACATCGCCGATCGTCCGCGCAATCGCGCTGCATTCGTCCGAGGGCAGAGGCGTGACGTTTTGCGCCGCCGCGTTCGCGATGCTTCCGTTTGCAAGAGCCCCACTCAAAATCGAGAGGGCGGCCGCCAGGAGCAATGAATCGCCTTTAAGCATCAATCCGCTCCTTGCCCTCGACAATCCGCCGCCGCGGCGCGCGGCGCTCATCGGATCCCGGACATGCGCGGCGTCAATGGTGCGGGCGGCCGGAATCGAACCGGCACAGGCCTTGCGGCCCTACGGATTTTAAGTCCGTTGCGTCTACCAGTTTCGCCACGCCCGCAAACGGTTCGTTATAGGCGGCGCCGCGATCGGACGCCAAGCGGTTTATCTGCGGCGCCTTGGCTTGGCGTCCGGCTTGCCGATCGGCGCCTGAAACGACAGCCCGGTGTCCCAGGGAAAGAAAATCCAGGTGTCCTGCGAGACTTCGGTAACGAATGTGTCGACCATCGGCAGGCCCTGCGGCTTGGCGTAGACCGTGGCGAAATGCGCGTCGGCGAGCATGTCGCGCACCGTCTTCGCGGTCGCGCCAGTGTCGACGAGATCATCGATAATCAGCACTTCGGCGCTCGGCCGCGCGAGAATCGTCTCGGTCAGCGGTTTGAGCACGTGCACTTCGCCGCGCTCCATCTCCTCATGATAGCTCGCGACGCAGACCGTTTCGATGACCGTGATGCCGAGTTCGCGGGCGACGATCGCGGCGGGCACGAGACCGCCGCGAGTCACCGCGACGATCGCCGAAAATCCGCCGATCGAAGCGAGACGCCAGGCGAGCGCGCGCGCGTCGCGATGAAAAATGTCCCAGGAGACCGGAAAGATTTTGTCGGACCCGTGCATCTGCTTCCTGCCTCCGCCGTCAACTCAACGCGCCAGTTCCTTGGACAGCGATTCGATCATCGCCCGCGCCGCCGCCGTCGCCCGCGACAGAAGCGCGGCGTCGCGGCTGCGCAGCACGATTTGATTTTTAATTCCGGCGCTGGTGAAAGCGGGATAGGAGCCGACGCTTACGCCCTCATGGGCGCGCGCGATCGCTTCCAACCCTTCGGCATAAGCGCCTTCGGAAACGCCGTCGGCCTCGATCGTTTCGACGCGCACCGGCGGCCCGGCCGCGAGCCGCGGGCCCACAACGTCCATCATGTTCTGCATGATCATCGGCACGCCGGCCATGACGATGACATTGCCGATCCAAAATCCCGGCGCCTTGGAGATGGCGTTGAAAATCAGCTCCGCGCCTTTTGGAATGCGCGCCATCCGCCGGCGCGCGGCGTTCAGCTCGGTTTGCGAAAAGCGCTCGCTGAGCAGCGCGATGGCGCGCGGGTCCTCGACGATGTCGACGCCGAAGGCGCGCGCGACCGCGTCGGCGGTGATGTCGTCATGGGTCGGACCGATGCCGCCGGTGGTGAAGACATAGGTGTAGCGGGCGCGCAGCGCGTTCAGCGCCTCGCCGATCGCCTCAATGTCGTCGGGCACGATTCGCGACTCCAGCAGATCAACGCCGATCTGCGCGAGATAATTCGCGATATAACGGATGTTCACGTCCTGCGTGCGTCCGGACAGGATTTCGTCGCCGATCACCAGAATCGCCGCGCTTGCCGGTCTCTCGCCCGCATTTCCTTGCGCCATTGCCGGCCTCCCTGCCGCCGATTATGACCATGGCGGCCGCGAACGCCAGCCCTGGCGCTCATTCCGCCGCGGCGGCCGGGACGAGGGAGAATTGCTCGATGGCGCGGGCCAAGCGGTGCAGCAAGCCGAGGCACGCGGCGACGAAGACGACATCGAGCGCCGGCGAAGCGAGACTGGCTTCCTGCAGAATCTGTCCGATCGCGCTTAACAGGCTGACGCCCGCGAAGGTTGAAAGCCCGTTGCGCCCGAGCAGCGTAAAGAACGGAAACAGCCGCGTCGGGCTTAGAAAAGCGGTGACTTTCGAGAAGTGCAGCACATAGGCGAGCGCGACGAAATCGACGATGCGGACGACGCCTAGATCCGTCTTGTCCCAATCGAGATAGCGGCCTGCTTCGTCGACGAGCCCCGGCGCCAGGCCAAAAACATTGGAGACGACCAGCGTCGAAACGAGGGTTAAGGCGAGCGCCAGCCGATAGGCGACGGCATGATAGGGCACGCCCCGCGTCTTAATCGCGCCGCCGCAGTAGATTCCCAGCGCGAACATGAACTGCCAAGCGAAGGGATTGAAATACCAATAGCCGGGCTCTGGCCAAGTGGGGACGTTGAACCCCAGCAGGCGCGCGCCCGCGTAAATCGACGCCGAAACGGCAAGCATCAGCGGGCCGCCGCGCAAGGCGCAGGCAAGGAGCGCCGGGGCAAGCGCGATCAACACGATATAGAGCGGCAAAATGTTGAAATAGGCGACTTGGTGACTTAGCGCCAGAATCGCGACGACGCCCTTTGCCGGATCGGCGAAAGGCGCGGCGCGACTGCTCTCGGCGCCGAGAAAATCCCAATGAGTGACATGGGTCGCGAGGCCGTAGAGCGTCAACGCCGCCGCCGTCAGAGCAAGATGGACGCCGTAAAGACGCAGAGCGCGCCTGCCGAGCGCCGCCGTCGCATCGACGACGCTGCGCCTGAATTTGTCGCCATAAGCCAGGGCGATCGAAACGCCCGAGAGAAAAACGAAGGCTTCGGCGGCGTCGGAAAAGCCGAAATTGCGCGGCGTGATCGCGCCGAGCACATTGCCAGGAATGTGGTTCACGAGGATCACGGCGAGGGCGGCCCCGCGCCAGAAATCTATTGCCTCGACCCTTTTTCCGTGCACGCGCGTTTCATGCCCTCTGGCGCCAGCGCTGAGCCGGTCGCCTGCGCCACAAAAGCAAGCCGCATGCCTCCCTTGATACCCAATCGCGGCCGGCCCGCCAAGATCGCGCTCCCGCGTTCCCTGGGGATTCGCGGCGGCGGGGCGCCGCAGCCTTGCGTCGCCGCCTCAAACCATTACTTTGTCGGATAATCTTTCCCAGAGAAATCCGAGCCGCCGCCCTAGATGACCTTTATCGAATCCCATCTCGCCCCCGCCGCACGCAAGAGCGGTCAGATCAAGCTGCACCGGCCTGAGGATTTCGAGGGCATGCGCGCCGCCGGCAGGCTGACGGCCGAGGCGCTCGACATGCTCGTCGAACATGTCCGGCCCGGCGTGACCACGCAGGCGCTCGACGATCTCGTCTTCGACTTCGCCCTGGCGCATGGCGCCTATCCGGCGCCGCTGGACTATCGCGGCTACCGAAAATCCATCTGCACCTCGATCAATCATGTCGTCTGCCACGGCGTGCCGGACAATAAGCCGCTGCGCGAAGGCGACATCGTCAATATCGACGTGACCTTCATCCTCGACGGCTGGCATGGCGACGCCAGCCGCATGTTCGCCGTCGGCGAAATTCCGCGCCGCGCGCAGCGGCTGATCGACGTCACCTATGAGTCGCTGCTCCGCGGCGTCGCGGCGGTGAAGCCCGGCGCGACCACCGGCGACATCGGCGCTGCGATTCAGCAATATGCGGAGAGCGAGCGCTGTTCGGTGGTGCGCGATTTCTGCGGCCATGGTCTCGGGCGCGTTTTCCATGACGAGCCGAATATTCTGCACTATGGCGCGAAAGGCGAAGGCGTCGAGCTGCGTCCGGGCATGTTCTTCACCATCGAGCCGATGATCAATCTCGGCCGCTCGCAAGTGAAAATATTGTCGGACGGCTGGACCGCCGTCACCCGCGACCGCTCGCTTTCCGCGCAATTCGAACATTCGGTCGCGGTCACCGAAACGGGCGTCGAAGTGTTCACCAAGTCGCCGGCGGGGCTCGACAATCCCTCAGCCGCGCACGCCGGCGCATGAAGAAGGCGGCTGACGCCGCATCACGCGAAGGCACCGGCCTGCGCGATTCCGCGCCACATTTTCACGGTCACCGGCAGCGCCTGCGCGATCGCTTCATGGATGCGGGCGAAGCGGCGCTCGCCGATTACGAGATGCTGGAGCTGCTGCTGTTTCGCGCCATCGCGCGACGCGACGTGAAGCCGCTCGCCAAGGCGTTGATCGCCCGCTTCGGCTCCTATGCGGAGACCGTCGCGGCGCGGCCGGAACGGCTGCGCGAAGTCGACGGCCTTAGCGAAGCGGCGATCGTCGAAATCAAGCTGATAGAGGCCGCGGCGAAGCGCCTGGCGCGCGGCGCCTTGCAGAAACGCCCGGTTCTTTCTTCCTTCATGGAGGTGCTCGATTATTGCCGGACGGCGATGGCGTTCTCCGAGCGGGAGGAATTCCGCATCCTGTTTCTCGACAAGCGCAATGCGCTGATCGCCGACGAGGTCCAGGGCGTCGGCACCATCGACCATACGCCGGTCTATCCGCGCGAAATCGTCAGACGGGCGCTCGAGCTCGGCTCGAGCGCACTGATCCTGGCGCATAATCATCCTTCCGGCGATCCGACGCCGTCAGCCGCGGACATCCGCATGACCAAGGACATCGCCGCGATCGCGCAGCCTTTCGGAATCGTCGTCTACGATCATCTCATCGTCGGCCGTCATGGCCATGCGAGTTTCAGAGGGCTCAAGTTGATTTGACGCGAACCGCCACAGCACTCATCGAGATTGACGCCATGCGCTCGGGAACGGTCTCAGCGCATTGACCTATTTCGTCACGCCGCTGATCATCGCCACCGCGCTGTTCATGGAGCAGCTCGACGGCACCGTGCTCGCGACCGCGCTGCCGGCGATGGCGGCCGATCTTCACGAAGACCCAGTGGCGCTGAAACTCGCGCTGACCTCTTATCTTCTCTCGCTCGCGGTGTTTATCCCGCTGTCCGGCTGGGCAGCCGATCACTTCGGCGCGCGGCGCGTGTTTCGCGCCGCGATCATCGTCTTCACCTTCGGTTCGATTCTGTGCGGCCTCTCGAATTCGCTTGGCGCGATCGTCGTCTTTCGGATCGTGCAAGGCCTCGGCGGCGCGATGATGACGCCGGTCGGACGGCTGGTGCTGCTGCGCACCGCGCCGCGTCAGGAACTGGTGCGCGCCATGGCCTATCTGACGATTCCGGCGCTGATCGGCCCGATGATCGGTCCGCCGGTCGGCGGCTTCATCGCCACCTATTTTCACTGGCGCTATATTTTCTGGATCAATGTGCCGATCGGCGCGCTCGGCGTCGCGCTGGTTACGCGCTTCATTCCAAATTTACGCGAGGAATGGACGCCGCCGCTTGATATCGCCGGCGCGATTCTATCTGGCGTCGGCCTCTCCTGCCTTGTGTTTGGTTTCACCATCGCCGGGCGCGGTTTCGTCCCGACGCCGGTTGTCGCGCTTATCGTCGCGCTCGGCGCGGCGGCGCTCATCGCCTATGTCCGACATGCGAAGCGCACGTCCTATCCGATCGTCGATCTCGATCTCTTGCGCATCCCGACATTTCGCGCGGCGGTCTTCGGCGGTTTTTTGTTTCGCATCGGATTGGGCGCGACGCCCTTTCTGATCCCGCTCCTGTTGCAGGCGGGGTTCGGACTGTCCGCCTATGAAGCAGGACTTCTCACCTTCGTTTCGGCGGCGGGCGCGATCGCGATGAAAACCACCGCGCAGCCGATCCTGCGAATCTTCGGCTTTCGGCGGGTGCTGCTCGTCAATACGGTCCTCTGCGCCGGCTTTCTCGCCTTCAACGCGACATTTACCGCGACGACGCCACATTTGCTGATCATGGCCGCGCTGCTCGTCGGGGGCTTCTTCCGTTCGCTGGAGTTCACCGCGCTCAACGCCCTCGCCTACGCCGATGTCGGTCAGGAGGCGATGAGCCGCGCGACGAGCTTCGCTTCCGTCGCGCAACAACTATCGCTGTCGACCGGCGTCGCCATCGGCGCGGCGGCGCTGGAGGCGGCGCGGGCGCTGCGCGGCGGCGGCGCGCTGCAGGCGGCGGACTTCGCGCCGGCGTTTCTTGTCGTCGCGGCGATTTCAGCGATTGCGGTGACGCAATTCCTGCGGCTCGCGCCCAATGCCGGCGCGGAGCTTGTCGGGCGAACCGCCAAATCCGCGCGTCGGTGATCGGCCTCAGCGCACCAGTCGGCCAATCGCCGCGAAGAGGAATATCGCAAAGATCAATCCGAGCCACCTGAGCAGATCGAAGCAAATCTTGATGATGCGTTGCTGGCGCTCGCTGGCCTCCGTGACATTCCATACCTTGAGAAATCGCTTGAACGGATATGTCGCCTGCTTTTGGTCCGCCAATACATAAAATTGCAAAGGCTTGGAGTGGTCTTCCCTGAGTTTGTAGCCGGGGATCAGCGTATCGAACAAAAAGATCAGGCCGATCGGCTGAATGCGCGGCGACTCGCCCGGACGCCGCTCGTCGATGACGCTGAAACCCACGACCCCTGCGAGCTGTATGACGAGCCAATAAATCAGCAGCGTGCCGAGCGCGAACCAGACGACTCGCTCCGGTCGAAAGCCGTGGGCCGCCAAATTCCACAGCAAAAATTGCAAAAGCGCGACGAGACGATCTTCCATGCGTTGGAAGGCTTGACCTATGGCGCTTGTGACGCCATTCGACTGATCGATATCATTGGACTTTTCACTAAAAGCATCGTTCTCGCTTTCGCAATAAAAGCCCCAGCTCTTGCAGATACTCCTCTTCAACGTCGTCGTTTCGCCCTGAATTTTGAGTTCGCGCGCGGCCTCGGCGTCGCCGGCCTGTTCGAACACGCTTACGAACTGAGCGAAAGGCTGCGTTCCCTTGAATTCGTTCTTCTTCACCCAGGCGGTGACGTGCTCGGGCTTCGGCAGGCTTAGGCTTGGAGGAAACTGAGGGATTTCGCGCGCGTCACGCGGCCTCGCTTTCTCATTGGTCGCGCGCGGCGACAGGGCGGTTTCGCATTTGTCCTTGGCGGAATAGACGCGCTCGAAATGCAGGCCGTTGACGCTCACCAGGACGTCATTCTTCGTCACCTCGAAATCCAAAACGAACGTGCCTGTTTGCAAATTGAAAATGCTCAATCGCGGTCCATTACCGTCCGGCTTTCCCGAAACCGACTGCATCTGATTTTTTATATCGAGCCAAGTCGCGCCATCGACGATATCTTCGTTAAGGTAGATGATGCTCTTTTCTGGACGATTCTTGTCGTCGACAAGCCAGGAAAAATCGCGCAGGCAAATCGAATATTTGATATGATTTTCGATGAAGACGAATGAGCCGGGAACAATCGACCGGACATAGTCGCAGGGCTTGGGAAATGGATTTCCGCCGTTGAAAATCTGCGAGTCTGGCCCGGTAAAGCGCTGGTATGCATTGCCTGGTTTTCCGTTCGGCGCCTTGAACCCGAAGAGCTCCTCTCCGGTATCGGATGTTCGTACGTCGCCAAATCCGAACTCGACCGCGACGACATCATTGAGTTCATTCTTGCGGATATCGAAACTACAGCGCGCGTGCGATTGTCCCAGATCGAGCGCGCCGCCGACGTGATTCTTGAGAAACACTAGATGCGAGAAAAAACTACGCGCTAGATCGACATCGCCGTCGACCTTTGTGTTTTCGATCGTCAATTCATCGCCGATGAGCGAGTCTGGCGCGTTCAGGGTACCGTGAACGATTGTGTCGATGATGGTTAGTTTCGAAAGAAAAGCGCCCTGACTGTAGAGCGATCCAGCAATTTCTGACCGCGTGATCCGAACATTCACATGCGAAACCGCATAGTCGAAGGACAGATCGCCTTTTGTCTGAAAATTTCTAATCTCGACTGGCACGCGGCTGCATTCCGTAGAATGCGTGCAAGTGATGATCGATTTATCGAAAACGATCGAATAGGGAAGATCAAGGCCGGAGAGATCGAGGCCGTCGCAATAGACGCCGCCAATAATTCGTATGCCTTTGGGATCGACCTTGTCCTTCGCATCGCGGGCCAGATCCTTGACGAATGTCCGCGAAACGATGCGTTTGTCGCGCACCGGCGCCGGTGCGCATACGTCCTCGGCCTTGATCTGCCGCGAATCGGGATAGCGACGGGTATTCCCGTCCATCGTCATCGAGTCGAGGAATAAGCGTCCCCGCGACGCGGATGCACAAACGACGCCATTGTAGTCGGGAACCAGCACGGCTTCGAGGCCGCGCGCGAGACAGGCCAAGACGCGCGCCGTCTGCGTGTCTCCGGGCGCGAGGCAAATCTCCCCGTAGTACTTCGATACGTCGATTCGCCTCAGACCTTTGCCCCGGTCTAAACAAAACTCCGTCTGCATCGCCATCGTCTTATCGGATGCGGACGCAGCCTGGGTTTCAGCCGGTTTGGCGCCAGATGTTTTCGGGCCGTTCTGGGCGGAAAACGCCGGAGCCGGCGCTATGAGCGAAATGAAAAGAAAAATCCAAAACGCTCGAGCAATCGATGAGCGGCGGAAGCGACAATGATCAGCCATTAGCCACCTCGCGACGCCATCAGCGTTGAGGGCATTGCAAAATGAAAGGAACAACCTTGACTGTTACGATATGTCGCGCGCGGAAAGCGTCAACTGTCGGGGCGGGCGGTTCGGGTCAGGAAGCGGGCGCCTCCTGCCGCCCCCTAAAGCCCGTCGCCAGCACATAAAGCTCGGCCGAATCCGCCCGGCTCGCCGCTGGCTTCACATGGCGCACGGTCGAAAAATCGCGTTTGAGCCGCGCCAGCAGCTGGCCTTCGGTGCCGCCCTGCAGCACTTTGGCGACGAAGAAGCCGCCTTCGGCGAGCACGTCGCAGGCGAAGTCGGCGGCAAGTTCGGCGAGGGCGACGATGCGCAGGTGGTCGGTCGCCTTATGGCCGGTGGCGTTGGCGGCCATGTCCGACATCACGCCGTCTGCTTCGCCGCCAAGCATGTTCTTGATGAATTCCGGCGCGTCGGCGTCGTTGAAATCCTTCACCGCGAAGGCGACGCCGGCAATCGGCTCCATGTCGAGCAGGTCGACCGCGACGACCTTGCCCTTCCCCTCCTTCGCCTTCACTCGCGCGGCGGCGACCTGCGACCAGCCTCCGGGCGCGGCGCCAAGATCGACGATGCGGCCGCCCGGCTGAAGGAGATGACAGCGATCGTCCATCTCGATGAGCTTGTAGGCCGCCCGCGAGCGATAGCCCTCGCGCTTGGCGCGGGCGACGTAAGGATCATTGAGCTGGCGCTCCAGCCACAGCGTCGAGGAGAGCGAGCGCTTGCGCGCGGTCTTGACCCGCGTCTTCAGCGACCGCCCGCCTTCGCGCCCCGACTCCTTCGTCACGCATGCACCTTGTCGCGCGGGCTGAAGACGCCGCCCGGCGCGGGCGCCATGACGATGTGCCGGTCGTGGAAGGCGAGCAGCGTCGAGCGATGGCCGATCGAGACGATCGTCGTGCGCGGCAGCCGCTCGCGCAGCATGGCGTAGATGTCGTCTTCGAGCTGCTCGTCGAGCGCCGACGTCGCTTCGTCGAGGAAAAGCCAATCCGGCTTGGCGAGAAGCGCGCGGGCGATGGCGACGCGCTGCTGCTCGCCGCCGGAAAGGCGCTGCGCCCAATGGTTCTCCTCGTCGAGACGCTCGACGAAAGGCGCGAGCCGCGCGGCGCGCAACGCTTCCTGCATATCGACGGGCGAATAGTCGTCGACATGGCCCGGATAGACGACCGCTTCGGCCAGTGCGCCGATCGGAATATAGGGACGTTGCGGCGCGAGCATCACTTTCGCGTCGCGCGGCGTCAGTATGTCGCCACTGGCGTAGGGCCATATGCCGGCGATGGCGCGAAACAGCGTCGACTTGCCAGACCCCGACGGGCCGGTGAGCAGCGCCGACTGGCCGGCGGCGAGCGTCAGATCGTCGACCGTCACGATCTTGCGTCCGTCGGGCAGCGCAAGCGTCAAATCGCGCAGGCGGATATCCGCGCCATCGGTCGGCTCGACGATCCGCGTCGCCGACATTTCCGTACGCGCCGTCTCGATGGCGTGATCGAACGACGTCAGCCGGTCCAGCACCGATTTAAAATTGGCGAGAGACGTGTAGTAATTGATGAAAAAGGTGAGCGCGCTTTCGACCCGCCCAAAGGCGCTCGCCGTCTGCGTCATCACGCCGAGTTGAATGCGCCCGGCGAAATAGAAGGGCGCCGTGATGATATAAGGAATGATCGGCGAGAGCTGACCATAGGTCGAGGTGAAGGCCATCAGCTGCTTGCGCTTCTGCACGATCGCCAGATAGTTGACGATAATGCCGGCGAAGCGTCGCAGCAGCGCGCCGCGCTCGGCGGGTTCGCCGCCAAGCAGCGCGATCTGCTCGCTATATTCACGCAGCCGCGCCAGCGAAAAGCGGAAATCGGCCTCGCGCCTCTGCCGGTCGAAATAGAGCCCGGTGAGCGTGCGGCCGATGAGATGCGTCACCAGCGTTCCCACCGCCGCATAGAGCAGCACCGCCCAGAACAGCAGGCCGGGAATATAGATGTCGGTTCCCGGCAGCGGGTAATTGCCCGACAGGTCCCACAGCACATAGGCGAAGGAGACGAGCGAACTGAGCGTGGCGATCAGCAGGATCGAATAGGAATAGACGCCGTAGCCTTCCTCGCCGCCGCTGATGAAGCGGTTGACGTCTTCGGCGATGCGCTGATCCGGATTGTCGGCGCCGCTGCCGACGAGCGCCATGCCGTAATGGGTATGCGCGCCGAGCCAGCGCTCGATGTAATGTTCGGTCAGCCACCGTCGCCAGCGGATGACCAGCATGGACTGCAAAACGAATTCGACGATCAAGGAGAGGACGTAGACAAACGCCCATGGCGTGAAGACCAGCAGCAGCTGCCGCCAGAACTCCGGCGCGTTCCGCTCCTGAATGGCGTTGTACCAATCGCGATTGAAGAAGGACAGGCGCACGGTGATGCCGACCTGTCCCTGATTGAGAAGCACCAGCACGACCACCATGGCGACGGCGATCGCGCTTTCCCGCGCCGCGAAGGGCCGAAACGGCCAGACGCGCCCCTCCCCGCGCTCGCTGGAATCGAAGTAGAGATCGGCGATGCGGGTCATCTCGCGAACGACCCGGATATGCGAGATCGCGTAAACGATGATCGAAAACACCGCGACAGTGAGCGGCATGGTCTCGGGCGGCGCATAATCCTTCAGCGCGTCAGGCCATACGCTTTCCGCCTGCATGAGCCCGATGAGGCCGAAGACGATGGTCTCGGTCGAAAAAATGCAGGCGAAGATTTTCAGGAAGCTCGACATGTCCAACGCGCGCCACGTCGTATAGGCGCAGAGCGCCGAGGCGGCGGCGAGGACAAACAGACTGGAATCGCCCTTGTGGGCGCCGACCAACGCGGTAAGGGCCGCGAAGACGGCGACCGCCACGCTCAATTTCTGCATTTTTCACCTTGGATATGGGAAGCCGGCCGGCCCGCCGCGAACGCATCGCCTGCGACGGCCCTCTGATCCCTATGATAGAGGAATCAGTCCTCCTCAGGAATGACCGCATCCCCGTTGACATGTGCGACGAGCACCGGCGAAGCCTTGAAGGTCAGCACTCGGCGCGGCGTAATCGTGGCCTCGACGCCGGTTTTCGGATTACGGCCGATGCGCTCGCGCTTGGCGCGCACGTTAAAGGTCCCGAAGGACCGAAGCTTGACCGATTCCCCGCGCAGCAAAGCTTCGCTGATCTCGTCGAAGGTCGCGTCCAAGATCTTGCGGGCTTCGGCGCGCGACAGCGAAGGACAGCAGCCGTAGACGGCCTCTCGCAGCGCCGCCCGCGTCAAGGTGCTGCCCGGAGCAGTTCTCCTTACCATGCGGACTGAGCGTCCAATGCTTGCTTTATCGGGAATGGACCGAACACATTTCCCCCTCGAAGCTTCTGGCAATCGTCACTAGCAATAAACGGGCGCTGCGTCCCAGGCGAGATAGTACGCATAAATTACCTATTTGCAAGGACAGTCAAGCGTTCTCTCGGCGGGTCGGCGGCGATTGGCCGCGTCGCCGCGCCGGCACGAAATCGATCCGCTCACACCGCCAGTTTCACCTTATGTTGGGCCACCGGAATCATGGCGCGCACCTTACGTATGCGGTCGACGTCGACATAGGACGAGACGAGCCCCGGCCCTTCCGAGGCCTTCGCGACGACATGTCCCCAAGGGTCGGCGATCAGCGAATTTCCGTAAGTGAAGCGCGTCTCATGCCCGGCCTTGTGCGCCCCGGTCTGCGCCGGCGCGCAGAGATAGGCCTGCATCTCGATGGCGCGCGCCCGGCACAGCACTTCCCAGTGATCCTTGCCCGTCACCAGCGTGAACGCGGCTGGCAAGGCGACGATATCGACCCCCTTATCGGCCAGCGCCTGGAAAAGATATGAGAAGCGTAGATCGTAACAGATCGCGCAGCCGACGGTCAGGCCCTCGCAATCATAGGTGACGACCGAATCGCCTGGCTTGAACGCGGCGCTCTCATGATATTTCGCGCCATCCGGCGCGGTGATGTCGAACATGTGGATCTTGCGGTAGCGCGCCACCTCTTCGCCTTCCCGATTGAAGGCGACGCTGGTGTTGTGCAGCCGCTCCTCGCCCGGCGCCTTTTCGAGAATCGAGCCGGCGTGGATGAAGACCTTGTGCTCGCGCGCCAGCGCCCGGCACATTTCATAAGCCGGGCCGCCGGGCAGTTCTTCGGCCGCCGCCATCTTCTCGGCGCGCGAGCCGCCGATGAAATCGAACACCTCCGGCAAGCAAATCCAGTCTGGACGCTCCTGAGCGACGGCGCGCTCGATCAGGGCGCGCGCATTGGCGAGGTTCAAGGCCTTATCGCCAACGGAATTCATTTGAACCAGAGTGACCTTCATCGACCGTCCGCTGTTCTTTTGCGTCGCGCGCCCTGATGGTCGCGCGTGATTGAGTTGAGCCGCTTATTATACGTGGCCGGCGCCGCAGGTATAGATCGAATTGCGCTAACGCGGCAAAGCCGCCGACGAACCCGGTTCGCCAAAGCCTTTTCGCAGCGCTGCGATGCAAAATTCGACCATTTGCGCGCTTGTCGGAACCGGCCGGTCGGCGCATTCCACCATCAGCCGCGGATGGCAGTAGCGGATGCAGGCGGTATGCACGACGCGCGCCGCAAGCTGCGCGTCGCCCCTGACGAATTCGCCACTGTCCATGCCGGATCGGATGACGTCTTCGATCGCGGCGTCGATACGGTCGATATGTTCCGAGATGATCGGCCAATTCTCGACGAGCGCGGCTTCCACCATGTCGTGAAGCTTGCGATCCGCGACATAGCGCTCGGCATTCATCGTCTCATTCGACAGAATGAGCGCGCGAAGCCGCTCCGCCGCCGAGCCCGGCCCGTGCGCGATACCCTGCGCCGCCTGTTCCACCTCGCTCATCAACTGCCGGGCGACGGCGGCGTTGATTTCCGATTTGGCGCTGAAGAATCGATAGACATTGGCCGGCGACATCCGCAATTCGCGGGCGATGTCCGCGACCGTCGTTTTTTGGAAACCAATCTCGCGAAAGAGACGCTCGGCGGTGGCGATGATTTTCTCGCGCTGCTGCGTTTCGCGCGCGCTCGGCGCGCTCGCGCCCATGATGCTCATTCGGCCGCTCCCCTTGCAAGCCCGTGCGCCAAAGTCTCGATCCGCGCGCCATCGGATTCGGCCAGTCCCTCGCCAAGATGACGGCGAAACCACGTCGCGTAAAGCGCCGGCAGAAACAGAACGGTGAGAAAAGTGGCGACGAAGAGCCCGCCCATGATGGTCAGCGCCATCGGCCCCCAGAAGGCCGAGCGCGACAGTGGAATCATGGCGAGGATCGCGGCGAGCGCCGTCAGCGCGACGGGTCGCACCCGCCGTATCGTCGCGCCGATGATCGCTTCTCGGTAATTCTCGCCACGCTCGAGATCCTGTCGCACCTGATCGACCAGAATGATTGAATTGCGCATGTCCATGCCGGACAGCGCGATGAGGCCGAGCAGCGCGACGAAGCCGAAGGGCGCATGCGCGACATTGAGCGCCAGCGACGCGCCGATGACGCCGAGCGGCGCGCTCATCATCACCAGCGCGACGCGGGTGAAGTTCTGCAACTGGAACATCACGATCGTCAGCATGACCAGCCCGACGAGAGGAAACACCGCGAAGATCGACGCGTTGCCCTTTTGGGATTCCTCGATCGCGCCGCCGATTTCGATCCGATAGCCGGTCGGCAAATTCGCGCGAATCTGCTCGAGCCGCGGCCAGATTCGCATGGTCGCGTCAGGAGCCTGCACGCCGTCCTTGACGCCGGAGCGCACCGTGATGCTCATGTCGCGGTTGCGCCGCCAGAAAATCGGTTCTTCGTGATCGTAGACGATTTTCGCGACCTGCGAGACGGTCACCGCCTTGCCGTCGCGCGAATAGACGACCATGTCGCCGATCCTCGAAAGATCGCCGCGCTCCTGGGGCGTCGCCCGCGCCACCACTTCGACTTGATCGATTCCGTCGCGCAAGGTTGCGATCGTCACGCCGGAGATCGCCAGGCGGAGCCTGTTCGACACATCCTGCGGCGTCAGTCCAAGGAGACGCGCGCGATCCTGATCGATGACCAATCGCACGCGCGGCGTCTGCTCGTTCCAATTGAGATGGGGATCGTCGACGCCCTCGTCGCCGCGCATGACGTCGCGGACTTGATAGGCGATCGCGCGCACCTTCGCCGGGTCGGAGCCGACGACGCGAAACTGCACCGGGAAGCCAATGGGCGGTCCGTAATAGAAGCGGTCGACGCGCGCCCTCGCCTGCGGCAGGGCGCCGCCGTCGATCGCCGCTTCGAGCTTCTTCTTCAAACGCTCGCGCGCCTCGATATCCTTGGCGACGATGACGATTTCGGAATAGGCCTCGTTCGGCAGCTGTGGATTGAGGCCGAGCCAGAAGCGCGGCGGCCCCTGCCCGACATAGCTTGTGTACAGCGCCGCGTCGGGGTCGTCCTTTAAGAGCGCTTCGGCCTGTTTCGTCGCCTCCAGCGACGCGCCGATCGACGAGCCTTCAGGCAGTCGCAACTGGAGAAAAAGCTCCAGACGCTCGGCGTAAGGGAAGAACTGCTTCTGCACGACGAAGAAGCCGACGACGGCGAGCGCGAAAACGCTGACGACGCCGGCGATCACAACGCGGCGGTAGTCGACCGCCCAGGTGACGACGGCGCGCAGCCGCCGATAGAATGGCGTCTGATAGATATGGTCAGGATCGTGATCGGGATGCAGCTTGGCGAAATCGGGAAGAAGCTTGACGCCGAGATAGGGCGTGAAGGTCACCGCGACGAACCATGAGGCGATCAAAGCGACGAGCAGCACCCAGAACATCGAACCCGTATATTCGCCGACCGCCGAATTGGCGAAGCCGACCGGTAGGAAGCCCGCGGCGGTGATTAGCGTGCCGGTGAGCATCGGAAAGGCGGTCGATTCCCAGGCGAAAGTCGCGGCCTTCATGCGGTCGACGCCCTGCTCCATCTTCACCATCATCATTTCGACGGCGATGATCGCATCGTCGACGAGAAGCCCGAGCGCGATGATCAGCGCGCCGAGCGAAATGCGCTGGAGGTCGATGCCGAGCGGCCCCATGGCGATGAACACAATGGCGAGCACCAGCGGCACCGAAAGCGCGACGACGATTCCCGTCCGAAAGCCGAGCGAGACGAAGCTCACGCCGAGCACGATGACCAGCGCCTCCAGGAAGGAGCGCGTGAATTCGCCGACCGCCTCCTGGACCACCTTCGGCTGATCGGCGATCTGTTCGATGTCGACGCCGAGCGGCGTCTTGTCGCGCATTTCGTCGATCGCGGCGCCGACGTTCGCGCCGAATTTGAGAACATTGGCGCCCTTCGCCATGACAACGCCGACGACGATCGTCGGCTGGCCCTTGAAGCGCGCGAGAAAACTCGGCGGGTCCTCGAAGCCGGCATGGATGTCGGCGATGTCGCCAAGCCTGATCACCTTGCCATTGGCTTCGACCGGAATGGCGGCGATGGCGTCCGCGCCTTTGAGATCGCTGGTCACTTGCACGCGCACGCGATTCGACGACGTCTCGAAGACGCCCGCGTCCTCGATGGCGTTCTGCTTGGCGAGCGAATCGAAAATCGCCTGAGGCGCAATGCTTAAACTCGCGAGCTTCGCCTCGCTGAATTCGACGAAGATGCGGCGTCCTTGATCGCCGTAAACGTCGACCTTGACCACGTCCGGCACGGCGAGCAGCCGTTGGCGCAAGGCTTGAACCACCTTGTCGAGCACGTGATAGTCCGCGCCGTCGCCGGTCACGGCGTACATCACCGTATCGACGTCGCCATATTCGTCATTGACCTGCGGGCCCCGCACGCCGGCGGGCAAGTTCGGCGCGATGTCGTGGAGCTTCTTGCGCAGCTGATAGAAGAGCTGCGGCACTTCCCTTGGCGGCGTCGTGTCCTTGAAGGTCACTTGCATCGCCAGAAAGCCGGGCTTGGTATAAGTCTCGATCTTGTCGAGGAAGGGCAGCTCCTGCAGCTTCTTCTCGATCGGATCGGAGACCTGATCGCGTATCTCGGTCGCGGTCGCGCCGGGCCAGGAGGCGGAGACGATCGCCACCTTGATGGTGAAGGACGGGTCTTCCGCGCGGCCGAGGCGCAGATAGGAATAGACGCCGGTGAGACTGATCGCGACCATCAGAAACAGCATCAGCGTCGGCCGTTGAACGGCCCAGCGCGAGAGGTTGACGCCGCTCATCGCCGACCTCTCACAACGACTGCCGCGAAATGGCGCGGACTTTCATGTTCGGATCGAGCTTGTGGACGCCGAGGACAACGATGTTGTCGCCGTCTTTCACGCCGCCGGCGACGAGCGCCTGGTCGGCCTCGAGTCGCACCAGCGTCACCGGAACGAGCTGCAAATTTCCCTCGCCGTCGACCTTCCAAAGCGAAGGCCCGGCGCCTTGATTGTAGATCGCCGAGAGCGGCACGCTGACGACGGGCTGCGCGTCGGCGCCTGAAATGTGCAGCGTCGCGCTCATGCCGAGCGCGATGGCGGCGTCCGGATTGAGAATGGAGAAGCGCGCAGCGAACGTCCGCGTGACGGGGTCCGCCGCCGGGCTCAATTCGCGCAGTTTGGCGCGATAGACGGCGCCGGGCTTCGACCAGAGCGTCAAACTCGCCTCGCCCTTTCCAGCCGCCGCCTCGAAAGCCTCCGGCAGGGCGACCGCAGCCTCCAATTCGCCGGCATGGGCGATACGCATGGCGGGCTGTCCCGACGACACCACCTGCCCCGGCTCCACCAGCGTTTGGGTGACGACGCCGTCCGCCCCGGCGCGCAGAGTCGCATAGTCCAGCGCATTGCCGGCGAGTTCGACGGCGCGTTGGGCCCTCCGGAACCGCCCGCGCGCCTCCTCTCCGCCCGCCCGCGCCCGATCGAGCGCCGCCTGCGCGACCCAGCCCTTGCTGCGCAGCTCGGCGGCGCGCTTTTCGTCGGCGAGCGCTTGCGTCTGCGCCATGCGCGCCGCCGCGAATTCGGCGTCGGCCTGTTCTTTCTGCAGCCGCAAATCCTGCTCGTCGAGCGCTGCAAGCGGGTCGCCCGCCTTCACCCGCTGCCCGACCTCGACGAAACGCTTGATGACTTTGCCCGCGACGCGAAAGCCCTGGTCGGACTCGATCCTGGGCCGGATGGTGGCGACAAATTCGCGCGTCTGCGACTGGGCGGCGTAGCGCGCGGGTGCGACAAGCACCGGGCGCTCGGCGCGCTCGCTTGCCTGCGCCGCGCGCTGGTCCTTGCCGTCGCAGCCGGCCAGCGTCGCGGCCAGCAGCCCGACGATCGCGAAAACACTCGAGCGAAACTTGAGCATGCAGCTTCGTCCTGTAAGGCGAGGGCGCGCAGCGCTCGTAATGATGATTTTCAATAATTGTTATTCATCATTCATAAGTCAACCTTCGTCGCGACTTTTTGCGTCAACCTGATCTCTTGGGCCGGCGGCCCAGCCTTCGAACGCCCCGCCGGACGCTGTGCCGAAAGCCCAACCGGACGCCTTGTCGCGGCGAAATGATTCTTCTATATGCGGCCTGCTCTTGCGGGCGGGTGGGCCCGTCACAATCTTGGGAGAGCGAGGGGGAGGATCGCGCGGCGGGCTCACAGCGAGCCGCTGTCCTTCGCCTTTTTGAACCGGACCGCTTCGGGGTCCGGAGTTCACCAGCGAAAGGACATGCATATGGGTAAAATTATCGGCATCGACCTCGGCACGACCAATTCCTGCGTGGCCGTCATGGAAGGGTCGAGCCCCAAGGTGATTGAAAACGCCGAGGGCGCCAGGACGACGCCGTCGATCGTCGCCTTCACCGACGACGGCGAGCGCCTCGTCGGCCAACCCGCCAAACGTCAGGCGGTCACCAATCCCGACAAGACTTTCTTCGCCATCAAGCGGCTGATCGGCCGCACCTATGACGACCCGATGACCAAAAAGGACATCGGTCTCGTCCCATACAAGATCGTCAAGGCGAATAACGGCGACGCCTGGGTGGAGGCCGCCGGCAAGCAATATTCGCCGTCGCAGATTTCCGCCTTCATCCTGCAGAAGATGAAGGAGACGGCCGAGGCCTATCTCGGCCAGACCGTCACCCAGGCGGTCATCACCGTCCCCGCCTATTTCAACGACGCGCAGCGTCAGGCGACGAAGGACGCCGGCAAGATCGCCGGCCTCGAAGTGCTGCGCATCATCAACGAGCCGACGGCGGCGGCGCTCGCCTATGGCCTCGACAAGAAACAGTCGGGCACGATCGCGGTTTACGACCTTGGCGGCGGCACTTTCGACGTGTCGATTCTCGAGATCGGCGACGGCGTCTTCGAGGTGAAGTCGACGAATGGCGACACTTTCCTCGGCGGCGAGGATTTCGACATGCGCCTCGTCGAATATCTCGCGGGCGAGTTCAAGAAGGAACAGGGCATCGACCTCACCAAGGACAAGCTCGCCCTGCAGCGCCTCAAGGAAGCGGCGGAGAAGGCCAAGATCGAACTCTCGTCGGCGACGCAGACCGAGATCAACCTGCCCTACATCACCGCCGACGCCACCGGCCCGAAGCATCTGACGCTGAAGCTCACCCGCGCGAAATTCGAAGCGCTCGTCGACGACCTCATCCAGCGCACGGTCGAGCCCTGCCGCAAAGCCTTGAAGGACGCCGGACTGTCGGCGGCCGACATCGGCGAAGTGGTGCTCGTCGGCGGCATGACCCGCATGCCCAAAGTGCAGGAGGTGGTGAAGCAGTTCTTCGGCAAGGAGCCGCATAAGGGCGTCAACCCGGACGAAGTCGTCGCCATCGGCGCGGCGGTGCAGGCGGGCGTCCTGCAGGGCGATGTGAAGGACGTGCTGCTGCTCGACGTGACCCCGCTGTCGCTCGGCATCGAAACGCTCGGCGGCGTGTTCACCCGCCTCATCGACCGCAATACGACGATCCCGACCAAGAAGAGCCAGGTGTTCTCGACGGCCGAAGACAATCAGACGGCGGTCACCATCCGGGTGTTCCAGGGCGAGCGCGAGATGGCGGCGGACAATAAGCTCCTCGGCCAGTTCGATCTCGTCGGCATTCCGCCGGCGCCGCGCGGCATGCCGCAGGTCGAGGTGACCTTCGACATCGACGCCAATGGCATCGTCAATGTCACGGCGAAGGACAAGGCCACCAACAAGGAGCAGCAAATCCGGATCCAGGCTTCTGGCGGCCTCTCCGAGGGCGACATCGACAAGATGGTGAAGGACGCCGAGGCGCATGCCGCGGAGGACAAAATCCGCCGCGAACTCGTCGACGCCAAGAACCATGCCGAGGCCGCGATCCACGCCGCGGAGAAATCCGTCGCCGAATTCGGCGACAAGGTTTCTGGCGCCGACAAGAGCGCGATCGAAGCGGCGATCGTTGCGCTGAAGACCGCGATCGAGGGCGACAACGCCGAGACGATCAAGGCCAAGACCAATGAGCTGGCGCAGGCCTCGATGAAGCTCGGCGAGGCGATGTACAAGGCCCAGCAGGCCGAGGCCTCTAACCCCGGCACGACGGAGGCGCCCAAGGACGACGTGATCGACGCGGAGTTCAAGGACGTCGGCGACGACAAGAAGTAAGCCGGGACTGGCCATGGCCGTTCCGATGCGCTAGCGAAACGGGAACCCGGCGCAAATAACGCCGGGTTTCGTTGCGTTCGTCGCCGCACTCAGCAGAATTAAGCATGTCCAAACGCGACTATTACGAAGTTCTCGGCGTCACCCGCACCGTGACGGAAGTCGAACTGAAAATCGCCTTCCGCAAGTCGGCGATGGAGTGCCATCCCGATCGGCACCCCGGCGACAAGCAGGCGGAGGCGCGGTTCAAGGAATTGAACGAGGCCTATCAATGCCTGTGCGATCCCCAGAAGCGTGCCGCCTATGACCGTTTCGGCCATGCCGCCTTCGAGCAGGGCGGCGGGTTCGGCGGCTTTGGCGCCGGCGCTGGCGAGGGTTTCGGCGCCTCGATGGCCGATATTTTCGAGGATTTGTTCGGCGATGTGATGGGCCGGCGCGGTCGCTCCGGCGGCCGCGAGCGCGGCTCGGATCTGCGCTACAACATGGAGATCACCCTCGACGAGGCCTATCACGGCAAGAGCGCGTCGCTGAAAATTCCGACCTCGGCGACCTGCGAACCCTGCTCGGGGACGGGCGCCAAAAAAGGCTCCAAGCCCAAGACCTGCACGACCTGCAACGGCATGGGACGGGTGCGCGCCCAGCAGGGCTTTTTCGCGATCGAGCGGACATGCCCAGCCTGCCAGGGACGCGGCGAGATTATCGACAACCCCTGCCCCGCCTGCGCCGGCGCCGGACGCAAGACGATCGAGCGGTCGCTCTCGGTCAATGTCCCGCCGGGCGTCGAGGACGGCACGCGCATCAGGCTCGCCGGCGAGGGCGAGGCCGGCCTGCGGGGCGGGCCGGCCGGCGACCTCTACATCTTTCTGTCAGTGAAGCCGCATCCCTTCTTCCAGCGCGACGGCGCCGACCTCTATTGCCGCGTGCCGATCTCCATGGTGCGCGCGGCGCTCGGCGGCGAGATCAAGGTCCATGCGCTCGACGGCTCCGAGGTGAAGCTCAAAATACCCGAGGGCGCGCAGTCGGGACGCCAGATCAAAGCCAAGGGCAAGGGCATGCCGATCCTGCGCGGGCGCGAGCATGGCGATCTGCATGTGCAGATCAGCGTCGAGACGCCGCAAAAGCTCACCAAGCGCCAGAAGGAGCTCCTCGCCGAATTCGAGGAGGAATCCTCGCATGACACCCATCCCGAGGAGACCGGCTTTTTCGCGCGGATGAAGGATTTGTTCGGCGGGTAAAGCGAATTCCCCAATAGGCGCCGCTCGATCAAATGCGCAGGGCAATTTGCCCGAACGCTTTCGGGCGCGCTTCCCTGGCGCCGCGGCGTCGCCTTTCGGACAGTCCCGGCTGGCCCTTTCAGGGGAGAGCCGACATGCCGCATTTCGCTTTCGACGACACGAACATTCATTGGCGACGCCTCGATGGAATCGACCATCTCGCCTTTTCGATCCTCGACATCGACGCGACGAACCGCATCGCGCATGTGCTGTTCAAATTCGACGCGCAGCGTCAAATCATCCTGCATCGCCATCGCAGCCTGAACAAAACCTTCGTCATTCAGGGCGAGCATCGGTTGTATGAACCCGACGGCCGCCTGAAGGAAGCAAGGCCCTCCGGGCGCTACACGGTGAGCCCGCCCTCGGACGATCCGCACCGCGAAGGCGGCGGGGATCGCGACGTGATCGTGCTATTCACGATCTATGGCGACAATGATCCCGTCTATGAACTTCTCGACGATGCGCAAAACATTGTCGGCGTGCTGCGTTTCGATGATTTTGTCGCGCTGAGCGCGCAATAGGAACGCGGGGCCAGGAGGAGTTCATGTCCAATTATTACGGCGCGGCGCATCGCGCGCTTCAGGATGAATTCGACACGCGCCGCCTCGCCGATCTGATGGAAGGCGGCGTGATGCACGCCGAATTCGCGCCGCATGAAATCGACTTCATCCAGTCGCGCGACATGTTTTTTCTCGCCACCGTCGATCCATCGGGCCGGCCGACGGTCTCCTATAAGGGCGGCGCGACAGGCTTTGTGCGCGTCACCGCGCCGAGCGCGCTGATCTTCCCCTGGTACGACGGCAATGGCATGTTCTATTCCGCCGGCAATCTCGTCGAGACGGCGAGCGTCGGACTGCTGTTCATCGACTTTTTGAGGCCGAACCGCTTGCGCGTGCAGGGCGCGGCGGCGATCTCGCGCGACCCGGCGCTTCTTGCCGCCTATCCCGGCGCGCAATTTCTTGTCAGCGTTTCGGTCGAGAGCGTCTGGGTCAACTGCCCGCGCTATATCCACGCCTATCAGAAAATCGCGGATTCGAAATATCTGCCGAATTCGGCCGGGGACGCGCCGCTGCCGGGCTGGAAGCGGCTCAATCTCGCCCAGGAGGCGTTGACGCCCAAGGACCGCGCCGCCGTCGACGCCGCCGGTGGCGTCATCGATATGGACGCCTATGGCGAACTTGTCGCCAAGGGCGAAGGATAGGCGCGCCAGGGCAATCGGGTGAAGGGCTTCCTCGTCCTTCGAGACGCGTGCTGCGCACGCTCCTCAGGATAAGGAAGCCCTTCACCCGATCGCCCTGGTAGGCGCGCGCTTAAGTCATTCTATAAACCCCCGACGGGTCGTGGCGCGACGGGCGGATCGGTCGCAGCCAAGCCTCCGGCGCGCCGCATTGTTTTCGGCGCGCGGCTCTCCTATCATCCGACAAAACGGCCCCCGACAGCGGGGGCCGTTTGCGCGTTTCATCGCGCCGCTTCGGGAGGGGGGTCCGTGCCGCATAGATCGCAAAAAGCCGGCGGTCGCGTAAATCTGGTGGATAACGCGCGCTTCATCCGTCAATGGATCGAAAACCCCCGCCTCATCGGCGCCGTCTCGCCGTCCGGCCGCGCGCTGGCCAAGACGATGGCGGGCTTCGTCGAACCGAAACAAGACGGGCACATTGTCGAACTTGGTCCCGGCACCGGGCCGGTGACGCAGGCGCTCCTCGCCCGCGGCATTGCGCCCGAGCGTCTGGTGCTCGTCGAATTCGAGACGCGGTTCTGCCATTTGCTCGCCGAGCGCTTTCCCGGCGTCAACATCGTCCAGGGCGACGCCTATGGCCTGAAGGCGACGCTCGACGGCAAGCTTCCCGGCAAGGTCGCGACCGTCGTGTCGAGTCTGCCGCTGCTGAACCGGCCGGAGCGCGACCGCGTCGAATTGCTGAACCAGGCTTTCGAGCTGATGGGCGACGACGGGCTGTTCATCCAATTCACTTACGGCCTGACCAAATCGCCGATGCCGATGCACGCCCATGGCGTCAAGGGCGCCTATGTCGGCAAGGGATCGCCGCCGATCGTGCTCAATATTCCGCCGGCGCGGGTCTGGCGCTACCGCAAGGCCGGCCATGCCGGAAAGCCCAGGGCGTGAAGGCGCGCGAGCGCCTCATCGTCGCGCTCGACGTGGAAAGCGTCGCGAAGGCGCGCGCGCTGGTCGCGGCGCTCGGCGAGACGGTTTCCTTCTTCAAGATCGGCATGGAGCTCGCCTATGCGCCGGGCGGCTTCGATTTCGCGCTCCAATTGAAGGCGTCCGGCAAGCGCGTCTTCCTCGATCTGAAGCTGCATGACATCGGCGCCACCGTCGAGCGCGCGGCCCGGCAGATCGCGCGCCTCGGCGTCGACTTTCTCACCATCCACGCCTTTCCCCAGACGATGGCGGCGGCGCGCCAGGGAGCGTCCGACGGCGCGGCGGAAGGCGCGCTGAAGCTGCTCGCGGTGACGGTGATGACCTCCTATGACGACGCCGATCTCGCGGAGGCGGGTTACGCCTGCGGCGTCGCGGACCTCGTCGCCCGACGCGCCCTTCAGGCAAAGGCGGCGCGGGTCGACGGCCTCATCCTGTCGCCGCTGGAGCTTGCCGCCATTCGCCCGATCGTCGGCCCGGACATGCTGCTGGTGACGCCGGGGGTGAGGCCGGCGGGGGCCGATTCCGGCGACCAGAAGCGGGTGATGACGCCGGGAGAGGCGATCGCCGCCTCGGCGGACTATATTGTCGTCGGACGGCCGATCGCGCGCGCGGCAGATCCCGCAGCGGCGGCCGAGGCCATCGCCCGCGAGATCGCCGACGCCTGACCAAAGGTCGCGGCATGCCCTACGCCAGCAATGCCGACCTGCCCGAAAATCTCCAGCGCCTCCTGCCCGATCATGCGCAGGACATTTATCGCGAGGCGTTCAACCACGCCTTCGACGCCCATCGCGGCGACCCTCGCCAGGAAGAAGCGGCGCATCGCATCGCCTGGGCGGCGGTCAAGCGAAGCTACGTCAAGACGGCGGCGGGGTGGCAGAGGCGATAGCGCCGCGCAAATGCTCGAAGGCCGCTCTGGGTCTTGGGTCGATTTGAATTCCGCAAAGCGCCAAGACGCGGACGTTCGGCAGCCATGACGGAACTTCATCGGCGCGAGACGCGAGGCACCGCTATAGATGGGAGTCACCGCGTCGGATGCGCTCAGCTACAACGTGAGCGCGGGAACGATTCAGAGACTTGAAAATGTGCGCATATTCAATCGAGAGCTAACACCACTCTCGGCACTTCTTTGCGGGTCCTGTCACTAAAAGTCTTTACGAGTTGATGCTTTTCGGGGTCATAAGTCACGGAGCCCTGCAAGCAAGCTTGTGCCACGTTCGGATGATCAGCCAGCAACGTCTTATAGTTTTTCTTTGTCCAATTTATCACGCAGACGCGCAACGCGTAATCTTCGCGATTGAGTGTTTCACGCCGGTCGCCCGGCGTTAACCCCAGGACATGAAGGCAAAAGCCAAGATAACGAGCGCCTACGAAATTGCCGTAATTTTGCATAATTTCGCTATAGATCAAGCGACGCACTTTAAATCTAAGTACAGAATATGTATAGCTTCCTCCTCGAAATGAGACCAAAATATCCCACGCGATGTTATGTTGCACGTTCCAGCAAATAAACGATGCAACATCGACGGTTGCCGCCTCGAAAATAAGCTTCAAGATGGCATGGGCCATAGCGTCATAAATATCGTGATACGTTTCTTTTCTCAGTCTAAGACAGCGCGCTTTGATACCACTTTTATCAAGCAGGATGATGGCTTCTTTTAGAAAATCAGCAACTGCCTGAAAACGTGCGTATTCCGCCGACTTCCATCCATCATCTGCTAAGTTATTAACTTTATAGATTCCGCTGGCGCAGCTCTCCATAGTACCAAGGAGCCGCGCAAAAGCGCAAGAGTGCATTTGATGATGATATTTTTCGAGGTACGCGCTAAAGAAAACTAGACCAGCCCGTTTGAAACCTTCCATTTGGATGGCATCGAGGGTGCCTATTATCGAATAATGCAACTCCAAGGGTGAGGCGCTATTCGTAGCGCAGCGCTCGACCAGCTCGTACGATCCAAAAACGGCGCTGGTGATTGGTTTTGTATAGCCAAAATACCCAGAATCATAGCCGCTGTCCTCTTGGTAGAACGCAGAATCTGTATTGACGATGAACTCTTCGCCGACATTGCGGGAGAATTGGGCGAAGGGAGCCTCTGGATGTTTGGCTGCGAGCGCGAAGCATCGAATTGCAAAAGCCGGATCACGATCAACAATGAGATTGCAGAAGCGCCTATCGGCTAGCGCCAACAGCAGATCATGGGCACAAGCTTGCTCAACGGTCGGCTTTGACGCGTCGTTGTGATAATTGATTTGCGAAGCCAGACGAAAAATATCTTCCATTGCGGGACCCAGCTCTTCCGCTATTGCCTGGAGCCGATCCTTATTACCTTGATGAATCAAGCGAGTTGTTGCTCTAAAAAATTGCTCTGCGTTTGCGCGGCGGAGCTGCACCCTTCGGAGAAAACATACCGAAACAATATAGATTATGAGAGCAAGAAAAACAGCGGCCAACATAAGCTTGATGTTGCTATAGTGATTGAGGAAACGGGGAATGGGGAACGAATTTTGAAACCATAATTCGGTTATCATGAGAACGATAGCTATCGCGACGACGATCCGAATCGCAACTTTTTGAATATCGAAGCGGGTAACGTAAAGTCGATAGCGATAACGAAAATCTGACACGTTAAATACGACTACAAGTAAGGCCAGCGTCGAGAGAAATTGCGCCAAACCGAAAACACTTGATGAATCCGATGTTGCCGGTTCGAGTTGAAACCCGCTCCAATTCCGAATGACGTCATTCACGTTTGAAAATGTGCTCGTAAAAAACCTTACGGTCGTCGAACTAATCATATCGAAGTTACTCATTTCGTCCGTTATCGCGTGAAGGGTTCGGCATTAAACGTTTCTCAGCATATCATTTGGGCTCGATTTTGCGATGATCCCAGGCAGCGATCGACTTCGGTAGCAAAATGGACCTTGCAAAAGATAGAGGTTCGCAATCTTGTGTACAAAATGAAGCCGTGAGAGTTTTAGCAATTCCGACGGGTTGTGATGATCGGGTGGTTTTGGGCAATATTCATCTCGAACTGAAAGGCCGCGTTGGCTCACAAACTGAAATTCAAACTGACCCACCGCCCCGCTCTGGTCCAGCTGAGATGCGAATGTTAGAAGGCGATCTGCGTCGAATCCTCACCCCGATTCGCCATGCTCGCGACATTCGTCTCCATCATTGGGCTGTTCGCTTGGCTCTATCTCATTGGGCTGCGCGGCGCCTTTTGGCGGTTGACCGAACATGACCGGAACCTCGGCGGACATGACGCCGCCGCTCCGGCCACTTCCGTCGTCGCGATTGTTCCGGCCCGCAACGAAGCCGACGTCATCGAAAAGAGCCTGGCGTCGCTGTTTGCGCAACAGTTCCACGGGCGCTTCGACATCATTCTCGTCGACGACGAGAGCGACGACGGCACCGCCGAAGTCGCGCGCCGCTGCGCCGCCGCGCAGGACGCCGCCGACCGCCTGACCATTCTCTCGTCGCGCGGGCCTGACGCCGGCTGGACCGGAAAGCTCGCGGCGATGCAGCGCGGATTCGATCATCTGCAAAGCCTGCCGCTCGAGCCCGACTTCGTGCTGTTCTGCGACGCGGACATCGAATTTTCGCCGCCCGTGCTGGCGCGTCTCGTTTCGGGCGCGAAGGCGCGGGGCGCCGTCCTCACTTCGCTGATGGTCAAGCTGCGCTGCGAAAGCGTCGCCGAGCGCTGGCTGGTGCCGGCCTTCATTTTCTTCTTCCAGAAGCTCTATCCGTTCCGCCACATCAATGACCCCGACCATTCGGCGGCGGGCGCGGCGGGCGGCGTGATGCTGTTGTGTCCCGAGGCGCTCGCGGCGGCGGGCGGCTTTCGCGCCATTCGCGGCGCGCTCATCGACGATTGCGCGCTGGGCGCGCTGATGAAGGCGCAGGGGCCGATCTGGCTCGGCCTGACCGAGGACGTCCACAGCCTGCGCGCCTATCCGCGCCTCGCCGACATTTCCCGAATGGTCGTGCGCTCGGCCTACGCCCAGCTCAGCTATTCGCCCTGGCGTCTCGCCGGGGCGCTGTTCGGCATGGCGGCCGCCTATCTCGCGCCGCCCTATCTGGCGTTTTTCGGCGAATCGCCGGCCCGCGAGACGGCGCTCGTCTCCTGGCTGTTAATGGCGCAGTGTTATATGCCGACCCTGCGCTTTTATGGCCTGTCGCGGTTGCGCGCCTTTGCTTTGCCAGGCGTCGCGGCATGCTATACGTGGTTCACGGTTGAATCGGCCTGGCGGCACTTACGGGGCCGCGGCGGCGAGTGGAAGGGCCGCTATCAGGCGCCGCGCGCGCAAAAGGCGGCGCAGCGATTCGAATCGTCCGACGAGATCGAGGCGAGCCGCGAAATCGAGGTTTGAGGGCGCGCGAGCGCCGTGGAGCGGCAAAACGGCGTCATCATGGACATTGGGCGGACGAGTTCGGGAAAGACCCATCGCGACGAAAATTTTCCCGTCGCCTCCTTTCTGATCGCGCCGCGCCATCGCGCCCCGATCCTCGCCTTCTATGATTTCGTTCGCGCCGCCGACGACATTTCCGATCATCCGACGCTAGAAGCACAAGAAAAGCTCGATCTTCTCGACGCGCTCGACGGCGCGCTGATGGGAAAATCTGAAGCGGATACGCCGGTCGCGCGCCGGTTGCGCGACACATGCGAAGAACGGGGCCTTGATCCGCAGCACGCGCGCGACCTGATCACCGCCTTCAAGCGCGACGTGACGCAATTGCGCTATCGCGACTGGGACGATCTCGTCGACTACTGCCGCTATTCGGCGATGCCCGTCGGACGCTTCGTCTGCGACGTTCATGGCGAGGATCGCGGCCGGGTCTGGGCGGCGAATGACGCGCTCTGCGCCGCGCTGCAGGTGATCAATCATCTGCAGGATTGCGGCAAGGATTACCGCGACCTCGACCGGGTATATCTGACTCAGGATACGCTCGAAGCGCATGGCGCCGCAGTCGACATGCTGGCGCAGGAGAAGGCGCCGCCGCAATTGCTCGCGGTGATCCGCGAGCTGAACGAGAAGACCGCGCGTCTTCTCGTTCAGTCGCGCCCCTTCGCCGATCTGATCGACGACGCGCGCCTCGCCATGGAGGTCGGCGCCATCCAAACGCTCGCCGAACATCTCGTGGCGCGCCTCGCCGTCGCCGATCCGCTCGCCGACAAGGTCCATGACGGCAAGCTTGGCTTCGCCGCGAAGGGCGCGATCGGCGCGATCGGCGCGCTGCTTCGGCGCCTTTCGCGTCCCCGCGCGGCTTCGCCGGCCATCCCGGGAACGCGCCAATGACGATGGACGCGCTTGCCGATTCGACGACGCTGCGCACCCGCGCGATCGCCACCAAAAGCTCCTTCTATCTCGCGATGCGCATCCTGGAGCCAGAGCGCCGCGACGCGATGTTCGCGATCTACGCCTTCTGCCGCGCGGTCGACGACATCGCCGATGATGAAGGCGACCGCGCCCTTCGGCGCGCCGCGCTCGACCAATGGCGCGCCGACCTCGATGAGCTCTACGCCGGCCGCATCCGCGCGCGCGTCAGCTTTCTTTCCGAGCCTGTCCGCCGTTTCAGGCTCGACCGCGCCGATTTCGAATCGGTGATCGACGGCATGGCGATGGACGTTAACGAGGATATTTGCGCGCCGGAGTGGGAAAAGCTCGAACTCTATTGCGATCGGGTCGCGAGCGCCGTCGGACGACTGTCGGTGCGCGCTTTCGGCCTCACGGAAGACGAACCGGGCGGCGATTGCGACTTGCCGACCGGCCCGAAACTGCTTGCCTATCACCTCGGCCGCGCCTTGCAGCTCACCAATATTTTGCGCGACCTCGACGAGGACGCCGCGCGCGGACGTCTCTATCTGCCCCGCGAGGCGCTTGAGGGCGCCGGCGTGACGAGCTTCGCGCCGCATGCCGTCCTCTCGCATCCTTCGCTTGACGAGGTTTGCGCGCCGGTCGTGGCGCGCGCGCGCGAACATTTTGATCAGGCCGATCTGGTGATGGCCGGCCTGCCGAAGCGCGCAGTGAAGGCGCCCTATCTGATGGCCGCCGGCTATCGCTCGATCCTCGACGGTCTCGCCACGCGCGGCTTTTCGCCGCCGCGCGCGCCGGTGCGGGCGTCGCGCCTCAAGCTGATCAGCGCCTTCCTGCGACACGCCTTCACGTGAGCGAAACCATTCATGTCGTCGGCGCGGGCCTCGCCGGGCTCGCCTGCGCGCTGCGCCTTGCCGACGCCGGCCGCCGCGTCGCGCTCTATGAGGCGGCGCGCATGGCCGGCGGACGCTGCCGCTCCTATTTCGACCCTTCGCTCGGCCTGACGATTGACAATGGCAATCATCTGCTGCTCTCCGGCAACAAAGCGGCGCGCGATTACGCGAAGCGCATCGGCGCGAGCGACGCGCTTGTCGGCCCAGACGAATGCGCCTTCGACTTTCTCGACGCGCGCACGGGCGAACGCTGGCGGCTGCGTCCCAACGCCTCGCGCGTTCCCTGGTGGATATTCGTCGCCAACCGCCGCGTCCCCGGCGCCGGACCGCTCGCCTATCTCGACGCCGGCAGGCTGCTCTTCGCCAAGGACGGCGCGACGATCGGCGAAACCATGCGTTGCAAGGGCCCGCTGTGGGAAAGGCTTTGGCGCCCGGTGTTGCTCTCAGCTTTGAACACCGAGCCCGAAGAGGCGTCGGCCAAGCTCGCCGGCGCCGTGCTGCGCGAGACGCTCGCTGCGGGCGGCGCCGCCTGTCGGCCAATGGTGGCGAAAGGCGGTCTCGGCGACGCTTTGATCGAGCCGGCGTTGCGCACGCTTCGCACGAGAGGCGTCGAGCCGCGCTTCGGCGCGCGTCTGCGTGAGATCGTCTTCGAAGCATCGCGCGTCGCCGCGCTGCATTTTGGCGATCGCGACGTGACGCTTGAACAAGGCGACGCTGTGGTTCTGGCGGCGCCGCCCTGGATTGCGCAGGAGCTTATTCCCGGTCTCGTCGCGCCGGACGATTTTCGCGCGATCGTCAACGCACATTTCAAGATCCTGCCGCCGCCTGATCAGCCGCTGCTGCTCGGCATGATCGGCACGCTCACCGAATGGCTGTTTTCATTCGACGACCGCCTCTCAGTGACGATCAGCGGCGCCGACCGCTTGATCGACGATGCGCGCGAAGCGCTTGCGACAAAAATTTGGGCGGAAGTCGCAGCCGCGACGGGACGGCCGGCAGGACCGCTCCCGCCCTGGCAGATCGTGAAGGAAAAGCGCGCGACCTTCGCCGCCACGCCGGCGCAGGAAAAGCGCCGACCCGACGCCAAAACAGCGTGGGACAATCTCTGGCTCGCCGGCGACTGGACGAATACCGGCCTGCCGGCGACGATCGAAGGCTCGATACGCTCGGGCTATAGAGCGGCGGATTTGATTGGCGCGCTATAGAAGAACGCAGTCGTCATTGCGTGGCGCGAAAGCGATGAAGCAATCCAGCGGCGGCCCTTCGGCTCTGGATTGCTTCGCTTCGCTCGCAATGACGCGACCTGTCGGCGCGGCGCGGTCTTTGCCGCCCGCCCGCTCGTCAGAATTGCGCGACCTTCTTTTGCAGGTCGGCGATCAAAGCCGAGGCTTTTTCGACGACAGCGGCAAGCTGCTTCTTTGCGGCCGGCAGTCCTGTGGTCGAGAGATAGTCCAGCGTCTTCTTCGAAGCCTCTTCGGCGTGCTTGCGCGCGACCGGGAGATATTCGACGAATTTCGCGGCGAGGCGCTCGATCTCGCGCTGCGCCTTCTTGGTCATCGGATGCGCCTTCAGCGCCTCGAACTTGCCCTTGAAGTCAATGCTCGCGAGATAGGCCAGCGTCGCCTTCGACCCCGCCTCGGCATAATATCGCGCGACCGGGAGAAATTCGACAAAGCTCACGGCGCCGCGCTTCGCCGCGTCGAGAGCGGTCTGCGTCACCGCATTCGCCTTCAGCAGAGCGTAGACTCTGGCGTTCAGCGCGCGCAATTCGCCTTCGAGCTGATAAATCTTGTATTCCTGCTGCCTCGACTCATTGACGGCGCGCGCATGCAGCGCGCCGACGCGCTCCATCTCCGTCGTGACGCGCGCCAGCTCCGTCTCGAGCGCGCCGACATGATCCTTGATGGCGTCAACCATCTCAAACGAAAACTTGCCGGCCGCGAGATCGGCCAATGCCTGTTTGCCTTCGGGTTTCGTAACCATGCCTATCCCTCCAAGCTGCTCGAAGGACCATCGGCGGCGGATGGTTAAAACTTCGTTTCCACGGCGCGAAAATCGCTAGCTTTTCCAATAATTGCACAAAGTGCTGTCAAGCATGTGACCCTTCATCCGCGCAAACCAGGCCCATCTCCTTGCCGCGGCGATCGCCGCGCCAGGAGCGACTTGACGATATAGTCAATTCACTATAGCCAATGCGCTCGGCGCGACCGTCAGGCGCCTTTCTACAAGCCAAATCATGATCGAAGATCTGCCTGCCGCTCAAGCGGCGCTCGCCGACGACCACTTCTTGAAGGCGCAGCTCGTTCGCAAGATCGACGCGCTCCTAAAGGAACGCGGGTTGAAACAGGTGCAGGCCGCCGAACTCTTCGGCGTGAAGCAGCCGGACGTATCGAAACTGCTGCATGGCGACTTCCGGCAATTCTCGCTGGAGCGGCTGCTGCGTTTTCTCGTCGCGCTCGGACAGGATGTCGAAATCGTCGTGAAGCCGCACCGCCATTCGGCTAAAGCCGCGACGCTCAGCGTCGCCTGAACGCAAATATCAAAGGGAATTTGCAATGAACGTCGCCGCGCGCATTGACGATCATTTCACCGCCGTTCCGACTGAAGCGCTCGATACGAGCATCCAAAACGCCAAGGGCGCGCTGCTCTCGCTTCGCAAAGGCGACGGACATTTCTGCTTTGAACTCGAAGCCGACACTACGATCCCCGCCGAATATGTGCTGATGCGCCATTACCGCGCCGAGCCGGTCGACGCCGAACTCGAAGGAAAGATCGGCGTCTATCTGCGCCGCTGCCAGGGCGATCACGGCGGCTGGCCGCTTTTTCAGGACGGGCGCTTCAATATCAGCGCCAGCGTCAAGGCTTATTTCGCCTTGAAGATGATCGGCGACGACATCGACGCGCCACATATGGCGCGCGCGCGCGAAGCGATTCTCGCCTATGGCGGCGCGGCGAAGAGCAATGTCTTTACCCGCGCGCTGCTGGCGCTTTACGGCGAAATTCCCTGGCGCGGCGTGCCGGTGATGCCGATCGAAATCATGCTGCTGCCGAAGTGGTTTCCCTTCCACCTCGACAAGATTTCCTACTGGGGCCGCACGGTTCTCGTGCCGCTCCTGGTGCTGATGACGAAGAAGCCGCGCGCGAAGAATCCGAAGGACATTCACATCGCCGAACTTTTCACGACGCCGCCGGAAGAGGTGAAGGTCTGGCCGAAGGGCGAACACCAGACCTGGCCCTGGGCGCATATTTTCGGCGAAGTCGACAGGATGCTGCGCTTGATCGAGCCGCATATGCCCAGGGCGACGCGCGAGCGCTCGATCGAACTTGCCGAGACATGGACCACCGAGCGCCTCAATGGCGTCGACGGACTCGGCGCGATCTTCCCCGCCATGGTCAACAGCCTGCTGATGTATGACGCGCTCGGCGTCGCCGACGACGACAGGCGCAAGAGACTGGCGCGCGAGTCGATCGAGCGACTGCTCGTCGTCAGCGAAACCGAAGCCTATTGCCAGCCCTGCGTCTCGCCGGTGTGGGACACATGTCTGACGGCGCATGCGCTGATTGAAACCGGCGACGATGACGCCCGCGAAGCCGCAAGCGCCGCCTGCGAATGGCTCGCGCCCTTGCAAGTGCTCGACGTGAAGGGCGACTGGGCGGCGCAGCGGCCCGAGCTTCGGCCCGGCGGTTGGGCGTTCCAATACGCCAACGCCCATTATCCCGACGTCGACGACACGGCGGTTGTCGTCACGGCGATGGATCGGCTGACCGCGAATGATGCGTCCCGCCCCTATGACGAGCGCATCGCCCGCGCCAAGGAATGGATCGTCGGCATGCAGTCGAAGAACGGCGGTTGGGGCGCCTTCGACGCCGACAACACCTACCACTATCTCAACCACATCCCCTTCGCCGATCACGGCGCGCTGCTCGATCCGCCGACGGCGGATGTTTCGGCGCGCTGCGTCTCGATGCTGGCGCAGCTCGGCGACACGATCGACACAAGCGACTGTCTCAAGCGCGGCGTCGATTATCTGATCAAGGAGCAGGAAAAGGACGGCAGCTGGTTCGGCCGCTGGGGCGCGAATTACATCTACGGCGCGTGGTCGACGCTCTGCGCGCTCAACGCCGCCGGCCTGCCGCATGATCACGACGCCTATCGCCGCGCCGTCGACTGGCTCGCCGCGATTCAGAACGACGACGGCGGCTGGGGTGAGGACCTCTCAAGCTACAAGCTCGATTACAAGGGCTATGAGCAGGCGCCGTCGACCGCCTCGCAAACCGCCTGGGCGCTGCTCGGTCTGATGGCGGCGGGCGAGGTCGATCATCCGGCGGTCGCAAGGGGAATCGCCTATCTTCAAGCGACGCAGAATGAGGCCGGCCTGTGGAACGAGGCGCGATTCACCGCGACGGGTTTTCCGCGTGTCTTCTATTTGCGCTACCATGGCTATGGAAAATTTTTCCCGCTCTGGGCGCTCGCGCGCTATCGCAATTTGCGACGCGCCAACAGCAAGCTCGTGCAGGTCGGGCTTTAGCTGAGGAGCGATGGCGAGCGATCATAGCCGCAGTAGGACAGCCAGGCTCGACGCCCTTGCGCCGATCCTCGTCGTCGTCGGCATGAAGCGCGAAGCCGCTTGTGCAGCGGGGGAAGGCGTCACGACGCTGTGCAGCGGCGCGGATGCGGCGCACTTGCGGCGCCAACTCGACGCGCTTGACGGGACTGACTTCTCCGCGGTCGTTAGCTTCGGACTCGCCGGCGGCCTCGACCATGCGCTGCGGCCCGGCCATGTCGTGGTGGCGGACGCCATCGTTTCCGGAGACGCCCGGCGCGATACGCATTCGCGTCTCTCGTCGGCGCTGACGAAGGGCGCTGGCGCCGCAGGCTGCAACGTCTCACGCGGGGCCATCGTCGGCGTCGACGCGCCGGCGATGCACCCTGGTGCCAAGGCGGCGCTGCGCGAGCATGCGCAAGCGGTCGCCGTCGATATGGAATCGCATCTCGCCGAAGAATTCGCGCGAAGCCGCAATGTCCCCTTCGTCGCGCTGCGCGCGATCAGCGATCCCGCGGCGCGGGCGCTGCCGCCGCTCGTCGCCAAGGCGCTGACGCCCGAAGGCGACATCCATGCTTGGGGGGTCGCGCGCGAACTCATCCGCGGGCCGCATCAGCTTGGCGGCATGATCCGCGCCGGCCTCGACTCGCGCGCCGCCTTCGTCTCGCTAGGCCGCTGTGGACCTCTGCTCGGCCCGCTGCTGCGCCTCATGCTCGCGCAGCTCTGAGAGCTTGGCGACATTCTCGTCGAAGACATATTCGGCCGGACGCTGATTCTCGAGCGAAATATCCGGCGCCATCGGGTCTTCAGTGCGCACGCCAAAGAGCGCGACCGCGGCCGCCCGCCAGGGACGGCGGACCGAATCGGCGACGGCGGTGGCCTCAAAGCCACAATGGACCATGCAGTCGGCGCATTTTTCGTAATTGCCGACGCCGTAGGAGTCCCAATTGGTCTCCTCCATCAGCTGTTTGAAGGTCGGCACATAGCCCTCGCCAAGCAAATAGCAGGGACGCTGCCAGCCGAACACGGTGCGCAGCGGCATGCCCCAGGGCGTGCAGCGGTAGCTGACATTGCCGGCGAGAAAATTGAGAAACAGCCCCGACTGCGTGAAGTCCCATGCCTTGCCGCCCTTGCCGCGACGCAAAATGGCGCGGAACAGCTCCTTGGTGCGCGTGCGGTTGAGGAAGTGCGTCTGATCCGGCGCGCGCTCATAGGCGTAGCCGGGCGAAACGGTCATGCCGTCGACGCCGAGCGTCATCGTGGCGTCCAGAAACTTGGCGACGCGCTCCGGATTGGCGTCGGAGAAGAAAGTGCTGTTGGTGGTGACGCGGAAGCCCTTCGACTTGGCGAGCTTGATCGCCTCGACGGCGCGATCATAGACGCCGTCCTGGCAGACGGCGCGGTCATGCATCTCTTTGTCGCCGTCGAGATGAATCGACCAGGTGAAATAGGGGCTCGGCTTGAAGAGGTCGATCTTCTTTGCAAGCAGCAGGGCGTTGGTGCAGACGATCGCGAATTTCTTGCGCGCGGTGATCCCTTCGACGATCTCCGGCAGGTCCTTGTGCAGGAGCGGCTCGCCGCCGGCGAGCACGACGACCGGCGCGCCGCATTCATCGACCGAGCGCAACGCGTCCTCGACCGACAGCCGCTTGTTGAGAATGTGATCCGGATAATCGATCTTGCCGCAGCCGGCGCAGGCGAGATTGCAGCGAAACAGCGGCTCCATCATCAGCACCAGCGGATAGCGCTTGACGCCCTTAAGCTGTTGCTTGACGAGATATGCGCCGATTTTCGCTATGTAGCGGAACGGAATGGCCACGTCTGACCCCTTGGAATTCTGACGGGTTCAAGGCCCGACAGCGCGAGTCGCGGCCGAACGGCCCAGCCGCAGACGGTTAAACTCGGGCTCTAGCACGAATCAGCGAGCGAGGGAAAGCTCGGCGCTGGGGCGCTCGAATCTCGCGGCCGACCGACGCCCCGCCGCGCGCCAGGCGACTACGCTTTCGCGGCGGCGTAATGAGCGCCGCGCCCTTGCGCCGGAGCGCAAATCCGTCTCAATTCGCCTGCAGATTCGGCAATGGATATTTCCTCAAGGGGAGCGGACATGCGCGGCCGGACGGTTCCAGCCTCAAGAGCGCCTGCGCGATGACGGCCTCCCAGCAGCAGGCCCGTGCGCCCGATTCGCCGACGCCGCGACGCGGCTATGGTTTTTTCGACGGGCTCGCGTCGCCGCTCGTCCGGCTGTGGCGCGGCGATCTCAATCTCGGCCGGGTTGGCATGGCTGCCGCTTTACCGGTCCTCGCCTGGGTCTTCTATACGACCTCGTCTGGCATGATCGACATCATGCAAAAGGAGCCCGGCGACGTCATCGGCATCGCCGGCACGCTGATCGCCACGACCGCGGTCCTCACCATGCTCGCGGCGACGTCCTGGTCGCTCGGCGTCGATCTCGCCGCGCTTATCGCCCGGCGGCGGATGGCGCGCGAACGTGTAATCATCAAGACCGCCGTGACGGCGGCGGTCTTCGTCTTCGTCTTCTCGATCTCCGCCTTTTTCTCGTTCACCTTCTACTACAACAATATTTTCAAGCTCTCTTCCCGCAAGATCGTCGCCGAGATCCAGCCGATGGAGCTTGCGACCGAAGTGATCCTGCCGGCGACAAAGGAAATCGCCGCCGCCTATGACGCCGCCTCGTCGCGCATCGCCGAGACCCCAAGCTACAAGACATATCTCGCGTCGATCGACGGACTCATCGACACCGCGCGTCAGGCGGGGCCGGCGCTGCGCGACTCGATTCGCAAGCGCCAGGAAGCGCAGCAGGCGGTGATCGCGCAGGCCGCGAGCCAGGCGGCGGCGGAGATGGAAAGCGCCCAGGCGGCGATGCGCCAGCTCGAGGACGCAAGGCGCGAGATCGAAGCGCTCGAACGCAGCATCGCCGAACTCGACGCCGTGGTGAAAGCCAAACAGGATGAGATGGCGTCGGCGACAGCCACTGTGCGCCAGGAAGAACAGCTCGCCGTCGACGCCGAGCACGGTCTCGACGGCTTGGGCGCATCCTGCGGACCGAACTGCCGCGGGCATCGCGACAAGGCGGCGGAAGCCATGAAGCGCGTCACGGCGCTGCGTCAGACGCTCGCCGGCCCGACCAATGAACGCGCCAACGCCGTGAAGCGGCGCGACGCGCTCGCAGCTCAAACGATCACGCTGAAACAGAAGGCCGAGGCCGCGAGCGCCGCCTCGGCGCGGCCGACGCCAAAAAGCGAAGCCGCGCTCGATCTCGACGCGACGGTGCGCGATCTTTCCGCGCTGCGCGACCAGCTGCGCATGGATCCGAGATGGCGCACGGTGCGCGAAGCGAAGCCGCTGTGCGAACCGATTTTCGCGGCGGCGCGCCAATCAAACGCCCTGCCGGCAAGCGTGCCGCAGGACTTTTCCTGCGAGCCGCAGGGCGAAGCCCGCGATCTCCTCTCGGCGCGCGACGAAACCCTCGCCGCGCGCGCCGCCTTCGACCAAAAATGCGGGCTCGAAACCGGGCTGCGGGACGAGCTTTCGGCGATCGTCGCCAAAATCCGCGCCGCGCCGGCGTCGGATCGGGCCGCCGCCGCCAATGGCTTTAATGAAGCGAAAACGCTGATCGACGCCTGCGTCGTCTCCGGCAAGGCCGCCGGCCTCTCGGAGGACGAGGTGCGCGCACTGTTGAAGAAAAGCGACGCCTATCTGCGCACGCATAGTTCCGAGCGCAATAAATTCGAACTGGCGCGCGAAGCCTTCTGGAGCTTCACGCCGGATTCGACCATGGCGATCTGCGTCGCCATGGCGCAGGACGCGTTTCTGTTCATCATGAAATTCCTGTCGGAAATTTTTAAGCGCAGCTATGACGCGCGCGAACGGCGCCAGTTCGCCGCGCCGATCGATCTGTCCGACGACGAGGACCAGCCGACCGACGTGCGCGCGATGAAGGCGATCCTGCGCGCCGCCCGTCCGGTTCATGGCGACATGAGCGAGATCGCGCCCGAGACGGAAGCGATTTCGGCGCTGCCGCCGAATGTGCATGACAATGTCGTCGCCATCCTAAATCGGCTGGTGCGCGACGAAATCGCCCATGTCGACCGCAAGGGCGCCTATCTCGTCGATAATGTCACGATCGCGCAGATCGAAGCGCGGCTCTTCTCGGCGCTGAAGCCGCGCGCCGCCCGCGCCATGCATTACGGCGCCGACGGCGCAGCGAATGGTCCGCGCGCCTATTATGCCGACGCCGGCGCCGCGCATCTTCCACGCCGGCGCTGCGGCGCGCTGGAACGCTATCTCAACGCCGAGCCGGCGCCGATCGACAGGCGTCCGTCAGCGTAACATCAGGCGGCGGCGGTGGTCCGCGCGGCCGCGCGAAGCGACGGCAGGTAGCGCAGGCAAAGGCCCTGCGATTCGTGCCGTAAGCCGGAGACGACGCTGATCTCGCGCCAGCGCGGATAGCTCGCGGGCAGGAATTGCAGCGCCAGTCCGACGGCCCGAAGAAACGCCGCCTCGCTCGCGAAATGGTCGGCGCCGAAAGTCAGCGTCGCGTCTTCCCCAGTTTCGGCGCCGCGCGCGAGAAATTCGAGAACAGGCGCCGCCCAGCTCGACTTTTCCAGCGCGTCCTCAAGCGCGCCCCAGACATCCTGCGGATCGAGCTGGCGCACGAGATAGCGCGCCGGCTCGGCGCTGAAGCGGATTTGCTCGGCTTCGCTCGCGAGGTCCGGCAGCGCCTCGAGTTCGGACCCCGCCATGGCCAGCAACGCCGCCGGATGTCGCCGCCAGTCGGAAGCGGCGACGCTCCATATGGCGCTCTGCTGATAGAGCCGCCCATGGCCGCCCTCGCCGTCCTCGGGACGGAACCGGGCGCGCAAGAAGATCGCGCGGCGCGAATCCGGCTCCGGCGAAACGCGCGCGAGAAGGGCGCCGCGCCGGCTCAGGACCGGATCGACGAGGTCGGGTTCGAAACGGCGAAGCGCCATCAGCCGCGGCGGCGACAGCAGCCGGTCGTCGGACGAAAGCAGATTGCGGCTGCGCAAGGTCACGCCATAGCCCGCCGCCGCCGGAACGCTCAGCGACGCGCCGGAGGCGAGCTTGCCGTAATGCAGCCGTTCGAGAGAAATTTCGGCCGTGTCGTCGCCGATCGGCGCCTGGCGCATCGCTTGTCCTTTCGCGGGGAAAGCCGGCGATCACCCTATGCGCAGAGCCTTAAGCAAAAATTGACGACATTCGATTCACGCGATCTCCTCCTGGCGCGCGTCGAGCTGCGCGTAGGAGAAGGTGAAGGCGCTGTCGTGGCCGAGCGCCGCGTAAAGAAACGGCTCGGCGGTGAGAAACGGCCGCCAATATTCATTATAGGCGCGGGCGCCTTCGAGGCCGGCGCGGCGAAACCGCCGCTCGCCGGGCTGATGCGGATCAAGATTGGGGTTTTGAAAGCGCTTCACGAAGCCATAGGCCGAGCACACCGTAAAGCGCACCGAGACGCCGCCGGTCGGCGTCTCCAGGGCGCGCAGCCGATCGAGCCATTGCGCGCCGCGCAGCGATTTGCGCAACACATGCAGCGCCACCGCGGGATCGCAGGCGTAGGTGAAGGCGCTCGGCCCGAGCCGCGCGAACAGCCGCTCATATTGCGAGAAGACCACGACGAGTCGCTTCAGCTTCTTTTCCGGCGCGAGCGCCAGCCGGTCGATCAGCCGCGAGAGATTGCCGGACCAGCCGGAATCCTCTAACCGCACCAGCGGCAGAACGATGACGATCGCCTCCGAATCGAGCATTTGCTTCGCGAGCTTCGCCTTGACGTCGTTCAAAATCGCGACTTCGGCGCCGTCCGGCGGCACCGCGATCTCGCCCGCCGAGTCGATAATCTCTAGCAGCCAGGGTCCGCGCAGCACGACCGCAGGCGGCGCCTCGCCATTCACCGTCAGGCGGAAACGATATTCATAAGTGTCGAGCGTGTCGGTCGCGACCCCGCCCTCGGTGAATTCCCCTCGCAGCCGCTCATAGTCGCCCTGTTCGACCGTGAGCAGATCGGCCTTCTTCGGCTCGGCGCTCTCGGCGTAGAATTCGGTTTCGGTGACTGGCTGCAGCGCCGGGCGCAGACGCGGCGAATAGCCGAAGGCGCTCTGCGCGACGCAATCGACGAGCGAGGCGAGCAGCGACGACTTGCCGCCATTCTTGGGGCCGATGAGACAGATCGACAGTCTTTCGGTCATTCGCGCCTTCAGTTCAAAATGCCGCCGCTGACGCGACAATATAGGTGGGGCGCGTCCGGCGAAAGGTGACGGGCGCGGCGCCCCCGTGCTAAGCGCGCTGATGCTCGAAGGCCTGCCGCCCAACAACGCCAGCCATATGCTGCGCCTCGATTGCGACGAAAAGCGCGCCCGCGCCGTCGCCGACCTGATCGTCGAGACATTCGATCCGACCGAAACCGCCGCCGCCGCCTTCGAACTGGACGGCGGGCCGCTCTGGTCGGTCGAGGTCTATTTCGCCGACGCCCCCGACGAGGCGCTGATTCTGGCGCTGATCGAATCAGCCGCCGGCGCCGAAATCGCGCGGTCCGCGCGCTTCTCGACCATCGCCGAGCAGGATTGGGTCGAGAACGCGCTTGCCGGCCTCGCGCCGGTGCGCGCCGGCCGGGTGCTGGTCCATGGCGCGCATGACCGAGGCCGGCGGCGCGCCAACGACATCGGCGTCGAAATCGAGGCGGCGCTCGCCTTCGGCACCGGCCATCACGGCACCACGCTCGGCTGCTTGAAGGCGCTCGATCGAATCGCCAAGCGCCGGCGCCCGGCGCGCATTCTCGATGTCGGAACCGGCACCGGGGTGCTGGCGATCGCCAGCGCGCTGATCTTCCGTCAGCGCGTCGCCTGCGGTGACATCGACCCAATCGCTGTCGCGACGGCGCGCGCCAACGCCAGCGTCAATGGCGCCGGCCCCTATGTTCGCCCGGTCGTCGCGACGGGGCTGCGCCACCCCGCGCTGCAAGGCCGATACGCTCTGATCTTCGCCAATATTCTGGCGAAGCCTTTGCGCCTGCTCGCGCCGCAGATCGCCGGCGCCGCCGCGCCCGGCGCCGAGCTCGTGCTCTCGGGATTGCTGGCGCGCGACGTGCGCGGCGTGCTCGACGCCTATCGCGCCCAGGGATTTTTCCTCGCCGAACGGAGCGACATCGACGGCTGGGCGACGCTGGTTCTGCGGCGCGGCGGGCGCAGATAGCGCCCCCTCCCCAACCCTCTCCCGCGAAGCGGGGGAGGGTTGGGGAGGGGGAAAGTTGAAACGCGAAGCATTGCCCCTGGCGCGCGACGTGCATAGGTTGTGCGCATGTTCGAAGCAAAATTTCAGACTTTCGTCGACGACGCCACGCCCGGCGATAGCGCGGCGCGGCTAAAGGCCCTACGCGCAGAACTCAAGCGCCAAGCGCTCGACGGCTTTCTCGTGCCGCGCGCCGACGCCCATCAGAACGAATATGTGCCCAGATGCGCCGAGCGGCTCGCTTGGCTCACCGGCTTTACCGGCTCGGCCGGCTTCGCCGTCGTGCTGGAGAAGCAGGCGGCGATTTTCGTCGACGGCCGCTATGTGATCCAGGTGCGCGGGGAGATCGACGGAAAGCTCTTCAAGCCGCTCGACATCGCCGAGACGACGCCGGCGAAATGGCTCGGCGATCATGCGCGTCCCGGCGCGCGCATCGGCTATGACCCATGGGTGCACGCCAGCGCCCAGATCGAGCGCTTTACGAAGGCGCTCGCCGAAAAGAAGATCGAACTCGTCCCGCTCGACATTAATCCGATCGACGCGCTGTGGACCGATCGTCCCGGAGAGCCGAAAGGCGCGGTGACCATCCATCCCGCGCGTTACGCCGGCGAGAGCGCCAATTCGAAAATCAGGAAGCTGCGCGCGGCGCTGAACGACGCCGACGCCGCGCTGATGTCCGATCCGCATGCGATTTGCTGGGCCTTCAACATTCGCGGCGCCGACGTCGCGCATACGCCGATCGCGCTGTGCTTCGCCATGCTGCCGAAGGAAGGCGCGCCGACGCTTTATATCGACGACGCGAAGCTCGCGCCGAAGACCCGCGCTGCGCTTGAAAAATTCCTGAAGCTGAAAGCGCCCGAAGCGCTGATCGACGATCTCGTTGAGGCCGGTAAGAGCGGCGCGACGATTCTCTTCGATTCGGCGACGGCGCCGGCGAAGCTCGTCGAGGCCCTGCGCGCCGCGGGCGGCAAGCCGCGCGTCAATGACGATCCGGCGGCGCTGCCCAAGGCAATCAAGAATGAAGCGGAGCTCGCCGGGGCCCGCGCGGCGCATATTCGCGACGGCGCGGCGCTGACGCGCTTTCTCGCCTGGTTTTCGGAAGCCGCGCCCAAAGGCGGGCTGACCGAAATTTCCGCCGCGGAAGCGCTCGAAACCTTCCGCCGCGAGAATGGCGATCTGCGCGACATTTCCTTTCCGACGATTTCCGCCTTTAGCGAACATTCGGCGATCCCGCATTATCGCGTCACCGAGAAGAGCAATCTCAAAATCAGCCGCGGCGTCTATCTCGTCGATTCCGGCGCGCAATATCTCGACGGCACCACCGACGTGACGCGCACAATGGTCGTCGGCCCGGCGTCGAAACAATTGCGCGACCATTTCACCCGCGTGCTCAAGGGTCATATCGCGATCGCCCGCGCCGTGTTTCCAAAAGGCGTTTCGGGCGCGCAGTTAGATGCCTTCGCGCGTCGCGCGTTATGGGAGGCGGGACTCGACTTCGATCATGGCACGGGGCATGGCGTCGGCGCCTATCTTTCCGTGCATGAAGGGCCGCAGCGCATCTCCAAGCTCGGGACGACGCCGCTGCAGCCGGGCATGATTCTCTCGAACGAACCCGGCTATTACCGCGCCGGCGACTATGGCATCAGGCTCGAAAATCTTGTGATTGTCGAGAAGCGCGAGATCAAGGGCGCCGAGCGCGAGATGTACGGCTTCGAGACGATCACGCTGGCGCCTTTCGATCTGAATTGCGTCGAGCCGACATTGCTGGCGCCGGAGGAAATCGATTGGCTCAACGCCTATCACGCGCAAGTGCGCAAGACGCTGTCGCCGCTCGTCGACGCCAAGACGCGCAAATGGCTGCGCGAGGCGACGAGAGCATTGTGACATTTTGGAAGAAGCCAGCTTCGACCTATTGATTCTGAATAGGCCGGTCGCTCAGAGAAGAAACTCATGAGCCTTGACGCCGAACCCACTCCGAACGACGCCATCGCCGCTTTGGCCGGCGAGGCCTTCGCCAAGGCCGTCACCACGCTGGCGCGCGGACATATGCTGACGCCCTTCGGCGTGGCGCGGTCCGAGGCCGGCGTCGACCGGCCCCAGCAGTTCGTCGTCACCGACGCGGGCAAGATCAATGTCGCCGAGAGCGTCGAAGCCGCGCTGCAATGGCTGGAGGATGAAGCGACAAACGCCGACATCTGTATGATCGTCCTCGACGGTTATTTCAGCGATGACGATGAGCGCATCGACGCGGTGGTCGGCCGCGCGGTGTCATTGAAACGGCATTTGATGGTCGAAATCGCGCTGCCTTATGAAAGCGCCGAAGACGACGAAGGTTTCGAGTTCTCGGACCCACAATATCGCTTCTCCGGCGTCGCCGAAGATGGCGCGGAGATTGAAAGGGTCAACGTCAACGCTGAGGCCTTCGACGCGGTCTTTCGCAACGCCTTCGCCAAACACGCGCCCGCTTAGCGCCGTCACCAAAACATCGCATAAGCGTCACACAAGCTCTATCCTACCGTCATCGAAACGCAGCCTCCGCGTCGCGAAACCGCAGCGTCCGTCGCGTAGCCTTGCGTCATGGCGTTCACATCGGACCAGCTGGCGAAGCTGACGCGAGACGCGTCGTCGGAGCCGCAAACACTCGCCGCCGCCACATGGGGTCAGCGCCTCGTCGAACTTGACCTCGCGGCGGTTCATCTCTTCTCGCGAACGGCGCGTTCGGCGCTCGGCAAATTCCTCGCGGTCGCGATCAGCAAGCTCGGCAACGGCTGGATCTATCTCATCCTCGCGCCGATCGTGCTCATCGGCCTTGGCTGGCAGGGAACGCATGTCGCGGCCCTCGCGGGTCTGAACGCGGCGCTCTTGCATATGCTCTATCCGCTCATCAAGCGGCGGTTCGGACGCAAGCGGCCCTTCCATACCGATCCGCGACTGCCCTCGCTGCTGCGCACGCTCGATGACCATTCATTCCCCAGCGGCCATGCGATGACGCTGACCGGCGTGCTCGCGCCGATCGTCATTGCCTGGCCGTCGGCGACGCTGTCGGCGGGCGTTCTCCTGGCGTCGATGGCCTGGTCGCGAATCGCCACCGCGCATCACTATCCAAGCGACGTCGCCGCCGGCGTCGCGCTCGGCGCGGCGCTGTCCTATCCGCTGGCGAGCGGCGTGCTTGCCTATTGGTAAGGCTTATGCCGCCTGCGGCAGGTCGAATGCAGGCGCGGCGGCGGGGATGATCCGCCCGCGCGCGCCTTCGAGCCCCCCCGCGACCAGCTCCAGTCCCAGAAAGCGCGCGCGCTCGACCGGGCCCGGCATCGTCAGCCGCTCGGTAAAGCGCCGCTCGAATCCAAAGCGCGCATAGTAAGAAGCATCTCCGACCAGCAGGACAGCGCGATGGCCGAATTCGGCGGCGCGAACAAGCGATTCGTCGATCAGCGCCCGGCCGATCCCCAGCGAGCGATAATCCGCCGCGACGGCGAGCGGACCAAGCAGCAGCGCGTCGCGTCCGCCGGCGAGTATCGGCCACAGCCGAAGCGTGCCGATCAGCGCGCCATCTTCGTCAATCGCGACAAGCGCGAGCCCCGGCGCCGGCGCCGATCCGTCGCGCAGCCGCTGACAGGTTTTGAGAAACCGCGCCGGACCGAAGGCCGAATCGAGCAGCGCTTCGCGCGCCGCGACATCGGCGGGCGTTTCTTCGGCGAGCGCAAATGGACCGCGCGCCTCCAGGCGCGCATGGGACATGGCCGAAGAAGCGCGCCTCGCGGCGCGCGGTCCAGCGTCAAAGTCGTGGTGAGCAAGAAAGGCCATCTTTTCCTCCCTTAAAGAAGGACAAGCGACCCTCGCGCGTGGCGCATCACGCGCCCGCCGAACGGGACTGGATAGATTGGGAAAACAAATTCCCGTTGTTTGCCGTCATGCCCGCGCTTGTCGCGGGCATCCACGCGACGACGATGCGGCGTGCTCGAAGGAAAGCGGAGACTTCCCTCTTCCCGAGCTGAATTCCGCAATCTCTCGGCGTGGATGGCCGGGACAAGCCCGGCCATGACGCAAGTGCTGCGCGACGCGCAGAGCCGACTCAGATCACATGAGTCTCGAGCGGCGGGAAACCATTAAAGCCCACCGCCGAATAGGTGGTCGTATAGGCTCCGGTTCCCTCGATCAGCACCTTGGCGCCGATTTCGAGCGAGATCGGCAGCTGATAGGGCTGCTTCTCGTAAAGCACGTCGACGCTGTCGCAGCTCGGGCCGGCGATCACGCAAGGTGTCGTCGGCGCGCCATCCGCTGGCGTGCGAATCGGATAGCGGATCATCTCGTCGGTGGTCTCGGCGAGTCCGTTGAACTTGCCGATGTCGAGATAGACCCAGCGGATTTCGCTGTCCTGCGCCGACTTCTTCGAGATCAGCACGACTTCGGCTTCGATCAGCCCGGCGTTGCCAACCATGCCGCGGCCCGGCTCGATGATCGTTTCGGGAATGCGGTTGCCGAAATGCTTCGACAGCGCGCGGAAGATCGCATGGCCATATTGCTTCACCGCCGGCACGTTCTTTAAGTATTTCGTTGGGAAACCGCCGCCGAGATTGACCATCTGCAGATTGATTCCGCACTCCGCGAGGTCGCGGAAAATTTCGGCCGCCGACGCCAGCGCGCCGTCCCACATGCGCGGATTGGTCTGCTGCGAGCCGACATGGAACGACACGCCATAGGCGTTGAGCCCGAGACGATGCGCATGTTCCAGCACGCCCGTCGCCATTTCGGGGACGCAGCCGAATTTGCGCGACAGCGGCCATTCGGCGCCGGAGCCGTCGCAGAGAATGCGGCAGAACACCTTTGAGCCCGGCGCGGCGCGGGCGATCTTCTCGACTTCCGCCTCGCAGTCGACGGCGAACAGCCGAACGCCCAGCGCATAGGCGCGCGCGACATCGCGCTCCTTCTTGATCGTGTTGCCGAAGCTGATTCGATCCGGCGTCGCGCCGGCGGCGAGCGTCTGCTCGATCTCGACCACCGAAGCCGTGTCGAAGCACGAGCCGAGCGAGGCCAGCAGCGAGAGCACTTCCGGCGCCGGATTGGCCTTCACCGCATAGAAGACGCGCGTATCCGGCAGCGCCTTGGCGAATCCAAGATAGTTGTCGCGAACCACGTCGAGGTCGACGACGAGGCACGGCCCATTGTCGCGGCCGTTGCGTCGGCGGTCGGCGAGGAATTCGAGAATGCGGTCGGTCATCTGTGGCCCCCTTGCGCGGCGCGCCGCGCGCGATCGTTTGAGCGTCAACGGACGCGCCGCTCCGTTCGCCCGCGCGCGATGGAAACGCGACGAACGTTGGTTTCGGCGGTCCAAGGCCGTGCGAGCGCGAACGCTCAAACGGCCGGTTGATGCGCCGTTGACTGACCGATGCGTATTAATGCGCGCATGAGCGCGCACGCTTCCGCTAGGACAGCCATCGATTGGAAGGGGAGAATCCCCATCCGCACGCCCGGCAAGAAAGACAAGCCTCTTCGGTAAGCCGACCTTTGGAGAGTCGACAGAGACGAAAAAGCCCGGTCCGTCGTTGCTTTAAGTCGCGATCCTCCGCAGAGACGGAGTTCGCCGGTTCGCCTCCGGCTGCCGGTTCTATGCTGGCGGTTGACCGGCCTCTTGTCCGGATCCCCGCCCACCGACACACGACCACAGGCACGTGCGATTTGGGCAAGGACTTAAATACGCGCTTTTGCTGCGGTTACAAGCGGTTTTTGCGACGCGCGATTATTTTTTCAGCCCGTCGTGCAAAGCGGCCATATCGCCACGCCCCAAGGCGCCCGCTTCTTGCGCTTCCGAATCGATAGAGCTAGAGCAGCAGGCGGATAGTCACCAAAGGGATCGGAAAACCCTGGCTCGGATGCGGGAATGAGGCGATTAACGCGGCGCCAATTTGGCGGGGCGCTCTCTGCAATCGGCGCGCATTATGCGCTCACAGGTTCGGCGCAGGCCGCCAATGTCGCGCCCTCGCCGCGATTCGGCTTCGAGAACGTGGTGCAGCGCGCGCGCGATCTTGCGCTTGCGCCCTTTGACAACGCCATACCAGCGCGCCTGCCCGACCCGTTCGACGCGCTGGATTTCGACGCCTGGCGGGAGATTCGCTTCCGGCGCGACCATGATGTCTTCGCCGGCGCCGACGGCGGCTACCGTCTGGAAACCTTCCATCTTGGGTTTCTCTATCGTCGCCCGGTGACGGTGAACACGATTCGCGACGGCATCGCGACGCCCATTCCCTATTCGCCGGCGCTGTTCGACTACGGCCGTTTGAAGATCGAAAAGCCGCCGCCGGTGAACACCGGCTTCGCCGGCTTCCGCCTGCATTTTCCGGTCAACGACCCACATGTCCACGATGAGGTGATCTCTTTCCTCGGCGCGAGCTATTTTCGCTTTCTCGGCCGCGACCAGAATTATGGATTGTCCGCCCGGGCGCTTTGCGTCGACGCCGGCGCCGATCGCGAGAGCTTTCCGTTCTTTAGGGAGTTTTGGATCGAAACGCCGGAGAAAGGCAGTAATCACGCGACGCTTTACGCCTTGCTCGACGGCGACGCCGCCACGGGCGCCTTCAAATTCGATCTTTTCGCCGGACAGGAAACCACGCTGGAAATCCAGTCGACGCTGTTTACGCGCCGGTCGGGCGCCAAGCTCGGACTCGCGCCGCTTACGTCGATGTATCTGACTGGCGAAAACGACCGGCGCATGCGCGACGGCTTTCGAACCGAATTGCACGACTCCGACGGGCTTCTCATTCACACTGGCGCGGACGAATGGATTTGGCGTCCTCTCGGCAATCCGCCCCGCGAACGGATTTCGACATTTCTCGACGCCAACAACCGCGGCTTCGGCCTGCTGCAGCGCGACCGCACCTTCGAATCCTATCAGGACCTCGACCTCGCCTATGAAAACCGCCCCAGCTATTTCGTCGAGCCGATCGGCGACTGGGGCGATGGCCGCGTCGAGCTGATCGAATTGCCGACGCGCGACGAAACCAACGACAATATCGTCGCGAGCTGGATTCCGGCAAAACCGCCAGAGCCCGGCGCGCCCTTCGTCTATGCCTATCGAGTCACGGCGGGACTGGATATGCCGCGGCTCGCGCCCAATGGCGTCGTCGTCAATACGTTCGAAGCGCCGGCGCGGGCGCTCGGCTCGACTGAACCCTTCGACCCCGAGTCGCGTCGGTTCCTGGTCGATTTCGCCGGCGGCGATCTCGGCTATTATGTCGCCGATCCCAGTCAGGTCGAAGCGGTGGCGACGACCAATACCGGTCGCCTGCTGCGCGCAAGCGTCACCGCGAACCCGCATATCGGCGGGCTGCGCGCTTTGTTCGACGTGTCCGTGAAGCCCGGCCAGACCGCCGATCTTCGCCTGTTTCTGCGCGCGAACGGCCGCACGCTCACCGAGACCTGGACCTATCCCTGGACGGCGCCGGCGGCTTAGTCGGCGCGGCGAATTAAGCGCGCCAACTCCGACTTGTTCGCAACCATGCAAGCCTGGAGGCTCGCGGTCCAGGACACGCCGCTTGGACCGCGAGCCTCCTGGCTCGCCGATTCAGTTATCTCATGGCGTGGCCTTATCAATCATCGAGGCTCTTGAGCCGCGTAAGATCGAAGGCCTCGACGTCGCGCAGCAATTCGATGAAGGCCGTCGCCCAGTAATCCGCCACCGCTTCGCCCTTCTCGGCGCTGGCTTTCGAGGCGTCGCCCATCGCGCCGGCTGGCGAAAGGTCTTGCGCCATCCAGCCAAAGCCGGCGGGACGATCGGCGCGCAGCCAGGCGAAGTCGCGCTCGAAATCGAGCGTCGCCGGCGGAAAGTTTTTTGCCCGCGCCATGTCGACGAGCTCCGGCCGGAAAGCGAGCATGAGCGAGGTTTCGATCTCGCCGCCATGAATGCCGTGACGCAGTTCGGTCTCCGAGAACAGCCCATCGGGATAGCCAAAGCGCGCCCAGGAGGCGACGACCGCCAAGACGCCGAAACGGGCGCGCAATTCTAGCGCCGTCTGCGAAACAAGCGCCGAATTGCCGCCATGCGAATTGAGCAGCGCGAGCTTCGTCACGCCCGCGCGCAGCACGCCTTCCGCGGTCTCGACGAGCAGACGCGACGCCGTCTCATTGGTCAGGCTCAGCGTGCCGGGAAAGTCGCGATGCTCGGTTGAGACGCCGACGCTCTGGATCGGCAGGAAGACGGCTTCGAGGTCCGCAGGCAGCCGGACGGCGACGCGCTCGATGCAGCCTTCCATGATCATCGCGTCGACGCCGAGCGGTAGATGCGGCCCATGCTGTTCCACCGCCGCGACCGGCAGAACGGCGATGACGCGCGACATGTCATGCGCGCGCATGTCCCGCAGCGAGAGTTCAGTCCAGAAGCGCGAAGGCAGCATGGCGGCGAGCATATGCGCCTTGGCGTGAAAGGGGAATGCGCAAGGCCCGGCGCGGGACTATATGATGAATGACGCAAAGGAGCAGATGCCGATGGAACAAAACACCCGCCGTCAGGCGCTCATATTCGCCGTCGCGACAGGGACGATCGCGCTTTTGTCGGGGTGGCTGCGCGCGGAAGCTGCGACGAAGGCCGTCGTGCATAAGAGCCCGACCTGCGGCTGCTGCGGCGCGTGGACGGCGCGCCTGCGCGATGCCGGCTATGTCGTCGAGGAGATCGTCGAAGCCGATATGCAGGCGGTGAAAAAACGCCTCGGCGTGCCTGAGCGGCTCGCCTCCTGTCATACCGCGGAGATCGACGGCTATGTCGTCGAAGGCCATGTCCCTCCGCAGGCCGTCGCGCGGCTTTTACAGGAGCGGCCGAAGGCGATTGGCCTCGCCGCGCCCGGCATGCCGGCCGGGTCGCCGGGGATGGAGGGCGGCGAGCCGGAAGTCTACAGGATATATTTGTTCGATGACTCCGGCGCGCGTCCGTTTGGCGACTGGCGCGGCGACAAGCCCGCCTGATCCTGCTCTAGCGGCGCGCCGAGTTGATCCGGCGTCAGCCCAAGATAGCGGGCGGCGCCGCGTCCGGCGGCGAGCCCGGTGGCGAAGGCCGCCTGCAACAAATAGCCGCCCGTCGGCGCGTCATAGTCGAGCATCTCGCCGGCGACGAAGACGCCCGGCAGTTTCTTGAGCATCAACGCGTCGTCGAGTTCGTCGAAGGAGACGCCGCCGGCGGTCGAGATGGCGCGCTCGAGACCGGCTACCCCCGTCACGGTCAGCGGAACGTTCTTGATCAGCGCGGCGAGCGTTTCGGCGTCGCGCGGCAAGCCGCTCCGGCGCGATTCGCGCATCAGGCCGATCTCGACCTTCGAGAATCCCGCCTTGCGCAAAAAATTCGCGTGCGACTGTTTCTGCGGACGGCGCGAGAGCTTACGCGTGAGACACTCCAGCGTCGTGTCGGGACGCAGATCGATCGTCAGCGTCGTCTCACCGTATTTTTGCGTCGCCGCGCGCAATTGCGAGGAGAGCGCGTAAACCGGACCGCCCTCCAGTCCGCCGCGGGTGACGACGATGTCGCCGCGCGCCGACGACGCGCCATGGCGCAGCAGCGTCGTCTTGATCGGCGCGCCTTCGAAATCGCTGCGAAAGATCGCGCTCCAGTCGATCAACGCGCCGCAATTGGCGGCGGCGAGCGGCGTGACCCGCACGCCTTGCGCGCCGAGCCGAGCCGCCCAGGCGCCGTCGGAGCCGAGACGCGGCCAGGAGGCGCCGCCGAGCGCCAGCACCAGCGCGTCGAATGTGCGGAGGAATTCGCCTTCCGGCCCCAACATGCGCAAAGCGCCGGATTCGGCGAAGCCCATGAAGGCGTGCCTTGTGGCGATCGCGACTCCGAACCGCGACAGCCGGGCGAGCCAGGCGCGCAAAAGCGGCGAGGCCTTGAAGCTTGCGGGAAAAACCCGTCCGCTGGAGCCAACAAAGGTGGTTTCGCCAAGCTCGGCGCAAAAGTCGCGCAGCGCCTGCGGCGGCCAAGCGCGCACGAGCGGCGCGAGGCGCGTGGCGGCCGCGCCATAGCGCGAGATGAAGCGTTCCAGGCTTTCGCTGTGGGTAATGTTGAGGCCGCCCCGCCCCGCCATCAGAAATTTGCGCGCCGGGCTCGCTTTGTGCTCATAGATGACGACGCGCGCCCCGGCGCGCGCGAGCGCGTCGGCGGCGAAAAGTCCGGCGGGGCCCGCGCCAATCACGGCGCAGAACGGAGCCTCGGCGTCGCTAATGGAAGGGCCTCCCCTCGGCGCGTCATTCAATGCGCAGATTGGCGAAGGTTCGCGCCTTCGCTCGCGCCACGCCTGCGTTTCCGCAGCCCTCTTATCATGCGCGCGCCAGCGCGCGGAAAAAAAGCTCAATGACGGTCAAGGCTCTGCCTCATATTGACGCATCCGCCGAGCGCTTCGAATTCCTCGCGGCGCCGCAGCACGGCGGCGTCCGGCTCGATCGCTTTCTCGCCGAACAACCGGAAATTGTCGCGGCGCATCTCTCGCGCAGCCGCATCAAGACGCTGATCGAGGAAGGGCGCGCGACGATCTCCGATGTTGTGGCGCCCGATCCGGCGAAGAAGCTCGCGCCGGGCGACAAGGTCGCGCTTCTTGTGCCGCCGCCGGCGCCGGCCGAGCCGAAGGGCGAGGATATCGCGCTCGACGTAGTCTTCGAGGACGCCCATCTTCTCGTCATCGACAAGCCCGCAGGGCTCGTCGTGCATCCGGCGAGCGCGCATGAGAGCGGCACGCTGGTCAATGCGCTGATCGCCCATTGCGGCGACAGTCTTTCCGGCGTCGGCGGGGTGAAGAAGCCCGGCATCGTGCATCGCATCGACAAGGATACGAGCGGGCTGCTCGTCGTCGCCAAGACCGACGCGGCGCATCATGGATTGTCGCGCCTCTTCGCCGACCATGGCCGCACGCTGTCCCTGACGCGCGAATATCTCGCCTTCGTCTGGGGCGTTCCCGAACGCGCGCATGGAGTGGTTGATGCGCCGCTCGGACGCCATGCGACCCAGCGCGAGAAGATGGCGGTCGTGCCGCCAGCGCGCGGCCGTGAGGCGATCACCCATTGGGAGAAGGTCGAAGACTATGGCGTCGCCTCGCTCTTGCGCTGTCAACTCGAGACCGGCCGCACCCATCAGATCCGCGTGCATATGGCCCATATCGGCCACCCGCTGATCGGCGACAAAACCTATGGCGCGGGATTCAAGACGAAGGTCGCGAAGGTTTCGGAGAATGCGCGCGAAGTGGTCGAGAGCTTGCCTCGACAGGCGCTGCACGCCGCGACGCTCGGCTTTAGACATCCCGCCACCGGCGAAGAACTGCAGTTCGAAAGCGAACTGCCAGAGGATTTAAAGGCGTTGCGGGAGGCGCTGGCGAACGCCACGAAAAACGAGACCGTCGTCAACTCTCAAAGATGACGTTGAAAATCCATGCGTTGATGCAGAATGCGGATAATTTCGACGCCTTTTTGCGCATTCCGATAAAACACCACGTGAACGCCGACTGCGCATTTCCGGTAGCCGGCGCGAATCTCATCGCACGCGCGACCGCGTTCCGGATCGGCGGCGACATAAGCCATCGCCGCCACGATCTGGCGAAGGTATTTTTCCGCCTGATCGTCGCCCCAATGCGCGACTGTGTAATTCCAGATGTCTTCGAGGTCCGTTTGTGCACGCGGCGTAAGCGCGTAGAGGCTCATCCTCTAACGGCTTCGGCTCGCTTACGCGCGATGAAAGCCTCCACGTCGAACGGCGTCGCGGCGCCGCTTTCCTCGCCTTCGATCAGCGCAGCGCGCAGCGCGGCCAATCGAGTCTCCTGCGCTTCGAGCAACCGCAAGCCGGCGCGAACGACGTCGCTTGCCGATCCGTAACGCCCTTCGGCGACCTGGCTTTCAACAAAAGCGGTGAGATGATCGCCGATAACAATGGACGTGTTCTTGGCCACGGCCGACTCCACCCGTTGCACTACCTAAGTATGGCGCCAAATCGACTGATGCAACGCCTTCCTTGTTACGGCGCTCGGCTTTGAGCATCCGATCCCCGCGAAGACACTTTTCGAGAGCGAACCGCCGGAGGACTTCGCGAAATGAAAATGGGCGTTGGGTAACGCTTCCGCCCTGAGACCCGATTTGAGCAAACCCAACCAATCGCGCAATCAGCCGACGCTTGCTCGCGGGCGCCGCCGCCATTACCATCCGTCGCGCCTATATTTGGGAGTTATCCCCTTGCGCACGATTGGTCTTCTCTTCCTGCTATGTTCAGCCCTGCTGCTTACCGCCCATGGCGCGATCGCCGAGACGCCGGCGTCCGGCAGCTTTATCGTCCGAAAATCCTGTCCGGCGCTTCAATCGATCAGAGGCGGCGCCAATCCTGGCAATATCATCGTCGAGCCCGACCAGCGTTACAGCATTTTCGCCAAGAACAAGCCGAATGCGACGCATTATCTGATCGACGTGCCGGACGCCAATCCAGGACGCCGATGGGTCGCGGTCGGCTGCGGCGACGCGACGCTCGATGAAGGCGGCCAGGATCCGACTGATCCTGGCGGACAGCAGGGCGGCGGGCAAGCGCAAAAGCCGGATTACATCCTCGCCGTCAGCTGGCAGCCCGCCTTCTGCGAAGGCAAGCCCGACAAGACGGAATGCGAGACGCAGCGCCCCGACCGTTTCGACGCGACCCATTTCACGCTGCATGGGCTCTGGCCGAAAAAGCAATATTGCAAGGTCGATCGCCACATTATCGCAGCCGATAAGGACGACCGATGGACCGCTTTGCCCGAGCCTGAACTCTCCGACGCGACGAGGAGCGCCCTGTCGGAAGTGATGCCGGGAACCATGTCGCTCCTCGAACGGCACGAATGGATCAAGCACGGCACATGCTTTCCGGGCGGCGAGGCGGACGCCTATTTCTCCCGCACGCTGGCGCTGATGTCGCAGCTGAACCGCTCCAAAGTTCAGGAGCTTTTTTCGGCGCATGTCGGCGAGGAAATCACGCGAGACCAGCTCAAGGCCGCCTTCAACGAGACATTCGGCGACGGCGCCGCCGACCGGGTGCGCGTCGCCTGCAAGAAAGACGGCGAGCGAAATCTGATCGTCGAGATAACCATCGGTCTGAACGGCGAGATCAAAGCCGACAGCAAGCTCGCCGACCTCATCGCCGCCGCGCCGACGACAGACCCCGGCTGCCCGGTGGGAATCGTCGATCGCGTGGGGCTGCAGTAGGCGGAGCGCCAAACCCCTCGCCCCTCATCGCACTTCTCCCCGCAAGCGGGGAGAAGAGGCGTCAGGCGCATCGCGAAAAATCATGCGCGCGCAATTTGCGAAAGGCGCTGCGCCGCTATCCCCTCTCCCCGCTTGCGGGGAGAGGTAAGGCGAGGGGCCTGGGCGATTGGCGCGACGCCGCCCTCACTCGACCAGCGCGGCCTTGCCCTTCGCCTTCTTGCGGTCGTTGGGGTCGAGATAGACCTTGCGCAGGCGGATCGACTTTGGCGTCACTTCCACCCTCTCGTCGTCCTCGATATAGGCGAGCGCCTTTTCCAGCGTCATCTGGATCGGCGGGGTGAGGCGCACCGCTTCGTCCTTCGACTGGGTGCGGATATTGGTGAGCTGCTTGCCTTTCAGCACATTGATCTCGAGATCATTGTCGCGCGTGTGCTCGCCGACGATCATGCCCTTGTAGACCTTCCAGCCGGGCTCGATCATCATCGGCCCGCGATCCTCGAGCTTCCACATGGCGTAGGCGACGGCCTCGCCGGAATCATTACTGATCAGCACGCCGTTGCGACGGCCCTGAATCTCGCCCCGGAAGGGCGCATATTCATGGAACAGGCGGTTCATGATCGCCGTGCCGCGCGTGTCGGTGAGGAGTTCGCCCTGATAGCCGATGAGCCCGCGCGTCGGCGCATGGAAGACCAGCCGCAGGCGATTGCCGCCCGACGGCTTCATCTCGATCATCTCGGCCTTGCGCTCCGCCATTTTCTGCACGACGACGCCGCTATGCTCCTCGTCGACGTCGATGACGACTTCCTCGATCGGCTCGAGAATCTCGCCGTTCTCATCCTTCTTGTAGACGACCTTGGGGCGCGACACGCCGAGTTCGAAGCCTTCGCGGCGCATGGTCTCGATCAGAATGCCGAGCTGCAACTCGCCGCGGCCCGAAACGATATAGGCGTCGCCCATCGGCGCATCCTCGACGCGCAGCGCGACATTGCCTTCGGCCTCCTTATAAAGCCGGGCGCGGATCATGCGGCTCGTGACCTTGTCGCCTTCGGTGCCGGCGAGCGGGCTGTCATTGACGAGGAAGGTCATCGACAGCGTCGGCGGGTCGATCGGCTGCGCCTGCAAGGGCTCGTTCACGTCGAGCGCGCAGAGCGTATCGGCGACGTTGAATTTCTCGAGGCCGGCGATGGCGACGATGTCGCCGGCTTCCGCCTCTTCGATCGGCTGGCGCTCGATGCCGCGGAAGGCGAGAATTTTCGACACGCGGCCCTGTTCGACGATCTTGCCGGCGCGGTCGAGCACCTTCACCGCCTGATTGGGCTTCACGCTGCCGGCGAAGACGCGGCCGGTGATGATGCGGCCGAGATAGGGGTTCGCCTCCAGCAGCGTGCCGAGCATGCGAAAGCCGCCTTCTTCGACCGTGGGCTCGGGAACGTGCTTGAGCACGAGATCGAACAGCGGCGCCATGCCGTCCTGCGGGCCGGTCGGCTCCTCGGCCATCCAGCCCTGTTTGGCCGAGCCATAGATGATCGGGAAGTCGAGCTGCTCGTCGCTGGCGTCGAGCGCGGCGAAGAGGTCGAAAACCTCGTTGACGACTTCGGAGACGCGTGCGTCGGGCTTATCGACCTTATTGACGCAGACGATCGGCTTCAGCCCGATCTTCAAGGCCTTGCCGACGACGAATTTGGTCTGCGGCATCGGGCCTTCGGCGGCGTCGACGAGCACGATCGCGCCGTCGACCATGGAGAGAATGCGCTCGACCTCGCCGCCGAAATCGGCGTGGCCGGGCGTGTCGACAATGTTGATGCGCACATCCTTCCAGGCGATCGAGGTAGCCTTGGCCATGATGGTGATGCCGCGCTCCTTCTCGAGATCATTCGAATCCATTACGCGCTCGGCGACGCGCTGATTCTCTCGAAAAGCGCCCGACTGCTGAAGCAGACGATCGACGAGCGTGGTCTTGCCATGGTCGACATGGGCGATGATGGCGATATTGCGCAGCTGCATGGTGAACGGGCCGGCCGGGTAAAACAGCCGCCCCTGCGGCCGCCCGAGAGGGGCCGGGACAGAGGCGCTGGCTGTTGTTGCGATGCAGCGTCTCATACCCCAAGGCGGGGGATTTTGGAAGCGAAACCGCCCTACGGAAGCGGCGGACGATCAGCCCGCCGCTCGGGTCGCCTCACCGCGCCGGGCACCGCTCGCGACAGCGGCGAAAGGCTGGTATGCATTGCGACGCCAGACCGCCCTCGGCGAGACAGGAGTCGCGATCCGCGGCGCATTCCCGCAGGCATTCCTCGCGCGGCGTCAGCGGCGGGGGCGGGGGCGGCGGCGGCTGCGGCGGCTGCTGCGCCGTGAAGGTGGTGAGCGGTCCAAGCTCCTGCTCGATCAGGCTCAGCGGGCTGAAGACGAAAGAACTGCCGTCGTCGGGTCCGCCCCAGAGAATGCCGTGCAGGCTCGCCTGGCTGGCGGTCGGCAGAATCGAGAAGACCGGCGAGCCGCTGTCGCCATTGTCGGTCAGCTTATTGGTTCCGCTCACCCGGGCGACGCGGCTCTGGCACAGCAGCCGAACGTCGGTGTCGGCGACATTGACGTCGATGCAGGTCGCGCGCACGTCGCCAAACGCCCAGCCCGTGGTTCGCCCGACCTTGTTGAGCCTCATGCCGACCATCGAATCCGGCGTCTCGCTGACGATCCGGAAAGAGTTCGGAAAGCCGTTGATCGTCAGCGAGCCGACATTATTGGTCGTTCGCGCGATTTCGAATGGCCCGCGCGCGATGCGGTAATCGGCGTAGGCGCTGTCGCTGAACCGGCATCTCCTGCCCGACGGACACTGGCCGCCGGTGAAATATCGCGGGTCGGCGTCCTCGTCGCCGATCTTATTGCCCGACAGCAGCGGATCATTCGGCTGATGGAAATCATCGTCATTGCTGACGCCGCGATTTCTGGTGCAATGGGAGTTGGTGACGAAGCCGTCGCGGCCATTGCGCACGACATTGAAACCGAGCGTGCAGATTTTATAGGCGAAGATTCCCGTGTCGATTTCGATCTGCACGCCGGCCGGAACCGGCCGCCTCTTATCGCGCAACGACGCGTGAAATCGGATCGGCTGCGTTTCCTCGATGATCAGCGCTTCGAAGGGAACGCCAAGCGATTTCGCTAGGGCTTCGAATCTCTGGCGCGAGGGATCGCCGACGACGCCGACGGTCACGCGATTGCGGCGCTCGTCGAGATCGACAAAGACGATTTCCTGGCCGTCGAGCGCAGGCGCGACGCTCTTCTTCCATTTGGCGAGTTCGATCGCGTCATAATCGCCCTTGATGATATTGGGCTCCGACGCTCGGCCTTTACGGGTGCCGTTTTGCGTCAGGAAATCCGCGCCGAGCACGCTGGAGATCGCCGTCATTACTTGAGACCGCGCGGCTTTCATCGAATCGGCGTTGCGCAGCTCGCCGGCGTTCTTCATATAGATCTGCAGCGTTCCCTTCTCGTCGACATACATGCCGCCAAAGCCTGGCGCCTGCTCGGCGATTTTGACGAGCTTGTCGTCGAAGGTGGTCACTGGCGCGGCCGGCGGCGCGGCCGGGGCTTCGCCTTTCTGCGCGATCGCGGTTGTGTTCATCGAGATGGCGATCGCCACGAATGATGTCAGCAATATTCTCAATCTCATTGCGCCCTCCATGAAATCATGCTCGGCGGCGGACGCATCTCGCCCGCCCCCGCTCAAACGGCGCCACTATTAAAGGTCTCCTTGGCGCGCGATGTGCGCGCCAGCATTGCGTCGCAGTTTTTAGGGGAATTAGAGCGCCGAACCGCGCTCGGCCACTGGCGTCCACAGCACCTGTTCGATGCGCTCGGCGCCGGTCGCGAGCATGACCAGCCGGTCGAAGCCGAGGGCGACGCCGCAGGCTTCCGGCATTTCAGCAAGCGCCGCCAGAAAATCCTCGTCGATCGGATAGGCCTCGCCATAGATGCGGCGTTTCTCGGCCATCTGCGCCTCGAAACGGCGGCGCTGCTCGGCGGGGTCGGTCAGTTCGGCGAAGCCATTGGCGAGTTCGACGCCGCAGACATAGAGTTCGAAACGGTCGGCGAAGCGCGGATCGTCCGGGTTGACGCGGGCGAGCGCCGCTTCGCTTGCCGGATAGTCAGTCAGGATCGTCGGCCGCTCGCCGCCGAGCATAGGTTCGATCTTTTCGCTCATGATCTTGCTGAAGAGATCGGACCAGCCATCGTCGTCGGCGACCCTTATGCCGTCGCGCGCGGCGGCGCGGGCGAGCCCGTCGCGGTCGCCGAGCAGCGCTGCAAGATCAATGCTGGCGTGGGTCGCGAAGGCCTCGCAGACGCTAACGAGCTCCGGCTCCTCGAAAGGATCGCAGGTCCGGCCGCGCCAGGAAAAATCGCTCGCGCCCGCCGCCCGAGCGGCGCTCGCCAGCAGTCCGGCGCAATCCTCCATCAGTCGCAAGGTCGGCGCGCCGGCGCGATACCATTCCAGCATGGTGAATTCGGGATGGTGCAGCGCCGAGCGCTCGCGGTTACGAAAGACATGGGCGAGGGTGAAAATCCGCTCCTCGCCCGCCGCCAGCAGCTTCTTGCAGGAGAATTCCGGCGAGGTGTGGAGATAGAGCCGGCTGCGCTCCCCGGAGCCGCCGATCAGCTCGGTCGCGAAGGCCGACAGATGCGTTTCATTGCCGCCCGAGAGCTGAAGCGCCGCCGTCTCAACCTCGGCGAACCCTTCCGCGGCGAGGAAGCGCCGGACCGCCGCGGCGATCGCCGTGCGCGCCTTGAGAAAGGGCTTGCGGTCGGCGTAGACATCCCGAGCCCACCAGGGCGACGCGCCCGTCATAAGGCCTCCCGCGTGGCGGGGCCCCGGATTGCCGGCGCGCCCGAAATATGGTCTTACCGCCGTTCATACCCCAGGCCGGCCATAAGGGATACCGACGTGAAAGTCATCGCCAGTTCGATTCGCAAAGGCAATATCATTGAGAGGGATGACGGGCAGCTTTACGTCGTCCTGACCGCCGAAAGTTTTTTCCCCGGCAAGGGCACGCCGACGACGCAGATTGACATGCGCCGCCTTTCCGACGGCGTCAAAGTCTCCGACCGTTATAAGACCACCGAACAGGTCGAGCGCGCCTTCGTCGAAGATCAGGATTTCAGCTATCTCTACAATGACGACGACGGCTATCACTTCATGAATCAGGCGAGCTACGAGCAGGTCGCCGTCTCCGCCGACACGATCGGCGATCAGGCGCAATGGCTGCAGGAAGGCATGGTCTGCATCCTGTCGATGTTCAACGGCGCGCCGGTCGGCATTCAGCTGCCGCCGCGGGTGACGCTTGAAGTCGTCGAGACCGAGCCGGCGCTGAAAGGCCAGACGGCGTCTTCCTCCTACAAGCCGGCGAAACTCTCCAATGGCGCGCGCGCCATGGTGCCGCCGCATATCCAGACCGGCACAAGAGTCGTCATCCAGACCGAGGATGGCGCTTATGTGGAGCGCGCGAAGGACTAAGCGCGCCCACCCTCTCCCATGGGGAGAGGGTCGGTCCGAAGGACCGTGGTGAGGGGTTACGCGCCTTCGCCATTGATCCAATCGGAAAAAGGCGGCCACGCGCTACATTCGATTGGCGCATCCCCTCACCCGGCTGCTCCGCAGCCACCCTCTCCCTATGGGAGAGGGTTGCTGGCCCTTACTTTAGAAATTCGCGTAGCTTCTTTTCTGTCGCGGCGGCTTCCTTCAATTCGCATTCCCAGACGGTGAGCGCGCGCCATCCCTGCGCCGCGAGCTTTTCGCGATGCGCGGCGTCGCGCGCGACATTTTTGGCGATTTTCGCGCGCCAATAATCGGCGTTGGCTTTCGGCATGCGCGCGCCGCGCGCGCACTGATGTCCATGCCAAAAGCAGCCATGAACGAAAATCGCGCGCTTGCGGCCGATGTAAGCGATGTCGGGATTGCCGGGAACGTCCTTCCGATGCAGCCGGTAGAACGGCGCGAATGTTCTAAGCATCGCGCGCACCGCGAGTTCTGGCGTAGTGTCCTTCCCCTTCACCGCGCGCATGATGGCGGAGCGGTGGGCAGGATCCTCTCCGATATATCGTATATTTTGCTTTTGTTCGCGTGATGTCATTCCCGACGCCCGCTTGCGGGCGATCGGGAATCCAGGAGCCGCCGCCCAGTTTTTCTGGATTCCCGGTCAGGCCTTCGGCCTGCCGGGAATGACAAACCCCATTACGCCGCGCTGCGAAGCGACGTTGTGTCGATCAACGGCTCCAGCAGATGCGCCGCGACATGCCGCACGACACGAACGACGACGCCATCGCCCGTTAGATGATAGGCCTCGTTGTAGTTTTCCGGCAAAACATAATCATCCGGCAGTCCCATCAGCCGCGCCGTCTCGCGCGCCGACATCAGCCGCGAGCGCACTTTGCCCTTGTCGATGACGAGCACAAATTGCCGGCTTGAGCCCCCGGCCGGCGTGCGCAGACAGCCGGCGACTTCGTCGAAACGCGCTTCCGCGCGCTGGATTCTAACGCCGTTCTGGTAGCGCGTGCGGCGATAGAGCGTGCCCGCCATTTTGCGCCCGGCGCGTTTCGCCTCGGCGATCTTGGCGAGATTGACGTCGCTCATCATCGCGATGAGCGCATTCGTCTCTTTGACGCCATGCCACGCGACATCGATCGGCGCATCTTCGATCACGTCGATCAGCGATCTGTTGCGCAGCGGCGGCGCCGGCAGATTCCACCACAGCCAATTGGCGCGAAGCGGCTTTGGCAATCGCTCATGCGCGGCGACAAGCGCGCGCGTATGGAACAAACCGTCATTGCGAGGAGCGATGCGACGAAGCAATCCAGAGGCCGCCTCACGGCTCTGAAAAGCTTCGCTTCGCTCGCAATGACGCAGGAGAGATGAGGGAACAGCGATGTCCTCCCGCGTGGCGATGATGAACAGTCGCGGGCGCGATTGCGGGACGAACAGCGCCGCGTCGATAACCAGCGCGCCGAATCTGTATTGTTCCTTCGCCAGCGCCTCGCAGATTTTCACAAAATCCTTGCCGCCGTGAGAGGTCAGCGCGCCGCAGACATTTTCGAGAACGATGATCGCCGGCGCGCGTCCCTCCTGGCGCAGCGCCTTCATCAGATCCCAGAAGGGCCAGAAGGTCCCCGATCTTTCGCCCTTCAATCCGGCGCCGGCGCCGGCGAGCGACAAATCCTGACAGGGGAAGGAGGCCCAGACGAGATCGGCGCGGCCCGGCAATTGCGCCGTGGTAATCTCGCGCACGTCGCCGATATGAAGCTCATCGCCGCCCCAATTGTCGCGATAGCTTTCAGCCTTCTTGCGATCGAAATCATTAGCGAAGAGACAGCGCCAGCCTTCTCCAAGCCCGGCGCGGGCCATGCCGCCGCCGGCGAAGAACTCGTAATAGGCAGGCCGATTGTCCATGCGCGATTCGCTCCGGGTGAAGCGTAACCGCTTGGCGCTTTCGCCGCGACTTAAAAGAACGCGCGCAACCCTCTCCCATCGGGAGAGGGTCGGACCGACGGTCCGGGGTGAGGGGCGTCGCGCTAAATGGAGAGGCGGCGACCCCTCTCCCGGCTGCTTCGCAGCCACCCTCTCCCGATGGGAGAGGGTTTCGCTATGTCGCGACGACCATCACATGGACGGTCGGCTTCTTGCCCCAGACCGACGACACTGCGCCCCGCACCGCCTTCTCGATCGCATTCGAGACCGCGTCGGCGTCGCGGCGCCGCGGGCGCGACAGGCCGTCGAAGGCGGCGAACAGCGCCTCGTCGATGACCTCGCCCATCTCCTCGCCGAATTTGCCGCGTTTCGGCACGCCGGCGAAGACCACGTCAGGATCGCCGACGAGTTCGCCCTTGCGATCGACAGCAAGCGCGATGGAAATCACGCCGGCGAAAGACAGTCTCACTCGGTCGCGCACCGCGCCATCATCTTCGGTTAGGACGACATCGCCATCCTTCATGAGACGGCCATGCGGCGCCTCGCCGATCACGCCCGGCGCGCCTGGCGCGAGCCGCACAATGTCGCCATTGCGCGCCGAGACGACCTCCGCGGCGCCATGCGCTCTCGCGAAAGCCGCATGTTCCTTCAGATGATGCGCCTCGCCATGCGCCGGCACGGCGATCCGCGGCCGGATCCATTCATACATTTGCGCGACCTCGCCGCGGCGCGGATGGCCCGAGCAATGCACGAGATGATCGTGGTCAGTGATGACCTCGACTCCGAGATCGCAGAGATTGTTGATGATGCGAAAGACGTCGCGTGCGTTTCCGGGAATAACGCGCGAGGAAAAAATCACCCGGTCGCCGGAGACAAGCTTGATCGTCGGATGATCGTTCGCGGCGGCGCGCGCCATCGCGGCGCGGGTTTCGCCCTGGCTGCCGGTGGCGATGACCACAGTCTTGTCGCGCGGCAGCGTCGGCAGCAATTCGGGCGGGTGAAATCCGGGCACGCCGTCGAGATAGCCGCAGTCGCGCGCCACCTGAATGGCGCGGTCCATCGCCCGCCCCGCGACGACGACGGTGCGTCCGCACGCCTGCGCGGCTTCGGCGATGGCGCGCAGCCGGGCGATATTGGAGGCGAAGGTCGTCACCAGAACCCGGCTTGGCGCTTCCGCGATCAGCGTGCGCAGCGTGCGCGCGACATCGGATTCGGAGAAACTGTCGCCCTCGCGCAGGATGTTGGTCGAGTCGCAAATGAGCGCGGCGACGCCCTCGTCGCCGAGCGCGCGCAGCCGCGCCTCGTCGATCCGCGTTCCAACGCCGGGCTCGGGATCGATCTTCCAATCGCCAGTATGAACCAGCAGGCCGAGCGGCGTGCGGATCGCCAGCGCATTGGCTTCCGGAATCGAATGGGCGACGGCGACATATTCGACCTCGAACGGATCGAGATCGAGCTTCGCGCCAGCGCGAGTGAGAGAAATGTCGATCTTCGGCGCGCCGGGCTCGTTCAGTCGCCGCACTTCGAGAAGGCCCGCCGCGAAGGGCGTCGCGAAGACCTTGCAGTTGAGCCGCGGCCACAAAGTCGCGAGGGCGCCGATATGATCCTCATGGGCGTGGGTGATGCAAATCGCGACAAGATCGCGCGCGATCTTTTCGATGAAGGCGATATCGGGAAAGACAAGATCGACGCCGGGCAGTTCCGGTCCGGGAAAGCCCAAGCCGCAATCGACCATCAGCCATTTGCGCTTGTGCGGCGGCCCATAGCCATAGAGCGCCATGTTCATGCCGACTTCGCCGAGCCCGCCGAGCGGCAGGAAGACGAGGTCGGCGTCTGGCGTCATCATGCGGCGCCTCCTGCCGCGATCCGCCGCGGCCCGAGGGAAACATCGCCGGCTTCCACGACGCGCTCGCCGCTGTGCGTCGCCAGAATGAGCCGGCCGGCCGCGTCGATGGTGGCGAAGCGACCTTCAACCGTTTCGCGCGGCAGTTCGACGCGAATATGAGCGCCAAGATAAGCGGCGTGGTCGAGCCAGGCCTCGCGGATTTGGGCGAACCCTTCGCCGCCGCGCCAGAGATCGAGCGCTTCGACGATCGCGTCGGAAAGATGGGAAAAGACCGTCGCGGCGCCGGGCGCGTTAGGGCCGACTGACGTTAACGCGTTTGCCTCGAACGGCAGATTCTTCGGCGCCTCGGCACAATTGACGCCGATGCCGATGATCGCGACCGATGCGACCGGCGCACGCGCATCGCCGGTCGGCGCGCTGACATTTTCGAGCAAGATTCCGCCGAGCTTGGCGCCCTCAAGCAGCAGATCGTTCGGCCATTTCAGCGCGAAGCGGCCGACCTCGCCCGTGGCTTCGCGCAGCGCGCGCAACGCCGCGACGCCGGCGACGAAGCCGAGCTGCGGCGCGATGTCGCTCGCGCCGAAATCGCCGAGAATGAAGCTCGCATGCAGATTGCCCGGCGGCGAAACCCATTGGCGTCCGAGACGGCCACGGCCGCCGGTCTGCCGCGCCGCGACCACCCAGAGCGGCCCGCGCTCGCCCGTCTCGATCAGGCGGCGCGCTTCGGCATTGGTAGAATCGACGCTCTCCAGCGCGAGGAGGCGCACGCCGCGGGCGCGCGCCAATGATCCCAACTCCACGCGCCAATTACCTCCCTAGATCACGCTGCCTTTGGGCGGAATCGCCCAAAGGCAGAAAACGTGATCGATTTAACAATTTAGAGCGCGCTCTATGCGAAAAACCGGTTCCCACTTTTTCGCCGCGCGCTCTAGAAGAGCGATTTGGCCGCCGCCGCAGCCGCATCCATGACGGGAGAGGGATAGACCCAAAATCCGAGCAGCGCCAGAGTCGAGATGGCGAGCACGGCGCGAACCGCCCGCGGCGCGCGATCGAAGGCGGGCGCCGGCTCGTCGAAATACATGACCTTGACAACCCGCAAATAGTAATAGGCAGCGACGGCGCTCGCCAGAACGCCGATTACCGCAAGGCCGAAGAGGCCGGCGTCGACCGCGGCGAGCAGCACGTAGTATTTGGCGAAAAAGCCGGCGAGCGGGGGCACGCCGGCGAGCGAGAACATCAGCATCGCGAGGAAGAACGCCATCCAGCCATTGGTGCGCGACAGGCCGGCGAGGTCGGAAATATTCTCGACAAATCTGCCTTCGACGCGCATCGCGAGGATGGCCGCGAAAGTCCCGAGCGTCATGATGAGATAGATCGTCAGATAGATCGCGAGGCCGCGCACGCCCGCCTCGTCGGCGGCGGCAAGTCCGATCAGCGCGAAGCCCATGTGGCCGATCGAGGAATAGGCCATCAGCCGCTTGATGTTCTCCTGGCCGATCGCCGCGAAGGAGCCGAGCAGCATCGAGGCGATGGAGACGAACACGACGATCTGGCGCCATTGGTCCTTTACGCCCGGAAAGGCGGTGAAGACGATGCGCGCGGTGATCGCCACCGCCGCCATCTTGGCGGCGGAAGCAAAGAAGGCGGTGACCGGCGTCGGCGCGCCCTGATAGACGTCGGGCGTCCACATGTGGAAAGGCGCCGCCGACATTTTAAAGGCGAGCGCGGCCAGGACGAAGACAAGCCCGAAGATCACGCCGATCGGCGCGGAGGTCGAGACGACAGCGGCGATGCCGGCGAAGGACACCGTTCCGGAGAAGCCGTAGAGCAGCGACGCGCCGTAAAGCATCATGCCGGAAGAAAGCGCGCCGAGAACGAAATATTTCAGCCCCGCCTCCGACGATTTGCCGTCGTCGCGCGCGAAGGCGGCCATGACATAGAGCGCGAGCGACATCAGTTCGAGGCCGAGATAGAGGGCGATGAGATTATCCGCCGAAATCAGCAGCAGCATGCCGAGCGTCGAGAGGATGATCAGCACCGGATATTCGAATTTCTCAAGCCCGTTGCGCTGCAGCCAATCGACCGACATCAGGATCGAGACGATCGCGCCGATCAGCGTCAGCGCCTTCATGAAGCGCGAAAAGCCGTCGTCGATATAGGCCCCGTCGAAGACGCTCGTGTCGGGCGTGCTCGACAGCGCGATCGTCACCAGCGCGAGACCGAGAATGCCGACCGCCATTTCGTCGACGAGGCCGAAGCCGCGCTCGCCGCGCCAGGCGCCGATCAGGATGAGAATCATCACGCCGACCGCGAGGATCGTCTCGGGAAGGAAGTGATGCGCGAGTTGAACGAAGAAGGGCATCGTCAGCGATCCGTCATTGGCCAGCGGCCGCGAGCTTAATCGCGTCGACGAGCGCCGTATGGGTCTGGAGGAGATTGTCGACCGACGCCTGCGTCGCGCTTAAAATCGCCTGCGGCTGCACGCCGTAATAGATGGTGAGCAGCACAAGCGGCGTGAAAATCGCGATCTCGCGCGCCGTGAGATCGGTGATGGTCATCAGGCTCGCCTTTTCCAAGGCCCCGAAAATCACGCGGCGATAGAGATAGAGCGCGTAAGCCGCGGAGAAGATGACGCCGCTCGTCGCGATCAGCGCCACCCAGGTGTTGGCCTGGAATGTTCCGGCGAGCGACAGGAATTCGCCGATGAAGCCCGTCGTCCCCGGCAGGCCGACATTGGCCATTGTGAACAGCATGAAGACGAAGGCATAGACCGGCATGCGGTTGACGAGGCCGCCATAGGCGGCGATCTCGCGCGTATGCATGCGGTCGTAGATGACGCCGACGCAAAGGAACAGCGCGCCGGAGACGAAGCCGTGGCTGATCATCTGGAAGATCGCGCCCTGCATCCCCTGAGCGTTCAGCGTGAAGAGGCCCATCGTGACATAGCCCATATGCGCCACGGACGAATAGGCGATGAGCTTCTTGATGTCTTCCTGAACCAGCGCGACGAGCGACGTATAGACGATCGCGATCACCGACAGCGCGTAGATGAGCGGCGCGAAATTGGTCGAGGCGTCGGGAAACATCGGCAGCGAGAAGCGGATGAAGCCGTAGCCGCCCATCTTCAAGAGAATCGCCGCAAGGATCACCGAGCCTGCGGTCGGCGCCTCGACATGGGCGTCAGGCAGCCAGGTATGCACCGGCCACATCGGCATCTTCACCGCGAAGGAGGCGAAGAAGGCGAGCCACAGCCAGGTCTGCATGTCCTTGGGGAAATCGGTCTTCAGCAGCACCGTGATGTCGGTCGTGCCGGCCTTGCCGTACATCGCGAGGATCGCGACCAGCATGAGCAGCGAGCCGACGAGCGTATAGAGAAAGAATTTGAAGCTCGCATAGACGCGCCGCTTGCCGCCCCAGATTCCGATGATGAGAAACATCGGGATCAGGCCGCCCTCGAAGAAGAGATAGAACAGCACGAGATCAAGCGCGCAGAACACGCCGACCATCAGCGTCTCGAGCACCAGAAACGCGATCATATAGGCCTTGACGCGCTTCTGCACCGAATCCCACGACGCGAGAATGGCGAAAGGCATTAGGAAGGTCGTCAGCAGAACGAAGGGCATCGAAAAGCCGTCGACGCCCATCTTGTAGACGAGGCCGGAGCCGAGCCAGTTTTTCTCCTCGACGAATTGAAACGCCGCGCTCGTGGTATCGAACCCCGACCAGATGTACAGCGACAGGGCGAAGGTCGCGAGCGTCGTTACGAGCGTCGCCCAGCGGATATTGCGCAGGCTCGCCTCATTGTCGTCCTTCTGGGTGAGCAGGAAGGCGACGCCGACAAGCGGCAGGAAGACGACGCCGGAGAGAATGCCGAAACCGAACATCAGCGCAATCCTCCGGCGATGAAGTAAGTGGCGATCGCCGCGACGCCGATCAGCATGGCGAATGCGTAATGGTAAAGGTATCCGGTCTCCAGACGCACGGCGAACCGTGCGCCGGCGGCGACCCGCGCGGCGACGCCGTCAGGTCCGAGACCGTCGATGATCGCGCCGTCGCCGCCCTTCCAGAACAGCCGGCCGATGGCGAAGGCAGGGCGAACGAACAGGAAGTCGTAAAGTTCGTCGAAGTACCATTTGTTGAGCAGGAACTGGTAGAGACGCGGGAAGACCCGCGCCAGCGCCTGCGCGGTTCCGGGCTTCAGCACATAGACATAGAGCGCGATAAGGAAGCCCAAAACCATCATCGCGGTCGGCGCATAGCCGGCCCATGCGGGGATGGCGTGCATCTCATGCAGAATCTCATTGTGCTCGCCGCTAAAGAGCGCGCCCTTCCAGAATTCCGCATAGGCGTGGCCGACGAAATCAGGCTCGAAGACATAGCCGGCGCCAAGCGCGCCGACGGCGAGCACCGCCAGCGGCAGCAGCATGACGAACGGCGATTCATGCGGCGCATGATGGCCGTGATCGTCATGCGCGTGATCGTCATGCGCATGATCATCCTGCCCGTGATGATGCGCGTCTTGCGCCGCCGGTTCGTCTTCCGCGTGACTCTCGGCGATTGCATGGGCGGCGCGATGGCCGAAGAAGGTCATGAACACCAGCCGCCAGGAATAGAATGAGGTCAGCCCCGCGGCGACGACCGTCGAGACGAAGCCGATCATCGCCGTGGTGCGATGTTCGCCGGCGGCGAAGGCCGCCTCGATGATCGCGTCCTTGGAGAAATAGCCCGCCGTATAGGGAAAGCCGGTCAGCGCCAGCGTGCCGATCGTCATCATCGCGAAGGTGAAGGGGATGTCCTTGCGCAGGCCGCCCATGTTGCGCATGTCCTGCTCGTGGTGCATCGCATGGATGACCGAGCCCGCGCCCAGAAACAGCAGCGCCTTGAAGAAGGCATGCGTGAACAGATGGAAGATGCCGAGCGAATAGGCTCCGACCCCTTCAGCGACGAACATATAGCCGAGCTGTGAACAGGTCGAATAGGCGATCACCCGCTTGATGTCGTTTTGAACGAGACCGACCGTCGCGGCGAAAAAGGCGGTTGTCGCGCCGATGATGGTGACGAATTCGAGCGCCGTCGGCGCATATTCGAAGATCGGCGAGAGACGCGCGACCATGAACACGCCCGCGGTCACCATGGTCGCGGCATGGATGAGCGCCGAGACCGGCGTCGGGCCCTCCATCGCATCCGGCAACCAGGTGTGCAGGAAGAATTGCGCCGATTTGCCCATCGCGCCGATAAACAGCAGGAAGGCCGCGAGCGTCAACGCGTCGACGTCAAGGCCGAAGGCGTGAATCGGCTGGCCTTCGAGACCCGGAACGGCGGCGAAGACCTCGTCGAAGTTGAGCGACTTGGTCAATTGAAAGACGAGGAAAATGCCGAGCGCGAAGCCGAAGTCGCCGACGCGGTTGACGACGAACGCCTTGATCGCCGCGGCGTTGGCGGAGGGCTTTTGATACCAGAAGCCGATGAGAAGATAGGAGGCGAGGCCGACGCCTTCCCAGCCGAAGAACATCTGCACCAGATTGTCGGCGGTCACCAGCATCAGCATGGCGAAGGTGAAGAGAGACAGATAGGCGAAGAAACGCGGACGATGCGGATCCTCGTGCATATAGCCGACTGAATAGAGATGGACGAGGCTCGACACTGTATTGACGACGACCAGCATCACCGCGGTCAGCGTATCGACCCGCAGCGCCCAATCGACCTTGAGCGCGCCGACGGTCATCCAATTGGCGAGAATCGGCGCATAGCCGTGATCATGGCCGAGCGCCACGTCGAAGAAGACGATCCACGACAGGACGGCGCAGACCATCAACAGGCCGGTGGTGATGAGTTCCGAAGCGCGCGCGCCGATCCAGCGGCCGAACGCGCCCGCGATCAGAAAGCCGACGAGCGGAAGAAAGACGATGGCGTAAATCATCTTGCGGTCAGCCCTTCAAGGAATTGATGTCTTCGACCGCGATCGTGCCACGGTTACGATAGAAGGCGACGAGGATCGCGAGGCCGATCGCCGCCTCGGCCGCCGCCACGGTAAGCACGAAGAGCGCGAACACCTGTCCGGTGAGATCGGCGAGCGACTGCGAGAAGGCGACGAAGTTCAGATTGACCGATAGCAGAATCAGCTCGACCGACATCAGGATGACGATGATGTTCTTGCGGTTGAGAATGATTCCGGCGACGCCGAGCGTGAACAGGATCGCGGCGACGACGAGGTAATGCGTAAGGCCGATGGTTAGCATGCGAATCCTCGTTAGACGCCGGTCCGGAACGGAACTTTCTTGATCTCGATCACATTCTCGCGCGTGCGCGCATTCTGCTCATCGATTTTCTGACGCTTGATGTTGGGCTTATGATGGAGGGTCAGCACGATCGCGCCGATCATCGCGGTGAGCAGCACCAGCGCCGAGGCCTGAAAGAAGATCACATATTTTGTGTAGAGGATCTGCCCGAGCGCCGCCGTGTTGCTCATCTGCGGAATGATCGGATTGGCGACGGCCTCGCTCGCCGAAGGCGCCGAACTCCAGCCGATCGCCACCATGCCGAGCTCCGCGAGCACCACCGCGCCGACCGCGGCGCCGATCGGAAGATATTTGATGAAGCCCTGCTTCAACGCGGCGAAGTCGACATCGAGCATCATGACGACGAACAGGAACAGCACCGCGACCGCGCCGACATAGACGACGATGAGGATCATCGCCAGAAATTCGGCGCCGGCGAGCAGGAACAATCCCGCGCCGTTGCAGAAGGCGAGGATGAGAAACAGCACCGAATGCACCGGATTGCGCGCGAAGATGACGACGCCCGCCGAGGCGATCATGATCGTCGCGAAGAGATAGAAAAATACGGCCTGCACGTTCGTCGTCCTCACTGCGCCGATGCGGCGTGTTCGTTCGCGTCTCTTCTAATTACCTGTATTGCGCGTCCATCGCGATGTTGCGCGCGATCTCGCGCTCCCAGCGGTCGCCATTATCGAGCAGACGCTCCTTGGTGTAGTAGAGTTCCTCGCGCGTCTCGACCGAGAATTCCGCATTCGGCCCCTCGACGATCGCGTCGACCGGGCAGGCTTCCTGGCAGTAGCCGCAATAGATGCATTTCACCATGTCGATGTCGTAGCGCGTCGTGCGGCGGGTGCCGTCGTTGCGGCGCGGTCCGGCTTCGATGGTGATGGCCTGCGCCGGACAGATCGCCTCGCAGAGCTTGCAGGCGATGCAGCGCTCCTCGCCATTGGGATAGCGGCGCAGCGCGTGTTCGCCGCGATAGCGCGGCGATTGCGGATTTTTCTCATGCGGATAGTTGATCGTCGCCTTCGGCTTGAAGAAGTACCGCATCGACAGAATGAACGCGCCGACGAATTCCGAAAGGAAGAGCGACTTGGCGGCTTGATCGAGTTTCATGACGGCCTCAACTGCCTGCCGGTCCCGCCGGCCAGAACTGCAGCACGGCGGCGACGAGGATGACCATGGCGAGGGAGATCGGCAGGAAGACTTTCCAGCCCAGACGCATCAGCTGATCATAGCGATAGCGCGGCACGAAGGCCTTCACCATGGCGAAGAAGAAAAAGAAGAAGCTCACTTTCAGCGTGAACCAGATCACGCCCGGCACTAAGGTGAAGGGCGCGACATTGACCGGCGGCAGCCAGCCGCCGAAGAAGAGGATCGTCAGCAGCGCGCACATGGTGACGATCGCCACATATTCGGCGAGCATGAACAGGACGTAAGGCGTCGCCGAATATTCGATCATGAAGCCGGCGACGAGTTCCGACTCCGCCTCGACGAGATCGAACGGTGGGCGATTGGTTTCGGCGAGCGCCGAGACGAAGAAGATGACGAACATCGGAAAGAGGCGCAGCCAGTACCAGCCGGCCATGCCGTAGGACGTGTCCTGCGCGGCGACGATGTCGGTCAGATTGAGCGAACCGGCGCAGAGCAGCACGGTGATGATCACGAAGCCGATCGAGACTTCATAGGAGACCATCTGCGCCGCCGAGCGCAGCGCCGAGAGAAACGGATATTTCGAGTTCGACGCCCAGCCGCCCATGATGACGCCGTAAACGCCGAGCGAGGACAGCGCGAAAATATAAAGGATGCCGACATTGATATCGCCGACCGCCCAGCCGTCGGCGACGGGGATCACCGCCCAGGCGGCGATCGACAGCGTCGCCATGATGAAGGGCGCGAACAGGAAAATGCCCTTGTTGGCGACGTCCGGAATCACCGGCTCCTTGAGCGCGAATTTGATGAAATCCGCGAAGCTCTGCAAAAGCCCCCAGGGACCGACGACATTGGGTCCGCGACGCAGCTGCACCGCCGCCCAAATCTTGCGGTCGGCGAGAATGACATAGGCCACATAGATCAGCAGCGCGACCGCGAGCAGCACGCTCTTCACGAGCGCGAGAACAAGCGGATAGGCGATGAAGAAATCCGAAATGGCGCTCATCCAACCGTCGCTCACGTCCAAAGCTCCTATTCCGCCGCTTGCGCGAGCCGGCCCTGCGCCAGCGCCGAACATTCCGCCATGACCGTCGAGGCGCGGGCGATCGGATTGGTGAAGTAGAAATTCTCGATCGCCGGAACGAATGGGTCCTTCATCGCCACCGCCGGATGATTGGCGAGCGCCATGATTTGCGCGGCTTCGCCGGGCGCGATCTCATCGACTTGCGCGAGATGCGGATGCGCCTCGACCAGTCGCCGGCGCAGCGCCGCGAGCGAATCGAAGGGCAGCGGCGCGCCGAGCGCGCCAGAGAGCGCGCGCAACACCGCCCAATCCTCGCGCGCCTCGCCAGGCGGGAAGACGACGCGGAAGGCGCGCTGCACGCGGCCTTCGGTATTCACGTAAAGGCCGGATTTTTCCGTATAGGCCGCGCCGGGAAGGATCACGTCGGCGCGATGCGCGCCGCGGTCGCCATGCGCGCCGATATAGACCACGAAGGCGCCTGGCTCGATCGCGATTTCATCGGCGCCGAGATTGAAGATGAGGTCGAGCGCGGCGGCCTTCGCCATCGCGCGCGCGTCCAATCCGCCCGCGCCCGGCGTGAACTTAAGATCGAGCGCGCCGACGCGCGCGGCGGCGGTGTGCAGAACCGAAAATCCGTTCCAGCCGTCGCTGATTCCGCCAAGCTTTTGCGCCGCCTGAGCGGCGAGGGTGAGCGTCGCCTCGCCGTCGTCGCGCGCCAGAGCGCCCTGCCCGACGACGACGAGCAGCTTCTCCACCGGCGTCGCGGAGCGGATGAACTGCAGGAGCGATTCGGGACCGGCGCCGAGATATTCATAGCCATAGGTGAGATCGGCGCGTTCGCCGACGAGCGAAATCTTGAAGTCGCCCTTTAGCCAGCGCTTGCGCAGGCGCGCGTTAAGCACGGGCGATTCCTTGCGCGGATTGGCGCCGATGATCAACGCCGCGCCGGCCTGCTCGATGCCGGCGACCGTCGCATTGAAGAGATAGGACGCGCGACCGAATTTCGGATTGAGCTTGGCGCCTTCCTGGCGGCAATCGAGGTGCGGCGTTCCGAGCTGCTCGGCAAGGAGCTTCAGCGCGAATGTCTCTTCGAGAGCGGCGAGATCGCCGACCAGCGCGCCAATGCGCGACGCGGGCGTCGCCTTGGTTTTGGCGGCGACGGCGGCGAGCGCCTCCTGCCAGGAGGCGGGGCGCAAGCGGCCGTTTTCGCGAATATAGGGTCGGTCGAGACGCTGCGTTTTCAATCCGTCGACGATCTGGCGCGTCTTGTCGGAAATCCACTCTTCATTCACGAGGTCGTTGATGCGCGGCAGTATGCGCATCACTTCGCGGCCGCGCGAGTCGACGCGGATCGCCGAGCCGAGCGCGTCCATCACGTCGATCGTCTCGGTCTTCTGATATTCCCATGGCCGGCCGCGGAAGTTCTGGGGCTTCGGCAGCAGCGCGCCGACCGGACAGAGATCGGCGACATTGCCCTGCAGCTCGGAGCTCATCGCGCTTTCGAGATAGGTGGTGATCTCCATATCCTCGCCGCGGCCGATCGCGCCCATGTCGCCGGTGCCGGCGACCTCGGCGGTGAAGCGGACGCAGCGCGTGCAATGGATGCAGCGATTCATCTCGGTCTTGACCAGGACGCCGATATATTTGTCTTCGACCGCGCGCTTGTTTTCGTGATAGCGCGAACTGTCGACGCCGAAGACCAGCGCCTGATCCTGCAGATCGCATTCGCCGCCCTGATCGCAGATCGGGCAGTCGAGCGGATGGTTGATGAGCAGAAACTCCATCACCCCTTCGCGCGCCTTTTTCACCATCGGCGATTTGGTGAAGACTTCCGGCGGCGCGCCGTTCGGACCGGGGCGCAAATCCTTCACCGACATGGCGCAGGAAGCCTGCGGCTTCGGCGGGCCGCCCTTCACCTCGACGAGGCACATGCGGCAATTGCCGGCGATCGACAGGCGCTCGTGATAGCAAAAGCGCGGGACTTCGACGCCGGCCTGCTCGCAGGCCTGCAGCAGCGTCAACTCCCCCGGCACGTCCACTTCGACGCCATCGACGAGAATCTTGGTCACTTCGCTCTCTCCGAAGCCTCAATGAATTCGATCATCACTCCGCCGCCACGCGGATCGGATCGGGATGCGGATTGGCCGCATATTGATCGATCCGCTTCTCGATCACGTCGCGGAAATGCGTGATTAGTCCCTGGATCGGCCAGGCCGCGGCGTCGCCGAGCGCGCAGATCGTATGCCCTTCGATCTGCTTCGACACGTCGAACAGCATGTCGATCTCTTTCTTGTGCGCGCGGCCCTCGACCATGCGCTGCACGACGCGCCACATCCAGCCGGTGCCTTCGCGGCAGGGCGTGCACTGGCCGCAGCTTTCGTGCTTGTAGAAATATGCGAGGCGCGCGATGGCGCGGATGATGTCGGTCGATTTGTCCATGACGATCACCGCCGCCGTGCCGAGGCCCGAGCCGAGCTTGACGAGACTGTCGAAATCCATCGGACAGTCGATGATCTGATGCGCCGGCACGCAGCGCACCGAGGAGCCCCCCGGAATGACCGCGAGCAGATTGTCCCATCCGCCGCGCACGCCGCCGCAATGGGTTTCGATCAATTCGCGGAAGGTAATCGACATCGCCTCTTCGACATTGCACGGCCGGTCGACGTGGCCGGAAATCGAAAAGAGCTTGGTGCCGGTGTTGTTGGGCTTGCCGATGCCGGCGAACCAGACGGCGCCGCGGCGCAGAATGGTCGGCGTCACGGCGATCGATTCGACATTGTTGACCGTCGTCGGGCAGCCATAGAGGCCGACATTGGCCGGAAACGGCGGCTTTAGGCGCGGCATGCCCTTCTTGCCCTCGAGGCTTTCGAGCAGCGCGGTCTCCTCGCCGCAGATATAGGCGCCGGCGCCGTGATGGACATAAAGATCGAACGGATAGCCGTGGATATTGTCCTTGCCGATCAGCCGCGCCTCATAGGCCTCGTCGACGGCTTTCTGAAGCGCGATCCGCTCGGCGATGAATTCGCCGCGGATGTAGATGTAACAGGCGTGGGCGCCCATGGCGTAGCTCGCGACGAGCGCGCCTTCGACCAGCGTATGCGGGTCGTTGCGCATGATCTCGCGATCCTTGCAGGTGCCGGGCTCGGATTCGTCGGCGTTGATGACGAGATAATGCGGCCGCTTGGGATCGACTTCCTTCGGCATGAAGGACCATTTGAGGCCGGTCGAGAAGCCGGCGCCGCCGCGCCCGCGCAGGCCCGACGCCTTCACCTCATTGATGATCGCGTCGCGGCCCTTGTCGAGCAGCGCCTTGGTGTTGTCCCACTGGCCGCGCTTTCTCGCGCCGGCAAGCGAACGGTCGCCGAGGCCATAAAGATTGGTGAAGATACGATCCGCGTCGGAAAGCATGATTTTTCCTCTTCCCTCCGCTACTTCGCGCCGTCGCCGTAAAGCGACGTGAGACTCGTCAGCCTGCCAAGCGGCTCCGAAGAGACGCGGCCGATCTGCGAGCCTGTCTTCACCGGACGACCGGCGGCGAGATTGTCGAGAAGCTTCTCGAAATTCTCAGCCGTCAGATCCTCGTAATAATCATCGTTGATCTGAACCATCGGCGCGTTGCAGCAGGCGCCGAGGCATTCGACTTCGAGCCAGGAGAAGAGACCGTCGTCGGTCACCCGGCGCTGAGGGCCGACCCGGCGCTGCAGCACGTCGATGATCTCATCGGAGCCGGCGAGCAGGCATGGCGTCGTGCCGCAGAGCTGGATGAAATATTTGCCGACCGGGGCCAGATTGAACATCGAATAGAAGGTCGCGATTTCGAGCACGCGAATCTTCGCCATGCCGAGCGCATTAGCGACTTTTTCGATCGCCGCCTGCGGCAGCCAATTGTCGTTCTGCTTTTGCGCCTGCCACAGCGCCGGAACGACCATGGACGCCTGCCGGCCGTCTGGGTATTTTGCGATCTGCCTGTCAAGCCACGCCTTGTTTTCTGGCGTGAACTCGAAGCTTGCGGGCTGATCTTCGGCGAGACGACGGACGGACATTATTTCGCTCTCCGCAGCATGAAAGGCTCGATGGAAATCGGTTCTTCTTCGCGCGACGCCGACTTAAACACCGCAACCTTCCTGCGAACGAACGCTTCCGTCGGCCTGAGAAATCTGCGCTCCTCTTTCGCAGGCGATTGACCCGCAATGCGCGTCGACCAGCCGTTGCGCGCAAGCTCGTCGAGAGTCGGCCGGAACTTGCCACTCATCGATCGACCTCCCCGAACACGATGTCGAGCGAACCCAAAATCGCCGAAACGTCGGCGAGCATGTGGTTCTTGCAAAGAAAATCCATAGCTGAGAGATGCGCGAAGCCCGGCGCTCGCAGCTTGCAACGATAGGGCTTGTCGCCGCCGTCCGACACCAGATAGACGCCGAATTCGCCCTTGGGCGCCTCGACCGCGGCGTAGACTTCGCCGGCCGGCACGTGGAAGCCTTCGGTGAAGAGCTTGAAGTGATGGATCAATGCCTCCATCGAGCGCTTCATCTCGCGGCGCGAGGGCGGGGTGATCTTATGATTGGGCGTGAGCACCGGGCCGCGACCGTCGGCGCGCATCAGCTTCTCGACGCATTGCTTCATGATCGAAGTCGACTGCCGCATCTCTTCCATACGAATCACGGCGCGGTCATAGCAATCGCCATGCTTGCCGACCGGAATGTCGAACTCCATCTCCTCGTAGCATTCATAGGGCTGCGCCTTGCGCAAATCCCAGGCGGCGCCCGAGCCGCGCACCATCACGCCGGAGAAGCCCCATTTCCACGCGTCTTCGAGAGAGATGACGCCGATATCGACATTGCGCTGCTTGAAGATGCGATTGCCGATGAAGAGTTCGTCGAGGTCTTCGACGACTTTTAGGAAGGGATCGCAAAAGGCGCCGATATCTTCAACGAGCTGGTCGGGCAGATCGCGGGCGACGCCGCCGGGACGGAAATAATTGGCGTGCATGCGCGCGCCCGAGGCGCGCTCATAGAACACCATCAGCTTCTCGCGCTCCTCATAGCCCCACAGCGGCGGGGTGAGCGCGCCGACGTCCATCGCCTGCGAGGTGACGTTCAAAAGATGCGACAGCAAGCGGCCGATTTCGGCGTAAAGCACGCGAATGAGCTGGCCGCGGCGCGGCACTTCGACCCCGAGCAGACGCTCGATCGCGAGACAGAAGGCGTGCTCCTGATTCATCGGCGCGCAATAGTCGAGCCGATCGAGATAGGGCACGTTCTGCAGATAGGTACGCGCCTCCATCAGCTTTTCGGTGCCGCGATGCAGGAAGCCGACATGAGGATCGACGCGCTCGACGACCTCGCCGTCCAACTCCAGGATCAGGCGCAGCACGCCATGCGCGGCGGGGTGTTGAGGCCCGAAGTTGATGTTGAAGTTGCGCAGCCCCTGGGACTCGGGTTTTACCGGCGCGGGTGTTTGATCGTTCATTTCGACGCGCTCACTTGCTCGCCTTCTCATCGCCTGGCAGGTCGTAACTCACGCCCTCCCATGGCGAGAGGAAATCGAAGTTGCGGTATTCCTGGCTGAGCCGCACCGGCTCGTAGACGACGCGCTTTTGCTCGTCGTCGTAGCGCACTTCGACGAAGCCGGTCATCGGGAAGTCCTTGCGCAGCGGATGACCGTCGAAGCCGTAGTCGGTCATGATGCGGCGCAGATCGGGATGGCCGGAAAAAATCACGCCGAAGAGATCGTAAGTTTCGCGCTCGAACCAATCCGCGCCGGGATAGAGCGCGGTCAGCGAGGCGACGGGCGTCTCTTCCGACGCCGGCGTCTTGATGCGGATGCGGCGGTTATGTTTGGGCGACAAAAGATGCGCGACGACGTCGAAACGCTCGGCGCGCTCGGGGTAATCCGCCGCCGTCACGTCGATGAAGCACGCGAAGAGGCAGTCTGGATTGTCGCGCAGATAGGTCGCGACCTCGAGCCAGCGCGGTCGCGCCACGGTCAGCGTGAGTTCGCCATAGGCGAACTTCACATCCGTGATCGCGCCGGGAAGCGCGCCGCTGATGTTCGCGCCGAGAGTCTCCAATTCAGCCGACATTCGTCAATCCCATTCGTCAGACTCGACCGCTCGTTTTTTTCCGTCATTGTGAGCGAAGCGAAGGCATCCAGAGTCGCGAGGCTTGGCTGGATTGCTTCGTCGCTATGCTCCTCGCAATGACGGCGGGCGTCATTGCGCGATTTGCTAGCGCTCGATCGTGCCCGTGCGCCGGATTTTCTTTTGCAGCAGCAGCATGCCGTAGACGAGCGCCTCCGCCGAAGGCGGGCATCCCGGCACATAGACGTCGACCGGAATGATGCGATCGCAGCCGCGCACGACCGAATAGGAATAATGGTAGTAGCCGCCGCCATTGGCGCAGGAGCCCATCGAGATGACGTAGCGCGGCTCCGGCATCTGGTCGTAGACCTTGCGCAGCGCCGGCGCCATCTTGTTGGTCAGGGTGCCGGCGATGATGATGCAGTCGGACTGGCGCGGGCTGGCGCGCGGCGCGAAGCCGAATCGCTCGAGATCGTAGCGGGGCATCGCCGCCTGGATCATCTCGACGGCGCAGCAGGCGAGGCCGAAGGTCATCCACATCAGCGAGCCGGTGCGCGCCCAGTTGATGACATCGTCGGTCGCGGTGACGAAAAACCCCTTGTCGGCGAGTTCGTCGTTAAGATGAAGAAAAAACGGGTCGTCCGATCCGACCGGCTTGCCGCTGCGCGGATCGATCAGCCCCTTGGGCTGCGGCGCGATCAGGGTCTGGCGCGCGCCTTCCTTCTCGATCAGTCCCATTCCAGAGCTCCCTTGCGCCACTCGTAGACGAAGCCGACGGTGAGCACGCCGAGGAAGACCATCATCGACCAGAAGCCGAAGGCGCCCGCTTCCTTGAAGGCCACCGCCCAGGGAAAGAGAAAGGCCACTTCGAGATCGAAAACGATAAAGAGAAGGGAAACCAGATAGAAGCGCACGTCGAATTTCATGCGCGCGTCGTTGAACGGGTTGAAGCCGCACTCATAGGCGGACATTTTCTCGGGGTCCGGCGCCTTGAAGGCGAGGAGGAAGGGCGCGACGAGCAGCGCGCCGGCGATCACCGCCGAAAGCGCGATGAAAATCACCAGCGGCAGATATTGTTCGAGCAGCAGGGGCATCGAGTCTTGTCCGACTTCGGCGGGGCGAGGGCCGGTCGCGGGAGCGTTTCCTTGGCTGTTTTCCTTAGAACGACTCCAGGCCGCGCGTTCCGTAACAAAGGCGATTGTGCAAAGCAAGAGAGGAAGCGCCCGGCCAGCGAATTGGCCGCAGCCTTGAATAAAGGCGCCTCAAAATCGGGCGGACGATTATTGGGGCGTCGAATGCCGCGCCAATGTCGCCGCCGCCTCGAATTCGGCGAAACGCGCCGCCCGCCGCGCCATGGCTTCGGCGTCCGCGCCCCAGGCGCGCATTTGCCAGTCTTCGTCGACATTGGCGGCGGCCCAGGCGGCGTCCACGTCGATTGCGCGCAGCGCCGTCGCGAGGGCGATGATCGCCGAACCTGTGAGCGTGGTCATGACGCTGAGCGCCGCGAGCCTGAGCGACGCGCCGGCGCCCTCCCCCACATAGTCGCGCAAGGCGCGCGCGATAGCGTCGAGCGCCGCCTGCGGCTGTGCGACGAACATGACGCCCTCCGCGAGCGCGAGCCTGGCGCCAAGCCTGTCGCGGGCAAAGGCGACGAGCGGGTCCCAGGCGGCGGCTTGCGCCGCAGCCAAACTTTCGGGCTCCCCGGCGCGATAGCAGATCAGGTCAGAGCCGGCATATTTGGCGACCTCAGCCTCGACCTCATGCATTTGCGCCGCGACGCCATCGAGCGCCGTATTCATGAGCTTGGTGAGCGGCATCGTCGCCGGATCGATCGTCTCGCCCTGGCCCGCCCATTCGGCGGCGATCGCTTCCGCCAGCGGCAATGACGGCGCGACCAACGGACGACGCGCGGGCGTATTGACCGGCCGGCCGTCGAGGAAAATCCCGTAACCGCCTTCCGCCGGCGCGGCGACCGCCTGCTTATAGAAGCGCTTGGGTAGAGGGCGCGCCGGATCGCGCGCGGCCTTTACAGGGTCGCGCTCGTTGGCGGGAACGAAGAAATCCGCATCAAAGCCAGTCGGCGCTTTTGACATTTATCAGTCCTTAATGAAGACGCCCCGGAGGAAACGCCCACCGCCTCGTCATGGCCGGGCTTGTCCCGGCCGTCCACGCCGAGCGGCTTCGGTCAAATGACGGAATATGCGCAGCGGTCCCGCGTGGATGCCCGCGACAAGCGCGGGCATGACGCGTTGATACGCGCCTCACGCATCCGGCGCGTCCTCGATCGGGTCGGGGCGCTTCACGTCGAAGCCGAATAGCTCCCAGCTCTTTTTCATATGGTCCGGCAACGGCGCGGTCACGTCGATCACGCCGCCCTTCGGATGCGGCAAGACGAGCCGTCGCGCGAGCAGATGCAGCTTGCGGTCGAGTCCCTCGGGCATCGCCCGCAGCGGATCGCGCCGTCTAACCTCGTCCTCCGGCCGATGGCCATATTTGGGATCGCCGAAAATCGGATGGCCGATCGCCTCGGCATGGGCGCGCAGTTGATGGGTGCGGCCGGTCAGCGGCTTCATCGACAGCCAGGCGCAGCGCGGCGCGACCTTGTCGACGATGGCGTAATAGGTCAGCGAATGCTGGGCGTCGCTTTCGCCATGTCTGGCGATGCGCATTTTCTCGAGCTCCCGCGCGCCGCCCCTCGATTTCTCCATCCCGGCGCCTTTCGCGAGATAGAGCGAAATCCGGCCCTGCGCCGGTTTCGGCACGCCTTCGACCAGCGCCCAATAAATCTTCTTGGCCTGCCGCGAGCGAAAAATCTCGCCGAGCTCGGCGGCCATCCGCCGGTTCTTGGCGACGAGCAGCACGCCCGAGGTGTCGCGGTCGAGGCGATGCACCAGAACGGGGCGCGTATCGCCCCTGGCGAGCGATTCCAGCATCCCGTCAATATGGCGGGTCTGGCCCGAGCCGCCCTGAGTCGCGAGGCCATAGGGCTTGTTGAGGACGAGCACGTCCTTGTCCTCGAAAAGCGTCATCGCCTGCAGCGCCTGCGCGTCCTTAGGGTCCACGCGCTTCACTGCCGGAGCCGCAGGCGTCTCGATCCGCAGCGGCGGCACGCGGACCTTCTGGCCCTCTTCGAGCCGGGTCGAGGTTTCGACCCTCTTGCCGTCGACCCGCACCTCGCCCTTGCGGCAGATTTTGGCGAGATGCGACAAAGCGAGCGCGGGGTAGCGCCGCTTGAACCAGCGATCGACGCGCATCCCCGCCTCTTCCTCGGTGACGATGGCGGTAGAGACGCCCGACGCGCTGGCGGTCGCGAGAGAATTTGGAGGAGCGGCCATGCCGGCTTATCGGCCAAAGGAGACCGCCTGTCGATTCGCTTAACGGCGATTTTTCCGGGGGAAGCGAGGGTGTTACACAAAGCCGCATCGCCTCGCGACGCGCTCAAGCGTTAAGTTTCACAAGCCCATCGTGGCAAATCATTCAAGGCGCGTCGGCGGCGGAGCGCTTCATAGTGAAAAAGAATACGACAAGTTCGCTGAAAGGCGCGCGGGCGCTAGACCGTCCGCCACTGCGGCCCCGTTGGTTGCATCCAGCCTCGACCGCCGCGGTCGTCGGGCTATTTTTGGCCTTCTTCGCCTCAGGGATTTATTGGCCGCAAACGATCGTCGATTTGGGCGGCATCAACGCAGACCTTATCCCCGAAGGCGTGTCGCTGGAGGCGGGCGATCCCGCGCCTGAAGGCGATTCGCTGGAAGACCCGCTGCCCGTCGAAGAAGTTTCGCTCACCGACGAGGGAATGGAGGAGATGATCGAGGATGAGCCGACGCCGCCGCTGATCATGGAGCCAGACGAGATCCAGGCGCCGCAGAAAAAACCAAAGGCGGAGAAAAAGCAAAAGGTCGAGAAGCCCAAGAACGAGAAGCCCAAGCAAGCCGAGCACAAAACCCGGCAGCGACGCGAGGTCGCGACCGATGGCGGCCGCGCGGACGAGATCGGCCGGCGCTACGGACTTCCCGGCGGAACCGGCCAGGGCGCGGGCAGAGCGCGCATTGCCGGGCGCTATGGACTGCCCGGCGGCGGCGGCGATGGTTCGGGCGCTGCCCAGGCCACCTGTCTGGCCCAGATCGCGGCGTCAATCCGCGAACATACGCCCGCCGCGACCAGCCTCGGACCGGCGTCAGTCGTCGTCACCTTCTATGTGAACGCCGGCGGCGGTCTCTCGGGCATTTCGGTTTCGGGCGGAAGCGCCGCCCATGCGGCGATGGCGCGGCGCATCGTCGCCTCGTCGCGCGGGCCGGCGAATTGCGCGCCGGTATACGCTCGGCAAGGCATCACATTTCAATAAGGCCTGACGAGGCCTCGGGAGGGCGTTGCGATGGAATTTGCTCCGATGTCGCCGTTCGGCATGTTCCTTTATGCCGGACCGGTGAGCAAAGTCGTGATGGCGCTGCTTCTTGCAGCGGCGGTCTGGACCTGGGTGCTGATTATCGACAGCGTTTTTGTGCTGGCGCGGCTGTCTAAGGCGTTGGATCGCGCCCGTACTGGGGGCGATATCGGCGTGCTTTGGCCGATCGCCGAAGCGGCGCGGGAAGCGTCGCACGTCGAACTGCCCGACGAACCCCCTCATCTCAAGCGCGATCGCGTGCTGCAGCAGATGAACCGGGCCGCGGGCGAATTCATGCTCGACGCCGAAAGCGGACTTCCCGTTCTGGCGATCGTCGCCTCGGCGGGCCCCTTCGTCGGCCTGTTCGGCACGGTCTGGGGGATCATGTCGAGCTTTTCCGGAATCGCGCAGAGTCAGGACACGAGTCTCGCGGTCGTCGCCCCCGGCATCGCCGACGCTCTGGCCGCAACCGCCTATGGGCTCGCCGCCGCGATTCCGGCGGCGATCGGCTACAACCGCATGGGCATGGCCTTTGGCGACTTAAGAGAGAAACTGAGCCGCTACGTTATATCTTATGCAAGGTCGATCGCCTGACGGCGACGCGCCATCTTGGCCAGGGAAGCCGCCTCGTCTAGAGTTCGCCCGCTTTTGATTTGCGCGAGGCTATGAATGACCGACCGGTCCAGCGAGCAGGCGTTGCTCGATCGAGCCAATCTCGACGCCAAAATCGCCTTTGTGGCCGCGAGCTTCCTCCTCGCCTACGCCTTCGCGGCGCTGCTTGACCGCGTGGGCGCGCCGGAGCGCTTTGTCGGCGGCGCGCCGCCTTATTTCACCGTGCTCGGTCTCGCCACGCTCGGCTTTCTGCTGCATTCGATGCGGGTGTCGGTCTATTACACCGCCGGCCGGGCGCTGCCCGCCGCCTATGCCGGCTTCGCCAACGCCGCGATCGTGGTCGCCCTGATGCTGCCCTTCGGCGCTCGCCTCGCCGGACGCAGCTGGTCGACGGGCGCGATCGCCGGCGTCTTCATCGGACTCGCCGTGGCGGGGCTGTATCTGGGACCGCTGCTCCGCAAGACCGGCGTATTCTCGATCTCGGAACTTCTAAGCGCGCGATTTCAGAGCGCGGCGGCGCGGGTCGGCTTCATCGGCGCGGTGGCCCTGTCGTCGACGCTGCTCGCCGCCGCCGGCGGCCTGATCGCGGTCAATGCGCTCGTCGACCTCACCGGCGCTAATCGCGGTTTCGCGGCCTTTCTCGTCGCCGCGACGAGCCTGATCATCGCCGGTCCAGGCGGATTGTCGGGCGTCATGTGGGCGTCGGCCGCCGCGGCGGGCGTGGCGACGCTCGGCTTCGGCTGGCCGGTCGCGGCGCTTAGCGTCCGTGACGCTCTCCCAGCCGGGCTGATCTTCGGCGGCGAGGCCTCGACCGAGGCCGCCAACCTGCTGGCGAATTGGAAGATCACCCCGGCGCAGCTTGGCGTTCCGGTTGAACTCGCCACCACTTTGGCGGCGGCGCTCGGGCTCGCGACGCTCGCTCCCGTGCTGGCGAGTTCGCTGACGACGGCCGACAAGCGGAGCGCACGGCGCGCCGGGGTCGCCGCCCTGTTCTGGACCATCGTCATCGCTCTGCTGGCGGCGGCGGCAATCGCCGCCTCGGCGCTGTCGCTCTCCCGCGCGACTGCGGGACAACCGGCGGAACGCCTGCCGCAGACGGTCTATCAGGCGAGCGCGCGCGGGCTGATCAGCGTTTGCGGCTATTCGGTGCGCGGGCCTTCCGAGGCGCAGCGCGCCTGCGCCGTGAGAGGCTACGCGCCGGGCGCGCCGCTCGCCGCATCGGACATCCGGCCGATCGACGGGGATTTTCTGCTCGGCTTCCTGCCCCAGGCGGCGGAGCTCGGCGCGGCGTCGTCCGGGCTGCTCGCCTCGGCGCTGGTGGCGCTCGGGCTGGCGCTCGCCACGGCGAGCCTGCAGGCCTGCGCCACCGCCTTCGGCCATGACGCGCTGTATCGGCTGCGCGGCGAGATCGACCTGACGAGCCGGCGTCTCGCCGTCAATCGCGTCACGCTCGTCATCGTCGCGACGCTCGCTTATGTCGCCGCCGTCGCCGGGGTCTTTACGCCCGGTTCGCTGGTCGCGGCGGCGCTCGCGGTGTCCGCCGCCTGCCTCGCGCCCTCGCTGGCGCTCGCCTTCTGGTCCCGCGCCGGCGACCGCGAAGCGCTCGCCGCGCTCTGCGGCGGCGCGGTCGGCCTCTTCGGGGCCCTGGCCATCGCCGAGACCCCCAATCGCGTCGAAATCTACGCGCTCTGCGCGCTGGTCGGCGTCACGCTCGGCGCCGCGTTCGGACTTCTGTCGGGACTTGCGTCCAATAGCGAGAAGCCGGCGGCGCGCGCCTTCATTACCCGCATGCTGCAGGGCGACGCACAGCTGCTGCAGCCCGATAAGGGCGCATAGAGCGCGCTGCATTAGCGCGGAAGAAACCAGAGCGCGCAATGCGCGCGCTTGCGGCCTAGGCCTCCGAATGGGACTTTCGCGGAACGAGATGCACGATGCGCGCAAGCCGTCGCTCGGTGAGAAACGCCAAGCTGAAAAGCTGAATGAAGTTTTCCGCCTCGATCAGCTCCAGACCGATGGATTTCGGCGTCAGAACCTTTCGCGTGCCGAAGATGATGTCCCAAATCGACAGGACGATTCCATAATTGCTGTCGTGTTCGCTGCGCAGCGTCGAGTGATGTGCGCGATGCAAGGACGGCGTGATGATGAAATAGGATAGAATCCTCTCGCCGGGAATCGTGATGTTGGCGTGGTGAAACAGCACAAAAAACATCCGCGCCACTTCGCATGACACCACGACATGCGCCGGCGCGCCGATGAGGACGGCGCAGACGCATTTCACGATGACTTCCAGCAGCTGATCGAAGACGTGGAACCGCAGCCCGGTCGTGACGTGAAAGCTCTTATCGCTGTGATGGATCTTGTGAAACAGCCAGAGCGCTTCCGATTTGTGGCCAAGATAATGCCACGCATACACCGCGAAATCGAACAGCACGAAGCTTGCGATCCATTTCGAAGGCCCGTCGGGCAAGCTCGACAGCAACCCATGGCTCGAATAATTCGCGGCGACGACGAGCAGGCTGGAAACCGACAAGAGATTCATGATGACGTTGTTGATCAGGAAGGCCGAGGCGTTGGTGGAGAATGACGCCTTCAATCCCGCGCCCGCGAATTTCTTGTAAGGACGGAATTTCTCCACGACCAGAAGGACCGAGAAAAGACCGAAAACCGCGATCAACAGCAGGTTCTCGATATGTGGCGCGTCGCTCATCGCCTACCTCGCTGGTTTTTTAATCGGCAGCCCAATGGGGCACGGCTCACGCGCGCCCGATTGAAAGATGGGCGCTTTTGCCGCCCGGAAGACAGTCAATGTTCGCCAACTTGCCCTCGTTTTTGGACGACGCGGAAGTTCTCGCCAGAATCGCCCTTGTCCGTCGCCCGAAAAGGCCTAGCTCGTCCGAGGGAGCCCACCCTGTTTTGAACAAGGGCGTCGCATGCTGGGACTTAACGTCGATCTTCAAGGTTTGAGCCGGCCGCGGCCTGCAGCGGTCGGCGGCGTCGCCAGAACGGTAATTTCCCGGCAACGAGACGATGCTTTCAATTTTGTCGCCCGCGATTTTTTCGCCAATTACCCGCGATGGTGTCCGCAAGTCGTGGAGCTGGAGCCAAGCGAAGCCGCGCCGGCGCGCGTCGGAATGACCGCGCGTCAAGTCACGATGGAACGGGGCATACGCAGTGAGAGCACATTTGAAATCGTGGCCGTCGAACGTCCGCGCCTTCTCGCCTTGGAAGGAATCTCGGAACCCTTTTCATCCTCTTACGAATTCGAGTGCGCACCGGATGGCGCGACGCTGATTTTCACGTTCGAATTGCGCGAGATCGAACTTTCAATGCGACCCTTCGTGAAATTGATTCGCGCCGCATTGCAGGACGGCGCGGAGCAGATCGTCGAAAATATCCGGGCGCTTCTCGAAACCGGCGCGCCTTCAGCAGAAACCGCAGACGCGTCAGGATGAGATTGAGGTTGGAGCGATGTTCTTTGTTCAAAAAGACGGTGGGATCATCCCGAAGATTCTGACGCAAATTCTTGATTCATGCGTCAATGGCGTCACGCTGGCTGACCCGGATCAACCCGACGCGCCGATTGTTTATGCGAACAAGGCCTTCGAAAACATGACCGGCTACGGCCAGGACGAGATCATCGGCCGCAATTGCCGTTTTTTGCAGGGCGACGACCGCGATCAGGAGGGGCTTGCGCGGCTGCGAGAGGCCTTACGCAAGCATGAACACATCGAAGTGACGCTGCGCAACTATCGGAAAAACGGCGAGTTATTCTTCAACAAACTCAATCTCACGCCGCTGCTCGATAATCGCGGCGAGGTGATCTACTATCTCGGCGTGCAATATGACGTCACCGAGCTTGTCCGCGCGGAAGCGGAAATCAACAAGCTCGGGGAGCGGCTGAAGGCGATGGAGAAGGCGTAGGCCCCCTATCCATCTCCCGCATTTCTGCTATAAGGCCCCCGCACGCCCCGGCCCGCCGGGGCGGCTCCGTTTTCGCGCGACCCTGCTGGACGACATCCCGGCCCTGGCCGCGGAGCGCGGATCACCCTCAAAATCAAGGATATACGATGTCGATTACGGCGGAGCGCAAGCAGGCGCTCATCAAGGAATATTCCACCAAGGCGAACGACACCGGCTCGCCAGAAGTGCAGGTCGCGATTCTCACCGAGCGGATCGCCAATCTGACCGAACACTTCAAGACCCACGCGAAAGACAATCATTCGCGCCGCGGGCTTCTGAAGCTCGTCTCCCAGCGCCGCCAGCTTCTCGACTATGTCAAGGTGCGCGACGAACCGCGCTACAAGAGCCTGATCGAGCGGCTCGGCATCCGCCGCTAAGACAAGAGGATCGCGAGCCTCCGGGCTCGCATATCGGACCGCGAGCCTTCCGGCTCGCATTGGACCGCGGGCCTGAAGCCCGCTTGTGAGGGCTGCGAGCCAGGAGGCTCGCAGTCCATCTACGCCAGAGCCGTCATGGCAGGATCGCCGGACGCTGCGCCGACGCTTTAATGAAACATAGCTGCCGCAGCTTCTCGCCGTCTTGCTCATGACCAGCCGCTGGCGGCATGAGAGAAAGACCTGCATGTTCCAGATACATCGTGAAGAACTCGATTGGGCGGGGCGCAAGCTCGTGCTCGAGACCGGCAAGGTCGCCCGCCAGGCCGACGGCGCGGTGATGGCGAGCTATGGCGAGACCACCGTGCTCGCGACCGTCGTTTCCGCCAAGGCGCCCAAGCCCGGGCAGGACTTTTTCCCGCTCACCGTCAATTATCAGGAAAAGGCCTTCGCCGCCGGCCGCATACCCGGCGGCTATTTCAAGCGCGAGGGTCGTCCCTCTGAGCGCGAGACGCTGATCTCCCGCCTCATCGACCGGCCGATCCGCCCGCTATTCCCGGACGGCTATCGTAACGACACCCAGGTCATCGTGACGGTGCTGTCGCATGATCTCGAAAACGATCCCGACATTCTCGCCATGGTGGCGGCGTCGGCCGCGCTCACGCTCTCCGGCGTGCCTTTCATGGGGCCGGTCGGCGGCGCGCGGGTCGGCTATATCAACGGCCAGTTGAAGCTCAATCCGACGATCGAGGAGATGAAGACCTCGACGCTCGACCTCGTCGTCGCCGGCACCCAGGACGCGGTGCTCATGGTCGAATCGGAAGCCAAGGAGCTCTCGGAAGAGACGATGCTCGAAGCGGTGATGACCGGCCATCGCGGCTTTCAGGCCGTGATTGACGCGATCATCCGCCTTGCCGAACGCGCCGCCAAGGACCCGCGCGATCTCATCATCGCCGACACGACGGAGGTCGCCAAGGCCGTTTCGGAGATCGCCGAAGCGGAGCTGCGCGAAGCCTATAAGCATACGGTGAAGCAGGAGCGCTACGCCGCCGTCGACGCGGTGAAGGCGAAGGTCATGGCCGCGCTTTTTCCGGAAGGCGGCGAGGCGAAGTTCACCAAGGAACAGGTCGGCGAAATCTTCAAGGAGCTTCAGGCCAAGGTCGTCCGCAACAATATTCTCGACACCGGCCTGCGCATCGACGGCCGTGACGTGAAAACCGTGCGCCCGATCGTCGCCGAGGTCGGCGTACTTCCCCGCACCCATGGCTCGGCGCTGTTCACCCGCGGCGAGACTCAGGCGCTTGTCGTCGCGACACTCGGCACCGGCGAAGACGAGCAATATGTCGATTCGCTCGAGGGCACCTATAAGGAGCGCTTCCTGCTCCATTATAACTTCCCGCCCTATAGCGTCGGCGAGACCGGCCGCATGGGTTCGCCCGGCCGCCGTGAAATCGGCCATGGCAAGCTCGCCTGGCGCGCCATTCGGCCGATGCTGCCGGCGGCGGCGGAGTTCCCCTATACGCTGCGCGTCGTCTCGGAAATCACCGAGTCGAACGGCTCCTCGTCGATGGCGACCGTTTGCGGCACCTCGCTCGCGCTGATGGACGCGGGCGTGCCGCTGAAAGCGCCGACGGCCGGCATCGCCATGGGACTCATCCTCGAAGGCGAGCGCTTCGCCGTGCTTTCCGACATTCTCGGCGACGAGGATCACCTCGGCGACATGGACTTCAAAGTCGCCGGCACCGGCAATGGCGTGACCTCGCTGCAGATGGACATCAAGATCGCCGGCATCACCGAAGAAATCATGAAGGTCGCGCTCGCCCAGGCGAAGGACGGCCGCATGCATATTCTCGGCGAAATGGCCAAGGCGATCGCCAGTTCGCGCGCCGAACTCGGCGAATTCGCGCCGCGCATCGAGACGATGAAGATTCCGACCGACAAGATCCGCGACGTGATCGGCTCGGGCGGCAAGGTCATTCGCGAGATCGTCGAAAAGACCGGCGCCAAGATCAACATCGAGGATGACGGCACGGTGAAGGTCGCCTCTTCCGATGGCAATTCGATCAAGGCGGCGATCAACTGGATCAAGTCGATCGCCTCCGATCCGGAAGTCGGCATGATCTATGAAGGCACGGTGGTGAAGACCGCCGACTTCGGCGCCTTCGTCAATTTCTTCGGCGCCAAGGACGGCCTCGTTCACATTTCGCAGCTCTCCAAGCAGCGGGTGAACAAGACCACCGACGTGGTGAAGGAAGGCGATCGCGTGAAGGTCAAACTTCTCGGCTTCGACGACCGCGGCAAGGTCCGCCTCTCAATGCGCGTCGTCGATCAGGAAACCGGCGAGGACCTCGAGGCCAAGGAAAAGGCCGAACGCGAAGCCGCCGCGGCAAGCGGCGGGGAATAGGATTGCTTAAAGGGCGGCTCTCGAAGCCGCCCTTTTTTGGCCGCAGGCTTTTCAACCGTTTCATGGACTCGCCGCGTCGCAGGCGCGGCTTCCGTTTATGAGGAAGGCGCGAACCGCCGCCTTGCCTCGCGCGCGTTGCGCCCTGTTTATTGGCGGAACGCAACGGCGAGGCGAAAAATGCACGAGGAGCTGGAAGCGTCGGCGCTGGCCGATCAGGAGCAGAAGGTCTCGATCGACGTTTTTGTGCTTGCGAGACTGGCCGTCACGCTTGCCTTTATCGTCGGCGCGCTGCTGGTCGCCGCGCCCTTTCTGCCGGCGCTCACCTGGGCGCTCGTGCTCGCGGTTCTGTTCATTCGTCCGCACCATCTGCTGGAGCGCATCCTGCCGCGCTCGTTTGCGGCCGGCGTCTCGATTCTGATCATCGGGCTTGTCGTCGTCGGCCCGCTGCTGCTCGTGATCGAACGGATCGTCAGCGAGGCCGCGTCGGGCGTCGCCTATGTCCAGCAAGCGGCGCAGGAAGGCGATTGGCGAATGATGCTCAAGGCGCATCCCTGGCTCGCCAGCCTGCAACATTGGTTCGAGCGCAAATTCGATCTTCAGTCGATTTTCTCGCAGGTCGGCGCCTTCCTCACCAATCTCGCCGCGAATTTCTTGCGCGCCTCGACGGGTCAAGTGATCACCACGCTGCTCGCCTTCTATCTGCTCTTCTTTCTGTTGCGCGACCGCGCGGCGGCGCTACAGATGGTGGCGCGGCTGTCGCCCTTTTCCAATCTCGAGACCGGCAAGATCATCGTGCGCGTGCGCGATACGGTTCATGCGATCATTTTCGGAACGCTCGCCGTCGCGGCCTTGCAGGGCCTGCTCGGCGGTTTCATGTTCTGGGCGCTCGACTTGAACTCGCCGGCGCTGTGGGGCCTGATCATGGGGCTCGTGTCGATCGTGCCGGTGCTCGGCTCCTTCGTCATCTGGATCCCGGCGACGATCTATCTTTTGATCGAGGGCCGCTGGGCCGCAGCTCTCATTCTCGGTCTGTGGGGCGGCGTGGTGATCGCCAGCGTCGACAATCTGGTGCGACCGTTGCTGATCGGCGACAGCATGCGGCTGCACACCGTGCCGGCCTTCATCGCGATGCTTGGCGGCCTGCAATTTTTCGGCGCATCGGGCATCTTCCTTGGACCGATCGTCATGACGCTTTGCCCCTTGTTGCTGGACTTCTGGCGCCGTCGCGTCGGACCCGATCAGCCGGCTTAGATTCAGGCGGTCGCGAATTCGCCGTCGAGCGCGGCGGTCAGCGCCGTCTCCTCGGCCTCAAACACGCTGGCGTTTTGCGTATAGATCAAAAAGCAGCGCAGCCGCTTGCCTGGGAAGAGCGGCGCCACCGCGGCGCGGTAGAGGGCGAGCTGACGCAGATGCGCGTCTTCGATTTTTCCGCGCGGCCGTCCCGTCTTGAATTCGGCGATCAGCGCTTCGCTCGCCGTTTCCGCGACCCGGTCGATGCGGCCCGAGACGACCGCGCCAATCTCCAGCTTCGCGACAATGTCGACCTCCGGACTCGAGTCCGGTCCAAAGAGCGGCGCAAGCCGCGGGTCGCCGATGATGGCGAGCGCCGCCTGCGCCAGCGCCGTCCGTACGTCTTCGTTCAGGAAAGCGCCGCGCGCTAAAATAAAACGCCGCGCCGCCTCTCGCCGATGATCCGGCGCGCAGGCGGGCAGATGCTGCAACAGCGCGTGAACCAGTCGTCCGCGCAGCAATCGCTCCGCCTGGTCAGCTTTCGCCGGACTCTGACTAGCGAAGTCGATCGCGTCGGCGCCGGCAAGCGCGCTCGACGGACGCAGCGGCGGCGCCGGCGCGTCTTCGCGTTTCGCCTTTGTCGTGGCGAAAGCGGGAAGGTCGACGTCGACAGGCGCCTGCTCCTCTCTCGCAAGACCAAATCGCGGCAAGACGGCGCTGCGTCGTAGAATGGTCGACGCGGGATTGAGAGGGTCGGGAACAATCTCGCAGCTTGGTTCGAGCGCCAGACGAATGGCGTCGTGCCAGCAACCCTCGGCGCGCCCTCTCACGCCATGGGCGCCGCAAATATAGAGGCGCTCCTCGGCCCGCGTCAGCGCGACATAGAGCAGGCGCTGGCTTTCCTCGCTTTCGCCCCGCCGATGCGCATCGCGCGCCTTTTTCAGCGCGGCGGGATCGCCGTCCACGCCGAGCGACCAGAGAAGAACCGCTTCATCCTCGGCGCCGAACACATAAAGCTTGGGATCGTGCTTTCCCGAAGGCGCGCCGCAGGTGTCGGGCAGAAAGACGATTTTCGCCTCCAAGCCCTTCGCTGCATGAGCGGTCATCACCCGCACCGCGCCGCCGGCCGACTCCATATCGCGCTTGATCGAGAGATCGAGCGACTCGGCCATCGCCAGAAACTTTGCGAGCGAGGGCGGCTGTTCGCGTTCGAAACTCGCGGCGAGTTTTAAAAATTCGTCGATCGCGTCTTCGGCTTCGCCGCCAAGTCTTGCGACAAGCTGCGCGCGTCCGCCATCCGAGCCGAGAACATGGCTGTAGAAATCAAAGGGCGCGCGCTCGGCAGCGTCGCCCCGCAAGCGCTGGAGCCGCTCGGCGGCGGCGCGGCAAAGCGGGTCTTCCGACTCGGCGAGCGCTTCGATAAGCGACGCGCGCCGGCCCGGCGCGAGCGCGATGAGATCGTCGTCGTCGAAACCGAAGAACGGCGACTTCAATACGCTCGCCAATGTCAGATCGTCCTGCGGCAGCCGCGCCGCGCGTCCGAGCGCGATAAGATCATGCACGGCGATGTGATCGGCGAGATTGAGCCGGTCGGCGCCGGCGACGGCGATATGTTCGCTCTTTAAGGCGCGAATGATCGCCTCGAACAGCGGGCCGCGTTTGCGCACGAGAATCAATATGTCGCCGGCTTTGATGGGACGCAATGCGCGGCGATCCTCGACGCATTCGCCGTTTTCGGGCGCAAGCAGCGCTTTGATCTTGCGCGCGAGCCTTTGCGCCAGCTGCTCATTGGGGTCGCTTGCGTCGGCATAGTCGAGCGGCAGACGCCAGTCGCTCGGGTCCGACGCTTTTTCCGGGCCGATCGGCTCCCAGATTTCGATAAGCGCGGCGACGTCGGATTTCCACGCCTCATGTTTTGGCGCCGGCTCCTGCGGATCGAAACTGAGGCCGAGACGATTTGTTTCAAGCGCGAAAATTTCGTCCACGGCTTGCAGCACGCCCGGCGCCGAACGAAAGGACTGGGTCAGCGTCACTGCTTCGAAGCGTCGCTCGGCGCGTTCGAATCGCGCCCGAAATTCGCGCCGCATCGCCTCGAATCTTTCCGGCGCCGCGCCTTGAAACGAAAAGATCGACTGTTTCTCGTCGCCGACCGCAAAGAAACTGCGCGGCGGTCCGCGCCTCGCTTCGCGAGCGCCGGCGCCGGCGCAGAATTCATCGGCGATCGTCGCCAAAATATCCCATTGCGCCGCACTCGTATCCTGCGCCTCGTCGAGCAATATGTGATCGATCTGCGCGTCGAGCTTGTAGAGCACCCATGACGGGCTCGAACGATGGAGCAGGCGCCGCGCGCCTTCGATCAGATCGTCATAGTCGAGCAGCCCTCGCCGCCTTTTGGCGTGCTCATATTCTGCGAGGATGGCGTCGCCGAGCGCATGAAGCGCCAGGGACCGCTCGGCGACGGCGACAGCCTTGCGTTTTTCGACGAGCGCAATGAGCCGGTCGCGCTCGGCCTCCACGCGCGCGAGAAGCTGCGGTTCGCGCTTGGCGAGAGCGCTCGTGACGATTTTTGTTTTTCCGACGCCGCGCGGTTCGCCATCCTTCGTGAAGAAGGCGCAAAGATAGTCGTCGATACAATTTGGATGCGGCGCCAGCGCGAAGGCGGCGTCAAGCGAATCGGCGAGCTTGCGGTCGTTCGGCGAACCGCCGCGCAGCGCTTTGGCGAGCGCGGACCATGCCGCCGGCGGTTCGCCCTCGTCGATGATCGCGGCTTCGATCCGCGCGAGCGTTTCATCGGGGCGCAGACCGACCGCGGCGAAAACTCTCGCCTCGTAATCGTCCTGCTCGCGCATGCGCGAGATTTTCTGGCGATGTTGCAGCAATTCCTGGCAGAGCGCGTCGAAGCCCGCCGCCGAAGCCTCGCGGGCGACGCACTCCAGCGCGTCGCGCAAGGGTCCACGATCTCGCGTCGCGGCGGCGAGCGCGCGGCGGCGCGCGGCGTCGATCAGCTCGGCGCGCTCAAGATCATCGACGACGCGGAAGGACGCCGGAACATTGGCCTCTAACGGAAAGATGTGCAGCAGCTTCTCGCAGAAGGCGTGAATCGTCTGGATTTTGAGTCCGCCAGGCGTCTCGACGGCGCGGGCGAAAAGTCGTCGCGCGGAATCAAGATCAATGCGCGACTCGGTTGTCGCACCCAACTCAGTGATCTCTTTGGCGAGCGCAGCGTCATCGAGGGTCGCCCAGCGCGCGAGCCTGTCGAAGACCCGCGACCCCATATTGGCGGCGGCGGCCTTGGTGTAAGTGAGGCAGAGAATTTGCGACGGCCGCGCGCCGGCGAGCAGCAGCCGCAACACCCGCTGCGCCAAGACATGGGTCTTGCCCGACCCGGCATGCGCCGAAACCCAGGCCGACGCGAAAGGATCGGAGGCGGTTTGCTGATGTTTGATCGTCAGGCCGCCGACCGGACGCTCGCTCATGCCTCCTCCCCGCCGCCGCGCATCCATTCCTTTACACGCGCGAGGTGATCATAGTCGCCGACATCGCGGAGGAAGGCCGGATGCGGCCGCGATGCATAGGGCATCGACTCTTCGCGAAACTGCGACAGGAGCTCATGGAGCTGCGCGCGATGCGTCGCGACGATGTCGGCGAAACTCGCATCTTTCCATTCGAGCCATTGTGTCTTGCCACCCTTGCCCAGTCCGATATAGGCGGCCCCGACGACATGCCGCGCGCCAACCTCTGCGAAGGCGCCAGCTTCAATCATCGCCGCCTCCAACGTCAGCTGCGGCGACCAGCCGACCTTCACCTGCTTGTTGGTCGGCGGCGCGCCGGTTTTGTAATCGAAGACATAAGCGTCCCCCTCTCCGTCGACCTCTATGCGATCGGCGATCGCGGTCACGCGAAACAGACTTTCGTCGGAGAGCGTCAGCGCCATCTCGCCAGAAATTTCGACATGGATCTCACAGCCGCGCGCGCGCCGCGCCTGTTCGAAGCCGAGCGCATGATCGAGCCCGGCCTCGATGCGCGGCCATTGGAAGCTTGCGAAAGAGGGGTCGGCCATGAAGACGTCGAGCTTCTCGCGCGCGAGACTGAGCAACACGCCGCGCGCGTCATGAGGGAGCGCGCCGCGCGGATTGCGCGTCACGAATTCGGCAAGCGCGTCATGAATCGCCATGCCGATTTCCCGTGCGCCGGCCTCCCTGCCGATCGGCGCCAGCGGCGTGAGTTTGAGAATATATTCGGCGAAAATCGCATAAGGATCGCGACGGAGGCGTTCGATGCGGGTGACGCTCAAGCGTTGCGGGCGCAGCGCGAGAGCGGGGCGCGGCTGCGGTCGTTCGATCGATGTCGTCTCCTTTGGCCGATCCAGCGCCGCGGCGACGGCGAGCATGGCGTCGCCGCGCGTCTTGCAATCTTTAAAGGCGTCGCCGGCGAGCGCCGCGAGACGCGCGATGAACCGCGAGGGAACCGTCGGCGAACCGTCGCGCTTGATCGCGCGGCTCAAGACGACGCGCTGCGCGCCGAGCGCCATGATAAAATCATGGGCGCTCTGACCGATGCGCCGCTCCGGCGCCATCAGGCCGAGCTGCGCGCGCATCGAGCGATTGAGAAAGGCGCCCGTGTCGGTCTGCGGCGGCCATATGCCTTCGTCCAGTCCGGCGAGCAGGATAAGATCGGCGTCGATGAGCCGCGCTTCCAGTGGCCCGAGAATTTTTAACCGCGGATGCGCACGCCTTGGACCGCGCAGCATCGTCTCGGAAAGCAGTCGATCGAACAACGCCGCATAATTATGCGCGTCAAACCCCGGCGGCGCCTCGGCGCGCGCGAGCCGGTCGAAGAGTTCGAACAGCGCCGAGGCGCCTTCTTCATCAAGCTCTTCGATGCCGGCGATCACCGAGTCGAGCGCGGCGCGATGCGCGCGGGCGCGATCCGCGAGGGAGGACGTCGACGCCAAAGCGGCAAATGGCGCGAAAGCGGCGTCGAGGCGCGTGAAGGCGTCTTCGATTTCGCGCCATTCGTCGTCCGTAATGCGGCGCGCCGCCGGATGCGCGTGCTTCGCCCGCGCCAATTCGCGCGCCGGGGCGACGCGCGACGCCCAACGCCCGTCAGGCTCATTGAAGACGCGCAACGCGCCGATCTCGATCAGCGGCGCGAGCGCGGCGACGCGCGCGCGCGACAGCCCCAGCGCCGCCAGCGGATGCGCAAGCAACGCCGCGACATTGACGGCGCCGGCGCCATCCGATCCGATCGCCGCGAGGAGCCGCGCCAGCGCGCCGATTGATGTCCGCGCCAATGGCATGCCGCCGGAATCATCGATTTCGATATCGAAGCGCCGCAACTCGGCGCCGACGCGCCGCGCGATAAGCCGATCCGGCGTGACCAGCGCCGCGGTGCGGCCGGTCGTCTCCAGCGCTTCGCGCATGAACAGCGCGAGCGTAAAAGCTTCCAGCCGTTCGTCGGGCGCTTCGAGCGAAATCACGCCTTCCAGCGCCGACGCGAAGACGACGCTCTCCGCCGCCTGATAATCGCGCCATGCGGAAGTCGCCTGCGCCGGCGCCATGGCTTGCGACACGAACGACCGCCGCGCCAATAGCGCTGGGGTCAGGCGCGCGAGTTCGCGCGGCTCGTCGCGCGCGACGCCCATCGCGGCGAGCAGGCGCTTCAACATCGTTTGCGGATGGGTGAAGGCCGGTTCTCCGGCATGGTCAGTTTGGCCAACGCTCGCCCAGGCTTCTTCGCTCATCGACTGATCGAGGCCCGGCAGTACCACCGCGCCATTGTCGAGCGCGGCGATGGCGGCAAGCAGCCGCGCCGTCGCCGGTTGCGCGCCGGTCGAACCCAGCGCGATCACCGGCGCAGGCGGCGGCGCGCGGGTGAGCGCCGCGATCTGCGCTTCGATGAGGCGCTTTTGATAGGCGCTGGCGTCGATGCGCCCACGCTCAAACAGAATCCGCGGCCATTCATGCAGAGCGATCCGCAGAAATCGCGTGGTGATCGCCCAGAAATCGCTGTAGGCGTCGTCGCTCAGCGTCTCGAAGGCATCCGCTGAAACGTCTTCAATGTGCAATTCGTCGATCAGCGCGCCAAGGTCGGCGGCAAGCGCATAGGCCGCCGATGGCGTCGATGCGACCAGCAGCGGCTCGCTCTCGTGCAGATTAGGCGCGCCGGTCGGATCGATCGTGATGATCGCGCGTCCCAGGGCTTCCGCCCATTGCAAAATCAGCTGCGACAGAAGCAGGCGCCGCTCCAGCTCTTCGATCGGCGCGGCGAGCGGCGCGTCGGCGTCGATATCAAAGTCAGCGCCGAACAGCGCGGCGTTCTCGCGCTCCTCCAAGGCGCCGAGCGGCAGAATGCGCGGCAGCAGCGTGGCGCGTTGATTCAGCGCCTGTGCGAATTCGGCCGCGAGCGCGCGCGCCGCGCGTTGCGTCGGCACATAGATCGTGGCGCGGGCCATCGTCAGCGGCGGCGTCTCGCGCGACAGCGCCGGAACGATCTCGCCATCGAGCAGAGCGCGAACGAAGGTCTTCAGAAACGGCGCGCCTGGCGCGATGGTGAAAAGATTGCGCCGGCGCGCTGTCATCGCCTTCAGCCCCGGCGCGCCGCGATCGCCCGTTCGGCTTCATCGATCGCAGCGATCGTGCCGACGTGAAGCCACAGACCGCTGGAGACGACCCCATGGAGCCGTCCCTTGCCGGCGGCGTCAAAAAAGAACGGCGCGAGCTTGAAGACGTCGTCCGCGACGCCGGCGAAGAGCTGCGGCTTTATCAGTCCAACGCCGGCGTAGACATAGGGTTTGGCGCCATCGCGCCGGACGATGCGCCCCTCGGCGTCAAGATCGAAATCGCCGTCCCAGTCGACTCCGACGCTGCCAATCGTCGGCGCGAGCAGCAGCGCCGCATCCATCCTGTCGGCGTCGAAGGCCTCGGCGAGCGCGAGAATGTTGGAGCGCGCGGCGTCGACCCAGAAGGCGTCGGTGTTGCAGACGAAGAAAGGATCGTCGCCGATCAGCGGAAGCGCCTTTTTTATGCCGCCGCCCTGATCGAGCAATAGTCCGCGCTCGTCGGAAATGACGATGCGCGGGCTTGCGCGCCGCGCGAGGTGCGCCTCGATCTGATCGGCGAGATGATGGACATTGACGATCGCCGTTTCGACGCCGGCTCGCTCGAATTCGTCGAGCGCACGGTCGATGAGCGTGCGGCCGGCGACGCGAACCAGCGGCTTCGGCGTCGCCTCGGTCAGCGGCCGCATGCGCGTCCCAAGCCCGGCCGCGAACACCATCGCGACGCTCGGCGCAGGCGTCGGCCGATCAGGCGTCTGGAAACAAGCCGGGGATGCTGGCCTCATACCAAGCCTTGACGTCCGCCAGCGCCGGATGGCGCAGGCTTTTTCTTAGATAGGATTCAACGCGCGGAAGATGCGCGAGATATTGCGGCTTGCCGTCGCGTTGATCGAGCCGCGCGAAAATTCCCAAAATCTTCGTTGCGCGCTGCGCCGCCAGGATCGCGTAAGCCTTGGCGAAAGCGGCCATGTCGAATGCCGGATCGGCGTCGCGCCGCAGTTTGGCGTAAGCGGCGAGCAGCTTCAACTCCAAATCGTCGGGCGCGTCGACGCGGGCGTCCTGCCCCAGCGACGCCACGTCATAGGCGGGATGGCCGAGCACGCAATCCTGGAAATCGAGCATGCCGATCCGCGCCAAGCCTTCGCGCTGCGCGAGCCACAAAAGATTGGGAGAGTGATAGTCCCTCAGCGTCCAGGTCGGGGCGGCGGTCGCCGCTTGGACGAGCGCCTGGCGCCAGAGATTGAGAAAAATGGCGCGCGCGCCCGACGAGATCGGCGCCTTCACGCGCGGCAGATACCAATCGACCAGCAACTCCACTTCGATCAGCAGCGCGTCGAGATCATAGGGCGGGATATGATAATCGCCATAGCCTTCGATCGCGATCGAATCCGGCAATTGCTGCGCGTGAAGAAAGGCGAGCGCGGCCGCCGCCTCGAGATAGCGCTCGACGATGGGGCCGTTTTCATCGACGACGCCCTCGCCGCCAAGGTCCTCGATGATCAGCAGGCCGGAGTCGAGGTCTTTTGCGTAAACTTCTGGCGCCGACAGTCCCAGTCCGCGCAGCGCTTGCGACAGCGCGACGAAAGGAACGACATTTTCGGCGAGCCGCGCGATGGCGCTGTAGGATTTGCCATAGCGAATCGGCGGTCCGTCGGGCCGCGCCGGCGAGATCATCAGAATGGCGCGTCGCCCGTCCGGCCGTTCGAGGCGTTCATAAGCGCGCGTCGAGGCGTCGCCTTGCAAAAAGCTGCGCGAGGCGCCGGCCCAGCCCGACTTGCGCAGAAGTTCGCGAATCGCCTTGAAGGACGCAAGCTGCGAGACGAAGCGGCCGTAGCCGGAGATCGTCAGACGCCGCGCCTCGCGGTTGTCGCCGTCGACGAAGCTCAACCGCACTTCTAGCCGATCGGGCGAGAGCGCTTCGCGGGCGCGTTCGGCCCATTCGACGAGCACGATCGACTCGTCGGTCGCCTCTTCCCAGCCAAGACCTGCAAGTTCCGCGGCGTCTTCGAGCCGGTAGAAGTCGGCGTGGACGATGCGATTCCCGGCGCCCTCGTAAATCTGCATCAGCGTGAAGGTCGGGCTTGGCGCCTCGAGCGCCGGGTCTTCGACCAGGGCGCGAATAAGCGCCCGCGCGAAAGTCGTCTTGCCGGCGCCAAGATCGCCGGAGAGCATGACGGCGTCGCCCGCGCGAACCAGCGCGGAAAACTCTCGCGCCAGTTCGATCGTTTCGGCTTCGCTGCCGACGTCGAGACGCCAGACCGATTTTTGCGATGATTCCTCGCTCATTCGGCGTCTCCCGCGCGCGCCGCCGCGAGACTCGCCGCTTCATGCGCGGCAGGCGCAGGAAAAATGCAGGTCACGGTCGTGCCTTCGCCGGGCGCGGAATCGATGAAGACCTTGCCGCCGTGAAGCTCCATGAAGGCGCGCACGATGGAGAGGCCCAGTCCCACGCCGCGGTGACGCGAGCCGGCGGTGTGCGAGGCGAACCGATCGAATACGCGTTCGAGAATCTCCGGCGACATTCCGCGCCCGCGATCGGTGACCTTGAAGACGATGTCGTTCTCGCGCCGCATCGCGGCGAGCGTGACGGTCTGGCCCGGACGCGAGAAGCCGATGGCGTTGGATAGGAGATTGAACAGAATTTGGCGCACCCGCTTGGCGTCGCCGCGGAAAGTTCCAACATCGTCCATCGGGACGATCTGCACGTCGATCGAATTTTCGACGAGACGGTCCTGCACGCCTTCAATCACCGCGCGCATCGTCGCCTCCACGTCGACGTCGGAAAACTCAAGCTCCATCGCGTCTTCGTCGATCGTCGCGAGATCGAGAATATCGTCGACGATGGCGAGCAGCGCCGCCGAGGATTTGCCCACATAGCCGAGATATTCGCGCTGACGCGGATTGAGCGGGCCGGTCGAGGACTCGCCGAGAAGATGCACGAAGCCGTTGATGTTGTTGAGCGGCGAGCGCAATTCGTAGCTGACGTGATGAATGAAGTCGTTGCGCAGCTTTTCGGCGGCGAGCAACGCCTTGTTGCGATCCGTCAGCGCGCGTTCGACATTCACGTCGGCCGAAACATCGACGAAGGTCAGCAGCGCGGCGCCGTCGAGCAGCGGCTGCGCCGCGCAGTCGAGGACGACGCCGTCATTGCGTTCGATGCGCCGGTTGAAGCCTTCGCGCATTTCATTGAGGCCTGTAACGAAGCCCTGCAGCGCCGCCCATGTCGCCTCGTCTGGATGAAGCGCGCAACATTTGGCGGCAAGCGCCTCAAAGCGCGGCCGCTTCGCCAGATCGTCGGGATCAAGCCGCCACAGGCTGGCGAAGGCGGGATTGCTGAACGTCAGGCGCCCGTCGGAGCCGAACACCGCGACGCCCTCATGGAGCGTGTCGAGCGTTTCGCTCTGCATGCGGGCCAGCGCATTGACCCGCGTTTCGAGATCATAGGCCTTGGTGGCGTCGTCATAGAGATAAGTGACGCCGCCTTTCGGATTGGGATGCGCGACGACGTCGATGATCCGGCCATTCGGCAGATGCCAGGTGTGATGGATAGGCTCCGGCGACTGATAGGCTTCGAACAGTCGTTCTTTCCACGCCCGGTAATCTGATTCGACCGGGACGCGCTGCTCGGCGCGCAGCCGATCGAGAATCTGCCCGTCGGTCGGTTGTTGGTCGAGAAAATTCGGATCGAGCTGCCATAGCTTGGCGTAAGCGTCGTTACTGTAAATCAGCCGGCGCGCGCGATCGAAACTCGCCACCGCCGTCGGCAGCTGATCGAGCGTGCGCACATGCGATTGCATCTGCCGTTCGAGATCGGCGCGCACCGTCTCGATCTCGCGCCGGTCGATGGCGATGGCGGCGGCGGCGCCCGAAGCCGCCGCCTGCGTCACATCGAGCTGATGGCGTTCGCCGGCGACCACGGCGTTGACGCGTTCGCGCCAGACGCTGTTCTTCAAGCGGGCCTCTTCGGCGGCGCCGCGCGCTGTCTGGTCGAGCAGCTCCAATTTGCGGGAGACGGCGTCTTCGGGACTCTTTGCTTCGACCGCCTGGGCATAGGCGTCATTGACGAAGACGAGTTCGCCCGCCTCATCGCGAATCCAGAAGGGCGCCGGCAGCGCCTTGAGCATCGCGCGCAGTCCGGCAAGTTCGGATTGCGCCGCGCCATAGCGCTCGCGCAGGCCGATCAGCTCCAGCCGGTCGCCGGAAACTTCGCGAATGCGCAGCACGACGCCGCCGCCGACCGCCCGCCCTTCGGCGTCGAAGTGCCGTCCGGCGACGCCAAGGAGCGCGAGGCGGAAGCTTTCGCCGCTCTTGCGCAGACGCTCGACCGCGCTTTCCAGCTCCGTCGCGTCCTTTGGCGCAAGCCAGGCGTCGAAATTCAAGATGCGGCGCGGCGCGGCGGCGGCCCCGGTCATGACCAGCGACGAGGAATGAATGTCGGGTTCCGCATCGGGCGACTTCCAGGCGATGAAAATCTGTGGCTCGGAGGCAAGGAAGTTTTTCGCCCGATCGAGCTGGGCGCGGGAATCGTCGAGTTCAGCGCTGATGGCGGCGTCGCGCCGTCGCCAGAGGGCGCGCTCGCGCAGATAGCCGATCGCCATGGCCGCGGCGAAAATCGCCAGGCCGCCGCTCAGGGCGAAGCTGACGATTTGCGGCTCGATCGGCGGATCGTCGAGAAAGCCCGCCGCGCGCGCCGACGCCGCATTGAGCCACAGGAGCAGAGACCCTAGAGAAGCGCCGGAATTTCTGGTCGCGCGCCGCCGTCCCGTCATCGCGACGACAGCTCCGCTTGCTGGCGATCGGGTTGCTTGCAATCGGCTTGCTGGCGATCGGCTTGGCGCGTCACGAGAACCGGTCTCCACGGTCAGTTGAGGGAGCTCATCACGACACCGCCTGAAGCGGCTCACGCAGGACGGGGACGAAAGCCCTCGGCGCGCAGGACCATGCCCGCCGCGCCGGATGCGAATCAGCTTCAATCTAAAGCGCCAAAGCCCAAAACGGAATCTGTGAGGCGCGAAAAAGCGTCGCAAAGAGCGGCCTCGCTTCAGATGTGCAAGGCCCGCCGGCCGGAGAGCGCCGATGCGCGCGGCGGCGCTTCGTGCTATCGTTTCGACATGGAAAAGCCGGCGGTCAAACCTACTTCCCCCATCGACGAAGCCGCAGGCGAGGGCCAGCGCGACGCGCAGCATTCGCAGGCGATCGAGGGCGATCCGCTGACAGCGGAAGAAATCGCCATGTTCGAAATGCTCGAACGCGACTGGTGGAGCGAGGAACAGGAGGAGGCCGATATCGCCGAGATGATGCGGCGGCAGACGGCGATCAAGAAAACCAGATGAGTGATGGCCGGGACAAGCCCGGCCACAGCGCGAGACCGCGTCTTCGCATCAATAGCGGTAATGTTCCGGCTTGAACGGGCCTTCCTTCGGCAGGTTGAGATATTTCGCCTGCTCGTCGGTCATCTGCGTCAGCTTCACGCCGATCTTGTCGAGATGGAGCGAGGCGACCTTCTCGTCGAGGTGCTTGGGCAGCGTATAGACGCCGACCGCATATTGGCCCTGCTTGGTCCACAATTCGATCTGCGCCAGCGTCTGATTGGTGAAGGACGCCGACATCACGAAGGACGGATGGCCAGTCGCGCAGCCGAGATTCACCAGACGACCTTCCGCCAAGAGCAGAATGCGCTTGCCGTCCTGGAACTCGATTTCATCGACCTGCGGCTTCACATTGTGCCACTTCAGATTACGCAGGCCGGCGACCTGAATCTCCGAATCGAAATGGCCGATGTTGCAGACGATCGCGCGGTCCTTCATGGCGCGCATATGCTCGATGGTGATCACATCGACATTGCCGGTCGCCGTGCAGAAAATGTCGGCGCGCGGCGCCGCCTCCTCCATCGTCGTGACTTCATAGCCTTCCATCGCCGCCTGCAGCGCGCAGATCGGATCGATTTCGGTGACAATGACGCGGCAGCCGGCGTTGCGCAGCGAGGCCGCCGAGCCCTTGCCGACATCGCCATAGCCGGCGATGCAGGCGACCTTGCCGGCCATCATCACATCGGTGGCGCGGCGCACGCCGTCGACCAGCGACTCGCGGCAGCCATAGAGATTATCGAATTTCGACTTCGTGACCGAGTCATTGACGTTGATCGCCGGCCACAGGAGCTTGCCCTCCTTATGCATCGTATAAAGGCGATGCACGCCGGTCGTCGTCTCCTCGGTGACGCCTTTGATCGCCTCGGCGTTGCGCTTGTAGAAGCCCGGATTGGACTTCAACCGCTTCTTGATCGCGGCGAAGAGAACTTCCTCTTCCTCATTGGTCGCCTTGTCGAGGAAGGCGACATCGCCCTGCTCGGCGCGCAGGCCGAGATGGATGAGCAGCGTCGCGTCGCCGCCGTCGTCGAGAATCATGTTCGGGCAGCCGCCGTCGCCCCATTCGAAAATCTTGTGGGTATAGTCCCAATAATCTTCGAGGCTCTCGCCCTTCTTGGCGAAGACCGGCGTGCCGGTCGCGGCGATAGCGGCGGCGGCGTGGTCCTGCGTCGAATAGATGTTGCAGGAGGCCCAGCGCACATCGGCGCCGAGCGCCTTCAGGGTCTCGATCAGCACCGCCGTCTGGATGGTCATGTGGAGCGAGCCCGCGACGCGCGCGCCCTTGAGCGGCTGGGCGGGGCCAAATTCGGCGCGGGTCGCCATCAGCCCGGGCATTTCGGTCTCGGCGATGGCGATTTCCTTGCGGCCCCATTCGGCGAGCGCAAGGTCGGTGACGGCGAAATCGTTAAAGTGATGTGCGGTCATGCGAAATCCTTCTGTTTCGTGCGGCCCGGTTGAAGTCCATAGATGGCCCGCGGTCTCCCAAGGTCGTCATTGCGAGGAGCGCAGCGACGAAGCAATCCAGAGTCACTGGGCGCATTCTGGATTGCTTCGCCTCCGGCTCGCAATGACGACCGCCCCGGCTGTCATTCCCGACGCTTTGCGTGAGCAAAGCGATCGGGAATCCAGAGCAAAACCAGCAAGGCTGGAGCTTCTCTGGATTCCCGGTCGGGCCTGCGGCCCGCCGGGAATGACACGCCGGAACGGCTCAACCGAATTCCCGCCGCCGGCCCAGGTCGGCGACTCGGCGCAAGCCTATAGCAGGGGCGGCCAGGAAAGGCAATAAAGATATAAAGATTTCTTTATGTCTGCCTGCCATGATAGCCGGGTCAGCGCAACAAAATGAAACAAACGCGCCAGAATCTCGACACAGCTGTGCGGAACCCTCGGCTCGGAAGTCGCCGCTCGCTTGGAGCCGAGCGCAAATGAAATTCTTGGCCTTGAATGAAATAAACCCGTCAAGCGCGGCCGATAGGCGATCGATCCTCGTCATAGAGGACGACGAGGAAATCAGATCGCTCATCTCCAAATACCTCAGCGACCACGGGTTTAAGGTGATGGTCGCGCCAGACGGCAAACAGATGGACGAAGTCCTCGCGAGCGAGCATGTCGATCTCATCGTGCTCGACGTCAACCTTCCCGACGAGGATGGATTTTCGATCTGCATGCGCTTGCGGAACACGCGCAGCCCCCCATTGATCATGCTAACCGCGCGCGGCGAAGACACGGACCGTATACTCGGCATCGAACTCGGCGCCGACGATTATCTGGTCAAGCCCTTTGTGCCCCGTGAGCTGCTGGCGCGCATCGGCGCCGTCCTGCGCCGGACCGCGCCGGACATCGAGCCGCGTGGGCAATTTAACGCCTTTTGCTTCGCCGGCTTTGTTTTGGATCCTTTCTCACGTCGCCTGTCGGGGCCGACCGGCGTAAGGGTGATTTTGACGAGCGCTGAATTCGATCTATTGCTGACCTTCTGCCGCAACCCCGGAAAAGTATTCTCGCGCGACGAATTGAAGGCGGCGTCAACGACTGAGCGGAGCGTGGACATTCTGGTAAGCCGGCTTCGTCAAAAGATCGAGATTGACCCGCGAGCCCCGGCGCACATTCAGACGGTCCGCTCTATCGGCTACACGTTCACGGCGAAAGTCAGCATTCAGTGAATATGCCTGCGCTCCGAAACATCAATGTGCAGTTGGGGCTTCTCCTCCTCTTATGCGTCGGCCTATTCCACGCAGCAGTGACCGCGATTCTTTTCTTGTCGCCGCCCTTCCCCGGCCATCCTCGGGACCTCAACGCCTCAATCGTCGTGGCGGCCCTGACGGCGTTGGACGCCGCCTCAGCCGCCGAAAGGCCGGTGATCGCCGCGGCCTTTAACGCGAACCTTCCGGGGTTTCAGATTGCGCTCTTAGCGCCTGGACTCGCCGCGCGCAACAAGGGCCATCCAGCCTATTTCCGAACTCGCCTTCCGGTTGGAGTCGATATCGAAGCCCACGATGACGACGAGCATTTTAGCGGGTCCTTGCACGACGCTCAGGAATTCGTTCTGCACGCTCCGACTCTGCGTCCAGGATTTTCTCGGTTCGTAATCGTCTCCCTCGGCTTCGTGGCGATCAGTCTGTTCGTCTTTTCCCTATGGGCTGCGAGGTCGCTTACGCGCCCCCTGACGAATTTCGCCAGCGCCGCCGAATCCTTTGGCCTCGACAGCATCCCGGCGCAGTTGCCGGAGACTGGTCCTGAAGAGGTTCGAAAGGCGACGCGAGCCTTCAATCGCATGCAGCGTCGCATCGCCGTGATGGCTTCCCAACGAACGAGGATGTTGACGTCCGTCAGCCATGATCTACGGACGCCGATCACGCGAATGCGTCTTCGTGCCGAATACATCGAAAACAGCGACACGAAAGCGAAACTGCTGCGGGACATTGATCAGATGCAGGCGATGGTCGGCGGCTGCCTTGATTATCTGCGCGGCGGGTTTCGACAAGAGATGGTCGTTCTGGATCTTGCGAGCCTGTTGCAGGCGGTCGTCGACGAGTTCGTCGACGTCGGCGCAGACGCGCGCTACGACGGTGTCGGTCACGCCAACGTTCTCGGCAGCCCAGATGATCTGCAACGCGCCTTTTCCAATCTTATAGACAATGCGGTGAAATACGGGGTGAGCCCCAAGGTCCGCCTGTTGGAAGGCGATGAAGCAACGGTCGTCGAGGTCGTCGACAGGGGCCCGGGCATCGCTCCGGAAAAGAGGGAATCGATGCTCGAGCCTTTCGAGCGGGGAGACGTGGGCGTGTCCTCGAATGCAAACGAGGGCTTCGGATTGGGCCTGGCGATCGCGCGCTCGATCGTGGAAGCGCACAGCGGACGCCTCACATTGGATGAACGGACCGGCGGCGGCCTGATCGCAAGGGTGTCGCTGCCGAAAGCCGACCTCGAAACAAAACGAAACGAATTGAGCAAATAAAAGTCTCCAGCGAGTCCGATCTTGAGGACCCAAACAGGGTCATCGAGATGTCGATACATCAGTCAAGTTCGAGTCGCGCCGCGCTATCCGGAAAAACCATCGCAGTCGTGCATCCTGCATGGCACTCCTGCGGAACGCACCAGGTCATCGCCAGTCAAATCAGGGCCTATAAGCAACTTGGGGCGCGCGTGCTCTCCATTGCGCTTATGGACGACGTCACGCCTTCGATCGGCCGCGGCGCACGGTGGAAGAACTACCGGTCGCATAGTCAGGACCTCGCTGCCGACGAGCGATATGAATCGTCCGCCACGATTGCAGACCTCTTCAAGACAGCGCTGCTAAGGGACGGTTGGTTGCCCCTGATCCATGGCGACCACGCAACCTGGCTTGTGGAGTTAGTGAAGCGCGCGCCTTTGCCCGAAGCGCTCGATACGGCCGCCATTGACTTGATCCACGCCAACCATTTCTTCGTCATGCCTTTCGTCGAAAGAATGCGCGAAGGGCGCCGCATTCCTGTCGTGCTGGACACGCACGACATTCAGGCTCGCCAGTACGAGTTACGGAATCGCGCGGGGGTTAGCATCCCGCCGCATGTTCGCTATAACGACCTGCTCGCTGTCGAACTCAACTGGCTCAAGCGCGCCGACGTTTGCATTCACTTGAATTCGGAAGAGCATGCCGCGTTCAGTCAGCTTCTGCCGCTGTCTCGTCACGAACTGATCTATCCGTCGGTAGCCCCCGTTGCCGCCCGCCCCAATGGCGATCAGGCTATTTTTGTCGCAGGCAACAACGCCGCCAACTACATCAGCGTCCGATGGTTTCTGAAATATATTGTGCCGCATGTGCCTGACATGTCGATTTCGATTTTTGGCGACATCGCGGATGGCGTGAAAAAGCGTGACAGGGCGCTGTACGAAAAACATCGCAATCTTTTCCGGGGCAGAATTGCCGACAAAGAATCCGCCTACGCCGACGCAGCGATCATTCTCCTCCCGACAAGAGAAGGCCACGGCCTTTCAATCAAGACCGTGGAAGCGCTGTCCAGCGGACTGCCGGTCATCGCGACGTCCAAGGCTTTCAGGGGCATGGAGATCGATCCGTCACGGCTTGCCAACGTCTTCATTGCGGACGACGCCAACGAATTCGCCGCCGCCATGCTCCAGAGCCGCGTCATCGGCGGACGCGGCGATCCAACGACGAGCGATACGCGCGCGTTGTACGAAGAGAGATTCTCATTAGAACGCTTCGCGCGTCGGCTCGGCGACGTTGCGTGCAAGTTGATGGCGATCCATCCCTGTATGCCGTTGGACGCCAAACACAGAAAAACCACGACCGGCGCCTGGACTGAACCCGGTCGGCGCCTCTTCACCGGCTGATTGATCAACCCGCGTGAAATGCGGCGAAGCTCCTAACCGCCGCCCAAATCTAAATCCCTGAAACCAATCGCTGGTCCGCTCGAAAGCTCGGGTCCGCGTTCTCGGCGTGCACTCTGGAGAAGCGCAAGATGGAGCGGCAAATAGATCACGAAGGCGAGATCGTCTTTTTTCTTGCGTCGCAGATTCAGCAAGAGAACATGGAAATGAATCGCAGACGATTGGCGTATTCGCTCGATCCTGTAACAGCTTTCGTTTACTTCAAATTGAAAGAGCTCTATTGGACGACGACCAAGCAGCTAGGCCTTGCCCATCTGCACGATGGATCGAGAAGCCGGCGCCGCTTGAGCCCCAACCGCCGACCTCATTTGCCAAGTGAACTCGCCTCGGATGATGCGCTCTCCTCGGTTTCATTTGGCCGTGTTTTCATTGATGTCACACCAACACTACGTTTTGGAGGGAAAACGGGCGTTCAGCGGGTCGTTCGCGAGATAGCAATGAGATCAATTCGAGATCGGTTCGCGCTTCCCGTAATCGTCGAAAATGGCGAGCTTCTTTCCTACTACGACCATCCGTCGCTCCCGCGCTCGATCAAGTTCAGGGAAGGCGACAAATTTGTGCTCCTCGACGCAAGCTGGGGCATGCTTTCCGAACATCTGCCTTTTATTCAGGGTCTTGCCGATGTCGGCGGGGAGCTCATGACGGTTCTTCACGACCTGATTCCCTTAATCCATCCGCTCAGCGTCAGCCCCGAAATGACTGACGAATTCAACGAGTGGTTCGACAAAATCGTATTGAAAAGCGATCGGATCATTTGCGTCTCAAAGAGCACCGCGACGGATCTTATCGCTTACGTCACCCGCAATAACCTCGCCACAAAGCCGCATCTGCGCATTTGCTGGTGGCGACTGGGCGCGGATTTCGACAGCGACGAAAGCGCTCCGCCTTCCGCCGAGGCCAAAGCCGTCACTGCAGATGAAGCGCCCTATTTTCTGAGCGTTGGCACGCTTGAGCCACGAAAAGGCTATCCGATCGCTCTCGAAGCGTTTGAGCGTCTCTGGTTGAGAGGCATCGACGCTCGTTACGTCATCATCGGCCGAGCGGGCTGGCAAAGCGAGGCGCTCGCGCATCGAATCAAACAACACCAGGAATTTGGGCGACGTCTCCTGTGGCTCGATAATGCGAGCGACGCCGATCTTCGCCACTGCTACACCCACGCCTGCGCAATGGTTTATCCGTCAATGATCGAAGGATTTGGCATTCCGCTGGTTGAAGCCGGTCGTTACGGACTTCCGGTCATCGCCTCTGATTTGCCCGTATTCCACGAAATCGGCGGAAACCATGTCCACTATTTCAACTTGCTGGACTCGATCGACCTGGCCGACAAAATCGAGAAGCTCTATCGAGAACCGATCGAAAAAGAAAAAATGCCGATTTATTCGTGGGACGACTCTGCGCGCAAACTCGCCAATCTCATCTTGAATGACGCCGATCAAACGCACATTCAGCTGGGGTCTCCCCGCTTTGAACCGCTCAGTCCGATTTCTTGCTGCACAATGACCAATCCGGCGCTCAGCAATCCATTGCACGAGTTCGCGGGAGAGAAAATCTATCGTCGCCGCGGCATGAATACTACCGGCGTATACTGAACGACGAACATGCCCTGGTCGACTCAGCGGCAGCAGATTGGCCCGATCGGCTACCCTCCCCGCCTACCCTTCGCGCTCCCCATCATCTATACGGATTTGCAACACGCCTTCCGCCCCGTTAGCCTCGCCGCCCATGCTTGCAGCTCTCAAAAACTTCATCAGCGAACTTGCCGGCGAGGCCGAGGGGCCGAAGCCCTTTGAGGCCGCCGACTATCAGCTCGCCGCCGCGGCGCTTCTCGTCCATATCGCCTCGATCGACGGCGAATTCGACGATCGCGAAAAGGCGCGCATCCGGCAGCTGGTCGAGGCGCGCTTCGGCCTCGCCGGCGACGAGGCGGCCGAACTGATCCAGGCGGCGCGCGAGAGCGAGGCCGACGCCGTCGATCTTTATCGCTTCACCAGCGTCCTCAAACGCCGGCTCGACGAGGACGGGCGCCGGCAGATCGTCGGCATGCTCTGGGACATGGCCCATGCCGACGGCGCGGTGCATGAATTCGAGGAGAATGTCGTCTGGCGCGTCGCCGAACTGCTCGGCGTCTCGACCCGCGACCGGGTCGAACTGCGCCGCGAGGCCCGCGACGCCGCCGACCCCGGCGCAATCGGTCCCTGGTCGCGCGGCAAGGATGGCGGCAAGGATGGCGGAAAGTGACCCGTCCGGTCGCGGTCGTCACCGGCGCGTCGGACGGGATTGGCGCCGAGCTCGCCCGAATCTTCGCGGCGAAGGGCCATGAGCTGGCGCTCGTCGCCCGCCGCGGCGAGCGGCTGGAGGCGCTCGCCGACGACATTGCCGCGACGGGCGCCGCCCGCCCGCTGCCGATCGAACTCGACCTGACCGAACAAAGCGCCGTTCAACGCCTGGAGGAGCGCCTCGCCGAGGAAGGCGTCGCGCCGCAATATCTCGTCAACAACGCCGGCTTTGGCCTGATGGGCCGGGCGATCGAACTCGACGCCGCCGAGCAGCTCGCCATCGTCGATCTCAACATGCGGGCGCTGACCGCGCTGACCCTGCGCTTTCTGCCCGCGATTGTCGCGGCGAAGGGCGGCGTGCTCAATGTCGCCTCGGTCGCCGCCTTCATGCCGGGGCCGGGCTTCGCCGTCTATTACGCCAGCAAGGCCTATGTGCGCTCGTTCAGCGAGGCGCTGTCGCAGGAGTTGAAGCCGCAGGGCGTGAAAGTCGCCTGCCTCTGCCCAGGCCCGGTGCGCACCGGTTTTCAGGCGCGGGCGGGCATGCACTTTGAAGGGCTGATGGCGGCGATGAGGCCCGCGATGGTGCCGGCGGCGGAGGTCGCACGCCAGGGCTATGAGGGACTCATGGCCGGCAGACGGGTGATCGTGCCGGGATGGGTGAACCGGGCGCTGATCTTTGGTTCTGCGGCGACGCCGCGCGCGCTGCTGCTGCCGATGCTCGCGGCTGCGCAAAAGCGCCGCTGAACAAAAAAGCGAGCCCAGCGGCCCGCTTTCATCTTCGTTAACCGTCGGAACGATTATTCCTCGACGGTTTTCGGCTTGAGCACCTGACGGCCGCGATACATGCCGGTCTTGAGATCGACGTGATGCGGGCGGCGCAGCTCGCCGGAATCCTTGTCTTCGACGTAGGTCGGCGCCTTCAGCGCGTCGGCGGAGCGGCGGAACCCTCGCTTCATCGGCGAGGTTTTTCTCTTCGGAACGGCCATTTATTCTCTCTTTATGACATGGGCGCGCGGGCAGAAGCGCCGCGCGGCGGAAACTGGCCCGGGGCCTATACGCGAAATCTCCGCGTCTGGCTACCCCGGCGCCCTTCTCTAGCGGATCGAATCCGGCGGCACGGGCGCGCCCAGCTCCCGCTCATAGGCGCTCTTTTCGGCGCCCGACAGCATCGCCGGATCGTCTTCGACGAGCTTGTTGCCGGCGCGGTCATCGACTTGCTTATGCGCCGTCGCGATCGGGCCCGCCCGCAGGCCGGCGGTCGAGGCGAGCCAGCTGCGCCATTGATCGGCCGAGCCGTTGAACGTGTTCTGGTCGACCGCGCCGGTGATGCCCGGAATGCGCCCGTCCGAGCGATATTGCCAGAAGGTCCATTGGCGGTCGCCGTAGCGCACCTGGGGGTGGTATTTCGTCGAGCGCACCCAGATCGGATATTCGGACAAGGCCCCCGAATGCAGGATCGCCTGATAGAAGTCGACCGAAGAATAGATGATCGGCCTCTTGCCGTAGTGGCGCTCCATCTGTTCGAGCATCGCCTTCATGTCGCGCAGCACTTCCTCGCGATAGAGCGTGCGCTTGCAGCTTCCAGAAGTCGGGGTCGGCTCGACGTCGAGCACCGGCGGCAGCGCGTCCGGCTCATTGGGCACGACGCTGGCGAAATTGCCGATCTCTTCATGCGGCTGGCGGCACCAATAGACGAAATGATACGCGCCGCGCGGCACGCCGGCCGCCTTCGCCGCCGCCCAATTATAGGCGAATTTCGAATCGACCCGGTCGCCGCCTTCCGTCGCCTTGATGAAGGCGAAGGAGACGCCGGCGTCCCTGACCTGCTCCCAGTCGATATTTCCCTGATATTTCGACACGTCGATGCCATGGACGGCGAATTCGGCGCTGCGCGTCGCCGGAAATTTATGGAGTTCCGTCTCCGGCACGGCATAGGCGAGGAAGCTCGGATCGCGCTTGGGGTTGATCAGCGGCGCGCTGGTCTGGAGCCGACGCCGGCCCGAAAAGCTCGGATCATAGGAGCTGCCGCAGCCGGCGAGCGTCGCCGCCGCCAGCGTGGCGCAGGCAAGGGAACGCGGGAGGGAAAATTTCAACGGGCGCATGTCGCCATACTATCTCCGCAGGCGGTAATGGAGCGTAAACGCGCCGACGCGCCTCAGCCCAAATGGAACCACAAACTGGCGATTGTAAGGAAGGAACCGTAGCCGATCACGTCGGTGATCGTCGTCACGAAGGGCCCGGAGGCGACCGCCGGATCGAATTTCAGCTTGTCGAAGGCGAGCGGCACGACGATGCCGCCGAGCGCGCCGGCGACGAGATTGGTGAACATCGCCAGGGCCATGACCGGGCCGAGTCCGACATTATGGAACCAGTTGGCGGCGACAATGCCGGTGACGAGGCCAAAGGCCGCGCCATTGACCGCGCCGATGGCGAGTTCCCTCACGATGATCCGAAAGGCGTTGGCGCGGGTCAGTTCGCGCGTCGCCAGCGCCCTTACCGCCACGGTCATGGTCTGGGTGGCGGAATTGCCGCCCTGCCCGGCGACGATCGGCCCCAGCACCGCCAGCGCGACCATTTGCTCCAATTGCGACTGGAAGGTCTTCAAGACCGAGGAGGTGATGAAGGCGGTCAGCATATTGACCGACAGCCAGGTGAAGCGGCTCCGCGCAATCCACCAAAAATCGTCGGTCAGCTCTTCTTCCGGGTTGACGCCGCCGAGCGCCAGGATTTCCTCCGAGGCCTGTTCCTGGATCACGTCGACGATATCGTCGATGGTGAGAACGCCAACCAGCCGTTCGGACTCGTCGACGACCGGGACGGAGACGAGATTGTAGCGCTCGAAGAGCCGCGCCGCCTCGGCGCCGTCCTCGGTCGCCTTCACCCGCCGCCGATCCTCCTGCATGATTTCCTCGAGCCGCGCGCCGGGCTTGGCGCGCACCAGCGCGTCGAGGAAAACCGTGCCGAGCAGATGGTAGCTCGGATCGACGACGAAGACTTCGAAGAAGCTCTCGGGCAGATTTTCCTCGCCGCTCTCACGAAAGAAATCGAGCACCCGACCCGCCGTCCAGAAGGGCGGCGCGGCGACGAAGGTCGTCTGCATCAGGCGCCCTGCCGAATCTTCGGGATAATCCAGCGAGCGGCGCAGGACGATGCGCTCTTGCGCCGGCAGGGCTTCGAGAACTTCGGCCTGTTCCTTCGGCTCGAGAGTCTCGAGAATGGCGACGGCGTCGTCGCTTTCGAGGTCGCGCACGCCTTCGATGAGCGTCTCGACCGGAAGTTCTTCTAGGATTTCCTCGCGGGTCGCCTCGCCGACCTCCATCAGGGCGGTGAAGTCGAAGTCGGCGCCCATCAGTTCGACGAGCCGCGGCCGCGCCTCGTGGCTCAGAAGCTCCAGCAGCGCGCCGAGGTCCGCCTCATGGAGGTCGCCGACGAGTTCGTGCACGCGCTCAGCGTCGCCGAGCGCGATCGCGCCTTCGACGTCGAGGACGAATTCGCGGCCGAGAGACGCCGGGCCGTCGTCGCGCACGTCCTCGGCGGCGGTCGCCGTATCTTCATGATCGAGCGGCATAGGCGGTCCCGCGCTATACTATGGTGGCGCTCTTAACCTGCGGGCGCGAGAAATCAAACCGGTAAGCCAAGATGACCGCGACTTTTCCCACCATGAAAAAAGCTGGAGCGCCGGCCGCCGCGCGCGAACTCAAGCCCGCCTTTCTTCTTGCGTCGCTCTTCGCCGGGCTCTGCGCGGCCCCGTGCCATGCGGCGGAGCAACCGGCCTGCGGGCCCGACGCGCTCGGGGTTTCACGGGAGATTTACATCGACCGCGCCAAGGGAACGGCGGTCGGCCTGCAAACCTATCCGCGCACGCTCGACCTTCATGATCACGAGGTCGTTCTCACCTTCGACGATGGGCCGGCAGGGCCGACGGCGCAAGTGCTCGACGCGCTCGCCAAGGAATGCGCGCGGGTGACCTTCTTCATTATCGGCCGAAACGCGGAAAGCCTGCCCGCTCTGGTGAAACGCGCCGCAGCGGAAGGCCACACCATCGCCCATCATTCCTACAGCCATCCGGATAAGACGCTCAGGCTGATGAGCGAACCCGCCGCCAAGGCGGACATCGAAAAGGGAATCGCCGCCGTCGACAAGGCGCTCGGCGTCAAGGCCGCGCCCTTCTTCCGCTTTCCCGGATTCGCCGACACGCCCGAACTCGTCGCCGATCTCACCAGCCGCGGCTATACGGTGTTCGGCTCAGACCTCTGGGCCTCGGACTGGTCGAAAATGACGCCCAAGGCCGAACTCGACCTCGTGCTGTCGCGGCTCGAAAAGAAGGGCAAGGGTATCGTGCTCTTCCACGACTCGCAGGCGATCACCGCGCAGATGCTGCCCGAGTTTCTGCGCGAATTGAAAAAGCGCGGCTATTCGCTGGTCCACATCAAGCCGGGCGATACGCCGACCCCGATCGTCGACGCCGCTCCGGACTGGACCTCGACGACGGAGCCGATCATCGCCAAGACTCTCGGACCAAAGGCGAAGCTGGCGCCGGAGGCGCATGATCACGGCGCGCAGGAGCCGGCGCCGAAAACGAGCGAACCCTAAAGCCGCGCGAAAAGCGGCTTAGGGCGCGCCACGGTCGCAGATATAGGCGCTTCTCGACGCCCAGCAGGAGCCGCTCTTATAGACGTTGCCAAGCTTCTTGCCGGCGAGAGCGGCGGACCAGGTTTTGCCCTTGACCGGCGTAAGCGTGAGCGTCTGACCGGAATATTGGAAGGTCACCGCGCCGCCGTTTCTCGAAATTTGACAGGCGCCGCCTTCAACCACGCGTCCAGAAATCCTGACGTAGCACTTGTTCATTCGCGCTTGGGGCGCGGCGGCCTCTTTGTCAGGCGCGCTCATCGCCGTCTCGGACACGCCACCCGCCGCGCCGCTCTGCGCCGATCCGCGCAGGGCCGCGGCGCCGTCATTGAGAGATTCCGGTTCGGGAGCGGCGCTCGCGACCGAGGGCGCGATGGCGTTCGAGGCTTGCGATACGGCTTCGGGCTCCGATGGCGGCGCGGCGGCGCGGTCTTGCGCGGGCGCCGGCTCCACCGGCCCGGCGACGATCGAGACCGGCTGTTCATGGGACCGCAACAAATTCGACGGCTGGGGATGAGCGGCCGCGCCGCCCGCTGCGCCAGAAGAGACCGCCGTTTGAGGCGTCAGTGAATCAGCAGGATCGAGATTTTGCGGCAGTTCGCCCCAGAACGCCGAAATGACGACGATCGCGGTTCCGATGCAAACGAGCGCCGCCGCGCCGTAATAGAAGAAGCGCTCGACCTTCTCGAAATTGCGATCGGCCTCCATCGCATGGGATTGCCGGCGCGGCCCGATCGGCCGCGGCGACGCGACGCGCCAGTCGGCCTCGATATCATGCCACGCATAGCGGGCGCGGGTTTCGATATTGTCGGTCTTGGGCGGCGCCCCGCGTTCTCTTAACGATACAGCCATGCTTCCCGCTCCGGGCGCGGTTGAACGACAAGAGCCGGCGTCGGACCCCGCCTGAAAGCCTTGCGAAACCGGGCGGGCGGCTCCTGCTGACCAAGCGCCAGCGCAACCATCTTGCGTCTGGGAATGTGGCTGATGTTTGCCCGCTGCGGCGCCGAATATTTGGGCGTATTGGCTTAGGCGCCGCCAAGAGGATTCCACAGATTACATTGGAAATAACTCACTATTTATATTTAAGTTTTGCCGGAGCGAAGACGCGTCTTCAAGCAATTGCGCATCAGCGTTCACGGCTAAGCTCGAGACTGAATTTGTTGCGATGAAAATAGTCGCTTGCGGCGAAGCGGAACGCAAAGGGTTGGTAACCAAACATTGGGATTTGCTGCGCCTATGGTCACGCTGCACTTGCGAAGTCAAGAGCCTGAATCGAATATCCACAAGAGGGGCGTATCGCCGCGCCCGTTGGAGATTTGCTGCTTAACGCGAGAACTGTCGGCCGCTCCACCAACTGTTTGGCCATAAGATCGAATATTTCATTAAGAGATTAGGGGCTGGACATGTGGCGGTTAGCATTGGTCAGCGCCTCTTTGTTGGCCTGCGGAGAGGCGTCCTTCGCGCTGGAGTGCGGAGCTGGCGACAAAGCCTGCGCCGGAGCGAACTATGTCGCCTGCGCGAACGGCTTCATGTGCCCGGCGGACAGGAAATGCTCGGCTGACGGCCGACGTTGCCTCGCCAAGGAGATGGTCGACTGCGGAACCTATTCCTGCGGCCCCGGAAAGGTTTGCGGTCCCGCCAACGCATGCGTCGCGAAAACCGCGAAAAATAAGACGGACGGACGGCGATCCTACGCGGTTGATGACGTCCGCCCCAAGGAGTCGCGCGCCGTATAGCTAAGGACCTTAAGTTACAAAATCGAGAGAGCAGAGGACAGCAAAGCGAACATCGAGCAGGAAATAAAGGAGCTGCAGACAAAAATGCAGGCGCTCTCCTTAACGCGATGGCAGGAGACGGCGGACGAGATCAAGTCCGCCGCGGCCGCCCAGATCGTGATCGCGCCCGCTGGAGAAAATATGAAGATGAGCTGCAAGATTCTCGGAGGCGCCGACGCATCAGGAGAGGGATTTCAACTCCAGTGCGAGCGATTGCAAATCTCCACATGCGATGCCGGACCGCGCGCAAATTGACCGCATGCGCCGAAATTAGCGGCGCGCAACGCACTGAAAGCCGTAAACACCGCCCTATCAGGCTGTTAGGCTTGGTGCGGCCGAGAGGACTCGAACCTCCACTGGTTGCCCAACTAGCACCTCAAGCTAGCGCGTCTACCAATTCCGCCACGGCCGCAAGGGCGCTCCGCTTTAACGCGAAGCGCCGGCGCGCTGCGTCTAACAAATCGCCTCGGGGATGACAAGCGGTCGACGCGCGAACCTTCCGGTTGATGTAAAGTCGCGCGATGAGCGAAGCCGCCTGCCCGCCCTTGCGCGCCGCCGACGCAACGGCGATGCGCGCGCCCGACGGCGCGCCGCCGGTCGAATGGCGCGTCGGCGAAGGGCTCGTCCCTTACGAAGAGGCGGTCTCCTGGATGGAAGCCCGCGCGGCGGCGATCGCCTTGGGCGAGGCGCGCGAATGCGTCTGGCTCCTCGAACATCCGCCGATCTATACCGGCGGCTCCTCAGCCAAGGAGAAGGATTTGCTCGACGCCCGCTTTCCGGTCTATCGCACCGGGCGCGGCGGGCAGTTCACCTATCATGGACCGGGGCAGCGGGTCGGCTATGTCATGCTCGATCTGACGCGCCGGCGGCGCGACGTGCGCGCGCTAGTCTGCGAGCTCGAATCATGGATCATCGCGACCCTCGCCGATTTCGGCGTCGCCGGCGCGCGGCGCGCGGCGCGGGTCGGCGTCTGGGTCGAGCGGCCGGAAAAGCCCAAGGGGCCGCAAGGCGAGACCGCGGAAGACAAGATCGCCGCGATCGGGATTCGCCTGCGGCAATGGGTGAGCTTTCACGGCGTCGCGCTCAATGTCGCGCCGGATCTGACGCATTTTTCCGGCATCGCGCCCTGCGGCGTGCGCGAGGCCCATCTTGGCGTCACCAGCCTCGCCGACCTTGGCGTGACGGCGGACATGCAGGCGGTCGACGCCGCGCTGCGCAGGAATTTCGAGCTGATCTTCGGTCCGATTGATACGACTTCCGTCTGAACGGATCGTCTGTCATTCCCGACGCGCGAAGCGCGATCGGGAATCTAGAGCAAACTCAGCGCTCCTGTGTCGGCTCTAGATTCCCGGTGAGGCCTTCGGCCTGCCGGGAATGACAAGGCCAAGCGAACAGCTCACGCGATTCCAATGAGAGCGCTTATGAGGCGGCGGGCGCCGGCGCCTCGCGCGCCGCGAGCGCGGCGAACAGCGCGTCGTCCTCGTTCACGCCGGCATTGTCCGTCGTCAGCAGCTTCTCGCCGTAGAAGATCGAATTGGCGCCGGCGACGAGGCAGAGTATCTGCGCCTCGCGCGACAGGGACGAGCGGCCGGCCGAGAGCCGCACCCGCGACTTCGGCATGACGATGCGCGTCGTCGCGATCATCCGCACGAGATCGAGCGGATCGATCCGCGCGCGCCCCGCCAGCGGCGTGCCCTCGACAGCGACCAGCGCATTGATCGGCACGCTCTCGGGATGCGGATCGAAAGACGCGAGCGTCTGCAACATGCCGGCGCGATCCGTAACGCTTTCGCCCATGCCGATGATGCCGCCGCAGCACATTTCCAACCCCGCCCCACGCACGGCTTTCAGCGTCTCGAGACGGTCCTGATAGCTGCGGGTGGTGATGATCTCGCCATAGAATTCCGGGCCAGTGTCGAGATTGTGGTTATAGGCGGTGAGGCCGGCGTCGACGAGGCGCTTGGCTTGCGACGAGTTGATCATGCCGAGCGTGACGCAGGCCTCCATGCCGAGCGCGCGCACGCCCCGCACCATGTCGAGCACGGCGTCGAAGCGCTTGCCCTCTGGCGCCGAACGCCAGGCCGCGCCCATGCAGAAGCGATCGGCGCCGGCCTCGCGCGCCGTCTTGGCGGCGTCGAGCACCTCCGCCGTCTGCATGAGATCGACGCGGTCGAGCTTCACCTCGCGATGATGCGCCGATTGCGGGCAATAGGAGCAGTCTTCCGGACAGCCGCCGGTCTTGATCGACAGCAGCGCCGCTTTCTGCACGTCATTCACGTCGTGAAAGCGGCGATGGACGGCGTTCGCCTGCGCGACGAGATCGAGCAACGGCTGATCGTGCAGGGCGACGATTTCCTCGATGCGCCAGTCGTAGCGCAGCGTAAAGTCGACGGGCGCGTTCACGCCGGTCCTCCGGCGTCGCGGCTTGGCGCGCGATGCTGGGAGCGCGCGGCGAGCTTACGCTGCGCCGCCGGCGCGGCGGCGGCCGTCGGCTTCTTCCCTGCGGCGCGCAACGCGGCAAAGATGACAAAGAGCGCCGTCGCGACGTCGAAGGCCGCATTGGCGATCACGAAGGGCGCCGGGGCAAATTGCGAGCCGGCGCCGATATAGTGGAAATAGATCGCGTACAGCGGATGCAGCGCGAAGCCGGCAACGACCCACCAGGGCGAACCGATGATCGACATGCCGGCGAGAGTGCCGAACACGGCGACGCCGGTCATCTCGACTCCGACCCAGGCGCCGGGCTCTTCGGCGCGAAAAGCAAAGCCGACATAGAGAAAGGACAGCGCGATCAGCGCATAGGCGGCGACGCGTTGCGCGGGCGCGCCCGACCATCGGCAGAGCGCGATAAGGCCCAGGGCGAAGACTAGGCCGACGGCCGCGAAGATAGCTATTTCCGTTGTGTCGAGCATGACTTGACCATTGGCGCCAGGCAGCGCCGAGATGAGCCGCAGCGCGAAAGTCTATACGCGGGCGGCGCGCCTCGAACAAGCGCCACATCGAAAAGGGGTACGAACCCTGCTATAGGTACAATCGAGGCGCGCAAAGGCGCGAATTGTTTCAAAGGTCGCGACAGCATGCAGCTTGAAGCGCAGGCGCAGGAAAAACCCGTCACGCTCGCTCCCGCGGCGGGCGCCGAGCCCGATGCGGCGAAGGGCGACGAATCCCTGATCGAGGACATTCGCCTGCTCGGACGGCTGCTTGGCGACGCCGTTCGCGAACATGAAGGCGCCGCCGCCTTCGAGCGCATCGAGACGATCAGGCGGCTCTCGGTCGCCGCGAGCCGCAACGGCGACGCCGAGGCTGACAGAAATCTCGATGCGCTGCTGCGCGCGCTTACCGCCGAAGAAGCGCGCACCGTGATCCGCGCTTTCAGCTATTTCTCGCATCTCGCCAATATCGCCGAGGATTTGCATCCGCTGCAGCAGCGGGCGCGCGCCCAGGCGAGCGGCACGGGCGCCTTTGCCGGCGCGCCAAGCCTCGCCGCGACCTTCGCGCATCTGCGCAAAGCCGCGGTCGGCGCCGGCAAGATCGCTCAGGCGCTGGCGCACGGCTGGATTTCGCCGGTGCTGACCGCCCATCCCACCGAAGTGCGCCGCAAGAGCCTGCTCGATGCCGAACATGCGATCTTCAAACTGCTCGCCGCGCGCGAACACATGCGCGGCAAGGCTGAGCGCGCGCAAAACGAGATGCAGCTGCGCGCCCGCGTGTCGCAGCTCTGGCAGACCGAGCTGCTGCGTCATTCGCGACTGACGGTGCGCGACGAGATCGAGAATACGCTGAGCTATTATCGCAGTACCTTCCTGCGCGAGATTCCGCGACTTTACGCCGACATCGAACAGCGACTCGAAGGATTGCGGGTGCCTCCCTTCCTGCGGATGGGCGCCTGGGTCGGCGGCGATCGCGACGGCAATCCCAATGTGACGGCGGAGTCGCTCTCGACCGCGATGCGCATGCAATGCGAAACCGTGCTGCGCTTTTATCTCGTCGAGGTGCATGAGCTTGGCGCCGAACTGTCGATTTCGCGGCGCTACGCCGGCTGCACCAAGGCGCTCGAAGAACTTGCGGCGCGGTCCGGCGACGACAATCCGCATCGCGACGACGAACCTTATCGCCGCGCGCTGATCGGGGTGTATTCCCGCCTCGCCGGCACGCTGGAGAAACTGACCGGCGGCCAAGCGGCGCGCCACGCCGTCGCGCCGGGCGAGCCTTACGCCAATTCCTGGGCGCTGCTCGCCGATCTCGTCACCATCGATGAATCGCTGCGGGTTCATCAGAGCGAGGTCATCGCCACCCAGCGGCTTGAGCCGCTGATCCGCGCCGTCGAAGTCTTCGGCTTTCACCTGGCGACGCTCGATCTGCGGCAAAGCTCGGATCGGCATGAGGAGACGATCGCCGAACTTCTCAAAATCGCCCGCATCGTCGACGATTACGCCGCGCTGCCCGAGATTGAAAAACAGCAATTGCTGATGCGCCTGCTCAGCGATCCGCGACCGGCGCGCCTGCCCAGCGCGACCTATAGCGAGCGCGCCACGAGCGAATTGACGATCATCGAGCGCGCGCGCGAGATGCGCCAGCTCTATGGCGACGAGGCGATCCGCCATTACATCATCAGCCACACCGAGACAGTGAGCGACCTGCTCGAAGTGCTGCTGCTGCAGAAAGAATGCGGATTGATGCGCGGCACCCTCGATCCGCGCGACGCGCAGTCGGTGATCGCCGACCTCATCATCGTGCCGCTGTTCGAGACGATCGACGATTTGCGCAACGCCGCGCCGATCATGCGGGAATTCTACGCGCTTCCCGGCATCCTGAAGCTCGTCGTGAATTCCGGCGGGCAGCAGGATGTGATGCTAGGCTATTCCGACTCCAACAAGGATGGCGGCATTCTAACCAGCATCTGGGAGCTCTATCACGCCTCGACGGCGCTGGCTGAATTTTTCGCGTCGCTGACCAATGTGACCCTGCGCCTCTTCCATGGCCGCGGCGGCACCGTCGGTCGCGGCGGCGGTCCGAGCTATGACGCCATTCTCGCCCAGCCGCCCGGTACGGTGAACGGGCAGATCCGTCTGACCGAACAGGGCGAGGTGATCGCGGCGAAATACGGCAATCCGCAGATCGGCCATGTCAATCTCGAACTGCTCGTCGCCGCGACGCTCGAAGCGACGCTGCTCTCCGAGCACAAAACTCCGCCGCCGGAGTTTCTGGAGGCGGCCGAGGAATTGTCGCAGGCCGGCATGGCCGCCTATCGCGGCCTCGTCTACGGAACTGAAGGCTTCGTCGATTTCTTCTTTTCGTCGACGCCGATCTCGGAAATCGCCTCGCTCAACATCGGCTCGCGTCCGGCTTCGCGCAAACCTTCGCGCCGGATCGAGGACCTGCGCGCCATCCCCTGGAGCTTCTCCTGGGCGCAGGCGCGCGTCGCGCTGCCCGGATGGCACGGCTTCGGCTCGGCGATCGCGCATTTCATCGAAAAGGACGAAAAGCCGCGGCTCGAGCTGCTGCGCCGGATGAGCCAGGAATGGCCGTTCTTCCGCGCGCTCTTGTCGAACATCGACATGATCCTCTCCAAGACCGACATGTCGATCGCGCATCATTACGCCGGTCTCGTCGAGGACAAAGCGCTTTCGGCGCGCATCTTCGGCATGATCGAGGCGGAACATGCGCGCGCCAATGAGGCGCTCGAAAAGATTCTCGGCTCCAAGGAGCGGCTCGCCGACAATCCGACTCTCGCGCGCTCGCTCAGGCACCGTTTCCCCTATATCGCGCCGCTCAACTATCTGCAGGTCGAGCTGATCCGCCGCCATCGCGCGGGCGAGCGCGGCGAAGACATTCGCGAAGGGATTTTAATGTCGATCAACGGCGTCGCCGCGGGCCTGCGCAATACGGGATAGGCGCTCGTCAGAGCTCGGCGCCGAGCGCCAAGGACACCATGCTGGATCAGAGGAGCATTGAGTATCATGAGCGGTCCATTCAATGACATCAGCCTCGCAGAGCTGAAAGCCGGCCTCGCGACGGGCGCGGTCTTGCTTGTCGACGTGCGTGAAGCGGACGAATATGCCGCCGGCCATATCGCCGGCGCCATTTTCAACCCGCTGTCGCAATTCGATCCGGGCAAATTGCCGGTCGCGGGCGACGGACAAAAAGTCGTGATCTATTGCCGCTCCGGCAAGCGTTCCGTGTCGGCGATGGAACAGGCGCGGCTGATGGGCCGTCGCGACGCCAACACGCATTTCGGCGGCGGCATTCTCGCCTGGGTCAACGCCGGCGAGCCGGTCGTCGGCGGCATGTGAAACGCGCGCCGGCGCCGTGCTGTGGCGGTCGCCTCGGAAGCAATGTTAGGCAAGCGGTCGTCGGTCTTGTACGCCATGCGACGTCAACGGCCCTCCAGCCGTCGCGCGCATTTCCAACGCAAACATTTTTCATACGAATTCCGGCTGAACCGTTCGCTTGGGCTTTGTCATTCCCGGCAGGCCAAAGGCGTGACCGGGAATCCAGAGCCGTCGCAGGACCGTTGGTCCTGCTCTGGATTCCCGATCGCGCTTCGCGCGTCGGGCATGACGCCCGAGCCGTTGAAACGATTTCGTATGATTGGCGAATCGACGCGGCGTCACGACTGCTTGAGGCGGCTCATGAAGGATCAATATCAAACCATCAGCACGCAATATTCGCATGCGCGCAAGGACGACGTGACCGTTTTCCTCGAAACGCCGTCGGTTGAATCCGCGCTCGGCGACATTGTCGACGCGCGCGCCATCGACTATGCCTGCGGGACAGGCCATTACGCCCGGCTCTTGAAAAAGCTCGGCGCGACCTCCGTGCTCGGCGTCGATGTGTCGCCGGCGATGGTGGCGGCGGCGCGTCAGGCGGAAAGCGAACATCCGCTTGGAATCGTCTACAAGGTCAGCGACGCCGCGACGATGGCGGTCTTCGGCGCTTTCGATGTCGCGACCGCGGTCTTTCTGTTCAATTACGCCAGGGACGAAGCGACGCTGGCGCGAATGTTCCGCTCAGTGGCGGCGAATGTCGCTCCGGGCGGCAGGCTGATCGCCGTTGTGCCCAATCCCGACTTTATCAACGGTCGAGATGATCTGCTCCCCTATGGCTATGCTATCGAGGAGATCGGCAAAGGCCCCGAGAACCTGCGGGTTCGGATGAGTTTTGTCGACGACGACTTTTCGATCGAATTCGCCCAATGGAGCCGTCGCGCTTACGAAAACGCGCTGGAGCAGGCTGGATTCGCCGACGCCCAATTGACGCCATTCGCGGTCTCCAAGGAAGGGATCGAACGCTATGGGCAAAAATTCTGGGATCCGATTCTTACGAATCCGAAAAGCGTCGTGCTGAGCGCGCGACGAAAACCCGCCTGAACGCGACCACGATCGGAAAGAGGCAGGGAAGCGATGCTTCTCGTCGATACGGCGGATCGGGACGCGATCCTGAAGGCGCTCGAATTTCCAGGCGTGCGGGGCTTCACCACCAATCCGACCCTGATCGCGCGCGCCGCTGGCGCCGAAAGCCTGTCGCTCGACGACTATGTCGGCGCGGCGCGCAAGCTCTGCAAGATCGCCGCCGACATTGACGCCATTCGGCATCTGATGATTCAGGCGGTCGGCGACGCCGAGGATATTCGCAAACAG
>NZ_JAXMCX010000004.1:0-284498 GCF_046349115.1 Methylocystis sp. | reverse complement strand
GAGAGGATTCGAACCTCCGACCCCCTCGTCCCGAACGAGGTGCGCTACCAGGCTGCGCTACACTCCGATTGAAACGGCCGAAAGCCGCTTTCGGGCCGCTTATAGCCACAGGCGCTTTGCGCCGCAACTGCTCTTTCTGTCAGGTCTTCGCTAGGAAGTTGCGATTCCGACCGTTTGACATTGAACTTGACTCGGCAGGGAGGCATGGCTTGCGTGCGTTGGTTATCCCCATTAGTCACGCACAAATGGTGCCGTCCTTACTCATGGGAGCGGTCGGAGTTGAACAAGGTTTAGGTGCACAATGCCCTCGCAGGTGCGGTATCCAAATATCTCATTCATTACGGCTCGCAGCGATCCTGGAGACGTAATCGGAAGGGAAAACCAGCTTCCTTGGCATCTGCGTTCAGATTTGAAGCGGTTCAAAACCCTGACGACCGGCCACGCAGTTATCATGGGGCGCAAAACGTTCGACTCCATTGGCAAAATTTTGCCAAATAGAATCAATATTGTCATGTCTAGAGATCTTGCTGCAAACAGTGAAGATAGTATTCTTGTCCAACAAAACGAATCTCTAATTTTTGCTTCGGACCAAGATTCAGCTCTATTTGCAGCTGATCTATTTTCTATCGTGAATGATAGACACGATATATTTATTATTGGAGGAGAGAATGTGTATTCTACTTTTGAGAATCAGGTAAATGTTGTGCATCTAACCCTTGTATTTGCAGATGTTAAAGGGGACGCCTATTTTAGGATGAGATTTCCTTCTAAAGAGTGGAAAATAAAGGATGAAATCGACTATCCAAAAACAGACTTTGATGAGTATCCTTCGCGATATGTGATTTATGAGCGGAAAAAAAGACACTATCGTTACCGATATTTGCGACAATTCTACACCGATAAATTGTCTAAAGTGGAGTGGGTTTCCAAGCTAGTGCGAGCGCATAAAGAGAAGATCGATAATTACGAGCATCAGTTTCAACAGGTGCTGGATTTTTGAAAGCTTACGTTGATCTTTTCGTGAGTGCCTACACCGCGATCGGCGCGGCGATCGCCGGCCAGGAGTCGTAGTTTTCGACGCTCACGTCTTCATACCGAAAGTCGAAGAGCGAACGCACGGCGGGATTAAGCTTTAGGCGGGGCAGGGGCTTTGGTTCGCGGGAGAGCTGCAGGCGCGCCTGTTCGACATGATTGAGATAGAGGTGAACGTCGCCGAAGCTGTGGATGAAGTCGCCGGGAACGCAGCCCGTGACCTGCGCGACCATATGGGTGAGCAGCGCATAGCTCGCGATATTGAAGGGCACGCCGAGGAAGACGTCGGCCGAGCGCTGATAGAGCTGGCAGGAGAGCCGCTTCCCGCCGCCGACCTCCGCGACATGGAACTGAAACAGGCAGTGGCAGGGCGGCAGCGCCATCCTGTCGACCGCGGCCGGATTCCACGCCGAGACGATCAGCCGCCGCGAAAAGGGATTGCGCCTGATCTCCTCGACGACATTGGCGAGTTGGTCGATCTCGCCGCCATTCGCCGGCCAGCGGCGCCATTGCGCGCCATAGACCGGGCCGAGTTCGCCGTCTTCATCGGCCCATTCGTCCCAGATGGTGACGCCGTTCTCGCGCAGATAAGCGACGTTGGTCTCGCCCCTCAGGAACCACAGCAGTTCGTGGATCACCGATTTCAGATGCACGCGCTTGGTCGTCACCAGCGGAAAGCCTCGCGACAGGTCGAAGCGCATCTGATGCCCGAACAGCGACAGCGTGCCGACGCCAGTGCGATCGTCCTTGCGCAGGCCCTCGCGCAGGATTTTATCGAGAAGGTCGAGATATTGACGCATCTCGCCGGATTAATCCGCTTTCGCGCCGGAGGCGAGCCCAGATCGCGGCGATCGACGCCGCGCCGCCCGCACGCCGCCCAATTAACAATCGCAGCCCGGCGGGCGAACCGCTAGATCACGCTGCGTTTAGGCGGAATCGCCTAAACGCAGAGCACGTGATCGATTCCTATAGTTTAGAGCGCGCTCTACGCGAAAAACCGGTTCCCACTTTTTCGCAGCGCGCTCTAGGCGCCCGTTCCGCGCCACGCCGGAAAGCCTCGCTTCGGCGATCCGAAATGGCGTCGCGGCGGGTTGGACTGCGGCCAAAATCGCTTCGACGCGCCCGGCGACTTGGGGCGGAGATCATGTTACCGAACTGTCATAAAATATTCGTCATAGCGTAACAATTCTCTGCTCCCGCCTCTATTATATCTGGAATTTCCATATAAGATTTCGGGTCTGAGCTTGGGCTCTGGCTTAAAATGGAGTGTCGGCGAATGAAAATGCTCCTCGCATTGGCGGTTGTTCTCGCCTCGGTCGCGGCAAGCGACTACGCGCTCGCGGGCGGTTCGGACTACAACACCGAGAACCGGGATCAGTACGACAGCCACATCTGGCACGGGCGCTGAGTCCGCATCTAACCGAATCGGCGGGCGTCCAGCCGTCGTGAGCGACGGACGCCCGACGCCGTCGGAGCGCAGGAAAACCAAGTCGGCTTACGCTCCTCAGCCTCTCCCACAGTCCTCATCAGTTGCGGTTGATCGCGGCCAAGGCTTTGCGCCGAGGCGCAGGGGCGCCTATATATTCGCCGCCGGGGGAGCGTCGCTCTCCGCATATTGAGGACAAAAGACAATGTCGCGTTTCTTCGCGTTTAAGCGCGGATCGCTGATTTCTCTCGCCCTTGCGGCGCTGCTGGCGCTTGCGCCCGCCGTGGCGGAGGCGCGGATGGGCGGCGGCGGCAGCTTCGGCAGCCGCGGCTCGCGCAGCTGGTCGGCGCCGCCTTCGACCCGCACCATGCCGGGAACGGCGTCGCCTTTCGAGCGCAGCGTCACGCCGCGGCCTTCGCCCGGCATGGCCGGCCCGATGTCTCAGCCCGGCGGCGTCTTTGGCGGCGGCTTCGGCCGCGGGCTTCTTGGCGGACTCGCCGGCGGCCTGCTCGGCGCGGGCCTCTTCGGCCTGCTGACCGGCCATGGCTTGTTCGGCGGCATGATGGGCTTCGCCTCGGTCATCGGCCTGCTGCTGCAGATCGCTCTGCTCGTGTTCCTGGCGCGGCTGGCCTTCAACTGGTTCACGCGCCGCAACGCCGATGTGATGGCCGGCGCCGGCCATCGTCCGAGCCCGGGCTTTAATTCGCCCTTCGCGGCGCGCGCGCCCTTCGGGGCGGCGGGCTTCGGCTCGGGCGCCGCGCCGGAAGCGGCGATGGCGAGGCCGATCAAGCTCGCGGCGGAGGACTTCAACGCCTTCGAACGCTTGCTCGGCGAAACCCAGGCGGCCTACAGCCGCGAGGACATTGGCGCGCTGCGCGGCATGTCCACGCCGGAAATGGCCTCCTATTTCGACGACGAATTGGAGGAGAACCGGCGCAAGGGCGTCGTCAACCGCGTCTCGGACGTGAAGCTCCTGCAGGGCGATCTCTCCGAGGCGTGGCGCGAAGGCGTCGACGAATACGCCACGGTCGCCATGCGCTTCTCGCTCAAGGACGAGATGCTGGATCGCGCCACCAATCGGCCGGCGCCCGGCTGGGAGGGGCAGTCGGAAACCACCGAGGCCTGGACCTTCCGCCGGCCCTCCGGCGCCGGCGCCCAAGAATGGAAACTGTCGGCGATCCAACAGGCGGCGTAAGCTTCCGCATCGACTGGGAACTTTGGCCCCTCCCCGAAAGGGAGGGGTCTTTCGTGCAGGCGGGACGAAAACTTTGAAGCGCGCGCCCGCCATGACGAAAGACGCTTCGGCGCTGCCGATCGACGAGGCGCTGCCGGCGATCCGCACGGCTCTGGCGGCGCAAAGCAATCTCGTCATCGTCGCGCCGCCCGGCGCCGGCAAAACGACGCGCGTGCCGATCGAACTGCTCGGCGCCGACTGGGCCAAGGGCGGCAAGCTCATTCTATTGGAGCCGCGCCGTCTCGCCGCCCGCGCCGCCGCGAGCCGCATGGCGGCGACGCTCGGCGAGAGCGTCGGTGAAACCATCGGCCTGCGCATGCGGCTTGAATCGAAAATCTCGGCGCGAACCCGAGTCGAGGTCGTCACCGAGGGCGTCTTCGCGCGGATGATTCTCGACGACCCGGCGCTTGAGGGCGTCGCCGGCGTATTGTTCGACGAATATCACGAGCGCTCGCTCGACGCCGATCTCGGATCGGCGCTGGCGCTCGACGCGCAGGCGGGGTTGCGCGACGATTTGCGGCTCATCGCCATGTCGGCGACTCTCGACGGCGCGCGCGTCGCCGCCCTGATGGGCGCGCCGATCATCGAAAGCGCGGGACGCGCCTTTCCTGTCGAGACGCGCTACCTCGGACGCGACGCCGACGCGCGCATCGAGGACGCGATGACGCGCGCGATAATTCGAGCGCTGCGCGAGGAAGGAGGCTCGATTCTCGGCTTTTTGCCGGGGCAGGGCGAGATCATGCGCGTCGCCTCGCGCCTCGCCGATTCCCGCCTGCCGGACAATGTCGACATCGCGCCGCTCTATGGCGCGCTCGACCGCAGCGAGCAGGACTGGGCGATCGCGCCGTCGCCGCCGGGCCGTCGAAAAATCGTGCTCGCCACATCGATCGCGGAAACTTCGCTCACCATCGACGGCGTGCGCGTCGTCGTCGATTGCGGGCTCGCGCGCGTGCAGCGCTTCGAGCCTGATCTCGGACTGTCGCGGCTTGAAACGGTGCGCGCCGCGCGGGCCAGCGTCGATCAGCGCCGCGGCCGCGCCGGCCGCACCGAGCCGGGCGTCTGCTATCGCCTGTGGGACGAGCCGCAGACTGCGTCGCTGCCCGCCTTCGCCGCGCCCGAAATTCTCGACGCCGATCTCTCCGGACTGGCGCTCGATCTCGCCGCCTGGGGGGTGAGCGATCCGGGGCGGCTCAACTGGCTCGATCCGCCGCCGACGCCCGCCTGGAAGGAGGCGGTCGCGCTCGACCGCGAACTCGGCGCGCTCGACGACGACGGGAGGCTCACCGATATTGGTCGGGCGATGCGCGCGCTGCCGCTCGCGCCGCGGCTGGCGCGGATGGTGGTCGAGGCGGCGCGAGGCGACGAGGCGAAGCGCGCCGCCGAACTCGCGATGCTACTGTCCGAACGCGGCCTCGGCGGCAATGATGCCGACTTGGCGCATCGGCTCGATCGCCTGCAGGGCGAAAGGTCGAAGCGCGCCGGCGACGCGCTGCGCCTCGCGGCGCAATGGGCGAGGCTGGCGGACGGCGCGACGCCCCCACCCCAACCTTCCCCCGCTGGCGCGGGAGAGGGAGCAGGCGCCGCTCTTCAGTTCGCGAATGGCCGATCATTGGCGTCCCCTCTCCCGCGAAGCGGGGGAGGGACAGGGAGGGGGCTCTTCACCGAAGGCGCGCTGATCGCGCTGGCCTATCCCGACCGCATCGCCAAATCGCGCGGCGCGCACGGCGAATTCCTAATGGCGAATGGCCGCGCTGCGACATTGCCCATCGAAGACCCATTGTCGCGCGCGGCTTTTCTTGCCGTCGCCGAACTCACCGGCCGGGCGGCGCAGGCGCGCATTCTCGCCGCTTGCGCCCTCACCGCCGAAGAGGTCGAGGCGATCGCCGGGGATCGCATCGAGACTCGCGACGAAACGATTTTTGACGCGGCGAGCGCCAGCCTGCGGCGGCGCGCCTTCCGACGTCTTGGCGCCATACGACTCTCCGAGCGCAATCTCGCTGCGGAGGCGTCTGAAGAAAACGCACGGATGCTGGCGCGCGGCGTCGCCGGCCTCGGCCTGGCGCGCCTGCCATGGACGAAGGCGCAGATTCAGCGGCGCGACCGCGTCGCTTTTCTGCGCCGCGCCGACGGCGATGAATGGGCCGATCTTTCGAACGCCGCTCTGGCGGCAAGCGCCGAGGACTGGCTTGCGCCGTTCATCGTCGGACGCGCGTCGCTTGCGGAGATTACGGCCGACGATCTTGAAGCGGCGCTTGCGCAGCTTCTCCCCTACGAAATGGCGCGCAGGCTCGACATCGAAGCGCCCGCTTTTTTCGAGACGCCCGCCGGCGCGCGGCATGCGCTCGACTATTCGACCGAGAACGGGCCGATCCTCGCCGTGCGCGTGCAGGAGCTTTACGGACTCTCACGCCATCCGACGCTGGCGCGCGGTCGCGCGGCCTTGACGCTGGAACTGTTGTCTCCCGCGCATCGGCCGATCCAGACCACGCGCGATCTGCCGAGCTTCTGGAAAGGCTCGTGGAACGAGGTGAAGAAGGAGATGAAAGGGCGCTACCCGCGCCATCTCTGGCCGGACGATCCCGCCGCCGCCCAGCCGACGACCCGCGCCAAGCCGCGGGGCCAATAGGCGGCGCGTCTTCGGGCCGCGTCAGCGCGACTGCATCCGCTTCATCTGATCGCGCATCTTCATGATGTCTTCCGTGTTGATGGTCTTCGACATGCCGGGAATTGAAGGCATGTTCGGCATCACGACGTCGCCGGGCTTCTGGCCTTGCTTGCAGGGGCCGAGCCATGTGGCGGTGAGCGTGATGTCGGATTTGGACATGCCATGCATCGGCGGATCGTAGCTCATATGCATTTCGCCGCGATAATTCGAATCGAAGGACCCGGTGAACCGGCCTTGCGTCGTCGCGACGCTGTTGCCGATCTTGCAGACGGAGTTGACGACGTAGCCGTCGCCTTCCTTGGCCCAGCTCGTCTTCTCGCACCTGGATTGGGCGTCGCTCATGCCTGCCTTCAGAAGGCTGTCGGTTTTCTCGTCGATGCAATTCTGGATCGCGCCGATCGGCGAGGGTTTGCCGTTCAATTCTGAATGAATTTCCCAAAGTCCGGGTTTTCGCCGGGGCGGCTCCTCGGCTGCGCCGGCGACCGACGGAACCAGCAGTAAGGCGATGGAAAGGGGGAGAATTCCTGTTGCGCGCATATTTGCTTCCATTGTCGTCATCCGGCGGCCGCACCCACGATATTTTGCCGGCGCGGCGCGACGGTGTAAACGATGCGCCGAAGCGACGTCCGAGGCATCCAAGGATCATCTATGTTTCCCAAGCCCGTAACGAATTTGCGCGCCAACACATTCGAATATGAAGAGGCGCCGCTGATCAAATCGACCGGCTTTCGCGAATATGACGCGCGCTGGCTGTTTGGCGCCGAACTCAATCTGATGGGCGTGCAGGCGCTCGGCATGGGCCTTGGCGCGCTGCTGCGCGACATGGGCGTCGCTCCGGAAATCGTCGTCGGCCATGATTACCGCAGCTATTCCTCGTCGATCAAACTGGCGCTGGTGAGCGGCCTCTTGGCCGCTGGCGTGCGCGTGCGCGACATCGGCCTCGCTTTGTCGCCCATGGCCTATTTCGCGCAGTTCGATCTCGATGTGCCGGCCGTAGCGATGGTGACAGCCTCGCACAATGACAATGGCTGGACGGGCGTGAAAATGGGCGCGCGCCGGCCGGTGACCTTCGGACCAGAAGAGATGAGCCGCTTGAAGGAGATCGTGCTCGCCGGCGAATTTCACGAGGCGGAAGGCGGCTCCTATCGCTACATCGAAAATTTCGGCGCGCGCTATATAGACGACCTCACCCGCCGGCCGCCCTTCGCCCGCAAGATGAAGGTCGTCGCCGCCTGCGGCAATGGCACCGCCGGCGCCTTCGCGCCGCAGATGCTGGAGCGCCTCGGCTGCGAGGTGATCCCGCTCGACGTGGCGCCGGACTATACTTTCCCGCGCTACAATCCGAACCCCGAAGATTTGCACATGCTACACGCCATCGCCGACAAGGTGCGCGAGACTGGCGCCTGCGTCGGCCTTGGCTTTGACGGCGATGGCGATCGCTGCGGCGTCGTCGACAATAATGGCGAAGAGATTTTCGCCGACAAGATCGGCGTCATGCTGGCGCGCGATCTCTCGAAGGTTCATCCCAATTCGTCATTCGTCGTCGACGTTAAGTCGACCGGCCTGTTCGCGACAGACCCCGAGCTTGTCGCGCGCGGCGTCGTCACCGAATATTGGAAGACCGGACATTCCTACATCAAGCGCCGGGTCAGCGAGAAGAGGGCGCTCGCTGGCTTCGAGAAGTCTGGCCACTTCTTCTTCAACGAGCCGATCGGGCGCGGCTATGACGACGGTCTGCTTACCGCCATCCATGTCCTTGAAATGCTCGACCGCAATCCGACGAAGTCGATGGCCGACCTCTACGCCGAACTGCCGAAGACCTGGGGCTCGCCGACCATGTCGCCGCATTGCGACGACGAAAAGAAATATGGCGTGATCGACAAGGTCACGGCGCGCATCGAGGCGATGCGCGCGAAGGGCGATAAGATCATCGGTCAGCCGATCCGCGACGTCGTGACGATCAACGGCGTGCGGGTGACGGCCGCCGACGGCACCTGGGGGCTGGTGCGGGCGTCGTCCAATAAGCCGGAGCTCGTCGTCGTCGTCGAGAGCCCGGTGTCGCAAGCGCGCATGAAGGAAATGTTTACGGCGATCGACGCGGTGCTGCGCGAAAATCCCGAGGTCGGCGCCTATAATCAGACGATATAGAGCCGTCGCCGCGAGCGAGGGTAGGCGCTTCTGGCGGGGGAGCTAAACATGGGAGTGATGCAGCGCCCGCTCCTCGCCGATGTCGCGACATTCCTGCGGTTCTACTCGCGCCTTCCGATTGGCGATGGCGTCCACGCGCCGCTCGATTTGACGCGCATGGCGCCGGCGCTGCCGATCGCCGGCGCAATGATCGGCGCCACTGGCGCCGTCGCTTTGCTCGTTGCGCGCATCTGCCATCTTCCTTCGCTCGTCTGCGCGCTCCTTGCTGTCGCGGCGCTCGTGCTCGCGACCGGCGCGCTCCATGAGGACGGGCTCGCCGATGTCGCCGATGGATTTGGCGGCGGCGCGACGCGCGAGTCGAAACTCGCGATCATGCGCGACAGCCGGATCGGAACCTATGGCGTTCTGGCGCTCTGCATCTCTGTCCTGCTTCGCGTCGCGGCGCTCGCGTCGATCCTCGAGCGAAGCGTCACGCTCGCGGCGCTCGCGCTGATCTTCGCCGGCGCCTTGTCGCGCGTCGCCGGGCTGGCGCCGATGCTGTGGCTTCCCCCGGCGCGCGTCGATGGCCTGGGCGCGACGGTCGCCGCGCCGCCACGCGGCGCATGGAGCCGCGCCTGCATGATTGCCGCCGCGATCAGTCTCGCGCCCTGGCTCGCTGGCGCTGGCGCGGGCCAGACCGCCCTCGCTATCATCGCCGCATTCGCCATGGCGGCGCTTGCCGTGAAACTCGCAAAAAAGCAGATCGGCGGCTATACCGGCGATGTGCTCGGCGCCGCGCAGCAGCTCGCGGAAATCGCGATTCTGACCGCGCTGTCGGCCGTGTGAGCCCTATCCAGTTTCGGCTAATTCGGCGCGGCGCGCGGCGGCGGCGCGCACTTCGTCGACGGCGGCGAGCAGCGTTTCAACGCCCGCGCCAGGCTTGACCGCGTCGAGCGCCAGCCGCCGGCGGAACGACCGCGCGCCGGGCATTCTGGAGAAAAGCCCGAGAAGATGGCGCGTCATGTTGGCGAGCCTTTCGCCTGCCGCCAGTTGCCGCTCGACATAGGGAAGGAAGGCGTCGACGGCTTCAAAAAGATCGGCCGCCGGGGCAGGGGCGCCGAACAAGCGCGGATCGACCGCGAGCAGCAGGGCAGGGTCATGATAGGCGGCGCGCCCGATCATCACGCCGTCGACGTGATCGAGCTGTTCCTCGATCTGCGACATGCTCGTGAGCCCGCCATTGATCGCGATCGGCACATCCGGCAGCGCCCGCTTGAGACGACGCACCAGCGCGTAGTCCAACGGCGGCACGTCTCGATTCTCTTTCGGCGAGAGCCCCTTGAGCCACGCTTTTCGCGCATGCACGAACAGCGCGTCGACTCCATTCGCCACACACGTCTCCGCAAGCGCGAACAAAGCCTGTTCCGGCTCCTGATCGTCGACGCCGATGCGGCATTTCACGGTGACTGGAATGGCGACCGAATCCTTCATTGCCTTGACGCAATCGCCGACCAGCGCAGGTTCGCGCATCAGACAGGCGCCGAATGCGCCGTTCTGAACGCGATCGGACGGGCAGCCGACGTTCAGATTAACTTCCTGATAGCCGAATGTTTCAACGAGGCCCGCGGCCTTCGCGAGGGCCGCAGGCTCGGCGCCGCCGAGCTGCAGGGCGACGGGCTGCTCGAAAGGGTCGAAAGCCATCAGCCGCGCCCGGTCGCCGTGGATAACCGCGCCGGTCGTCAGCATTTCAGTATAAAGCCGGGCGCGGCGCGACAGGAGGCGATGGAAGTATCGGCAGTGCCGATCCGTCCAATCCATCATCGGCGCCACGGAAAAGCGGACATCGGTGGCGCGAAGCGTCATGGGCGCGGGAGCCTTGTCATGGGCCCCAACCTGCCGTACCAACGCTTCGCAGCGCAAGCGGAAGCGGCGGCGCGGCGTGCGCCCGGAGGCGGAATGAAAGAAAAAATCGACGCTTATCTGCTCAGGGAATTGAATCGCGAACTGTGCGATTTCGAGCAATATGACGTCGATCCGCGCACGCGTTTCCTTCACGGGAAGGCGCTCGAACTCTATTGGACGCTCTCGCGCCTCCTGGGCCTTGGCCGCCTGCATGACGGGCGCTGGCGCACGCCCGACGCCGCCGGCGCGCAGGCGCTGCGCACGCCGCTCGAAGGCGCGATTCCTGCTCCCGCTGAGCGCAATCGGCTGCTGATCGACATGACGGCGACGCGACGCTTTGGCGGCCATTCCGGCGTGCAGCGCGTCGTGCGCGAAATTGCGCGCGCCTGCGTCGAAAGCGGCGACGCCATTCCCGTCTATCTTGAAGAAGGCCGGCTCTTTGGCCAGTTCAAACATGAGAATTTGCCTGACGCGATCAAATTGCAGCCGGGCGACATTCTGTTCCTCCTCGATTCAGGATGGGGCTTCGTCGACGAATATCCGCCGCTGTTGGAAGCGGCGCGCGCGGCCGGCGTCGAAGTCGTCGGCTGTGTCTACGACCTCATCCCGCTGCGTTATCCCGCCGCCACGGCTTTAAAGAACAGCGCGCCTTTCGCGTCCTGGTTCGAGAATGTGCTGCTGCATTGCGACGCGATCGTCTGCATCTCGCAAAGCGTCGCGCGGGACCTCGTCGCCTATTTGCGCGACGAGCGGCTCGCGGCGCCCGCCAATTTGCGCATCGGCTGGTGGCCGCTCGGCGCGGATTTTGGCGCGGGCGCGCCCGGCGCGCCGTCAAAGACAGCGGCGCAAATCGCCACGGCGCCGACGCCCTTCTTCATGAGCGTCGGCACGCTGGAGCCGCGCAAGGCCTATCCGATCGCTTTGGACGCCTTCGAACTTCTCTGGTCGCAAGGCTTTGACGCGCGTTACGTCATCGTCGGCCGGCCGGGGTGGAACACGCAGGCGCTGCAACGCCGCATCCGCCAGCATAAGGAATTCAATCGTCGGCTGTTCTGGCTCGACAATGCGAGCGACGCCGATCTTTCCTATCTTTATCCGCGCGCGCGCGCGCTGATCTTTCCGTCCTTTGTCGAAGGCTTCGGCATGCCGCTGATCGAAGCGGCGCATTATGGCGCGCGTGTCATCGCGAGCGATATTCCCGTGTTTCGCGAAGTTGGCGGCGAAAGCGTGGTCTATTTCGATCTTCTCAACGCGGCGTCGCTCGCTGCCCGCATCGTCGAGATCGACGAGGAAAGGAAAGAGACGCATAGCGGCCTCCCTGTCCTGCGATGGCGCGACTCTGCTGCGACGCTGACGACGATGCTGCGTGAAAACGCCTATCAGCTCGACGCGGCGTCGATACGCAATGCGCTCGCCAGCAATGACGTCGTTGCGCCAAAAGATAAGATCGGCGCCTATCTTCTCTCGCAGCTCTATGAAGAAGTCTGCGAGCGGGGCGGCCATCCCCTCGATCCTCGACTGAGATGGGCCTATGACCGTGCGCGCGAATTCTATTGGACCGCCTCACGCTTAATTCGCGCCACGCGCGGATGGGTCGGCGCGGCGCCGCGAACGCAACAAAAGGCGCCTGCCGACTGGATGATCGTCGAGCGGGGCGCCGCGAACTCCGGCCGCGGGAGGCTGTTGATCGACGTCACCACGACGTGGCGCGCCGATGTGAAAACCGGGATACAGCGCGTCGTGCGCGAAGTCGTCAAAGCGTCGGTCGACGCAGGCTGTGGACTGCCCGTCGTGATCGCTGAAGGACAACTCAGCTTCTTTTCGCGCGACGCGGCGCAGCCACAGCCGGTCGCGATCGAGTCCGGCGACAAATTGCTCTTGCTGGACGCCGGATGGATCTTTGTCGAAGAATATGATTCTGTCATGGAGTCGGTGACGGCTCGGGGCGGAGAGATCATCGTCTGTCTCTATGATCTCTTTCCTCTGGTTTACGCCGCGGCCTTTCCTCATTCGCTGCAAATCGGTTTTCGCAACTGGTTCGAGCGCGTGATCCTTCGCGCCGACCGCATTGTCGCGATTTCGCACAGCGTCGCGCGCATCTATGAGGACTATTGCGTCGAGCGCGGCTCTCTGCGCAAGGACGGACAGACGACCGAGGTATGGTGGCTCGGCGCGGATTTTTCGAATTACATTGAGTCGGCGCCAACGAAGCGCGTGCGCGCCATCTCCGAGGCCGCGCGGCCCTTCTTCCTCAGCGTCGGAACGCTCGCGCCGAACAAGGGCCAGGCGCTCTGTCTTGCCGCTTTTGAAAAATTATGGGCGAGGGGCGTCGACGCGACATTGGTGATTGTCGGTCGTCCCGGCTGGAACACAACCGCTCTGGCGCGGCGCCTGCGGGAGCATCCTGAACATGGACGGAGATTGTTCTGGCTCAGCGATGCGAGCGACGCCGAATTGCAGTCGCTTTATCGCAGCGCGCGCGCCGTTCTCTGCGCGTCCTATGCCGAAGGATTTGGATTGCCGCTCATCGAGGCGGCGCATGCCGGCGCCCCGGTGATCGCGAGCGACATCGAGATTTTTCACGAGGTCGGCGGCGACGCGATCGGCTATTTCGATATGCTCGACGCCGAGTCCTTGATGGAGCGAATAATTGAAACGCTCGCTTCGAAGAAGGTTGCGCATCCGCTGCCGGTGCTGTCTTGGAAGGAATCGACTCAAAATCTTTTGAATATGGTCTCTGCGTGACGGCGGCTCTCAGCCGCCTGCCTTCGCGCAAGGAGATTGCGGTTTCGGATCAATCCTGACGCGAATTCTCCTGCGCCGGCGCGTCGAGTTCGAAGCTGATCCCCTGCATTTTAAGATGCGCCCAGTTCTTAAGGTCCTTCACGGTGAAGCGTTTCAGAAACGGGTTTCCGTTGACGATTTTATCGCGCGCCTTGGCCGGCTGTCCGTCGGCGCTGGCGATCACCGTCGCGGCGTCGACTTCCTCCGGCGCGGACAGGATCGCCGCCGCGCCGCCAGGTCCGGCGAAATGCGCGAGATAAAGCGATCCGGGCGTGACCGGCAGACCCTTCTTTAGCAGGATCGAGCTGTTTTGCTCGACATAGTGCGCCGTCATTTCTCGCGAAAGCTCGGGGTCCTTGCGCAGGTCAAGAATCTCCTTGTCGCTCATCGCTCCGGCGAGGTCGGGACGGTGTTTCCTGATCAGCTCCATCCATGTGGCGTTGATGAACTGGCCCAGTCCCACCGCGGAGGAAAATTTGTTTCGCGCGTCGGCGATGCCCTGCGACTCGGCCATCGTAATCCTGTCGACCAAGGATTTGAGCGACGACGACGCCTGATCGGGAAACAGCGAAAGATGAATATCGTGGAAATGCAGCTTCAATCCGAATCCGACCGCGAAAATCAAGACGAGAGCGATGGGAGAAATTCGTATGCCGCGATCGTCGCCGGCACGCTTTTCAGGAGAAGCGAATCCCTCATCCTTAAGCGGCGCGCTCAGGCTGATGTAGTCCGCCAACTGCGGCTGCAATCGAGGCACGCCTTTGAGAGACGACAGAAGGTCTTGCAGCGCCTGCTCGTCAAAACCGAGATTGATCCTGATCTCGAGTTTTCCCGGCTCCTTCGAGGTCTCACAGGCGGAGATCAATGTCGCCGGCGCGCAGGCCGAGACGGCGACCCCGCGCTCCGAACCGGTCGGCGCGGCGTGTTCCTTGCGCATTGGCTCGTCCCGGTCGGCGGAGGTCTCGTTTGGCGCGGCTGGCTCATCCATTGCGTTGTTCCTCACTCGCACGACGCCGATCGAATGGCGAATGAGGGGAGCAGCATCCCGTTATGAAAGCGTAAACGATGGTCAGGGGGATGCGAATTCGTCCGCGCGCGGGGGGCAACGCCCTCGGCGCCCGAAATTTCGCCTCAATCCTCAAAGCGTTCGCCGGCGGCCTGTCCAACGACGGCGATTTGATCTAACATTTGGCGACGGCGGTTTTGGCTGCGATGCCGACACCCGCCGATGATTGCGATGAAATGCGATGTTGTCGCCAATTTTTGGAGACGAGTATGAGCGAGGACACGACGAAGAAATTTCCGCAAGTTTTCGCCGAAGAGATTGAAGACATCAACCAGCGTCGGCGGAATTCGGGGCGACCCGAAATTCCGACGGCTGAAGTTACGCCTAAAACGACCCACGACATCGTTGGCCTGGCGCTGTCCGGCGGCGGCGTCAGATGCGCGGCCTTCTGCTTGGGCGCGCTGCAGGGTCTCGACAGCGCCGGATTGATCAATCGGTTGGATTATCTTTCGACCGTATCGGGCGGCGGCTACATCGGCTCGGCGATGACGCTCGCCATGTCAAAAAACGGGGGCAGGTTTCCCTTCGATCCGCCAACCAGCTACGACGGAGAAACGCAGCACACCAAGCATATTCGCGATAATTCGCGCTACCTCGTGCCCAAAGGGCTGAAGTCGTTTCCCGTATTTGCGGCGATTTATATTCGAGGCCTGCTCTCCGGCGCGCTCATCGCCCTTCCGGTCCTGCTTTCTCTCGCAGCGCTCACGATCTTCTTTTCCCCAACGCATAGCGATCTGGATTCGGGGGGCTTTCTTGAAGGCGGATTATCCCGCGTCCTCGTCCTCGGCGACAACCCGTTTCCGATCACGACCGCCGTGGCCTTGGTCGTTGCGGCCTTGTTGTTCATCTATGCATTAGCGGCGCATGGGCCGCCAAGAGACATTCGTGGCCCACTCGCCGCAGCGTTCGGCACCATGGTGACGCTTATTTTAGTGGCGCTTATTGTCGAAATTCAGCCAAAGTTTATCCTGGCCCAACTCGAAACGGGCGGCGCGAGCGGTGCCGTCGCCGGCGGCTTTCTTAGTTTATCAAAATATTATACCATAGTTGGGACGGTTATAGCTGCGGCGACTCCGATCAGCTTGCCTTTCATGAATCTCCTCGCAAAGTCTGCGGTCGTCAAGAAACAGAACTCCCTGACGCAAAAGGCAGCCAAATTGGCGAGCAGACTCATCATCTATATTGTCGCGCTAATCGTCCCTTTGATCCTATGGATCCTCTATATTGAGCTTTCATATTGGGGAATTTCGGTATCAGCCGACCGTTGGAATTATCCCCACGCTCCCGAATTTCTTCAATCGCTCTTTGGCGTTGCGCAATGGGCGATTGGGAACTCGATTGAACCAGGCTCCTGGAGCGCGCATTTCACGCCTTCTGTGATCGTCTATCTCGCAATCGCGCTCCCGATTTTCTTGGTCTTCTGGTATTTCATCGACGTCAATGCGAACTCGTTGCATCAATACTACCGGGATCGACTGGTGGACGCCTTTCTCGTTGACCCCACAATAGAACGTGACGAAAAAGAAGAAAGCAAGAATATCGTCTCAGATGATTTTCTCCTCACTGAGATTTCAACTGTCAACACGCCCTACCACCTGATCAACACGACTCTCAACGTGCCGGGGTCGGCGAGGGCCAATCGCCGCGGCCGCAATGGAGATTTCTTTCTGCTGAGTCGCAATTTTGTCGGCAGCGAAGTCACCGGCTATGTCGAAACGAACACTGTGAAGCACTTGTGGGGCGGGGACATCGGCACCGCCATGGCGATCTCGGGAGCGGCGGCGGCGCCAAATATGGGCATTGCGTCCCTTCGTCCGCTCGCCTTTACGTTTGCGCTTTTGAACGTGCGCCTTGGGCGATGGTTTCCGAACCCGAAAAAGCTAAGTGAGTTTGGTAAACGCGCAAACTGGCCTCGGCCGCAATACTTTCTCAGGGAGGCTTTCTTTCGCACGAAGGAAAATTTCAAATTTGTCTTCCTCAGCGATGGCGGCCACATCGACAATCTCGGCGTCTATGAATTGCTGCGCCGGCGCGCCGCAGTGATCGTCGCCGTCGACGGCGAAGCTGACGCGGAGATGGACTTTCCCTCGCTCATCCAGCTGCAGCGCCTGGCGCGCATCGACCTTGGCGTGCGCATCCGCTTGCCCTGGGGGGAGATCAAAACTCACTCCAGAGAGACCAGCGCTGCAATCGCCAATGAACAGGTGCGAACCAAGAGCTTCGGCCCGCACGCGGCGATCGGGATTATCGAATATCCTGAAGCGGCGACGAAGGGCGAAACGGGCGTATTGATCTATCTGAAAGCGTCGTTGACCGGCGACGAAAACGACTACGTCAATGATTACAAGAAGCGCAATCCGGACTTCCCGCATGAAACGACGCTGAACCAGTTTTTCAGCGAGGAACAGTTCGAAGTCTATCGCGCGCTCGGATATCATATTTCCAATCGGCTGTTCAACGGGCAGGACTGCGCCTCGGTCGAACCTGATCTAATCGGCAAGGACAAGCAGTCGTTCAAGCGGGCCGAACAGCTCTTGAACGTCACTTTCAGACCATGTCCGCAGTCAGCAGCGAAGACCCCGGACGAAGCGATGGCGTGACGCCTTCTGGGTCCTGTCGCTTGTAAGGGCGGATTGGCCGGCGTTCGCGGCGCCGGCCGCGTTAATCGATTGTCAAGCAATCGGCGTGACGCTCGTCAATCCTGTATCGATCCGATCCTTCTCCATGACCGAGCCAATGGGAATAGCCGCCCTCGACTTCAGCCCGGCCGCGTCTCCCGCCGCCGACGCGCCAGAGTTGAGAGCGGAGCGTTCCGACGCGCCGATGTCGGCGCCTGTCTCGAATGATCCCGCGACGCCTGCCGAACGAAGGCCGCTCGCGGCGTTCAAACGCGCCGTCTTCCATGGCGCGCGGCTTCTTTGGGCTGCGTCGGTTTATGGCGCCGCGGGTCTTGCCGGCTGGCTGATCGCCGAAGCCGCATGGCCGACGCTCGCCGCGGCGCCGGACTTCGTCAGGACTATGGCGACGCGGGAAAGCGCGGAGCGCGCCGCCTTGCTGCGCACGACGCAGAAGATGGAAGAGGAAATAAGGGCGCTGCGCGCGGAGATGGAGACGATGCGCGCTTCGACGCAGGCGGCGACGCCGACCGCCGACGCCGTCGAGTATCTCGGCAAGCGCATCGACGCAATGAAGACGGAGACCGGCGCCGCAATCGGCGCGCTCTCCACTGAAGTCGAGGGACTGCGGCGCGACGCGGCCGCCAAGCCTGCGCCGACCAGCGCGCCCCCGGAGCAAGCCGCCGCGCGCTCATCGCGAAGCGAATATGTCATCCTCGAACAAGGCGCGCCGCGACGGACGACCGTTTCCGCGACGGTGAAAGTCGGCGAGGGGCTGCGACGCCCCAAACTACGCCGCAACGACGCTTTCGAGCCGTCGAAACATCCCAATGCGCCGGGCGCGCCGCGCCCGCTCGGCGCCTCCGCGCCATAAGATAGCTCTCCGCGCGCATTGATGAATCGATGATTCATCCGCGCGCTCTAATGACCCAGCGATAGATGCGACAGGCGGAAGATGCTGGACAGGAACTTTATCGCGAAACCGATAAGCCCGGAGCCGCCATAAAAGTCGCTCTTGTTCAGCTGGACAAAGACGTGGGCCGGCGCTTCGGAATCATTGCTCATTTCGCAAACGAAGAATCCCTCTCGCGCCCTTATCGACTCGAACAGGATTTTGGTCGCGGCGGCGATTTCGCGAAGCCGCAGGCGGAAGTTGTCGCGGCTCGTTTTCGTTGACGCCAAGACGATCTCATTCGCGCTGGAATGACTGAGCTGGACGGCGGCCGCTCTGCGATCTTCAGGGTGCTCCTGACTCGTCGGTCGCAATTTCGAAGCAATATTCGCGGTAGCGGCGATGACGTTGCCGAGCGCGTAATCGCGACTCTCGCCGGGTTCGATCCTTTCGCACCAAATCAAGGTTTTTCCGGTAAGACACAAGATGGCGGGCGTCGACAAATCGTCGATCGCGCGCGTCTGATAGACATAAGGCGCGCGCGCCCAGCTCATCGTCGACGCGTCGCACGGAACCGAGCGAATTGCGACATTGGCGGAGGAGCAGAGATAGGCGGGCTGAAGAAACAGAAGCGGCGGCGAATTGTCGCGCGCCAATTTCGTCAGATCGATTTTCTCGATGACATTGCCTTCGCCGGCGGTCAGCAAAATCTCGCTTTGTTTTCTTGAAGCGGCGATGCGATTGAGTTTCACGTCTCCGCCGCCAAAGCACACATAAAGGAAGGTGGCGAATTCATGCGCGATCCAGGAGCGTTTTTGCGCCGAATGCGGACTCTGGCGCGGAATCGTCCGCGTTCCAGGCCAACGGCAAACGGATCTGCTCGGCCGATCAAAAAAGGACGTGTCGGGACCAAGCGTCACCACCAGTCCCTCTCTCGCGTCCAACAGCCGAAAGTCGCTTTCCCCTTGCTGCAGGGAAATTCGTTCGGGATTGAAAAAGGGATTGCGCATGAAGGTGCGCAGCCCGAAGTCGAGAAAGTCGATTGGCGTCATATACATGCGCGACATCCTTCAGCCAATCGTTGAGGATTTCGAGGTTGGGGATATCTTCGCTTCAGGTGAGCGAAAGGTTACGTTCGCGAAGCGATCGCTCCCAATAACGCGCCTTGCCGGCTTTCGTTCCGAGCGACGCCAAACAAGGCTGGGGACGAAACCGGCGCGCGACCGAGATCCGATCCTAGGCAATTGATATTTGAGGAAAATGATAGGAGATGGTGCCCCTGGCCGGAGTCGAACCAGCACTCCTTGCGGAACTCGATTTTGAGTCGAGCGCGTCTACCAATTCCGCCACAGGGGCTTTGGCCGGGCGAGGCCGGCGAAGCGGCGCGGATATTAGCGGCGGCGCGGCGCCCGTCAACCCGCGAAACTTCTTTCCGCATAAGATACGTGCTATGCGCGTGGCGCGCTCCCCAACTTCGGAAACGAATGAAAAAGCTCTATGACTGGACCATGTCGCTTGCCGGTAGCCGGCACGCGCCTTTCGCGCTCGGCGCGATCGCCTTTGCCGAGAGTTCCTTCTTTCCGGTGCCGCCCGATGTGATCCTTGTCCCGATGACGCTCGCAGAGCCGAAGAAGGCCTGGTATTTCGCCGGAATCTGCACGCTAGCCTCGGTCGCGGGCGGGGCGCTCGGCTACGCCTTCGGCGCGCTCTTTTATGACACGATCGGCCAGTGGCTGATCAGTCTTTACGGCTATGGCGAGAAGATGGAGGCGTTGCGCGCCTTCTACGCGCAATGGGGCGCGATTTTCATTCTGGTGAAGGGCTTCACGCCGATCCCCTATAAGCTCGTGACCATCGTCTCCGGGCTGCTCGCCTATAATTTCCCGCTGTTCATCGTTCTGTCGATGCTGACCCGTGGCGCGCGCTTCTTCGTGCTCGCTGCGGCGATCAATCATTTCGGCGATCAAATCCGCTCGAAGCTCGAAAGCCATTTCGGATGGTTCATGGGCTCGCTCGCGGTCATCGTCGTCGCCGGTTTCGCCTTGGCCGCCAAGATGTTTTGAACGGTCGGCCCGGACGAATGATAGGAAATCCATTTGAATTGTTCGGCTGTCATTCCCGACGCGCGCAACGCGCGCGATCGGGAGCCCAGAGCAACGCCCGCGTTCTTGGATTGTCTCTGGATTCCCGGTCAGGCCTTCGGCCAGCCGGGAATGACATGATCCAAGCGAACGGATTAACTAGACTCCGCATGACTTGGTCAGACGTATGACTTGGCGCAGCCTTCTCGATTGCATCATCGAGCCTCGCAATGCCTCGCTCCTCATTCTCGCCGCGGCCGTCGCGGCGATCGGCGGCGCCTGGGCCTATGAATCGCTCGGCTTTCTGCCCTGCGAGCTTTGCTATAAGGAGCGCGTTCCCTATTACGCCGCCTTCGGGCTCGCGCCGCTCGCCGCTCTCGCCGCGCAGAGGGGCAGGGAGCGTCTGTCGCGCGCGGCCTTCCTGCTAATGGCGCTGCTTTTCGCCGGCGACGCGCTGCTTTCAGCCTATCATTCGGGCGTCGAGTGGAAGATTTTCGCGGGGCCGTCCGATTGCTCCGGGGCGCTGACGACGGCGCCGTCCGTCGCCGATTTCATGAAGCAGCTTCAAACGACCAGGGTCGTGCGCTGCGACGAGCCGAATTTGTGGATTTTCGGCCTGACGCTGGCCAATTGGAACATCGCGATTTGCGCCGCGCTGGCGGCGCTGGCGGGTTACGCGGGTTGGGGGTGCAGGCGATAGATCAGCGCTGTTTTTCCTTCTCGACGACATGATTCATGGCATGCTCCATGACATGGCGCCGCAACACGCGGTTGATTTCGGTCTGATAACCTCGTCCCTCCGCGCGGCTCTTGAACCAGTCCAATACGTCCGCATCGATGCGAATGTTCACCGGCTGTTTGATTGGCCTGTAGAATGCGCCGCGGCGCGCAAAGGCCCAGTTTTCAGCGGGCGCTTCAGGAATATCCCTTGTGTCGATCTTTTCGTCGGGCATGGCGGCGAGCTCTTCAAGCTCGCGGCGTTCCGTCGGGCTAAGTTCCTTCTTGCGCATAGCGCCTTCTCTCTTGAGGCGTCGCCTTTCGCGCGCCGATGATCCGCACGCGCTCAGCGTCGTCTTCGTCGGGATAGCAATGAACGACAACGAGCAACGCTACTGAGCCAACAACGCCGATCGCATGCCAAACTTCTTCGTCATCCTCGAAACGATCTGGGATGATGACATGCAAGGGGTCGTCCCCAACCCGTTGCGCAACTTCTAATGAAACCCCATGCTTGGCGACGTTCCGCCGCGCCTTATCGGAATCCCATTCAATTCTCACGTGCAGCTTCCGACTAAATTGTATACACAATAATGTAAATAACAAGCGCGGCGATAGTTCATCCCGCCGCCATCCTGGCGCTGGCCCTGAGCTTCTCTGTCTCGCTTTTGAGCTGCCCGCAGGCGGCGAGAATGTCGCGGCCGCGCGGCGTGCGCACCGGGCTGGCGTAGCCGGCGTTGAACACGATGTCGGAGAAGCGCTCGATCGTCTCCCAGTCCGAACATTCGTAAGGCGCGCCGGGCCAGGGATTGAACGGGATAAGATTGATCTTCGCCGGCAGGCCTTTGAGCAGCCGCACCAGCTCCCTGGCCTCGGCCGGCGAATCATTCACGCCTTTCAGCATCACATATTCAAAGGTAATGCGCCTCGCGTTCGACGCGCCCGGATAATCGCGGCAGGCTTGCAGCAGCTCCTTGATCGGATATTTCTTGTTGAGCGGCACGAGGTCGTTGCGCAATTCGTCGCGCACAGCGTGCAGGGAAATCGCCAGCGCCGGACCGCATTCGGCGCCGAGCCGCTCGATCTGCGGCACGACCCCGGAGGTCGAGACGGTGATGCGGCGCTTCGACAGCGCCAGCCCGTCGCCGTCGGCCATGACCTCGACAGCCGCCATGACGCTGTCGAGATTATAGAGCGGCTCGCCCATGCCCATGAAGACGATGTTGGAGACGGCGCGCACGCCTTCGCCCGACGGCACGAGACCGTCGGTCGGCCGCTCGCGATCGGGAAAGTCGCCGAGCCGCTCACGGGCGACGAGCAATTGGCCGACGATTTCGGCGGTCGTCAGATTGCGCACGAGCCGCTGCGTGCCGGTATGGCAGAAGCTGCAATTCAAGGTGCAGCCGACCTGCGAGGAGACGCAAAGCGTGCCGCGGTCGCTTTCCGGGATATAGACGCATTCGACTTCCGCGCCCTTGTCGAAGGCGTCGACCGGCTGCAGCCGCAGCAGCCATTTGCGGGTGCCGTCGACCGAAATCTGCTCCTCGACGATGTCCGGCAGGCGCAGCGCGAAGGCGTCGGCAAGCCGCGCCCGCAGCGCCTTCGAGACATTGAGCATGTCGCCAAACTCGCGCGCGCCGCGAAAATAGGTCCAGTGCCAGAGCTGCGACACGCGCATGCGGATTTCACGCTCGGACAGGCCGAGCGCGCGCAGCGAGTCGCCGATCTCGGCGCGGGTCATGCCGGCGAGCGAGGGCTTAAGTTTTACATCGGGCGCCTGGGATGTGTCGGACAGCGTCATGAATTCCTCGAAGAGCGCCCCTTATATCATGCCTTTGCGCGATTTTTGTCAGGGGCTGTCATCCGGGCTGTCACCCCACCCCGCAGTGCATTCGCAATGCGACCCTCCCCCTCAAGGGGAGGGTGAGGTTGCGCCCTTCGCCTAATTGAAGCTTTAAAAAACCAGCAGAGCGGCGCGGATGGTCAGCGCCAAGAGCACGAGCGACGAGATCATGAAGATCAACCAGCGCAGCATGATGATGTTGATCAACGCTTGAATGAGACTGTGGAGGATTCGCAGCCCGACATAGCTCCAGGCGAGCGCGATATTGAGACGATCCCCGGCGCCCAGCATCGCGAGAGTGATGGCAACCGCATAGAACAGCGTCGGCTGCTCCAGCAGATGATTGTAATTGTCCGCCTTCCACCGGGTCTTCGGCGGAATCTGCGCGTTGAACGCTTCCTTGCTCTGGTCTGGAGACAGCGGGATGCGATTTCGCCTGATCGCCGGAATGCGCGTTGCGTAAAGCCACGCCCACATGACGAATGTCCACAGAACAAGCGCGATAACGGGCGCTAAAAGCGGGCTGTGCATTCTCGTTTCTCCTGTCCTCCCGAGCGCCTCAGGCTCGGCCCGTCCGCTATAAGAAAGTCCGCCTCCTTCCTTGATGTCGCCCGGCATAACCGATAAAGGCTGCGCGCTCACGGCCAAGCGGCCGACGGAGCACTCCCTTGCACAGCGCCGCGCCAGACGCATCCAATCCTTCGCTCAAGGCGACGCGCCGGGAGTGGATCGGCCTCGCCGTCGTCGTCCTGCCCTGCATGGTCTATTCGATGGACCTCACGGTCCTCAATCTCGCCATTCCTTCGCTGACGGCTGAGCTGCGGCCGAGCGCGTCGCAGTTGCTGTGGATCATCGACATTTACGGCTTCATGGTCGCCGGCTTCCTGATGATCATGGGGGGACTCGGCGATCGCATCGGCCGGCGGAAGGTGCTGCTGCTGGGCGCCGCGGCGTTTGGCGCCGTCTCGATCTTGGCGGCGTTCTCGCAGTCGGCGCGAGCGCTCATTGTCGCGCGCGCCGCGCTTGGCGTTGCGGGCGCGACGCTGGCGCCTTCGACCCTGTCGCTCATCACCAACATGTTCCGCGATCCGCGCGAGCGCACCTTCGCGGTCAGCATGTGGATTTCGGCGTTTTCCGCCGGCGCCATCGTCGGCCCGCTGGTCGGCGGCGCGCTCATTCAAAATTTCGGCTGGGGCTCCGTGTTCTTCGCCGGCGTTCCGGTGATGGTCGCGTTGCTCGTTCTCGGGCCGACGCTTTTGCCGGAATATCGCGATCCGAAGGCGGGCCATCTGGATGTCGTCAGCGCGCTGCTCTCGCTCGCTGCGGTATTGTCGTTCATTTACGGTCTGAAACGCGCCGCCGAGGCGGGCTTTAGCGCCGACTCGATCGCACCGATGGCGGCGGGCGCCATGCTCGCGATCCTGTTTCTGCGCCGGCAGGCGCGGCTCGAAGATCCGCTGATCGATCTCGCGCTGTTTCGGTCGCGAACGCTCAACATGGCGCTTTGCATCAATATCCTCGGCGTCTTCTTTATGTTCGGCGCGTTCATCCTCCTCAGCCAGTATTATCAGCTGGTGGCGGGATTGGGCCCGCTAGACGCAGGATTGTGGTCGATGCCGTCGGCGATCCTTTTTACCGTCGGCTCCTTCGCGACGCCGGCGCTCGCGCGCCGGATCAAAGCGGTCGATCTTCTCGCCGGAGGGCTCGTCATTTCGGCGATCGGCTTCGTCGGCCTTGCGCTGGCGAGCGGTTTTTACGGCGTCCTTCTGTCGTCGCTGTTGCTCGTCGGTTTCACGCCGGTCATCACGCTGACGACGGAAATCATCGTCACCTCGGCGCCGCCAGCGCGCGCCGGCGCGGCCTCAGCTCTGTCGGAGACCGCGAATGAACTCGGCGGCGCGCTCGGCATCGGCGTGCTCGGCAGTCTCGTCACGCTGATCTACCGATCCAAAATGGCCGGCGTCGTCGCGGGGCTTCCCGCCGACGTCGCGGGAACCGCCGCGGCGACTCTCGGCGGCGCAGTGGACGCCGTGAGATTGCTCCCCGCCGAACAGGCGGAACGGACGCTTTCGGCTGCGCGCGACGCCTTCAACGTCGGATTTCAGGCGAGCGCCTGGCTCGGCGCCCTGGGGCTTTTCGGCGCCGCGCTCGCGACGAAAATTGCGCTCAAAGCGGCGCCATCGGCGTCGGCCGCCGGCGAGCGGGAAAAGTCGCGTTCAGCCGCCGCGTAGCGCATCCTTCGTCACGATCTTGTCGCGCCTGTGGCCCGGCGCGCGCGCCAAGCGTTGGGAGGCCTATCCGGAACTCCAGCGCAAGGAAGACGCCGCTTCCGATCATGCGGCGATTTGGGCGGACATAAATATCTAGCTCGAAATTCGCTCGCTCAGCGCGCCCGCATAAGTCCAGCCATCTACGCCGACATAAATGCACCCGGCCTTTCGAGGCGTCGGCGCTCCGCCATAGCGACGTCGAGGGCTTGAGAGTGGCCCCTGCCGCGCCATCTTAGCGGCGTCGTAATGATATATTTGTCTTTATCGCCGGGCGTCGATGGGTGACGCTCGCCGGCGACGCTCGGGGAGAAGACGCAATGGCGGCGAATGTTATGTGGAAAATCTTTCTCGCGCTGGCCGCGATGGCGCTGGCCGCCTGCGATCGCGGGCCTGAACTTCCGGAAAGCGCGGGATATGGTCCCAATCCGACGCTGCCCGAACCTCATCCGACTGGCGCCTTTCCCTATGTGAACATCGCCTCAGCGGTGGGTTGGCGCGGCGTCGAAAAGCCCGTGCCCGCAGAGGGCCTTGGCGTCGAAGCTTTCGCGACTGGACTCGACCATCCGCGCTGGCTCTATGAATTGCCGAACGGCGACGTTCTTGTCGCGGAAACCGACGCGCCGAAATCGGAAGAAGGCGGCGCCGGCGGCGTTCGCGGCTTCATCATGCGCTTTTACATGAATCAAGCCGGCGCGGACAAGCCGAGCGCCAACCGGATCACGCTGCTGCGCGACGCGGACGGCGACGGCGTCGCCGAGACGAAGGAGGTTTTTCTGGAAAATCTCAATTCGCCCTTCGGCATGGCGCTGGTCGGCAATCAGCTATATGTCGCCAACGCCGATTCGCTGGTGCGCTTTCCCTATAAGGAGGGCGACACGCGCATCGACGCGCCGCCGGAGAAACTCGTCGATCTGCCGTCGGGACGAAATTGGCACTGGACCAAGAGCCTTGTCGCCGACCCGGTGGGTTCCCGTCTTTACGTCGGCGTCGGATCGAACTCCAATGTCGCCGAGCACGGGATGGAGGAGGAGCATAATCGCGCCGACATTCTCGAAATCAATCCGGTGACGGCCGACATGCGCGTCTACGCTTCCGGCTTGCGCAATCCGGTCGGCATGGATTGGAATCCGGCGACCGGCGACCTCTGGGTCGCGGTGAATGAACGCGACGAACTCGGCGATAATCTCGTGCCGGATTACATGACCGGGGTGCGCGAGGGGGCCTTTTACGGCTGGCCCTACAGCTACTATGGCCAGCATGTCGACGCACGCGCGCAGCCCCAGAATCCTGAACTCGTTCAACAGGCGATCAAGCCGGATTATGCGCTCGGCTCTCACACGGCTTCGCTCGGCCTGACATTCGTCACGGAGGCGGCGCTGGGGCCATTTCAGAACGGCGTCATCATCGGCCAGCACGGCTCGTGGAACCGCAATCCCCGCGTCGGCTATCGCGTCATTTTCGTAAAATTCGAGAAGGGCGTCCCGGTCGGTGGGCCGAAAGAGGTGCTGACCGGTTTCTTGAACGAGCGCGGCGAAGCGCAGGGCAGGCCGGTCGGGGTCATCATCGACAAGCGCGGCGGCCTGCTGGTCGCCGATGACGTGGGCGGCGCGGTATGGCGCGTCAGCGCCAAGAAGGACGCCGACTAAGCAGGACGGCAACTGAGCAGGACGGCAACTGACCGGCGTCGCTCGCATTTGGCCGCCGCCTGTGCTAACGGCTGCGGCCAGCCTGGCTTTACCGGGCTAAGTCAAGGGTCTGGAGCTGATGTCCGATATTTTCCACGAGGTCGATGAAGACGTCCGGCGCGACAAGGCGGCGGAGCTTTGGCGGCGCTATCAGACGCCGATCGTGATTCTCGCCGTGCTGATCGTCGCCGCGACCGGCGCGTGGAGCTATTACCAGACCAATCGCCAAAAGGCGGCGGAGGCGGCCAATGCGCGCTTCGAGGCGGCGGTCGCCCTCGCCAATGACGGGAAGGCCAAGGAAGCCGCCGCCGCCTTCGACGCGCTCGCCAAGGACGGACCCAAGGGCTATGCGACGCTCGCCCGCATCCGCGCGGCGGAGCTGCGCGAGGACAAGGCGCTGGCGCTGGAGGAATTGAACGCCATCGCCGAGGATAAGAACGTCGACAAGCTCAATCAGGAAGTGGCCCTGCTGCGCGCCGCCCTGATCATTCTCGATGGCGGCAGCCGCGAGAAAATGGAGCGCGCGCTCGGTCCGATGATGACCTCGAACGGCGCCTTCCGCTTCTCGGCGCAGGAATGGAACGGCCTCGACGCGCTCGCCAATAATGATTTCGACGAGGCGGAGCGAGTCTTCGACATTCTGCTGAGCGACCGCGACGCGCCGCAGTCGATGCGTCAGCGCGCCGCGGCCTATCGCGGATTGCTGCACGCCAAGCGCGGACCCAAGCCGGCGCCGGCGGCGGCGCCCGCGGGAGGCGGCGCGACGAGCGGCAATGTCACCGTGACGCCGGTGATCGAGCCGGAACAGGAAGGCGCCGCGTCTTCCGGCGACGCGCCTTTCGAGGTGAAGCCGTCGAAGTAGCGCGCAAGCGGCGCGGCGGCGCGGCGAGAAACGAGTCATGTCCTTTTCGCTCGCGATCATCGGCCGGCCGAATGTCGGCAAATCGACGCTGTTCAACCGGCTGACCGGCAAGAAGCTGGCGCTGGTCGACGATCGTCCCGGCGTCACCCGCGATCGCCGCGAGGGCGAGGCCAAGCTCGCCGATCTGCGGTTCACCATCATCGACACCGCCGGGCTCGAAGAAGGCGCGCGCGCGACGCTGGAAGGACGCATGCGCGCTCAGACCGAGAGCGCGATCCTCGCCGCCGACGCCATTCTCTTTCTCATCGACGCGCGAGTCGGGGTGACGCCCGACGATAAATATTTCGCCGATCTCGTTCGTCGCGCCGGCAAGCCGGTGATCCTTGTCGCCAACAAGGCGGAAGGAAGGGCGGGCGAGGCCGGCGCCTATGACGCCTTTTCGCTCGGTCTCGGCGATCCCGTGCCGCTCTCCGCCGAACATGGCGAAGGCATGGGAGAACTCTATGACGCGCTGCGCGAGGCTCTCCCCGAAGAGACCGCCGAGCCCGTCGACGAAGACATCGTCATCGAAGAGAGTTCGAGGAACGACGAAGAGGACGGCAGCGACCTCGATGTGACGAAGCCGCTGCGGATCGCCGTCGTCGGCCGGCCCAACGCCGGCAAATCGACGCTGATCAATCGCATTCTCGGCGAGGAGCGGCTGCTCACCGGACCCGAAGCGGGGATTACGCGCGATTCGATCTCGGTCGATTTTCTTTGGCGCGACCGCAAGATGAAGCTCTTCGACACCGCCGGCCTGCGCAAGCGCGCCCGCGTCGTCGACAAGCTCGAAAAGCTCTCGGCCGCCGACGCGCTGCGCGCCGTGCGATTTTCCGAAGTCGTCGTGTTGCTCGTCGATTCGACGATTCCGTTTGAAAAGCAGGATCTCTCGATCGCCGACCTCGCGGCGCGCGAAGGCCGCGCCGTCGTCATCGCGCTAGGCAAATGGGACCTGATCGAGGATCGCGGCGCGACGCTCGTCAAGCTGCGCGAGGACGCCGAACGCCTGCTGCCGCAGCTGCGCGGCTGTCCGGTTGTTCCCGTCTCAGGCGCGACGGGGGAGGGGCTCGACAGGCTGATGCAGGGGATCGTCGCCGTCCATGAAACATGGAATAAGCGCATCGCCACGGCGCGGCTCAATCGCTGGCTGTTGAACCAAGTCGAGGAGACGCCGCCGCCGGCGGTTTCCGGACGGCGAATTAAAATCCGCTACATGACGCAGGCGAAATCGCGGCCGCCGCATTTCGTGCTGTTCGGCAATCAGCTCGATGAATTGCCGGCAAGCTATGAGCGCTTTTTGATCAACAGGCTGCGCAAGACCTTCGACCTTCCCGGCGTGCCGATCAGGATTTCGAAAAAGGCGGGCGACAATCCTTACGCGGGGAATCGAAAGGACTAAGCCGACGACGGCGCTGCGCGCTCAAGCGCTTCGCGTACCGACGCCGCAAGGGCGGCGCAGCGGCCAGCTTCGTTGGCGAGCCCAACTCTAAACGTCCTTGGCAATTCAAGCTGAACGCCGGCGCCGCATCGGCCCCGGTTGCAAATATTGGCCGGATCGCGTCCCGCGAGACGATGGCCTTCGCCGACTGGTTTCGCCTTGAAGCCCGCGCTCGCGAGCGCTTCGCAAATGGCGTCGCGCAGACTCTCATGCAGGCCGCCGACCCAGATCGACGCATCGTCGCCGCGATCCTTGCGGCCGTGAACGCCGATTGCGATTGCGGAGGCGGAGACGAGCGCCAGCGCTCGCGGCTCGTCGAAACGCGTCGACGTGATGTGCAGGCTTTTGCCGCTGACTTTGGTCAGGCCTTCGAAGCAATAGAGCGAGAAGCGGTCCGCCGCGATCGCCGTCGCGATTTCCGAGGTTCCGCGCTCGATCAGCCCGCCGTGCGGCGCGACGATGGCGATTGGCGAAGCGCGTTCGTCGAGGCGAATGCGATAATCGACGCCTTCGATTTCATTCGCCGCGAGCGTTGCGAAACTATCGTATCGGTCCGCCATGTGGTTAAAGGCCTCGATGAACGAGCCGGATCTCTCGCACGCTCAGGGAAAGCATTATGACGACAAAGCCTTCTCCCGAAAAACTCCTCGCTCTCGGCATGTCTTTTTGGAACGCCAAGACGCTGCTCTCGGCGGTTGAGCTTGGCCTCTTCGACGCCCTCGCCGACGGCCCTATCGATCTTGCGACGCTGACAAAGAAGCTCGGGCTGCACGAACGTTCGGCGCGCGACTTCCTCGACGCGCTCGTCGCGTTGAAGATTTTGGAGCGCGATTCGAACGGACGCTACGCCAATACGCTGGAAACCGAATTTTTCCTCGTGCGCGGCCGGCCGAGCTATGTCGGCGGCCTGCTGGAAATGGCCAACGCCCGTCTCTACGAGAGTTGGGGACATCTCTCGGAGGCGCTGAAAACCGGCCGCCGCCAAAGCGAAAACCGGGACGCGAGCGATCTCTTCGCGGCGCTTTACGCCGATCCGAAGCGCCTGCGCGGCTTTTTGGCGGCGATGAGCGGCGTCAGCGCCGGCGCGGCGCAGGCGATCGCCGACAAATTCCCGTGGCGCGATTATAAGAGCTTCGTCGATGTCGGCGCCGCGCAGGGCATGGTCCCCGTCACCATCGCGCGGGCGCATCCGCATCTTTCCGGCGGCGGATTCGATCTGCCGCAGGTCGGACCGATCTTCGAGGAATTTGTCGCCGCCAATGGGCTCAATGATCGGCTGCGCTTTTATCCCGGCGACTTTTTCAAGGACGAATTGCCGAAGGCCGACGTCATCATCATGGGCCATATTCTTCACGACTGGGACCTCGACCAGAAGCGGATTCTGCTGAAGAAAGCCTATGACGCGCTGCCCGCAGGAGGTGCGCTGATCGTCTATGAGGCGATGATCGATGACGACCGCCGCGAGAACGCCTTCGGCCTGCTGATGAGCCTCAACATGCTCATCGAAACCGACGGCGGCTTCGACTTCACCGGCGCCGAGTGCCAGGGCTGGATGAAGGACGCTGGCTTCTCCAGCACGCGCGTCGAGCCGCTGAACGGGCCGAATTCGATGGCGGTCGCCCTCAAATAGCCGAGCCGCCAGGCCGGCCGCTCCTGGCGGCTGCGACCAATCCCCGCGTCGCGACGGCGGATTTGGGGTTGGACAGACGCCAGTTTTGAATTATTCTAATTCCTGCGTCGCGGGCCTCGCCGGCCCGCCGACTCGACATCCGGAGGCAATAAATGGCTACGCTCAAGGGCAGCAAGACCGAAGACAATCTGAAGGCCGCCTTCGCCGGCGAATCGCAGGCGAACCGCCGTTATCTCTATTTCGCTCAAAAGGCCGACGTCGAAGGCTACAATGACGTGGCCGCCGTGTTCCGCTCGACCGCCGAAGGCGAGACCGGCCATGCTCATGGCCATCTTGAGTTTCTTGAGACCGTCGGCGATCCGGCGACCGGCCTGCCGATCGGCAAGACCGCCGACAATCTCAAGGCCGCCGTCGCCGGCGAGACTCACGAATATACCGACATGTATCCCGGCATGGCGCGCTCGGCCCGCGAAGAGGGCTTCGAGGAAATCGCCGACTGGTTCGAGACGCTGGCCAAGGCCGAGCGCTCGCACGCCGGCCGCTTCCAGCGCGCTTTGGATGAGCTGAAGTAAAGCGCCAGCCCAACGGCTTCGTCATTGCGAGCGAAGCGAAGCAATCCAGACTCGCCGCGAGGCCGCTGGGTTGCTTCGTCGCTTACGCGCCTCGCAATGACGGTCGCGGTCGCATCACAGGACCATCATGAGAGAAGGCAGTCTCGAGGCGCCGATCCGGCATCCGCTGGATTGGAGGAGCGCCGATTTTTATGACGAAGCCAAGCTCGACGCCGAAATGCGCCGGGTGTTCGACATTTGTCACACATGCCGGCGCTGTTTCAATCTGTGCGACTCTTTTCCGCGGCTCTTCGATCTCGTCGACGAGTCGAAAAGCGGCGAACTCGACACCGTCGCCAGCGCGGACTTTAAAAAGGTCGTGGACGCCTGCACGCTCTGCGACATGTGCTTCATGACGAAGTGCCCCTATGTGCCGCCGCATGAATTCAACATCGACTTTCCGCATCTCATTCTGCGTTACCGCGCGGTCGAGGCGAAGAAGAAGGGCGTGTCCGCCGCCGATCGCGCGCTGGCCGACACCGACCGCAACGGCAAATGGGCGACGCTGATCTCGGGCGCGGTCAATTGGGCGACGCGCCGCGACAATAAGACGATGCGTTCCCTTGAGGAGAAGGCGGCGGGGATCGATCGCAACGCCGAACTGCCGACATACGCCAGCAAATCGCTTGAAGCGCAGGCCGCCGCGAATCCGCCGGCGCGCGATGAATCAGCGCCGGCGAAGGCGCGCAAGGCCGTGCTCTACGCCACCTGCTATGGCGACTACAACGACACGTCGATCGGCATGTCGGCGCTCGCCGTGCTCGCCAGGAACGGCGTCGAAGCGAAAGTCGTGCATCCCGCCTGCTGCGGCATGCCGAAGCTCGAACAGGGCATGATCGAAGAAGTGGCCGAGGCGGCGAAAAAGGTCGCCGCCGCCTTCGCGCCCTATATCGACGAGGGCTATGACATTGTCGCGCCAGTGCCGTCCTGCGCGTTGATGCTGAAATTCGAATGGCCGCTCATCCTGCCCGAGGATGAGAGCATCAGGCGCCTCGCCGAAGCGACATTCGATTTGTCCGAATATGTCGTCGACATCGCCCGTAAGGAAGGACTTGCCGCCGGCATGACGCCGCTTGACGGCGGCGTCGCCTTCCATGTCTCCTGTCATTCGCGCGCCCAGAACATCGGCCAGAAGGGTGCGGAGCTGCTGGCGCTGATTCCGGAAGCAGACGTAACGGTGGTCGAGCGCTGCTCGGGCCATGGCGGCGCCTGGGGCTATAAGAAGGGCAATTTCGACATCGCGATGAAGGTCGGCAAGCCCGCCGCGCGGCAGATGCAGAGCGCCGGCAAGCAGCATATCGTCTCCGAATGCCCGCTCGCCGGACTGCATGTCGAACAGGAGATCGAAACGCTCGGCGGCGAGACGCCGAAGCCGGAGCGCGTCGGCCATCCGATCGTGCTGATGGCGCGGGCTTACGGACTTACAGGCGCGTAAGTTTGGGTTTTTCCTCATCCTGAGGAGCGAGCGAAGCTCGCGTCTCGAAGGACGAGCAAAAATTTCTACTGGCTGCCTCGCCCTCGTGCTTCGAGACGCATCCCCTGGATGCTCCTCAGCATGAGGGCTCAGGTTGTTGGAGCACCAAGAAGATGACCGACCGTCGCCAACTCACCGCCGCCGACATTCTCTCCTGGGCCGAATACGCCAAGGGCCGCGCCGAGCATCGCAAGCGCATCACCGCGCTCAAGCGGCATCGCCGGGTGGAGGTCGGGCCTTATGTCACCTTCTACTTCGAGAATTTCGACACGATGTGGCTGCAGGTGCAGGAAATGCTGCATATTGAGAGAGGCGGCGAAGCGCAGCTCGTCGACGAACTCGCCGCCTATAATCCGCTGATCCCGAAGGGCAGGGAACTCATCGCCACCTTCATGATCGAAATCGACGACGCGCTGCGCCGCGCCCGCGTGTTGGCGCAGCTCGGCGGCATCGAAGAGACCGCCTTCATCGAAGTCGCGGGCGAGCGCATCCCCGGCAAGGCCGAGGAAGATCAGGACCGCACCTCCGAAGCCGGCAAGGCGAGCAGCGTGCAATTCGTGCATTTTGCCTTCACCGACGCGCAAATCGCCGCCTTCAGCGCGCCGAACGCACGCGTGATTTTGGGCCTGTCGCATCCCAACTACAGCCATATGGCGGTGCTGTCGGAAGCGACGCGCGCGGCGCTGGCGGAGGATTTCGGGTAAGAGGCTCGGAGGACTATTGGGCGAAGCCCAGTCTTAGGTTTTTTTTGCATGCTTTCTATCGCCGGATCGAATGGGAGTTGGCTCCGCTTGCCTACGCCCATTCCTGAAACCGCTTGCTTGCGCGTCGACGAAGCAGTTCTAATGTGAGAATTGGTCGATTCGAATTTTCAGTAGCTCACGGAAAGACGACCGTTATCATTAAAAATACTTGGAGAAAGAATCATGGCGGGAAGCACCAATGGCGACGGAACCCGACAGAGCATATTATTTCGCTACCTATTGACGGCCATCGGCGCAGTTGTCGGTGCAGTCCGGACTGCAGCTAAGAGCGCGTACGAATTTTTGATAGGTTTGCAGGGGAAAGAGACGTCCATTTGCATTTTACTATTTATTGGTTGGGTGGGGTTGTTTGCCATTGGCGCTACAGTTCCCGCGCAAAATATTGTTTGCAAATTGAGCGCAATCAATTTCCCGGTTTACCTACCTGCAATCACGATCACATATGCATATTCGAATATCGCCTTCCTGGCATTGCTGTCTGGATCGCTTGGCGGCTTTCTCAGTAGGTTAAGCTTGGACTCTTATGTTGCAGTTGCCGGAGCAACACTCCAAGACCTTTTAAAAGGCCCGAATTCACAAAGTATAGCTTACCAGATGGAGCCGCCAATTGCCAGCGCTATAAGGAGTTTTGCGATATATCTGCTATATATCGCAGGAATCTCTATTGTGGTTCCGGGAGGTGGAAGCGAAACGGTTTTGCTTAAGGTGGACCCTTCGCAGTATGTTCGAATAGCTGGCGTTATATCGGCCGTGGGGTTTGCAGTCGGCTATGATCCGACAATCTTCACTGGTTTCCTCTCGAAGTTGAACCTTGGTCAACGCGCGCCCTAGGCCGTGTGGACGAATTTTATCAAGCACAGGCCTGCGGCGAAACTGACGATGGATCGGAAATTTCTGGCTGTCTTTTCGCAGCGTAGGGCGACGCGCTTGAAGCGTTTGATGCGTCCGATGCCCTGCTCGATGCGGGCGCGTGCTTTGTAGAGCGTCTTGGCGAAGAACTTCGGTTTGTCTTTCTCATTGGCTTTGTGCGGGATGACCGGGGCGATGCCGCGCGCCCTCGCCGCGGCGCGGTTGGCCTTGCTGGCGTAGCCCTTGTCACAGATGGCGGCGCGCGGCCGAATATCCGGGCCGATGTTGAGCAACGTTTCGAAATGCGGTGCGTCGGCAGCCTCGCCGCCAGTCAGATCGAACGCGATGATGTCGCCCGATGCGTCCGACTTCGCGTGGATTTTCGTGGTGAAGCCGCCGCGCGAGCGCCCGAGCGCCTGCGCCTCTTGCCCCCTTTGGCGCCTGCGGCCGACACGTGCGCGCGCACGATGGTTGAATCGAACATCTGGATCAGATGCGCCGACGAACTCATGGAGGCGAGCGTGTCGAAGAAGGCCTCGAATACGCCGGCCTTGCTCAAGCGGTCGAACCGTTTCCATACGCTGTTCCAGTGTCCGAACCGCTCCGGCAACGCGCGCCATCTTACGTTTTCGACCGTGAAGAAATGAAGCGCTTCGAGGAAGCGGCGATCGTCTTCGGCCTTGCGTCCGCGGCGCGGAAGGCAGGCCCGAAACACCGCGAGCGTATGCGCCCAGTCTTCCTCGTCCATCCGCGTCGACATGGCTTCTGGTCTCCGACTCAGTCGGAGTCCTATGAATCATGCCTGATTCCGCGAGGGAATCCCCTCGCAGTCTTCAATCATCAATTCGTCCACACGGCCTAGGAAACACAAAAAACCTCTTATGTTGGCCTGGGGACCCATTCCGGTAAGTGGCTGGGTCTGGAAGACTGGCGCAATTGGCTAAAGAGTTCTAAAGGCGAGGCTCGTTGACATCTAACGCGACGGGTTACGTCCGCTTGACCAGCTTTACCATCCAAGACCCCGTCTCCCGCCGCCGCACCTTCGCGATCATCTCGCATCCTGACGCCGGCAAAACCACGCTCACCGAAAAGCTGCTGCTGTTCGGCGGCGCGATTCAGCTTGCCGGCGCGGTGAAGGCCAAGCGCAACGCCCAGCAGACGCGTTCCGACTGGATGAGCATCGAACGCGAGCGCGGGATCTCGGTCGTCACGTCGGTGATGACCTTCGAATATGCCGACTGCGTCTTCAATCTCCTGGACACGCCGGGCCATGAGGACTTTTCGGAAGACACCTATCGCACGCTCTCCGCCGTCGACGCCGCGGTGATGGTGATCGACGCCGCCAAGGGCATCGAAGCGCGCACCCGAAAGCTTTTCGAAGTCTGCCGCCTGCGCGACATTCCGATCGTCACCTTCATCAACAAGCTCGACCGCGAAGCGCGCGATCCTTTCGATCTCCTCGACGAAATCGAGAAGACGCTGGCGCTCGACGCGACGCCGATCACATGGCCGATCGGCTCGGGCAAGAGCTTCGCCGGCACTTACCGATTCGCCACGAAGACCGTCCGACAGCTCGACAAGGACGCCGAAGAATTGACGACGAGCGGCCTCGACGATCCGTTGTTCGATGCGCTGCTGCCGGGCGGCGCGGACGAATGGCGCGATGAGGCGACGCTCGCCGAAGCGGGCAGCAAGCCCTTCGATCTTGCAGACTTCCGCGAAGGCCATCTGACGCCGGTTTTCTTCGGCAGCGCGCTGCGCAATTTCGGCGTCCGCGATCTCATCGACGCGATGGCCGAATATGCGCCGAGCCCGCGCGCTCAGGAGGCCGACAAGCGTCTTGTTGAAGCGAAAGAGCCGAAGATGACCGGCTTCGTCTTCAAGATTCAGGCGAATATGGACCCAAACCATCGCGACCGCATCGCCTTCATGCGGGTCTGTTCGGGCAGGCTGACGCGCGGCATGAAGGCGAAGCTCATTCGCACCGGCAAGAATATTCCGATCAATGCGCCGCAATTCTTCTTCGCGCGCGACCGCTCGATCGCCGATGAAGCCTATGCGGGCGATGTCGTCGGCCTGCCCAATCACGGACAATTGCGCATCGGCGATACGCTGACCGAAGGAGAAGAAATTGTCTTCCGCGGCGTGCCGAGCTTCGCTCCGGAAATTTTGCGCCGCATTCTCATCGGCGATGCGATGAAGGCGAAGAAGTTGCGCGAGGCCTTGCAGCAGCTCGCGGAGGAGGGCGTCGTGCAGGTGTTTACCCCGCATGACGGGTCGGGTCCGATCGTCGGCGTCGTCGGCGCCTTGCAGCTCGACGTGCTGGCGACGCGTCTCGACGCCGAATATGGATTGCAGACGCGTTATGAACAGCCGCGCTTCACGATCTGCCGCTGGATCGCGTCGGACGAGCCGGCAAAGCTGAAGAGCTTCATCGACGCCAATGGCTCCAGCATCGCCGACGATCTCGACGGCGCGCCCGTCTTCATGAGTTCGTCTGCGTTCCAGCTCAACTATGACGCCGAGCGCAATCCTGCGGTGAAATTCTCGGATGTGAAGGATTATCAGAAAGGCGCCTGACTGACGGGGCGCTCGAAATTCACAAGAGGTGAGAAGCCTATGCGCCTTTGACAAGCGCCCAGAGCACGACGACGAGCGCGATCGTCATCGCAATGATGAAGAGATTCTGGGTTAGCTCCAGATATCGTTGAGCCTCGACCAGAACCGCCTCATAATATCTGCCATACCACAGCGTCTGCATTTCAGTCCTCGATTGCTCAAAGGCGGCGAATTTCAAGAGGGCGCGTCAGTCCATTCCGGGTACGATTGGCGGGACTCGCTTTGGGTCTCGCAACGACGGCGCGCCGGACGTCGGCGGTCCAAGCGCTTGCGGCGTGATGTCGGCGGACGCTTTTGAACGGGCGGCGGGGTCAACTCCAATTACGAGCGTGACGAGGTAGCGCTGTTTTTCCTCGGTGACGCTCGCGAAGGAGCCAGGTCCGGCGCCAATCGCGATGAAATCATTCTTGTTCATCGTGTCTCGCTTGGCCGTCCGCGCCGAATAGGGACGAATGTCGCGATAGATGAATTCGCTGAGCGCGTCCGGGAAGAAGAGCTGTCCAGTCAAAATGTTGGCGTCGTTCAGGAACGCCTTGAAATGAATGTGCGGCGTGCGTCCGGGATACCAGCCTGGATAAATGGACTTGAATGTCGCGACGCCGGCGTCGTCAGCGAGCTGCGAGCCGCGCAGGAAGGATTCGCCTATCGTGCTGATCGGCTGCGCACGGTTGTCGCCCTGTCCGGCATAGTTCGAATAGAGGCCAGCGGCGTCGCAATGCCAGACGTCGACTCGCGCGCCGGCGATCGGTCGGCATGTCTGATCGACGATTTGGAGGCGCAACAAGATCGGAACGCCGGTCTTGTTCTCGCGAATGTCGCACCGAACCAGTTTTGGATCGAAATAATAGGGGCCCTGTACCGCTTCCGGCGTCAAAAGGCACGCCCGCGCCCCGAGCAGGGGAGGCGCCGAGTCATCGGTCGGCGTTTCAGCGAAGCTCTTGCGCGTCGCCCCTCCGGTCGTCAATGCGGCGATCATGCCAAGAATGTCGCGCCGATCCGGCCATCCTCTTCGATCATTCATCTCTTAGCCTGTCGATTGAACGCTTTCCGTCGAAGCGGACGTCGCCTCGCTTTGGAAAATGCGTCGGGTAAGGAATTTGAACGAATAAAATTCAAAAGATGCGCGTCAGCGATCTACTGGTTTCCAAGGCCGCGAAGGCTGAAGCTCGTCAGCGTATCGACGAGGCGCTCCAGAGCGTCTTCGTCGAATTTCAGCGAGAATGGCGGCTGCGCCAGCCGTTCGGCTTCGCGCACGAAGAACATCGGCTGCTGCGCCAGCCATAGCGTCGCGAATGTGACGGTCTCTGGAGAGGCGTCTTGCGGCAGGAAACGCCGCACGACGCGCTCCGCAAGGCGAAAGATGCGCGGCGATGAGTTGGCGATGAAGGCGCTGAAGACCTGGCTCGGCTGCACGCTTTCCCAGGCGAAGATGCGCAGATAGCGGCTGACGCGATCGCGCTTGACGAGCGGCAGCAGGAATTGATGCAGATAGCGCCGCAACGCGTCTTCGGGCGAAAGCCCGTCGAGTTCTTCCGCGTCCAGGAACGCATTCTCTTCGAAGGCCCGCGTCGCGGCGAGCAGCACTTCGCGATAGAGCCCTTCCTTGCCGCCGAAGTGATAGTTCACGGCGGCCTGATTGGCGGTCGCCCGTTGCGTGATGAGCCGCACCGAGCCTCCGTCATACCCATATTCGGCGAAGACTGACGTCGCGGCCTTGATGAGCGCCGCGCGCGTCGTCTCCGCAGTGCGAGAGGCGACGCGCGCCTGATCCAGATTACTCAATCCTGGTCCTCAAAAACGATAGGCGTTGACGAAGCCCGACACCGCGCCGGTCAGCGAGGTCGCCCCATTCCACACCTTTTGGCCGAGCGGGGCCAGTTTTGATGGGAGCCCTGTCGGGTCGAACTTGGCCAAGAAACTCCGTTCCGGTTGGTCCGCGCTTTCGCCCGTTGTCTGGGCGACCGGTTCGGCGTTCTTGGTCGGGGGCGTTCGGGGCGTCGACTCGACAGGGTTTCTCGTTTCCGCAGACGGCTTGCGCGAAGCTGCGACTTTCGTCGGCTTCGCGGGGCGCGTCTCCGTCGTCACAGGGGCGATTTCGTTTGACCAATCATAGATGTGCTCCCGGGGATAGACCGTGACGACGGCCGGCGTCGGCGCGGCGCCGTCGCGCTCCGTCGCGCCACGCTCGGGGTCGTCGGACAGGAGCCGATCGATGATCTTGCCGCTCACCGGGTCGGTGGTGAAAACCATCTCCTTCAACGCTTCGCCATTCTTCCATTGCGGCGGCACGACGGCGACGAGCGAGGTCGCGACGAAGCAGACGGCGGCGTCGACGAGAAGCCGGCGCGACCTCGCGCCGGCGGCGGCAAATTTTTCCTCCAAATGGCTCCCCATGGCGAACCTCCGTTTAAAACGACTGATTGAATTTCAAACGCCCGTTTGAAGCCAAATTATGGCGCCGCAAAAAGACCGGGCCCGAATGCGTCATTTCAGCGCTTGCGGCCCCGGACCGGGTCCGCGACAGCGGCCGCTCTTCCCGTCACGACTTCGTCGTGATAAGCGACCCCTCTCACGATGCGCGTCGTAAGGACCGGCTTCGCCGCTTAACGCCGGGAGCCGGTTTTTGCTTTCGTTCAGCGCCGTTAGGCATAGAGGTCCAATTCCATGAGCCATTCCGGTTTCTTCACCGCCTCCGTCAGCGCTTCCGATCCGGAAATCGCCAAGGCGATCGAACTCGAACTCGGCCGCCAGCGGCATGAGATTGAACTGATCGCGTCGGAGAATATTGTCTCCAAGGCGGTGCTTGAGGCCCAGGGCTCGGTTCTCACCAACAAATACGCCGAGGGCTATCCCGGGAAGCGCTATTACGGCGGCTGCCAGTTCGTCGACATCGCCGAAAATCTCGCGATCGACCGCGCCAAGAAGCTGTTTGACTGCGGCTTCGCCAATGTGCAGCCGAACTCCGGCTCGCAGGCCAATCAGGCGGTGTTCCTCGCCCTCGCGACGCCGGGCGATTCTTTCATGGGCCTCGATCTCGCCGCCGGCGGCCATCTGACGCATGGCTCGCCGGTCAATCTCTCCGGCAAATGGTTCAAGCCTGTTCCCTATACGGTGCGCAAGGATGACAATCGCATCGACATGGAGCAGGTCGCCGCGCTCGCCAAGGAGCACAAGCCGAAGCTGATCATCGCCGGCGGCTCGGGCTATTCGCGCATTTGGGACTTCGAAGGCTTCCGCAAGATCGCCGACAGCGTCGGGGCCTATTTCATGGTCGACATGGCGCATTTCGCCGGCCTCGTGGCCGCGGGCCTGCATCCCTCGCCTTTCCCGCACGCCCATGTCGTCACCACCACGACGCATAAGACGTTGCGCGGCCCGCGCGGCGGCATGGTGCTGACCAATGACGAGGACATCGCCAAGAAGATCAATTCGGCGGTCTTCCCCGGTCTGCAGGGCGGTCCGCTGATGCATGTCATCGCCGGCAAGGCGGTGGCCTTCGGCGAGGCGCTGACCCCGCAGTTCAAGACCTATCAGCAGCAGGTCAAGGACAACGCCCAGACGCTGGCGCAGACGCTGGTCGACGCCGGCCTCGCGATCGTCTCGGGCGGCACCGACAATCATCTGATGCTCGTCGATCTGCGCCCCAAGAAAATCACAGGCAAGGCGGCGGAAGCCGCTCTCGGCCGCGCCCATATCACCTGCAACAAGAACGGCATTCCCTTCGATCCGGAGAAGCCCTTCGTCACCTCCGGCATTCGTCTCGGCTCGCCGGCGGCGACCTCGCGCGGCTTTGGCCAGGACGAATTCAAAGCGGTCGGCAAGATGATCGTCGAAGTGCTCGACGGCTTGTCGTCGAAGGGCGAGGAGGGCAACGCCGCGACCGAAGCCGCGGTGAAGGAAAAGGTTCACGCGCTCACCGCGAAGTTCCCGATCTATTAAAAGGTGGGACGTCCACCTCCCCCTTGAGGGGGGAGGTCGGTCGCCGGCGGCGACCGGGTGGGGGTGAACCCCGAGTCGAGTTGGTTTGTCACCCCACCCCGACCCCGCTTCGCGGGCTCGACCCTCCCCCTCCAGGGGAGGGTGTTCCGCGCGGCTCGAAGGACGCAAGATGCGCTGTCCCTATTGCGGCTCCGCCGACACGCAGGTGAAGGACTCCCGCCCGGCGGAGGATTCGTCCTGCATACGCCGGCGCCGCGTCTGTCCAACCTGCGGCGGGCGCTTCACCACTTTCGAGCGCGTGCAGCTGCGCGAAATCATCGTCGTCAAGAAATCAGGCCGCCGCGCACCCTTCGATCGCGACAAGCTGACCCGCTCGGTCGAAATCGCTTTGCGCAAGCGTCCGGTCGAGCCGGAGCGGGTCGAGCAGATGATTTCTGGAATCGTGCGTCAGCTTGAAAGCCTCGGCGAAGTCGAGGTCGAAAGCCAGCGCATCGGCGAACTCGTCATCGAAGGCCTGCGCTCGCTCGACGCCGTCGCCTTCGTGCGCTTCGCTTCGGTCTATCGCGATTTTCGCGAGGTCAGCGATTTTTCGGCGGTGATCGACGAATTGGAGAGCGGCGGCGACGGCGCGGTCTTTGCGTCGGGCGGGGACGACCCAGAGAAGTCATGACGCTTCACAAATCCTTCCTGCAGGCCGCGACCGACGACGCCTATATGGCGGCGGCGCTGGCGCTCGGCCGGCGCAATCTCGGCCGCACAGCGCCCAATCCGGCGGTCGGAGCGCTGCTGGTGCGCGACGGGATTGTCATCGCCCGCGGCTGGACGGCGCCGGGCGGGCGCCCGCATGCCGAGGCGATCGCCATGGCGGCCGCCGGCGAGGCGGCGCGCGGCGCGACGCTTTACGTGACGTTGGAGCCTTGCGCGCATCATGGCGCGACGCCGCCCTGCGTCGATTCGATCATCGCCGGCGGCGTCGCGCGGGTCGTCGCGGCGCTTGAGGACCCGGACCCGCGCGTCTCCGGCGACGGCCATGCGCGATTGCGCAATGCGGGCATCGAGGTGCTGGTCGGGCCGGGCGCCGCCGCGGCGCGCGCCGATCATCTCGGGCATATTCTGCGCGTCACCCGCCGCCGGCCGATGATCACGCTGAAACTGGCGCGCACCGCGGACGGCTACGCCGCCGGCGCCGCGCATGATCCGCGCCTGCACATCACCGGCCCGGTCGCCGACGCCTTCACCCATGTGCAGCGCTCGCTCCATGACGCGATCATGATCGGCGGCGGCACGGCGCGCGTCGACGATCCGCTGATGACCGTGCGCCTGCCGGGCATGCAGAACTGCAAGCCGCTGCGGGTCGTGCTCGACGAGAAACTTTCGCTGTCGCCGCGTTCGCGCCTCGCGTCCACGGCGCGTGAAACGCCGCTGCTGGTGATCACCGGCTCGGCGGTTTCCGATGAGTCGGTCAAGGCGTTCGAAAACGCCACCGGCGCCGAGGTCGCCTGCGTCGCGACGCATGACGGCCTGCTTGATCTTCCGAGCGCGCTCAGGCTGCTCGCCGATCGCGGCGTCACCCGCGTGTTCAGCGAAGGCGGTCCGCGCGTCGCCGAAAGTCTGCTCGCCGCCGATCTTGCCGACGAGGTGATCCTGCACACCGGCGTCAAGCCGTTGGGCAGGGAAGGGCGTCCCGCGCTGACGCCGGCGGCGCGCGCTGCGCTCGAAGACGACGCGCGCTATCGTCTGATCGAAACGCGCGCGCTCGGCGCCGACACCATGACCCGTTACGCGCGGGTCGGCTGATGTTCACCGGAATCGTCACCGATATGGGCGAAGTAATTTCAGTCGCGCCGCGCGGCGAATTGCGGCGCCTGCGCATCGCCTGTTCTTACGACGCCGACAGCACCGCGCTTGGCGCCTCGATCGCCTGCTCGGGCGTCTGCCTGACGGTCGTCGCCGTCGCGCGTGAAGGCGCGCGTACGGTCTTTGAGGTTGACGCCGCCGCCGAGACGCTCGCGGTGACGACGGTCGGCGCATGGGCCTGTGGAACGCGCATCAATCTCGAACGCGCCTTGAAGATCGGCGACGAACTCGGCGGCCATATCGTCACCGGCCATGTCGACGGCGTCGCGAAAGTTCTGTCGCGCGAGGACTTTGACGACATGTGCCTCTTGTGGTTCGAGGCGCCGCGCGACCTGTCGCGCTTCATCGCCAAAAAGGGCTCGGTCGCGCTCGACGGCGTTTCGCTCACGGTGAATGAGGTCGAGGAGAATCGCTTTTCCGTGCTGCTCATTCCGCATACGCTGGCCGTGACGACGCTCGGCGCGCGCCGGGCAGCGGACGCGCTCAACATCGAAGTCGATCTGATGGCGCGCTATGCGGCAAGGTTGAGCGAGGCGAGATAGCCTGCGCCACGACGTGAATGCGTGAAAGAGTTGGAGCGCTGACAACGCGCCGCTCATGTGACATAACCCGCGCACAAAATCGGCTCGCGGATTCCCTCTCCCATAGGGAGAGGGCGGCCCGGCGCAGCCGGGTCGGGTGAGGGGTTGGCGTCTCGGCAAATCTGGTTGCTGCGGGGGTCGCCTCCCGCCTGCTTTTCATATTCGAGATCGCCGCCCCTCACCCGGCTGCTTTGCAGCCACCCTCTCCCGATGGGAGAGGGTTGCGCGCATTCTGGAGTCCCCATGGCAGGTTTTGCACCCGACGATGATGATTCCGCGCCCGTTCCCGGCGCGCGCATTCTCGTCGTCGCGACGAAGTTCAACGCCGATATCGTCGACATGCTGCGCGACGGCGCGCTTGACGCGTTGCGGGCGCTGCAGGCGCAGGCGACGGTGATCCATGTCCCCGGCGCGCTGGAGCTCGCCACGGCGGCGGCGATCGCGCTTGACGATTCCGAACTCGCCGGCGCGCCTTATGACGGCGTCGTGGCGCTCGGCTGCGTCATCCGCGGCGAGACCTATCATTTCGAACTCGTCGCCAATGAGAGCGCGCGCGCGCTCACCAATCTTTCGGTGTCGCGCCGGCTGCCGCTCGGCAATGGCGTGCTCACCGTCGAGAACGAAGCGCAGGCGATCGTGCGCGCCGATCCGAAACAGGGAAACAAGGGCGCCGACGCCGCCCGCGCGGCGCTGGCGCTGGTGCGCCTCAAACGGGGCGTCGCATGAGTCTGGATCAACGTTCGGCGGCGCGTCTCGCCATCGTGCAGGCGCTCTATCAGATGGAAGTCGCCGGCAAGGGCCTCAATGAGATTTTCGCCGAGTTCGAGTCGCATTGGATCGGGCGCGAGATCGAGGGCGCGCAATATAAGCCGGCGGACGCTTCCTTCTTTCGCGACGTGCTGCAGGGCGTGCTGACCGATCAGGTGGCGATCGACCGGCAGATTGATCGCGCGCTTGCCGGCGGTTGGCCGCTATCGCGGCTGGAGTCGGTGATGCGCGCCGCCTTACGTGCCGGCGCCTATGAGCTGCGCGCGCGAAAGGACGTGCCGGCGCGCGTTGTCATCAAGGAATATGTCGACGTCGCCGGCGCCTTTTTCGGCCCGACCGAGTCAGGAATGGTCAACGCCGTGCTCGATCGGATCGCCCATGAGGAGCGCGCCGAGGAGCTGAGTTGACAGGAACAGAGCCTGTGGCTTCCTCGTCCTTCGAGACGGCTGCTACGCGGCCTCCTCAGGATGGGGGGCCTTATGTTTCGCAGCTGCAGGGGATGAACGACCCTTGCTGCTCTCTCTCTGGACAAGCCTGCAAGCAGTCCTCATCCTGAAGAGCCGCCGAAGGCGGCGTCTCGAAGGACGAGGACGGCGGTGGTTAACGGCGCGAGCGTCTACATTCTGCTCTGCGCCGACGGCAGCTATTACGCCGGTCTGACGCGCAAGGAGGTCGAAACGCGGGTCAGCGAACACAATCTCGGGATCAACGCCGATTACACGACGCGGCGCCGACCCGTGAAGCTGGTCTGGTCCGAACATTTTGAACTGCTGACGGAGGCCATCGCGACGGAGCGCCAAATCAAGGGCTGGAGCCGCGCCAAGAAGGACGCGCTGATCCGCGGTGATTATGACGCGCTGCCGGCGCTGGCGGCGCGCAGAAACAAGAAGGGCGGCCCCAAGCAGCCCTCATGTTGAAGCGCCCATAAGCAGTCCTCATCCTGAGGAGCGCCCGTAGGGCGCGTCTCGAAGGACGAGGACTGCGCGATTCAGAATTCGCGCTTCGCAGGAAGCGGCGCCGATTGTCCGCTACTGGAGTCGGCCCCTCGTCCTTCGAGACAGCCGCTACGCGGCCTCCTCAGGATGAGGGGCCTTATGTTGCGCAGTTTTTAAGTAGAACTTCTGAACATTTATCCCGCGCCTGAAAGCAGTCCTCATCCTGAGGAGCCTTGGATTGCGCAGCATTTTTGTGGACATGCCCCGATCGCTTGTCGCGCTACAATAACCGCGCCACCAAGCAGTCCTCATCCTGAGGAGCGCCCGCAGGGCGCGTCTCGAAGGACGAGGACTTCTCTTCCCCTTCACTTCTTTTTCTTTGCCGCCTTGTGCTTTGCTTGCGCCAAATCAGATCCCGCCACCGACTTCACATCTTTAGAAGATGTCTTGCTTCTGAGAAGTTTCGAAGCTTTCGATGCATCACGTTTCGAAGTCGACATATTGATCTCCAAATGACAGGCTCGCGCCATTTTGTGAGATTTGCGAATTCTCGTAACAAAGTACCTATAACATTGCTCACGAACACCCCGTCGTCGCCCCGCACGTCTCGCATTTCAGACACGTCCCGTTGCGGACCAGCGTGAAATTGGCGCACTCAGGGCAGGCTTCGCCGACATAGCCTTTCATGCGCGCTTCGGCGCGTTTTTCGGCGACGCCGGTGACGGTCTTCGTCGGCTCAGTCCAGCCGAGCGACGACAGGGCTTCCGCCTCGCGCACGACTTCCGGCGTCGGCTCCGACCTCAACGCGGTCGCGCCGCCGCCCTGCACCACCATCAGCCGGTCGGTCTTGGAGCGCAGCAATCCGCGCGAGACGACGGAATTCGTCTCAGGCGCCTTGCCTTCGTGCTGGCCTTTGCCGAGCACGTCATGGCCGATGTCGTCGGGCGAGACATGGGCGAGATCGTTGCGGCCGAGATAGGAGACGGCGAGTTCGCGGAAGACATAGTCGAGGATCGACGTGGCGTTCTTGATCGCGTCATTGCCCTGCACCGGACCCGCCGGCTCAAACCGCGTGAAGGTGAAGGCGTCGACATATTCTTCGAGCGGCACGCCATATTGCAGGCCGAGCGAAATGGCGATGGCGAAATTATTCATCAGGCTGCGGAAGGCGGCGCCTTCCTTATGCATGTCGATGAAGATTTCGCCCAGGCGTCCGTCGGCATATTCGCCGGTGCGCAGATAAACCTTGTGGCCGCCGACCGCCGCCTTCTGCGTATAGCCCTTGCGCCGGTCGGGGAGCTTCTCGCGCTCGCGGATCACCTGATGCACGACGCGTTCGACGATGCGCTCGGCGATCGCCGCGGCGCGCGCCGGCATTGTCGCGGTCACGACTTCCTCAATCGCGTCCATCGTGTCGATGTCGTCGTCGCCGGCGATAAGCTGCGCGGAGAGCGGCTGCGAGAGCTTGGAGCCGTCGCGATAGAGCGCATTGGCCTTGAGGCCAAGGCGCCAGGACAGAAGATAGGCCTGTTCGCAATCCTCGATCGAGGCGTCGTTCGGCATATTGATGGTCTTGCTGATCGCGCCCGAGATGAAGGGCTGCGCCGCCGCCATCATCCGGATATGCGACTCGACGGAGAGATAGCGCTTGCCGGTGCGCCCGCAGGGATTGGCGCAGTCGAACACCGGATAATGCTCGCGCTTTAAGTGCGGCGCGCCTTCCAGAGTCATCGCGCCGCAGACATGGATATTTGCCGCTTCGACCTCTGATTTCGCGAAGCCGAGATGCGAGAGAAGGTCGAAATTCTTGTCGTCGAGCGAAGCCGCCGGAACTTTGAGCGTCTCGGAGAGGAAATCGGGTCCGAGCGTCCATTTGTTGAAGACGAATTTGATGTCGAAGGCGGAGGGTAGCGCCGCCTCGATCGCGGCGATTTTCTCGTCAGTAAAGCCGCGCGCGCGCAGACTTGCGGTGTTGATCGCCGGCGCGTTGGAGAGCGACGCGTGGCCGACGGCGTAAGCTTCGATCTCGGCGATTTCGCTCTCGCGATAACCGAGCGCGCGCAGACCCTCCGGCACGGCGCGGTTGACAATTTTGAGATAGCCGCCGCCGGCGAGCTTCTTGAATTTGACCAGCGCGAAATCGGGTTCGATGCCGGTCGTGTCGCAATCCATCACGAGGCCGATCGTGCCGGTCGGCGCCACGACAGTTACCTGCGCATTGCGATAGCCATAGAGTTCGCCTTGCGCCAGCGCTCTGTCCCAGGCGGCGCCGGCGCGTTCGATCAACGCTTGATCGGGGCAGGCGGCCTTGTCGAGCGGCACAGGCATGATTGCGAGTTTCTCATAGCCGACGCGTTCGCCATGCGCGGCGCGGCGATGATTGCGGATCACCCGCAGCATCGCCTCGCGATTCTCCATGAAGCGCACGAAAGGTCCGCGCTCCTTGGCCATTTCGGCGGACGTCGCATAGCAGACGCCGGTCATGATCGCCGACAGCGCGCCGGCGATGGCGCGGCCCGCCTCGCTGTCATAGGCGACGCCCGACGACATCAACAGGCCGCCGACATTGGCGTAGCCAAGCCCGAGCGTGCGGTAGTCGTAAGAAAGCTGCGCGATCTCCTTTGAGGGGAACTGCGCCATCAGCACCGAGATTTCGAGCACGATGGTCCACAGCCGCACGGCGTGTTCGTAGGAATCGACGTCGATGCACTTGGTCTCGGGATTGCGGAACTGCAGCAGATTGAGCGACGCGAGGTTACAGGCCGTGTCGTCGAGGAACATATATTCCGAACACGGATTCGACGCGCGAATCGGGCCGCCGGCCGGGCAGGTGTGCCAATCGTTGATCGTCGTATGGAACTGAATGCCGGGATCGGCGGAGGCCCAGGCGGCGTAGCCGATCTTCTCCCATAGCTCGCGGGCTTTTAGCGTCTTCGAAACCTTGCCGTCGAGGCGCTTGACAAGGCTCCAGTCGCCGTCCTTCTCGACCGCCTGCAAAAACTCATCGGTGACGCGCACCGAATTGTTCGAGTTCTGGCCGGAGACGGTGAGATAGGCTTCGCTGTCCCAGTCCGTGTCATAGGTGTCGAACTGGATGTCCTTATATCCCTGTTTGGCGAATTGGATGACGCGCTTGATGTAATTGTCCGGCACGTCGTTGCGGCGCGCGAGCTTGATCTCGCGTTTCAGCGCCGGATTGATCTCCGGGTTGAAGCAATCGTCGCCGGGCCCCTCGCAATTCACGCAGGCGCGCATGATCGCTTTGAGATGTTTCTTGACGATCTTCGAGCCGGTGACGAGCGAAGCGACCTTTTCTTCCTCCTTCACCTTCCAGTCGATGAACGCTTCGACGTCCGGGTGATCGATGTCGACGACGACCATTTTCGCCGCGCGCCGCGTCGTGCCGCCGGATTTGATCGCGCCGGCGGCGCGGTCGCCGATCTTGAGGAAGGACATCAGGCCGGAAGAGGAGCCGCCGCCCGAAAGCTTCTCCTTCTCGCCGCGCAGCTTGGAGAAATTGGTGCCGGTGCCGGAGCCATATTTAAACAGCCGCGCCTCGCGCACCCATAGATCCATGATGCCGCCGTCATTGACGAGATCGTCGGCGATCGACTGGATGAAACAGGCGTGCGGCTGCGGATGCTCGTAAGCCGACTTCGACTTCACCATCTTGCCGTTGGCGTAGTCGACGTAGAAATGGCCCTGGCTCGGCCCGTCGACGCCGTAGGCCCAGTGCAGGCCGGTGTTGAACCATTGTGGGGAATTCGGCGCCGCCATCTGCATGGCGAGCATGTAGCGAAGCTCGTCGCTGAACGCCTGGGCGTCTTCCTCGGTGTCGAAATAGCCGCCCTTCCAGCCCCAATAGGCCCAGGCGCCGGCGAGGCGGTCGAAGACCTGCTTGGCCGAGATTTCGGAGACGAGGCGCTGATCCTTGGGAAGGTTTGCGAGCGCCTCCGTATCGGCGACGGAGCGCCACAGGAAGGAGGGGACGGCGTTCTCTTCGACGCGCTTTAAGCGCGCCGGCACGCCGGCCTTGCGGAAATATTTCTGCGCCAGAACGTCGGCCGCGACCTGGCTCCACTGGTTCGGGACTTCGATATTGTCGAGGGAGAAGACGATCGAGCCGTCGGGATTGCGGATTTCGCTCTTCGTCACGCGGAAGGCGATATTGGCATAAGGAGATTCGCCAGACTTGGTGTAGCGCCGCTCAATTTTCATCGTTCCATCCCCTCAAGACGCAGGCGTCCGCCCGCGCGCAGCCGTTCGCCGGCCCGCGACGCAAATCTTGCCCAATTCGGAACTCGAAAGACGCGCGCCCTAAGATCGCGAACCGATGCGCCGCGATTGAAAGCACGCCGATAACGAGGATCACGCCCACGCAAAGCGACGCTCACGTCCGGCTGGCGCCGGAGACGGCCGAACTCCCTGGGGAACATTCGCCGCGTCGTCATTCCGTGAGCCTCCAGACTGCGCGAGTCTTCCGACGGCGTCAAGATGTAGTGGTCAAAAATTAAAAGAACGACAATATGTGGAAAATTTAGTGGATATTGGGGAAAATTCCAGTCGCCTGACGCCGAGCGTCGGCCATTCCGAGAGATTCGGCAAGCGGAGTCGGTTGATCCGCGCCGCGAGACGGGAGGCCGCCGCGGCCGCCGCTCGATGCGTGATACAAGCCTCGCCGCTCATTCAATGGCTAATGGGGTTTTCCAGATGCGATCTCGCTTTCTCGCAGGACTTGTATTTTCGATGACGGTCATGGCGGCGGGCATCCTGTCGCCGCGCGGCGCCGGGGCGGCTGACGCCGCCGGTGTGGCGGCCGCCAACAGCGCCTTCTACGCAGCCTTGAACAAGCTCTTCGTGGGCGACGTCGCGCCGATGCGCGAGGTCTGCTCGCATGCTGACGACATCAGCTACATGGGCCCGAACGGCCGATTCGAAATCGGCTGGGCGAATGTTTCCAAGGACTGGGACCGACAGGCGGCGCTCAAACTTGACGGGCATGTCGAGCCGGTCGAGATTCACGCCGTGGTCCGCGATGACCTTGCGGTCGTCAGCAATTACGAGCAGGGCGAAAATACCAATGCTTCGGGCAAGACCGAGCGCGTGCGCCTAAGGGCGACGAATGTCTACCGGCTGGAGCAGGGCAAGTGGAAGATGATCGGCCATCACACCGATCTGCTTCCCTATCTCGCGAAGTGACAGCGTCGAATCTGCGCCGACCGGTTCTCAGCGCCAGGCGGCGGGTTCCGTGCTGAGCGCGGGAAGCGCGCGTCTCGAAGGGCTATCCGAGTCTTCGGCTTCAATGAGTGATGCGAGGAGCGCCTGCACGCTCGCACGAGTCTCGACCGCGAGTGTTTTTCGGTCCCTGCCGCGCGTCGCGATCGGCGCGCCGAAGCTGACATGGCACTCAACCCGGTCGCGTTTCATCAGGCTCCACAGATGCGGCAGGAAGGTCATATCGCCGTACCAGCCGACATCGATCCTGCGCGCGCCGTCGCAATAGCCGATCGCGACAGGCGCGAGAGTCGGCGCTTCGCCGCGCGCGGCCATCTCTTCGAGTGGCGCGAAATGCGCCGAGCGAAAGGGCCGAACATCGGCGCCGTCGCTCGACGTGCCCTCGGCAAAGACGACGAGATCGCTCCCGCCGCGCAGCGCGCCGGCGAGTGCGTCATTGACGCGCGCGACATCCTGCTTTGCGCCGCGTTCGACGAAGATCGTGCCTTGCAACCGCGCCAGCAGTCCGAGCACGGGCCAGCGCGCGACCTCGCTCTTCGCCAGGAAGACGAAATGATAGAGGCTCGCGAGCGCGATAATGTCGGTCCATGACACATGATTGGCGACGACGAAGCGCGGCGCATGCGCGGGCAGGGCGCCCTGCGCCTCCACCTTGACGCCGATGACGGCGCAGACCGCGCGGCAGAAGCGCGTCTGGATCGCGTGCTGAACCGGCCAGCCGCGCCGGCGCGCCAGCGCTTGCAGCGGGACGAGAAAGATGAAAGCGCCGGTCAGCGTGATGACAAAGGCCAGGGCGCGCAAATAGGGCATGGCCCGCAGATGACGCTCCAGCAAGACGGTTGTGTGACTCCCGACGCATCCGCGCTTGACGCCGCCGCTTCAGGCGCCCTTATGTGCGGCCTGCCGCCCCACGCCGGCGGCCAAGGTCAGGCTTCTCGGGAGAACCTAATGACATTCGTGCTTGCGCGCCGCGCCTTTGCCGCTGCGGCCCTGTCGCTTCTTTCCGCCGGGTTGCTGGCCGGACCGGCCGTCGCGCATGGTCCGTCGCGACAGAAGGTCGTGGAAAAAATCGAGATCGACGCGCCCGCTGGCAAGGTCTGGGAGATCATTGGCAATTTTCAGGATTTGAGCTGGCATCCAGGCGTCGCCAAGGTGGAAGGGACCGGCGGCAATGGCGCCGACGCCAAGCGCAAGCTGACCTTGCAGAATGGCGGCGTCATCGACGAGTCGCTCACCAAATATGACGCCGACGGCAAGTCGATGAGCTACAAGATCGACGCCGTCGATGTGAAGGTGCTGCCGGTCAACAATTATTCGTCGACGATTTCGGTGAAGGACGAAGGCGGCAAGAGCGTCGTCGAATGGAAGGGCGCCTTCTATCGCGGCTTCATGAACAATGATCCGCCGCCGGAACTCTCCGACGAGGCGGGGGTGAAGGCGGTGACCGATGTCTACAAAACCGGCCTCGCCGCGTTGAAGGCCAAGGCGGAGGGCAAGTAAGCGCCGCGCCATGCGCCAAGCGCCCGTCGATATCGCCGTGACGCGCCGGCTTTTTCTTGGAGGCGCGGCGGCGCTCGTTTCGTCGCCGCCGCTCGCCGCGCTCGCGGCGCATGGCGCGTCGCCGCTCAAAGTGGTCGAGACGGCGATCCTCGACGCGCCGCCAGAAAAAGTCTGGGCGGTGGTTAGCGACTTCACGCACGCCGACTGGCTGCCCGGCGTCGCCCGCGTCGAAGCGTCGGGCGAAGACGTTCCCGATAAGGCGCGGCGCCGGTTGATCATGGCCGATGGCGGCGTCATCGACGAGCTTCTGACCAAGCGCGACGCCGAGCGGATGATGCTCGGCCTGCATCGCGAGGGCGACGATCCGAAGCGCCTGCCGGCGACCAATTACACCGCGCTGATCACTGTGCGGCCGGCGGAAGGCGGCAAGACCGAGGTCGAGTGGAAGGCGCGCTTCTATCGCGGCCATCCCAACAATGATCCGCCGCCGGAGCTCAACGACGACGTCGCCATCGCCGCGGTGACGGCGCTGCAGCGCGCCTATCTCGCCGCGCTGAAGGCGAAGGTTGAGGGGAAAGTTCCCTCTCCCCGCGAATAGCGGGGAGAGGGTTAGGGTGAGGGGCTTGGTGATTTTGCGAATCTATCGCGGATAATCGAATGGCTCGGAATAACGCCCCGGCCCCTCACCCCAGCCCTCTCCCCGTAAATGGGGAGAGGGGGCGGACTCGCGCCTTATTTGGCGCGCTCCTTTTTATTTCCTCCCCCGCGATCGCCGCGGAAGCTTTCGTCACCGCGCAAGGCGCCAATGCGCTCTCGATCGTCGATCTTTCCAGAATGGAGACCGTCGCGACGTTGCCGATCGGCGGCAAGCCGGCGGGGATCGCCGTGTCGCGCGACGGCGCGCGCGCTTTCGTCACCAGCCCCGAAGGCAAGTTTCTCACCATCGTCGACGCCGCGACGCGCAAGATCGAGAAGCGCATTCCTGTCGAAGGCGGACCGCTTGGCGTCGCGGCGAGTCCCGACGGCAGGCGCGTTTATGTCGCCGATCTTTACGGCCGGCGCCTCGTCGAGATCGATCTGACAAACGGCGCGCAGCGCAGCGTCGGCGTCGGCGCGATGGCGTCGGGCGTCGCCGTTACGCCGGACGCGCAAACGATCATCGTCGCCGACCGTGACGACAATGCGCTGTCGCTTATCGACGCAGCTTCTTTTACGCGCGTCGCGACCTTACCCGTCGGCAAACATCCATTCGGCGTGACGATCGACGCTTCCGGAAAGCGCGCCTATTCCGCCAATGTCGAGTCGGATGACGTCAGCGTCATCGATCTTGCCGCGCGCAAAGTGATCGCGACGCTCAAATGCGGCAGCCGGCCCTATACGGTGGCGCTCGCCAAGGGCCGAATCTTCGTCGCCAATCAGCACGGCGACAGCGTCAGCGTCTTCGACGCCGAGACTCGGGCGCCGCTCGAGACTCTGAAGGTCGGCGAATATCCCGAAGGCCTCGCCGCGAGCGCGGATGGCGCGCGCGTCTATGTCGCCAACTGGTTCTCGAACGAACTTTGGGCGCTCGACGCGCAGACGCTCAAAGTCGTCGGCAAGGCCGAAACCGGCGACGGCCCACGCGCCTTCGGCGCCTTCATCCGCGACGTCGAGTGATCTCGCCGTCATATGGCATTCGTTTGAACGGTTAGGCTGTCATTCCCGACGCGCGAAGCGCGATCGGGAATCTAGAGCAAAACTAGCATTCTTGGATCGGCTCTAGATTCCCGGTCAGGCCTTCGGCCTGCCGGGAATGACAGGGCCCGACGGATCAGGCGGAACTGGCGTCGCGGTTAAGTTCGATGTGCTCGGGCCGCACGCCGAGCCCGATGAGCCGCGCCGGCAGGCGGCGCAGCAGCGGCATGGCGTCGAACAGGCGCAGGACCAGCGGCGCCTCGAACGGCCTGTCGGCTGAGAGCACGCCGCGCACCACGCGATTCTGGATGAAGAGCTGAATCGCCTGCGTGACGCGCGTCGGAAATTCGCGTCGCCGCTGCACCAAAGCCACATCCGCATCGGTGAGGGCGTCGCCACGCAGTTTCGCGCCAAGTAGATTGGCGGCGGCGACGGGGTCCTGAATCGCGAGATTGACGCCGACGCCGCCGACCGGCGACATGGCGTGGGCGGCGTCGCCGATGCAGAGCAGTCCCGGCCGGCTCCATGTCTTGAGTCGATTGACCTGAACGGTGAGCAGACTCACGTCACTCCAATCCTTGAGCGCATCGACGCGATCGGCGAGGAAGGGCGTCAGCCGCGCGATCGACTCGCGAAACGCGCCGATGCCCTTCTCGCGCAGCTCCTGCGCGCCGCCTTTGGGAATGACGCAGCCGCATTGCCAATAGGTCCCGCGGTCGATCATCGCCAGCATGCGGCCGGGGGCGACGCGGCCGAAGCTTTCGTCCGGGTCGCTCTCCTTGCGCGGCAGCTTGAACCACAGCACGTCCATCGGCGCGCCAAAATCCTCGACGGGAAGCTTGGCGTCGTCGCGCATATGCGAACCGCGCCCGTCGGCGGCGATGACGAGCCGGGCCTCGATGGTCAATTCGCCGTCGGGCCCGGTGGCGGAAAGGCCGCGGACGCGGTCGCCGTCGAAGAGGAGTTTTTCGGCCTCCGTCTTCATCAACAGCCGAAAGTTCGGCAGGGCGCGCGCATGTTCGGCGATGAAATCGAGAAAATCCCATTGCGGCATGAAGGCGATGAAATTGCATTTGCCGGGCAGGCTCGAAAAATCCGCGACCTTGTATTGACGCTCGCCGATCCAGGCGGAAAGCGCATAGGCCTTGTGGTGCGGGAGACGCAGGAAGTCGTCGAGCAGGCCGAGTTCCTCCATCAGCCGCAGCGTCGAGGGATGGATCGTGTCGCCGCGAAAGTCGCGCAGAAAATCCGCGTGTTTTTCCAGCACGATCACGTCGACGCCAGCGCGGGCAAGGAGGAACCCCGCCATCAGCCCGGCGGGGCCGCCGCCGACGACACAGCATTGGGCGGAAAGGGTCTCGGACAAGCGGCGCTCCGTTTCTGGTCGCGTAAAGCGCGAGCGTGGGAGATGAATGACCCAAATCATTGCGGCGCCGCCGCAAGGCTGGACATTGACGCCGGCAGACGCAATAAGGGGCCTCGAAATTCGAGGACTCCCCTACATGTCCTACATCGTTCGATTCTTCACCTGGTGGAACCGCGCCACGCTCAGCACCGGCCTGTGGACGCTGCTTTACGGCGAGCGCGTCGGCGAAGACGAATTCGGCAATGTCTATTACCGCCGGCGCGGCGGCAAGATCGACAAGGCGCTCGGGATCGAACGGCGCTGGGTGATCTACAAGGGTTATTGCGAGGGCTCGGCCACGCCGCCCGGCTGGTACGGCTGGCTCCATCACACGGTGGACACGCCGCCGACCGACGAGACCTACCGGGCGCGCGCCTGGGAGCGTCCCCATCAGGAGAATCTGACCGGAACGCCGCAGGCCTACCGCCCGCCGGGGTCGCAGCTGGCGCTCGGCGAGCGTCCGCCGGCCGGGGGCGATTATTCCGCCTGGCGGCCGGAAGGCTGAGCGGCGGGCGCTCCTTGGAAACGCCTTTGTTGCCTGTTCTGGTCCCCCGCTCGGCGCGCAGCCGGCGGAGAATTTTGCGGTGAACGAATGAAATTGCCCCTGTCCCTGGCGCCAGCGGCCCTCGGGGCCTGGGCGCTTTTCGCGGCCGGCGCGTCTGCCGATCCGATCCGGCATCCGACCGCGGTGTTCGCCGGGCTCGACAAGACCACCGGCCGGATCATCAATTTCGACGTGGCGATCGACGAAACCGTGCAGTTCGGCGCGCTTCAGGTGACGCCGAAGGTCTGCAACACAAGGCCTCAGACCGAGACGCCGCAAACGACGAGCTTCGTCGAGGTCGACGAACTCATTCTCAAATCCGAGCGCGGGGCCGATCCGAAGCCGGAAGCCGCCAAGGCCGACGCCAAGCAGGAAGCCAAGCGCATCTTCTCGGGCTGGATGTTCGCTTCCAGTCCCGGCCTGCATGGCGTCGAGCACCCGGTCTATGACGTCTGGCTCGTCGACTGCAAAGGCGGCAAGGAGACCGCCGCGCCGCCGCCCGCCGAGGCGACAGCCGCGCCTGCGGCCCCGGCCGCCGAGGCTGAGACGACCGCCCCGCCCGATGCCGGCAAGAAGCGCCGCTCGCGCCGGGTCGAGCCCGAGGCGCCGCCGCCGATGGAAAACCAGCCGATCGGACCGGCCGATCAGGCGGCGCCCGCGCCAATCGATCCAGAGGCCGGCGAGGCGCCGCCCGAGCCGGCGCCGGCCGCGCCGCCCCCGCGAAAACGAAAGCGGCGCGGCGAGGAGGCGCCGCCCGTGCCGCCGGCGAATATTCCCTACTGAATCTTCAGCGCGGCAAGCGCCTTCGTTCCAGTCACGCGCTCGGATTTCGGCCAGACATAGAAGTCGGCTTTCGCCGTCAGCGCCCGTTCGAGGGCGCAATGATAGCCGTCCCGCGAAATCTCGATCGCGCCGAGCGAGGCGAGATGCGGCGTAATGAACTGCGTGTCGAGCAATTCGAAGCCGCCCACGCGCAGCCGCGCGACAAGATGGACGAGCGCGACCTTCGAGGCGTCGCGTTCGAGATGAAACATGCTCTCGCCGAAGAAGGCGCTTCCCAAAGCGACGCCGTATAGTCCCCCGACAAGCCGTCCCTCTTGGCGGCACTCCACCGTATGGGCGAAGCCGAGATCGAACAGCTCGCGATAAAGCCGACGGATTTCGGCATTGATCCAAGTGCGTTCGCGGCGGAAAGCCGGCGCGGCGCAGGCGTCGATCACCGCGTCGAAGTCAAGGTCGACGGCCACTTCGAAGCGATCCGACCTCACGGTCTTGGCCAGGGAGCGCGACACGGCGAAGCCGTCGAACGGGAAAATCGCGCGCCGCTCCGGATCGACCCAGTAAAGCTGATCGTCCTCGGCGCTTTCGGCCATCGGAAAAAGACCGATGGAATAGGCTCGAAGCAGGAGATGCGGGGTGATCGCGTAGGGAGCGTTGAGGCGCGACATTCCTTCAAGGATAGCGGCGCGAGACGGCCGCGCCACCCCGGCGCCCAGACTTTCTTTCAAAAAGGTCGGATTAATTTTTGGTCGCGCAGTCGAGCTTCCTGCCGCGCCGGGTCGCTAAACCAGTCGTCGTCGCCTACGTCGCCGATAATTTTCAGAAGCCCGGCTCGATGCCGCCCGTCGCCAAAAAATGCTCCAGCCAGTGAATGTCATATATTCCGTTCTGAACGTCGGCGTTGCGCACCAGCGTTCGAAACAGCGGCAGCGTCGTGTCGATGCCGTCGACGATGAATTCGTCGAGGGCGCGACGCAGCCGCATTAGCGCCTCGGTTCGGTTGCGCCCGTGAACGATGAGCTTGCCGATCAGCGAATCATAGTTCGGCGGGATGACATAGCCCTGATAGACCGCCGAATCGACGCGCACCCCGACGCCGCCCGGCGGATGATAATAGGCGATGCGTCCCGGCGACGGCCGGAAGCTGACTGGATGTTCGGCGTTCACCCGGCACTCGATGGCGTGACCGTAGAACCAGATGTCTTCCTGGCGCAAGGAGAGCGGCGACCCCGCCGCCACTCTGATCTGTTCGCAGACAAGATCAACGCCGGTGATCGACTCGGTCACCGGATGCTCGACCTGAATGCGCGTATTCATCTCGATGAAATAGAATTCGCCGTTCTCGTATAGGAACTCGATCGTGCCGGCCCCGGCATATTGCATGTCGCGCATGGCGCGCGCGCAGATTTCGCCGATCTCCATGCGCTGCGCGTCATTGAGCGCCGGCGAGGGGCTTTCTTCCCAGACCTTCTGGTGACGGCGCTGCAGCGAGCAGTCGCGTTCGCCAAGATGCACGGCCTGGCCCTTGCCGTCGCCGAAGATTTGAATCTCGATATGGCGGGGCTTGTCGAGAAATTTCTCGATGTAAACGGTGTCGTCGCCGAAGGCGGCCTTGGCCTCGGTGCGCGCGGTGGCGACGGCGATCCCAAGATCATGGGCGTTATGCGCGACCTTCATGCCGCGGCCGCCGCCGCCGGAGGCCGCCTTCACCAGAACCGGGAAGCCGATCTTTTCGGCGACCCGCATCGCTTCCTTCTCGCTCAGGATCGGCCCGTCCGAACCCGGCACGCAGGGGATGCCGAGCTTCCTGGCGGTCGATTTGGCCTCGATCTTGTCGCCCATCAGCCGGATGTGCTCGGACTTCGGACCGATGAAAGTGATGTTGTGCTCTTCGAGAATCTCGGCGAAGCGGGCGTTCTCGGAAAGAAAGCCATAGCCCGGATGCACGGCGTCGGCGCCGGTGATTTCGCAGGCGGAGAGCAGGGCGGGGATATTGAGATAGGAATCGCGCGCCGGCGCCGGTCCGATGCAAACCGACTCGTCGGCGAGCTTGACATGCATGGCGTCGGCGTCGGCGGTCGAATGGACGGCGACCGTCGCGACCCCCAATTCCTTCGCCGCCCGCAGGATGCGCAGCGCAATTTCGCCGCGGTTGGCGATGAGGATTTTGTCGAACATCCCTCGCCTACTCGATTACCAGGAGGGGTTCGCCATATTCGACGGGCTGGCCGTCTTCGACCAGTATCGCGGTCACGACGCCCGACTTCGTTGCGACGATGTCGTTGAACGTCTTCATCGCCTCGATCAGCAGGAGCTTGTCGCCGGCGGAAACGCGCGAGCCGATTTCGACGAAGGGTTTGGCGTCCGGATTCGGCCGAAGATAGGCGGTGCCGACCATGGGCGACTTCACAGCGTCGGCGAATTCGACGGCCGGCGCCGCGGCGGCGGGCGCGGAAGAGATCGCCGGCTTTGGCGTCGGGGGCGCAACCGCGGGCAAGTGGTGGATCGTCGGCGGCGGCGCGGCGACGACGCTCGCATGGACGGCGGCCGGCGTGCGCGCCGCGCGGATCCGCAGATCGCCTTTTTCCACCTCGAATTCGGTCAGATCGCTGCCTGCGACAAGTTCGGCGATCGTGCGCAGCAAATCGGCGTCGATGCCGGGCGCGCCTTGCGGCGCCGGCTTGCGGGTGGGAGCGCTGCGAGGCGGTTGAGCTTTTCGCGCCATATTTGTGTCAGCTCTTTCTCGGTTCGTTTTGAAAGACGGCTTCAAGGGCGAGGATGTAAGACAGCGGGCCGAAGCCGGCGATCACGCCGCGCGCCGCGGGCGAGATGAAGGAGTGGGCGCGAAACCTTTCGCGGGCGTGCACATTGGAAAGATGCACTTCGATGACGAAAGCGTCCGCGCCTTTGATCGCGTCATAAAGCGCGATCGACGTATGCGTCAGCGCGCCGGCGTTCAGGATGACCGGCGCGCCGGCGCCGCCGGCCTCTTGGATCCAGTCGACGAGATCGCCTTCGTGGTTGGACTGCCGAAAGACGAGAGAGACGCCGCGCTCGGCGCAACGCCGTTCGAGCGTTGCGCGGATTTCGTCGAGAGTCGCCGTTCCATATATCGCCGGCTCGCGACTGCCGAGAAGATTGAGATTGGGACCGTTAAGCACATGGACGGCTGACATAGCGCTTCCGAAACGTTCCCGAAAATCTCAAAGGCGGCAGGCCGTCTCTCTTAGCCTTATTGCCGCCGCAAAGGAAGCCCGCCTCCCGGTCAGCAAACGGTCTTGCCGCATTTGCGCATGTTGTCGACTTTGGCTTTCAGCTGGGCATAGGGCAGGCCGCCGATGATCGCCTCTTTCCCGATAACCCAGGCCGGCGTTCCGTCGAACCGCAGCTCATCGGCCAGCGACGCCACTTCCTTCAAAGCAGCCTTCGTTTCCGCGCTCGACATGTCCTTTTCGATGCGCGCCATGTCGGCCCCGACCTCCTTCGCCGCCGCCAGCGCCTGTTGCTTGCCGATATGGCCGCGGGTCGCAAGCAGCTTGCGATGGAAGTCCCAGAATTTCTGGCTGTCGAGCTGCATCCGCGCGGCGGTCGCGACCTGCGCCGCCTCCACCGAGTCCGGCCCAAGGACCGGGAAATCCTTAAGCACGACGCGCAGCTTGGGATCGCCTTCGATCAGCTTGGCGATGGAATTGAGCGACTGTTTGCAGTAGCCGCAATTGTAGTCGAAGAATTCGACCAGCGTTACGTCGCCGCTGGGATTTCCTACGACCGCCTGGTTGGGCGAGTTGACAATCTTGTCGCCATGCTGGTTGACGGCCTTTTCGCGCGTCGCGGCCTCGGCGACTTTTTCGCGCTTTCCAAGTTCGTCGATCGCGTCTTTGATCACCTCCGGATTGGTGATGAGATAGTCGTGCACGACTTTCTCGATCTCGACCTTCTGCTGGCCCGAAAATATTTCCGCGAAAAGCGGCGTGGTCGGCCCGATGGCGAGAAGCGCGCCGGCGGCGAGCGGGATCAAAAACCTCATTCCATTCTCCTTTGCGCGACGGCGCGTCTGTGTCGGGCTAATCCGCGCCTGGCGGCCGGGGCGCGTCCCGCAGGGCGCGCATCGCGGCGCTTTTAGCACGGGGGGCGGCGGGCGTCCTCCCGACGAGGGAAATCCGACATATAACTAGGGCGGCGCGGCGAATTGGAGCCGCTCAGCGCGTCACATTGGAGCGTACGCCGTCGTTGACCAGCACCGAACCGACGCCGTAGTTAAACTTCGCTTCGCCCAAGGTGCGCAGCTGGAGCGTCACCATCACCGTCTGGTTGCGGGCGGGCAGTCCCGTATAGGACTGCGGCTGGTAGATTTGCGTATAATTGATCGACAGGGTGGTGCATTCGTCATGGTAGCCGATGCCGGCGCCAAGCGTCGCCACCGAAAACAGCGGCGCCGAGCCGGTGAGATTGGTGCCGGTCAATGTCGTCGTGTACGGAACGATCGTCGGATTGGTCAATGAATTATAGAGATAGCGGCTCATGTCGAAGGTGACGGTGCCGTTCAAGAAGTAGTTTTTCGTAATATTATATTGCCCGGTTGCCGACAGACCTTGCCGACGCATATCAAAGCCGATAGCCGGCTGCGAAGCGTAATTCGCATATTGAAGCTGGATCGAGATCGGATCCAGATTCATAGTGGCGAACAGGTCCAGACGTCGCGCGCGCAGGCTGCCCTTGTCGAAGCGGCCCTTGGCGACGAAGCTAAGGAGCGAGGAGGGCGCAAAGGCGAAACGCCCGACGATGTCCGAGGCGCGCGAATTCAGACCGGAATCGAGGCCGACATTGGCCGCGTCAGCTTGCGCATAGGAGTTGGCGCCGGCGATCTGGCGCGATTGGCCGATCATCGTATTGATGAAGCCGCCATTAGGCAGCGACATGGTAGCCTGGCCGCCATAGTTGAGGCGCGTGCCCGTCTCGAAACGGTCATAGCCTGAGAACTTGCTCCATTCGAACAGGGTCGAATCGTCGAATACGAGACTCTGGGCGTCCATGTTGACGAGCGACGGGATCGAGGTTTGGTTCGGCCGCGCGACGACCTGCGCGATCGGCTCGAAAACAATGTCGCCGATGAGGCTTCTGGCGAGGATCGGATAGCGCCATTCCATGCCGATGCCGGGCAACGCCTGGCCGCGGAACCGATTGTCGGCGCCGTCGAAGAACAGGCCTTGCGCGCCATTGGGAATCGGCTGCCCGAATTGATTATAGATCGGGAACATTCCCTGGCGGTCGTAATCGAGATAGCTGCCGACGAGGCGCGTGAAGGCGAAGGGGGTCCAAACGCCGCCGATAGGATCGATAAATTTGCGCTTCCATGCGCCGCTCAGCGTTGCGTGCTGATAGTCGCCGCCGACGCCGCGCAGCAAACAGGTGCTGCGCTGAGGCACGACGTCGCGCGCATAGACCGAGCAGACATTGTAAAGGCCGTAAATGCTGTCCAATCTGCGCGGATTGATCGACTCGTAATTCGCGAGATTGGCGGACGTGCTCGTCACATTGCCGTCGACTTCAATCTGGCCGCCGACTCCGGCGGTAGCCGCCGGGTCGATGTCGAATACGCGGTTATAGTCGATGACCGGGTGAACGACGGGCTGCTGAGCCTGCACGTCGTTGGGCGACAGGACCTGGAAATAGTATCCGCGCATGTCGAAAAAGCTGCGCGGCCCCTGGCCGGTCAGATAAATCGTCGACGACGCCTCGCGGAAGAAATAATTCTGCAGGAGATAGTTATATTGCTTGTAGTCCTGAAAGAAATATCGGTCGGACAACGCCGTAATGTCCCAGCCGGCGCGCCAGCGGTCGTTGAGCCAGAAATCGCCGGAGGACTGAACAGAGCCGCGCCACTGTTTGTTGCCGGCGCCGTACGGCGCGATCGCGAATGCGCCCGTGTTTCCCACATGCGTCCCATCTAGGCGGATCGTGTAGGAGCCATTATCGAAGCGCTGGCGGAATTCGGCAGTGACGAACGGCCCTTGCCGCGAAAAATATATCGGCGTCACGGTGAGGTCGTAATCCGGCGCGATCGCCCAGAAATAAGGAACCCCGACGCCGGCGCCGAGCTGCGAACGATAGAGGAATGTCGGCGATAGGAAGCCCGATTTGCGCTTGACCGATGGATCCGGCGACGACCAGAACGGCACATAGGCGATCGGCACGCCAAGCAAGTCGAAGGTCGCGTCTTCGTAATAGACCATCTTCTCGACATTGTCGTGGATGATCCGCTTGGCGTGGATTTGCCAAGTGCGCGGCTTCGCAGGATCGTCGCGACAGGCTTCGCAGGCGGTGTAGCTGCCCATTTCGAAGGTCGTCGTCTCGCCGGCCCGCTCGGCGCGCGGCGAGGTGAAATGCGTGTTGTTGGCCGAGTCGACCTGCAGACTTTCGATGAAGCCGTTCTTGAAGTCGTCGGTGAGGTCGAAGCGTTCGGCGCGCGCGATCGAGCCGTCCTTTTCGGTCAGCTTCGCATGGCCTTCGGCGAAGACGCGCGACGTATTGCGGTCATAAGTGACCCGGTCCGCTTCAAGCAGCCGTCCCTTGTAGTAGATTTGGACGTCGCCGCGCGCCGTGACCGTGTTTCTTTTCTCGTCGTAAACAAGCTCCTTGGCCTCGACGACCATGCGCTCGCCGGCTGCTGGCGCGGGTTGCGCCGCCGCGCAGAAAGACGCGAAGGCCGCCTCGACGACAGCGAGCGCAACGATAAGAAGGGGAAGAAGCCGGAAGGGGCCGGCGAGCGCCATCAGCCATCCTCCGAATACAGCAAGATCACCGTGCCCAACATGCTCCCGACAAGCGCAGGCGACCATGCGGCCACGACAGGGCTGATCATGCCCGCGCCGCCGAGATCCGAGAGGACTTTGGTGACGATATAAAGCACGAAGCCTGCCGCCACGCCACCTGAAAGGGTTTTGGCGACGCCGCCAAATCGAAAGAATCTTAATGAAAAGGAAGCGGCGACGAGCACCATCGCGACGAGCAGCAGCGGTCGTGCGAGCAGCGTCTGGAATTGCAGTCGATAGCCTGTCGCGTCGAGCCCCGCCGAGGCCGTGCGCGCGGTCATTTCCGGCAACGACCAGAATGGCGTGCCCTGTGGCGGGGTCGTCGCCGCGGCGACCTGTTCCGGCGTGAGCTCGGTCGCCAGCATGTAAGAGCCGACGCTGCGCGACGCTTCTCCTGGCACGCTGACCTGCGCGTTTTCCAGCGCCCAGGCGCCTGGCTCGAGTCGCGCGCGTTCGGCTTCGATGCGCTCGAGGAAGCCGCCCTTCGGCGCGTAGATATTGACGCTGACATTCGCCAGCTCCGTGCCGCCCTTGGCCGAATTCATCGCATGCATGATGGCGAGGCCGTCGACGCCGTGTTGGCGCAGCCAGACGCCGTGATCGATGCGCAGACTCCCGGGCATGCCGAACAGATCCCATTCCATCTGTTCGGAGCGCTGCTTCATCGACGCCGAAAGCGGGTTGTAAATCGCGACCGACACGACGCCGATGATCAGCGCGGCGAGCGTCGGCGGCGCGATGAACTGCCAGACCGACATGCCGGCGGCGCGCGCGACGATCAGTTCGAGCTTTCTCGTGAGATCGACGAAGGTCGCCATGGACCCGAAAAGGACGGCGAAGGGCAGGATCATCTCGGCGGCCGCCGGCACCCGCATCGCCGTCATCAAGGCGACGGTCGCGGCGCCGGCCTGCGGATTGTCGCTGGCGCGCCGCAGCATCTCGACGAAAACGACGACGAACATCAGGCAGAAAATCGTGAAAAAGATCGCCAGAATCGTACGGGTGAACCGCAGCGCGAAATAGCGCGTGATCGTCGCCCCGATCATGGCTGCCGCTTTCTCCCGTTTGTTGTGCCGCGCCGCCCCAGCGCGAACAATGAAAGCCTCGTTAACGATCGCTAGACGGCGACGGCTTCGCGCGCAAGCGCCGCGCGGCGCCGAAGAGCCGCGCCAACACATTCAATTTGCGAGCGTTGCTTTTGCGCCACGGCAAGATTCCTGCGCAACGATCGCGGCGATTCCACGGCGGAAAACGGGAGCGAGGAATGGCTACAAAGTTGGCCGTAGCAATTGACCGCGCTCGCCCGCCGGAAGATAGTGCGCGCCAATCCCGTCAAATCGCGCGCCTCGCGCGCCGCCGGCGCTAACTTTTTCAAAAACCGACGCATTCGCGAAGGAATGCCGGCCGCTTCGGTCAAGGAGGCATGAGTCCCTGATGCTCGTTAACGCCAATTATGAAGTCCAGCCGTTCGACGCCGCCGAAGCGCTGCTGCGCCATCCGGAAGAAGAGGGGCATCCCCGCACCCTGGTCGCCTTCGTTGGCCGCGACCTCGCCATGGGCGAGCGCGCCACGAGCATTCTCAAGGATGCGGCCCCTCATCTCGCGCGCGCCGCGGCGGCGGGGAAATTCAAGGGTAAAGCGGGAACGTCGATCGAAATTCTGGCGGCCCCAGGCGCGCCCGCGAGCCGGCTCATTCTCATGGGCGTCGGCAAAGGGGACGAATCCGAGGGGGAAGGCGGCGAGGCGGCGAAGCCCTTCGACGATTTCTCTACGCTCGGCGGGCAGGCGGCCGGGAAAATCGGGCCCGGCGCGCGCGCCGTGATCCTGTTCGACCTGCCGGAGGGGACGCCCTCGACGCATGATTCAGTGGCGCAATTCGCCCTCGGCGGCTGGCTGCGCGCCTATAAATTCGACCAGTACAAGACCAAGAAGAAGGACGAGGCGGATCGCGACGGTCTGATGGAGGTCGTTCTCGCGGTGGCCGAGCCCGACAGCGTCGGCGGCGCGGTCGCCGAAGCCAGCCATCTGGCGGAAGCCGTCGTTCTGGCCCGGACCCTGGTCAATGAGCCGGCGAATGTCCTCACCCCGCAGGAATTCGCCCGCCGGGCGTCGGAGTTGATGAAACTCGGCGTCGAGGTTGAGGTCCTCGACGAAAAGGCGATGGCCGAACTCGGCATGCGGGCGCTGCTCGGCGTCGGCCAGGGGTCGGAGGCGGACAGCCGGCTCGTCGTGCTGCGCTGGAGCGGCGGCGCGCCAGGGGCGGCGCCGATCGCCTTCGTCGGCAAGGGCGTCGTGTTCGATTCCGGCGGCATTTCAATCAAGCCCGCCGCCTCGATGGAGGATATGAAGGGCGACATGGCCGGCGCGGCGGCCGTCACCGGCGCGCTCTACGCCATCGCCGCGAGGAAGGCGAAGGCCAATGTCGTCGGCGTGCTCGGACTTGTCGAGAACATGCCGGACGGCAAGGCGCAGCGGCCGGGCGACATCGTCAAATCGATGTCGGGCCAGACGATCGAAATCATCAACACCGACGCCGAGGGGCGGCTGGTCCTCGCCGACGCGCTGACCTACGTCATCGAGAAGCATAAGCCCGCGGCGATCGTCGATCTCGCGACGCTCACCGGCGCCATCCTCGTCGCCCTGGGCCAGGAATATGGCGGGCTGTTCTCGAACAATGACGAACTCGCCGACCGCCTGACCAAAGCCGGCAGCCATATCGGCGAGAAGCTGTGGCGCCTGCCGATGGGCCCCGCCTATGACAAGATGATCGACTCGAAATTCGCGGATATGAAGAACACCGGCGGGCGTCACGCCGGTTCGATCACCGCCGCGCAATTCCTGCAGCGCTTCGTCGGCAAGACGCCTTGGGCGCATCTCGACATCGCCGGCACCGGCATGGGCTCGCCGACCAGCGACACCAACCAAAGCTGGGGCGCCGGCTGGGGCGTGCGGCTCCTGGACCGGCTGGTGCGCGATTATTATGAATAGTTAAGTATTAGCTTTTATCCACCGTCGAGAGAAAGACCAACGCGCGGCGCTGGAGCTTTACTACAAAGTATTCAGCGCCATTATTTTAATTTTTTCATTGGAAACGCTTCAGCGCCGCCCGATCTGATGCTCAACGCAGTTCGTCCTGGACTGAAAGGAACGCATCATGATCGAATCTCAATGGCGCGCCGACTTTGTGGCGACCATTCTCGGCGTCGTCTTCGTGGCGATCGGTCTTCTCGGATTCATCCCCAACCCGCTGGTTTCCGACGTCGGCTACTTCCAAGTGAACGCTGGCCATAATTTCGTGCATCTGATCGCCGGCGCGCTGTTGCTGCTCAGTCCCTTTCTCGGCGTGCCGGTGCTGACCATCCGCGCGCTGGCCATATTCTATGTGGTGATCGCCGTCCTGGGGTTCGTCGCGCCCAAGGTCGTTGAACTAGGCGGGCTCATCGCGTTGAACATGGCCGACAATTGGCTCCATGCAGCGATCGCGGTCCTCCTCCTCGCCATCGGTTTTGCGAAGCCGGTGGAACGATCGGTGACCACGGCCCATATGTAAGCTGCAAGGCGAGCGCCGCGCCCCGTTGGCCGCGGCGCTTCGGACCGAGGCGGCGATGACCGGTTTGGAAAAATTATGGATTCGCGCTGCGGTCCGCGAGGCGCTGGACAAGAGCGGCGTGGCGGACCCCAAGGCGATCTTGATCGACATCGAGGGCGGCGAAGTGGTGCTCAAGGGCTCCGTCGCCTCGGCGGGCGAATGGATGGAGGCGGAATATGCCGCGTCCACCGCCTCTTCCTTCATCAAGATCAGAAACGCGCTCGACATCAGCGTGGTCTGGGAGGGTCCGAAGGACGACGTCTATGAGGCCGGGGTGGAATCGTTCCCGGCGAGCGATCCGCCGTCCTGGACGCCAAGCCAGACTTAAAGCGCGAATTCCGTTTGATTTAGACGTGACTGATCGCTGGCTGTCGTTCGCCGCCGGCTTCGATCTTCGAGTTCGGCCGCAGCACGCGATCGACGTAGCGGTTGAGCGCTGCGACCTCGTTCCTATTGCCTCGCGCGGCAACCACCTGATCCGGACGGATCAGAACCCATCCTGGGGCTTGCTGACGATAACGCGCACGCGCGCGCTTGTTTGGGTCGTTCTCTGAAGTCAGGCGTAGAATGGCCAGTTGCTTGTCGGCGAGGTCGGCCAATTCCGACGTATCAATCGGCGATTCGGCGTCTTCGAACAGGAGCAGAGTGTGGCGCGGTTCGCTGAGGAGCGGCCATAGAGTCTGGCTCTGATCGCCGACGGTAAGTTTCGTGTCGCGCGCTCGGGCGCCCACGTCTGTGCGACGCGGTTTGCGCGGCGGAGCGCCGAGCGCGACGAGCGGGCCCTCCTTATAGACGATCTCGGTCTCCGACAGTTCGATCTGGAGTCGTTTCTGGACGATGGACAGATTGCCGAAGATCGAGACCGCGATGTCCTTGAGTATGCGGGTCGCGGCGCCGGAGCTGAAAGCAAGATGCAGCTTCTGTTCAGCGGCACTGACGACGTCGCGCGCGATCGCGCGACGCTCCGGCTCATAGCTGTCGAGCAGGAGATTGGCGTCGCCGATGCCCTGAAGCGCATGGGCGAGCTTCCAGCCGAGATTCACTGCGTCCTGAATTCCGGTGTTCATGCCCTGTCCGCCGGCGGGGCTGTGCACATGCGCCGCGTCGCCAGCGAGGAAGCAGCGTCTGGCCCGATAGCGCGCCGCCACGCGTTCATTGATCCGGAACGCCGACAGCCAGCTTGGATCGCGCAGACGCATGCCTGGCGGACCATAGCGATCGGCATGGCTTTGCAGTTCATCGAGCGTCGGCGGAACATCGGCAGCACAGCCGTTCTCGCGTATCGCGAATATCCGCCAGGTTTCCTCTTCGAAAGGAAACAGAGCAATGGTTCCGCCTCGCCGCCACCAGAGATAGATGTTTTTATGGTCCAGCCCGCCGCCATCTATGCGCACGTCGCCGAGCAGGAAGGTCTGAGGCTCGGTCGAGCCTTCGAAAGGAATGTCGAGCGCTCGCCGGACTTCGCTGCGGGCGCCGTCGCATCCGACCAGATAGCGGGCGCGCGCCGTTTCGCTTCGCCCGTCGGCATGGCTGAGAGTCGCGGTCGCGCCATCGTCGTCTTGAGAGAGCCCCGTGAGTTCGACTGCACGCTCGACCGTGACTCCGAAAGCCGAGAGCCGCGCGGCCAGCAAACGCTCGGTCTCGGATTGCGGGATGAGCAGCGGGAACGGAAATGGACTGTCAATGCCTTCGCCAACTTCCATGCGGGCGAGTTGTCGACCGCCGTCGCCGATGCACAGCGCATTGAGCCGCGCGCCATCACGCAAAAAGTCGTCGATGACGTTCATGCCTTGCATTGCTTCGAGGCTCGCGCTCCAAATCGCCAACGCCTTGGAAACGGAGCTCGGCTGCATCGCCCGATCGATGATGCGCAGCCGAATCCCGTAGCGGCGTAGCGTGATCGCGAGCGAAAGACCGGTTGGTCCGGCGCCAACGATCAAAACGTCTTCGATTTTTTCTGCGTTCATAATTTTTCTCTCGATGAAAAAGAGATCATTTACTTTGTCGTCGCTTGCGCGCGCTCCCGCATCACGGCCTCAATTCGGCCGATCTGCATGAAGGAGGCGTATTCGTGAACCATGTCCGCCGTCGCGAGTTCGAGCATGACGCGGTTCTCGACCCAGAACTCGAGAAGATGAAAGACCGGCGGCTTTCCGGGCGCGCCGCGGCCGAAAAACTTGGTCCGCCATCCCTCGCGGGCGCCGATGCGCTCGATCGCAGCGCGCTCGAGCGGCACGGAAATGAGCGCGTGAAAAGGGAAGTACCCAGTCGCCGGCGCCCCTGCAGTGAATGCGACCTGCGCTTCGTCTGCCTCGCCGGGCGCCAGAGTGATCGTGTCCGGATACACTTCGATCATCGTGCCCTGCGGATCGCCGCTCATCGCCATATGGGCGCCGGGCAGCGGACCGCTGAAAGGAAAGGCGCGGCCATTCATGAGTTCCGCGAGCACGGCGGCGACATGGGCCGGATTGCGGGCGGGAATGGAGATATGGTGGATCATGGCTTTCCCCGATGTGTTCCCGACGTCTCGGCGACGGTTGGCGAAACCGGGAGTCGATCGAGGCCGGAGGGATCGGCTTTCAGCGCCTCAATCAGCGCACGGACGCCCCATGAAGCGACGGCTTGCGCCTCCTCCGGGGCGAAGCGGCACGTATCCATGAGCCAGAGCCAATAGGTCGGGCTCCAAAAGGAGGCGATCGCCAAGGCGCCGCGCCGCAGTTGCGTCGGCGTCAGGTCCGGGAAAGCGACGCCGATTCCCGCGATCCAGCCGCCGAGGCGATTATCTCGGTCGGCATAGCGCTGCCTATCCCAGGAAGGCTGATTCATCAGGTTTCTGAGCAGCGCGCCGTATTGGTCGTACAAGGGGAACAATCGCTGCGGCATGGTCGGCAGTTCGGCGAGCGACGGCAGCGGCTTGTCGAGGCCGAGCCGGGGCTTCAACCACTGGAAGAAAGCCGCAACCAGATCGTCCATGGTCGCGAAATGGGCGTAGACCGTCGGCGGCGAAACTCCAGAGAGCGATGCGATCTTGCGCAAGCTCAGGCTCTCGATGCTCTCTTTTTCCAGATAGTCCTTGGCGGCCATGAGGATGCGCTCGCGGGTCATGGCCGCTTGCGCTTCACGCAAAGGGCTCTGGTAGGAGCGCTCAGCCGCCATGACGTTCAAGTGGCATTTCGATTAGCATTTGATATTACAAATGTCAGATAAACTTTTGCTTGTCAATGAATAAGGTCGATCGAGGCGCCAACATGATTTTGGGGTCTGCTCGGGGTCGAGAGTTTCGAAATAGGACGCGATCGTCGTAAATTACGGCGCAAGCCATGCCTGAGATCGCTTTCTACCATCTGACCCGCGCGACGGTCGCGCAGACCCTGCCGATGCTCCTGGAGCGCTCCCGCGCGCGCGGCTGGCGCGCGATCGTGCAGGCGACGAGCGACGCCTCTCTCGCCGAAATTGACGCGGATTTGTGGTCGTATCGACCCGAAAGCTTTCTCCCGCACGGCACGAAGGCGGACGGCGCGCCTGAGAGCCAGCCGATCTATCTCACCTGCGGCGGCGACAATCCCAATGACGCCGACGTGCGCTTCTTCGTCCAGGGCGCGCATATGGCGTCCACGCTCGCCGGCGCCGGCGCGCCGCGCCAACGCGCCGCTCTGCTGTTCGACGGGCGCGACGAGGCGGAGCTTGCCGACGCGCGCGCGCAATGGAAAGAACTGCGCGATCTGGGCTATAGCCTCGTCTACCACCAGCAGAGCGAGGGCGGCGGATGGGAAGAGAAGGCGCGCGAACCGAAATTATAGGCGAGGATTTCGCCGAAAGGCGCGCCAAGGCGCGCGAAAGGCTCGACGCCATCGATCCATATAAGCGCGCCGAGGAATCCGATCCCAAGCGCCAGGAATGGTTCGAGGCCGTCTATGCGCTCGCGGACGGCGATCCGGCCGGCGTGCCTTGGGCGTATCTCGAGCCGCGTCCGCTGCTCGAGGATTGGCTGGCCGGGCGCCCGATCGCCGGCCTTCGCGCGCTCGAAGTCGGCTGCGGGCTCGGCGACAACGCCGAAGCGCTGGCGCGGGCCGGCGCGCGAGTCGTCGCCTTCGATCTTGTCGAACGCGCCGTGCAATGGGCGCGGGAGCGTTTCCCAAAAAGCGACGTCGACTATCGCGTCGCCGATCTCTTCAACGCGCCTAAGGACTGGCGCGGCGCCTTCGATTTCGTGCATGAGCTATACACGTTGCAGGCGCTTCCCGAAACGCTTCTGCCCGAGGCCGCCCGCGCGCTCGCGTCTTTCGTCGCGCCGGGCGGAACGCTGCTGATTATCTCTCGGGCGCGCGACGACGGCGAAGAGCTTGGCGGCCCGCCATGGCCGCTTACCCGAACCGCCATCGAATCATTCGCCGTCGACGGTCTTCGACTCATTTCGCTGGAAGATATTCCGGCAAGCGGCGCCTTGGCGCGTCACTGGCGCGCCGAGTTTCGCCGCGACGAGGCCGGCGCGTGAACGCGCCGCTGCTGTCGATTACGAATGTCTGCAAGAGTTTCGGCGCGGTCGTTGCGCTCGAAAATGTGTCGCTTCACGTCGGCCCCGGCGAATTCTTCGCGCTGTTAGGCCCGTCCGGTTGCGGCAAGACCACGCTGATGCGCTGCATCGCCGGTTTTGAGGCTCCCGACATCGGCGCGATTACGTTGAACGGCGCCGATCTTTCCGGCGTGCCGCCGTTTCGGCGCCCGGTGAATATGATGTTTCAGTCTTATGCGCTGTTTCCGCATCTCGACGTCTTCGAGAATATCGCCTTCGGCCTGCGCCGGCAGGGCGAAGCAAGAGACGCGATCGCCGCACGCGTCGACGAACTCCTCGCGATGACTCAGCTTTCGAATTTTGGCCGCAGGCGAATCGATGAATTGTCGGGCGGCCAGAAGCAGCGCGTCGCGCTCGCGCGGTCGCTGGCGCCGCGTCCGAAAATGCTGCTGCTCGACGAGCCGCTCGGCGCGCTCGACCGCAAGCTGCGCGAGGAGACTCAGTTTCAACTCAAGGAAATCCAGCGGCTGACGCAAACGAGTTTCGTCATCGTCACCCATGATCAGGACGAGGCGCTGGCGCTCGCCGACCGCATCGCGGTGATGCGGGGGGGTAGGGTGGAGCAGGTCGCTGGGCCGATGGAGATTTACGATCATCCGGCGACGCGTTTCGTCGCGGGCTTCGTCGGCGAGACCAATTTCATCGAGGGGCGCATTGAACGCCATGTGGCGCGCAACCCCGGCGCCGCGCTGATCGCCGCGTTCGGACGAATCCCCTGCGAGCCCGGCGACCTTCCCGACGGCGCGCAAGCGACGCTCAGCGTGCGCCCGGAGCGCATCGGCGTCACGCGCGAGGGAGAGGGAATCTCCGGCGTCGTAGAGAATTTCGTGTTTCGCGGCGAAACCACGCTGCTGCGGGTGCGCGTCGCCGAAAATGTCGTGCTGCGCGCCGCGGCCGGCCATGGCGCGCGCCACGCGATCGGCGATGCGGTGAAGCTAAGCTTCCCGTCCGACGCCGGCGCGCTCCTCGGGGGGGGAGAGATAGGGTGAGGCCCGATGCGCGTTCCCGGCGCCACAAGGATGTCCTCACCCTGAGGAGGCCGCGAAGCGGCCGTCTCGAAGGGCGAGGACATCCGCGACGCGACGCGACGCCCTTGTCCTTCGAGACGCGCCTTTCAGGCGCTCCTCAGGATGAGGGCGCCCCATCCGCCGCGCGCGGCAAGGACGTTGTGCAATGAGCGCGCGCCGACGCAGACTGTCGTGGGGCGAAAGGCTCATGATCGCCGCGCCCTATCTCTGGATCGCCGCTTTCTTTCTCGCGCCGATGCTGCTCGTCGCCAAGATTTCCGTCTCGCAATCGGTGCTGGCGCGTCCGCCCTATCGCCCGATATTTCAGCTTTCCGACAGTTTCGTGGAAATCTGGACCAAGGCGCAAAGTTTTACGCTCGGCTCCTATCGCGCGCTCATCAGCGACACGCTTTATATCGAATCCTATCTTTCTTCGCTGACCATCGCCGCGATTGCGACGCTGATCACGCTGATCGTCGCCTATCCATTCGCGGTCGCCATGGCGCGCGCGCCGGAGCGTCTGCGTCCGATTCTCATCGGACTCGCCGCCGCGCCGTTTTGGACGAGCTTTCTCATCCGCGTCTACGCCTGGATCGCGCTCTTAAAGGATGAAGGGCTGATCAACAACGCGCTGATGGCGCTCGGCGCCATTTCTGCGCCGCTGCAAATGTATGCGACGACCGGCGCCGTCGTCGTCGGCATCGTCTATTCCTATCTGCCCTTCATGCTGCTGCCGATCTATGCGGCGCTGGAGCGTCAGGATGCGAGTCTGCGCGAGGCCGCGGCGGACCTCGGGGCGTCGCCCGCGCAAGTTTTCCTGCGCGTGACATGGCCGCTGTCGCGTGACGCCGTCATGGCGGGGTCGCTTCTCGTCTTCATTCCGGCGGTCGGCGAATTCGTCATTCCCGATCTTCTCGGCGGCTCCGAGACTTTGATGATCGGGCGGACCTTGTGGAATGATTTCTTCTCCAATCACGACTGGCCGGCGGCTTCGGCCGCGGCGATCGCGCTCGTCGCTCTCCTGATGGCCCCGCTGCTGCTGTGGGAGCGCGCGCGGCTGAAGGAAGAGCGCGCGCGATGAGCGCCGCCGTCTCGTTTGCGCGTCGCGCGACGCTTTTGGCCGGCTTCGTCTTTCTTTACGCGCCGATCGTCATTCTCGCGGTCATGAGCTTCAACGCCTCGCGCCTTGTCTCGGTGTGGGGCGGATTTTCAACGCAATGGTACGCGGCGCTGCTTGAGAACGAGCAGCTGCTGCAGTCGGCGAAAATCAGCCTCGCCGCGGCATTGGTCTCGGCGACGATCGCCACTCTGCTGGGGCTTCTCGCGGCGATCGCGCTGGCGCGCTTTGGCGGCTTTCGCACCCGCATGCTGTTTTTCGGCGCGCTGCATGCGCCGCTGGTTTTGCCGGAAGTCGTGTTGGGCCTCGCGCTTCTCACCTGTTTCGTGGCGCTCGGCGTCGGACGAGGCTTCGCGACGCTGGTCATCGGCCATGTCACGCTGACGATGTGCTTTACGACGGTGGCGATTCTGGCGGCGCTGCGCGATTGCGATCCGACGCTCGAAGAGGCGGCGATGGATCTCGGCGCGCCGCCGGCCGAGGCGTTCCTGCGCGTCGCGCTGCCGCAGATCGCGCCGGCGATCGTCACCGCCTATCTTTTGGCGTTCACCCTCTCTCTCGACGATCTCGTCATCGCCAGTTTCGCGACCGGCCCCGGCGCGACGACGCTGCCGATGCGGATTTATTCACAGGTGCGTTTAGGGGTCTCCCCGCAGATCAATGCGATTTCAACCTTGCTCCTCGGGCTCGTCGCCGTCGCGCTTGGACTCGCCGCCGCCGTTTCCTATTCGCGCGCGGGGCGCAAATGATGAGCGCTGAAAACGGCGGCGCGCGCTACAGATAAGTCGTCATGAACAATAATTGGTTTGCATCGGTTCCGAACTTCATCACCATCGGCCGTCTCGTTCTGACGCCAGCGGCGATTTCCCTGATCGTCGAGCGTCAGTGGAGCGCCGCTTTCGTTCTTTACGCCATCGCCGGCTTTTCCGACGCGCTCGATGGCTGGATGGCGCGGACTTACAATTTGCAATCAGAGCTCGGCGCTATTCTCGACCCGATCGCCGACAAGGCGCTGATCGTTTCGATGTATGTCACGCTCGCCATCGTCGACGCCTTGCCGCCCTGGCTCGCCATCATGGTGGTGTTCCGCGATTTCATGATCACCGGCGCGGTGTCGCTCGCCTGGCTGATGGGCCGGCCGATGACGGTGCGTCCACATTTTTCTTCCAAGGCGACCACCGCGGCGCAACTGACGCTGGCGGGCGTCATCCTGGCCGCGCGGGCATATGGCGTTCACATTCCGCTCTTAGATGTGACGCTGATCACCCTCGTCGCCGCATTGACCGTCGCTTCCGCCTGCGTCTATCTGTGGCTCTGGGTCCAGCATATGAGGCTGTGACATGTCGCAGAGAACACCATTCGGCTCCGATATTGCGAAGTCGGCCGCGCTCCCATCGCAAAATCTCGAAGCGGATGCCGACGCCGAGATGCGGCAGCTGCAATGGGCGGGGCTGAGCCCCGAACGGCAGCTTGTGCTATGGGGCCTGACGCTTCTCGCGCTCGGACTCGCCCTTTATTTTCTAAGCCCGGTGCTCGCGCCCTTCGTCGCCGGCACCGCGCTTGGCTATCTGCTCGACCCGATCGCCGACCGCCTGCAGCGGCTCGGCCTGTCGCGGCTCGGCGCCGCGGGGCTTCTGCTCGTCGCCTTTCTCCTTGTTGTCGGAACCGTCGTCGTCACTTTGGCGCCGATTCTCTCGCACCAGCTCGCCGGCTTCATCACCTCGCTGCCCGGCTATCTGCAGACGCTGCACGGCCTGCTCACGCAATGGAGCGAGCGCTTCACCAGCGATTCGATCAATGGCTGGCTTGGGGAATTCGGGCTCGGCGGCGCCGCCGCCACTTTCGATGCTCAAAAATACATCAACGACATTACCAGTCAGGCGCCGACATTGCTCGGCGATTTCGTGAAATCGCTGCTGTGGCGCGGTTATGCGCTCATCAATGTGGTCTCGCTCATCGTCATCACGCCGGTCGTCGCCTTCTATATGCTGCTCGATTGGGATCACATGGTCGCGATCATCGATGACCTGATCCCGCCGCGCCATCGCGACGACGTCCGTTCGCTCGCGCGCGACATCGACCGTGCGCTTGCCGGTTTCGTTCGGGGACAGTCGCTCGTCTGCCTGTTTCTGGGCGTCTGGTACGCGGTGGGGCTCTCGGCGATCGGGCTGAACTTCGGTTTCCTCATCGGCGTCAGCGCCGGATTCCTGAGCTTTATTCCCTATGTCGGCTCGATTACCGCCTTTGTGCTGTCGATCATCGTGGCGATCGTTCAGGGCTGGCCGCATGTCAACCTGCCGATCGAGGCGGTGGCGATCGTCACCACAGGGCTGATCATGGACGGCTATGTGCTCTCGCCGCGTCTGGTCGGCGCCTCCGTCGGCCTGCATCCGGTCTGGATCATGTTCGCTTTGCTCGCTTTCGGCGCCCTGTTCGGATTCACCGGGCTCATTGTCGCCGTGCCGGTCGCGGCGGCGCTTGGGGCCTTCATGCGCTTTCTGGCGCAGCGCTACCGTGCGAGCGCGCTGTATCAGCATCCGATTCCGGATCGCCCATGACCAAGGCGCGCGCGCCGGAGGACGGCGGGTCGGCGCGGCAGCTGCCGCTCGAACTGCCGACGACGCCACGTTTCGGGCGCGAGGAGTTTCTGCCCGCTCCCTCGAATCGCGCGGCGCTCGAGATGATCGAACGCTGGCCGGATTGGCCGGATCGCGCGCTGACCCTGATCGGCCCAAAAGGCGCCGGCAAAAGTCATCTTTGCGCGATTTGGGCGGGGCGCGCCGGCGCCCGGGCCATTGCGCCCGACGCTTTGCCGGGGCTGGATGAACTCGCCGCGGAGACGGCGCGCGCCTTCGTCATCGACGACGTCGATCGGGCGTCGGATGAGACGGCGCTGTTTCATCTCTTGAATTTCGTGAGCGAAAACGAGGCCTTCTTGCTGATGAGCGCGGCCCGCGCGCCTCGCGCGGAGAGCGTGCGGCTTCCCGACCTTCTGTCGCGCCTGCGCCGCGCGCCGGCGGTAGAGATCGGCGCGCCGGACGAGGAACTGGTCCGCGCCGTGCTTGGGAAGCTCTTCGCCGACCGCCAACTGATCGTCGAGCCGCCGGCGCTGGTTTTCGCGGCGCTGAGGCTGGAGCGGTCTCTCGACGCGGCGCGCGCCTTCGTCGCCGCTCTCGACCGTGAGGCTCTGGCCCAGCGACGTCCTGTCACACGGGCGCTCGCGGCCAAGGTTATGGATGAATTCCTCAGGGACTAGCGCCGAGTCTTTCTTCGCGGCGCGAGCCTGTGGCATGATGGTTTGAGCGGAACATGGACATGAAGCCCCACATTCAGGATCAGCTCCCAGCCGAGCGCACCGGCGCCGACATCGCCGTGATGGATCGCGCCGATGAGATTCTCGTCGAGGATCCCGCCAAGCTTGCGGCCTCTCCGCAACGATTCATCAATCGGGAATTGTCCTGGCTCGAATTCAACCGTCGGGTGCTGGAGGAGGCCTCCAACCGTAATCATCCGCTGCTCGAGCAGCTGCGTTTTCTGTCGATTTCAGCCAATAATCTCGATGAATTCTTCATGGTGCGCGTCGCCGGCCTGCGCGGGCAGGTGCGCTCGGGCGTAACCGCCCGCTCCGAGGACGGCCTGACGCCCGCCGAGCAGCTCGCCAAGATCACCGAGCGCGTCACGCTGCTGACCAGCGAGCAGCTGCGGCGCTGGCGCGACCTTCGCGCCGAGATCGAGGGCGTTGGCATCGTCATCGTCGAGCCCGCCGATGTCTCCAAGGCCGACCGCGAGTGGCTCGAGGAATATTTCCTCAGCCGCGTCTTTCCGGTGCTGACGCCGCTCGCGGTCGATCCGGCGCATCCGTTTCCCTTCATCCCCAATCTGGGATTCACTCTGGCGCTCGAACTGGTGCGCCCTGGCGACCGCAAGACGCTGCAGGCGCTTGTCAGGCTGCCGCCCAAGATCGAGCGTTTCGTGCGTCTGCCGGCGACGGGCGCCAGCGGACGCGAGCGCTTCATGCTGCTCGAAACGCTGATCGCGATGAACGCGCAGCGGCTCTTTCCCGGCTATCTGTTGCGGGGGCAGGGGCTGTTCCGGGTCATCCGCGACAGCGATCTCGAAGTCGAGGAAGAGGCCGAAGATCTCGTGCTGCTGTTCGAGACGGCGCTGAAACGGCGCCGGCGTGGTTCGGTGATCCGGCTCGAAGTCGCCGCTGACATGCCGGCGACCTTGCGCGCGCTCGTCGCCGAGGAACTCGACGTGAACGAGCCCGAGACGTTCGAGATCGACGGCATGCTGGCGCTCAACGACCTCTCTGAGCTCGTCGCGCTCGATCGGCCGGACCTCAAATTCAAGCCCTATAATCCACGTTTTCCTGAGCGCGTGCGCGACAATGGCGGCGATTGCTTCCTCGCCATCAAGCAGAAGGACCTTGCGGTCCATCACCCATACGAATCATTCGACGTCGTGGTGCAGTTCCTGCAACAGGCGGCGCGCGATCCCAATGTCATCGCGATCAAGCAGACGCTCTATCGCACCTCGAACAACAGCCCGATCGTGCGCGCGCTCGTCGAGGCGGCCGAGGCCGGCAAATCCGTCACCGCGCTCGTCGAACTCAAGGCGCGTTTCGACGAGGAGGCGAATATTCGCTGGGCGCGCGACCTCGAACGCGCCGGCGCGCAAGTCGTCTTCGGCTTCATCGAACTCAAGACCCACGCCAAATTGTCGCTCGTCGTGCGTCGCGAGGGCTCTGGGCTGGTCAGCTATTGCCATGTCGGCACCGGCAATTACCATCCGGTGACGGCGCGCATTTATACCGACATTTCGGTGTTCACCGCCGATCCCGCGATCGGCAGGGATATTTCGCGCATCTTCAATTACATCACCGGCTACGCCGAGCCCGCCGGACTGGAGCGCATGTCGGTCTCGCCGATTTCGCTCAAGAAGAAGCTTCTCGAACACATCGAGCAGGAAATCGCTTTCGTGAAGGCCGGCAAGCCGGGCGTCATCTGGGGCAAATGCAACGCCCTGGTCGACCCGGAAATCATCGACGCCCTGTACGCCGCCTCGCAAGCCGGCGTGTCGATCGATCTCATCGTGCGCGGCATCTGCTGTTTGCGGCCGGGCGTTCCGGGACTTTCCGACAATATTCGGGTGAAGTCGATTGTCGGACGTTTCCTTGAACATGCGCGCGTTTACGCTTTCGGCGGCGGCCATGCGCTGCCCAATCCGCGCGCGCATGTGTATATTTCTTCCGCCGATCTGATGCCGCGCAATCTCGATCGAAGGGTCGAGGCGATGATGCCGATCCTCAATCCGACCGTGCATCAGCAGGTGCTCGATCAAATCATGCTCGCCAATCTGATCGACAATGAGCAGAGCTATCGCGTCCTGCCGGACGGCTCCTCCCTGCGCATCGTTCCGCCGGAGGGCGAAGAGCGATTCAACGCGCATAAATATTTCATGACCAACCCGTCGCTTTCGGGTCGCGGCAAGTCGCTCAAGGATTGGCGGCCGCGTTCGCTGTTGAAGCGCGGACAACATGCTTGAGACGTTGCGGCGTCACCTGACGCAGCGTTCCGACCCCGCGCCAAAACCCGTCGGCATCGTCGACATCGGCTCGAATTCGGTGCGTCTCGTCGCCTATCAGGCGCTGGCGCGCGCGCTGACGCCGATCTTTAACGAAAAGGCGATGTGCGGCCTCGGCAAGGGCGTCGTCACGACGGGCCGGCTGGCCGATGACGCCGTCGACAAGGCGCTAAAGGCGCTGCGGCGCTATCGCGCGCTTTGCGAAACGATGGGCGTCGAAGACATCGAGGTGATCGCCACCGCCGCGGTGCGCGAAGCCAAGAACGGCACGGTGTTTCTCGAAGCCGCGCGGGACGCCATTCAGCGCGACATTTCTTTGCTGTCCGGTCGCCGCGAAGCGGAGCTTTCCGCGCTCGGCGTGGTTTCGGCGATTCACGCGCCGGACGGCGTCGTCGGCGATCTTGGCGGCGGCTCGCTCGAATTGATCGACGTTCATAAGGAGACGCTGGGCAAGGGCGTCACGCTGCCGCTCGGCGGATTGGCGCTGATGGACGCCGCGCAGCGCTCGATGCGCGAGGCGACGCGCATCGCCCGCAAGTCGATCGGCGACGCCAAGCCGCTCGAACATCTCAAGGGCCGCACATTCTACGCGGTGGGCGGCACCTGGCGTTCGCTGGCGAAACTTCACATGCGTCAGCGCAATTATCCGCTCGGCGTGATGCATCATTACCGTATCCAGACGAGCGAGGCCGCCGACTTCGCGGAGCTCGTCGAACATATCGACAGCGAAGCGCTGGAAGACATCAGCATTGTCTCGGCGGCGCGCCGGCCGTTGCTCGCTTATGGCGCGATCGTGCTCGACGAAATCATCCGACGCGCCAAACCCCGCGAGATCGTCCTTTCCGCCGCCGGCGTTCGCGAAGGCATGCTGTATGAACGGCTGCCGTCGGCCGAGCGGCGCATCGACCCCTTGCTCGCGGCCACGCGCGAATTGGAGGAGACATTCGCGCGCGCGCCGGGCTATGGCGACGATCTCGTCGATTGGACCGACGCCTTCATGGATAAAAGCGCCATCGACGAAACCGAGGAGGAGCGCCGGCTGCGCCACGCCGCCTGTCTGCTCTCCGACATCGCCTGGCGCGCCCATCCCGAATATCGCGCGCAGCGCGCCATGAATATCGTCACGCAGGGGCCGTTCGTCGCGATCGATCATCCCGGCCGCGCCTTTCTGTCGCTCGCCATCGTCTTTCGTCACGAAGGGCTCGACGGCGCCGAGGGGCTTTCGGATCTGCGCACGTTGTTGACGACGCGTCTCTTCATGCGCGCGCGAATTCTCGGAGCCCTGATGCGCGTCGCCTATCTGTTGTCGGCGTCGATGCCCGGCGTGCTGCCGCGCACCCGTCTGCGGGTCTGCGACCGCGCGGCGACCCTCACTCTGCCGCAGGCTTTCGCCGATCTAGCGAGCGAGCGCGTGCTCAATCGATTGAAGGGGCTCGGCAAGCTGATGGGCGTCGATGCGCGCATCGAAATCGGGTCCTGAAGGCGCGGGCGCCCTATGTTTAAGGCGATTGGATCGAAAGGAATCCGGCATGAGAAAGTTCTTGGCGAATTCGCTTCTCGGCTGCGCCGCGCTCACATTGACCTTCGCGAGCGCCGAGGCATGCACGCGCGTGCTCTATGGGACCGCCGATAAGGACTATATTGTCGGCCGGACCATGGATTGGGATGTCGATCCGCGCACAAATCTGTGGTCCTTTCCGCGCGGGATGGCGCGCGATGGCGGCGTCGGCCCCGGTTCGATCAAATGGACCGCGAAATATGGGTCGCTGATCGCCGACTTTTACGACGCAGCGACAGCCGAGGGCGTGAACGAGTCGGGTCTCGTCGTCAGCCTTCTCTATCTCGCCGAAGCGGATTACGGCGACCCGAAAGCGTCAAGAAAGCCGCTGCTCTCCGTCGGCGGGTGGGCGCAATATGTTCTCGACAATTATGGAAGCGTCGCCGATGCGGTGAAGGCGCTGCAGAAGGAGCCCTTCGCGATCGTCGCGCCCGACCTTCCCGGGGGCGTCAAGGCGGCAAGCCATATGGCGCTCGCCGATGGCTCGGGCGACAGCGCCATTCTCGAATATCTCGGCGGCAAGCTCGTCATCCATCACAGTCCAAAATTCACGGTGATGACCAATTCGCCGCCTTTCGATCAGCAGCTCGCGCTCAACACTTATTGGCTGGAGATCGGCGGGTCGAATTTCCTTCCCGGCACGCATCGCGCCTCCGATCGCTTCGCCCGCGCCTATTGGAATTTAAATGCGACGCCGAAAGTCGCGGATGAGCGCGTGGCGATCGCCAGCGTCTTTTCGATCATTCGCAACGTTTCGGTGCCGCTTGGGATTTCCACGCCGCAGGAGCCCAATATCGCCTCGACGCGCTGGCGTTCGGTCACCGATATCAAGCAGCGGCTCTATTATTTCGAGCCGACGCTCAATCCTTCGATTTTTTGGGTCGATTTGACGAAGCTGAAACTCGAACCGGGCGCAAAGCCGGCGAAGCTCGACCTCTCCGGCAGCCCGATTCTCTCCGGCGAAGTCGCCGACAAATTCGTGCCGGCCGAGCCGTTCAAGTTCCTGGCGCACTAAAAGCGCCATTATCGCGCCGGGGTGAAGGCGTCCGATCGGATGTTTTTCAGGCTCGCGCCGCGCATGAACAATTCGCGCTTCAGGCGCTTCACCAGATTCTCGCCGCCGCAGAGAAAGATCGCGGCGTCGGAGACGCTCTGCTCGGCTTCGAGCGCCGTCGCGGCGACATCGCCGCCATGTGGCGCCGACGGATCGAAGGCGCAGGGACGATAGTCGATATTGTCGCGCGAATTCGCCAGAGCCTGCAGTTCTTCCGAGAGATAGAGTCCCTCGCGGCTTCGCGCGCCGTGATAGAGCCTGATCGGCCCGCGATGGCCTTTGCGGAGGGCGTCGCGCAATACGCCATAGAGCGGCGCGAGGCCGGTGCCGGCGCCGATCAGCAGCATCGGCTGATCCTCGTGGACGCCTTCGTAAAAGCATGAGCCGGATGGTCCAGCGACATACACTCTGTCGCCGGCGCGTAGCTTGTCCGCCAGATGACGGCTCATGCGGCCGTCCCGATGGAGGCGAATATGCATCTCGAGGAACGAATCTTCCTCGGGATGGCTCGCGAGCGAATAATGGCGCTTGAGGTCATCGGAGGCGCTGAGTTCGATGAATTGTCCGGGGCGATAGACGAATCCGTCAGCCTCGATGCGCAGCCGGACAATATCCACGCTTAACGGATCGATGGCGCGCACGATCGCCTCGAGACTCGCGCCAAGATCGTCTGGGCGCAAGATCGTCAGCGGCGTCGTCGGCCGGCAGATGCAAGGCAGGAAATAGCCCATCGCCTTTTGCGCATCGGTCAGGCCAGCCTGCGACTCCGGCGGCGGCGCGCCGTCGATCGCCCGATGCATGCAACTGTGACAATTGCCGGCGCGGCACGAATGCGGCGCGTTCACGCCGGCGCGCAGCAGCGCTTCAAGGACGGTTTCGCCTGGCGCGACGTCGACCGCGCGACCCTCGTGAGTGACGAGCGTCACGCGCGTTAGCGATTGAGCACGTCGTTACGCACGGAATTGGCGAGAGCGGCGACTTCCTTCACTTCGGTTTCGGGAACGCCGAGGTCGCGTAGCGTGTAGTTGAGGTTCTCGATCACCGCGTCGACATGCGAATCGTTGAGCCCCTTGTCGACGAGGCGCTTATGCGCATTGCGCATGTCGGCGCCGGTGTAATTATTGGGTCCGCCGAAGGCCATGGTCAGAAACGCTTTCTGCTTGGCGATCTGGCTCTCCATGTCGACGCCGTCGAAAAAATGCGCGATCCGGCCGTCCGCGAGCACTTTGCGATCGAAAAGCTCGACGGCCGCATTGACTGCGCCTTCGCCGCCCAGGCGCTCGTACAGGCTGGACATGTTCCCCTCCCTGGAATTGGTCTTATTCGCAACGATAGTCGCGAGCCGTCATGGCGGACGCAATGTCCAGCAGCCGACAATTCCAGGGTTTCGATGGAGCCACCATGCGGCGGCGCAACCAAGCGCCGCCGCTCCGGGCGATGTTATTCGGCGGCGGGATACGCCGCGATGCGATCGATCTTGTCGACGCGCATGGTCTCGGCGCCCTGTGCGCAGCTAAAGCGCAAGGAGCCGCCGGCCGCCGAGTCGAAATGCGCGGCCTTGCCGTCGGCGACGGTGAAGACGAGACGCGTCGCCTGGGTCTGCGGCGTCGGCTCCTCATTCTGCGCCGAGTCGATCACCATCATTGTCAGACGGCAGCCGTTCTCGCCCGAGGCGAAATAGCTCACGACATGCTTCGATCCGGCGTCAAAACTTGCCGCCATGAGCGGCTTCATCGTCAATGAAGCGTCGGCGGCGGACAGGCCCGAGCTTGCTGCAAGGCACAGCGCTCCGCCGAACGCCGCCGCGACAATTCGATTTCCTGCGATCATGTGTTTTCCTTCCATCTTCGGAGCAAGGCTAAGCGGTCGCCGTAGCCGGCCGACGCCTCGCTCGTCCCGAAGGTGGATACTGCATCGCACCATATCAATAGTGCAGCGCAATAAATTCCGCTTTGATCGCTATAATACCATGAAATTAAAAGATTAATTAGAGCGTTCAAATTTTAGTCAACACGAATAGGCAAACAAGAGTTTGCCCATAAATTTTGCATTGCGGTGGGAAAATCCCCTTTTATTCGGCGGTTGCGGTCTGGGCGTGCTCCTGCCAGTCGAAGGTGACGACGCGGCCATTTTCCACTGCGAGCGCCAGCCGCCCGCGTTTCAGCTCCAATGCCTTTTCGCCGAAAATCGCGCGGCGCCAGCCCTTCAGCGCCGGGACGTCGGCGTCGTCGTCATGCGCGACGGCTTCGAGGTCGTCGACGGTGGCGATCATCTTGGCGGCGACGCCGGATTCCTCCGCCACCTGACGCAGCAACACTTTCAACAGTTCGACCGTCGCGCCGTTCGAGTTGCGCCGATCGCGCTCGATGCGCGGAACCGTGGCGGGATCGCGGGCGACGCCGCGCTCGACCGCGGCGACGATGTCGGCCCCCGCGCGGGAACGCTCCATTCCCTTCGGAAAGGAGCGCAAATTGCCGAGCGCCTCGATCGAGCGCGGCGCGGCGACCGCGATTTCGATCAACACGTCGTCCTTCAGCACCCGCGAGCGCGGCACGTCGCGCATCTGCGCCTCAAGTTCGCGCCAGGCGGCGATCTCCATCAGCACCGCGAGGTCGCGCGGCTTGCGCGCCCGGTGACGCAGGCGCTCCCAGGCGTTTTCCGGATGCTGCTCATAGGTCGCCGGCGAGGTGAGCGTCTCCATCTCGTCGGCGAGCCATTCGAGCCGGTTGGAACGTTCAAGCCGCGCCCGCAGGGCAGCGTAAATGTCGCGAAGATGGGTGACGTCGGCGATCGCGTACTCGATCTGCGCCTCCGACAGGGGACGCCGCGACCAGTCGGTGAAACGCGAGGATTTGTCGAGATTGGCGCGCGTGATCGCCTTCACCAATTCGAGATAGGAGGCTTGCTCGCCGAATCCGCACACCATGGCCGCGACCTGGGTGTCGAACAGCGGCGCGGGAATCAATCGGGCAAGACGCCAGATGATTTCGAGGTCCTGGCGCGCGGCGTGGAAGACCTTGACCACCTCCGGATTCGCCATCAGCTGAAAGAAGGGCGAAAGATCGAGGCCTTCCGCGAGAGCGTCGATCGCCACCGCCTCTTGCGGCGACGCGAGCTGGATGACGCAGACCCGCGGCCAAAACGTTGTTTCCCGCAGGAATTCAGTGTCGACGGTGACGAAGGGATGCTGGGCGAAGCGGTCGCAGACCGCAACCAGTTCCGCATTGGTGGCGAGGAGACTCATTTCAGATTTGTTTTAAACGTTTTTCTTCCCGGTCTGAAGTCCTAACGTGTTTTCGCGGCGCTTCGCCATGCGCGGATCGGTTAAAAGGTTGGCCGACAGCGCGGTTCTCCACCGCCGAAAGGGCCGGGACCGTCACAAAAAAGGATATTTCCGGGTTGCGGGCGGCATTCCTTCGGGTAGCATGCCATCGCCACTCTAATTCGAGGAGCCACGTCCAATCCATGCTTCTGCGATTCGATTCCGCTGCGCGAGCGGTCGCGCGGGCGCGGCTTTCAGCCGCCTTCGTCCTCTCTTTCGTGATTGCCGGCGCGCCGGCCCTTGCGGCGCATAAGGGCGGGGTCAGCCCGGGCTGGGGACAATGCCGCGCCCCCGATCCCGACGAACGCATCGCCGGATGCTCGCAGGTCATTGCGGAGATCGCGAAGGAGAACCGGCACAATCAGGCGGCGGCCTATGTCAATCGCGCCGGCGCCTATCAGGCCAAGGGCGATTACGCCCACGCCTTCGAGGATTTCGGCAAGGCGCTGGAAATTGATCCGAAATCGTCGGTGATCTTTGCGGCGCGCGGCGCCGCGCATCACGCAAAGGGCGATCTCGACAGCGCGCTGGCCGACTACGGCCAGTCGATCGCGCTCGACAAGAAGAACGCCGCGGCGCTTCTGGCGCGCGCCCATATCTGGCGGGCGAAAGGCGATGTCGAAAAGGCGCTCGCCGATCTCGAAGAGGCGGCGAAGGCCGACCCCAAATCGACCGCGCCGCTCCTGACGGCTGGCGCGCTGCACCACGCGAAGAACGACCACGACCGCGCCATCGCCGCCTTTTCCGAGGCGCTCAAGCGCGATTCGAAGCTTGCCGCGGCGCGTAACGGACGCGGCGCCTGCCATTACGCCAAGGGCGAATTCGACAAGGCGATCGCCGATTTCGACGCCGCGCTGAACATCGACGCCGGCTATGTCAGCGCGCTGGTCAATCGCGCCAACGCCTGGCGCGCCAAAAAGGACTTCGTCCGCGCCAAGGCCGATTACGACGCGGCGCTGGCGGCGAAACCTGATCTTGCCGCGGCCAAGAAGGGGGTCGAGGACATGGCGCGGCTCATCGCCAAACGGAGTTCCGGGGCGGCGACGCCGACCGACGCCGCGCCCGCCGCCGAACACGACCACAATTGAGGCGCTCGGCGGCGAAAAGGCGCGCTACAGCGCCTTGGCCGCCGCCAGCACCTCTTCCGCGTGGCCCGGCACTTTCACCTTGCGCCAGATTTTGGCGATGCGGCCGTCGGGGCCGATCAGCACCGTGGTGCGTTCGACCCCCATATATTTGCGGCCATACATGCTTTTCTCGACCCAGACGCCGTAGGCGCCGAGCGTCTCTTTTTTCTCATCCGACGCGAGCGGCAGCGACAATTCATACTTCGTGCGAAACTTGTCGTGGCTCTTTACAGGGTCTGGCGACATGCCGACGACGATTGCCTTCGCCTTGGCGAATTTGTCGCGTAACGAATTGAACTCTATAGCTTCCTTGGTGCAGCCCGAGGTGTCGTCCTTAGGGTAGAAATAGAGCACGACCTTCTTGCCCTTGAGCGCGGCGAGCGAGAGCTTTTCGCCGCCCGCCCCGGGAAGATCGAAGGCGGGCGCCGGGTCGCCCTCTTTCAGAACCTCCTGCTTGGGTTTAGGCTCCGCCTTCCCGACGGTTGTGCTCATGGCGCCTTCCTTTCGTCGCATCCGCAGCTAAAATCAGCCGTTAGAATGCAGACTGCGCGCCAACCGGCAAGACCGGCTTCATTTTTTAGGCCCAGGCTGCCGGGAGCCGAGAGCGAGGCCAATTGACCGACAGGACGGGGCGCAAGCCGAGCGGCGACGCTGTCGTCGACATGGCGCGGCATGCGATGCTGCGGGCCTGTCGCGCGGCTTGGCGGCTGAAATTTTCGGCGCCGCCCCGCGGACTTCCACGCCTGATCCTGCTGAGCGGACTTGCCTCGGCCCTGCTTTGCACGGTGGCGATCGGGGGATTCTTCCTGCTCCTCTCGCAGGGCTCGATCTCCTTCGCCTGGCTCGCCCCGCAAATCGCCGGAGCGCTCGATGAGCTCGCGGGCGGACGATATGAATTTTCGCTCGCCACCGCCTCGATCGGCAACAGCGATCACGGTCCGACGCTTTCAGTCGATGATTTCATCGTCAAGAAGGAGGGCCGACCGATATTGGCGGCGCCGCGCGCGGAACTGTCGGTCGATTTTCAATCCTTGCTGTTCGGCCGCGTAAAGTTGCGGCGGCTGGAGGTTCTCGATCTGGATTTGCGGCTCTCCGTCGATCAGGACGGCGCCGTGGCGATTTCGGCCGGGGCTCATCCTGTCGCGGCGCCTGCGCCAACCATCGCGCCGGCGGAGGCGGAGGCGGAGGCGGGGGCGCGGCGCGCGACCCTGCTGCGCGAAGCGACGGGGGCCTTGCGCGGGCTGATGGACCTCGCCACCAGTCCGAACAGTCCGATCGGCGCGCTCGATCGTCTCGGCGTCGTGCATGGCCGGCTGACCATCGACGATCGCACGATCGATCGCGCCATCCGCTATGACGACGTGACGCTCAGCCTCGACAAGGGCGGCAATGGCATGCGCTTCTCGGCGGCGGCCAACGGTCCCTCCGGGCGCTGGACGGCAATCGCCGTCGCCAAGGGCGCCCCGGGCGGGCGGCGCGAGTTCCACGCGCAGTTTCGCGATCTGTCGATCGACGAGATCGCCCTTGCCGGCGGTTTCCGCACCGCCCGCTTCGACACTGACGCGCCGTTCTCGTTCGATCTGCAATTCGCGCTCGGCGCCGGCGACGAGGTTCTCGAAGCGTCGGGCCAGGCGGAGGTCGGCCGGGGCTATTTCCGCTTCGACGAACCTGACCATGAGCCGGTGATGATCGAGAAGGTCGCCGGCGTCGCCACCTGGGACAGAGGCGCGCGGAAAGTGGTGATCGCGCCGCTGGTGTTCAAAGCGGGCGGCTTCGACATGACGGTGGTCGGCGAAGCCCGCCCGCCCGCGGGGGCGAAGAGCATTGCCGACGTGGCGCATCTCGACGGGCCATGGACGCTGGGGCTCCGGCTCAAAGCGCCGACGGTGGTCGCGCCCGAGCGCGCGGGCGAGAAGAACATTCGGATCGACAGCGGATTGTTAAACGCGCGCCTCTTTCACGACGAACGCCAGATCATATTCGACAAATTCGCCTTCGCCGGACCGGACACGCATATCGACCTCAGCGGCGCGTTCAGTTGGCACGACGACTTGCGCGTCACGCTCAAAATGGGCGTCGAGGAAACGCAGATTCGCGCGCTGTCGCGGCTGTGGCCGACCCATGTCGCGCCCTCGGTGCGCACCTGGTTTGTCGACCATGTGCCGGACGGCGTGTTGAAGCGCGGCGATTACGTCGCCGATTTCAACGGCGCTGCGTTGACGGCGATGCGCTATGAACAGGCGCCGCCGGATCAATCGCTGCTCGCCGAAGGCGACATTGTCGACGGCGCCGTCACCGATATTCTGCCGGGCATGGCGCCGCTGAACGGCATCAACGGCCATCTGCGCGTCACCGGCCAGACGGTGTCATTCGCCGCGACCTCGGGCGTCATGGAGACCGGACATGGGCGGCGTCTCGCGCTCGCCTCGGGACGCTTCACCGTCGCGGACAGCGCGCTCCGCCCGACGCCGGCCAGCGTCGAGGTCGATGTCGGCGGCGACGTCGAAGCCGTCGCCGACCTTCTGACCTTGCCGGCGATCGCCGAACATGCGTCGATTCCGGTTGCGCCCAGTACGCTGAAGGGGACGCTTGAAGGACGCCTGCGCGTCGATTTCGAGACGGGCGTCAACGCCCGCGACGAGGCGACGACTTTCACCATCGACGCGACGACGACTAATCTCGTCGTCGACAATCTGATCGGCAAGGAGAAGCTCGAAGGCGGCGCGCTGCGCGTCGTCGCCGATCGGAGCGGACTGCGCGTTAGCGGAACCGGCCGTCTCTTCAACGCCCCGGCCACTCTCGAAGTGCGCCGCGGCTTTGGCGACAAGGGCGCGGCCCAGGCGCATGTCGCCTTCACCTTTGACGACGCAGCGCGTCAGCGCGCGGGCTACGCCATCGCCGGAGTCAGCGGCCCGATCCTGGCGACGATACGCACGCCGCTCCCGATCGAGAATGTCGATACGCAGATCGAACTCGATCTTTCCCGGACGAATTTCGACAATCCGCTGCCAGGCTTGGTGAAGCCGGCGGGAAAGCCGGCGAAAGCCTCGTTCAATCTGACCCGTCGCGGCGAGGCGATGGCGCTCGAACAATTCCTGTTCGACGCCGGGCCGACGCAGGCGCAGGGCGTCATCGAATTCGCCCGCGACGGCGCCTTCCGCGCCGTCCGTCTCGCGCAAGCGCGGCTCTCGCCCGGCGACGACATGCGCGTTGAGGCGCAGCGCAGCGGCGATACCGTGAAGATCGTCGCGCGCGGGACGAATTTCGACGCGCGGCCGATGATGCAAGGATTGTTGCGCGCCGACCGCGGCGGCAAGGGAACGATCGACAATCTCGAACTCGATTTCAAATCGCCGATCGTCACCGGCCATAACAAGCAAATTCTCTCCAATGTGGAGCTGAAAATGGAGCGGCGCGGCGGCAAGCTGCGCGCGCTGGCGCTGACCGGCTTTTTCGGCCGCGAACAGCTCACCGTCGGCACGGATCGGAGCGCCGACGGCGCGTCGCAGATGGAAATTTCAACCAATGACGGCGGTTCGCTCCTCTCCTTCCTCGACATCTACCGAAAGATGGACAGCGGCGCGCTGAGCGCGACCGTGCAGCTCGGCCAGAACCGCGCCGACGGCGCCTTGCGCATCCGCGACTTTTTTGTGCGCGGCGAGCCGACGGTGCGCCAGCTGATGGCGCAAAGCGGCACGGCGCGCACCGACGATCGCGGCAATTACCGCTTCGACCCCGACCTCGTCCGCGTCGGCAGATTGGAGAGCGAATTCGGCTGGACCGGCGGACAGCTCGCGGTGCGCGACGGGGTGCTGTCGGGGCCGGAGATCGGCCTCACCTTCGACGGCTATATCGACTTTCAGCGCGAGAAGCTCGATCTCGTCGGCACCTATGTGCCGGCCTATGCGCTGAACAGCCTGCTTTCGAATATTCCGGTCGTCGGCGTGGTGCTCGCCGGCGGCCAGCATGAGGGCGTCTTCGGGCTGAGCTATCGGCTCTATGGCGCGCTCGCGTCGCCGTCGATCAACGTCAATCCGCTGTCGGCGATCGCCCCCGGCCTGATGCGCAAGATCATGGGCGTCATCGACGGCACCGCGCGCATGCCGCAGGAGCGGTAGGATCGTGCGCGGCGTCAGGCGCGTTCGAGCAGGACGTGCTTCTTTTTGCCGAGCGAGAGTTTGACCACGCCTTCGCTAGCAAACTCCGCATCGCCAATGATTCCGCGCTCGTCGGTCACCGGCGCATCATTGACGCGTAGCCCGCCGGACTTGATCTGGCGGCGCGCTTCGCCGGTCGAGGCGACGAGTCCCGCCTTGACGAAGGCGGTCAGCACGCCGAGCCCGGCGGCGATTTCTTCGGAGGAGACGGCGACCTTAGGGAGAGACAGAGCCAGCGCGCCTTCCTCGAAGGTCGCGCGGGCGGTTTCCGCCGCCTGTTCGGCAGCCTGACGGCCATGGATGAGCGCCGTCGCCTCCGTCGCCAAAGTCTTCTTCGCCTCGTTGATCTCGGCGCCTTGCAGCGCCGCGAGGCGCGCGATCTCTTCCATCGGCAGGAAGGTGAAGAGTTTTAGGAAGCGCACGACATCCGCGTCTTCGGTGTTGCGCCAATATTGCCAATAGTCATAGGGCGACAGTAGGTCGGCGTTGAGCCAGACGGCGCCGGCCGCGGTCTTGCCCATCTTGGCGCCCGAGGATGTCGTTAAGAGCGGCGAGGTGAGCGCGTAAAGCTGCGGACAGCCCATGCGGCGCCCGAGATCGAGCCCGGTGACGATATTGCCCCACTGATCCGAGCCGCCCATCTGCAGCAGCGCGCCATGGCGCCGGTTGATCTCGACGAAATCATAGGCCTGCAGGCACATATAGTTGAATTCGATGAAGGAGAGCTCATGCTCGCGTTCGAGCCGCAGCTTCACCGAATCCATCGTCAGCATGCGGTTGACCGAGAAATGGCGGCCGACGTCGCGCAGGAAGTCGATGTAATTCAGCCCAGCGAGCCAATCGGCGTTGTCGAGCATCAGCGCATCCGTCGCGCCGTCGCCGAATTCTAGGAAGCGCTCGAAGACGGTCCGGATCGACGCCTTGTTGGCGTCGATCTGCTCGACGGTGAGCAGCTTGCGGCTCTCGTCCTTGCCGGAAGGATCGCCGACCCGGGTGGTGCCGCCGCCCATCAGCGGCAGCGGCTTGCCGCCGGCGCGCTGCAGCCAGGCGAGCATCATGATCGGCAGGAGCGAGCCGACATGGAGCGAGGGCGCCGTGCAGTCGAAGCCGATATAGGCGGCAAGCGTTCCGACGCAAGCCTTTTCGTCTAGCCCCGCGAAATCGGAGCATTGATGAACAAAGCCGCGTTCGATGAGCGCGCGAAGGAAGTCGGATTTTGGGGTGAAATCGCCGGAGGAAGTCATGACGCCGGGTGATAGGCGCTGCGCGCCGCCGGCGCAAGCCGGTGGGCAGGCCCGTGGATGGGACCGCCACTACCAAAAAGGGGATTGATATCCTCTCATCGCAACTACCTAATTACGCATCATCATCATTGAGAAATCCGCGGCGGCGTTATCCCGTTCCGCCCCGGCGACGTCGTCGGAATCAGCGCACGAGGGTTGCGCCGATATTTGCGGGGCGAGTTCTATTTGAGAAGGAGCGCATTATGGTCGAGAAATTTGGCGCCGAGGAAGGCGTGACCGATGAGGATCGCAACTATCGCGGCTCGCGTTTCGCCGATGTCCGGGCGGCCATATTCGCCAATCCCTATTATCAGCTTTGGGGGGCCGAGGATGCGCCCCCCTTGCCCGAGACGCCGACCCGTCTCTCCAATGTGCTGCGCGGGATTTGGACATTCGGGCGTCGATATTGGTTCGCCAAGGCCGCGGCGCGCGCGGTCGACTCGCACGCCGATCTGCGCTGGGGGCCGGACGGCAAGGGATTCCTGCGCCTGATTCATCCCAACGGCGTCTGTCTCACCGGTCTTTGGGAGATTACCGAAGAGACGCCTTACTCCGGTTATTTCAAGCGCGGGAGCCGTGCGCTCGTCATTGCCCGCTATTCGTCGAGGCTGACGCGGCGCGGACAGAAGACGCGCTCCCTCTCGCTCGCCGGAAAACTCTATCCAACCGACGATCCCAATCACGCCGATCCGCTGCGGACGGCGAATTTTTTCACACAGGAGGATATCGGCGGCGCTTACTCCGACTATATCAACGACGCCGAGCTTCGTAACGCGCCGGATGTCACCCCTTTGCGCCAAGGCCTTGGCTTGCCGGTGCTGGTCGTCAATGGCGTCGTTTTAACCCTCGCCGACAAGGTCTCGACGCATCGCCAGGTGCACACGGTCGCCGAACTCGGCAAGCCGCCTTTCGAGCCGACGCGGGCGCCAGCCTTCCTGCGTCTTGCCGTCGCGCCGGAGCAGCCGAGGATCGAAGGGGAAGGCCTGGACGTTCGCGACGAAATCATGGGACAGATTTTCGACAAAGGAGACCCGACGCCAAAGCGCAAGCTCGTTTTCAACATCGAGGTCACCGATCAGGGCGTCGAGCGGCGAAAGTTTGGAAACATCAAATGGACGTTGGAGAACTGGCGGCGCATCGGCCGGCTGACCTTCGACGATGCCGTCGTTTCGTATAACGGCGATCACGTTATCCATTTCAATCATCCGCATTGGCGCGACGATCGCAATGATCCGAACACCGCTTTTCGTCCGCCGCCCAAAGCCGGCAGTTAATCGCCGGCCTGTTCGATGGCCCTCTCATCGGCGTCGGTCATGCCGAAGCGATTTCCGATCTCATACGAGTACCGGCTGATCGGTTCGCTTTGTCGGCGCCATTCCCGGCAGGCCGGAGGCCTGTCCGGGAATCCAGAGCCAATCCAAGAATGCTGGTTTTGCACTGGATTCCCGATCGCGCGCGCTGCGCGCGTCGGGAACGACAGCCGAGCGGATCAAGCGGATTTCGTATCATGCGCCAGGACGGACGTGGCGACGCGCCGAGCGTCTCTTCGCGCTCGCTTAGTGATCGAAGATCGGCCTTTGGCGGGATCTCAAAACTCGACTTCCAATTCCTCAAAGCTTTCCGCCTCGAGCCGCGCTTGCGCGATCCAATCCTCCATGTCGGGCCAGGCCAGGATGCTGTCGCAATAGGCGTCGCAGTCATCGTCGAGCGCAACGTCATAGGTCCGATAGCGCGTGACGACCGGCGCATACATCGCGTCCGCCATGGAGAATTCTCCGAAGAGATATGGCCCGCCGTGTTCCTGCAGACAGTCTCGCCAGATTTGCGAGATGCGGGCGATATCGCCCTGCGCCTTCGACCACACTTTGAATTTGGGAAAATGCCCCTTGATATTCATCGGCAGGGCGGAGCGCAGGGACGTAAAGCCGGAATGAATCTCGCCGCAAATCGAGCGGCAACGCGCGCGCTTCATCCGGTCCTTCGGCAGCAGTCCCGCCTTAGGCGCGATTTCGTGAAGAAATTCTCCGATCGCCAAAGTATCCCAGATGTTCACGCCGTCATAGGTGAGGCACGGCACCAAAATTGACGGCGCGAGCAGCAACAGTTCGGCGCGGACGGCGGGGTCGTCCGGATCGACGGCGATTTCGTCAAACTCGACGCCCGAAAGCTTCGCCATCAACCATCCGCGCAAGGACCATGACGAATAATTCCTGCTGCTGATCGTAAGCGTCGTTCGCGGCATGGCGAGTTTCCTGGGCCCAACGCCTTCAAAGCAAGCAGGGCGCCACAATAAGCGACGCATGGCACGCGCATTGCTCCGACGCTTCGACGAAACCAATGGCTTTGCAACGGCATGATCTATGACGCCTATCAGAACTACGCCAATCTGAGCCATTCCGTTCGGGTTCTCGCGTCAAGCTCCGAGCGCATTCTTTCCTTGTGGAGCACGATGCAATTCGCGTCGCCCTTGCGGCGCATGGCGGCATATTATGAAATCGTCGCGCTCGCCGGCTTCACCCACACCCGACCGGATTACGGAATCGCCGAGATCACGACCGATTCCGATGAAACGGTAAGCGTGAAGGAAACCGAAATTCTCTCGACGCCCTTTGGCGCGCTTCTGCATTTTGCGCGAGAGGGGGGCGAGGATGATCCGCGCGTCCTGCTCGTCGCGCCGATGTCCGGGCATTTCGCGACGCTGTTGCGCGGCACGATCCGCAGCTTGCTGCGTCACCATCAGGTCTATGTCACCGATTGGCGCAACACCCGCGACGTGCCGCTATCCCGGGGAAGCTTCGGCTTCGCGGATTTCGTCCAGCATCTGATCGACTTCATCAAATTCATCGGGCCGCAATCCCATGTCGTGGCAGTGTGCCAACCCGTGGTCGCTGCGCTTGCCGCCGTCGCCATGCTGGCGCAGGACAATGATCCCGACCAGCCGGCGAGCCTGACGCTGATGGCGGGTCCGATCGATGCGCGCATCTCGCCGACCAAGGTCAATGAACTCGCGACATCGCGGCCGCTCGACTGGTTCAAGGAAAAATTGATCGGCGTTGTGCCCCATTCGCTCGGCGGCGCCGGCCGTCATGTCTATCCCGGATTCATGCAGCTGGCGGCGTTCATGAGCATGAATATCGATCGACATTCGAAGGCGTTCGTCGATCTATTTAAAAGCCGCGTCGAAGGAGATTTTGAAAAAGCCAATCAGATTCGAACTTTCTACGAGGAATATTTCGCGATTATGGATCTCGACGCCGCTTTCTTTTTGGAGACGGTTGAGACCGTCTTCCAGAAACACGCCCTTCCCGAAGGCAAATTGCTTATTCGAGAGACATTGGTCGAGCCGAGAGCGATCAAGAAGACCTTTCTCCTGACGGTGGAAGGCGAAAAGGACGATATCTGCTCCATGGGCCAGACGCTCGCGGCCCATGATTTATGCTCGGGCCTGCGGCCCTTTATGAAGTCGCACTATCTCCAACCGGACGTTGGCCATTACGGCGTGTTCAACGGACGGCGATGGGACAAGCAAATCTATCCCATCCTGCGGGATCACATTTACTCCAGCGCATGAAGGCGAGCTGGTTCGTCCCGATGACGCTGGCGTAAATCTTGCTGCATTTCCTGCGCATCAGGCAAGCGCCAAGCTGACACGAGGCGGGCCGATGGAGCAGACAACGAGCCGCGTCGAAGTCGACGGCAAGACGGTCGAGCTTCCCATAAAGAAGGCGGCGCTTGGCGCCAATGTCATCGACATGCGCACGCTGCAGGCGCAGACGGGCCTGTTGAGCTTTGATCCTGGCTTCATCTCGACCGCGAGCTGCGAGACGAAAATTACCTATATCGACGGCGACGCCGGCGTGCTCCTGCATCGCGGCTATCCGATCGACCAGCTGGCCGAGCATTCGGATTATCTCGAAGTCTGCTATTTGCTGCTTCACGGCGAGCTGCCGACCGCGGCGCAAAAGCAGGACTTCGACTATCGCGTCACGCATCACACCATGGTGCATGAGCAAATGACGCGGTTCTTTCAAGGCTTTCGCCGCGACGCGCATCCTATGTCGATCATGGTCGCGTCGGTGGGCGCGCTCTCGGCCTTCTATCACGACTCGACCGATATTTTCGATCCCCATCAGCGCATGATCGCGTCGATGCGGCTCATCGCCAAGGCGCCGACTCTGGCGGCGATGGCTTATAAATATTCGATCGGGCAGCCGTTCAACTATCCAAGGAACGATCTCGACTACGCATCGAATTTCTTGCACATGTGCTTTGCGATCCCGACCGAGCCCTATGCGCAGAATCCCATCGTCTCGCGCGCGCTCGATCGCATCTTCATTCTGCACGCCGACCTGGCGCAGGTGGCGTCAACGTCGACGGTGCGGCTCGCGGGTTCGTCCGGCGCCGATCCCTTCGCTTGCATCGCGGCGGGCGTCGCCTCGCTCTGGGGACCTTCGCATGGCGGCGCCAATGAGGCGGTGCTGCGCATGCTGGCCGAGATCGGCTCGCCGGACCGCATTCCGCATTTTCTGGCCCGCGCCAAGGACAAGTCGGATCCATTCCGCCTCATGGGCTTTGGACATCGCATTTACAAAAACTACGATCCGCGCGCGAAAATCATGCAGCGCACGGCGCGCGAAGCTTTGGCGGAACTCAAGGTGAGCGATCCGCTGGTCGACGTCGCGCTCGAACTCGAACGCATCGCGCTCTCCGACGATTATTTCGTCTCGCGCAAGCTCTTCCCGAACATCGACTTTTATTCCGGCATCATCCTCAAGGCGATGGGCTTCCCGACCAGCATGTTCCCGGCGCTTTTCGCGGTCGCGCGCACGGTCGGATGGGTCGCGCAATGGAAAGAGATGATCGAGTACCCGAAGCTGCGCATGGGCCACCCAAGCCAGCTCTATGTCGGCGAGCCGCAGCGCAAATACAAGCCGATCGAATTCCGTGACGTGTGAGCGGAAAAAGCGCTGACGACGGACGCAACCTTCTCCCTCTCCCGCGAAGCGGGGGAGGGGTGAGGACGGGGCGAATCCAACGTTTCGTTCTCCTGCCGGAGGCGCATCTTGTCTGCGTCTGGAGCTTTGCGGCATCGAGTCGGCTTTCTTGCCCCAATGCGGGGCATTTGGTAGAAGCCGCAGGCTTCAGCGCTCGCGCCGGCGCGCCGACGAACGCAGGACAATCATGCTTTTTTACGAGCCGCTGTTCCTGTTTCTGTTCGGCCCGGCGGTTTACCTCATCTATCTGTTTTTCGGAGAGGTCCGCCTGCGGCGGGCGATCATCCTGTTCGCGGCCAGCGTGATCTTCTACGCCTGGAGCGAACCGGTCTTCATCTTTCTCGTCTTCGCATCGGTGGCGCTCGACCTTTATGTGGCGCAAAGGATCGCCGCGGCGCCGGAGCACAAAGAGCGCAAGCTCTGGCTCGCGCTTGGCGTCGTCGCCAATCTCGCGATCCTTATCTATTACAAATATACCGGCTTTCTCGCGCTCAATCTCGATGCGCTCCTAAAGGCGCTGACGCTGCGGGGGATCAACATCCCCCAGATCGCGCTGCCGATCGGCGTTAGCTTCATCGTCTTCGAAAAAATCACCTATCTCGTCGACGTCTATCGCGGCGTGACGGCGCCGGCGCGCGCGCCGCTTCTCTATGGCCTTTACGTCTTTTTCTTCCCGAAGCTCCTCGCCGGCCCGATCATCAAATATCACGACATCGCGCGCCAGTTCGACGTGATGCCGCACGCCGACATCGATGATTTCGTCATCGGCTTTTCGCGCTTCATGCTCGGCGTGGTGAAGAAGCTGCTTTTCGCCGATACGCTGGCGAGCGGCGCCGATCTCATCTTCTCGCATGACGCTAGCGCGCTTGGGTTTGCCGAAGCCTGGGCGGGCGTGCTGTTCTTCACCTTCCAGATCTATTTCGATTTCTCCGGCTATTCCGACATGGCGATCGGGCTCGCGCGCATGTTCGGCTTTCGGCTCTTGGAAAATTTCAACATGCCCTATGTGGCGACGAGCATCACCGATTTCTGGCGGCGCTGGCATATTTCTCTCACCAGCTGGATTCGCGAATATTTGTATTTTCCGCTCGGCGGCAATCGGCGCGGCGAAGCGCGCACCTATCTCAATCTGTGGATCTGCTTTTTCGCCTCGGGACTCTGGCACGGCGCCGCTTGGACCTATATCGCCTGGGGCGCCTATAATGGCGTGTTCCTGGTGCTCGACCGGCTGTTTCTGGTGAAGCGCCTGGAGCGATTGCCGGATTGGTGCGCCAATATCATCACGATGATCGTCGTCATCGTCGGCTGGACCTTCTTTCGTGCGACATCCGTTCAACAGGCGGGCGCGCTGCTGGCGCTGATGGCGAATCCTTTCGCGCAAGGGAGCGCGGCGATCGCCATTCCCGAAGAATATATTGTTGTGGCGTTGATCGCCGCGGCGATCTGCGTCGCGCAGCGGCTGTCGCTTTACGTCAGGGACTTCGATTGGGCGAGCGCCGCGCAGCGTTACGCCTTGGCGTCGAACAGCGCGCTGTCGCTGCTCTTCCTTGCGGCGTTGGCGAAGGGACTGGCCGATCCCTTCAAGCCGTTCATCTATTTTCGCTTTTGAAGCGCACGGGCGATCGAGCCGACATGGATAGACGCGTCGAGAAAGATCAGGCGGAGCTTCGAGCGGCGGCGCCGGCGTTTCTTTCCGCCGCGCGCGCCTTCTTGAAGTCGCTCACCTTCGCGCGACTGCCGATCTTCGGCTGCGCGGGATTCATCGCTTTTCTTTTCCTCGCCAATTTGTGGAACTTCGCCGTCGAACGCGACTGGCCGAAGCTGCGCATCCGCAGCGCCTCGCCGCTCGCCGGCGTCGCGAAGCCAAAGCCCGCGCCCTGGACGTTCGACGCTTTTCTCTCCGGCGAGACGCAAAAGGCCGTGTCGACAAATCTCGGCCGCATGTCGCCGGTCTTTCCGATTTCGGTGCGCGCCAAAAATCAGCTGGTCTTTTCGCTATTCAGCGTCTCGGCGGCGCCCGGCGTCATGATCGGCCGCAGCGGCCAACTCTTTGAAGATATCTATATCAACGAATTTTGCGCGCGAGACGGCGGTTCCGATCCCTCTCACTTAAGCGCATGGTCTGCGTCGTTGCATGAAATTCAGGAAATGGCGCAGGCGCATGGCAAGAGCTTCGTCTATCTGATTTCGCCGTCGAAGGCGGCGCGCTATGCGGAGGACCTGCCGAAGTCGGCGCCCTGCGCGGCGCGCGCGACAGTCATGCCGGAGAAGCTCGCGCCCTATCGCGCGGCGCTCGACGAAGCGCAACTGCGCTATGTTGACGGCCCTGCGCTGATTGCGGCGGAAAAATCTAGACAACCGATCGCGCTATTTCCGCGCGGCGGCTCGCATTGGAACAGCGTCGGCGGCGCGCTCGCCATGCGCGACGTGACGCGTGCGCTGCCGGCGTCTCCAATCGGCGTTCTCGACTTTACGTCGGCGCCGGCGCCGGAAGCCGTCGGCACCGACCGCGACCTTCTGGACTTGCTCAATCTTCTGTGGCCCGACGCATCCTATCCGACGTCGGCGATCGGCAGGGCAGGGGAGAAGGGCGATTGCGCGCGGACGCCGCGCCTCCTCGCGCTTGGCGGCAGCTTTCTGCATCAAGTCCTGGCGGCGGCGACGCTCGCGCCCTGTCCGCCGCAAATCGACTATTGGTTCTATATGCGGACCGCGGACAACACTATCGAACTCGGTCACTACCGCCGCGCGCCGGGCGACGCTTCGAATGGCGAGCGGCTGCAGGCGACATCGCAAGAACTCGACGAAAATCTCGCTGACGCCGATTTCATCCTGCTCGAAGAAAACGAAGCCGGCATTTCAACAACGAAGCAGGTTACGCATCTCGTCGAGGCGCTGCGCCGTCTGCCTTAGGCGAAGTGCGGAAATAAGTGCGCCAATCAAGACGCGCCTCCCCTCTCCGCGTTTACGCTGAGAAGGGGAATCGCGTTCGAACGATTCATACAACGATTCATACGATGTCCGTTTAAACAGCTCGGCTGTCATTCCCGACGCGCGGAGCGCGATCGGGAATCCAGAGCAAAACCAGCATTCTTGAATTGGCTCTGGATTCCCGGTCAGGCCTTCGGCCTGCCGGGAATGACACAGCCCAAACGAACCGATCAGCCGGAACTCGTATGACAAGGCCCAACCGAACGGATCAAGCGGAATTCCTATCACCTGTTTCGCCACGTCATTATACGGTGCGGCTCGCGAAAAGGTGGCGATTGGTTTTTCGTGCAAAGCGCGCACTAAAATTCTGAGATCGATCGCGTCATCAGCATTTGGGCGAGTCCCTGCGAACGCCGGTCGCATCTCGGTTCGAATTTCGGCTTACGAGCCATAGCAGTCGCCCCGCCGAACGGATGATGAATAGCTTGAGTTGACCCTCAGCGGCCATCCACTCGTGAGCGTTGCGCTGAATTTCCGCTGGAGTGCGTTCGCCGCTTGTCGTGCAAGTTCCCAGCAAAGCTGCTGGCGGGGCGACGAGCGCCGCTAAAAATGTTAAATAACATTCGCCGGTCAGTTCGCGGCCCGCTTGGCGACACCAAGCGCAATATACGAGAGGTGGCAAGCTATGAAAACGTTTGGCGCCAATTCGTGTCCCATCATTTTTGCGTCCATAGTCGCTTCAGCAGTGGCTTCCTTTTCTGGAGGTGCGGATGCGAAGTCGAACGACCCTGCCGAGAAGGATATGCCTAACCCAATCTGCGAAACCTTCACCGTCAAAGTTGTTTCGCGGGTTCCACCCGGCCACGAACCCAGCGGCGCGGAGTCAAGTTCGCTGAGTTTTACACATGGCAGCCGCATTTTCGGGGCCGGCAACAATGGATGGATTAATACGCCATATTCGCGTACGCCTGCGCTCGAACGCTCTCGCGTCGGAGATCGAGTTCGTGTTTGCTTAGTTAAATACTATGCGGGCTGTCCGAAGGGGGATGATCGGGGTCGGACTTATAGAGTTCGGAATCTGAGGACTGGTGCAACGTTCGAAGCTATGAACGGCTCGCATATTTGCGGAGGAGCCTGAAAAGAAAGTCAAAAACCTAACGGCGTATTTTTTCCCGACCTGCGAAGCAATAGCGTCGTCGTGCTCTCACATTACTCGTATAAATCGCCATTGTGGTCGTTCGCTTTTTTGTGGCGCAAAGCGAACATCCTGCCCGCCACCCAAAAGTTTCCGCACTTTACCCAACTGCGAAATTCAAGCTTAGACGTTACGTAAATGTAGCATGATCATGCGCGCTCCTCGCTCTTCACGCCGCCTGCGACGGATCGCTCCAATATCCCTCAGACCGGGCGATTTTGGCGTATTCGGCATGCACCATGGCGGGGCCGTAGACTCGCTCCAATCGGCGAACGACGAAATGGCCGCGCGCGAGAGTTTGGAAATGTTCGGTGAAGGCGACATTGATCGCCGCGCCGCTGATCGCGCCGATCACCGGGACGGCCTGCGCCGCGGTCTTTTGCGTTACGACCACCCCGAACCGCGCCCCGATCGCGCCGATCAGACGGGCGAGCGCCGGCGCCGCCTCGTTGGAAACGCGCCGGACGGTCAGAAAGCGCGCGGCGTCCGATACGGATTTCGCGAGCATGGCGCGTAGCACAAGATAGCCGCCCTCGAGGACATTGCCCTCGGCGCAATGGCCGCCAAGCGCGAACACCTCCAGGCAGGCGAGGGCGGCGTCCGGATGACGCAAATCCTCTCCCTCGGCTTGCGCGATTTCCGCGATCGAGCGCAGCATGATCGTCGTTGACACCGGCAGTTCGATCGGCAGGCTCGCTAGTCCCACGGCGCCGCCGACGCCCCCGCTGAGCGCCGCGAGACGACGGTGAATCCGCATCGTGTCCTTACTTGGCTGCGGGTCCAGGCTGGCGAGCGCCATTTTCATCGCTGCGGCGAGCGCCTTTTGGGTGGCGGCGGCGGCCGCCGCCTGTAGACGCGGCGGCAAGGTCAAGGAGCCGAGGCTCATCTGGCGGCTCGCCAGTCCCGCGAGCCGCGAGGCGAAGCTCTGTCGCTCCAGCGCCGCGACGGCGGCGCGCAGGGCGTCGACGTCGGACGGCGACAGGCCTGCGTCGACGACAACGGGAAGCGGATATGAATTCGACACCGATCGGCCCTGGCGGATTTTGAACGCCATTAAATTCGGACTCTTTTCTGGCCTTTGCAAGCGCGGCAAAGGTAGGGAAAAGCAAGCGGCGCGCCGGCGTCCGAGGCGTGCGCCCGCGCACAGGACGTTTGCGGCGAAAAATGATTAATTCTCCCGCCGCCTGAAGCGACGCTGTTGCATTTCGCCTCGTGTCCTGTACTGCAGGGCGTGGTGCTGCGCGGCGCGCGTTTCCGGCTCCGCTTCAAGCCGGGCTGGCTGCAAAAAAAGGCGCGGCTGTCGCAGATCTGCAAGAGGAGGACTGGATGCTGAAGTTTGGATTGGGCCGCGCGGCGGCCGGCGCCTGCATATTGGCGCTGTTGGCGCCGGCGAGCGCATTCGCGGGCGACCGCGTCGGAACGCTGCAATGCCGGCTGATGGGCAACGGCATAAGCGTGTTGGTCGAAAATCAACAGATGGACTGCATTTATCGCGATGATGCGGAAGGCGCGATTCCGGCACATTATGTCGGCGTCCTCACCAAGGTCGGCGCCAATGTGACGATCAACGGTCCTGGCGAGCTCGCCTGGGGCGTCGTCGCGGCGACGAACCATATTGGGCCGGGCGCTCTTGCCGGGGCCTATATGGGTCCCGAAGTCTCGGCCAAGATCGGGGTTGGCGGCGGCGGCGCGATCCTCGTCGGCGGATCGGACAACACCTTCTCGCTGCAGCCTTTCCAGGTGGAAGCCGGCGCCGGCGTGGGCTGGACCGCGGGCGTCGAGCGCCTGACGCTCGCCTATGTGCCGCCGCCGCCCCCGCCCATGCCGCGCCGCCATCATGTCCATCATCGCCATGGACATCACGGCTAAGGATTCGATGTAAGGCCGCGGCTCAGCCCGGTCCGGAAAAATCCAGCAGCCTGTCGGTCGGGAAGTCATATAGTCTCGCGCTCTCGCGCCATTCCGGCGCCAGCAGCGCGAGGCATTTTTTTGCGAATTCCTCCGGCGTTCGCAAAGTCATCGGGTCTTCGCCCGGCATCGCCTGAGCGCGCATGCGGGTGCGCAAGGGTCCCGGATTGGCGAGCATCGCGGTGACGCCCGCGCCGGCGACCTCGGCGGCATAGGTGCGGGCCATCGCTTCGAGCGCCGCTTTCGAAATCGCGTAAGGTCCCCAGAACGGCTTCATCGTCGCGCGATGCGCCGCGCCTGACGTGACGAAGACGACGCGCCCGGCGCCCGAGGCGCGCAGCAGCGGGTCGAGCGAACGGATCAGCCGCCAGTTGGCCGTGACATTGACCGCCATGACGCGACTCCAATCCTTTGGATCGACATGCGCGAGCGGCGATAGCGGGCCAAGCAGACCTGCGTTGCCGACAAGGACGTCGAGCCTGCCCCAGCGTTCGAACAGCGCCGCGCCGAGCCGGTCGAGCGCTTCGAAATCGGCGAGATCGCAGGGAACGAGCGTCGCTTCGCCGCCAAGCGCGCGGATCTCATCGTCGAGTTCTTCGAGCGCGCCCTGGGTGCGCGCCAAAGCGACGACATGCGCGCCGGCGCGCGCGAGTTCAAGCGCAAGGGCGCGCCCGATGCCGCGCGACGCGCCGGTGACGAGGGCGATGCTGCTGGGCTTCACGCAGTGATCTCAGGAATTATCTCATCAACCGTGACATCAAGACCTGGCGGGTCGAGCGTAATGCGGCCTTCCTTGACGATTGCGACGACGATCTGATCGTCCCGGCGCTGATAGTGTAAAATTAGCCGTCGGCTTAGGTCCACAACGAGATAATGCGCGACGCTTGCAAGCCGAAAATAGTCGCTGAGTTTGGAATTCTTGTCGAAGCTTCGAGAAGAGGGCGATATTACTTCGACGACCACCACGGGCGTTGGCGCCAAAAGTGAATCCGCGGCGACAGGATCGCCGCAATTGACCAAGGCGTCGGGCTCATACACGGTGTGGTCGTCGATTTTCACCCCCAGCCCATCCACAAAGGCTTCACACGGCGTCCCGGCGCGCGCAATGCCGTCGGCTAGCGCGCGCCAGATTCTCGCTTTGGCCGCGACATGTTCGGCCCGTTCGGGCGCCATTGCGAAGGTTTCGCCGCGAAACAGCTCATAACGGCCCTCCTCCTGATCTTGCGTCCAGGCGAGAAACTCCGCCGCATTAATGCGTTTTTGGGCCGTTGCGCTCATGGCCTCTTATAGCACGGGGACGAGGCGTCGGCCGCTTCTCAGCTCGCCTCCGCCAGCAGCGACAGCTGCGCGCGGTTCTCGCCGACGAGGTCAGTCAGCGATGTCGGATAATCGCCGGTGAAGCAATGGTCGGTGAATTGCGGCCGCACGGGGTCGCGGCGCTCGTAGCCCATGGCGCGATAGATGCCGTTGACCGACAGGAAGGCGAGCGAGTCGCAGCCGATATAGTCGCGCATCTCGTCGAGCGTATGCGTCGCGGCGAGCAGCTTCTCCTTTTGCGGCGTGTCGATTCCGTAATAATCCGGATTGGTGATCGGCGGCGATGAAATCAGGAAATGCACTTCCGTCGCGCCGGCGTCGCGCATCATCTGCACGATCTTGACCGAGGTGGTGCCGCGCACGATCGAATCGTCGATGAGGATGACGCGTTTCCCCGCGACGACGCAGCGATTGGCGCTGTGCTTCATGCGCACGCCGAAATCGCGCGCGATCTGCGTCGGCTCGATGAAGGTGCGGCCGACATAGTGATTGCGGATGATGCCGAGTTCGAATGGCACGCCCGACTGTTGCGAATAGCCGATCGCCGCCGGCACGCCGGAGTCCGGCACGGGCACCACGACATCCGCGTCGATCGGGCGTTCGCGCGCGAGCTCGGCGCCCATCGCCTTGCGCACCTCATAGACCGGACGGCCATGGACGATGGAATCGGGTCGGGCGAAATAGATATATTCGAAGATGCAGGGGCGCATCGGCTGCGGCGGAAACGGCCGCATGCTTTGGATGCCATCCTCGGAGATGATGACGATCTCGCCGTTCATCACGTCGCGGACGAAACGCGCGCCGATGATGTCGAGGGCGCAGGTCTCCGACGCGAGAATGTATTTGCCGTTGAATTCGCCGATGACGAGCGGGCGGATGCCGAGCGGATCGCGCGCGCCGATCAGCTTCTTGTTGGTGAGCGCGACGAGCGAATAGGCGCCTTCGATCGAACGCAGCGCTTCGATGAAACGGTCGATCAGCAGCGGCTTGCGGCTGCGCGCGACCAGATGAAGGATGACCTCCGTATCCGAAGTCGACTGGAAGATCGCGCCTTCGCGGATCAGTTCACGCCGCAGCGTCTGGGCGTTGGTGAGATTGCCGTTATGGGCGACCGCGAAGCCGCCCGTATTCAGTTCCGCGAACAGCGGCTGCACATTGCGCAGCATGGTCTCGCCGGTGGTGGCGTAGCGCACATGGCCGATCGCGGCGGCGCCGGGCAGGCGCGCAATCGTGCCTTCCTGGGAAAAATGGTCGCCGACCAGTCCCAGCCGGCGCTCGCCGTAGAAACGGCCGCCGTCGAAAGTGACGATGCCGGCCGCCTCTTGTCCCCGATGTTGCAGCGCATGCAGGCCCAGGGCGGCGATGGCCGCGGCGTCGGGCAAATCGAAGACGCCGAAGACGCCGCAATATTCGCGAAGCCTGTCGCCGTCGAGATCGTCGGTCGGATCAATCTCGCGGGATGAGGATCGCTGATGATCCTCGGCGGCCTCCGTCATGCTTGGTCCCCCGTGACGCGCCGCCGGGCGCTCCAGCGCGCCCAGGCGTCGTATTCCCGTCATATGTGCCAGCGGCGGGGTCCATCCGCAAGACTATCATTCAGGCTTGTCGGCGGACTCCGGCGCCGCATCGGCGGGCGGTTCGGGGCTTGCGCCGCCGGGCGTCGGCTCGACTTTGTCCGGATCCACGTCGGCCGGCGGCTCCTCATTCGCCGGAGCGCCCTTCTTAGCCTTAATCTTGGCGACGATGCTGTCGATGTCGTCGGGCAGCATTTCCCTCAATTTTTCGCCCCCGGCGGTCAGGAACGGCTTGGCGCGAGCGTCCTTGATCCATTGCGGCTGATTCGCTTCCGGCACGAGCCAGCTATAGAAAACGAAGGCGACGACGGCGATCAGGGCGCCGCGAACCGCCCCGAACAGGAAGCCGAGCGTGCGGTCGAGGGCGCCCACCTTCGAATCGAGAATGATATCCGAGAGCTTCACCGTCACCAGCGAAACGGCGATCAGCGCGACGAGAAACACCGAGGCCGCCGAGGCCAGGAGAGCGATCTCATCCTTGGCGATGTAGGGTTTGATGTAGGGCAGGGCGAGCGGATAGAAGAAATAGGCCGCCGCGGCCGCCGCGACCCAGGAGAGGATGGCAAGCACTTCGCGCGTGAAGCCGCGCAAAAGAGCAAGCATCCCCGATACCAAAACGACGATGATCACTGCCAAATCAAGATATGACGGCATCGCTGGCCTCTTGCTTGTTCGCCCCGAGCTGTTGACGCTTCTGAATGGGCTGTTGGCCGCCTTCCGGCGACGCTCGCGCGACCCTGTCCGGAACCTGTGTCAACTTTCCGCCGCCCTCGGTCGGGCGCCGGCGCTCCGGCAGGCCTACGGCTACTTCACTGGCAGCCTTCTAACGCATCTTGACGCCGGCCGGAAACATTAAAGCGCGGGGCTTCGGCCGCGCGCGACGGTTTTTTCCCGACTCGATAGGCGAGCGATGGACGCGACCAGGGCGCCGACGTCGGCGCAGGGACGAATCGTCACGCCGGCGCTGCGCGCGTCGTTAGATATTTGTTGCGACTGCGGGACCACGGCGTGATGGAATCCGAGCTTCCCCGCTTCGCTCAGCCGCATGCCGGGATGAATGACGGGCCGTACGGCGCCCGACAGTCCGATTTCGCCAAAAAAGAACATGTCGGGCGGCAGGACCGCGCCGGTGAGCGACGAGACCAGGGCCGCGGCGGCGGCGAGGTCGGCGGCGGGTTCGTCGGCGCGAAAGCCGCCTGCCACGTTAAGGTAGACGTCGTGCATGCCGAGCTTCAGGCCGCCATGCGCCTCGAGCACGGCAAGAATCATCGAGAGCCTGTTCTGCTCGAAGCCGACGACGGCGCGGCGCGGGGTGCCGAGCGAGGTCGGCGCGACGAGCGCCTGGATCTCGATCAACAGCGGACGCTGTCCCTCCATGCTGGCGACCACCGCCGCGCCGGGCGCGCCGGCGTCCCGGCCGGCGAGGAAGAGCGCCGACGGATTGGCGACTTCAGCGAGGCCGAGGCTGGTCATCTCGAAGACGCCAATCTCGCCGGTCGCGCCGAACCGGTTCTTCGAGGCGCGCAACATCCGGAAATGATGCGCGCCGTCGCCCTCGAAGGACAGAACGGCGTCGACCATGTGTTCCACCACCCGTGGCCCGGCGACCTGTCCGTCCTTGGTGACATGGCCGACGAGAACGATTGTCGCGCCCGTCGTTTTGGCGTGGCGCAGCAGCGCCTGGGCGCTGGCGCGCACCTGCGTCACCGTTCCCGGCGCGGATTCCGCCATGCTGGTGTGCATGGTCTGTATCGAATCGATGACGATCAGCGCCGGGCGTCTGCCGGTCGCGCAGGTGGCGAGAATGTCTTCGACCTCAGTCGCGGCGGCAAGCTCGACCGGCGCGTCGGCGAGGTCGAGCCGGGCGGCCCGCAATCGGACCTGCGCGACCGCCTCCTCGCCGGAAATATAGACGACCCGCGCGCCCCGCCGCGCTAGAGCCCCGCAAGCCTGGATGAGCAGGGTCGATTTGCCGATGCCCGGCTCGCCGCCGAGCAGCAGCACCGAACCCGGCACGAAACCGCCGCCGGTGACGCGATCGAATTCGTCGATCCCGGTCGCGACCCGCGGCGCCGGCCGATCTTGGCCGCCCAGTCCCTCGAGTTCGAAGACCCGACCGCGGGCGGCGCGCCGGGTGAACTCGGCGACGCCGGCGGGCGATTCTTCGACGAGGCTGTTCCATTCGCCGCAGGAGTCGCAGCGTCCCTGCCACCGCGAAGAGGCGGCGCCGCAGTTCTGACAGACATAGACCGCGCGGCTCTTGGCCATGCCTGTTTGGCGCATGGAGTTTGGACGATTGTCAAGCAGGGATTACGCGTCCCGCGCCTATACGTCAGCCCTCGCCGTTAATCCTTGCCCGCAGAATGTTGGACGGCTTGAACGCCACGACGAGCCGCGCCGAAATCTTCGCGCCGACGCCCGTCTTCGGATTGCGTCCCAGCCGCTCCTTTTTCTCCCGCACCACAAAGGCGCCGAAGGAAGAAAGCTTGACGTCTTCGCGCGAGATGATGCGATCGAAAATCTCTTCGAGCACCATTTCCACGTATTTCGCCGATTCCGCCCGCGGCACGCCGACTTTACGGTGGATCGCGTCTGCAAGGTCCGATCGAGTCACGGCGCCCCTCCGTGCGATGAGTTTATCTTCCGCCGCGCCGTCTGGCTCAGCGGCTGCGTCCCCCTTGGCCATCTTCCGCCTTACGATTGATCGCAATGAACTTCGCGGGCCGATGTCGAAGCGCTTCGGTGGGACGGCCGGGCGCAAAGAGGGTGGCGCGCCCAGCCTATGTCGCGGCGCTCCACCGTCCATTGTCGGAATTTTTCAGAATTGGATTGGGAAATCAAGCGCAGGTCGTGCTCGGCCGCGATGTTTCGGTACAATATTTCATGACGCGGTAATGACTATGTGTACGACGCGGGCTTACCAGCGTATCAGGGCAGATCCCCAGGTGAAGCCGCCGCCGACGGCTTCGAGCATGACGAGGTCGCCCTGTTTGATCCGCCCGTCCGCGGCGGCGACAGCAAGCGCCAGCGGAACGGAAGCGGCGGAGGTGTTGCCGTGCAAATGCACGGTGGCGATGATTTTTTGTGGCGCAATTCCGAGCTTTTGCGCCGACATGTCGATGATTCGGCGGTTAGCTTGGTGGGGCACGAACCAGTCGAGGTCTTCAGCCGTCAGTCCGGTCACGGCGAAGGCGTCCTTGACGACGTCGGTCACCTGACCCACGGCGAAGCGGAACACTTCCTTGCCCTCCATGCGCAGATGGCCGACCGTCTGCGTGGCGGAAGGGCCGCCGTCGACATGGAGCTTGGCGCGATGGCGTCCGTCCGAACGCAGATGCGTGGTCAGCACGCCGCGTTCGTCGATCCCGCCCTGAGAAGGCTGCGCCTCGATGATCATCGCGCCGGCGCCGTCGCCAAACAGCACGCAGGTGGTGCGGTCGGTCCAATCGATGATCCGGGAGAAGGTTTCCGCGCCGATCACCAGCGCGCGCTTATGCGAGCCGGAGCGCAGGAATTTTTCCGCCGTGGCGAGGGCGAAGACGAATCCCGAGCAGACCGCCTGCAGGTCGAAGGCGACGCCATGCGCAATGCCGAGCGCGGCCTGAATTTGCGTCGCGGTCGAGGGAAAGGTCCAGTCCGGCGTCGAGGTTCCGACGACGATCAGGTCGATGTCGTTCGCGCTCAGTCCGGCGTTGGCGAGCGCCGCGCGCGCCGCCTTTTCGCCCAGCATTGACGTGGTCTCGCCTTCCGCCGCGATATGCCGCTCCTTGATCCCGGTGCGCTGAACGATCCATTCGTCGCTGGTGTCGACGAGCTTCGCCAGCTCCTCATTGGTGAGCGTCTTTTCGGGCAGATAGGCGCCGACGCCGAGAACGACGGCGCGCAATTGAGGCGTGCTGATGGTCACTGAGCGGTTTCCCGGGGTGGAGGGGTCTGATCGGCGCTGTCGTGTTCCCCGAGCCTGTGCGCCAGCGCGACGGTGTCGCGAATACGATTGAGCAGGTCGCTGCCGGCCACCTCATGGCCGATTTCGACGGCCCGCGCGAAGCCGACCGAATCGGCGCCGCCGTGGCTTTTGATGACGATGCCTTCAAGGCCGAGGAACACGCCGCCATTCGTCGCCCGTGTGTCCATCTTGGCGCGGAGCTGGCGGAAGGCGCCGAGCGCCAGAAGATAGCCGAGCTTGGCGAGCAGCGTGCCGCTCATCGCCTCTTTGACATAGGCGGTAATCTGCGCGGCCGTTCCCTCGGCGGTCTTGAGCGCGATATTGCCGGTAAAGCCCTCGGTGACGACGACGTCGACGGCCCCTTTGCCGATGCCGTCGCCTTCCACGAAGCCGCGGTAATCGAAACCGGGCAGGGCGAGGTCGCGCAGCATGGTCGAGGCGGCTTTCACCTCCTCGATGCCCTTGATCTCTTCGGCGCCGACGTTGAGCAGGCCGACGGTCGGGCGCTCAACGCCCAACATGACCCGCGCCATCGCCGCGCCCATGATCGCGAGATCGACGAGATGGCTGGCGTTGGCGCCCATTGACGCGCCGACGTCGAGCACCACCGACTGGCCCCTGAGCGTCGGCCACAGGCAGGCGAGGGCCGGCCGGTCTACGCGCGCCATTGTGTGCAGGCAGATTTTCGCCATGGCCATCAGCGCGCCGGTGTTTCCGGCGGAGACGGCGACGTCGGCGTCGCCCTTTTTAACAGCCTCGATCGCGAGCCACATCGACGAGACCCGGCGGCCATAGCGCAGCGCCTGGCTCGGCTTGTCGTCCATGCGGATCGAAACGGCGGAATGGCGCACCTCGGCGCTGTCCGCGAGGCGCGGATGACGCTCAAGCTCGGCGCGGATCGCCGGCTCGTCGCCGATCAACAGGAAGCGGCTGTTGGGACGCCGTTCGAGCGCGCTGGCCGCGCCCGCGATGGTCACCTTCGGACCGAAATCGCCGCCCATCGCGTCGAGCGCGATCCGAACAGTTTGCGGCATGTATCACGTTTCTCCCGACTGCGCGCCTTTATCGGCGGCCTTGTTTTATTGGCCGGCTTTTATGACGCGTCCGAGAAGCGCCTCCGCGTTCCCCGGCCCCGCGGGCGACTTGCCATTTGCCGGCCATGCGCGCAAGTGCCGAGATGTCTCGCCTTAGGGTTCGCCGGACGGCTTGAGCCGCCCCAGGGCGGCGAAAGGCGAAACGACCTGGGCGCCGTCGCCGGTCGGTTCGACGAAATGCGCGCCCGGCTTGCGCGGATAGGGATCGAGCGCCAGCGTCAGGAATTCGGAGACGACCGCGCCGAGATCGACGCCGCCGCCAATGAGCGGATCGGGCGGATCCTCGTCCATAGTGATTTCCGCAGGCTCCTCATGCCGTCGTCGGCTGCGCGGCGCCTCCTCGGGTGGCGGCGCAAAGCGCATGTGGATCGGCTCGACGAGTTCCGAATCGAATTCCTCCAAGGAGGCGACGCAGGCCTGTCGGACGCTCGCGCGCAATTCGCCTTCAATCTCCAGCCCATCGCCGCGCCATCGTTTCGCTCTCAACTGGGCGCGCAGCGCATGCACGGCGGGAATCGCGTTGTGAGACGCCAGAGCGGCGCAATCGGCCGGCGTCGCGCTCACGTCGATCTCGAGCCCTTCGGGCGGCACGTCGGCAAGCGCGAGCCGGCGCGACAGAGGCAGTGAAGAGTCGGAAATCGCAGTCATGGCGTCGGCCTCCCGGTCGCAGGCTTGCCATCAAACCAGATCTGTGGGCCGGCGCACAGTCGCCGTCGTCGTCCTTGCGCAGAATGCGCTGTCTTGCTTTCGCTGCGATCGAAGATTACGGATTTGGCGAAAAGCTATAGGCCGGGCGCAGGCGCGCGGCGGCGAAGGATTGCGGAGAGACACATGGCGCGGGCTTTGCGCATCGCTTGTCATTTGGCGGCTGCCGTCGCGGCGGCCGTTTCGCTGTCGGGTTGCCTTGGCTATGAGGGCGTCGTCAATCGCGGCGCCGTGCTCGATTCGCGCAGCACCTCGCAAGTCAAGGCAGGGATGACGGCCCAGCAGGTGATGACGGCGCTTGGCACGCCCTCGACGACTTCGACGGTCGGCGGCGACGCCTGGTACTACGTCAGCCAGCGCATCGAGCGCTCTTTCGCGTTCATGCCCCAAAACATTACCGAACAGCGCGTCTATGCGGTCTATTTCGATAAGTCGAAGAAGGTTCAGCGCGTCGCCGATTACGGCATGGAAGACGGAAAGCCGATCGACTTCATTTCGCGGACGACGCCGACCGCCGGTCCCGAATATCATTTGCTTCAGGGGATGCTCTCCAAAGTGGGCGGCATGTTTTAGAGCCGCCTTCTTCCCAATTCGGGACTCGGCCGGCGCATGCGTGGCTGGACTGATGGCGCCAATGTGGCGGCGGCGGCGCTACAGTCAGAGTAACTTCATCTAAATATTAGACTTTGTGGCGATGGCGCGTTTGTCGTGCCAGCGCAATTGCGGCGCCAGCATGGCTCCGGCCGCCGATCTTTTGCCTCGCCTCGCGGGTAACCTTCTGTTTACGCAAACTTTGCGTAATTGTGGAGAACCCGCGAAGCATGACGGTTACGCTGACGAACGCCCCGCCGCTGTCCAAGGACGAAAAGGTCGCGTCGACTCGCCCAGGACGACAGTCGAACCAGTCGCCCCGCGCGATGCTGTCGAATTTGCTGCTGGATCGATCCTGTTCTCCGCTGTTGCGCGCGCTCAGCGTCGCGACGCTGCTGTCGGTAGTGGCTGTGTTGGCGATGACTGGAGAGCGCGACGATTCGCGTCGTCCGGAGCGGAGCGCGCGCGCCGGGCGCTTCCGCGTCGCCGTTTCGCCGCTGACCACGCTCACGACCGACGCCGTCGACGACGAGGAAACCGCTCTCGACTCGGACTTTTCGATCGAACAGGCGGCGCTCACCTGGTCGCACCGTCTCGATGACGACAACGTCGCCGAGACGCCGGGCGTGATGCGCTTCGGGTCGGTCAAGGTGCAGCAGTCGATCGTCGAGCGCGTCGTCAAGGCGGCGCAGACGACCGAGATGGATCCGGCGCTGCTCATGGCGATCGCCGACAAGGAGTCGAATTTTTCCTCGACGGCGAAGGCGCGGACTTCTTCGGCCAGCGGGCTCTTCCAATTCGTCGAAAAGACGTGGCTAAGGGCGCTGAAAACTTTCGGTTGGCGTCACGGGCATAGCGATACGGCGGCGGCGATCGCGAGTGACGACGCGCCGCGCGTCAACGGTCAAAAACGCGCGCAAATCCTCAATCTGCGCAACGATCCTTATCTCTCAGCCGTTCTCGCCGCGGAAATGCTCAAGAAGGACAGCGCCAGGATCGCCGAAAAAATCGGCCGTCCCCTGACCTCGGGCGAGACCTATCTCATCCACTTCCTCGGACCGGACGACGCCGAGCGTTTCATGAAAACCGTGGAAGAAGCCCCGCACACGTCCGCGGCGGCGCTGCTGCCCAAGCCGGCGCGCGCCAATAAGCCGATCTTCTATGAGCAGCAGGGCCGCCGGCTAAAGGTTCGTTCAGTCCGAGAGGTGCACGAAGCCTTCGAGACGATGATGGACAAGCGCACCAGCCGCTATGAGGACGTTGTCGCGAAGCTGCCCGGAGGCGCGACGGCTTACGCCGAGTGAATAGGGAATAGCGAGTAGGGAGTGGAGCCTCTCTACTACTCACCATCTCACTACGCGCCACTCGCTTACTTTCCCATCATCAGATCGAGGTTTTGCACGGCCGCGCCGGCCGCGCCCTTGCCGAGATTGTCGAGCCGGGCGACGAGCAGCGCGTGACCGCGCGCCTCATTGGCGATGACGAAGACCTCCAAATCGTCGGTCCCGTTCAGCGCGAGCGCGTCGAGCTTGCCATTCGCCGGAGCCGCTGCGAGCCGGACATGTTTCGCGCTGGCGTAATGACGGGCGTAGGCGTTTTCGAAATCCCGCGCCTTTGGCTTGCCGGGCAAAGCGTCGAGCGCGAGCGGAATCGAGACGAGCATGCCCTGGCGGAAATTGCCGACGGAAGGCACGAACAGCGGCCGGACGGCCAGCCTGCCATAGGCCATGATTTCCGGCAGATGCTTGTGCTCGAACCCGAGCGCGTAAAGCTCGAAGGCCGGCGCCTTGCCGCTCTCATAGGCTTCGATCATCTGCCGCCCGCCGCCCGAATAGCCGGAGACGGCGTTGATCGTCAGCGGCTGGTCCGCGCCGATAAGCCCAGCGTCGACGAGCGGGCGAATGAGCGCGATGGCGCCTGTCGCATAGCAGCCGACATTGGCGACGCGGCGGCTTGCGGCGATTTCCGCCGCCTGTCCTTCACAGAGTTCGGCGAATCCATAGACCCAGCGGTCCGCGACGCGATGGGCGGTGGAGGCGTCGAGCACTTTCGGGCCGCCGCCGATGGCGTCGCAAAGCGCGACCGTTTCCCTCGCGGCGGCGTCAGGCAGACACAGAATGGCGACGTCGACGGATGCGAGAATGTCGCGCTTGGCGGCGACTTCCTTGCGCCGCTCCTGCGGCAGCGCGAGGAGCGAAATGTCCGAGCGGCCGGCGAGCCGCTCGCGGATTTCGAGCCCGGTCGTGCCGGCGTCGCCGTCGATGAAGATTTTTATCGTCATGGCCCGCATCTAGTCGATTTGGATGAAGAGAAAAAGATTGAAGGCGCAGCCCCGGCATGTTTTTGACGCGCGCGGCGCGCCGCCCTATAGCGCAGCCGGAAATGTCCGTCTTTGGCCAAGGGCGGCGCAATATAAGTTGAGCCGATGATCGACAGTCCCTGCGTAAAAATTTGCGAACTCGATCGGAACGACATGTGCGTCGGCTGCGGCCGGACGCGGGCCGAGATCGCTGGCTGGACGGCGATGTCCGAATCGCAAAAGGCGATCGTGGTTGAACACGCGAAAAAGCGCCGATCCAAGAAAGATCATGAGGAAGGCGGTCGAAATCGGCTCCGACGCGCGACCTGAGCTGTTGCCTTTAGCGTCGCGCGACATTGCGACGACGGCGCGGATCGGCGAATGGATTGTGAAATCCGTGCATTATATGAGCTCACGCCGACGCTCCAGCTTGGCCGACGCATTCGGGCGAACGTCGCACATTTCCAGTGGTTCAAGCGCTTTGCGGCGTGTGCGGTTATCGAATGAGTCCCGAAGATGGATTGCGTCCCGTTTAAAAGCGCCTAGTTTCAACTGCTGAGGGCGAAATCAGTCGCGCCCGCTTCCAAGAGGAGGAGCGGTCATGGCGAAGCAAGTCGAAGAGAGAGATGGCGCGTTGCGAGCCTACGCGCTGCGATTTTTGGAGTCGCTCTATAATGCGTCGGTCTATTCGGTGATCGGCTATAGCGCGCTGCTGGTCTTGCTCGCGTTCATTGGCTTGGCGGTCTTCTTGAAAGTCATTAGCGTGCAAGAATATCATCCCTGGTAGTCGCATTCATTGCCAAAGCGCCTGCTGATCATCGCGCATGCGCCGTCGCGCAACACCGAGCGGCTGAGGGACGCGGTCGTCGCCGGCGCGCACGCGCCCGAGATCGAGGGAGTCGACGTAGTGGCGCTCAGCCCTTTTCTGACGACGCCCGAACATGTGCTTGCGGCGCAGGCGGTCATTCTCGGAACCACCGAAAATCTCGGCTACATGAGCGGCGCGCTCAAGGATTTTTTCGACCGCTGCTATTACCCGCTGCTGGAGCGAACGCAGGGCCTGCCTTACGCGCTTTACATTCGCGCCGGCCATGACGGAACCGGCACAAGGCGCGGCGTCGAGTCAATCGTCACCGGCCTGCGTTGGCGCGCGATACAAGAGCCGCTGATCTGCCGCGGCGAGTGGCGTGAGAACTTTGTCGACGAGTGCCGCGAATTGGGGATGCTGGTCGCGGCGGGATTGGACGCCCGCGTGTTTTGAGCCGATCGAACCGTGATCTATAGAAGCCGCGCGGGCCATCGGCCGGCGGCCACGAAGCTATGGTTCGATAAAGCGCATGCAGCGACGCGACGATTTTCTCGGCCATCCGCGCGGGCTCGCCTTTCTCTTTTCCTCCGAAATGTGGGAGCGCTTTTCCTATTACGGGATGCGGGCGCTGCTCGTCCTCTACATGGTCGACTATCTGTTGACGCCGGAGCGGATGAACGCGGCGCTGGGCCTCGAAGCGCTGAAACGCGGTCTCGAAACGCTCTCTGGTCCGCTCGCGCCGCAGCCTTTCGCGTCGCAAATCTATGGCCTCTATACAGGCTTCGTCTATCTGACGCCGATCCTCGGCGGCTTCGTCGCCGACCGCGCGTTTGGGCGCACGCGCATGATCGTCATCGGCGCCGCGCTGATGGCCGTCGGCCATTTCATGATGGCCTTCGATCGACTGTTTCTGATCGCGCTGTTTCTCATCGCGCTCGGCTGCGGCTGCTTCAAGCCGAACATCTCGACGCAAGTCGGCGAGCTTTACGCGCCGGAGGACGCGCGCCGCGATCGCGCCTTTTCGATCTTCTATGTCGGGATCAATATCGGCGCCTTCTTCGCGCCGCTCGTCTGCGGAACGATCGGCGAGACGATCGGCTGGCATTATGGCTTCGCCTGCGCCGGCGCCGGCATGGTCGTCGGTCTCGTCACTTACCTCATCGGTCTGCCGAGCCTGCCGCGCGAGCCGCCAACGCGCTTAAGGCGCGCGCCAACCGCGCAGACGCGCGCGCAGTTTCGCCGATCCTTCGCCGCGCTGATGCTGCTTTTTACGCCTTCCGCGCTGTTCTGGGCGGCTTTCGAACAGCAGGGCAATACGATCGCGCTGTGGGCGGCGCAATCCGCCGACCGCGGCGTCGACATTTTCGGATGGCGCGCCGAACTTCCGGTGACCTGGTTTCAGGCGTTCAATCCGCTGATGATCTTTCTCTTCACGCCGCCGCTCGTCTCGCTATGGTCGTGGCTGGCGCGTTTTGGGCGCGAGCCGTCGACGATGCGCAAAATGACGCTCGGCTGTCTCGGCGTCGCGGGGAGCTACGCAATCATGGCGCTCGCGGCCTGGACGAACGATGGCGGCAAGGCGAGCTGGCTTTGGCTTCTCGCCTATTTCGCCGTCATCACGGTCTCGGAATTACATTTCTCCCCGATCGCTTTGTCGCTTGTGTCGCATGTCGCGCCTGAAGGCTCGCGTTCGGCGCTGATGGGCGTCTGGTTTACCTCGATGTTTCTCGGCAATCTACTGGCGGGATGGTTCGGCAGCCTGTGGTCGAGCCTATCGAGCGCGTATTTCTTCCTGCTCATGGGCGCGCTTGGCGTCGTCGGCGCGCTGCTTGTCCAAGTCGCGCGGCGGCCGCTGAAGAACGTCATCACTTCCGGATAGCGGCATGAACCTGCGTCAAGTGAGAACGCCAGCCTCCAAGCAGATCGCCGCCGCCGTCATCGGCAATGCGCTCGAATGGTATGATTTCGTCGTCTATGGCTTTTTCGCTTCCGTGCTGGCTCGGGCGTTCTTTCCGAGCGGCGACGACGCCGCGGCGCTGCTGCTGGCGTTCGCGAGTTTTGGCGCCGGCTTCTGCACGCGGCCGCTCGGCGGGCTCTTTTTCGGGCTTTACGCGGACCGAAAAGGGCGGAAGGCGGCGCTCCAACTCGTCATGTTCGCGATGACCGCCGCGGTGGCTGTCATCGCGCTCACGCCGACCTATGCGAAGATCGGCGTTTTCGCCCCTCTGCTGATCGTCGCCGGCCGCTTGCTGCAGGGGTTTGCGACCGGCGGAGAATATTCCAGCTCGACCTGCTTTCTCATCGAAATGGCGCCCCGCGGCCGGCGTGGCTTCTATGGCTCGCTGCAAGTATTCGGGCAGGCGCTTTCGATCCTGCTCGCGACTCTGGCGGGCATTGCCGTGACCAGCGTTTTCCCGGCGGATGCGGTGAATGAGTGGGCGTGGCGGCTGCCTTTTTTCGCGGGTCTGCTGATTGGCCCCGTCGGATTCTATATCCGACATCGTCTCGACGAAACGCCGGCTTTCAAGGCGACGGCAAGGGCGTGCGGCGCGCGGGAGGCGTTTGTCGAACTGATCCGCCGGCGCGGCGAGAGGCTGCTCGTCTGTTTCGTCGCCACGATCGGCACGACCATCTCATTCTACGTGATCCTCGTCTATATGCCGACCTACGCAAAGACCGAGATGGGACTGACTCTTGAACAGTCTTTCCTCGCCCAGGCTCCCGCGCTCCTGCTGCTGATGGCGCTGACGCCGTTGATGGGCATTTTCTCCGACGTCGTCGGCCGGCGTCCGCTGCTGCTGGCGTCGAACGGTTTGCTTCTGCTGTGCGCTTATCCTCTCTACGTCTGGCTTCAGTCGGAACGGTCGGCTTTGGCGCTGGCGCTGGCGCAAATAGCCTTCTGCGTCATGATGTCGGGCATCTGCGGGGCGTTTTCGACGGCGCTCGCGGAGCAGTTTCCCACGCATATGCGTTCCGCGGGCCTTGCGATCCCCTACAATATCGCCGTGATGATCTTTGGAGGCTTTGCCCCGTTTATCGTCGCGTGGTTGATCGGCTTTTTCCACACGCCCGTCGCGCCCGCCTTCTATCTCATCTTCGGCGCCAGTGCGGGCCTCCTTGGCGTCGCGGGTCTGCGCGAGCGGCACAAAGAGGCGGGGCTTGAATAGGCTCCGCGTGGGCTTTTCTTGACTGGAGAATGTAATGAGGAGAATTGCTGCTTTGATCGCCTTGATCGTGGCGGCGCAGTCGGTCTTGCTTCTTGACGCGTCGGCAAGGCCTGCGAAATGCGTCGTCATCGGCAACGGCATGACGCCGTACAGGGGGACGTGCAAATTCACGCCTGACAACGGCGGCAGCTTTGCGATCGCGCCGATCGGAAAGCCGGGATTTGACGGCGTGACTCTGGTCAGCGTCGCCATCGTTTCGCCGGGCGTCGCGGAAGTGAGAGGACTGACCCGCGACGGGATCAACTCCCGCTGGGGAGAAGCGAAGCGCGCCAAGGCCGACCCCGCCTGCTGGGTTGGCGACGACTTCAAGATTTGCGTTTATTGATCGCCAAAACAAAAGCGGCGCCGAAGCGCCGCTTTGAAATTCCGCCTCTCGCTTGCGCGATTAGCGCTTCGAGAACTGGAAGCTGCGGCGGGCTTTGCGCTTGCCGTATTTCTTGCGCTCGACGACGCGGGAGTCGCGGGTCAAGAACCCTTCCTTCTTGAGCGCGGGACGCAGTTCCGGCTCGTAATGGGTCAGCGCCTTGGCGAGGCCGTGACGCACCGCGCCGGCCTGTCCCGACAATCCGCCGCCGGCGACCGAGACGACGAGGTCATATTGGCCGGTGCGCTTGGCGACGACGAGCGGCTGCGCGAGGATCATCCGCAGCACCGGACGCGCGAAATAGGCTTCGATGTCGCGGCCGTTGACGGTGATCTTGCCGGCGCCGGGCTTCACCCAGACGCGCGCGACGGCGTTCTTGCGCTTGCCGGTGGCGTAGGCGCGGCCCTGCTTGTCGAGCTTTTGGACATAGCGCGGCGCTTCCGGCGCCGGGGCGGCGCTTCCCTGGAGGTCGGAAAGCGAGGAAAGAGTGGTCTCGGCCATGATCAGGCGCTCCGGCTATTCTTGGCGTTGAGGGCGGCGACGTCGAGCGTCTGTGGGCTTTGCGCCTCATGCGGATGTTCGGCGCCCTTATAGACGCGCAGATTGCCGAGCTGCTTGCGGCCCAAGGGACCGCGCGGCAGCATGCGCTGCACGGCCTTTTCGAGAATGCGCTCGGGGAAACGCCCTTCGAGAATGAATTTCGCGGAGCGTTCCTTGATGCCGCCGGGGAAGCCGGTGTGGTGGTGATAGACCTTCTGGTCGCGCTTGCGGCCAGTGAGAACCACCTTTTCGGCGTTGATGACGATGATGTTGTCGCCATCGTCCATATGGGGCGTGAAACTCGCCTTGTGCTTGCCGCGCAGCCGCAGCGCGATGAGCGAGGCGAGGCGGCCGACGACGAGCCCGGAGGCGTCGATCAGCACCCATTTCTTTTCGATGTCGGCGGGTTTCGCCGAAAAAGTCTTGCCGTACATGGGATGGGAATTCCGTTTGAACATTGCGTTCGGATGGGCAGGGGATAGGGGATGGGACGGGGGAGGTCAAGCGGTTTATGCTATCTGTTATGGCTGCGATCTCTCGTAAACTCAGCAGACTCCTGGATACGGTAAAATAATACCATAATTAAATTCGCGGCTTGCCCGAGCGCTCAAATCTACTATTCTTACCCCATCTTACTTTATTCTATCGAGGCTGGCGATGGGCGCTGACAAACGAAGGGTTCGGCTCTCGACAAAGGGACAGGTCGTGCTCCCCAAATCAATCCGTCAACGCCGAAATTGGGAAGCCGGCGCGTCCTTGACGATCGAGGAGACCGCGGAAGGAGTCCTGCTCAAGGAAGCGTCTCTCTTCGCGCCGACAAAGCTCGAAGACGTCTTCGGCATGCTCTCCTACTCAGGGGCGCCGAAATCCGTCGAAGAGATGGACGCCAGCGTTCTTACCGAAGCGAAGCGCCGCCATGCTGGCGGTTGATACGAATGTCCTCGTTCGGCTTTTGACTAGAGATTGCCCGCGATAGTCGGAATGCCAGTTTACTCCATTATTTACAAGGCGATAGCTGCAACAATTTGAATACTTCACCTCGTGCTCGACAGATATCGCCTATGCCTCAGCTACAGACTTCGGCAGCAAAGAATTCCTCTATTTTGCTATGCACCTCACAATAGTGAGTACCTTTTCCAGCAGTAGCATATTCAATTAATTGAACTTTACTGTGTTTTACAGCTCTTGAGCTGTACGACAAATGTCGTATCAACAACTGCAACAATGTTTTACCTCGTAAAAGTTTCTTGTAGTTTGCCAGAGTCTCTGCGTAAAAGGGTTCTGCTGGACCAGTGAACCCGCTGTCGCGACAAAATTCATCGCAGACGCAGCCGCTTGAATCCAGTATCCTATTTGGGTGCACCGCGATCTTTACTTCCTCGCCTTTAGAAAATTTAGCTATGCAAAAAGAAAACCAGCCAATTATTGAGCAAAGCTCGTGTTTAAATTTACGTTTTTCCTCTTCATATAGTAGCTGTTCTAGGTTGCCATCTCTGTAAATGTCATTCTCGATCGAGTATCCGTCAGTGAATAGCAGCTTCCGGTGGTTATATTCAGTCGGTACGCCACTGTACACCCACATATCCAAGTCTGCAAAGAAAACTATATCGTTTCGTCCCAATTCTTTCCGCCGTCTAAACAGGTCAATTACCATTTGACGACCTCCAACTGGTAGCAAAGATACTCCATAATGGCTTAAGCTTTCTTCGATTCTTCTAAAAAAAAGATAATCATCGGAACCTTCCGTCACAACTGTAGGAAGTTTCGACCTTTTCAGCATCTCTATATGTTCGTCAAGCGAAACAATGACTCTGTGCATCAGTCGATCTCGTTCCCTTCGGCTCCACGATCTTCGCTCATCAATATTTCCTTGTCTGGATATTTACTATAGATAAATGGCGAGTGTGTAGCGACAACAAACTGGTTGGAACTTTTTTGCTCACGTAGAGTAGGAAAAAGCTGTCTTTGCCAATCTACATGAAGGCTCAATTCAGGTTCATCAATAAATATGACGCTGTTATTATAAAATGCATTATAGCAGATAAAACTCAGCATCTGCTTCTCGCCAGCAGAAAGTTTATCTGAGCTTACGGCCGTGGCAGCGTCTCCAAAACTTAGCCGCGTTCCGAGTTTAATTCCGGAATGATGAAATAGCTTTTCGACGAGATTCTTAACAGCATCTAACGGAGCCAAAATTTTAGCTCTCTGACCGTCCATTGCCTCAATCATCGTCTTTATGTTGTCAATGACCTTATCGGCCTTGCTTTTGCCAACGAATTCGAAGCTACTGTCTTCCTTGTAGTTTTTGATTTGATCGATAATTTGATGAGAGGTAAATTTCTGCAAGTCATTGGAAGCTTCTGACATCTCAGTATACTGCCGCATTAAAAGGGTTACAATGTCCACAGTTGAAATTGCTGCGACAAATGAATGTTTTTCAACTGTTAAGCGTCGAGACAATGCAAGCATCGCATCTTCTAGTTCATTCTTTGCGCGACTAGGTATACGAAGACCAAAGTTAGGTTGATTCTGACCTACCGAAAAACCTCCTTCAATGCGCCTAAATGTCGGAAAGAACAATGAGCTACCAATATCCTTGATGGCGTCGTTTGCTCGATCGACTGCTGAAGATGTTTCAAATATATCATCATCATCGTCGTCTGTAAATAGTGTTCTCTCACCGTTCTTATGAAATTCAATACGGACTTCGTTTGAAACGCTTTTTGTTATTGTTATTGAATATTGGTCGGTTGTCACCGAAGCGCGCGTAAATGGAACTTCACGAACGGCGTGTTCGATGTTTCCACTAATTATGTACCACAGTAGTTTCAAAAGTGTGGTTTTTCCGGCTCCGTTCCGACCGGTCACGATGTTGAGGTCACTATTTAATTTTGCTTTAATCGGCTTGTCGTGACGGGGAAGGCCATCGACTTCGATGTTGGTGATTATCATGTTCGTGGGCTCAGCCGCGGGCGCAAAACTTTCTTAAACGGTACGGGACTTTTGCGCCATCCTCAAGCGGTTTGTGCGGAGCTTACTGATGCAGCGCTTCACCATGCAGGGCGATGTCGAGGCCCTCGCGCTCGTCGTCGGCATTGACGCGCAGCGTCGTGACCAGCGAGACGATTTTCAGCGCCGCCAATGTGCCGACCACGCACCAGACGAGGGTGACGCCGACGCCGATCGCCTGCACGAGGAGTTGATGCGGGTCGCCTTCCAGCAGGCCGGCGACGCCGGGATCGCTTCCCGAAGCCGTGATCGCGCGCGTGGCGAAAACGCCGGCGAGCAGCGTGCCCATGATGCCGCCGACGCCATGCACGCCGAACACGTCGAGCGTGTCGTCGTAGCGCAGCCGGTATTTCACCACGGTGCAGAACCAGTAGCAGACGCCGCCGGCGATCAGACCGATGACGATTCCATGCCAGGGCAGGATATAGCCCGACGCCGGCGTGATCGTGCCGAGGCCGGCGACGGCGCCCGACACGACGCCGAGCACCGAAGGCTTGCCGCGCTGGAGCCATTCCAGCCCGCTCCACACGAGAGCGCCGGCGCAGGCGGCAAGATGGGTCGCGACGATCGCGAAGACCGCGCGCGAATTCGCGGCAAGCGCCGAACCGCCATTGAATCCGAACCAGCCGACCCACAGCAATCCGGTGCCGATCACGGCGAGGGAAACATCGAAGGGCGAAAGGTTTTCGCGCCCGAAGCCGACCCGGTTGCCGAGCACCAGCGCGCAGACGAGGCCGGCGATTCCGGCGTTGATATGCACGACCGTTCCGCCGGCGAAATCGAGGAGGCCCATCTTCTGCAGGAAGCCGCCGCCCCAGACCCAATGCGCCGACGGCGCATAGACGATGAAGAGCCACAATACGCAAAACAGCATGAAGGCGGAAAATCTCATGCGCTCGGCGACCGAGCCGCCGACCAGCGCGCAGGTGATGACCGCGAAAGTCATCTGATAGATCATGAACAGGATTTCGGGGATGGTCTTCGCCAAGGGGCTGACCGTGTCGATGCCGATCCCCGAGAGCAGCGCCCGCGATGCGTCGCCGATATAGGCGCCGTCGCCGCTGAAGGCGAGGCTGTAGCCGATGCCGATCCAGAGCAGCGACACGACGGCGGTGGCGATCAGGCTCTGCGCCATGGTGGCGAGCACATTCTTCTTGCGCACCATGCCGCTGTAAAACAGCGCGAGCCCGGGCAGCGTCATCATCAGCACGAGCGCGGTCGCGGCGATCATGAAACCGGTGTCGGCGGCGTCGATTTTGGATTCGCCGTCTTGCGCGAAAACGGGCTGCGCGACAATGAACGCGGTGAGAACGGCTCCCGCTCGCAACATCATGCGGCGCAGCGCGTCGCCTTCATGCTGGACGATGGAATCCCTACTCGGGCCGCGCGCGATCGAGCTGTGCATCGATTGATCCTGATTGGTGATGGTAAGCGCTTACAGCGCGTCGGAATCGGTTTCGCCGGTGCGGATGCGCATCGCGCGCTCCAGCGGCGAGACGAAAATTTTTCCGTCCCCGATATGGCCGGTATAGGCGCTCTTCCTGATCGCCTCGATCGCGCGATCGACAAGGGCGTCGGGAAGCGCGACTTCGATCTTCACCTTGGGCAGGAAAGAGACGATATATTCCGCGCCGCGGTAGATTTCGGCATGGCCCTTCTGCCGGCCATAGCCCTTCACCTCGGTCGCGGTCATCCCGTGAACGCCGATTTCCGTCAGGGCCTCGCGCGCCTCGTCGAGCTTGAAGGGTTTGATAATGGCCATGATGATCTTCATTTGCGCAGACATGCCCTCTACTTTGGCGAAGTGAGCGTCAACTCAGCAAACAGCATGCCATTATGCGCATAAAATAATCGTTTTCCTTGTCGGCGGTCGGCGCAGTGGTGACCAGAGCCAAGGCGCTGTGTGTATAAAATATAATCACTATGAGTAATTATTGGGCGACACGGTTCGGCCCTCGCCGCCGGTGATTTGGGGCGCTTGATAGCGGCGATGTTTGCGGCTTTTGTGATCGCGCTCAAAAAACCGAGTTCGATCGCACTGGCGCGGATCGAATTGGCGCAAAGGAAGCGGCGGACGTAAATGAAGCTTGAAGACTGGTCGCCAGAGGCGATCGCCATCGATTTCGTCAACAAGGCAGATTGGCCCGAACGCCGCGCAAAACTTCCCGAGCCGACGGCCCGTCTCGCCGATTTTGTGGGATTTGAGGCGAAGGCCGGCTCCACATTCTTTGCGCCGGACGTCGGCGGCGCGCCGCGGGTCTTCTTCGGGGCCGAGGGGAAGGAGCCGAAGGCGAGGGATCCATTTTTTGCCGGGAAGCTTGCGGCGGTCTTGCCCAAAGGTCTTTATCGCCTTGGCGACGGCGTCGAAGCGTCGGAGCAAGCGGCGCTGGCTTTTCTTCTGTCGAGCTATGCCTTCTCGCGTTACAAGGCCCGCAAGAATGAAGCGCCGCGCCTTTGCGCGCCGCAGGGCGTCGACCGCGCGCGCATCCAGCGCATCGCCGCCGCTGTCGCGCTGGGACGCGACCTCGTCAATACGCCGACCAATGACATGGGTCCGGAGGCGCTCGCCGAAGCCGCGCTCGCCCTTGGCGCGAAGCATGGCGCAAAGAGCCGCGTCATCGTCGGCGACGCGCTGCTTGCCGAGAATTTTCCCTTGATCCACGCTGTCGGGCGCGCCGCCGCCCAGGCGCCGAGACTCGTCGAATTGGAGCATGGTCCAGAGGACGGCCTGCGCGTGACGCTCGTCGGCAAGGGCGTCTGTTTCGACACCGGCGGCCTCGACATCAAGCCGTCGAGCGCCATGGCGCTGATGAAGAAGGACATGGGCGGCGCGGCGACGGCGCTGTCGCTCGCGGCGATGTTGCTCGACGCGAACACGCCGATAAGATTGCGGGTGCTGCTGCCGATCGTCGAAAATTCGATTTCCGCTTCGGCGTTTCGAACCAGCGACGTCTATCGCAGCCGCAAAGGGCTGAGCGTTGAAATCGGCAATACTGACGCCGAGGGGCGATTAATTCTCGCCGACGCTCTGGCTTACGCCACCGAAACGCCGCCCGATTTCTTGTTCGACTTCGCCACGCTGACCGGCGCCGCGCGGGTCGCGCTCGGCCCGGAAATTCCGCCATTCTATACCGGCGACGACGGGCTCGCCGGCGAGATCGCGGCGAAGGCCGCGACCGCGAATGATCCGGTATGGCGAATGCCCTTATGGGATAACTACGATAGCGGCCTCGACGGCAAAATCTCCGATCTCGTCAATGTCACGAGCGGACCCTTCGCCGGTTCGATCACCGCCGCGCTGTTCCTGAGGCGCTTTGTCGCCGACCCAAAGCGCTGGGCGCATTTCGACGTCTATTGCTGGAACCCGTCGACGAAGCCTGGGCGTCCGGAAGGCGGCGAGGTGCAGGCGGCGCGCCTCCTTTATGATTTGATCGAAGCGCGCGTCGAAGAAGGGATGGCGAAGTCGTGAGCGAGAAGTTCGACCGGCGGCTGACGCCGGCGCGCCCCGAAATCGCCGCGTCCTATCTCAAGGGCCGTGTCACCGCCGACCGCTATGTCGAAGGCGTCGCGATGGAGGTGAGGGATTGCGTCGTCGATCTTCGGCGCGAGCCGCGCCCCGACGCCGCCGTCGACACCCAGGCGCTCCATGGCGAGCGCGTCACCGTCTATGACGAGGAGGAAGGCTGGGCCTGGGCGCAGTTGGCGCGCGACAATTACGTCGGCTGGATCGCCGCCAATACCCTGTGGCGCGAATTGAGCGCGCCGACGCATCGAGTCTGCGTTCCGCGGACTTTCATCTATCCGGGTCCGAACATCAAATTGCCGCCGCTCAACGCTCTGCCGCTCGGCGCGGAAGTTGCGATCGTCGAAGAGCGCGATGGATTTGGCGTGACGCCGGAACTGGGGTTCATCTTCCGCAAACATCTCGTGCCGCGCGACGTCAAGGCGCCCGACTTCGTCGCTGTGGCCGAGACGCTGATCGGCGCGCCCTATCTCTGGGGCGGCAAGTCATGGCTCGGCGTCGATTGCTCCGGGCTCATGCAAGTGTCGTTGCTGATGGCCGGGATCAAGGCGCCGCGCGACACCGATATGCAGGAAGCCGCGCTCGGCGCGCCGCTTGCGCCGGGCGCGCCGCTGACGCGCGGCGACATCGTCTTTTGGAAGGGCCATGTCGGCGTTATGCGCGACGCCGCGACGCTGCTCCACGCCAACGCCACCCATATGCAGGTCGCGAGCGAGCCGCTGGATATCGTGCGCGCGCGCAATGAGGCGGCGGGCGCCGGGCCGGTGACCAGCATCAAGCGCCTGCCGAAGGAAGGTTCGCACGCGGCATGACGAGGAAGCTCTATCTCGATGATCTTCATGTCGGGCAGCGGCTGCGTTCGAAGAGCGTCACGGTCAGCGCGCAGGACATCATCCGCTTCGCGCACGAAAATGATCCGCAATTTTTTCATGTCGATGAGGAGGCCGCCAAGGACAGCATATTCGGCGGTCTCGTTGCGAGCGGCTGGCAGACCGGCGCGCTGAGCATCAAGCTCCTCATCGAGTCCGCCGATCCGCCCCTGGCCGGCCCGCTCATCGGCGTCGAGGCCGATATCGCTTGGAAACTTCCTGTGCGGCCCGGCGACGCCTTGCGGGTTGAGGCCGAGGTCATGCGAATTGTCTGTCCGCGTCGCCATGCCGATCGCGGCTTCGTTTCAATGAATGTAGCGACCTACAATCAGCGTGACGAAGTCGTTCTCACGCAAAGCGTCAAAGTCCTGGCGTTCCGCGATCCGAGCCGCGCCGGCGCAGGCTCGAACCGAGAAACGCCAGTTCCCTGGTGATTTCCCACTGGCTGAATTGCCCCAATCAGGTCAACTCAGCGGTCGCCGTGCGGCGTGACGAAACCGCAAAACGATAATTTCCGAAGCGGTGACGCGGTAATCCAAAAGATAGGGATAGGGCGTAACGACAACGCGCCGCACCAGTGGGCGGCTCGCGCAGCATGGCCAAGATGGTCAATAGCCGCGCCCGAATATTGCTCGCGCGTTGCGGCGATTCCGCCGCAACATATTCAATCGCCTTTTCGATCTGCGCGACGGATCGCGGCGTATATCGAAGCGTCCTCACGCATATTTGGCCAAAATGGCCTCGACCTCTTCATGCGATACAAGCTCGCCGCGTTCGGCTTCGGCCAAGGCTGCGTCAAGGTCGCGCTCCTCCTCCGGCGTCAACTGGATCGGCGCTTGATCCTCGCCCGTAAGCTGCAAGAGAAGCCGCGCAAGTTCGTCCTGCGCGGCGTCGGGCAACGCCCGCACCTTAACGAGGGCCTGTTCAAGCAAAGTGGTCACGGTTCAAGCTCCAACCTGAAGGGGACGCGGTCGCCCCTGTGTCGTTGTGCATCATATCGCGTCTGAACGCCAAGCCGTATGAAATTCGGCCCTCGGACCGGATGCTCTTCGAGCGGCCCTATCTCATTCCTTATGACGCCCGATAAGGATCAGGGGCGCGTTGACCTTATCTAGAATGTGCGCGTGGTCGATGGGTGGCGTGACTTACGTGCAGGCATTTACCGCGAGCTATCCTTCCAGCGGGTCCGGGCATGGCTGAATTCATTCGAAGCCGCGAAAAATCAATCTTGCTCGTTCAGCTGGACTGAACCGTTCGAAATCGGCGCCGCTTCGTTGCGGAACGCCGCGGCGAAGAGCGCGCGCGTATATTCGCTCTTGGGTTCCGCGAAGACCTGCGTCGCGGGACCTTCTTCGACCACCTTGCCGTAGCGCATGACGATGAGATGCGCTGCCAGCGCTTTCACGACGCGAAGATCATGGCTGATGAAGAGATAGGCGAGCGAACGGCGGCGCTGGAGGTCGCGCAAGAGATCGATGATCTGCGCCTGCACCGACATGTCGAGCGCCGAGGTCGGTTCGTCGAGCACGACGAATTTGGGTTCGAGCACCATGGCGCGGGCGATGGCGATCCGCTGCCGCTGGCCGCCGGAAAATTCATGCGGATAGCGATCCATCGTCGACGGATCGAGCCCGGTCTCCTGCAGCGCGCGCGCGACGATCTCGCGGCGCTCATCAAGGGTGAGTTCAGGCCGCTGGACGGTCAGCCCCTCGGCGACGATTTCCGCCACTGACATGCGCGGCGAGAGCGAGCCATAGGGGTCCTGAAAGACGATCTGCATGTCGCGCCGGAGCGCGCGCATATCGCTGACGCTCTTGCCGTCGATGCGCTGTCCCAAGAAAACGACCGGCCCGTCCGAGCGGATGAGCCGAAGCATCGCCAGCGCCAGCGTCGTCTTGCCAGAGCCCGACTCGCCGACGACGCCGACGGTGGCGCCTTCGCGCACCGCGACGGTGACGCCGTCGACCGCCTTCACATAGCCGACTGTCTTGCGCATGAATCCCCGCTTGATCGGAAACCAAACGCGCAATTCGTCAGCCGAGGCGACGACGGGCGCTTCCTCGTTTTCAACGATCGGCGCGCCCTTGGGCTCCGCGGTGAGCAGCGCCTTGGTGTAAGGATGCTGAGGCGAGGAGAAGACCGTTTCGACATCGCCCTGTTCGACAATGCGGCCTTTCTGCATGACGCAGACCGTGTCGGCGAAACGGCGCACGAGCTGGAGATCATGGGTGATGAACAGCATCGCCATGCCGTAGGTTTCCTGCAGGCGCTCCAGCAGCGCCAGAATCTGCGCCTGCACGGTGACGTCGAGCGCCGTCGTCGGCTCGTCGGCGATGAGGAGATCGGGCTTGTTGGCGAGCGCCATGGCGATCATGACGCGCTGACGCTGGCCGCCGGAGAGCTGATGCGGATAGGCGTTGAGGCGCGCCTGAGGGTCGGGAATGCCGACTTCTCCAAGAAGCTCGACGACCCTCCCGCGCACCGCGGCTTCGCCGCGCATGCCGTGCAATTCGAGAATTTCCGCGATCTGCCGCTCGATTGTCTGCAGCGGATTGAGCGAGGTCATCGGCTCCTGAAACACCATGGTGATGCGCGCGCCGCGCACCGCGCGTAGCCGATGGTCGTCGATCGCCAGCATGTCTTCGCCATCAAACAGCGCCTGCCCGGACGGCGCCGCGCCGGGAGGAAGGAGGCGCACGATGGAGAGCGCGCTGATCGACTTGCCGGAGCCGGACTCGCCGACGAGCGCCAGAGTCTTGCCGCGCTCGAGCGAGAAGGAGATGCGATCGACCGCCTTGGTCTCGCGGCCGCCGTGCTGGAAGGTCACGGAGAGATCGCGAACGTCGAGGAGGGGGGAGGGCATTGGCTCTGCGATTTTCATCGGCGCTATGCCCGTCCAGACCAGTCGGCGAGAATCCGATCGACTCCCGCCTGATCAGGGTAGATGATCGACATGCCTGCCGGTGTCCTAATGCGTCTGTCGCCAGTCAGAAAATAGGCGCATCCTGACTGAACCGCCGTCACGATGTGTATCGCGTCGAGCAAACGATGCGGCGTGGCCTGACGAAGATCAGCGGTATCCATAAGCACGTCTCGTGTGACAGGGCGCAAATCGATCAGCTGACTGCTGACCAGCAAGTTAAGGTAAAGTGGTCGCTTGACCGGAAGCGGGAAAGCGCTTTCGCGTAAAGCTGGAGCAAGCAATTCCGCGAGCGTAAGTTCGCTTGTCACGGCAAAGCGCGGGCTGTCGCGCAATGCCGCCAGCAAATCCTGCACGGGCTTTGCCTGTTCGGCCGAAAATTCGAAGCCCTTGATGAAAGCGTTCGTGTCGATATAAACGAGCGGAGCAGACAAGTTATAGTGAGCCCCGCTCTTCCCGGATCGCGTCGATATGCGCGATTACTTCATCCATTGACGCATAAACGTCACGACGCATCGCGAACATTTCTTCAAGGGACATTATCCGTTCCGGTTGCTCTTCAGTTTCCACGGTGATCGTCACTTCCGCGTTCGGATCGATGCCGACGCGAAGTTCCTCGGGTAGTTTCGCCGCCGGATAGTGCAGCTTGACGATCTTGTTCATGGCTTCGTCTCCGTTAGCATCCGTCGCGAAGGCTGCATTAGTCGCACGGGGCGCGACCAAGCAAAGACGCCAAGTGGTGTTCTCTCACGATCCCGTTCATCACGACGACGAGGCTGGCCAGGAGCTTTTAACACGTCCTCACCGGAAATTCTTCCTCGGGTCGAAGGCGTCGCGGACCGCTTCGCCGACGAAGACCAGCAACGACAGCATCAACGCGATGATGGCGAAGCCGGTCAGTCCCAGCCAAGGCGCCTGCAGATTGGATTTGCCCTGCAGCAGCAGTTCGCCAAGCGAGGGCGAGCCCGGCGGCAGGCCGAATCCGAGAAAATCCAGCGCCGTCAGCGTCGTGATCGACGAGTTGAGAATGAAGGGCAGAAAGGTCAGCGTCGCCACCGTGGCGTTGGGCAGCAGATGTCTGACGATGATCCGGAAATTGCTGAGTCCAAGCGCCCGCGCGGCATTGACATATTCGAAATTGCGCGCGCGCAGGAATTCGGCGCGAACGACATGGACCAGCGACACCCAGGAGAACAGCAGCAAAATGCCGAGCAGCACGAAAAAGCCGGGCGTCAGAAACGACGAAATGATTATGAGCAGATAAAGTTGCGGCAGGGACGACCAGACCTCGATAAAGCGCTGGAATACGAGATCGACGCGTCCGCCGAAATAGCCCTGAATCGCGCCGGCGGCGACGCCGACGATCGAGGAAATCGTCGCGAGGATCAGGCCGAACAGCACCGAAATTCGAAATCCGTAAAGCAGGCGCGCGACCACGTCGCGGCCCTGATCGTCGGTGCCGAGCCAATTATATTCGAGCGCGGCGCAGCCGCGATTGGGCTGGCCCGGCCGCAGACCCTTGGCCGCGGCGATCTCGCATTGCTTCTGCGTCAGCATCCAGGTCGGCGGCGAGGGCGCCGGCGTCGGCAGCTCCAAATTATGCGTGTCATAGGAGAAGCGGATCGGCGGCCAGAGCATCCAGCCATGCGCCTTGATCTCGTCGGCGATGACCGGATCGCGGTAATCGGTGCGGGCGAGAAAGCCGCCGAATTTCTCTTCCGGATAAGAGACGAAGGCCGGAAACAGCAGTTCGCCCTTGTACCACGCCAGAATCGGCCGGTCGTTGGCCAGGAAATTCGAGCCGAGGGACATGATGAAGAGCGTCATGAAAATCCAGAACGACCAATAGCCGCGCTTGTTCGCCTTGAAGCTTTCGAGGCGGCGCCGGTCGAGCGGCGTGAGCCGCAGCCAGCCTTCGCGATTGATGGGCGGGGCGAGATGAGGAGTCGCTTCGATCGCTGCGTTCGCCATCACACCTCGCGCGTTTCGAAATCGATGCGCGGATCGATCCATGTGTAGGTGAGGTCGGAAATGAGATTCACCACGAGGCCGAGCAGCGCGAAAATATAGAGATTGGCGAAAACGACAGGATAGTCGCGGTTGACGATGCTCTCGAAGGAGAGATAGCCAAGTCCGTCGAGCGAGAAGATCGTTTCGATCAGCACCGAGCCGGTCAGGAAGGCGTGAACGAAGGCGCCAGGAAAGCCGGCGATGACGATCAGCATCGCGTTGCGAAACACATGGCCGTAGAGCACGCGCCGCTCGGTGAGGCCCTTCATGCGCGCCGTCTGCACATATTGCTTGCGGATTTCATCGAGGAAGGAGTTCTTCGTCAGAAAGGTCTGCGTCGCGAAGGCGCCGAGGGTCATCGCGGTGACCGGCAGGACGATATGCCACAGATAATCCTTCACCTTGCCGAACAGCGAGAGCTGCCAGAAATCGTCCGAGGTGAGGCCGCGCAGCGGAAAGATTTGCCAGAACGAGCCGCCGGCGAAGAGCACGATCAGCAGCATTGCGAACAGAAAGCTCGGGATCGCGTAGCCGATGATCACGGCGTTCGAGGTCCACATGTCGAATTTCGTGCCGTCGCGCACCGCCTTGGCGATGCCGAGCGGAATTGAAATCGAATAGGAGAGAAGGGTCATCCAGAGACCCAGCGAAATCGAGACGGGAAGCTTCTCGCCGATCAGCTTGATGACGCTTTCGTCGCGAAAATAGCTGCGGCCGAAATCGAACATCGCGTAATTCTTCACCATCAGCAGAAATCGTTCCCAGGCCGGCTTGTCGAAGCCGAACTGCTTTTCGAGTTCCGCGATGAATTTCGGATCGAGTCCCTGAGCGCCGCGATATTTGGCGGCGGATTCCGCCGCCATCGTGCCGGTCTGGCTCGCGGCGCCCTGTCCGACGTCGCCGCCGCCGCCGGAAAAGCGACCCGTGGCCCCGACGTCGAAGCCTTGCAACTGCGCGATGATTCGCTCGACCGGCCCGCCGGGCGCGAATTGCACGATGGCGAAGGAGATGAGCATGATGCCGAGGATCGTCGGGATCATCAGCAGCACGCGGCGGGCGATATAGGCTCCCATCCGTCTAGCGTCCCGTAAAGTTGATCTTGCGGGCTTTCTCGTCGTCCCACCACCAGGTCCACAACACGCCGGTGTCGAATTTCGGCGCCCGCTCGGGCTGTCCAAACAAATCCCAATAGGCGAAGCGATGCACGGGATTGTACCAATGCGGAATCCAGTAGCGCTGGGCGCGCAGCGCGCGATCGAGCGCCCGGCAGCAAATGATGAGCTCATCGCGGGTTTGCGCCTGTAGCGCCTTTTCGACCAGCGCGTCGATCGCCGGATTGGCGACGCCCGCGAGATTGCGCGAACCGGGAACATTGGCGGTCTTCGAGCTGAAATAGGCGCGAAGCTCCTCGCCCGGATTCCAAGCCATCATCAGCACGTCGTGGACGATATCGAAATCGAAGTCCTCGAGACGCTGCTTATATTGCGCGGCGTCGACGACGCGGATGCGCGCGGTGACGCCGAGTAGCTTCAAATTCTTGATGAACGGCTGCGTATGGCGCTCGAACACGTTGGAGTTGTCGAGAAACTCGAATTCGAGCGGCGTCCCGTCAGGCAGGCGCAAGACGCCGTCCTGACGCGTGCAGCCGGCGGCGACAAAAAGATCATTGGCCTTTTTGAGCAGAACGCGGTCCTGACCGGTGCCGTCGGAGACCGGAGCGACAAAGGGTTCGCCAAACACTTCGGCGGGAAGCTCGGCGCGATAGGGTTCGAGCAGCGCCTTTTCCTGTTCGCTCGGCAGCCCCTTGGCTTCAAGGTCGGAATTTTCGAAATAGGATGAGATGCGCTTATAGGCGTCATACATCAGATTGCGGCTGGTCCATTCATAGTCGAAGGCGTAGCCGATCGCTTCGCGCACGCGCGGGTCGCTGAATTTCTTTCGGCGCGTGTTGAAGAACCAGCCCTGAATCTGCGGGATGTTGTTGTTGGGCGTCGTCGTGCGCTTGACCCGTCCTTCCTTGAAGGCGGGAAAGTCATAGCCCGTCGCCCAGACGCGGGCGATGTTTTCTTCGCGCTCGGTGAAGGCGCCGGCCTTGAACGCCTCGAAGGCCACCTGACTGTCGCCGAAATATTCGAAGCGAATAACGTCGAAATTGCCTTGGCCGAGCGCGATCGGCAAATCCTTCGCCCAATAGTCTGGATTGCGATGATAGGCGATGTAGCGGCCTTGCTCGAAGGCTCCGACTTTGTAGGGTCCAGAACCGAGCGGCGGCTCCAGCGTGGTCGCCTCGAAGTCGCGGTCCTTGTAATAAGCGCGTGAGAAGATCGGCTGGCCGACGACGCTTACCGGCAGATCGCGCGTTCGGCCGGGCGCGAAACGCACGACCAGAACGTCGTCCGCCTCGGCTTCGGCGCTGTCGAGATCGCGCAGCATCTGGCTGATGACGGGATGGCCCTTGCTCTTGAGAATGTTGAGCGAAAAGGCCGCGTCATGCGCGGTGAGCGGCGAACCATCCTGGAAGCGCGCCTCTTTACGCAGAAGGAACGCATAGGTGAGTTTGTCGGGCGAGATGCGCACCTTTTTGGCGACGAGACCGTAATAGGCGTCGCGCTCGTCGAGGCTCTGGTTCATCAGACTGTCGAAGACGAGCGACATGCCCGTCGCCGGATTGCCTCGCAACACATAGGCGTTGAAACTGTCGTAAGTTGGGCTCGCAGGCGACAGCGCCAAGGTTCCGCCCTTGGGGGCCTGCGGATTGACATAGCCGAAATGTTTGAAGTCGGCGGGTTCGCCGAGGTCGCCGAAGGTCGAGAGGCCATGGCTCTCAATCTCGCCTTTGGCGAGGGAGCCGAAACGGGCGGCAGGCGCTCCAGATTTGGCCAGGACGCGCGGAGCGACCAGGGCGGCGGCGCCGGCGCCGATGATAGAACGGCGAGAGAGACGAATGCGCGTTAGATCGACGATTTTGGAATGAGCCAAAAGTGACCTCGGGTGGAGGGGGCGGGCGCCGCCGCCGGCGAGCCGCATTATGTCGGTTTTTGCCGGCTTCGCCAGCGGCCCTTTTTGAGCTCAGAGGCCGCTTCGGCCATTCTAGCAAAATGCGCGAGAAGCGCGCCAGAGGACTGAGTAAATGACCGACATTAACCTTGGCCTTCGCGAGCGGGGCTTCATCGGCGGTATATGGGTCGGCGCGGACAGCGGCGCAACCTTCGCCGTGAACAATCCCGCCACCGGCGCGGTTCTCGGCCAGGTTCCCGACATGGGCGTCTCAGAGACGCGACGGGCGATCGAGTCTTGCGCGCGGGCGCTGCCGGGCTGGCGCGATGGCGCCGCCAAGGAACGGGCGCGGATCATGCGCCGCTGGTTCGAACTGATCATGGTCGATCAGGAGCGGTTGGCGCGAATCATCACCGCAGAAATGGGCAAGCCGCTCGCCGAGGCGCGCGGCGAAATCGCCTATTCGGCGAGTTTCATCGAATGGTTCGCGGAAGAAGGGCGGCGCATCTACGGCGACGTGATCCCAGGGCCGACGGACCGGCGCATCCTTGTGTTCAAACAGGCGATCGGCGTCACGGCGGCGATCACGCCATGGAACTTTCCCTCGGCCATGTTTGCGCGAAAGGTCGGCGCCGCGCTCGGCGCCGGCTGCACGATGGTCGTTAAGCCCGCCGAGCTGACGCCATTTTCGGCGCTGGCGCTCGCCGAGCTTGCTGAACGCGCCGGCGTTCCATCGGGCGTGATCAATGTGGTGACGGCGCAAGACCCTGCGCCGGTCGGGCTCGAATTCACGCAAAATCCGCTGGTGCGCAAACTGACCTTCACCGGCTCGACCGAAGTCGGCAGAATTTTGCTGCGACAGGCGGCCGAGAACATTCAGAAATGCTCGATGGAGCTTGGCGGCAACGCGCCGCTCATCATCTTCGAGGACGCCGATCTCGATCGCGCCGTCGAAGGCGCCATCGCCACGAAATATCGCAACAGCGGACAGACTTGCGTTTCAGCCAATCGCTTGCTCATTCACTCTTCGATCATTGACTCCTTCGCTAAAAAGCTCGCAGCGGCGGCTGGCGCGCTGAAGGTCGGCGAAGGGACGCAGGAAGGTGTCGCGATCGGGCCGCTGATCGAAGCGGCGGCGGTGGAAAAAGTCGAGCGTCACGTCGCTGACGCCATCGCCCATGGCGCGAAGGTGCTCACCGGTGGCGGTCGTCATGCGCTCGGCGGTTCTTTCTTTCAGCCGACGGTCCTGGCGAATGTGCCGCCCGACGCGCTGATCTTCAATGAGGAGACCTTCGGGCCAGTCGCGCCGCTGATCTCATTCGAAACGGAGGCCGAGGCGGTGCGTCTCGCCAACGCGACACCCTACGGTCTCGCTGCTTATTTTTACAGTCGCGACGTCGCCCGCTGCATACGTGTCGCCGAGCGATTGGAATTTGGCATGGTCGGCGTCAACGAAACGTTGATCTCGACCGAAGTCGCGCCGTTTGGCGGCGTCAAACACTCGGGCCTCGGGCGCGAAGGTTCGCGCTACGGCGTCGATGATTATGTCGAGATCAAATATGTCTGCCTTGGCGGACTATGATGCGAATTACGGTTGAACTGATTGGATGTCATTCCCGACGCACGCTCGGGAATCTAGAGCCACAACAAGCGTTCTTGGATTGGCCTTTAATTCCCGGTCAGGCCTTCGGCCTGCCGGGAATGACAACCCCCAAGCGAACCGATCATCCGGAATTCATATGATCACTCGACTTTGATGCGGCCGTCGATGACGGGCGCGATCGCGCCGGATTTTTCAATCGCGTCGGCGATGACATTCGCCAGCAGCGGAGCTTCAAGTTCGCCGACGAGCGGCTTGCCGCGGGTCAGCGCGAGATAGCCGTCCTTGCCGCGCGCCAGGAAGTCGATCGTCGCAATCTTATAGCGCTTGGCGTCGTCGAGCGGCGCGCCGCCGATCTCGATCGACACCAGCCGCGAGCCCGGAACCGCGTCGCGCCGTACGAGGATGCGGGCGCCGGAAATTTGAGCGAAGCGGCCGGCGTCCTTGTCGATCAGCCACACGCCATTCTCTAAAGCGGCGCGCAGATCGGCGCCTAAAAGCTCGAGAGTCACCAGCTGATTGTTAAACGGCAGTTCCCTGACGATATCCTTGCGCGTCAGCTTCGTTCCGGCCGCATAGAGTCGATTGCCGCGAATGCCGCCGCCGTTGACGATCGCGACGTCGGCGCCAGTGACGGCGCGCATCGTGTCGGCGAAATAGTCGCCGATCGCGGTTTCTTCGCCGCGCACGCTCGCCTTTCGGCTGTCGAGTGGCGTCTTGGTGACGCCGATATCGACGTCCAGCGCCTTGTCGATCTCGGCCTGATATTGCGTAACGCGCGCCGCGATCGCCGCGTCGGGCGTAACGTCGGCGGTGTCGACGACGCGAAATCTCGGCGTCCAACGTTTTACGCCGTCATTGGCGATACGCATCTCGACATCGATCGCCACGAGATTGACGCCGTCCGCTTGGGTCTCGCCGATCGCGGCGCGCCCGTCATAGGCGACCAGAAGGTTGTGGTCATGGCCCGAGAGAACAATGTCGATCGGGCCGAGCTTCATCAGCCGCAGATCATCCTGCCACTCCGAATGGGTGATGACGACGACGAGATCGGCGCCGGCGTCGCGTAGCGACTGTGCCTGGCGCTTGGCCGTCTCGATCGCGGGCAGAAGCTTCAAGGTTCCGGGACTGGAGCGTCTCGCCGCCTCGTCATCGGTCAGGCCGAAGACGCCGACTTTCACGCCCTCGACATCGATGATCTTGCTGTCGGCGAAGCCGGGCAGGGGCTGGCCGGTGGCGTCGCGCAGATTCGCCGCGAGCAGCGCGAAATTCGCTTCGCCCATGCGCTGCCGGAAAATCGCTTCGCCGAAATCGAATTCGTGATTGCCCGGCGTGAACAGGTCAAGGCCGACACGATTGAGAAGGTCGACGATATGCGCGCCCTTGTCGACGCTCGAGGTGAGCGAAGGCGACAGCGTGTCGCCTGCATGGGCGACGATCACGTTCTTGGCTCTCGCGCGCTCGGCCTTGAGCGCGCCCGATATGCGGGCGAAGCCGCCGCGCCCGTCCCGTTCCGCCATCTCATAGATGTCGCTGAAGACGACGAAGGTGAGATTGACAATGCGCTCGGCGGCGCGCGCGGGGAGGGGGAAAGCAAATCCGACGACCGCGGCAATAAGGACAGCACGTCCAAAATGTCGAAACATCTACCGTCGCCCATCTGGAAAATTCGAAGGACGCGTATGTTGCCGCCCCTTGATGACGAGGGCAATACGTCCATGGCGCGCGCTAACCCTTTCCCAGGGGGAGAAGGTGGTCGCGGAGCGACCGGGAGAGGGGCGACCATTTTGGAAGGGCGCAATCCCTCATCCGACCCCGCTTCGCGGGGCCACCTTCTCCCGATGGGAGAAGGATGCGCGCCCCGGCGCGCGCGGCTTGGACACGAACACAAAATGAAACGGCGCCCGTGGGCGCCGTTTCGCGTCGTGCCAGGAGATGAAGCTTAGTAGTTGTAAGCGCGCTCGCCGTGATCGGTGATGTCGAGGCCTTCGCGCTCCTGATCGGGCGTGGGCCGCAGACCGATGATCACATCGACAATCTTGAAGAGGATCGCCGAACCGACGCCCGACCACAAAAGAGTCGCAATGACGGCGGTCCCCTGCGCCTTCATCTGCGCAACCATGTCGTAGGTTCCGGCGAAGGTTTCGAGATTGGTGTAGTCGGTGATGCCGACGCCGCCGAGATCGGGATTGACCAGAATGCCGGTCGCCAGCGCGCCGGTGATGCCGCCGATGCAGTGCACGCCGAACACGTCGAGCGCGTCGTCATAGCCGGCGAGCTTCTTCACGAAATCGACGAAGAACAGGCAGATCGGCGAGACCGCGAAGCCGAGCACGATCGCGCCGACCGGTCCGGCGTAGCCCGACGCCGGCGTCACCGCGACGAGGCCGGCGACTGCGCCGGTGATCAGGCCCAGCATCGAAGGTTTGCCCTTCACCAGCCATTCGACGATCATCCAGGACAGCGCCGCGGCCGCCGTCGCCACCATGGTGTTGACGAAGGCGAGCGCCGTCACGCCGTTCGCTTCCAGGTTCGATCCGGCGTTGAAGCCGAACCAGCCGACCCACAGCAGCGAGGCGCCGACCATCGACAGGGTGAGCGAATGCGGCGGCAGCGCTTCCTTGCCGAAGCCGATGCGCTTGCCGACGATGATCGCGCCGACGAGACCGGCGATTCCGGCGTTGATATGCACCACCGTGCCGCCCGCGAAGTCCAGCGCGCCCTTGCCGGCGAGCCAGCCGACGGCGGCGTTGATCTCGTCGATCTTGGCCTGCGCGGCCGCTTTCGCAGCCTCGTCGCCGGCCGCGGCGAGTTGCGTCGCGGCGTCGACCAGCGCGTTCGGATCGGCGACGCCCCACACCCAATGGGCAATCGGGAAGTAGACGACCGTCACCCAGAAGGCGACGAAGAGCAGCACGGCGGAGAATTTCATGCGCTCGGCGAAGGCGCCGATGATCAGCGCCGGGGTGATCATTGCGAAGGTCATCTGGAAGACGAAATAGGCGTATTCCGGAATGACGTGCCCCGGCGTGAAGGTCGCCGCGTTGGAGGAGGCCGTAACGCCCTTGAGGAACAGCTTATTGAAGCCGCCGATATAGCTGCTCAGCGCGCCGCCGTCGCCAAATGAGAGTGAATAGCCATAGATCGTCCAGATCACGCCGACGAGCGCGACGATCGCGAAGGTTTGCGACAGGATCGACAGCATGTTCTTGGCGCGCACCAGGCCGCCGTAGAACAGCGCCAGGCCGGGGATCGACATCATCAGCACCAGCGCCGATGAGGTGAGCATCCAGGCGGTGTCGCCGGGATTGGGCGTCGGGTCGTTCGCGGCGAAGGCTGGAAACGCCAGCAAGGCTGAAATCGCCGTTCCCGCAATGACCGAAGCGATCGAAGCGCTTCGAGGCGAAGGAAGTTTCATGTGTCAGAGCTCCTGAAGTTGCGCGGAGGCGATCAAAGCGCGTCGGCGTCGGTTTCGCCGGTGCGGATGCGGATGGCGCGCTCGAGCGGCGTGACGAAAATCTTTCCGTCGCCGATCTGTCCGGTGCGCGCGGTGTTGGAGATTGCCTGGATCACCTGATCGATCATCGCCGCGTCGACGGCGACTTCGATTTTGAGCTTTGGCAGGAAACTGATCGCATATTCGGCGCCGCGATAGATTTCCGTATGTCCCTTCTGGCGTCCGTAGCCCTTGACTTCAGTCACGGTAAGGCCGTGCACGCCGATGTTGGTCAGCGCGTCGCGGACCTCATCGAGCTTGAACGGCTTGATGATCGCTGTCACGATTTTCATCTGCCAATCCTGTTGTTGTCGACCTCGCTGGCGAGCGTCGCTCGTTTGACGGCGGCGTCTTGGTCGCGGGCTCGCGGGGAGGACGCCGCCGCGTCGGCGACGGGAAGCTTTCAAATGGCGTGCCAGCCGCGCTGACGCCTACAGTCCTCGATCGGCGGGCCCGATGGCCGGGATGAGCGCGCCGGCGCGCGCGTCAAGGTTCGGCTATGCCCCTTGCGGGCCTCCGCAAAAGCCTTGCTGTCAGCGGCCGCGACGCTCATTTGCGCGCGTTCCGCTCAAGGCGCCCGATGAATCAGATGGCGCCTATAATTTACGCATTTTTGCAGGTGGCGCCTTAACGACAGGCAGATGCTGACGATCAGAGGGCGCCACGTTGGCGCACCAGCCCTTCCTGGCTCACCGAGGCGACGAGCCGTCCTTCGCGGGTGAATATCTGGCCGCGCGTGAGCGCCCGCGCGCCGCCCGCCCACGGGCTTTTCTGGGCGTAGAGCAACCATTGGTCGACGCGCGGCGTCTCGTGAATCCACAGGGCGTGATCGAGGCTCGCGACTTGAATCTGGGGGTCGAAAATCGTCAGCCCATGAACCAGCAGCGCCGTATTGAGCAGGGTCATGTCGGACAGATAGGCGAGCAGCGCATGGTGGAGGGCGGGGTCGTCGGGCAGGGCGCCGCGCACGCGAAACCAGATCATCTGACCGGCGGCGCGGCGTTCCGGAAAAAACACGTCGTCCGGCGCGACGACGCGCATGTCGAGCGCGCTTCGCCGCTTGAGCCAGCTTTCGATCTGCTCCGGCAGGAAAGCGCGAAAGCGCTCGACCAGCGCGTGAACGTCGTCGAGGCTTTCCGGGTCCGGCGCGTCCGGCATCTCATCGGCGTGCGCGAAACCCTGTTCGCGGCGCTGAAACGACGCCTCCATCGTAAAGATCGTCTGACCGCGCTGGGTCGCATTGCAGCGCCGCGTCGTGAAGCTCTTGCCGTCGCGCACGCGCTCGACGGCGAAGTCGATTGGCGTCGCCGGATCGCCGGCGAGGACGAAATAGCCGTGCAGCGAATGAACTGGTCGGTCCGCCGGCACGGTGCGCGTCGCCGCGACAAGGGCTTGCGCGACGGCCTGTCCGCCATAGACTTGGCGTCCTGAAGGGATTGGGCTGAAGCCGCGGAAGAGATCTCGTTCGATCTCTTCGAGGTCGAGAAGCGCCAGAAGCGCGGAAGGCGCGGTTTCGTCCATCGCGGACGATTGGGTCAGTCGATCTGACGCGCCTCTTCCGGCAGCATGATCGGAATCCCGTCGCGGATCGGATAGGCGAGCCGCGCCGAGCGCGAGATCAATTCTTGTCGCGCGCTGTCATATTCGAGCGTGGTCTTGGTCAGCGGGCAGACCAGGATTTCGAGCAGGCGCGGATCGATCCGCGTCGGCTCCGCTGCGGATTCGAATTTTTCGGCGCCGGAATCGCGTTCATCGGTCATCTTGATCAAATTCCTTCAATGCCATTGCGTCCGGCCGACATTTCGCTGCGCGAGATCGAGCTTGGCGAGCGCGACGAGCGTTTCCGCGCGGGTCTTCAAATCAATCGCTTCGACGAGCGCCTGCTTATCGTTCGCGCCGAACGGACACATCATCGCCAACGCATTGACGAGCGTTTCCGTCGGCGCTGCGTCGATGCTCGCCCAGTCGACCTCAAGTTTCGAACATTCGGCGAAGTTGCGCAACATCGATACCATGCTCTCGCGGTCGACCGCGGCGGCGCCAGCCCCCGTCAGTAGATCCTCGGAGAATTCGTCATAAATGACCCGACACTGCCGGTAGGGCGTTTGGACCTCAAGCTCATCGAGGACACGAAAGCGCGATACGCCGGTCAGGGTGATGAGATAGCGGCCGTCGCCGGTCTCGGCGAAACGGGTGAGGCGTCCGGCGCAGCCAATGTCATAGAGCTGAGTCCTCTCGGCCGATGCGTCATCGCCCAGCATCGGCTGAATCATGCCGATCAGGCGGGCGCCGGCGATCGAATCGTCGACCATCGCGAGATAGCGCGGCTCGAAGACATTGAGCGGCAACTCGCCGCGTGGCAGCAAGATCGCGCCCGAAAGCGGAAAGAGCGGCAGAATTTCCGGCAGTTCGCCGACATCCGCATAGGGACGGTTCAGACTCATCTTGGCGAACGCCTCCTATGAATAGAGCAGCGCGGACAGCCGCCGCCGCGCGGTCACGGCCGCCTTGTCCATCGGATCCCATGCCTCGAAAAACTGGATGAGCTGCTTTCTTGCCCCATCGTCATTCCAACTACGGTCGCGCCGGATGATTTCAAGCAGCGCATTCGCAGCTTCCTCGCGCAGGCCCTTGGCGTTGAGCGCGAGCGCAAGATCGAAATGGGCCTGAAGGTCGTCTGGATCTGACGTGATGCGCGTTCTCAGTTCGTCGATTTCGCCGAGGTCTTGAGCTTGCTCCGCGTTCTGTAGCGCCGCCGCGGCGGCGGCGACATCGGTGTCGCGGCGCGCCGCTTCAGGAAGCGCGTCGAGGACCGCTCGCGCGTCATCGAACCGCGCCGTATCGACGTAGAGACGCAAAAGAGCCGCGGCGGCCTTGACGTTGGGCGGCTCGCCGCCGGCCAGTTCGCCAAGCAGCGATTCCGCCCCCGCGAGATCGCCGTCGGCGATCATCGCCTGCGCCGCTTCCAGGGCGTCGCCCTCAACCTCGATCGGGCCGACGAGCCGCTCCATAAAGCCCTTGATCTGACTTTCCGGCAGCGCGCCGACGAAGCCGTCGACGGGCCGCCCGCGTTGAAAGGCGACGACCGCCGGGATCGACTTAATGCCGAGCTGATCGGCGATCAGCGGATCGGCGTCGATGTTCATTTTGACAAGGCTGATCTTGCCGCCGGTCGCGGCGACCAGACGTTCGATGACCGGCGCGAGCTGGCGGCAGGGTCCGCACCATGGCGCCCAGAAATCCACGAGCACGATTTGCCGCATCGATGGGTCGAGAACATCGGCGCGGAACCGTTCCGTCGTCGTTTCCGCTGGCGTCGTTGTCGCGCCAGTCATTCTCGCCGTCTCAACCATGCGCTTTTCCCCTTGTCGCCATCATCGCCGTCTGATTTCGGAGGCTTTGGCCTTCGCGGAGACCTAGCGCCGCGCCCGGACGAAGGTCAGATAGACCGGATTTCGTCCTTCGGCCATGGCTTTGGCTTCATATTTGGTTCGGGTCCAGCCTGGCCAGGGCGCCAACCAGTCCTCGGCGCGGCGTGCGCGCCACGAGAAGGCGGGGCAGGCGCGCAGACGCGCCAGAGTCCAGGCGGCATAATCGTCGATATCCGTCGCAAAGCGCAGCTCGGCGCTCGTATGCATCACGCGCGCCAGACGATCGAGATTATCGCGCGCAATGAAGCGCCGTTTGCGATGGCGCCGTTTCGGCCAGGGATCGGGGTAGAAGAGATAGACGCGCGCCAGGCTGTCGTCCGGCAGCCAGTCGAGCACGTCGGCGGCGTCGCCCTGATGCAGCCGGATATTCGTCAGGCCGCGTTCCTCGATGCGGGCGAGCAGCTTCGCCACGCCATTGATGAAGGGTTCGCAGCCGATAAAATCGATATGGCGATTTTCAGCGGCGGCCGCGATCAAATGCTCGCCGCCGCCAAATCCGATTTCGAGATGGGTTTCTCGCACCAGCGAAGGCGCCGGCTGTGAAAGGTCCAGAGACAGGCGCGGCAGAAGCTGCTCGATCAGCTCCGCCTGATGCTTTCGAAGCGCCTTGCCTTTGGAGCGGCCGTAGAGTCGCGCGTGGGGCCTTCGCTGCGGAGAATTTTTGTTCATAAGCGCCGATCGGCCGCGCCCATTTGACCTCTCGCAGCGCGGGTGCTCGGACCGTCTCACGACGGACAAAAGGTCTCCGCGCCGCGTGGGTGAAAACCCGTTGCGGCAGGCCGAAATTACGCGAAATGCGATTTCAACTGGTCGACGAGATCGGTCTTTTCCCAGGAGAAGCCGCCGTCAGCATCCGGCGTGCGGCCAAAATGTCCATAGGCCGAGGTGCGGGCGTAGATCGGCCGGTTGAGCTGAAGATGCTCGCGGATGCCGCGCGGCGAAAGGCGCACGAGCTGCGGCAGCACCTCCTCCACCTTCTCTTCGCAAACATTGCCGGTGCCGTGCAGATCGACATAGATCGACAGCGGCTCGGCGACGCCGATCGCGTAGGACAGCTGCAGCGTGCAACGATCGGCAAGACCGGCCGCGACGATGTTCTTGGCGAGATAGCGGGCGGCGTAAGCGGCCGAACGGTCGACCTTGGTCGGATCCTTGCCGGAGAAGGCGCCGCCGCCATGGGGCGCGGCGCCGCCATAGGTGTCGACGATGATTTTGCGCCCCGTGAGGCCGGCGTCGCCATCGGGGCCGCCGATGAAGAATTTGCCGGTCGGATTGACATGCCAGACGGTCGCGTTGGTGATCCAGCCGTCGGGCAGCGCGGCGCGGATATAGGGCTCCGCCAGATTGCGAATGTCGGCGGGCGACAGGGTCTCGTCGACATGCTGATGCGACAGGACGATCTGCGTCGCCTCCACCGGCTTGCCGTCGGCGTAGCGAACCGTCACCTGGCTCTTGGCGTCGGGGCCCAGGCCCTTTTCCTTGCCGCTGTGGCGCGCCTTCGCGAGCTCTTCGAGAATCTTGTGCGAATAATAGAGCGGGGCCGGCATCAGTTCGGGCGTTTCGCGCACCGCATAGCCGAACATGATGCCCTGGTCGCCGGCGCCCTCGTCCTTGTTGCCGGCGGCGTCGACGCCCTGCGCGATGTCGACAGACTGCTCGTGCAGGAGCACTTCGACGTTGGCGGTGTTCCAGTGGAAGCCGCGCTGCTCATAGCCGATGTCGCGTATGGCGTTGCGCGCGATGTCGATGATGCGGTCGAAGGATATATGCGGTCCGCGCACTTCTCCGGCAATGACCACCCGGTTCGTCGTCGCGAGCGTCTCGGCGGCGACGCGAATCGCGTAAGGGTCAATGCCGGCCTTCGGGCCCTCGCGGAAAAATTCGTCGACGATTTCATCGGAGATGCGGTCACACACCTTGTCGGGGTGGCCTTCGGATACGGACTCGCTCGTGAAAAGATAATTCTTCCGGGTCACTTCCATATCTCCGATGGCTTCGAGGAAGAGTCGAAAACTGCTCAGGCAGGCGGGTTCATCTGCCAGCGCCCGTTCGGTGCGTCAAGCTGAAAAGCCCAAGTCGTTCGTTTTAGAGAACGGCGTTCTACTGCCCCGCGTGTTCTGACAGTTCGGCGAGCGCCGTGACGAGATCGAGCACGCGCTTGCGCACTTTGGGGTCGCGGATGCGGGCGAAAGCGCGATTGAGATGCAGCCCTTCCGCCGTCGACAGAAAGTCGACGACATATTGCGACGAGGATTCCTCGGCGAATCCGTCCGTCGGCGCGGTCGACCCGCCCGCCGGCGCGCCCTCGAAAAAAAAGGAGGGCGGGACCTTCAAAGTCTTCGAAATCTGCTGCAGGCGGCTCGCGCCGATACGATTGGCGCCTTTTTCGTATTTCTGCACCTGCTGAAAGGTGATCCCCAGCGCCTCGCCAAGCTTCTCCTGACTCATTTTTAGGAGAATACGCTGCATGCGCACGCGGCTGCCGACGTGGCGATCGATCGGATCTGGCGCCTTCTTCAACTCTGTCGCCTCCCGCTCGCTTGTAGCCGACTCCTTGCCGAGCGCGCAAGCGACATTGCAGCATGTCAATGAATTTCAATAAAGATCTGATTTGAAATCGATCGCGGATCGAAATTTTCGACCCGGGCGGTTGATCCCGCCGGGCCGGCTGGAGCGGACGGTCAGACTCGCAGGAACGAAGGCGCGCTCCCGGCAGGCGGCGATGGCCGCCGACCGGCGACCCCGATCAACGCCAGCGCCGTCGCCAGTGCAAGCAGCGCCGGGAAGGCCCATGCGCCATAGGCGGCGAAGACGGTCGGCGCCGCTTCCTTGGGCAGACGCCCGTCGATAACGCCTTCCTCGCCGAGCGGCAGCGACTGTAGGATGCGTCCATAGGGGTCGATGATCGCCGAAACGCCGGTATTGGCGACCCGGATCATCGGCAGACCTTCCTCGATCGCGCGCAGGCGCGCCTGCGCCATATGCTGGTATGGTCCGGTCGTCAGGCCAAACCATCCGTCATTGGTGACGTTGAGGAACAGCCGCGGCCGTTCGGCGCCAGGCTCGACCGCTTCGCCGGAAAAAATCGCCTCATAGCAGATCAGCGGCGCGATCGGCGGCAGGCCGGGCGCGGCGAGCAGGCGCGGACCGGCGCCGCGGTCCCATATGCCGGGAACGAGCTGGTTGATTCCGAGCGGGCGCAGCCATTGATCGAGCGGCAAATATTCGCCAAAGGGCACAAGATGAATCTTGTCGTAGAAGGCGACGATCGTCTCTCCGCGCAGCGCTTCGATCGAATTGAAAATCCTGCCGCGGCGTCCGTCGCCATAGCCTTCGGCCCGGGCGGCGCCGGTCAGAAGCACGCTCCCGTTAAGAGCGCGCGCGATCGCCGCCAGCGCCTGGGGCTTTTGCGAAATAATGTAGGGAAACGCCGATTCAGGCCAGATGAGATGGGTGACTCCGGCAAGTCCTAGGGGACGTTCGTTCGTCGCGCGTTCCGAAAGGGCGAGATAGCGGCGCAGGATGTTTTCGCCGTTTTCCGGACGAAATTTCGCGTCCTGAGGAAGATTGGGCTGCATCAGCCGCAACGTCACGCCGTCGACATATTGCGTCGGGTTGGCGCCGAGCCGGACGGCGCCATAGGCGAGCATTAGTAGAGCGAGAACGGTCGCCGCCAGCAGCGTTCCGCTGATCCGGCGCGCGCCGTCTGGCGCACGATCGACGAGCGTCGCGGGCGCGGCGAATATCACGATTGCGATAATGTCGAGTCCGTGCAGGCCGACGAGCGAGGCGGTCTGCGCCAGCGGTCCGGCGCCGGCAAGGGCCATGCCGAAATCGTTCCAGGGGAAGCCGGTGAACAGATGACCGCGCATCCATTCCGCCGCGCCGAGCCCCGCCGCGAGCGCGAAGACGCGCAAGCCTCCCCGCGACCATAGGATGCGCGCCGCTGCGAATCCGGCGGCCGAAAAGAGCGCGAGGACGGCCGGCAGTCCGAAGACCGCGAGGGGCAGGGCCCAGGCGAATTGGTCGGCCTCCACCAGCATCGCGGCGCCCATCCACCAGAGGCCCGCCACGAAATAGCCGAATCCGAGCCACCAGCCGGCGCCGGCGGCGGACAGGATCAGCGCGCGCGCCAGTCGCTTTTCGCTTTCGTCATCCGCCGCGCCGTCGATCAGCCAGACGGCGACGGTCAGGGGGACGAACATCGCTGGAATCACGTCGAATGGCGCCAGCGCCAGCGCGCCTGTCGCGCCGGCAAAGAAGGCGATCGCCCGCCGCGTCCAGCCGCGGGCGAGAATGATACGTCGCGGCAGCGTCGGCGCCGGCGCGTCCGCGACGGCGATCTCGGCAATTTGCGCCATCTCTCGACGTTGTCCCTTCCGAATCGGCTGAGCGACTCTAAAGAGTTTCACGGCGGCGCAAGTCCTGCCTCATTCGCCGTGAAAGCCTGCGTCTCACTCGCACCACATGCGCATCAGGTCGCCGGAATTTTTTACAAGCAGATCGCCGATGTCGTCGCGCCCATGTCGCTGCAGATAGCTTCGATGCGCGAAATTCAGATCGCGGAGAATTTTGCGCTTCATCTCATCGCGGACCCGGCTTTCAATCCAGCCGACGCAAGCCAGCCGGCTGCCGCGGGTAATTTTTTCGACGCGGTGAATGAGGCCGGTCGAATAGATGAAGACGCTGCCGATCTTCGGCTTTAATTTCAGCAGCCCGTTCTCTTGTTCGAGCACCAGCTCTCCGCCATCGTAATTCGTGTGGTCTTCGAGAAAGAGCGTAAAGGATAAATCGCAGCGAAAGCCGTTCATGATCGGCGCGTCGGAATGATTGCCGTAATGCATGCCTTCGTCATAGCGGTTCACCTGCATGGCGGCGATGCGCTTGGGGATCGCGTAAAAGTCGACGCGCTCGTCGCTCATCAACTGATGCGCGATTTCGTTCAAGATCGCATGTCCCTTGGTGTGATCCATTTGTAAATTGTTCTTGGCGCTCGCCGCCATTCCGGTGGCCGTCGCGGCGCCGCCGACAAAAGGCGTGGCGAGAATTCTTTTGCGCAATTCGGCGCAGGCGGCCTCATCGTAAAAGTCCTCGATCAGCTGCAAGGGCGTTCCTTTCGCGCGCAACAGAGCGGGAGACGCCTGCCGGTCGAATGTGACACTTTTATTGCGATGGCGAGGTCAGACGCGCCGACGCACGCGCAGCTTGCCCACACGCCGCGGATCGGCGTCGACGATTTCGAATTCATACGCCTCGACCGGCGTCGCGATGATTTCGCCGCGCATCGGGACGCGGCCGGCGAGCCAGGCGACGAGACCGCCGAGCGTCGTCACTTCGGCCGGCGTATCTTCGAGTCTGAACTCGACTCCGAGCCGCGCCGTCACTTCGTCGAGATCGGCGCGCCCGTCGATGATGAAGTCGCCGTTCTCCAATTCGACGAAACCCGATTCGTCGACGACGTCATGCTCGTCCTCGATGTCGCCGACGATCATCTCCATGATGTCCTCGATGGTGACGAGGCCGTCAGTGCCGCCATATTCGTCGATGACCAGCGCCAGATGGGTGCGCGTCGCCTGCATGCGGATCAACAGATCGAGCGCCGGCATCGAGCGCGGCACGAAGAGCACCGGCTTCAGCAAATTCGCCTCCGACAGCGGCGTGTCGAAGTCGATGCGTTTGGGTTCCGTCGTCGCGGCGCCCTCGCGACGATCCGCGCAGAGCGCGATGTGATTGACGAAGTCGCGGATGTGGATCATCCCGCGCGGGTCGTCGAGCGTATCGGCATAGGCCGGCAGCCGAGAATGGCCGGCGGTGCGAAACAGCTCCAGCGCGTCGCGCAACGTCGCGTCGAGCGAAATGGCGATGATGTCGGCGCGCGGGATCATCGCGTCGTCGACGCGCATGTCATGCAGGCCGAGCACGTTTTTCAACAGCGCCCGCTCATGCGGCGTCACGTCGCCTGGCGCCTCCTCCAGCCGGTCCTCAATGTCCTCACGCATCGAGACCGGCGCAAAACCAAGAAACCCGCGCAGCCTATCGACGAGGCTCGGGCGCGGCGCGTCGCCAGCGCGTCTTAATGCAATAGGGTCGTCGGCGTTATCGTATCGCGTCGACATGCGCTTAGTTCAATTCACTCCGCCCGCCGCCGGCCCGTCCGCATATGGATCGGAAAATCCAAGCGCCGTCGCGATTTTTCGCTCCAGCGCCTCCATCCGCTCGGCTTCGGCGGCGGTCTCGTGATCATATCCGATCAGATGCAGAAATCCATGCGCGACCATATGGGCCGCATGGGCGCGCAAAGACTTGCCCTGCTCCTCCGCCTCGCGTGCGACAGTTTCATAGGCGATGATCACGTCGCCAAGGAGAGGCTTGCGCTCGATCGCGCCAGGGGTCGGAAAAGACAGGACATTCGTTGGCTGGTCCTTGCCGCGCCACTCGGCGTTGAGTGCGCGGATCGCCGCGTCGTCGCAAAATGTGACGCTGACTTCGCATTGCGAAGCAAGAGCGGCGCCGCTGGCTGCGAGACTCTGACGAACGCATTGTTTCGCCAAATCCTTGAGGTCGGCGACCCGCCGCCAGGCGGGCGCCGCGACATTAACCTCGATATCCACGGTCAGACGTCTCCGCGCGGCTGCTTGCTGGCGCGCGCGGCGCGCTCATAGGCGCCGACGATTTGCCGCACGAGATCATGACGGACGACGTCGCCTTCGGAAAACCGCACGCGGCCGACGACGTCGAGATCGGCGAGCAGGGCGACCGCTTCCGAGAGGCCGGATTTTTGTCCGGGCGGCAGGTCGGTCTGCGACGGGTCGCCGGTCACGATCATGCGTGAGCCTTCTCCGAGCCGGGTCAAAAACATTTTCATCTGCATCGAACTGGCGTTTTGCGCCTCATCGAGCAGGATGCAGCTTCGCGTCAGCGTGCGGCCGCGCATGAAGGCGAGCGGCGCGACTTCGATGAGGCCGGTCTGCATGCCGCGCTCGACCATCCGCGCATCCATGAAGTCATGGAGCGCGTCATAGATCGGGCGCAGATAAGGATCGACCTTGTCGCGCATGTCGCCCGGCAAAAAGCCGAGACGCTCGCCGGCCTCGACCGCCGGACGCGATAGGATGAGCCGTTCGACCGCGCCTTGCTCCATCAGCTGAACGGCGTGGCCGACCGCGAGCCAGGTCTTGCCGGTGCCCGCCGGACCTTCGGCGAACACCAGCTCATAGCGCTTGAGCGCGCGCAAATACTGATCCTGCGCGGCGTTGCGGGCGCGCACCGATCCGCGCTTGCGGGTCAGAATCTGTTCGAATGCGCCGCGCGTCGGCTCGGAATCGGGAAACAGGCTGCGCTGGCGCGCCGTCTCTTCGATGGCGCCGTCGACGTCGCCGAGCGTGATCGTCTGACCCAACGCCACGCGCTCGTAAAGCGCCTCGAGCACGCGGCGCGCATGTTCGCAAGATTCAGCCCTGCCTTTGAGCGTGACGTGATTGCCATTGGCGAAGGAGGCGACGCGCAGGCGCCGTTCGATCCGGGCGAGATTTTGGTCGTAAAGTCCGAAAACGAGGGAAGCGTGACGGTTGTTCTCAAAGGCGAGCGTGATTTCCGCTTCGGGCTCGTTCGCCTCCGGTCCCCGCGCGGAAAGCAGCGGGTCGTCGATTGTCGTCAAGCCTTCGCCTCCTCGCTCATGAGCCGCGCCGACAGGGAATTCGAGCCCGCAGCGACGATTTTCACGCTGGCCTCGCGGCCAATATGCTCGATCGAACCCTCGGCGTGCACCGCCTGCATATAGGGACTCTTGCCGGCGATTTGCCCCTCATGCCGGCCGGGCTTCTCAAACAGCACGCTAATCTCGCGCCCGACCGTCGCGGCGTTGAACGCTTGCCGCTGCTCTTCGAGCAACGCCTGCAGTGCGGCGAGGCGTTCGCTTTTCACATGCTCCTCGATCTGATCGTCGCGATCGGCGGCGGGCGTGCCGGGACGGGCTGAAAATTTGAACGAAAAGCTCGACGCGAAGCCAACGCTACGCACCAGCGCCATCGTCGCCTCGAAATCTGCGTCGGTTTCGCCGGGAAAGCCGACGATGAAATCGGACGACAGAGCGACATCCGGCCGCGCCTTTCGCAGATTCTCGACAATCGAAAAATAGGCGTCCACGCCATGCTTGCGGTTCATCGCCTTCAAAATGCGATCCGACCCCGACTGAACCGGCAGATGCACATAGGGCATGAGCTTTGGAATCGCGCCATGCGCGTCAATCAACGCCTGCGCCATGTCGACCGGATGACTTGTCGTGTAGCGCAGACGCGTCAGCCCTTCGATCCGCGCTAATCGATCGAGAAGCTGCACGAGCGTGGTTTCACGCCCCTGTGCGTCTGGGCCGCGATAGGCGTTGACGTTCTGGCCGATCAGCGTGATTTCGCAAACGCCGGCGTCGACGAGGCGCTCGGTCTCGGCGATGATCTCGGCGACGGGACGCGAGGATTCGGCGCCGCGCGTATAGGGCACGACGCAGAAGGAGCAGAATTTGTCGCAGCCTTCCTGCACGGTGACGAAGGCCGAAACGCCGCGGGCGCGGATTTGGGCGCGGCTGGGGGCGGGCAGGGCGCGAAATTTGTCCTCGACCGCGAAATCCGTATCGGCGATGCGCGCGCCGTCCTTCGCCTGGCGCAGAAGTTCCGGCAGGCGGTGGTAGCTCTGTGGGCCGACGACGAGATCGACCGCGCGCTGGCGCTTGAGCACTTCTTCGCCCTCGGCCTGGGCGACGCAACCGGCGACGACGATTTTCATCTCGCGGCCTTGCGCGTTCAGCGCGCGTTTGGCGATCGCCAGCTTGCCGAGTTCGGAATAGATTTTTTCCGCGGCCTTTTCTCGAATATGGCAGGTGTTGAGGATGACGAGATCGGCGTCGTCTTCGCCCTGGGTCTCGGCGTAGCCCTCGCGGCCGAGGAGATCCGCCATGCGCGTCGCGTCATAGACATTCATCTGGCAGCCATATGACTTGACCAGAACCTTGGGCGTTGGCGCCTCGGACCGCCGAGGCTCGGTTCGCGTCTCAATCAGCTCTTTGACGTCCGTGACTATTTTTTCGCTCCATCAGGCGCCGTGACGACTCGGGGGCGCCAGGCGACAAAACGGAGTATACGACATTTTTCGCGCTCCCGCGCCGCAAGATGCGCCACCTTCTCATTATTTCCCAATCAATCGAGCGATCCGGCCGGTCTCGGTCGCAGGAGTTTTGGCGAGCCTGGAGGCTCGCGTTGCAAGGCGCATTCTGGACCACGAGCCGCCAGGTTCGCGTAGTTGCGACCAAGCTGGAATAGGCAGTTTCACGTGTCGCCCGCGAACAGTCGTTCAATCTCGGCTCCGCCCGTGCGGTCGAAATCTTTAGGAATCTGGCCCTCGCCGATCATGAAGCCGAGGCGTTTCATCGGGGGCGTGGGAAGAGGCTCAGCCAGCGCGACGGCATCAGGTTTCTTTTTCGCACATCGAATGCCTTCGATCAGATTTCCAGCCGCAGATTGATCGCCGCGCGGCGTTCGCCGCTGGCCCGCTGATAGTAATTCTCGCGCCGCCCGATTTCTTTAAAACCTTCCCGGCCGTAGAGTTTCAGCGCCGCCTCATTGTCGTCGGCGACCTCCAGAAACACCAGCCGGGCGCCGCCGCGCTCGAGATTCTCCAAATGTTTTTCGAGAATGCGCCGCCCCAGTCCTGTCCCCCGACGCGCGGGATCGACGGCGAAAGTGAGAATTTCGGCGTCTGGCGGCAGCAGGCGCGACAGGATGAAGCCCCCAAGTTCGCCGCGGCGGTTCTCGGCGACCGCGCCGTCGGCGACGATATGGGCGTCGGCCAGATAATTCTCAAAGTCGATTTTCGACCAGCCAAAGGCGAAGGACGCGCCGTGCAGCCGTTCGCAGTCCTCGGCGCGCTCGGAGCCGATCGGCTCGATGATGAATGTCGGCTTGGCGAAGAAGGACGAAAGCAGTGTCATGGCGCAACTTCACGCCTGCGCCGGGGCGCCGGCGCAGGCGCCGGCCGCGTCGAACTGAATGGCGGACCTCTGCGCCGCGTCAGGCTCGGCGCCCGGGGCCGCGACGTAAGGCTCTTTGAGATAAAGCGGGCGCGCCGGCGCGGTTTCGGGCTGCGCGGCGAGCCCGAGGCGGGCGACGAAGGCGATGTCGGGCGCGGCTTGCTCGCTGGCGATCTTGACCGGAACGCCCCGGAGGCGCGCCTCCTTGGCGAGGAGCGGCGCGCCGGAGCCGATGAGCAGCAGCGGTCCGGAGCCAAGCGCACGCAGCGCTTCATGCGCGCCGGCGCGGCGCGGCGAGAGCAGTGGACGGCCGGCGGAACCGAAGGCGGCGATAAAGACCTTGCCGTGCCGCGCATCGATCGCCGCCGCGACGACGCCGTCGAAGGGATCGAGAATGAGCGGGGCGGCGAGCGCGGCGAGCGTCGAGACGCCGACGATCTCCGCCCTACAGGCCAGCGCGATGGCCTGGCCGGCGGCAAGTCCGATGCGAATGCCGGTGAAGGAGCCGGGCCCCACCGTCACGGCGATCCGATCGAGCGAGGCGAAGCCGCCCTCGACCTTGCCCATGACCCTCTTGACCAGCGGCAGCAGCGCCTCGGCGTGGCCGCGCTCCATCTCGATCGATTCGGCGGCGATCGGCGCCGTCGCGTCCTGGTCCAGCACGCAGGCGGAGACGGCTGGCAGGGCGGTGTCGATCGCAAGGATTCGCATGATTCTCAGATTATGACGTTTTTCGAGGCGCGATCAACGTGACCTCAGAACGAGTCATCAATACGGCTCTCTACGCCGGCTCCACCGCCTTCACCTGCGGCAGGAAATGCTTCAGCAGATTCTCGATGCCGTTCCGCAAGGTCGCCGTGGATGACGGGCATCCCGAGCAGGCGCCCTTCATCGCCAGATAGACGACGCCGTCCCTAAAACCCTTGAAGACGATGTCGCCGCCGTCGCCGGCGACGGCCGGGCGCACCCGTGTTTCGATCAGCTCCTTGATCGTCGAGACCGTCTCGGCGTCGGCTGGGTCATAGAACTCGCCGCCCGACTGCTCCGGCGCGGCCCCTTCAATCAACAGCGGCGCGCCGGAGGCGAAATGCTCCATGATCGCGCCGAGAACGACCGGCTTGAGATGCGGCCAATCGGTTCCGTTCTTCGTCACCGAAACGAAGTCGGCGCCATACATCACCGCTTCGACGCCGTCGATCGACAGCAGCGCCTGAGCGAGCGGCGCATTGGCGGCGTCGTCCTGCGAGCGAAATTCCATCGCGCCCTGGCCAAGCACGTCCTGGCCCGGAAGGAACTTCAGCGTAGCGGGGTTTGGGGTGGATTCAGTCTGAATGAACATGGGTCGGCTCCTGCGTCCGGTTCAAGGCCGGCGGGAATTGCGCGAATACCACACATCGCGCGTTTTGTGACATCGTCGACAATCTAGTTATGCGCTTTGCCGCAGTCTTGCGACATTCCTCGGCGCGACAGCCATCGCCTGAGCGCGACCACGGCCCACACCGCCTCGACGAGGCCGAAGGGCCAGGCGCCCTGCAGAAACCCGTAGACCGAGCCGAGCGCGCAGGCGATGGCGAAACCCAGAACGAACCAGTGGCTGCGCTCCTCCAGCGCGTAGCAAAGCAGCATCGCGCTCACCGCGAAGAGCCCGAACCAGGTCAACGCATCCATCGGCGAATCTCTTTGGGCGCTCTTTGGGCGCATTCTTGCATTTGCCATGCCCGGGCATTTGCTATGCCCAACCGAATCCAGCAGTGTCACTCAATGGACGAAACCGCGCTGATCGAAGCCAACGCCGCCTATTACCGCGCCTTCGCGGCGCGCGACCTTGGCGCGATGAGCGATCTTTGGGCCGAAGAGGGCTGTTCCTGCGTTCATCCGGGCTGGCCGGCGCTGGTCGGGCGAACGCCGGTGCTCGCCTCCTACCGCGACATTTTCCGCAATCCGCAGCAGGAGGCGGTGACGGCGCGCGACCCGCAGACGATCATCGAGGGCGCCGACGGCCGGGTGTTCTGCATCGAGGAAGTCGGCGGCGGGCTGCTGCTCGCGACCAACTGGTTTCGCTGGAGCGGCGAGCGCTGGCGGCTCGCGCATCACCAGGCGGGTCCGCTCGCGACGGCGCCGTCGTCGCCGCCAAGGCGGGAGGGCAAGCAGTCGTTTCACTGAATCAGTCGCCGAGCGAGGAGAGGCGGATCAGGAATCGGCCTCCTCCGCCTGCTGCCTCCGGCTCGCCTTCTTGGGCTCTCGCCTTGGTCCCTCAATGAGCCGCACGACGACGCCCCATAATGTGCGCACGTCCTGCTCGGTGAGGCCCATGCGGTGGAACATGTTGCGCAGATTGCGCGACATCACCGGCTTCTTGGTCAGCGGACGGAAGAAGCCGCGCTTGTCGAGTTCGCCTTCGAGAAAATCGAAAAAGGCGAGCATCATCTCGCGCGTCGCCGGCGGCGAGCGCTCCTCGACCTCGAAAGGAATGGCGTCGCCATGGGCGGCGCGAAACCATTCATAACCGGTGAGCAGCACCGCCTGGGCGAGATTGAGCGAGGCATAGGCGGGGTTGACCGGAAAGGTGAGGATAGCGTCGGCGAGCGCCACATCGTCATTGTCGAGTCCGGTGCGCTCGGGGCCGAACATCACGCCATGCTTCTCGCCGGCCGCGAAACGCGCCGCCATATCCGGCATCGCCCGCGCAGGGGTCATCACTGGCTTCATCTGGCCGCGGCCGCGCGCCGTCGCGGCGTAGACGAAGGACAGATCCTCGATCGCCTCGCGCACGCTCTCATAGAGCTTGGCGCTTTCGAGCAGATGCACGGCGCCCGCCGCCGCCGCATAGGCGCCCTTGCGATAGGCGCCGGTGCGCGGCCAGCCTTCGCGCGGCGAGACGAGACGCAGGTCGGAGAGGCCGAAATTGGCCATGGCGCGCGCGCACATGCCGATGTTGACGGCGAGCTGCGGCCGCACCAGCACCACCGCCGGACCTCCGGAAATAGCCGTTTTGCTGCGATCCGTTCCCGCCCCGACCAATCTTTCTCCTCACGCCAAAGCGGCGGCAAATTAGGGCGGAACGCGCCTTGGGGGAAGAGCGCCGCGAAGCTCGGCCGAAGGCCCCGCGCTTGCTACCCAAAAGCTCGAGCCGACGCTATAAGGCGCGCGGCACGAGAGGAGCGGGCGCATGCGGAAGATCAAGGTTGCAAATCCTGTCGTCGAACTCGACGGCGACGAAATGACCCGCATCATCTGGGCGCATATCAAAGAGAAGCTTATCCGGCCCTATCTCGACATCGAACTCATCCGTTACGATCTCTCGATCGAAAATCGCGACGCCACCAATGATCAGGTGACGATCGACGCCGCCTACGCCATCAAGGAGCATGGCGTCGGGGTCAAATGCGCGACGATCACCCCCGACGAAGCGCGGGTGAAGGAATTCAATCTCAAGGAAATGTGGAAGTCGCCCAACGGCACGATCCGCAACATCCTTGGCGGCGTCATCTTCCGCGAGCCGATCATCTGCAGGAATGTGCCGCGCCTGGTGCCGGGCTGGACGCAGCCGATCATCGTCGGCCGTCACGCCTTCGGCGACCAATATAAGGCGACGGACTTCAAAGTGCCCGGCAAGGGACGCCTGACCATCAGATTCGAAGGCGCCGACGGCGCGGTGATCGAGAAGGAAGTCTTCAGCTTTCCCGGCTCCGGCGTCGCGCTGGCGATGTACAATCTCGACGAGTCGATCGCCGAATTCGCCCGCGCGACGTTCAACTACGGCCTCACGCGCAACTATCCCGTCTATCTCTCGACCAAGAACACGATCCTCAAGGCCTATGACGGCCGGTTCAAGGATTTGTTTCAGGAGATTTACGACGCCGAGTTCAAATCGAAATTCCAGGCGCTGGGCCTCACTTACGAGCATCGACTGATCGACGACATGGTCGCTTCGGCGCTCAAATGGTCCGGCGGCTATATCTGGGCCTGCAAGAATTACGACGGCGACGTGCAGTCCGACACCGTGGCGCAGGGCTTCGGCTCGCTTGGCCTGATGACCAGCGTGCTGATGACGCCCGACGGCAAGACCGTCGAGGCCGAAGCCGCGCATGGCACGGTGACGCGCCACTACCGCGAACATCAGAAGGGGCACGAGACCTCGACCAATTCCATCGCCTCGATTTTCGCCTGGACGCGTGCGCTTGCGCATCGCGGCAAGCTCGACGGCAATGAGGACCTCGCGCGCTTCGCGCGCACGCTCGAGGAAGTGTGCGTCGCGACCGTCGAGTCGGGCTTCATGACCAAGGATCTTGCGCTGCTTGTCGGCTGCAACCAGAAATGGCTGTCGACAACCGGCTTCCTCGACAAAGTCGACGAAAATCTATGCAAAGCGATGGGATAAACGGCGGCGCGGGGAATGATTGTAAGTGGCGCCGGTCGCGTCTATATAGGCGTCGCCTATAGGCCAATTAAGGATTCGCGAGATGGCGGTGGATCTGGAAGAAACTTATCAGCCTTCCGAAGACGAACCCTTCATGTGCGATCGGCAGCGCGAATATTTCCGGCGCAAACTGCTGGCTTGGAAGGAAGACATACTGCACGAGAGCCGGGAAACGCTCGCCGCGCTGCAGAATGAAAATGAAAATCATCCCGACTTGGCCGATCGCGCGTCGTCCGAAACTGATCGCGCCATCGAACTTCGGGCGCGCGATCGGCAGCGCAAGCTAATTGCGAAAATCGACGCGGCGCTGACGCGCCTCGACGACGGCAGTTATGGCTATTGCGAGGAGACGGGCGAGCCGATCTCTCTCAAGCGCCTCGACGCGCGTCCCATCGCGACTCTGTCGATCGAGGCGCAAGAGCGGCACGAACGGCGCGAAAAAGTCTATCGCGACGACTGAGTAAAACGCTCGGCTAGAAAAGCGTTTCGGTGGAGAGGTTAAGAGGCGCCGCCAGTCGCGACGCCTTTTTTATTGTTTCTCGTCGGGGCGGCCGAGCAGCCGCGCCATCTCAGCTTCAAGCGAGTCGAGCGGGTCGGCTTCCGCTTGAGTTGCGGGCGGCGGCGTTGCGGGCTTTGGCGGCGGCGGCGACGCCGGCGGGGGGGCCGGAGGTCTCGCCGGCGCCGGCGGCGGCGCGGCAGGTCTCACTGCGGACGACGAGGAGGCTGGCGGCGGGGCGGGCCTTGGAGCTGGGGGCGGCTCTGGCGGCCTCGGCGCCGAGGCGGGGGGCGGCGCGGCGGAAGTCGGCGGCTGCGGCGGCGCAGGCGGAGACGTGAGGGAAGCCGCCCCTTCGGACGGCGCGGTCGGCTCCTTCGTGCGCGTCGACAGCCGCTGCTGAGCTCGCGCCAGGAAGGGCGGCGTCGATGACCGCGTCGGCGGCGGCCGCGACGGCGGGGCGGACGTGCTCGAAATCCTTGGGCCCGAAGGCGGCGGCGGCGACCCTGTCGATTTTCTCGGCGCCGGGGCGAAAAGGTCAGGCGGCAGATTGACGGCTGCGGCCGCCGCCGGCGAGGGCAGCGGCGATTCCAGCTCTCTGGGAGGAGCCGAGGGTTCAGCTGGCCAGTTCGTGGGCGACGGCGCGGCGCGCTGTTCCGCGGGTCGGCCGACCGTCGCGCCCTCAGCCCGGTTGATCATCGCCTCGACCAGGACGTCGGTGGGTCCGCCGATCAGCAGCAGATGTTCGACATTGTCGCGCCGCACAATGACGAGCTGGCGTTCGCGGTCGAGATCAAAGGCGTCGACAATGTCCAGGCGGCGCGCGCTTTTGCGGCCTCCCGGCGCGCGGACGCGGCGTCCGAACAGCAGACGGAATATGTAAAGCACGAGCACCGCTGCGACGAGGAAAGCAACAAGCGCTCCAAGCGCCGGCAGTAGCTGAGTGAATTTATCGGGCATGAAGGGCTGGTCTCTGGTTCGAACGCGCGTGAACCTTGCCAAATTAACAGCTTTTCTGGCAAGCGCTGAAAAAAGGTTAATGAATGGTTAATGTGCGACGAATCAGTGTCCTAATCCCGCGTCCGGCGTTGCTATTGTCGCCATCCGCGGCCATTGTTTTGGATGATTCTCTTTGCGTTCGCTGGGTCAACATCGAGGGCAGCGTTAGCACGGCCGTCGCGATCGGCGATAGCGATATATGGCGGATGGTTAAGAAATGACCGACAGGACGGGATCCTCCGCGTTAGAGCGCAGCGAGCGGCCCCCGAATGTGGGCTTGACGCTCGCCCTCGTCATCGCGCTCGTCGGCGCGACCGCCGCCTATTACTTGGCTCCTTCGGAGCTTGCGCCGCGCATCACCGTGCTCGCGCTGGCGATTTTCGGCGTCGCTGGAATCGTCTTTTTCTGCGCTTACGCCATCGGGCTGATCCAGTTTTCCGGCCGCGTGGCGAATAATGATCTGACGAAGCTCATCGCCGACACGTCGAGCGAGGGGCTTCTCGTCGCAAGGAGCGACGGGCGCGTCGTTTACGCCAACGACGCCTATCGGGCGATGTGCGACGCGAAAGATTCTTCGGGCGTTCAACTCGTCGAACGGCTGTTTTCCGGGCCTCCCGAAGTCTCCGAGGCGATCTACCGATTGGCGCAGGCGGCGCGGGCCGGCCTGTCGCGCAGCGAAGATTTGCGGCTGTCGCCGCCACTCTCCGGACAGGGACATGTCGGCTGGTATCGGATTCGCGTCCGGCCGCTTCCCGCGTCGGGCGGCCGGGTCTGCCTATGGGCTGTCGCCGACGTCACCGCCGATCGAGAGCGGCAGGAGAACGTCTTCCAGGAGCTCCAGCACGCGATCGACTTTCTCGATCATGCGCCGGCTGGCTTCTTTTCCGCCAGTCCCGACGGCGCCGTCTCTTACATGAACAAAACGCTCGCCGGATGGCTGGGTTACGATCTCACCCAGGTCGGCTCCGGCGGCGCGACGCTCTCGTCGATTGTCGCCGACAATGGCGCGGCGCTTCTGGCGGCGATATCCGGTTCCCCGGGAGACGTGCGCACCGAGCAGATCGACCTCGACCTGCGATGCCGCAACGGCAAGTCGCTTCCAGTCAGGCTGCTGCATCAGGTGGCCTTCGGCCAGGACGGGGAAGCGGGCCCCTCGCGCACCCTGGCGCTCAACCGCGTCTCCGGCGAGCAGTCGGAAGAGAATCTGCGCGCCGCCGAAGTCCGGTTCGCGCGCTTTTTCAACTCGACGCCGATGGCGATGGCGACGCTCGACGGCGAGGGGCGTGTGCTCGCCTCGAACGCCGCTTTCGCGAAATTGCTGCCGCAGGCGCTTAAGTCGGGGCAGGGCGGCGCCGCGGCGCCCTGGTCGGTGCTCGCGGGACTGGGCGAACGCGACGGCTCCGCGCTGCGCGCCGCCATCGAGGACGCTATCGAAGGCAAGGGCGAAGTGCGCCCGGTCAATGTCGTCTTCGAGGAAGAGGCCGGCGGCGGACCCCGTTCGGCGCGCTTCTTCGTCACTTCCGCCGAAGACGCCGGCAAGAAGGGCGCGATGGTCTATGCGCTCGACACGACCGAGCAGCGCAATCTGCAGGAGGAGTTCGCGCAGTCCCAGAAGATGAACGCGGTCGGCCAGCTCGCCGGCGGCATCGCACACGACTTCAACAATATGCTGACCGCGATCATCGGCTATTCGGATTTACTGCTGTCGAGCCATCGGCCGACCGATCCGGCCTTTCGCGACATTCGCCAGATCAAGGAGACCGCCAATCGCGCGGCGGGTCTTACGCGGCAGCTGCTGGCCTTCTCGCGCCGCCAGACGCTGCGCCCGCAAGTGCTGCAGCTCGGCGACGCGCTCTCCGAGGTGCAAAATCTGTTGCGCCGCATCGTCGGCGAGAAGAACGAACTCGAACTGCGGCTCGGCCGCGATCTCTGGTTCGTCAAGGCCGACATCACCCAGTTCGAACAGGTGATCATCAATCTCGTCGTCAATGCCCGCGACGCCATGCCGGACTCCGGCGGCCGCGTGCAGATCCGCACCCGCAACGTCGCCGCCTCGGAATGCGCTTCGATCGGCGAAGCGGCGCTGCCGCCGGCGGATTATGTGCTGATCGAGGTCGAGGACACGGGCGTCGGCATTCCCGCCGATGTGAAAGAAAAAATCTTCGAACCGTTTTTTACCACGAAGGAGGTCGGCAAGGGCACCGGCCTCGGACTGTCGACCGTGTTCGGCATCGTTAAGCAATCGGGCGGCTTCCTCTTCGTTGACAGCGAAGTCGGGCGTGGAACGACATTCCGCATTTTCCTGCCGCGCTACGTGCCGGAAGAGAAGGAGACGTCGCAAAAGTCGGATACGCCCAAAGCGGCGACGGATTATACCGGCCAGGGCGTGGTGCTCCTCGTCGAAGACGAGGACGCCGTGCGCTCGATCGGTTCGCGGGCGCTCAAGTCGCGCGGATTCACGGTGCTCGAAGCGGCGACGGGGATGGAGGCGCTCGAAGTCGTCGATCGCGTCGACGGCAAGATCGATCTCATCGTCTCCGACGTGGTTATGCCGGAGATGGACGGCCCCGCCATGTTCGCCGAACTGCGCAAGCGCGGCGTCGCGGCCAAGGTCATCTTCGTATCCGGCTATGCGGAAGAGGCGTTCGCCAAGAACCTGCCCGAAGGCGATTTCGGATTCCTGGCGAAGCCCTTCTCGATCAAACAGCTGATCGAGACGGTGAAGGCGCATATGCCCTGACGCGGCGGCCGGATGCCGACGAGTTTCGCCTCACAATGCCGGGGCGACCACCCGGACGCGGCGCTTGACGCCGTCGGGCCCGATGAACTCGCGATAGGTCTCCTGGGCCGCGGCCGTTCCCTCGGGCGCGGCGGGCTGCGCCTGCGCGGCGGGCGGCATCGCCGCCGGCTCCGGCGTCATCGGCGCTACCCCCTTAGCCTTCCGGCCCCGTGAAACGCCCGGCGCCACAGGGCGCGACAATTGCTCCGCCTGTTCGGCGGTGACCACCTGATCCTTGGCGTGACGCTCGGCGATGAGCCGTTCGGCGTCGGCCAGCGCCTCCGCCCATGACTGGCCCGGCGGTTTGCAGCCGCAGGCCGGATCGTAGACCTTCTCGAATTTATGCGCGTTGGGATGTTCCGAATAGGATTCGCCGTCGATCGAAAGCGCCGAACTGAGACCCTTATATTGCGACGCCGTATAAAGCTTCACTTCGGCGTTCGGACAAAGCGCCCGGCACATCGCGGCGAGGTCGTCGAGATTGGAACTGCGCGCCGAATAGCTGATCGGAAAAAAGCCGCCGTCGCAGTCGCGCACGCAGATCGCCATCGGCCCGCCGCGCGGCCGTCCGTCCGATTCAAGCTCCTCGTCATACCCGGGTTCGGCGATGGCCGGGCTATCGGACGGCCCGCCGCCGAACAGCTCTTCAAAGAAATTCCGCGGTCGCGTCAGTCGCGCCTGCACCGATGGAGGATTGCGGCACTCGGCCTCATAGCGGGCGGCGAGCGCCTGGCGCTGACCGCCGTCATCGGCCGCCGCCCGGTCATAGGAGGCGATGGCGCCCGACAGCTGATTGAGCTGCGCGTTGATCGGCCCGCATTGAGGCGGCGGCGGCTCGCCGAAAAACAGGAACTGGCCGCGATCGCAGCCGAGCGCCCGGGCGCGCGCGGCGACGCGCGCATAGTCGCCGCGCTGCTTGGCGGCGGCGGCCTGGAAGCGGCCGGCCTGGCTGCTGGCGCCGGCGCGGGCGATCTGGGCGCGCAATTCCGTGCAATAGGGACTTTCCGCCGAAGCGGGCGCGACGGCGAAAAGGCCGAACGCCGCGATTGCCGCGACCGCCCATCTGGTCCGCCATGAGGCGTCTTTGGTCGAGTTGGTGGCTATGTTCGCGGCCCCATTAGATTTTCGGCTCTCATGACGGCTGTGCCGGGAGACCTGAGCCGCTGCCGCGGCCGCTAGCGGCCCATTCCGCGACGCGGCCGCCTTGCGGCGAATCGCGCCATTCTCGACAATGCCGCGCCCGGCGCAACGGCGCATAGATTGTCCCGCGCATCATGTCGGCAACAAGGCGCCGGCGCAGGACGCCGTCCGCCCTTGGCGCGCGGAACTTTTTTGCCCCGCCCAGGCTCGAAGCCCTTCACTTGCCGCGCTACTTCGCCCATATCGGCGACGGCGTCGCCTTGGAGGTTGCCGAAATGATGCGTTCCAAATTGCTGGCTCTGATTCCGATGGTTTTCATGCTTTCCTTCGGCGCGGCGCCGGCCTTTGCCGATAACGGGCCGGACCTCATCTTCCGCAAATCGGTCGATTTCAAGCTGCTGACTCCAAACGATAAACTCGCGACCTATGCGATCGACGACCCGATCATCGACGGCGTCGCCTGCTATTATACGGCGCATGAAAAGGGCGGCGTCGCCGGCATGTTCGGCGTCGCCGAGCAGTCGTCGGAGGTTTCGCTCGCCTGCCGTCAATATGGGCCGATCAATTTCAAGGAGAAATTCGGCCAGGGCGATACGGCGTTCAGCGAGCGGCGGTCGCTGCTGTTCAAGCGGATGCATATCGTGCGCGGCTGCGACGCCAAGCGCAATGTGCTGGTCTACATGGTCTATTCGGACAAGCTCGTCGAAGGCTCGCCGGAAAGCTCGACCTCGACGGTCGCCATCCAGCCATGGACCGGCCAGAACGCCGTGCCGCAATGCGGAGAATTTCTGAACCGCTAATCCATGCATGCGACGATCGCCGCGCCGGGTTCGATCGAAGCGCCCGGCGCTTTCGCCTCGGTCGGCGCGGTTACGTCGTCGGCGCGGCCGAAGGCGCTCGCCGCGCCATGGCCATGCGCCGCGCACCAGGAATCGGCGACGATCTTGCCGCAATCGGCCTTGTGGGTGAGGCATTCGAGCAGGCCGTAGCCGTCCTGATCGGAGATCACATAAGCGGCGCTGGGGCCGGTCTCGGCATAGGCGCCGCCGGCGGCGAACAGAACTCCCACGAACAGCGACGCAACAACACGGCGCCCCGCCGGCGCCCATAATTTCAACATCACCGACAAACCCCGCACGATTCCGACAGCCCGCAGAAAGAACTAGCGGATGTCGGTAAAACGCCCGTTAAGCCCTCCGCGAATCGAACAGGCGTTTCGCTTGACGCGGCGGCGGGCTTTGGCGCATGGTCGCGCCCATGACGCTTCGGTTCACCCTTTGTCGCGAGATCATTATCAGCTAGCGATCACGCTGGCCGGAGCCGTCACGTCTATCCAAACGACATGAAGCGACGCCCCGGCCGGCGGCCTTGCGGGGAAATTCATGTCGACGCCTGCGCTGAAAATCTACAATACGCTGACGCGGACGAAGGAGGAATTCCGTCCGATCGATCCCGCCAATGTGCGCATGTATGTCTGCGGGCCGACGGTCTATGACTACGCCCATATCGGCAACGCCAGGCCGCTCATCGTCTTCGACGTGCTGTTTCGATTGCTGCGCCATCTCTATGGCGCCGAGCATGTCACTTACGTGCGCAACATCACCGACGTTGACGACAAGATCAATGCGCGCGCCGCCGAGCGCGGGATTTCCATCCGCGAACTGACCGAAGAAACCAACAAGGTCTTTCAGGAAGACGTGAAGGCGCTCGGCTGTCTCGAGCCGACCGCGCAGCCGCGCGCGACCGAGCATATCGCGCAGATGATCGCGATCATCGAGCGGCTGATTGCGTCGGGACATGCTTATGCCGCCGACGGCCATGTGCTCTTCGATGTGCCGTCGATGCCGAGCTATGGGCGCCTGTCGCGGCGCTCGCTCGACGAAATGATCGCCGGCGCGCGGGTCGACGTTGCGCCCTATAAGCGCGGCGACATGGATTTCGTGCTGTGGAAACCGTCAAAGGCGGAAGAGCCGGGTTGGGACTCGCCATGGGGCAGGGGGCGCCCCGGCTGGCATATCGAATGTTCGGCGATGTCGTGGCAGCATCTCGGCGAAAGCTTCGACATTCACGGCGGCGGAATCGACCTCGTCTTCCCGCATCATGAGAACGAGATCGCGCAATCGTGCTGCGCTTTCGGACGCGATGTGATGGCGAATTATTGGATGCACAACGGCTTCCTGCAGGTCGAGGGCGAGAAAATGTCCAAAAGCCTGGGGAATTTCGTGACGATCCATGAGCTGCTGCATACGGAGAAGTTTGGAGGGCGTTCGTGGTCAGGCGAAGTGCTTCGGCTCGCCATGCTGAAGACGCATTATCGCCAGCCGATCGATTTTACTGTCAAGTCTCTCGAAGAGGCCGAAGTCGATTTGAGGTCCTGGGGCGCCGCGATGTACAACGCCGGTGCTCTCGGCCGACCGTCTAGTGAGCCTGCGGGAGTTGCTCTAGAGGTTCTCACTCCGTTGTTGGACGACTTGAATACGTCAGATGCTGTGACCGCATTGCACTCTTTGGCGAAACGGGCTTCGCAAGGCAATGAAAACGCCAAAAATTCATTGATGGAGTCTTGTGAATGGCTCGGCATCATTCGGCGAGAGTTATATCAGGTTCACAACAAGTATCACGTAGGTGGTGTTGGAATGGCGTCTCCCCGTGCGAAGCAGCTGCTGGATGAATTGCAGACCGCTATCGCAAACGGGGATACCGATCGACAGTTTCTAATGAAGCAAGCGCTCCGCCAAGAGCATGTGCATGTGAAAGACGATCAACATAAAAACCGGTACGGGGCATTAGATTACGAAGTCGCTTCCAATGAGTTTTCAAGACGAGCGGAGTCTCTCATCACCGCCCGCAACGCCGCCCGCGCGTCAAAAAACTGGGCGGAATCCGATCGCATCCGCGATGAACTCGCCGCCATGGGCATCGCGCTCAAGGACAATAAGGACGGCACCACGAGCTGGGAGGTGAAGCGGTGAGCGCTCTCTCAAATAAGGGCGCGCAACCCTCTCCCATGGGAAGAGGGTGGCCGCGGAGCGGCCGGGAGAGGGGTTGCGACGCTGCTCGTTTGAGCGCGCCTTTACGTGCGAGTTTGTTTCCCCTCACCCCGGACCTTCGGTCCCACCCTCTCCCCCTGGGAGAGGGTGGGGTCCCGCCTGTATTTTCGTTCCGCTCAAAAATAGGCGCGCAACCCTCTCCCATAGGGAGAGCGCAGCCGCGGAGCGACCGGGAGAGGGGTTGCGACGCTGGTCGTTTGCACGCGCCCCCGGGCCCGAGATGGTTTCCCCTCTCCCCGGTCCTTCGGACCGACCCTCTCCCTTTGGGAGAGGGTGGCCCAAACCCTCATTCACTCGATGCGGGGCAGGGGCGGTCGCGGCGCGCGTGCGCGCGCAATGTCGGCGGCGCGAAGGATTTCCTGCAGCACCCAGTCCAGCCGTTCCTTCACCTCGTCGTTGGTGAAACGCAATTCCAGATAGCCGTGACTTTCGATCGCGGCGCGGCGCGCCGCGTCGGAAAGCGGCTGGTCCGCATGGTGCCTGCCGTCGAGTTCGATGGTGAGCGCGAGGCTGAAACAGCAAAAATCGATGATGTAGCCATTGATCGGAACCTGCCGACGAAACTTCAATCCGCCGAGTCGACCGCCGCGCAGCTCTCGCCACAGCGCCTGTTCGGCGGGCGTGCTATCGCGGCGCAGACGACGCGCGATGTCGATGTGTTTTCCAACCATGAGAGCCCGATCAAAGCGCAGAATGCTTTGCTTGAATACCCCTCACCCGGCCGCTCCGCGGCCACCCTCTCCCAATGGGAGAGGGTTACCTCCCCGAGGTAGTAGACATGTCCAACGACGACTGGAAGAAGACGCTTCCCTTCAAGCGCCATTGGGCGCTCTATCTTGCGTTCAAGCTGCTGGTGCTGGCGCTCGCGGCGCTCATCGCCTGGCATTTGCTGCGCGCCTTCGAGGTCGTGTGATGGCGGCGACTTCGCCAGCGCCTGGCCTGCGTCCCTATATGCCCGCCGACGCGGCGACGCTCGCGGCGCTGTTTCGCGAGAGCGTCGACGAACTCGCCGAGGAGGATTATGACGACGCGCAGCGCGAGGCCTGGGCGTCCGAGGCTGACGATGCGGAGGCGTTCGGCGCGCGGCTTGCAGGCGAACTCACCATCGTCGCGCTGGTGAATGGCGAGATCGCCGGCTTCGCGTCGCTGCGCGACAACGCCATTTTCGACATGCTCTATGTGCGGCCCGACATGGCGCGACAAGGCGTGGGATCGGCGCTTGCCGACGCCATCGAGAAGCTCGCCGGCGCGCGCGGGACGGCGACGCTCAGCGTCGACGCGTCGGACGCGGCTCGCGACTTTTTCGCCGCGCGCGGCTATGTCGCGACGACGCGCAACACGATGGAAATCGCTGGCCAATGGCTCGGCAACACCACGATGACCAGGGAACTCGCGGCGCCCGCCGCCGGGAGCGCGCATTGATGGCCGAGCAACAGGTCAAGGAAAGGCTGTCGCTTTACGACACGACGCTGCGCGACGGCGCGCAGACGACGGGCGTCGATTTTTCGCTCGACGACAAGCGTCAGATCGCCGCCATGCTCGACGATCTCGGCATCGACTATATCGAGGGCGGCTATCCCGGGGCCAATCCGCTCGACACCGAATTTTTCGCTGAGCGTCCGAAGCTGCGCGCGTGCTTCGTCGCCTTCGGCATGACCCGCCGGCAGGGCCGTTCGGTCGAGAATGATCCAGGAGTCGCCGCGCTTCTCGACAGCGCCGCCGACGCCGTGACCTTCGTCGCCAAAAGCTGGGACTTTCAGGTTCGCGTCGCCTTACGTTCGACGGAAGAGGATAATCTCGAGGGCGTTACGCAATCCGTAAAGGCCGCGGTCGCGCGCGGCAAGGAAGTCGCGGTCGACTGCGAACATTTCTTCGACGGCTTCAAGGCCAATCGCGCCTATGCGCTCGCCTGCGCCAAGGCCGCCCATGACGCCGGCGCGCGCTGGATCGTGCTTTGCGACACCAATGGCGGCGCGCTGCCGCATGAGGTCGAGGCGATCGTCGCGGAGGTCGTAAAGCATATTCCGGGAGAGCGCGTCGGCGTGCATTGCCATGACGACACGGGGCAGGCGGTGGCGAATTCGCTCGCCGCCGTGCGCGCCGGGGCGCGGCAGATTCAGGGAACGCTCAACGGGCTTGGCGAGCGCTGCGGCAACGCCAATCTCACGACGATCATCCCGACGCTGTTGCTGAAAAGCGAATTTTCCGAGCGCTTCGAGATCGGCGTGACGCAGGAAAAACTGACCCATCTCACCCGCGTCAGCCACGCGCTCGACGAGCTTCTCAATCGCGCGCCGAACCGCCACGCGCCCTATGTCGGCGCCAGCGCCTTCGCGACCAAGGCCGGCATTCACGCTTCAGCCGTGCTGACCGATCCGCGCACCTATGAGCATGTCACGCCGGATTCGGTCGGCAATGTGCGGCGCGTGCTGGTGTCCGATCAGGCGGGGCGCTCCAATATCGTTTCCGAGCTTTCGCGGCTTGGCGTTGTCCTCGACAAGGACGATCCGCGGCTGGCGCGCCTGCTCGATGAAGTGAAGGAGAAGGAGGCGCAAGGCTATGCCTATGAAGGCGCCGACGCGTCATTCTTCCTTCTCGCGAAGCGCGTGCTCGGCGAAGCGCCGCATTTCTTTGACGTCGAGCGCTACAGCGTCGCGGTCGATCGGCGTTTTTCGCGAAACGGGGAAGACAAGGGCGCCGAGGCGATCGTCAAGATCAATGTGCATGGCGAGAGCCGCATTTCCGCCGCCGAGGGCAATGGCCCGATCAATGCGCTCGATCTCGCGCTGCGCAAGGATCTTGGCGCCTACCAGCGCTTCATCGACGATGTTCGGTTAGTCGATTATCGCGTCCGCGTCTTCCAGGGCGGCACCGACGCGGTGACCCGCGTTTTGGTCGAATGCGCCGATGCGCAAGGAGAGCGCTGGTCGACGGTCGGCGTCTCGGCCAATGTCATCGACGCGTCCTTCGAGGCGCTGGTCGATGCGATCAATTACAAGCTGATGGTGTCGACTCAGAAAGCCGAATGCGCAACAATATCCTGACGGCAATTCCGTCTGAATTCCGCGAATGTCATTCCCGACGCGCGCAACGCGCGCGATCGGGAATCCAGAGCAAGACCAGCATTATTGGGTTGGCTCTGGATTCCCGGTCAGGCCTTCGGCCTGCCGGGAATGACAAGCCCCGCGAATGGATCGAAAGGAACTCATATTAAAGCCGCTCGGTGATCGCGGTCTCGCTGATCTCGGGCGCATGTCGCGCCGCCGCGAAAATCATCGGCAGAATGTCCTCGACGCGTTCGGCGACGAGATAGCGCACGTCATAGGCTTCGCGGATGAATTCCTCATTATGCATATGGGCGAACAGCGACAGCAGCGGACGCCAGAAGCCGGCGATGTCGGCGATGACCAGAGGCTTCGCATGTCGGCCGAGCTGAATCCAGGTCAGCTGCTCGGTCAATTCCTCCAGCGTGCCGACGCCGCCGGGCAGCGCGACGAAGGCGTCTGAACGTTCGAACATCAGGCGCTTGCGGGTGTGCATGTCCTTGACGACGATCAGGTCCGTCGCGCCGGCGAAGGGAATCTCCCGGTCGTCGAGGAATTCCGGGATGATTCCGGTGACCACGCCGCCGGCGGCGATCGTCGCCTTCGCCAACACGCCCATCAGGCCGATCGCGCCGCCGCCATAGACCAGCCCGACGCCGGCGCGGGCGAGTTCGGCGCCCAGGGCGCGCGCCGCCGCCGCATGGCGCGGATCGGCGCCGATCGAGGAGCCGCAATAGACGCAAATGCTCTTGATTTCTCTCATCTCGATTCTCATGCAGCGCTTCAAGAACGTCCCGCGCGGGGTGCGCATCGCTTCTAAACGTCATATATGACGCCAAACGCCGCGATTGCGGACTCATTCATTCGGAGACCTATGCTTAAACCCGATCAAGACGAATCGAGCGATCCCCACGCGCTCGATCCGGAAGACGCCGCGCCCCCGCCGGTTTCCGCGCAGCAATTGTCGGAATCGTCTCTAATCAAGACGATACGGCATTTGTGGCCCTATCTCTGGCCGCGCGGCCGCCGCGATCTCGAACTGCGCGTCGCCGCGGTCTTCGTCCTGCTCGTCGTGAGCAAGCTGTTCAACGCCGCGACGCCTTACGCCTTCAAATGGGCGACCGATGCGCTCGCCGAGGGCGGCGCCGGCGCCTGGGCTAAGGTCGGCGGCGCCGCCATCTATTTCACCCTGCTGATGGGCGCCATGCGCATCGTCACCGTCGTGCTGATGCAGATGCGCGACGGCGTTTTCGCGGCCGTGGCGATGCACGCGGTACGGCGCCTCGCGACCGATCTCTTCGTTCACATGCACGAACTGTCGCTGCGCTTCCATATCGGCAGAAAGACCGGCGGGCTGACGCGCGTGCTTGAGCGCGGGCGCGCCGGCATCGAAACGCTGTCGCGTCTCATCATGTCGACCGGCGCCCCGACCGTGCTGGAGATGGCGCTGGTTCTGGGCATTTTCCTTTATCAGTTCGACTGGCGCTACGGGCTGGTGCTGCTGTCGACGCTCGGCGCCTATTTTCTCTATACGATGCTCGCCACCAATTGGCGCATCGCCATCCGGCGCAGAATGAATGACAGCGACACCGACGCCAATCAGAAGGCGATCGACAGCCTCTTGAATTACGAGACGGTCAAATATTTCAGCGCGGAAAAACGGGAGGCGGCGCGCTACGACAAGTCGATGATCCATTATGAGCAGGCGAGCACCCAGTCCTACGTCTCGCTGGCGGTGCTCAACGCCGGCCAGACGGTGATCTACATTATCGGGCTCACCGCGATGATGGTGATGTGCGTCTACGGCATCGAAGCCGGCCGTAACACGGTGGGCGATTTTGTCCTGATCAATCTGATGATGGGGCAGCTGGCGCAGCCCCTGAATTTCATGGGCACCTTCTATCGCGAGGTGCGGCAGGCGATCATCGATATCGAGACGATGTTCTCGATCCTGGCGCAGAGCCCGGAGATTTTGGACAGGCCGGGCGCGCAGCCGCTCGTCGTGCGCGAGGGGCGGATCGTCTTCGACAATGTCTCGTTCCATTACGAGCCGAACCGGCCGATCCTCAAAGGCGTGAGCTTCGAAGCCGAGCCCGGACAAACCATCGCGATCGTCGGACCGTCGGGGGCAGGGAAGTCGACGATCTCGCGACTGATGTTTCGCTTCTATGAGCCGCAAGGCGGCAGCATCACGATCGACGGGCAGAATATTCTCGACGTGACGCAGGAGAGTCTGCGCGCGGCGATCGGCATGGTGCCGCAGGACACGGTGCTGTTCAACGATTCGATCGGCTACAACATTCGTTACGGAAGATGGGACGCGAGCGACGCGGAGGTGCGCGACGCGGCCCGGCTGGCGCAGATCGACCGCTTCATCGCAAGCGTGCCGGACGCTTATAATGCGCAGGTCGGCGAGCGCGGTCTGAAGCTGTCGGGCGGCGAGAAGCAGCGCGTCGCGATCGCCCGCACCATTCTCAAAGGTCCGCCGATCCTCATTCTCGACGAGGCGACCTCGGCGCTCGACAGTTTCACCGAACATGAGATTCAAGAGGCGCTGCGCCGCGTCGCGCACGGCCGCACCACGCTGGTCATCGCCCATCGCCTGTCGACCATCGTCGACGCTGACGACATTCTGTTTCTCGACCACGGCCGCATCATCGAGCGCGGCACGCATAAGGAGCTGCTGGCGCAGGGCGGTCATTACGCCGGCATGTGGAACCGCCAGCGCGAGGCGGCGGAAGCGCGCGCGAAACTGCTGGAGGCGGAGCGGGAAGAGGAAGTGGAGGCGTAATGCGGGACGCTTTCCCCCTCGGGCAGGGCTGAAACTCACGCCCGAGTTTTTGCGCGATGATGCATCCATGGGCGCGGCGGCGGTGTAGGCTGAAGGGCGGCGTTGTCGTCATGCCCGGAGGGTCCAATGACGAGGAAACGCATTCTCGTCCCGCTTATCGTCGCGGTCTGCCTGGCGGCGGGCGCCGCTTCGGCGCAGATCAGGGCGGAGCATCCGCGCCATTGCGTGATGAGCGTCGGTCCGACGCAAATGATGTTCAGCGCCTTTCAGGAGAATAGGACCGACGAGATTTTTTGCCGGCATGTGCCGACGCTCGGCCCGACGATGATCATTCTCGACGCGCAGCAGGTTGAGCTGCGCGAGATGAATATTGAAATCCGCCTATTGCGAAACACGGGGCAGAAGGATTGGCGCGACGATCTCGACGCCAATACGATCGCCGTCTTGCCGCCGAAGAAATATCTTGCCGACAAGGGCACCGCGAGCTTTACCCATGATTTCGTCAGCGACGGAAATTATATCGCGCTGGTCAGGGCGACGAGCGATGACGGCGCCAAGGAATATGTCGGAGAATATGATTTCTCCGTCGGCGAGACGGCGGAATGGTATGTCGCGCTGGCGATGATGTCGCTTGTCGGCGCCGGCGCCCTGCTCGGCATGTGGCGCCGACGCCGCAGGGCGGCGCGGCCAATCGCGAAAAAGCGGGTCGGATAGGGGTCAGCCCTTCGTCAATCGCTTGTGATTGCGATTGACGCGCTTGGCGTAAACGGCGAGGGCGCGATCAGCGGCGAGATGTGGCTGGCCGGCCGCTATGCTCTTCGCGGCCTCCATGCTGGCGTCGGTTGCGGCTTTGATTTTTTCGTCGACCATCAGCTGGCTCTCGCGCCTGCCATGGGCGCCGCCGGTGGCGATTTTCAGCAGCCGCAGGCCGATCACCTGATTGGCCATGAGGCTCAGTTTGAGCGCGTCGGAGAAAAACTTGTTCATTCTCAATGGACTATGGCGCGACTTTCGATTCTGTCAAGGGAAATGGCGCGGCCGCGGCGTTGGCTAGCTGAAGATATGGCAGTGCAGCAAAGAACGCGCGCGACATTCGCTAACGCATCGCCGAGCGCAATCAGGAACGCCCGGTTTGCGAAGCGGGGCTGGGACTGGGAGGGCGTTGCAACAAGAGGCGCCATGACCGCGCCCGACGCCTTGCGTCAGCAGATCGCCGGGCGCCACGACAAGGCGCTGATCGCCAAATTCGGCTCGACGGGGCCAAGCTATTTTTCGGCTCCGGGCGCGGCGTTCCATTCCTTGTCCGCCGCTTCTCGAAACAGGCGGGCGAAGGTCTGAAGCTCGGCCGGAGAGAGGTCGGAGATCGCCACATAGGCGTGCTCGCGGTCGCTCCACCGCGCCACCGGATAGCCTCGCCGGGTCGCGTTCGACGATTGCGTCGGACCGTGCTGCGCCGGAAGCTCGGTCAGGGAAATCAGATGCTCGCGACGCTTGAAAACGAGCGTCGGCGCGCCGCCGCCGTCGACAATGTCGAGCCGGGCGCCGATGAGCGGAAAGCCCTCATTGGCGAGGTCGACGACGACGGCGGCGACCGGCAGTTTCGCCGCAAGCCAGGGTTTCACTGTATGTCTGTCGCTCGACGCGACATCGACGGGATGTCCGGAAATCTGGCCGCGCATATGGCCGGCGATCAGAGCGTCCAACCTCTCATCATCCGCAGTCGCGCGCGGCGCCGCGAAATAGCCGGCAAGGCCGGCGGCGACGACGAAACAGGCCGCAAGACTCGTCAAAAGAGCGACGCGCGGCGTGCGCCCTCGCCAAACGCCTGTGGCCTCGAACGCCGGGGAAGGCTGCTCCAACAATTCGGCAAGGATACGCGCTTTCAACGCGTCCGGCGCCGCCTCCCGTGGCGCGTGAATTCTCATCGCTTCGCGCAGCTTGAGCAGCCTGTCGCGCGCCGCGGCAAGCTCCGGCTCGGCGCCCAGTCGTCTTTCGAATTCGATCACGCCCGCGGCGTCGAGTTCGCCGTCGACATAGGCGTTGAGCAGAAGTTCGTCGTCCGGATCAATCATCGCAACGCTCCGAGACGTTCGGCGAGCAAGGCGCGCGCCCGCGCCAAACGCGACATCACAGTTCCAAGCGGCGCGCCGGTGGCTTCCGCGATGTCGCGATAGCTCAGCCCGTTGATCTCGCGCAGAACCAGCGCTTCCCGAAACGCCAGCGGCAGGTTCGCGATCGCTTCCGTCACGCTCGCCCGGTCAGACGCCGCGATCATCGCCTCTTCCTGAGATGGAGCCGTCGCAACATCGGCGCCCGCTTGCGCCTCGGCCTCTTCGGCGGCGCCGGCAAGCACCAGCGCGCGCGGACGATTCTTCGCCAGCCAGGAATAGGCGGCGTTGCGCGTGACCGTGAGCAGAAAAGCGCGTGGGCGCTCCGGCGAAATCGTGGCGAACGCCTTCAACGCCCGCAGGCAGGCCTCCTGCGTCACATCTTCGGCGTCCGCGGCGTCGCCGGTGATCCAGCGCGCCAGCGAATAGGCATCGTCGAGATGCGGCAGAGCATGTTCTTGAAAGCGCCGCCGCGCGATGTCGTCGGACACGCTCAGGCCATCCGTTCTCAGGGCGTCACGATGATCTTGCCGTGCATTTGCGGATGCAGGCCGCAGAAATAGATGAATTCTCCCGGCTTGTCGAAGACGCGCGCGAAGGTCTCGTCCGTGTCCAGCGCTTTCGATCTAAACCCGCCATTCGCGTCGACGACATTATGCGGCAGATCATCGTGATTGACGAAGACAATTGTGGTCCCAGCCCTGACGGAAAGCGTCGCCGGGGAGAAGGTGAAATTGTCGATCGTTACTTTCGTCTCTTCTGCGCCGAGGGCCGGCGCCGTCAGCAGTAAGATCGAGAGAGCGATGCGCAGCTTCATGTTTCAGCCCTCCAGCGTTGCATCGGCGATGGCGAGCGGCGACTTGCTCTTCGTCAGCGTCACGCTCGACACGCCAAGGAAACGGCGTAGTTCTTCGGCGGGCACGAGCTTTGGACCCGGGGATGGCGCGGTTCCGGGCTCCGGCTGCGGAAAGGCGGTGGAGCGCGCGGAATGAAAGGTCACATGTCCTTCGACCTTCTGCATAAGCTGGTGTATGTGGCCGTTGAGAACGGTCACCGAGGCGAAGCGCGACAGAAGCTTCAGCGCCTGCGCGCCGTCCTGCGTGCCCCAGCCCCAATCGGCGGCGATGATCCAAAGCGGAATATGCGAGAAAACCACGATCGGCGTCGACGCGGTTTTGGCTTTGAGGTCATCGGCGAGCCAGGCGAGCTGTTCGTCGCCGAGATTGCCCATGCCGCTCGCTTTCAGCTCATGCACATTGACGAGGCCGACGAAATGAACGCCGCGATGATCGAATGAATGCCAGCCCTTGCCCTGCGAATTCTTGCCATAGCGCGCGAGAAAGGCCTCGCCCGGCCTCTCGTCGATTACATCATGCTCGCCGGGGACGTAGTGGAAGTCGAACTTGACGGCGCGCGCAAGTTGTTCGAATTCATCGAATTCCTTCGGCTTTGACAAATGCGTAATGTCGCCCGTGTGGATGATGAAATCGGGCTTCTTCGGCAAAGCGTCGATTTTTCGCAGCGCTGCGAGGAACGTCGCGGCGGGATCGGGATTGGCCGGCTTATTGAAGCCAATATGGCTGTCCGAAATCTGCACGAAGGAGAAGCCGCCGGCGGCGGCCTGCGCCGAGCCGACGAGCGAGGCTTTCGGCGCGCCGCCGTCAATCGTCCACAATAGGCCGCTTCCGGCCCAGGCCATGCATTTCAGGGCCTGCCGCCGAGTGGTATTGGCCTCGAACATGTCCGGTCTCCTTCATCGTCGCGGCGAAGCGCGGATAGGGAGAAGACTCCGGTTCGCGATGGAATATTCCCCGGCGCTCAAAAAAATTTGATATCCGGAAAAGCAAGGCCATTTCGGCGGGGCCGGCAATCTTCAGGGCGCCCGCCTTCGACCCGTCGATGATGGGAGCAAGGCAGACAGAGACGCAATGACGACCGCCGAATTTTTCCACCACGACATCGCCGATCGCCACGACAAGGTGCTGATCGTCGATTTCGGCTCTCAGGTCACGCAGCTCATCGCAAGGCGCGTCCGCGAGGCGGGGGTCTATTGCGAGATCGCGCCGTTTCAGAACGCCGAGCGGGCTTTCGCGGAGATTCGTCCCAAGGCGGTGATCCTCTCCGGCGGGCCTTGCTCGGTCACCGAGGAAGGCTCGCCGCGCGCGCCGCAGGCGATTTTCGATTCAGGCGTGCCGGTGCTCGGCATCTGCTATGGCGAGCAGACGATGGCGGTTCAGCTCGGCGGCAGGGTCGAAGCCGGCCATCATCGCGAATTCGGCCGCGCCGAGGTCACGGCGCTGGAGCAAAGCGCGCTTCTTGACGGCGTATGGGAGAAGGGCGGCGGCTTTCCGGTCTGGATGAGCCATGGCGACCGGGTGACAAAACTTCCTGATGGCTTTCGCGTTATCGCCGCGTCCGAAAACGCGCCCTTCGCCGCGATCGCCGATGAAGCGCGGCGCTATTACGGGGTGCAGTTTCATCTCGAAGTCGCGCATACGCCGGATGGCGCGAAACTCCTGTCGAATTTCGTTCATAAGGTCGCGGGGCTGAAGTCCGACTGGACGATGGCGGCGTTTCGCGGCGAGGCCATTGCCGCGATCCGGCGCCAGGTCGGCGACGGGCGCGTGCTCTGCGGGCTTTCGGGCGGCGTCGACAGCGCCGTCGCGGCGGTGCTGATTCACGAAGCGATCGGCGATGCGCTGACCTGCGTCTTCGTCGATCACGGCCTGCTGCGCCAGGGCGAGGCGGAAGAGGTCGTGCGGCTGTTTCGCGATCACTACAACATCCCGCTGCATCACGTCGAAGCGGCGGACCTTTTTCTCGGCGCGCTCGACGGCGTCGAAGACCCGGAGATGAAGCGCAAGACCATCGGCCGCCTGTTCATCGAGACGTTCGAGGCCGAGGCGAAGAAGATTGCGCGGGACGGTCGCGGCGCGCCGCAGTTTCTCGCGCAAGGCACGCTCTATCCGGATGTGATCGAGAGCGTGTCGTTTACCGGCGGGCCTTCGGTGACGATCAAATCGCATCACAATGTCGGTGGCCTGCCGGAGCGCATGAACATGAGGCTGGTCGAACCGCTGCGCGAACTCTTCAAGGACGAAGTGCGCGCGCTCGGGCGCGAACTCGGCCTGCCGGAAGCTTTTGTGGGGCGGCATCCTTTTCCGGGGCCGGGACTGGCGATCCGTTGTCCCGGATTCGTGACGCGCGAGAAGCTGGCGATCTTGCGCAAGGCCGACGCTGTCTATCTCGACGAAATCCGCAAGGCGGGACTGTATGACGACATCTGGCAGGCTTTCGCCGCGCTGCTGCCGGTGCGCAGCGTCGGCGTGATGGGCGACGGGCGCACATACGATTACGTCGTAGCGCTGCGCGCGGTCACGTCGAGCGACGGCATGACCGCCGATTTCTACCCCTTCGACATGAGCTTTCTCGCCCGCGCCGCGACGCGCATCATCAACGAAGTGAAGGGCGTCAACCGCGTGGTCTATGATGTGACGTCGAAGCCGCCGGGGACGATCGAGTGGGAATGATTTTTGCCCATCCCAGAGTATCCGGCGGTATCCAGAAATGCGCCATAACGCACTGAAATAAAAAAGAAAATAGTTCATTACCAATCGAGGACTATCGGCCGGCAGAGATGGCGGCTGACGTACTCGCTGACGGTATGCTTCTCTCTTGCGAAAGTGGATTTCGTCCGATACCGTCAGGGTCCGAGCGCCTTTGACGGTCTTTTTTTATGCCATAATAGGCTGTAATAAAAAGAGATTTTGTTAAATTGGTGCCAGAAAATGGCCTGACGGTCTTTTTTCGTGGAGGCGCGGAAATGCTTACTGATGCGGCCCTTAAGCATCTGAAGCCAAAAGAGAAAATTTACAAGGTGACGGACCGGGACGGCATGTATGTGCTGGTCAGGCCATCGGGGACCCTCACTTTTCAGCTCGACTATCGGATGAACGGGCGGCGCGAGACCGTCACGTTTGGCAAGTACGGCCCGGCGGGGCTGTCACTTGCCCGGGCGCGGGAGCTGTGCATCGACGCCAAACGGGCCATCAGCGAGGGACGGTCGCCAGCGATCGAAAAGCAGCGGGAAAAGCGCCGTCTCCTGGAGGCGAAGAGCTTTGGTGAGTTCGGGGAGAAATGGCTGACCGCGGCGCCGATGGCAGACAGCACACGCGCAATGCGGCGATCGATCTTCGAACGCGAACTGCTACCGAAGTGGCGGAACAGGCTTCTGACCGAGATCACGCCAAATGACTTGCGGGCTCATTGCGGCGCCATCGTCGATCGCGGTGCGCCGGCGACGGCGATCCACGTCCGCGACATTCTCAAGCAGATCTACGGCTTCGCGATCCTGCACGGCGAGAAGGTCGCCAACCCTGCTGACGAGATTTGTCCGGCCGCCATCGCTAATTTCGTTCCAAGGGATCGATCTCTGTCGCCCACGGAGATTAGGATCATGCTGAAGCAACTCGAACATGTTGCCACGCTGCCGACAATCCGGCTGGGCCTTCGCCTTTTTCTTCTGACTATGGTTCGCAAGAGCGAACTCCAGGATGCGACATGGGATGAAGTCGACTTCGAGAACGCGCTCTGGACGATTCCGAAGGAACGCATGAAGCGGTCGAAGGCGCACAACGTGTACATGTCGCGCCAGATTCTGGACATTTTCATTGCGCTGAAGACGTGCTCGGGAAACTCACGCTACGTCCTGCCGTCGCGCTATGACGCCGACGCTCCGATGTCCCGCGCGACCTTCAACCGGGTGACCTATTCAGTGGTCGAGCAGGCCAAGAAGGAAGGCCTGCCGCTAGAACCGTTCACGGTCCACGATCTTCGCCGTACCGGGTCGACATTACTGAACGAAGTTGGCTTCAACAGCGATTGGATCGAGAAGTGCTTGGCGCATGAGGATGGCCGTTCCTCGCGCGGGGTGTACAACAAGGCCGAGTACGAAGTGCAGCGTCGCCACATGATGCAGGAGTGGTCGGATATCATCGACGCCTGGGTCGCCGGCAAGAAGCGCGTGCCGGTGCTCATCCCGCCTTCGATGCCGTTGCTTGAACCGGATCCCGCTCTCGAACCGGGCGCGACCGCCGCTGTCTGACGTCGGGCGACTGAGCGCGCCGGATGGGTGCTGACCGGCGTGATGCCAACCACGCCTCGACCTCGGCGAGATCCCACACAACGCAACGTGGTGAGAGGGCGAAGCGTCGAGGAAATTCTCTGCGCTGTTCCATCTCGTAGATGGTGCTATCGGCGAGCGGCACCATCTCGCGTAGCTGGCGCCTTCGGATCGTTCGTTTGATTGGTGCTTCTTCCAAGCGAGCCACGGTTGTCCTCCAAGCCATTCGGCGCAGAGGAAAAAGAAAGCGATAGTCCTCGAAAAAGGGAAAGACCCTAAATCACTGCGCAGTGGAATGGGCGGCCATGGAGTGCAAATCGGATGGGTCTAGCGAGCAGGTGTTAGTTGCTTCGTCCCCGATCGAGCAGGCGACCCTCCGCTGGAAGCGTCGCCAGCCAATGAGATTTCAAATCAATCACGTGCGGTTGGCTCGCCCGCGGCACAGCCTGAGCGTCTCCTCATCCCGGAGCGCGCCAATTCGCCTGAGAGGCGCCATTCTGCGGCGCGGACGGTTTCTTCCCGCTATTGCGCACCTTGGCGAAGGCGCGGTCGCTTGCGATGAATTTCTCCAACATCGGCGCGATCAGTTTCGCCGGTTCGACGGCTTTGCCTGACTCTCGCGCGAGGATTTCCGCATAGGCGACGAGGTCGCGATGGAGCGCCGCCGGCAGGGAGACGGTGAGTCTGACGGGCTTGTCATCCTGAAATGATGCGAGTTTGAGCTTCGTCATTGGTCGAGGCCAGTGGTTTGGATCTCCGCAGGGGCGCCATAGGGCGCCAGCACCAAGTCGCGGGTGACGATCACCCGCACTGGAAATCCCGGACGGATGGTCAGCGTCGGCTGGATATTGAGATTGCGCCCGACGATCTGCTGGCCGGTCTGATTGAGGCTTTGCGCGCCGCCGCGGCGAAGCGCCTGGATGAGCGCATTCTCTTCTCCCATCGAGCCGAGCTGCGTTCCGACGCCCAGGATCGTCGACAGCGCCGCCGCGCCCGCCAATCTCAGCCAATGATGATCGACCTCGTCCTCGAGCCCCGAGAAGCCGGCGGCGTCGGCGCCAGGTTGGCGCTCCAGCACGATGGAGCGGCCGTCCGGAAGAATGAGCCGGTTCCATACGAGCAGCACACGCGACTGGCCGAAGGCGATTTGCGAGTCATAGACGCCGATGAGCTTCGCGCCCTGCGGGATGAGGAGGAAACGCCCCGTCGGGCTGTCATAGACATTTTCGGTCACTTGCGCCGTGATTTGGCCCGGAAGGTCAGAGCGAATTCCGGTGACGAGCGCCGCAGGAATGACGGCGCCCGCTTGCACGACATAGCGCGATGCTGGCCGCGCTAGACGATCTGGACTGACTGTGCGGCGATCGACGGCCGCGTTGACGAAGGCGAGCTTGCGATCCTGCATATTTTGGATCACGCTCGGATCGATCGGCGGCGCTTCTGTAGTAAGCAGCGCAGCGGATGGCGAAGCGGCGTTCGTCGATGCTGTCGCGGCCGCGCCCGCCAATGGTCGCTGACTGACATTAGTCGGCGCGAACAATTTCGCCGTGCGCGCCGCCTCGCGCTCCTGGCCGATTCGCTGTTCTTCTGGATCGACTGCCGCCGGCGTAGGCAATTGGCCCTGCGCGGCGAGGATTGGACGGCCGAGATCGCCCGGCAGCGGCGGCCCAAGTTTGGGGACGTTCCTCGGCAGGCCCCCATAGTCGCGCGGCAAGGCGGCGAGCCCGTCGGCGGTGGTCTTGGCCTCGGTGTTATAAAGCTCCGGCGCTGACGCTGAGCGCCCGCGTTGTTGCAAGGCGAAGAACGTCATGCCGAGAATGGCGGCGGCGGAGACGCCGGAGAGCGCGATTAGCACGCGGCGCGAGAGCCGCGTCACTGGCGGGCGCTCGGGACGAAGCCGCAGTTCCTTGACGAGTTCCTTCTCGTGCTGCGGCGCGCTCATATCGCCGGCCTTCCATCGCTGCGCACGATGCGCACGATCTTCTGCTCATCCGCACCAAAACGCAGTTCGGCCGCGGCAAAGAGTCGATCGACGATCATATGATTGCCGCGCACGCGGTAATTGACGAGTTCGCTGCCGCCCGAGGCGCCGATGATGAAGAGCGGCGGCATTTCGCCCTGGGAGACTCCGCGCGGGAATTCGACATAGACCTTGCGGCCGTCGTCGAAGGCGCGCAGCGGGCGCCAGGGCGCAGCGTCGCCGTCGATCGCGTAGCGGAAATTCAGATTGGCGAGGTCGAGGCCGGCGTCGACGGACGCGGCGGCTTCCGCGACGGCGTTCTGCCGGCGCAGCGCAATGAGCTCGTCCTGCGGATATTGCCAGGAGACCGAAGCCATATAGGTCTTTTCGGTCGAACGCAGCTCCAGATGATAGGTGCGCCGGTCGGTGTTGATGACGAGATTGGTCATGAGGTCCGCGCGGGTCGGCTTGACCATGATATGGGTCTTCTTGCTCGCTCCCGAACCGCTCTCCGTGTCGCCGATGATCCAGCGCACGGTGTCCCCGACGGCGACCGGGCCGGAGCCGACGAGCTGTTCGCCGTCCTGCAGGGCGATGTCGGTGATTTCTCGGGGAGCGGCGTAGACTTGGTAGAGCGCCCCGTCCGAAAAGGGGTAGACCTGGACGGCGTTGAAATAGCCGGCGCGGCGCGGCTGCATGCGCGCGGCGGCGTTGGCCTGTTCGATGCGCAACTTTGGATCGACGGGTTCAGCCGGCTCTCCCTTGGAGCGCGACAAAGATTTGAGCTGACCGGGAAGCGGCAGAACCTTCGGGATTTCGACGATCTTGACCGCCTTCGGCGGATCGCTTTGTAGCGCCGCCGGCGATGGGAAATCGTCGTAATCAATCTCGGGCGGCTTGAAGCTCGAACAGGCGCAGAGACTCGTGGAGCCCAGCAGAACAAGCGCAACCCTGCGAAACGAATGAAGCGTCATTGTCCGAGCTCCTTTGACCAGTTGACGGCGTGGATGAAAAGACCGAGCGGGTTCTTGCGCAGGCGCTCGGCGTCACGCGGCGGCTGATTGATGATGGTGAGAATGGCGGTCCAGCGTTCGGTCGAGGCGAGAGTGGCGTTCTCGTAGTGGCGCTCGGTCCAGGCGATGCGAAAGGAATCGGCCGAGGCGCGAATGACGCTTGACACATCGACGGCGATTTGAAGCTGGCCGATCTTGGCGAAGGGGTCGTTAGCGCGCGCATAGTCGTTCAAGGCCAGCGCGCCCTTGTCGGTGGCGAAGTCATAGGCCTTGAGCCAATTCTGGCGGACAATGATCGGATCGGAAGGAATGGAGCGCACATTCTCGATGAAGCGCGCGAGATGCCAGGCGATCTGCGGATCGGTCGGCTTATAGTCGGCGACGGCCGGCGCGATCGCCTGGGCTTCGCCGAGCTTATCGACCTGCACCACCCAGGGCACGATCGAACCGCGCGCGCCTTGCCAGACGAGGGCGGCGGCGAGACCGCCGGCGAGAAAGAGATTGCCGAAGGCGATGAGTCGCCAATTGTGGGCTTGCGCTCGCGCAGAGCCGATGCGCTCGTCCCAGACTTGCGCGGCTTTTTGGTATGGGGTTTCAGGTTCGGGCGTGCGCCCATAGCGAACGGAAGATCGTTTGAACATCAGCGCGCCTCGGAAAGGTTGATGGAAGCTCCGCCGCCGTGGGAATCGCCGGAGTGGATTGTGTGGGCAGCGAGCGAGAAGCCATGAGCGGCGGATTGACTGCGCTTCATTCGCCGCGCCCAGGCGGGCTCGCCGCCGGCGGAAGGAACGGCGCCCGCGGGATCGGCGGAACCGCCCATCGGCGCCGCCGCAATGCTCGCGGATGCAAACGGCCGTTCGATCGGAGCGCCCGTTCCTCCTCCCGGTCGACCCGGGGGACCGGCAGAGGGCGGGCCGCCCGCCGGACCGAGCGCGCCGGGCGATCCAGGCCCTCGTCCCGGCGGAATTGTCGTCGCCGCAACGGTGTCGCGATTGCCAGCAAGGCCTGCGAGCGTTCCGCCCGCAAAGCGCGCCGCGCCGACGCTTGCGATACCCGCGCCGGCGACAACAAGGCCAGCTCCGACGGCGGCGCCCGCGCCGAGCTGCGGCCCGCCCGAAACGATGCCGTTGGCGATGCCGGGGCCGAACATGCCGAGCCCGAGTAGCGATAGCGCGGCGAGAACGAGCGCCATGGCGTCGTCGATCGAAGGTTGCCCACCGCCGTATCCTTGCGTGAACTGCGCAAAGAGCGTCGAGCCGATGCCGACGATCACGGCGAGCACCAACACCTTGACGCCAGAAGAGACGACATTGCCGAGCACGCGTTCGGCGATAAAGGCGGTCTTGCCGAAGAGGCCGAAGGGAATGAGCACGAAACCAGCGAGCGTCGTGAGCTTGAACTCGATCAGCGTGACGAAGAGCTGAATAGCGAGAATGAAGAAGCTCAATAGAACGATGAGCCAAGCGATGAGCAGAACGACGATCTGCAGGAAATTCTCGAAGAAGGAGACATAGCCCGTGAGGCTTGAGATGGCGTCTAGAATCGGATGGCCGGCGTCGATCCCGACCTGCGCGACGCGGCCCGGCCGCAGAAAATCGGCCGCCGAAAGGCTGCTGCCCGCGGCCTTGAGGCCGAGTCCAGAAAAGCTCTGAAAGACGCTGCGGGCGAGATTGTTCCAATTGCCAATGAGAAAAGCGAACACCCCGACGAACAGCGTCTTCTTGACGAGTCGGGCGATGATGTCCTCGTCCGGCCCCATGCTCCAGAAGAGCGCGGCAAGCGTGACGTCGATCACGACCAGCGTCGACGCAAGAAATCCAACTTCGCCGCCGAGCAGGCCGAAGCCTGAATCGATATAGGAGGTGAAGGTCTCCAGGAAGCGATCGATGACGCCGGTTCCGCCCATGGTTTCACTCGCCCTCTGGAGTCGGAGCGGTCATCGGCGCGATTTTGTCCTGCTCCCTCGGAAGCGTGGGAAACATATCGAGCGGCTGGCCAGCGTCGTGGGGCGCTTTGCCTGACGTCAAAAATTTGCGGCGCTGCTTCGCCCAAAGTTCTCTGCACGCCGGATCGTCCGCCTGCTCGATCGGCAGCTTCGTGCAGCGCAGAAGCTCTTCGTCGATCGGAGGCGCTTCGACTGGCGCGAAGGTCCGCGACGTGGGCGGCAGCCGCCCCCTTGCCGCAACATCTGCATCGCAAGCTGCTTCGACGCCGACAAGAGCGACGGCGCCGATCACGACGCCGAGCGCAATGAAGCCGATGTTTTCAGGAGCGAGCCAGTCTTCGATTTTCATCGCGCGCGCCTCAATTGTGGAACATGGCGACATTGCCGGGCTGATAGCCTTGGCCCGGCGCGATAAAGCGGCGCATTTGTTCGCGCGCCTGTTCCTGCGCTTCGGCGTTTCTCGCCATCTCCAGCGATTGAGCGCGTCCTTGGGAGGCAAGCAGCGCCGTCACATCGGCAAGCTGTTTGCTCTGGAGAGCTAAGAGCTGATTGCCGGCCTGCGAGGCCTGCAAGGCGCCGACCGCCGATTGGCTCGACGAGACGAGCGCTCCCGCTTCAGATCGCGCCGTTTCGATCCCCTGCACGATGCCGGCCTGAACGCGCAAGGAGTCCTGAAAGGCGGCAAGAGAATTCTGCCACCGCTGCCTGGCGCCATCGATCAGCGCGGCCGAAGTCGACGATACATTGGCCACGCCATATTGTGTCGTAAACGCTTGGTCGATCTGCTGCACGTCATAGGCGATGCGCTGCGCTTGGCCCAACAGCCGCTGCGTCTCTCCGATCGATTGCTGGATCGTCTGCAGCGAGGAATAGGGAAGATTGGCGAGATTCCTCGCCTGATTGAGCAGCATCCGCGCCTGGTTTTGCAGGCCCGTGATCTGATTGTTGATCTGCTGCAGCGTGTTCGCCGCCGTCATGACGTTCTGCGCGTAATTGCTTGGATCGAACACCAAGAACTGCGCCCGCGCCCGCAGAGGCGACAAGGACATTGCGAGCGCAACCACAAGAGCGAGGCTGCTCGGGGCGATGCGATGACGAACGGACTTCATGATGAGGCTTCCTGATCGAGGTTTTGCGGGAGAAGCTCGGCGGCCCAGGCAAGGCCACGAGATGAGAGCCAGGCGCGCGTGAAGCCGTTGCGCCCGGTTTGCGCGAAAAGTTCGGAGATGAGCTTCTGATCGGTCTTGGAGGAGGCGGCGCAAAGGGCGAGCGCCAGCGGCCCGAGCCCGAGTTCGAACAGCCGGTTGCCGCGCCGCGACTGGCAGTAGTAGTCGCGTTTCGGCGTCGCCCGGGCGATGATTTCGATCTGGCGATCGTTCAGGCCAAAGCGGCGATAGACGCCCAAGATCTGCGGCTCCAGCGCGCGCTCATTGGGCAGGAACAGCCGCGTCGGGCAGCTCTCAATGATCGCCGCCGCGATTGGGCTCGTTTCGATATCGGCGAGCGACTGGGTGGCGAAGACGACGGAAGCGTTTTTCTTACGCAAAGTTTTCAACCATTCGCGCAATTGGCTGGCGAACCCTTTGTCATCGAGGGCGAGCCAGCCTTCATCGATTATGATCAGGCTCGGCGAGCCATCGAGCCGGCCTTCGATGCGATGAAAGAGATAGGCGAGGACGGCGGGCGCCACGGAAGAGCCGATGAGCCCTTCGGTCTCGAAGGTCTGAATGTCCGCTTGCCCCAGATATTCGGCCTCGGAATCGAGAAGCCGCCCATGCGGGCCGCCGAGGCAAAATGGTTGCAGAGCGCGCTTAAGGGCCTTGGATTGCAGAAGGACCGAGAGGCCGGTGAGGGTTCGTTCGGAAACCGGAGCCGAGGCGAGCGACGAGAGCGCCGACCAGAGATGTTCCTTCACTTCCGGCGTAACGGTGACATTCTCGCGGGCAAGAACCGCCGCGACCCATTCCGCCGCCCAGGCGCGCTCCGCAAGCTCGTCGATCCGCGCCAAAGGCTGCAGGGCGACAGGGTGGATGGCGTCATCCGCAAGCGAGCCGCCGAGATCGTTCCAGTCGCCGCCTATGGCGAGCGTCGCGGCCCGCGCCGAACCCCCGAAATCGAAGATGAAGATTTGCGAACGCTCATAACGGCGAAATTGCAGCGCCATCAGCGCCAACAGCACGCTTTTGCCGGCGCCTGTGGGGCCAACGACGAGGGCGTGTCCGACGTCGCCGACATGCAGCGAAAAGCGAAACGGGGTCGAACCTTCGGTTTTGGCGAAAAAGAGTGGCGGCGCGTCGAAATGCGCGTCGTTGAGCGGCCCCGCCCAGACGGCGGAAAGCGGAATCATATGGGCGAGATTGATGGTCGAAATCGGCGGCTGACGCACATTGGCGTAGACGTGTCCGGGCAACGAACCAAGCCAGGATTCGATGGCGTTGACCGTCTCGACCATGCAAGTGAAGTCGCGGCCTTGAATGATCTTCTCGGCGAGCCGCAGCTTTTCGTCGGCGAGCGCTGCGTCTTCGTCCCAGACGGCCAGCGTCGCTGTCACATAGGCTTCGCCAATGAGCTCGGACCCCAAATCCTGGAGCGCCGCGTCGGCGTCCATGGCCTTGTTATGGGCGTCGGTGTCGAGCAGAACCGACGCCTCATTGGTCATCACCTCCTTGAGGATGGCGAAGATCGATTTGCGCTTGGCGAACCATTGCCGGCGGATGCGGGTCAGGACTCTTGTGGCGTCCGTCTTGTCGAGGGTGATCGCCCGCGTCGACCAGCGATAGGGAAAAGCGAGCCGGTTGAGTTCGTCGAGTACGCCAGGATAGGTCGCCGATGGGAATCCCGTGATGGTGAGAACGCGCAGATGCGCGTCGCCAAGCCGGGGCGCGAGCCCGCCGGCAAGCGGCTCGTCGACCAGAATGGCGTCGAGATGCATTGGCGTCTCGGGTACGCGGACACGATGTCGCTTGGTCGAGACGCAGGAATGGAGATAGGTCAGCGTCTCGGCGTCCGAGAGCCATTCTGCTTCGGGCGCGAAGCCTTCGACGAGCTGCAGCAAACGGTCGGTCCGGTCGACGAATCCAGCGAGCACCGCGGTCGCCGAATGGCCTGAGGCGCGCCCCTCGTAGAGCCAATTCTCGGCGCCGGCCGCCTCGTCCTCGGGCGGCAGGAAGAGGAGCGTGAGAAAATACGCGCTCTCGAAATGCGCGCCTTCCTCTTCGAACTGCGCCTTGCGCTCCATATCGACGAGCGCCGAGACCGGATCGGGAAATTGGCTCGACGGGTAATGCTGCGCCGGATTGCGCTGCGCTTCGACGAAGATTGCCCAGCTGGAGCCGAGACGCCGCAGCGCGTTATTGAGCCGCGCCGTTGCGCCGACGAGTTCGCCCGGCGTCGCGCTGTCGAGATCGGGTCCGCGAAAGCGCGCTGTGCGCTGGAACGAACCGTCCGTGTTGAGCACGACACCGGGCGCGACCAGAGCCGCCCAAGGGAGGAAGTCGGCCAGGCTCTGTGTTCTTTTTCGGTACTCCGCGAGATTCAGCATGGACGCGTCCTCTACGCTGCGAGATGGGCGGGATAGCGCAGGTGACGGCGCACGACTTCGACGAATTCCGGATCGCGCTTGGCGGCCCACACGGCTGCGAATTGCGCCACGATCCAGAAGGCGAGGCCCGCGATCCACAAGCGCAGGCCGAGGCCGAGCGCCGCAGCAAGCGTTCCGTTCAGAATCGCGATCGCGCGCGGCGCGCCGCCGAGAAGGATCGGCTCGGTCAGCGCCCGATGGACGGGGACCCGAAAGCCCGCGACGGAAACATCGGAGTGGAGGGAAACGCTTTCCATCAGATCAGCGCCCCGCCGCCGAAGGAGAAGAAGGAGAGAAAGAAGCTCGATGCGGCGAAGGCGATGGAAAGCCCGAAGACGATCTGAACGAGACGCCGAAACCCGCCCGACGTGTCGCCGAAGGCGAGCGTCAGGCCCGTGGTGATGATGATGATCACGGCGATGATTTTGGCGACCGGGCCTTCGATCGACTGCAAAATCTGCTGGAGCGGCTGCTCCCAGGGCATGTTCGATCCGGCGGCCAAAGCCGGCGTCGAGTGAACGGCGACGCCAGTCGTGACGATGCCGGCGGCAAGCGAAGCGCCAAACCGTTTCTGAACAGAAGCCAGATTCATTGATCTTCTCCGAATGTGATGCGCATAAGATCGGCGAGGACGTAATCGCCGTATTCGTTGAGCCCCTCGACGGCGGCGAGTTCGATCAACCGCCGTTCTGAACCGCGCCCGGCGAGCACGGCGACGATTTGGATCGTCTCGGCGATCAGCGCGCGCGGCACGGTGACGACGGCCTCCTGGATCAGCTGTTCGAGCCGGCGCAGGGCGCCGAGCGCCGATCCCGCGTGAATGGTCCCGACCCCGCCGGGATGCCCGGTTCCCCAAGCCTTGAGAAGATCGAGCGCCTCCGGCCCACGGACCTCGCCGATCGGAATGCGGTCAGGCCGCAAACGCAGCGACGAACGCACAAGGTCCGAAAGTGAGGCGACGCCATCCTTGGTGCGCAAAGCGACGAGATTGGGCGCCGCGCATTGGAGTTCGCGCGTGTCTTCGATCAGCACCACGCGGTCGCTCGTTTTGGCGACCTCGGCAAGCAGAGCGTTGACGAGCGTCGTCTTGCCGGTCGAGGTGCCGCCGGCGACCAACACATTCTTGCGTTCGGCGACGGCGATGCGGAGAATCGCGGCCTGTTCTTTCGGTATGACGCTGGCGGCGACGTAATCGTCGAGCGTGAACACGGCGACCGCCGGCTTGCGGATGGCGAAGGCGGGCGCCGCGACGACGGGCGGCAACAGGCCTTCGAAGCGCTCTCCTGTTTCCGGCAGTTCCGCCGAAACGCGCGGTGCCTCCGGATGAACCTCGGCGCCGACATGATGCGCGACGAGCCGGACGATCCTCTCCCCATCCTCGGGCGAGAGACTCGCTTGCGCGTCTTCCAGGCCGCTCGTCAAGCGATCGAGCCAGAGCCGTCCGTCGGGATTGAGCATGACCTCGACGACGCTCTCGTCGTCGAGCCAGGCCGCGATCTGCGGACCCAACGCCGTGCGCAACATACGCGCGCTGCGCGAGGCCGCCTCCGCATTGTGAGATTGCGCCGCCACATCCGCCCCCGGTTCTCCGCGAACCGCGCAGGCGGTTCGAAGTCGGGGTCGATTAGAAAGGGCCAAGACCGAGGCGACGCAACAAGCTCGTCAGGGGCGTAGGGGCCTGGCGTGCAAAAACAGGCGAACGGCGAAAGGGGTGGCAGGGGCCGATGGGTTGAGATTGCGGATCAAAGGGAGAGGTGTCGGACGAGCGGACGATAAGCGAACCGCTTCGTCATCAGCCGGTGCACAACTCGCGTTTTGCGATGGTCGTATCGCCGACTTGGTGCGGACCGGCCGTGGCGACGAAACGAGTAGGACGTTTTTACACAGATTTGCTCGGCAGCAGCGATCCCGGCCTTGTGACCTCGCTTGGAATCCCGTTGTCACAATGGTTCGAGATCGGCTAAGTTTGAAACAGTTTTTCATAAACGTGCCGGTACTGACCAAGGGGTCGCTATGGGGCTACCGTTCACCAACAAGCGCAAAACATTAGGAGCGCTAACCGTGCTTCTCGCCCCTGCCGCTCTATCAGCATGTGGGTACCTACCAGATTGCGATAAGCCATGTCCTGCCGGGCAGGTACACCAAGGATACATGTGTTATTGCGTAAAGCCTGGAAAAAGTACCGGGGGCATGACTACACAACCCAACGATCATTACATAATACGTAGATACCACCACCTGCGGCTCGGGCTGATGCATGCGGCGATGATGAGCGCCCACGCATTAAATGACGATGAGCGTCGCGCATTGATTGCCGCCATCGAGGCAACGTTCATGACCAATGGCGGCTTTGACGCCTGGGGGATGATCGATGCGCTCAAATCCCTCGGCGCGCTCGACGACGATCAGGAAGAACATGTCGCGACCGTTAGGGCAGAGATGAACGAGGTATTGGCCGACCGGGACAATCCTGATTCATGGCGGCGTGCGGCTGGCCTATGGAACGCGCAATTCGATCATCCCTATGATGGCGCGTATTGGGAAGGCTGGAACGGCCTTTCCGGCGACGACCGCAAGGCCTTGCAAGTCATGGCCGCGAAAAGCGTCGATCGCGACTCGATGTTCACCCCCTCCTTGATCGCGGAGGTCGCATCACATTCAGACCCGGCCGTCGGAGCAATCATTGAGCGCTGGACAGGATTGCCGCCCAAGAAGGATGCATTCTTTCAGGACAGCATTCGCACATTCGAAATGGCTCACGCGGCGTTGGCGCGCCTGCGCTGCCCATTGCCTGACCGTTCGGCCGAAGCGGTCTCTGCGGCGGACCATGTGCTGCTGGCTTGCGGCCGGATTCTCTACTGGCTGAATCGCGACGATCTTCCATTTTCGGAACGCAAGTCGAATTGCGCAGCCCCGCTCGCCATCCTGTCGCGTCATGAAACTGGTGTCGCGGCCGCCGTCGTTGGGGAATTCTTCAGGTCGGACCACATGTTCGCTGAAAGCGCGCGGCAGCTTCCGGGTTCGGGGCCGGTGGTGACGTCTTTTGGACAGTTCTTCCCCGACGAGGTCGCAGCGATCTACCGGACGGCCCTTGAAAAGCCGACCCTTCAATCCGGCTATTTCGAGTTCTTCCGCATCGAAGACGTGATCGAAAAGGCTTTGGTGAATGTGGGGCGGTTCGGTAGCGCGAGCGACATTCCGCTGCTTCGTGCTTGGTCAATCTATCCTGATCTGGGGCGCTTTGCGATACAGGCCGTCAGGGAGATTGAAGAAGCACCCGGCCAGATGAAGTTGCGCGCCAAGAGCTAGATGATAGTTCGCGGCATCCTTGATCAGGACTTGAAGGTCTGACACCGGACATTCTAAAAGAAACCGGGCCACACAATGTGAATGGCACGCGCACGTGGCGTTTGGACCAATGACGGGGCTGTCCGCTCACCATCGAGGTTATGTGGACATCAGGCGGAGTTCGAGCCGACCGGAAAGAGGCGCCGCTGCACTTCGTTGATGGCGTGCTTCCCAGAGTGACGGTGAGCAGCGAGCATAGCGAGTGCGAACGCGTTGTGCTACGAATGCTGACGGTCTTTCCTTATATCGGCGCGTAGCGCGCCCTGTGGTCGATGGCGCGAGCAATCGACGGATCGTTGTCGATAGACGCTGAAACGTCGCTGAATTCGAATCGCGTGAATTTTCCTTTGAAATCATAAGCAAAAAATTTTGACGGCTCGTTGTCCGGATTTCGAGCGTCATCAGGAAAAATTTGCGCCCATAAATCAGTGCGTTACGACGTGTTGAGAGAATCGAGTGGGAGTGACGGGTCGTACAAGAGGGATATTTGAGGATAGCGTGGAGTACAATTGGCAGGAGAGTCTTACCGATAGGCATCGATAGCAGCCGATTCTATTTGGCCCGATTCCTTGTCACGGTATCCTTCCGGCATTTGGAACAGTCGTAGTTATCGTAGGCTGGCTACGACTCATTCTACAATCGTCGGGATCATGCTTGCGCCGAAACGCAAGTCGACTAGGCGCGGAGTTTGTCGATAAGAGCACGTAGTCCCGCCGAGACGTAGCGACGGCTCGGATAATAGATGAAGAGGTCGTCGTCGGTACGACACCAATCGTCAAGACATCGGATGAGTCTGCCGGACCGAAGTTCATCCTGAACCCGATCGTCCCATACGTAGGCGAGGCCGCATCCTTGCAGGGCGGCCTCGACCATTAGTTCCTGCCCGTCTGTTATCATCGGGCCGTTGACCTCAACCGAGAGCGTTTCGCCGTTACGCTCGAACGCCCAATTATAGATCGCGCCGCTTGGGAATCTGTAGCGGATACAGGCGTGATTCTGGAGGTCTGCGGGGATCTGCGGCAGCTGTCGGCCCCTGAGGTACTCCGGTGAGCCGACGACGGCGAACCGCAGCTTCGATTTGATCCGGACTGCCACCATGTCCTGGCTCAGTCGTTCACCGAAGCGAATGCCGGCGTCAAACCCCTCCTTGGCGATGTCGACCAGGCGATCGCTCGTCTCTATGTCAAGCTGCAGCCCCGGGTTCTTGCTGATGAGAGGCCCTAGAACGTCGCGCAGCACGTAAGGCGCGATCGATGTTGGCACCGTGATCCGTACCAGTCCAAAAGGCGTGCCGCGGAAGGCGTTGAGGCCGTCCAACGCTCGCCCGATCTGCTCGAAGGCAGGCGACAGCTCGCTCACAAAGCGCTCGCCGGCGTCCGTCAAGGAGACACTGCGCGTCGTGCGATGCAGCAGCCGGACGCCAACGCGCTCCTCGAGGCTTCGAACGGAGTGGCTCACCGCCGACGAGGCTACGCCGCGCTCAACCGCCGCTTTGCTGAAGCTACAGTGCTTGGCCACCGCCAAAAAGGTGGCAAGTTCACCCAATTCAGCTGCCAGCATCGCCCTCTCGATTCATGAATACAATTCATGACTGCATGCTAAATTATACGACTAATCAGAATTAAGAGGAAGGCCTAACTCCTTTGCACCGCCCCACGGTCCAGCTCCGAGGTCGAAAGCAACAGGCGTCAGACATGTACAACATTGCCGTCCACTTCGACGTGAAGCCCGAGCATCGCGATGATTTCATCGCCGCAGCGCTGGAGGACGGACGCAACTCCGCTGCTGAATCCGTCAGGTTGATATCTTCACCGAGCCGTTCGATTTGCCGATCATCGGCAAACGGTTTGCGATGATCAAGGACAACAGCGGCAACGCGGTCGAATTCGTTCAGGACATCGCTGCGTGATGCCGGCGTTCCGGCGAGCCAGGCAAGGAAGAGGCGCGTCGAAAATGCGGTGTCATCGCATTGGCATGCTTCGTACCAGGCAAATTTTCAATCGATGGAGATAGAAATGAGCAGCAAACCGTTCAAGTCTCTCGAAGGTAAAGTCGCGGTCGTTACAGGAGCCAGCTCGGGTATCGGGCGAGCCACCGCAATCGAAGTCGCCCGCCGCGGCGCCAAGGTGATCGCAAGCGCCCGCCGCGGCGCGGAGATCGAGGCCCTTGTGGCCGAGATCAGGGGCGAGGGCTTCGAAGCAACAGCGGTGGTAGCCGATGTGAACGTCGAGCAGAGCGTGATCGATCTCATCGCGAGGACGATCTCGACTTATGGCCGCATCGATGTTGCTTTCAACAATGCCGGCACCGAAGGCGCGTTCTCGCCCTTCGTCGAGCAGACCAACGAGACTTACGACAGCATTTTCAACGCCAATGTGCGTGGCGTTTTCTGGTCGATGAAACACGAGGCCAAGGCGATGCTGGCGCAGGGAGGCGGCACGATCATCAACAACGCCTCGATGGGCGGCGTCATCGGCTTCGCCAATGCCGGCCTCTACATCGCCAGCAAGCATGCCGTGCTCGGGCTTACCAAGACGGCCGCGATCGAGTTGTTCAAGCAGGGCGTTCGTGTCAACGCCATCAATCCCGGCATCATCGATACGCCCTTCCAGGACCGCGTCTGGCCAAGCGCCGAGGCAAAGTATGTGTTTTGGCGTGCAAATTTGACCCCCTAAGCCTGGGGATCGGCGTCCAAAATTGACCCCCTTGAGAAGTGTTTGCAGGTCTGTCCGCTTTGGCATCGAGCGGACGGTGGGGGGGATGCTTGTTGTGGAGACGATTGGCCGGATTCGGCGGGAGCATTTCCAGAAGGGCAAGTCGATCAAGGAGATTGCCCGCGATCTGAAGATATCACGCAACACGGTTCGCAAGGTTCTGCGGTCGGGCGAGACCTCGTTTTCCTATGAACGGGAGGTCCAGCCCCGTCCCAAACTCGGCGCCTGGAAGGCTGAGATCGACCGAGTGCTCGCGGCGAACGCAACGAAGCCGGCACGCGAGCGGCTGACGCTGATCCGTGTGTTCGAAGAGCTGCGGGCGCTTGGCTATGACGGCGGCTACGACGCGGTGCGGCGTTACGCCCGGAACTGGGCGCGCGAGCATGCGAGCGAGACGGCGAGCGCCTTTGTGCCGCTGAGCTTTGCGCCGGGCGAGGCTTACCAGTTCGACTGGAGCCACGAGATCGTTCTGATGAACGGCGTGACGATGACCGTGAAGGTCGCGCATCTGCGGCTCTGTCACAGCCGGATGTTTATCGCCCGAGCCTATCCGCGCGAGACACAGGAGATGGTTTTCGACGCGCATGAGCGTGCCTTTGCCTTCTTCAAGGGCGCCTGCGGCCGGGGCGTCTACGACAACATGAAGACGGCGGTCGAAACGATCTTCGTCGGCAAGGACCGGCAATATAATCGCCGATTCCTTCAGATGTGCTCGCACCATCTCGTCGAGCCTGTGGCCTGCACGCCGGCGTCGGGCTGGGAGAAGGGGCAGGTCGAAAATCAGGTCGGCCTTGTGCGCGAGCGCTTCTTCACGCCGCGCCTGCGGTTCAAGAGCTTCGACGAGTTGAACGCGTGGCTGATGGATAAATGCATCGCCTACGCCAAGGCGCACGCCCATCCGGAGCGCGCCGACAGAACCGTCTGGGAGGTCTTCGAGGAGGAGCGGCCGAATCTCATTCCCTATCGCGGCCGCTTCGATGGATTCCACGCTGTCCCGGCCTCGGTGTCGAAGACCTGCCTGGTCCGCTTCGATAACAACAAATACTCGGTGAACGCCGGCGTTGTCGGACGCCCGGTCGAGATCCACGCCTATGCCGATCGCATCGTCATCCGCCAGGATGGGCGCGTCGTCGCCGAACATGCCCGCTGCTTCGGGCGCGGCGAGACGATCTACGACCCCTGGCACTATGTGCCGGTTCTGGCCAGAAAGCCGGGCGCGCTGAGGAACGGGGCGCCGTTCAAGGACTGGGTGTTGCCCGGAGCGCTGGAGCGTGTGCGCCGCAAGCTCTCCGGCTCCGACGACGGCGACCGTCAGATGGTCGCCATTCTCGCCGCGGTGCTCACCGACGGATTGCCGGCGGTCGACGGCGCCTGCGCTGAAGCGCTCGAAAACGGCGTCCATTCCGCCGACGTCATCCTCAACATCCTCGCGCGACGCCGCGATCCTGAACCGCCGGCAATCATCGCGACTCCGCAGGCGCTTCGCCTGCGGCATGCGCCGATCGCCGACTGCGCCAGATACGATCAGCTCAGGAGCCTGTGACCATGGAAAGAACCGAAGTCCTCGACATGATGGGCGAACTCAAGCTCTATGGCATGCGCGGCGCTTATGACGAGACGCTCGCCGTCGCCGTGAAGCGTAAACACGAACCCCAGCGTTTTGTTGGCGATCTGCTCAAGGCAGAGATATCCGAGAAGCAGGCGCGCTCGATCAAGTATCAGCTCACTGTCGCCAAACTACCGCTCGCTAAAGATGTCGACGACTTCGCCTTCAAGGACACGCCGATCAATGAGGCGCTCGTCCGCGATCTCGCCGGCGGCGCCTTCATCGCTCAGCAACGCAATGTCGTTCTCGTCGGCGGAACTGGAACGGGCAAAACGCATCTCGCGATCGCCATCGCCCGCAGTTGCATTCGCGCCGGCTCGCGCGGACGCTTCTTCACCACCGTCGATCTCGTCAATCGCCTCGAAGCTGAAGCGCGCGCCGGACGCCAAGGACGGCTCGCCGACTATCTGACTCGTCTCGACTTCGTCATTCTCGATGAACTCGGCTATCTGCCCTTCGCCCAGGCCGGCGGCCAGCTCCTGTTCCATCTCATCAGCCGGCTCTATGAGCGAACATCGATCATCGTCACGACCAATCTCGCCTTCGGCGAATGGCCGAGCGTCTTTGGAGATCCGAAGATGACGACAGCGCTGCTCGATCGTCTCACCCACCACTGCGACATCGTCGAAACCGGCAACGAGAGCTGGCGCTTCAAAAATCGCGCCTGATCATGCCGCCGCGTGCGTCGTAACTCCGGTCGGGCTACGCCCTCCTTCCGTCACGACGCGCGAAACAAAGGGGTCAATGTTGGACGCCGATACGGGGTCAAACTTCAACGCCGATTGACACCTATGAAAAATATTGCGCAAAGTGCCATGCCAGCGCCGGCAGGCTTGCGCGTATGCGGCGCTGAATGCGATCCACAGGAAGATGAAACGGGCATCGGCATCTGCCCCGCAGGCCTCGGCGCGGCCGATCCAGTTAATGGCGCGATGGACGCGCAGGCTCATGGTTTGCGGAAAGCCCTCGCGGACCGCACGCTGCTTGGTCTTCAGTTCTGCATGGGTGATGCCGGTCTTTGTCGTCATTCCGCTTCGTTCCCGTTGTCTCATGGCAGGGCGTCGAAATCGCTCCTGCGGTGGTTTTCGACCAAGGTGCGCAGCCCCTCGGGCGCGATGACCTCGACCGCATCGCCCCATTGATAGAGATGCCACGCCATCTCGAGCCAGCCCGCCGCATGAAAGCGCACGATCAGGCCGCCATCCTCCTGGGCTTCCGCGGCCTGTCTTGGGTGAAAGCAAAACTCGGCCGCCCGTGCTGCCGCGTGCGGTGCGAAACGCCAGATGACCTCGTCATATTGCGCCGGGTCCTGGTAGACGCCGAAAGACTGCGCCGCATATTCCTCCAGCGAAAAGCCGGGTATCAGGCTGAAGCTCTCGTCCAGGGTCTGGGCGCTCAGGATCTGGTCCATCCGGAAGTTCAGCAGGTCTTCGCCGCGTGCCGGCTGGCGCGCCACCAGATAGCTGCGATGTCCCAGCAGAAGACCGTGCGGCTCGATGATCCGTTCGGGTGAGTCCTCGGTTCGGTAGCGCAGCCGCAGGCGGAACGGGCCGCGCAGTCCCTCGATCACGGCGTCCAGCACCGCCGGCGCCAGATTGACCCTGGGGCCTGGGCTGGTGACTGACCCCATCGCCAAAAGGACAGCTTCGACATCGGTTTCAGTGCGCAGGGCGTCTCGCGGCGTCAGTCGGGCCAGAAGTCCGTCGCGCAGGTCCTCCAGCGCGGCGGCGTGGCGCAGGCGGCCATCGCTCCGCGCAGTTCTGCCGGCGATCTCCAGCGCCTCGATCGCCGTTTCCTGACGGGGCTGGAGTCGGTCGAGCATCGTGTCGGCGACACGCCAGCGCCGCCGACGGTCCGGGCCGTCCACCGTGTCGACGTTGGTGAACACAGTTTCCAGCGCGTCGGTCATGCGCTGCGCCGTGCGGTGGGAGACGCTGAATTCCTCACAGATCTCATCGAGGCCGATTCCGGTCCGTCGGGTGGCGGCCATCCGCGCCAGCCTGATCAGATCCTGAGCCTTGGAATACGACATGAATCCAAATCCCGGCCGTAGACTATGTCAGATATTGACACCCACGCACGCTATGTCAGAGCTTGCAGCCTGTCGAGATGCAAGTCTTGTCGGGACTGCACTCGAACAGGGGGCGGGTTATGCGAAGTATTGAGGGCGACCGGATACTATTGTCCGCATCGGATCTGATGCGGTTCATGGGTTGCACCCACGCGACCGCGCTCGATCTCGCGTATATGCGGGGCAATGGCCTGGTGCCCCGCGAAGACAGCGATGACGCTGCTCTGCTCCAGAAGCAGGGCGATGCCCATGAAGCTGCCCATCTGGCGAAGCTGAAAGCGTCGGGTGTTTCGGTTGTCGAGATCGCTCGGTCCGACCTTGCCGACAACGCGGAGACGACGCGCGCCGCCCTGGCGGGAGGCCCGCAGATCGTGTTTCAGGGAGCGCTGCTCGGTGACAATTGGGGTGGCTGGTCGGATTTTCTCGAGCGCGTCGAGCGCCCGTCGGATCTTGGCCCCTTCAGCTATGAAGTCACCGACACCAAGCTCAAGCGGCGTCCCCATCCCAAACATGTGCTGCAACTGGTGCTCTACTCGGACCTGTTGACCGAGATTCAGGGCATCGCCCCCGAATTTGCCCATGTCGAACTCGGCGATGGAAGCCGGGCGCAGCTACGGCTCGCCGACTATCAGGCCTATGCGCGAATGGCGCGCCAGCGGCTCGAGGCTTTCCTGGAAAACCCGGCGCCGACCCGGCCGATCCCCTGTGCTGATTGTGGGCTCTGCCGCTGGGGCGATCACTGCGAAAGCTTCTGGCAGACCGAGGACAGCCTGTTCAACGTCGCGAATATCAGCCGCAGCCAGGTCAAAAAACTCGAGGCATCCGGCATCGCGACGATGGAAGCGCTGGCCGGGCTCGACCACCCGATCCGCGGCATGGCCGAACACACACGGGCACGTCTCGTGATTCAGGCCCGTCTGCAACATGCCCGCAAGACGGGGGCGCCCGCCTTCGAGCTGCGCTTGCCCGATCCCGGCAAGGGCTTCGATCTGCTGCCGGAGCCGCAGTCGAGCGACATCTTCTACGATATTGAGGGCGACCCGCATTACGAAGGCGGCCTTGAATATCTCCACGGTGTCTGGTTCGACGGCCAGTTCAAGGCCTTCTGGGCGCATGACCATGCCGCCGAAGCCCAGGCCTTGTCCGAGCTGCTCGATTTCTTCCGGGAAAGGCTCACCGCTTTTCCCCAAGCGCGCATCTATCACTATGCGTCTTACGAGATCACCGCCTTGCGGCGGCTGACCGCCAAATACGGGATCGGTGAGGCCTTCCTGGACCGCCTGCTGCGCGAGCGACGCTTTGTCGATCTCTTCGCCGTGGTGCGCGGCGCGCTCATCGGTTCGGAAGCCAACTACTCCATCAAGTCGATGGAAGCTTTCTATGGGCGCAAGCGCGATGGGGAGGTGAAAACGGCGGGCGGCTCGGTCGTGGCCTATGAGCGCTGGCGCGAAACCGGCGAGCAGCAAATCCTCGATGAGATCGAGGATTATAACCGCATCGACTGTGTCTCGACCGAGGAGTTGCGCGACTGGCTGGTCAGCATCCGGCCTGCGGCGCCATGGCCGGTCCTGGCCGTGGATGCCGGCGACAAGGAGGTCGAGGAAGACGCCGATACGCAGGCTCTGCGCGCGAAGCTCGCTGCGACCGACCTGCCGCAGGACCGACAGGACATGTTGTTCAACCTCGGCCTGTTCCACAAGCGCGAGGCCAAGCCGGCGCAATGGGCGGTTTTCGACAGCACAGGCAAGGACGAGGATGATCTGATCGACGATCTCGATGCGTTGGCCGGTCTGGAAGCGATCGGCTCCGCCGAACCGGTCAAACGCTCGATGATGCGCCGGTATCGCTTTCCGCCGCAGGAAACCAAGCTGCGTGCTGGTCGCAGTGCGACAGTCCCGGTCGTCGATGGGCCGCCAGCCAGTATCAGCATCGAGGAACTGGATCGCACCACCCGGATCATCGCGGTCAAGGCTGGCCCTGCCAAAGCCCATCTTTTGGCTGACCGCCTGGCGTTACATCCCGACTGGCCGTTGAATACGGACGTTATTGCTGCGGCTTTGCACGACGTGATCGAGGATCAATGCGGCGCACGCCGCCTGACCGCGATCGATGATCTGCTGGCGCGCGCCGCGCCGCGTCTTGTGACGGGCGCGCGCGCGGATCTGCTGGATGGCGCTGATCCGCTGACGGGTACGATCGCGGCAATTGCCGCCATGGACGGCACCGTGCTGCCGATCCAGGGACCACCGGGAACCGGCAAGACCTATGTCACCGCCCGGGCGATCCTGTCACTGGTGCGCCAGGGCCACCGCGTCGGCGTTGCCTCGAACAACCATGAGGCCATCCGCAATGTGCTGATGGGATGCCTCGCCGCGCAGGAAGATGGCGACCCTGTCCGTGGCCTGTGCATCGCTCACAAGGTTGGCAGCGGCGATGATGGCTATCCGGACAATTTTACCGGCGTCATCCGCTCCACCGCCAATGACGATCCTTTATGGAGCCGCGCCCATGTGGTTGGCGGCACGGCCTTCTTCTTTGCCCGCCCCGAACAGGAGCAGGCGCTCGATTGGCTGTTCGTCGATGAGGCCGGGCAGGTCGGGCTCGCCAACATGGTCGCCATGGGCCGGTGTGCGCGCAACATCGTGCTGGTCGGCGATCCGCGTCAATTGCCGCAGGTTATCCAGGGCGCGCATCCCGATCCGGCAAACCTGTCGTGTCTGGAATGGATGCTGGGCGATCACGCCACGATCGCGCCCGATCGCGGCATCTTCCTGCCGGTTTCGCGCCGGATGCATCCCGATGTCTGCGCGTTCATATCGCGGCAGGTCTATGAAAGCAGGCTTGCCAGCGCTCCTGATACTGCCGTCCAGGCAATAGGCGGGACGGGCGGTCCCGAAGCCGGCGCTTTCTGGGTGCCGGTCGCGCATGAGGGCAATGCCCAGATCGCGGCCGAGGAGGTCGCCGCCATTCGGGCGACGATCACGGATCTGCTGACGGGAACCTGGACTGAAAAGGATGGGACAACGCGCCCCGTTTGTCCTGCCGACATCATCGTCGTCGCGCCTTACAATGCACAGGTCAACGCCCTTCAGGATGCCTTGCCCGCCGCCATCCGTGTCGGCACGGTGGACAAGTTCCAGGGTCAGGAAGCACCTGTCTGCCTGGTTTCTATGACCGCGTCGTCGGTCGAGGAAACGCCGCGCGGCATGGATTTTCTGTTCTCGCTCAACCGCATCAATGTCGCCGTCTCGCGCGCCAAAGGCCTGGCGCTCGTCTTCGGCGCGCCGCGGCTGCGCGAAGCAAAATGCGACACCGTCGAACAGATGCGCCTCGTCAACACGCTGTGCGCATTGCCCGAGTTTGGATTTCTTTGAATGTGGACGACTTTCGAGGCGCGCCTCGATGAAAATGAGCAGGAACGTCCCATACCGCTGCGACGGGCGCTTTTCGATGTGCTCCGAGGTTCGGGTCTGCGCCCCGGCGAAGGCGTCACCAAGAAGATGGCGTCCTTTGAATTTGGCGCAGGCGAGCGTCTGCTGTGGGAAATTCAGAATCCGGCCAACGTCTTTCTTGATGTGAAGTGGCGCGATCTGGTCGAAGCAAACGGCTTTGCCACCGAGATACGCCCCTATCAAAGCGGTATGAAGGATGGCGGGCGGCATTCCGCCCTTAGCCGCGACTGGTCCTTTGGCGGTACTGACTGCTTTGTCGTGCGGATCGACAGCGCCGAGGCCCTGCGCCGGCTGATCGGCGTGCTGTTGCAGTCCGACGATGAGCTGGTGCTCAATCCGGCGGCGGTCACGCGCTGGATCGAGCAGTTGCGTCATTTCTTTCCCGCGCTCGACCGCTTCGATCTACCCGACCCGCAATTCGACGAGGCGGAACGGACCTACAAGCTGCAGATCGCAGCCGAGCTCAAGGCCGCGATCCCGCAGGCCGATTCCGATCAGGCGCTGGCCGACGCCGTCAATGCCGCGCTCGTCAAAAGCAATCTGCTGCAATGGCGCGCCTATTGGCCGATGTCGTCCAAGGGCGACGCCGATCGCGAAAAGCTCTGGCCGGCGTTGCGAACGCTGGTCGACGCCGCGCTCGGTACGCCGGACGGCCACGCGGCCGCCCTGGAGGTTTTCGTCAACGCATGGATCGCAGCGGTTCCAGACGGCAAGCCAGACCCGGCACGCCAGATAGCCGAATTCCTGTTCCTCCATCTCGCCCCTGACGATGGCATCTATATTCGCCATTCCGTGCGTCAGGACCTCTGGCGGGAAGCGGTGGGTCGCCGGTTTCCCGATTATGCGTCGATGGCCGACACCTATCGCGACGAATGGCGCTTTATGCAGGCGGTCCGGCGCGCTTTCGCGGATCGAGGCCTGGCGCCGCGCGACATGATCGATGTGCAAAGCGCGCTCTGGATCGTCCACGACTACAAGGAAGAGGACATGACTGCCTTTTCGCGCGAGGCGGTCGAGGCGGCGATGGACGCCTACGACAGCTACCGCCAGTCGAAGGAGTATAGCTCCATTTTCGATGCCTTTGGCGAGCCGCGTGACTATTGGGTCCGTTCGACACGCGACCGGCCCAACCGGATCTACCCGTCCAAGCCGATCGTCGGGTTCCTGCGCGGCAAGACACAGCTCAATGGCGGCTGGGGACAGAAGGCCGATGCCGCCGCCCAACTCCATAACGTCGGCTATATCATCGTCGATAGCGATGATGCGCCGGTCACGCCGCCAGAGCGGTACGAGCATCTGATCGGCGATGCCGACCGCATCCGGCTATGCGCACGCAACTATTATGTCGAACCGGCCCGCGAGAAGAGCGCGAGCAAGGTTGCGATCCGCGCCAGTGATCTCGGCCACGACATGGGTCTACTCGACCGGCATCCGGCTATCTGTAGCGCGCTCGGGAGCGAGAAATTCCAGCAATGCGCCCAGGTTCCGCCGCCGACGCACACCCTGCCCAATCCCAGCAGTTCTACAGTTTTCACTTATCAGCTCGCCTCGGCAGAAGGGCACCAAACCATGACGCTTGTACCCGCCACCGCGATGCCCGCCGCCACCAATCTCATCCTTTACGGGCCGCCGGGAACCGGCAAGACTTATGCGACGGCCTGGGAGGCGGTGCGGCTCTGTCTGGGCGATGTGGCGGCTGATCCTCTTCGCGATGACCGCGATGCCGTGATGGTTGAATATCGCCGTCTTGCCGGCGAAGGACGGATCGAGTTCGTTACCTTTCACCAGTCCTTTTCCTATGAGGATTTCGTCGAGGGGCTGCGGCCGACGACCGGTGTGGAACAGGAAGGTGACGACGAGGTCGCCAGCACTTCGGGTGGCTTCAGTCTCAAGCCCCATGCCGGGGTGTTCAAGATCATCAGCGAGAGGGCGCGTCTCGACACCGGCGATGCGCCGGCCAAGCGGCTCGACCGCTCGCGCGCGATCTACAAGATCGCTCTCGGCCAGCGCGGCAGTCAGGAAGATCGGATCCGCGAAGGCCTCGATGGCGGGCTGATCCATCTAGGCTGGGGCGGCGACATTGACTGGTCCGACGAGCGCTTCGACGATTTCGAAGAAATTCGGAAGGCGTGGAACGACCAGAAGGACCCCGACGCATCCGGCAAGGACCCCAATATCGAGATGCTTTACGCCTTCCGGTCCGGCCTTCAGGTGGGCGATTATGTCGTTATTTCTGATGGCCGCGACAGCTATCGCGCCTTTGGCCGCGTGAGCGGTGAGTATTATTTCGATGCTGATGCGGCCGTCCACCCGCACCGGCGCCGCGTCGAATGGATATGGCGCGATGACAATGGCGCCGAGCGCGCGCCTTTCTACGCCCGGAATTTTCGCCGCCAGTCGGCCTATCGGCTCGATCCAGACCGGATCGACTGGGATGCGCTTGAAGCCGTGGTAATCGACCCTAATGCCGAGCGGCCGGTGGCCGGTGCGCGACCGCATGTCCTCATCATCGACGAGATCAACAGAGCTAATATCTCCAAGGTGTTCGGCGAGCTGATCACGCTGCTCGAAGTCGACAAGCGGCTCGGCTGCGAAAACGAGGTCAGGGTCCGGCTTCCCTATTCCGGGACCAGTTTCGGTGTGCCGGCCAACCTGCACATCATCGGTACAATGAACACAGCAGATCGCTCGATTGCGCTGCTCGATACCGCCTTGCGCCGCCGCTTCACCTTCCGCGAGCTGATGCCGGACGTTGAGGAACTGCGCCGGGCGCTGGCGGCACGGCAGCTTGATGCCGAAGATCTCGATGGGATTGATCTGTGCAAGCTGCTGCACACGCTCAACGAGCGGATCGAATTTCTCTTCGATCGCGAACACCAGATCGGCCACGCCTATTTCACCGGCTGCCGCAGCCGGGCTGGCGTCGAGGACGTCATGCGCCACAAGGTCATCCCGCTATTGGCAGAGTATTTCTATGAGGATTGGTCGAAAGTCGCCGCAGTGCTCGGCGATGGCGACGGCACCAACGGCGCCCATTTCCTCGAAGCAAAAAGGCTGCCGGCTCCGGCCGGCTTCGTCGATGATGAGCTGGGCGGGGACAAGCGGCGCTGGAGTGTGAAGGCCAGTTTCGATTTCTCGGATTTTGCAGCCTGATGCCTGCCTACACGGTTCGAGAATGGGACAAGCTCGCCTATGGCGATGGCGAGGGGCAGATCCCGGCCCACCATGCCGACCGGCTAGCGGGCCTGGCGGCGCGCTCGGTCTTTGCTGGCCGCGGCGGCAGCGGGGTGCTCGAACATGGTCGGCATGCCTTGCGCGCTCGCGGCGTGGTCGGGATTCTGGCCGCAGGCGATGCGAGCCTGGAGATACTGCCCAAGATCGACGTGGCGCCCGGTGAAACGCCCGATCACCAGAACGCGGCGATCCGCAAACGTCTGGTCCATATGCTGGCCGTCGCGCTTGATCTCAAGATCGACCTGGGCGTCATCACCGATCTCGCCTGGCAGCGCGAGACTCTGCTCGAAATCCTGATCCGCATCTTTTGCGACAAGCTGACCACGGCCCTACGCAAGGGGATGCCGCGCCGGTATGTCGAGCGCGAGGAGGACTTGCCGACCTCGCGCGGCCAGCTCGATATCACCCGCCAGTTCACCCGCCATGCGGTCAACCCCTCGCGCCTTGCCTGCCGGTTCGATCTGTTGTCCGAAGACATCGCGCTCAACCGGATCATGAAGGCGGCAGTGGTTCGCCTTCTCCGCGTCTCGCGGCGCAGTGCCAACCAGCAACGTCTGCGCGAGTTGGCCTTCGTCTATGCCGAAATCGCCGATGTACCGGTTTCAGCGTTGCACTGGGATGAGGTTGTCATCGATCGCACCAATCGGTCCTGGCAGGAACTCTTCGCCATGGCCCGGCTGTTTTTGCAGGACCGCTATCAGACGACCACGGGCGGCGCAGGTCAGGGCACAGCGATGCTGTTCGAGATGAACGCGCTGTTCGAAGAATATGTTGGGCGGCTGATCGCCCGGGCGCTGGCGGGAACAGGGCTTACCGTCTCGTTGCAAGGCGGGCGCCTGTTCTGCCTGAGCGCACAGGATAGCGAACGAGGGCTCTTCCAGACCAAGCCCGACATCCTGATCCGCCGTGGCGGCGCGATCACCCACGTCATCGACACCAAGTGGAAGCGGATTTCCTCTCGCATCGACGACCCCAAACAAGGGGTCTCGCAGGCCGACGTCTATCAGATGATGGCGTATGCGCAGCTCTATCGCGCTCCGCGCTTGACGCTGCTCTATCCCCATCACCCGGGCCTCGGCCCCGAGGATTTGGTTCACGCCCGCCATCGCATCACGGGACACGACACCATCCTGGAGACCGCGAGCATCGACGTGTCGAGCGGTACCGACATGCTGACGCGGCTCAGGCGCCTGCTTCTCGTCGAAGAGCCAGCAGATATGGAAATGGTCGGGTGACGCTCTGGCATATGGTAGGATGTTGCAGACCGAGTCTCCCGATGAGGATGGCAAATCAGGCCGTGAGTCGGCATGATGCGGTTTTTACGGGCACTTTCGCTGTTAGAGGCGCCAAACGACGCGGGCGCCGTCACCGGCGATAGATGGCGAAGTTTTCAACCGGCCGCTGAGCCGAAAAAACCCAATGTTTTCATAAGCGATGCGTTGGCGTCGGTCAGGCTGACGGTATATCGCCTTTTGAAAATATTTTTTCGCTTCTCTTTTCAAAGAGTTAGCCTATGCGGCCGATAATTGAGTGGGAATAAGGGGCGCGTAAACGAACACAGGACGATCGCATGACGAATGGTGAGATCGCTCCGTCATTGCGCTTCCGCGCTTGGGCTCATTGGTCCAAAAACGACTGGGGGCGATGCGCCGCCTCCGGCGGCTCTCGGGGTGGTCCCGCCCTCGAGCGCAATCGGAGAAGCTCCACCTCCGCGGATCCTGGGCGTCCGACCGGAGAGCCTGGAATTCTGGGTACGAAGAAATGGCGACCAGTTAACGTAACTGCTTCGGTCTTGCTCGGCCGAACTCCGTGGAATCGCCGTAATCCCTTCAGGCGCTTCTGTAGGCTGCTGAGTGGTTCGTTCGACGTGTGGAACCTGTCGCTTCGTGGGCTCGGCTATCGCTGTCGCCGTGCCTCCTAGAATAACCGCCACTGCAAAAACAGTCATCGGAGCAGAACGCATAGATCCGCCCTCCAAAGAGAATCCCAACACAGCTTAAACGCTTTAATTGCTCGTTCGTTGCATTCCTGCTTCGACCGCGAAATCCGTCTTCCAAAGCCAGACCCATCAATGGACGGCCAGAAGGGCAATCAACGCCGCGTTTGTGAGTACGAAAGCTCGATGACGCCGGCGAAGGCGGCGCGCGGAATTGTCGCGTTTTGTGCTGGCCGCCAAACAGAAGCCGTGGCCCCGTCCGGTCCGTTCGCCTGCCTCGGCCGTCGCGCGGGTGCGCAAAGCTGCCTGCTCGCGACGAAGTAAGCGATGCCCGCCGCTCCTTGTAACGTAGCGTTCCTTTCAACAGGTTGCGCGTCGCAACGCCAGCCGTTCGATGTTGATCGCGGCTCTTCCTGATCACCGTAAAGGCGCGATAGGTTAGGACATTCTCATGGCAAGCCCGTATCTCGGTCGTCCGGACTGGACATATTGGCGGGGCGGAATTGTCGAGAGTTCCGTCGTCGATCCTGTCGTCAGCGTGCCGTTCAAGATTGGCAGGACCGATCGCGTCGCCACGGCCGGCAGCTGCTTCGCGCAGCATATCTCGCGCGCGCTGCTCGAGAGCGGCTTCAACTATTCGGTGTATGAAACCTTTGATCCGGGGGGCGTCGCACGCGACGAGAATTATGGGGTGTTTCCGGCGCCCTTCGGCAATGTCTACACGGTTCGCCAGCTGGTGCAGCTGTTCGATCGCGTCTACGGAAAATTCGCGCCGGCGGATGATGCCTGGATCAACCGGGACGGCCATCTCGTCGATCCGCTCCGCCCACGCATTCAGAGGACGGGCTTTGAATCTCGCGAGGCGCTGGCGGCCGACCGCGCGCGCCACCTGCACAAGGTGCGCGAGATGTTCGAGACCTGCGACGTGTTCATTTACACCCTCGGCCTCACCGAAACCTGGCTTTCGAATGTCGACGGAACAGTCTTTCCGCTATGCCCGACGGCGATCAGCGACGACGTTCCCGCCGAGAACTACCGGTTCGCCGCTGGCCCGCACGTCTCCCTCGAACTCAGCGACGAGGATGAGGCGCGGATGAACGAAAACGCGGGGATCATTTGCGATGAAGGAGCCGTTCTCGAATGAAGATCGGCGTGGTTGGAAGATGCACGGCGACCGCACTCGGTTTTTCTCTCATGCGGCTTCTCGATGAAGACACCGTCTATGCGTTCGAGGCGGGCGTATGGCAAAGAGAAGGCATGTTGGACCAGGTCGTCGCCTTGATGAAGGCCTGCGACATTGTGTTCATGCATAAGCTTCCGGACGCTTTCGGCGAGCTTGAATGGTCGCAATTCCAAACAATCCACGCCGCCGCGCATGCAATTCCCCCGATCGTGTTCACGGGAGTTCATCCCGACTGCGTCTATATCCGCGGCAGTTCCGACGCATTCCTCGGCTCGCCGGTCGGCCCCTATAGTTCGGCGATCGCCGCCGCGGTCTATTCGCTCGGCGGCGACGCCGAAACGGCGACGCGGCTCTTCAATGCGGATGTTTTCGAGCGGCTCGGATATTTTGCGGAGTTTGAGAAAGCCAGGAGGTTCCTGTTCAAGACCTTCGCGGAGGTCGGGCTGGATGCGGCGCCCGAATGGGAGGGCTGGATGCATGAAGGGCCGTTCATGCACACGATCAACCACCCGCTCCCGGTCATCCTCGCGAGCGTGGCGAAACAGCTGGCGACGAAGGCGGCCTTATCTCCTCCAATGCGCCGCGGCCGATGCCGGTTATCGATACGCTTGCCGCCAGCGTCATATGGCCGGTTTATCCGGAAATCGGCGCCGCGCTGGGAATGCGCGGCGATTATCTGTTCAAGAAAATGGGCGCGCCCCTCGACCTCTCGGACGGTCGAGGACCGTTCTTGCGTTTGAAGCCATTCGTCGAACAGAGCTTCGACATGTTCGAAAAGCACGACAAGTCCTGCTTCGAAAATCCTGTGGTAAAGCGGGCGGCGGCGGTGATCAGGGAATTGATGTGACGATGTGCGCGCCGGTCCCTAGGGGCTCCTCGATGGCGCGCCCTTCGGCTTCGACGCGGTAAATTTCGGATCGCTCGCGGGGCCACGACTGACGAAAGGTTGAGCCGATGGATGACGCCAAGTCTCATTCGCTGCTGGTTCGCGCCCTCTCCGTTGCGCTGTCCATCGGCGTATTTCTTGCGCTGGCGATCCTCGGCGCCGGCGGGGTCGACGCCTATTTCGCCAATCCGGCGCGGACCGCGCTGGTCGGCGTCACGCTCGCATTGGGGGTCGTCTCGCTCTTCGTCGGCGGCAATCTCAGCTCGGGCGTCCGGGAGGACACGGGCAATCGCTGGGTCATTCCGGTATTCTTCAGTCTCGGGCTTCTTGGCGCCTATCTGCCGGCCTGGGCCGACCGGGAGGGTTTTTGGACATTGGACGGCGACGCCGTGCGGTGGTTCGGAGTCGCGCTTTTCGCTGCGGGCGGGGCGTTGCGGCTGAGGCCGGTCGCCGTGCTGGGACGACGGTTCAGCGGCCTCGTCGCGATTCAGCCGGGCCACGAACTCGTGACCACCGGACTTTACAGCCGCATCAGGCATCCGAGCTATCTCGGCCTGTTGATCTCGGCGCTCGGCTGGGGGCTGGCGTTCAATACGGCGGTTGGCGTGCTTCTGGCGTTGGCGAATATCCCGCCGCTCATCGCCCGGATGAACGCCGAGGAACGCTTGCTGAGTTCCGAGTTCGGCGTGTCCTATGACGCCTATCGCGCCCATACGTCCCGGCTCATTCCGGGCGTGTATTGAAAGATTCGCGGGTTAAGGGAAACAGGTCATGAGGCGTCAATTGCCGCGTCTGCTGCTGCTCGGTCTTTTCGCTGCGCCGCCCGCGCAGGCTGGCGACGTCATAAGGCTCACGCCGGGAGGCAGCGCCAATTTTTCTCTGCAGGAGAATGTGACGACCGGCTATTCCTGGCGCATCGATCAAAGCGCCAGCCGCAATCTCGGCATTATGTCGATAACCGATGCGGGCCGCAGCGGCGCGCGACGGCGCATGGTCGGCAGCCCTGGCGTGCATCATTGGAACATCCGCGCGCTCAAGCCCGGTCAGGCCGCAATCGTTTTCGTCTATCAGCGGCCCTGGGAGCCCGCGCCAGTTCAAACCCGCAGCGTCGAGGTCGAGGTCGCGCCCTAAATCGGGGCCGCGAATTAGATGCGCCAATTCCGGCTTGGTCGCAGCGAAGCGAGCCTCCAGGCTCGCCAAAGCTCCTGCGTCCCATATGGCGACGCCTAGGCATCGCCCTTGCGCGACGCCTTCACCGCATCTTCGAGCCGCATCGTCGCCGAGCCGCGCTGCGCCGGCTTCTGCTGGCTCTCATGCGGCGCCCAGCCGGACGCCCAGACGATTTCGAAGCTTGCGCGCACGCGTCCGTCAGGGTCAGAGAAGCGCTCGGCGTAAATCTGCGCCGCGCGCGCGAAAACGTCGCGTCGCATCGGCTTACGCGCGCGCTTTGCAAGAACATTGGCGGCGCCCATGGCGCGCAAATCGTCCATCACCGCGAACATTGAATCATAGCGCAGCGTGACGCTGTCGACGTCGGCGACGGGCAGGGCGAAGCCGGCGCGCTGCAGCAGCGCGCCCATGTCACGAACGTCGACGAAGGGCGAGACGCGCGGACTCGCGCCGCCGGCGATTTCCACTTCCGCCTGTGCGAGCGCGGAACGAAGCTCGACGAGACTCGCGCCGCCAATGAGGCAGGCGAGGAACAGCCCGTCCGGCGCAAGAATACGCCGCGCCTGCGCCAGCACGCCCGGCAGATCATTGACCCATTGCAGCGCCATGCCGGAGACGATCAGGTCGAAGGAGCCGGCCGCGAAGGGAGGGGCTTCCTCGTCGATGATGACGTCGCCGCCATGGCCGCTGGCGCGCAAGGGACGCGGGCGGCCGCTCGCCGCGACGGCCTGCGAGAAATGTGCGGTTGGCGAGCCGAGATCGAGCGAGCGGGGAAATTCGCGCTTCACGGTCAGCAGGCGATCGAGCAGATCGTCGGCGGCGCGCGCCATCAGAAAATCGGGCGCGCCTTTGGCGATCGATCGAGCTAGGCGCCGGCGCAGCAGCGCGCGATCAAAAATTTTTGGCGGTCCGACTGCTTCGCTCATTCCTTACGACCGTGCCCGCGCCAGTTAGCTTAGCATGCGCGCAATGCGCATGAATATGGTCGAAAGGATGGCGCAATCGCGACGCAATGATCGGAAGCGACGGGCTGCAAGTTCTAAAATTCACGACATGTCTTAACGTTAAGCCCTAACCTGAAGACGCGGAACGTTTCGACAAGATCATGGCGAAAGTTAGAATGCGTCCATTCGAGAATTCGCCGCCAAGGCGTCAGTAAACAGGGTGTAAGCGTCATGCGTAACCTCATTGATCTTTCGCGTCGAGTCCGCAGCGTCAAGCCGGCGAGGGCGTTGAAGTTCCTCTTGCTCGCGGCGGTTGGCGGAATGGCGTTGACCGCGCTGCCGCAGAACGCGGCGGCCCGCAACATCGTCTCCATTTCGCCGAGCGTCGCGCCCGGCACGATCGTCATCAGCGCCGGTCAGCGCCGGCTCTTCTATGTCGTCGATACCGGCGTCGCGATCAGCTATCCCGTTGCGGTGCCGAAGCGCGGCAAGGAATGGTCGGGCGAGACGTCGGTGGCGGGGAAATACGTCAATCCGGACTGGGTTCCGCCGGCGGTGGTGAAGGCCGACCATCCTGAATTGCCGAACTTCATTCCCGGCGGATCGCCGCGCAATCCGATGGGCGTCCGCGCGTTGACCCTCAGCAATGGCGAGGTGGCGATTCACGGCACGACCCACAAGATGCGCGCCTCGATCGGCACAGCCGCCTCCTATGGCTGCATTCGCATGCTGAACGAGGACGTCTCCGATCTGTATGAACGAGTGAGCGTCGGCGCGCCGGTGATGATGACGCGCTGACGTAAGCGTCGCATATAGAATCACGCCTCGCCCGCACGACGCGGGCGAGGCTTTTATTTGTTCTTAGCCACGCCGGCGCGCCCGCCCCAAGGCTTTTCCGCAGCTTTTTTTTCGCGCCACTCGCTTGTGGACGACTGCCGCGGCGTGATGGACGCCGACCGGCGAATCCCGCAAGTCTTCTCCGCAACGAGATCGGAGCGTCGCTTTTTTCGCGTCACAGTTCGAGTGTGGAGTATAGTGAAACAAGAGATGATTCGACTTCGAATCAATTGCTTGAAAAGGAGGCGCCTCTCGGAAAACTCCACGACGCATCGTCGCCCGTCCTTTAGTCGCCGCGTCATGCTGACATCCAAATAAAAGGTTGGCACATGCTGATCGCAACAGAAAATGAAACTGAACGCGCCGAACATCCCGTGGATGTCGTGGAGCAACTGGCGGCCACCAACGACTGGTCTTTCGATCGAGACGACGAAGACGAGATTTCAATTTCCGTCGCCGGCGCCTGGACGGAATATCACGTCGCCTTCACCTGGCTTCCGCATCTCGAAACGCTGCATGTCAGCTGCGCCTTCGATCTCAAGGCGCCTGAGCGCCGGCGCGGCGAATTGATGTCGCTCGTCAACGCCATCAACGAGCAGATGTGGATCGGGCATTTCGATTTCTGGCCGAAGGAGGGGGTGGCGATGCATCGTCACGGGCTGATCCTCAGCGGCGGGGCGCAGCCGTCGGCGACGCAATGCGCGGCCTTGCTCGACAATGCGCTTCAGTCCTGCGAGCGGCATTATCAGGCGTTCCATTTCGTGCTCTGGGCCGGCAAAAGCGCCAAGGAGGCGCTCGCCTCCGCCAATTTCGAGACGAAAGGCGAGGCGTGACGGACGCGGTCGATCCGAAGGGGTCGGTCGCCCTGATCGGCGCCGGAAATATGGGGCTCGCCTTGCTCGAAGGCTGGGCGTCCCAGAATCTGATCGGATGCGTTTCGGTCATCGAGCCGCAGCCGTCGCGGCGGCTCCAGACTTTATGCGCCGAGCGCGGGTATGAGCTTAACGGCGCCGCTGCGCCGCGCGACGCCGTCGTTCTCGCGGTAAAGCCGCAAGCGCTCGAATCCGGCGCTCTCGCGGCGGCGCCATTCGTTGGCCCCACGACCGTCGTGGCGTCGATCCTCGCCGGCAAGCGCATCGCCGACATCGCCGCGCGTCTGCCGACACAGGCGATCGTGCGGGCGATGCCCAATACGCCGGCGGCGATCGGGCGCGGAATCACCGGCGCCTTTGCGAGCCCCGCGACCAGCGCCGCTCAGCGCGCGTTCGCCGATGCGCTGCTGCGCGCCGTCGGCGCTGTGGAATGGGTCGACGACGAGTCGCTCATCGACGCCGTGACCGCTGTTTCGGGCTCCGGCCCCGCCTATGTCTTCTATTTCGCCGAATGCCTCGCCGCCGCCGGCGCCGAAGCCGGTCTGCCGGCCGCGCTCGCGACGCGACTGGCGCGCGCCACCGTCGAAGGCGCCGGCGAGTTGATGCGCCGACAAGCCGAGACGAGTCACGACGAATTGCGCCGGCGTGTGACCTCTCCCGGTGGCACGACCGCGGCGGCGCTGGAGGTTCTCGAAGCGCCCGACGGCCTTGCCGCGCTGATGCGGCGCGCCGTCGCCGCCGCCAAACGCCGGGCAGGGGAACTGTCCGGTTAAGACGGCGCGCGCCTTGTCTCGCCGCCGGGCGACAATAGAATACAGACTAGGAATTCCTGCGGACCTGGAGACAGATATGAATAGCGGCGGCAGCCCCCGCGACCGAGTGATCGATGCGACGCTTCGGCTCGCGACGCGGCGCGAGTTCGGCGACGTGACGCTCACCGACATCGCCCAGGAGGCCGGCATTTCGCTCGCCGATCTGCGCGAACTTTTCCCGTCGAAAGGCGCGATCATGGGCGCGTTTTCGCGGCGCATCGACCGGGAGGTTCTCGATGCGCAGCCGAAGGAAGCTTCGCATGAACCGGCGCGCGAGCGGCTCTACGACGTGCTGCGCCGTCGGCTCGATGCGCTGGAGCCGCATCGCGAGGCGCTGGCGAGCGTCGGCCGCTGGGCGGCGCGCGACCCGCTCACCGCCGCGGCGCTCAACCGGGAAACCGTGAACTCGATGCGATTCATGCTGGAGGCCGCCGACGTCGACAGCGAGGGCCCGGTCGGCTCGCTCAAGCTGCAGGGACTGGCCCTGGCCTGGAGCCGAGTGCTTGAAGATTGGTTTGCCGGCGACATCCATGACGCCTTGTCGACGCTTGATCGCGAACTCACCCGCGGCGAGCGCTATGTCGATCGCGCGGAGGATTTCGCAAGGCTGACGCGGCCCTTCTATTCCTTCGCGCAAAGCCTGTTCGGCTGGCGCCCCCGGCGCGGCCGCGATCACGACGACGACGGCGGCTATCCACACGCGCGCGCGTAACCGGCGCCGCGATGGTCGTTACAGGGGCAGGCTGGCGGTCGCGCGCAAGCCGCCGAGCGGGCTGCGGTCCAGCGTAATGTCGCCGCCATGCCCCCGCGCGATATCGCGCGCGATCGCAAGGCCCAAGCCAGAATTTCCATCATCCTGATTGCGCGATTCATCCAATCGATAGAACGGCCGGAACGCCTCTTCGCGACGCTCGACCGGTATTCCCGGACCGTCATCGTCGATATTGACCGTCATCGTCGCGCCGTCATTGACCGCCGAAAGTTCGATGCGCTTGCCATAGCGCTGCGCGTTGCCGACGAGATTGGCGAGCAGACGCTTGATCGCCGCCGGCCGCGCGACGATCGTCGGATCGCCCTTGATCTTGACCGCGGCGGCGAGACCCAGCCGTTCGGTGTCCGCCTTCAACTCGCTTAGAATCGCGGCGATGTCCGTGGGCGATGAATTCTCGTCGCCGTCGCCGCGCGCGAAGGCGAGATAGGCCTCGACCATGCGCTCCATCTCGTCGACGTCCTTGCGCATTTCGGCGCCTTCGTTCGAATCGCCCATCAATGCAAGGGAAAGTTTGAACCGCGTGATGATGGTGCGCAGATCATGCGAGACGCCGTTGAGCATGGTCGTGCGCTGCTCGATCGCGCGTTCGAAGCGGCGCTTCATGTCGAGGAAGGCCGCGCCAGCCTGCCGAACCTCGCGGGCGCCGCGCGGGCTGAATGCGACGTTCCGGCCTTTGCCGAATTCCTCGGCGGCGCGAGCCAGACGCAGGATCGGCCTGATCTGGTTGCGCAGGAACGACGTAGCGATGGCGACGATGATCACCGAGGCGATCGCCATCCACATAAAGAAAATATAGGAATTGGAGGCATAGGCGTGCGTGCGCGTGGCGAACATTCGCAGCGTCGCGTCGTCGAGCGCGACGCGGATTTCGATCAGGTTGCGCGGAAGCGACGTGTTGATCCAGAACGGGTCCTTCAGCCTGCGCGAGAGCTCTTTCGCAAGCGCCTTGTCGAGCAGCGAGAACAAGGCTGTCTTGGGCGGCGGCGCCGGCAGCTCCTGTTTGGGAAGAACCGCGATCTCCATGTTGAGATCGAAAGCGGCGATACGGCGCAGTTGCGCGTGGTCCGGATCCTGCGGGAATGTCTGATAAACATCGACGAGCGCCGCGACCTGTCGGGCCATCCCGGCGGACAGCCGATAGGTCACTACCTCCCAGTACCGTTCCATGAAGACATAGGCGACGGCGGATTGCAGCAGCACGACCGGCAGAATCACGATCAGCAGCGCGCGGGCGTAAAGCCCCTTTGGCATGCGGTCGTGCAGCCAGTTGGCGAAGCGCCGCCACAGATTGCGTGGCGCGGCGAGAACTTCCGGTAGGACGGCGGTCATCGTGGCGACTCTATCATTTCATCGGCTGGCGCGCAGCGGCTCGACGAGAAGCCGGTAGCCGTGGCCGCGCACGGTTTGAAGGTAGCGTGGCGCATTGGGGTCGGTCTCGATCTTGCGTCTCAATCGGGCGATTTCGACATCGACGCTGCGTTCGCTTGCGCTCCGATCGGGATCGCGCTGCGCGAGGGTCTGGCGCGATACCAAGGCGCCGTCGCCTTCGGCCAGCGTCCGCAAGAGATCGCGCTCGCGGGTGGTCAGCCGAACCGGCGCGCCGCCGCGCAACAATTCGCCGCGCGACGGATCGAACACGAAATCGCCGAACCGCCTGGGGCCCGCCGGCTCGGCGCGCCGGGCGCGGCGCAGGATGCTGGCGATGCGAAGCGACAATTCGCGAGGATCGAATGGTTTGGCGAGATAGTCGTCCACCCCGGCCTCGAGCCCTTTGACGCGGTCCGCTGTCTCCGTCAACGCGGTCAACATGAGAATCGGCGCGGAACGCAGCGGCTCCGCGCTGCTGCGGAGCCGGGCGGCGAAGGCGGCGCCGGTTTCGCCAGGCATCATTCCATCCAGCACGATGAGATCGAAAGCGAAATCCCGCAATCTCGCGCGCGCTTCGCCTGTGTCGGCGGCGGCGCTGACCAGATAGCCCTCCTTGGTCAGATAGCGCGACAGGAGGGTGCGAATGCGCTGATCGTCGTCAACAACCAATATATGCGCCGCCTTTGCGTTCGGCGCGCCGGCGTGATGCGGAGCGAGCGTCATGGCGCGTCGCCGGCCGTTTTTGCGCAGGCGAGATGGGCGCGAACCCGCGCGCGTTCATCGGGGTCGATCATCGCGAACAGAAATTCGGAGGCCGCGCCGCGCGCGACGGGGGGCAGTTCATCCATGACCTTCAGAAATCGCGCCGACTGCAGCGCCGAGAGATCGCGCGCCAGCTTCGCCCCCTGGGGAGTCGGATAGAGCAGGCGCTGGCGGCGGTCGACGATTCCGGCGCGCGCCTCGACGAAGCCTGCCTCGAGAAGCTGTTTCAGCACGCGGTTGAGGCTCTGCTTGGTAATCCTCAATATGTCCAGCAGCGCAGCGATGGTGAGGCCGGGGCGGCGGTAGACGAAATGCAGAACGCGATGATGCGCCCGTCCGAAACCGTATTTTTCGAGCAGTCGATCCGCGTCGCCGACGAAATCGCGGTAGGCGAAGAAAAATAGCTCGACAAGTTCGAGAGCGTCCTCGTCGGTCGTGGCCGCAACGTCCGCGGCGGCTCTCCGCCAGGCGGCGGAGCCGGGCTCAACCATTTTTCTCGCTAGGAGTTCGTTCACGCTGGTTCTTGCCTGACGTTTCGCGCGAGCTATTTACGTCAACTATATTGACATAAATCTGACCGATGGCTAGTGCTGACCGCGCGTCGCAGCGCCTTGTTCAGCCTCTTCGATCGCGTCTTTCCGGAGTTCGCCATGTCGCTTCCGCCCTTCGATCAGCGCGACGGATTCATCTGGCAAAACGGCGGACTTGTCCCCTGGCGCGAAGCCAAGCTTCACGTCCTTTCGCATGGTCTGCACTACGCTTCTTGCGTCTTCGAAGGGGAGCGCGCCTATGGCGGCGCGATCTTCAAATCGCGCGAGCATTCGGAACGGTTTTTGAACTCCGCTCGAATTCTCGATTTCGAAATTCCGTACAGCGCCGAACAGCTTGACGCCGCCAAGCATGAGACGGTGAAAGCCAATGGCCTGTCGAACTGCTATGTACGGCCGGTGGCGTGGCGCGGCAGCGAAATGATGGCGGTCGCCGCCCAGAATTCGACGATCAACGTCGCGATCGCGGTCTGGGATTGGCCGAGCATGTTCGACGTCGAGACCAAGATGAAAGGCATCAGGCTCGACATCGCCGAATATCGGCGGCCAGATCCGCAGACGGCGCCGTCGATGGCGAAGGCGGCCGGCCTCTATATGATCTGCACCATCTCAAAGCATCGCGCCGAGCGGCGCGGCTTCGCCGACGCGCTGATGTATGATTGGCTCGGCCGCATCGCCGAATGCACCGGCGCGAACGTGTTCTTCGTGCGCGACGGCGCGTTGCATACGCCGATCGCCGACTGTTTTCTCGACGGCATAACGCGGCGCACGGTGATTGATCTGGCGAGACGACGCGGGATCGAGGTCGTCGAGCGCCGAATCATGCCCGAGGAAATGGCGACGTTCTCGGAGTGCTTCATCTGCGGCACGGGCGCTGAAGTGACGCCGGTGTCGGAGATCGGTGCCTATCGTTTCACGCCCGGCGAACTGTCGCGCGCGCTGATCGAAGACTATTCGCACGAGGTCGAGAAGCAGCCTTCGCCAGTCGTGTGAGCGCGATCCGCGGATCGCGGCGCGTCGACAATCGGATCAGCCGCTCATGCGCGCCTTGATCGCGTGTTCGGCGAGAGTCTTGCCGAGCGACCAGACGGCGGACGGGGCCTTATGCGCGTCGGCGATGACGGCGTCGAACGATTGTTCGATCCAATCGCAATCCTCGTCCGATATCGTCAGCGGCGGCAGCAACTTGATCGTGTGATTGCCATGTCCGGCGACTTGCGTCAGCACCTTGTGATCGCGAAACAGCGGGATCGAGATGAGCTGACAGAACAGGCCTGAATTCACTGTTTCCAGCAGATTCCAGGCGGCTTTCAGCTTGAGCGACTTCGGCGGCCCGAATTCGACGCCGATCATGAGACCCTTGCCGCGCACGTCGGCGACGAGCTCATAGCCTTCGGCCATCTTCGTAAAGGACGCGAGAAGGCGGTCGCCCTTCTTCGCCGAATTTTCGATCACATGCTCGTTCTCGAGAACATCGAGCGTCGCAATCCCCGCCGCCATCGCGAGATCATTCTTGCTGAAGGTCGAGCCGTGCACGACCGCGCGATCCATGCGGTCGAAGACCTTGTCGAAAATCCATTTGCGCGCCAGCACCGCGCCGACCGGAACATGGCCGCCGGAAAGCGCCTTGGCGACGACGACCATGTCCGGCTCGACGCCTGGAAAATGATCGATCGCGAAGAAGCGGCCGGTGCGGCCGAGCCCCGTCTGGATTTCGTCGGCGACGAACAGCGTTCCATATTTCCGGCACAGCGCCTGCGCCCCGAGAAGATAGTCTTCCCTCGGAATATTGACGCCCTTGCCCTGGATCGGCTCGACGAAGAAGGCGGCGACGTCGCGCCCAGCCAAGGCGCGTTCGAGGGCGATAAGATCGTCGAATTCGACTTCATGAGCATTCGGCAACAACGGGCCGAACCCCTTCTTGAAAATTTCGTCGCCGTTCATCGACAACGACCCATAGGTCAGGCCGTGAAAGGAATGCGCGCAGTGTAGGATGCCGGGACGGCCCGTCGCCGCGCGCGCGAATTTGATCGCCGCTTCGACCGACTCGGCGCCGGAATTGGCGAAAAACGCCTTGTCCAGCCACGGCGCATAGGCGAGCAGCTTCTCGGCGAGAACGCCGGCCAGAACCGAAACGTCAAGTTGCACGAGATTGGCGAATTCGCCGTCGAGCACGCTCACCAGCGCGTCGCGCACCTTGGGATGATTTCGTCCGAGCGCGAAGACTCCCCAGCCGCTGAGGAGATCGAGATAGCGGTCGCCCTTGCGATCCCATAGATAGGGGCCGACGCCTCGCGTGAATCCAACGTCATAGCCGATCGTCTTGAGAACGCGGACCCACATTTCATTGAGGCGCTTCGAATGCAGCGAAAAGCGCTCGCCTTCACGGGCGGCGGCAAGAGCGGCAAGGTCGTATCGCGGATCGATTTGGCCGGAATCGCCTTCCGGAGCGCGAACCATCGTCGGCGCGCTCGCTGGGGCGGTCGTAGAAATGGTCATTGGCGGCGCTCCAACCGAGAAAATGGGAGGCAGGCGTCAAGGCGCACACGCTCGCCCATTTCGATTGCGCGCCGCGGGCCGGTTTGTCAAATCGCGCCAATGTGGCGCTCGGGCCACAGGCGTGAAGATTTGTGCGTCGCCGTCGACCTCATCCGCTGCCGCACGACGCCCATATTGCGCAATATCGCTGCACGCGACGACGCGCGAACATGCAAGTTTCAACATGTGCGCCAATGGTTTCGCCAATGCGCGCGCAAACGCCGCGCATATCCACAGACATTGCGCTTGGCAATGAAAATTGCAGGTTGGAAGGCGCGCCGTGGGTGATATCCTGTCAAAAGTGATTCTTGAGCGATGCGGGGTGATACGCGCCTTCGGAAAATCGCCAACGCGCGCGTCGGGACAATGCTCTGGATCAGCATTGGGGAGTTTAGTCGGTGGGCGCTAAAATGACTTTTCAGGATGATTTGACGTCGAGCGCGACTGAATCGGATGAGTCCGGTCTTGAATTGATTGAGATCGCGGGACGAATAAAATGGTTCGATGTCGCCAAGGGTTATGGTTTCGTTGTGCCGGACGATGGCACCGCCGATATTCTCTTGCATGTCACCATCCTTCGCCGCAGCGGGCTGCAGACGGCCTTTGAAGGCGCGCGCGTCGTTTGCGAGGCGCAGAAGCGCGCCAAGGGCATGCAGGTCTTTCGCGTCATCGCGATGGACGAGTCGACCGCCGTCCATCCCTCGCAGTCCTGCGCCGGGCGCACTCATGTCCAGGTCGCCGCGACGAGCGGTTATGAGATCGCCATCGTCAAATGGTTCAACCGCGTGAAGGGATTCGGCTTCCTCACGCGCGGCGAAGGCACCGAAGATATTTTTCTCCACATGGAGACCGTGCGCCGCTACGGCATGACCGAACTAAAACCCGGCGATAGCGTGCTCGTGCGTTACGGCGGCGGTCCAAAGGGGCTGATGGCGACCGAGGTGCGTCCGCTTGAAGCAAAGAGCGTCCCGTCGCACTGAAGTCCGCCATGCCGCGCAGCATCCTTTGGAGCGCTTGCAAATGAGAGCGGCGCAAATTTTCCGCTTAGCGATCTTCTCTTTTCTGGCGCTGCTGGCGTCCATAGTCGCGCAAGCGCAGCCGGCGGACGACGTCGCGCGCATCGTGACGTCGACCGGCGAGCATGAGTTCAAGGTCGAAGTCGCCGACACGCCGATGGCGCGCGCGCGCGGCCTAATGTTTCGCAAAACAATGCCGGCCGATCGCGGGATGCTGTTCGACTTTAAGGTCGAGGGGCCGGTCTCGATGTGGATGAAGAACACGTATATACCGCTGGATATGGTGTTCATTGGACGCGACGGGCGGGTGATTGGGGTCGCCGCCGACGCCGAGCCCCTGTCCGAACGGATCATCAGCTCGCCGGCGCCGGCCTATTCGGTGCTGGAGCTCAACGCCGGCGCGGCGCGGCGCATATCGCTCGCCCCAGGCGATCGGGTGCGTCACCGCATGTTTGAGCGCTAGGTTAAGGCTGAATATCGGGCGGATTGACCAAGTCGCCGATAGATTGATCAGTCTCAAAGCATGGGGCGAGCCAGGCGCAAAAGAGCCGGCGAGCGGTTTTTCTCAAGCTGCGGCTCTATCGGCGCATTCTCTTGTTCCAAGCGGGCGTGCGTGCTAGCGGAATTCGAGCGAGGGCAGGGCCGCCTTGGGCGTGGCCTGTCCGGCGGGGTATGGCGCAGCCTGGTAGCGCGGAAGTTTTGGGTACTTCAGGTCGCAGGTTCGAATCCTGCTGCCCCGACCAGCGCGAACGCCGCCGCGCATTGTCACAAAGCGCCGTCGGGCGCAGCTTCAACGTCGAGGCCTTATGACCGCACGAATCTATCTACCCGCCCCGAGCGCCACTCAATCCGGCCCCGGCTCCGACCTGTGGCGCCTCGACTTCGAGCCGGAGCTGCCGCGCAGCATCGAGCCGCTGATGGGTTGGACGAGCTCCGGCGACATGCGCCAGCAGGTAAGGCTCAAATTCGCGACCAAGGAGGAGGCGATCGCCTATGCCGAGCGCAACGGCCTCGCCTATCGCGTCGAGGAGCCGCGGCCCAATCTCGCCGCGCGCCGCGGCGTATCCTATTCTGATAATTTCAAAACCAGCCGCATCGGACTCTGGACGCATTGAGTCTCCTTCGGCCCCGTAGCTCAGCCGGATAGAGCAACTGCCTTCTAAGCAGTAGGTCGCAGGTTCGAATCCTGCCGGGGTCGCCATATATGACTCTCCTGTCGAGCGTCGTCTGGCGCCGCATTCACCGTGGTGATACGGTATGCGGCGTAAGCTGCGCCGTCGACGGCTCCGTAGCTCAGCCGGATAGAGCAACTGCCTTCGAAGCAGTAGGTCGCAGGTTCGAATCCTGCCGGGGTCGCCAGTCGAAATATTGTCGACGAGGACAGGCAGATGCGGTTCAACCGCGAAGGGGCGAAAAATGTCGCCGGCGCTTTAGCGTTGGCCGTCGCGCTCGTTTCGCCCCTCGACACTTTTGCGCAGGGCGATTTTTTCGATGACCTCTTCGGGCCGGAGCCATATTCGGCCTATCCGTCGCGCCATTCCTGGAGCGTGACCCGTACGCGTTCGCGACCTCGGGCGCCGAAAGCCGCCATTCGCCGCGACAAGCCTTCGGTTCAGGCGGAGACCGATTCGATGTCGGGCGGCGGCTACTGCGTGCGCGCCTGCGACGGCTATTATTTTCCCTTGATCAAATCTTCCCAGATTTCTGGCCAGCAGTCGTGCGAACTGGCTTGTCCGGCCGCGCGCGTCCAGCTTTATCAGGGCGACAGCATCGAGGAGGCGCGCAACGCGAAGGGAGAGCGCTATTCAACCCTGCGGACCGCGTTCAGCTTTCGCGACAGGCTGACGGCGCGATGCTCCTGCAATGATCCGGCTGCGTCTCATGACTTTTTCCTGCGGCTTTCGCGCAAGGACCCGACGCTGCGGGCGGACGATATTGTGATCGGCGAGAACGGCGCGCTCGTTTACAACGGCGTAAGTCTGGTGAATCTCAGCCACGCCCCGCGCCACATCCGCGCGCGGCTTCGAGATGTGCTGCCGCGTAAATTCACGCCAAACGATACAAGCGTTTCACTGTCCGAGGCGGAATCGGTCGCCTGGAACAGGGCGCAGCGCCATTCGAGATAGGCCGCCCGCCTCTCGCCGCTTTACAGCCGGGGTTTGCCCGGCTATGTCCGCGATCCGTTTATGACAGTTTTGTGACGAAGATTCGGGGGCGAGAGCGCCATGCTGTCTTGGTTCCAGGCGCTCATGCCGAAAGAAGAGCGCTTCTTCGATCTTTTCGAGCGCCACGCGGAGACGCTTGTCGCCGGCGCGCACGCCTTGCGCGAGCTGCTCAACGGCGGCGAGCGCGTGCTTTTGTGCTCCCAGGAAATCCGCCGCAAGGAACATGAGGCGGACTCTATCACCCGAGAGGCGCATCTCGCGGTTCGCCGCACATTCATCACGCCCTTCGATCGCAGCGACATCCGCGACCTGATCACGGCGATGGACGACGCGATCGATCAAATGCATCAGACGGCGAAGGCGACGCTGCTCTACGAGACCCGCGACTTCGAACCGGGCATGCGCCGCATGGGCGACATCATCATCCAAGCGGCGGAGCTCACGCGCGACGCCATACCCTTGCTGCGCTCGATGCGCCAGAACGCCGGCAGGCTGAACGCCTTCAGCGAGGAAATTACCCGCATCGAGGATGAGGCCGACGCCATTCACGATCAGGGATTGAAGGAGCTGTTTCAGGCGCATCGCCACAAAGATGCGATGGCGTTCATTGTCGGCGCGGAGATTTATGGCCATCTCGAAAGAGTCGTCGATGGTTTTGAGGACGTAGCCGAACGCGTCGCCGGCATTGTCATCGAGCATTCCTAGGGCGCGCGCTTGCAGAACTTCTCGTCCTACCTCCTGGCGCTCATCGCGGTCGCGCTGATCTTCGATTTTCTGAACGGCCTGCACGACGCCGCCAATTCGATCGCGACCATCGTCTCGACGCGCGTTCTGCGTCCGCAATACGCCGTGTTCTGGGCCGCCTTCTTCAATTTCATCGCCTTTCTTTTTTTTGGGCTGCATGTCGCGCAGACCGTCGGCGCGGGCATCGTCTCGCCCGATATCGTCGACGATTTCGTCATCTTCGGCGCGCTGATGGGTGCGATCGTCTGGAACCTGATCACCTGGGGATTGGGCATTCCGTCGTCGAGTTCGCACGCCCTCGTCGGCGGACTGGTCGGCGCCGGCGTCGCCAAGGTCGGCGTCTCGGCGATCGTCTGGAATGGGCTGCTGAAGACCGCCGCCGCCATCTTTTTGTCGCCGGCGTTGGGTTTCGTGCTGGCGCTAGCGTTGATTCTGCTTGTGTCATGGATTTTCATGCGGCGGACGCCCAGCGGCGTCGACGCGCTGTTTCGCATTCTGCAATTCGCCTCGGCCTCCCTCTATTCGCTCGGACATGGCGGCAATGACGCGCAGAAAACCATGGGCGTGATCGCCGTGCTTCTCTATGCCCATGGCGCGCTCGACGGCGCGTTTCACGTGCCCTTTTGGGTGGTCATCGCCTGTCAGGCCGCCATGGGCCTTGGAACCTTGTTTGGCGGGTGGCGAATCGTGCGCACAATGGGGTCGCGAATCACGCGGCTGACCCCGATGCAGGGGTTCTGCGCCGAGACCGGAGGCGCCATCACCTTGTTCCTGGCGACGGGCTTGGGAATCCCAGTGTCGACGACGCACACGATCACCGGCGCGATCATTGGCGTCGGCGCGTCGCGGCGGGTCGCGGCGGTGCGCTGGAACGTCGCCAAGGACATTGTCGTCGCCTGGGTCATCACCATGCCCATGGCTGCTTTTTTCGCCGCGGCGTTCTACGTGCTCGCGAGGTTCGTGGCATGAAGACGCCGAAACCGAAGAAGAAGCGCGAGGGCGCGGCTCCGGTTCCACGCACCCAATATGCGGCCTTGCCCTGGCGCGTCGCCAACGGCCGGACGGAAATCATGCTGGTCACGTCGCGCGACACCAAGCGCTGGGTCATTCCCAAAGGCTGGCCGATGAAGGGCCGCAAACCGCATATCGTCGCGGCGATCGAGGCGGTGCAGGAAGCCGGCCTTGTCGGTAAGATCGAGAAGACGAAGCTCGGCGACTTCGGCTATGAGAAACGTCTCAAGAGCGGGACCACGGTCGACTGCCGCGTCGAGGTGTTCTCGCTTCGCGTGCAACGGCAGCGCAAGCAATGGCCGGAGAAAAGCCAGCGGGCCACCCGCTGGTTCGAATGCGCCATCTCAGCCGACCTTGTCGAAGAGCCTGAGTTGCGCGACCTGATTCTCGGCTTCTGCGGCGCGGCGGGGCAGAATTAGGCCTAGAGCGACGGTCTAAGCAATTCGCCGCCGGCCCTATCGCGACGGGGCCGACGGCGGATCGGCGCGCATCCAGCCTTTCGGCAGCTTCATGCGCGCCGCCTTGCAGAATTCCGTCGGCTCGGCGGCTTTGGCGGTTTTGTCCCTTCGAGAAGGGCGGGCCCGAACCGGCGCGGCGGGAACGACCTTCTCGCCCTTGTTGTAGACTGTCTTGTCCTTGCAGACGTCCGGGCATTTGCCGATGACGTCGGACTTGTTCTGGCCGCAGCCCTTGCAGGCGCATGTGAGGTTCGCAAAATCCTGGCCGCTGGCGGCAAGCGCCGGCGCGACGCCCGCCATCAGCCAGCCGCAGAGGCCAGCGTAAGCGACAATCCGGGAAACGGGCGCCATATCTCTTCTCCCTCCGAAAGACCTTCGCCACACAGGGAATCGCAGATTGGAATATATTCTAAGTGCGCCGCCTTTAGGAGGCCTTGAGCCGGGCAAGTCCCGCCGCCAGGTCCGACTTCAGATCGCCGACGTCTTCCAGTCCGATCGAGAAGCGCAGCGCCGGTCCCTCCGGCGTCCAGCGGGTGGCCGTCCTGTATGAGGCGCAGTCGAACGGCAGAACAAGACTTTCATAGCCGCCCCAGGAAAAGCCGATGCCGAACAGGTCCAGCCCGTCGACGAAAGCGGCGACCGCCTTGTTCGACGCGTCCTTGAGGATGACGGAAAATACGCCGGAAGCGCCGCTGAAGTCGCGTTTCCAAAGCTCATGGCCGGGATGGCTCGGAAGGGCGGGATGCAGCACGCGGGAGACTTCGGGACGGTCCTGCAGCCACTGCGCGATGTCGAGCGCGGCGCGCTCCTGCTCGCGCAGCCGCAGCGCCATGGTGCGCAGTCCGCGCAGCGCCAGCGACGCATCGTCAGGACCGGCCCCCATGCCGAAGGCGTTGAAGGTCGCGCGCAGGCGCTTGGCCCATTTGGCGTTGGCGGAAACCAGGCCGATGAGCAGATCGGCGTGGCCGGCGAGATATTTGGTGCCGGCCTCGATCGCGAGGTCGCAGCCGCGCTCATGCGGCGGGAACAGAAGCGGGGTCGCCCAGGTGTTGTCGGCGATCACACAGGCGCCATGGGCGTGCGCGGCGGCGGCGATGGCGGGAACGTCCTGAACCTCCATGCTCTGCGAGCCGGGCGATTCGACGAGCACCGCGGTCGTCTCCGGCCGCATCAGCGCGGCGATCCCGCCGCCGATCAGCGGGTCGTAATATTCGACATTCACCCCGAAACGCTTGAGCAGGCCGTCGCAGAACATCCGCGTCGGCTGATAGGCGCAGTCGGCGATCAGCGCATGCGCGCCGGCATGGGTCGCGGTCAGAAGCGCGAGGCCGATCGCCGCAAGGCCCGAGGGCGTCAGCACGGCGTCGGCGGCGCCGGCGATCTCGCACCAGGCCTGTTCGAGCGCGCGCGTGGTCGGCGTGCCCTTGGTCCCGTACGTGTAGGGCTGGCGCAGCCCCTCGAGCGCGGCGACGGTCGGAAACAACACGGTCGAGCCGCGATAAATCGGCGGATTGACGAAGCCGAAATGATCGAAAGGCGCGCGGCCGGCTTGCGTCACGAGAGTGGCGGGCCTTAATTTATGCTTCGTTTCTTTCTTGTCTTCTGACATGCCGCCTCTGACGAGTCGCCTATGCGCGCGCGCCGGGCGACCGTATTATATCCGCCGCCGGATGCCGAGCCCGCCATGATGCGCCGCCTCCTTTTTGCCTGTTTAGCGGCTTTCGCCGGCGCGCTCTTCGCGCCTCGCGCAAGCGCGCAGACGGACGTCGGCCCCACGCTCGGCCAGATCGTCAAGCGCGGCGCCCTTATCTGCGGCGTCACCGCCGCGCCGGGCTTTGCCCAGCGCGACGGATCGGGCGAATGGCGCGGCTTCGACGTTGACTTCTGCCGCGCCGTCGCCAGCGCGGTTCTCGATGATCCTTCCAAGGCGCGATTCGTCGAACTCTCGCCGAAAGCGCGGGTCGGCGCGCTGCAGTCCGGCGCGGTCGATCTCCTCGCCAGCGCATCGCCCTGGACCCAGGCGCGCGACGCGGGTCAAAAGCTCATCTACGCGGGCATATTTCTATACGACGGACAGGGCTTCATCGTGCGCCGGCAGCGCGGCTTCAATTCCGTTCAGGACCTCGACGGCGCCGCGATTTGCATCGAGCAGGGCACGCCCTATGAGCTTGTCGTCGCCGACTTCTTTCGAGCCCGCAAGGCGAAATACGACCCCAAGCTCTATGCGAGCCTGGAGGATGCGGCCAAGGCCTATGACGATGGCAAGTGCGACGCGCTGACCGCCGACGTTACCACCCTGCATGGCGTCCGGATCGGCTTGACGGCGCCGGCGGATCACGCCGTTCTGCCCGACCTTGTTTCAAAATCGCCGCGCGGTCCGCTCGTGCGACAGGGCGACGATCAATGGTTCAATATCGTCCGCTGGACGCTCTTCGCGATGCTCGACGCTGAGGAGCTGGACGTATCCAAGGCGAACGCCGACGCCGCGCTGTCGTCGGAAAAACCACAGATCCGGCGCCTGCTCGGCGTCGACGGCGCACATGGCGGCGATCTCGGCCTGTCCGAGGATTGGGCCTATCGCATCATCAAACATGTCGGCAATTACGCCGATGTTTTCGAGCGCAACCTCGGGCAGGGGGCGCCTTTTGCCATGGAGCGAAGGCTGAACGCCTTGTGGAGCAAGGGCGGCCTAATGTACGCGCCGCCGGTCAGATAGGGGACCGGTCCGCGACTTTGTAGATTTTCGCCCACCAGTCGGCGAGCGCCTGGCGCTCCGGCGCGACGTCTTCGGCCAGCGGCCCGGCGAAGGCGCGCCATTCCTCGCGATAGTGCGGCGACACCGCCGCGATCACCGGCACGCGCGCCGTCATCGCGGCGCGGAAGGCGTCGCAGAGCCCGCCGCGACCCGCCTCCTGTTTGGAAAATTTGCTGATGACGATCAGCTGCGCGCCGCTGCTGGCCGCCCGCTCGATCGCGGCACAGGCGAGCGCCAATTCGCTCGTATTGAGATTGCAGGCGACAGAGCCGGGGCCAAGGTCCTGCGAGATCGGATAGAAGGCGCCGCTGGCGACGTCGCGCAGCATGATCCCTGATCGATCCGCGACCCGGATCTGCGTCACGCCGCCGACCCGCACGCCGCTTTCCATCAGCTCTTCGGCGAACGCCCGCATCAGGGACTGGACACGGACGCTATCCTCCGCCGGGAGCGCCGCGATGCGCGTCCATCCGGCCGAGTCCGTCAGGGGAGCGCCGCTCAGCCCATGAAATTCTTCGCGGTGGGTTGGCATCGAGTCCTCGCCGGGCGCGTCGAAAGAGCCTATGTTCGGGTTTTGCGCCAAGCCTCTTGTTTATCAGAGCGCGCGGCCGATTTTAATGAGAACGTCAAAGAAACGACGTGAACCGCAGTGGGCGATCATTCAGCTAAGCCGCCAGCCGCTCAGGGTTCCGCTCGATCGGGGCCGATAGACGCCTTCCTCGACAAGGCAAGGAGCGTCACGGTCGACCAGTCGCGCGGCCGGCTGATATTCGCGCTTGATGCGACAATGAGCCGGCAGCCGACATGGGACATGGCGCAGTCGATTCAAGGAGAAATGTTTCGCACGACCGCCGCCCAGGGCGGGCTTGACGTTCAGCTGGTCTATTTCCGCGGCTTTGCAGAATGCCGCGCCTCGCGCTTCGTTTCGGGAGGAGAAGGGCTCGGCGCGCTGATGTCGCGGATCATCTGCCAGGGCGGACGCACGCAGATCGGCAAGGTCCTGCGCCACGCGCTCGACGAGTCGCGCAGCGGACGCGTCGGGGCGCTGGTGTTTATTGGCGACGCGATGGAGGAGCGGATCGACGATTTGACGGCGACGGCGGGACAATTGGGGCTGCTCGGCGTGAAAGCCTTCATGTTCCAGGAGGGCCAGGACGCCGACGTAAGACACGCCTATCGCGAGATCGCGCGCCTGACCGGCGGCGCCCATGCGGCCTTCGACGCCGCCGCGCCGCGGCGACTTGCTGAATTGCTGGCCGCCGCGGCCGCCTACGCCGTCGGCGGCAGATTGGAGTTGGAGCGGCGCGCCGGCGAAGGCGAGGGCGCGGCGCGTCTGCTCCTGTCCCAGATCGGTTGAGGATGAGAGCATGCCCATTCTGATCGGACTTGTCGCGCTGGTCCTGACCATCCTGGCGCTCAACGCCTATACGAAGACGTCGCCTGCGGTGCTGGCCGTCATCTTGAAGCGCGGCGGCGGCGTCCTGGCGCTGGCGCTGGGCGCGCTGCTTCTCGCCCGCGGCCGTCTCGACATCGGCATGGCGCTGCTCGGCTTTGGCGCATGGCTGATGGGTCTGAGCGGCAGAACATTGCGCGGTTTTCGAAACGCCGGCGGGGGCGGGGGCGGCGTGTCGCGCGTGCGTTCCGCGATGATCGAAATGGAGCTCGACCATTCGAGCGGCGCGATCCGGGGCGTCGTGCTTGCGGGCCAGCATGAGGGCGCGCAGCTCAACTCCCTGACGCGGCCGGCCCTTCTTGAACTGTACGGCGTTTGCCGCCGCGACGACCCGGACGGCGCGAGGCTCTTAGAAGCTTATCTTGACCGCCGATTTTCCGGCTGGCGTTCGGCAAGCGATGCGCACGCGGACTTTGGGGGCTTCCGCGCGGGCGAGGGCGGCGCGCGTCGCACGGGCGCGATTTCGGAAGACGAGGCGTACGAGATTCTTGGCCTCAAGCGCGGCGCCGCCGCCGCGGACATTGCCCGAGCCCACCGCGATCTGATGAAAAAGCTTCATCCAGATCTTGGCGGGACGACGGATCTTGCGGCCCGCGTAAATGAGGCGAAGGATGTCCTGATGCGGCGTCACCAGCACTGACGCCCGCCGCTCGCCGTAGTCGTGGTCCCAGGTCGTCGACATGTCGCAAATCAGTTCTTCGTCGTGAAACAGGCAAAGCCGGAGCGCTTGAGCGCCTTGCACGCCGATTGCGCGGTCTCCTCCTCGAGGCCCGCGAAACGGGCGCGATAAAGCGTTCCGGATCCTTTCTGGACCTTTTCAGTGAACGCCGTCGCACTGGCCGGGAACCCCTGCAGCTGGCCGCGCGCGCGCGCAAGCAATTGATTGGCTTTTTCCTCGTCCTCGGTCGCGCCGATCTGGATCATCCAGCCCGGTCGCGCGGGGCGATTGGCGTCGGCTCTGGCGGCCTGCGTTTTGAGGGCGGCGCCGCGAATAGCCGAGGGGGTCGTCGACACGGGCGTAATATCGAGCTTGCGCGAGCCGCTCGTGGTCGATCCATCGCGCGAGGCGACCGGCGTGAGGCCGACATGCGTTCTGGCGCTCGGCGACATGCTCTTGCGCTCGGCGTCATCGGCGGCGCCCGCCCGCTTTTGGCCGCCTGACACGAAGGCGGGCCGGATCGACGGCCGCGCGGCGCTTTGCTGAGACGGAATGTCCGCCGATGGAACCGGCGCAGTCTGCTGGCGCCTGAAGGGCTCCGGCTCGTCGACGAGGGTTTCCTGGGGCTCGGCATAGGCCAGTCGCTCGGGTGCGGCGATCTGCTGGACGCGCTCGGCGGCGACTCTGGCGCGCTGCGGCCGTTCTTCCTCGGCCAAACGCTCCGGCGCGTCGCCGGCGCGCGGGTCTTCGGCGATTGCCGCCACGGTTCTGACCGAGGAGCCGCCGCCGATATGTTCCTCGATCAGCCCGGCCATGATGCGGTCGCGCGTATAGGCGGTCTTGCCGCCCATCACCACCGCGACGATGTGATGCCCATGACGGCGCACGGAGGTGAGAAGATTGAAGCCGGACGCACGCGTATAGCCGGTCTTGATGCCGTCCATGCCTTCGACCTGGCCGAGCAGATGGTTGTGATTTCTGTGCACAGCGCCGTTGTAGGCGAAGCTCGGCGTCGAGAAGTAGCGGTAGTAGCGCGGAAAGCGCTCCTGAATCGCGCGTCCGAGCAGGGCGAGATCATGCGCAGTCGTCACCTGGTCCGGGTCGGGAAGGCCAGACGCATTCTCATAATGGGTGTTGCGCATGCCGAGCGCATGCGCCTTGTGGGTCATCATCTGCGCGAAACTATGCTCGTCGCCAGCGACGTTTTCGGCGATTGCGCAGGCGATATCATTGGCGGATTTCGTGACGACCGCCTTGATTGCATTGTCGACGCTGATCGTCTGGCCGGGACGCAGGCCGAGCTTGGTCGGCGCCTGCGCCGCCGCATGCTGGGAAATCATCAGCGGCGAATCGAGGCGCAGCCGGCCTTTTTCCAGCTGCTCGAACAAGAGGTAGAGCGTCATCACCTTGGTGACGGACGCCGGATGGCGCAGCTCATGTTCCGAGCGCGAATAGAGCGTGTGGCCGCTGTTGGCGTCGACGACGATGGCCGAAAAGCCGCGATGCTCGCCGATGATCGGATCGCCAGCGGCATTGGCGCGGGTCCGTGCGGCTGAGACGCGCTCATTAAACTCGGCATGGTGGTGACGCCAGCCCCGACGCGCTTCCGCCGGGACGATTGACGTCGTCAAAAGGATCATGATCGTGGCGGCGACTGCGGCAAGGGAGCGGGCCCGCGACAGCTCGTCCAACAAACTCGATCTCACCATGAACGCGTTCCTTCACTTCACTGTTGTCCGCGCAACCGCCCAGCCGCGCCAAAAGTGACGTTCGGCTAAATTAACGGCCGGCGGTTACCCGCAGGTTAAGCATTGTCCATGCGCCCCTTCGATGCGCTTGATTGATATTGCGTCGCAACATTTTTATTGACTTTATTTTGTGCAATGCATATAAATAGATCGTTAGCGGGCGCATATGGCCGCATAGGGCGCCTTTGCGCCAAAATCATGAGGACGAACCATGGTAGCTACCTTCGACAACGTTCAGAAGCTCGGCAAAGAGCAATTTGAAGCCGTCTCCGCCGCTGCTGCCGCGGTGACCAAGGGCTGGCAGAGCATCGCCGCCGAAACCACCGATTATTCCAAGAAGTCCTTCGAGAAGAGCCGCGTTCTGGCTGAAAAGCTGATCGCGGTCAAAAAGTTGGACGAAGCGCTGCAGCTTCAGTCGGACTACGCCAAGGGCGCTTATGAAGATTTCCTCGCCGAGGCGACGAAGCTCGGCGAGCTCTATACGTCGATGGCCAAGGAAGTTTTCAAGCCGATCGAGTCGGCGGCGAAGGCGTACAGCCCCGCCGAGTGATAGGCGGTAAACACGTTCGTCCACTACGCGGCTAGGATAACCGGGGGAGGCGCCTGCCTCCGCCGGGCTTTCCGCCGAACGCAGTTTCGCCGCTTTTCGCTGAGATTTTTTGTCTGGCGACGCGCGAAATGGTCGGCTTTAGCCAAGGGAGTATCCCGTGAGTCACAAAAAACCGGCTTTTGCCGGCGCGCTATTTGGCGCGATCCTTCTCAGCGCTTCCGCTTTTCCGGCGTCCGCGCAGGATTTGCGCATCGGCTGTTCGCTGGTCAGACAATATGACAGTTCGGAAGTGAGCTTGGTGATCGAACAGGTTCGCACCTCAGTGAGCGAGAGCGAAGCCAACACGCTGAGAGCCAAATATGTCGGGCTCAAAAACGATTGTAGCTCAAATCAAAACGCTTTTCGTGTGGTTCGCCTTTCTCCGGCGATGCACAGGCTCCTCAATGAATATGGCGTGGACGTTCGCCGCTTCACCTTCTGAGCGGCGGCTTCTGATTTTGGCCCGGTCCTGAGCCGTCAGGCCGGGCTTTTGCGTCATCTGGGGACGGCGGCGCGGGCGGCGTTTCGCGCGCGGTCGCGAGACTGTAACATTCATCGCGATTCCGCCATGTCCCAGTCAGGCGCCAGACTATGCCAGCCGCCGACGCCGGCTTCGTTCATCTGCATGTTCACACCGCCTATTCGCTGCGCGAGGGCGCGCTGGCGCTTGGCAAGCTCATCGACCTTGCGGCGCGCGACGAGCAGCCGGCGCTCGCCGTAACCGACACCAATAATCTCTTCGCGGCCCTCGAGTTTTCGGAAAAGGCGGCAAAGGCCGGCATTCAGCCGATCGCCGGCGCGCAGCTGCGCGTCGATTTCGGCGATGGGAAGGGCGCGGCGGGCGCGGCGAGGGACGATCGCTTCGGCAATATCGTTCTCCTTGCCAAAACCGAGGCCGGATATCGCAATCTCATGCGGCTCGCGTCGCGCGCCTTTCTCGACACGGAACAGGGCGACGAGCCGCATTTGACGCTCGAGGCGCTCGCCGCCGACGCGTTGGATCTGATCGTGTTGACCGGCGGACCGGAAGGCGCCTTGGACCGGGCGCTCGCGAGGGGCGTTCCGGAGGAGGCGCGCGCGCGCCTCGCCGCGCTCGAACGTCTCTATGGCGACCGGCTCTATGTCGAAATCCAGCGGCACAATCTGCCGGCCGAGCGGGAGGTCGAGCCGCAATTGGTCGACCTCGCCTATCGTCGCGGACTGCCGCTGGTCGCGACCAACGAAGCCTATTTCGCCCAGCCCGCCGATTTCGAGGCCCATGACGCGCTGCTCTGCATCGCCGAAGGCGCGGTGGCGAGCGTCGACGCCAGGCGACGGGTTTCGCCGGAGCATTATTTCAAGACCCGCGCGCAGATGGGCGCGCTTTTCGGCGATCTTCAGGAGGCGACCGCCAATACGCTGGAAATCGCCCGTCGCGCCAGCTTCAGGCCGCAGACCCGCAAGCCGATCATGCCGCGCTTCGTCCAGGAGACGCGCGACGGGCTTTCGCTCGACGAGATCGAGGCGCAGGAGCTGCGTCGACAGGCGGCGGAAGGGCTTGAACAGCGCCTCGAAGCGCATGGTCCGGCGGCTGGCCGAACGCGCGAGGACTATTGCGCCCGGCTCGAATTCGAGCTTTCGGTCATCGAGAAAATGCGTTTTCCCGGCTACTTCCTGATCGTTTCGGATTTCATCAAATTCGCCAAATCCAAGGGCATTCCGGTCGGTCCGGGCCGCGGCTCGGGCGCCGGATCGCTCGTCGCCTATGCGCTGACCATCACCGACCTCGACCCTATCCGCTTCGGTCTGTTCTTCGAGCGCTTTCTCAATCCCGAACGAACCTCGATGCCGGATTTCGACGTGGACTTCTGCCAGTCGCGGCGCGGCGAGGTGATCGACTATGTGCGCGAGCGCTATGGCGCGGACCGCGTCGCGCAGATCATCACATTTGGCTCTTTTCTGGCGCGCGGCGTTCTGCGCAGCGTCGGCCGCGTGCTGGAAATGCCGCTCGGTCAGGTCGACAAGCTCGCCAAGCTCGTCCCCCAAAACCCCGCGAAGCCGGTCACTCTCGCCGAGGCGCTGGCGAGCGAGCAGAAATTGCGCGAGGCGGTGGAGGAGGACGAGCGCGTCCGCCGCCTGTTTAAAATCGCCGGCTCGCTCGAAGGGCTCTATTCCAACGCCTCCACCCATGCCGCCGGCGTCGTGATCGGCGACCGGCCGCTGCATGAGGTGACGCCGCTCTATCGCGACCCGAAATCCGACATGCCGGCGACCCAGTTCAACATGAAATGGGTGGAGCCGGCGGGCCTGGTGAAATTCGACTTTCTCGGGCTGAAGACGCTGACCGTCATCTCGACCTGCGTCTCGCTCCTCGAAAAGCGCGGGATTTCGCTCAATCCCACCGCCATTCCGCTCGACGACGAGCCGACCTTCGAACTGCTGCGGCGCGGCGAGACCGTCGGCCTGTTCCAGGTGGAAAGCGCCGGGATGAAAAAGGCGCTGGTCGACATGCGCCCCGACCGGTTCGAGGACCTCATTGCCCTTGTCGCGCTTTATCGGCCGGGCCCGATGGCCAACATCCCGACCTATTGCGCCCGCAAGCTCGGCGACGAGCCGATCGAATATGACCATCCCGAACTCGAGCCGATCCTCAAGGAGACCTTCGGCGTCATCACCTATCAGGAGCAGGTGCAGCAGATCGCCAAGGACCTCGCCGGCTACAGTCTCGGACAGGCCGATATTCTGCGCCGCGCCATGGGCAAGAAGATCAAGGCGGAGATGGATTCGCAGCGCGAGCGCTTCGTCTCCGGCGCGACCGCGCATGGCATCGCCAAATCCACCGCCGACGCGATTTTCGACGCCTGCGCCAAATTCGCCGAATATGGCTTCAACAAATCGCACTCGGCGCCATACGCCTTCATCACCTATCAGACGGCCTATTTGAAGGCCCATTATCCGGCGGAATTCCTCGCCGCCTCGATGACCTTCGATAAAAGCCAGACCGACAAGCTCGCCGAATTTCGCGACGAGGCGCGGCGGATCGGTCTTTCCGTCGAGCCGCCGTCGATCAACCGATCGGGGGTGGATTTCGACGTCTCCGCCGGCGCCGAAGGAGCGCTCGCGATCCGCTACGCGCTTTCGGCGATCAAGGGCGTCGGCGAGGGGCAGGCCGAGTCGCTGGTGCGCGCGCGGGGCGAGCGCCAATTCGCCAGCCTCGCCGATGTCGCGAGAAGACTGAACCCGCGCGAAGTAAACAAGAAGACGCTGGAGAGTCTTGCCGCCTGCGGCGCCTTCGACGAGATCGAGCCCAATCGGGCGCGGGCCTTCGCCGCGATCGAGCCGATGCTCGCCGCCGCTAACCGCCACGTCGAGGACCGCAAGGCGGGGCAGAATGCGCTGTTCGGCGAGGCTGAGCCTTCGGACCTCGCGGTTCCCAAAACGCCGCCCTGGCCGGCCGCGGAGACCCTGCGGCGCGAATATGAGGCCGCCGGCTTCTTTCTTTCGGGCCACCCGCTCGACGCCTACGCCAGTCTCATGCCGAAGCTGCGCGTGTCGCGCTGGAGCGAATTTGCAGCCTCGGTCAAGCGCGGCGCGACCGCCGGCCGGCTGGCCGCGGTGGTTCTCGATCGCGCCGAGCGGCGCACCAAATCCGGCTCGAAAATGGGGATCGTGCAGCTTTCCGACGTCAGCGGACAATATGAAGCGATCCTCTTCCAGGAGGGGCTGACGCAATTTCGCGATCTTTTGGAAAAGGGCGCGGCGGTGCTGGTCACGCTCTCAGCAGCCGTCGAGGGCGAGGACGTGCGCGCCCGCATCGTGACGGTCGAGCCGCTCGCCGCCGCGGCGGCCCGCGCGCAGAAGGGGCTGCGGGTCGTCGTCGGCGACGAGAGCCCGCTCGATCGGATCAAGACTCGGCTGAGCGGACGCGGCGAGGGCGAAGTGTCGATCCTTCTGAAGCGCGACGCGGGACAGGAAGAAATCGAAATTCGGCTGCCTGGAACCTATTCGGTCAGTCCGGAAGTCGCCGGCGCGCTGCGCGCGATACCCGGCGTGCTGGAGGTCGAATATCTTTAGCGATATCTCAACTTAAACAATAAGTGTAATATATAAGATTATGATTTATTTATATATAGACATTTTTATAAAGTCGCCATTCTCGGGGTTCGGTTGTTTTCTGTGGAAGGTTCGGAACAAAGACCCGACAAATTCGTTGAGTGCACGTCAGCGTAAAATGCGATCGTCCTTACTCGCAGGAGGCATCCATGGACGCGACGCTCTCCGCCGCAGCTACTGTCATCGGCGCGCCTAATGCGCAGTTCGTTGCCCTCATGTTCATTGGGGGCGTCATCGGCTGGTGTGCGACGAAACTCTCGCAATTCGCCCATTTGGCTGAACGGGTCGACTGTCGGCTGGGCGCTCTGCTGCTCGCCGGGGTCACCGGCGCGTGGCTTGCCGCCGAGGTCGCAGTTCGCATGGGAGTCGGGCCCCGCGGCGCCGACGCCGTGCTGGCCGTGGGCGCGATCGGCGCGGCGCTGTTCTGTCTTGTCTGGCGCGCCTGGCATTACCTGGATGGGACCGCCGGGGACATTGCGGTTCATCACTGACGCGCCTAGCTTGGTCAGAGAGGAGACTCTCCCCCTTTGACCGTGCTCGATCTCTTGAATGACGACCCCCGCAAGAAGCAGGGCGCGTCGTCTTTGCGCCATCCGGAAAAGGCTGGCCGTCCCGACGCGCCGATTCTGCGCAAGCCGCCCTGGATCAGGGTCAAGGCGCCGGGCTCCAAGGCCTGGGCTGAAACCAGCGGCCTGTTGAAGGGCGCGGGTCTTTCGACCGTCTGCCAGGAGGCGGCCTGTCCCAACATCGGCGAATGCTGGGAGAAGAAACACGCGACCTTCATGATCATGGGTGAGGTCTGCACCCGCGCCTGCGCCTTCTGCAATGTCGCGACGGGATTGCCGGCGCCGCTCGATCCGACCGAACCGGGCAGGGTGGCCGAAGCGACCCGGGCGCTTGGGCTCTCCCATGTCGTCGTCACCTCGGTCGACCGCGACGATCTCGATGACGGCGGGGCCGGCCATTTCGCCGAAACCATCGCCGCCATCCGCTCGACCTGTCCAGGGACGACGATCGAAGTGCTGACGCCCGACTTTTTCAGAAAGCCCGGAGCGCTGGAGCGTGTCGTCGCGGCGGGACCGGATGTTTTCAACCACAATCTCGAAACCGTGCCGTCGCTCTATGTCACGGTGCGGCCGGGGGCGCGCTATTTCCACTCGCTGCGGCTGCTCCAGCGCGCCAAGGAGCTGAACCCGTCGCTGTTCACCAAATCGGGAATCATGGTCGGGCTCGGCGAAAGCCGCATCGAAGTGATGCAGGTCATGGACGACATGCGCTCGGCGGAGATCGATTTCATCACCATCGGCCAATATCTGCAGCCGACCCGCAAGCACCATCCGATCGAGCGCTTCGTGACGCCCGAGGAGTTCGACTCCTATAAGACGCTCGCCTACGCCAAAGGCTTTCTTTACGTGGCGTCCTCGCCGCTGACCCGTTCGTCGCACCACGCCGGCGACGATTTCGCGAAATTGCGCGCGGCGCGCGGGGAGAGGCTCGCGGAAGGATAGTGGATCGCGCGGGCGAAGCCCCCACCCCAACCCTCCCCCGCTTCGCGGGAGAGGGAGCGGAGTCGACGCTTCATCGACAACCCGCTAACGCAGTTCGTTAGCGTCCCTTCTCCCATCCGAAGTCGGCCATTGCCGACTTCGGAAAAGATGCGCAAACCGGGAGCGCCCGGTTTGCGAAGCGGGGGAGGGACATGGAACGGGCGCGGCGGCACGGTAACTCACGCCCCCAGCGCCGTGGAAATTTCCGCGAGCGTCGCGCGTTCGGCGTCGCTGACCTTCACGCCGCCAAAGCCAAGAAACCCGCCCTCGGTGCCGGCCTCGGCGACGAGATCGGCGATATGGTTGAGCCAGGCCTTGAAGGCTTTCGACTCGCTCGGCGCCTTGGAATCGAGGATCGAGGCGGTGCGGCGCAATTCGCTAAGCGCGCGATCCTTGAACTCGTCGACTTTGGCGCCGTCGACGACATTCTTGACGCCTTCGCGCGCGGCGGCGCGTCCGTCCGCGGTTAGGAGATCATTGACGACCGCCTTGATCAGCGCGTCGGCGTTCGGATCGGATTTGGCGGCGGCCAGGGCCTTGGCGCTAGCGAACCCCTCCTGCAATGTCCCGATAAAGCCGCTGGGATCGCCGGCGCTGACCGCGAAACCAGCCAGCAGCGGCGACTCCAGGACTTTCTTCCACTCATCGGCCGTAAAATTGGATTTGTCCGCCATCATTTCCTCCATCGGCTCATGCGCCTATCGGGAGCCAGCGAGAACGCGTCGATTAAACCTGCGCTCCGGCGGGATTGTTCCAGCCGCGCGAATTCAGGCTTTTGCCGCCGCCGCGTCGATGAATTAGAAGCTTGGCCTCATGAAGAGCTTCCGCAACCGCCGCCATGTGCCCCACAGCGCAAAAGAAATGTTCGCGCTGGTCGGCAACGTCGACTCCTATCCGCAATTCGTGCCGCTTTGCGAAGCGATCCGAATTCGCCGTCGCTCGGAACCGTCGCCGGGCGTCGAATTGTTGCTCGTCGAAATGCAGGTCGGCTTCAAGGCGATCTGCGAACGCTATGTGAGCCAAGTCCGCTGCGACTCCAACAAGCTCGAGATCAGGGTCGATTGCGCCGAGGGGCCGTTTCGAAAGCTCGACAATCGCTGGACCTTTCGCGACGAGCCGGGAGCGAGCGAAAACGCGCCGCGGTCGACGGTCGACTTCTTCATCGCTTATGAATTTAAGAGCGCGGCGCTCGGTCTGGTGATGGGCGCGATGTTCGATCGGGCCTTTCACAAATACGCCGACGCCTTCGCCAAGCGCGCCGACGAAGTTTACGGCCGCCGTCGCTAAGGGACGCCATCAAAGAGCTGAACCGGTCGCTGGAGTTTTGGAGAGCCTGGAGGCTCACGGTCCAAGCGCGGCGCATCACGGACCGCGAGCCTCCAGACGCGCGTGGTTGGCGCATTGCGGACCGCGAGCCTCCCCGGCTCGAGTGGTTGGCGTTTAATTCGCGGCGCCGTCTAAGCGGCCGCGACGGCCTTCATGAGAAGGTCGAGCGCCTGCGCAACCGAGGCGGCTCGAATGTCGGATCGGGACAGGGAGCCGAAGCGCCGCTCGATATGGTCGACGCCGCCGCCGCGCCGCGCGCAGGCGAAATGAACGAAGCCCACCGGCTTTTCCGCCGAACCGCCGCCTGGGCCCGCGACGCCCGTCACCGCGACGGCGACGTCGGCGAGCGATCGATCGATCGCGCCAAGCGCCATGGCGCGGGCGACCTCGGCGCTCACCGCGCCGTGACGCTCGATGAGCGGCCAGGGAAGGCCGAGCATGCCGCGCTTTGCTTCATTGGAATAGGTGACGAAGCCGCGCTCGAACACGTCGGACGAGCCGGGTATTTCGGTCAGCGCGGCGGCGACGAGCCCGCCGGTGCAGGATTCCGCCGTCGCCACGCGCAATCCCTTGGCGCGCGCCGCGTCGAGGAGGTCTTTAGCTTTTACGTATATCGTATTTTGATACATTACGTATCTCGTTAAATACGCATGACGTATCTTGTAATAAGCTCGCTTGTCATTCCCGACGCGCGAAGCGCGATCGGGAATCCAGAGCACGACCAGCATTGTTGGATCGACTCTGGATTCCCGGTCAGGCCTTCGGCTTGCGGGAATGACAATGTCGAAGCGAGCCGATCGGCCGGAATTCGCATCATACGTCGCCAGCCGGTTTGGCGCGCAGCGCCTTCACGTCGCCGCGCTGCTTCTTGCCGGCGAGCCGCCGCAGCTTCGAGCCGAGCGTCGGCCTGGTCTTTTTCCGGGGCGGGGGCGGCGGGATGGCGGCGGCGCGAATGAGTTCGATGAGGCGATCAAGCGCGTCCGCCCGGTTGCGCTCCTGGGTGCGAAAGCGCTGCGCCTCGATCAGGATCACCCCATCCTTGGTCAGGCGCCGGCCAGCGAGGCGCGCCAGCCGCGCTTTCACATCATCGCTAAGAGAGGGGGAAGCGCTGAGATCGAAGCGCAGCCGCACCGCGGTTTCGACCTTCTGCACATTCTGGCCGCCCGGCCCCGAGGCGCGCGCGAATTCCTCCAAGATCTCCCATTCGTGGAGCGCGATTCGATCGGTCACGGGGATCATGTCGGCCCTCGATAATGTGAGGCGCCTTTATAGCAGATAGCGGGCCTCAAGCAGCACTGTGACAGCGAGCGAGAAGGCGTCGAACAGCTTGTTTTTCCCACCGCGACCGACGAAGGAATGTCCAGTCGCCAGATTTTCATTGTCGTTTCCCACAAGATGCGCTGAGAAAAGCGGCGAGCTCTTGGGAGAAACCTTACGTTGACCATCACCATTACAGTTTTCGAACGGTCGCCCGATGGAGGCGCGGGGCTGGCGCGTGATACGCGTGTTCGCTGGGCGCTCGAAGAAGCGAGCCAACCCTACGGGGTTCGCCTTGTTTCGTTCCATGCGCTCAAGGAGCCTGCGCATGTGGCGCTTCACCCTTTCGGCCAGATTCCAACCTATGAAGAAGACGAACTTTCCTTGTTTGAGACAGGGTCGATCGTCTTCCACATCGCCGAACGCTATGGGCGCTTGCTCCCCGACGACGCGAATGCGCGGGCGCGCGCGATCACATGGATATTTGCTGCGCTCAACACTGTTGAGCCTCCCATCCTTGAACTTGCAACCGCCAGAATAATCGAAGCCGACAAGCCTTGGCATAAGGAGCGTATGCCTCTTGTCGAGGATCGTGTGCGCAGCCGGCTGAAACAACTTTCCGCTCGTCTGGGCGACGCCGACTGGCTCGACGGCGCCTTTAGCGCGGGCGACCTAATGATGGTGTCCGTGCTGCTCAGGCTGAAATCATCGGGAATTCTGAACGAATTTCCGAACCTGGCTGCCTATGTCGCGCGCGGCGAAGCGCGGGCCGCCTATAAGCGGGCTTTCGCCGCGCAATTGGCGATCAACGCCGGCGGCCCGACGGCGGGTTGAGGACGTTTAGCGTTCCAATTCTGAAATATTTGCGTGGAGCGGCTACGACAAAGAAGAATGGACGCAACGCATTTTTCGCAACGCGTTCACGGCAGTCTTACCGTCGCGATCGCCAGCGCCGCCATGCCTTCCTGCCTACCGGTAAAGCCCAGCCGCTCGGTCGTCGTCGCCTTGATCGCCACGCGGCCCATCTCGACTCCCATGATCGCGGCGAGGCTTTCGCGAATGCGCTCGCGGTGCGGGCCGATTTTCGGCGCTTCGCAGATGATGGTGGCGTCGACATTGGCGATGGCGCCGCCGCGCTCGCGCACCAGTTCGCAGGCGCGCGCCAGAAAGATCGACGACGCGGCGCCTTTCCATTGCGGATCGGAGGGCGGGAAATGCGCGCCGATGTCGCCTTCGGCGATGGCGCCGAGAATCGCGTCGGTGATCGCATGCGACAGAACATCGGCGTCGGAATGGCCGGCGAGGCCATGGCTGTGCGGAATCGCGACGCCGCCGAGAATGACCGCGTCGCCGGCGCCGAAGGCGTGGACGTCATAGCCCTGACCCATGCGTATATCCGGCAGGTCGGCGAAGGCGGGCTGCTTCAAAAGCTCCATGGCGCGGGCGAAATCCTGTTGCGTGGTGAGTTTGAAATTTGCGGCGTCGCCGTCGAAAATATGCACTTTCGCACCGGCCGCTTCGGCCACCATGGCGTCGTCGGTGTATTCGCGTCCGCCGGCCGCCGCGGCGCGATGCGCCTTCAAGATGAGATCGAAGCGAAACGACTGCGGCGTCTGCACGGCGCGAAGCCGCGCCCGCTCCGGAGTCGCCACCACGGCCCCGGCCGCGTCGATCTCCTTGACCGTGTCGGCGAGCGCCACGCCGGGGGCGGCGGCGCCATGCATCGCCGCCGCTTCAATCGCGCGCGCGACCAGCGCGGCGTCGGCGAAGGGACGCGCGGCGTCATGGATCAGCACGATGTCGGGCGCGCCCTCGGCGGCGAGCGCCTCGAGGCCGTTCCTGACGCTGTCCTGCCGCGTCGCCCCGCCAAAGGCGGGGGGCAAAAGACGGGCTTGGTCGGAAGGCGAAAGCTCGGCCGCGCTCGCTTGATACTGGTTGAAATCGTCGCGATGGATGACGACCTTCAGCGCAGCCTCGGGCGCCGCGGCGCGCAGCCCCTCCAGCGTACGAGCGAGCAGTGTTTTTCCGGCGATCGGTCGATATTGTTTCGGCAGGCCGTCTCCGGCCCGCGACCCTCGCCCGCCGGCGACGATGAGAATGGCGATCGACGGATCTTCTGGAGCGGCGCCCATGGCCGCTCTGTGTCGGTTTTCCCGTTCGCCGTCAAATGGCGGCGGGACTGGAAATGCTATGTTGCAAGTGCGAAGAGAACTGCTTATGATGTGGGCAAGATGGCAATTGCCGAAAATCTAGGCGTTGGCCTTTCGTCTTCGCCTTTGAACATTGACGGGATCGCATTGACCGGCCGCGCGCTGCTGGCGCCGATGGCTGGCGTGACCGATCCCGCCATGCGTCGCATCGCCTTCCGCCTCGGGGCTTCGGCGACGGTGAGCGAGATGGTGACGGCGGCCGGCGTCGCTCGCGGCGATCGCGAAACGTCGATGCGCCTGGCGCGCGCCGGCGAGGGCCCGCGGGTCATTCAGATCGCCGCGCGCGCGCCGGAGGAAATCGCGGCGGCGGCGCGATGCGCCGAAGCCGCTGGGGCTGACTGGGTCGATATCAACATGGGCTGTCCTTGCAAGCGCGTCACCGGGGGCCTCGCTGGCGCCGCGCTGATGCGCGATCTCGATCAGGCGGCGCGGCTCATCTCCGCAGCTCGTGAGGCAATATGCGTGCCGTTCACCGTTAAAATGCGGTTGGGATGGGACGACGCGAGCCGCAACGCGGCCGAGCTGGCGCGTCGGGCTGAGGCCGAAGGCGCCGCGATGATCACCGTTCACGGCCGCACGCGGCAGCAGTTCTATTCTGGCCGGGCCGACTGGCGGGCGATCGCGGTGGTGAAGGAGGCCGTGCGAATCCCGGTGATCGCCAATGGCGACTGCGCCGGTGAAGAGGACGCCGCCGCAATGCTGGAATCATCGCGCGCCGATGGGGTGATGATCGGGCGGGGGGCGATCGGTCAGCCCTGGATCGTCGGCGACATCGCGCATTTCTTGAGGACCGGCAAAAAACGTGCGCCGCCGACGCCGGCGCAGCGCGCGGCAATCGCGCGCGAACATCTCTCAGGCCTCGTGGCGTCGATGGGCGCGTCGGCGGGTCTAAGACATGCGCGCAAGCATCTTGCCGCCTATGTCGATCGCTGGGGGCGGCCGACGGCGGCTGACGCGCGCCGCGCCCTTGTCACGACGGAGTCGCCCGACGAGGCGGTGCGGCTGATCGAATTGATATTCTTAGGAGGCGCGCCTGTGGAGCAGGGGAAAGCGGCATGAGCCTTACTGATCGCCCGCGCCGGAACGGCGCGCATTGCGCGAGTTTCGAGCCGCTCAAAATCATCAATGAGGCGGGCCGATCCTGCATGCTCGAGGCCTTGCCCAATCCGATCCTGACCGTCGCCCGCGACGGCGTCATCGAAGACGCCAACGCCGCCGCAGAGGTCTTCTTCGAACTCGGCAAGCCCTTGCTCATCGGCCAGTCGCTCGATCGGCTGCTGCCGTTCGGATCGCCGCTGACCGCGCTCATCGACCAGGTCCGCGAGCGCGGCGCGACGATCAATGAATACAAGGTCGATCTCGGCCGGCCGGGCCAGGACGGTGACCGGCGCGTCGACGTTCACTGCGCGCCGCTGCCCGAGGGCGACGGGCTGGTGCTTGTCATGCTCCAGGAGCGAACAATTGCCGACAAAATAGACAGACAGTTGACGCATCGCGGCGCTGTCCGCTCCGTTTCGGGGCTGGCGTCGATGTTGGCGCATGAAATCAAGAATCCGCTGTCCGGCATTCGCGGCGCCGCACAACTGCTCGAATCCTCGCTCGGCGATCAGGATCGCGCGCTGACAAGGCTGATTTGCGAAGAAACCGATCGGATCGTGCGTCTCGTCGACCGGATGGAGGTTTTTTCCGATGCGCGGCCGCTGCAGCGCGAGCAGGTCAATATCCATTCGGTGCTCGACCATGTGAAGCGCGTCGCGCAAAGCGGATTCGCGCGCAACATCCGCTTCATCGAAAATTACGATCCTTCGCTGCCCGGGGTTTTCGCCAACCGCGATCAGCTGGTGCAGGCCTTTCTCAATCTGGTGAAGAACGCGGCCGAGGCGGTCGGCGAGGCGGTCGACGGCGAAATCGAACTCTCAACCGCGTTCCGGCCGGGGGTCAGCCTGCGCGCGCTGGGCGAGAAAAGCCCGATCGGACTGCCGCTGGAATTTTGCGTGCGCGACAATGGACCCGGCGTCCCCGAGGACATCGCGGCGCATCTTTTTGATCCCTTTGTGACGACAAAATCTACGGGAACTGGCCTCGGACTTGCACTAGTTGCGAAGATCGTCAACGACCACGGCGGCATTGTGGAGTGCGAGTCCCTCCCCAGACGCACGACGTTTCGGGTGCTGATGCCGATGTTTAGGGCGAAACGGCCAGAACAACGCGAGGAACGGCGTGCATGATATCTCGCAGGCGCGGGAGAACCGAACAATGACGCGAGGAGAGATTCTCGTCGCTGACGACGACGCCTCCATCCGCACAGTCGTCGCCCAGGCGTTGTCGCGCGCGGGCTATGAGGTGCGCACCACCGGCGCGGCGGCGACGCTGTGGCGCTGGGTGCAATCGGGCGAGGGCGACCTCGTCGTCACCGACGTCGTCATGCCGGACGAGAACGCCTTCGAGTTGCTGCCACGGATCAAGAAGTTGCGTCCGGAGCTGCCGATCATCGTCATGAGCGCCCAGAACACTTTCATGACCGCGATCCGAGCGTCGGAGCGGGGCGCCTATGACTATCTGCCCAAGCCCTTCGATCTCAAGGAGCTTGTCGGCATCGTCGGGCGCGCCATGGCCGAGCCGCGCCGACAGCCGGAACATGACGGGCATGAGGAAATCGAGGGGATGCCGCTCGTCGGCCGCTCCCAGGCGATGCAGGAAATCTATCGGTCGCTGGCGCGATTGATGCAGACCGACCTGACGGTGATGATCAATGGCGAGTCCGGCACCGGCAAGGAGCTGGTCGCCCGCGCCCTGCATGATTATGGAAAGCGCAAGAAGGGACCTTTCGTCGCCGTCAATATGGCGGCGATCCCGCGCGATCTGATCGAGAGCGAACTCTTCGGCCATGAGAAGGGCGCCTTCACCGGCGCCAATCAGCGGTCGGCCGGCCGTTTCGAACAGGCCGAGGGCGGCACGCTGTTTCTCGACGAAATCGGCGACATGCCGATGGAGGCGCAAACTAGGCTGCTGCGGGTGCTGCAGCAGGGCGAATATACGACCGTTGGCGGTCGGACGCCGATCAAGACCAATGTCCGGATCATCGCCGCGACCAATAAGGACCTTCGCATCCTCATCCAGCAAGGCCTGTTCCGCGAGGACCTCTATTTCCGGCTCAATGTCGTGCCGCTGCGCTTGCCGCCGCTGCGCGAACGCGCCGAGGACATTCCCGACCTCGTCCATCACTTCTTCAAAGTGGCGGCGAACGAGGGGCTGCCGCAGAAATATATCGAGCAGCCGGCGCTCGACCGGATGAAGAAATACCGCTGGCCGGGAAATATCCGCGAACTTGAGAATCTCATTCGCCGGCTCGCCGCCCTGCATCCTCAGGAAGTCATTTCCGACCAACTGGTCGAAGCGGAGCTCGAACATGAGCTTCGCCAGACCGAGCCCGAGAAGATCGCTTCCGCCGCCGCGCCGTCGCAGGAATCGCCGGACGGACAGACTCTTTCGACGTCGGTCGAATTGCACCTCGCAAAGCTGTTTCGCGATTATGGCGACCAGTTGCCGCCGCCCGGCCTTTACCACCGCATCATTCGCGAGATCGAAATTCCGCTGGTGTCGGCAGCGCTTGCGGCGACTCGCGGCAATCAAATCAAGGCCGCGGAACTGCTCGGCCTGAACCGCAACACGTTGCGCAAGAAGGTCAATGATCTTGATATTCGGCTGATGCGCTCGCCTAGGTAGCGACTTGCCGGAGGTTCAATTGCAAGCGGCGCGGGCGCAGCCTATACAGGCGCCATGGCCCTGACCGGAGACTCGGCTTCTCCGCCACGATCGAAAGGCGCATCGCCGTTTCGTAGCTGGTTCGGCCCGATCGTTGTGATCGGCGCCGTCGGCTGTGCTTTGGCCACCTTTTCCGTCGTGGCGGAGTTCGGCGCGCTGTCGCCGACGGACAATCGGCTGCTGCCGCTGCTCGTCGTCAATGGCGTGTTCGTCGGCGTCCTGCTGGCGATGGTGCTGGTCAAGGCGTGGCGCCTCTACCGCGTCTGGCGACGCGGCGAGGCGGCGGCGCGCCTTCATGTGCGCACGGTTGGCTATTTCTCGGTTATCGCCCTGATTCCAGCAATTCTGTTGGCGGTCGCCGGCTCCTTGACGCTGGAGCGGGTCCTCAACCCTGCCTTCATGTCCAGCGTCAAGGTGTTCGTCCACAACACCGCCGAAGCCGCAGCCGTGTTTCGCGAAAGCCAGTGCCGGGCGTTGCTGCAGGAGGCGCAGCTCACCGCCTCGGATCTCGATCGCGCCAGCATTCTCTACAATTCCGACCGGCCCTATTTTCACCAGATCTTCCAGTCTCGGGCCTATTTCCTGGGCTTTTCGGTCGCCGCCCTGGTGAAATCTAACGGCGAAATTCTCGACCGGATCGACGTGGCGCAGAATGCTTCTTCGATCATTATCGCCCCGCCCAAATCCGACTTCGACGATGCGCGGCGTGGCGAGCCCCTGTGCCTCGTCATCGATGAGGGCAAGAGCTTCGTGGCGCTGCGCGCGCTCAGCGCCTTTCAGGACACTTTTCTTTACGTCACGCGTCCGATCGACCCGATCGCGGTGGAATTTCCCAAACAGGCGCAAAGCCTCATCAGCAGCTACGACGCTTTCGACGGCTATCGCGCCGCCGTGCAGCGCGCTTTCGTGCTGATGTATGCGTTCCTGACGACCATCATGCTGCTGTCGTCGATCTGGTTTGGTTTAGACTTCGCCGACCGTCTGGTGACGCCGATCCGCGACCTCATCGCCGCGACCGACGAAGTGTCGGCGGGCAATCTCGACGTACGCGTCAATGTCGACCGGCAGCACGGCGAATTGGCGCGGCTCGGCGACGTCTTCAACAATATGACGACCGAGCTCAATCTTCAGCAGAGTCGGCTGATCGAGGCCAATCGCATCAATGACGAGCGTCGCGAATTCACCGAGGCGGTGCTCGCCGGCGTTCCGGTGGCGGTGATGGGCGTCGATTCGGACAGCGTCGTGACCATCTTGAATCGCTCGGCCGAGGAACTTTCGCTCGCGGACGCCAAGGGGCAGGCGACGGTTGGCGCCTCGGTGGCGTCGGTGCTGCCGGAAATCGCGCCGATCCTGAAAGACGCGGCCGAGGTCTTCCCGCGCGCCGTGCAAAGCCAGATCACTCTCAAGCGCGGCGTCGCGGAGCGCACCCTGAATGTCAGAGTCACCTCGGCGCGCGCCGACGCCGGACAACACAACTTTGTGGTGACGCTCGACGACATCACCGACCTCGTGATGGCGCAGCGCACCTCCGCCTGGGCGGATGTGGCGCGGCGCATCGCTCATGAGATCAAGAATCCGCTGACGCCGATCCAGCTTTCGGCGGAACGGCTGCGCCGCAAATACGGCAAGGTGATTCAGGAGGACCGCGACATTTTCGATCAGTGCACGGATACGATCGTGCGCCAGGTCGACGACATCAAGCGGATGGTCGACGAGTTTTCATCCTTTGCGCGTATGCCGAAGGCGCGCCCGGAGCGCGACGATCTTAACGAATGCATTCGGCAGGTGACCTTCCTCATGCGCGTCGGCAACGCCGATATCGACATTGTCGAAGATTTGCCGGAGACGCCGGTTATCGCGCAGTTCGATCGCCGCTTGCTGTCGCAGGCGCTGACCAATATCGTTAAGAACGCCGTCGAAGGAGTCGCCGCACGCGAAGAAAAAGACGCTCAAGAAAAGGGAAGAATCGAAATCAAATTGGATGTGCGCGATCGCATGGCCGAAATCGACGTGATCGACAATGGTAAGGGCTTCCCGGCGATGAACCGGCAGCGCCTGCTTGAACCCTATATGACGACGCGATCGGACGGCACGGGTCTGGGCCTGCCGATCGTCGCCAAAATCATCGAGGATCACGGAGGCCGGCTGGAGCTGCTGGATGCGCCGTCGGGTCGGGGCGCCTGCGTCAGGCTTATCGTGCCGCTTGCCGCAGAAGCATCCTCAAAGGAAGAGTCGCACGCGGCGCGCGGCGAGGCGGCCGCTACAGCGGCGCATGCAAGCGATGCGGGGCAGAGCGGGGAATAATGGCCACCGATATTTTGATCGTCGACGACGAAGAGGACATCAGAGAACTCGTCGCTGGAATTCTGAAGGACGAGGGGCATGGAGTCCGAACCGCCAAGGACTCCGACGAGGCGCTCGCCGCCATCGCCAGCCGGCGGCCGCATCTCGTTTTTCTCGACATCTGGCTGCAGGGGTCCCGGCTCGACGGGCTCCAGGTGCTCGAACAGGTTCAAAAGCAGCACAAGGGCTTGCCGGTCGTGATGATTTCCGGCCACGGCAATATCGAAACCGCGGTCAGCGCGATCAAGATCGGCGCTTACGACTTCATCGAGAAGCCGTTTAAGGCCGACCGGCTGGTGCTCGTCGCCGAACGCGCGCTCGAAGCCTATCAGCTGCGGCGCGAACTTTCCGCCTTGCGCCAGCGGGCAGGGGCGTTCGATCGCATCGTCGGCGATTCCCCGGCGGCGCATCAGTTGCAGCAGCTCATCGGCCGGGTCGCGCCGGTGAACTCCCGCGTGCTCATCACCGGCGCGCCCGGCACCGGCAAGGAACTCGCCGCGCGCTGCATCCACGAGGCGTCGAACCGCGCCGGCGGCCCCTTCGTCGTCATCAATTCGGCGACGATCACCCCGGAAAATATGGAGATCGAGCTGTTCGGGCGGGAAGGCTCGGACGGCGAGCGCAAGATCGGCGCGCTCGAAGAGGCGCATGGCGGAACGCTGTTCCTCGACGAAATCGCCGATATGCCGAAGGACACTCAGGCGAAAATCCTGCGCGTGCTGGTCGACCAGACGTTCCAGCGGGTCGGCGGATCGAACAAGGTTCAGGTCGACGTGCGCATCATCTCGTCCTCGGCGCGCGATCTCGCTTCGGCGATCGAGGAGGGAACCCTGCGCGAGGATCTGTTCCACCGCCTCGCCGTGGTGCCGATCCGGGTGCCGTCGCTCGCCGAACGGCGCGAGGACATTCCCTCGCTCATCAACTATTTCATGGAGAATATGTCGCTTGCTTCCGGCATGCCGCGCCGGCGAATCTCCGAAGACGCGCTCGCCGTCCTGCAGTTGCACGACTGGCCAGGAAACATCCGGCAGCTGAAGAATAATGTCGAGCGGCTGATGATCCTCACATCTGGCGATCCCGGTGCGACGATCACCGCCGAAATGCTGCCCGCCGACGTTGGCGAACTCGTCCCGGCGACGCCGGCGGGGGTGCGCGGCGAAAAATTGATGAGCCTGCCGCTCAGGGAAGCGCGGGAAGTCTTTGAGCGCGAATATCTCGTGGCGCAGCTCAATCGCTTCTCCGGGAATATTTCCCGCACGGCGGAGTTCATTGGCATGGAGCGCTCGGCCTTACACCGAAAACTTAAGTCGCTCTCCGTTGAGTTATAAAAACAATTAGATATACAATCAAATTGATGTAAGTCTTTATGCGCCGTCGCGGGGCGGTGGAGGTTTCGCTCGCGTCGAAGTGAGGCTTCACGGCGCCACCGGCCCGGGTTGCGCCTTGCGCTTCGCCATTTGAAGGGTTCTAATGAAAACTGCGGCGAAAGAAGAAGAACGATCCCTCGGGGGCGGCGTCAGTTCCGCTCGGCTAAAAAACAGAACAGGACAGCCGATGTCGTCAGAGCGTTCGCAAAATCTGCAAGATACGTTTTTGAATTTCGTCCGGAAGAATAAGGTCCCGCTTACGATCTTCCTCGTCAATGGCGTCAAGCTCCAGGGAATCGTCACCTGGTTCGACAATTTTTGCCTGTTGCTGCGACGCGACGGGCATTCCCAGCTCGTCTACAAGCACGCCATCTCGACGATCATGCCCGGACACCCCATACAAATGTTTGAGCCGGGCGACGACGAAGGGCAGGCCGACAAGCAACGGTAGGCGATTGAGGGCGGACAGCGACGCAAGCAGAGGCGCGGCGCCAAAAGGGGCCGCCGCCAGGGCGTTGGTCATCGGGCCCTATCTGGCCCAGGGCGGGCCCGCGCGCGCGCGGGATCCGGCGGCGCGGCTAGCCGAAGCCGTGGGTCTTGCCCAGGCGATCGATCTCGATATCGCCGGCGAATTGGCGATCGCGCTCGGCGAGGTTCGACCGGCGACCTATCTCGGCAAGGGCAAGGTCGATGAAATCGCCGCGATCGTCGAGGCGAAGGAGGTCGCGCTGGTCAGCATGGACTGCCAGCTCTCGCCCGTGCAGCAGCGCAATCTCGAAAAGGCCTGGAACGCCAAGGTCATCGACCGGACCGGGCTCATTCTCGAAATCTTCGGCCAGCGCGCCCGCACCAAGGAAGGCGCGCTGCAGGTGGAGCTGGCGCATCTCGCCTATCAGAAGTCGCGGCTCGTGCGCTCCTGGACCCATCTCGAACGCCAGCGCGGCGGCTTCGGCTTTCTCGGCGGCCCCGGCGAGACGCAAATTGAGACCGACCGGCGCCTGATCGAGGAGCGGATGCGCCGCATCGAGCATGATCTCGACAAGGTGAGGCGCACCCGCGCCCTGCACCGCAAGACAAGGCGCGAGGTTCCCTATCCGGTCGTCGCGCTCGTCGGCTACACCAACGCCGGCAAGTCGACGCTGTTCAATCGGCTGACGCGGGCCGAAGTGCTCGCCCAGGACATGCTCTTCGCGACGCTTGATCCGACGCTGCGCCAGATCAAACTGCAGCATGGCGCGCGCATCCTGCTCTCCGACACGGTCGGATTCATCTCCGATCTGCCGACGATGCTGGTTTCGGCCTTTCGCGCGACTCTCGAGGAAGTGACGCTCGCCGACGTGGTGCTCCATATCCGCGACGTGTCGCATGAGGATTGGGAGGCGCAGGCGAAGGATGTCGAGGCGATCCTTGACGAACTCGGCCTCAAAGGCCAGGCCGAGGGCCGAATCCTCGAAGTCTGGAACAAGATCGACGCGCTCGATCCGGAACGGCTCGCGGCGCTCAGTCTGGCGGCGCGCGGGATCGAACCGCAGCGACGGCCCATTCTCGTGTCGGCATTGACCGGGCAAGGGCTCGACGAATTGCTGGCGCGGATCGAAGCGACGCTGGCGGCGGGTCGCGTCCGTTTTGAACTCGACCTGGAGGCTGCCGATGGCGCCGGACTCGCCTGGCTGCACGCCCATACCGAAGTGCTCGAACGCGAAGCCCTGCCCCAGGGCGGCGTGCATCTTGTCGTTCGCGTCGATCCGGAGCGCTCGGAGGGTCTCGCCAGACGCTTTCCGCAGGCGGAAGTCTTAAGCGAATCTGGCCGGCGGCGAAGGCGGGCGGCGTCGTAAGCGTCAGCGTTTCTTGCGCTCTGCTTTCTTCGCCTCGACCCACAAAGCTTCCATCTCATCGAGAGACGCGGCTTCGGGCGTACGCCCAGTTTCGGCAAGCCGCTGCTCAATATGGTGGAATCGCCGCTCGAATTTGGCGTTGGCGCCGCGCAGCGCCTGTTCGGGGTCGACCCTGGCGTGGCGCGCGAGATTGGCGACGACGAATAGAAGATCGCCGATCTCCTCTTCGAGCGCCGGCGACGCCTGCGCGCCGGGAGAGCTGAGCTCCGCGGCGACTTCTTCGGTTTCCTCGCGAATCTTATCTAGAACCTGACGCGCGTCGTCCCAGTCGAAGCCGACCGCTGACGCCTTTTGCTGCAGCTTCAAGGCGCGGGTCAGCGCGGGCAGGGCGAGCGGCGCGCCGTCGAGCAGGCTTGCCGGGGGCCCGCCCTGCTTCGCCGCTTTCTCGCGCGCTTTGATTTCGCTCCACTGCGCGCTGACGCCGTCGGCGTCGAGCGACCGGCTATCGCCGAAAACGTGCGGATGCCGTCGGATCAGCTTGTCGCAGATGGCGTCGACCACATCCTTGAAGGCGAAATGCTCTTGCTCCTGCGCCATTCGCGCATGGAAAACGACCTGCAGCAGGAGATCGCCCAATTCGTCCTTGAGATCGGCGAGGTCGTCGCGCTCGATGGCGTCGGCGACCTCATAGGCTTCTTCGATCGTATAGGGCGCAATCGAACGGAAATCCTGCTCGAGGTCCCAGGGACAGCCGCTGCCCGGCGTGCGCAGCGCCGCCATGATTTCGATCAGTCGGGCGACGTCGCTGTTTGGCCGGGCCGACATGAGGCTTCCCCAAAGAAAAACGCCGCGGCCCTCAAAAGGATCGCGGCGCGTCGATGACTGGAGAGCAAATCAATCCAGGGTGATGGACAGCGCCTCGCGGCCCTTCGCCGTGTCGACGACCTGCATGGTGACGGGCTGTCCCTCGGCGAGACGGTTCACGCCGGACGGACCCAGGATCGAAATATGCACGAACACGTCCTTGCCGCCGTCGTTCGACTGCACGAAGCCGAAACCCTTCGTCTCGTCGAACCATTTGACCTTGCCGGAGACCGGAACCGCGGTCGACGGATCGGGCGCCTGGCGACGGGGCCGGGGACTGTCGAAGCCGCCGCCTCCACCGCTGCGCGGCGGCGGCGCGCGCTCGGCGGCGCCGGCCAGATCGACTTCGAGAATGCGCGCCACCTGCTGGCCCTTGACCGAACTGGTGACCTGCACCTGCAATTTGGCGCCCGGCGGCAGCGAGTCATAACCAGCCGCCTGGACGGCGCCGATATGGAGAAAGGCGTCGCCGGTCCCATTGCCGAGCTCGACAAAGCCGAAGCCCTTATCCGGCTTGAACCATTTCACGATGGCGTCGATAGCGGGCTCGTTCATCATCGGGGGCGGCGCGTCAGTAAATCCGCCGCCTCCAAATTGCGAACGCGGCGGCCGGCTGGGCCGCGGAGCGTCATAACCAAACGGGGCGTCATCATCGAATCCGCGTTTGCGGGGGCCCCGAAAGTCTCTACCTTTGCTCATGTCTACCTGCTCGTCTCCGCCAAAAACGGCAAGACCGCTATGCCAACCTTAGTGCGCCCAGGCGTTTCCGATCGGGCGGCAAAAAATGCGCCCGCTCGCAAACGACGATGATGTGCTCTTGAATGCCATATAGTCCCGCGCAGCGAGCCTTTTAGCAGAGTTTCGCCCCGGAAGGCTAGAAAATTCCGTAGGGCGATCCAAAAATCCGAAGTATCGCCATGGCTTGAGAGCCGCCCGCCGCTTTTGGCTCGGCGGGAATGATAGCGTTTGCAGCGCCTTAGATAAGGCGCGCGATCGAATTCTGAAGACAGTCGACGAAGGTCCCGCCGCAGCGCGTCGACTTGGAGGATCGAGCATAAAAGCGCGACCCGAATTCAGCGCCCGGTCTGGCAGCGGGGCCTGCGCGGTCACCTACGGCAGGTGGCGAAGGATGGCGCCGAGGGGAACCGCCATGCACGATTCGCATAATCGATATTATGGAACCTAGGATCGGCATTATTGCGACGCCTGCCGCATCAGACTTCCAGCGTCATGCCGTCGAACGCCGGCGTGACATGTTCCGGCAGCTCCGTCGAAAGCGCGTCGTAATCCAGATCGACGTGCAGGTCGGTCAGCACCGCGCGCTTCGGCTTGAAATGGGCGATGAAATCTAAAGCCTGCGCCACTGAAAGATGCGTGCCGTGCCGCTGATGGCGGAGCGCGTCGATGATCCAGAGGTCGAGCCCTTCGAGATATGGCGCGCTCTCAGGCGGAATGGCGTGGAGATCGGGCGTATAGGCGACATTGTCGAAGCGGAAGCCGAGCGCGTCCATGTCGCCATGGTCGAGGCGGAACGGCGTCGCGACGATGGCGCCGCCGGGCCCGTCGATCGTGACCGCGCGCCCAAGATGCAGGCGATGCTCGGTCATCAGCGGCGGATAGAAACTGCCGGGCGGCGTGTGAAAAATATAGTCGAACTTCTTGGCGAAGGCGTGCGCCGTCGGCTCGTCCATATAGGCCGGAATGCGGCGTCCGCTCATGATGACGAGGCCGCGCACATCGTCGACGCCATGGGTGTGGTCGGCGTGGGGATGGGTATAGAGGACCGCGTCGAGCCGCTGGACATTCGCGTCGATGAGCTGCTCGCGCAGATCGGGACCGGTGTCCACAAGCACCTGCGTCGCCGCTTCGGCCAGCCCGCGCGCGACGAGAATCGAGCAGCGCCGGCGCCGATTCTTGGGATTGTCGGGATTGCATTTCCCCCAGCCCTGCCCGACGCGCGGCACGCCGCCCGACGAGCCGCAACCGAGAATCCTGATATTGAGGGTCACGCGGCGGCGTCCAGCGGCGGCATTTTCGAAAACAGCCGCAGCGCGTTTTCGGTCGTGGCGCGCGCGAGTTCGGCCGCGCTGATTCCCTTGAGTTCGGCGAGGAGGCGCGCGGTGTCGACGACGAAGGCCGGCTCGTTGCGCTTGCCGCGATGCGGGGTCGGCGCGAGAAACGGCGCGTCGGTTTCGACCAACATCCGCTCCAGCGGCACGTCGCGGGCGATCTCGCGCAAATATTCGGCGTTCTTGAAGGTCACGACGCCGGAAAAGGAAATATAGAGCCCGAGCTCGAGCGCCATCTCGGCCAGCGCGCGACCGCCGGTGAAGCAATGGAGCAGGGCCGGGAAAGCCCCCTTCCCCATTTCATCCTTCAAGATTGCGGCGCAGTCATCGTCGGCGTCGCGGGTGTGAATGACGAGCGGCAGGCCGGTTTCACGGGCGGCCTCAACGTGAATGCGGAATATCCGCTGCGCCACCTCGCGCGGCGCATGATCATAGTGATAATCGAGACCCGCTTCGCCCAGACCGACGCATTTTGGATGCTGCGACAAAGCGACGAGCGCTTCGACCGTCGGCTCGGTTTCTTCATGCGCATGGTGCGGATGCGTCCCCACCGTGCAAAACACGTCCGGATAGGCCTCGGCGACCGCCGTCACCTGCTCGAAGCGCGACAGATGCGTGGAAATCGTGATCATCCGCCCGACGCCGCGCGCCTTGGCGCGCGCGACCGTTTCGCCAAGCTCTGGCGCGAAATCGGGAAAATCCAGGTGGCAATGGGTGTCAATCAGCATCGGTCCCGGTCAGGAAGGAGCAGCGCGGCGCCGGCCGGACGCGGACATTTTTGCCGCACCGGGACCTGCTGACGCGCGATGGCCAATGCCGCAATATGGCTCGCTTGGCGGAAAACACCAATATCCAGCGCCGGCCCATTCGCCGCTAATTGGCGCGGCGCTATATTTTTGTGCAGCCAATGGAAATTGTCCGCGCGCTGTCGCGCTCATGTGGGAAATTGGCGGATCGGGGAGGCATCAGTGACGCAAGCTTTGGTCCAGGACGGCGATGGACGCCCGCCGGCGACGATCAAGGACGTGATCGACGTGCTCGGAGAGATCGACGACGCGACGCTGTCGGCGATCATGGATTTACGCCCGACGATCGCCGACGTCGAGGAGGCGTCGATGTTTATGTCGGGCGATCGCGACGTGTTCGGCGCCGGCGCGCCGCTTAAAGATGTAGCCGGCGAAATCGTCTCGCTTCTCGGCGGCGACGACGAAGAGCGCCTGCCGCCGGTGATATGAGCATCGCCGCGTCGGCGCCAGTTGACGCAGGAGTCGGCATGATTACTCGGCGCGTTTTGCTCGCAGCTGGCGCCGTCTCGCCTCTTCGCGCCCTGGCGCGAGAAAACGAAATGTGGCTTTCACCGGCGTTGCCGGAAGGCGTGCGCGACGCCGCCGCGCTCGAGGCCGTCGCCGGCAAGAACCCGCTCATCAGACTCAGCCGCCGTCCGCCGAATTACGAAACGCCGATAGACTATTTCCGTCACGCCATCACGCCCGACGAGGCGTTCTTCATTCGCTATCATTTGAGCGGCATTCCGAGCGTTGACGCCAAGACATGGCGGCTTTCGATCGCCGGCGAGGGCGCGCAGAGCGACGTCGCGATCACCCTTGATGAATTAAAGAGCATGGCGTCGGCCGAAATCGTCGCCGTCAATCAGTGCTCGGGCAATCGTCGCGGCCTCTTCCAGCCGCATGTCGCCGGCGTGCAATGGGGCTACGGCGCGATGGGCTGCGCGCGTTGGCGCGGCGTGCGGCTGAAAGACCTGATCGACAAGGTCGGCGTGAAAAAGGAGACGATGGAAGTTTCCTTTGTCGGCGCCGACCGTCCCGCCGTCGAAAAGACGCCGGCCTTCGTCAAGAGCATCCCGCTGGAGAAGGCGCTCGAAGACTCCGTGTTGGTGGCTTACGAAATGAACGGAGAGCCGCTGCCCGCGCTTAACGGATTTCCAGCCCGCATCATCGTGCCCGGCTGGACGGCCACCTATTGGATGAAACATCTCGTCGCGATCAAACTACTGACCAGGCCGGAAGAGTCGTTTTGGATGCGCACTGCTTATCGCCTCCCCAAGGGCAAATTTCCTTCGCCGAACAGCTTCACGTCGCAGGAGACGGAATCGAACGTCCCGATCACCGACATCATGGTGAATTCGCTGATCGCCTATCCTGTCGACGGCGCCGAAATCCATGGCGGCGTCGTGATTGAAGGCGTCGCCTGGGATGGCGGGACGGGCGTCAAGGCGGTCGATATTTCGCTTGATGACGGGAAGACCTGGGCTGCGGCGCAACTTGGCGAGGACCTCGGGCGTTTCGCGTTTCGCGCATTCAGCTTCCTTCTTCCAAGCGACGCGAGCGGCAAAATCGCCGTCACCGCGCGCGCGACCAACAACGCAGGCGAGACGCAAGGGCGGGATCTGATCCAGAATCCTGGCGGCTATCATCACAATAGGATGCAGACCGTCACGCTGAACGTGATCTAGGAGGGCGCCGTGATGCCTCGACTGATCGTGAGTCTCGCGACGATTGTCGTCGCCGGCGTCGCTCTCGCCGAGGAAAAGCCGGTCGCGCTGAAAGCGGCGCCGGGGCTCGACAAGGTGGAGGCCAATTGCGCGGCGTGCCACAGCCTCAACTATATTCAAATGAACTCGCCATTCCTCACAGCCGAAAAATGGGATGGTGAGGTGACGAAAATGATCAGCGTGATGGGCGCGCGAATCAGCGAGTCAGACGCCAGAGAAATCGCCGACTATCTGAAGCAGAATTACGGCGAGCGAAGCGCTGAAAATTAGAACCGGATTAAAGGGCGGAAGCGGCGCGCTGGCGAAGCCGGTGACAAAAATGCCGGCGCTCCCCATCTAAGCTCCGTTGCCCGCAGGCGGAGCGCGATCCATGGCCATCATCCTCAACCACACCATCGTGCCGGCGCACGATAATGACGCGGCGGCGCGCTGGTTCGCGCGAATTTTCGGGCTGCGCTACGACGGCCCCAAGGGCCATTTCGCGCCGGTGAAGATCAATGATTCGCTGACGCTGCTGTTCGACAGGGAAAATTCCTTTGGGGCCAGCCACTATGCGTTCTACGTCGGCGATGCTGAATTCGACGGGATTTTCGGGCGCGTGAAGGACGAAGGCCTGGCGTTTGGCAGCGCGCCCGGTCGATTCACGGACGGCCAGCTCAATGACTGGAACGGCGGTCGCGGCGTCTATTTCAAGAGCCCGGACGGCCATATCCTGGAGCTGATGACCGCGCCGCAGTAGCCGGCGCCTGCGGTTTCGAGAACGAAAGCGCGCCGCGTCGCTGATCGCCACGTAAATCTCAATCGGAAGTCGGCTCTCGCCGCAGACCCCTGCCCCAAGCTCGGGCGGGCGGCCTGCGACGAGGCTGTCGCGATGCGCCTTACTGCTGCGCGGGCGGCGGTTCGGCCGCAGGCTCTTCGGCGGGCGTCGCCGGCTTCGGCTTCGGTTTGGGCTTCGGCTTCGGCTTGGGTTTCGGCTTGGGCGCGGGCTCTGGCGCCGGCGTCGGCTCCGGCGCGGCGACGGGCGCGGCTTCCTGCGCCGGCGGAGGCGGCGGCGTCTCAGCGGCGGCTGGAGCGGGCGGCGTCTCGGCGGCGGGCGCGCTCTCCTGGGCGGGCGGCGTCTCGACGGCCGCCGGCTGTTCGGCCGGGGGCGTCTCGGGCGTCGGGGCGGCGGAAGCGTCAGGTTGCGCCGGCGCCTCCGGTTCGGCCGGGACGGCGGCGGGCTCTTCGGCCGGCGCGCCCTCCTCGGATGGAGCCGCTGGCTTGAACCGGCCTTCGATCGCCGCTTTCAGATTGGCGACGCCCTCTGTCGGCGCCGCGTAGATTCCTAATACGAATCCGATCGCGCCGAAGATGACCGCCGTCAGGATCGTTGAAATGCCACGCGCCATTCCGTGAGTTCCTCCGTTAGAAATGAGACGATTAGAGATACGACGCAACCAAGGAGAATGCTGCTGCGCGAACTCGATCGAGCGGCGCGATGGGCGGCTCCTTCAAGTGAAGCCCGCACTGGACATTGTCGCATGTCAGGACATTGACCGGCAAGCCCGCAAAGGCCGACGCCGATTTTGTCGCCGCTACCCCCTTTGAAGCGCCTGAATGTGGTGAGCGCGTGGCAAAAGCAAGGGCCGTCCGCGTTACTTCAGGCGACAGTCAAAGCCGGCGGCGGGCTGCGCATTCGATGGGAGGGGCACGGTCGTCGGCTTGGCGAGCGGGCACCAGGAGCCGAGATTGACCACATAGGCGCTCGCCCAGTCCTTTTCGTTCCTGTACCGGGACAGATCCTCCTCCGCCTTCAGGCTGTCGGCATAATGAATGACGACGGCCCAAGCCGATTTTCGACGGTAGAGGATAATGTCCGCATCGGCCGGCGCGAGCGCCTTCGCCCTGATCGCCTGCTGATTCGCCGTTGATGGGATGCTCGACGCAATCAAGACCACGCCGAAGCCCCTTTCGGTGTTCGGCGCGGCGGGTTCCGGCGGCGCAGGCGGCGCCGGCTCGGGGGCCGGCGGAGGCGTCGGCGACATCGCCGTGACCGCCGATGGCGGCGGCGGGGAGATGGCGACGGGCTCAGGCGGCGGCTCAGTTTCTCTTTTCGAGATCGAAAACCACATCAATCCCGCGCCGAGAAACATAACGAACAGCGCCGGTCCGTTGAGCTCCATCTCGATGGCGGGCAATTTGATCTTGCTCATGCCGCCGCCGGAAAATTTAAACGGGAGCAGCACCAGCCCGGTCAGAATGAGCGCCAGTCCGAACCAAAACATGATCTGCAGCTCGCTGATGCTCATGACGTTCATGGCGTTCATGGCCCCTCCCCGTTGAATGTGCGCTTCGCCAATCAATCTTGAAACGTTTCGCTTGCGACGTCAGCGCGGCTCGTCCTCCACGAAACGCGGGAAGGCCGGGGTCGGCGGCGGCAGCGGGGCGCCTTCCTGGAGCGCGTTCCCCTCACCCGCATGGGCGAAGTCGCGCTCGTCGGGACCGACGTCGAGAAGATCGAGCAGCTTGCCGGCGGAATCGGGCATGAACGGCTGCAGCGGGATCGCCAGCCGCCGCAACGTCTCGGCGGTGACGTAGAGAACGGTCTCCATGCGCGCCGGATCGGTCTTCTTCTTCGCCCAGGGCTCCTCCGCGGCGAAATAGCGATTGGCCTCGGCGACGACGCGGAAAATTTCCGTAAGCGCGTGATGCGGCGCGTAATCCGTCATCGCCGCGCGCGCCTTCGTCAGCGCCTCGGCCGCCTGAGCCAGAATCTCCCGGTCGGCTTCCGTAAACGTGTGTTTACGCGGTACGGCGCCCATACAATTCTTGGCGATCATCGACAGCGACCGCTGCGCCAGATTGCCGAGGTCGTTGGCGAGATCGGCGTTGATGCGGTTGACGATCGCCTCATGCGAATAATTGCCGTCCTGGCCGAAGGGAATCTCCCGCAGGAAGAAATAGCGCAGCTGATCGACGCCATAGCGCTCGGCGAGCTCAATCGGATCGACGACATTGCCGACCGACTTCGACATTTTCTCGCCCCTGGAAAACAGGAAGCCGTGCACCACGATCTGCTTGGGCAGGGGCGTGCCCGCCGACATCAGAAAGGCCGGCCAATAGATCGCGTGAAAGCGGGTGATGTCCTTGCCGATGACGTGGGCGTCGGCGGGCCAGAACCGCGCTCTGTTTATGCTTTCCGTAAGGAATCCCGTAGCCGTTACGTAATTCGTAAGAGCGTCGACCCAGACATACATCACATGCTTGGCGCTGGTCTCCGCGCTCGGCGGAATCTCGATGCCCCAGTCGAAAGTCGTGCGGGAGACCGAGAGGTCGGTCAGTCCCCGTTTCACGAAGGCGACGATCTCGTTCCGATAGTGTTCGGGCGTGATGAATTCTGGATGCGCCTCGTAATGCGCCAGCAGCCGTTCCGCATAGGCCGACAGTTTGAAGAACCAGCTCTCCTCCTCGACCCACTCGACCGGCGTGCCGGTCGGCGCGAATTTCTTGCCGTCGCGCTCGGTCAGCTCGTCCGCGTCGTAATAGGCCTCGTCGCGCACCGAATACCAGCCGGCGTATTTGGAGAGATAAAGATCGCCGTTCGCCGCCATGCGCCGCCAGATTTCGAGCACTGTCTCCTTGTGGCGCGCCTGCGTGGTGCGCACGATATCGTCGGCGCGGGCGTTCAGCGCCTCGCCCATGCGGGCGAATTGCGCGGCGGTGCGGTCGGCGAGCGCCTGGGGCGTCAGCCCTTCCTTCTCGGCCGTGCGCTGCATCTTCTGGCCATGTTCGTCCATGCCGGTGACGAACAGCACATCATAGCCGTCAAGCCGCTGCCACCGCGCGAAGGCGTCGGTGGCGATGCGCTCATAGGCGTGGCCGATATGCGGCGCGCCATTCGCATAAGGAATGGCGGTGGTGATCATATAAGGAGGGCGCTCGGGCATGGCTCGGGTCTAGCGCGGTTTGGCGACGCGGGAAAGCGGGCTCAAGCGCCATCGTTGACCCCCGACTCCCCTTCCCGCCTCCCATGCGCTAGGCTGATCGCCCGGATCAGGCGCCGGAGCACCAGGATGAGCGCACCCAGAAGCGCGCCGAGAGACCTTGCGCGGCGCTTCGCCACGAAGCGCGAGGGCCGCGGCGGGGGCTGGCGGCGCGAGACCTTCACCCTCGAGCGGGGCGAGGCGCGGGCGAAGGCGCGCGAATTATTCGAGCGCTTTCCCAAGGCCGCCTATATGACCGAGGTCGAATTCTGGCGCGAATTGGACGATGGCCAAATCGAATTCACCATCCGCCGGCTGCCCAGCGCCGATTAGGTCGGCGCCGCGAATTGAGCGCCCCGACTTCGGCTTGTTCGCAACCAAGCGAGCCTCCCGGCTCGCGGTCCGGGATGCGGCCTTGGACCGCGAGCCTCCAGGCTCGCGAGAGCCGCGCCGAATTCATAGCCGTCGCTTATGCTTGCGTCGCGCTATTCCGGCCCCACGTCCGGCGTGCGCCAGCCGAGATGCTGGCCGCTGTCGACGGCGATCATCTGCCCGGTGACGCTTTTCGCCCGGCTAAGGTAAATGACGGCGTCGACCACGCCCGAAACGTCGGCGGCGCGTTCCAGAGGCACGCCGCGCGCCTCCATCTCGAATTCCTTCTCGCCGAGCGCGGCGTTGGGAAAGACCGGGCCAGGCCCCACCGCATTGACCCGGATGCGCGGGGCCAAGGCCTGGGCCATGGTCTGCGTCGCCGCCCACAGCGCCGCTTTCGACAGCGTATAGGTGAATTGGCGCGGCGTCAGACGCCAGACTCGCTGGTCGAGAATATTGACGATCGCGCCATTCGCGTTGGCTGGCAGCGCCGCCGCGAAGTCGCGCGACAAAAGCAGCGGCGCGCGCAGATTGATCCGCATCTGCCGCTCGTAAATCTCCAGCGAGAAGTCCTCGGCGGCGTCGATGTCGAAAATCGAAGCGTTGTTGATCAGGAGCCGCAGCGCGCCGAAGGCTTCGCCAGCCTTGGCGATGAGGCGCTGTGTCGATTCCGCGTCGGCGAGGTCGGCGATCGCCGTCGCCGCGCGGCCGCCGCGCTGCCGGACGGCATGCGCCGCAAGCTCCGCTTCCTCGGCTGAGCGCGGAGAAGCGTGCAGCACGACCGGCCGGCCCTCGCGCGCCAACCTCTCGGCGATGGCAAGCCCGATGCGCCTCGGCGCGCCGGTAACCAGCGCCGGACCGTCTGCGTCGTCGCCCTCGCTCATGCGCCTCCCCCTGCCGCCGAACGCTTAATTCAGGTCTGTGCGTCCTCGCCGTCGCCGACATCGCCGATATGTTCGACCGAGACGACGCGCTCGTCTTCCGCCGTGTCGAAGACGATGACGCCCTGAGCGCCGCGCCCGGCGATGCGGATGCCGTCGACCGGGCAGCGGATCAACTGGCCGCCGTCGGTCACCAGCATAATCTCATCGCCATGGCCGACCGGGAAAGAGGCGATGAGTTTGCCGTTTCTGGCGTTGACCGCCATCGCGACAATGCCTTTGCCGCCGCGACCGGTCGTACGATATTCGTAAGAGCTCGTACGCTTTCCGTAACCGTTTTCGGAGACGGTCAGAATGATCTGCTCGGCCGCCTGCATTTCGTAAAAGCGCGTATCCGACAGTTCGACGGCGCTCGTCGTCGCCTCCTCGGCCTCGGCGCCGGCCTCGGGCGAGACGTCCTCGCCCATCCGCCGGCGCAGCGCATTGGCGCGCTTCAGATAGGCGGCGCGCTCCTCGCCGGTCGCCTCGAAATGATTGAGAATCGACAGCGAGATCACCCGGTCTCCGGACCCCAGCGCCACGCCGCGCACGCCCATCGAGGTGCGCCCCTGAAAGACGCGGACCTCGGGCACGGCGAAACGAATGCAATGCCCGTCGCGCGTCGTCAGCAGCACATCGTCATGCTCGGTCGCGGTGGCGACGTCGACGATCGCTTCGCCCGCGTCGAGCTTCATGGCGATAAGGCCGTTGCGGCGCACGTCGACGAAATCGGAGAGCTTGTTTCGCCTCACCGTCCCGCCCGTCGTCGCGAAGATGACGTCGAGCGTCGCCCAGCTTTCCTCATCCTCCGGCAGCGGCATGATCGTGGTGATCCGCTCATTCTGCTCGAGCGGCAGCAGATTGACCAGCGCCTTGCCGCGCGCCTGCGGCGCCGAGAGCGGCAGTCGCCAGACCTTTTCCTTGTAAGCCTTGCCGAGCGAGGAGAAGAACAGCACCGGCGTATGGGTATTGGCGACGAAGAGCCGGTGGACGAAATCCTCCTCTTTCGTCTGCATGCCGGAGCGGCCTTTGCCGCCGCGCCGCTGCGCGCGATAGGTCGAGAGCGGCACGCGCTTGATGTAGCCGGCGTGCGAGACGGTGACCACCATGTCTTCGCGCGCGATCAAATCCTCGTCCTCGACCTCGCCGTCGGCTTCGATGATCTGCGTGCGGCGCGGCGTGGCATGCGCTTCGCGCACCGCCAGCAATTCGTCCTTGACGATGCCAAAGAGACGTTCGCGCGAGCGCAGAATATCGAGATAGTCGGCGATTTCGGCGGCGAGCTTGTTCAACGCTTCTGAAATTTCCTCGCGGCCGAGCGCGGTGAGGCGCTGCAGCCGCAAATCGAGAATGGCGCGCGCCTGCGCTTCCGAAAGCCGGATGGCGCCTTCGTCGGTGAGCCTGTGGCGCGGATCGGCGATCAACTCGACGAGCGGCGCCATGTCCTTCGCCGGCCAGTCGCGTCCCATCAGCGCCTCGCGCGCGGCGGCTGCGTCAGGCGAGGTGCGGATCAGGCGAATGACTTCGTCGATATTGGCGACGGCGATGGCGAGGCCGACCTGCAGATGGGCGTTGTCGCGCGCCTTGTTGAGTCGGAATTTGGTGCGCCTCGTGACGACCGTCTCGCGGAAATCGACGAAGGCGCGCAGCACGTCATGGAGCGTCATCAGCTCCGGGCGCCCGCCGTTCAGCGCGATCATATTGACGGGGAAGCTCGTCTGCAGCGCGGTGTGGCGCCACAGCTGGTTCAACACGACGTCGGCGACGGCCTCCCGTTTGAGTTCGACGACGATGCGCATGCCGTCGCGATCGGATTCGTCGCGCAGATCGGCGACGCCTTCGATTTTCTTTTCCCGCACCAGTTCGGCGATGCGCTCGATCAGCGCCGCCTTGTTCACCTGATAGGGGATTTCGGTGAAGATGATCGCTTCGCGATCCTTGCGCAGAGTCTCGATCTCGGATTTGGCGCGCATGATGATCGAGCCGCGGCCCGTGGCGAAGGCGCTGCGAATGCCGCCCCGCCCGAGGATCGTCGCGGCAGTGGGGAAGTCTGGCCCGGGCACGATTTCCATCAGCTCGACGACGGTGATGTCGGGCCGGTCGATCATCGCGATGCAGGCGTCGATCACTTCGCCGAGATTATGCGGCGGGATGTTCGTCGCCATGCCGACGGCGATGCCGCCGGCGCCATTGACCAGCAGATTGGGAAAGCGCGCCGGCAGGACGGTCGGTTCATGCTCCTTGCCGTCGTAGTTGGGCTGAAAGTCGACGGTGCCCTCGTCGATGTCTTCGAGCAGCGCCAGCGCGGGCTTGGCGAGCCGGGATTCGGTGTAGCGCATCGCCGCCGGCGGATCATTGTCGACCGACCCGAAATTGCCCTGCCCGTCGATGAGCGGCAGCCGCATCGAAAAGGGCTGCGCCATGCGCACCAGCGCGTCATAGATCGCCGCGTCGCCATGCGGGTGGTATTTGCCCATCACGTCGCCGACGATGCGCGCCGACTTCACATAGGCCTTGTCCGGCGTGTGCCCGTTCTCATGCATCGAAAACAAAATGCGCCGATGCACCGGCTTCAACCCGTCGCGGACATCCGGCAGCGCGCGCGACACGATCACGCTCATCGCGTAATCGAGATAGCTGCGCTTCATCTCATCGGTGATCGAGACCGGCTTGATGTCGGAGCCGGGCTTGTCGGAATCGTCTTTTCTGGTGTCGTCGTCGGCCAAGTGAGCGCCAGTTCAAGGGTAGCGTCTAGTTGACATGTCTATAGGCGATTCGAGCGGGCGACGCCAGTATTAGCGTCTTATGAAGAGCATTGAAATTCAAAAGCTTATCGCCTTATTCTCTGTCTTCTGTCACAATCGAGGCCAGGCTTTTGACGCGGCGCGTTTCCTTGCGGCCGGCTTCGACCTTTTCGAGCCCGCCCGCAGAGCGGCCTCAACCGCCGATTTGGCCCAAAAAACGAGTTCGTCGGGGTCCTCAAGCGCCCGGTCGGGGAGGCTCCAATAGGAAAGCGTGATCGGTCGGTTCTTGCCTTGATAGACGAAAGGCCGGGAGCCCGCCTCTCGAAACCGCGCCGCGCTGTGCCGATCGGCTTTCAGATAGATTTCGCCGCCCGCTTCAATGGCGAAGAACAGTCCATCGGCGTAAACGCCATGGCCGCTGAACATGCGCTTCGCGGAAACCGCGGCAAAGGGGGCGAAAAGCTCCTCGATACGCGCGCGGTCCATGAGCGACTCCCAATGGATTCAGGCGCTCCCGATTTCCGACGCGGCGGCCAGCTTCTCGGCGTCGGCCGGCGTCAGTTCAACGCTTTCGCCGCAGCCGCAGGCCGACGTTTGATTGGGGTTTTCGAATACGAAGGTCGACGAAAACTGCGTCGTCTTCACGTCCATCGTCGTGCCGAGCAGATAGAGCACCGCCGCGGCGTCGACGATCACGCGGCCGCCCTCGACGTCAATGACTTCGTCGCCTCTCTTCGGATCGGCGATCTCCATCTTGTAGGACATGCCGGCGCAGCCGCCCTTCTCCACCGAGACGCGCAGCCCCTTCCCTTCGCCGGCCGCGGCAAGCAGTCCGCGCACGCGCTCGGCCGCTGCGGGGCTGACGTTCATCACGCTCATTTTCATCATGCCAGTCATCGCAAAGCCATTCCGTTAAGTGCCCGTTCACCACATATCGAGCGCGAGACGCGCGTCATCCGACATGCGGCTTGGATCCCAGGGCGGTTCGAACACCATATTCACCTTCACATCGCTGACGCCGGGCACGGCGCTCACCGCATTCGCGACCCATTGAGGCATTTCGCCGGCCACCGGACAGCCCGGCGCGGTCAGCGTCATGTCGATCTCGACGAGCCCTTCATTCGAAATGTCGACCCGGTAAATCAGGCCAAGCTCATAGATATCGGCTGGAATTTCGGGATCATAGACCGTCTTCAGCGCCTTCACGATGTCGTTCGTCAGGCGCTCGTTTTCAATGGCCTCGGGGGTTCGCTCCGATGCGGCGTCGGTTTCGGCTGCGCTTGTATGGGGAGCATCGTTCATGAACACGCAGTTCTCGTCAGGCGAAAAGAGAGCGGGCCTTTTCCAGCGCCTCCGCCAGCCGGTCGATTTCCTTGCGCGTATTATACAGCGCGAAGGAGGCGCGACAGGTTGAGGTGACGCCGAAGCGGGCGAGAAGAGGCATGGCGCAATGCGTTCCGGCGCGCACCGCGACGCCGGATCGATCGATCACCGTGGCGATGTCATGCGCATGGGCCGCCGCCATTTCGAAGGAAAGGATCGGACCTTTGTCCGGCGCCTGCCCATAGATTTTCAGCCCGTCGATCCGCGACAGTCGCTGATGGGCATAGGCGGTCAGACCCGCCTCATGGGCGCCGATCGCCTCCCGGCCGAGGCGCTCCATGTAATCGAGCGCCGCGCCAAGCCCCACGGCCTGAGCGATCGGCGGCGTGCCGGCTTCGAAGCGCTGCGGCGGATCGTTGTAGGCGACAGTATCGCGCGTCACCGTTTCGATCATCTCGCCGCCGCCGGCATAGGGCGGGAGCGCCTCGAGCCATTGACGCTTGCCATAAAGCGCGCCGACGCCGGTCGGTCCATAGAGCTTATGGCCGGTCAGCACATAGAAGTCGGCGTCGAGCGCCTGCACATCGACGTCAAGATGCACCGCGCCCTGCGATCCGTCGACGCAAAGCGGAACGCCATGGGCGTGAGCGATGCGGGCGACATCGGCGATCGGTGTCGGCGCGCCGAGCACATTCGACATATGGGTCAGCGTCACGATCTTGGTGCGCTTGGTGAAGAGCTTCTCTAAGGCCTCAAGATCGAAGCGGCCGTCGTCATCGACCTCGAGCCATTTCAGAACGGCGCCCTTGCGCTCGCGCAGGAAATGCCAGGGCACGATGTTGGAGTGATGCTCCATCACCGACAGGATGATCTCGTCGCCTTCGCCGATATGGGCTTCGCCGAAGGCGGCGGCGACGAGATTTAAGGCTTCGGTCGCGCCGCGGGTGAAAATGATTTCATCGGTCGATTGCGCATTGAGAAAGCGGCGGACGGTTTCGCGCGCGCCCTCATAGGCCTCCGTCGAAGCGTTGGCGAGATAATGCAGGCCGCGATGCACATTGGCGTATTCATGTTCGTAGAATTGCGCCACGCGTTCGATCACCGCGCGCGGCTTTTGCGCCGAGGCGGCGTTATCGAGATAGACCAGCGGCTTGCCATAGGGACGTTCGGCGAGAATCGGAAAGTCGGCGCGAACCGCATCGATGTCATAAGCCGTCGTTATGCGCGCGATCTCATTCATCGAGCGATCCTTCGGGACAGCCAAACGCTGACGCGATCCACCAGAAACGCCTTCAACTGCTCGTCTTCGAGCGCCTGCATCGACTCAATCGCGAAGCCTTCGATGAGCAGCGCCTCGGCTTCGCGGCGCGGCAGACCGCGCGCGCTCAGGTAAAACAGCTGATCCTTGTCGAGCCGGCCGCAAGTCGCGCCATGACCGCATTGCACGTCGTCGGCGAAGATTTCCAGCTCCGGCTTGTTGTTCATCGTCGCCTGCTCGGAGAGCAGCAGCGCCTTCGATTGCATGACGCCGTCGGTCTTTTGGGCGCCCGGGCGCACGATGACCTTGCCCTGAAACACGCCGACGCTTTGATCGTCGAGAATATTGCGAAAACATTCACGGCTTGCGCCATTGGGCTTGGCATGGTCGACGACCAGCGTCGTGTCGGCGTGCAACCGACCGCGCCCGAGCGTCGCGCCATTGAAAGCGGCGCTCGCATTCTCGCCGTCAAGTCGCGCGAAAATCTGCCGACGATGCAGGCCCTCTCCCTCGATCAGCGCGAAGGAATTGATCCTCGCGTCGGCGTCGAGATGCGCCAGCAGCGAGGCGACGCGGATCGATTGATCGACGCCGCCCGAGAGATGCGTCACGAGATCGACGCGCGCATATTGCGCCAGCCGAAGCAAGAGCGCGCTATTGTCCTGCGCCGGCGCCGTCGACAGCGCGCCGAGCGTTTCGATCAATGTCGCCTGAGCGCCTTCGCCCAGTATCACGAGCGCGCGCGTATAGGTCGACTGCGTCGCCTCCGTGGACGTAAAGGTCACAAGCTCGATCGCGCGGGAAATTTTTTTGCCCGGAGCGATCTCGATGACGACTCCGTCCTGCATCAGCGCGGCGTTGAGCGCCAGCACCGGGTCCTGCGCGCCGATATCGGCGCTCGCCAGCGCCGACAGGATATGCGGCTCGCCGTGGGTCAGCGCGTCGCGCAGCGATTGGACGACGACGCCTTCGGGGAGCCGCGCGATGTCGGAAAGGTCGGGCCGGAAAACCCCGTCGAGGGTCACGAGCCGCAGCGAGTCATGCGCGCGCGGCAAGGACAGGGCGGCATGCGAAGCGGTGGCGAGCGGCGCCGGCCGGCTCATCGCTGTCTTGAGGTCTGTGTAGTGCCACGACTCGATGCGGCGGCTCGGCAGGCCAAGCGCCGAGAAGGCGGTCCAGGCGGCGGCGCGCAGCCGCTCCGCGCCCTTGTCGCGCATCTCATCATAAAAGGACGAAAGCGTCGCTTCCGCTTCGCTCGCCAGCTTGATCATCGCCTTACGCCGCCTCTTGCGCGATGTAATCCTGATAGCCGCGCTCTTCCAGCTCCGTAGCAAGCTCCGGACCGCCTGAGCGCATGATCCGCCCCTGCGCCATCACATGCACCGTATCGGGCCTGATATAGTCGAGAAGACGTTGATAATGGGTGATGACGACGAAGGCGCGCTCGGGCGAACGCAGCGCATTGACGCCGTCGGCGACGACGCGGAGCGCGTCGATGTCGAGGCCAGAGTCCGTCTCATCCAGGATAGCAAGACGCGGCTGCAGCAGCGCCATCTGCAGAATTTCCATCCGCTTCTTCTCACCGCCGGAGAAGCCGACGTTGAGCGGCCGGCGCAGCATGTCCTGGGAAACGCCGAGCGAGGCGGCGGCCTCCTTGACGCGCTTCATCAGCTCCGGCGTCTGCAGTTCCGGCTCGCCGCGGGCGCGGCGCAGGGCGTTGAGCGTCGCCTTCAGAAAGGTCATGGTCGCGACGCCGGGAATTTCGACCGGATATTGGAAGGCGAGGAAAACGCCCTTGGCGGCGCGCTCGGCCGGATCGAATTCGAGAATATTCTCGCCGTTGAGACGCGCTTCGCCTTGCGTGACCTCATAGCCTTCGCGGCCGGAGAGGACATAGGAGAGCGTCGATTTGCCGGTCCCGTTCGGGCCCATGATCGCCGCGACTTCGCCGGCCTTTACGCTGAGCGTAAGGCCCTTGAGAATTTCGCGTCCGCCGACGGCGACGCGCAAGTCCTTGATGTCGAGCATCAATTCAGTCCCTCAAGTCGTCGCCGCATATGCACATAGCGAACGACTTCCATATGGTTCCCATGCAAGCGGTACAGAATGAGATAAGCGCCGCTAACGGCGCTTCTCACGCCTTCGCCGATGTCCGGTCGCGTCCGTCCGATTTGCGGATATGAGCCCAGCAATCTCGTTTTCCTTTCCAGCGCATCCAACGTCCGATCCGCAGCGTTTTGATTGTCCCTGGCGATGTAAGTCCAGATTTCGATCAAATCCTCTTCCGCGCGCGCAGTTCGAATGACGCGCATGGAGACTTAGCTCTGTGAGCGACGGCGGCGCGCCTCAGCCTTGATCTCGTCGATCGTTTCGAAGCGCCCCGAGCCGCTCTCGACGCCTTCACGCCAGAGCCGGCGCAAGTCATCGAGGTTTGTCCGCTCCACTAGGCGTTCCGTGCGCCATTGCGCGACAGCAGCGCGAATAGCGTCGTTCTCGGACTCGAACTCGCCACAAGCGACGGCCGCGGCAAGCTCCGATTCCAGCTCTTCAGGCAAAGAAATCTGCAACGTCCGCATCACCCCACGCTCCCTTCGAGCGAAATCGAGATTAGCTTTTGCGCCTCGACCGCGAATTCCATCGGCAGCTGCTGCAGCACGTCGCGCACGAAGCCATTGACGATCAGCGCCGTCGCTTCCTCTTCCGACAGTCCCCGCTGCATCGCATAGAACAGCTGGTCCTCGGAAATCTTGCTCGTCGTCGCCTCATGTTCGAACTGCGCGCTCGGATTTTTCGATTCGATATAGGGAACCGTATGCGCGCCGCAGTCATGACCGATCAGCAGACTGTCGCATTGGGTGAAATTGCGCGCGCCTTCCGCCTTGCGATGCGCCGACACCTGGCCGCGATAAGTGTTCTGCGACCGCCCCGCCGAAATCCCCTTCGAGATGATGCGGCTTCTGGTGTTCTTGCCGAGATGCAGCATCTTGGTGCCGCTGTCGACCTGCTGATAGCCGTTCGACACCGCGATCGAATAAAATTCGCCCTGCGAACCGTCGCCGCGCAGAATGCAGGACGGATATTTCCAGGTGATCGCCGAACCGGTCTCGACCTGAGTCCAGGAGATGTGCGAATTGCGGCCGCGGCAATCGCCGCGCTTCGTCACGAAATTATAGATGCCGCCCCTGCCCTCGCTGTCGCCCGGATACCAGTTCTGCACCGTCGAATATTTGATCTCGGCGTCGTCGAGCGCGACGAGTTCGACCACGGCGGCGTGAAGCTGGTTTTCATCGCGCTTGGGCGCGGTGCAGCCTTCGAGATAGGAGACGTAAGCGCCTTCATCGGCGATGATCAGCGTGCGCTCGAACTGCCCGGTCTTCTGCTCATTGATGCGAAAGTAAGTCGACAGCTCCATCGGGCAGCGCACGCCCTTTGGAATATAGACGAAGGAGCCGTCGGAAAAGACCGCGCTGTTCAGCGTCGCGTAGAAATTGTCGGTCACCGGCACGACCGAGCCGAGATATTTTTGCACCAGCTCCGGATGAGTCTGCACGGCTTCCGAAATCGGGCAGAAGATCACGCCGGCGCGCGCCAGCTCTTCCTTGAAGGTCGTCGCCACCGAGACTGAGTCGAACACCGCGTCGACCGCCACTTTGCGGGTCTCGACGCCGGCGAGAATTTCCTGCTCGCGCAGCGGAATGCCGAGCTTCTCATAAGTGCGCAGCAGTTCCGGATCGACCTCGTCGAGCGACTTCGGCCCCGACGTCGATTTCGGCGCGGCGTAGTAGTAGAGATCCTGGAAATCGATGCGCGGATAGTGCACGCGCGCCCAGCGCGGCTCAGGCATCGTCACCCAGCGCCGATAGGCGTCCAAGCGCCAGTCGGTGAGCCATTGCGGCTCGTTCTTTTTTCCCGAGATGAAACGAACGATGTCTTCATTCAGGCCCTTGGGGGCCTTTTCCGTCTCGATGTCGGTCGAGAAGCCGTATTTATATGCGTCGACGTCGATTGACGCGACACGCGCAACGGTCTCCTGACGAGCCGCCATTTTTCTTTCTCCTCGTCACGACGGGTTCAAGGCCCGCCGGCCGATCGTTCCGCCGCCGCCCAGCCCAGTTTCGGCGTCGACTAGGCGGCGGGTTGTCGTGACCTCATGCGGTCGACGACATGTGCAAGAACCTTTCCAAATTGTTCTACATCCTCTTGCGTCGAAGACCAACCGAAACTCGCCCTCAGCGCCTCCTTTTCCGCTGCGCCCATCGCCGCAAGAACGTGGGATTCCATCATCTTGCCCGACGAACAGGCCGATCCGGCGGAAAGCGCGACATTTTCCAGGTCAAGCGCCATCAGCATCGTGCGCGGCGCCAGTCCTGGAATTGCGAAAGCGCTGGCGTTCGGCGCGCGTGGCGCCCCTAAACCGTAGATTCGGGTATCGGGCGCGATTTTCAAGACTTGTCTCTCCAGCCCGTCGCGCAAACGGGCGAGCCGCGCTCCCTCGCTGGCCAACTCGGCGGTCGCTGCGCTCAAAGCCGCGGCAAATCCGGCGATTCCCGCGACATTTTCGGTTCCCGCCCGGCGTCCGAACTCCTGGCCGCCGCCGCGCAGCATCGGCGACTCGACATGGAGACTATCATCGCGAAAGGCGAGCGCGCCGACGCCCATCGGGCCGCCGAGCTTATGTGAGGAAAAGAACAATATGTCCGCGTCTGTGGTCGCGAATGTCGTCTCGAGCCGGCCGACCGACTGCACGGCGTCGCAAACGACGACGCCGCTCGCCGCATGAACCAGCGCCGCCGCCTCGGCGACCGGCTGAATGACGCCGGTCTCATTATTGACCGCCTGCAGCGCCAGCATCGCGCGCGCGCCGGCGCGTCGCGCCAGCGCCGCCTCCAGCGCTTGAAGCGAGATCACGCCTTCCGCGGTCAGCGGGACGTTTTCCACGGCCTCGCGTGGAAAGCGATGGCCCTGCAGGACGCAGAGATGCTCTCCGGCGCCGACCAGCAACACCTCGATCGGCGCCGCCTCGCCCTCTCGGCGAAGCCAGGGCGACAGCGCGAGGCTCGCCGCCTCGGTCGCGCCGCTCGTGAAGACGATTCCGCGCCGAGGTCCGCCAATCGCACGGGCGACGGCGGCCCGGGCGTCTTCGAGCAACGCCTTGGCCGCCCGTCCCTCGGCGTGGACCGAAGAGGGATTGCCCAGCGTCTCCAGCGCCTCGAGCATCGCCGCCCGCGCCTCCTGGCGCAGCGGCGAGGTCGCGTTGTGATCGAGATAGGCGCGCCTGATCATTGGCGGCATTCTAGCAGAGCGGGTCGGCCCCGGCGCGTTTCTTGTATGGCATGTGCATTCGGCTCCCCTGAAAAGGCGACTCATGCACATCGAGATCGACAAGCCCCATGTGGAGGCGCTCGTCGCGCGCTTTCCGGCTCACGCTTGCCTGTCCGCGCAGCTGCGCTTCTCCGACCGCGTCGAGGCTGATCTTTCGAATTTCAGCGCTGAAGAACTCGATTTTCTCGGCGCAATCTATCAGGACGCGGGTCCCCATCTTCGCGCCAGGGCCGCGCAGCTCGCGACCCTGCGTGCGGCGATGGAGGCCAAGAGCACGCGCTTTGCCGCCGAGGACCTCGAGGAAGTGCTGCCGGCGCTGGTGCGCTATCTGACGACCGACGCGATCCGCGGCTGGATTTTTACCGCCAATGTCACCTCCAAACCCCTGCCCTATGTCATCACCCGTTTCGACTATGTTCCGGCCTCCAATGACGAGGCGGGAAAAATCCTTATCGAATTGAAGGCCAACGCCAAGGGAACGCTGCAGTCGAACCTGGTTCGGATCATGAGTGCGGACATCGCCGGCCGCACCATCGGCGAAATCCTGGCGGCGCGCGGGTTCGTGCGCGAAACGCCGGCGCTGATCGAATCCTTCGACGCCTCCAGCGAGACCTATTTCGACTGGCGCGGGCGCTATGGCGCGCAATTTTCGGCGAAGGGCATCGGCTTTCACGCCGAAGATCCGACCTCCACCCATCGCGACACCGACTGGTCGCGCAAGGACCTCATCGTGCTGTCGAGCAATGGCTCGGAGGCGCGTCTCGTCAATGACGAAAGCATTCTCACCGGGCGCAGCCTGACCCTGGAGGCGCCCGGCGACATTCTCGGCCATTTCCTGCGCAAGGCCGGCAAGAGCAATCGCTTCGCCGCCGAAGATGAAATCGCCGAACTCAAGGCGCTGATCCCCGAAGCGCTGTTTACGCAAATTCCGGTGCACCCCTACATGTTCATGTTCCACCTCGATCTGCATCATTACGTCTGGGTGCATGTCGACGAGATGCAGCCCTATCGCTATCAGCCGCAGCTGAGGGAAAAGCTGGTGCTGCCCGAGGAACAGACCGATCTCATCGATATTTTGACCGCCGAGATGGATGTGCTGATGGACGACATCGTCCAGGGCAAATCAGGCGGCACGACGGTGCTTTGCGCCGGCCCGCCCGGCGTCGGCAAGACGCTGACCGCCGAAGTATATTCGGAAATCATCCAGCGTCCGCTCTATCGCGTGCATTCGGGCCAGCTCGGGCTCAATGTCGCGACGATGGAGACCGCACTGAAGGACATTCTCACCCGTGCGCAGCGCTGGGGCGCGGTGATGCTCATCGACGAAGCCGACGTTTACATCAAGCGGCGCGACGACAATATCGCGATGAACGCCGTCGTCGGCGTCTTCCTGCGCGTCCTCGAATATTTCAACGGACTGCTGTTTCTCACCACCAACCGCGTCGACGACATCGACGAGGCGATCGTCTCGCGCTGCATCGCGCTCATCCGCTACGCGCCGCCGGACGATGACGCGCGCCGGCGCATCTGGCGCGTCATGGCCGGGCAGTTCGAACTCGCCTTGGACGATGCGCTGATCGATCGTCTGGTCGCGACCTTTCCCGAGGCGACCGGCCGCGACATCAAGGGCCTCGCCAAACTCGCGGCGAAATTCTGCCATCAGAAGAACCTTCCGCCGAGCCTGCCGGTTTTCCAGCGCTGCGCCATCTTCCGGGGGCTGGAGATCGCCCGCGCGGCGTAAGGCGAGGCCTCAGCCGCCGAATTTCCTTGCATTTGACTGCGGGCCGCATGGTAGAAGGCGCGCTTGCCAGTTTTGCAAGGGATCATGAATGCCCGAGGTTATCTTCACCGGTCCGGCCGGCAGGCTCGAAGGCCGATTTCATCAGTCCGCCACGCGCGGCGCGCCGATCGCGATCGTGCTGCACCCGCATCCCCAATTCGGCGGCACGATGAACAATCAGATCGTCTATCATCTTTACTACTCCTTTGCGGAGCGGGGCTTTTCGGTGCTGCGCTTCAATTTCCGGGGCGTCGGCCGCTCGCAGGGCGCCTTCGATCACGGCCTCGGCGAGCTTTCCGACGCGGCGGCGGCGCTCGACTGGGCGCAGTCGGTCAATCCGGAAGCGCGCGCCTGTTGGATCGCCGGCGTCTCCTTCGGCGCCTGGATCGGCATGCAGCTGCTGATGCGCCGCCCCGAGATCGAAGGCTTCATCTCGGTCGCGCCGCCCGCGAACCGTTTCGACTTCTCCTTCCTCGCGCCCTGCCCGTCTTCGGGCCTCTTCATACACGGCGATCAGGACCGGGTGGCGCCGCTCAAGGAAGTGACCGGGCTGATCGAGAAGCTCAAGACGCAAAAGGGCATCGTCATCGAACATGCGGTGGTCGAAGGCGCGAACCATTTCTTCGAAGAGAGGGTCGAGCCGCTGATCGCCCATGTCGACGCCTATCTCGACCGGCGTCTCGGCAATCCGCCGCGCATCGCCATTCCCGCGCGGGGCGACTGAGGCGTCATTGCGAGGAGCGCAAGCGACGAAGCAATTCAGCGCCGGCCTCTGGGTTGCTTCGCTTCGCTCGCAATGACGAATCCGGACTGAATCCTATGGGGCCGCCCGCGCCAGCACGCCGCCGGGCATGGCCTGCGGCGCGCCGGTCGTCGTCGGGAAGGTGATCGGCAGACCTTCCAGCACCCGCGCGGCGAGATAAGCGAAAGCCTGCGCCTCCATCGAATCCGCCGACCAGCCCACCGCATTCGCGGTCGTCACCTTGCACGGCAGACGCATGACGAGTTCGCGCACCAGGATCGGATTGCGCGCGCCGCCGCCGCAGACGATGAGCAATTGCGGCTGGGTTGGCAGATGCGGGAAAAGCCGCAGCACCGAAGCCGCGGTAAAGGCGGTGAGCGTTGCGGCGGCGTCCTCGGTCGAAAGCTTGGCCACCGCGTCGAGCGCGAAAGCGTTGCGGTCGAGCGATTTCGGCGGCGGCTCGTCGAAAAAGGGATGCGCTAGCATTTTAAGCAGCGTCGCTTCGTTGACCCGGCCGCGCGCCGCCATATGGCCGTGCCGGTCGATCGGCGCGCCGGTGCGTTGGAGCATCAGATCGTCAATCAGCGCATTGCCCGGCCCGGTGTCGCAGGCGATCGGCGCCTCGCCGTCGGCGACATAAGTGACATTGGCGACGCCGCCGATATTGAGCAGCGCCACCTCGCCCTTCATGCCGCCGGCGATGACCAGCGCGCGATGGAACACCGGCACGATCGGCGCGCCCTCGCCGCCGGCGGCGATGTCGGCGGCGCGGAAATCATAGGCGACGTCGAGGCCGAGACGGGCGGCGAGCGCCGGCCCGTCGCCGATCTGAATGGTGAGCCCTTGTTTGGGACGGTGCAGCACGGTCTGGCCGTGAAAGCCGACGATATTGACGCTTCCCGGATCGATGGCGTTCTCGCCGATCAGCGTCTCGACCGCTTCGGCGTGTCGATCCGTCACCATGCGCTCAGCGAAGGCGAGCACGCCCGGCCGCGCGTCGCGGTCTTCGAGCGTCGCGGCTTCGGCGAGCGCATTGCGCAGCAGCGCGCGGTCGGCGTCATTATAGGGGTAATGACCGGTCGGCCCGAAGGCGACGGCGGCGTCGCCGTCGGTTTCGATGAGCGCAACATCGACGCCGTCCATCGACGTGCCGGACATGAGGCCGATTGAGCGGTAGCTGGGCAAGGCGAATCTCTCCGAACAAGATAGAGAGTGTAGCAAGGAAGGCGGCTATTTCCCCCCTCCTGCAAGCGTGAGAAGGAAATTCCCCAACCTTACCGCCGCCCCTCCCAACCCCACGCCGCCACCACCGCGCCGACCAGCGCCAGCATCGCCCATAGCCCGAGACCGAGCGGCGCGATTTCGACGCCGACCAGGGTCGAGGCGCCGGTCTGTCTGACGCCGATCCAATCCGCGCCGCCGTAACGGTTGGCGTCGCGCAGCTCCACGACGCGCGGCATCGACGCAGTGTCGCCGCCGCCGTTCGAAAGTCGCCGCACGGTTCCTCCGGTCGCTTCCGCCAGCGGCTGCAGCTTCTGCGTCGTCGACGCGACTTCGCGGAATTCGCGCGGATTGGGTGGGCCGACATTGACCAGCGCCGTCAGACCTTCGCTTTCGAAGCGCCACAGGCCCATCTCTTTCGCGTCGAAACGCGCCCGCCACAGTCCCGGTTGGCTCTGCGCGACGGCGATTTCTTCGCGCGCGCCCGACGGCGCCGTCGCCATCACTGGCGCCGGCGTCTCCTTCATCGTCTGGCGCTCGACGGTCACCTCGCGGCCATGCGCCGACGCGCGCAGCGCCTCCTCTTCGAGATCGGGTTCCTTCATCAGCCAATGGGCGAGGCGGCGCATCAGATCGACATGCGGGCCGCCGCCCTCGAAGCCGCGCGCCCAGAGCCAGATCTGGTCGGAGAGCAGCAGCGCCACCCTGCCCTTGCCCTCATGCGACAGCACCAGCAGCGGCTTGTCGCGCACGCCGGACATGATTGAATCGCCCTTCACCACATTGGCGTCGACCTGCCGGAACCACTCGCCCCAATTCGGCGGCTCGGCGTTGGCGCCCGCGAGGCCGCGCGTAACGGGGTGTTTCGCGCCGTCCCTGCTGACCCGGGCGCGAAACGCCTGTTCGATCAGCGCGCCATCGGGACGCGCCGGCAGGATATCTTCAAGCGGCGAGTAATAGAGCCCGCGCAGCGTCGCGTAATCAGGGCCGACCGCCGCGAGAAAAGCGCCGCCGTTCTCGACATAATTGGCGATATTCTCGAAATAGATCGAGGGCAGAGTCGTCTGGCTCGAATAGCGATCGAAGATGATCAGATCGAATTCATTGATCTTGCGGCCGAAGAGATCGGCGGTCGGAAAGGCGATCAGCGACAATTCGCTCGCCGGGGTGATGTCGAGCTTTTCCGGCGGCCGCAGAATGGTGAAATGCACCAGTTCGACATTGGCGTCGGCGCGCAGGAGATTGCGCCAGCTTCGCTCGCCTGGATGCGGCTCGCCGGAGACAAGCAGCACTTTGAGCCGATCGCGCACGCCTTCGATCGACAGCACCGCTTTGTTGTCGAGCGGCGTCAGCTCGCCCGGCGCCGGCGGGATTTCAAGCTCGACGACATTTGGTCCGCCATGTTCGATGCGCACCGGAATGCTGACGATGTCGCCAGGAACTGGGCTGAAGGTCGGCAGCGCCTCGCCGTCGCGGCGCACCGAGATCGGAATGCGCTTGCCGTCGCCGCCAAGATCGACGATTCGGGCGCGGATGATCTGATCTTTGCCGACGATGCCGAAGCGCGGCGCCTCGACCAGCTCGATGCGGCGATCGCGTTCGCCTTGGTGGCCGCTCACCAGCGCATGCACGGGCGCTTTGAAGCCGAGCGCTTCGGCTTTGGCGGGGATATCGTGGACGACGCCGTCGGTGAGAAGTATCGCGCCGCCGACGCGCTCCGGCGGAACGTCCTTCAAGACTTCGGCAAGCGCGCCGAAAAGCTTGGTGCCGTCATTGCCGGAAGCGTCGTTGGCGACGCCGATCGTTCGCGTCTCGATGTCGCCGAATTTTTCGAGCGCCGAGTCGATCGCCTTGCGCGCTGCTTCGGTCTGCGCGTCTCTTTCGCCGAATTTCTGACTGTCGCTCTTGTCGACCACGACGGCGACGACGCTCTTTTGCGGATCGCGCTTTTCGCGCACCAGCGACGGATCGGCGAGCGCGGCCAGAAACAAAGCGAGGGCGAGCGCGCGGACCGCCGCGCCGCGCTGGCCTCTCGCGGCCATCAGCGCCAGTGCGCCGGCGCCAAGCGCGGCGAAGACGATAAGCGCCGGCCAGGGAATAAGCGGCGAAAAGGCGAGCGTAAGGTCGCTCATATCGCCTTGCTCCAAGCGTCTCGATGAATGCCCAAGCCCCTCACCTCACCTCTCCCCGCTTTCGCGGGGAGAGGGGTAACCAGCGCTGCGCCTTCGCCTTTATTCGTTTCGCGAAGCGTTGGCCGCTTCCTCTCCCCGCTTGCGGGGAGAGGTGAGGTGAGGGGCGCGGGTGAGTTCGCGTCGCGCCAATCGCCGCTCACTGGCCGAGCCTTTCCAGCAGGTCGCGCACATGCACCTGGTCGGATTTGTAGTTGCCGGTCAGCGTATACATCACGAGATTGATGCCGCCGCGGATCGCGAATTCGCGCTGGCGCGCGCCGCCCGGCGTCAGCGGAAACAGCGGCTGGCCGCGCTTGTCATGCGCCCAGGCGGCGGCAAGGTCGTTCGAGGTGATGACGATCGCCGAGACGCTGTCGGTGGCGCGCACCGGGCGCGCCGCCTGATCCTTGGGCTCCGGCGGCAGCGCCTCGACCCAGGTCTCGCCATTGGCGTAACGCCCGACGAAACCGTCGAGCAGATAAAAGGTCTTGGTGATGACGTGATCGCGCGGCGTCACTTCCAGCGGCGGAATGTCGAGGCCTCTGGTCAGGTCGCGCAGCCATTGCGTCTCCGGCGTCGGCGCGCCGCCGACGCGCTGCGAGAGCGCGTCGCGCGTGTCGAAGACCACCGTCCCGCCCTGTTTCATATAGGCTGCGACTCTCGCCGTCGTTTTAGCGGAAGGCTGCGGCGCGGTGGCGACGATCGGCCAATAGAGCATGGGATAGAAGGCGAGTTCGTCCTTCGCCGGATCGACGCCGACCGGCTCGCCGGGCGAGAAAGAGGTGCGCGAATTGAGCGCCTGCGTCAGCGCCTCAAGGCCCAGTCGCGATGTTTCGTCGACGCGGGCGTCGCCCGAAATCACATAGGCGAGCCGCGTCGTCAACGCGGCGTCTTTCTCTCTTTGAGCGGCGGCTGGTTTCGGCGCGGGTTCGGCGCGTGCGTCGTGCATTATCGCCGTCATGCAAAGCAGCGCCAGCATCGCGGCGGTCGCGGCGCCGAAGGGTCGCAGGCGCAATTTGCCGCCAAGCGCCATGGCGATCAGCGCGTCGGCGATGAAGGCGATAAGCGCGAAGAGCAGCAGCGGGCCGCGCAGATCGAGCTGCGCTCCGGATCGCAAGGCGCTCGCGCTCAGGCCAGCGCCGGCGAAATCGAAAGCGCTGATCTCGTCCGTCGGACGCAACGTCTGCACGGCGACGAAATTTTCTCCCACGCCATAAAGTCCCGGCGGATGTTCGGCGCTGGCGGGGCCGTCGAAGCCCGGCGGAATGCTTTGCGCGGCGGGGCCGGGCGCGCCGAGCGCGCCAAATCCGTCGAGAAGGCGCATCGGCGCCAGGGCCGACTGATCGGCGGCGACGTCGGATCGTTCGCCGCCCGCTGGCGCAGTTTCTCCCGCCATGGCGCTGATCCGTTTCAGCATGTCGACGAACAGTCCCGAGATTGGCAGATTCGACCAATTGGCGTCGGCGTTGACGTGAAACAGCACGATCAGCCCCTTGCCGCGCCGTTCCGCCGTGACGAGCGGCGTGCCGTCGGAAAGGCGCGCCCAGGTCTTGTTGGCGAGTCCGGGATCGGGCTCGGCGAGAACCTGCCGCTGGACTGTCACGTCTTTCGATGCGGGCAGGCCGAAGAACGGACTCGTCGCATCGAACTCGGCTAATAACTTGGGTTCTTCCCAGGACATGGCGCCGCCGAGCACGCGGCCGTTGCGGCGCAGGCGCACCGGCAAGAGATCGTCGTCGGCGTTGGCGAGGCGCGGACCGGCGAAACGCACCAGCGTGCCGCCCTCTTCGACGAAGCGCGACAAAGCGTCGAAGGTTTCGCCGGGCGCGAGGCCGACATCGGCGAGCGCCATGATATTGGGATTTTCGGCAAGCAGCGCCGCAACCGGATCGACGGCGCCCGGCCGCGCAGTACGCACCTGGGCGAAAGGCGCGAGCGCTTTTTCGAGATAATAGAGCGGCGAGAGCAGCGGCTGCGCCTGATCTGCGCTCTCGCCGCCGACCAGCACGACGCGCTTCACCTTCGAACGCGCGTCGAAGAGCGCCACCGCGCCGGCGGAGTTTTCGCCTTCAATGCGCAGATGGCTCACTTCATTGCGCAGTTCGACCGGCAGTTCGATTTTCGCGCGAACGCGCGATACGCCGTTGAAATCCGCCGTTGCGCGGCCGATCGTCCGGCCTTTGGCGTCGAGGGCGTCGATGACAGCCGACGCATCATCGCCGGTTCGCAGCGCGTCCACGCCGAGCGCCGCGGCGTCATTGGTCGGCGCGGCGAGCGCCCGCGGCGCATGAGTTTCGACATAAACTTCGACGCTGTTCGCGCCGGACGCCTTCAGCGTCCGCGCGAAACCTGACGCATCGCCCTGCGCGACGCCGTCGGCGATCCAGACGAGCCGCGCAGCCGGATGCGCGCGGACAAAAGCCCGGACCCCTTCGCCGATCGCCTTGCGCTCGGGGAGATACGGCTTGGGCCGCACGGAGCGCAATTTCTCAATCGCGCGCGGTCCACCTCCCGGAATGGGCGCGGCAGTCTCCGAGGCGAGCGCAACGGCGACCGGGCCGCCGGCGCGCGCGGCCGCTTCGATGATCGACGCGGCGCCCTCGATGCGGCGCTCCCATGTCGGCGCGGCCGGCCAGCCGTCATCGATCACGATCAGCGTCGGCGCCGAGGATGCGACGATTCCGCTCGGCGCCCAGACGGGACCGGCCATTGCGAAAATCAGCGCGGCGGCGAGCGCCAGCCGCAGCGCCATCAGCCACCACGGGGTCTTGGCCGGCGTCTCTTCATCCGGCTTCAGCTCGCGCAGGATTTTCGTCGGCGGAAAGACGATTTCGCGCGGGCGCGGCGGCGTCACCCGCAGCAGCCAATAGATCAGCGGCAGACCCAGCAGGCCAAAGAGCGCGAGCGGCGCGGCGAAGGAAAACATCAGCACCGCTCCTCGAACCCCACGCCGTCCGAGCCCAGCAGTCCCATCGCCAACGCCAGCGCCGCCTCCGCCGCCGGCCGGTCGGTGCGATGCTGCAGGAAGCTGAAGCCGACGCGTTGCGCGGCGCGGCGCACGGCGTCGCGATGCGCTTCAAAGCGACGCGCATAGGCGGCGCGCAGGCTCCGCGCGTCGCCGGCGTGGAAGGCGGCTCCGCCGTCGGTGTCGAGAAAAACGGTTTCGCCGGAGAAGGGCAGCGTCTCTTCGCTGGGGTCGGTCACCATCAGGATCGCTCCGGAGGCGCCGGCGTCGGCGAAGCGCCGCAGGCGCGCGGCGAGCGCGTCCGGTTCGACGAGAAAATCGGAAATCAGCACGACGCGCGCGCGAGGGCGCAGCGGCGCCTGCGGCGGAAGATCGTCATGCGCCGCCGCCATTGCGTTCTCGGCCAAAGCGCGCGCGAGTCGGTCGATCACGTCGCGGGCCGAGACCGGCGCGGTCAGTCCAAGCGCCGCCGCCCGCTCGCCGCCGCGAACAAGCACGTCGGCGAGCGCCAGCCCAAGGGTGACGGCGCGCGAAAGCTTGTCGTCCGTCGCGAGGGACGAGCCGTAAGCCATGGACGGCGAGCAATCCATCCAGAGGAAATAGTCGTGCGCCGCCTCCCATTCACGCTCGCGCACATAGAGCTGATCGCCGCGGGCCGAGCGGCGCCAGTCGATGCGATGCGCGGCCTCGCCCGAAGCGAACGGCCGATATTGCCAGAAGGTCTCGCCGACTCCGGCGCGCTTGCGGCCGTGAACCCCATAGGCGAGGCTTGCCGCGATTTCACGGGCGCGGGCCACGAGCCGCGGCATTCGGCTCGCGAGATCGGCCGCCGCCGCGCCGTCCGCAGGCTGGCGCCGCGCCGGATCATAGGCGCGCGTGGCGACGTCAGCGAACATCGTCAGCTTTTCCGTCTGACGGCGAAAAAGGTCCAAGACGCGTCACCCGATCCGCGTCACGAGGGTTGCGATCACGTCGGAAACGCTCATCTCGCGGCGCGCGGCGAAATTGAGCGCCATGCGATGGCGCAGCACCGGCGCGGCGAGCTTCGCCACGTCGTCGATCGACGGCGCGAGGCGGCCGGTGACGAGCGCCCTGGCCCGTGTCGCCAGCATCAGCGCCTGCGCCGCGCGCGGCCCCGGACCCCAGGCGACATGCGGCGCGATTTCAGGATCGCCCCCGTCGGGACGGGCGGCGCGAACCAGATCGAGGATCGCGTCGACGACCTTCTCGCCGATCGGCAGCCGGCGCACTAGCCGCTGGGTCGCCATCAGCTCGTCGGCGTCGAGCGCCTGGCTTGCCTCGGCCATTGTCTCGCCGGTGGTCTCCAGCAGCACCCGCCGTTCACTGGCCCGGTCGGGATAATGCACGTCGATCTGCATCAGAAAGCGGTCGAGCTGCGCCTCGGGCAGCGGATAGGTGCCCTCCTGCTCCAGGGGGTTCTGCGTCGCGAGGACATGGAAGGGCCGCGGCAGATCGTGGCGCTTGCCGGCGACGCTGACATGATGCTCCTGCATCGCCTGCAGCAGCGCCGACTGCGTGCGCGGCGAGGCGCGGTTGATTTCGTCGGCCATCAACAGCTGAGTGAAGATCGGCCCTTTGATGAAGCGGAACGAGCGCGATCGGTCCGCGCCCTCTTCCAGCACCTCGGAGCCGAGAATGTCGGCGGGCAGCAGGTCGGGCGTGAACTGCACCCGCTGTTCGGCGAGGCCGAGCACGCGGCCAAGCGTTTCGACAAGCTTGGTCTTGGCGAGACCGGGCACGCCGACCAGCAATCCGTGGCCGCCGGCCAATATTGTCACCAGCGCCTGTTCGACGACCTCGTCCTGACCGAAGATGACGGCGCCGATGGCGGCGCGGGCCCGTCCGATATGGTCCAAAGCGCGTTCGGCGGATTGGACGACGGCCGATTCGAGCGAAGTCGTCTTAGTGTCGAGTGAGGTCATGTCAGCCTTGCTCTGGCAGCCTGTCGATGAGGAGAGTCGGGCGCCCGGCGTCACAGCCGCCCAGTTCCGCCGGGCGTCGATCCAAAACCCGGCGCCATCGGCTTCGCGCGGATTTTAAAGGCGAAGCAGGCGGATTGACGGCCAGCCTCAAACTTTATCCCGCCGGCGTCGCAATTCAAGCGCGACCGGCGCGATAAGGGCATTTTGCCGCTTGCGCAATGATTTGCACGTGACAGTTTGTTCATGCCTTCCGCATTAAACCGCCGTCTCAACTGCGCCATGTATATTCTGTCGCCGGCACTGATTCTGAAAGGCGCTCTCGCTGATGTGGCGCGCAATCGTCGAAACCGCCCTGCTCTTTTTGACGCCTTTCGTCGCCTATGCGCTTTTTCATTTGCTGCAGCGGCGGTGGCCCTTCGTGCGCGAACTCTGGCATGGCAGGATCGTCTCGCTGCTGACGATCGCCGGACTACTTATCGCCATCGCCGGCGTCGTCACGCTCGGCCTCACCCGGTTGAACCAGGGCGCCTATGTGCCTGCCCATGTCGAGAACGGAAAATTGACGCCGGGCCGATTTGAATGACGGCGGCGCGAAGACTTCTTGACGATCCGCGTCTGGCGACATTGTTCGCGGCGCTCTCCAAGACCGGCGCCGAGACCAGGGTCGTCGGCGGCGCCGTGCGCGACGCGTTGCTCGGCCTGCCGCCGCATGAGATCGACCTCGCCACGACGGCGCTGCCCGACACGGTTCTCGCGGCTGCGCGCGACGCCGGCCTGAAAGGCGTTCCGACCGGGTTCGAGCACGGCACCGTGACCATTGTCGTCGCCGGAACGCCTTACGAAGTCACCACGTTGCGCGAGGATGTCGAGACCGACGGGCGCTTCGCCAAGGTGCGCTTTGGCGGCGATTTCGAGCAGGACGCCAAGCGCCGCGACTTCACCATCAACGCGCTGTCGCTCTCTCCCGATGGCAAGATTCACGATTACGTTGGCGGGCTTGCGGACATTGAGGCGCGGCGCGTCCGTTTTATCGGCGACGCCGCGACGCGGATTCGCGAGGATTATCTGCGCATCCTGCGCTTCTTTCGCTTTAACGCCTCGCATGGCGAAGGGCCGTTCGACCGTGAAGGCCTGCATCAGTCGATCGTCGCGCGGGAAAATCTGTCGCGCCTGTCGCGCGAGCGCATCCGCGCCGAGCTGATGAAACTGATGCTCGCGCGCCGGGCGCCGGAAGTGCTGCGCGCCATGTCGCACGCCGGCGTGATCGAAGTAATCCTCGGCATCGGCTATCCCGCCCGCCTGCAGCGACTCGCCGACCGCGAGGCGGCCAGAGGCAGGCCGGCGGACGCGGTTTTGCGCTTGGCGGCGTTCTCTGCGCTGACCGTCGAAGACGCCGAGCGACTACGCGACCGATTGCGGCTCTCCAACGACGAATTCGCGCGGCTGGCCGCGGCGGCGCGAAGCTTCGCGCCGCTCCACGGACGCGACGCCCCGCCGCCTCCATCCCATCTGCGCGAGATGCTGTTTTTATGCGGCCCGCGCGCGGCCGCCGACGCTCTGGCGCTGGCCCATGCCGAAAGCGCCGCGGCGGCGGACGACGCCGATTGGCTCGAAGCGGCGCGCTATCTCGAAGAGACGCCGACGCCCGCCTTTCCCATCAAGGGCGCCGACCTCATCGCCCGCGGCGTCGCGCCGGGCAAGGCGCTAGGCGACGCGCTCAAAACGCTGCAGGCCGAATGGATGCGCGCCGGCTTCCCGCGCGACCCAGCGGTGGTGAGGCGGCTCGTTGAGGAGGCGGTCGGGAAGGATGGGGGTTAAGTTCGCGCCAAGGTCGCGTTTTCCGAGACCGGCCAGCTCATTAACTCGCCCCCTTAATGCGCCGAATGTCTTCCTTGAGCAATTCGTTGACGATTTCATCAAGCGAATGCCCCTTGGCCTCGGCGCGCGACAGCAAGAACTCCCTTGTCTCCCGCTCCAAATGGAGGGGGGAGACAATTCGAGTTCGCCGCGGAAGAACTTGCCGCGTTCACCCCTTGAGAAATCATAGTCGTCTTTCAACCAGTTTAGCCTTCCGCCCGCGCCAGCCTTTCGAAAACCCCA
>NZ_JAXMCX010000003.1:0-482988 GCF_046349115.1 Methylocystis sp. | reverse complement strand
CGCCGATGAAGCGCTGAGGGATGATTCGACGCGGCTTGTCGCCCGCGCGCGGCAGGCGGGCGTCGACGCATGGCTCGAAATGTGGCCCTGCGTGCCGCACGCATGGCAGCTAATGAGCTTTCTCCCCGAAGCGCAAGAGTCGCGCGCGAAAGCGATCAAATTCTTGAAGGCGCACGTAGCATAGAGCCGGCGTCTGCCGCGCGCTTGGCGTCCGGTAAGCCACTCATTCGGCCGCGAGCGGCATGTCGTCCGGCATGCTCCGTCCGGAGCGCGTGAGAAAGCGATGGCACTGCTGTTCGCGGTCATAGCCGAGCAGCGTGCCGAGCATGAAGTCTTCCTCCGCGGTGAGCGCATTGAGCGGACGGGTGACGATGGCGCGCGCCACGGCGACGAAGGCCGGCCGGCCAAAGAAGAGATTGGCCTTGACCGGGCTGAGATCCTGGACAAAGCGGGGGATGCCATGCGCGTCCAGCTTGGCGAGCGCCAGCGCCAGCTCCGGTCGGGTGACGGTCATCAGAAACAGGCCGCGAACGCCTCTCCCATATTCGTAAATATTGTGGTGAATGAGCCGCAGCACCGGCGCGGTTTCGACGGACCGATAGGGCGCCGACGAGAGCGGCGGAGCGCCGTCGCAGATCAAAGTAACTGGCTCAGCCATGCGGTCACTCTTTTTTCGGTCATGCCGGATTGGGTGTCCTGGTCGAGGGCGAGGCCCACGAACTTGCCGTCCCGCTCGGCGGTGGAGCCGACATAGTCGTAGCCGGCGGTTTCGGTGAAGCCGATTACCTCTGCGCCGAGCGCCGACACTTCGTCGTAGAGGATGCCCATCGCGTCCACGAAGGAAAGCGGATAGGTCTGCTGATCGCCAGTGCCGAACAGGGCGACCTTCTTTCCCTTCAGATTGGCGCCGCGCAGCTTGTCGATGTTCTCTTCCCAGTCCGTCTGCAGCGTGCCGTCGCCATAGGTTGGCGAACCGAGAATCAGCAGATGGCAATTCTCGAAGTCGTCGGTCGTGGCCTCCTTGATGTCGATCGACCGCCCCTGACATTTTTTCGAAATTTTGGAAGCTACCCCCTTCGTCGCGCCGCCGTCGGAACCGAAGATAACCGTGATGCTCATGCCCGCGCCTCTTTCCGCGAAATCGAGAGCATTTTCCGCCGAAGCGGCTGCCGGTTCGGCGTAGAAAATGCGTCAATTCAAGAAACTAGATCGCGTTCATGAATCGATGATTCGTGAATGCGATCTTGTCGTCAATTTCAGCGGTCAGTAGGAAGCCCCTAACAGTCCTTCCATTGATAAACGCCGCTAATGACACGCATAGCGTATCGCATGTTCAGTACTGATAAAAAGCATATGTTTTGGAAAATGTGTAACGATCCAGTTTATACTCTGGATTTATTTTAATTACGAAACATGGAGCTGCTTTCGTGGCGGCCACAATGAGCTGGGCGCGCCGATCAGTGGCTCGCGCCGCCCCACGGTCCTTGCGGCGGCGACAGCGGCGCAAGTCCATCTTGAGGCAGGAAGGCGGCTTCGGCCTTGCTCGGCGCATCGGCGGACTCGGGCGGCGCTTCTCCCTCGGTCGCGACCGGTAGGTCCCGACCGCCAGCAAATTCGACCAACGCCGCGATGCGTGCGTCGACGCTCGGATGAGTCGCGAACCAGCCCGATCCGGGATGAAGCGCCGGCGATTCGATGAAGAAATATTGCATGCGCGACGGCATTTTCGGAATCGCCGCATGCGCCTCGATCTTGCGCAGCGCCGAAATCATCGCGTCGGGGTTTTTGGTCAGTTCGACGCTGCCGGCGTCGGCGAGGAATTCGCGCGAGCGCGAAATCGCGAAGCGGATCAGCACCGAGGCGCCCCAACTCAGCGCGATGATGAACAGCGCGAGAAGAATGGCGAGGGCGGCGCCGCCATTGCCCCTGCGGCCATTGTCGCGCTCCGGACGATGCGGCGAGAAACCGAACGGGAAATCCCAGCGGCGAATGGTCAGATCGGCGACGAAGGCGAAAATGCCGGCGAAGATTACCGCGATCACGAGAAGCTGGGCGTCGCGGTTGCGAATGTGCGTCAGTTCATGCGCGAGCACCGCCTCAAGCTCGGCGTCGGTCAAATCGCGCGTCAGACCGCGGGTCACCGCGATCTTGTACTGGCCCTCTTTCAGCCCGGAGGCGTAGGCGTTGAGCGAGTCGCTTTCGATGATCTGCAGCGCCGGGATTGGCACGCCGCGCGAGATGCAAAGGTTTTCGAGGAGGTTATATATGCGCGGCGACTCGGCGCGGGACAGAGCCGCCGCGCCTGTCGCGAAATCGATCATCTTCTGATGGAAGCGATAGGCGATGGCGAACCAGATCGCCGCCGCGATGACGCCGATCGGCCAACCGCGCTTCAGATCGTCGACGGCGAGCATGAAAATATAGTCGAAAGGCGCGCCGGGATGCACGCTCATCGCTTCGATGATGAGCGCGAAGGAAAACATCAGCGCCAGCAACAGGACGACGAAGCCGGCGAGCAGAAAGGTCGAGCGCAACTCATTGGCGCGAATGTAGGAGTAAAGGCCGTAGGCTTTGAACATGATATTTTCCGCTAAAGTCGCCGCTGTCGTCCCCGACGCGAAAGAAGCGCGCGATCGGGAATCCGCCGAGAACTCGAACTGCGTTCGGCTGAATCAGGATTCCCGATCGGGAATTTCCGCTCGTCGCTTGCTCGCGCCTAAAACTCCACTTTCGGGGCGGTTTCGATCGCGCGCTGCTGGGTCTCGTCGAGTTCGAAATAGTCGAGCGGCTCGAAGCCGAAGCGCTGCGCGATGAGGAAGCCGGGAAAGCCTTCCCGCGTGGCGTTATATTCGGCGACGGTGTTGTTGAGGAACCGCCGCGCCGCGGAAATCTTATTCTCGATATCCGACAATTCGCTCTGCAACTGCTGGAAGTTCTGGTTCGCCTTCAGATCGGGGTACGATTCGGAAAGCGCGATCAGCCGCGACAGGGCGCCGGTCAACACGCCTTCGGCGGCGCCCTGCTGCGCCGCTCCCTGCGCCGACACGGCGGCGTTGCGCGCCTTCACCACATCCTCGAGGGTGCTTTTCTCATGAGTGGCGTAGCCTTTCACCGTCTCGACGAGATTGGGCACGAGGTCGTGGCGCTGCTTGAGCTGCACATTGACGTCGGAATAGGCCTGTTTGCCGCGCTGGCGCAGCGACACAAGGCCGTTGTAGACGCCGACCAGCCAGAAGCCGACGGCGGCGATGAGCCCCAGAAAAATCAGCAAAGCCATGGCGCGCGCTCCCCGTGGCGCGCCGCCTCCGCGCGGCGGCGATCGCTTTTTGCGCCTGTATGTTATCCGCCTTTCGCGGCTTGGCAAAGACGCGGTTTGGACGATCACGAAACCTTTTTATGCTGACTGCGTTGTTCTATCGCGATCGTCCGGCGCTGCGGCGGCGGCGCCTTTTTATAGAGGAGTTATTTCCATGCGTTGTTCCTGCATCAACTGCATCGTTCCGCCACATATTCTTTTGCGGCTTGTCGAGAGCGACAAGAAGGAGTTGCGCCAGATCGCCATGCGCACTCTGCTGACGACCACCCGTTTGCGCGGCCAGAGATCGGTTCGCGCGAGTCTGACGCTATCAAACATGGGCGCAGCGCAGCGCACGGTTTTTGATTGCCGCAATTCGACCAATCTGTCCGCAGCGCGAGTCGCGCGCACCGAGGAAGGGCCGGCGTCGTCCGACGCAGCCATTAACCGGGTGTTCGATGGTCTCGGCGCGACGCGCGATTTCTACAAGGAGGTCTACAAACGAGACTCGATCGACGGCCGAGGCATGCGTCTTAACGGCTTCGTCCATTACGACCGGGAATACAACAATGCGTTCTGGGACGGGAGCGAGATGGTCTTCGGCGACGGCGACGGCATGCTGTTCAGCGATTTCACCGGCTCGCTCGACGTGATCGGCCATGAGCTGACCCATGGCGTCACCGAAACCAGCGCCGGCCTGGTCTATCACCGGCAGTCCGGCGCGCTGAATGAGTCGGTCTCCGACGTGTTCGGCTCGCTGGTCAAGCAATGGAGCTTGAATCAGTCCGCCGAGGACGCCGACTGGCTGATCGGCGCCGACATTTTTACGCCGGCGATCGCCGGCGACGCGCTCCGCTCGCTCAAGAATCCGGGGAGCGCCTATGACAACGACATTTTCGGAAAGGATCCTCAGCCCGACCACATGAGCCGATATGACGACCTGCCAGATACGGAAGAAGGCGACTTCGGCGGCGTTCACATCAACTCGGGCATTCCCAACAAGGCCTTTTACCTCGTCGCGACAGAGATCGGCGGCTACGCCTGGGAAGCGCCCGGCCAAATCTGGTATGAATCGCTGAGGGCGTCGAGTCCGACGACCGACTTCAGAGGCTTCGCCGAACTGACCTTCATGATGGCGGACCGTCTCTACGGGACAGGGAGCCGGGAACAGCAGGCGGTTGCTTCCGCCTGGCAGGAAGTCGGGGTTCGCATCGCTCCGGTCGTCGCGCGCATGGAGACCCCGCCACGGGCGCGTCGGGGCAATGGCCAGACGCAACGCGAGGAGGATTCGCTCGCCGCGCTATCGCGGCAGGTCGCGGCGCTCGCGGAACAGGTGTCGGCGCTCTCGCGGGAGGTGAACGGCGCCAAATCGCGGCGCGTTTCGGCGCGCAATTGAACCGGGCGCCATCGGCGGAGCGCTGACGCGATTATTACGGGAGAACGATGATCGTATCCTTGTCCAAGCATGGCGGTCTGGCGGCGGGCATACGCCTGCGGCAGCCGCCCGTCGTGGTTGACGCGAAGGCGCTGCCGCCGGAAGCAGCGCGCGATCTCGGCAATATGATCGACGCCGCCGTCAAGGCGAGCGAGCCTCCCTCGCCCGCCGAGCCGCATCCCGACAGCATGTCCTATACAATCACGGTCGAGCGGGAGGGGACTACTGTCACGCTCAAGGCGCGAAATTCAGCGATGAGCTCCCCCTTCCGCGAGTTGCGCGACTGGATAGAAAGGCACGGCCGACGAAACTAGGCGAAGGCCTCCCGGTTGCGTTTGACGCACGCTCCAGGCGCGCCTATCTCTTGGAAACTCTCTCGGAAACGCAAAGAGCCACGGCGAACATCAATGGCCATTCTGCCGATCATCACGCTTCCTGATCCGCTGTTGCGGAAGGTCTCCGAGCCGGTCGACCGGGTCGACGACGCAGTGCGGCGTCTGCTCGACGATATGCTGGAGACGATGTACGAGGCGCCGGGCATCGGCCTTGCCGCGATCCAGGTCGCCGTCGCCAAGCGCATCGTCGTCGTCGACATCGGCAAGACCGAGGAGGAGCGGGCGCCGCTCTTCCTGATCAATCCGGAAATCATCTGGGCGTCGGAGGAGCTGCGCGTCTATCAGGAAGGCTGCCTGTCGGTGCCCGACTATTACGAGGACGTGAAGCGCCCGGCGCGCGTGCGCGTGCGCCATCTCGACCGGGACGGCGCCGCCCAGGAATTCGACGCGGATGGGCTGCTCGCCACCGTGGTGCAGCATGAGCTCGATCATCTCGAAGGCGGCCTCTTCATCGACCATCTGTCGCGCCTGAAACGCGAGCGCGTGGTCAAGAAGTTCAACAAGGCGGCGCGCTACGACGAAATCGCCGCCGAGCGTCGCGCCGCCGCCGACCGCCAATCGGAACAAGCCGGGGCCTGACGATTGCGCGACCGCTTGCGCGTCGTCTTCATGGGCACGCCTGACTTCGCCGCCCGCCTGCTCACGGAAATCGTCTCGCGAGGCCATGAGGTCGCGGCGGTCTATACGCAGCCGCCGCGTCCCGCTGGGCGCGGCATGGGCGAGAAGAAGTCCGCCGTGCATGTTCTGTCGGAGAGTTTGGGCCTCCCCGTCCGCACGACGAAAAGCCTCAAAAGCGCCGAGGCGCAGGCGGAATTCGCGGCGCTCGACAGCGATGTCGCGGTCGTCGCCGCCTATGGCCTGCTGCTGCCCCAGCCGATTCTCGATGCGCCGCGATATGGCTGCCTCAATCTTCATGGCTCGCTCCTGCCCCGCTGGCGCGGCGCCGCGCCGATCCAGCGGGCGATCATGGCGGGCGACGCCGAGAGCGGCGTCATGGTGATGAAGATGGAGGCCGGTCTCGACACCGGGCCCGTCGCCCTGACCGCCAAGACCCCGATCGACGCCGAAATGACGGCGGGCGAATTGCACGATCGTCTCGCCGAACTCGGCGCGCCGCTGATGGGCGAGGCGCTCGATCTGCTTGCGACAGGCGAGTTGCATTACACGCCGCAGGCCGAAGAGGGCGCCTGTTACGCGCAAAAGATCGACAAGGGCGAGGCGCGGATCGATTGGCGGCGGTCGGCGGCGGACCTCCACAATCTTGTGCGCGGACTCTCGCCCTTTCCGGGCGCTTTTTTCGAGGCCGACCTCGGCCATGGCGTGGAGCGCGTGAAAGTTTTGCGCACGCGGGTCGAAGCGGGGAAGGGGACGCCGGGCGCCGCCCTCGACGATGACGGGCTCATCGCCTGCGGCGCGGACGCGCTGAGGCTGTTGCGCGTGCAGCGCGCCGGCAAGGGCGAGATGGATTTTGGCGAATTCGCCCGCGGTCGCAGGCTGACGAAGGGCGTGACATTGGCATGAGTTCGAGGCTCGGCGGGCGCCTTCGGCGACGGCGGCCGGCTAAGGGAAGTTTTGAGTTCGAATAGAGTGTGAAATTCATCGTGAATATGTCAGGTTTTCACAATGACGAAACCGCCAGTTCTCGATCCGATCCTTGCGCGCTTCCGAGCCGCGCTCATACAGGCCTATGGCAAGAGGCTCGTGCGCGCTGTCTTATTCGGCTCGCGGGCGCGAGGCGACGCTCGGCCGGATTCTGATTACGATATCGCGGTTTTCCTGCAAGAGCCCGAAAGCTTGTGGCAAGAAAGCGGACGTCTCGCCGAGATTGAAACCGACATTCTCTACGACACCGGCGCCGTGATTAACGCGCTCCCCTTTTCCCTCGGAGCCTATGATGCGCGCACGCCGCTCATGCACGAGCTTCGGCTCGATGGCCTCGACCTGTGACTCAGCCGGAAACGGGCGCTTATCTCGCAAAAGCGCACCAAGCATTGAAGGAGGCGCGCATCGTCGCCGACAATGATCTCGCCGAGGCGGCGGGCCGAGCAGCCTATCTTGCCGCCTACAATGCGGCGCAGGCTTATATTTTTGAACGCAGCGGAAAGATTGCAAAAAGTCACAATGGCGTTCGCAGCGAATTCGCGCGCCTTGCCAGGGAAGAACCCCGCATCGACAGGCGCTTCGTTACTTTCTTGGCGCGCGCATACAATCTCAAGGCCACGGCTGATTACGCCACTGGCGCCGACGGGCGCATCAGCCTTTCTGAAGCGGCGCAGGCGATCGAAAGCGCCGGAATTCGTCGACGGCGTTTCTCGAGTGCTAGCCTCGGAAAATTGAAGTGAACCCGCATTCCGTCGATGAGACTCCGCGAATTCGATACAGCTTCCGACAGCGTAAATGCCCCGCTTCGCACTGACCATCGAATATGACGGCGCGCCTTTCGTCGGCTGGCAGCGGCAGGCGAATGGCGTTTCCGTCCAGCAACGGCTCGAAGAGGCGATCGCCGCGATCAATGGCGGCGCGCGCGCGGTCGTGCAGGGCGCCGGCCGCACCGACGCCGGCGTGCATGCGCTGGGTCAAGTGGCGCATGTCGATCTCGCCCCCGACTGGCGCGCCGATCGGCTGCGCGACGCGATCAATGCGCATCTGAAGCCCGATCCGATCGCGGTTTTATCGGCGCGCGTGGTCGGCGACGATTTCGAGGCGCGCTTTTCGGCGATTCGCCGCCATTATCGCTATGTCATCGACAACCGCCGCGCGCCTCTCGCGCTTGGCCTCGGTCGGGCCTGGCACGTCAAGCGTCCGCTCGACGCGCAAGCCATGCACGACGCGGCGCAGTCGCTCGTCGGCCGTCACGACTTCACCACCTTTCGCGCCGCCGAATGCCAGGCGAATTCGCCGCTGCGCACGCTGGAGCGTCTCGACGTGCGTCGCGACGGCGAACGCATCGAGATCGTCGCTTCGGCGCGCTCCTTCCTGCATCATCAGGTGCGCTCGATGGTCGGCTCGCTGGAACATGTCGGCGGCGGCAAGTGGCGCATCGAGGATCTGGCGCTGGCGCTTCACGCAAAAGACCGCGCGCGCTGCGGACAGGTCGCGCCGCCGCACGGTCTCTATCTTGTCGCGGTCGATTATTAGCGAGCGGCGACGCCCGTCACCGCTTGTCGCCCGTTCCCGCGGCGCCGTCGGGCGAGGGCGTGGCGGCTCCGCGTTTTGAGGCTTGTGGCGACGTTGCCGGATGTTTGCGGGCGCCGGGCGGCTTCGCGGACCGCGCTTCCTTGGCGAGCGCGCCATGAATGGGGAGAAAATTCGCCGACAACACGGCGGCCAAAACGCCGTTCACGCTGGGTCGCTGATTCATCGCTTGATGGTCCCCTCGAAGATGAGACCCCCCGCCGAATCGTCCGGCCCGCCCCGCAGACATCAGAGCGGCGAACAGCGATCAAGATGCGTCGCGGTCAAGCCTGCGCTGCGGTGATTTTATGGCGGAATTCGCGCAGTCAATCGCAATGTGACGAAGCGCTTAATGAATTCTTAAGATTGCGACCGATTATTCGCCGTCGCCCGCTTCCGCATCTTCCGGCTTGATTGCCTCGCTCGGCGATGTTTCGTTCTTGACCGGCAGAGTGGCGGGAAGCCGGACGACCGGCCGCTGCGCGGTCGGAGTCTTCTCCTGCGCCAGCGCGCCGTGAATCGGGATGATGCTTGCGGACAGGACCGCGGCGAGGATGCCGTTTACGCAGGGCCGACGATTGGTCATGTGTCCTCCCTCGACGTTGCGGCCCCGACTCAGCTGCCGCGGCGCCTATTGAGAGTCAAAAAAATGGCAAGAAAACGTCGTGATCCGATGAATGCAGCCCGATCCAGTTCAAGAGCCGCTGAACCAATTGTAGCCCTTGTCCTCCCAGTAGCCGCCAGGATAGTCGTTGGTCACGAAGATTTCATGAATGAATTTGGGGTTCTTGAATCCAAGTTTCGTAGGAATTCTTAGGCGTAGCGGAAAGCCATATTTGGCGTCCGTGAAATCGAGCGCGAGCAACGTCTGCGGATGCAGCGCGCTCGGCATGTCGATGCTCGAATAATATTTGTCGGCGCATTTGAACCCGACGTAGCGCGCCGTGAGATCGGCGCCGATTCGTTCGAGAAAATGCCGGAAGGCGACGCCGCGCCATTGGCCGATCGCGCTCCAGCCCTCGACGCAGACGAGGCGGGTGATCTGGCGCGACTGCGGCAGCGTGCGCAGGTCGCCGAGACTCCAAGGCCGCTTGTCGGCGATCAGGCCCGAGAGCTGCAGCCTGTAACTCTCGCCGTCGATGCGGGGAACATCCTTCTCTTCATAATAGGCGTTGAAGGGGTAGGGCGTCGCGATGTCGGCTTCGGCATAGGTCGGCGCGAGTCTTGTCGGATCGAACAGCGCCGCCTGCATTTTGTCGTTAAAGCGCGACATGGCGAAAAGCAGCCGATCGACGTCGTCGTCATCCTTCAAGGTGCAGCCAGAGAGCAGCGACAGCGCGCCGAGCGACAGGCCCTGCTTGAGAAAGAGCCGGCGCTCCAGTCGCGCGATCTTAGGCCCGAAGGCGGAAAGGCGAGACCGCTTCATCAAGGCGCCTCAGCGCGGCCGGTGAACATCGGCGCGAGCACGCCTTTCACGCCGAGGGCGAGGCCGATATGGACGACAAGGAAGGCGACGATCGCCGCCATGGCGAAGAAATGCACGAGTCGCGCTGTCTCATAACCGCCCATTAGCGCCGTCAGCCCTTGCAGCTGCACGGGCTTCCAGATGGCGAGGCCGGAGAAAATGGCGACGATCGCGGCAAGAATGACGCCGACATAGAGCAGGCGCTGAGCGGCGTTGTAGCGGCCCGGCGCATGGTGGAGACGGCCTTGGACTGCGAGAATGACGTCGTCGAGCACGCGCCCGAAGGAAATCGGCAGAAAGCTTTTTCGGAAGTGACCTGAAACGACGCCATAGGCGAGATAGGCCGCGCCATTGAACGCTAAGAGCCACATGCCGGCGAAATGCCAGGCGAGCGCGCCGGCAAGCCAGCCGCCAAGCGTAAAGCCTCGCGGAAATTCGAAGCCAAAGAGCGGCGAGGCGTTGTAAATGCGCCAGCCGCTCAGCACCATGACGAAAATCGCGAAGGCATTCACCCAATGAGTCACCCTCACGAAGAGCGGGTGGATTACGCGCGGCGCCCTGGCGCCGGCCGCATCGAACATGGCGGGTCCCCCTTGTTCGCAACCATGCGAGCCTCCAGGCTCGCGAAAGCTCCGGCGACCGATCCAGTAATTCCATCCGCATCGCCTTACGCGCCAACATATGGCGCGCGGGCGCGAAAGCCAAAGGCGACGGGCGCGCGCGTTGACAGGCGGACCGCCTTCGCCCATGACGGCGAAGCTTTTATCACGCGGGAACATGGCGGCTCATGCGCGTCTTCGTGACCGGCACAGCCGGCTTCATCGGCTTTCATCTGGCAAAGCGACTGCTGGAGGCCGGGCATCTCGTCGACGGCTACGACGGCATGACGCCCTATTACGATTTAACTCTTAAGGAGGCGCGCCGCGCCATCTTGCTGCGAACCAACGGCTATCGCGATACGATCGCGATGCTCGAGGACATGGAGGCGCTGACCCGCGCCGCCGAACAGGCGGCGCCCGACGTCATCATCCATCTCGCCGCGCAGGCGGGGGTGCGCTATTCGTTGGAAAATCCGCGCGCCTATGTCGACGCCAATCTCGTCGGCGCCTTCAACGTGATGGAGATCGCGCGTCTCTTGAAGCCGCGTCATTTCTTATGGGCCTCGACAAGCTCGGTCTATGGGGCGAGCCCCACCGTGCCTTTTCACGAGAGCGACCGGACCGATTTTCCATTGACGCTTTACGCCGCGACCAAGAAGGCGGGTGAAGCCGCGGCGCATTCCTATGCGCATCTGTGGTCGATCCCGACGACGATGTTTCGCTTCTTCACTGTTTATGGACCTTGGGGCCGGCCGGACATGGCGCCGCTAAAATTCGTCGACGCGATCGAGAACGACCGAATCATCGACATCTACAATCACGGCGACATGTCGCGCGACTTCACCTATGTGTCGGACTTGGTCGAAGGCGTCGTGCGCCTGATCGATTGCGTTCCGGAACGCGACTCAGGCGACGACAGCGTTTCGCCGGTTGCGCCCTATCGCATCGTCAATATCGGTCGAGGAGAACCGGTCAAGCTTCTCGACTTTATCGATACGATCGAAAGAGCGCTCGGCAAGAAGGCGAAGCGCAACTATCTCGACATGCAGCCCGGCGACGTGCCGCGCACCTTCGCCAGCGCCGATTTGCTCGAGCGCCTGACCGGCTATCGTCCGCATACGTCGCTCGACGAAGGCGTCGCGGCGCTCGTCGAGTGGTATCGCGAGTATCGACGCGCGCATGGGGCATTGGCGTATTGAGCCCGTCTTTGCCGGCGCCGGCGCCGTCGTCGGCCGGTGCGGCACATGAGGCGGGCGGCGCCGGGCTCGACGAAAAACGCGAGCTCTCGCCGGGAGGCGCCACATCATGCGCCTTGTCGTCGTTATGCGGCGAGCGCTTCGAGAACGGCTTTGGGATTGCGTCTTAGAACGAGGAGCAGCGTGCGAGCGGCGCCGCTCGGCGCGCGGGACCCATCCTCCCATTTGCGAAGCGTGCCGACGGCCGTTCCGAGAATTGCCGCGAATTGCTTGCGCGTGAGGCCAGCCTGCTGACGAATCGCAATAATATCGGCGGCGCTTGGCGCCGGGTGAACCTTTAGGCCAGGAACCGCCTCGTTCCGCGCATGCGCCGCCGCTTGTTCCAGGCTCTTTACAAGATCGTTGAACAGCGCTTCTTTCATGTTCGTTTCCTTGGGCGGATGATTTCGACGAGCCGCAGCAGCACGGCCTTCTGCTCGCTGGAAAGATCGTCCCGCTCGTTCTTGGCGTAGGCGAGCAGCAGATAAATCGGCAACGTCTGGTCATGGAAGTAGTAGATGACCTGTGCGCCGCCTCTTTTTCCTCGACCCGCCAGGGGAACTCTGACTTTTCGAAGCCCTCCGGTTCCGGGGATCAGATCGCCGACGTCCGGGCTTGCAGCCAGGAGATCGACTATCGCGCTCCGCTCGCTTTCGCTCATCAACCCTTCGGCGCGAGACAGGTAGATTTGCGTCTCGGCGACGGTATGAAGCGGCTTCTTCACGCGCCGAATGTGCCCCATTGGGGCTTCTAAATCAAGCGCGGTCCAAGCCGCAGAAGTCTTTCACATTCCCGCTGGTTGGGTGAGATTGACCCTGGGGCTCCTCGACGCCGAGGCGCCGATGCTGGGCTAGGCGCCGGCGCGACCTAAAGCCAGTCCGGCACATGATCCATCGCGATGATCTCTTCGACGCTCTGGCGCTTGCGAATGACGGCGTAACGCGCGCCATCGACCAAGACTTCCGGAACGAGCGGGCGCGTATTGTAAGTGCCGGACTGCACCGCGCCATAGGCGCCGGCCGTCAGCACGCCGAGCAACTCGCCGGCGCGCGGCTTGATCATCTCGCGTCCATGGGCGAGAAAGTCGCCGGTCTCGCAGACTGGCCCGACGACGTCGGCGACGATTCTTTGCCGATCGGCGCTCTCGCGCGCGGGGATGATGTCGTGCCAGGCGTCATAGAGCGTCGGGCGCACCAGATCATTCATGCCGGCGTCGACGATGACGAAGGTCTTGGCGTCGCCATGCTTCACATAGATGACGCGCGTGACGAGCACGCCGGCGTTGCCGACGATGAGCCGTCCCGGCTCCAGCGCGAGCCTGCAGCCGAGACCGCCGAAATGTTTGCGGACGATCTTCGCGTATTCCTCGGGATGGTAGGACTGCGGATCGTCGCCCTCATGATAGGGAATGCCTAAGCCGCCGCCGAGGTCGACATGCGAAATCGCATGGCCGTCGGCGCGCAGGTCGCGCACCAGCTCGGCGAGCAGCGAAAAGGCTTCGTCGAAGGGCGCGAGATCGGTGAGCTGGGAGCCGATATGCATATCGGCGCCGGCGATCTCGATGCCAGCGAGCTTCGCCGCGAAGGCATAGACCTCCCGCGCGCGCGACAGCGGCACGCCGAATTTGTTTTCGGCGAGGCCGGTGGAAATCTTCTTATGGGTGCGCGCGTCCACGTCCGGATTGACCCGCAGCGACACGCGCGCGGCGCGCCCCAACGCGACCGCCGCCTGCGACAGGGCTTCAAGCTCCGGCTCCGATTCGACGTTGAAACAAAAAATGCCGGCATGAAGCGCTGCGGCGATCTCCTTCGCCGTCTTGCCCACGCCGGAAAAGGTGATTTTTTCGGGCGCGACGCCAGCGGCGAGCGCCCGCGCCAGTTCGCCGCCGGAAACCACATCCATGCCGGCGCCCTCTTTCGCCAGAAGACGCAGCACGGCCTGATTGGAATTGGCCTTCACCGCATAACAGACGAGCGCGTCGAGGCCGGCGAAGGCTTGCGAGAACACGCGATAATGGCGCCGGATGGTTGCCGCCGAATAGCAGTAGAAGGGCGTCCCCACCTCTTCGGCGAGCTTATGCACGCCGATCTCTTCGGCGTGGAGCGCGCCGTTCCGGTAAGCGAAAAGATGCATCGGCTTAAAGCAGCGGGTCGAGCGGGAAGGGGTATTGATCCGGCGGTCGATTGCCGATGGTTCCGGGGATTGGCGGCGCCGGGGCGTTCTCCGGCGCGGGCGCCCCAGGAGCCGCCGCTTTGGTTTGGCCGGCCTCGGTCTGGGCTCGAAGATAGGCGCCGCGCGCCTGGGTCTCGGGCGGAAGCTCCAGCGGGCCGCGCCGGCCGCAAGCGCCAAGGCTCGCGGCGGCGAGCGCCAGCGCAAGAGCCGCCGCGGCGCGGCGGGTAAGGAGCGGCAAACGAGGCGTCACGGCGATTCGTCCCAAAGGAATGCCGGCGCACTATAGCGATGAAGCGAAAAAAGGCGAGGGCGCCGCCGCGAAGCGCCAAGCTTCCCTTTCGCGCGAAGACGGTTCTTCTTGCGATCGATTCCGGCCGGGCGACATCCGCGCCACTCTGGCGACATCCTCATAACATGCTTAAGGAATCATTGATCGAACCTTCGCGGTTCGGGACGGCGCGCGCCGGGAAACGGCTGAATTTGTCGCCTTGGAGGATTGCTCGCTCCGCCCTCCGTTAACCGAAAAAGCTCGAAAATCCAGGCTATTCATCGGTTCGGCTTTACGATTGGGCGTCGCCGTGTTTAGGTCCGGCATGGTCAGCGTTCTGCGTTTATTCGCCATTCTCGTCGCGGTCGTTCTTCCGACGACCCTCCCCGCAGGCGCCGCGGTGCGCATCCGGATCGATCTTGCGACCCAAAGCCTTGAGGCGGTGACCCCCCAGGGCGAGACCGTGAGATGGAAAATCTCAAGCGGCCGGCGGGGTTACGAGACGCCTGCGGGCAGTTACGGCGTCATGCGCATGGAGGCCGACCATCATTCCGACGAATATGAGCAGGCGCCGATGCCCTATTCGATCTTCTTTTCGCCGCGCGGCCTCGCCATCCACGGCAGCTACGAGCGCGGGCTGGGCCGTCCGCTTTCCCATGGCTGCGTGCGGCTCGCGGTTCCCAACGCGCGGCAGCTCTATGAGTGGGTCGAAAAACATGGGGCGACGATCGAAATCACCGGCGGCGGCCGGACGATCGCCCGCGACGAATTCGAGCGCCCGCGCGAGGCGCGCCAGCCGCGCGCCCAGCCGCGACCGATTTACCGCCCCGCCGATCAGGAGCCGACCTACCAATCCAGCTTCGGAGACTTTCCCTTCTGACCGCCGCCGCCTTTGCCCGCCGTTGCATCTCGGCAACAGTCGTCGACAGAATCGCGGTGAATGCTGCGGCGCGTTTGCTGGGGCGCCGCTTAGCGAGTAATGCTCGGATTTCTGGCGCTTGTTGATGACCGAGCAGAGTAGAGCCATTGACGACATCCAAGACCCCCCTCCTCGACCGGATCGCCACTCCCAAAGATTTGCGCAAGCTCCGCCCCAATGAGCTCAAGCAGGTCGCCGACGAATTGCGCCATGAGACGATCGACGCCGTCTCGGTCACCGGCGGGCATCTCGGAGCGGGTCTCGGCGTCGTCGAGCTGACGGTCGCCCTGCACTATGTGTTCGACACGCCACGCGACAAGGTGATCTGGGACGTCGGCCACCAGACCTATCCGCACAAAATCCTCACCGGCAGGCGCGACCGTATCCGCACGCTGCGCATGGGCGGCGGCCTCTCCGGCTTCACCAAACGGGCCGAAAGCGAATATGACGCCTTCGGCGCCGGCCATTCCTCGACTTCGATTTCGGCCGGTCTCGGCATGGCGGTGGCGCGGGACCTCGCCGGCGGCGACAATCATGTCGTGGCGGTGATCGGCGACAGTTCGATGTCCGCCGGCATGGCCTATGAGGCCTTGAACAACGCCGGGGCGCTGCATTCCCGCCTGATCGTCATCCTCAACGACAATGACATGTCGATCGCCCCGCCGACGGGGGCCATGTCGGCCTATCTCGCCCGCTTAGTGTCCGGCGGCGCCTATCGCTCAATCCGCGAGGCGGCCAGACAGCTCGCCAGCCATTTGCCGCGGTTCATCTATGACAAGGCGCGCAAAGCCGAGGAGTTCTCGCGCAGCTTTATCACCGGCGGCACGATGTTCGAGGAGCTCGGCTTCTATTATGTCGGGCCGATCGACGGGCATAATCTCGACCATCTGCTGCCGGTGCTCAAGAATGTGCGCGACAAGGACGACGGCCCGGTGTTGGTGCATGTCGTCACGCAAAAGGGCAAGGGCTTCGGACCGGCGGAGGAATCCGCCGACAAGTGCCACGCCGTCAATAAGTTCGACGTCGCGACCGGCATTCAGATCAAGCCCAAGGCCAATGCGCCGACCTATACCAATGTGTTCGCCAAGGCGCTGATCGCCGAAGCCGAACATGACGACAAGATCGTCGCGATCACCGCGGCGATGCCGTCGGGCACCGGCTTAGATATTTTCGGCAAGGCCTTTCCGCACCGCACCTTCGACGTGGCGATCGCCGAGCAGCACGCCGTCACCTTCGCGGCGGGGCTTGCCTGCGAAGGCTACAAGCCGTTCTGCGCGCTTTATTCGACGTTCCTGCAGCGCGGCTATGATCAGGTCGTCCATGACGTGGCGATCCAGAACCTGCCGGTGCGCTTCGCCATGGACCGCGCCGGCCTGGTCGGCGCCGACGGCCCCACCCACGCCGGGGCCTTCGATCTCGCCTATCTCGGCTGCCTGCCGGGCTTCGTCCTCATGGCGCCCTCGGACGAGGGCGAGCTGATGCATATGGTGGCGACCGCGTCGGCCTATGACGCGGGACCGATCGGCTTCCGCTATCCGCGCGGCGAGGGCGTCGGCGTCGAACTTCCGGAGCGCGGCGAGATTCTCGAAATCGGCAAGGGCCGCATCCTGCGCGAAGGCTCAAGGGTCGCGATCCTATCGCTCGGCACGCGGCTCGCCGACGCGATGAAGGCGGCGGCGGAGCTAGAAAATTACGGTGTGTCGACGACGGTCGCCGACGCCCGTTTCGCCAAGCCGATCGATCGCGACCTGCTGCGCGGGCTCGCCGCCAATCACGAAGTCCTCATCGCCATCGAGGAAGGCGCGATCGGGGGCTTTGGCGCGCAGGTCTTCCAGGCGCTCGCAGAAGACGGGCTGCTTGACGGCGCGCGCGGCGCGTTCAAATTCCGCAGCATGATTCTGCCCGACGCCTATATCGACCACGACAAGCATGAGCTGATGATCGCCAGGGCGATGCTCGACAGCAAGGCGATCGTCGCCAGGGTTCTCGAGCTTTTGGGCGATGAAAAAGGCGCCGCGCGGGTGATGATCGCGTGAGCGGAACCTGTCCGTTTCGCGTCAGGGCTCCGAACTCGGATTAATTTGAGCGCACTTTCAGCCGTCCTGGCCGAGCTTGTCCCGGCCGCCCTCGCTGGACAATCGCGAAACGCTTCGCGCAGAGACGGCATGTCCAGCTCATGTTTTTACAATTGCTGGGCCTCCTTGCGAGGATGGCCGCGACAAACCCGGCCATGACCCGGTGAAATGGCGCCTCCTTAACCTGGATTCGGAGCCCTGTGACTCGCATCGGACGCGTTGACGCGGCGTGGTTCTGTCGTCTAGAACTAAACAATTGCGGCGCGCGGCTTTAGGAGCCGCGAGTAATTTTTTGAAAGGCGATTTCAATGACGTCGTCGGAGGAACTGCGACTTCCTTCCCAGTGGGAAGGCTTCGAATCATGGCAAAAGGACGCGCGCGGCGCGACGCTTGTCGTCATCCTTCATGGACTGGGAGTGTCATCCGGTCAAATCCAGCTCCCGGCCGGCGCCACCCGCGACAGTATGGCCGACGCGATCGATTTGGCGAAGAAAGCGTTTAACGCCGGAGGCGCCGACATTTACGCGCCGACGATGCCTTATTTCAGATGGCGCGATGGCACGGGCGCCGCCGCGATCGTCGAAATGATCGCGGACGATCTCGATCACTTATGGAGGACGCGCGGCGGCTATTCTCGGATCGTTTTCGTCGGCCACAGCATGGGCGGCGTATTGCTGCGCCGCGTTTTTCTGCATGGCGCGTCGCGTTCGCCGGATTTCGCCGGGAACGATCGCGACGACATTCCCGGCGTTCCGCGCGACTGGTCGAAGAAGGTGGAACGGCTTGTGCTCATTGGCACATGGGACAAAGGGTGGAGCGTCTCCGACCGAGATTCCTGGTGGGCGGCGGTCGGTTTGAACCTGCTCGGATTCTGGTCGCGCGCCGTCAGGTTCCTTGGCCAACTCGGGCCGCAGAAGGCCGACGCCGACAAGGGCTTTATTCGAAAATTCATCGACAAGGCGAGCAATATCGGCCGCACGATGTTCGATATGAGGCGAGGCTCGACGTTCATTGTGCAAACGCGCCTGAAGTGGATGGCTTACCGCCGCTGGTTCGACGAGAAGTCGATCGAGCAATACAACAATATCCAAGCCGTATCGGGGCGCGAACTCAAGCGTGCGCCCGACGGGGAGAACAACCCGCTTGTCGTCCAAATAATCGGCACGACCGACGATTTCGTTTCGCCGCTCGATCAGGTCGACAATGACGTCGACGGACGGTTTGAGAAGGATCCGAACGAGCGCAAGTTCTTCCTTCTGGAAATGCCCGAGACCAACCATATGGAGGCGATCAGGTATTCCAGAACCGAGGACGGCGAGAGGAAGAAGGCCTTTCTGACCGCGCTAATCGGCGAGAAGACCGCGCCGACGAAATTTTCGTCGAACAAAGAAGAAATAGAGATTCCGGCGCTGATCGACGTGACGAAAAATCCGGTGTTCTTCGAAGACAATCCGATGGAGCCGAAGCACGATGTCGAAAATGTCGTCTTCATCATCCACGGCATTCGCGACAATGGCTATTGGACGCATCGGATCGCCAAAGCGATTAAGGAAACCGACGCCCGGCGGCGCAGTCCTGCGCCGCCGCAGCTCGTCACCTGCACGCCGACTTACGGCTATTTTCCGATGGGCGAATTCCTGCTGCCCTGGATTCGGCAGCAGAAAACCGAATGGTTCATGGACCTCTACGTCAATGTGAAAGCGCGATATCCGAACGCAAGACTCCATTATGTCGGACATTCGAACGGCACTTATCTCGCCGCCAACGCATTGGAGAAATATCCTGCGGCGCGCTTCGCCAATATTTATTTTGCGGGCAGCGTCGTGAACCAGAATTTCGAGTGGACGAAGCACCTCAATCGAGGCGCAATCGAACGGTTTCACAATGCGCGGGGCGCGACAGATTGGGTGGTCGCCCTGTTGCCGAAAAGCGTGGATTATTTCTCCGATCTTGGCGGGGGCGGATTTGACGGCTTTACCGAATTAGGCGACTCTGCCCATGACGCGCGCCTCACGCAATCCGAATATTTCGCGCTCGGCGGCCATAGCGGCGCGATACAGGAAAGGCATTGGAACGGAATTGGCAATTTCATCGTCAACGACCTGAAACCGGACGAAAACCCGCGTCTGTTCGTAAAGGCGCCCTATCGGTTCCTGAGCGTTCTTTCCGATCTGCGTATCGGAATCCCGGCTGGATTGCTCTTCGGCCTCATCCTGATCCTGTCGCCGGCTTCGATCGCCGTGGCGATCGACTGTCTGACCGAGTTTTTCGTCACTTTCGCGAGTCTCCCGCTGCACCTGTTCAATTGGCTGCTTGCGCTGGTGGACAAGCTTTTTCCATTCAAATGGCATTGGCTGAGCTATGCGATGCTCGCCTTCGCGGTCGTCATTCTCACCGGCCTGCTGGGGCGATTCGTCAAATGGGTCAATGCGAAATATTCCGCCCTCGTCGCCTTGGCGCGTTCAAAGGGGATCGACTTGAGCTGGACTCGAATTGTCGAGGTAAAGCCGATACATATTCTGGTCGGCGGTTTTCTCGTGACGGTCTTCGGGACGCTGCTGCCGCTGATCGCCCATGAGGCCCAGCTCATTCACGCAGGCTCCAAGAGCTTCGCGGTCGGCTCCGCGCTCACTCTTGCCGGGGCCATGGCCTTTGTGAGCTTCGTGCTCACGCGCTTTTAGGCGGGCTGACGTCGAGAGAGAGCTTGGGTGATCCGCTTCATTCGCGAAACGGGAGCGGTGAATGCGGCTCCTGGCGCCTATGCTCTCTGGCTCCGGCTTGGCGCGCCGTTGACCGCGACGGCCGGCGGAATCGCCGTTACGCTCGAATCCGGCGATTACCTCTACTGCGGCTCAGCCAAAGGCCCCGGCGGATTGCGGGCGCGGCTCGCGCGGCATAGGCGCAAAGATAAGCGCGCGCATTGGCATGTCGATCAGCTGACCCTGCAGGGGCAGGTTCTCGGCGCTTTCATTGTCGAAGGCGGCGACGAATGCGCGCTCAACGCCGCGCTCTCCGCCTTGCCGATCCCCCTGCTGGGCTTCGGCAGTTCGGACTGCTCTCGATGCGCCGCCCATTTGCGGCTCTGGCCAAAGGGCGCGGCGCTTCCCTCCGACTGGGAAAATGCTAGGAAGGCGGCCGAGTCGCCGCCTCCCGATTGAGGGAGGCGCGCCGAACGGGCATAGGCCCCTTCGGCGCCTGTCACCCCACCCCGGACTGCTGCGCAGTCCGACCCTCCCTCTCAAGGGGAGGGTGAGAACCCGTCGCGGGTCGTCGTTTATGTCCAAAGACGAAAGTAAAACCAAAGTCGAAGCGCGAACCCCTCGCGGGCTCGCTGACCGCGAGGCTGGCGAACTCGCGGCGACCTCGCGCATGCTCGACGTCATCCGCGAGGTCTATGAGCTTTACGGCTTCGAGGCGCTGGAGACGCCGTCGATCGAATATACCGACGCGCTCGGCAAATTCCTGCCCGATCAGGATCGGCCGAACGAGGGCGTCTTCTCCTTTCAGGACGACGACGAGCAATGGCTGTCGCTGCGCTATGATCTGACCGCGCCGCTCGCGCGTTTCGTCGCGCAGAATTTCGAGCGGCTGCCAAAGCCCTATCGCTCCTATCGGGTCGGCCCGGTCTATCGCAATGAAAAGCCGGGGCCGGGGCGTTTTCGCCAATTCATGCAGTTCGACGCCGATACCGTCGGCTCCGCCTCGCCCGCCGCCGACGCCGAAATCTGCATGATGGCCGCCGACGCGATGGAGCGGCTCGGGATCGCGCGCGGCGACTACGTCATCAAGATCAATAGCCGCAAGGTGCTCGACGGCGTCATGCAGTCGATCGGCCTCGCGGGCGAGGAGAACGCCGGCCGCCGCCTCGTCGTGCTGCGCGCGATCGACAAGCTCGACCGGCTTGGGCCTGACGGCGTCCGGCAATTGCTCGGCGCGGGCCGCAAGGACGACAGCGGCGATTTCACCAAAGGCGCCGGCCTCGATCTGCCGGCGATCGACACGATCCTCTCCTTCAGCCTCGGCGGCCAGTATCGCGACGGCGCGCCGGCCTTCGATCTCTTCGGACTGCTCGGCAAAAGTGAGGTCGGCGCCCAGGGCGCCGAGGAGCTTCTGGAAATCGAGGACCTCGCGCGCGACGCTGGCTTCGGGCCGGACCGCATTCGCATCGACCCCTCGATCGTGCGCGGGCTCGAATATTACACCGGCCCGGTTTTCGAAGCTGACCTCACCTTCGAGACCCGCGACGAGAAGGGACATCCGGTGCGTTTCGGCTCGGTCGGCGGCGGCGGCCGCTATGACGGGCTGGTCGGTCGGTTCAGGCCCGAAAATACGCCGGCGACCGGCTTCTCGATCGGCGTCTCGCGGCTCTTCGCGGCGCTAAAGCTGATCGGCAGCCCGATCGTCTCGGCCCGTCCCCATGTCGGCCCGGTGGTGGTGCTGGTGCTCGATCGCGACCGGCTCGCCGATTATCAGCGGATGGCGGCGCAGTTGCGGGCCGCCGGGATCGCCGCCGAACTCTACCTCGGCGCGGCGGGGATGAAGGCGCAGATGAAATACGCCGACCGGCGCAACAGCCCGCTCGTGATCATCCAGGGCTCGGACGAAAAGGCGCGCGGGGAGGTCACGCTCAAGGACCTCGTCGCCGGCGCCAAGGCCGCCGCCAATATCGCCACCAATGAGCAATGGAAGGCGCTGCGCCCGGCGCAATTCGCCGTTCCCGAAGAGGAACTCGTCGAAGAGGTCAAGAAGGCGCTCGACGAACAATTTTAGGCTGCGGCGAAACCCGTCATTGCCACGCGCGCCGGCGCGTATAGGCTTCGCCAAGCGATAGAGGAGCAAACCCGATATGAATGGCGACACGCCCAAGTCAATCGTTCATCCGACCGATCTCTCCTTCGCGAGCCTCGACGCCTTCGCCCATGCGCTGCGCATCGCCGTGGCCTGCAAGAGCATGTTGCACATTCTGCATATCGAGGCGCCCGAGACCGAGGAGGACGACTGGGATCGCTTTCCGCAAGTGCGCGAAATGCTGGCGCGCTGGAAGATGATTTCGCCCACCGCGACGCGGGCCGAGGCGGTCGAAGCGCTCGGCGTCAAATTCGTCAAGGCCGCGGTCGAGTCGGAGTCGCCGGTGATGGGGGTGTCCGCTTATGCCGAGCGGCACCTCTGCGATCTCTTGGTGATGATGACCCGGCCGCGCAGCGCCCTGGAGCGCCTGCTCGAAGGTTCAATCGCGGAGGAGACGGCGCGCGAGACTCATCTGCCGGCGCTGTTCCTGCGCGAGGACCAAAAGGGATTCGTCGATCGCGAAACCGGCGCGGTGTCGCTCAACACCGTGCTGATGCCGGTCGAGGCGACGGTCTCGCCGCTCGACGCCTTTCGCCATGTCGCCGACATTGCGCATCGTCTCAACCCCGCCGCCGACGTCATGCTGCTGCATGTCGGCGACGAGTTGCCGATATTCGAAGGGCTGCTGCCGCATATCGAACTGCGCCAGGGGCCGGTGGTCGAGACGATTCTCGACTACGCCAGGGAGATCAAGGCCGATCTCATCGCGATGCCGACGCGGGGACGCCAGGGATTGCTGGAAGCCCTGCGCGGCTCGACGACGGAGCGCGTGCTGCATGAAGCCCCGTGCCCGCTGCTCGCCTCGCCGGCGAGATGAATGCACTTAATGGGTTGGCTGAACGTATTCGAGGATACGGTCCCATGTGAAAACCCTAATACCATGCGACTGATATAACATAGTACTTCGAATAGACAGAGACTCCCGTGCCTTATCGGAAGCTGTAATATCTCCATGGCTTTCAATCATGCGGTCTTTGCTGCGACCTATAATAATTCCTCCAGCCTTGATGTTTCTCGTGTGCAGTATGTTAAACCTTGCTCTGAAGTTGTCATCATTGACGGCGTGATAAACATAGTGTATTAACTGATTTTCTCCCTTAAAAAATTCTTTTGTTGGTCTGCAACGATTTTTGTTATCGTCAAACTCAAATAAATAACACTGAGGAGCCTTCAGCTCCAAATGTATGCTACCTGCTCTTCATGATTTTGATCGGTTTTTATCGTCGCTGAAATAATGAAATCCGTTGATCCAAAGAAATTGCGATCTTCACGAGCAAAGTTTCTGTGCAACGGAGTTTGAGGGATGAGGAGCCCCGCCGCATGATGAAGAAATGTGGCGCATTGTGTTTCTGTATGGCTTTCGGTCGAGTTAACCAGACGCTCGAATTCGTCAAATTCTGCAGCGTCCATGATTTTTTAGTATCCATCTCGAAAATGGCGAGCAAGTAGAAAGTCGATATGCTCAGAAATATTTTCAAGATTTATATTCGAACCAAGCTGCATAATGTATAGAGTTCCAGATGATGACCAGTTTTGTTGTTCATTTTTATTTCTTATATTTGGATTTGAAATAACTATTGAAGAACCAGGTTGAAGAGAAACAGCGCACTTCTCGAACGCATCAAGTTCAATCCTCCGTAAAATTCGTCCTGAGTTGTCGAGGGTAACCATTTCTTGTGCATTCACGTCTCCAATAAGACCTGGAAACGGGTCGCCAAAAAGCGCAAATCTTTTCTCTGCGGCATCGATGTCTTCTGCTGCAGACACCTGCAAGATTATACTATTACCTACTGCCCAAAGCTGTTCTCTCGTTTCGGAAGTGCCGTATAAGTTTTGCAACAGGTCTGGAGGGGCCTTGTCTATGCGATTTGCGAGGACCCATTTCAATCGCTCTGTTCCAGGCAAAATTGGGTTGGGTTTTTTTGTAAGTTGGCTAATGAGCATGCTTTCAAGCATTTGCTCCATAACGGTGACATCTATGATGCCCTTTTTGGCTGCAGCATCCGCTGCTTCGAGAGCGTCGTAGTAAGGACCTTTATTAGATGCGATTTGTTCAGGAATCGTATGAGTTCCAGGCAGCAAAGTACCGAGTTTCACCAATAATACCAGATAGGAAACCGCCCTAGCCGTTCTTCCATTTCCGTCCGCAAACGGATGAATCCAGTTCATCCTCCATAGAACATATGCAGCAAGATGTATGGCTGTTTTAGTCGACCACTGCGTGTTGACATAGTCGCAGAGACCGGCCACCTCATCCGAAATGTCCAAAAAGTTTGGCGGTGCGTGACTGCTGCCAGAAATCGCTACAGGTGAATTTCGATATGTTCCCGCCAAATGATGAATGCCTTGGAGGGCAACGTTCTGCAAATCAACAATCATCCTCTGTCTTAATTTCCACGAGTCGCCGAGGTCGACCGCTTCATTAAATAATTCAAAAATTTTTTCATACTGTTTTATGCCATTTTCGGCTTCTTTCAATGCTTTTTGTAGCGGATCTTCGATCAGATCCCGGTCTTGTGCTTTTCTATGCCTGTCTTCACTCATTTTTTAGGCTGCGTGTTGCTTTCTTTGTCGTGAAGTTTGGCGTCAGCAACTTCGACTATTTCCCTGGTTATGAGCGGGTTTTCTATGTATGTGTTACCGTAGACAAAGCTTTTCCGTTGAGCTCTTCGCTCAAAGACGCTCATTTCGATTTTGCGGGCCTGTGCGATCAACTGAGATAGCACTTCAGACATTAAACCCTCCTCTACGTTTTTTGATTCGCCAAGTTACCGCTTCGGCTTGGTTATGTGTAGCCGGAATTAAGAGATCGTGCAGAAGGTTGAGAAAACAAGCGTTCGCAGGCGTTACAGCGAGCGCTGGAAATGCAGCACGCCGCCTTGGGCGCCCTTCAGGATCAGGTCGTCGCCCTTGGTGTCCCAATAGGGGCCGGAGAGCAGGACCGCCCAATAGTCGTGTTCGAGGGCCGCGAGCGGGCCTTCGCATTTACGTTCATTGATCGCCGGCATGGTGCGCGGCCCGAGCCGGTTGGGGCCGATGACGAAAATCCCCGACCAGTTCTTGCAGCCTGAGAACCCATTGGCGCGGCCCGTCGAATCGATCGAAATCCACATTTCGACCGGCGGCGCTTTGCCATTGATCTCCTTGAGCACGAAATTCTGATTGTGCGGGAACGGCTGATAGCGGGGAATGCCGCCGGTCTCCTTGTTTTCGTCCTGCGGCTGCTCCGTCTCTTGTGGCGGCTTTGCGCGGCTCTTGGCGCCGGACGGCGCGGCGGCGAGCGCAACGGCGCAGAGCGAGGCGGATAAGGCGAGCAAAATCCTCTTCATCGCGTCAATCATCCTCTCATCAGGCGCCCGGCGCCGGCCCCTCCCGTCCGCGGCGCGGCGCCTTTATAGCATGCTCGGCAGGACGCGGTCAGGCGGGCGGTGGCCGTCCATGAAGGTCTTGATATTGATAATGACTTTCTCGCCCATATCGATGCGGCCTTCGATGGTCGCCGAGCCCATGTGGGGCAGCAGCGTCACCTTGCCGGCCTTGGCGAGCTTCAACAATTTCGGCGAGACGGCGGGCTCATGTTCGAAGACGTCGAGGCCGGCGCCGGCCATCTCGTCGGCCTCCAGCATGCGCACCAGGGCGTTCTCGTCGACGATCTCGCCGCGCGCGGTATTGACCATGATGGCGTGAGGACGCAGATGCGAAAGTCGCCGCGCGGAGAGCAGATGATAGGTCGCTGGCGTATGCGGGCAGTGGATCGATACGATATCGACGCGCGCCAGCATCTGATCGAGCGACTCCCAATAAGTCGCCTCCAATTGCTCTTCGATCTCGGCGCCGAGCCGCCGGCGGTTGTGGTAGTGGATCGAGAGGCCGAAGCTTTTCGCCCGCCGCGCCAGGGCCTGGCCAATCCTGCCCATGCCGACGATGCCCAATCTCTTGCCGGTGATCCGATGGCCGAGCATCCAGGTCGGCGACCAGCCCGGCCAGGAGCCGTCCGGGATCGCATTCGCGCCTTCGACCAGACGGCGCGCCACCGACAGAATCAGCGCCATCGTCATGTCGGCCGTGTCTTCGGTGAGAACGCCGGGCGTGTTGGTGACCGTGATCGAGCGGTCGAGGGCCGAGGCGACGTCGATATTGTCGACGCCATTGCCGAAATTGGCGATGAGCTTCATTTGCTCGCCGGCCTGAGCGATCAGATGGGAATCGATGCGGTCGGTGATGGTGGGCACCAGCACGTCGGCGGTGCGCATGGCCTCGACGAGTTCGTCATGAGTAAGCGGCTTGTCGCTCTCGTTGAGGCGCGCGTCGAACAGCTCGCACATGCGGGTTTCGATCACCTCGGGCAGCCGGCGGGACACGACAACGAGCGGCTTCTTTTTCGGCATATCCCTGGTCCGCCTCCGCGTTTATGTTGTGTTGCAGCAGCGATTCTGCGATTGCGATGATGATCTTCGCCGCTTGGCGGCGGCGGATGAAAAGGCGCCGGCGTGTTCCGCCGGCTTCAACCGGGTCTTAACGGCGGTCGGCGACAAAACCAATACGTCCCCTCTGGCGGGCGCATTCGACTTCCTAGCAGATGACAGGCCAAAGACAAGCGAGCGATCGATCCACCATGTCGCGAATAAAAGCAGAATTTGCGCCAATTTCGAGGGCTTTCGCCGAGGCTTCGAAACATTTCGGAATTCGTCCGCAGAGCCGTGTCGCCGCATTCGTCGCGGCCATCCTCGCGGCGTTTTGTTGCGCGATGCACGCGCACGCTCTGGAGCCCCAGAAAGGTCCGGTCAGCGGCCTGCCCTTGCCGCGCTACGTGAGCCTCAAATCCGATCGCGTGAATGTGCGCGAGGGGCCGAGCAAGGAACATCCGACCCTGTGGATTTACGAACGCGCCGCGCTGCCGGTCGAGATCACCGCCGAATTCGAAACCTGGCGCAAGATCCGCGATTCGGAAGGCACGGAAGGCTGGGTGCTGCATTCGCTGCTGTCGGGACGGCGCACCGCTTTGGTCGCGCCGTGGAAAAAGGAGCCGCAACTGCTCGTCGCCGAGGACCGTAAGACGCCGCTGGCCAAGCTCGGCCCCGGCGTCATCGGCAATTTGCGCGACTGTGACGGCAAATGGTGCCGCATCGCCGGCAAGGGATTCGACGGCTACATACAGCAGGAAAATCTCTGGGGCGTCTATCCGGGCGAGAAATTCGAATAGTCACGCCGACGGCGTCGCCGACAGGCGGCTCTTGAGTTTCTCGAGCGCCGTCGAAATGGCGCCGCGACTGAAGGGCTTGGCGACGACCGGCGCATCGGCGTGCGCGCCGAGCACGCCCTGGTCGCCATAGCCGGTCACGAAGGCGAAGGGTTTATGCCGGCGCTCGAGGACGCCGGGGAGAACATGCGCCTTCTGGCCGTTAAGATTGATGTCGAGAAAAGCGAGGTCGAAGTCTTCGCTTGTCGCCTTTTGCAGGGCGTCCTGGACATTGCCGGCGGTGGCGACGACCTGCGCGCCAAGCTCCTCGAGGAACATTTCGAGCGCCATGGCGATGACCGCCTCGTCTTCCACGATCAGGACCCGGGGCGCGCTCATTTCAGCAGGTCCACGGCGAGAGGAATATCCATCGCGCAGCGCAGCCCTTCGGGCGGAAATTCGATCGAGACTTGCGCGCCGGCGTCGGACGCCAGCGTTTTCTCGATCAGTCGCATGCCGAATCCCTTCTTTTTCGGCGGCGACACGGGCGGCCCGCCATGCTCGCGCCAGACGAACCGGAGCATGGGCGTTCTCCTGTCGGAGTCAATGGTCCAGTCGACGGCGACCCGTCCCCCGGGCTTTGACAGGGCGCCATGAGCGACGACATTGGCGCATAATTCATGCAGCGTCATCGCGAGACTCGACGCGATGCGCGGGCTGACGTCGACGGCGGGTCCCGAGATTTCGAAATTTTCGTGGCCCGCCGGCGTAATCGCCACGCCCACGAGTTCCCGGACTTGCGCCTTCGCCCAATTTTCGCGCGTGAGAACGTCATGCACGGCGGCGAGCGCCAGCAGGCGGTTCTCGAACAGCTCCACCGAATTGGGCTTGAGCTCGCGCAGCGAATGCATGGCGAGCGAGTGAACCGTCGCCAGAGTGTTCTTGACGCGATGATTGAGTTCGTGAACGAGCAGCTGCAAGCGCTCGCGATCGCGCTCCTGTTCGGTGACGTCGGTGTTGGTGCCGAACCAGCCGACGATCGCGCCATTCTCGCGCAAGGGTTCGACGCGCGTCAGGAAGGGCCGAAACAGGCCGTCGGCGCCCCTGAGCGGAAAGATCATCTGGAAGAATTCGCCATGTTTGAGCGCATGCGTCCAGCGCTCCAGAATTTTAGGCAGCACATCGGGGTGATGGACGGATTGCCATCCCCATCCCGCCATCTCCTCGGGAGTCGTGCCGGTATATTTATACCAGCGGTCATTATACCAGAATATCCAGCCGTCTGGACGCGCCATCCAGACGAGGTTCGGGACGGAATTGGCGAGCGCTTTAAGCTGCGCGCAGGTAAGATCAGATTCTCTTTCCTTCGCCAGTCGCGACATTTCCCCCGCCCGACTCTCGATGAGGTCGGCGCCCCCCTAAAGCAACGCCGAACTCTTTATGGAAGTTTATCATCCTTTCCTCAACTAGGGCGGCGTCAGGCGCGGCGTAGACGCACGACAACATCAACGCGCGCGACGCGCAAACCCTCCGGCGGCCGGGGAAGATCGGAAACCGATATATTCGCCCCGGAGATGTCGTATAGTTCGCCGTCGTCTTCAAGCAGAAAATGATGGTGGTCGGCGGTGTTGGTGTCGAAATACACGCGCGCCCCGTCGACGGCGATTTCGCGCAACAGGCCCGCCTGAGTGAACTGGTGCAGCGCGTTGTACACGGTGGCCAGCGAGACCGAGAGGTCGGCCGCGAGCGCTTCTTCATAGAGCCGTTCGGCCGTCACATGGCGGTCGCCGTCCTGACCGAACAGCAATTCGCCGAGCGCCAGCCGCTGGCGCGTCGGCCTCAAGCCGGCGTCGGCCAGCAGTTCGCCGACCGGCTTGCGCGGAGCGGCGTCGGGCGGACCGATCGGAGTTTGGTCGGCGTCCATTCGCGGCCTTCTACTGGCGATTTTCCTTTGGCATCATAGGGACACTGGCGGGAAATTCAACGCCGCTCAACGGTTGCGGCCGGTTCGCCACGACGCTTTCGGCACGGGCGAGCCTATGTTACGGATCGCTTCGCCCAAAAGCGACGCCCATGCCGGCGCCGATAAAGATTAAGGGCGCGCCCGAAGGCGCTAAGGGAGTATGGGCCTTAGAGCCCTAAACGCGAGGAATAAGGAAATATGGGCGAAAGGCGCTCCTCATTCGGCTACGAGGACTTACTGGCGTGCGGCGAGGAGAGGCTGTTCGGCCCAGGAAATGCGCAGCTGCCGCTGCCGCCGATGCTGATGTTCGATCGCATCACCGAAATATTCGAAGAGGGCGGCGAACACGGCAAGGGCTATATGCGCGCCGAACTCGACGTCAAGCCGAGCCTGTGGTTCTTCGACTGCCATTTTAAGGGCAATCCGGTGATGCCCGGCTGTCTTGGCCTCGACGCGCTGTGGCAGATGGTCGGATTCTATCTGGCTTGGCTCGACAATCCGGGGCGCGGCATGGCGCTCGGCGTCGGCGAGGTGAAATTTTCCGGCCAGGTCCGGCCGCATACGAAGCTCGTCACCTATGGCGTCGACTTCACGCGCCTGCGCACCGGCAAGCTGGTGATCGGGCTCGCCGACGGCTGGGTGGCGGCGGACGGCGAGCGCATATATGAGGCCAAGGACCTCAAGGTCTGCCTTGCCAAAGAAGCGACGGCCGCCTGAAACCGATAGCAAGATCGCGCGGGACATGCGGCCTGCGCCAGGGGAGAGCGAGATGAGACGAGTCGTCGTCACCGGCATGGGCATCGTGTCGTCGATCGGCAACACCACGCAGGAGGTCGTCGCCTCGCTGCGCGAAGCGAAATCCGGCATTGTGCGCGCCGAGAAATACGTCGAACTCGGCTTTCGCTCCCAGGTGCACGGCATGCCGACATTGGACCCCTCGACGGTCGTCGATCGCCGCGCCATGCGCTTCCATGCGACCGGCACGGCCTGGAACCATGTCGCCATGGATCAGGCGATCCGCGACGCCGGCCTGACGGAAGCAGAAATCTCGAATGAGCGGACCGGCATCATCATGGGCTCCGGCGGCCCCTCGACCCACACGCTTGTCGAAGCGGCCGACATCACCCGCACCAAGGGACCCAAGCGCGTCGGACCTTTCGCCGTGCCGAAATGCATGTCCTCGACCGCCTCGGCGACTCTCGCCGTCTGGTTCAAGATCAAGGGCGTCAACTATTCGATCTCATCGGCCTGCGCCACGTCCAACCATTGCATCGGCAACGCCTATGAGCTGATCCAATACGGCAAGCAGGACATGATTTTCGCCGGCGGCTGCGAGGAGTTGGAGTGGGAGCTGTCGGTGCTCTTCGACGCCATGGGCGCGATGTCGTCCTCCTACAATGATCGTCCGGCGACCGCTTCGCGGGCCTATGACAAGAATCGCGACGGCTTCGTCATCGCCGGCGGCGCCGGGGTGCTGGTGCTGGAGGAACTCGAACACGCCAAGGCGCGCGGCGCGAAAATTTACGCCGAGGTCGCTGGCTATGGCGCGACCTCCGACGGTTACGACATGGTCGCGCCGTCGGGCGAAGGCGCGGTGCGCTGCATGAAGCAGGCGCTGGCGACGGTGAACTGCCCGATCGACTATATCAATCCGCACGCCACCGCGACGCCGGTCGGCGACGCCAAGGAGATCGAAGCCTTGCGCGAAGTCTTCGGCGTTGGCGACAAATGTCCGCCGATCGCGGCGACGAAATCGCTCACCGGCCATTCGCTTGGCGCGACCGGCGTGCAGGAGGCGATTTATTCGCTGTTGATGATGCAGAACGGCTTCATCTGCGAAAGCGCCAATATCGAAGAGCTCGATCCCGATTTCGCCGACATGCCGATCATGCGCGCGCGCCGCGACAATGTGAAACTCGGCGCGGTGCTGTCGAACTCCTTCGGCTTCGGCGGCACCAATGCGACATTGGTGTTCAAGCATCCGGACGCTTGAGGCGAGAAGGTTGCGGCAAATTTTTCGGACAAACTTTTCATGATCGAAACTGGTGAAGAGAAGCCAGATCGTTCGTCACCATGGCATGAACCGGAGGCGATACGGGCGGCGCTCTTGACGTCGGCGTTCGCTCTACTCGTTGCGCTCGTCAGCGGCGCAGCCTATTTTTACGCTGCGTGGCCCGTCGCCTCGGGAAAGAATCGCGAACTCGACATCAAGCTCGTCGAAGTCGGCATCGCAATCCTGTGCGCCGATCCCAAGGACGAAAATACCGCGAAAATCCGCCGCTGGGCGATTGAACTCGTCGAAAAGAACTCGCGCGAAGCATTCACGCCGGAAGAGAAGGTCGAGATGCTGGGCAGGGCGGTGATTGCCAATTTCGCTGTCGACCCCCTTAGGGACCCCCGAAATTTCGCCGTGCCAAACCCTGGCTCCGATCGAAAAGAAAATGCGCCAGCCTAACCACCAAAATAGCCGCCTAAACTCCCTCTCCCCGCTTGCGGGGAGAGGGCTGGGGTGAGGGGCCTGGATATTACTCGGAGCGTTTCTATGCGCGGAATCCATTTCCACGAACGCCATCGGAGCCGCGAGTTGCGGGCGGCTCAGACCAGCGCCGAACAGCGCCTGTGGGGCGCGCTCAGAGGCCGGCGCCTCAGCGGCTACAAATTCGCGCGCCAGGAGCCGATCGGGCCGTTCTTCGCGGATTTTGTCTGCCGCGAACATGCTCTCGTCGTCGAAATAGACGGCGCGACGCATTCGAGCGACGAAGAACTGGCGCGGGACGCGTTTCGCGAAGCCTTCTTGCGACAGCAAGGCTACAGGGTCATACGGTTCACGAATGACGAGGTCTATCGAAATTTCGAGGGTGTCTGTGAATCAATCCTCGCGGCTCTGGAAAAACGAGAGACGTTGTAGCCCAAATCCCATGCCCCTCACCCCGGCCCTCTCCCCGTTTCACGGGGAGAGGGAGTGCGCCTGACGCCCTATTGACCAAGGCGGGAGCATCAGGGAAGAAGCGGTATGTTGTTCATCGTGGGCGGCGCTCCGCACCCCATCTTCGAGGAAAAAGATCCGAATGACGGCTGCGACCGGTCTCATGCAGGGTAAGCGCGGGCTCATCATGGGCGTCGCCAATGATCATTCGATCGCCTATGGCATCGCGCGGGTTCTGGCGCGCCACGGCGCGACGCTCGCCTTCACCTATCAGGGCGAGGCGGTCGCAAAGCGCGTCAAGCCGCTTGCCCAGGAGCTTGGGTCGAGTCTCGTGCTGCCTTGCGACGTCGAGGATCTTTCGACCGTCGATCAAGTGTTCGCCCGTCTCGAATATGACTGGGGAGAAATGGACTTTCTCGTCCATTCGATCGCCTATTCCGACAAGAGCGAATTGAAGGGGCTTTACGCCGACACGTCGCGCGAGAATTTCATCCGCACGATGGTGATTTCCTGCTTCTCCTTTACCGAGGCCGCGCGCCGCGCCGCCGCTCTGATGAAGAAAGGCGGTTCGCTCTTGACGGTGAGTTTCGGCGGCGGCACCCATGTCATGCCGAATTACAATGTCATGGGCGTCGCGAAAGCCGCGCTCGATTCATCGGTGCGCTATCTTGCCGCCGATTTCGGCGATCGCGGCATTCGGGTCAATGCGCTGTCGCCCGGTCCGGTGCGCACCATGGCCGGCGCCGGCATCACCGGCGCGCGCGCGATGGGTTCCTTTCAAAAGAAGCACTGTCCGCTGCGTCGAATGATCACGCTGGATGAAATCGGCGGTTCGGCGCTCTATCTCTTGTCCGAGCTTTCGGGGGGCGTCACCGGCGAGGTCCATCTCGTCGACGCCGGCTACAACATCATGTTGCAGCCGCGTCCCGAAGACCTCAACGGCGAGGAGTGAGCGAATGAGGATTGCGGCGTCCTTGGCCCTGGCCCTGTTTGCGGCGTCGGCGATGGCCGCGGGCGCCGATCCGTCGACCGGCGAAAAAATCGCCAAGTCCGAATGCGCGTCGTGCCACGCGATCGGACGCGACGCCAAGGCTACGAGCCCCGATCCGAAAGCGCCGCGTTTCATAGACGTCGCCAAAATGCCGTCGACCACCGAATTGTCGCTTAAGGTGTTCCTGCGCTCGTCGCACCGGAACATGCCGAACTTCATTCTCGCCCCTGAAGAGATCGACTCGCTTGCCAGCTATATTTTGGAGCTTGGCGGAAAATAGCGCGCCGCGATTCCGATTCAAATGACGCCTTGCTCCATTGACCCGTCGGCGCCACAATCGGAGCGACAGGCTGGATACCCGCCAGTTCGAATGGCTGCAAGGCGGCCGATAAATTTATCAGGAACTGGACGCGCAGAGTTCCATATTGCTTGGAGATTCGATGTCACCGGATGTGTTGCGGCGGATTGAATAGGACAAAACACGAATACTCTTACGGATGGTGCGGCCCCTACGTTCGAGCTGGATCGCGCAATGGGCGCGCCGGCAGCGAACATACTCAACGAAGTTGCGGCGGACTGGCGATTGCCTGCTTTCCGTTTCTCGCAAAGAGCCCAATCGGCGAATCAGCGGACGCTCTGATTGGCGATTGTCCGGCTTGGCGAACGAGGAAGAAGGGGGAACATCATGGAGCCGGCATCTTATGGCGTCGAAGGAGTAGCCAACGAGGACCGCGCCTACCGGGGGTCTCGGTTTGCGGAAGTTCGCGATGCGATTTTCGCCAATCCCTATCAGAAAATCTGGGGCGCCGCTGGCGAGCCGCCCCTGCCGCAATCTAATGTGACCCTCTCCGGCGCGCTGCGCGGCCTCCTCAAATTCCGACCGCCGCAGATCGCGCAGGCTTCCAGGCGAATTGTCGATTCGCATGCCGACCTGCGCTGGGGTCCGGATCGATTGGGCTACCGCCGTCTCCTGCACCCCAACGGCATTTGTCTGACCGGCCTGTGGGAGATCACCGAGGATTCCGGCTATTCGGGCTATTTTAAAAAGGGCAGCAAAGGCTTGGTTATCGCTCGATATTCCACCTGCTGCACCGCAACCCGGCGCGGAGAAACCCGGTCTCTGTCGCTCGTTGGAAAGATCTATCCGACGATCGACTCGGGCCATCTCGAGCCGCTACGGCCCGCGAGCTTTATTACCCAGGAAGACATCGGCGGAGATTATACGCGCTACATTAACGATGCGCGGCTGCACAACGCGCCGAGCGTGACGCCTTGGCGACGCGGCAAAGGCCTTCTCCTCATCGCCATTGAGGGAATAGTGTTTGCTCTGGTCGACAAGAGAAACAGCGAACGCCAGCTGCATCAGATCGCCGAGCTTGGCAAGCCGCAGGGCGAACCGACATGGACGCCGAGAGTCATGCGATTGTCCGTCGCGCAGCGCCAACCGAGAATCAAAGGCGACGAACTCGATTTTCGCGACGAAATTCTCGGCCAGATATTCGATCCGGGAGACCCGGAGCCAAAGCGCACGCTCGCGTTCGATATAGATGCGACGGACGAATTGACTGAATTCGAGGCTCTGGGCTTCACCAGACGCAAATACGCCAATTGGCGCCGCCTTGGTTCGGTGACGTTCGACAACGCCGTCGCCTCCTATAACGGCGATCATGTGATTCATTTCAACCACCCAGGGTGGCGAAATGACAGAAACGACCCCAGCACCGCCGTTAGACGCGGCTTATCGGGTTAAATGCGCCGTCGACATTGGGCGTTGTCAGGTCAGCTGAACCGATGGCGCCCGAACGTAGGCTCGAAGGTCAAGATTTGCGCTTTGAAAGGCGGTTGGGGCTTGACGCCGGCGCGCGCGACGCCAAGCTTCATGGGAAGCTCGAACGTCTGCGTTTCTCACGCTCTTCAGTCATCGCCCGCCAGTCATCGCCATGACATGATTGAGGGATTGAACCGGACGAGGCGAGAAGCGACAAAAAACGAACATCAAGCGAAACGTCGATTGAGAGGATTGTCGATTGAATGCTCCAGGAACCTGGCGGCGGCTGGCGCGGGGGCAGCGTGACTCAGCAGGATAACGAACTGATGCAGGCCGACGCGCCGGGACCGCCGGTCGTCAGGCCACGAGAAAACGCTGGATTTCTTGAGTCGTTTCGCCGCCGATTGCCCAAAGGCGCATTGAGCGCGCTGGGCGTCGGGGCCAGTCTCGCGGTGTTTGCGCTCGCCGCTTACATTCTCGGCAAGACGCTCTCCAACCTGAGCTACGCCGATCTGATGAACGCGTTCCGCGCGACGAGCGCCACGCAAATTCTCGCGGCGCTCGCGCTCTCGGCTCTCTCCTATGTCTTCCTCACCGGCTATGACGTCGTCGCCCTGTGGCACATGCGCGCGCATGCGCCCTATCGCGTGGCCGCGCTCGCCTCCTTCGCCAGCTATGCGATTTCCTTCAATCTCGGATTTCCGATCATCACCAGCGCCGCCGTTCGCTACTGGATTTACTCGCGCGTTTCGCTGAGCGCGCTGCAGGTCGCCAATATCACCGTATTCGCCGGCGTCACCTTCTGGCTCGGCATGACGCTGATGATGGGCGTCGGCTTCGTTTACGGCGCGAGCGCGCTCGCCGCGCTTGACGGCGCGCCAGCCCTTCTTCACGCCATTCCGGGCGTGCTGATCCTCGGCGGCGTGCTGTTCTATTTCGGTTGGGTGACCTTCGAGCGCCGCAGGATCGAGCTGCGCGGCCATGCGCTCGATCTGCCGGGCTTTGTCCCGACCGTGGCGCAGTTCGCGCTCGGCGTCGCCGATCTATGTTGCGCCGCCGGCGCGCTTTATGTGCTGCTTCCGCCCGGCGTGCCACTGGATTTTGTGCCATTCGTGGCGGTCTATATCGTCGCCTGCATTCTCGGCGTCATCAGCCATGCGCCGGGCGGCATCGGCGTCTTCGAAGCGACCATGCTGCACGCCATTCCCGCGGCGTCGCAGGAAAGCGTGCTGGCGTCGCTGCTTTTGTTTCGCATGGTGTATTACTTCATTCCCTTCGTTGTCGCGCTTGCGCTTCTGGGCGCCGACGAAGGCGCGCGGCGCTGGACGACGTTACGCGAGGCGATCGCGCGCATTCTGGAGGAGCGCTCGAATTGAACGGCGCGGGTTCAGTCGCCATGACCCTATCGGCTCAGCAACGCAAATGGCGCGATCAGGCGATGGATCTCCTGGCGCCGGTGATCAATGCGCTTCCGGAGCCGATTTTCGTCATCGACTCCGAAACCCATGTCGTCGCGGTAAACGCCGCGGCGCAAAGCCTCTCGCCGGCGATTCGGCTAAACGAGCCGCTGTCGCGTGGTCTTCGCTCGCCCGACATGCTCGACGCCGTCGCCCGCGTGCTCGGCGGCGGCGAGACGGAGAAAACCGTCTGGGTCGAACGCCTGCCGGTCGAGTGCTGGTTCGAGGCCCATATCGCGCCGATGCAGATCGAAGGATTCGAGTCCGCCGCCATCGTGAGCCTTCGCGATCTCACCGAGTCCCGGCGAGTCGAGCGCATGCGCGTCGACTTCGTCGCCAACGCCAGCCACGAATTGCGCACCCCGCTCGCCTCGCTGCTCGGTTTTGTCGAGACCCTGCAGGGACCGGCGCGAGAGGACAGCGAAACGCGCGACAAATTTCTCGCCATCATGCGCGAACAGGCGCAGCGCATGGCGCGGCTGGTCGACGATCTTCTGTCCCTGTCGCGCATCGAGCAACATATGCACCTTCGACCGGCGACGCCTGTCGATCTGACGCTGCTCGTCGCCCATATCGTCGACACGCTGTCGCAGATCGCCGAGGAAAGGGGCGTCGCGATCAATCTCGATCTCCAGCCGAACGTCGTCGCGCCGGGCGATCGCGACGAACTCGCCCGCGTCATCGAGAATCTGGTCGAGAACGCGTTGAAATATGGATGCGCCGAGCACGGCGCCTGCAAGCCGATCGACATCTCGCTCGTCCGCAAGGGCGCGCTCGTCGTTCTGTCGGTGCGCGATTACGGTCCCGGAGTCGCGCCGGAGCATATTCCGCGACTGACCGAGCGCTTCTATCGCGTCGACGCGGGCAAGAGCCGCGCCAAGGGCGGCACTGGCCTGGGGCTCGCCATCGTCAAACATATCGTGTTACGACATCGCGGCCGGCTGGCGATTGAGTCGGCGCTCGGCGAAGGGACGCTGTTTCGCGTCATTTTGCCGGGAAGCGAGGCGGCGTGATTAATTTAAAAAGCTGATATTTAGGATGTTTGCTTGTCATAAAATTGTAATGATTATGTCACAAAAACCTATTGTCGGGCCGCTAGTTTCTCGCGCGCGATGACGCGGGGCGCGCATCGCTTAGTCTGTTCTCGAGCGAAAGAGACCTCCAAATGATCTCGAAGATTTTCAGGCGCGGCGCTGGCGCAGCGCTTGCGCTTGCCGTCTTGGCCGGCGCGGCGAGCGCGCTGGACATTTCCGGCGCCGGCGCCACCTTCCCCTATCCGATCTACGCCAAATGGGCCGAGGCCTATAAGAAAGAGACCGGCAACGGGCTCAACTATCAGTCGATCGGCTCCGGCGGCGGCATCAAGCAGATCAAGGCGCGCACGGTCACGTTCGGCGCCTCCGACCAGCCGCTGAAGGCCGCAGACCTCGAGTCCGCCGGCCTCATTCAGTGGCCCCAGGTGATCGGCGGCATCGTGCCGGTCGTCAATCTCGCCGGCGTGACCGGCGGCGAACTCACGCTCAGCGGCGACGTGGTGGCCAAGATTTTCCTCGGCGAAATCGTCAAATGGGACGATCCGGCGATCAAGAAGCTCAATCCGAAGGCGAAGCTTTCGTCGGAGCCGATTGTCGTCGTCCATCGGTCCGACGGATCGGGAACGACCTTCAATTTCACCAATTACCTCTCGAAGGTTTCGCCCGACTGGAAGTCGAAGGTCGGCGAGAACACTTCGGTCGAATGGCCGGTCGGCATCGGCGCCAAGGGCAATGAAGGCGTCGCGAACAATGTCGCCAACACCAAGGGCGCGATCGGCTATGTCGAATATGCCTACGCCAAGCAGAACAAGCTGACCCACACGAAGATGGTCAACAAGGACGGCAAGGTCGTCGCGCCGAGCATGGATTCCTTCCAGGCGGCCGCGGCGGGCGCCGACTGGGCCCATGCTGAAGGGTTTTATGAAATCCTGACGAACGAGCCTGGCACGAAGGCCTGGCCGATCACCGCCGCCACCTTTATTCTTCTGCCCAAGGAGCCCACTGACGCGGCGGCCGCGGGGGAAGCTTTGAAATTCTTCAGCTGGGCCTTCGCCCATGGCGGCAAAATGGCTGAAGAGCTCGACTATATTCCGATGCCGAAAACGGTGGTCGAACTCATCAAGAAGACTTGGGCCGGCGTCAAAGGGACCGACGGCAAGCCGCTCTCGTCGCTTTGACGCGGCGAGCCGAGGCTTGCTTCAACGAACTCAGATGGCCGCCTCAGGCGGCCGTCTGCGGGCATTGGCGCCCTTCCAATCCGGGCGGCGCCGGGAGTTGAGCGAATGTTCTCGATCGAGCCGAGCCGGCGAACCGGCAATGGAGCTGGCGGGGAGGCGGATTCGGAAATGTCGGAAGTAGTCTTGCAACAAGTATCGTCGCCGTCAGCGACAGCCGATCGATCGCGCGCGCTGAGCAGGATGGCGCTTGTCGACAGGATATTCCGCGAGGCGACGCGCGGCGCGGCCGTGATCGTGCTGGTGATCCTCGGCGGCGTCATCGTTTCGCTCGTCTATGGCTCATTGCCAGCGATGAAGACTTTCGGTTTCGGCTTCCTCGTGTCGCAATCGTGGAATCCGGTCACCGAAAATTTCGGCGCGCTGCCGGCGATCTACGGCACGATCATGACTTCGGCCATCGCCATGCTGATCGCCGTTCCCGTCGGCCTCGGCATCGCCATCTTCCTTACCGAGCTTTGCCCTTATATCCTGCGCCGGCCGATTGGCACGGCGATCGAACTCCTGGCCGGCATCCCGTCGATCATCTACGGCATTTGGGGCCTCTTCGTGCTGGCCCCGTTTCTGCAGTCGCATGTGCAGCCGGCGCTGATCGCGGCCTTTGGCGACATTCCCGTGTTCTCGATGCTGTTCGCGGGCCCGCCATACGGCATCGGCATGCTGACGGCGGGCTTCATTCTCGCGATCATGGTGTTGCCCTTCGTCGCGTCGATCTCCCGCGACGTTTTCGAGACGGTGCCGCCGGTGTTGAAGGAAGCGGCGAGCGGAATCGGCTGCACGACCTGGGAAGTGATGCGCTATGTGGTGATGCCCTATACGCGCGTCGGCGTGATCGGCGGCGTCATGCTCGGGCTCGGCCGGGCGCTCGGCGAGACGATGGCGGTCACTTTCGTCATCGGCAACGCGCACAAGATTTCCGGGTCGCTGCTCGCGCCGGGCACGACGATTTCGGCGACCATCGCCAATGAATTCACCGAGGCGGTCGGCGATCTCTACACGTCGGCGCTGATCGAACTCGGCCTGATCCTCTTCGTCATCACCTTCATCGTTTTGGCGATCGCGCGTTACATGCTGATGCGCATCGAACAAAAGTCAGCGTAGGGAGACGCTCATGTCGCTTTACGCAACTCGACGCAGCGCCAATTCCATCGCGACGACGCTCTGCTGGGTCGCCGCGATATTCGGGTTGGCGTGGCTGTTTTTGATCCTCGTCGCGCTGCTTTACGAAGGCGTCCGCGGCCTGTCTCCGGCGGTCTTCGCCGAGATGACGCCGCCCCCCGGCAGCGCCGGCGGATTGCTCAACGCCATCGCCGGCTCGCTGATCATGACCGCGATCGGCGTGGCGATCGGCACGCCGCTTGGCATGCTGGCCGGCACTTATATGGCGGAATACGGCCGCTATTCGAAGCTGACGCTCGTCGTTCGCTTCATCAACGACATTCTGCTGAGCGCCCCCTCGATCGTCGTCGGCCTGTTCGTCTACACGATCCTCGTGCATCCGATGGGCCATTTCTCGGCGATTTCGGGCGCGGTGGCGCTGGCGCTGCTCGTCGTTCCGGTCGTCGTGCGAACCACCGAGGACATGCTGCTGCTCGTGCCCGGATCGATGCGCGAGGCGGCGTCGGCGCTCGGCGCGCCCCGTTCGCATGTCGTCGGCCAGGTCGCTTATCGTGCCGCCAAGGCGGGGCTGATCACCGGCGTGCTGCTGGCCGTGGCGCGCGTGTCGGGCGAGACCGCGCCGCTTCTGTTTACGGCGCTCAACAACCAGTTCTGGAGCACCGATCTGGCTGCGCCGATGGCGAGCCTGCCGGTGGTGATCTTCCAGTTCGCGCTCTCGCCCTACAAGGATTGGCAGCAACTTGCCTGGACCGGCGCGCTGCTGATCACCGTCGCAGTTCTCGCCCTGTCGATCGCCGCGCGCACGCTGAGCGCCGGCCGGAGGAAATCGAAATGAACGCCGCCGTCCACGCCCCGAAAGAGCCGCCGACAAAAGTCACGGTGCGCAGTCTTGATTTTTATTACGGCGCCGATCGTTCGCTCAAGAACATCAACCTGCCGCTTCACGCCAATAAGGTGACCGCCTTCATCGGTCCTTCGGGCTGCGGCAAGTCGACCTTGCTGCGGGTCATGAACCGCATGTACGACCTCTATCCCGGACAGCGGGCGGAGGGCGAGGTGCTCCTCGACGGCGAAAACATTCTCGACCCCGCGATCGACCTCAACGCCCTGCGGGCGCGCGTCGGCATGATTTTCCAGAAGCCGACGCCCTTCCCGATGTCGATTTACGAAAACATCGCCTTCGGCATTCGGCTCTATGAAAAACTGCCGCGCGCCGATCTCGACCAGCGGGTCGAAGCGGCGCTGCGCGGCGCGGCGCTTTGGGACGAGGTCAAGGATAAGCTTCAGGCAAGCGGCCTTGGGCTTTCCGGCGGCCAGCAACAGCGGCTCTGCATTGCCCGCAGCGTCGCCGTGCAGCCGGAAGTGATCCTGTTCGACGAGCCCTGTTCCGCGCTCGATCCGATCTCGACGGCGAAGGTCGAGGAACTCATCGACGAGCTGACGAACCGCTACACGATCGCGATCGTCACCCACAACATGCAGCAGGCGGTTCGCGTCTCCGATTACACCGCCTTCATGTATCTCGGCGAACTCGTCGAATTCGGCGAGACGGACGACGTGTTCAACAAGCCGAAAGAGAAGCGAACGCTCGACTATATCACCGGCCGTTTCGGCTAACCGCGATTCAAGGACGGCGCCCATGAGCGATCATATTGTGAAATCCTACGACCGCGATCTTGAATCCCTCGGCCGCCGCATCGCTGAAATGGGCGGCGTCGCCGAAAAAATGCTGGCGGAGGCGATGGATGCGCTGTCGAGCTTCGACGTCGACCTCGCCCATCGCGTCGTCTCCAGCGATCCGCGGCTCGACGCGCTGCAGCGCGAGATCGAGGAGAACGCCATTCTCACCATCGCGCGACGGCAGCCGCTCGCGGTCGACCTGCGCGAATGCATCGCCGCGATTCGCATTTCCGGCGATATAGAGCGCGTCGGCGATCTTGCGAAAAACATCGCCAAGCGAACGCTCAAGATCGTCTCGGAGGCCCGCGTGCCGCGCGCCATCGTCGGTCTGAAGTCGATGCATGAAGTCGCGGCGATGCAGCTGAAGGACGCGCTCGACGCTTACGCCCTGCGCGACACGGAGCGCGCGCACGCGGTGTGGCAAAATGATTCCGATCTCGACGCGCTGGAGGATTCCGTCTTCCGCGATCTCCTCACCTTCATGATGGAGGATCCGCGCAACATTTCCTTCTGCACGCATCTTCTGTTCTGTTCGAAGAATCTGGAGCGCATCGGCGATCACACGACCAATATTTCGGAAACGGTGATTTATCTCGTCACCGGCGAGGCGATGCCCACCGAGCGGCCGAAATCGCGCGTTCCCGATTTCGGCGTGAAGGATGAGGCGGCGCAATGAACGAAGTGACTTCCGTCGTCGTACAGCGCAGCGGCAAGAGCGATCGGGCGCCGCGCATTCTGGTCGTCGAGGACGAGACATCGCTCGCGACGCTGCTCGTCTATAATCTCGAGGCCGAGGGCTATCAGGTCGAGCATGTCGACAATGGCGACGAGGCGGAGCTGCGACTGGCCGAGTCGCCGCCCGACCTCGTCATTCTCGACTGGATGCTGCCGGGGGTTTCCGGTCTCGAAATCTGCCGGCGGCTGCGCGCCCGCGACAGCGCCAAGGACATGCCGGTGATCATGCTGACCGCGCGCGGCGAAGAAGGCGAGCGCGTGCGCGGGCTGTCTGTCGGCGCCGACGACTATGTCGTCAAGCCGTTTTCAACGCCCGAGTTGATGGCGCGGGTGCGGGCGCTGCTGCGCCGGGCGCGGCCCGAGCGCGTCGCCTCGCGGCTGACCCTTGGCGACATCGATCTCGATCGCGACACCCGCCGGGTGCGGCGATCGGGACGTGAAATTCACCTCGGTCCGACCGAGTTCCGGCTGCTCGAATATTTCATGGAGAAGCCGGGCCGCGTGTTCACGCGCGCGCAATTGCTCGACAGCGTCTGGGGCATGTCGGCGGAGATCGACGAACGCACCGTCGACGTTCATGTCGGACGTCTGCGCAAGGCCATGATCCGCGGCCGCGAGAAGGATCCGATCCGCACGGTGCGCGGCGCCGGCTATTCCTTCGATGAAACCTTCGGTCACGAATGACCGTGGTTATGGCTTACGCGTAGCGCTGCGCCCTGAGTTGATCGCGCGCGCGGCGGCGATCCTGGGCCGGCTGATAGGCGACGCGCGCATGATAGGCGCAATAGGGCCCGCCGCCGATGCTTGATTTGCCGCCGCAGAAGCGGAATTCCGCCGATGTCGGATCGCCCATCGGCCAGCGGCACATGGATTCGCGCAGCTCCATGAGCGTGACGCGCTCCGACATCGGGATCACCACTTCTTCTTCAGGCGCGCGCCGCGGCGCGGCCAGCGCATGCGGCGCGAAAGCAAGCGCGAGATTGCCGTGCGACGCGGCGCCGTTGATGCGCGGCTGCGGCTGACGCGGCGCTTTGGCGACCCGCGGCCGCTGCGCGCTGACGGTCTTGGCGCGCTCGGCGAGCCCGAGCCGGTGGATTTTGCCGATGACGGCGTTGCGCGTGATGCCCGGCCCGAGTTCGGCCGCCACTTGACTGGCGCTCAGCCCGTCGCTCCAGAGTTTGCGGAGCAGTTCGACGCGTTCGTCGGTCCATGACATTAGGCTTCTCCATTCTTTCGGGTCGAGCGCGGATCGGACTCTTCCTCCGACCGCTGCGCAGGCCTGAAGCCCAGCGGCGATGTGACGCGCATCAACACTCGAGAGAACGCGCCCGAACAAACGACGCGGGCGCCGACTAGAAACTTTCTGTTTACTTTGAATCACGCGCGAGTCGCGCTGGCAAGCGCGCGCTGGCGTTCTCAACAGTCTTTCACAACGACTGTTGCCGGAAGGACTCACCCGCGCGCTTTGCCGCGATGCAGCTTTTTTCGCCAATGATCCTGCGGCGTCATGGATTTGACCGCGTCGGGCGGCAAGCTTAAAATCCCCGTCGAACTGCCGCCCTCAACAGGGCGGCGCTTTGTTTTTTTAAGCTTCCACCGGTCGAAGCCGGCGACAGGAGGCGTGGAGCAGGGCTGTTGACGTCAGCGCTTTATCCGACCTATCCGCGCGCCGATCTCGCGTTCAAACAGGGAGAAGGCGCGTGGCTGACCGCGGAAAACGGCGACCGCTATCTCGACTTCAGCGCGGGCGTCGCCGTGTTGTCGCTCGGCCACAATCATCCGCATCTCGTCGAGACCTTGAAGCGCGCCGCTGACGCGCCCTGGCATGTCTCCAATCTGTTTCGCATCCCGCCAGCCGAGCGGCTCGGCGAGCGGCTCTGCCAAGCGACATTCGCCGATCTGGTCTTTTTCACCAATTCCGGCGCCGAGGCCGTGGAATGCGCGATCAAGACCGCGCGCAAGTTCCACGCCGTCAACGGGCAGCCGGAACGCTATCGGCTGATCACTTTCGAAGGCGCCTTCCATGGCCGTACGCTGGCGACGATCGCCGCGGGCGGCAACCCAAAATATCTTGACGGCTTTGGACCGCCGGTCGAGGGCTTCGATCAGGTTCCCTTCGGCGATTACGACGCTGTCGAAGCGGCGATCACGCCAGAGACCGCCGGCGTGCTGCTCGAACCGATTCAGGGCGAAGGCGGGTTGCGGGTCTTTGCGCCGTCGTTTCTGGCGCGGCTGCGGGCGCTGTGCGACGCGCGCGGCCTGCTGCTTGTCCTCGACGAAGTGCAATGCGGCGTCGGCCGCACCGGCAAGTTTCTCGCCTGCGAACATGCCGGCGTCGCGCCAGATATCGCGGCGCTCGCCAAGGGGCTGGGCGGCGGCTTTCCGCTCGGCGCCTGTCTCGCGACGCGCGAGGCCGCCAAGGGCATGACGCTTGGCGCCCATGGCTCGACATTCGGCGGCAATCCGCTGGCGACGGCGGTCGGCGGTGCGGTGCTCGACGTCGTGCTCGCTGACGGATTCCTGGCGCGCGTCTCGCGCCTCGGCGCGCTGCTGCGCCAGCGGCTGGCTGAACTCGAGGATCGTTATCCGTCGCTGATCGAAGAGATTCGCGGCGAAGGTCTGATGTTCGGGCTCAAGACGAAAATTCCCAACGTCGATTTCGCCGCCGCGGCCCGCGCCGAGGGTCTGCTGACGGTGCTCGCCGGAGACAATGTCGTGCGTCTGTTGCCGCCGCTCGTCATCGACGAGAATGACATCGCGGCGGCGGCGGCGCGCCTCACCGCCGCATGCGCTCGGCTCGCCGCGCCCGCCGAAAAGCTCGGAGCCGCGTGATGACCGCCCATTCGCTGACGCGGCCGCGCAGCTTTCTCGACCTCTCGGATCATTCCGGCGAAGAGCTGCGCCACATTCTCAATATCGCCAAATCGCTGAAGTCGCGCCGCGTCAAGGGCGCCGAGCCGACCGAACGGCCGCTCGCCGGCAAATATCTCGGCATGGTGTTCGACAAGCCGTCGACCCGCACGCGCGTCTCCTTCGATATCGCAATGCGCGAACTCGGCGGCGAGACGATCATGCTGACCGGCGCGGAAATGCAGCTGGGCCGCGGCGAGACCATCGCCGATACGGCGCGCGTCCTCGCGCGCTTTCTCGACGCCGTGATGGTGCGCATTCTCTCCCATCCCGATCTCATGGAACTGGCGCGCTACGGCAATCTGCCGGTCATCAACGGGCTGACCAAACAGTCGCATCCCTGCCAGGTGATGGCCGACGTCATGACGTTCGAAGAGCATCTCGGTCCGATCGAAGGGCGCACGGTGGCCTGGAGCGGCGACGCCAATAATGTGCTCACAAGCTGGGTACACGCCGCCTGCCGGCTGGGCTTCACGATCAATGTCGCGACGCCGAAAGAATTCGCGCCGTCGGAAGAACTCATCGGCTGGGCGAAGGCCAATGGCGCGAGGATGAATCTGACGCGCGACGCCTGGGAAGCGGTCGCTGGCGTAGACGCGGTGATCACCGATTGCTGGGTGTCGATGGGCGACGCCGACGAGGATGAGCGCCGCGCCGCGCTCGCGCCCTATCAGGTCGACGCGAAACTGATGGGCGCGGCGGCGAAACATGCGCTCTTCATGCATTGCCTGCCGGCGCATCGCGGCGAGGAAGTCGCCGCGGAAGTGATCGACGGGCCGCAGTCGGTGGTCTTCGACGAAGCGGAGAACCGGCTGCACGCCCAGAAGGGGGTGTTGTGCTGGTGTCTCGCGCCGGGGCAGGTCTGATGCCGCAAGGCGGCGATCCGGCGCCGAGCCGCCCGGCGGCGCTTTATTCCGAGGATGACCGGATATTGCCCTTCGCGGTCGAGGCGCTTGACCTGCGCGGCCGCATCGCGCGCCTCGGCCCCATCGTCGATTCCATCCTCAATCATTACGCCTATCCGCCGCAGGTCGCGCGACTCCTCGGCGAGGCGGTGACGCTTGCCGCGCTGCTCGGCTCGATTCTCGAATCGCATGGACGCTTTCAGCTGCAGACGCGCAGCGACGGCCCCGTCGACATGCTCGTCGTCGATTATGACGCGCCGGGAAAGCTGCGCGGCTTCGCCCGTTTCGACGCCGAGCGCGTCGCGCAGATCCGCGACGCCGCGCCGGCGGCGCTGTTTGGGCGCGGCCATCTCGCGCTGACCATCGAGCGCGAGGAAGACGCCGCGCGCTACCAGGGCGTCGTGCCGCTCGAAGGAGAGAGCCTCGCCGAGGCGGCCCATCTCTATTTCCAGCAATCGGAGCAGATTCCGTCTTTCGTCAGACTGGCCGTCGCCGAAAGCGTCACGCCGCAGGGACGCAGCTGGCGCGCCGGCGGATTGCTGCTGCAATATCTGCCCTCCGGCGGCGCCCGCGCCCGCGATCTTCCTCCGGGCGACGCGCCCGAAGGCGCGGAGGAACTCATGGAAGAAGATGACGATGATCATTGGACCGAGGGCCAGGCGCTCGCCGCCACCCTCGAAGATCACGAACTCGTCGATCCGGCGCTGTCGGGCGAGCGACTGCTTTACCGCCTGTTCCATGAGCGCGGCGTCAAGGTCTTCTCTGAGCGCGCGCTCGAGGAATTCTGCCGTTGTTCGCATGAGCGCATCGACAAGCTCCTGAAAAGCTTCTCGCCGCAGGAGCGCCGCGACATGATCGGCGACGACGGCCGCATCGGCGTCACCTGCGAGTTCTGCGGCACGCTGCGCAGCTTCGATCCAGCCGATTACGATTGACCCGGAGGCGGAGTAAAGTCATGTCCGCTGAATTCATTTTCCCGCCGCCGCCATGCCCAAGCGTCGCCATCGCCCATGACGCGCGGCGCTTTCCGGTGCGGCGAATTTTCTGCGTCGCGCTGAATTATGCCGCCCATGCCCGCGAGATGGGGAAAGAGCCGGCGAAAGGCGGAGAGCCGCCGGTGTTTTTCGCCAAGCCCGCCGACGCGGTCGTCGAAAGCGGCGGGACGATTCCCTATCCGTCGCTGACGCATGATTTCCACTACGAGATCGAACTGGTCGCGGCGCTCTCCCGCGGCGGCGCCGATATCCCCGTCGAGCGGGCGCTCGACTGCGTCTTCGGCTATGCCGCCGGAATCGACCTGACGCGGCGCGATCTGCAAACCGCGGCGCGAAACGCCGGCCGCCCGTGGGACATGTCGAAAGGCTTCGATCATTCCGCGCCGATCGGCGCCATAAGCCCCGTCGCCGAGATCGGCCATCCGGCGCAAGGTCGCATCGCGCTTTCCGTCAATGGCGTCCTGCGACAGGAGGGCGATCTTGGCGATCTCATCTGGAGCGTGCCCGAAATCATCGCCGCGCTGTCGCGCAACGTCGCGCTCGCACCGGGCGATCTGATCTTCACCGGCACGCCCTCAGGGGTCGGACCGCTTCTTGCCGGCGACCGGGTCGACGGCGAAGTCGAACATGTCGGGTCCGTGGCCGTAAGCATCGGAAAATAGATGATGTTGCGCCAGACGGGGAAAGCCGGCTATTTGCAGGAGCGTGAAACGCCTTCGCGCGACCTATCGCAGCCGTCGTTGCGCCTCCCCCGCGCCGCCGGCGCGCGAGGCTGTGGACATGCCGGTCAATCTCGATCCTGAAGACTGGGACGAATTTCGCGCCGAGAGCCATCGCGCGCTCGACTTGATGCTCGACCATCTGCGCGATTTGCGTGAACGCCCGGTCTGGACGGCGCCGAGCGAAGAGGCGTTGGCGCGATTCAAGCGCGGCCTGCCCCAGGAGGGGCGCGACTTCTCCGCCATGCTCGAGGATTTCGACCGCTATATCAAGCCCTTCGCGACCGGCAACACCCATCCGATGTTCATGGGCTGGGCGCAGGGCGCCGGCACGCCGGCCGGCATGATCGCGGAAATGCTCTCCGCCGGCATGAATTCGAACTGCGGCGGACGCAATCACATCGCGATCGACGTCGAGCGCCAGATCGCCGCCTGGATGGCCGAGGCCTTCGGCTTTCCGGCGGAGGCGAGCGGCATTTTCGTCACCGGCACCTCGATCGCCAATTTCCTGTGCCTGCTCGTCGCCCGCGACCAGGCCTATGGCGATAATGACGTGCGGCTCAATGGGCTCTGCGCGCAATCTGGCCAGCTCATCGCCTATGCCTCGCGGGAGGCTCATAATTGCGTCCGCCAGGCGATGGAGCTCGCGGGACTCGGCGCGCGTCATCTGCGCCTCATCCCTTCCGACGAGCGCCGGGCGATGCGGGTGCGCGATCTTCGCCGCGCCATCGCCGCCGACCGGGCGGCGGGCTTCAGGCCCTTTCTGATCGTCGGCACGGCGGGGACGGTCGACACCGGCGCGATCGATCCACTGGACCGGCTCGCCGACGTCGCCCATAGCGAGGACATGTGGTTCCATGTCGACGGCGCCTTCGGCGCGCTGGCGGCGCTCTCGCCGGCGCTGAAACCATTAATCAAGGGGCTGGAGCGCGCCGACAGCATCGCCTTCGACTTCCACAAATGGCTGCATGTTCCCTATGACGCGGGCTTCTTTCTGGTGCGCGATCCAGAGGCCCATAAGCGCGCCTTCGCCGCCAACGCCGCCTATCTGACCCGTGCGCCGCGCGGCCTCGCGGCCGGCGATATCTGGCCCTGCGATCTCGGCCCCGACCTGTCGCGCAGCTTTCGCGCGCTCAAAGCCTGGTTCACCATCGAAACCTTCGGCGCGAAGCGTCTCGGCCAATGTATCGAGCAGACCTGCCGCATGGCGAAGCGGCTCGAATCCTGGATCGTCCAATCGGACGCCTTCGTGCTGCGCGCGCCGGTGACGCTCAATATCGTCTGCTTCGGCGTCAAGGATGACGAGGATGGTTCGCTCGCCCGCGAAATCGTCATGGAGCTGCATGAGCGCGGCGAAGCGGCGCCGTCGCTGACCATCCTCGACGGGGTTCCGGCGATCCGCGCCGCGATCATCAATCACCGGACCGAAGAACGCGACATCGACGCCTTTACGCAATTCCTCGACGCCGCGCTGAGGCGCGCCCGCAAGGAGCCGCATGATTTCGGCGCCCTCGTCGAGCCGCACGGGCCGGGCAAGACAAGGCTGTCCGAAGATTGACGCCGCGCCTGTCGTAAGCCTGTCATATTCCCCCGGGCTCTCTTTCTAACCTTCCCGTGAGCGCCGCCATGATCCCAGACCGCCTCGTAACAGCGCCCTATCCGCACATTCCAGGCTGCCAGTGGCTCCTGCGGTTTAACGGCGAGGGCGAAGCTGAGGCGGGAACCGCAGAGGATTTCGAAACTCTCGGCGCGCCGCGCGAGGGATTCTTGTGGCTGCATATGGATCTTACGGATGTGCGCACGCGCCCGCTGCTCGCCCGGATTAAGGCGCTTCCCGAAGAAGCCTGCGAATCGCTGTGCGATCCCGTCGATCATCAGCATCTTGAATATTCAGAAGGGATGTTGAACGGCGCGCTGCTCGATCATGAGCGCGATCTCAGCGGGCCGACCTCGCGCACCGATTATGTCCGCTTCGCCTCTGGCGCGAGCTTCTTCATTAGCGCGCGACGGTTGCCGATGGACAGCGTCGAGCAGACGCGCATCGCCGTCGATCGTGGCGCACGGATCGCCTCGCCGATCGATCTGTTCGAATATCTGACCGACGCGCTGATCGACGGGCTGGCGCGAAAAGCCGCGGAGCTTGGCGCGGCCTTCGATCGCGTCGAGGACCGCATTATCGACCAGCGTGGGCGTCTGGCGCGGCCGGCGCTCAGCGCCGCGCGCCGCGAGGCGGTGCGCCTGGCGCGCCAGATCAGCGGCCTGTCGACCACCGTGGCGCGGCTCGAAAACATCGAGGAGGAGGAGGGCGAGCAGCGCGACGACGACCTTCGCGCGGCCGCCGCGCGACTGGTTCAACACGCCGGCGCCCTGAACCAGGATGTGATGAGCCTTCAGGAGCGCGCTCGTCTGCTGCAGGACGAGCTCAACGACCTCCTCAGCCTGGAGACCAACGACCGGCTCTATGTGTTGACCTTGACGACGATGCTGCTGCTGCCGGCGACCTTCGTCACCGGCTTTTTCGGCATGAACACCAAGGACCTGCCGTTTCTCGAGACCGACAATGGCACGCTCTACGCGACCATTCTCTGCCTGCTCGCCTCGGCGACGGCGCTCTTCCTGATGCGCCGCTGGGGCCTCGCCGGCGTGCCGGAGGGCGACGAGCCGCGCCCCCGGCGCGAGCGCCAGGACCGCCCGGCGGACCGGAGTTTTTGAGGTTAGCCGCTCGAATTGCGGGGTTTACAGTCGCGCGTGCGCCGCCTAATTTCCGCGCCGATCGCGGCGAGGCCGCTTCGCATACCCGCAACTGGAAAGATCATGCGCGCCGAACCGCTTGCGCTCAAAGCCGACATCGAGCAGTCCATCGGACTGCTGAGGAGGCATCTTTGACGTCGATACGTCGCAACGCCGCCTCGCCGAATTGAACGTCCGCGCGGAAGACCCCGCGCTCTGGAACGATCCCGAAGCCGCGCAGAAGCTGATGCGCGAGCGCACCCAGCTCGAGGAGCAGATGGGCGCGCTGTCAGGCCTCGCGCGCGAACTCGACGACGCGCTGACCCTCGTCGAGCTGGGCGAGTCGGAAGGCGACGCGGATACTGAGAAAGAGGGCGTCGAGGCGCTGAAAAGCCTGTTGAAACAGGCCCGCGCCCGCCAGATCGAGGCGCTGTTTTCGGGCGAGGCCGACGCCAATGACACTTTCATCGAGGTTCATTCCGGCGCCGGCGGCACCGAGAGCCAGGATTGGGCGCGCATGCTGTTTCGCATGTACGCCCGCTGGGGCGAGCGCCATAAATTCAAGGTCGAGGTGATCGAGGAGACGCCGGGCGAAGAGGCGGGCATCAAATCCGGCACGATTCTCGTCAAGGGCCACAACGCCCATGGCTGGGCGAAGACCGAGTCCGGCGTGCACCGGCTGGTGCGCATCTCGCCCTTCGATTCGAATGCGCGTCGCCATACGAGCTTCGCCTCGGTCTGGGTCTATCCGGTGGTCGACGACCGCATCGAGGTGAACGTCAATGAGTCGGATTGCCGTATCGACACGTATCGATCGTCGGGCGCCGGCGGCCAGCACGTCAACACCACCGATTCGGCGATCCGCATCACCCATTTGCCGACAGGGATCGTCGTCGCCTGTCAGGCCGAGCGCTCGCAGCACAAGAACCGCGCCACCGCTTGGAACATGTTGCGCGCAAGGCTCTATGAGCTGGAGATCGAAAAGCGCGAGGCCGAGGCCAATAAGATCGCGGCCTCGAAGACCGACATCGGCTGGGGCCATCAGATCCGCAGCTATGTGCTGCAGCCCTATCAGCTGGTGAAGGATTTGCGCACCGGCTTCACCTCGGGCACGCCCGCCGACGTCCTCGACGGCGAACTCGACGACTTCATGCAGGCCTCTCTGGCGCAGCGCATATATGGCGGAGGCCCCGAGAAGGTCGAGGACGTCGAGTAGCGGGTCTTACGCCCATTTCTCGACCGTCAGGCCGGGAATGTCGTCGAAATCATCGGTGTTGGCTGCGACCAGCGTCAGGCCATTCTCAAGCGCCTGGGCGGCGATCATCCGGTCGAGAACGCGGCGCCGCTTCTGGTCGACCTTGCCGAGCAGCGCGCCATAGGCGTCGGCGGCGCCGCGATCGAAGGGCAGCACGTCGATATTTTTGGCGATCAGCGCGATATTCTCGGCGAGCCGTCCGTGGTTTTCGGCCCCGGTCGCGCCGGCGAGCGTTTCCGCGAGGCTGATCGCCGAAATCGCCACATCGCCAATCTCAAGCGCCGACAGCCGATCGAGCACGCCGGGCAGGCCGAGCGCCGCGGCGATGACGACATTGGTGTCGAGCAGATAGCGGGCCATGGCGCTAATGCGGCTCGAACAGGCGCTTCGGCGGCTTGAACTCCGGGCGCGCGATGGCGACAGGCGCCGGCGTCGCTCTCAGCCGCGCCACGAGTTCGGCCATGTCGAGCCGCAGCGGCGTCACCACGAGGCTTCCTCCCTGGCGGCGCACGACGACTTCGGCGCCCTCGTCGAAGGCGATGCCGCGCGGCAGCCTGACCGCGAGACTATTGCCGGATTTGAAAATGCGAGTCGCGCTCATGACGCAAATGTGACGCCGGCATCGCAAACTGTCAATCTATGTATATATTTTTGACGGCTGCGATTCCGGCCAGCGCGGACATGCCGCACAAAACCAACTGCCGGCTGACGAGGATTCGCCGTCCGCACAACGGCGGCAGTCGACTTGATTGCCGCTTCCGGCGCATGCTATTTGCGGCAGCCCATGGCTGCGGAGAGGTGGCTGAGTGGTTGAAAGCACCGCACTCGAAATGCGGCATACGGGCAACTGTATCGGGGGTTCGAATCCCTCCCTCTCCGCCAGTATCTGATAATAAAAAGTTGAATTTAAAGTAACTTCTGCGGCGACTGCAGCCGCACTCGAAATCACGGACTGGCGGGAAGCAGCGGCTGCTGCAAAATCGTCGAGTTTGTGGGATGCGACCGGCTGTTGATCCAGGCGCCGAGACCTCCGCCGACGCCCGCGGCCGGCAGCAGGAGCATCCCGGCAGTGTCTCCATCCGACAAGGCCTGCCCGTTCTCCTGGGGCGGCTCAAGCTGCGAAAACTCTTCTTTCGAGCACAGCGCCGGGCTGGTGGCGCAGGCTTTTGCATATATTTGAGAGTTCGCCGCCGCCATCGCAGGTTCCGCCGCCGCTTCCGCGCAGACGGCGCCGGCAGCTCCGGATTGCGCCGCGAGGGCCACCGAGAAAAAGCTATGTGGCTCGGCGCTGAACAGCTTCATGAAAAAATGCGAAAGGGACGCCGCCGCCCTATCCTGCGAAGCCGCCGCGGTCGAGAAGAAATTGGCCGGCGCCGCCAAGGCGAGCTTCACCAAGAAATGCGTCAAGGACGCTACGGCAAAGCCGAGCGGGCAATAAGGCGAGCAGGCCTGCGCGCCGCGATCAAAAATCATCATCCTCGAGAAATACGTTGCGGTCGTTAGGCCGCCACTTATTGTTCGCCGCATCTTGAATTCTTTGGTGCGATCTTGAGAGCACATGGCGAAGCCCCTCGCCGGGCGCGAGGTCGAAACTCTGTTCCAGCGCCGTGCGGCTGACATAGACGCGGACCAATTGGGCGCCATATTGCGCTTCCCAAAAATAATAGGCCCGGCCATCGCGATAATGCATCGTCGGCGGATCGATCTCGCCGACGACGACATCCAGCAATTGCAACATGTCCGCTCCTTGCCGCTGAATCATGCGTCGTCGAAACCGGGTCGTCGCGAGACTGGCGGCGGGCCCTAAAACCGCGCCGCGTCGACAAACCGAGGAGTTGAAGGTCCCGCGACCAGTCCGAATGGAAATGGCGCGCTCTTTGTAGCAGATCGGCGCCTTCGCCCTTTTACGCAAATGTGTCGCGAATATTGCGCGCATCGCAACGGCTGTGACGAAAAAGCGTTCGCGAAAGGGGCAAATCGACTCCACGCAAAGCGGACACGATTGGAAAGGTCGGCGTCCGCGCTACGCGCCCCAACGAAAAGCGGCGGCCTCTAAAAGGTCCGCCGCAAGTCGATAGCCGACGCCTGAAAACGGGGGACGGACGCCTGCTACCAGTTCCCACCTTCAGTGGTTGCCACGTCATAGCACAATGGCGCCTCCGCCCATTTTTCGCGATTGTGTCTCGACTATTGCGTTTCGCTCGGCGGTTGTGGCGAAAAATCGTTCGCGAACCTCCACGGCGCGCTGAATAGGGGCGCAATCGCCCGAATGCAGAGGACTCATTGCCGATGGAGTTTGCTTTTCAGCAGTTTCCATAAGTCGATGACGTGCGGCCTCGCCCATTCGAAGAGGGCCTTCGCGCTTTTGAACGCCAGGCGGCTCAAGGTTTTCACCAATTCAACCGCTCGGTCGAACCATGGTAAAAACCAGCTGTCATGCGGGATTTTCGCCCGCGCCCAGGCGACCCAGTCGTCGCCGATCTGCGACGCCGCGCGCCCCAACACGCCCCACGGATCGTCAACCGACGCGCGCGCCACTGCATCACGAAACCGAGCAAACTCGGCCACAACCTCGGCCCGCATGCGACGCTCGTCGTCGAGCTGGCGCGAAAGCTCCACGGCGTGCGTGGCCTCTTGCTCCGCATGGCGCTCGCTCGCCTCGGCCTTTTTTTCGCTGCGCTGTGCGTCCAGCACATCGGCGGCGATTTCTCTAACCGACTCGTCGACTTGCAGCGCCATGGCCTCGTATTTGGTAAGTATATTGTCGCGCTGCTCGGTCACATCGCGCAGGAGGGCGAGCAATTCCTCGCGGCTGAGATTTTCGTGCTCGATGTCGGCGGGGACCTTTGGGAGTGGACTGCCGGGCAAATTCGCCTCCGGATGAGCTTTCCTTGCCGCCGCCGTTGGCCGCGAGAGCAAGGCCAAGATGGGCCACGCTATTAAGTAATGCGGTTAACGCGCGCTGTCCAACGCGACGCGTTGGATTGCTTATCCGCTGAACGAGAAAAGTTCGGGCGTGCTCGGCGGCGGTCGCCGGCTATCGCGCCAGCGCCGCGACGCCCGGTAGAATCTTGCCTTCGAGCCATTCGAGGAAGGCGCCGCCCGCCGTCGACACATAGGAAAATTCCTGCGCGGCATGCGCCTGATTGAGCGCCGCCACCGTGTCGCCGCCGCCGGCGACCGAGAGCAGCTTCCCCTCGACGGTCAGCCGCGCCGCCGTCTGCGCCACAGCATTGGTGCCCTCGTCAAAGGGCGGCAGCTCGAAGGCGCCGAACGGGCCGTTCCACACCAGCGTCTTGCATTTGGCGAGAAGCGTCTCGACATGGGCGATCGACTTCGGTCCGACGTCGAGGATCATGTCGTCATCGCCGACATGATCGACCGAGACGATATGCGAGGGCGCATGCGCCTCGAACTTTTGCGCGACCGTGGCGTCGATCGGCAATACGATGTCGCAGCCGGCCTTTTCCGCCTTCGCCAAAATCTCCCGCGCGGCGCCGGCGAGATCATGTTCGCACAGCGATTTGCCGACGGCCTTGCCCTGCGCGGCGAGGAAAGTATTGGCCATGCCGCCGCCGATGACGAGATAGTCGACCTTCGCGACGAGATTGCCGAGGAGTTCGAGCTTGGTTGAAACTTTCGCTCCGCCGACGATCGCCATCACCGGGCGCTCGGGATGGGCGAGCGCCGATTCAAGCGCTTCGAGCTCCGCCTGCATGGCGCGGCCGGCAAAGGCGGGCAGCCGATGCGCGATCCCCTCCGTCGACGCATGAGCGCGATGCGCCGCCGAGAAAGCGTCGCTGACGAAAATGTCGCCATTCGCGGCGAGCGCCTCGACGAAGTCGGCGGCGTTCTTTTCTTCGCCCTTGTGAAAGCGCGTATTCTCGAGCAGCGCGACGTCGCCGTCGTTGAGCGCGTCGACGACCCGCGCCGCCGCTTCTCCGACGCAGTCGTCGGCGAAGGCGATTTTGCGCTTGAGCGCATGTTCGAGCGCCGGAACGATTTGGCGCAACGAGTCCTCCTCGACGCGCTGGCCTTTCGGCCGGCCGAAATGCGAAAGCAGCACGACTCTGCCGCCTTTTTTCGTGATCTCCTCGATCGTCGGCAGCGCGCGCTCGATGCGCGTCGCGTCGGTGACGCGCCCTCCCTCCATCGGCACGTTGAGATCAACGCGCAGCAGCACGCGCTTTCCTTTGACGTCGACATTGTCGAGAGTGCGGAAGGCGGTCATGCTATCTCTTCAGAAAATTCATCGCAAAGATCAGGATGCCCGAGCCGAGCGCCCAAGTCGTGAAGACGATCGCAAGCATCGTCCAAGTGCTGGGGAGCGCGGCGAAGCGATGACCAATCCCGCTCAATTCGCCGTCCATCTTTGCTAAACGGCCTTTGACGTCGGCGAAAACCTCGACCAGACCCTTGATGTCATTACTTAAGCCCTTGAGTAAGGTCTTTATTTCGGCCAAGTCAGATTCGAGTCGCGCGACGCGCTGCTCAAGCATGGGATCCTCCGGGCCGCCGCCGTCGCCAGAACCACCTTTGTTTCGTGGTTCGCCAGGAAACGGGACGACGTTATTCATCGCCGACCTCAGCGCCATATTCTTCGGGCCTGGCGCCGTCCAACACGGCTTCCGCGAATTGTTCCAGATGTCCGCAGTGTGTGCAAATAAGCGTGAGAAGCTTCTGAGAGATGGATTTTTCGTGGTACGATCCGTCGACGCCTTGGTAGCGACGCAGATAGGTCCGAAATTGCGCCTTAGGTTCTTCGACGAGGCCGAAATCCCGATGACCGCACATTCGACATGCCATATCTGGCGCGCGCGCCCGTAGTCTGCGCGCCAAATCCTCGGCTATTTCGTCCGGCCGCGATCTAATTGTCAGGCGATCCATTCGATCCTCCAGACCAACCCTCGGCTCCGCGCTTAAATCAGTTTCCCGATCGTCGCCGCGACATCGGTCATGCGGCCGGAGAAGCCCCATTCATTGTCGTACCAGGAGAGGATCGACACGAGAGTGCCGTCCATGACCTTGGTCTGGTCGAGATGGAAGCAGGACGACAGCGGATTGTGGTTGAAGTCGATCGACACGAGCTTCTCGCTCGTATAGCCGAGCACGCCCTTGAGCGGCCCGTCCGCGGCGGCCTTGATCGCGGCGTGCACCTCGTCCTTCGTCGTCGCGCGCTTGGCGAGGAACTTCAAATCGACCGCCGAGACATTGGGAGTCGGCACGCGAATGGCGTAGCCGTCAAGTTTGCCGTTGAGTTCGGGCAGCACCAGCCCGACCGCCTTCGCCGCGCCGGTTGAGGTCGGAATCATCGACAGCGCCGCGGCGCGGGCGCGATAGAGATCCTTGTGCATCGTATCCAGCGTCGGCTGGTCGCCGGTGTAGGCGTGGATCGTCGTCATGATCCCCTTGTCGATGCCGACCGCCTCATGCAGCACCTTGGCGACCGGCGCGAGGCAGTTGGTCGTGCAGGAGGCGTTGGAAATAACGAGATGGTCTTTCGTGATCTTGTCGTGATTGACGCCATAGACGACGGTGATGTCGGCGCCCTCGGCGGGCGCCGAGACCAGCACGCGCTTCGCGCCGGCGTCGAGCAGCAGCTTCGCCTTGTCGCGCGCGGTGAAGAGGCCGGTGCATTCCAGCGCGATGTCGATCTTGAGGTCCTTGTAAGGAAGCTCGGCCGGATTCTTGATGGCCGTCACCTTGATCGGGCCGCGGCCGACGTCGATCGTGTCGCCGGCGACTTTCACCTCATGCGGAAAGCGGCCGTGAACGGAATCATAGCGCAGCAGATGGGCGTTGGTCTCGACCGGGCCGAGATCGTTGATGGCGACGACTTCGAGGTCCGTGCGCCCGGTTTCGACGATGTAGCGCAGGATATTGCGGCCAATGCGCCCGAAGCCGTTGATCGCCACTCTCACCGTCATTTCATAACTCTCCTTGCGCCGCGGCAAACTTGCGGGGCCCTCGTGCTTCGCGCCCTGGGCTGCGAAGTCTGGCGTTTGATAGCACCTCGCGCCCCCCTGTCAACGCAATGAGGCCGCGCCGTTGCGAGCGGTTTCGATTTGCTTGAATCATGCTAGGAACACAGCTGGCAGGCGAATCGCCCGGCGGGGTTCGCCGCGCCGAAAGCCTTGTGAGTCCGGCGACCGGCGATGAACCATTCAGATAAGCGCGACGACGAAAACGCCAAGAGGTTAGCGGCCGACATCGCCGAATTGCAGACGGCGATCGCGCAATTGGAGCGCACCGTCGCCGCCAGGCTCGAAGACGAGCTGTCAAACGCCGAACTTCAAGAAGAACTCGCCATCATGCAGGACGACCGTTCGCGACTCGCGCTCGATCTCGACGCCGCGCTGGCGCGGCAGAACGCCTTGGAGATGAGCCGCGACGAAGTGTTGCGCCGGCTTGAGGCCGCGAGCCAAGGCGTCGCCGCCGCGCTCGGCGCAGTTGCGGCGGCGCCGGCTCGGGAGGGCTGACATGGGCTCCGTCGTCCTCTCCATCGCCGGCCGCACCTATCGTATGTCCTGCGAGGACGGCGAGGAACGGCGGATCGAAGAAATCGCCCGTTATCTCGAGGGCAAGATCGAGTCGATGCGCGCGAATTTCGGCGAGATCGGCGAGCAACGCATCATCGTGATGGCGGCGCTCGCCATCGCCGACGAGGCGACCGACGCGCGCGCCAAAGCGCAAGCCGTGGAAGGCGAGTTCGCCGGCTTGCGCGCCGAACTCGACGCCGCGCGCAAAGCGAATGACGCGCTGTCGGCGCGGGCGTCCGAGGCGCTCAGGGACGCGACGCGCCGGCTCGTAAAGCTCAACGCCGATCTGTCGAAGCCGGTCGCGCCGGCGGACGACCTTCCGTAGAGTGACGTTCCGGAACTCTTCGAATTACTTCGCCGCCCAGTCCAAAATGCTCGGATCGGTCTTGGCCTTTTCGAGATTGTCCGCCTGTTCGGACAATTGATAATTGCGATGCTGCGCCGTCATCGCCTCGGCGCCGTCCGACATGATCGCGATTTTCATTTGCTCGGTGGCGAGACGATTGAGCTCGTTGATCCATTGATTGAGATGGAGCATCAGCTTGCGTTTGCGCTCGCTTTGAATCTCATGCGACGAATCATTGTTCTCGGACAGCGCCAGTTCCGCTTCGGTCTCCGTGATCATCCCGTCGATCTTCTTAAGGTTCTCCTCGGCGGCGGCGAGCTGGTCGGCGGCGCCGGCCTTCGCCTTTTCCACCGCCGCTTCGGCCTCGGCGCGCGCCTTCTTCAAATTGTCGAGGCCGTTCTGCAGCCATTTCGACTGAAGCTTGAGGAGCGAGTCGCGCGGCACGCCGCTGATGCCCAGCGAATTCGGAATGGGGAAATATTGACCAAGCTGCGCGGCGGCGGCGGGCGTGGCGAAACCCGCCCCAAGCCAAGTCGTGGCGGCGATCAGGCCGAGAAGCGACAACGTCCTGCGCAGGCCGACCGTTTTGCGACGGAAGCTCATGATTTCTCTCCCCATAGGCAGCGCTTTTCGACGCGCTTTTCTCGCTCAAACTGGGCCATCGATCGGCTTCTGGCAAGTGACGAAGCTCGGCGCCCCCTTAAGAAGCCGGCGCGCAACGCTTGACTGACGCGTCGTTTTCGCGCGAGCCTGCGTGCGCCGGGGGAACCCCGCCCGGCGGCGCGCGTCAGAACCGCCGCCAGGGGGCTGAGAGGCCGCGAGATGCGCCGAGAGGCGCGGGCGCGGCGACCCTTCGAACCTGATCCAGTTGAGACTGGCGGAGGGATGGTGTCGGCAAAATTCATAGAGGAGCGCCGTTCATGCGCGTGCGCGTGATCGGCGCCGGCGTGGCCGGCCTTTGCGCCGCCTATGCGCTTGCGCGCAAGGGCGTCGACGTCGAGATCGTCGAACGGGAGCGGGGGCCGGGCCTGGGCTGCTCGCGTTTCGCCGGCGGCATGATCGCGCCCTGGTGCGAATTGGAAAGCGCCGAGCCTCTGGTCGCGACATTGGGCGAAGAGGCGCTCGACTTCTGGTCGCGCGACATCGGCGTCGCGACGGTCGCCGGCAGCCTTGTCGTGGCGCCCCGGCGCGAGCGCGCCGAGCTTTTCGATTTCGCCCGACGCACCAGAAATTTCGAAACGCTGGACGGCGCGGAAATCGGCGCTCTCGAGCCTGATCTCGCGGGGCGTTTCGAGGCGGGGCTGTTTTTTCGAAAGGAAGCGCATCTTGATCCCCGCGCGGCGATGGCCGCGCTCGTCGGCCGCCTCGCGCGAATGCCGAATGTGGCGTTTCGTTTTGCGCAGGATGGCGCGGAGCCGGCGCCCGCCGCGGATTGGACCGTCGACTGCCGCGGCCTCGCCGCGCGCGAGGCGCTTCCCGGCCTTCGCGGCGTCAAGGGCGAAATGCTGATCTTGCGCGGCGAGGAGATTTCTTTCACGCGTCCGGTGCGCATGCTGCATCCGCGCCGGCCGGTTTACGTCGTTCCGCGCGGCGAGGGACTGTTCATGGTCGGCGCGACGATGATCGAGAATGAGGAGCGAGCGCGGGTCACCGCGCGCTCGATCGTCGAACTCGTCAATTCCGCCTTCGCCATCCATCCGGCCTTCGCCGAGGCCGAAATCGTCGAGACCGGCTCGGATCTGAGGCCGGCTTTCGCCGATAATCTGCCACGCCTTTTGAAACGGGATCGCGCACTCTATATCAATGGGCTCTACCGCCACGGGTTCCTGCTCGCGCCGGCTATGGCGCGCCGTGTTGCTGAAGTCGTCGTTAACGACGGGTATTTCCCCGAGGTGATGGATGCTCATTCAAATCAACGGGCGGCCCCAGGACGTGCAGGCCACCACATTGCAAACGCTGCTGCAGGAACTGGGGTATGACGAAAGGACGGTCGGCACCGCCTTGAATCAGGAGTTCGTGCGCGCCAAGGATCGCGCCGAGACGCCCCTTCGCGAGGGCGACGCCGTCGAAATCGTGACTCCGAGACAGGGCGGGTGACGATCGCCGCCTTCCGGGGAATCCGGCTTCGTGCTAGGAATAATCCATGAGCACAATGATTTCCGAAATCTATGACGTGCGTCGTGACGCCGGCGCTAGCGAGGAAAAAGCGCGCAAAGCGGCGGAGTCGATGGCTGGCGTCGACAACAAACATCAGGACGTGAAGCATGAATTCGCGACGTTGCGCGGCGAATTCAACACAATCAAATGGATGTTGGCGACAAATCTCACGCTGACGCTTCTCGTGCTCGGAAAGCTCTTCCTGAGGTGACTTGCGGGTCACTTGCGGGTGGAGGCGACCAATGACCAGCGCCGATCCCCTCACCCTCTATGACGTCGCGCTGTCCTCGCGGCTGCTGCTCGGGACGGCGCGCTATCCTTCGCCCGCCATCCTCGCCGAGGCCATTCGCGCGTCGGGCTGTGAAATCGTCACGGTTTCGCTGCGGCGAGAGGCCGGCGGGGCGCGGGCGGGGGAGGCGTTCTGGAGCCTGATCCGCGACATCGGCGTCCTTGTGCTGCCCAACACCGCCGGCTGCCGAACCGCCAGGGAGGCGATCGCGACGGCGCAGATGGCGCGGGAAGTCTTCGCGACCGATTGGATCAAGCTCGAAGTGATCGGCGAGGAGGACACGCTCCAGCCCGACGTCTTCGGGCTCGTCGAGGCGGCGCGGATTCTCGTCGACGACGGCTTCAAGGTTTTCCCCTATACGACCGACGATCTCGTCGTCGCGGAAAGACTGGTCGACGCCGGCTGCCGCGTGCTGATGCCCTGGGCGGCGCCGATTGGCTCCGGACGGGGCGTCAATGATATTTTCGCTTTGAGGGCGCTGCGCGCGCATTTTCCGGATACGCCGCTCGTCGTCGACGCCGGGATCGGCGCGCCCTCCCACGCCGCGCTGGTGATGGAGATGGGCTATGACGCGGTGCTGCTCAACACCGCCGTTTCGCGCGCCGGCGACCCGGTTCTGATGGCGCGCGCCTTCGCCCTCGCAATCGAAGCGGGGCGGGCAGGCTTCCGCGCCGAGCCGATGACTCCGCGCGACATGGCCGAACCGTCGACGCCGGTCATCGGTCGCCCCTTCGACAGATTGGCCTGAGGGAACCGGAGAGTGGCGGCTCTGAAGCTCGATCCCTTCTATCTCATCGTCGACGACGCCGACTGGCTGAACCGCTTGCTGCCGCAGGGCGTCAGGCTGGTTCAATTGCGCGTGAAGGATCGCGACGAGGCCGAGACGCGCGCGCAAATTGCGATGGCGCGGGACATCTGCGCGCGAGACGGCGCGCAGCTCGTCGTCAATGATTACTGGCGGCTCGCGATCGACGAAGGCTGCGACTTCGTCCATCTCGGCCAGCGCGATCTCGACGGAGCGGACATTGCGGCGCTGCGCCGCGCCGGAGTCAGGATCGGCGTTTCGACCCATGACGAAGCCGAACTCGACCGCGCCCTCTCCCTCGTCCCCGACTATGTCGCGCTCGGGCCGATCTATCCGACGCTCCTGAAACAGATGGCTTTCGCGCCGCAGGGCCTCGCCCGGATCGGCGCCTGGAAGGCGGCGATCGGCGAGACGCCGCTGGTCGCCATCGGCGGCCTTAGTCCCGAGCGCGCCATCGCCGCGCTCGCCGCCGGCGCGGACAGCGCCTGCGTCGTCACCGATATTTTGCGCAATCCTGAACCAGAGGCGCGCGCGCAGGAATGGTTGTCCGCGACACAGGCCTGGCGCCTTGGCGAGGGCTTCTTCGCGCCGGATTACGACGGCGCCAGAATATGCCCCTCGCCCAATCACGGCCCGCGGCTCCGGCCGATCTCGTCGTTGGTGCTCCATTACACTGGGATGAAAACCGGCGAATCGGCGCTCGCCCTGCTCTGCAACCCCAACTCGAAGGTCTCGGCGCATTATGTCGTCGAGGAGGATGGCCGCGTGCTGCAACTCGTGCCTGAGTCGCGGCGCGCCTGGCACGCGGGGGTAAGCTTCTGGGCCGGCGAGACGGACATGAATTCAACGTCGATCGGAATCGAAATCGTTCATCCCGGCTACCTCGACCCGCGCCCCTATACAGCCGCGCAAATCGAGGCGACGGCGGCGCTCGCCAAGGACATCTGCCGGCGCCGCGCGATACCCCCTGAGCGCGTGCTGGCGCATTCCGACATCGCCCCCGACCGCAAACGGGATCCCGGCGAGTTCTTTCCCTGGGAGGAGCTCGCCAGGCGCGGCGTCGGGCGCATTGTCGAGGAGATCGACTGTGAAGGCGCGACGACCGTCGCGCTCGGCGATGAAGGCGCGAAGGTCACCTCGCTCCAGCGCGACCTCGCCGCTTACGGCTATGGCGTCGAAGCGACCGGCGTCTACGACGCGCAGACGGTTTTGGCGGTCGAGGCGTTTCAACGCCACTTCCGCCGCGCCAAGGTCGACGGCCGCGCCGACGGCGAAACCCGCATGGCGCTCGCCCATCTGCTCGCGGCGCTGGGAGAACGCGTATGAGAGCCGTCGTCGTGACAGGCGGGTCGACGGGGATCGGCACCGCCTGCGTCGACCTTCTGGTCGAGAAGGGATTTCTCGTTTTCGCCTCGATCCGCAACGACGCTGACGCCGAGTCGCTCGCTGAGCGGTACGGCGGGGCCGTCGTTCCACTCTATTTCGACGTCACCGACGCCGACGCCGTCGCCGACGCTGTGCGAAGCGTCGAGGCGCGGCTTGCCGGCGAGACGCTCGCCGGCCTCGTGAACAACGCGGGCATCGCGGTTCCCGGACCTCTGTTGCATCTGCCGATCGAGGATTTCCGCCGCCAGATCGAGGTCAATCTCATCGGCCAGCTCCAGGTCATCCAGGCCTTCGCGCCGCTGCTCGGCGCGGGCGAAGCGCGGCGCGGCGCGCCGGGGCGCATCGTCAATATGAGTTCGGTCGCCGGGCGCTTCGCCGCGCCCTTCCTTGGCGCCTATAACGCCTCGAAATTCGGGCTTGAAGGCATGTCGGACGCGCTGCGTCGGGAGCTGATGGTCTATGGCGTCGACTTGATCCTGATCGAACCGGGGATGATCGCGACGCCGATCTGGGACAAGGCCGAGGAAACCGATTTCAGTCGATTCGAGGGCACGCCCTATGTCGCTCCAGGCCGCAGAATGCTGAAATGGCTTGTCGAGGAAGGCCGCCGCGCCCCCGGGCCGGAGGTCGTCGCGCGGGCGGTCTTGCGGGCGCTTACCGACCGGCGCCCGCCCGTCCGCATCCCGGTCGTCAGAAGCCGCTTTGCCGACTACACGCTGCCCAGCCTGTTGCCGGCGCGACTTGTGGACTGGCTGACGGCTCGGCGGCTGGGGATGTTGAAGAAGGTTTCAGGTGGCTCACCGCATTGAGTGCGATCACCTCAGCGTTTCGCGAAGATCAGATAGCGTCGCCATGAGCGTCAAAGCTTCGAAAGGCGAAGGCTCGAAGCCGAGCGATACATAGAAAGCGGCAGCTTCAGTGGAGATCGCGTGAACCAGGACGCCTCTGATGCCGATCGTCTCCGCCGCCTGCAGGACGCGCTGAGTGGCGTCGCGGATCAGCGCGCGTCCAAGACCCTGCCTTTGTCGAGTGTGATCGATTGCTAGGCGGCCGAGCACGGCGACAGGCACGGGATCAGGCATATTGCGACGAAGCCTTGCCGACGCTGCGCCGATCGCGACCGCGCCGGACGCGAGCGCATAGTATGCGATGACGCGAGGACCATCGCAGACGACATAAGTCCGGGACGCGCCGCTCGCTTGATTGGCGCGGGCGCGGCGTCTGAGCCAATCGTCGAGAACGGGAACGCCACAGTCGAAGGCGGTCAGTTCGTCAGCGTTGGTAATGGGGCGGGGCGGACTGGGCGTCACTCCCAGGGCGCTTTGGTTGTCATCATGCGCCGCAGCCTCTCATTTGGCGCGGGCGGCGCATCGAGCCGTTCGACGAAGCGCGCATAATCCTGCGGACTGACGTTGAACAGGGTTCGATCCAGCAGAGCGTCCTGGGCCGCCCGGCGCCCGGCCTCGAGCAAAAATTCGGTTCGGGTCTTGCCGAGCAATTGCGCGGCGCGCCCAATAAGTTCGCGATCCTCGGGCTTGACTCGAAGATTGAGCGTCTCGCGCTTCGCCGTTGAATGATTGCCGGCCATAGGTGTTTTCTCGTGCCTTTTAGCCCTCTTAGCATGCCGTAACGCCGATGTCATTACAGTCACAAGCCGGGAACGCCCTTCAGTTTAAGATGATTCTTGAACGAATCGCTCTCTGCCGAAAAGGACCGCCATGTCTCCCGTTCCCGATCGACTTTTCATATGTTTCGGCCAACTATTTGAAGGCGCCGCCGAAGGGCGTTTCGCCATCGGCGCGCTCATCTTCGCCTTCTCCTTAAGCTCCATTATAGTTTCGATCTGGCTCTTTAGCGGCGCTTGACCTTGACGCCGTTACGGGCGACCTAAAGCCAACGCAACAGCCGCGACGAGAACCATGACCGACGCCGTTTTGATCGAGGCTCCCGAGACCCGCCTGCCTGATCCGGTCGCCGCCGAGCCTGCCGCCCGCCGGCGCACCTGCGCGGTCGAGATCGGGACCGGACCCGGCGCCGTGGCGGTCGGCGGCGGCGCGCCGGTGGTCGTCCAGTCGATGACCAACACCGATACGGCGGACGTCGAGTCGACCGTCGCGCAGGTAACGGCGCTGGCCCAGGCGGGCTCCGAGCTGGTGCGCATCACCGTCGATCGCGATGAGGCGGCCGCCGCCGTGCCGCACATCCGCGACCGGCTGGACCAGAAGGGCGTCAACGTCCCGCTGGTTGGCGATTTCCATTACATTGGCCACAAGCTTCTCGCCGATCATCCGGCCTGCGGCGAGGCGCTCGCCAAATACCGCATCAATCCGGGCAATGTCGGCTTCAAGGAAAAGCGCGACAAGCAGTTCGCCTCGATCGTCGAGCTTGCCGCCAGGCACGGCAAGGCGGTGCGGATCGGCGCCAATTGGGGCTCGCTCGACCAGGAGTTGCTGACCTATCTCATGGATTTGAACCACGCCTCCGACCGGCCGCTCGACGCGCGCGCCGTGACCCGCGAGGCGCTGGTCCGCTCGGCGCTGATGTCGGCGCGCCGCGCCGAGGAGATCGGCCTCGATAAAAACCGCATCGTCATTTCGGCGAAAGTCTCGGCAGTGCAGGACCTCATCGCCGTCTATCGCATGCTGGCCGAGCGCAGCGATTATGCGCTGCATCTCGGCCTCACCGAGGCCGGCATGGGCTCGAAGGGCGTCGTGGCGTCCTCGGCGGCGCTGGGCGTGCTGCTGCAGGACGGCATCGGCGACACGATCCGGGTGTCGCTGACGCCCGAGCCCGGCGGCGACCGTTCGCTCGAAGTGCGGGTCGCCCAAGAAATTCTGCAAACCATGGGCTTTCGCACCTTCGTGCCGCTGGTCGCCGCCTGTCCGGGATGCGGGCGCACGACCTCGACGGTGTTTCAGGAACTTGCGCGCGACATCCAGGCGCATATCCGGGAGCGCATGGCCGTCTGGCGCATGCACTATCCCGGCGTCGAGACGCTCAATGTCGCGGTGATGGGCTGCATCGTGAACGGGCCTGGCGAATCGAAACACGCCGACATCGGCATTTCGCTTCCGGGGACCGGCGAGACGCCGGCCGCGCCCGTCTTCATCGACGGCAAGAAAGCGATGACCCTGCGCGGCGAAGGCATCGCCGAGGACTTCACCCGCATCGTCGACGATTACGTCACCCGCCGCTTTGGCGGCGAGAAGGGCGAGGCGGCGGAGTAGGCACACGCCCACGGTTTTTCGCGCGTCATGCCCGCGCTTGTCGCGGGCATCCATGCGGCGCCGCCACGCGAGCCTTGCAGCTTTCGCGCATCGTCCCGGCGTGGATGGCCGGGACAAGCCCGGTCATGACGTGTGATACGAGTTCCGGTTGATCTGCTCGGCTGTCATTCCAGACGCGCGCAACGCGCGCGATCTGGAATCCAGAGCAAAACCAGCATTCTTGAATTGGCTTTGGATTCCCGATCAGGCCTTCGGCCTGTCGCGAATGACACAGCCCCAGCGAACCGATCAGCCGGAATCCGTGTGACGGTTTCCGGTAGCGACGGCCTGCCCCTGTTGCAACGCCTCCGCCGCCTTGCGCAGGTCGCGCCAGGCGGCGGGCTTCAGCGCCGCGCTTTTCAGCATCGCTTCAAGACTCGAAAAAACGAAGGCGCGCGCGACATGCGCGCCGCAGCGCGCTTCATGAATTTTGCCGCGCAGCTTGCCGACCGGCTGGTTCGTCGCGAGCATGGCCCGCGCCGGCGTCTCGCCAAAGAGCAGCAGAATTTCCGGCTGCGCCAATTCGACCCGGCGGCGCGCGAAGGGCGCGAAAATCGCCGCCTCATGCGGCGTCAGCGCGCGATCGCCGGGCGGTCGCCAGGGCGACACATAGGCGAGCGAAGCGCTGGCGCGATCGAGGCCGATCGCCGCGAGCATATTGTCGAGGAGCTTCGCCGAAAGCCCGCCGAACGCTTCGCCGCTCGCTTCTTCGGTCGCGCCCGGCGCGGCGTCGAAGGCGATGATCCGCGCGTCGGCCTTCCCGGCGCCGAACAGAAAATGCTGGGCCATGTCGCGAAAGGGCGCGTGGGGAAATTCGGCGAGACGCGCGGCGAGGTCGTCGAGACCGCGCGCGCCGGCCGCAGCCTCCTCCGCGGCGCGAACGGCTGCATCGGGCGCGACGATCGGCGCCGCTGCGGGGCGCGGGCGTTCCATCGCTATTGACGGCGGCGGTGGAGTCGGTCGCGCGGCCGGCTCCGCGATTTCCGCGACTGGCGCAACGCTCGCCAGCGCGCTGTCCGCATAGCGGTCGTGCGGCGCCTCATCGAGCGCGAGATCGACTCCGCTTTCGACATACCAGTCGAGAAGCGCGAGGAGCGCGGCGCGGGTTTCGGGAGCGGAAGACACGAGGCAACTTACCTCACCCGCCCCTTGAGGGGGAGGGTCGAACGGCGAAGCTGTTCGGGGCGCAGTGAAAAGTTCAAGCGATCCTTTGGTCACCCCCTCCCGGCCGCTTATCAGCGGCCGACCTCCCCGCTCAAGGGGGAGGTGGCGCGCGCTTCATGGCGGGGTCAACAGCAGCGAAACGCCCGCTCGCCGCTGGCGCCGAAGCGGGCGTTCTCTCGGGCGCGGAAAAATTCGTCGCGCGTCATGATCGGCGCGCCTTCGTGCTGCGCTTGAACATGCGCGACATAGGCGTCGTAATCGCCTTGCCCGACCATCAGCCGCGCGCCGTCGCGCAGCTTCCGCGCAAGGCGATTGAGATCAAGCCCCAGCGGGCTGCAGATCGTGCAATTCATCCTCGGTCTCCCGCGTAGTGACATGCTGCGCGGCGCGCGCGGCGCGAATCGCTCTGATCGCGAAGCCGAGCATCGCCAGAACCAGCGTGACATAGATCGCGCAGAGCGTCGCGTCGACATAGTCGTTGAAGATGACGCGCTGCATTTCGGCGAGCGACTTCGCCGGCGCCAGCAGCTGACCCTTGTCGGCGGCGGCCGCGAATTTTTTCGCATGCGCCAGAAAGCCGATGCGCGGGTCGTCGTGGAAGATTTTCTCGAACGCCGCGGTCAGCGTACAGATATAGAGCCACGCCGTCGGCGCAATCGCGACGAAGGCGTAGCGCTCACGTTTCATCCGATAGAGCACGACGACGCAGAGCGTCAGCGCGATCGCCGCCAGCATCTGATTGGCGATGCCGAACAAAGGCCACAGCGTATTTATGCCGCCGAGCGGATCGATCACCCCCTGATAGAGGAAATAGCCCCAGCCGCTGACCGCGATCGCGGTCGCGGCGAGATTGGGCGCCCAGGCGCGCGTGTTGCCGAAGGCCGGGAAGAAGGCGCCGAAGAGATCCTGGATCATGAAGCGCGCGACGCGCGTGCCGGCGTCGATCGTGGTGAGGATGAAGAGGGCTTCGAAGAGAATGGCGAAATGATACCAGAAGGAGCGCATCGCCGTTCCGCCGACGGCGGAAGAGAGAATATGCGCCATGCCGACGGCGAGCGTCGGCGCGCCGCCGGTGCGCGACAATATCGTCTTCTCGCCGACCTCGTTCGCGACGCCGGACAGCGTCTCCGGCGTCACCGCGAAGCCCCATGCGGAGATCGCCGCGGCGGCGGAATCCGGCGTCGCGCCGATCAGCGCCGGCGCGCTGTTCATGGCGAAATAGACGCCGGGCTCCAGAACGCTCGCGGCGATGAGCGCCATCACCGCGACGAAGGATTCCATCAGCATCGCGCCATAGCCGATGAAACGCGTCTGCGTTTCGTCGCCGATCATCTTCGGCGTCGTGCCGGAGGAAACCAGCGCATGAAAGCCCGACACCGCGCCGCAGGCGATGGTGATGAACAGAAACGGAAACACGCTGCCGGCGAAGACCGGGCCCGTGCCGTCGATGAACCGGCTGATCGAAGGCATTTTAAGTTCGGGCCAGACGATGAAAATGCCGAGCGCCAGCGACAGGATCGTGCCGATCTTCAAAAAGGTCGAGAGATAGTCGCGCGGCGCGAGCAGCAGCCAAACCGGCAGGACCGAGGCGACGAAGCCATAGAAGATCAGCATGAAGGCGAGAGTCTCGCCCTTGAAGGTAAAGAGCGGCGCGAGCAGCGCGCTCTCGGAAACCGTGCGGCCGAAACCGATGCTTGCGAGCAGCAGAACGAAGCCGATCGTTGACATTTCGGCGATGCGCCCCGGCCGCAGATAGCGGCCGTAGATTCCCATGAAGACGGCGATCGGCAGCGTCGCGAAGACGGTGAACGCGCCCCAGGGACTGTCGGCGAGCGCCTTGACGACGACGAGCGCCAGCACCGCGAGCAGGATGATCATGATGGTCAAAATGCCGACCATAGCGATGACGCCGGGCACGCGCCCCATCTCGGTCTTGATCAGATCGCCGAGCGAACGCCCGTCGCGCCGCGTCGAAATGAACAGGATAAGAAAATCCTGCACGGCGCCGGCGAAGATGACGCCGGTCAGCAGCCATAATGTTCCCGGCAGATATCCCATCTGCGCCGCGAGCACGGGACCGACCAGCGGGCCGGCGCCGGCGATGGCCGCGAAATGATGGCCAAACAGCACAAATTTATCGGTCGGCACATAATCGAGCCCGTCATTGCGGCGAAGCGCCGGCGTGCGCCGGCGCGCGTCGAGTCCGAGCACGCGCTCGGCGATGAAGCGCGAATAGAAGCGATAGCCGATGACGTAGGTTCCGATCGCCGCGGTGACGAGCCACATCGCGTTGACCGGCTCGCCGCGCGACAGGGCGAGCGTGTAGAGCGAATAGAGCACGAGCGCGAAGACGAACGCCCAGGGAAGCAGCTTCAACGCGTGACGGTGGTCGGCGATGTTCGTTATCGACATATGGCCCTCGGATGGCGCCGACGCCCGGCGCGCCGGCGCAACGAAACTTATAATTTCGCTAGGGTCAAGGGATCGCGACGGCGGTCGAAATTTTTGCGTACCGCCTCGGCAAATGGCGGCTCTTGCGGCGCGACCGCCGCAAACAGAGTCATCGATGAATGAAACTTCAAATCATCCATTCACCGAGCATTGAGGACGCGCTTGAAAATTTCTTGGATCGTCGGCGTCATATGTAGCGCACCGTGGCGAACATGCCTGCCGCCTGATGGTAAAGGAGATGGCAGTGGAACGCCCACCAGCCGGGATTGTTCGCGTCAAACGCGAAGACGACGCGTTTCCCTGGCGTCACCATCACCGTGTCGCGCACCGCGCCGGGGAAGCGCTTGCCGTCGATCTCCACCACTTGAAATTGGTGCCCGTGGAGATGCATCGGATGAGACATCAGCGTCTTGTTCTCGAGCACGATCTCGACGCGCTCCCCTTCCGCGACGGCAAGGGGCGGCTCCTCCCGGCTCCAGACAACGCCGTTGATCGACCAGACATATCCGTTCATGTCGCCGGTCAGGTCGATGTGATGAATTCGGTCTGGTTTGCGTTTGGCGAGCGGCTTCGTAGCGCGCAGCCGCGATTCCAAGTTGAGGGTGAGCGCTGGCGAAGGCGTCGGCGCGATTTCCGGAACGCGAGTCACCGGACCGCGTCCCGCCACAAGGATCACGCCGGTCTGTCGGCGTTCGCCTTCGACAATCGCGAGAACCGGAAAAGCGCCGGGACCGCGTGGAACGTTGACGAGGATGTCGAGGCGCTGAGCGACCGAGATCGGAAAGCGACGTCCCGTGATTGGGCGCACGCTGAATCCGTCAACCGCGACAAGATCGCCGCTCAGCGCGCCAAGATCGATGTGATAGGCGCTCATGCACGAACTGTTGATGACGCGCAGGAGTATCGGTTCGCCAGGCTCGACGCGGATCGTTTCGGGGTCTGCGAGCGTGCGGTCATTGGCGAGATACGCGTCATAGCGCACGTCGTTCAGGTCGGGCCTTCGAACTTCGCCTTTCTTCGCCCGAAGACCGGGCGCGGCGTGTTTCTTTCGCAGCTCCTCATAAATCTGCGCGGCGGGCGTGAAGCTGAAATCCGCCAGCATGATCGTCGCTTCCTGCTGAGCCGGCGGGTTGCGTGCGTCGCGAATGATGAGCGGCGCCGCGAGCAGAGATTGTTCCTGGAGGCCTTCATGCGAATGCATCCAGAACGTGCCGCCGAAGCGCAGCGGGAAGTCATATTCGGCGCTGGCGCCGGGCGCGATCGGCGGCCCGGAAATGCCTGGAACGCCATCCTGGCGCCAGGGTGGCGCCATGCCATGCCAGTGAATGAGAGTCGGCGCATCAAGTGCATTGTCGACGCGAACCCGGAACCGCCGTCCCACTTCCGTAACCAAACCCTGCATGCCGTCCGGCTGACGAATGCCGAGCGCCGACGCGGGCTTTCCGTTCACTTCGATGCCGCGCCGCTCGACGCGCAGGATGGTGACGGGCGGGGGTTTTTCCCCTGGGGCGACCGAAGTCGGCTGCGCCCACAAGCGGTGCGGCAAAGCCACGTAGGAGGACAAGGCGCCGAGCAGCGCGGATCGACGTGACAGCATGGCGGTTGCCTGTTCAAAGGGTCCTCACGCGAGCGAGAACCCGGCTATGGGTGGTCATCCATGAGGATTTCCGATCGAACCGCCTAATTTTGCAAGGGTCAAGGGATCGCGCCGACCGTCGAAATATTTGCGCAGCGCTTCGATGAAGAGCGGCTCTTGCAGCGCGGCGGCGGCGAAGAGAGTCATCGACGAATGAAATTTCAGATCGTCGGGAGAACCGAAAATCTCATGCGCGCTGCGGTCTTGGACCTTGTTGACGAGCGCTGCGCATTCCTTAAGCCGCGCGCCCAATAGGGGATGATGGAGATAGGCGCGCGCTTCAGCCAGCGATCCGATCGCGTAGCGCTGCGCCATGGCGCTCGCGCCCAGCCCTTCGATCTGCGGAAAGACGAACCACATCCAGTGACTGCGCTTGCGACCGGCGGCAAGCTCCGCCGCCGCCTGCGCATAGATCGGCGCCTGCGCCGTGACGAAGCGATGGAGGTCGTAAGGGTCGTTCGAAGCGCCGGTCATGACCAAATCCGTTGATCAATTCTGCTGTCATTCCCGACGCGCGCAACGCGCGCGATCGGGAATCCAGAGCAAGACCAGAATTCTTGAATTGGCTCTGGATTCCCGGTCGGACCTACGGTCCGCCGGGAATGACAAGCCAATCAATTCCCTATCACTCCGCCGCTTGGGCGGCGACGGGCTCATAGTTCAGGATCGGCGCGAGCCAGCGTTCGGCTTCGCGGGCGTCCATGCCCTTGCGGCGGGCGTAATCCTCGATCTGATCGCGCTCGATTTTGGCGACGCCGAAATAATGCGCGCTGGGATGCGCGAGATAGAGTCCGCTGACTGAAGCCGCCGGCGTCATCGCGAAACTTTCGGTCAGCTTGACGCCGGTGCGCTTTTCGGCGTTGAGCAACTCAAAGATCGTCGCCTTTTCGGTGTGATCGGGCTGGGCCGGATAGCCGGGCGCCGGGCGAATGCCGGCATAGGGCTCGCCGGCCAATGCGTCGGGCGCGAAATTTTCCTCCTGCGCATAGCCCCAGAACTCCCTGCGCACGCGCTCATGCATACGCTCGGCGAAGGCTTCGGCGATGCGGTCGGCGAGCGCCTTGACCATGATCGACCCATAATCGTCATTGGCGCGGGCGTAGCGCGCGGCGATCTTTTCTTCCTCGGCGCCGGCGGTGACGACGAAGGCGCCGATATAGTCCGCCTTGCCGCTCTCCTGCGGCGCGATGAAATCGGCGAGCGCGAGATTGGCCTTGCCGTCGCGCTTCTGCAATTGCTGGCGCAGCGTGTGCAGCGTCGCGATTTTTTCATTGCGCGACTCGCCACTGTAGAGCGCGATGTCGTCGCCGATCGCATTCGCCGGCCAGAAGCCGATGACGGCCTTCGGCGTGAACCAGCGTTCCTCGACGATTCGCTTCAGCATGGCGCGGGCGTCGTCGTAGAGCGTCCGCGCCGCCTCGCCGCGTTCGGGATCGTCGAGCAGCGACGGATAGCGCCCCTTGAACTCCCAGGTCTGGAAGAACGGCGTCCAGTCGATATAGGGAACAAGTTCGCCGACGTCATAGCTCGCGAATGCGCGCGGCCCGGTGAAAGTCGGACGGACCGGCTCATATGCCGCCCAATCGATTTTGAAGCCGTTGGCGCGCGCCTGTGCGAGCGGCACCCGCAACTTGTCGGCCTGCGCACGCGCATGCGCCTCGGCGACGCGCTCATATTCGGCGCGCGTCTGAGCGATATAGTCGCCGCGCGATTTTTCCGAGGCGAGCGCCTGGGCGACGCCGACCGCGCGGCTCGCGTCGGTGACATAGACCGCCTGGCCGCGCTTATAGTTCGGGCTGATCTTGACCGCGGTATGCACGCGGCTCGTCGTCGCGCCGCCGATGAGGAGCGGCGTGTCGAGGCCTTCGCGCTCGAGCTCCGAAGCGACGAAGCACATTTCATCGAGCGAGGGCGTGATGAGTCCCGAAAGGCCGATGAGATCGACTTTTTCCTTTTTCGCCGTTTCGAGAATCTTCGCCGCCGGCGTCATCACGCCAAGATCGATGATTTCGAAATTATTGCAGCCGAGCACCACGCCGACGATATTCTTGCCGATGTCATGCACGTCGCCTTTGACGGTCGCGAGCAAAATCTTGCCAGCGGTCGATCGCGCGTCCTTCTCCTTCTCCATGAAGGGCATGAGATAGGCGACCGCCTGTTTCATGACGCGCGCCGACTTCACCACTTGAGGCAGGAACATTTTGCCGGAGCCGAAAAGATCGCCGACGACATTCATGCCGGCCATCAGCGGCCCTTCGATCACGTCGAGCGGACGCGTCGAAGTTTGCCGCGCCTCTTCGACATCGGTTTCGATATATTCGGTGACGCCATTGACCAGCGCATATTCGAGACGCTTGCCGACGGCGGTTTCGCGCCAGGCGGCGTCCTTCTCCTGAGTCCTGGCGCCCGCGCCCTTGAACTTCTCCGCGAGTTCGACAAGACGCTCGGTCGAATCCTTGCGGCGGTTCAGCACGACGTCTTCGCATAAGTCGCGCAGTTCGGGATCGATCTCGGCATAGACCGCGAGCTGGCCGGCATTGACGATGCCCATGTCCATCCCCGCTTGAATGGCGTGATAGAGGAACACCGAATGCATCGCCTCGCGCACCGGCTCATTGCCGCGGAACGAGAATGACAGGTTCGACACACCGCCCGACACATGCGCATGCGGCAGATCGCGCTTGATGACCCGCGTCGCCTCGATGAAATCGACGCCGTAATTTTCATGCTCTTCGATGCCGGTCGCAACCGCGAAAATATTGGGATCGAAGATGATGTCCTGAGGCGGAAAGCCGACCTCTTGCGTAAGGATTTTATAGGCGCGGGCGCAGATTTCGGTCTTGCGCGCCAGCGTATCGGCCTGGCCTTTCTCGTCGAACGCCATGACCACGACGGCGGCGCCGTAGCGGCGCACCTTGCGCGCGTCGGCGATGAATTTCTCCTCGCCCTCCTTCATCGAAATCGAATTGACGACGCCCTTGCCCTGCAGGCATTTGAGGCCGGCTTCGATCACCTCGAATTTGGAGCTGTCCACCATCACTGGCACGCGGGCGATGTCGGGTTCGGCGGCGAGCAGATTTAAAAACTCGACCATGGCGCGCTCGGAGTCGAGCAGGCCTTCGTCCATATTGACGTCGATCACCTGGGCGCCATTCGCGACCTGATCGCGCGCGACGTCAAGCGCCGCGGCGTAATCGCCATTGGTGATCAGCTTGCGGAATTTCGCCGATCCGGTGACATTGGTGCGCTCGCCGACATTGACGAAGGGAATGTCCTTCGTCAGCGTGAAGGGTTCCAGGCCGGAAAGCCGCAGCATCGGTTCGGTCGCCGGAATGTCGCGCGGCGCGACGCCTTTGACGGCATTGGCGATCGCGGCGATGTGATCCGGCGTCGTGCCGCAACAGCCGCCGACGACATTGACGAGGCCGGAGCTCGCGAATTCGCCGACGAGCTCCGCCATATATTCCGGGCTTTCGTCATAGAGGCCGAATTCATTCGGCAGGCCGGCATTGGGGAAGGCGCAGACGCGCGTGTCGGCGACGCGCCCGATGTCGGCGATGTGCTGACGCATTTCGCGCGCGCCGAGCGCGCAGTTGAAGCCGATCGAAAACGGCTTGGCGTGGGCGAGCGAATTCCAGAAGGCGATCGCCGTCTGGCCGGAGAGCGTCCGGCCCGAGAGATCGGTGATCGTGCCGGAAATCATGATCGGGAAACGCGTGCCGACGTCGTCGAAGGCGTCTTCGAGCGCATAGAGCGCCGCCTTGGCGTTCAGCGTGTCGAAGACGGTTTCGACGAGCAGAACGTCGGCGCCGCCTTCGATCAGGCCGAGCGCCGCTTCCTTATAGGCCGCGCGCAGCTCGTCGAATGTGACGGCGCGAAAGCCGGGGTTCGATACGTCGGGCGAGATCGACGCGGTGCGGTTGGTCGGCCCCATCGAGCCGGCGACGAAGCGGCGCAGGCCGGTCTTCGCCGCGACTTCGTCGGCAGCCGCCCGCGCCAGCCGCGCGCCGGCGCAATTGAGTTCGAAAGCGAGATGTTCGAGCCCGTAGTCGGCTTGCGCGATCGTCGTCGACGAAAAAGTATTGGTTTCGATGAGGTCGGCGCCGGCTTCGAGATAGGCGACGTGAATCGCCTTGATCGACTCAGGCTGGGTCAGCGTCAGCAGATCATTGTTGCCGCGCAAATCCCTGGCGTGGTCGGCAAAGCGCGCGCCGCGGAAATCCGCTTCCTTGAATTTGTGGCGCTGAATCATGGTGCCCATGGCGCCGTCGAGAATGAGAATGCGGCGCGACGCCGCCTCTTCGAGCGCTTTGAGAATATTCGGGCCGTGAGATTTATCGAAGGTCATGCAAGCGCCTTTTCACGCAAGGGGCGGACGCCGAGGAGATGGCAGATGGCGAAGACGAGGTCGGCGCGATTATTGGTGTAGAAGTGGAATTCATTGACGCCGGCGCGCGCGAGACTCATCACCTGTTCGACCGCCGTCGTCGCGGCGATCAGCGCGCGGGTTTCGGGATCGTCGTCGAGGCCGTCGAAGCGTTCGGCGAGCCAGCGCGGCACGCTCGCCCCGGCCTTCTGAGCAAAGCCCGCGACCTGTTTGAAATTGCGGATCGGCATGATGCCGGGCACGATCGGAATCGTTATGCCCCGCCCGCGCGCTTTGTCGAGAAATTTGAAGTAGACGTCATTGTCGAAGAAGAACTGGGTGATGGCGCGCGTCGCGCCGGCGTCGACCTTCGCCTGCAGCGCGTCGAGGTCCTGTTCGATCGAGGCGCTTTCCGGATGGCCTTCGGGATAGGTCGAGACCGAAATTTCGAAGTCGCCGATCCGGCGAATGCCGGCCACGAGATCGGTCGAGTTGGCGTATCCGTCGCGATGCGCCTCGAATTTCGTGCCGACGCCGGTCGGCGGATCGCCGCGCAGCGCGACGATATGGCGGACCCCGGCTTCCCAGTATTCGCGCAGAATGGCGTCGATCTCTTCGCGCGGCGAGGAGACGCAGGTCAGATGCGCGGCGGGTTTCATGTCGGTCTCGCGCACGATGCGCGCGACGATCGAATGGGTGCGCTCGCGGGTGGTGCCGCCGGCGCCATAGGTGACGGAAACGAAATGCGGCTTGAGCGCCGCCAGCCGATTGATCGTCTGCCAGAGCTGGGTCTCCATCTCCGGCGTCTTCGGTGGAAAGAACTCATAGGAGATCGCAAAATGATTTTGCGACGACATGGGATGAAGCGCGTTAAACATCAGACTGTCTCATAGGATGCGGCGGGAAGGGGATCGGCGACGACGCGCGGATCGCGCGCGAGCCACAGGGATACGGTGAGCTTGGCGCCTTCTTTCGCGTCGGGGGCGAGTTCGCGACGCTGGACCACGTCAAGGCCCGCCTGCGCCAGCAGACCGGTGATTTCGGCATCCGAAAACCCCAGGCGGCGATGCGCGTGCTTGTCGCGCAGCGTTTCCTCATCATGGGGCGCGAAGTCGATGACGAGCAGGCGACCGCCAGGCGCGAGCACTCGCGCCGCCTCGCGGAGCGCGCGGCCGGGATCGTCGAGAAAATGCAGAACCTGATGCATGACCGCGAGATCGATCGAGTTGCGTTCGATCGGCAGCGCGTAGATGTCGCCCTGGCGCAGCTGCACATTTCGAAGGCCGGTTTCCTCCAGCCGGCCGCGGGCGGCGGCGAGCATGGCCGAGGAGAGATCGACGCCCACGGCCCGTTCCGCCTGGGGCGCGAAGAGCTCCAGCATGCGGCCGGCGCCGGCGCCGAGATCGAGGAGATTGCGCACCGGCCGGTCGCCGACGATTTCGCGCATTGCCGCTTCGACGCGCTCCTCCGGAACATGCAGCGCGCGAATGCGGTCCCATTCCTCGGCGTGGGCGGCGAAATAGCGGGCGGCGTTTTCGGCGCGGGCGTGACGCACCTGTGCGAGCCGGGCCCTGTCGCCAGCAAGAAGGGCGTCGTCGGCCTCGAGCCAGCCGACAATGGCGCGCGCCAGGGCGCCCGCTGGCCCGGCCGGCGACAGGCGAAAGAACGCCCACGCCCCTTCGCGACGGCGCTCGACGAGGCCTGCTTCGACAAGCAGCTTGAGATGGCGCGAGACGCGAGGTTGAGACTGGCCGAGGATCGCCACGATTTCGCTCACCGTCAGTTCGGATTGGGCGAGCAGCGCCAGGAGCCGCAGGCGGGTTTCCTCTCCGGCGGCGTTCAGCGCCGCGAGCGTCGGTTCCAGGGATAATCTGGCTATGGCCTTCATGATCGCTCCGCGAGATATAAAGATATCTATATACGTCAAATCAAACCTGCGCAACTGCCGTCGGATTTTTTTGGCGACTGAGCGCTTGACCGAATGGGAAAGCAGGTTCATCCTTCCTGTTACGTCGCACCCGTCGATCGGACAGCATGATCGGCAGGCTCGCTCGGGCGGGACCTCGAAGCGAAAGCGATCCTGGACAGGCCTGCAATTCCCCTGTTGTCAGGCCGGACCGAGCAACATCGTTGCGAGAGGAGCATGACGCCACCGGGTCAGACCTGTTGACCGGCGTTTCGTTCCGGTCACTGGGCGGTCAGGAACAGCTGCCTGATCCGCCCAACCCCAAAAAATTCGACATTCTGTCGGGCGGCCGTAGCAAAGGCCAAGCGTCGGGCGCCCGAACCCAGACTGGACAATCCAGACCTGCTTCCGCTTGAGGAGCAAACGGCCCCGTGAGCTTTCGCGCCACGGGGCCTGATTTATTTTAAGCAGACGGAGCGGGCCGATCGGCGCCGCCGCCTGATCTTCTTCCTGCCGAACTTGCCGGTCTTCGCCTGCGCCGTCTCGCGCCGGCGACCCGACGGCCATGGGCGCTCGACCGGCTTGTGCGGCGACGCAACGCCGCCGCCGCCGCCTTTCCCTATGCTTCGCGCGGTCTGGTCGAAAGCGAAACCAATTCGACCCCGCATGTTGGAGAAGGCGAATGACCTGCGAGACGCATGAAAGTGGCGCGAGCGCCAAGACTTGGACGATTATCGTCTGGGCGTCGATGTTGCTCGGCCCCGTCGCTTTCTTCTTGTCGCTTCTATCGTTCGGCGTTTGGCTCGTCGGCATGGGCGCCGGTTGGTGGGGCGCCTCGGAGAACCCGCCGTCCGATTCCGCGATCTTCGGTCCGATCATCGCGGTTATTCTCGCCGAAGCGATCGGCGCCATCGTCGCCTATGTGAGGCGTGGCGAACTCGCCGGCTCGCCCTTCGCATCGCACGCAAACTCGGCAATCCAGACATTCTGGATCATGTTCGCGGGCTTCGCGGTCTCGATTTGCCTGGCGTTCTCGCTGATGTTCGTTCCGAATATCGAAGCGGCAGGATTTGGCGTCGGGGCGCTGCTTATCGTGCTCTTCACCCTGCCGCTGCTGTTTATCTGGAAGACTTTCCGCGTCGCGAAAGGATTGCGCCGCGCCATGAAAGGCGAACCGATCGCCGACGATCCGAACCGCTGGTCTTAAGCTTGCGCGGCGAGCCGGCGCGAACGCCGGCTCATCATTACCGCTTCCGAGCGCCGATCTTAAGCCGGCGTTTTTTCTTCTTCCTTGCTGACGACTTCGAGGAAGGTTTCCGCCGCCTCGCGCCGCTCGAAGACATGCGGCTGCAAACCGCGCTTGGAGAGCGCTTCCTTCATCTTTAAGCGCGCGAAGGCGCTCGTCGCATAGCGGGTCGTCGTCAGATAATATTGCTGGCTCATCACGTCGATCATTTCGGCGTAATCGTCGTAAAGCGCCTCATTGATCTTCCAGCCGTCGTGATTGACGACCGAATTGACCCGCTTGCCAACCTTCTCTGACGCCTCGATCAGCGTCTTGCGTAGTTCATCGATGTCTTTCTTGGTGCGGGCGTGCCAGCCTTCGAGATTGACGAACAGGATGTTGCGGTCGGCGTCGTAAGTGACGCGATCCGACATGTTGAGATTGATGAGGTCAGCGAGCAGCCCCATCGGCTCGTCGATGAAGATGCGCTTATCCATCAATTCGGGATGTTCGACGATCGGCTTGAAGTCCATATGCGCCAGAATATCCTTGTCGATATCGATCCCCGGCGCGACCTCGATCAGTTCGAGACCCTTGTCGACCAGTTTGAACACGCAGCGTTCGGTGACGTAATAGACCGGCTGCTTGCGCTTTTGCGCGAATTTGCCGGAGAAGGTGATCTGCTCGACGGCGTTGAGGAACTTCTTGTTCCTGCCCTCCTGCAGAATATTCACCTTGCCGTCGGCGATTTCGACGCGCAGGCCGCCATTGGTGAAGGTGCCGGCGTAAACCACGAGCCTTGCATTCTGGCTGATATTGATGAAGCCGCCGCAGCCGTTGAGGCGCCCGCCGAATTTCGAGGTGTTGACATTGCCCTGCAGATCGCATTCGGCCATGCCGAGACAGGTCATGTCGAGACCGCCGCCGTCATAGAAGTCGAACTGCTGGTTCTGCTGAATGATCGCGTCGGCGTTGGTCGCCGCGCCAAAGCTCGACCCGGCGGCGAGCACGCCGCCGATCGCGCCGGCCTCGGTGGTCAGCGTGATATAGGGCGTCATCTTTTCTTCATTGGCGACGGCGGCGATGCCTTCCGGCGCGCCGACGCCGAGATTGACGACGCCGTTCGGCGGCAGTTCGAAACTGGCGCGCCGGGCGATGACTTTGCGCTCGTCGAGCGGCATTTTGGCGAATTTCTCGACCGGCACGCGGATTTCGCCGGCAAGCGCCGGATTGTGGATCACGCCGTAATTCATCCGGTGCATTTCCGGCGGATCGGCGATGACCACGGCCGAAACCAGAATGCCCGGCACATGCACGTCTTTCGGCTTGATCGACCCCTGTTCGACGATGCGCTCGACCTGGGCGATCACCAGTCCGCCATTGTTATGGGCGGCCATCGCCTGGGCGAGATTGTCGAGCACCAGCGCCTCGCGCTCCATCGAAATATTGCCGGAAGGATCGGCCGAGGTGCCGCGAATGAAGGCGACGTCGATTTTGGTGGCGATGTAGAACAGCCACTCCTCGCCCATGATGTTATGGTATTTGACCATGTCCTCCTTGGTGCGCTCATTCACCTTGCCGCCGCCGAAACGCGGATCGACATAAGTGTAGAGCCCGACCTTGGAGAAGAGTCCCGGCTGTCCGGCGGCGCAGGCGCGGTAAAGCTGCGAGATGACGCCCTGCGGGAGATTATAGCCGCAGATTTTATTGTCCTGCGCGGCCTGGGCGACTTTCGGCATGCGGCCGAAATTGGCGGCGATGACCCGGCGCAGCAGACCTTCGTGATGGAAGCGGCCGGTGCCGAGACCCTTGGAGTCGCCGGCGCCGGCGGTCATGATCAGCGTGAGGTCGCGCGGATGCTGGGTCTCGACGTAGCGCTTTTCCAAAGCGGCGTGCAAGGCTTCGGGGATGCAGCTCTGGACGAAGCCGGTAGTGGTTACGACGTCATTGTCGCGAATGAGCGCGATCGCCTCGTCGGCGCTAATGACTTTGTTGTCTGCCATTTCCTCAGGGTTCCCTCGCTCCCCACTCTTTTGGTGCGGAATGTTGTCTTAGCCGCCTCTGCGGGCGTCTTGCACAAAATGAGCGATCAATCGTAGAGACCGCGTCGCCCCAGCGCAATAGCGGCGATGCGCCGCAGCGCGGCGCAATCCCGCTGCAGCGCGGGAAATTCACCGTTAGTCTCTTCGGTAGACGCAGCCCTCGAAACAGCTGTCGCGAAAGATGCCGACCTCGGCGAGGCTCGGCAGTTCGGGCGCGAGGTCGCGCCAGATATAGGCGCAAAGATTTTCGAGCGTCGGCTTTCCCAAGCCCTCGAGGTCGTTGAGAAAGGAATGGTCGAGACATTCGCGCAGCTCATTGAGCCTGCGGCCAAGCTTGCCGAGATCCATCACCCATTCCTCCTCGAAGGTGCGTTCGCCGCGCAAGGTGACGCGCACGCGGAAGGAGTGGCCGTGGAGATTGCGGTATTTGCCGCCCTCCGGCGCCTCGGGGTCGTAAAGGGCGTGCGCCGCCTCGAAATAGAATTCGCGAAAGACCTCGAACGTCGACACGTCTCACTTCACCCCGATCGCCTTGTGGGTTTGCAGGGACAGACGCCAGCGCGGATGCGCCAGGCAGTAGCTGACCGCCGCCTCCGTATTGCGCGAAACATCCGGCCCGTCCATGGGCTGAAGCAGAAAATGCTCGAAGTCGAGGCGCTCATATTCGCCGGGCTCGACCCCCGGCTGAGGGAAGACGAGCTTCAGCTCCGCGCCCCTCGTCTGCGCCAGCGGGGCGCCGGCCTTTGGCGACACGCAAATCCAGTCGACGCCCGAAATGACGGGCAGCGTGCCGTTGGTCTCGATGGCGATTTCGAACCCTTGCTGGCGCAGCGCCGCGAGCAGGGCCGGGTCGATCTGCAGCATCGGCTCGCCGCCGGTCAGCACCGTAAAGCGCCGCTCGCGGTCCTCGCCCCAAAGATGCGCCAGATGGCTGGCAAGCGTCGCGGCGTCGGCGAATTTGCCGCCGCCATCGCCTTCGAAGCCGACGAAGTCAGTGTCGCAAAATTGGCATTGCGCGGCGGCGCGATCCTCCTCGCGCCCGCTCCACAGATTGCAGCCGGCAAAGCGGCAGAAGACCGCAGCGCGGCCGGCGTTGACGCCCTCGCCCTGCAGCGTTTTGAAGGCTTCCTTGACGACATAGGCCATTGCCCGCTCTAACTCGGACGCCCAGCGGCGTAAAGCGAGACCGGTCCTATCCGTTCTTGGGCAGCTCCTTGTCCTTGCCGTCGGGCTCGGCCGGCGGCTGCGGTCGCGGATCGAGACTGCGAATATAAGTGACGATGTCGTCGATCTCCTTGCGCGACAGATGCATGTCGGGCATCGGCGGATGCGGGTCCATCAGGAAGCCGCCAAGCTTCTTTTTGTCCGTCCGGCGTTTGGCGATGTCGAAGAAGGACGGGGCGTCGGCCGAGGCGCTGGTCTGATCCGACGCCACGACATGGCATGCGGCGCACCAGCGCTTGGCGATGGTCGCGCCGCGCTGGGCCTCGCCCGCCGCAAGGGCGAAGGTTGCGAAGAATGCGGCGCCGCCGGCGAGAGCCGTTGCGAGCGTCAGGCGTCGAAGCTGCATGGGATTTCCTTATGCCGTTTCCATGGAAGCGCGAGCAGTCGATTCGACTCGCATCAAAGCACAGGCGCGGTCCCGGAACATCACCGCGTCCGGGGCTCGCCTTGCGTCAGGACGACGCGGGCCGCTCAGATCGGGCGCGGCATTTCTGCAACAGCGGTGTGATCCGATTGCAACAGTTTAATAGATTAGCGGGTCGCGCGGCACAGACGCGCCGCCAGCCCCTTTTCAGACACAAAGGCTGAGCTAAAGTGCTCATGTCACAAGCTCATTCGAGATGCGGAGACAGGCGCCGAAGGCTTTCGCTTTCGGCGACGGGTTCCTTCTTTCCCTCTCGCTGATCGGCGGTGGCGGCTGGCGTACGGCCTTGCGACGTCGGGCGTCTTATTGGTTGAGGAAAGTCGGAACATTATGGTCGCTGACATTCATAAGGGGCTGATCTCGACCTCTCGGCTCAGCGCGCGCGGAGCGTTGCCGACCTGCCTGTTGGCGGCAAGCCTCGGCGTGCTCCTGACCGCCTTCGTCGCGCCAGCCCCCGCCCTCGATTCGACGCACGCGACCGCCAAAGCCCAATCGCAGCCGCTGACGATGTTCAAGGATCCGCGCGCCGCGTTGCGGGCGGGGCTGGAAAGCTATCATGCGGGCGATTCGGCGACCTCTGTCGCCGCGCTGCGTTATGCCGCCGAGGGCGGCGAGCCGCTGGCGCAATGGAAACTTGGCCGGATGTACGCGGAAGGCGACGGAGTCGTTCGCGACGACGCCAAGGCCTATGACTATTTCTCGCAGATCGTCGATCATTACGCCGACGACGAACCCGATCCGCGCGAACGATCGATGGCGGCGAGCGCCTTTGTCGCCGTGGGCGTCTATCTGCGCGACGGGGTTCCCGGCGCCAAGATCAAACCCGATCTCGATCGCGCCTTCGATCTCTTCCGCTATGCGGCGACCTATTTCGGCGCCGCCGACGCCCAGTACAATCTGGCCCGCATGTATCTCGAAGGCGCCGGCGTGAAGAAGAACCTCCGTCAGGGCGTGAACTGGCTGGAGCTCGCGGCGCGCAAGGGACATCCGCAGGCGCAGGCGATGCTCGGCCGAATGATGTTCACCGGCGAGGCGAGCGGCGAGCCTGACCGCGCGCGCGGGTTGATGTATCTTACCCTGGCGCGCGACGCGGCGAGCGGCGCATCGCGCGATCAATGGATCGTCGAGTCGCACGCCGAAGCGCTGAACGCCGCGAGCGAAGCCGACCGCAGAACTGCCGGCGCGATGCTTGAGGGCTATCTGCGCGAACGCAACTGACCTGATTCAGCCGGCGCGCGCCGCGGCCCCTTTGAGCTTCACCGGAATGGTCAGGAAGCGACCGCCGTCGGCGTGCGGCGGCGGAAACTTGCCGGCCCGAATATTCACCTGAATTGAAGGCAGGAGCAGCCGGGGCGCGGCAAGTTCCTTGTCGCGCTTCTGTCGGTCGGCCACGAATGCCTCTTCGCTGACCCCGTCCTTGATCTGCACATTCTTGGCGCGTTCTTCGCCGACCGTCGTCTCCCAGGCGTAAACATCCCGTCCAGGGGCTTTGTAGTCGTGGCACATGAAGAGCCGCGTCTGCGGCGGCAGCTCCAGAATGCGGCGGATCGACCGATATAGCGCCTGGGCGTCGCCGCCAGGGAAATCCGCCCGCGCCGTCCCATAGTCGGGCATGAACAGCGTATCGCCGACAAACACCGCGTCGCCGATCTTGTAAGAGATGTCGGCCGGGGTGTGGCCCGGCGTGTAAATCACTTCACAGTCGATCTCGCCAATTTTGAATCGCTCGCCGTCCTTGAAGCGGCGGTCGAAGCAGCCGCCGTCGGCCTTTATGTCCTGCGCGTCGAAAACCGGTTTGAAGAGCTTCTGGACCTTGTCGATATGTTCGCCGATGCCGATCTTAGCGCCTGTCGCCGCCTTGACGATCTGCGCGGCGGAAAGATGGTCGGCATGCGCATGAGTTTCGAGCGCCCAATCGATCGTCAAGCCGTCGCGCGCCGCCTCGGCGAGAATTGCGTCGATCGAATGCGAATCGGCGACGCCGCTCGCCGGGTCATAGTCGAGCACGGGGTCGACGATCGCCGCGCGCTTCGTCGCGGGGTCGCTGACGATATAAGTGATCGTGCTGGTTGCCTCGTCGAAGAAGCCCTTCACTGACGGCGCCTGCGGCATCGCTTTCTCCTTCATTGCAGCGCTCCTGCGCGTCCCGTTCTTTCGGGCTTGCGCCTGGCCACATATATGCGATATATCTAAATAAGCAAGTTCTAATGTTATCCAAGCGTAGGAGCGCCCGCTGTTCGATCTTCCTCTCGATGTCGTGCTCGGTCTGATCTCCGGCGCATTCGTCGGTTTTACGCTCGGCCTGGTCGGCGGCGGCGGCTCCGTGCTGGCGGTGCCGCTGCTTGTCTACTTCGTCGGCGTTCCCAGTCCGCATGTCGCGATCGGCTCGAGCGCGGCGGCGGTCGCGATCAACGCGGTGATGAGCCTTGCCAACCATGCGCGCGCGGGAACGATCAAATGGCGCTGCGCGTCGGTCTTCGCGCTTTTCGGAATAGCCGGCGCATTCGGCGGATCGAGTCTCGGCAAATTCATCAATGGCGAGAGGCTGCTCGCGCTTTTCGCACTGTTGATGATCGTCGTGTCCTATCTGATGCTTCGCCGTCGAGGATCGCCGGGATTTCCGGCAGTCAGGCTCAATCGCGAAAATTTTCCCCGCCTTGTCGGCGCGGGACTGACGGCCGGCGCGCTCTCCGGCTTCTTCGGCATCGGCGGCGGCTTCCTGATCGTGCCGGGACTGATGTTCGCTTCCGACATGCCGATTCTCAACGCCATCGGTTCGTCGCTCGTCGCGGTCGCCGCCTTCGCCGTGACGACCGCGGCGAATTATGCCTTTTCGGATCTCGTCGAATGGGAGCTTGCCGGAACGCTGGTGGTCGGCGGCGCGGTCGGCGGATTGATCGGCGCCGTGGTGGCGCGACGCCTGTCAAAAATGCGCGGCGCGCTGAACGCCGTCTTCGCGACGGTCATTCTGGCGGTGGCGTTCTATGTGCTCTGGCGTAGCGGCGCCGCCCTTGGCATATCCGATTATGCGGCGAATTCGGCGTAGATCGCGACGTGATCGGAGGGCTTCTCGCCGGCGCGCATCGATTTGACGATCTCTACCCCAGAGAGCCGATCCGCGGCGCGCGGCGAAAGCAGCAGGTGATCGATGCGCAGCCCCTTGTTCTTCTGCCAGGCGCCGGCCTGATAGTCCCAAAATGTATACAAACCGCCTTCATCCGAAGTGGCGCGAAGCGCGTCGGCATAGCCGAGATTGAGCAGGCGCTGATAGGCGGCGCGGGTCTGCGGCAGAAACAGCGCGTCGCCAAGCCACGCTGAGGCCTCATAGACGTCGCGGGCTTGCGGAATGACATTGTAGTCGCCGGCGAGAACCGTCGGCTCCTCAAGCCGCAGCAGCGCCTCGGCGTGGCGCGCCAGCGACTCCATGAAGGCGAGCTTGTACGTATATTTTTGCGTGTCCGGCGGATTGCCGTTCGGCGCATAGATCGAGGCGATGCGCATCACGCCGCCGGCGCCGTCTTCGACGACCGCTTCGATGTAGCGCGACTGGGCTTCGCCGTCGAAACCGGGCAGACCGAGAATCACGTCCTGAAGCGGCGATTTCGACAGCAGCGCGACGCCGTTGAATCCCTTCTGTCCGTGGATGGCGACATTATAGCCGGCGTCCTCGATTTCGAGCCGGGGAAAGGCGTGATCCTCGCATTTCGTTTCCTGCAGGCAGAGAACGTCAGGCGCCGTATCGCGCAAAAAGGCGAGAAGCGGCGTCAGACGCTGCCTGACCGAATTGACGTTCCACGTCGCGACGCGCACAGTCGACTCCTAGCGCTGCACGCGCGCTAGTCGAGGCGATAGGCGGCGTGGCAGGCGTTGCAGGCTTGCACGACTTGCGACAATTCGGCAAGCGCTGGACGCATGTCGCCGCCGGGGCCGATCTTGGCCGCCTCCTGCGCGAATTTGCTCGCCTGCTCATGCATCGTCAGACCGAGCGCGCGCATGTCGTCTGGCATGTGCGACGCCATCATCGCCGGCATTTCGCCGAGTTCGCCGCTCTTGGCGTTCGGCTTGCACGCGGCGGCGCCAGGGGACGCCATGCTGAGCCGCGCGTCGGCGATCTTCGCCGCCGCCGCGCCGTCGCCCTTGGCGAGCGCCGCGAGAATTTCGGCGATGGCTTCCGCGTGTCCGCGCATATGGGAAAGCATATGCGCCCGCATCGGCGACGGAAAATCGACCTCCTGGCGCGCATCGTTCATCTTCGGCGACATTTTCATATGGTCCATGTCCATATGTTTCATGTCCATGTGCTTCATATGCTCGCTATGCTCGTCGTCGCCGGCGATCGCGGCGACGGCGAAGAGCGAAACTCCGCAGGCCGCGGCAAAGAGAACTTTCCTGATCATGGCCTCCCCCTTCATAGGATGTTAGAGAGCGTATCGCGCCGGGCGCCGTGACGCACGAGACGAATCGTCACGGCGGCGCGCAGCCGGGAAGATTGATGCTTCGTCCGATGCGCAGCTTCCTGGGATCAAGCGAAGGATTGACGGCGGCGATGTCGCGCCAGCGGCTTTCATCGCCGTAGAGCCGCTTTGCGACGGAGCGCAGCGTGTCGCCGCGGCGCACGGCATAGGTCTGCGGCGCAGCGGCCGCCTCTGGCGGGTTTTGCGCCGAGGCGGGCGTGATCGCAGCCTCCGAGGCGACCGGTTCATGTTCCTGAGACGCCATCGGCGACGGCGCGTCGATCACGACGAACTCGCCATGCAACATGCCCATCCAACAGCTCCAGGGAATGACGCCGGTCTTCTCGGGCGTGAATTCGATCGTCTGGCGCCCCGGCATAAGTTTGATTTCGAGTTTGAGGGAGGGAACCAGGATGTGACTGTTGCAGCTCGTCACTTCCGTCGCAGTGATCGCCCATTTGACCGGGACGCCGCGCAGCAGCGTAAAGCGATTGGGCTTATAGCCAAGTCCGTTGGCCTCCATTTCGATCATCTGCGTCTTCGGCGCGTCGGGCGCCTCCTGCAAGGGAGGGGCAGATTCGGCAGGCGCGGGCCGCCGCCAATTCGCGATCATCGAAGCGAGATCGGCGCCGGAGCCGGTGAGGATCAATCCGCGGTTGATCATCACCGCGCCGAGCGCGACGACGATTACGCCGGAAGCCGTCAGCAGACGATGGGTCACGGCGCCTGACAGCACCGTGGTCAGCGCGCCGAAGGCGAGCATCACCGGCAAGGTCCCAAGGCCGAAGACGAACAGCGTTTTCGCGCCTTCGACCGGGCTGCCGGTTCCCGCCGCCATCACATACATCGCCTGCAACGGCCCGCAGGCGATCATCAGCCCGTTGAGAAGGCCGATGACGAAGGGCCGATGACGTCCATCCGCTTCGCGGTTCACCCAATCCTGGAGCGGCCTTGGCAGGCCGAGCCGAAAGCGGCGCAGCGGCGCGAACAGGCCCAGCATATTGAGCCCGAAGATGATCAGAAACGCGCCGGCGGCGACGCCCGCAATGCCGCGCAGCGTCGGCGTGAACGCGACGAAGGCGCCGAGCCAGCCGAAGGCGGCGCCAATCGTCGTGTAGGACAATGTCTTTCCCGCGCCGTAAGCGAGATGCGAGAGGAAAGACGCGCGCGCAGCGCGCGCGTCGGACGTCGCGTAACTCACGACGAAGCCGCCACACATGCCGATGCAGTGAAACCCGGTCAGCAGCCCTAAGAGAAACAGCAGGCCGAGACTCATATGCTGGGCGATGTCGGGTTCGCCCTCGGCGCTGATCCAATGCGTGTCGAAGAGAATAAGCGCGGCGAGCGCGGCAAGCGCCGCGACGACAATCGACAGTCTTGCGAGCGGCGATCGCCGGCGCCGCGCCTCCTCGGTCAGAACGACGCGATAGCCATTCCTTTCTACCCGGTCGCGGATCGCGGCGAAATCCGTGGCGTCGGCGTCGTAGTCGACGACCACGGTCTCGGTCGGATAGCTGGCCGTGACGCTGCGCACGCCCGCGAGTTTTCTGAGCGCGGCTTCGATGACATGCTCGCAGCCATGGCAATGCATGCCGCGGGCGTGAAAGGTGATCGACGTCTCGTTCATGTATCGCTTCGCCGCGCAGCGCTGAATTGCGGTCGACGCGCTTGGGCGTCGGCCCGATAATTTCGTTGGCGCGCGCCGTGGCCTAGGCGCGAGCGAACGATTTGCGGAGTTATTTGCCGAGCGTGTCCACGCCGATGAGCTTATAGGCGGGGCAGAAATTGATGAAGGCGGTCGCGAGCGGGATGAGCCCGACGAGCCCCCACAGCGTTTGCGGACCAATAAAGACGAGGCTGAGCAACAAGAGGCCGGCGACGATGCGGATGATCCGATCGGCCTTTCCGATATTGGCTTGCATGACTGTCTCCCTGATTGAGGCGGCCGTGCAAGCCTATCGCTTGGCGTGGACTCTCTCAGCGACTAAGTCGCTTAGCGCGCGGCCGTCTATTTCTTTTGCCTGTCGTCGTCGTCGAGCTCGAGCCACATGGCGTTGAGAATCGCGAAGGCGCAGGCGAGCCCCAGTCCCAATATCCAGGAAAAATACCACATGCTTCGCCGCCTCCCGCTCAATAATAGTAATCGTCGCCGCGACGGATCGCCGCTTCGCTGACGGCGCCGCGCAGCACGTAATAGACCCAGCTCGTATAGGCGAGAACGATCGGCAGAAAGACGATCACCGCCAGGAGCATGAGAGAGAGCGTCGCTTTGCTGGAGGAAGCGTCCCATACGGTGAGGCTCTGGCTCGGATGAGACGACGACGGCAACAGGAAGGGAAACATGCTGAAGCCCGCCATCGTCGCGACGCCCGCGACCGAAAGACTGCTGAAGAGAAGCGCGATCCTTTTCGCCGCGAAGGCGAGGGCCAGCGCCGCGATCAACGCGCCGGCATAAGCGGCGACAGGCGCGGCGATCATCCAGGGAAAAGCGCGATAATTGTCGAACCAGGCGCCGGCCTCGCGTGTCACCGTTTTCGCCAGCGGATTGGAGGGCCCCGCGTGGTCGATCGCACCGGCGATGCGATAGCCTTCGACGCCGAGCAGGGTCCATAGTCCCGCGACGGAAATCAGCAGCACAAGCAGGATCGCCGCGAGCGCGCCAAATCGGCGGGCGCGGGCGGCGACCTCGCCATCGCTCTCGCTCTTCACGCTGAGCCAGGCCGCGCCCTGCATCGTCAGCATCGCCACGCTGACGAGGCCGCAGAGCAAAGCGAACGGATTGAGCAGGCCGAGGAGGCCGCCTTCATAAGTTGCGCGAAGCGCCTGATCGAAATGAAAGGGGACGCCCTCGAGAAGATTGCCGAAGGCGACGCCGAAGATCAGCGCGGGCACGAGGCCGGAAACGAAGAACAGCCAGTCCCAGGTCTCGCGCCATCCGCTGCTCGGTCTTTTGTCGCGAAAGGTGATCGCCACCGGCCGCAGAATGAGGCCGATCAGCACCAACAGCATCGCAAGATAGAAGCCGGAGAAGGACACCGCATAGAGCGGCGGCCAGGCGGCGAAAACCGCGCCACCGCCGAGGATGAACCAAACCTGATTGCCTTCCCAGACCGGTCCGATCGTATTCAGCGTCACCCGCCGCTGCGTGTCGTTGCGGGCGACGAAAGGATGCAGCATGGCGACCCCGATATCGAAGCCGTCGAGGATGGCGAAGCCCACGAGCAACACGCCGAGCAGCGCCCACCAGATGAGGCGGAGCGTCATATAGTCGAACATCGCTTTCGCCTTTCTATCGGGTTTGCGCCGGCGCCGGCGCGGGAAGCACGGGCGCGCCGGAGGTTAGAGGTTCTGGCTCCGAATGCGGGCCGATGCGGACATATTTGACGATGAGCGCGACATCGACGATGGCGAGTGCGCTGTAAAAGAGCACGAAGGCCGCGAGGCTCGCCGCGACATTCGACGCCGGGACATTGGAGACGCCGAGAAACGTCGGCATCGTGCCGTCGATGATCCATGGCTGCCGGCCGTATTCGGAGACGATCCAGCCGAGTTCCGCGGCGATCCAGGGCAGCGGCAGGCTATACATCGTCAGACGCAGGAACCAGGGCTTTCCGCAGCGTCGCCGGCTCGACAGATAGAAGGCGACGGCAAATAGCGCGATGAAATAGAAGCCCAGCGCCACCATGATGCGGAACGACCAGAACAGCGCCGGCACGTTGGGAATCGTCGACAGCGCCGCTTCGTGAATCTGCGCGTCGGTCGCATTCTCGATATCGGGACGAAAGCGCTTGAGGAGCAGCGAATGGCCGACGTCGCGCATCGAGGCTTCGAGTTCCGGCGGAACGGCGGCGTTGGGACGGCCGCCCTCTTTAGCGAGCCATTGATAGGCGGCCATGCCGTTCTCGATGCGCGTCTGCGCGCGCTCGACGAGCGCCTTGACGCCTTCAACGGGCGTGTCGAGCGAACGCGTTGCAATCAGTCCCAACACATAGGGAATTTTGATTTCATAATTCGTCGTCTCATCCTTGAGATCGGGAACGCCGAAGAGGGTGAAAGACGCCGGCGGCGGCTCGGTCTCCCACATCGCCTCGATCGCGGCGATTTTCATTTTCTGGTTTTCGCCCGCCGTATAGCCGCTCTCATCGCCGAGCACGACGACCGAAAGCGCCGAAGCGAGGCCGAAGCTCGCGGCGACAGTGAGCGAGCGGCGGGCGATGTCGACATGGCGACGATTCAGCATGTAATAGGCGCCGATCGACATGACGAACATCGCGCCGGTGACATAGCCGGCGCTGACCGTATGCACGAATTTCGACTGCGCGACGGGATTGAACAACACCTCCGTGAAGGATGTCAGCTCCATGCGCATCGTCTGCGGATTGAAGGCGGCGCCGACCGGGTTCTCCATCCAGGCGTTGGCGACGAGAATCCACAGCGCCGAGAAATTGGCGCCAAGCGCCACGAGCCAGGTGACGATGAGATGCTGCACCTTGCTCAAGCGATTCCAGCCAAAGAAGAACAGGCCGACGAAGGTCGCTTCGAGGAAGAAGGCCATCAACCCTTCGATGGCGAGCGGCGCGCCGAAAATATCGCCGACATAATGGGAGTAATAGGCCCAATTGGTGCCGAACTGGAATTCCATGGTGACGCCGGTGGCGACGCCCATCGCGAAGTTGATTCCGAACAGCGTGCCCCAGAATTGCGTCGCGTCGCGCCAGACTTTTCGCCCGGTCATCACATAGACGCTCTCCATGATGGCGAGCAGCAGGGCGAGGCCGAGCGTCAGCGGCACGAACAGGAAGTGATACATCGCCGTCAGCGCGAATTGCAGGCGCGAGAGGGTGACGACGTCGAGTTCGAACATGTTGAGCTCCAGATGTCAGCGCGGCGTAGCGGCCGAGAGCGTTTCCGCCATCTGAGCCGGCGTCACTTTAATGCGATGTGCGGGACCGAAAAATGCGACATAGAGCGCAATAAGCGCCATCAATTTGAAAGCGAGCGCGATCGCGATGTCGCGCGCGAGCGGCCGTGTCCGCATTGCGTCATCCCAGTGTTGCCTCGCCGCTGGCGCCCTCACGAAAGGGCGCGACGCAGGCGTTCGATACCGAGCAGCTTCATGATGTAACGCTCGTATACAGGTTCGCTCTGTCCCTTGCGGACCTTGCGAAGGAAATATTTTTCATAGGCGACCTTGGCGAGATGCACCCATCGCCCCTCGCTCGACCAATTGACGTTACGCGGCGGAATTTGCGGCTTTGCGACAAAGGCGACGCCCTTGTCGCCAAAATCCGCCAGGCAAACCGCATTCCAGGTGCCTTCTTCCCTCGCTTCGCGTCCTGCGATCAGCGCCACGATATTATGCGCCGTCGCCGTCACCATCGATTCGATCATATAGCCGGTTTTCGGCGTGCCGGTCGGCACCGGGGTCGCCTCGACGGGCGGGATCGCGACGCAGACGCCTACGCCGAAAACATTCGGATACTTCGGATTGCGCTGGTTCTTGTCGATGATGACGAAACCGCGCGGATTGACCAGTCCCTCGATTCCCATCAGCGCGTCGACGCCTTTGAACGCCGGCATCACCATGGCGAATTTGAACGGCACGTCATGTTCTTTCTTGACCTGTCCGTTCTCATCAAGTTCGGCGCATTTGAGAAGGCCGGGTTCGATCGCCGTCGTCTTGGCGTTGACGATCCATTTGATGTCGCGATCGCGGAACGCCGATTCGAGCATCCCCTTGGTGTCGCCGACGCCGCCGAGCCCGAGATGACCGATATAGGGCTCGGACGTGACATAAGTCATCGGCACCTTGTGCCTGATGCCGCGTCGACGCAGGTCGGTCGAGAGGATCATGGCGAATTCATACGCCGGGCCGAAGCAGGAGACGCCGGGCGCCGCGCCGATGATGATCGGCCCCGGATCCTTACAGAATTCCTCATAGGCTTTCGATGCGAGCTCGGCGTGCTGCAAGGTGCAGATCGAATGCGTGTGTCCGCCGTGCGGTCCAAGCCCGGGCAATTCTTCGAAGGCGAGCTTCGGTCCCGTTGCGATCACGAGATAGTCGTAGGAGACGCTCTCGCCATTCTCCAGTTCGAGACGATTTTCGTCGGGCAGAACGCGCTTGGCGCCGACAGGAATGAAGCCAATTTTCTTGCGCTTGAACACTGGCGCGAGCGGCACCTTGATCTCGTCTGGCTTGCGCCATTGCACGGCCAGCCAGGGATTGGACGGCGTGAACTGGAAATTCTCGAGGTTCGAGACGACCGTGACCTGATGCTGCTTGCCAAGCCCCTCGCGAACTTCGATGGCGGCGGCGACGCCGCCGATCCCTGCGCCCATGATCACGATATGCGCCATTCAATCCTCCCCCGCGCTTTGCGCGCCTGATTTATCGTGCTGACGGCAAACGCCGAGCCTGAGAGAGGACATGCGCGATCAAGAAGCGCGTGTCCGCGACTTAGTCACGCTGCGCATCGCAGAGCGAACGCAATGCGGCGAGATTGACGATTTCGGCGCCGCCGCGCGACAATTTTACCCAGCCTGAACGTTCGAAGGCTTTTAGCGTGCGGCCGACGACTTCGCGCGCCGTGCCGAGATCCGCGGCGAGCGACTGCTGCGTGGCGACGATCTTGTCGCCGGCGTCGCGAAGGGCGAGCAGGCGTTCCGCCAGCCGCACGTTGATCCGCGTGCAGACGATCTCCTCGATGCGCGACATCAGTGTCGCGAGCCGCTTGCTGTAGCCGTCGAACACCAGCGCGCGAAAGCCTTGCGATGCGTTCATCAGCGCCGCGAACCGATCGGCGGGCACGACATAGGCGGTCACGTCGGATTCGGCGACGCCTTCGGCGGCGTAGGCGTCGTCCGAAAGCAGCGAGGCTGTGGTCAGAACGCAGGTTTCATTGGGGCCGACTCGGTAGAGCACGATCTCGCGGCCCGATTCGGTCACCCGCTGCACCCGTACCGAACCCGAGACGATTAGCGGAAAATGCGCGCAGTGATCGCCGGGGCGAAACAGCACGGCGCCGCGCGGGATGTGCTTGCGGACGGCGCCCTCGCGCAGCAGTGTCTTCGTCGCGGCGTCGAGGCTGCGCAGGGAAGGCGTTTCTTCGACCCAATCGGACGGCATCGTCTGCTCTTCGGTTGGCGGGCGATCCAAGGTCCCCATTGCGAATGCGCGGCTTCCGTTACGCGCCGTTGAATTTTCGAAAAAATCTAAAAGGCGGCGCCGGATTTGGCGCCGAGCCGTTTCAGCGCCAGCGCCAAGGGGCAAAAGCCGGTAAAGGCCGCCTGAACCAGATTGGCGCCAACAAATGCCGCGAGCAAGAGCCACCAGGGGCTCGCGAGTTGCGACAACAGCAGACTCAATAAGACCATGGCGCCGGCGAAGGCCATGACGAGTCGGTCGATGCTCATGGCGAATGCTCCTGACGAAGGGCGCCCCGTTTGACCCGCTTGCGCGGTTTTGCCGTCTTGGCGCATTGGTCCGCGCAAAACATTTCATAGAGCAGGCCGATGATTCGCGAGACGTTGTCATTGGCCAGGGAATAATAGATCGTCTGCGACTCGCGGCGGGTTTTGACGAGCTTGTCTTCGCGCAGCCTCGCGAGATGCTGGGAGAGCGACGACTGGCTGAGGCCGATCGCCTCCTGAAGCTTGGTCACCGACAGTTCGCCGCCGTGCAGCTGGCACAGCACCATCAACCGATGGCGGTTGGCGAGCGCCTTGAGAAAGCTTTCGGCCTCCGCCGCCTTCGGCGCGAGCTGAAGCAGATTTACATTCATGATCACTAAATTATGAAAAGCGAATATATTTGTCAAGTTCGCCTTGCGACATTAAATGCGCTATTGCTAAATTACCTTTTGTGCATATAACTGGCCGTATGAAACCAATGCGCCGCCTGCCTGTCGCGCTGATGGCGCTCCTCGCCGCCTTGACGTTCTCCCCGATCGCCAAGGCGGGAGAGGCGACGGTCCGCGTCGCGCCGGTCGACGATCTGAAGGCGGTGGTCGCGTCGGTCGAGCCGGCGCATCAATTGACCGCGCGGGCGCGCATCGGCGGCACGGTGAGCGCGCTCAAAATCAAAGAGGGCGATGACGTCGCCGGCGGCGCCGAGATCGCCATGGTCGTCGATCAGAAGCTCTTCCTGCAGATGCAGGCGCTCGATCAGCGCATCCAATCGCAAGAGGCGCAGCGCGACAAGGCGCAGGCGGACTTCGGCCGTGCGCAGGAATTGTTTCGGCGCGGGGTCTATACCAAGGCGCTGTTCGATCAGGCGAAGACCGCGTTCGACGTCGCCGAGCGCAATCTCTCGGCGTTGCGGTCCGACCGCGGGGTGATCGAGCAACAGGCGGCGGAAGGCTCGGTGCGCGCGCCGGGGCCGGGACGTATCCTCACCATTCCCGTCTCCGTCGGACGCGTGGTGATGCCCGGCGAAACCATCGCGACCATGGCCGAGGACAAATACATCCTGCGCCTGCAATTGCCGGAGCGCCATGCGCGCTTCATGCGCGCCGGCGACAAGGTCGAGATCGGCGCGCGCGGCCTGCACGGCGGGACGGGCGAACGTAAGCAGGGACGCGTGCGCATCGTCTATCCCGAAATCCAGGGTGGCCGCGTCATCGCCGACGTGGACGTTGAGGGGCTCGGCGATTATTTCGTCGGCGAACGCGCGCGCGTATACGTCACGACCGGCAAGCGCGATACGATCCTCATCCCGCGCGACGCGGTCTATCGGCGCGCCGGCGTGGACTTCGTCCGACTCGCCTCCGGCGAGGAAATCGTCGTGCAGCTTGGCGAGAAGCGCGGCGACGCCATCGAGATTCTTTCCGGCCTTCAGGACGGCGACGTGGTTTCGACGCCATGAGCGAGGAGTTTCGTCCCGGCATTTCGGGAACGCTGACCCGCATCTTCATCAATTCGCCGTTGACGCCGTTGCTGCTGCTCGCCTCGATTTTCGTCGGGCTGATCGCGTTGCGTTCGCTGCCGCGCGAGGAGGAGCCGCAGATTTCCGTGCCGATGGTCGACATTATGGTGTCGGCCAACGGCTACAAGGCGCAAGACGCGATCGAACTCATCACCCGGCCGCTTGAGGATATCATCAAGGGCGTCAATGGCGTCGAACATGTCTATTCGCAGACGCGCGACGACAATGTGGTGGTCACTGCGCGCTTCTACGTCGGCACGTCGCAGGACAACGCCGTGCTGCGCATCCACGACAAGATACGCGCCAATATTGGCGATCTGCCCAAGGGCATTCCCGAGCCGTTGATCGTCGGCCGCGGCATCGACGATGTGGCGATCGTCGTGCTGACGCTGTCGGCGAAGCCTGAGCGCGCCGACCGCTGGACCGACAACGGCCTCTTTCAGGTCGCCGAGGAATTGCAGCATGACCTCACCAAGGTCGATAATGTCGGCTCGAGCTACATCGTCGGCGGCAGCCCCAATCAGATCCGCGTCGAACCCGATCCTGAACGCCTGTCGCAATATGGGGTGACGCTCAACCAGCTGATCGACAAGCTGACCAACGCCAACCGCTCTTTTCTCGTGGGGGCGTTCCGCGAGGACAATCGCGCGTTGCCGGTCGTCGCAGGGCAGACTCTTCAGGGCGTGCCCGACATCGGGCTGCTGCTGCTCACCACAAGGGACGGCAGGCCGGTCTATGTGAAGGATGTCGCCGATGTGCGCGTCGGCGCCGCCGAGCCGGACCGGCGCAGCTGGACGATGACCTGCAATGCGGCGGGCGGTCTCGATAAGCGCCCTGCCGTCAGTATCGCCATCGCCAAGCGCAAGGGCGCCAACGCCGTCGTCGTCGCCGACGAAATCATGCATCGGCTCGACGCCGTCAAAGGCCGCATCGTCCCCGACGACATCGAGATCGCGGTGACGCGCGATTATGGCGAGACCGCCACCGAAAAAGCCAATGAGCTGCTCTTTCATCTCGCGCTTGCGACCGTTTCGATTGTCGCGCTCATCGTCGTCATGGTCGGCTGGCGTGAGGGCGTCGTCGTCTTGGTGATCATCCCGACGACGATCCTGCTCACGCTCTTCGCCTCCTGGCTGATGGGCTATACGATCAATCGCGTCAGCCTGTTCGCGCTCATCTTCTCGATCGGCATCCTGGTCGATGACGCCATCGTCGTCGTCGAGAATATCGTGCGCCATTGGCATATGCGCGGCGACCGAAGCATGATCGACACGGCGGTCGAGGCAGTGGCGGAAGTCGGCAATCCGACGATCGTCGCGACGCTCACCATCATCGCCGCGTTGCTGCCGATGATGTTCGTCTCGGGTCTGATGGGCCCCTATATGAGCCCCATTCCGGCGAACGCCTCGCTCGCGATGGTCTTCTCCTTCTTCGTCGCGATGACGATCACGCCCTGGCTGTTGCTCAAGATCGCCGGCAAGCGTTTCGAAGAGGAGCGCGGCGAGGGCGCCGATCATGCGCATGAACGCGGCGCCATGGGCGATTTCTACGTCCGCGTCGCGACTCCCTTGCTGCAGGGACGCAAGCGCTCGCAACGGTTTCTCACGGCCGTCGGCCTCGCGACGCTGCTCTCGATGGGGCTGTTCGTCACGAAGACCGTTCGCGTGAAGCTTCTGCCCTTCGACAACAAGTCCGAAATCGCGGTCGTTGTCGATCTGCCGCGCGGCGCTTCGCTCGAAGAAACCGATCGGGTGCTGACGGCGGCGGCCGAGCGCCTTAAGGACATTCCGGAACTGACCTCGATTCAGTCCTATGCGGGCACGGCCGCGCCCTTCAACTTCAACGGACTTGTCCGGCACTATTACTTGCGCAACGCGCCCGAGATGGGAGATCTCGCAATCAATCTGCAGCCGAAAGGCGAGCGCAGCCGTGCAAGTCATGCGATCGCGCTCGACATTCGCAAGAAGCTCGAAGGCCTGCCGGCGCCCGAACACACCGCGATCAAGGTCGTCGAAGTGCCGCCGGGCCCGCCCGTTCTGTCGACGCTGCTCGCCGAAGTTTACGGTCCCGACGCGCAGTCGCGGCGCGATCTCGCGGCGAAGGTGCGCAAGGCCTTCGACGCGGTCGATTTCGTCGTCGACACGGACGACAGCTACGGCCAGCGCGCCGAACGCCTGCGCTTTGAAATCGATCAGGAAGCGCTCGAATTTCACGGCGTCGAGGAACGCGCCGTTTACGATACGATCGGCGCCCTGGTCGGCGGCGTGAAAATCGGCTTCTCCCAAAAAGGCGGCGGCGCCAAGCCGGTCGACATTTCCGTCGCTTTGCCGCGCACGGCGATGACGACGAGTGAGCGCATTCTGTCGACGCCGCTGCCGGCCGGCGGCACGGTGCGTCAAGGCGCCAATGTCGAACTCGGCGATGTCGTCAAGGCGACGCGGGAACTCGGCTCCTATCCGATTTTCCGTCACAATGGCCGCTTCGCCGAAATGGTCAGCGCCGAGGTCGCCGGGCGCTTCGAAGCGCCGATCTATGGCATGCTCGCGGTCGAGAATGAGATCAACAAGATCGACTGGGGACCTTCGGGTCCGCCAACGGTCAAATATCACGGCCAGCCGCTCGACGATTCGAAGCCGACGCTGCTCTGGGACGGCGAATGGGAGGTGACCTATGTCACTTTCCGCGACATGGGCGCGGCCTTCATGGTGGCGCTGCTCGGAATCTATCTCCTCGTCGTCGCGCAATTCGGTTCGTTCAAACTGCCGCTGGTGATCCTCGCCCCGGTGCCGCTGACGCTGGTCGGCATCGTCATCGGCCACCTCTTGTTCAACGCCGCCTTCACCGCCACGTCGATGATCGGCTTTATTGCGCTCGCTGGCATCGTCGTGCGCAATTCGATCCTGCTCGTCGACTTCATCCGGCATTTGCGCGCGCGAGGGATGAATTTGCGCGCGGCGCTGATCGAAGCTGGCGCGGTGCGCTTCAAGCCGATCTTTCTCACCGCCGCCGCGGCGATCATCGGCGCCGCCTTCATCCTCACCGATCCGATTTTCCAGGGCCTCGCCATTTCGCTCGTCTTTGGCCTCGCTTCGTCGACGGCGCTGACCCTGCTCGTCATCCCCGCAATCTATGTCGTCTTGCGCGACGATAAAATCCCAAGGAGGGCCTGATGATCGAAGACTGGGCGGCGCTCGCCAAGAAGCTCTCCGCCGATATAAGGGAATTGCGCGTCGGCGCGCCGGAGACGATGAAAGCCTTTTCGGCGATGGCGATGTCGGCGGGCGCGCAGGGCGCGCTCGACGCCAAGACCAAGGAACTGATCGCGCTCGCGGTCAGCGTCGCGGTGCGCTGCGACGATTGCATCGCCTTCCACGTCAAGGCCGCGTCCCAGCGCGGCGCGACGCGCGACGAGGTGATGGAGACGCTGGCGATGAGCATCTACATGGGCGCCGGGCCGTCGGTGATGTATGCGAGCCATGCGCTCGCCGCCTTCGCCCAGTTCGACGCCGAAAAGCAAGCCTGAGAAGAAAGGAACGACAATGACTCTGGGCTCTCTCCTGTCGAAACTTGCCGGCGGCGGCGCGACGCCGACGATCGAGCATGATGATTTCTGCCGAATCGTCGCGGATAAATCCTGCGCCATTGTCGATGTGCGCGAGCCGCATGAATATCACGCGGGCCATGTGCCGGGCGCGAAGAACATGCCGCTTTCGATCTTCGATCCGACGAAGCTGCCGAAGGGCGATGTCGTTCTTATTTGCCAGGCGGGCGGGCGTTCGGCCAAGGCGCTGGCGCAGGCGCAAAGCGTCGGACGCAAGGATGTCTGTCACTATGCGCCGGGCACCGGCGGCTGGCGCGCCCGCGGCGGCGCGGTGGAGTGATATGATACGAGATCGGTTTGACTAATTCGGCGGTCATTCCCGACGCGCGCAACGCGCGCGATCGGCAATCTAGAGCAAGTCCAGTGTACCTGGATCGGCTCTGGATTGCCGGTCAGGCCTTCGGCCTGCCGGCAATGACATCGCTTAAGCCAACAGATCGCCCTGATGCGTCTCAGTTCGTCATTGCGCAGCGACGGCGCGCAATGACGAAACTTGCGATGATGCGGCTCACGCCGCCTTTCCGAGCTTGGTCGCTTCCGCGACTTCGTTGATTTTGCCGGTCTTCACATCATAGATGTAGCCGTAGATCGGAATGTTTTTCGGCACCAGCGGATGCGAACGGATGCGCGCCACGTCCTGCGCGACGCTTTCCTCCTGATTCTTGATCGTGTGCCATTTGATGAAATGGCCGGCCGAGCAGCCGCCGCCATGTTGCGGGTTCGACCAGTTCTTGCCGTCGAACGCGGCCGTCGCGAGGTTATCGTCCAACAAGCCGCTCATCACCTCGTCGCAGAAGAGCTCCATGCCGCAATTGGTGTGGTGAATGACGAACCACTCATTGGTGCCGAGCAGCTTGTGCGAGATGACCAGCGAACGAATCGCGTCATCCGACGCGCGCCCTCCGGCGTTGCGGATGACATGCGCGTCGCCTTCGGCAAGGCCGGCGTATTTCGCGGGATCGAGACGCGCGTCCATGCAGGTCAGGATCGCGAAGCCGCGCGCCGGCGGCAGCGCGAGTTCGCTCTTCTTTCCGAAATTGGCGGCGTAAGCATTATTCGCAGCGACAACCTCGTTGACGATCTGGCTTGCCATGTCTCTCTCCCGTGTTGCGCATGTTGCTTACAAATTTTTCTTGACCAGCCTCAACATTGAAGCGCTTCAGCCTTCTTTTCAAGCAAACAAGCCGCGCGATCTTCGTGACATAGTCGCTTGACGATCATCGATATATATTGCGGGAAAGCTGGCGCTGTTATTGTATAACATTCGTTCAAACGCGCGCCGCAAAGGAGATGGCTGTCAAAAATGTCCAGTCCAGCAGATTTTTTTCCTGGTTTCGCTTCGCATTGGATCGATGCGCCGGCAGGCAAAATCTTCGCCCGAGTCCATGGCGAAGGCCCGCCCTTGGTTCTGTTGCACGGGTTCGGCGAGACGCTTGTCGCCTGGCGTAAGATTGCGCCGGCGTTGGCCAAGCGCTTTACTGTCGTCGCAATGGATTTGCGCGGCTATGGCTGGTCAGCCGCTCCGGAGAGCGAAAGAGGCGAGAATTATACGAAGCGGGAAATGGCGGGCGATGTCGTGGCTGTGATGGAGTCGCTCGGCCATGTGCGCTTCGCGCTCGTCGGTCACGACAGAGGCGCGCGCGTCGGCCAGCGCCTCGCGCTCGATCAGCCAGGCAGGCTGGAAAAAATCGCGCTCATCAACATCGCGCCGATCGACGATGATTTCGGCGACGGCGATTTGCAGCGCGTCGGACGGGCGCGCTTCCTCGCCGCCGACGCGCCCAAGCCTGAAGAGCTTATCGGGCTCGATCCGATCGGCTTTCTCGACGATGCGCTGAAGAACGGCGCGAAGGCGAAATCGCTCGAGCCCTTCGGCGCGGCGGCGCTTGCCGCCTATCGCCAGGCGTTCAACGACCCGGCGCGCATTCACGCCTTCTGCGAAGATTTTCGCGCCGGCGCGACGATCGATCGCGAGCATTTGAAAGCGGACAGAGCGGAGGGCAAGAAACTCGCCGTGCCGACGCTCATCGTCGCGGGCGAAGCGAGTTTCCCGAAGACGTCTCCCGCGCTCGCCGCCGCCTGGGGCGAATGGGGCGAGGACATCGTCGAGGCGCGCATCGACTGCGGACTGTTTCCAATGGAGGAAGCGGCCAGGGAGACGCTCGCCGAATTGGAGAATTTTCTGTGAGTCTCTACCGCGGCAAGACCGTCGCGCTCGCGCTGGGCGGCGGCGGCGCGCGCGGACTTGCGCATATTTGCGTGCTCGAAGCGCTCGACGAGATGGGGGTGCGGCCGGTCGCCATCGCCGGCGCCTCGATCGGCGCGATCATCGGCGCCGCTTATGCGGCCGGCTTTTCGGGCGCGGAACTGCGCGCCCATGCTCAGGCCATTCTCAAGAATCGCATCGGACTCGCCCGCCGACTGCTGCATGCGCGGGCGCGCGGACGCAAGCGGCTGCTGTCTCGGGTCGCGCATCCGCTGCTGTTCGACGGCGAACGCTTTCTTCAGGCCTTTTGGCCGCACGCCATGCCCGAGCGCTTCGAGGATTTGAGCATTCCGCTGCAGGTCGTCGCGACCGATTTTCGCCGCCGCGTCGAGGCGGTCTTCGCGACCGGGCCGCTGCGTCCCGCCGTGGCCGGGTCGATGGCGATACCCGGCATCGTGCGCGCCGCCGCCAGCGATCACGGCTATTTCGTCGACGGCGGATTGGTCAATCCGCTGCCCTATGATCACCTTTGGGGCCTTGCCGATATTGTCATCGCCGTCGACGTCTCCGGCAATTTCGGCGTCGAGTCAGGCAAGGGAGCGCCCTCCGCCTTCGAGACGATGATTGTCGCGAGCCAGATCATGATGAACGCGATCAGCTCGCGAATGATTGCCGAGAAGCCGCCCGACGTGTTGATCCGGCCAGAGGTGCATCAATATCTCGCGCTGGACCTCTTTAAGGCCTCTCGCATTTTCGCCGCCGGCGACGCCTGTAGCGACACGCTGCGCCATGGGCTGGCGCAGGCGGCGCTGCGCTTAGAAGCTCACCGCCGCGCCTGAAAGAAGTCGCGCAGCAGCTGCGCCGACTCGCTCTCGCGAATGCCGCTATAAACTTCGGGCCGATGATGGCAGGTCGGCTGCGAGAAGAACCGCGGCCCATGCTCCACGCCGCCCCCCTTCGGATCGCTCGCCGCATAATAGAGCCGCCTGATGCGCGCAAAGCTGATCGCCGCCGCGCACATGGCGCAGGGTTCGAGCGTCACATAGAGATCGCAGTCGACGAGGCGCTCCGATCCGATCTCGGCGCAGGCCTCGCGAATGACCAGCATCTCGGCATGCGCCGTCGGGTCAAGGTCGCGCAATGTGCGATTGCCCGCAGCCGCGATCACTTCGCCCCTGCGCGCCAGCGTCGCGCCGACCGGGACTTCGCCTGCGGCGGCGGCGGCGCGGGCTTCGTCGAAAGCGGCGGCGAAAGCATCCCTGCCGTTCATTTTCATCTCTCAAGCGATCGCGCTTCAAAGCGCGCCTGCCGCCTGCTATCAGAACCCATGACTGAAAAGAACCGCAATACCCGCGCCGGCGTCGCCGGCGGCGATCGACCCTTGCGCCGGCGCGGCAAGGAGGCGCCCGCCACGGACGCCGCCGCGAGCAAAGGCGCGAGGCCGACAAAGCCACGCTTCGACAAACCCCGTTTTGATAAGGCACGCTCTGACAAATCCGCTGCGCCTCGCGCCGATAGCGCGCACGGCAGGCGCCCCGTGAAGAAACCCGTCGTCGCGCTTGAACGCGCGCCTCACGACAAAGCCTTCGAGGGCGAGCGGATCGCCAAGGTCATGGCGCGCGCCGGCGTGTGTTCGCGCCGCGACGCCGAGCGCTGGATCGCCGAGGGCCGAGTCGCGGTCAACGGGCGCGCGCTGATCAGTCCCGCCTTCAATGTGCGGGACAGCGACAAAATCACGATCGACGGCGCGCCGATGCAGGAACGCGAGCGCACCCGGCTCTTTCTCTTCCATAAGCCCGCTGGCTATGTCACCACGGCGCGCGACGAGGAAGGCCGCGCCACGGTGTTTTCCTATCTCGAGGAGCGCCATCTCGATCTGCCGCGTCTCGTCAGCGTCGGCCGGCTTGACATCAACACCGAAGGGCTGCTGCTGCTCACCAATGACGGCGGGTTGGCGCGCACGCTTGAATTGCCGGCGACCGGCTGGACGCGGCGCTACCGTGTGCGCGCGCATGGCGCGATCGATCAGGCGCGACTCGATACGCTGCGCGACGGCGTCACGATCGAGGGGGTCAATTATGCGCCGATCGAGGCGCGGCTCGAACGCGCGCAGGGCGCCAACGCCTGGATCGCGATGAGCCTCACCGAAGGCAAGAACCGCGAGATCAAGCGGGTCATGGCGCATCTCGGGCTCGACGTGACGCGGCTGATTCGCGTCTCCTACGGGCCTTTCCAGCTCGGCGATCTTGCGGAAGGCGCGGTGGAAGAAGTGCGGCTGAAGACGCTGCGCGAGCAATTGGGCAAATCGCTTGCCGAACTCGCCGGCGTCGACTTTGCTGCGCCGCTGCGCGAGAAGACGCCCGAGGAGCAGCAGGAAGTTCGTGAGCGCATCGCGAAGCGTCCGCGCAAACATGTCTCCACGTTGCGCGAGGAAGGCGACGCGCGGCGCGACGCCGGTCCCCGCGCGCGGGTGACGCGCGGCGCCGTCGCCGACCGCAAGGGCCGCGCCGTCGCCGTCGAGCGGGTGACGCCGGTTCGGGGCAAGGCGCAGGAAGAGACTCCATCGCGCAATGCGCGGCGTTTTGAATCGATGCGCGGCGATGGTCCGCGCCACCGGCAGGAGGCGGGAGCGGCGCGCCCAAGGCGCGACGGCGCGCCCCGCGACGAACGTTTCCTTGGCGAGGAGAGACGCCGTCGCGACGACCGCGCCGCGCCCGAACAACGCAGACCGCCCCGCTTCGAAGAAGCGCCTGGGGCGCGTCCGGCGCGCGCGCCGCGTGAGCGAGGGGACGAGCGACGCGACGAATTTTCGCGTGAGACCCGGAGATTCGAGAAGCGGCCCGACGATCGCGCCAGCGCTCAGAGAAATTTTCGCGCGGCCGATCGCGATGAGGCGCGTTTTGACAAGCGTCCGCCGCGTCGGGACGGCGACGAGGCGCGACGGGACACGCGCGGCGTTGGCGCAAATCGGCAGGAACGGCCGCGAACATTCGACAAGCGCCCGCCGCGCAGCGGCGAGCGTGAATTTTCGGCTGGCGACCGCCCACCCCGCGAGCGCAAATTCGATCAGCCCCGCTCGGGCGGAGACGCGCGGCCCTCGCGCAGCGGCGGACCGTCTCGGGGCCCGCACAAAGGTCCACATAGCGGACCAGGCAAAGGTCCAGCGGGCGGCCGAGGCGCGCCGCGCAAAGGACCGCCCAAAGGACCCTTCAAGGGACCGCGCAAAGGGCCGCCTAAAGGACCGCGCAAGCCGCGCGGCGCTTAAACCATGCGCATCGTCGGCGGCGCCCTGCGCGGTCGCGCGCTTTCCGGACCGCGCTCGCAGGCGATCCGGCCGACGTCGGAGCGGCTGCGCGAATCCGTCTTCGACATTCTCGCGCATCGCTTCGGCGATCCGGTTTCCGGCGCCAAAGTCATCGACCTCTTTGCGGGCGCCGGCGCGCTCGGGCTAGAAGCTCTGTCGCGCGGCGCGGCGCTCGCGCTTTTCGTTGACGACGGCGCCGAGGCGCGCGCCCTGTTGCGCGCCAATATCGAAGCGCTGGGACTTGGCGGCGTTACCCGCATCTTTCGACGCGACGCGACAAAGCTCGGGAACGCGCCGCCGGGCGAACAATTTTCGCTCGCCTTTCTCGACCCGCCTTATGGCAAGGAACTAGCGACGCCCGCCCTCGCGGCGCTCATCGACGGCGGCTGGCTGGCGCCGGGCGCCGTCGTCGTCATCGAGGAAAGCGCCAAGGCGCGGATCGATCTGCCACCCTGCCTGTTACGCGAAGACGAGCGCGCCTATGGCGACACGCAATTCGTCTTCGCGCGTTACGTTTCTTAGCGCTTCGACAAGACGCGTTCACTCGAAGGCGACTTGGACGCGCGTCACCGCGCGGTCGAAGAATCCCGTCGGGAGATAGCACAGCGGATTGGTCGCCAGCGGCGCTTCCTTGCAGTGCTCATGCGCGCTCGACCAGGAATAGCCGGCGCGCGCCATGCAGCCGAGAATGTATTGGCGAATTAAATGATCCGGATCGATGCGGCGGTTTTGGGGATAGGCCGATTCGCCATCCAATTCGCAGGCGGAAGTCTGAATCTGCTGCGCCTTGAAGAAGGAGGAACTCGATCCGATCAATCCGGCTTCGGCGCCGACGACCATCGCCAGTCCTCCAAAGAAGGCGGCGACCGCCGTCACCTTGCTCGCCTTGAACTGCACGTCGAGCAGCGAAAGCAGGCCGGCCGCCGTCAAGGCGACGCCGATGAAGATTAACACGAGAATCATGACTATCTCCGTCTTCTGAGTAGTGTCGCGCCGCCGCCTGGCGATTGCGCGTAGACAATTCGTTGCGTCGCGCGACGCGATGGCGTCGGCGAAAGAGCGCAACGAAGCTCATGAAGGGAGTGTGTGTGTCGAACGCGTCGTGGTCTGCGACTTAGTCACGAGCGTTCAAGCTTTGCTTAAAGCGCAATGGCCGCCTTCAAAGCTTCTTCTTCAATTCATATAGCGCCGCCAGCGCTTCGCGCGGCGTCAACTGGTCAGGATCGATCTCGTTGAGTGCGTCGCGCAGCGCGTCCTTTGGCGCCGAAGCCTCGGCGACGCGCGCGAAAAGCGGCAGATCGTCGATCAAGGTCTCGACCGGGGCGCGACGATCCGCCGCCTCCAATTCAGCGAGTATCGCGTGCGCGCGCGCGACGACGCTTGCCGGCAATCCTGCAAGCTGCGCGACATGCACGCCATAGGAGCGATCGGCGGCGCCTTTGATCACCTCATGCAGAAACACGATCTCGCCGGCGTGATCGGTCACTTTCATCGTCAGATTGACGAGACGCGGCAGTCGCTTCGCAAGCTGCGTCAGTTCGTGGAAATGCGTGGCGAATATCGCGCGCGAGCGATTAACCTCATGCAGATGTTCGATCGTCGCCCAGGCGATCGACAGCCCGTCGAAGGTCGCGGTGCCGCGGCCGATTTCGTCGAGAATGACCAGCGAGCGCGGGGTCGCGCAGTTTAGAATCGCCGCGGTTTCGACCATCTCGACCATGAAGGTCGAACGCCCGCGGGCGAGATCGTCTGACGCGCCGACGCGCGAGAACAGCCGATCGACGACGCCGATGCGCGCCGATGTCGCGGGCACGTAAGAGCCGATTTGCGCCAGAAGCACGATGAGCGCGTTCTGACGCAGATAGGTCGATTTGCCGGCCATGTTCGGCCCGGTGACCACGGCGATCCGGCCGCTCTCGGCGCCGCCGAGATCGCAATCATTCGCGGCGAAGGCCTGGCCCTGCGATCGAAGCGAGGTCTCCACGACCGGATGGCGCCCGCCGACGATGTCGAAATCGAGCGAGGCGTCGATCATGGGGCGCGTCCAGCCGCGCTTCTCGGCGACTTCCGCAAGCGCGCCATAAAGGTCGAGCCGCGCGAAAGCCTCGGCGAGACGCTGCAAGTCTTCCGTCTTCGCGCGAATCTCGGCGGCCAGAGCGTCGAACATCGCCAATTCGCGCGCCAAGGCGCGATCGGCCGCCGACGAGATTTTTGCTTCAAGCTCGACAAGTTCGCGCGTCGAAAAACGCATCGCGTCGGCCATGGTTTGGCGATGCGTGAAGGTCGCGTCGAATGGCGCCCGCAGCAGCCGTTCGCCATGCGCCGGCGAAACCTCAAGAAAGAAGCCGAGAAAATTATTGTGCTTGATCTTCAGCTTCGTTCCGGTGAGTTCGGCATAGCGCCCCTGCAGTTCGGCGATCACCTTGCGGCTCTCGTCGCGCAGCCGTCTTGCGTCATCGAGTTCGTCGTCGCGGCCTTCGCGAATGAAATCGCCGTTACGCTTGTCGAGCGGCGGATTGTCTTTCAATGCCGCGCCGATATTTTGCGCGAGCCCGATATCGGCGCCAGCGAGCGTTTGCGCCTCCGCGCCGATTTCCGACGGCGGCTCAAGCGGCGCGAAGAGAAGGGCGATGTCCCGCGCAACCTCAAGCGCGACGCCGACGCTGGCGAGATCGCGCGGTCCGCCGCGCTCAAGCGACAGTCGCGACAGAGCGCGAAAAAGTTCCGGGGCGCGGGCGAGTCTGGCGCGAAGCGCGCCGCGTAAGTCCGGCCTTTCGATAAGGAAGGCGACGGCGTCGAGCCGTGCGGCGATTGATCGCGCATCCGTTAAGGGCGCGGCGATGCGCTCGGCGAGAAGCCGCGCGCCGGCAGGCGTGACGGTGAGATCGACGACTGACAGCAGCGAGCCCTCGCGCGCGCCCGACAGCGTGCGGGTCAATTCGAGGTTGGCGCGAGTCGCTGCGTCGATGTCGAGCGTCGTCGCTTCACGCAGACTCGTCGGACGCGAAAGCGCTGGGCGCTGTCCCTTTTGCGTGCGCTCGACATAGAGGATCGCCGTCGCGGCGGCGGCGAGTTCGACATTGCTCAAGGCGCAAAAGCCGTCGAGCGTCGCCACGCCGTAAAACTCCATCAGGCGCTGCGCCGCATCGGCGCCGCCGCCAATTTCGCGGCCAATCGGCGCGACCGGAATGCCCGCCGCCTCGAAAATCGCCGCAAGCGAAGAGTCCCCGCACAGCGCATCGGCGGCGACGATTTCGCGCGGCTCGAGACGCGCGATCTCGGCGCCGAGCGCATTATCCTGGCGCGTGCAGAGCATGAAGGCGCCGGTCGAAATATCGACGCTCGCGAGGCCAAATCGCCACGTCCCGTCGTCACCGCGTAAGCGCGCGATCGCTAGAAAGGCGTTGGGCCGCGCCGGATCGAGCAAGGCGTCTTCGGTGATCGTGCCGGGCGTGACGAGCCGCACGACGTCGCGCCGCACCACCGATTTCGCGCCGCGTTTTTTGGCTTCGGCGGGGTCTTCGATCTGTTCGCAGACCGCGACGCGATGACCGAGCGCGATCAGTTTTTGCAGATAATCATTGGCGCGCTCGACCGGCACGCCGCACATCGGAATGTCTTCGCCGAGATGCTTGCCGCGCTTGGTCAGCATGATGCCGAGCGCCCGCGAGGCGGTCTGCGCGTCTTCGAAAAACAATTCGTAGAAATCGCCCATGCGATAGAACAGCAGGCAATCGGCGTTGGCCGCCTTGATCTCGATATATTGCGCAATCATCGGCGTCGCGCGCGCCGACGCTCTGTCGTCGGGTCCTGGCGTGGAAGGGGGCGCGGCGTGTTTCATCGGCGCGAGTGTAGCGGCGTCGGGGCTTAAGCGCCACGCGGGACGCACACTCAGATGTGGACGACATGACCGCCTGCGATTAAACTTTCCTCGCATAATTGATTGCTTGATGAACTATGGAGGCAGGAATGAATTTTTCCGCCAGGCGATTTGTTGTTCTCGCCGCCGCCGCGAGCCTTTGTCCGTCAGCGCTTGCCGCAGAGCTTTGCCCGCCAGAATCAACCACTCCTTGGAGCGTTTCAGCGCCGGCTTTTTCGAAGGCCGACGCGCGCGAAAATATCAGCGGCTTTGTTTGCGCGCCGGATGCGCCGGATTATTGTCTCGTCGTCGCCGATGAAGGCCGTGAGGCCGCCTTCGTGAGCCTGCACGAGGGTGGATTGGCCGCGATCGGCGCACCCTTCGCCTTGCCTGTCGCGTCTCACGAATTCGACGCCGAGGGTGCCACGACCGACGGCAAATTTTTCTACATCGCCGGTTCGCAGTCGGTGAAGCGAAGAACCTGCGAGGACCATCCCGCGAATCGTGTCGTGCTGCGCTTCGACGTCGACCCGGCGAGGCGTCCGCCAGTTACAATCAAATCTACCGGCGAACTATGGAAGATTATCGAGAGCCTGCCGGAATTCGCTGGTCACGCCGGGCCCAACGCATGCCTCGGCGACAATTCTCCGCAAAGGAGGACCGATCTCCCGGGCAAGCAAGGCGTTAATATCGAGGGCGTCGCAGCGAAGGACGGGCGACTTTATTTCGGCTTCCGAGGCCCAGCGATCGACGGAGATGCGTTGCTTTTGGGCGTCGACGCAAAGGCCCTCTTTGAGGGCGGCGCCGCAGCGCCGAGCGTTGCCCGCATAAAAGTAGGAAAAAAGCGCGCGATTCGCGATCTGACGATCGCAGATGGCGCGCTCTTGGCGCTCGTCGGCCCGGATGACGACAATCTTCCCTTAAACTATTCAGTCTTCCGAATTGAAAGTCCCTATCAGGGGTCGGCGAGAGCAGCCGAACTCGCGGCGCTCGATTTAGATAAAGCTCCTCGAGACAAGAAAGGCGAACCGATCAAGCCGGAAGCTATTGCGCTGTTGGACGCGACTCCAGAGCGTTATCGCTTGCTCGTGCTTTCGGACGGGGGCGAAGACGGAGCGCCGCTGGTCTTCAACATTCCACGCAGGCCATAAGAGAAAAACCCACAAGAGCGTTCTTCTGGGTTTTTTCAGTTCCGCTCCGTGGCCAAGCCGCAGCTGCGCTGATGAGCGTTGTCGCAGCTGAAAGGAAGTAGAGAACGATTCCTGATTTGCGGGTCATCTTCGTCGCCTCCTTCGTCTTGGCGATCTTCGCAAGGCGTTGACGGAGGATGCAGGCGGGCGTTTCGCTTCTTCCGCTCTCCGAAGATTTTGTGGCGGAGACGCTGGTCTTTGCGAGGCCAAAACGCTTGTGAACGCGGCGGCGCTCCGGTTATGGTCGCCGCGCTGCGTTGCAACACCAAAGGGGCGGGCATGGCCGACGACATGGCGGGGACTCGGGCGGACGGAGAACAGCGCGCGACGATTTCGGACAAGGAGGCGCTGCTCTTTCATTCGCGCGGCCGACCTGGAAAGCTCGCCGTCGTCGCCTCGAAGCCGATGGCGACTCAGCGCGACCTGTCGCTCGCCTATTCGCCGGGCGTGGCGGCGCCCGTGCTCGCCATCGCCAAGGACCCTTCCGCTGCTTTCGACTTCACGACGCGCGGCAATATGGTCGCCGTCATTACCAATGGCACCGCGATCCTCGGCCTCGGCGATCTCGGCGCCTTGGCGGCGAAGCCGGTGATGGAAGGAAAGGCGGCGCTGTTCAAGCGTTTCGCCGACATCGATTCGATCGATCTCGAAATCGATGCGAAGGAGGTCGATGAGTTCGTCAACGCGGTGCGCTATCTCGGCCCGTCATTCGGCGGAATCAATCTCGAAGACATCAAGGCCCCGGAATGTTTCGTCATCGAGGAGCGGCTGCGCGACCTCATGGACATTCCGGTGTTTCATGACGATCAGCATGGCACCGCGATCATCTCCGCCGCCGGCCTGATCAACGCGCTGCTGCTGACCGGACGCGACATTGGCGATGCAAAGCTCGTTTGCAACGGCGCCGGCGCTGCGGGCATCGCCTGTCTCGATCTCGCCAAGGCGCTCGGATTCGATTCGCGTAACGTCATCCTGTGCGACACCAAGGGCGTCGTCTACCGCGGCCGTCAGGAAGGCATGAACCAATGGAAGAGCGCGCATGCCGTCGACACCAAGGCGCGCACGCTGGCCGAGGCGCTGGAAGGCGCTGATATTTTCTACGGCCTTTCCGTCAAGGGCGCCCTGACGCCGAAAATGCTTCACGCCATGGCGGACAATCCGATCGTCTTCGCGATGGCCAATCCCGATCCGGAAATCACGCCGGAAGAAGCGCGCGCCGCGCGCGCCGACGTGATCATCGCCACGGGTCGTTCCGACTATCCGAACCAGATCAACAATGTTCTCGGCTTTCCCTATATTTTTCGCGGCGCGCTCGACGTTCGCGCCCGCACCATCAATATGGAGATGAAAATCGCCGCGGCGCAGGCGCTCGCCGAACTCGCGCGCGAAGACGTGCCCGATGAAGTGGCGAACGCCTATCGCGGCGCGCGGCCGCGTTTTGGACGCGATTATCTTATCCCGGCGCCTTTCGATCCGCGCCTGATCTCGATCATCCCGCCGGCGGTGGCGCTTGCGGCGATGGACACTGGCGTCGCGCGACGGCCGATCGTCGACATGAAGGCCTATCGCGCCGAACTCTCGGCGCGCCGCGATCCGATCGCGGGGCTGATGCAGACCATTCACGAACGCGTGCGCCGCGATCCCAAACGCGTCGTCTTCGCCGAGGGCGAGGAAGAGCAGGTGATCCGCGCCGCGCTGGCCTTCGTTCACCAGGGCTTCGGGCGCGCCGTGCTGGTCGGCAGGGAGGATCGCGTCAAGGATGCGGCGGCGAACGCCGGCCTCGAATTGCCCCCCGAAATCGAAATCCACAACGCCAAGCTCTCTCACCGCAACGCCGTCTATGCGCAATTCCTGTTCGAGCGCCTGCAGCGCAAGGGATTGCTGATGCGCGACTGCCAGCGGCTGATCAATCAGGACCGCAATCATTTCGCCGCGGCGATGGTGGCGCAGGGCGACGCCGATGCGATGGTGACGGGCGTGACGCGCAATTTCTCCCATGCGCTCGAAGACGTGCGGCGCGTCATCGACCATAAGCCCGGCCACCGTGTCATCGGCGCTTCGCTGATTCTCGCCGCCGGCCGCATCGTCGTCGTCGCCGACACGGCGATCACCGAAATGCCCGACGCCGAGGAACTGGCTGAAATCGCCATCGAGGCGGCGGGGGTGGCGCGCCGCATCGGCCTCGAGCCGCGCGTCGCCATGCTGGCTTTTTCGACCTTCGGCTACCCGCCGGGCGAACGCACGGCGCGGGTGCATCAGGCGGTCAAAGTGCTGGACCGGCAGCGCGTCGATTTCGAATATGAGGGGGAGATGGGCGCCGATATCGCGCTCAACAAGGATTTGATGAGCGCCTATCCGTTTTCGCGCCTCACCGACACGGCCAATGTTCTTGTCATGCCAGCGTTTCATTCGGCGGCTATTTCGACAAAAATGTTACAGGAGCTTGGCGGCGCGACCGTGCTCGGGCCGCTGATCGTCGGACTCGACAAACCGATTCAAATCGTCCAACTCGGCGCGACGGACACTGAAATCGTCAATATGGCGGCGCTCGCCGCCTTTGGCGTCGGGGGGTAACCCGCCCACCCTAGTCGGGGAGGGTCGCGCCCTAGGCGCGGCGGGTCCCCGCATCGCGCCCCCTGCTCACGCCTGCCACCCGCGCGGCTTCCCCCTCAGCGGGGAGGCGAGCGCATATGAAGCGAGAGATGAACGCTCATGAATATTGCGATGATTGGTTCGGGCTATGTGGGTCTGGTTTCGGGCGCCTGTTTCGCCGATTTCGGTCATAACGTGATTTGCGTCGACGCCGACGCCGGCAAGATTGCGCGTCTCAAGGCTGGCGAAATTCCGATCTACGAACCCGGCCTTGACGAACTCGTCGCCAATAATGTCGAACAGAAGCGGCTCTCCTTCACCACCGAACTCGAAGCGTCGGTGAAGAGCGCCGACGCGGTCTTCATCGCGGTTGGCACGCCGTCGCGGCGCGGCGACGGCCATGCGGATTTGTCCTTCGTCTACGCCGCCGCCCAGACCATCGCCAACGCGCTGGACGGCTTCACGGTCGTGGTCAACAAATCGACCGTTCCCGTCGGCACCGGCGACGAGGTCGAGCGCATCATTCGGGAAGTCAATCCGGACGCCGATTTCGCCGTCGTGTCCAATCCCGAATTCCTGCGCGAGGGCGCTGCGATCCAGGATTTCAAGCGACCCGACCGCGTCGTGATCGGCGTCGAGGATGAACGCGCAAAGGAGGTGATGGAGGAAATCTACCGGCCGCTGTCCCTCAACGCGCCGCCGCTGGTCTTCGTCGGCCGCCGCACCTCGGAACTCACCAAATATGCGGCGAACGCCTTTCTGGCGACCAAGATCACCTTCATCAATGAAATCGCGGATCTCTGCGAGAAGGTCGGCGCCGACGTGCAGGACGTGGCGCGCGGCATCGGTCTCGACAAGCGCATCGGCGGCAAATTCCTGCACGCCGGTCCCGGCTATGGCGGCTCCTGCTTTCCGAAAGATACGCTGGCGTTGATCAAGACCGGGCAGGACGAGGGCGCTTCGCTGCGCATCGTCGAGACGGTGGTCGCAGTCAATGACGCGCGCAAGCGGGCGATGGCGCGCAAGGTCATCCATGCGCTCGGCGGCTCGGTGCGCGGCAAGAAGATCGCGCTCCTCGGACTGGCCTTCAAGCCCAACACCGACGATATGCGCGACGCGCCCTCGCTCGCCATCGTCGCCTCGCTCGCCGGCGACGGCGCCAAGGTGCACGCCTATGATCCCGAGAGCATGGCCCAGGCGCGTCCGCTGATGCCGGAGGTCACCTTCCACGACAACGCCTATTCGGCGCTGGAGGGGGCCGACGCGCTGGCGATCGTCACCGAATGGGACGCCTTCCGCGCGCTCGATCTCGACCGGGTGAAGAGCCTCTTGAAGCAGCCGATCATTGTCGATCTGCGCAATGTCTATCGCCCGGGCGACGTGCGCAAGCGCGGCTTCACCTATGTGAGCGTCGGGCGGAAGTAGGACGGATCATCCCGTTTCCGTCCGACCCGCCCGCGGACTATTCTTGACGCGCGTCTTGCGCGCGATTGAGAATCAGGGGCAAAATCAACGCTTCCGGAACTGCTCTGGAGTCCCGGCCGGGCTTCGGCCCTGCGGGAATGGCGCGTCAAGCGAAAGCGATCAACGGGAATTGATGTCGGGTGGGGCCTTTGGGAATGACGGACGACGAAAGAGCCATTCGCGAACTGGTCGAGGCGTGGATGGTCAGCAGCAAGGCGGGCGACCTTCCAGCGGTTCTCGATCTAACGACTGACGACGTGATTTTTATGACGCCGGGCGGACAGCCGTTCGGCAAGGCGGCCTTCGCCGCCGCGTCGGAAAACATGAAGAGCGTTTCGCTCGAAGGACATAGCGAAATCCAGGAGCTCAAGGTTTTGGGCGACTGGGCCTATCTGCGCAATTACGTCGAGATGACCGCGACGCCAGTCAACGGCGGCGCCCCCGTGCGTCGGACCGGCTATACGCTGACCATTCTGCGCAAGGAAGCGGACGGACGGTGGCGGCTCGCCAGAGACGCAAATCTCATGGCGACGGACGCCTCCTGAACCCAGCGGACCGACGACGGGCGCAGCCGCGCCGGCTCACTGCGCGGCGAGCTTGATCTCGGGATAGCTACACTTCTCGCCGTTCTTCTCGTCGACATGGAGATGCGACGGCGGCTCGACGAAGGGGATGCCGAGAGTCTGCCAGACGTCGACCAGCGCCTCGACGAGGCCCGCGATATGTTCATGCGTGTGGCGCGGCGTCGGCGTGACGCGCAGCCGCTCGCTTCCCTTCGCCACGGTCGGATAGTTGATCGGCTGGATGTAGATCGAGTGGCGTTCGAGCAGCATGTCGCTCGCCGCCTTGCACAGTTCGGCGTCGCGCACCATCACCGGCACGATATGCGAGCCATTGTCGAGCAGTGGCAGGCCGGCGGCGGCGAGGGCGTGTTTGGTGATATGCGAGGCGCGCTGATGCGCCGCGCGCAGATCGGGCCGGCGCTTGAGCAGACGCACGGCGGCGCAGGCCGCGGCGGCGACGGCCGGCGGCAGCGCCGTCGTGAAGATGAAGGAGGCGGCATAGGAGCGGATCGCGTCGATGATGACGGCGTCGCCGGCGATATAGCCGCCCATCGTGCCGAAACCCTTGGCGAGCGTGCCCTCGATCACATTGACGCGGCCCATCACGCCTTCGCGCTCGCAGACGCCGCCGCCGCGCGCGCCATACATGCCGACCGCATGGACTTCGTCGACATAGGTCATCGCGCCATAGCGCTCGGCGAGGGCGACGATGTCGGCGACCGGCGCGATATTGCCGTTCATCGAATAGAGGCTTTCGAAGACGACGAGCTTGGGCCGCTCGCCCGCTTCGATCAGCAGCTCTTCGAGATGCGCGAGATCGTTGTGGCGGAAGATTTTCTTTTCGGCCCGCGAGCGTTTCACGCCCTCGATCATCGAATTGTGATTGGAGGCGTCGGAGAGAATGACGCAATTGGGCAGGAGGTCGGCGATGGTCGAAATCGCCGCGAGATTGGAAATCCAGCCAGAGGTGAAGACGAGCGCCGCCTCCTTGCCGTGAAGGTCGGCAAGCTCGTGCTCAAGCTCGACAATCGCGTGGCTGGTGCCGGAAATGTTGCGGGTGCCGCCCGAGCCGGCCCCGACCCGCGCCGCCGTGTCGATCATCGCGGCGATCACCTCGGGGTGCTGGCCCATGCCGAGATAGTCGTTGGAGCACCAGATCGTCACCGGCTCGACCGAGCCGTCGTCGCGATGCCAGTTGGCGAGCGGAAAAAGTTCGACGTCGCGCTCGAGATGGGCAAAGACGCGATAGCGGCGCTCGTCCTTGAGACGGGAGACGGCGGCCTCGAAGTAACGCCGATAGACCATGCTCCAACCCTTTTATTTTTCTTGTCCATGAGTATGACGACATGGCCCCCGTCCTGCCCGTCGTCCAGTTTGGACGGTTTCTTACATAGCCGATCCGTGACAGGAATGCGAGTGGCCGAATGACGCGCCGGCGGCTCTTTTCTTCCCGAATGTCGGGCCACCGGGAGGAAAACCGATGGCGCCACGCCGGGCGAAGCCGCTATTCAAACAGCGCCTTGCCGCTGCGCCTTCGGCGGCGCTGTTTGGGGCGGGACGCTTGATGCGTGACCATCGGGCGCGCATGGCGTAACGAGGCGGCTTAACGAGAGAGAACGGGGCGCGCAGGACGGCGATGAAGCTCTACACGAAAAAAGGCGATCGGGGCCAGACCAGCCTCTTCTCAGGCCGGCGGGCGGCGAAATTCGACCCGCGCGTCGCCGCGGTCGGCGACCTCGACGAATTATCGGCGAGCCTCGGGCTGGCGCGGGTCGCCTTTCCGGATTCGAGCGAGCTTTTGTGCGGCGCGCAAAAGGCGCTCTATAGGATCAGCGCGATTGTCAGCGCAGAGGCGCGGCAGATCGATATTCGATTGGACGATTCCGAGATTGAAGCGCTCGAAGCCGAGATCGACCGCGCCAGCGACGCGCTGCCGCCCTTGCGCGATTTCATCTATCCGGGAGAGGCCGAGGCCAGCGCCCGCCTCCACATGGCCCGCGCCGTCGCGCGCCGCGCCGAGCGCAGCATCGCCGCGCTGGAGGAGCCGCCGGCGCCAGACAATGTTCTCGCCTATCTCAACCGCCTGAGCGATCTGCTGTTCGCCCTGGCGCGAGTCGCGGACCAGCAGAGCGGGCATGGGGACCGCATGCTGGGCGTGTGAGGATGTTGGGGTAAGCGTTGTCGGTCTCGCTCATCCGGACTTCGAGAAACGTGGCGCCATTCGGCTCAGCGTGCGATCGCGAAAAACGAAGTGGTGGACCAGGGCCGAGCCTGCATGGATCATGGCGAGAATGATCAGCCCGTTGGCTAGCGCCTCATGAATTTCCTTCATGTCATGCGCAAAGCTCTTGTCCTTGATCCATGGCGAGGCGATATCCGCTATCCCAAGCAAGGAAAGCGAGTCTCCGTCGGCGAATTGGGTCGCGACGCCGAAGGCGACGACGGCCGCCAGCAGCGCGTAGAGCGCAAGATGGACGATCCTGGCGGCGACATCGCCCAGGCTGCCCAGCGGCGTCGGTTCGGGAGGCGGCGGCGGATCGATGAGACGCCAGCCGATGCGAATGATCAACAGGATCGCGATCAGCTCGCCCGCCGAAACATGGATTTGCTCCCCTAGCTCGCGCGCGCCTCCACGCGGCAGGTCTTCGCCCACGGTTCCGAGCGTCCATGCGACGCCCACAAGAAGCACGGAAAACCAATGCACGATTTGCGCGGCTGCGCCATAGCCTCCCTGAGAATTACGCCACTGCATTGACGGCCTCCCTGTATCGCTCCGCAAATCTCGATCAACGCAACATGGCTCTCCAACTCGGCAAATTTCGGTCGAACGTCGCGAATAATTGCGGCAAAATGTATCGGTGAAACGTACGTTCAGTCTCCAATGGGAGGGCGCTGTTCTCGGGACGCGAGACGTTTCGGTCCGATTTTCCGCAAAGCGCAGAAGCGAACTCTCGCGTTGTGACGAAAGACCGTCTTTCTCGCTCGCAACGCCGCGATCAACGCGTTGGTCTGAGCTGCGGCTCGGGTCGTTCGCCGCGAAGCGGGTGCGCCTTGCGGCCGCCGCGCTGGATGGAAGCAGGCGCCGCGTCGCGCGCGATCAAGTCCTCCGCAAGTTCGAGGCAGCGCTTCGCAAGCATGGCCGCGCCCTCCGCGAGTTCCTTGGAATGTCGCACGATCTCGACATTTCTTTCCATATCTTCGTGCGACCAGCCGCGCGAGTGAGCAATGAAGGGAAATTGAGGAAAGATGAATCCGAGTTCAGCGAAAAATCCAAGCATTTGTCCCGCCACTGCCTGAATGTTGTCTTGCCCGCCCACAATGATGAAGCCCGCAACCTTGTTGCGTATGAGAACTCGATTGCTGATTGTGATTTGGTTCTGAACGCAGTTGAGCCGCTCAGCCATCTTAAAATAGAGCGAGGAGGCGGCCCCCCAACGGATAGGCGACGCTACCAGGATTGCGTCGGCCCAATGCACCATCGCCTCATAGATGCGGTCCATCTGATCATTTTCGTCCATTTGCGTTATCGAACACGGCCATGTGCACGCATGCGCCGACTTCGAATAATATCCTTCACAGGCGCGGAATTTAAGCTCGTTCAACCTGATCAGTCGCGTCTCGGCGCCGAGTTTCTCGGCGGCTTTCAGGGCTTCAGCGAGGACATGGTCGGAGCCCGAAAATCGGGGATTTGAAGCGTCCATCACCGTCGTCGCAATGCCGGCAAGACGCAATGGTCCTGGCGCGCGTTCGATCCGTCGCGCAAGCGGATGCGGCGCGTGCGGCGCCTTCTTGCGCTTGGTGACGGCGTTCAGATCAATCAGAACGCGCCCGTTCTCGACTTTCACCGGATAGGCCGGAACGCAATCCTGTTCGAAGCCGGGTTCGCCGATCCCTGTGCAACGATGGAATTTCCAATTGTGCCATGGACAGACAATGTACTCTCCGTCCAACCGGCCGTCGCCAAGCGGCCCGCCGACATGGTTGCAGGCGTTGGAAACCACCCCGATTTTTCCCTTCTTGAAAGAGACGGCAAATTCCGTGTTGGCGGCTTTGACACGGCGCAGCGGCCGATTGGAAGCTTCCTCCAGAGAGCAGATATCAAGCCAATTCTCGTCGCCAGCCATCGCTCTGTGACCTTATTCTTCGGATTGGCGCCGCGTTGCCATCGCAATCTTTGACAGATTGGCGTTCTTGGCAAGCAGGCGCGGTCGGGGACAAAACACTGCGACCGAACTGCAATCGGCAGTATTTTTTGTGCTTTTCAGTTTGTCTGCGCGGTCATGACCTGACCTGCGTCAGGGGCTGCCCGCGGCGGTAACGCCAAGAATTAGGCTCTCATAGACGACGAAGGAAGCAAGGCAGCGAGGCAGAAGGCGACGCCGGGAACGCGGCGCACGAGCAGGGCGGCGCTTTCGCCGGCGAGCAGTCCGATGACGCCGAGCGCGCTCGCAGGCGGATTGGCGCCATTATAGTTGAGAAATTTTCCCTTTGTGGCACGATATGTTTCAAATGATGCGGCGCAGAACGGTTGCGAAGCGCGAGAGCGGAGCCGCGTCATCGCCCCGGTTTCGAGGGCTCATTTGTAATGAAACCGCTTGATATGATCGGTGGCTCTGCTGCGCTGGAAACCATTGTCGATGCATTTTATCACCAAGTGATCGGCGATGAGGAGCTCGCGCCGTTCTTCACGGACACCGACATGCGCAGGATGCGCGCGAAGCAAAAGGGCTTTCTCTTGATGGCCCTCGGGAGCCCCGTTTTATATACGGGGCGCGATCTCGATGAAGCTCATGCTCGGTTACGCGCACAAGGCATGGGTCCGCATCATGTCGAAAAAGTCATTGGGCTTGTAATCAATATTCTCGAAGGCGCCGGCGTTCCGGTTCAGATCGTCGACCATGTCAGGACGGTTCTGGAGGCCTCCAAGCGATCCGTTCTGGGGTTGGAATCCGGAATGAAGGGGTCGTTGGCGGCTGCCGATCAGGACGCTTCCGATCTCCGCGAGTCGTGTCAGAAAGCCACCGGCGTCTTCCTTGGCCGGGTGAGGCTGGACCCTGAATTGAAGGCGTTCTTCAGCTCCAGGGACGGATCGGATCTTAGCGCGCTTTTTGCGCCGCCGCGCTCCTCGAGCTTGCAGACAATGATCCTGGAGATCGTCGCCCGCGCCAGAGGAGACGAAACCGCCTACACGGAAGCCGACTATGGCAAACAACACGCCTGGCTCGTCGACGGTGGGTTGAATACATTATTGTATAATCGAACCATCGACCATTTGATCGCGGCCTTGGCTGAAGTCGGTCTGAAGCCGGACCTTTTGGCGAGGGTGGGCGCCACCGCTCGCGCACTCCGCTCTAATATGCTCGCCAAGGGAGACCCAACCGTTTCCGATCTTGTGAGAGTTGAGGAGTCGGTTGCGTCGTCGCTAGAGGAATACCTTCGACTAACCGAAAAGAAAGGCGGTTTGACGCTCTATCGCGGACACGCCGACGCGCACCGCTGGCCCTTGACGCCAGGACTTGGACGTTTGGCTGGTCCCAACAGCGCGCTTTCTCTCGGCCGGTTCGGAAGCTGGCATGAATTGGAGGACTATATTTTAACCCGGTTCCAACGACACGCGGCGCAATATCCGCCCAACCTGCCTGGCACGAAAATCGATTGGTTGGTTTTGGGGCAGCACCACGGGCTTCCGACGCGCCTGCTCGACTGGACCGAAAACCCTCTCGTCGCGCTTTATTTTGCCTTGGAACAAAATCTTCAAACAGAGTCGTCAGTCTGGGTGATGGAGCCGCGTTACGTCTATTCGATCGACATCGATTTTGAAAAGATCAATCACATCGAGGTCTATTTCCCAAAGGCCATCGACCAGCGGATCGTTTCGCAAAGAGGCTGCTTTTCGGTTCAGCCGTTGCCGAATGGATGCTCGCCATTTGTGCCGATCGACGAGAACCAGGAGCTCATCAATGAAGGGTTGAGCCGACTCTCGCGGATCGTGATCCCGAACTGTCGCCAAACCACAGCGCGCATGATGGCCCAGATCAACCGTCTCGGGATCGACGGCAATTTCATTTACCCCGGTCTCGATGGTCTGGGCCGCCAAATAACAACGGACATTCTGGCGGATGTCATCAGAATGTGAGCGGGAACGATTCCTGATTAGTGACCGAATTTGGGGATCGGGAAGGTCCGCTTTGGGGCATGACCTGCTTTCGTACCGGCTCCCTCGCGCCTAAATCGGACGCGAGGCGAAAGTCTTCGACGGAACGCGATTGACCGCCGCAGCGCCTGCGGTCTTCGACATCAACAGCGCGGCAAATGCGCCGAGATTGATGAAAAAGATTCGCATCACCACCGGCGCAGTGAAATGGTCGACGCCGGGACCGGTCGCGGCGGTGACGGCGAGAACCAGGCTCTCATAGACGACGAAGGCGGCGAGGAAAGCAGCGAGCCCGCCGGCGAATCCAGGAAAGCGGTGGGCAAGCAGGCCGGCGCTTGCGCAGGACAGCAGCGCGATGACGCCGAGCGCGGCGCCCCAGAACAGAGTCGTCGCGTCGGTCGGATAATGCAGGAAAAGAAAGCCCGCCGCCTGATTGACGAACCAGATCGCGCCGGTCAGTGCTAAGGCCGCGCGGCGCGTCGCGGTTAGCGCCGCCGCGGCGGCGAAGCCGGCGAGCGGAACGGCGCAGGCGAACGCGAAGCTCGACAGAAGGCTCGCGCCGATAAGCGTCGCCGCCCATAGTGCGAAGCGGCGATCGAGCGAAACTTGGGAAAGCGTCAGCGTCATATCGGTCTCCTTTTGGTTGAGCGCCGCGAAGCGGGCGAGAAAACATTAGAAAGTTCAGGCATGTTCGAAGCGGGTCGCGGCGCGATCGATCGGATCGGGCTCATGCAGGCCGAACCAGCGCGCGCGCAATTTGTCCCACAGCGCGAGGCGCGACCAGTCCGGCTCTTTAAGCACTTTGTCGGTCGCGGGATCGAGGAAGGGATTGGGCAACAGCACGCTGATCTGCTGCTCGCCGGCGCCGTTGAAGAGTTGCAACCCCCACGACATCGGCACGCAGCTCGTGTTGCGGCGTCGATAGAGGTCGGCGCGCGAGGTGCGCCTGAGCTTTGCAAGTTCGGGCGACGTCGGGCGAGCGCGCGAACCCTTGTTCTCGCCGATGCAGACGTGAAAATGCGTGACGCCGAAGGCGACGGTGAGATAGCCGTCGAGCAGCCTGATCCGCGTCGGCGCCCGGTCGGCGTGGATTTCCCACGCCGCGCCCTGAATGATCGGCCCGAAGACGATGTCGCGCCAGTGATTCTCGAAGAGATCGCGAATGAGTTCTTCGAGACTCGCCGTATCTGTCGGCAGAGAGAAGACATCGAGCGCCGCGCCGTCCGGCTCGACGACGCGCGTGGGAGCAAAATCAGCAATTCCTGTCATGGCCATGCGCTTTCTGTTCTCTACGGAAGCAATCTTCGCGCGCTTTTGCGCGCGCAAAGATGTTCGCTGCGCGAACTCAGAACGACAGTTTAATCGATCCACGGAACGTCCGAGGGGACCCGATCACGTTATAGTTGTACCCTGGTAGATTCCATCCCACCTGAATCGGATTGGTGTAGGGCACGGCGTAGCCGAAAGGATGAGCGGCGTCGAAGGCCTGCGGACCCAAACCGCCGGTGGTGAAATAGGTCTTGTCCAAGAGATTGCTCACATTGAGTTGCGCGATGATCTTGAACTGCTCGAAGCTGAATTCATAGCTCCCGAAGAGGCCGACAATTCCATAGCTCGGCGTCGACTGGCCATAGACATAGCTGCCGTCATTCGCCCAATGATAGAAGGGGAGGTAGCCGGTGTAATCGTAACGCGCGCCCAGCCTCAAACCCTTCATCTCGCCGTGCTTGAATTCATATGCTGTCGACAGGGAGCCGACGTTGCGCGGAACGAAGGGGATCGGCGATCCGACCGTCGGAACCCCGAGATAAAATGGATTTGATTTGGTGGTGATCGCGTCGGTGTTGGCGTAGGCGAGATTCACGCTCCATCCGGGCAGGACTTCGCCCTGGATGTCGAGCTCCGGCCCCTGCGAACGCCCTTCGCCGACCAGCATGACGTGGTTGAAATCGTTTGGAATGCCGATTGGAATGTTCGTCTTGACAAGATGATAGTAGGCTGCCGTCGCCTGAACTTTCCCGTCGAGCACTGAGAATTTGATCCCTCCCTCGACCTGTGCGCCAGCGCTTGGGGGCGTCGGGTCATTCGTGTTCAAGACCAGCTTGCCGTTGTAATTCGGGCTGTAAGACTCGGCGTAATTCCCATAGAGGCTCATCCATTCGAGCGGCCGCCACAACATTCCAATGCGCGGCGTCACTCTCTGATTTATGAATTGCCCTCTCGTGGTGATCGTATCGAAGTTGCAGGGGATCGCTAATCCCGCAAAAGCGTTCTCGGAAAACGGCCCACAGAACTTCGAATTGTCCGTCGTTCCGGTTCTGCTGTTGATATATTGATAGCGGGCGCCGCCGAGCACGGTGATTCCGTAAGGCAGCTTAATCTGGTCTTGTAGATAAACGCCGAGATTGTCGGCGTATTGCTCGGTCGCCGCGAAGGGATAAAGACCGGAAATGGGCGTCGGCGGTTGCGGCGCGCCGAACAGGACCGCCGAACTATAATTCGCCGCAATCAAATTCTGGCCTCTGAAATTGTAACGGTAATAATCTAGGCCGGACAGCAGCGTGTGATTGAGATGCTCGCTGGTGTTGAAATGTCCAACGAGATTGACCGTCGTCGCATATTCGGCCTGCCTGTTGTCCGACGGGAAAGCGCCCCAGTTCAGCGTGACATTGTTCGGCGAAGGGAAGGCGAAGCAGGATGTGCTTCCGGGCGTAACGCAATCGCTGATGAAGCCGAAGCCGCCGGCGTTGAGCCAATCGCTACGCAATAATTGCATAAAGGCGGTTTGCTGGATCGACCAGTCCTTATTGAAGTCGTGATGCCACGTGAACTCAGTGAAGTTTTGCTGCTGATTGTAAGGCGAACTCGGCCCCCAATTGAAGCTGCGTCCTAGCCAAAGCGGATTGAACATCCCGAGATAGGGCGCGAAGTACCAGTCTTGATTCAGGCTGTTCTGTTGGAATTGAGTGGACGCTCTCACCCATGTGCCGGCGTCGATATGCCATTTCACCACCGGGTTGATCATCAAATTTCGATTATAGTCGAATGCACGGAATGACCCGTCATTTTCGTAAGACATGATGACGCGATAGAGTAGATTCTTGTTTTCCGTCAGAGGCCCGGTGGCGTCGAGCGTGGTGCGGTAGCCGGAATAGCTGCCGATCTGCTGCTGCAGCGAGAAAGCGGGCTTGGCCAAAGGCTGTTTCGTATTGATATTGACGATGCCGCCGGGCTCCACCGCTCCATAGAGGATGGCCGCAGGGCCTTTCAGAACTTCGACGCTCTCGACATTGGCCATTTCGAGATTGCTGGCGCCCGTGAAATTGAGGCCGAAGCTATCGACCCTGAAACCGTCCCGAAAATAATTTTGGGTGGGAAATCCCCGAAGAATGATTTGTCTGAATGAATTTCCCAGAGCCGCGTCGCCGCCGCCCGAGAAGGCGACGCCGCTGACGTTCTTCAACGCCTGGTCGATCGTGATGGCCTGCTGGTCTTCGAGCATCTGGCGCGTGACGGTCCGCGTCGTGACCGGCGTCTCCATGACCGGCGTGTTGACCTTGGTGCCGACCGACTGGATCGGCGCGGCATATGACGTCGGTTCATTGCAGACGCCGCCGGCGCAAAGTTGCCCGTTGTTCCCGGGTCCTATGTCGGTCCCGTTGTTGTCGGCCCCCGCCTGTTGGCCGGCGGCGGCGCCCACCGTCTCAGCGTTGCGGACGCTCGGCTTGGGCTTGCCGATTTCAATGATCGGAAGAATGTTTTGGCCGAGAGCCGGCGAGGAGAAAGCTGCAGTTAGGAGCAGGATGGGCGAGCTGCGCCGCACGGCGCGGCAAAGGCCGCCTTTCGGGGCTTTCGGGGATTGGGAATTCATATGTATCGACTCGCAGCAGACGTGGGCCGTCACTGCGAAGGTCTTTGCCCATACGCCGATAAGGCGAGGGGCATCGGCCGCATCGGTGCACCCCGCCCGACGCTTTCGCGCGTGACCACGAAGCGACGGCAGGTCTCCTGGCTCGCGGGTTGTCGCCGAAAGACCGCCTTCCCAGAGCGTTTCGCCCCAGTGGCTTATTGGTCTTTGGCTCGCCGCTTACAGTTGCGGGGGCAGCCGCGGAATTGCGCGCGAAGCAGCGCGCTCACCGCATTCCCATTTTGATCCCGTTGGGAACCGTCAACTGCAAAATAGACTGGCGATCGCCGTGCGAGTCAAGAGCGTAACGGACAGAAGTGACGGCGATCAGCAATCCGACGCTGGCAAAGGTTCTGATCCTGATGCGGCGATTTTCTCATCGACAGCCGCCACAAACATCATGAGGCTCTCGTTGTGACCGCAAGCGGCGTCAAGGTTCTTTCTTCTTTTATAACCATCGGAAATTATTTTGTATGTTCTATGATCCTTGGCGTAGGCGCAAGATTTCCTACGAAGCTCCCTTCGTAAGTGATCTTCGCAAGATTTTATCCGCTTCTTACCGGCGACAGTTTTTCCGTGAAGCGGCAATAACCAGCACTCTGTCGAGTGTACGGCGATGGCAAAGATAATTCTATCTTCGAATTCCTCGTACAAGACACCTACATGTTTTGCAATGCAGGCTATTACGTCTTTCACAATTTCAGCTACGGCGCGATCCACGCCGCCTGTTGTTAATGCAACATCAAAATTCTCGTGTCCTGCGCAATCGGTATCAATATGAATGACGAGGAAATCGTTGTGTTCGAGCGCGCCCTGAATTCGTTCGCCGATGGAGCAATATTCAAATACCTTTTCCCACCCCCCCTGAGACCCGCATCTCGACTGATCGGTTGCGTCCCGGACCGGTTGTTCAAAGTTCACAAAAACATCGTCCACCATCCCCTGGCAAATGCAATTTATTATCGTTTCCAACACGGCTTGATCTGTAATACCCTCGGCGACAATCGAAAAAGTGAGCATGCTGACACTCAAAATCCTTTCGGCACGCCGCCCAGCGAACCACGCAGAAACGCTTCGGATAATCTCGTAGGAGATCCCGAACTCCTTAGTGGTTTCTTATAATTTCTCACTCGCGTTTCGCCACTTTCGCTGCGATCGACGATAAAAAGCTTTTGATCTTCATCATCTAGGTTCAGTCCGTCGAGGACGGCTGGGTTGTGGGTGGTAAGTAGAACCTGCTTCTGGTGTCGAGCGGACATAGCCACTAGTTGTTTCATCAGCGCTTCGCAAAGCTTTGGATTCAGAGATGCGTCGATATTGTCGACGGCGAAGAACGTCGGCGTCAAGTCGGTCGAAAAAAGCGCGAAATAAAACATTAAAAAAAGAAATCCCTCGTTTACACTTCTCTGATCGTCATAAAAACGACCTCTCCCAAGGAATATGTCGCGGACTTCCAGCCTATCTTGGAGTTGATCAGAGTCTTGAACTACGCGAAAATCCTTAAACCAGCCAATAAGCTTGAGAGCAGACTTAATCTCTTCCACCGCTACCGGGTCTTTTTGCGAAAGTACGCTTAGTAGTCTCAGTAACCCCTCACCATTGACACCAAGCGGCTCGATCTGTCCTTCTCGCTCAAATACTCTCAAGGAAGTATTTTCCGGTGAAAATATAACAAAATTTGCAATTGAACTATGACTTTCAGATCGTGATGACCCGAACGCTCCGAAGATAAAATTAGCGACGACGTTTGGTCGTTTCAGCCGAACATTTCGTTTAATTGATTTGTCTCCGCTATTTAATGTCTCAGTGATAACTTTAACAAGCTCTTTCATATCTTCAATTATTGTTTCTTTTTCTACCTCATTCGAATGAATAAATTCATCCACCTTTGATTTGATATGGTCATCTTGTATCGCTCTTAGCGAATCTTTAACCATGACATTCCAGCGTGCATAAGGCTTATTATCATTTTTTATTACATATTCTACCGTCGACGCCTCATCAGTGACTTTTATTGTAATCGGATCATTCAATTTAGCCCCCCTAAAGGCGGGACGCATTAACTGCGGCGGCGTCACTCGTACTCCTCGGGCCACTAGAAACTCGTTGTCCAGCTTGCCGGCATTCGCAGCGCCAGCCAATGCAATTGCTTCGAGAATGTTACTCTTTCCCGCTCCGTTTTCTCCAATTAGGACATTAACCCGGCCCAGTGAGAGCTTAAGATCGACGATCGATTTGTAGTTGTTTACAGCGATTTCCTTAAACACGGAGGCCCCTTAGAAGCGCGAGGGTCACGTCGACAGCAAATAAGCTGCGCCGCTTGGTGTTTGCTGTCCTCTTTTCAACCATCAAGACGACAGCGCCGCAAGCACCCGCGCCCAGGAGCGCGTCCCCTTGTGGAATGAGGTGTAGGAATATTTTTCGTTCGGCGAATGAATGCGGTCGTCGTCATGGGCGAAGCCGATCATCAGCGAATCCATATTGAGATCGCGCTTGAAGGCGCCGACGATCGGGATCGAGCCGCCGCAGCCGGCGAGCACCGCCTCTTTCCCCCATTCTTCGGCGAGCGCGCGGCGGGCGCGATTGAGCGCCTCCGAGCCGAAGGGAAGCTGCAGCGCGTTCGATGCGCCGTGCGACAGGAATTCGGCGCTGGCGTCGGCCGGCAGACGCTCGCGCACGAAGTCGCGAAAGCTTTCGAGAATCGTCTTCGCGTCCTGCTTGCCGACGAGGCGAAACGAAAACTTCGCCGACGCCTGCGCCGGCAGCACCGTCTTCGAGCCAGCGCCGGTATAGCCGCCGATGATGCCATTCACGTCGCAGGTCGGGCGCGCCCAGATTTGCTCCATCACGCCGACGCCCGCTTCGCCGCCGACTCGCGTCAGGCCGATTTCGGAAAGCCACTTGCCTTCGTCGAAGTCGATGGCCCGCCATTGCTCCGCGATGTCTTCCGGGATCTCCGGCACGCCGGCGTAAAAGCCCGGCAGCGTCACCTTGCCCTCGTCGTCGTGCAGCTCGGCGATGATTTTCGCCAGCACGTGAATCGGATTGAGCACCGGCCCGCCGAACATGCCGGAATGAAGATCGCGGCTCGGCCCTTTGATGATCACCTCTTCGAGCGCCAGTCCGCGCAGCATCACCGTGATCGCCGGCGTCGAGGCGTTCCACATGCTGGTGTCGCAGACAAGCGCGAGATCGGCGGCCGCGAGCTCATCCTTATTCGCCGCGAGAAAGCCGGGAAGCGACGGCGAGCCGGTCTCCTCTTCGCCCTCGAAGAGAAAAGTGACGTTGCAGGGCAGGCCGCCATTCGCCTCGAAGGCGCGGCAGGCTTCGAGAAAGGTCATCAGCTGCCCCTTATCGTCGGAGGCGCCGCGGGCGACGATGTCCTTGCTCTCCTGGCCGTCCTTGCCATCGGCCAGTCGCGGCGCGAAGGGCTCGCTCTCCCACAATTCCAGCGGGTCCGGCGGCTGCACGTCGTAGTGGCCGTAGAACAGCACATGCGGCGCATCCTTGCGCTTCGCCTTGGCGTGGCCGACGACGATCGGATGGCCGGGCGTCTCGCGCACCTGCGCCTCGAAGCCGAGTCCGTTGAGCTGATCCTTCAGCCAATTCGCCGCGCGCAGACATTGCGCCGTGAAGGCGGGATCGGTCGAAACTGAAGGGATGCGCAGAAGATCGAACAGGCGTTCGCGCGAAGCGTCGAGATTGGCGTCTATCGTGGTGAGGACGGCGTCGATCGCGGCCATGAAGTGACTCCTCGGTGAAGAGCCGAAACTAGTGCGGATGCGTGGCGAGGAAAAGACGCGGGGGCCGATGCGCCGTCATGGCGGCCCAGACGCGCAGCTCTTCGTGGATGGCCGCGACAAGCGCGGCCATGACGAGCGGGGAGTTCATTCGTTCGGCGCGAGCATTTTTTCCGGCCGCACGATCGCGTCGAATTCGGCTTCCGTCACCTTGCCCGATGCGAGCGCCTCCTCCTTGAGGCTCGTGCCATTGTGATGGGCGGCGCGGGCGATTTTCGAGGCTGCGTCATAGCCGATCGTCGGCGCGAGCGCGGTGACGAGCATCAGCGAGCGATCGAGGAAGCGTTTGATATTGGCCTCATCAGCTTCGATGCCGTCGACGCAACGGGCGACGAAACTGTTGATTCCATCCGCGAGCAGGATCGTCGATTCGAGCAGCGCGAAGCCGACGACGGGCTTCAGCACATTGAGTTCGAGATGGCCCTGCGACGCGGCGAAGGTGATCGTCGCATTATTGCCGAAGACGCGGGTGCAGACCATGGTCAGCGATTCGACCTGAGTGGGATTGACCTTGCCGGGCATGATCGACGAGCCGGGCTCGTTCTCCGGAAGCTTCAACTCGCCAAAGCCGGCGCGCGGTCCCGAGCCGAGCAGGCGAATGTCGCAGGCGATCTTATAGAGGCCCGACGCCAGCGCGTTGAGCGCGCCATGCGCGAAGACGATCGCGTCATGAGTCGCGAGCGCTTCGAATTTGTTGGGGGCGGAGACGAAAGGCAGTCCGGTCTGCTCGGCGATATCGGCGGCGACTTCTTCGCCAAAGCCCTTGAAGCTGTTGACGCCGGTGCCCACCGCCGTGCCGCCCTGGGCAAGCTGGAGAAGATCGGCAAGCGTCGTTCTGATGCGCCTTACCGCGTTTTCGGCCTGCGCCGCATAGCCCGAAAACTCCTGACCGAGCGTTACGGGCGTGGCGTCCTGCAGATGGGTGCGGCCGATCTTGATGATATCGCCGAATTGCACCGCCTTGGCGTTGAGCGCGATATGCAGCCGCTCGACGGCCGGAATCAGCCGGCCGGAAATCGTCGTCGCGCCGGCGATATGCATGGCGGTCGGAAAACTGTCGTTCGACGACTGGCCGAGATTGACGTGATCATTGGGATGGACCGGCGATTTCGAGCCGCGCGGCGCGCCGAGCGTTTCATTGGCGCGATTGGCGATGACCTCGTTGACGTTCATGTTGGTCTGGGTGCCCGAGCCGGTCTGCCAGACGACGAGCGGAAAATGATCGTCGAGCTTGCCGTCGATCACTTCGCGCGCGGCGGCCTCGATCGCATCGGCGAGTTTAGGGTCCAGCAGGCCTTTTCTGGCATTGACCCTGGCGGCGGCGAGCTTGACGCGGGCCAGCGCATGGATGATCTCGATCGGCATGAGATCGCCGCCGATCGGAAAATTTTCGCGCGAACGTTCGGTCTGCGCGCCCCAATAGGCCCAGGACGGGACGGCGATGTCGCCAAAGGAGTCGCGTTCAATTCTTGTATCTTCGGTCATCGGCTCGCTCGCATGGGAGGGCGCGTTGCGCGCGCTTTCCTATGCGGCATTTCCGAGGAGCGTTCAATCGCGCGAAATTTCCGAGAGTCGCTCGGCCGAGGCCCATTCGCGCCGATCGGCGGAGGGCGTGGTCGACATCAGTTCCGAGAGTCGATTGCGCGCGCGGTTCACCCGGCTTTTCATCGTGCCGGGCGCGCAGCCGCAGATTTCCGCGGCTTCCTCATAGGACATGCCGGAGGCGGCGACGAGGATCAGGGCCTCGCGCTGATCGAGCGGCAGTTTCTGCATCGCGTCGCGGAAGTCGAGAAAGTCCATATGCGCATGCTGCGACTCGGGCGCGACCAGACGCGCGGCGATGACGCCGTCGGGATCCGGCGCCTCGCGTCGGCGCTTGCGATATTCGCTGTAATAGATGTTGCGCAGGATGGTGAACAGCCAGGCGGTGAGATTGGTGCCTTCCGAGAAGGTGGCGAGACTGCCCCAGGCTTTGACCAGCGTTTCCTGAACGAGGTCGTCGGCGCGATCGGAATTTCCACAGATAGACACCGCGAAAGCGCGCAAACTCGGAATGGCGGAGATGAGCTCAGCCTTCAGTCCCTGTCCCGCTGAATGCGCTTCTTCGCTTGCCGTCACTCACTCTTCCTCGGCGCGTCTGACGTCGCCGAAGAGGATAGCACATTCGTTTCGAGTTGGTTCAAAAGTTTCAGAAACCGATCGGGAACTGGCTGAGCCACGACGTCGTCGTAAAGATTGCGGAGCTCCTTTCCGATCGAGTCTTGGAATTCCACCGATCTTTGGCGTTGTACCGGCTTGGCGCTGCAACGCGCTTCGGCGCCTCCTCGGCGACGATCGCCGAATTCGTCACGCGTCATTACCCATCCTGTGAACGTCTCCAGCCGGCGAGGGCCGGGTCTCGGAGAATACCGCCCGTCGCCCGCGAAAGCATCATCCTCTGCTTTCGCGCGCGCAACTATATTCTCCGGATTCTTGTTCCCCATGGAGCCCTCTATTTTAATATGCATGATTTCTGGAGCCGCCGCGTTATAGTGCGCCGCAAGGACGATAGGCAAAACGCGCCGCTGAAGGATTGGTTCCCTAAAATGCCACGCAGTTTTGACGCATTGTCCAAGTTTTGAATCGGCTTAGCTCGCACGCGCCTCTTTCGGGAGGCTGGGCGCCGCTGGAGTTGTAAGGCATGTCGGCATCGAAGGAAATTTCCGCGCATATTCCCTATTTGAGACGTTTCGCGCGCGCATTGGTCGGAGACCGTGAGGGCGGCGACGCCTATGTGCTGGCCACTCTCGAAACCGTCGTCGCGGAACCCGGCCGGATTTCCGAATCAGAAGACCTGCGCGTTGCTGTTTACCGTTTGTTCCTGAACGTCTGGGCGTCGTCGCCGATCAACGCCCATATCGACCGGTCCGGCGCGCTGGAGGAAAACGGCCGTCGCAACCTCGAGGCGATTTCGCTGAAGCCGAGAATCGCCTTTTTGCTGCAGGCGCTTGAAGGATTCGACCTCGACCAGATCGGGCAGACTCTGCAGGTTTCGGAGCGAGAGGCCGGCGAGTTGATCGAGGCCGCGAATGGCGAGATCGCCGACCAGATCGCCACCGACGTGCTGATCATCGAGGACGAGCCGCTGATCGCGCACGACCTGAGGAGCATCGTCGAAGAGCTGGGACATCGCGTGATCGGCATGCCGCGCACCCACGCCGAGGCGGTCGCGGCCATAAAGGAGAACAATCCCGGGTTGATTCTGGCGGATATCCAGCTCGCGGACGGCAGTTCGGGGCTCGACGCCGTCAACGAAATTCTAGGCTCGCTGTCGACGCCGGTGATTTTTGTCACCGCCTATCCCGAGCGGTTTTTGACGGGCGAACCGCCGGAGCCGGCCTTTCTGATCGCCAAGCCCTTCAACGTCGAGAGTCTGAAGGCGGTGATCAGCCAGGCGCTGTTTTTCGACCGGCGCGCCGGGCGACGCGAGCGGACCGTGCCATGGGTCGGCATTTGAACGATTTAACTTTTTGATATTATTGATATTTTTTCCACAGCGCCGCTCGCTGAAAAATCGATCCCAACGCCAAGATAAATTGTCGCGGCTAAGAAACAATGGCCGCTGCGGCGAGTTATAGCCATAGGCGCTGGGGGAAATGTGAGGCGGCCCATGGAGGAGATGAAGAAATCCAGTCGCGGTTTCGCGTCGATGGATCCCGAAAAGCAGCGCGCGATTGCGCGCAAAGGCGGACAGAGCGTTCCTGACGAAAAACGCAGTTTTTCGCAGAACCCCGATCTTGCGGCCCGCGCAGGGCGCAAGGGCGGTCAGAGCGTGAATCCGGCCAAGCGGAGTTTTTCCCGCGACCATGCGCTGGCTTCCGAGGCCGGCCGCAAGGGCGGACATGCTTCGCATGGAGGCGGCGCCCAAAAACGCAGCGTGCCGCTCTAGAGCAGGTTCCGAAAAAGTTGACAGACATTTTCGATGAGAACCTGCTCCAATGTTCTGATTTTGAGCGATTCCTTATCGATCACATGATTCCATGTGATCGGGAAGCGCTCTAAAGAGCGCTTTCACCGATGCGGGTACCGCTTCGGCGATAGAGAGCGTTACAAAACAGGAAGCCGAAGCCAGATCCGATGCCATCGGATCGGACGAGGAGCGTGGGCCTTATGCGGCGAAGGGTTTTGAGCGCTGTTCGATGAGCGAATAGAGCGCATCGTCGTTGCGCGTCGCCCGCATTGTCGCGACGAGGTGAGGATCCCTCAGCATCCGAGCGGCGCAGGCAAGCGCTTTGAGATGGTCGGCGCCCGAACTTTCCGGGGTCAGAATCATAAAGACCAGATCGACCGGCGCGCCATCGAGCGAGCCGAAGTCGACGGGCCGGTCGAGGCGGCCAAAGAGTCCGCAAATCCCCTTTAACTTGGCGAGCTTGCCGTGCGGGATGGCGATGCCGTCGCCGATCCCCGTCGAACCCAGCCGCTCGCGGTGCAAAAGCGCATCGAAAATCTCGCGCGCCGGCAGTCCGCAGATTTTCGCCGCCTTGTCGCTGAGTTCCTGGAGGAGATGCTTTTTCGTCGTCGCCTTCAGCGAGGCGCACACCGAATCTGGCGAAACCAAGTCCGTTGACCGCATGTGACGATCACCCTGCTTCTCTTGGGAGGTCTAGGGCCGACAAAGGCTTTGACCATCCTTGAAATTTCACCGTTTCGCTATTTTCGCCAAAATCCGAAGGGACATGGGAAAATCGCAAAATACATGCCGAGAAGGCCGTTATTATGGCCTCCTTGCGACGTTTTTTCCTTTGGCGAGGATCCTTCCGTCAGGCCGCGCCACCCTCCGCTTCGGGCGTGTCGATCCAGCCGATATTCTGGTCGCCGCGCCGATAGACCACATTCACGCGGCCGGTGTTGGCGTGCCGAAACACCACCACCGGCGCGCCGGTGAGATCGAGGTCGAGCACCGCCGCCGAAACCGACAGCCGCCGCAATTCCGTGGTCGATTCGGCGATGATCGCCGGGCTGAACTCCGCGGGCGCATCACTGTCCTGGTCGGGCGCCTCGATCACATGATAGGCGACGACCTCGGCGTCGCCGCCGTCGCCCGCCCCATGGCCATGTTCGTGATGGCTCTTGAGCCGGCTTTTGTAGCGGCGCAGGCGTTTTTCGATGCGCTCGGCCGCCTGATCGAAACAGGCGTAAGGCTCCTGCGCCCGGCCATCGGCCTGCAGCACGATTCCTGAGGCGAGATGCAGGCTGCAGTCGGCCCGATACCCCGAACCCTCAGGCGAAATCGTGACGTGGCCGGTGACGCGACCGTCGAAATATTTGGCCGCCGCCGTCTCCAGCCGCTGCGTAACATGGACGCGCAGGGCGTCGCCGATGTTGATGTTCTTACCGGAGACCCTGAGAGACATTTTCTAATCCGAACTTTCTTTGCGAGCGCTGATTCAGTCGCGGCAAGAACGGCCGCGCGCTAGCCGCGCCGCCGTTGGACTCACCGCTTGTTACGCTAATGCGCCCCGCAACTTCCGCCCGCGCCGTCGGCGGATCGCCGACAATCTGGTCAAAGAGCGGAAATTGCGCGCAGCGTTAGAAGCCCCGGCGCTTGAAGTCAATGGAGTCTTTCCCTTCTGGCGCCCGCCTGCCGACCGTTCGGTCGATCGTAGATTAATGGGCTGTGAGACGCGCCTGCGCAAGCTTGGCGCGGCGCCGATCGACCGAAGACGGAATCCGCAGGCTGTCGCGGTATTTTGCGACCGTGCGCCTGGCGATGTCGATGTCGCTCGCCTTCAGCCGCTCGACAATGGCGTCGTCCGACAGAATATCGTCCGGCGTCTCGCGGTCGATCATCTGCTTGATGCGAAAGCGCACCGCCTCGGCCGAATGCGCCGCGCCGCCGCTCGTCGTCGCGATCGAGGCTGAGAAGAAATATTTGAGTTCGAAGACGCCGCGCGGCGTCATCATATATTTGTTCGACGTCACCCGCGACACTGTCGATTCATGCATGCCGATCGCGTCGGCGACCGTGCGCAAATTCAGCGGACGCAGATGTTCGACGCCATGCGCCAGGAAGGCGTCCTGCAGGCGCACGATTTCGGAGGCGACGCGCAGAATGGTGCGGGCCCGCTGCTCCAGGCTCTTGGTCAGCCAGTTGGCGTTCTGCAGACAATTCGAAATGAAGCTCTTGTCCGTGGCGGCGGTGGCGGCGGCGCTGACCTGCGCCGCATAGCTGTGATTGACGAGCACCCTTGGCAGCGCGTCGGCGTTGAGTTCGACGTGCCAGCCGCCGTCAGCCGCCGCCCGCACGATCACGTCGGCGACCAGCGGCTGGATCGGCGCGCCGCCAAAGGCCCGGCCAGGCTTGGGCTCCAGCCGGCGCAGCTCGGCCGCCATGTCCACGATGTCTTCGTGGTCGACGCCGCAAAGCTTGGCGAGCTGCGCGAAATCGCGGCGCGCGACGAGCGGCAGGTTGGCGATAAAGGTCTGCATCGCCGGATCATAGCGATCGCGCTCCTTGAGCTGGATCGCGAGACATTCCGCCAGATCGCGCGCGCCGACGCCGGAAGGGTCGAATGTCTGGATGATTGCTAGGATGCGCTCCGCATCGGCTCTGTCGGCCTCAAGACGGGCGGCGATCTCGCCTAAATCCTCGCGCAGATAGCCGCTGTCGTCGATTCCGTCGATGACCGCCTGGCCGATGATTCGATGACGCGGATCGGGGCAGGCGAGCGCCAGCTGTTCGGCGAGATGCTCGTGGAGATTCTGCCGGTCGGCGACATAGGCTTCGAGATTGGGCGCTTCGCCGTCGGCCGACCCGCCGCCGGCGGCGCCTGTCCACGACGTGGCGGAAAGACCCGCGCCGTCAGGGGCTTCGTCGCGCGTGCGCTCGCCGCCGATCGAGGGGCCCTCGGGGTCGAAGGCGTTGCTCATGTCGGCGCCGAGATCGGCGGAGAGCGTGGCGGAGTCGACGGCAAGATCCTGGCTGGCCCAGTCGCCTTCCTGAGGCCCTTCGAACGCGTCCCCGGTGCCCGACTCATCGCCCGGGCGGGATTCCGTTGCGTCGCCGCCGCCGTCGCCCTCCTGCGCCTCGAGCAGCGGATTGCGTTCAAGCTCGTCGTGCAAAAAGGCGGAAAGCTCGATATTCGAGAACTGCAACAGCTTGATCGCCTGGAGCAGCTGCGGCGTCATCACCAGGGCCTGGCCCTGACGCATCATCAGTTTGGTGGAAATCGCCATTTCGCCCGATCCACGCGAACGCTTCCGACCGCCTGTCTACGGCCCGATTTTTGCTTATATCACTTCGGGCGCGCCTGCACAGGGCCAAAAAAGCAGCGTTCCGCCAAGCAAACTGCCCAAGCGTTAATCAGCGTTGCGGATTGTCTCCGACGGGCGAAGCGACCTGAAAAAACAGCGCGCTAGGGTCGTTACATCCGGAAATCTTCGCCCAGATAAATGCGCCGAACGTCCGGATTGGCGACGATCTCCTCCGGCGCGCCTTCGGTCAGCACATGGCCATTGTAGATAATATACGCACGGTCGGTGAGGCCGAGCGTCTCGCGGACGCTGTGATCGGTGATCAGCACGCCGATGCCGCGCGCCTTGAGATGCCGCACGAGGTCCTGAATCCCGCCGACGGCGATGGGGTCGATGCCGGCGAAGGGCTCGTCGAGCAGCATGAAGGAGGGATGGCCGGCAAGCGCGCGGGCGATTTCGCAGCGCCGCCTTTCGCCGCCCGACAGCGCCACGGCCGGCGTATGGCGCATCCGGGTGAGGCGGAATTCGTCGAGGAGCGCCTCAACCTCCTCTTCGCGCTTCTTGGGATCGGGTTGAGTGATTTCCAGAACGGCGCGGATATTGTCCTCGACCGACAGGCCCCGGAACACCGACGCCTCCTGGGGCAGATAGCCGATCCCAAGCCGCGCCCGGCGATACATGGGCAGCGGCGTCACATCATAGCCGTCGAGCGAAATCACGCCCTTGTCGGGCTTCACCAGCCCGGTGATCATATAAAAAACGGTGGTCTTGCCGGCGCCGTTCGGGCCGAGCAGGCCGACCGCCTCGCCGCGCGCGACATGAAGGCTCACATCCTCCACCACGCGGCGCGATTTATAGGATTTCGCCAGATTATGGATCGACAGCAGGCCCTGGCCGTCGAATCCGGGGGGCTCCTGGTAGGCGGAGTGCGGCTCGAAGCCCGGCGGCTCGTCCGGTTGGAGCGCGGGCGCCGGTCCCCAGAAGTCCTTGTCGCGCGCCGCCTCTTCGGCGTCTGCGCCTAAATTTTGGGCGTCGGCGTCGAGCCATTGGCTTTCGGCGGCTTCGTCAGGTTTCCGCGACCGGCGGACGCCCTCGGCGAGCCGCGCCAGCGACCGGCTGGCGGCGCGAAAACGCGTCGAAATGGCGGAAATATAGCTCAAGCGCGCCTTGTCCGTCGCTCTTTGCATCCAAGGTTTGGAAGCGTCAAACGTGCTCTATCCGATGAGCGCCGCATCTGAAATATGTGGTGTGCGGCGCCTTGCTGCGAGTCGCCGTCACGCCCAAGGGCGTTTGGCTGCGGCCTGCTTTTCATAGTCGCCAATCTTGTTGGCCTTTTGGAGCGTCAGACCGATGTCGTCGAGTCCGTTCAGCAGACAATGTTTGCGAAAAGGATCGATCTCGAATTTGATCACGCCGCCGTCGGGCCCGCGAATCTCCTGCGCTTCAAGGTCGACCGTCAAGGTGGCGTTGGCGCCGCGGCTGGCGTCGTCCATGAGTTTGTCGAGCTCGGCCTGGCTGACCGTGATCGGCAAAATCCCGTTCTTGAAGCAGTTATTATAGAAAATGTCGGCGAAGCTCGTCGAGATGACGCAGCGGACGCCAAAGTCGAGCAGCGCCCAGGGCGCGTGCTCGCGCGAGGAGCCGCAGCCGAAATTGTCGCCGGCGACGAGAATGCTGGCCTTGCGGTAGGCCGGCCGGTTCAGCACGAAATCCGGGTTCTCGGAGCCGTCTTCCCGGTAGCGCATCTCCGAAAACAACCCCTTGCCGAGGCCGGTGCGCTGAATGGTTTTGAGATATTGCTTGGGGATGATCATGTCCGTATCGACGTTCATGATCGGCAACGGCGCGGCGACGCCGACAAGCGTGACGAATTTTTCCATTTTCCTCGGGCCAGGGACGGCAATGTCCAGGGCCCATGTAGCAAATCGGCCGGTCCGCCGCAAAGCGCCGCTCCGGGCCGGGCCGAACTCTCGCAGGCGCGGCGCTCGCTTCGGGCCGGGCCGGCCCGCGCGCTCGCACGGGCGCGCGGCCTTCTGCTAACATGTCGGCAATGGATGGCGCGCCGCTCGTGAAATGATCCTGCAGAATCTGATCCCGCAAAATTACAATTGGCCGGTCGAAGCGGTCGGCTATCTCGCCGCCGCGGCGAGCGTGTTCGTCTATGTGTCGAACACGATGATCCCGCTGCGCATCGCCGCGATCCTCGCCAATGCGCTGTTCGCCTTCTATTTCTTTCTCAAGGGACTCTATCCGCTCTTCGCGCTCAACGCCTTTCTGGTGCCGGTCAATGTGCTGCGGTTGCGTCAGATGCAGCGCCTCGTCTCCGACATTCGCGCCGCCGCTTCCGAGGATTTCGATTTCGAATGGCTGCGGCCCTATATGAAGCACCTCAAACTTTCCGAGGGCTTCGTTCTGCATCGCCAGGGCGATCTGTCGGAGGAAGCCTATCTTTTGGTGCGCGGCGACATCCATCTGCGCGAGCCCGACGTGACGCTAAAGCCCGGCGCGCTGTTTGGCGAGATGGGCATGTTCACCAATGAAAACCGCCGCACCGCCACCGCCGTCGCCGCGACCGACGTCGAACTGCTCTGCGTGCGCTACGACGATCTGCTGCAGCTCGCGGCGCAGACTCCGCAATTCGGCTTTTACCTGATGCGGCTGATGGTGCGGCGCATGCAGCATAATGTGGAGTTGGCACGCGCGGAAAAGCGATGAGCGGGCGTTTCATCCCATGCGCGTCTTGCCCGCGCTTGTCGCGGGCGCCCACGCGAACGTATCGGCCATGACGAACTCTCGAAGGCGTCAAAAATAATGTCGCAGAAAATCTACCCCGTTCCGGACGATTGGAAGACGAACGCGCGCATCGACGAAGCGAGCTACCGCCGGCTCTATGAGCGTTCGATCGTGGACCCCGAGGGCTTCTGGGCGGAACAGGCGCAGCGCATCGACTGGATCACGCCCTTTTCGATGGTGAAGCGCACCAGCTTCGATACGCATAATGTCTCGATCCGCTGGTTCGAGGACGGCACGACCAATGTCGCGATGAATTGCATCGACCGGCATCTGCCGGCGCGCGCGCATCAGACCGCGATCATCTGGGAAGGCGACGATCCTTCGGTCTCGCGCCACATCACCTATGCCGAGCTGCATGAGGAAGTCTGCCGCTTCGCCAATGTGCTGAAAAAACACGGCGTCAAGAAGGGCGACCGCGTCACCATCTATCTGCCGATGCTTCCCGAAGCGGCTTTCGCGATGCTCGCCTGCGCGCGCATCGGCGCGATTCATTCGGTGGTTTTTGGGGGCTTCTCGCCGGATTCGCTTGCCGGCCGCATCGCGGATGCGGAATCGAGCGTCATTGTCACCGCCGACGAAGGTCTGCGCGGCGGCAAGAAGATTCCACTGAAAGCTAATGTCGACGCCGCGCTCGACAAGGTTTCGGCAAAGACGGTCATCGTCGTGACGCGCACTGGCGCGGCGATCGACATGCAGCCCGGCCGCGACTTTCGCTACGAGGAAGAAGCGGCGCGCGTTCACGCCGATTGTCCCTATTCCGAGATGGAGGCGGAGGACCCGCTGTTTATTCTTTATACGTCTGGCTCGACCGGCAAGCCGAAGGGCGCGCTGCATACCACCGGCGGCTATCTCGTCTATGCGTCGCTCACCCATGAACTCGTCTTCGACTATCGCGACGGCGACGTCTATTGGTGCACGGCGGATGTGGGTTGGGTGACCGGCCACAGCTATATCGTTTATGGCCCGCTCGCCAATGGCGCGACGACCTTGATGTTCGAAGGCGTGCCGAATTATCCGAGCGTGTCGCGCTTTTGGGAGATCGTCGACAAGCATAAGGTCGATAGTTTCTACACCGCGCCGACCGCGATTCGCGCGCTGATGGCGGCGGGCGAAGGGCCGGTGAAAAAAACCAGCCGCAAATCGCTGCGCCTCTTGGGCTCGGTCGGCGAGCCGATCAATCCCGAAGCCTGGGAGTGGTATCACCGAGTCGTCGGCGAGGGACGCTGCCCGATCGTCGACACATGGTGGCAGACGGAGACCGGCGGCGTGCTGATCTCGCCGCTGCCCGGCGCGATTGATTTGAAGCCCGGCTCGGCGACGCGGCCGTTCTTCGGCGTCGCGCCCGAAATCGTCGATCAGCTCGGCAATGTTCTTGAAGGCCAATGCGAAGGTCTGCTCGTCATCGCCGACTCATGGCCGGGGCAGATGCGCACCGTCTATGGCGATCACGAGCGTTTCGCGCAGACTTATTTTTCCGCCTATCCCGGCAAATATTTCACCGGCGACGGCGCCAGGCGAGATTCCGATGGCTATTACTGGATCACCGGCCGCGTCGACGACGTGATCAATGTCTCCGGCCATCGCCTCGGCACGGCGGAAGTCGAAAGCGCGCTCGTTGCGCATGAGAAAGTGTCGGAAGCCGCCGTCGTCGGCTATCCGCACGACATCAAGGGGCAGGGCATCTACGCCTTCGTCACGCTCAATCAGGGCGTGGCGCCGGGCGAACATCTGCGCAAGGAGCTTGTGCATTGGGTGCGCCAGGAAATCGGGCCGATCGCGACGCCCGACATCGTGCAATTCGCGCCCGGCCTGCCGAAGACGCGCTCGGGCAAGATCATGCGGCGCATCTTGCGTAAGATCGCGGAGGGTGAATTCGGCGCGCTGGGCGATACGTCGACGCTCGCCGATCCCGGCGTGGTGGATGAGCTGGTGAAGCAGAGGCCGGGGACTTAGGTCCGACGCATGGCTTCAGGGCTCCGAATTCGGCTTGATTTCAGCGCTCCTCCAGACGTCATGGCCGGGCTTGTCCCGGCCACCCACGCCGGGACATCGCGAAATGTTTCGCGCAGAGACGGAATGTCCGCGCCTCATATTTTCGCATTTGCTGCGCGTCGTCGCGTGGATGGCCGCGACAAGCGCGGCCATGACGCGGTGAGATGACGCGTCGTTAAGCCGGATTCGGAGCCCTGTGATCGGCCTCGATCGCATTTCCAGAAATGTCGGTTCGCACCTATGATGGCCCGACGGGGCGTGACGGAAGGGAGTTGGGCGATGGCTATTCGAACAATCAGTGCGGCGCTGGCCGGCGGGTTTCTGTTGATCGCGTCGGCTGGAGCCGCTTGCGCCGAAAACGCCATCCCGCACGGCAAGAAGGCCATTCCGCAGGCCATCAGCGATCAGGCGGCGGCCGGCAATCTTTCGTCCTTCATGCACACGAACAAGGACGGAACCAAGACTGGCATCCCGCGCGGCAGGTCGAATAATTCAATTCCCAAAAATTAGAACCGACAATCAGTACGTCGGCGGCTCGTTTTCATCCGCGTCGCCATTTCGAGCTCGGTGATGCTCTCTTCCGTCATTGCGGCGGCAAGCTGCTCCGCGATGAATTCCTTAATTGCGTGATCCTCACATGATTCCAACATACCCTCGCTAGCAAGAAAATCGTCGAAAGTTCCTCGCTCACGCCGGCTTTCCGTTTCGTGGCCATTATCTCGCCTCGACTTCGCGCCTCCGCAAACATCGTCGCCTCCGTGCGAGGCCGCACAGTCGCGCGGCGTTGCGCGCCATAAATCACTCGCGTCTTGTAATCGCAAGACGAGCGTTTGCTGCGAACATTCGCGTTCGCAGCCGACGTTGTGTGCCTCGTATCAGGAGAAACGTCATGAAGACCGCGTTGTTTTTCGCCGCCGCCATTGCGGCCGGCGCCCTGAGCATCGACGCGAGCGCCGCGCCGATCGGCGCTTCGCTGCAGGCGCCCGATGAATCTGTCCAGAACGCAACACTCTCTTGGCGCTGTGGCAAAAATAATCCTGCGTCTTGGGGCACGTTCGGCAACGGATGCCTCAAGCAGAAGCGCAACTGGGGCAAGGGCAGATCGTCCTCCGAGCCTGGCAACGCCCGTCACTCGTCCGACTATCGCTCGTAAGGCGCGAGGGCGTGTTCGCGACGTTTCGCAAGACGCCTAGCCTAGCGCAGGTTCCAAGACTTGGGGCCTCTCTTTCAAGAAAGAGGGGCCCTTGGCGAAGGGAAGCGCTAGACTCCCGCCGGATCGGCCTCCGACGAACGCCTGCTTGAGACTCTGCGCCGCGGCGCTCGCCAGCGAAATGCCTTGCTTGATCGAATCAAAAACTATTTGTCTTGAGTGCTTTTTTTATCGAACAGCGCCAGCGCTTCCGGCGCGAGCAGACCGCCGGTGATTTCGATGTCGGCGAAGGGCGCGGCTTGCGCCACGGCCATGCTGGCGATCATGATCTGGCCGAGTCGTTTCGACAATTGCTGGATCGACGCGGCGAAGACCACGCGCCCGATCCCGCACCAGACGATCGCGCCCATGCACATCGGGCAGGGCTCGCCCGACGTGTAAAGCGTCGCGCCGTTAAGCTCCTTTGCCGGATGGTCGGCGACGAAGCGGCGAATCGCCACCATCTCGCCATGCGCCGTCGGATCATTGTTCGTCACGCCGAGATTGCGTCCCGTCGAGACGATCTTGCCGTCGCGCACGATTACCGCGCCGAAGGGAAAGTCGCCCTTGGCGGCCTCGGCGAGCGCGAGCCGCATGTAGGCCTCATCCTCGGGTCGGACCGGCGAGGGCTTCCCCTTGGCCTCAGCGCCCGTGGCGCCAAGGGCGGCGAGACCGGCGCCCATCGTCGCCAGCGCGGCGCGTCGATCGAAGCGACCCGCGCCGCAATCGCATGTCTTTTGGCTCATCTCCCGCTCCTGCGCGCTTGGCGAGAGCCAGCTTGACATGCTGGACCGGGCAATGCCACTCGCGGCGGCGCAATTGAAACGCAATTGAAAAGAGCGAGGGCGGTTACGCATGGCGAAGGCTTTCATTTTTCCAGGTCAGGGGTCTCAGGCGGTCGGCATGGGCAAGGCGCTCCATGACGCTTTTGCGCCGTGTCGCGCGGTGTTCGCCGAGGTCGACGACGCTTTGTCGCAGCCGCTCTCAACGCTGATGTTCGAAGGCCCCGAAGCCGAACTCACGCTCACCGCCAACGCTCAGCCGGCGCTGATGGCCGTTTCTCTCGCCGCGATTCGCGCGCTGGAGGCCGAATGCGGCCTCGATCTCGCGCGCGACGCCGCCTTCGTCGCCGGCCATTCGCTCGGCGAATATTCGGCGCTCGCGGCCGCCGGCGCGCTGACGATTTCGGACACCGCGCGGCTGCTGCGCATTCGCGGCGACGCCATGCAGAAGGCGGTTCCGGTCGGCGAGGGGGCGATGGCGGCGCTGCTCGGCGCCGAGCTCGATCAGGCGCGGGCTATCGCTGAAGAGGCGGCGGCGAATGGCGTCTGCCAGGTCGCCAATGACAATGGCGGCGGACAGGTCGTGCTGTCAGGCGCAAAGGGAGCGATCGAAAAGGCGATCGACATCGCCAAGGAGAAGGGCATCAAGCGCGCGGTGCTGCTGCCGGTCTCCGCGCCCTTCCATTGCGCGCTGATGCAGCCCGCCGCCGACGCCATGCGCGCGGCGCTTGCCGGCGCGGCGATCGGCGTCCCTTGCGTTCCGGTCGTCGCCAATGTGACGGCGGAACCCACGCGGGACCCCGAAGCGATTCGCCGCCTGCTCGTCGAGCAGGTCACCGGCGCGGTGCGCTGGCGCGAATGCGTCGCCTATATGGCCGATCACGGCGTGACGAAATTCGTCGAATGCGGGTCGGGCAAGGTTCTGGCGGGGTTGCTGAAGCGCATCGCGCCGCAGGCCGCCGGCCTGTCGGTCGGCGCGCCCGTCGATGTCGACGCCTATCGCGCCTTCGCGTAACCGTCCGGAAGGCGAGACAAAAGAAAAGGCCCGGTCGCGAGGACCGGGCCCATTCTCTCGAACCGTAAGGTCGATCTGTCGGATTAGTACTTGGCCAACACCGGCGCCGGAGAGCCGAAGTTGAAGTGGTAGTTGATGCCGGCGCGGATCGTGTGGAAGCGCGTGCGGTTGTTGGTGCTGTTCAGGCCCCAGCCGGGGTTGAACGCCCAGGCCCAGTTGTTGTTGTTCCCGGTGCCGCTGATCTGAGTATAGAGATACTCGACCTTAGCGGACCAGTTCGGGAAGAACATCCACTCGGCGCCGCCGCCGGCGGTCCAGCCGGTCTGCACCGCAGAGTTCTGGCTCCACCAGCCGTTGCGCTGCACTTCGCCATAGGCGAAGCCGCCCGTGCCATAGACCAGCAGTTGCGGGCTCAGCAGGGTGATGCCGACGCGGCCGCGAACCGTGCCGAACCAGTTCAGGCGCGCCGAAGCGCCGCCGCCGCCGAAGCCGAACAGCCAGCCGTTGTTGTTGCCGCCGCCCGAACCAAGGCTCGTGCCCTGGAAGTCGGTCTCGGCGCCGACGACGAACATCGGCGTGACCTGGAAGTTGTAGCCGATCTGGCCGCCGCCGATGACGCCGCCGGTGTTGTTGTTGCCGTTGTTCCAGCCCCAGTTCCAGCCCTGGTTGGACGAGTTGGAGGCATAGAAGCCGCCGCCGAGGTTAAGACCGGCGTAGAACCCGGTCCAGGTCATGATCGGCGGCGGGGGGATATAAGGCGGAGGCGCCTTGTGGGTGGGGAGGTCGGCGGCGCTCGCAGCGCCGGCGAAAAGCGCCGTCGCCAGAGCCAGAGCCGAGATCGCTGTCTTCATCTCTCTATCCTTCAGTTCGAGCCAACTTAAATTAATAGGCGCGCGTCGGTCCTGTGACTCTTTCGGACGTCTAATGACGCTGACCCCCAAGCACGGCGGAGTGTGGTCAAAAACATCGCGGGAAACAACAAACAGAAGGTAAAATCAGGCCCAAATGACCCAAAAGATTTCCACTGTTGCAGTTGCGCCACATCGGGTTTTTGGGCGTTTTCCGATGCGCAATCCGGGCAATTCGGCCTCGAATCCGGCGTTTGCGAAAACGAAGCCGAGCTTGCGCCGATTTTTCCCGCTTCTGGCCAGCGCACCGGAGTGCCCGCCGCGCCAGATCGCCGACCTGTGGCGTTGAACCGCGGCTGAAAAAAGGCCAGTCCGTCCGATTGAGCTATAAGGCTCGCGTCATCGAGCGGGAGGAGACAAGGAAAATGTTCGATCTTAACGGCAAGACCGCGCTGGTCACGGGCGCGAGCGGCGGTATCGGCGCGGCGATCGCGCGCGCGCTGCATTCGGCCGGCGCGACCGTGGCGCTTTCCGGCACCAGGAAAGACGCGCTCGAGGCGCTTGCCGGCGAATTGAACGGCCGCACCCATATTCTGCCCTGCAATCTTGCGCAAAAGGACGAGACCGAGAAACTTGTGCCGGCCGCCGAGGCGGCGATGGGCGGGTTGGACATTCTCGTCAACAACGCCGGCATCACCCGCGACATGCTGTTCATGCGCCTCAAGGACGAAGACTGGGACGCCGTTCTCAACGTCAATCTGACGTCCGCCTTTCGTCTGTCCCGCGCGGCGCTGCGCGGCATGATGAAAAAGCGCTTCGGCCGGATCATCGGCATCACTTCGGTCGTCGGCGTGACCGGCAATCCGGGGCAGGGCAATTACGCCGCCGCCAAGGCCGGCATGATCGGCATGTCGAAATCGCTCGCCGCTGAGGTCGCCTCGCGCGGCGTGACGGTCAATTGCGTCGCGCCGGGCTTTATCGAGAGTCCGATGACCGACGCGCTGACTGATGCGCAGAAGGAGTCGATCCTGCGCATGGTCCCGACCGGACGACTGGGAACCGGCGCCGACGTCGCCGCCGCCTGCGTCTATCTGGCGAGCGCCGAAGCGGGCTACGTCACCGGGCAGACGCTCCATGTGAACGGCGGCATGGCGATGATCTGACGTATCCGGTCCAATCCTCGGTTTGTCCGCTGCCGCGCGTCCCTGTAAACCTGCGTCGCAGCGCCGCGCGCCCCCTCTCGCCATGGTCGGGGAAGTATGCTACCAGACCCTCGCCGCTGAGGGGCGGCGTCGCCGCGATTTCAGCCCGGGGCGCAAGCCGCCAAGCGTTTTGCCGAGCGTCTTGCGCATGTCAGGACGGTCGGCTGGCGATTGCAAGTTAAAGGAATGAATGGCGATCATGGAGCGCGCCAAAGGGCTCGCTCCAGGTCGCCATAAGGCGCGAGTAAGCGCCAAACGCAGACAGGGATCAAAGAAGATGAGCGATGTCGCCGAGCGCGTGAAAAAGATTGTTGTCGAGCATCTCGGCGTCGAAGCCGACAAGGTCGTCGACAAAGCGAATTTCATTGACGATCTGGGAGCCGATTCGCTCGATACCGTCGAACTCGTCATGGCTTTCGAGGAAGAATTCGGCGTCGAGATTCCCGACGACGCCGCCGAGACGATTCTCACCGTGGGCGACGCGGTGAAGTTCCTGGAAAAGGCGAAAGCCGCCTGACGAACCGAGCGAGGTCCAAACGCGCGGCGACTCCTTTCAGAGGATTCGCCGCCGTTGGCGTTGTCGACAACAATAAAGTTCGAGAGTAGAGCCATGCGCAGGGTGGTCGTCACCGGTCTTGGCGTCGTTTCTCCTTTGGGCTGCGGCGTGGAGACGAATTGGCGCCGTCTGGCCGCCGGAGAATGCGGCTTCAAGCGTATCGACACATTCGAGGTCGCTGATCTCGCTTGCCAGATCGCCGCGGTCGTGCCGAGGGGCGACGGCAAGAACGGCTCATTCAATCCCGACGACTGGTTCGATCCCAAAGAACAGCGCAAGGTCGATGATTTCATCATCTATGGCGCATGCGCCGCGACGCAGGCGCTCAAAGACGCCGGATGGGTCGCCGATACGCCTGAAAAGCAGGAAACCACTGGCGTTCTGATCGGCTCCGGCATCGGCGGCCTTGGCGGCATTTACGAAACTTCCGTCACCTTGCGGGAAAAGGGGCCGCGCCGCGTTTCGCCCTTCTTCGTTTCCGGCCGCATCATCAATCTCGCCGGCGGCTATGTGTCGATCATGCACGGCCTTAAGGGTCCTAATAACGCCGTGGTGACGGCTTGCGCGACCGGCACGCACGCGATTGGCGACGCGGGGCGCATCATCGCGGTCGGCGACGCCGACGTGATGGTCGCCGGCGGCGCCGAATCGCCGGTCAACCGCATTGGCGTCGCCGGCTTCGCCGCCTGCCGCGCGCTGTCGACCGGCTTCAACGATCGTCCCGAGGCCGCGTCGCGTCCCTATGACAAGGATCGCGACGGCTTCGTGCTTGGCGAAGGCGCCGGCTGCGTCGTGCTCGAGGAATATGAGCACGCCAAGGCGCGCGGCGCGAAAATCTACGCCGAACTCATCGGCTATGGCATGTCGGGCGACGCGCATCACATCACCGCCCCCTCGCCCGACGGCGACGGCGCCTACCGCTGCATGAAGGCGGCCCTAAAGCGCGCCGGCGTTTCGGTCGAGGACATCGACTACGTCAACGCCCATGGCACGTCGACGCCGCTCGGCGACGAGATCGAACTCAAGGCGGTCGAACGCCTTCTCGGCAATGTCGAACCCAGGCTCGCCATGTCGTCGACGAAATCGGCGATCGGCCATCTGCTCGGCGCCGCGGGGGCCGTCGAAGCGATCTATTCGATCCTGGCGATGCAAAACAATGTCGCGCCGCCGACCCGCAATCTCGACAATCCGTCGGTCGATACCGCGATCGATCTCGTGCCGCACAAGGCGCGCGAGAAGGAGATCAACATCGCGCTGTCGAATTCCTTCGGCTTTGGCGGCACCAACGCCTCGCTCCTGTTCCGCCGCGCGGCTTGAGCGCGCCAGTTCGCGCGCTCATTACAGACTGCCCCGCGCCTGGCGCGCCGACTGAAGCGCCGAGTTCCTGAATTCGCCACAATGAGGCATAGTGTAAGTCGCCGGCGAACAGGCCGCGTGAAATTTTCGGCTTTTTGATGGGCGTGTGGCGATGAGCGAAGCGGACGAAACGGGCGCGCCCGACAAGCCGACAGCCGCTGGCGCGTCGCGGCCGGCGGCCGAACCGGCGCCGCCAGGCGCGCAAACCGCCGCGCCGGCCGCCGCTATAGAGCCCGAGACGCGCCCAGCCGCGCCGGCCTCCCCCGCGCCGCCGATCGAGGCTCCGGCTGCAACGCCGCCCGCCGAAACGCCGGCCGCCTCCGCGCCGGCGCCCTCGCCGCCGACCGCGACTCCGCCAGAGCCGGCGCCCTCGCCGCCGATCGTTTCGAAAGTCGAGGCGTCTCTCAGCGAAGCTCCCATGGAGCCGGTCGCGCGTCCCGCTGATATCGCAGCAATGCCGACGCCGGCGCCGCCGGTCCCGCCGCCGATCTCGGCGAAGGTCGAAACGCCTCGCGTCGAGCCCCCGAAGCCGCCTCCCGCTAGAGTCGCTCCGGCCGCGCCGGCGGCGCCGGTCCCGCCGCCGATTTCGGCGAAGGTCGAAACGCCTCGCGCCGAATCGCCGAAATCGCCCGTCGCGCCAGCCGCTATCGTCGCGCCGACCGCTTCTGCGAAGCCTGCAGGAACAGTGGCGCCCGCCGCGCCTGCGCCGCCGGCCCCGCCGATTTCGGCGAAGGACGAAACGCCTCGCGCCGAGCCGCCGAAAGCCCCCGCCGCGCCAGCCGCTGAAATCGCAACGCCTGCGCCTGCGCCTTCAACGACCGCTCCAGAGGGCAATTCCTCGCGTCAGGCGCCGCCGCCAAGCGCCGAGGCGCCGCCGGTCGGCGCGCCCGGCCCGCGTTACGCCGCGACGCCGGACGCCGCCCAGACGGGCTCCGGGATCTACCGGCGGCGCGCCACGCTGGAAGGCGCCAAGCAGGTTTTGCAGCCGCAGGCGGCGCCCGCGCCGCCGCCAAAAAAGAAGAAGAAGCGTCGCGAAGGCACGCTGTCGATGGCGAGCGGCTTCTTGAGCTTCATCCTGGTCGCCTTGGTCGCGGGCGCCTTCGGCCTTGTCGCCGCCACGCACAAGCTGAAAGCGCCGGGCCCTCTCGCCGCCGACAAGGTCGTATTTATTCCGCCGCGCAGCGACCTGCTGGAAATCATCTCTCAGCTCGAACGCGAAGGCGTTATCGCCAGTTCGACGCTCATGCAGCTCGGCCTCGTTCTCGAAGGCAAGCTCGGCAAGCTGAAGCCCGGCGAATATGCGTTCAAGAAAAACGTCAGCCTGCGCGACGTGATCGATCAGATCGCCTCCGGCCGCCAAGTCATGCATAGCGTCACGATTCCCGAAGGCCTCACCTCGGAGCAAATCGTGCAGAAGCTTAAAGAGGCCGAGTTGCTTGCGGGCGACGTCGCCGACCTTCCCAAGGAAGGCGCTCTGCTCCCCGAAACTTATAAATTCCCGCGCGGCTATCCGCGAGCGCGGCTGATCGCGAAAATGCAGGAAGATCAGCGCAAGACGCTCGAAGCGATCTGGTCGAAGCGCGCGCCCGACCTGCCGTTGCGCACGCCCTATGAATTGGTGACGCTGGCGTCGATCGTCGAAAAGGAGACCGGCAAGGTCGAGGAGCGGCCGCGCGTCGCCGCGGTCTTCGTCAATCGGCTGCGCAAGGGCATGCGCCTTCAGTCCGATCCGACGATCATCTATGGGCTCGTCGGCGGCAAGGCGACGCTGGGTCGGCCGATCATGCGGGCCGAAATCGAGAAATGGACGCCTTACAATACTTACGCCATTGACGGCCTGCCGCCGGGGCCGATCGCCAATCCCGGCCGGGCGGCGCTTGAAGCGGCGGCGCATCCGGCGCCGACCCATGATCTTTATTTCGTCGCCGATGGCACGGGCGGGCACGTCTTCTCCGAATCCCTCGACCAGCATTCGCGCAACGTTCAGAACTGGCGCCGGCTGGAGAAGGAAAAGAACGACGAATCGCCTGATCGCGCCGCGCCTGGCGTTCCGGCCCCGGCGGCGCCTAAGCCCGATAAGCGCACCGAGGCGCCGATCGGCCGTCTGGTCGCGCTCTCCGAGCGCCACGAAGACTATCCGCCGGGCGGGGCGATGGCCGCGGATGACGGCGCGACCCATCGTCTCGGTAAATTCGCTTACGCCGAAGCCGATTTTTTCCTAGGGGGCCACGGCGACCGCACGCAGGCCTATGGAGCCGAATTGGTCCGCCTCAGACCGGCGCGGCCCTTCTTTACGGAAGAATCGGCGCAGCCGCCTGCGAAGGCCTTGTTCGACGCGTCGCTGCTTGCCCGTCGCCCGCCGCCCCCCGACGCCGAGGACGGGGAGGAGCGGCTCAATCCGGACATGACGACGGTTGCGCGCCAAAGTCCGGACGCCCAGCCTGACGATGGCTCCGACCCCGCGAGCTATCCGGTGTCGGCCGCGCAGCGCGCCGAGCAGCGCGCGCGCGCGGCGCGGCTGGGTCTCGCGGCGGGCGCCGACGATTTGCCCGAGACACTGTCGCGAAACGCCTCACAGGACGTCGCGCCGCCTCCGGAAGCGACGGCGTTGGCGCCGACTGGCGGTCGGCCCTTTCGTCCGCGGGCTTTCGACGCCTCGGAAGGAACTCCGCTCGACCCGTTGCGCGACAAAAGCTGGGACCTCACTTCGTCAAAGACGGTCCCAGCGAGCGCCGAATTGCGGTAAAGAGGTCGCGGCGGTAGTGAAGCGCGGCGCGGCGAAGCCGCACGCCCATCCGCCTTCCCGGAGCCGCCGTCGCACATGAGCCTTCACAGCATGACGGGATTCGCCCGCGTCCAGGGCGCCGTCGCCTCTTTCCGCTATGCCTGGGAACTCAAGAGCGTTAACGCGAAGGGGCTCGATCTGCGTCTGCGCGCGCCGCCCGATTTCGACGGGGTGGAAATCAAGGCGCGGGAAAAGATCGCCGCACGGCTGGCGCGCGGCTCGATTTTCGCCAGTCTTGCCGCAAGGCGCGAAGACGAGAGCCAGATCGCCCGTCTCAATCGTCCCGCTCTCGAGGCGCTGCTCGCGGCGCTCGCCGAACGACCAGCGCCCGCCAATGTCGGACCCGCGACGCTCGATGGTCTCTTGGCGGTGCGCGGCGTCGTCGAGATTGTCGAGCCGGAGCTGTCGGAAGCAGAACGCGCCGAGCTCGACGCGCGCATTCTCCAATCCCTCGACGAGGCGCTTGACGCGTTGATCGCTTCGCGCCGGGCGGAAGGCGACGCTCTGGCGGCGGTGCTTCGGCGGCGGCTCGATCGCATCTCGACGCTCGCGGCGCAGGCCGACGCCGCGCCGGGGCGACAGCCCGAAGCGATTCGTACGCGGCTGAAGCAGCAGCTCGCGCGAATCATGGAGAACGCCGAAGGGCTTGATCCGACGCGGCTGCACCAGGAGGCGGCGCTGCTCGCGGTTCGCGCCGACATTCGCGAGGAGCTCGATCGGCTGAAAGCCCATGTCGAGAGCGCGTCCAAACTCCTTGTCGCGGGCGGGCCGGTCGGCCGTCGCCTGGATTTTCTGGCGCAGGAGCTTGGGCGAGAGACCAACACCCTCTGCGCCAAATCGAACGATGTGGGGCTGACCGCGATCGGGCTTGAGTTGAAAATCGAAGTCGAGCAGCTGCGCGAGCAGGTGCAAAACATCGAGTGAGTCGCGAGGTAGCGAGTAGCGAATAGTGAGTAGACAGAGGCGCAGCCACTCTCTACTCACTACTCACCACTCACCACTCACCACTCACTATTCGCTCTCGAATCTCATGTCCGCCAATCCAGTCCACCGCCGCGGCATCGTTCTCATTCTTTCCTCGCCGTCGGGCGCGGGCAAGACGACTCTGACGCGGATGCTGCTGCAGGATCGCGGACTCGATCTGACGCTGTCGATTTCGGTGACGACGCGGGCGCGCCGCTCGAGCGAGGTCGACGGCATTCATTACAGCTTCATTTCACAAAAGCGTTTCGTCGCCATGCGCGACGCCGGCGAACTCTTGGAATGGGCAGAGGTGCACGACAATTTCTACGGCACGCCGCGCGCGCCGGTGGAAGACATTCTCGCGCAGGGGCGCGATTGCCTCTTCGACATCGACTATCAGGGCACGCGCCAGGTGCGCGAGAAAATGGGCGCCGACGCCGTCACCGTCTTCATCCTGCCGCCGTCGATGGATGAATTGCGCGCGCGACTGGAACGGCGCGCGGAAGACACGCGCGAGGCCATGGCGCGGCGGCTCGAAAATGCGCGAAAGGAAATCGCGCGCTGGAAAGACTATGATTATGTGATCGTCAACGACGATCTGCAGCGCGCCTTCGACGATCTGATCGCGATCCTGCGCGCCGAGCGGCAGAGACGGCCAAGACGCGACAAGGAAATCGAACAATTCGTCGCGCAATTGCTGAGCGAATGAGGCTCGCGAGCGCTTCATCCCGCGATACGCGACAGTTCCCGCGCCAGCGCCACGAAGCCCGCGACATCGATTTCCTCCGCGCGTTTCGTCTCTTCCATGCAGGCCGCCGCAAGTAGCGCCGCAGCGTCGACGCCGAGTGATTTCAAACTCTGACGCAACATTTTGCGGCGCTGTCCGAAGGCGGCCTGCGTCACGCGCGACAGGGCGCGCGGATCGCAGTCGAGCGGCGCTGGATTTGGAACAAGCTCGACGACGGACGACGTGACTTTGGGCGGCGGCTTGAAGGCCGCGGGCGAAACGTCGAAGAGAATGCGCGCCTTCGTTCGCCAGCCGCATAATACAGCGAGCCTGCCGTAATCGGCGCGTTCCTTCGGCGTCGCGACGATGCGCAGCGCCACCTCTTTTTGAAACATTAGAACATAGCGATCAAAGACCGAAGGCCAGGGCTCCGCCTCGATCCATTTCGTCAGCAGAGCAGTCGCGATGTTATATGGAAGATTCGCGCAAATGCGCGCAGCGCCACGGCTGTCATTCCCGACAGGCCGAAGGCCTGATCGAGAATCCAGAGCGGCCGCGCTCTCGGAATTTGTGCTGGATTCCCGATCGCCCGCTGCGCGGGCGTCGGGAATGACAGGCGCATAATTTCGAACAAGCTGCGCGACATCGATCTTCAGCGCATCGCCTTCGACGATCGTCAAGCGGCCGGGATAATGCGCCGCGATTTCTTCCAGCGCCGGCAGGCAGCGCTTGTCGCGCTCAACCGCGATGACGCGCGCGCCTTGCGCGAGCAGCGCCCGCGTCAGGCCGCCGGGGCCGGGACCGATCTCGACGACGATCGTCTCGTCGAAGGGCCCGGCGGCGCGGGCGATGCGCGCGGTGAGATTGAGATCGAACAGGAAATTCTGTCCGAGCGTTTTCTTCGCGTCGAGTCCGAAGCGGGCGACGATGTCTCGCAGCGGCGGCAGCGCGTCAGCCACTTACGTCATGCGTCCTGCAAGCTTGATCGCTTCGATGAGACTCGTCGGATCGGCGATTCCCTTGCCGGCGATGTCGAAGGCCGTGCCATGATCGGGCGAGGTGCGCACGAAGGGCAGGCCCAGCGTGACATTAACGCCGCGTTCGAAAGCGAGCGTCTTGATCGGAATCAGCGCCTGATCATGGGTTGGACAAAGGGCCACGTCGTATTTCGTCCGGGCCGCCGCGTGGAACATCGTGTCGGCCGGAAAAGGTCCGGAGGCGTCGACGCCGCGCGCGCGCAATTCGGCGATCGCCGGCGCTATTGTTTCGATCTCCTCGTGGCCGAGCGCGCCGTCTTCGCCGGCATGGGGATTGAGCCCGGCGAAGGCGAGGCGCGGCCGTTCAATGTCAAAGCGCGTCTTGAGGTCGCGCGCGACAATCTCGCCGGTTTCGACAATCAAGTCGCGGGTTAGGCGTTTGGGCGCCTCGCTCAGCGGGATGTGAATTGTCAGCGGAACCACCGCCAGTTCCTGCGACCACAGCATCATCACGGCGCGATAGTCGCCGCCATAATGGCGATGCGCGAGTTCGCCCAAGAATTCCGTGTGGCCCGGATGTTTGAATCCCGCTTTGTACAAAACCGATTTCGCGATCGGATTGGTGACGACGGCGCGCGCTTCGCCTCTTGCGACGCATTCGACCGCCCGCTCGATGGATTTGATCGTTGGTTGCGCGTCCGCGGGATCAGGACTGCCGGGGACGCCCGTGACGTCGCAGCCGATATCGACGACGGGCAGGGCCCGCGAGAATATTTCGCAAGCATGGTCCGGCGTCGTGGTTTCGATCTCTATTTCAAGCTCAAGACAGGCCGCGACGCGGGCAATAAAAGCTGCATCGCTGAGCAAGAAAAACGGCGGCATATCGTGCGCGCGCCGCTCGACATAGGCCTTGAGCGCGAGTTCGGGTCCAATTCCCGACGGATCGCCCTGCGTAAGGGCGAGCGGCGGCGCGGTCATTGCGGCGCCTTCGCCGGCGTAGGCGTACGCAAGCGAGCCGAATAGTTTTCGTGCCGCTCTCTATGTGCGCGCAGCATGATGAGGTCCAAAAACAACGAGCGTCGCTCAAGGGAAGCGACGCTCAGCATTCGCCTGCGGCGTGGGAAGGAAAACTCAGGCCTTCGCGGTCTGGGCGTGAGCCACGCCTTCCTTGTCGAACAGCGCGACAAGCTCGCCGCTCTGGAACATTTCCTTGGTAATGTCGCAGCCGCCGATGAATTCATTCTTCACATAGAGCTGCGGAATCGTCGGCCAGTTCGAATAGGCCTTGATGCCCTCGCGGATGGCGCCGTCGGCGAGCACGTTGATCGCCTTATAGGGCACGCCGAGGTGGTTGAGAATCTGCACCACTTGCATGGAGAAGCCGCATTGCGGCGCCTGCGGCGTGCCTTTCATGAAGAGCACGACGTCGGAGGATTCGATTTCGCTTTTGATGCGGGCGTTGGCGTCGTCTGACATGTCGATTGCCTTTGTTGCGGCGTTCAAGGCGCCGGTGGAGAAATTATGGCGTCCGCGTCGTCAGCTGCAAGGCATGCAGCTCGCCGCCCAACCGGTCGCCAAAGGCGGCGTTGACCATCTGATGCTGCTTGACGCGGCTGAGGCCCCGGAAGCTCTCGGAGACGACCGTCGCCGCCCAATGATCGTCATCATTGACGAGAGCGGTCAACTGCACCTCAGCGTCGGGTATGGCGGTCTTGATGAGACGCTCGATTTCAATAGCGGGCATCGGCATATCATGGGGCCTTTGTCGGGAAAGCGTCCGAAAACGCGTGGTCATCGCCGGCCATGAAGGCCGGCAGCGGCGTTTCATGCGCCTCGCGCAGCTCAGTCAGCAATATCGGCGTCTCGCCTGGAAGGATCAAGGCGTCGCCGCCGACCCGGCCGATCCCCTGGACCCGCACGCCCGCAGCCGCCCCCTCGCGAACGACCGCGGCGGCCTCGCCCGGCGGAACGGCGAGGAGATAGCGCGCCTGATCCTCTCCGAACAGCACGGCGTGTTGGGGGCCAGTAGGGATATCCCGAATTTCGGCGCCCATGCCGCCAGCGAGCGCCATTTCGGCGAGCGCCACGGCGAGGCCGCCGTCGGAGAGGTCATGGGCGGCGCTGGCGCGGCCGGAAAGAATGAATTCCCGCACGAAATCGCCGTTCCGGCGCTCGGCGGCGAGGTCGACCGGCGGCGGCGCGCCGTCGGTCCGCCCGCAGAGATCATGCGCATAGGCCGACTGGCCGAGCCAGCCCGAGGTCTTGCCGATCAGCAGGATGACATCGCCCCCGCGCGCGAAGCCGGTCCGCGCCGCCTTGGCGACGTCGGCGATCACCCCGACGCCGCCGATCGCCGGGGTCGGCAAAATGCCGGCGCCCTGGGTCTCATTGTAGAGCGAGACATTGCCGGAAACGATCGGGAAATCGAGGGCGCCCGCCGCTTCGCCGATCCCCTGCAGGCAGCCGACGAACTGGCCCATATATTCGGGCCGCTCGGGATTGCCGAAATTGAGATTGTCGGTCAGCGCCAGCGGCGTCGCGCCGCGTACGGTGATGTTGCGCCAGCTTTCCGCGACCGCCTGCTTGCCGCCCTCGTAAGGGTCGGCGGCGCAATAGCGCGCGGTCACGTCAGTGGTCAGCGCCAGGCCTTTTGGCCCGTCCTTCACCCTGATCACCGCGGCGTCGCCCCCTGGGGCGCGTACGCTGTTGCCGAGAATGAGGTGGTCGTATTGCTCCCAGACCCAGCGCTTGGCGCAAAGGTTCGGCGTCGAAAGGAGTTTGAGCAGCGCTTCGCGATTGGACAACGGCGGTTCGATCGAGGCCGGGTCGAGCGGCGGCTGTTTCGGCGTCGGCGTAAACGGCCGGTCGTAGACCGGCGCTTCGTCGCCCAATTCCTTGATCGGCAGGTCGGCCTTCACCTCGCCCCGATGCTTGACGACGAAGCGCAGCGTGTCGGTGGTCTGGCCGATGATCGCGAAATCGAGGCCCCATTTCTTGAAAATCGCCTCTGCCCCCGCTTCGAGTTCGGGCTTTAACACCATGAGCATGCGCTCCTGGCTCTCGGAGAGCATCATCTCATAGGCGCTCATGCCCGCTTCGCGGCAGGGCACGGCGTCGAGGTCGAGTTCGATGCCGAGATTGCCCTTGGCGCCCATCTCCACCGCCGAGGAGGTGAGGCCGGCGGCGCCCATGTCCTGAATCGCGATGACGGCGCCCGACGCCATCAGCTCCAGACAGGCCTCAAGCAGCAGCTTTTCCGAGAAAGGATCGCCGACCTGCACGGTCGGCCGCTTTTCCTCGGCGTCCTCCTCGAAGGCGGCCGACGCCATGGTCGCCCCGTGAATGCCGTCGCGCCCGGTCTTGGAGCCAAGATAGACGATCGGATTTCCCACCCCAGCGGCCGCCGAGTAGAAAATCGCGTCGGCACGCGCGAGGCCGACCGCCATGGCGTTGACCAGGATATTGCCGTCGTAGGAGGCGTCGAATTCGGTCGAGCCGCCGACCGTCGGCACGCCGAAACTATTGCCGTAGCCGCCGACGCCCGCGACGACGCCGGCGACGAGCTGGCGGGTCCTGGGATGCGCCGGCCGCCCGAAGCGCAGCAGGTTCAGGCAGGCGATCGGCCGCGCCCCCATGGTGAACACGTCGCGCAAAATGCCGCCGACCCCGGTCGCCGCGCCCTGATAGGGCTCGATGAAGGAGGGGTGGTTGTGGCTCTCCATCTTGAAGACGCAGGCGTCGCCGTCGCCAATGTCGATCACGCCGGCGTTCTCGCCCGGACCGCGAATCACCCAGGGGGCCTTGGTCGGCAGCTTGCGCAAATGGATGCGCGACGATTTGTAGGAGCAGTGCTCGTTCCACATGGCCGAGAAAATGCCGAGCTCGGTGAAGCTCGGCCTTCGGCCAATGAGTTTCAGGATGCGCTCATATTCGTCTGGCTTGAGGCCGTGGGCGGCGGCCAGTTCCGGCGTGACGGCGGGTTCGGTCGCGCTCACTTATCCTCGCAATTGGGCGAAATCGCCGTGCGGTTCATGTGTCTATGCCGCGCTGCGGCCGGCGGAAGGATTACTGCGCAGCTTTTGACGCGGCAAGCCGCGCGACTGCCTAAAATCCTACCCGCCGCCACCGCCGTGGCAGCGGCTGCAGCAAATCGGCGTCGGCTATCTCACATGATTTACAGGGATTGTTGCCCTAGAGCCACAGCCGCAAAGAATGAGCACGCCACAGCCCAATTTTGCGTCACCCGTAGTTGCATTACCAAAATTTTATAGCAACGTGACAGGGACTTCGGCGCTCGGCGTCGACCGTCGAACCGCAGAATTTAATCCGGGGGTTCCGATGAAATATTTTGTTCGCGGCGTGCTCGCCGCGCTTTTGGTCGGGAGCGTTGGCGCTGCCGCCAGCGCCGCTGATCTGCCGAGCTACAAGGCGCCGCCGCCGCCTCCGCCGCCTGCGTTCACCTGGACCGGTCTCTATGGCGGCGTCAACATCGGTTATGCCTTCGGCGACAATGCTCAGGAAACCGGCGGCCTCGGCTATATCACCGGGATCCCGGTCGGGGCGGTGGCTCCGCTAACGGTAGCGCCGTTCGGCTCGGCCTGGAGCATCCCGCAGAATTTGCATGGCGTCACGGGCGGCGGCCAGATCGGTTATAATTATCAATTCAACCCGTGGCTCGTCCTGGGCGCCGAGGCGGACATCCAGGCCGCCGATGTGGTGTCCCACAGCAACACCGCGCTCGGTCTCATCGACGGCGCCGGGCCCCACATACAGAGCGTGAACTCGACGAAGAACGTCGATTGGTTCGGCACGGTGCGCGGCCGGATCGGCTTGACGCTGCCGTCCCTGCCCAATCTGATGGCCTACGGCACGGGCGGCTTCGCCTATGGCCAGGTCATCAACAACGTTGGCTTCGCCGACAATTTCCTCGCGGCCGGCGTAAGCTCCGTCGGTCACGGCTATTTCGACAACACCAAAGTCGGCTGGGCGGCGGGCGGCGGCCTCGAATGGTCGCCTTCTATGTTCCCGTCGTGGTCGCTCAAGGCCGAATATCTCTATGTCGATCTCGGCTCGACGCGCGCCAATTCCGTGCCGCTCAACGGCGGCGTCGCGGCGCTTCAGGGACTCGGCCCCACGACTCCGATATTCGCCGCGACGCATAGCTCGCCGACCCGCTTTCACACGCTTCGTGCGGGCATCAACTGGCACTTCGACCCCTTCGCGGCTGTCGCGCCTTCGAGCACGAGCGGCGCTCTGCCGTCCGTCAAGGGCCCCCCGCCGGCTCCTGTGGACAGCTATCAGCCGTTTCAGGTCCGCCTGAAGATTGCCGGCGTCTCTCCCTTGGACGGCCATGGCAGAGTGTTCGACTCGGGAGCCGGATATCCGGGCTTGGGCGCCATTGGCGTGCTGTCGGGCCTGACCGGCGCGAATGGCGTCCTCGCCGGCGCGAGCACCAATACTTCCTCGTCAGTCATCCCGATGCTTGACGCGGCCTATTACCTCAACAAAAACTGGGCGATCGAAGCGATTTGCTGCGTGGCTCCGCATCACATCCAGGGCACCGGAACGATCTCCAGCGACTTCGCTCGCGCTTGGCTGTTCCCGCCGTCTGTCATGCTGCAGTACCATGTCACCAATTTCGGCGCCTTCCAGCCCTATCTCGGCGTCGGCGTGAATTTCACGACCTTCTGGAATACCCGCGTCAACAACGACACCTGGGCCATTCCTTTCGCCCCCGGCTCTCCGCTTGCCGGCGCGGGGGGAGTCCTCGCCACATTCCAATATGCTACAGTCTCCCCGTCTTGGGGCGCGGTTGGCCAGGCCGGCTTCGACTTCATGCTCAACGAGCATTGGGGCGTGAACCTCGACTTCAAATATATTGGGCTTCATCCGATGGTTCACTCCACGGTGATCAGCTTCGCGCCAGCGGCGCCTGCACTTGGAGCGATCTTCCTCCCGGTCAAGGTGTCGCTGCCGATCAACCCGATCGTCGTCTCCGCGGGTCTGACCTATCGCTTCGGCGGCAGCCTCCTTTCGCCGCTGTTCTGATCGCCTAAAAGAAGCCGGCCCATCGCTGGCCGGCTTCAGCATAGTGAAAAACCCCTGGCGCGAGCCGGGGGTTTTTTTGATTCGATCTTTGCTTGGTCGAAGGCGTCTGCGCTCAGGAGAAGCCTTCGTCCATGCGCTGCGTTTGATACTGCCCGACCTTGCGATAGCGATAGAGATAGGTCGGCACGATCGCCTCGATCGATTGAGGATAAGCGATTCCCAACCCTTCGAGCGTCCGTCCTTCCGTCTTCGCCGCGTCGCTGACGACATTGTCGTGCTTGAGCAGCTCGACCTGATCCCGCGTCATGCGCAGGAGTTTGGGGAAGAGACCGAAGGACAGTTTGGTCAGCATTTGCGTCAGCGCGGCCATGAGCTTGCCGACGCCGAAAGAGAGTTTCAGCGCGGTGCGTTGGCGCTGCGCGACCTTGAGCACATAGTCGATGAGCTCCGCGAAGCTTTTGACTTCCGGTCCGCCAAGCTCATAGACGGCGCCCGGCTTGGCGCGGCCGGCGATAGCGGCTGCGACCGCTTCGGCGACGTCGCCGACATAGACCGGTTGGAATTTCGTGTCGGCGCCGACGATCGGCACGACCGGAAAATAACGCGCCATCGTGGCGAAGCGATTGAAGAAGTCGTCCTCCGGCCCGAAGATGATCGAGGGGCGCAGAATGACGGCGGAAGGGATCGCCGCGAGCATCGCGGCTTCGCCTTCCGCCTTGCTCCTGCCATAGGCCGAACGCGACTCCGGGTCGGCCCCGATCGCGGAAATATGCACGACATTGTCGACGCTGGCCGATTTCGCGGCTTCGGCGATGACGCGCGCCCCGCCGGCCTGCACGCTCGAGAATTTCTGCGCGCCGGTTTCGGCGAGGATGCCGACCAGATTGACCGCCGCCGACGCGCCTTGCAGGGCCGCCGCGATCGATTCGGGATGACGCACATTGGCCTGCACCGCCATCACCTGGCCGACGCGGCCGAGTGGCTGGAGATAGAAGGCGAGGTCGGGCCGCCGGCAGGCGACGCGCACGCGCCAGCCGTCGCGGGCCAGCGCGCGCACGACATGGCGTCCGACGAAGCCCGAGCCGCCGAAGACCGTCACCACCCGTCCCGCGCCAATGCTCTGATTATTGTCGCCGATCATCGCGATTCGCTCCGCTTGCGCCGCGCCGGCCGCGGCCGGCGCGTATAGATCGCCAACGCTCTAGCGAAATTCGGCGCCAAAGGAAATGCGCGAGAAGCCGCAGATTCGGCGGCCCGTTCTTTTGACGATGGCGCGCATTGACAGGCGCCGCCCGCTGCCCCTATGAGACGCGCTTGATGCCCAGGTGGCGGAATTGGTAGACGCGCTGGTTTCAGGTACCAGTGGTGAAAGCCGTGGAGGTTCGAGTCCTCTCCTGGGCACCAGTTATATTGATTTAATCACAAGATTTCAAATAGTTGCTGGAAGACACATTTTGTGGTCCCACAACCAGTCCCACACTTTCGCGCGGCCACTTAATGGCTGCGCTTGTCTCTCGCCCAAGCGCGTCGCCGGATTACTTTGCTGGGTGGCTCGCTCCAGCTTAAACGCAAATCTCGCTCGTGCCGGCGAGGAATGGCATCACGCGCTACCCTTCGCCGAGTTCGCCCGCCATGAAGGATTTCAGCCGCAAGAGCCTGACGGATTGTCCGCGCATTTCCAATGCGGGTAATGATCACCGCGGTTACGCATGAGTTTGTTCGCGCCTGGCTTCATTTCATCGTAGGAAAGGCCCTTGCGATTAGCGCGGACATCTCGGGAGACCGCAGGGTGCGGATCATGGAAGATGCCGAAAACGCCGGTCTCGTGATCCGCATAAGCGTACCCAGTCGTCGAGAGCGACAGACCGCTCGCAATCAAGCTGATGAATGCAGTCTTTTTCATCGAGAACTCCTTTCCTGTCCAACAACAGTAAAGTAGGCGTCTTCCCTGCTATAGAAAAATAGATCGTTTGAATATTTTACATCGCTTTTTTCGATGTGTTCTCCGCTCTTTTTCGCTGACAGCTGGAATGATTTCGGTGTCAATCGAAGTCCCTGATATCAGCTAGTTTCATTCACAATGGCGGCTTGATGCATGGGTGACCCCAGAACAAAAAAAACGTTGAAACAACGGATGGAGATGCGGCGTGGTCACGATTTGAGCGTGCCGTTGACGCCGCCGTCAAGAGCGGCCCAAAGCACAAGGTGACGCCAAAGGCCAAGCTGATACGCATGGGGGCGGACGCTTCGCGCATCGAGGCGAAAGGATATGGAAAGGCGCATCCTATCGCGAGCAACGACACCGAAGACGGACGAATGAAAAATCGTCGCGTCTCCCTGGGCGTGATCGCAAAGTAGCGAACCGGGGCTCACAGTCGAAATGGTGGCCAGGCCTGACGCCGAGCTACTGTCCGGCCGCTGCTCAATAGATCAGGCGCTCGCGCCGGCGTGTGGCGGCGGCTCGGATTTCAAAGCTCGCATTTCCCGGCTCCTTTCGAGTCCGGTTGCGGGCAATCCTATGCCTTTGATCAGCGCATAGATCGCCGGAATCACGATAAGCGTCAGCAAGGTCGAGGAGACCATGCCGCCGATCATCGGGACAGCGATGCGCTGCATGACCTCCGAGCCGGCGCCCGTGCTCCACAATATCGGCACGAGACCCGCCATGATGGCGACGACCGTCATCATCTTGGGGCGCACCCGTTCGACGGCGCCGAGCATGATGGCGTCGCGAAGATCGGCCTTGGTGAACGCCTTGCCTCGCTTGGCGCGCGCCTCGGCGACTTCGTTCATCGCCGCGTCGAGATAAATCAGCATGACGACGCCGGTTTCCGCGGCGACGCCGGCGAGCGCGATGAAGCCCACGCCAACCGCGACGGACATGTTGAATTTCATCAGCCACATCAGCCAGACGCCGCCGACGAGGGCGAAAGGCAGCGAGAGCATGACGATCAATGTCTCGGTCATTCGCCTGAAGTTCAGGTAGAGCAACAGGAATATGATCGCGAGCGTGACCGGAACGACAATGCGCATGCGCGTCTCGGCGCGCTGCAGATATTCGAACTGACCGCTCCAGACGGCGTAGGAGCCGGCAGGGAAATCGATGGCCTCGCCGACGGCTTTTTGGGCTTCGGCCACGAAGCTGCCGATGTCGCGGTCTCGAATATCGACGAAGATATAGACGGCGAGCTGTCCATTCTCGGTGCGGATGGAGGTCGGGCCGCGGACCAGCTCGACCCTGGCGACCTCACCAAGCGGGATGGTTCCGCCGCCGGGAAGCGAGATGAGGACATCGCTCGCGATCGCGCGAGGATTTGAACGAAAGTCCCTGGGGTAACGGATGTTGACGCCATAGCGCTCGCGTCCCTCGACCGTGGTGGTTACGGTTTCGCCGCCGAGCGCCGTGGCGATTGTCGCCTGCACGTCGTCGATCATCAGGCCGTAGCGCGCAAGCGCCGCCCGATCTGGCGCGATGTCGAGATAATATCCGCCCATCACGCGCTCGGCAAAGGCGGACGAGGCGCCGCGCACGCCCCTGATGACTCTTTCGGCCTGCCGCGCGAGCGCTTCGAGCTTCGAAAGATCATTGCCCATGATTTTGACGCCGACCGGCGTCTTGATGCCGGTCGCGAGCATATCGATCCTGTTGCGGATCGGCATGGTCCAGGCGTTGGAAACGCCCGGGAACTGCAATGCGGCGTCCATCTCCGCGACGAGGCTATCGATCGTGACGCCCGGCCGCCATTCTTCCTTCGGCTTGAGATTGATGATGGTCTCGAACATTTCGAGCGGCGCTGGATCGGTCGCCGTCGATGCGCGGCCGGCCTTGCCGAAAACCGACTTCACTTCGGGAAAGGATTTGATGATCCGGTCCTGCGTCTGCAGCAGCTGCGCGGCCTTGGTCACGGAAAGACCCGGGAGGGTCGTCGGCATATAGAGCAACGCGCCTTCGTTGAGCGCCGGCATGAATTCCGAACCGAGCTGGCGCGCGGGAAGGATCGTGACGGCAAGAACGCCGACAGCCAGAAGGATCGTTGGAATCTTCGCATTCATGACCAGGCGGATGATCGGCCGGTATATGGAAATCAGCGCCCGATTGATCGGGTTTCTTTCCTCCGAGACGATCTTGCCGCGCACGAAAACAACCATCAGCGCCGGCACCAGCGTGACGGACAGCAGCGCGGCCGAAGCCATGGCGAAGGTCTTCGTGTAGGCCAGCGGGCTGAACAGCCGGCCTTCCTGAGACTCCAGCGTGAAAATCGGCAGGAACGACACCGTGATGATCAGCAGGCTGAAAAATAGCGCCGGTCCGACTTCAGTCGCCGCATCGATCAAAATGTCGAGGCGCGGCGTATCTGGCGCGGCCCGCTCCAGCCGCTTGTGCGCATTCTCGATCATCACGATCGCGGCGTCGACCATCGCGCCGATGGCGATGGCGATGCCGCCGAGACTCATGATGTTGGAGCCAAGGCCGAGCGCCTTCATCGCCGCGAAGGCCATGAGCACGCCGACCGGCAGCATGATGATCGCCACCAGCGCGCTGCGAAAATGCAAGAGGAAGACGACGCAGACGAGCGCGACGATGACGCTCTCCTCGACAAGCGTGCCGCGAAGCGTTTCGATCGCGGCGTAGATCAGCTCGGAACGGTCGTAGACCGGCAAAATCTCAACGCCCTTGGGAAGGCTTGGCGCGATCTGCGCTAGCGCCGCCTTAACATTGTCGATGACGGTCAGGGCGTTGGCGCCATATCGCTGCAAAGCGATTCCGCTCGCGACCTCGCCTTCGCCATTGAGCTCGGTGACGCCGCGCCGCTCATCCGGTCCGAGCTCGACGCGGGCGACGTCCTTGAGCAGGAGCGGCGTTCCCTCGCCGGCGCGCAAAACGATGTTTTCGAGATCGGCGAGGTTTTTCAGATAACCCCGTCCCCGAACGATAAACTCGAATTCCGAAAGCTCCACCGTTCGGCCGCCGACATCGGCGTTGCTGGCGCGAACGGCTTCACGAATCCTGGGAAGGGGAATGTTGAGGGCGCGCAGCCGGTTGGGATCGACGACGATGTTGTATTGTCGCACGTAACCGCCCACGCTCGCCACTTCGGCGACCCCTTCGGCCTTGGCGAGGCCGTAGCGCAGCATCCAGTCTTGAAGCGAGCGCAATTCCGCAAGCGTCATCTGCTTTGCGACGAGCGCATATTGATAGACCCAGCCGACGCCCGTCGCGTCAGGACCGAGAACCGGCGAAGCGCCGGCCGGCAAGCGTTTTGTCACGGCGCTCAGATATTCGAGCACGCGCGAACGCGCCCAATAGACATCCACGCCGTCTTCGAAAATCACATAGACGAAGGAGACGCCGAAAAAGGAGAAGCCGCGCACCACCTTCGAGCGCGGAACCGTCAGCATGGCGCTCGCCAATGGATAGGTGACCTGGTCCTCGACGACTTGCGGCGCCTGTCCGGGATATTCGGTAAAGACGATCGCCTGCACGTCCGAAAGATCCGGGATGGCGTCCAGCGGCAGAGTGCGCAGCGCATAGAGGCCTGCGGCGATCGCAAAGAAGGTCCCAAGCGACACCAGCACGAGATTGCGCGCCGACCAGGAGATAAGCCGGCCGATCATTTGCCCGCCTCGCCATGATCGAGCGCCTCCAGCGCCGCTTTCAGATTGCTCTCCGCATCGATCAGGAAGTTGGCGGAAGTGACGACGCGGTCTCCTTCGGCGACGCCGCTTTCGATTTCCGCATAGCCGTCTCCGTGACGGCCGATTTTGACTTGCCGTGGCTCGAAGCGGCCTTCGCCCTTGTCGAGAAGCACGACCTGTCGCTTGCCCGCGTCGATAATCGCGCTTTCCGGCGCAGCAAGGACCTTCCCCTTGCCGCCGGTTTCGATTTCGACGTCGGCATACATGTCGCCGAGCAGCAGGCCCTCCGTATTCGGCAGCTCGATGCGCGCCCGCGCGGTGCGCGTCTCCATGTTCAGATGGGGATAGATGAGCGCGACGCGTCCCTTGATCGGCCGATCCGGATAGGACCTCGTGCGGATGATCGCCGTCTGACCCGCAGCGACGGATTCCACGTCTCGCTCGGGAATATCCGCGAGCACCCACACGACGCTATGATCGACAATGCGAAACAGCATCTCTCCAGGCGCCGCCCGCATGCCGCTCAAGGCCTTGCGTTCGATGACGTGGCCGTCTTGCGGCGCCGGCCAGGTGATGACGCGGGGAACGCGGCGGCTCCGCGCTATCGCGGCGATCATGGCGTCGTCGAGGCCAAGATTGACGAGCCGCCGCCGCGCGCCTTCGATTCGCGCCGAGGAATGGGCGTTCAGCACCGCGACATATTCGGCGGCGGCGTTGGAGAGCTCGGGCCCATAGATGCGCATGAGCGGCTGGCCCTTGCGCACATAGTCGCCCTCCGCGAATTTTTCGACGGATTCGACGAATCCCTCGAAACGAAGCGACACGACCGACATGCGGCGCGGATCAAAGTCCACGCGTCCAGACGCGCGAACAGGAACGGCGATCGTCCGCCGCTGGACAGGCTCAGAACGAACGCCCGTCTTTTGCAGCTTGGTGGTGCTGATGACGACCATGGAGGAGTCCTGCGCCTCGTCTTCATAGACGGGCACATAGTCCATTCCCATCGGATCTTTCTTTGGGACAGGCGACGTGTCGGGAAGTCCCATCGGGTTGCGGTAATAGCGGATGCGTCGGCTGCGGTTTTCCTGATCGCCGGGCGCAGGCGGCTTGTCTTCGAAGGAGACGTCTTCGCTGGCGCGGACGGCGACAAAGTCCTTGCCGGCCGCGTTCTTCTTCGGCTCGGCGGAGTAGAAAGGCCCATCGGGATCACGATAGTAGATCACCGGCCCCGTTCCGACTTGGGTCTCGGCAGGCGCGCGCGCCGGCTCCCGGGCGCGCCAAAGCATGACGCCGGCGCCGCCGAACGTCGCCACGGCGAGGGCGGCCGCGAAAAAAAGCTTCGCGCCCTTCATAGCGAACCTCCGGCGAGGCGTTCGAGGTCGGCGTATCGGCTCTGCTCCTCGATCCTCAAGCCGAGGAGCTCCAGCTCGATGGCGCGCAAGCGACGCTCGGAGTCGAGGAGCGCGGCCAGGCTCGTCGTGCCGGCGTCAAATCCGCTGCGCGCCGTGTCGATCGACAATTTCGCCGGCGGGAGCTGTCGCTGTTCGAATATCTTGATCGCCTTGCGAACCGCCTCGAGCCGGAACCATGCCTCAGCGACTTCGCCGTCGAGGCGAATGCGAAGCGCCTCATTGCGCGCCTGCGCGGCCCCAACGCTGGCGCTCGCCGCCCGCTGTTCGGCGTCCTTTGCCTCATATTGCAGCGGCACCGTAAAGCCGAGCATAAACATGCCGCTGTTATCGCCGGTCGGGCGTTGCACGAAGTTCGCGCCAGCGGTGATGTCTGGATAGTAGTTCAGATCGGTGAGCTGCTTGGCCGTCGTCGCGGATCGCACTTGAGCATGGGTGGCGGCAAGCTGCGGGTTGGATGCGCGTGCGAGGTCCTGAACGCCGGCAAGCGTCAGTTTTGTTTTGAGTGCGGGAAAACCCTTGGGCGCGCCAAGCGGCGCGCGCGCGTCGCGCCCGATCAAGGCGTTCAACCTCGCGGCCGCCGATTTCGCTTCCCCTTCGCGGCGCGCAACATCTGCGGCGGCGGTTGCGGCTTCGAGTTCCGCCTTGATCACTTCTTCTTGCTGGACCGAACTTGCGCCGTAGCGCAGGCGTAACAGCTCAAGCAGTTGGTCGACCCGCTGCTTCAGCGACTTCGACAATTCCACCGCGCGCTGCGCGGCGTTGTATTGGGCGAAGGCGGTCTTGACGCGCGCGACGAGGTCAATCTCGACTGCATGACTTCGGTGCCAGGCGGCGTCAGCGTCCGCTTCGGCGACGCCCCTCTCCAGATCAGTCTTCCCCCAAAGCCTGAACGTCTGCTGAGCGCCGATCCACCGCTGACCGACTCCACGACCGTTCACATCCCAAGCCTGTAGCGTGACCACGGGATCCGGCTGGACGCCGGCGGCGCCGACGCGCTGGGCTGCGGAATCCGCATCAAGAACCGCGGCTGCCACCTCGGGGCTGAGTTTTTTTGCCAAAGCGACGACGCTCTCGGCCGTTGCGCCGGGCGCCTCGCGCTCGGCCGCAGAAGCGGGCGCGATCGACAGGTTCAAGACCAGCACTGCAATTAGAGGCAAACGGAGGCGTTGCATCATCGCGCAACCCGAACGACAAGTCGGTTCTGCAGCGTTCCGACTTCTCCCTGAAGCTTTGCCGCAAGGGAGATGCGCCAACGTCCCTCGTCAGTTAGGTCGACCTTGAATCGATAAAGGCCAGGTCGTGGGGCTTTTGTCGACTCAATGGCGCTCGACATCGCTTCCATATCGTCCGGCGCCATGTCGAGTCTCATGGCGAAGATGATGGCGTCGGACACGAGTTTCCCGTCCGGCTTGTGAATCAACCGCACGTCAATGACTCCAGGTCCCGTCTTGAGCGCCGACTGGACCAGCTCAAAAGCATAATCATCGATGGCCGCGCGGGCGTGCCCTACGCCAAATGCGAGGAGCGCCAGCAGCGCGCCGGCGGCAAGCTGCCTATTTTTCTTTTTCATTAGCGTCATCTCTCGCTTCCTCTCGGAAGCTGGTGCTGCGGGAAATGCTGTCGCGCGAATAATCTGCGCAAATGCGCGCGCGGACAGGCGGAGGCCGATTTGATCAGCGCAAAGCAAGGGGAGCCGGCGACGTGGCCGTCGACGCGCCAAGGCGCGCTGAAAAATGGCTCTAGCGCAGCTTTAAGAGATCGGTGGACGAAGGCTGGGTGGGCTCGAGACGCCTCGATACGTCGCATCGTCGGCGGGCTGCGTCCGCAGCCCTAGCTCGGCCATGCGCGCCGCCGTGAAAGTCACGTGAGGCGCGAGCTGAATCGCCCCGCAGATGAGAGAATCGCAATGTCGCAGCGCCGCCGTGTGATCGACTGGATGATCCGGACAATCGTCAACCGCCGACATTCCCGCGCATGAATGCGCGACTGGCGCAGCAAAATTCGACGCCGCGCCCGAGAGTGCGGCGACGACAACCATCGTGCAGACGATAAGGCGCAGCCAGTTCTGCTTCATTTCCGTCCTCTGAGCGATTGATAGCAGAAAGCTCTTCTGCCCGCAAAAGACTCGGACAGGATCAATCGAAGCCCGAATGCTGGATGGTCTTCCGCTGAGTTCCTGCGCTAACGCACCGATGATGCGGCTTTGCGTATTCGTTGCGGTGATCGTGAGCTTCTTCCGAAAACAACTTCGTTGTCTCCTGCAATGATGCCTCGCCGCCCTGGACGCCCGCTTGCGGCGGCTAACCAGATCTTATCCAATCATCAAGGCGATCCGTGCGAGCGACGCGCTAGGCGTTGGCTCCGCCGCGCAAGCGTTTCAGCGTCGATACAGTTGTTCAATTTCGACTGCGTTCATTCTTGGTATTGCTTGTCCATGACAGGCTCTGAACGGCGCGTTTGAACTGAGATGGCGCTGGAAGCGGCTAGCGCGTCCGGGAAGGGCCTCAAGCGGCCTCCCGGCCCAAGCTCTTGGCGCTTCGAAGAAGGGGCTTCTAGCGCGTCTGGATCAATGCCGCAGGGCGGGGACTTCGAGGAGCGGTTTGGACAGGGCGCGCATCCGCTGCGTCTGAAAAACTCAAAGCGGATTGTCGCCGGCGGCGGCAGGATGCGATTTTTTTCGGCGTATGGCGCTGCCTCTTAGGCATCGCGCGCTGAGCGAGCCCGTCCGCGGGAGGGATGCGCATGCGCGCGGTTTTCGCGGCGAAGCCTTACAAATCCGCCATTCTACCCCTGCGAAAGATTGTCGGCCACAGCGTCGCTGTAGGTGGCGCCCGTATTGCATTCTTAATCGCGAAGGCGTCGTGCGCGACGCCACGGTCCATAGAGGGGCCCCCAGCATCGCCGCTGTCCTGAATGTCTGCCGAGCAGACGTTCAGGCAGCGGCTTTTTGTTTTTCTGGCGCGCTCGGACGAGTCGCAGATGAGGTTCGCGATGAAGAAAGCACAATCGCATCGGTCGATGGTTCGACGATCGCAAGGCGCGCTGGCGTTGGCAATGGCGACGACGATCGTCGCGGCCGACGCGAACGCCGCCCCCCGCAAGGCCGCGGTCGCGGAAGTCCCTTCGGTAAAGGCTCAGCCCGCGACGACCCCGCCCGCGCCGCCTCCGCCGCCGCCCGCGCCGATGGGAGTGTTCGGCGCCGATATGCCGGCCGCCGGCAAGCTCGTGCTTTCCGTCACCCCGATCTTCGCCAATCTGTCGGGCATCAAGATGGGGACGCGCACGGTCTCTAACGAATATATCGTCACCCATGTGCCGTTCTTTCTCAATCCCAAGCAAACCGTGCGCATCATCCCGCAAAATATCGCGCTTGCGACCCAGATCGTCGGCCTCAGCTACGGCGTCACGAAGGATTTCGCGGTGGTTCTCACGGCCGGCATGGTCGAGAAAAATCTCAACGCCCTCACCTTCAAGGGCGCTTCGGGAATTCTGCCGCTCGGCAGGAGCCTGCCGGGAACGACGAGCCTTGCCGACGTCACCCTGTCGGGCGTCTACCGCATTTATCAGGACGACATCCACCGCATCCAGCTTTCGCTCGGCTTCACCTTCCCCGTCGGCAGCTACTCGGCCACTTTCTCTAACTTTCTCCTGCCCGACGGCACCCGTCGCAACGTCCGGGCGTTTTACGGGATGCAGCCCGGGACCGGCACGTTCGATTTCCTCCCTGGAATCGTCTATGCGGGCTATCTGGGGCCCTGGTCATGGGGTCTTGGCTATCGCGGGCGCTTTCCGCTGGCCCCAAATAACCTGGGCTATTCCTGGGACGAATTGCTCAACTATCGCCTGACGTTCCCCTTCGGCCCCACGCCGTCGGGAGGTTACCGCTGGGGCGATCTGCACGAATTTAACGCCTGGGGCGGCTATACCTGGACGCCCGGCCTCACTACGACCTTCCGCGTGAGCGGTTCGACCCAGGGCCCGATTCGCGGCTTCGATCCGGAAATCCGCGGCCCGGCCGTGCCGGCGAATCCGGCCTTTTACGGCGGGCAGCGGGTCGAACTCTTCGGCGGCGCGACGATCAGCGGCAAGTTCATCGGTTACGAGAGCACGCTGCTCGCGATCGAGGCGGGCCTGCCCGTCTACCAGAATCTCAACGGTCCGCAGATCATGAAAAACTGGCAGGCGGGCATGTCGCTGCGGTTCAAGATATAAACGCGCGGATCGCGCCGGGCGAGGATCGCCAGCCTGAGGGCTGGCGGCGCGCCTGCCCGGCGCGCGCCCACCGATGCGCGCAGCGGACGCCGCCAATTGAAAATCGTCATCGTCGACGAAAGTCCTATTCGCTCGTTGATCCTGCAGGAAGGACTGCGTGACGCCGGTTTCACGCAGGTCGAGCGCATTGGCGAAATGCATAATCTGCTGAAGCAGATCTACGCCATCGATCCCGACGTCATCCTGATCGATCTGGAAAATCCCTCGCGTGATACGCTCGAACAGATGTTTCAGGTCAGCCGCGCCGTGCGCCGGCCGATCGCGATGTTCGTCGACCAGAGCGATACGGCGTCCATTCAAGCCTCGGTCGACGCGGGCGTCTCGGCCTATATCGTCGACGGGTTGAAAAAGGAGCGCATCAAGTCGATCCTCGATCTGTGCGTCTCGCGTTTCAAGGCCTTCTCCAAGCTTCAGGACGAACTCGAGCGCGCCAAATCCGACCTCGAGGAACGAAAGACGATCGAGCGCGCCAAGGGCCTGTTGATGAAGGCGAAGAAGCTTACCGAAGACGACGCCTATAAGATGTTGCGCGGCGCGGCGATGCGCGAAAACAAGAAAATCATCGACATCGCGCGCTCGGTCATCACCGCGGCGGAGATGTTCAAATGACCGGCAAGGCGCTTGTGAAAATCGGCTTCATTCCGCTGGTCGACGCCGCCGCGCTGCTGATCGCCGCGCATAAGGGCTTCGCCGCGGCGGAAGGACTCGATGTCGAACTGATCCGCGAAGTCTCCTGGGCGAATATCAGAGACAAGCTCGCCATCGGCCGTTTCGACGCGGCGCATCTTCTGGCGCCGATGGCGGTCGCGTCCACCCTCGGGCTCGGTCATGTGCGCGTACCGCTCGCGACGCCGATCAATCTCGCCACGAATGGCAATGCGATCGCCGTGTCGACGGCGCTGCACGCCGAACTCGCGGCGCAAGGCGCGGTCGCGCATCCTGGCGAAACCGCGCGCGCGCTGGCGGCGATCGTGGCGCGTCGCCGCGCCGAGGGGCGGGAGCCGCTCACGTTCGGCATGACCTTCCCGTTTTCCATGCATAATTATCAGCTGCGCTACTGGATGGCGGAAGGCGGCGTCGATCCGGATGAAGACCTGCGGCTCATCGCTCTGCCGCCGCCCTACATGGTGGAAAATCTCGCGCGCGGCCAACTCGACGGATTTTGCGTGGGCGCGCCATGGAGTTCTGTCGCGGTCGACGCCGGCGTCGGCGTCATTCTGCATTTCGGCTGCGAGATTTTCGAGCGCGCGCTCGAGAAGGTTCTCGCGCTGCGCGAGAGCGTCGCCGACGACGACCCCAATCTCGTCGCCGCGCTGGTCCGAAGCGTCTCTAAGGGCGCCGCCTATGTCGATGCGCCGCAAAATCTCGAGGAGGTTTCGCAGATTCTCTCGCGCCCGGAATATGTCGGCGTCGACGCCGAGATCATTCGGCGCGTGCTGACCGGTCGGTTGCGCGTCAACGGTCAAGAGACGCGCGAGAGGGACGACTATCTCATCATTGGCGAAGCGAGCGCGATGCGGCCCGATCCGCGCCAGGCCGAATGGATCTATGCGCAAATGCTCCGCTGGCGGCAGACGCGCTATTCCCCGGCGATGGCCGATAAGGCGAAGTCCGTCCTGCGCCCGGACCTTTTCGACGCCGCCATCGGCGGCTCGCATGATCGACGCGAAATTGCGGCCTTCGCGGGACCCGCTTTCGACGGCCGGAGCTATGAGGATTATCTCGCCGGCTTCGCGATCGGACAGCGGCTCTAAGCGCCGAGCGGCTGTTCAAAAGCGCCATGCGTTAGGCGCCTCGCGCCTAAGCATTCGGCGCCGGACGCGGCGCCGATCGCCGTCGAAGATGGAAGAACACCTGTAATTTCAAAAATATATTCTATTGGATGGCTCTGGCCCGAATTGTGCAGTTATCCAATCGGTCAACGACGATCGCCGGTCCGCCGGGGCGAGTCCAATGCTGGGCTCCGTCACAGAAGCGGTTGCGCAATTTGCGGCGCGCTTCGGTCGTCTTGCCCGTTTCCCACAATCCAGGCGAAGCGACTTGTGACCGGACCGTTCGGCCGTTCAGCAGAGTCGACGCATGACAGGTTTGCACGTTTGTGAAAGTCGCGAGAAGCTCGTCGTCATCGGCGCCGGCATGGCCGCGACCCGTTTCGTCGAGGAGCTTATAAACCGCGCGCCGGATCGTTACGACATTCTGGTGATCGGCGAAGAGCCGCGGCTTGCCTATAATCGCGTGCTGCTGTCTTCCGTTCTCGCCGGCGATTTGTCGGTCGACGACATTGAACTCAAGCCTCGGCAGTGGTGGCAAGCGGCCGGCGTCGCCGCGCTCAGCGGCCGCAAGGCGGTGCGGATCGACGCCGCCGCCCGGCGCGTCATGCTCGATGATGGGAGCAGCGTCGACTATTCCAAAGTCTTGCTCGCGACCGGCTCGCATGCGGTGAGGCTGCCGATCGACGGCGCCAATCTGCCGGGCGTGCATATTTTTCGCGACGTGCAGGACGTTGAGGCGCTGTCCCGGCTCGAAGGCAGGGGCGCGCGTACGGTCGTCATCGGCGGCGGGCTTCTCGGGCTGGAAGCCGCCTATGGGCTGGCGCGGCGTGGCGTCGACGTGACGCTCGTGCATGTCATGGATCGGCTGATGGAGCGCCAGCTCGATGCGGCGGGCGCCGACATCCTGCGCCGGCTTGTCGAAGAAAAAGGCGTGCGCGTGCTGCTCAACGCCAATACCGCGCGCATCACGGGTTCGGGCCGCGTCGAAGGCATAGAGTTCGCCGATGGTCGAACTCTTCCCGCCGACGCCGTGATCTTTGCCGTCGGCATTCGGCCTAACGCCGACCTCGCGCGACAGACAGGTCTTAACGTCGGGCGCGGCGTGATCGTCGACGACGGACTAAAGACGAGCGAAGCGGAAATTTTCGCGATCGGCGAATGCGCCGAACATCGCGGGGTCTGTTACGGCCTCGTCGAGCCCGCCTATGAGCAGGGACGGGTTCTCGCGATGCGGCTTGCCGGAGAAGACGCGTCCTATTGCGGCAGCGTCGTCTCCACCAACCTCAAAGTCTCCGGCGTGCGCGTGTTCTCGGCCGGCGATTATCTTGGCGAAGACAATGCGCGCCGCATCGTCTGCAAGGACCCGCGCATGGGAATTTATCGCAAGCTTGTCGAGCGCGACGATCGGCTCGCTGGCGCGATCCTGATCGGAGATACGAGCGGGGCGGCCCATTTCCTCGATCTCATTCGCTCCGGCGCGGATATTTCGTCGATGCGCGACGACTTGATGTTCGGCGCGCCCGTTCAGAAAGCCGCCTGACATGTCCGCCGATTTCACGCTCGATCAAAAGCGCTATCTCGAAGGATTCGCCGCCGGCTTCTCGGCGCGCGGCGGTAAAACGGCGCCGCCCGTGCCCGCGCAGCCGATGGGACCGGACGCGGCGCATTTTGCGGCGCAGGATCGCGTCACCGCCGCGGGTGGCAAGCTGAACGATCAGGAGAAATGGAAGCGCGAGGAACATCCGTTCGACGCCTGGCCGCGCCTCGTCGCGCAAGCAAAAGAGAATGCGCCGCCCAAGCCCGCCGACAATTTCCGCTGGCGCTTCTATGGCCTATTTTATGTCGCGCCGGCGCAGGATGCTTATATGTGCCGGCTGCGCATCCCTAATGGCGCGCTCAATCAATGGCAGTTCGCCGGCCTCGCCGATCTCGCCGAAAATTACGGCGGCGGCTATCTGCATGTGACGACGCGCGCCAATATTCAGATCCGCGAAGTGGCGCCGAAAAACGCCGTGAACATTGTCGAGGCGATTCAGGATCTCGGCCTGTGGAGCAAAGGGTCCGGCGCCGACAACATTCGCAATGTCACCGGAACGCCGACCGCCGGAGTCGATCCGCAGGAGCTGATCGATACGCGCCCCTATGCGCGGGCGATGCATCATCACATTCTCAATGATCGCTCGCTTTACGGCCTGCCGCGCAAATTCAATATCGCCTTCGACGGCGCGGGATTGATCGGCGCGCTGGAAGACACCAATGACATCGGTTTTCAGGCCGTCGTCGTAAAGGACGGGCGCGGGGTCGCGCCGGGCGTGTATTTCCGGCTGGCGCTCGGCGGGATCACCGGCCACAAGGATTTCGCCCGCGATACGGGCGTCATCGTGCCGCCTGACGACGCGGTGGAGGTCGCCGACAAGGTTCTGCGGGTCTTCATTGACCATGGCGACCGCGCCAACCGCGCCAAGGCACGCCTCAAATATGTGCTCGACGCCTTCGGCTTCGATAAATTCTTAGAAGCCGTTGAAGAAAAGCTCGGCCGCAAGCTGCTGCGCGTCGACGCCGATGCAATTGATGCGCGTCCGCGACAGGATCGCGCCGCGCATATCGGCGTGCATCCGCAGAAGCAAGCGGGCTTCAACTGGATCGGCGTCGCTTTGCCGGTCGGACGTCTTACCCCCGAGCAGGCGCGCGGTCTCGCCGAGATCGCGCGCCAATTCGGCGACGGCGGGCTGCGTCTCACGGTCTGGCAGAATGTGCTGATCACCGGCGTCGCCGACGAAAGCGTCGCCGACGCCGTCGGGGCGATCGAGGCGCTTGGCCTCGCGACGAAGGCGTCGCCAATTCGCGCCGGGCTTGTCGCCTGCACGGGAAATTTCGGCTGTCGGTTCGCCGCGGCCGACACCAAACGGCACGCCGAAGAAATCGCCGCTTATTGCGAAACGACGGCGGCGATCGACACGCCGATCAATATTCATCTCACCGGCTGCCATCATTCATGCGCCCAGCATTACATCGGCGACATCGGACTGATCGGCGCACGCGTGCCGATCAATGACGAGGGCGACACGGTCGAGGGCTATCACATTCTCATCGGCGGCGGATTCGCCGAAGACGCCCGCATCGCCGCTGAACTCCATCAGAATGTGAAGGCGGAAGAGGCGCCCGAAGCGGTCGCGAAAATTCTTCGCGCCTATCGAAAGAACCGCGCGAGCGCGGAGGAAACCTTCGTCGACTTCGCGCGGCGCCATGACATCGAGACGCTGCGTCGCGTCGTGAATGAGGAGAGCGCGGCGTGACCGACATGTCCAACCCGCCCTTTCTCATTCCGCCGAGCGCGCCTTTCACGCCCGAGCAGCGCGCCTGGCTGAGCGGGTTCTTTGCCGGTTTCGCCGCGCCTGACGACGGCGCGGTCACGCCGCTGTCGCCGGAAGCCAACGCCGCGGTTCTGGCGGGCGCATCCGCCGACGCCGACGATGGCGAAGCGCCCTGGCATGACCAGACTCTGGCGCTCGATGCGCGGATGCAACTCGCGCAAGGCCGGCCGCTGCGCCGGCGCATGATGGCGGCGATGGCGCAGCAGGACTGCGGCCAGTGCGGGTATAATTGCGAGTCCTATGCCGATGTGCTCGCCGCCAAGAAGGAAACGCGGCTCAATCTCTGCGCGCCCGGCGGCAAGGACACCGCGCGGATGCTGAAAGCGCTCGCGGCGGAGCTGGACGAGGCTCCAGCTCGTGCGCCGGCGGAGCCCGCCCTCGCTTCAGAACCAGCCGTAGCGCCGACGCCGGGCCGCTCGCGCGACAATCCTGTCGGCGCGACCTTTCTGTCGCGTCGCCGGCTCAATGGGGAAGGTTCGGAGAAAGACACCTGGCACATCGAATTCGACATCGGCGCGAGCGAACTGACTTACAACGTCGGCGACAGTTTCGGCGTGTTTCCCAAAAACGATCTCGGCCTCGTCGACCAGATCATCGCCATGCTCGGTGCCTCGCATGTGACGCCGGTGCGCGAAAAGACTCTGCGCGAAATATTGTCGAGCGACGTCGCGCTCTCGCCGGCGCCGGACGCGCTGTTCGAATTGATGTCCTTCATCACCGGCGGCGCGCAGCGCGAGAAGGCGCGTTTGCTCGCGCAGGGCGAGGACCCTGACGGCGACGCCGCGACGCTCGATGTGCTCGCCGTGCTGCAGAAGTTTCCCAACGCGCGTCCTCATCCCGAAGCTTTTGTCGAAGCGCTGGAGCCGCTGCAGCCGCGTCTCTACTCGATTTCGTCATCGCCGAAGGCGTCGCCCGGACGCCTGTCGCTGACCGTCGACGCCGTCCGCTATGTGATCGGTAAGCGCAAACGTCTCGGCGTCGCGTCGACTTTTCTCGCCGAGCGCATTGCGCCAGGCGACGCCCTTCCGGTCTATGTGCAGCCGGCGCATGGGTTCAGCCTGCCCGGCGATCCGGCGACGCCGATCATCATGGTCGGGCCGGGCACCGGCGTCGCGCCGTTTCGCGCCTTTCTACATGAGCGCGCGGCGACCCATGCGAGCGGCCACAACTGGCTCTTCTTCGGCCATCAACGCTCCGCCTGCGATTTCTTCTACGCCGACGAATTCGAAACGATGAAGGCGACCGGGCTGCTCACGCGCCTGTCGCTCGCCTGGTCGCGAGACGGCGCGGAGAAATTCTATGTGCAGGACCGCATGCGCCAGACCGGTCGCGAATTATGGGCGTGGCTTGCTGAAGGCGCGCATTTCTACGTCTGCGGCGATGCGCAGCGCATGGCCAAGGATGTCGAGCGCGCGCTTGTCGACGTTGTCGCAGAATTCGGCGCGCGCAGCATAGATGAAGCGGTCGCCTTCGTCGCGCAGCTCAAAAAGAGCGGGCGCTATCAACAGGATGTGTATTGAGGCCGCGCATGCTCGACGGAGTCCTGGCGCCACCGCCGCACCAAATATTGCAGGCTGACGCGCCGCCGATCCAGGCGTCGGCGACGCGCTCGACCTGTCCCTATTGCGGCGTCGGCTGCGGCGTGCTCGCTTCGGCGAGCGCCAAGGATGTCGTCGGCGATCCCGCCCATCCGGCGAATTTCAGCCGGCTCTGCTCCAAGGGCTCGGCGCTGGGGGAAACGCTCGGACTCGACGGGCGGCTTCTTTATCCGATGCGCCGTCAGGCTGACGGCGCCTTGGCGCGGGTAAGCTGGGATGCGGCGCTGGACGAAGCCGCGACGGGCCTTCGCCGCATCGTCGACCGGCACGGCCCCGACGCAGTCGCGGTCTATCTCTCCGGCCAGCTGCTGACCGAAGATTATTATGCCGCCAACAAGCTGATGAAAGGCTTCATCGGCTCAGCCAATGTCGACACCAATTCCCGCCTGTGCATGGCGTCGACCGTCGCCGGCCACAAGCGCGCCTTCGGCGCCGATGTGGTGCCGGGCTGCTACGAAGATTTGGACGAAGCCGATCTCATCGTGCTCGTCGGCTCGAACGCCGCCTGGTGCCATCCGATTCTGTTTCAGCGCATCATGCGCAACAAGGAGGAGCGCGGCGCAAAGCTCGTCGTCATCGACACGCGCCGCACGGTGACGGCGGAAAGCGCCGATCTGTTCCTGCAGATCGCGCCGGGCGGGGATCAGGCGCTGTTTTGCAGCCTGCTTGTCTATCTCGACAGGTTCGGCGCGCTCGACGCCGACTATATTCGGCAATACACGACCGGCTTCGAAAGCGCGCTGACGGGGGCGCGGAACATCGCGCCGTCGATCGAAGCGACGGCGATGTCGACGCAGCTGCGCGAGGTCGATATCGCGGCCTTCTTCGAACTCTTCGCGCAAACGCCGCGCACGGTCACCGCCTTCTCGCAGGGCGTCAATCAGTCGGCGCAAGGCACCGACAAGGTCAACGCCATCATCAACTGCCATCTCGCGACTGGCCGCGTCGGCGTCCCCGGCTCTTCGCCGTTCTCGCTGACCGGCCAACCCAATGCGATGGGCGGGCGGGAGGTCGGCGGTCTCGCCAATACTCTCGCCGCGCATATGGGCTTCGACGCGGACAGCATCGATCGCGTTGGTCGCTTCTGGAGCGCGCCGCGCATGGCGCAGCGCGAAGGCTTGAAAGCGGTGCAAATGTTCGACGCGATCGCGCGCGGCGACATCAAGGCGCTGTGGGTCGTCGGCACCAATCCGGCGGCGTCCCTTCCCAACGCCGACGCTGCGCGCGCCGCTCTGGCGAAGCTCGATCTCTTCATCGTCTCCGACAATGTGACGTCGAACGATACGATCAACGGCGGCGTGCATCTGCTGCTGCCGGCGCAGGCCTGGGGCGAGAAAAGCGGCACTGTGACGAATTCGGAACGCCGCATTTCCCGACAACGCGCTTTTCTGCCGACGCCGGGCGAAACCCGCCCGGACTGGTCGATCTTCGCCGATGTCGCGCGACGGATGGGATTTGCGGGATTCGACTATCGCTCGGCCGCCGACGTCTTTCGCGAACACGCCGCTCTGTCCGGCTTCGAGAATAATGGCGCGCGCGCTTTCAATATTGGCGGACTGGCGCGGCTGAGCGACGCCGAATATGACGCGCTCGAACCGACACAATGGCCGATTCCTGCCGGCGAGCGCAAAGGCCGCGAGCGACTGTTCGCCAAAGGCGGCTTTTTCTCGCCGGACCGACGAGCGAAATTCATCGCGCCGGCGAAGCCCGTCTTGGCGACGAAGCTGACCGAAAATTTCCCGCTTCGGCTCAACACCGGCCGCATCCGCGATCAATGGCACACCATGACGCGAACCGGGCTGAGCCCCCGTCTCGCGCGCCATCTCGCCGAACCTTTCGTCGAGATGAGCGCGTCTGACGCCGATCGCTTTGGCGTCGAAGACGGCGGCTTCGCCCGCGTCGAGACGCCCTATGGCGACTGCGTGCTGCGTGCGGTCGTCACCGACCGTCAGCCGGCAGGTCATATTTTCGCGCCGATCCATTGGACCGACGAGACCGCCGCGCATGCGCGCGTCGGCGCGCTCGTCGCGCCATTCGTCGATCCATTCTCGGGGCAGCCGGAAGCCAAGGCGACGCCGGCCGCGATGACGCCGGCGCGCTTCGCGCGTCAGGGCTTCTTCCTTTCCCGCACGCCGATGATTCTGCCGAGAGGCGTATGGTGGACGAGGGTCGCCGTCGTTGAGGGCTTTGGCTATCGCGTCGCCGGCGATCTCACGGATGACGATTGCGCGGAAACGATCCGCGCCGCCGCGCCCAGCGAAGACGTGATCCAGCTGATCGACGAAACAAAGAGCCTTTTCTCGGGCGCGGCCTTTGTCGACGACCGGGCGACGTTGATCTGGAGTCTCGCGCCGCTTTCGCCGCCTTGGGATTTGGCGCTCGAACTCTTCTCCCGCGAACGTCTCGATCAATCGGAGCGGCTGTCGCTTCTGTCCGGTCGTTCGGACCGGTCATCGGCGACTGACGGTCCGCTCGTCTGTTCCTGCTTCAGCGTCGGACAAAAGACAATCGAAGCCGCGATCGCGCAGGGTTGTCGCTCGACCGTCGACGTCGGCAAGGCCGTCCGCGCGGGTTCAAATTGCGGCTCATGCCGGCCGGAAATTGAACGTCTCATCAAGGCCTCTTCAGCCGCCGCCTCCCCGACGGCTGAACAACACGCATAAACAAAGAAGGAGTACGGTATGAAACTCGCTGACTTCAGGAAGGCTGGTCATTGGCCGACGCTGCTTGCGGCCTTCCTATATTTTGACATCAGCTTCATGGCCTGGGTCTCGCTCGGTCCGCTGATGATCTACATCACCAAGGACATGCCGATCTCGGTCGAGGACAAAATCTCGCTGGTCGCCATTCCGGTTCTGGGCGGGGCGTTTTTTCGCGTGCCGCTCGGTCTGCTCTCGGACGCGATAGGTCCCAAGATGACCGGCATCGCCGCGCAGGCGGTCGTGATGTTCGCCGTATCTCTCGTCTGCGTCTTTGGCTTGACGAGCCCGATCGCGATCGCGCTTTTCGGTCTCTCGCTCGGACTGGCCGGCGCCTCCTTCGCCGTTGCTCTGCCACAGGCCGGCCGCTGGTATCCGCCGCAATATCAGGGTCTGGTGATGGGCATCGCCGGCGCCGGCAATATGGGCGTCGTGCTCGACACGCTGTTCGCGCCGTCGATCGCCGAGGCGTTTGGTTGGCGCACGGTCTATGGCGTTCTGCTCGCGTTGATGGTGCTGGTGCTCGTCATCTATTCCTTCGCCGCCAAGGATGCGCCCGGCGCCAAAACCCAGACTGACTTTTCCGGCTATGGCAGAATGCTTGCGGATTCGGACAGCCGCTGGTTCATGTTCTTCTATTTCATCACCTTTGGCGGCTTCGTCGGTCTCGCCTCGGCGCTTCCGCTCTATTTCACCACGCAATATCACGCGACCGGAGTCGCCGCCGGGTTGATGGTGGCGCTGATCGTCGCCTTTGGCTCGGGGTTCCGGCCGGTCGGCGGTTATATCGCCGACCGCATCGGCGGGGTGAAGACATTGTCGTTTCTCTTCGTCATCGTCTCCGCCTGCTATTTTGCCGTCGCGCTTCTTCCGGCCGGACCGGCGCCGGCGAAGGGCATAGCGGGATGGAACTTGCTGCAGCTGCCGCCTGTCGCCTTCGCGGCGGTGGCGTTGTTCTCGATCGGCGTATTGTCTCTCGGCATGGGCAATGGCGCGGTGTTCCAGCTGCTGCCCCAGCGCTTTCGCCGCGAGATCGGCGCGATGACCGGACTGGTCGGCGCGGCGGGCGGATTCGGCGGCTATTTCCTCGCCAAGACTCTCGCCCTTTCCAAGGGAGCGACCGGCGGCTTCATGGTCGGTTTCGGCTTCTTCGGTTTCCTTGCGCTGCTCGGTCTCGTAGGCTTGATCCTCGTGAAAACGCGCTGGCGCACCACCTGGGGCGCAGTTTCCGGCGCGCGAATCTAAGCTGAGAGAGCTGCGTGTCAGTCCGCGTCGTGCATGATTTACAAGTCGAAGCGGGCTTTGCGACGCAAAAGGGCCGGCGGCCTGACAATCAGGACTATGTCGCCCTTTGCTTTGGTCCCTGCGGCGGCGGCGCCTTGCCTGGCGTCGTCGCCGCTGTCGCCGACGGCGTCGGCGGCCACAAGGGCGGACGCGCCGCCGCCGAAACGACGGTGCGCGCTTTCATCGACGGCTATTATGCGCAGCCGGAGACTTTGGGCGTCGCGCGCGCCGCCGCCCGCTCGCTCGAAGCGGCGAACGGGTGGATCGCGGCGCAGTCGAGAGTCGACCCTGCTCTGGAAGGAATGGCGACGACATTCAGCGCGCTGATCCTGTCGCGCCGCAGCGCCTTCATCCTTCACGTCGGCGACACGCGCATCTATCGTTTAGCCGGCGACGGAATCGAAAGATTGACCAAGGATCACACTTTCGGTCAGGGCGATTTCGCGCATGTGCTGCGTCGCGCCGTCGGTTTCGAGGATGCGCTGCTGTTTGATCACGGGCTGCTTAGTCTCAATCTTCATGATCGATTTCTGCTCTGTTCGGATGGCGTCCATGGCGTGTTGGCCGACAGCAGGCTGAGCGCGCTTCTCGCCGAACGACGCGCGCCGCAGGAAACCGCCGATCGGATCGTCGAGGCGGCGCTGGAGATGGGCAGCAATGACAATGTCACGGCGCTTGTCGTCGACGTCGTCGATGTGCCGCCCGCCGACGAGCGGGCCTTGTCGCGCGCCTTCGCGGGTCTGCCGATTCGCGAACTGCCGTCGATTGGAGATGTCGTCGACGATTTTCGAATCGACGCGCTTCTCTCCGAAGGCCGTTACAGCCGCGTGATGCACGCGACCGATCTGCAGAACGGCAAGGCGGTCGTTCTGAAATTTCCGCATCCGCGCGTCGCCGATGACGACTCCTACCGAATGGCCTTCGTCAATGAGGCCTGGGTCGCGGCGAGGGTGAGAAGTCCGTTCGTCGGCGAAGTGATTGAACTGCTGCCAGGCCGACAAAGCCGGCTCTATTCGGTCATGCCCTTTTACGATGGCGAGACTCTGGAAGCGCGGCTGCGTCGCGAGCCGCGAATCGATCTTGCGGAAGGCGTCTCGATCGCGGCGCGCCTGTCGCGCGCCATCGCGACCTTGCATCGCTCCGGCGTCATCCATCGCGATATCAAGCCGGAGAATGTCATCCTGCTCAAGGACGGCGGGCTGCGGCTCGTCGATCTCGGCGTCTGTCGCGCCGCCAATCTCGAAAGTTTGCCGGAAGCGCATGCGCCAGGCACGCCGAGCTATATGGCGCCGGAACTCTTCGACGGCGCTGCCGGCGACGAAGCGTCGGATCAATTCGCCTTCGGGGCGACGGTCTATCGGATGTTCAGCCGTTGCTATCCTTACGGCGAAATCGAACCTTTCAGCCGACCGCGCTTCACCAAGCCGTTGCCGCTCGCGCAAAGGCGGCCCGACCTTCCTGCCTGGCTCGATGCGGCTATCCTGAAGGCGATCGGCGTGGAGCGCGCCGATCGCTTTGGCGACGTGCTGGAATTTGCCTTCGAACTCGAAAATGGTTCGGCGCGGGCGCAGCCGCTGACGCCGCGCAAGAAGTCGCTCTACGAACGTAACCCTCTTATTTTTTGGCGGGCGCTCTGCCTGTTGCTCGCGCTCCTGTTGGCGATCGCCGTTTTCCATCGGTAGCCGGAAGCCGTCGGCTGCGCGTCAAGCGCCGCGTCGCTCAGTCAAGGCGCGCGCATAAAATTGAGCAATGACGCGCTCAGACTGCCGCCGGTAAAGACGATCGTCGCGCCAAGCGCGAGCAGCGCGACAAGGTTCAACGTCAGCTCATTCGCGACCCCGACCAGCGCCAGCACGCCGAGCACGATCACGCCGAGGCCCGAGAGCGCCTGAACGCCGGCCGAGCCAAAGGCCATTTCGCGCGAGAGAATGTCGCCGCTTGCGAGATCGACCGCGCGTTTGCTTTTCAGCGCTTCCTGGCCGAGCGCGTGCAGCTGCCACACGGCGTTGCTGCTGAGGAGCAGGGCGGCGCCGAAGGCGATGGCGGCGATCGGCGTCAAGACGGCAGCTTCAATGCCGAGCACCGAGAGCACGCCAAGGACGATGCCGGCCACGCCCACGAGGAAAATAACCGACAGGCTGCTGCCGCCGAGCCCCTCGACCTGGGAAGGAGTCGAGCCGGCCGGGAATATGATGCGCGCATATTCGGACGCCATGGTTCCGCCAAGAGTCAGCAGAGCGGCGCCAAACACAATCGTCGCGATCGCGGCCATGTTCGGCGCGTTCACGCCCGCAAGGCCGACGATGGCGATGACGATCGTGGCCAGACCGCCAATCGCGTCGGCGAGCCCGCCATAGACCGCGGTTTCGCGAAACGCCGATTCTCGAGAGGTGATGGACATGGCGTTGTCTCCACATTTGCGATGGCGCCGGCGCGACAACGCGCAACTGCAACTAGCGTCGGATTCGCTTCGTCAAGCCCAATCGCGCCTTTGCGCCGGCGTCGGCGCCGCGCTCACCCTTTGTCAGGCGGGGCGCATGAAGGCGAGGAGGATTGTGTTCAGGCTGCCTCCTTTGAGCGTCAGCGCCGCGCCGAGAATGAGCAACGCCACGAGATTGAATGTCAGGTCATAGGTCGCGCCCGACGCGGCAAGCACGCCGAGAAGGATCGCGGCCAGCCCGGCAAAGCTCTGTACGCCAAGCGAATCAAATATCATCTGATTCGCCAGCATGTCTCTTGCGCTCGCTTCGCCTGTCGCGGCCGCGCGTCTGACGATGTTGAGATGCCAAGCAGAGACGCTGCTGAAGACGAGTCCCGCGCCGATCATGATCGATGCGATGGGCGTCAGCACGGCGGAGTTCACGTCGAGCAGCGCCAGCGCCCCAAGCGCCACTCCTACGGCGCCCAGCAGAATAACGGCGAAACGCGCCGCTGCAGCCAAGGCGCTGACCGGCGTCGTGGCGCCGGCTTCAACGCAAGCCTGCGCATATTGCGCCAGAAGCGATCTTCCCTGCAGCAAGAGAGCGACGCCCAAAAGGATCGTCGCGATCGCGGCAAGGATCGGCGCATAAAGACCCGCCAATCCCAAAACCGCGAGAAGGACCGCGGTGACGCCGCCGATGTCGTCGATCAAGCCAAAAGCGGCGCGCTCGCGATACGTCGAGCGCCGGAGCATTGTCGACATGGGCTGTCTCCCGTCTCTTTTTCAAGGACAGGACTTAAATTGGCGGCGATTTCGGCGTGACAAGATCGCCGCCATTGGCGCCCGAGGCCTGACCGACAGTCACATCGCGCGGATGCGTCGGCGCTCCTTCGCAAAGCTCGGGGGGGTCAGTCGAGAACCTTGCCGCCTGCCGCTGCGCAGGCGGCGTCGGACTCCATGAAGATCCAACCCTGGCCCTTGCAGGAATTCATGCCTTTGCAGGCGTTCTTCGGCGAATGGCAATCGGCCTTGCCTTTGCAGCTGTTGGCGCCGAGGCAATGCACCTTGCCGGTCGAGGCGGCCTTGGCGGGCGGCGCGGCGCCGGCCAGAACGATTGATACAGCGGCGATCGCCAGCGTCGCTCCCTTGCACACATCCTTTTTCATTTTTCCTCCTCTTGGCTTTTTGAGGCTCCCACAATGATTCACGCTCGCCAGGATAGAGCAAAGCGACAGCCGAAGATAATGGCGACCAAAGCAGAACTTCGCGGCCATGCCCGCGTCTGTGCGAGGCGGTTTCCTCTCGGTCTTGCCGGCGAGCCGCCGACCAATCCCGCGCCGGGCGTGGAAATGCTTGACATTTCCAGTATGAAGCCGCATAATTTTTTTCATACTAAAGCGGCGTGACCATCGAGTCGCCTCGAGTTCCGTGCGCGGCAGGTGACGCGGCGATGCGTCGCAAACCTCAGCCAAACACACGCGAAACTTGAGGCCGCAGTTCGCGGGAAGGCGAAATGTGGAGCGGACAGACATGGCTCCTGGCCATTGCGACCTGGGCAATCATTGCGATTGGCGGCATCGTTTATCTCATCGTTGATCGACGACGCGAGAAGAAGTGACATCTTCGCATGGGTCGCCGTCGCTCAACGCCGTCAGCGCCAGGGCGCGGCGTGCGGAAGCCAAACGCATCGCTGGCTCAAAGCGATTTGCGCGATGGCGTGCGCGACATCGCTTCGCCTGAGAGCAGCAGCTTCGGTTGACAAGCTCGCCCGAAACGGGTCGGATCGAATGCGATGAGGCGTGAAGCCGCACGCAAGGCGTTTCTAAAGATTCATCGAATCATCGGCCTCTTCGTTGGGGCGGTGTTCGTTTTGGTTGGGCTGAGCGGCGCCATTCTCGCATTTCGCGAAACGATCGATGAAATGCTGAACGCCTCAATCATGCGCGTCGACGTTCCCGCGCAGGCGTCTTACCGCTCGACGGACGACATACTCGCCGCCGCTCTCGCGGCGATGCCCGCCGACGGTAAGGCGGAAAGACTGACGATGCCGCGCGGACCCGGGTCGGCGGCGACGATCACCTATATGGTCGAGACGGACGATTTCGAAACCGATGTTTATCAGCTGTTCGTCGACCCTTACGCCGCGAAGGTGAATGGGCGGCGGCTTTATCTGCATGGCGACAAGACATTTTCGCAGCCGCTGATCCCGATCGTTATGATCTTTCATTGGACGCTGCTGCTTGGAGTCAACAACGCCTATGTGCTGGGTTCGCTCGCCATCCTTATGTTCTTTTCCATTCTGATCGGACTGTATCTGTGGTGCCCGCTCTACGGCGACTGGCGTCTGGGCTTGAAAATCAAATGGGGCGCCAGCGCCGAACGACTCGCCTATGACGTGCACCGGAGCGTTGGCATCTATTGCGCCGCGATTTTACTGGTCACGCTGTTTACAGGCGTCGCCATGATCTTCAAGCCGGCGACGCGGTCGGCGACCGCTTTGTTTTCTCCCGTGCGTCCTGATCCTGAATTTGGCGCTTCGACGCCGCTTTCAGGCCAGCCGCCGATCGGCGTCGGCGCGGCGGTTGCCGCCGCCGATAAAATCTTTCCCGATGGAAGGCTCCACTGGATTCTTCTGCCAAGCGCGCCAACCGGCGTCTATGTCGTCGGCAAGCAATCGGACGATGAACCCAACCGAACCAATACAAATCGAAATGTCGGCGTCGATCAGTACAGCGGCAAGGTTCTCTATGTCCAGGATCGCGAAGGCTTCACCGCCGGCGAGAAATTTCTCGAATGGTTATTCCCGCTGCATTCCGGCGAAGCGTTTGGCGCGATCGGACGTTCGATCGTGCTATTTGTCGGGCTGACGCCGCTGACGCTTTACGTCACGGGCTTTTTGAGATGGCGACAGAAGCGCCGAGCGCGAAGGCGAGCGAAATATTGAGATATCGCATCTGAACGCTGTGCGCGTCTCGGCTCATTGCCCGACCAGGATCGGCATCTCGATCGTGTCCTCGGCGTTCTTCGCCTCGCCGAAAGCAAGTTTGAGCAGATATTTCCCCTTATGCGCGACGGTCGATTCCAAAGTGATAAAGCCGCCTGAACTCGGCCGCGCCGGCAGGGCGCTTATCTGTCTGAGCGCGCCGTCGGATTCAACCTGATAGAAGGACAGCGCGATGGATTCGTTTCGCGCGTCCTTTTCCATAAGCGTGACGGAAAAAATCACTTTGCCCGTTCCCGGCACGCGGTCGCAATATTCGTCATATTTGCTCATATCGTTGGTCGCGCCGCCGGCGTTCTCGTCGGAGTCGGGGAGGAAATATGTCGTGAGATGCACGGAATAGAAATCACTGACCCCAAGACATTCCGATATCGTGCGATCGCCCGCCTTCTCAGCCGGTTGTAGCGTATGCGCCTTCCAAAAGTCGGCGACGTATTGATTGAGCGCCGGAACCCAGAGGCGATAGGAAAACGCCGCGGCATTGACGCCGATCAGCAACACGATGCCTGCGAAAACCAGTAAGTTCAGACGCCCTGGACTCATCGCCTGCGCTTCCTTTCCCTTACGCCGAAGGCCATCTCGCTATAGAGCGCCGGTCATTCGCGCTCGCGTCTTCGACAGGCGCCCCGTCTTCGTGGGATTTGCCTCAAGGGCGCACCTCGAATTCCCAGGCGCCGCTGACGAGATGGCCGTCGGCCGATAGCGCCCGATAGCGCACCGTATATTTGCCGGGAGTCAAGCGATTGACGCTGACCGAGACATGGCTCGGATCGGCGCTGTCGATCGCCGCGTCGCGCTTGTCGACCCTCTCGCCTGCGGCGCTCACCACCGCCAAAGCGGCGAAGGCGTCGCGGATGCCGGCGTCGTACCAAACCTCCACCTTTCCGATATCCTCCGGGCCGACGCCGCCTTGCGCCGGGGAGGTGCGAACGACGATGGCATGCGCCAGAATGATCGCCGGTTGCGATGACTCTCGCGACGGGCGCGAAGGCCCGGTGAGCACAATCGCCGGAGCGGAGCTGATCGGCTGATCGCGCCTGCTTGGCGAAATATCCGAGCCCGCTTCGCGCGCCGCCGCGCTCGCGGATATCGTTGCGGTCAAGAGGAACGCCCCGAAGAATAGTGGACGGCGCGCTCGCCGGCTGGCGAAAATCCAAAATCTCGCATATGCGCTCGTCCTCATTCGGCAACGTCCAATAGCCATTCACGGCCGGCTCGCGAGCAAAGGTCATATTGGGGCGGCGCGACCGGCATTTTATATTGTCACAGACCCGACCGGCGACGCCATCCGGATGACGCGCCGAAATCGCGAGACGCTATACGCGGTCGCCGGACTTGAGGTTGTCCTTCGCTCCGGATATGCAAGTTTTATATAAACTGCATACGTCGCGGGCTCGCGGCGCGTCAAGGGAGCGCCCCAATGATGTGGTCGCCAATTCGTGCGCTGACGGCGGTTTTGGCGCTCATCGCGACTGTGTCGGCGGCCCGCGCCCATACGGCGGATATTTCCAGCAGCCGCATCGCGCCGGAAGGGCAGGGCCATTATCGCGTCGAGGTCGGCTTTCTGGGGACCGACATCGAGCGCATGTTCGCAGAGAACAAGCCGCGGAGCGATGTCGATCTGACCGAGCCTGGCGTCATCGAGGGGATGATCGGCAAATTTATCCAAAGCCGCGTCGATCTGCAGAATGCGGAAGGTCAAACCTGTCCGAGCGCGGTGGTTTCGGTCGGCGAAGACCCCACCAACCCGTCCGACTCGAAAGTCGTGCTGAGCATGGATTGCAGCGCCGTTCAGGGTCAAATCTATTACAACCCCGCGAGACTTCTCGCAGCGCAGGGGCCGCGGGCGAAACATCTCGTCAGCATCGGCGAGAAGCGCGACGACTCCAATCTGACCGAGGCGCAGCGCTTGGGCCGGGAGCCGGCGCCTGGACAGGTCATGATCTATCCCGGCGATCCGATGATCGATCTTTCCAAACCGTTGCTGACGCCTTGGCAACTCGCGCCGAAATTCTTTTCGGCCGGCGTCGAGCATATCATGACCGGCTACGACCATTTGTGCTTCCTGATCGCCGTGATGCTGTGGGCGACGCGCGTCTGGCCCGTCGTCAAGATCGTGACCGCGTTTACGGTCTCGCATTCGGTGACGCTGTCGCTCGCGGCGCTCGAACTCGTCAATCTGCCGAGCCAATGGGTTGAGATCGCGATCGCGCTGTCGATCATTTATGTCGCCGTCGAAAACTTCTTTTCGCGAAAGGTCGACGGGCGCTGGCATGATACTTTCGCCTTCGGCTTCATCCATGGCTTTGGTTTCGCCAGCGGCCTCATCGAACTCGGCGTGCCCCAGCGCGCCATCGTGCCGGCGCTGGCGAGCTTCAATATCGGCGTCGAGGTCGGCCAGATCGGCGTCGTGCTGATCGTTCTCCCGATGCTGCTTTTCGCCGACAGAATGTTCAACCATGGACAGCGCAGTCCGCTTCTCGTCAAGCTCTGCTCGGCGATTATTGCCGGCTTCGGCGTCTATTGGTTTTTCATGCGCGTCTCCGAACTAAGCTAGTCGGCGCTCGTAACGCGATCAGCGTTAGCGCCGTGGCGTACCTCGAATACCGGCCCCTTCCATCTTCAGCGCCGGCGCCGCGTCTTCATGCATTTCGATCGAGAGCCTGATTCGCAGGCGCCTTGGGCGTCGCTTTGATCGTCGCTTGCTGTGCAGGACCGCGTTTACGCCGCCTTAACCTTATGCACTGGCGCGTCACGCTGCGCATTGAATCCAGTCATCCACGCTTTATTTCTTGAAAGCGCTTGCGCTATTCCGGCGCTTATATGCAATTCATCTTGCATTCAGCGACCAGCGAGGAAAGTCCAGCATGGCGAATGCAGCGATGTGGCGAGCGGATGACGTCGAGGTCTCAGCGGTCGATGACCTGGACCTCTCCGCATGGGCGCGTAGCAATTGCGAGGCGAGGGAACTTTACGAAGAAGCCCTGCGGCGCGGCGAGGGACTTGCGGCTTCGACCGGCGGGCTTGTCGTTGAAACTGGCGTTCACACGGGCCGTTCGCCGAAGGATAAATTCGTCGTTTGCGACGCGCTGACCGACCGGACCATCTGGTGGGACAACAATCAGCCGATGACGCCCGCGCAATTCGATCGGCTTTACGACGACATGGCCGCGTATGCGCGGCGGATGAAGCTCTTCGCTCAGGACCTTCATGCCTGCGCGACCCCGGCCCATCAGCTCAACATTCGGGTTTTCACCGAATATGCTTGGCACGCGCTGTTTGCGCGTCATCTCTTCGTTCCGGCCGACGGCGACTCCAAACGCTTCGAACCGGAATTGACGGTTCTGGATCTCCCGTCATTTCAGGCCCACCCCTCGCGTCACGGCTGTCGTTCCGGCACGGTGATCGCGATCGATTTCTCGAGGGGCGTGGTCTTGATCGGCGGCACGCAATATGCCGGCGAGATTAAGAAATCGATCTTCACCTATCTTAACTTTATTCTGCCCGCGAAAGGCGTGCTGCCGATGCATTGCGCCGTCAATGACGGCGAGCATGGGTCCGCCGTTTTCTTTGGGCTCTCCGGGACCGGCAAGACGACCCTCTCCGCCGATCCGGCGCGCAGCCTGATCGGCGACGACGAGCATGGATGGGACGAAAGCGGGCTCTTCAATTTCGAAGGCGGTTGTTACGCCAAGGCGATCCGCCTATCGCAGCATTCGGAGCCCGATATATTTGCGGCCTCGCATCGGCGCGGCGCGATCCTTGAGAATGTGTCGTATGATCCGCACGCCGGCAGGTTCGATTTCGATGATGAGTCGAAAACCGAAAACACGCGGATCGCCTATCCGCTCGGCTTTATCCCCAATGCGTCGGCCACTCGCCGCGCCGGCCATCCGCGCAATGTCGTGATGCTCACCTGCGACGCCTTCGGCGTCCTGCCGCCGATCGCGCGGCTCACGCCAGCGCAGGCCATGTATCATTTCCTCTCCGGCTATACCGCCAAAGTCGCGGGGACGGAGCGCGGCGTCAAGGAGCCACAGGCGACCTTCTCGGCCTGTTTCGGGGCGCCCTTCATGCCGCGGCGGCCGACCGAATACGCCAATCTGCTGCGCGACTTCATTTTGTCCAGCCAAGCGAACTGCTGGTTGGTCAATACCGGCTGGACGGGCGGCCCCTACGGCATCGGGCGCCGGATGCCGATCGCGGCGACCCGCGCGCTGCTGCAGGGCGCGCTCGACGGCTCGCTCGCTCAGGGAGACTTCAGAATCGATCCATCATTCGGCCTGAGCGTGCCCGCGTCGGCGCCGGGCGTTGATCCCCGAATGCTTGATCCGGTCCAGACTTGGTCGTCGCGCGAGGATTTTGGGCAGATGGCGGATCGGCTTGTCGGCATGTTCGAAACCAATTTCCGCACGCTCGCGCTTGACGTCGATCGGCAAGTGCTTGACGCCCAGCCCGGCCGCATCCGGTAGTCGCTTCAGCGTTTGTCGCCGCTTGAAACTTCGCCCACGCGAGAAAATATAGGCACTACCACCGCGCGCCATCGGAGATGCGCATGCGCCACTGGACGCCTACCCTCGACTTCGATCTCGGCGACGTCGCCGACCGCGTGCGCGGCGCAACCGAGGCCTTCGCGACGGCGGAGATCGCGCCCTTAGCGCAAGAGATCGATGCGCAAAACGCCTTCCCTGCGGACCTCTGGCCCAAGCTCGGAACGCTCGGCGCCCTGGGACTGACCGTGCATGAGCGCTACGGCGGCTCGGGAATGGGCTATCTCGAACATGTCCTCGCCATGGAGGAAATCAGCCGCGCTTCCGCTTCGGTCGGGCTGTCCTACGGCGCTCACTCCAATCTTTGCGTCAACCAAATTCACCGGAACGGCTCCGAGGAACAAAAGCAGCGCTATCTGCCGAACCTCGTCGCGGGCCGTCACGTCGGCGCGCTGGCGATGTCGGAGCCCGGCGCCGGGTCCGACGTCACCGACATGCGACTCAGCGCAATCAAGCGCGGCGATCATTACCTGCTCAACGGCAGCAAGATGTGGGTGACCAATGGTCCCGACGCCGATGTCGTGATCGTCTACGCCAAGACCGACCCTGGCGCGGGGCCACATGGCATCACCGCCTTTATCGTCGAGCGGGGATTCCGAGGCTTTTCTTCCGGCGCCAAGCTCGACAAGCTCGGCATGCGCGGCTCCAACACCTGCGAACTCCTGTTCGAGGACTGCGAGGTTCCGGAAGACAACGTGCTTGGTCTGCCCGAACGCGGCGTCAATGTGCTGATGAGCGGGCTGGATTACGAGCGCGCGGTGCTTGCCGGCGGACCTCTGGGAATCATGCAGGCCTGCATGGATGTCGTGCTTCCCTATGTGCACGAACGCAAGCAGTTCGGTCACCCGATCGGCGAATTCGAACTGATGCAGGGCAAGCTCGCCGACATGTACACAGCGGTCATGGCGACGCGCGCCTATGTCTATTCGGTCGCCAAGGCCTGCGATCGCGGCCGCGTGACACGCAAGGACGCGGCGAGCGCAATATTATTCGCGGCCGAGCGCGCGACATGGATGGCGCTGGAGGCGATTCAATGCCTCGGCGGCAATGGCTATATGAACGACTATCCGACGGGCAGATTGCTGCGCGACGCCAAGCTTTACGAGATCGGCGCCGGAACGAGCGAAATCCGGCGCATGTTGATCGGGCGCGAACTCTTTCAGGAGACGGCCTGACTTTGGATTGAATCCATGCCCCGCTTCGACAGCCTTGTGAATGTGAAAGACGCGGATTACGCGAAGAACTATCAATTCATGGCCGAGCGGGTCGCGGAGCTGAAAAGGATTGCGGGGGAGATTCGCCTCGGCGGCGACGCGGCCGCGCGCGAACGCCATCTCGCGCGCGGGAAAATGCTGGCGCGTCAGCGCATTGACGCGCTCATCGATCCCTTGTCGCCCTTTCTCGAAATCGCGCCCTTCGCGGCGCATGGCATGTATGACGGGCGCGTCGCGGCGGCCGGAGTCGTCGCCGGCGTGGGCCGCGTGCATGGGCGCGAATGCATGATCGTCGCCAATGACGCCACGGTCAAAGGCGGCGTCTACTTTCCCTTAACGGTCAAGAAGCATCTGCGCGCGCAGGAAATCGCGGCGCAGAATGATTTGCCCTGCCTTTATCTGGTCGATTCCGGCGGCGCCAATCTGACCAGCCAGGAGGACGTCTTTCCCGACCGGGATCATTTCGGCCGCATTTTCTTTAATCAGGCGACGATGTCGTCGCGCGGCGTCGCGCAGATCGCGGTCGTCATGGGCTCCTGCACGGCCGGCGGCGCCTATGTGCCGGCGATGTGCGACGAAACCATCATTGTCCGCAATCAAGGCGCGATATTTCTTGCCGGGCCGCCGCTCGTCAAAGCGGCGACCGGCGAAGTCGTGAGCGCCGAGGAGCTCGGCGGCGCCGACGTGCATTGCCGTCGCTCCGGCGTCGCCGATCATTGCGCCGAGAATGACGCGCATGCCTTGGAGATCGCGCGGGACATCGTCGGCAATCTCGGCCCTGCGGGGACCATGAAGGTTGCGGTGAGGCGGCCTGCGGAACCTTGTTACGACCCGGCCGAAATCTATGGTCTGCTGCCGCAGGATCCGCGAAAGCAGTTCGACATCCGCGAAGTGATCGCGCGCCTTGTCGACGCCAGCGAATTCGACGAATTCCGCAAGCTCTATGGACCGTCGCTGGTGACCGGCTTCGCGCATATCCATGGCTATCCGGTCGGGATTGTCGCCAACAATGGCGTCTTATTCCCCGAGAGCGCGCAAAAGGGCGCGCATTTCATCGAACTTTGCGCGCGGCGCCAGACGCCGCTCTTGTTCCTGCACAACACCACGGGGTTCATCGTCGGCGCGAAATATGAAAGCGCGGGGGTCGCCAAGGAAGGCGCGAAAATGGTGACGGCGGTGGCGACCGCCGCGGTTCCAAAGCTCTCGATTATTGTCGGCGGCAGCTTCGGCGCCGGCAATTACGCGATGTGCGGGCGCGCCTATTCGCCGCGATTTTTATGGATGTGGCCTGGCGCGCGCATCGGCGTCATGGGCGGCGAACAGGCGGCGAGCGTGCTGACCCGCGTCAAGCGGGAAGCCATGGAGAAGCGTAAGAAGGAATTTTCGGCGGCCGAGGAGGAAGATTTCGCCCGCCCGATTCGCGAACAATATGAGCGCCAAAGCCTGCCCCTCTATTCGAGCGCGCGGCTTTGGGACGATGGCGTCATCGATCCGCTCGACACGAGACGAACCGTCGCGCTTGCCCTATCTTTCGCGCTGAAGGCGCCGATCGAGGAGACGCGCTTCGGCCTGTTTCGTATGTGAGCGAACTTTCATGACCGCTTTGCTGGAATCGATCGACGCGAATGGCGTCGCGACGTTGACGCTCAATCGGCCGCAGAAGCGCAACGCCCTCGACCCGGAGCTCATCGGCCTGCTCAAGGACGCCGTCGAAGCAATGGAGGCGCGCGCCGATATTCGAATCATTACCCTAGAAGGCGCCGGAGACTATTTTTGCGCCGGCGGCGATATCGGCGCGATGATCGGCGTCGCGCAAGGCTCGTCCAATGCGAATGAACAGGACGCTTTGGCGCTCGCGCAAATGCTGCACGCTCTGGATATCGCGTCAAAGCCTACGATCGCCCTGGCCAAGGGCGTCGTGGTCGGCGGGGGCGTTGGTCTGCTGGCGTGCTGCGACATCGTCATCGCCGCCGATGACGCGTCTTTCTCGCTCAGCGAAGTGCGGCTCGGATTGCTGCCGGCGATCGTCGCGCCCTTTCTCATTCGTGCGATTGGCGCGCGGCAGCTGCGCCGATATGCGTTGACGGCGGAGCGGTTTTCCGCCGCCGAGGCCCAGAGGATGGGTCTCGTGCATCGCGTGGCGCCGGCGTTGGAGACGGGCCTCGCGCATGCGGCGATCGTCGCCGAATTGCTTCGCGGCGCGCCGGACGCGCAGGCGGACGCAAAGGCCTTTTTCGCTGAATGCCATGGCCAGGGCGTCAATGCGGAGCTTCTTCGCGAGGCCGCGCATCGTTTGGCTGCGCGAAGATCGAGCGCCGAAGCGCGGGAAGGTCTTTCCGCCTTTGTTGAAAAGCGCCCACCGAACTGGCTCGCGGCCGATTGAAATGATGCGCAAGCTCCTCATCGCGAACCGCGGCGAGATCGCTTGCCGGATCATGCGGACAGCGAAGAGAATGGGCGTCGCGACCGTCGCCGTTTACTCGGAAGTCGACGCGCATGCGCAGCATGTCGAATTGGCCGACGAAGCCTATCTGCTCGGACCCGCCCCGGCGCGCGACAGCTATCTCTCGATCGAGAAAATCATCGAGGTCGCGAAGCGCTCCGGGGCCGACGCATTGCATCCCGGCTACGGCTTTCTTTCCGAGAACGCCGATTTCGCTGAATGCTGCGCGGCGAATGGATTGATCTTCGTTGGACCGCCGCCGCGCGCGATGCGGCTGCTTGGCGCAAAGAGCGCCGCCAAGGCGGCGATGGCGCAGGCGGGAGCGCCCGTTGCGCCGGGTTCACGCAGTGGCGATGACGCCGAACTTATCGAAGCCGCGCACGCCATCGGCTTTCCGCTGCTCGTCAAGGCGTCGGCCGGCGGCGGCGGCAGGGGCATGCGCATTGTTCAATCGCCCGAAGAATTGTCATCGGCGCTCGACGGCGCCCGGCGCGAAGCGCGCGCGGCGTTTGGCGACGATACGCTGTTCGTCGAAAAATATTTCTCCGGTTATAAGCATGTCGAAATCCAAATCTTCGCGGACTCGCATGGCGGCGTCATCTCCTTTCACGAGCGCGACTGCTCCCTGCAGCGTCGCCGCCAAAAGATCATCGAAGAGACGCCGGCGCCTGGGCTGACGCCGTCGCTGCGCCAGCAGATGAGCGACGTCGCGGTCCGGGTCGCGCGCGCGGCCGGCTATGTCGGCGCCGGCACGGTCGAATTTCTAGTCGGCGACGACCACTTCTATTTTCTTGAAATGAACACGCGGCTGCAGGTCGAACATCCGGTCACCGAGATGGTTTCGAACCAGGACCTCGTCGAATGGCAGCTGCGCATCGCCTGTGGCGCGCCGCTTCCCTTCACTCAAAATGAGCTGAAGCTAAGCGGCTGCGCGATCGAGGCGCGGCTTTGCGCCGAAGACCCCGCGCGCGGCTTTTTGCCTGCGGTCGGCGAGATTGTTCACTTTCGGGCGCCGCAGCCCGCGCCTTTCCTGCGCATCGATTCGGGCGTTCGCGCCGGCGATCAGGTCGCGCCTTACTATGACTCGCTGCTGGCGAAGCTGATCGTCCATGGCGAGAACCGCGCGCAGGCGCTGGCGCGCCTGCAGGCGGCGCTTGAAGAGTTTGAGATCGTTGGAGTCTCGACCAATCTCGATCTGCTGCGGGCGATTGCCAAGAGCGACGCCATGGCGCGCGGCGATTACGATACGGAATTCGTTGCGAATAATATCGATACGCTGACTGCCCCTGCTGCGACGGACATTGATTTGGATCGCGTCCTTGTTGCGGCGGCGGCGTCATTGTTCCTCGTCGACATTCAGCGCGCGGCGAAGGAATCGAGCGAGGCGCTCGGCGACAATTGGTCGCCCTGGGCCAAGGCTGACGCTTGGCGCATCTATGAATGCGCCGGCTGCGAATTCGCTGTTACGCAGGCGGGCCGAATTCTAAGGGCGCACATCCTGCGGCCGCAAAACGCTGGCTTTTCGCTAAGTTTTGGCGGCGTCGTGTCTTTCGTGGAGTTTGAGAAGAAAGGCGATCGCCTGCTTCTGCGTGTTGGCGCAGTTAAGCTTGAGGTCGCGACCATTGTCATGCGCGACAGCCTCATCATCGTTCTACGCGGTAGAAATCATGTCGTGGATTGGTTACGGACAGCGGCGTCTCTACAGGATCGGGGACCGTCCGACGATCGTGTGCGCGCGCCGATGCCGGCGACCGTCACTCGCGTCGCCGTGAGGCCTGGCGAATTGGTCAGCAAAGGGCAGACGCTCGTGGTTCTGGAGGCAATGAAAATGGAGATCGCTGTGGCCGCGCCGCATGACGGCGTCGTCAAGAGCGTCGCCTGCGCGGTGGGCGACATGGCGAAGGAAGGCGCGGAACTTGTTATGCTGGCGCAAACAAAATGCCCATAAATGTCCCCTCACGAGTCTGTATCGTGGAAGTCGGCCCTCGCGACGGCTTGCAGAATGAGAAGTTGACGCTGTCGCCGCAGGTAAGGGCCGAGTTCATCAACCGTCTCGCGGCCGCTGGGATCAGGCGCATCGAAGGCGGCAGCTTCGTCTCGCCGACCGCCGTGCCCCAAATGGCGCACACGGACGAAACTTTCGCGCTCGTCTCGAGGCAAAATCTGCGACTCTCTGCGCTCGTTCCAAATCTTCGCGGACTTGCGGACGCTCTCTCGGCAGGCGCCGACGAGATTGCCGTATTCGCCGCCGCCTCCGAGACATTTTCGAAGCGCAACATTAATTGTTCGATCGATGAAAGTCTTGAACGATACGCAAAAGTCGTCGCCGAGGCGCGGCGCTACGGCGTCATGACGCGCGGCTATGTTTCCTGCGCCCTGGGGTGCCCTTATGAAGGCGCCGTCGATTACGCCAGAGTCGTGTCGGTCGCGAGCGCGCTCCTGGACATGGGCTGCTTCGAAATCTCGCTCGGCGACACCATCGGCGTCGGTACGCCGCTGCAGGCTCGCCGACTGGTGGAGCGCGTGGCGAGGGTCGCGCCTCTGGATAAAATCGCGGTGCATTTTCACGACACCTACGGGCAGGCGCTCGCCAATATTTTCGCTTGCCTCGAAAGCGGCGTCTGCATTATCGACAGTTCGGTCGCCGGCATCGGCGGATGTCCCTTCGCGCCGGGCTCAGCGGGCAATGTCGCGACCGAAGATGTCGTCTACATGCTGCAGCAGATGAATGTTGAAACCAACATATCGCTCGAGCGACTCATCGCGGCAGGCGCATTCGCCTGCGCGCAGCTCAATCGCGCGCCGGCGAGCCGCGTCGCGTTGGCCTATGGCGCGAAAAGCGACCAGCCGGTCGGCGCATGATTAGAGTCGACGCCTTGTCAAAAAACTGCGCCGCGACAGATTAACGTCAGCCCTCGCGGTAGATCGCGCCATGACATCCTATTTCGAATTGAGCGCCGAACGGGAGGCCATCCGCGAGATGGCGCGCGACTTTGGACGCGATCGACTTGCGCCCTTTGCGCTCGATTGGGATCGCGAACATGTCTTCCCCATGGACACGCTGCGCGACGCTGCGGCGCTGGGCATGGCGGCGATCAATGTGCGTGAGGCGTCAGGCGGCGCCGGACTGACGCGTTTCGACGGTGTGCTGATCTTCGAAGCGCTCGCCATGGGCTGTCCGACGATCGCCGCCTATCTTTCGATTCACAACATGTGTGCGACTCTCGTCGACGCTTTCGGGAGCGAGCGGCAGATCGATAAATGGCTGCCGAAGCTCATCACGCTGGAGGTTCTATCGAGCTATTGCCTGACCGAGTCGGGCAGCGGTTCGGACGCGGCGGCGTTGCGCACGCAGGCGACGCAGAGCGGCGATGATTATGTCTTGAATGGCGCGAAGCAATTTATTTCGGGCGCCGGCGCGGGCGGCGACGATCATCTCTATGTGGTCATGGCGCGCACCGGCGAGCCCGGCCCGAAAGGCATATCGGCGTTCGTCGTGGAAGGCGGAACGCCGGGATTGAGCTTCGGCGCGCTCGAGAGAAAGATGGGATGGAACGCCCAGCCGACCCGCGCCGTCATTTTCGACGAATGCCGCGTGCCCGCGGGAAATCTCATCGGCCGCGAGGGCGATGGATTCAAGATCGCGATGGCGGCGCTCGACGGCGGGCGGTTGAACGTCGCCGCCTGTTCGCTCGGCGGCGCGCAGTCGGCCTTCGATCATGCTTTGCGCTATATGAGCGCGCGCAAGGCCTTCGGCCAGGCGCTCGACCAATTCCAGGCGTTGCAGTTCCGTCTCGCCGACATGGCCACACAGCTTGAAGTGTCGCGCACCTTTCTGTGGCGCGCGGCGACCGCGCTTGACGCCAAGGCTCCCGGCGCCACGACGCTCTGCGCGATGGCGAAGCGCGTCGTCACCGATGCCGGTTTTAACGTCGCCAATGAGGCGCTGCAGTTGCATGGCGGCTATGGCTACCTCAGCGAATATGGAGTCGAGAAAATCGTTCGCGACCTGCGCGTCCATCAGATTCTCGAAGGAACCAATGAAATCATGCGCGTCATCATCGCGCGTGCGCTACTAAAGTAGCCATGGAGCTTATCGCTTCGCGCGAGGGTCGGCTCGGGCGCATTCTGCTCAACCGGCCGCAGGCGCTCAATACGCTGACGCTGCCGATGGTGCGGGAATTTCGGCGGGCGCTTGACGAATTTGGCGACGACGATGGCGTTTGCGCCGTGCTTGTCGCCGGCGCCGGCGATCGCGGCCTCTGCGCCGGCGGCGACGTGAGGATTCTCTATGAGTTGGAGGCTGCGCAGAAGCGGCGGTTCGCCGACTTCTGGCGCGAGGAATATCAGCTCAACGCCCGCATCGCTTCCTTTCCCAAGCCCTATGTCGTGATCATGGATGGGATCGTCATGGGCGGCGGCGTCGGCATATCGTCGCATGGCAACCGGCGGGTCGTGACCGAGCGGAGCCGGATCGCCATGCCGGAGGTCGGCATCGGATTCTTTCCCGACGTGGGCGCGAGCTGGCTTCTCTCCCGCGCCGGCGCGATCGGTCTCTATATGGCGTTGTCGGCTGCGTCGGTGACGGCGGCTGACGCCATCGACGGCGGTCTCGCCGATCTCATGATCCAATCGGAAGATATCGAGCGGCTAATCAAGGAATTCTCGACGATTAAGCGCGCCGAGGATGTCGACGCCGCCTTGCGGCGTCTTGCGCGCCAAAGCGATCACGGTCCGCTCTCGCAACACAAGCGATTGCTCGCTGAGGCGGCCGCGTATGAGCAGGTCGCGGATGTGATCGCCGGTTTTACGCGCGAGGGATCGGAATTCTCGCTGGGCGCGGCTGAGGACATCCGTTCGAAGTCGCCGACGGCGCTGAAAGTCACGCGCGCATTGCTCCAGCGCGCCGCGCAGGCTCCCGATCTCGAAACCTGTCTGACCAATGAGTTCAAGGCGGCCTGCCGCATGCTCGCCACTCACGATCTCTATGAAGGAATTCGCGCCGCGATCATCGACAAGGATCGGCGTCCGAAATGGTCGCCCGACAGGCTCGACGCAGTGAGCGCCGAAGCGGTCGAAGATATTCTCGCCGGCGACGATACGCCGCCGCCGATGTTTAAATACTGGAATTCGTCGCCATATTCTCTCTGGGAGAGCTGAGGACCAGAGGACTTTGTCATGAGCGCTGCCGCACCCGTCGCCATTATCGGCGCCGCGCGCACGCCGATCGGCGCCTTTCTGGGAGAGCTGAAGGACATTCCTGCGCCGCAGCTCGGCGCCCGCGCCATCGAAGCCGCCGTGGCGCGCGCCGGACTCGCGCCAAACGACATAGACGAAGCAGCGATGGGCTGCGTGCTTTCCGCCGGCCTCGGCCAGGCGCCGGCGCGTCAGGCGGCGCTCGGCGCGGGACTCTCCGAAGCGACCGGCGCCATCACTATCAACAAGATGTGCGGCTCGGGCATGAAGGCGGTGATGCTCTTGAGTGACCAGCTCGCGGCGGGCGGCGCGCGCGTCGCGGTCGCGGGCGGCATGGAGAGCATGAGCAATGCGCCCTATCTGCTCGATCGCGTTCGCTCGGGTTACAGGATGGGCCATCGCAAGGTCCTCGATCATATGTTCTTGGATGGTCTCGAGGACGCCTATGAAAAAGGCCGGCTGATGGGTTCTTTCGCCGAGGATTGCGCGACGCAATATCAATTCACCCGCGAGATGCAGGATGATTATGCGGCGACCTCGCTCGCGCGCGCTCAACGCGCCACGGCAGACCAATCCTTCGCTCAAGAGATCGCGCCGATCACGCTGGGCAAAGGCGCCAATGCGCGAACCATCGCCAGCGACGAGCTCCCCGGCAAGGCGAAGGCGGAGGATATTCCGCGTCTCAAACCGGCGTTCAGGGAGGATGGAACGATCACCGCCGCCAACGCCAGCGCAATATCTGACGGGGCGGCGGCGCTGGCCCTGATGCGCGCCGACGGCGCCGAGCGCGCCGGCGCAACGCCGCTCGCGCTCATAAGGGGCTATGTCACCGTTGCTGGCGCGCCGAGTCGCTTCTCCGTCATGCCGATCGAAGCGATCCGCAAGCTGATGGGTCGGGTCGGTTGGACGACCGGCGACGTCGATCTCTTCGAGATCAATGAAGCTTTCGCCGTCGTCGCGATGGCGGCGATGCGCGAGTTGGACCTGCCGCATGACAAGGTCAATGTTCGCGGCGGCGCATGCGCGCTTGGCCACCCAATTGGCGCATCGGGCGCGCGGATCATCGTCACGCTGCTTTCCGCTCTGGAGTCGATGGGCCTGAAGAAGGGCGTCGCCGCGCTCTGCATCGGCGGCGGAGAGGCGACCGCCATCGCCATAGAGCGGCCAAGTTAGCGCCAGTTTCTCGGGTGCGGTTGCAGTGAAATCCTCACGAATGAATTGAGAAAGGATCAAGCAGCGACTCTCCCGCGCTGCGGCGCGAAAACACAAAAAAATTGTCGCGGCGACGTGACGCCTCGCATCGCCGCGCTACTTCGCTCATCAGGAGCGGGGCGATGGGAAACATTGAGATGGGCTTCGATCTCCCTTTGGATTTCGTCCAATTGCTGTCGCCGAGCGGCGAGATCAGCAAGGCGGCGAGCGCATCGGCGAAAGACATTGACCGGCTGGTCCAATTCTATTGCGCGATGACGCGAACCAGAATCTTCGACAATAAGGCGATCAGCCTTCAGCGCACCGGTCAGCTCGGAACATTCGCCTCCGCGCTCGGCCAGGAGGCGATCGGCGTCGGGGCGGCGGCCGCGATGGAAGAACGCGACGTGCTCGTGCCGTCCTATCGCGATCACGCGGCGCAATTCCATCGCGGCATGTCGATGTCGGAATGTCTGCTCTATTGGGGCGGCGACGAGCGCGGCAGCGATTTCAAACATGCGCGCGGCGACTTTCCAAATTGCGTGCCGGTCGCCACCCAGGCGCCGCATGCGGTCGGCGCTTCTTACGCGCTGATGATGCGCAAGGAGCCTCGCGTCGTCGTCACTTTTATCGGCGACGGCGGCACTTCGAATGGCGCCTTTTACGAAGCGCTGAATATGGCGGGAGTCTGGAAGACGCCGGTCGTGTTCATCATCAACAACAACGGCTGGGCGATATCGACGCCGCGCGAACTCGAAAGCGCGGCCGAAACCCTCGCGCAAAAGGCGGTCGCCGCCGGCGTTGAAGGACGGCAGGTCGACGGCAATGACGTGATCGCGGTCCATGAAGTCGTGCGTCGGGCGATCGACAAGGCGCGGTCGGGCGGCGGGCCGACGGTGATCGAGGCGCTCACCTATCGTCTCGGCGATCACACCACCGCCGACGACGCATCGCGCTATCGCGATCCCGAGATCGTCCGCGTGCAGTGGACGCGCGAACCGATCGCGCGGCTGCGCTCTTATCTCGTGAGCCAAGGCGCTTGGTCGAAGGAGCAGGAGGCGACGCTTCATCAGGCGTGCGCGGAAGAAGTAGACCGGGAGGTCGCCGCCTATCTGAGCGCTTCGCCGCTCGGCTCCGACGCGATGTTCGACCATCTTTACGCTAGGCTCCCCGACTCCATGCAGTGGCAACGCGAAGAGGCGCGCCGCTTCGCGCCAACGAACGGGAACGGCCATGGCTGAAATCACTTTGGTCGAAGCGGTCAATCTCGCGCTGGCGCGGGCGATGAGCGAAGACGATGATGTCCTGCTGCTCGGCGAGGACATCGGCGTCAATGGCGGCGTGTTTCGCGCCACCAACGGTCTGCAGTCGCGCTTCGGCCGCAATCGCGTCATCGACACGCCCTTGGCCGAAGGCGGCATCGCCGGGGTCGCGGTGGGCATGGCGGCGATGGGGCTGAAGCCCGTCGCCGAAATTCAGTTTTCAGGCTTCATCTATCCGGCGATCGATCAGATCATCAATCACGCCTCCCGGCTGCGCAATCGCACGCGCGGACGAATGACCTGCCCGATGGTGCTGCGCTCGCCTTGCGGCGCCGGCATTCACGCGCCCGAGCATCATTCGGAAAGTCCAGAAGCGATGTTCGCGCATATGCCAGGGCTGCGCGTTGTCGCGCCCTCTTCGCCGGCGCGCGCCTATGGTCTGCTTCTGGCGGCGGTGCGCGATCCCGATCCGGTGATCTTTCTCGAGCCGACGCGGCTCTATCGCCTCTTTCGCGAGGAGGTCGCGGACGATGGCGCCGAACTGCCGCTCGACGCCTGTTTCACATTGCGGGAAGGCGCCGACGCGACGGTCGTGACCTGGGGCGCGATGGTTCCGGAGACGCTGGCCGCGGCCGATAAGCTTGAAGAAGAGGGCGTGACGATCGACGTGATCGATGTCGCGACGCTAAAGCCGCTCGATATTGAGACGATTCTGCGGTCGGTCGAAAAGACCGGACGTTGCGTCATTGTCCATGAAGCGCCGCGCACAGCCGGATTTGGCGCCGAAATCGCCGCCGAAATCGCCGAGCGGGCGCTCTATTCGCTGCTGGCGCCGATCAAGCGGGTCACCGGTTATGACGTCGTCGTGCCGCTGGCGAAATTGGAGAAGCAATATATTCCGAGCGTCGATCGCATCATCGACGGCGTTCGCCAGGCGATGGAGGCGTCATGAATATTTTTCGTCTCCCTGATCTCGGAGAAGGGTTGCAGGAGGCCGAACTTGTCGAATGGCGCGTGGCCGCCGGCGAGAACGTCAAGGTCGATCAGCCGCTGGTCGCGGTCGAAACCGCCAAGGCCGTTGTCGAAATTCCGTCGCCTCAGGCCGGCCGCATCGAGCGGCTGTTTGGCTCTGCCGGAGACGTGATCCGCATCGGCGCGCCACTGGTGGGTTTCGAGGGCGCTGGGGAGGATAGTGGATCGGTCGTCGGCGCGGTTCAGCATGGCGCCGCAATTGTCCGCGATCAGCCAATTTCGGTTGGTCACGCCGGCGGGGCGCTGCGGGCGACGCCTGCGGTGCGGGCGCTGGCGCGCAAGCTCAATGTCGATCTCGCCATGGTGACGCCCTCAGGACCTGACGGGCTGATCACTGTCCAGGACATCGAACGGGTGGCGCGCATTCTCAGCGAGACGGTCGCCGCCGAGCCGCTGCGCGGCGCGCGTCGCGCCATGGCGCATAATATGGCGCAGGCGCAGGCCGAAGTCGCCGCCGCCACCATCGTCGACGACGCCGACATCAACGCCTGGGCCGCCGGGACCGACACGACCGTCCGGCTGATCCGCGCTCTTGCCAAAGCCTGCGAGGCGGAGCCTGCGCTCAACGCCTGGTTCGAGCCTCATGCCTTCGCGCGTCGCGTGATGAAGAAGATCGACCTTGGCGTCGCCGTCGATCTTTCCGAAGAGGGCCTCTTCGTGCCTGTCCTGCGCGATGTCGGCAATCGCGACGCAAAGGATTTGCGCAAGGCGCTGAACAGGATGCGCGAGGACGCCGCGGCGCGGCGCATCCCGCCCGAGGAGCTGCGCGGCGCGACCATTACGCTCTCGAATTTCGGCATGATCGCCGGGCGCTACGCCGCGCCGATCGTTCTGCCGCCGACGGTCGCGATTCTCGGCGCCGGCCGCATCCGCGACGAGGTCGTGGCGGTCGATGGCGCACCGGCGGTGCATCGGATACTGCCGCTCAGCCTGACTTTCGATCATCGCGTGGTGACCGGCGGCGAAGCCGGCCGGTTTCTCGGTGCGGCGATCGCCGATCTAACGCGCGCGGCCTGAGAATTATTCGGCGTTTGGTTGCGCTTCTGGCCGCGCCGCGACGAAGGCGGGGTGGACGCTGCAGGCGGCGTCTGCCACGAGGATGCGCGGGCAGTCGTTGAGCGGCACGTCGAAGCGCCGCGCATTATAGACCTGCGGAATGAGGCATATGTCAGCGAGAGAGGGCGTTGCGCCAAAGGCGAAAGGCGCGGGCGCGATCAGCGCTTCGACCGCGTGTAGGCCCTCGGCGATCCAGCGCCGGCGCCATTCGGCGATCTGCTCGTCCCTCGCGCCGAATGAACTTTGCAGCGCCTCGATGACTCGCAAATTGGCGAGCGGATGAATCTCGCAGGCGATCGTCAACGCCGCCGCCCGCGCCTGAGCTGCCAATACGGCGTCTTTCGGCAGGAGCGGCGGATCAGGCTGTAGCGCGTCAAGATAGTCGATGATCGCCAAGGATTGGGTGATCAGTCTGCCGTCGTCGAGCTCCAGCGTCGGTACGATCGCCAGCGGGTTTTTCGCCCGATAGCCGAGGTCACGCTGTTCGCCGCGCACTAAATGGACGTGCCGGCGTTCGACGGCGAGCCCCTTGAGCGCGATCGCGATGCGTACGCGATAGGCGGCCGACGAGCGGAAATAATCGTAAAGGATCATGGGTCTTTAACCGGGCCGGCGACGCAATATTTAAATAGCAGTTCAGCGCAAGCTGCAAAGGCCTCGTCATGGAGTCGATGCGTGGCGGCGCCGCGACGCCCGCCGAAAACCCGATGGGAACGGACGGATTCGAATTTGTCGAATTCGCCCATCCGGAGCCTGCGCAACTGGCGTCGCTATTTGAAAAGATGGGTTTCGCGGCGGTCGCGCGCCACCGTTCCAAGAATGTGACGCTGTATCGCCAGGGAGAGGTGAATTATGTGCTGAATGCGGAGCCGCGCAGCTTCGCCGCCGACTTCCAGAAGGCGCATGGGCCCTCGGTCTGCTGCATCGGTTTTCGCGTCGTCGACGCCGCCAAGGCGATGCGCCGCGCGGTTTCGCACGGCGCCAAGCCTATCGCTTTCGGCGTCGGCCCGATGGAGCTGAACATTCCGGCGATCGAAGGCGTCGGCGGCTCGCTCATCTATTTCGTCGATCGCTATGGCGACCAGGGTTCGATCTGGGATGTCGATTTCAGATGGACGGGCGAGCGCGATCCCAAGCCTTTCGGCGTGGGCCTGACGGAGATCGACCATCTTACCCATAATGTGCGCCGCGGCCGCATGGACGCGCTGGCGAAATGGTACGAGCGCATCTTCAATTTCAAGGAGATTCGCTATTTCGACATCGAGGGCAAGCTGACCGGCCTGCGCTCTCGCGCGATGACCAGTCCCTGCGGCAAGATTCGTATTCCGATCAATGAAAGCTCGGACGAGAAAAGCCAGATCGAGGAATTTCTCGACGCTTACAAGGGCGAAGGCATTCAGCATATCGCCTGCGCCTGTCGCGACATCTACGAAACTGTTGTCGCGATGCGCAAGAACGGGCTCGATTTCATGCCAGCGCCGCCGGACGCCTATTATGATGCGCTGGAGCAGAGGCTCCCGGGCCATGGCGAGCCGACGCAGCGGCTCAGGGAGCTCGGCATTCTGATCGACGGCGTCACGACCGGCGCGCGCCGTCTGCTGTTGCAGATTTTCTCCAAAACGGTCATCGGCCCAATCTTTTTCGAATTCATTCAGCGCAAGGGCGATGAAGGCTTCGGCGAAGGAAATTTCCGCGCTCTGTTCGAGTCGATCGAAGAGGACCAAATCCGCCGCGGCGTGTTGAACCGGGCCGCGAGCTGACATGACGCCAACGCGCTATTTGCACGGCTTTGGCAATGAGTTCGAGAGCGAAGCGCTCCCCGGCGCGCTGCCGATCGGTCAGAACTCGCCGCAACGATGCCCATACGGGCTTTACGCCGAGCAATTGTCCGGCTCGGCGTTCACGGCGCCGAGACATCTCAGCCGCCGCTCGTGGCTCTACCGGATCAGGCCTTCGGTCCTTCACATCCGTGAACCCAAGCCGATATCGCAGCCCCTGTGGAAGACCGCGCCCTGTCGCCATGTCTCGGCGCCGTTTGGGCAGCTGCGATGGAGCGCGAGCGCCGTCGCGGGCGACGCGGGCTCCCTTATCGAGGGCATGCGCACGATCGTGACGGCTGGCGATTGCGGGCTGAGGATTGGCATGGCGGCGCATCTCTATCTCGCCGCGCGGTCGATGGAGGACGATTATTTCTACGACGCTGACGGCGAACTCCTGATTGTTCCGCAGCTTGGCGAACTGCGTATCTTCACCGAATTCGGCCTGATCGACTGCGTGCCCGGCGAGATTTGCGTCATTCCGAGAGGCGTGAAATTTCGCGTCGAACTTTCCGCCGGCGCGTCGCGCGGCTACGTCTGCGAAAATTATGGCGCGCCTTTCACATTGCCCTATCGCGGCGTGATCGGCGCCAATGGGCTCGCCAATCCGCGCGATTTCTTTGCGCCGACCGCCGCCTTCGAAGACAAGGAAAAGCCCTGCCGGTTTACGATCAAATCAGGCGGCGCCTTCTATCGCTGCGAGATCGACCATTCGCCGCTCGACGTCGTCGCCTGGCACGGCAATTATGCGCCATATAAATATGATCTGCGCAAATTCTGTCCGATCGGCGCCTTGCGGTTCGATCACCCCGACCCATCAATATTTACGGTCCTGACCTCTCCGTCGGATGAAGCCGGCGTCGGCAATGTCGATGTCGCGATTTTTCCGCCGCGCTGGCAGGTCGCGGAACATAGTTTCCGGCCTCCGTGGTATCATTTGAACATCATGAGCGAATTCATGGGACTGATTTACGGGCGCTATGACGCCAAGCCCTCTGGCTTCGAGCCCGGCGGCATGTCGCTGCATAATGCGATGCTGCCGCATGGTCCTGACGCCGAAGCCTTCGCGCGCGCCTCACGGGAAGAGCTTGTTCCGGCGAAGATCGATGACGGGCTCGCCTTCATGTTCGAGTCGCGGCTGCCTTTTTATCCGACCGCTTTCGCGCTGTCGCTCGATACGCTGCAGAAGGATTATGCCGACTGCTGGTCGGGTTTGCGGCGTCAGTTCACCGGCGAGGGCCCGTGAAGCTCGCCTCGCTAAAAAGCCGGCGTGACGGCGCGCTCGTCCTCGTTTCGCGCGATCTGTCACGGGCTGTGGCGGCGGGGTTCGTCGCGCCGACGCTGCAGTCGGCGATCGACGACTGGGAGGCTGTCGCGCCGCAGTTGCAGGCGCTGGCGGCGCGGCTCGAATGCGGTCTTCGCGAAAGCTTTCCCTTTCGCGAAGAGGATTGCGCGTCGCCGCTGCCGCGCGCCTATCAATGGGCGGACGGCTCGGCCTATGTGAATCACGTCGCGCTGGTTCGCAAGGCGCGCGGCGCCGATATGCCGGAGAGCTTTTGGACCGACCCGCTGATGTATCAGGGCGGCTCCGACGCCTTCCTCGGGCCGCGCGACGACATTCCCTTGCTCGACGAGACGCATGGGCTCGATCTCGAGGCCGAGGTCGCCGTGGTCACCGACGACGTGCCGATGGGCGTTACGCCGGCGGCGGCGCGCAATCACATCAAGCTTATCCTGTTGGTCAATGACGTGACCCTGCGCGGACTGGTCGCTGCGGAGCTTGCGAAGGGCTTCGGCTTTTTCCAGTCAAAGCCGGCGTCCGCCTTTTCCCCCGTCGCCGTGACGCCTGACGAACTTGGCGACGCATGGGATGGCGGAAGGCTGTCGCTGCCGCTGCTCTCCTTCGTCAATGGCGCGCCATTCGGCCGGCCGGGCGCGGGCAAGGACATGACCTTCGACTTTCCGCATCTCATCGCTCATGCGGCGCGAACGCGGACGCTCTGCGCCGGCACGATCATCGGCTCCGGCACGGTGTCCAATCGCGACGCCGATGGCGGGCCCGGCAGGCCGATCGGGCAGGGCGGGGATGGATACTCCTGCATCGCCGAGCAGCGCGTCGTGGAGACCCTCATCGAGGGCGCGCCGCGAACGCCATTCTTGAAGGCCGGCGATGTGGCGCGCATCGAAATGCGCGACGCCGATGGCCGTTCGATCTTTGGCGCCATCGAGCAACGGGTGATGAACGCGACGCCATGAAATAATTCTATCGGCCGCAGGAGCTTTGGCGAGCCTGGAGGCTCGCGTTCCAAGGGCGGCGCATCAAGTGAGGCGCATGCTGGACTGCGAGCCTCCAGGCTCGCATGGCTGCGAACCAGCCGGCGTTGGCGCAATTAATTCGCGGCGCCGACTTAAGCGCTCCGCTTCGCGCGAAAATAGTGAAAATCGCCGCGCGAGATGATGCGATCTCCAGGCGCCAGCTCGTAAGGGGCGAAGTCGGAAGCGCCGCGCAGCCGATCATAGATCGGAGCGAAATCCTGGTAGCCGGCGGCGAGCAGCTTCTCGAAACTTTCGATGACGAAGTAGGTCTGCTGAAAATCGCTGATGACGTAATTGGTCCGCATGACGCGTTCGAGATCGAAGGCGACGCGGTTCGGCGAGGAATCTGCGAGCGAAAAGATCGTTTCCGAAGGCGAGGACAGGATTCCGGCCCCGAAGATGCGCAGCCCCGCCGGCGTCTCGATCAGGCCGAATTCGATCGTATACCAGTAAAGCCGCGCGAGATTGTGGAGCTGCCCGCGCGCCAGCGCCCGTTGGCCGCCTTTGCCATAGGCTTCTAGAAAGCGCGCATAGGTCGGATTGGCGAGGAGCGGCACATGGCCGAAGACATCGTGGAAGACATCCGGCTCCTGCAGATATCCAAGTTCCGACTCGGGGCGAATGAAGGCGCCCGCCGGAAAGCGCCGATTGGCGAGATGATTGAAGAAGGCGTCGTCGGGAATGAGCCCCGCGACCGGGACGACGCTCCAGCCGGTCATCGCGCTTAATCGCCGGCTCAAATCGGCGAAATCCGGAATGCCGGAGCGCGACAGTTCGAGCTTCTGCTTCGCCCCGAGGAATTCGTCGCACGCACGGCCTGGCAAAAGCTTCGCCTGCCGGGCGAAGAGCCGGTTCCAGCGGTCATGCTCCTCGTCGCTATAGGAGGCCCAGTTCTGATCGATCGTCCAGTCCGCCCGTCGCGGCGCCTGCGCGTATCGATTCTTGCCTTTGCTCGCGAGTTGCAGTCCCATCGTCGATGGCCGTCGTGGAAGCCGTCACCCTTTAATATATAGGCATATAGGCGCTTCGCGCCATCTTGCGAGATGACATTGCGTCGCCCTCTCCTGCGAGATGACATCGCGCGGACGCGCCTTAGATGAGCGAACATGGAAGAATTATCGCATTTTATCGGCGGGCGCCGGGTCAAGGGAACATCCGGGCGTTTTTGCGACGCCTATGAGCCGATGACCGGCGCCGCGATCTCCCGCGTGCCGTTCGCCAGCCGCGACGAAGTGTGCGCCGCGGTCGACAACGCCGCTGCGGCACAACGCGAATGGGCGGCGGTCAATCCGCAGCGCCGCGCCCGCGTGCTGATGAAATTCGTCGATTTCGTCGCGCGCGAGAAGGAGAGGCTAGCGTCAATTCTCGCCCGCGAGCACGGCAAGACCCTCGCCGATGCACAAGGCGAAATCCAGCGCGGCGTCGAGGTCGTCGAATTCTGCATCGGCGTCCCGCATCTGATGAAGGGCGAATTCACCGATTCGGCGACGGCGGGCTTTGACGTTTATTCGATGCGCCAGCCGCTCGGCGTCGTTGCCGGCATTACGCCCTTTAATTTCCCGGTGATGATTCCGATGTGGAAATTCGCGCCGGCGATCGCCTGCGGCAACGCCTTCATCTTGAAGCCCTCCGAGCGCAATCCCGGCGCGCCGCTGCTGCTCGCCGAACTGATGCTTGAAGCCGGCCTGCCGCCGGGCGTGCTCAATGTCGTCAATGGCGACAAGGAAGCGGTGGACGCGCTGCTCGAAGAGCCAAGAGTCAAGGCCATCGGCTTTGTCGGCTCGACGCCGATCGCCGAATATGTCTATGCGCATGGCGCCGCGCATGGGAAACGCATGCAATGTTTTGGCGGCGCGAAGAACCATATGGTGATCATGCCCGACGCCGACATGGATCAGGCGGTCGACGCGCTGGTCGGCGCGGCTTACGGCTCGGGCGGCGAGCGCTGCATGGCGATTTCGGTTGCGGTGCCGGTGGGCGAAGCGACCGCCGACGCGCTCGTCGCGAGGCTCGAACCACGGGTGGAGAATTTGCGCGTGGGGCCGTCGACCGATCCTTCCGCCGATTTCGGTCCGCTGATCACGCGGGCGCATCTGGAGCGGGTCAAGGACTATGTCGCGCTCGGTGTCGAGGAGGGCGCCAAGCTTCGAGTCGATGGCCGCGGCTTCAAGCTACAAGGCTATGAGAACGGCTTTTACATGGGCGGCTGCCTCTTCGACGAGGTGCGGCCCGACATGCGCATCTATAGGGAGGAAATCTTCGGCCCGGTGCTCAGCGTCGTGCGCGCGCGCGGTTTCGACGAAGCGCTGTCGCTCGCCAATGATCACGAATTTGGCAATGGCGTCGCGATTTTCACCCGCGACGGCGATGCGGCGCGCGAATTCGCCTCCCGCGTCGAGGTCGGCATGGTCGGCGTCAATGTGCCGATCCCGACGCCTCTCGCCTATTACACTTTCGGCGGCTGGAAGCGATCGATGTTCGGCGATCTCAATCAGCATGGGCCAGACGCCATTCGCTTTTATACCAAGACCAAGACGGTCGCATCGCGCTGGCCCGGCGGCATTCGGGAGGGCGCGAGTTTCGTCATGCCGACCTTGTCTTAAGCCATGGCGCGCGCGGCTTTCATCGGACTTGGAAATATGGGCCGCCCGATGGCGGCGGCGCTGGCGCGCGCCGGCGTCGAGACGTTGGGATTCGATCTTAACGCCTCGCTCGTTAAGGCCGCCGCTAGCGACGGCGTGATCGCCGCGACCTCCTTGCGTCAAGCGATCGAGGGCGCCGAAGTCGCGATCACCATGTTGCAGAGCGGCGATCAGACGCTCGCCGTCTGGAACGAAGTTGCGCCTCTAGCGCGCGGCGCACTGCTCATCGACTGTTCCACGATCGATATCGAAAGCGCGCGCGCCGCGCATCTTCTTGCGCAAGTGAACGGCGCGCGCTCGGTCGATGCGCCGGTGTCGGGCGGCGTCGCCGGCGCGACGGCGGCGACGCTGACCTTCATGTGCGGCGGCGAGGCGGCGGCCTTCGCGGCGGCGAAGCCGATCCTCGAACATATGGGCGCGCATGTGCTTCATTGCGGCGGCGCCGGCATGGGACAGGCAGCGAAAATCTGCAACAATCTCATGCTCGGCGTCACGATGATCGCGACCGCGGAGGCTTTCGTGCTCGCTGAAAGACTTGGGCTTTCGCATCGGGCGCTGTTCGACGCCGCGTCGATCTCCTCGGGCCAGTCCTGGTCGCTGACGAGCTACTGCCCGGTGCCTGATCTGGTCCCGACGTCGCCCGCGAACAACGACTACAGTCCGGGCTTCATGTCCGCTCTGATGCTGAAAGATTTAAGACTCGCCCAGGAGGCCGCCGCGCACGCCGGCGCGGCCTCGCCGCTCGGGGCCGTGGCGACGCAGCTCTATGCTTTGCATCAGGCGGCCGGCCAGGGCGGCGCGGATTTTTCGAGCATCATCAGGCTCATTCGCGGCGAATAAAAGAATTCGCGAACAATCTTGATGTTGAAACAAACGCGAATTAGCGTGCGCGCATAGGCGCGCCAACAACCCAGCTTGACGTTCATTAAAGGAGGCAACGTATGTCGAATCATTTCACCGGCCTCAGCCTCGGTCCGCCGCTGGGCGATCAGAGGTTGGACTTGTGTGATCTCTATGCGTTCCAATCGCCTGGCGATCCGTCCCGGACGGCGATCATCCTCAACGCCAATCCTTCTTACGATGAGTTTCATCCCGAGGCGATCTATCGACTCAACATCGACAATGACGGCGATTGCCTGACCGACATCGCGATCAGCTATGTGTTCTCGCCAAAGCAGAACGGCGGACAGACCTTCGACGTTTATCTGGCGCAAGGGCCTCAGTCCCGTTCTCCCGAACCGGTCGGCGAAAAGATCGTCTCGGGCGCGGAAGTGTCTTTCGGCCCCAAGCCGAATATCGTCCGATCAGGCGAGTTCACCTTCTTCGCCGGCGTGCGCAGCGACGCATTCTTCTTCGATTACGACGGCATTCTCGCGCTGTTCGACACGTCCGGCGGCAGAAATTTCACCGCGCCGCATCTTGGCGGCAAATCTCCCTGGACGGGCGTTGATTCGAACACCGAGGCCAATGTGCTGTCGACCGTCGTCGAAATGCCGACGAGCGCGCTTGGCGGCGATCCAGGCGTGAAAATCTGGGGCCGCTGCAGCGTCCGCCGCGACGGCGAACTCGTCCATGTCGATCGCGCCGGCCATCCGTCGGTCAGCAGTTTCTTCAACACCGACGAAACCAAGGAAGAATACAACGCCAGCGAACCGGTGAATGATCGCAAGCGCTGGCTCGAACAATTCATCCATCTGATGGGCCATACCGGCAATTATGCGAGGGACGAAGCGATCGCCGCGATCGAGGAACACGGCATCCTGCCCGACATGCTGAGCTTCGATCCCACAAGGCCAGCGGGCTATCCGAACGGCCGCACCTTCGCCGACGACGTCATCAATTTTCGTCTCTCCTTTCTTTCAAAGGGCGACATCCCCCCGGATGGGTTGAATCCGCATACCGACACTTTGAAAGAATTCCCTTACCTCGGGACGCCCCATTCGAAGTGACGCCGACAGCGTTAAAAAAACAACGGGCGCGCTGGCGGCGCGCCCGTTTTTTCGTCCATTGCACGGACCGAACTTACCGATGGTGGCGCGGCTTCTTGGGCGCGGGGCCGGGCGGCGGGGGCGGCGGCGTCACCGGCATATATTGCAGGCTGACATTGCCGATGCCCGCGGAGACATTCAATCCGGTGCCCAGCGAGACGGAAACCGGCTGCAAGGAGATCGTCTTGTTGGAGCCGCCGACAAGAACGGCGGCGCCGGCGCCGGCGCCGACCGCGGCTGATCCTTCAGCGCCGACATAGTCTCCCGACAGCGCGCCGGGCTCGATGCTGTTCGTGGCCGCGAGAACCGTCCAAATCATCTGACCCGGACCGCTGATGCCGATATTGGCGCCGACATTGGTCAGCCTGCCGATATAATGCTGGGGCGGGCTGCCTTTCGCGTCCCGGTAGACGCAGTCGAGCGCTTGATTCTCGATGATGATCATGCCGACTCCGCCGGAGAGATGGCAAAGGAGCGTGCCAACCTGCACGGACTGCGCCATGGCGGCGCCGGGCGCGAGCGCGATTGCGAAGGACATCGCGCATAACGCGCGTCCGAGCGAAAATCGAATCATCATTGATCTCCATTCAGGGTTGCGGAGTTATACCGCGCGGGCCGAACTCTAAAGGCGAAACGCGCAAAAAGTAACCCTGCGACGAAGTTCTTGTACGATCGCTGGAATATTTGCACACAGGCGAATCGACGCAAGCGCGATGCGCCGGGATGAGCGAGGGCGCGATTGAATCGTGAAGCCGATTGGCGCGTTGCGCGAGGAGCGGAACAATCCTGCTTGTCTTCGACGTCAGCGGTCCTAACTTGAAAAGGGAGGCGGCCGCCAGCGGGCGGAAGCCCAAAAAGGAACGGCTCGCGACCTTGGATGTAAAGGCGCGCGCCGTTTCATTTGTCGGCCGAATTTTTAATTTTGGGGCGTTCCGGCCGGGGCGATGTTGAGTCGCGGATCGTCTTTGGGATCGTAATAGTCGATCTTCCAAGGACCGGCGGCGTTGATCTGGAGCACCGAGTCTTCATCGACAAAGACGTAATGCAGGACGCCTCCGGGCATCGCGATAAAGCTGCCTGCTGGAAGCTTCTCGACGCTGGCGCGGTCCGCCGATGGGCCTCTGCCGAAGCTGAAGGCGCCGGAGATGATCGTCACGAGTTCCGCGCCGGGATGGGTGTGCGGCGGCACGCGATAGCCCTTCGGCGCCTTGATGCGAATGACGAAATCTCCTTGCTGCGATGGATCTCCGTAGAGCACCGCCATTTCGGCGCCGCCCGGCAGCGAACTTGGCGCCGGCGCCCATTTGACATCGCCGGGAAGAAAGGCGCGATGCGCGTCGACCGCGCCGCCACGCGCCGTTCCGCCGAAGGCCAGAAGGCCGGCGAATAGGATTGCTAAGCTTTTTTTCATCAGTCTCTCCCGTCGCGCTCTTGTCGCTCTCGAGCGGCGCCGGACTGATGTCGGCGCCGCCTGCTAAGCGACACATATAGGGCGCGAGTGCGGAACTAGCCCCACCAGAAGATCGCCGCGACGATGACATAGAGCCCGATGAGCGCGGCGCCGTCGACCATGTCGGCGCGGCCGTCGACGGTCACGACGGTGACTACCAAGACTGAAAGAAACAGCGCCGCCGCGAGAATCGGCGGAATGGCGAGCGTGAAGGGCGTCGCGCCGCCAATCGCGAAGCTAATGAGCACGAGCGCTGGGATCAGCGCCACCGCGACCTGCAGCGCCGAGTTGAGGATGACGCTCACCGCGAGATCCGCCTTGCCCTGCGCCGCGAGCCGAACGCCGACGACATTCTCGACGGCGTTGCCGGCGATGGCGACGACGACAAGACCGGAGAAGGCTTCGCTGACGCCAAGCGCTTCGATCGCGGGTCCGAGCGCGTCGACGAACCAATCGGACACGAAGCCGGCGGCGATTCCGCAAACGGCGAGAACGCCTACCGCCGCGCCGAGCGGCCAGGCATGAAGGCGCGCATGAGTCTCCGCCGGCAGCGCGCGCTGGCCCTGTCTCAATATGGCCTGAGTGAGAACGACGAAAACCAACAGCAGCACGACTGCGCAGACGATGGCAAGCTCCTGCTCATGCGCGCCGCTCGGAAGATGCAGCTCCTGAGCGAGCGTCGGCAGCACCAGCGCCGAAACCGCTAAAAGGAGCAGCGTCGCGATCATCCGCGGCGTTTGGCTCTCGAAGCAAAGAACGCCGTGTTTCCAGCCGCCGGCGACAAAGGCGAGACCGAGAACCAGGAGCGCGTTGGACAGAATCGAGCCGATCAGCGAAGCCTGCACGACAGTCAGCAGCCCGGCCCTCAGCGCAAAGATACAGACGAAGAGTTCGGGCAGATTGCCGACTGCCGACTGAATGATTCCCGTCGTCGCCGGCGAGAGACGGTTGCCAAGCTGGTCGGTGGCTTCGCCGATGACATGCGCGACGCTCGCGAGCGCCAGCGCCGAGGCGACAAAATTGATGATCGACCCAGCTTCCGCGAAATGCAGCGCCGCCGCGATTCCGATAAGTGCGGCGGCCGGCGCCATCGTGGCGAAAACTTTCATGTTGAATCCCTCGCTGGCGCCGCGTCGCCGAGGAGTGATGGACTCCGGCGGCGTTCGGCGCGTGGAGCAAATTGTGTTGGTCGAAAGACGGGCGCGATCAATCAATCAATCTTTCTCGGCGCTCTGCCGAGACGTTTCTCCAATTCGACGATGCGCTTCGTCGTCTGCAGGACCGTGTCGGGATTGAGGCTGATCGAGTCGATCCCGAGGCCGACTAGGAACTCGGCGATTTCAGGATAATCCGAGGGCGCCTGGCCGCAGATTCCGCAGTGACGGCCGTTGCGTCTCGCGCCCTCGACCGCCAAGCGAATGATCTCCTTGACGCCTGCGTCGCGCTCGTCGAAGTCGAAGGCGACGATTTCCGAGTCGCGGTCGACGCCAAGCGTCAATTGCGTCAGATCATTCGAGCCGATCGAAAATCCGTCGAAGCGCTTGGAGAATTGATCGATCAACAACACATTGTTCGGAATTTCGCACATCACGTAAATTTCGAGCCCGTTCTTGCCGCGTTCTAGACCCAGCTCGTGCATCAGGGAAAGGACTTTGTCAGCTTCATCGATGCGGCGGCAGAAGGGAATCATCAGCTTGACGTTGATGAGTCCCATCTCGTCGCGCACGCGTTTCATCGCGGCGCATTCGAGCGCGAAACCGTCCTTATAGGCGGGGTGGGCATAGCGTGAAGCGCCGCGAAAGCCGATCATCGGATTTGCTTCATAGGCTTCGAATACGCCGCCGCCGAGCAGTGACGCATATTCATTGCTTTTGAAGTCGGACATGCGCACGACGACAGGCTTCGGGTAAAACGCCGCCGCGATCGCGCCGACGCCTTCCGACAGACGCTTGACGAAGAATTCGCCGGGGCTCGCATAATTGGCGGTCAGTTTGGCAATTTCGGCGCGATCGCGCGGCTCGAGCCGCTCGGGGTGAACGAGCGCCATCGGATGCGCCTTGATCGAATCGGCGATGACGAACTCCATGCGCGCGAGACCCACGCCGTCGTTCGGCAGGGCGGCGAGCGTGAAAGCGCTGTCGGGATTGCCGACATTCATCATGATGTGCGTGGCGGGCTTCGCCAGAGTCGAAAGATTGACTCTTTCCACCTCAAACTCGATGTCGCCTTCATAAACCATGCCGACGTCGCCCTCGGCGCAGCTCACCGAAATCAGATCGCCGGTGTGGATGAGGCGCGTCGCCGCATCCGTGCCGACGATCGCGGGAATGCCGAGTTCGCGCGCGACGATCGCGGCGTGACAGGTGCGCCCGCCGCGATTGGTCACGATGGCGGCGGCCGATTTCATCACGGTGCCCCAATCGGGCGAGGTCGTGTCGGCGACGAGAATCTCGCCCGGGACGAATGTCGAAAGCGCGCTGACATGCTCGATCACCCGCGCTCTACCGCTGGCGATCTTGGCGCCGACCGCGCGTCCTTCGACCTTCACGGCGCCATGCTTCGTCACCGTGTAGATTTCGGCGATGTTGCGGTCACGGCGAGACGCGACCGTTTCGGGACGCGCCTGGACGATATAGAGCCGGCCGTCGACGCCGTCCTTCGCCCATTCAATGTCCATCGGACGGGGCGCGCCGGCCTTGGCGCTGTAATGCGCCTCGATCGTCATCGCCTGTCCGGCGAGCGTCAGCGCCTCTTCGTCGGAAATGCAGAATTTCTCTCGGTCCTTCACGTCGGTCGGAAGGTTGCGCGTCGTCGCCCTGCCGCGATCGGAAAACACCATCCTGATTTTTTTCGCGCCGAGCGTGCGCTTCAGGACCGCGCGCTTGCCCCGCTGATAGGTGGGTTTGAAGACGTAGAATTCATCCGGATCGACCGCGCCCTGGACCACATTTTCGCCCAGCCCGTAAGCGCCGGTGATGAAGACGACGTCCTCGAATCCGCTTTCGGTGTCGATCGTGAAGATGACGCCGGACGCGGCCAGATCCGACCGCGCCATTTTCATCACGCCGACCGAGTTGAACACTTTGAAATGATCGAAGCCATTGTCGATGCGATAGCGAATGGCGCGGTCGGTAAAGAGACTCGCGAAGCAATGCCGAATCGCGTCGAGAACGGCCGCGGCGCCGCGCACATTGAGATAGGTGTCATGCTGGCCGGCGAAACTCGCGTTCGGCAAATCTTCGGCGGTCGCCGAGGAGCGCACGGCGACCGTCAGATCGGCGCCATATTCCTGCGCGAGCCGGGCTAGCGCGGTGCGGATTTCCGCCTCGAGATCGGGCGGCGTCGGCGCGCCATAGACGATGTCGCGGGCGCGTGCGGCGCGCTTGGCCAAATCGTCGACGTCAGACGGATTTAGCCCATCGAGCGCGGCCTTGAGGGCGGTCCAGGCGCCGGCCTGGTCCAGCGCATGGCGATAGGCGTCGGCGGTGACGGCGAAGCCATTGGGGACCAGGATGCCTTTAGCCGTCAGCTCCCGGTACATTTCGCCGAGCGATGCGTTCTTGCCGCCGACAAGCGGCACGTCGGCGATGCCGACTTCGTCGAAAAAGCGAATGAAGCGCGCGGGCTTGGGAGGCGCTGACATTGTTTCTTGGGAAATGAGGGAATCGGCCGTTTCGTTCATGACGCGCTCTTTTTGGTTGGGTCCGGGCGACAAGACGTTGAGCCAATTGGGCCATAAATATTGCAGGCGCGCGGCGATAGTGAGCGTATGCACGGAATTTCTGTGATCGGGACGTGTTTTTAGTCGCAGTGGCGGTCGTATTGGCTTAAGCATCGGTTTGCGGAGGCCGATACTGTCCGATGGAGCACGCTTACCTCGCTCGCGGTGGCTAAAACTTGACTTAGCGGTCGAGATTTGGCCGGATTCTTGACCATAATGGGAATCTGAGCGAACGCGCTGGCCAATCCAGCTCGTATGATAGCGGGAGGCGCTAATGGATTCGCTGGATCTGGATCAAGTGATGGACGATATCATCCCGAGAGGGGAAAACAGGCCTCCGGCCCCCAATTATCCGGCCCGACAGCGGCCGCGCGCCCCGGACGACGCGGCGGCGGCGCTGGACCTCGTGTCTCAGGCGGCCGCAGCGATAAAGGAGCTCGAGAAGCAGTCCGCGCAAGCGGTGGCGCGAGCTCATACCGCCGCCAATGCGGTGCGGGAAAAGCTGGAGCGCGCCGAAGAGCGCGGCGACCGCGCCGAAGCGGCGTTGCGCAAATCTGAAGCGGAAGCCGCCGAACTCTCGACCGCTCTGGTTCAGTCGCGCAATGAGGTTGAGGCGCTCCAGTCGCTTCTCGCGGCGACGCAGACCGAGCTTGCGGCCATGGAGCAGCGGGCGATGGTCGCGGAAAAGCGCGGCGCTGAATCAGACGCCGCGATGCAACGGATCGTCGACGCGATTAGAACGCAGCTTCCGGTCAAGGTCGCCGAACAGACCAACCCCGCCGCCTGACGCGTAGCGCTGGCGTCGCGGCGAGCCCGCGCCGCCTTGGCGCCGAATCGATCGCATTCAGACCTATTTAGGCGGCATGACGTCGCCGTTTGCCTTTGCTCGCGCATCTGCGCGATTGCCCCTCCGCGGGTCGCTCGCTTTTCAACCGCCGAAGAATCCGCGCATCGCCGCGAACAGGCCTTTCCGGCTTGCCGTCGCTGGAGGCGCTAGCGCGGCGTTTTCTGCCTGGAGCCGTTCGGCGTCGAGTTCGACGCCGGCGCGCGCGACGAGCGCGGCGAGCGTCGGCGCTTCATGCGCGGGCGCCCAGCCGCCGGCGCGACGCAAGTCGAGATAGGCGCCCAGCATGTCGGCGGCGTCGGTCGCGCCCGCTTCCGCGAAATGCGCCTGCGCTCGTTCGACCGCGGCGGCGTCGGCGATCTGGCGCGCGGCGTTCGCCGCGTCGCGCCTTACGCCGTCGTCGATCGCCAAAGCGATCCGCGCCTCGCGCAGCGCGCCGATTTCCGGTTCTTTCAACAGCGCGCGCAGGAGCCGCGCTTCCTGCGTGGCGTCGAGCCCCGCAGGGGCCATGCCGCGCGCGCCGCAGGCGTCAAGATAGCGCGCAAGGAGCGAGGGCGCGCCGCGCGCGCCTGGCGCTTCGGCGCTCGGGCGCGCCGACTGGGCGAAATCGCCGCCATGCGCGACCGCCGCGGCAAGCGCCGGGTCGGCGCAAAAGGCGCCGTAGCCGCCAAATTGTTGCAGTCGGGCGCGGGCCGGCCCGGCGGCGTCGATGGCAAGCGCGGCGAAGCTCGTATGGGCCAGAGGCTCTAACGTATCCCATAGGCCGGGCGGTTCGAAACGGGCGGCGACTTCGGCGCGCGCCAGGGCGCCGTTCAGCGATGCGACGAGCTTGTCGCAGCGGCTCCTCAACCCCGCGGCGCGTTCGGTTACGGCGCGGGCGGCGGCGCCCGACGCGGCGCGCGCGGCGTCGGCGGCGCGGCGCATCAGCTCGTCGACGAGTCCCTCGTCCGCCGTCGGGCGACACGGCGTAAGTCCGTCGCCCTCGACGCGAAACATGCGCGCATAGGCGGGACCACCGGGATCGACCGGCGCGACGCCCAAATCCCCTGGCCCCGCGGCCGGGCAGACGAGTCCCACGTCATCGCCGAGCGCCGCGGCGTAGAATTCGATCTCGACCGTCTCGCCCATGCCGGGCGCGCTTTTCTCGCGGCCGCGGCGCAGGGCGACGCCATCCGCCTCGGCCGTCTCCGGATCGACGAGCAGCGACAGAAGATTGGCGACGACCACCGGTTCGGCCGTTTCCGCGGCGTCGGGAAATTCCTGATTCTCTCCCGTCGCCTGTCGCAAATCCTCGGCGGTGATCGGATCGACGGCGGGTTCTCCCGCCGCCCGCTGGTCGAGGGTCCAGCCTTTCAGCCGGCGGCGCTGGTTCATCGCCAGCGCCACGCTGCATCGGCCAAGCAATGTGGCGCTCTCTTCGATCGAATCGGGAATGCGCAAGCGAAGGATGACGCGCGGCGCGCCGGACTCGCGCAGCCAATGTTCCATGATGGCGAAAGGCGCCTCGCGCGCGTCGCCGGCCGCCGAACTCTCGAATGGCGCCGCCTCCAGGACGAGTCGGCTCTGATAGGCCGGGAAAATGCGGCGCGCCGGCGCGAGGCGAATGACGACGCCGGCGTCGGCGCGTTCGACCGCGCGGCGCTGGCCGATCGCCCAGACCAGTCTTGCGCCGGCCGCCGCGGTCTGCTCGCGCGACAGCCGCTCCACGTCGCCGCGCGCCGGAAACGCCGCCAGCCGAAAGGCGACCGGTTCGGCGCCGCCGGCGTCCGGCAGCAATGTCATCAGCAGACGCCAGTCCGCGGTTTGCGGCAGGTCGCGCTCGGCGGCGAGCGCCAAGGTGAGTTCGGCGCCGTCGCCGGCGGTCAGACGCACGAATCGGCAGTCGGCCGGCAGGTCAATGACGATGATGCGCGAGCGCCAGCGCGCGGCATCGATAATGTCGACGAGAACAGGCGCGCTGGCGAAGCGTTCGTCGCGCGCAGAGAAGACGGTGAGTTCCGGTCGAACCGACGAAGCGGTCGCGCGATCGGCGCCGTCGAACCAGCCGATCGCCAGTCTGCGCCGCCCATCCCAGAAATAATCGAACTGCTCCCTCCACATCGACGGCCGCGCCTAAGGGTTGGCATGGCGCCGGCGCCATGCGAAGCTGAAGTCAATGGCAGCATATCCGCCCGGACAGCGGTCGTGCAATTCGTCGGCGAATAGCGCGAAGCGCGCCAGATCCATGCGCAATGTCATGACGTTGTTCCGCCATATAGTGCGGGTAGGGGCGAGATGGGCGACCGGCGCCTTGCAATGAGGCTTGCAGGATTTCATGGCCTAGCAATGAGTAACGCGGGGCTTTGATGAAAATTTTGATCACCGGGGGCGCGGGGTTCATCGGCTCGGCGGTTACGCGCGCGAGCGTTCGCCAAGGGGTTGATCAGATACTCGTCCTCGACAAGCTCACCTATGCGGGAAATCTGGCTTCGCTGCGACCCGTCGCGGACAGTCCGAATTTTTCTTTCCTGCAGGCCGACATCTGCGACGCCGGCGCGGTCGCGGGCGCTTTCGCCGATTTCAAGCCCGACGTCGTCATGCATCTCGCCGCCGAGAGCCATGTCGATCGTTCAATCGACGGGCCGGCCGCCTTCATCGAAACCAATGTGGTCGGCACTTTTGTCATGCTGCGGACGGCGCTCGACTATTGGCGCGGGCTCGATCCCGACCGCGCCCGCGACTTCCGCTTCATGCATATCTCCACCGATGAAGTGTTCGGCGCGCTGGGCGCGGAAGGCCTCTTCCGGGAAGACACGCCCTATGCGCCCACCTCGCCCTATTCGGCGTCGAAGGCCGGCTCGGACCATCTCGTTCGCGCCTGGCGCCATACCTACGGCTTGCCGACCATCGTCACCAATTGCTCCAATAATTACGGTCCCTATCATTTTCCCGAAAAGCTCATTCCGCTCACCATCATCAATGCGATCGAGGAGAAGCCGCTGCCGGTCTATGGCCGCGGCGAGAATGTGCGCGACTGGCTCTATGTCGAGGATCACGCCTCGGCGCTGATGTGCGTGGCGCGCGACGGCCAGATCGGCGAATCCTACAACGTCGGCGGACGCAACGAATGGCGCAACATCGACGTGGTCGAAGCGATCTGCGATCTGATGGACGAATTCCGCCCACGGCCGGCCGGGCCGCACCGCGATCTGATTTCGTTCGTCACCGATCGGCCGGGACATGATTTGCGCTATGCGATCGATGCTTCGAAAATTGAACGCGAACTCGGATGGCGGCCCGCTGAACGGTTTGAAACCGGCCTTCGCAAGACCGTGCGCTGGTATCTGGATAATCCCGACTGGTGGCAGGCGATCCGATCGGGCACATATCGCGGCGAACGCCTCGGCGTGATCGCCGAAAAAGCTGAAGCCGTCGCCTAAAAGCGCGATTGGGGGGACGGTTTGTTCGAAGATCTGGAGCTTTCGGGACTGAAGCTGGTCACGCCCAAAAAATTTGGCGACGGACGCGGCTTTTTTTGCGAAACGCATAATGAAAGAACCTGGGCGAACGCCGGATTGAACTTCGACTTCGTCCAGGACAATCATTCGCTGTCGCGCGACGTCGGCACGGTGCGCGGCCTGCATTTCCAGACCGCTCCCTTCGCGCAGGACAAGCTCGTTCGCGTGGTCAGCGGCGCCATTCTCGACATCGCCGTCGATCTGCGCCGGTCGTCGCCGACATTCGGTCGACACGTCGTCGTCGAGCTTTCCAAAGAGAACTGGCGCCAGCTGTTCATTCCCATCGGATTCGCGCATGGCTTCGTCACGCTCGAGCCCGATACTGAAGTCATCTACAAGGTGACGAATTTTTATTCGCCGCAGCATGATTGCGGCGTCGCCTGGGACGATCCGGACATCGGCGTCGATTGGCCGGTCGTCGCCGAGAACGTCGTGTTGTCGGACAAGGATCGCAAATGGCCGCGCCTGCGCGACCTGCCGGAGGTTTTCGACTAAGTGGGCAAGCTGAAGCGCATCGCCGTCACCGGACTGAGCGGCCAGGTCGTCAGCTCGCTCATCGAACGGGCGCCGAACGGGGTCGAAATGCTCGCACTCGGCCGTCCCCGTTTCGATCTTTCCTCGCGCGACATGGTGCTCGCTTCGCTGCGCAGCGTGCGTTGCGACGCCATCGTCAACGCCGCCGCCTATACGCAGGTCGACAAAGCCGAAAGCGAGCCGGAGACGGCGATGAGCGTCAACGGCGCCGGCGCTGGCTTTGTCGCCGAAACCGCGTCCGAGCTGAATGTGCCGCTGCTGCATCTGTCGACTGACTATGTGTTCGATGGGGCGCTCGATCGACCCTACCGCGAGGATGACGCGCCATGTCCGACCGGGGCCTATGGACGGTCAAAGCTCGAGGGCGAAAGGCAGATCACGGCGCGCTGCGACAATTGCGTTATTTTGCGCACCGCATGGGTCTATAGCCCATTCGGGACGAATTTCGTCAAGACGATGCTGCGTCTCGGGGAAACGCGCGATGAAATCGGCGTCGTCGCCGATCAGATTGGCAATCCGACGAGCGCGCTCGACATTGCCGACGCGCTGCTGGCGATCGCCGAAAGACTTGTCGACGACTCGGATTCCCGTCTGCGCGGCGTTTTCCACATGACCGGCCAGGGCGAAGCGAGCTGGGCCGATATGGCGGAAGCGATCTTCTCAGCGGCCGAGGCCAAGGGCCGCAAGCCGGTCCGCGTCAAGCGCATCGCCACCGCCGACTATCCGACGCCGGCGCGCCGGCCGCCGAATTCCCGGCTCGACAACGCCAAGCTTGAAGCCAATTACGGGATCGCGCTGCCGAATTGGCGCGACTCTCTCAACGCCTGCGTCGCCAGATTAATCGAACACTGAACAGGACTCCCATGCGCGGCATCATTCTCGCCGGAGGCAGCGGCACAAGGCTGCATCCGATGACGCTCGTCACGTCGAAGCAATTGCTCCCCGTCTACGACAAGCCGATGATCTATTATCCGCTCAGCACGCTGATGCTGGCCGGCGTGCGCGAAATCCTGATCATCACCACGCCGGAGGATCTGCTGTCGTTCAAACGTCTGCTCGGCAGCGGCGCGCAATGGGGATTGTCTCTGTCTTACGCCGTGCAGCCTCGGCCAGAGGGGCTAGCGCAAGCTTATGTTATCGGCGCCGATTTCGTCGACGGCGCGCCTTCGGTGCTCATTCTCGGCGACAATATTTTTTATGGCCATGGCTTGCCCGACGCGCTGAGCGAATCGGCGCATAGCGCGGCCACGGTGTTCGCCTATCATGTGCGCGATCCGGAGCGATATGGCGTGGTCGAATTCGATTCAGACGGCAGCGCGATCTCGATCGAGGAAAAGCCGCCACAGCCCCGATCCAATTGGGCGGTGACAGGCCTCTATTTTTACGACGGGCGCGCCTCGCAATTCGCGGCGCAGTTGAAGCCGTCGCCGCGCGGCGAGCTGGAGATCACAGATCTCAACCGCGTCTATCTGGAGCTTGGCGAACTGCAGGTCGCTCGATTGGGCCGCGGATTCGCCTGGCTCGACACCGGCACCCCGGAAGCGCTGATCGAGGCGGGCGAATATGTGCGCGCGATCGAACAACGTCAGGGCCAGCGCGTGGCCTGTCTTGAAGAGATTGCTTTCCGGGCGGGGTGGATCGACTCCGCGCAGGCGCGCGCGACGGCGTCAAAACTCGCGAAGAGCGGTTACGGTCAATATGTTTCGCAGGTGCTCGCGGAAATCGAGCGGGACTTCTCGCCCGTCGACGGGCGCGGCGCCGCCACGGCGCGGCGCAGCTCCGAGGCGACAGCGGCGGGATCGAACAGTCGGGCTGCGTCGGCCGATGGCGCCGCGTGAGGCTGGCGCGCGACGATGGCGCCGATGAAAGGCTCCATGCGCGCGACGCTTTCTTCGATCGAATCGGCAAGCGATGCAGGATCAAGGCGGTCGGGCGCGACAATATTGTCGAACCTGCGGCGCAGATCCTTTCCGGCGAAAACGTTGGATATTGTCGCGAGTCCCGCTTCCGCCATTTCGAGCGGCGGATAGCTCGGGTGGGAAGAGACCATCAGCGAAACGCCGACCAGCGCGCGATTGAGATAGTCGGCGTAGTCTTCGAGACGGGCTTTTCCGCCGATGGTCGCATTCTGCACCGGATAGATCAGTGAATCCGGAAAGTCCTCGCCCAGGAAAACGACGCTCCAGCGGCTGGCGCGAATCGGATCACGCTGCTGCCAAATGACCAGCGCCGCGCAAATCAGCTCGAAAGCGTTGCGCGCCACGGCTGGCCGTCCGTAAACCAGCATGATCGGCTCGCGCGGAACGCTGGCGCGCCGCTCGCGGATGCGCTCGTTCAGCTCATAGGGAACGTAATAAGCCCTGGGGAAGCGATATTTCTCGGTCATGACCGAAAATAGCTCTTCGGAGTTGATGATCGCGATCGTCTGTTCGCCGTAATGATAGGTCGCTTCCGCGAGACCGGATTTCGCGCCGCGGCCGTAAAAATTCGGCTCGTCGTCCTGAATGAGGTACACGAACGGCCGCGCGCCGCCGAAATAACGGGCCCGGTCGCGCTCCAAGGCGAGGGCGAATTCCGCGGTCCACCAGGCGGTGGCGAAGAAAAATTCATTGGCGCGCAGGTTCAGCCTGCCGCCCTCCCGCTCATTGGCGTCGACCAGCGCCGCGTTCTCGGCGTCGAGGCTCGCCGCGTAGGGAACCGGCGTATAGTCGGAGAGCGCCGCATAGGCCTCGGGTTCGATATCCGCGTCGGTCACGACGATGCGCGCGTCGAAACCGTCGCCGAGTTCGGTCAACAGCTTTGAGAAGAGCTTCATCGCCGTGGCGATGCCGCCGAATGTCTGCTGCGGATTGACGGTCGGCGTGAGCAGCGTCAGGCGCGGTCGCTCGTTGCGCGAGGGATAGGAGAGGAGCGGCCGAGTCTCGGCGATCAGCGTCGAAAAGGGGTGGAAATTGGAATCGACGCAGGCGAGCGCGGGCTGGAAGACCTTGAGTCGATGTCTCTCTACGTCTTCGCGGCTGCGCACCGGCATCAACGTATGACCCATCGGATAAAGGTCGCGCTGCACAACCTTGAGCCATTCGTAGCCGCGCGACTCGGCGATCATCAGCAAGGAACGCTCAATGGCATGCGCCAGGGTGCCGTCGACCTGGCCGCTCTCTTGCGGAAAATCGTCAAAATCGATGTCGAGGTCGAGCAGCGAACGGAACGCGGCGGTTCTTCCCCAGAACATCGAACCCGAGGGAAATTCGAGTGTGAGGTTCTTGTCGATCTCGACGTTGATGCGCTTCAGAAGGTTTCGCGCCAGATCATAGTCGTAGCCCCAATTCAAAATGCCGCGCAGTTCGAAAAGATGCTGGGGGAAGACGACGCCCAGTCTTGGATCGTCGAAAAGCGACAAAATCGAGCCGGCGATGGCCTCGGAGCCGATGAGATTGTCGAGGAGATAGTCGCGCCAGCGCGCCAGCGCCTCGCCGCCATGCGGCGAGCGCTTCGTGTGGAGATGGATGAAGAGTTCGTAATTGGCGTAGACGTCGCGAAAACCGAAAAATTTGGCGGCGATGTCGCGTCCGCGATTCGGACAGACCCGCGTGACGACCTTGCCCTTGCGCCAGTCGCCGCAGACCTTGTCGACCGCCAGCTTCTTTTCCTCGGTGTCCGTCGAGACGCAAAGATCCAGCGCGCCGGGAACATTCTGCAGCTTTTCCAGAACAAGCGGCAGCACATCGGGATAGAAGGCGTGGACGATGGCGACGATCGAGCGTGGGCGCTCGGGGGCCGCGTCATAGGCGAAGGGCGTTTCGAGCGCGAAATCCATTTCATTGACCGGGCGGCGGGAGGGAATGACCCCGTCCGGCTTGGTCAGCTGATAGGTGTAATAATAGCTGATCGCCGCCTGTCGCAGCGGGTCGTTAATCGGATTGCGCCGCCGGCCCAACGGCGGATCATATTGCGCGGCGATCTGGCGCAACACCGCGCCGCAGGCGGCGCGCAAGCCTTGCTCGCGCAAGAAGCGGGGCCCGTCCCGCAGGAGATCGCGCGGCGCGAGGAACACGCCGACCGGCGAATCGATGAGTTTCGCCAATTCGCGCATCGCGGCGCCGTAAAGCGCCACGACGCCCCGCGTCGTCAGGATGATATAGCCATTGCGCAGATGGCGGCGCGCCCATTGGAGGCGGTTCTCCCGCTTCTTGTTCGTCATGGGCGCCTTCCCGTTAAGCTTTGGCGATCCAGCGGCCCTGAAAATTAACGAGTTTCATCCGCCGGGGCGTGAACAAGCCGATTTCTTCGCCATGACTTAGCCAGAAATCCGGCGTAACGAAACCCTGCGCGCGCTGGGGGCTGCGCCTGGGGAAGGCGCCGGAAACGACCGGCCGCCGCTCGGGACTCATGATCAAACTCGACAATGTTTTCAAATATTATCGCTCGAGCGGCCACAGAAAGGTCGTGCTCGATCACGTCAGCCTCGATTTTGCGGCTGGCCGCAGCTACGGCATTTTGGGGGTCAACGGCGCCGGCAAATCGACCCTGATGCGGCTCCTGGCGGGCACCGAACTGCCCAATGGCGGCCGGATCGCGCGTTCCTCGCGCGTTTCCTGGCCGCTCGGATTTTCGGGCGGCCTGCACCCGATGATGAGCGGGCGCGAAAACGTGAAATTCGTGGCGCGGGTTTACGGAGAGGACGCGCGCAGGGTCATCAACTTCGTCGAGGACTTCGCCGAGATCGGGGCGTATATCGACGCGCCAATCCGCACCTATTCGTCGGGCATGTTGGCGCGCCTCGCCTTTGGCCTTTCGCTGTCGATCGATTTCGAGTGCTATCTCATCGACGAGGTCACCGCGGTCGGCGACGCGCGCTTTGCGGCTCGCTGCAAGGACGAATTCGCCAAGCGCCGGCGTACGGCCGACGTGATCATGGTGTCGCACGCCATGACGACAATTCAGCAATATTGCGATCGCGGCATGGTGTTGGCGGGAGGGCAAATCCACGTTTTCTCCAAGCTCGACGAAGCGATCGAACTTTATAAAAAACTCAATGCCTGAAGCCATGTCCGCGCAGCAGTCGAAGCTCTCGGTCGCGCTCGCGGAGCCCGAGCGCGCGCCGCTGAGCCCGCAGGACGCGACCGCCAAGGCGAAGTCGATCGCCCATGCGCTGCGCAGGGCGGCGAACAAGTCGCGCGCGCCGACGAGAGTCATCACCGGGGGCGGCGGCTTTCAGGCGCGCCGCGGCGACCGCGCCTTCCGACTCGGCATCCTCGCCAGTTTCGCGGCCTTTGTCGTCGCCCCGTTTCTCGTCGCGTCGATCTATTGGGGACTGATCGCCAGCAAGCAATATGTGACGGAGACTAAATTCGCCTTGCGCGCCGGAGAAGCGTCGAGTCTCGACATGTTGAGCGGGGGCGGCGGCGGTTCGCAGGGTTCTCAGCACATGCAGGACGCGCAGGTCCTCGTCAATTTCATCCGCAGCCGCTCGATGGTTGAAGCGCTCGACCGGAAAATCGGATTGCGCGCGATGTTTACGCGGCCCGGCGTCGACTATTTCTCGAGCTTCGATCCGGAGGATCCCGTCGAGGAGTTCGAGAAATATTGGAAAAAGCGAATAGACGCCAGCGTCGACCTCATATCGGGCATCATCTCCGTTCATGTGCGGGCCTTCACGCCGAATGACTCGCTGACGATCTCGCAAAATGTCGCCGAGCTTTCGGAGCGGCTGGTTAATGAAATGTCAACGCGCTCGCGGCGGGACGCGCTGGCGCAGGCGCGCACCGAGCTGACGCGCGCGGAGCAACAGCTGAAGAATGCGACCGCCGCCATGCGCGACGCGCGCAACGCTGAGGGCGTGCTCGACGCGCCGGCCGCGGCGGACGCGATCAACAAGGTCATCACCTCGCTGCGGCTCGAACTCGCGCAGACGCAGGAAGACCTTGCTCTCCATAGCGACGCGGAGACGCTCGAATCGCCTCAGGCGCGGCTGCTCACCGCCCGCGTTCAGAGCCTCAAGAGCCAGATCGACGATTATTCGACGCAAATCGCCGGCGCCGGCGAAAAGGGAACGGACTCTCTCGCGCAGCACGCCGGCATCCTCTCGCGGCATCAGATCGAACTTTCGCTCGCTGAGCAAAGATATGGGGTCGCCGCGTCGGCGTTCGAAAACGCGCGCGTCGAACTGGAAACGCAGCGCGCCTATCTGATCTCCTTTCTTCGCCCGACGCTTGCGGAAAAGTCTCTCTATCCGCAGCGCTGGATCGAATGGGCGATCATCGTCGCCCCGGCGACGATCGCCTGGTTGGCGTTCCTCGCTGTGGCGTTCCTCGTTCGCGATCACATGGCGAAATAATCCGCGAAGTCCGGTCTAAAGCGCGCGTCGGCCGCGCTCAATTGTTCGATTGGAGCGTTCGTGTTCTTCCATATTGACTATGACAAGGGCGCCGCCATCAGCGGCTGGCTCGCGCCGGACAACCCATCCGCCGTTCCAAAAATCCTGGTGCGCAGGCCGGGAGAAGAGGACATTGAAATCCTCGCCACCGTCGACCGTCCGGACGTGCGCGACCTAGGGGTTCACGCCACCGGCCTCGTCGGGTTCAATATTGACGACGCGATCGTCAAGCGGCTCGCCGACGTCGAGGATATCGAACTTCTCGAAGCAGACACCGGCATTCTGATCTATCGGCGATTTAAGAAAGGCAAGCATATCGAGCGCAAATTTTTTCTGTTCGACAGTTCAATTCGCCCCATTGAGAAACTGGGCGGTCGATCGAAAAATCTGTTCACGCTCACCTATCCGTCGACGGAGCGCTACGGCTTCGAGACAATGCTTGTGCTCATCAACAATAATTTCAACAAGTCGATTTTCATGTCGGGGCGCTCGAGCTACCCGCGCTATTCGCACTTTCTTTCCAACGCGAAGTTCGCCACGGCGGCGCTGCTCAATGACCCGTTCGAAGAGCTGGCGCAGCGGCTGGTGATCCTCAACCTGATCCAGAAGTCGGATTCGACTCACATGTTGCCGCTGCTTTTCACCGGGTTGACGGCGCTATCCGAGTTCTCGCGCGACCTGCCGGTCGAAGATTCGAAAGCGTTACTCACGAAATTCCGCAATCTAACTGACGAGGAGCGCGAGGCGTTCACGAGCCCGATGACGCGCATGTTCGGCTGCATCCCGGGCGAGACGCCGGAGCGTCGCCATGTCACAGGCGCGCTCGAAAACCTCGCTTCGATGGATCTTGTCGGCGTGCGCAGCCGCTTTCGCGATTTCAGCGCGCTGCTCGCGGGCATTCTTGGCCATGATCTTGCCGGAGACTATGAGCCGGCGGTGCACCCTTCGATCAGCGCGCTCGCCGACCGATTGTCGCGCATCAGCCTTGTCGCCGACCTTCTCGAAGACGATTTGGCGCTATATTCATTCGCCGAGGAGTCGATCGTGTCGGCGCTGTCCGACGACGCCAATGTCGTTGCGCGCGACACTCAAACCATGTGATCCTCGATGCTCGCGTAAATCAGCGCGATCGTGGTCCAGATCACGAGCAATCCGCAAAACAGCAACACCGTATTGACGACAACCTTCGGATAGGTGGCCGATTCGGGCAGCGTCGGCTCGACCACGGTGATCAGATAGAGCTGTTGCTTTTCAAGCTCCTGCCGCGCCCGATGGTAGGAGGTCTGCGCGATCGAATAGAGCTTTTCAGCGAATTGCTCGTCGAGCTTCAAACGCTCGTAAGCCGCGATCTGCGAGGAGACGGTGTCCGAGGCCTGGTTGTCCGCAAGCTTCTTCTTTAGCTCCGCGAGCTGCTGGTCGATCGCGGCAAGACGCGTGCGTTGCAGGCGCTGGCTGGGCGCGTCGCCGTCGAGCGACGAGGAAAAGGTCGAAAGCGCGTTGACGAGATCGATGCGCTCGAGCGTGAGCTTCCCCATCTGTTCGCCGATGCTCGTGGCCCGCGACGCCGGATCGATGATGACGTTCTGGTTGCGAAACTGGAGCGTCTTCTCGCGCGCTTCGGCGAGCGCCTGACGCGAAAGCGTCACTTCGAGCTCGGCGCGGCTCAAGGCGTCCCCGCGATTGCGCAGCGTGATCTTATTGACCAACTGTTCGCTGAGCCTGACGATGTCGCGCGCCACGTCGAGCGCATCCTTGGGTAGGAAAGCGTCGGCGCGAACCGTTAAAATGCCGGACTGGGTGTCGACGCTGGCGCTAAGATGGCTCAGCCAATATTTCCAGAGGTCTTCCGCATTGGCGTTTCTGCCCAGCCGGGAGAAATAATCGATGCCAGAGCGTGCAAACTTCTTTTCCATGTAGTCGCGGCCGCCGAGATCGGCGACGATCGCGCGGCTTTTCACGTAATTGAGGACGATGAATGCGTCTTGCGATGCGGAGTCCGAGCCGCCGCCCCCTATAAATTTGCTGGCCATCGAGGCCGCATCGGCGCCGGATTTTTTTTCATGTTGGTCTCGAACAGTCAGCCGCGTCTCGGCGACGTAACGCTCAGACTGCCAGAAGCAGGCGTAAAGCCAGAACAGGACAGTCGGCAGCACGACGGCATAGAGAAAGCCGCGTCCCAGCATTCCGCCGCCGGCGCCCGTCCTGGCGGTCGAAATCGTTTCCGCCACGCCTTCGAGGCCTTGGCGAATCAGAGCCGGCAGCCGGCTCGCGGCGTCCTTCGTCGTCAGCGGCGCGAAAATCCTCACCGCCGTCGTCGAGGAGACACGCGCCACGTTCTGCGCGGTGGCGATGACTCCAGACAGTTTACGCGGTCTTCGAGCCCGATGCGTGCTCATCTACCCTCAAGTCGCTGACCTGGTTCATGCGTTCGGCATGTTAACTGAGGCTGATCGCTTAAGCGCGTCGACGGGTCGGCATTTCCTTCGGCCCCGCCATTCGGGCGAAGGAGGCGATTTTTCCGCGCCGCAAATTAAGCGGCTCGGGGGCCAGGCGCAAGCGTCCAAGGTCATGGTAAAGCTTCGCTCGGCGCGTAGAGAGACAGGCCGGGATGGAAATGCGGATCGTCGCGAACCACGGCGCGCCAGCGCGCGTAGAATGCGGCGCGCTCCTTTTGATAGACGCGCTGTAGACGGATCGAGCCGCCTTTGCGGCTCGCCGACTGACGATGGATCAATATGGTCTGCGTATGGCAGATCGAGCGCCAGCCTCGCGCGGCCAGGCGCAGGCAGAGGTCCACATCGTTCAGTTCGACGGGAAGTTCGATTTCGTCGAAGCCGCCGACATCATCGAATTTGCGTCGCTCGACCATCATGCAGGCGCCGGTCACCGCCGAAACCTCGTGCGGAGCGACATTGCGGTCCATCCAGCCGCGGTCGCTGGCGCTGACGCCGGCGCCAAAATGGCCGGCGACGCCGCCCATGCCCAGCAACACGCCGACGTGCTGCACATGGCCCTGCGGATAAAGGAGCTTGGCGCCGACGGCGCCGACGTCGGGCGCGATCGCAAAATAGAGCAGCCGCTCGATCCAGTCCGGCGTCACGATTTCCGTGTCGTTATTGAGGAAAACAAGAAATTCGCCACGGGCCGTCCGCGCGCCGCAGTTGCAAAGCGCGGAAAAATTGAACGGTCCCCGTGTGCGCAGGACCGTGAGCCTTGCGTCTTTCGCCTGCAACGCCAGCAGCAACGCCTGCGTGCGCGGCTCGACGCTGTCATTGTCGACGACGATGACCTCAAATTTAGGATAGAGGCTGCTGCGCAGCAGGCTGTCGAGACAGGGCGCGAGCAGATCGACGCGGTCGCGGGTGGGGATGACGACGCTCACCATCGGCGCCTCGCCGCGGAATATGGCGTCGATCGTCGTTCGCCGCGTCTTCGCCGCGCGCGCAAGGTGAAGCATTGGCCGGCGCAGCGCACCGACTTCGCCCTGTTTCGCGGCCGACAACAGTCCGTCGATCAGTTCGTCGGCGTCGGCGTCTCGCCAATCGGAGCGTTCCGCCAGAAGGCGCGCGCGAAAACAGGCGGCGCGGCCAACGTAATTTTCGAAGCGGTGGAGCGTCTCGCTCCAGCCGGGCTTATAGCGCGGGCGTAAGGCGCCGCCCTCGCCGACCGTCTCATCGGCATAGGCGATCATCTGTTGCGGATGGCGGGCGAAATGTTCGATGAGATAGCCGCAGGCATAGGGCTCCAGCCGATCTCCGGCGAGGAGCGGCAGAACAAAATCATGCGCGTCGATCCCAGCGTCGGCGGCCTTTGTGAAAAAGGCGCAATTTGGATAGGTCTGCGCTGCGAGGCTCGCGCGCGTCGTTTCAATGTCCTGCGGCGCCGCGCCGCGCGAGTCGACAAGCGCGACCACTCGCGGCCCGTTTTTCCAGTTGCTCCGGAGCCGATCGAAGCGAGGATCGTTCGCGCGCCTGCGCGCGGCGCGCCATGACGGATAGGCAGACATCGGCGCGGCGCCGAACGCCCAGCGCCAGTTGAGTTCGGCTTCCTCGCTCAATCCGACCATGCCGGCGGAAAGCGCAAAGAACAGACGCTTGGGCGCCGCCGCGGCCTTGCGCAGCGCCTCGAAGCGGCTCACCGGCCGCGCGCTCTCTAAGCGGAAGTTAAAGCGACCGGGGCGATTTGTCGGGCTGATCCAGATGTCGGTCGTTTCGCGCGGAACGCGTCCGATCCATACGCCCGCGCCTTCGCAGGGTCCGGGAAGAATCGTCTCCCTGAAGTCCTCGCCAAGCCAGAAACGCAGGATCGGCCGTGTCGGTTCGTCGTAAAAGCTGGCCGCGTAGCGAAGTTCGACAACGCCGCCGCGGGGCATGTCCTGCAGGCCGCTCAGGCGCAACCATGGCTCCCGCGACAGGGCGACAAATTCCTCCTCGTCGCGACCAACGTCGCGCGCGGCCTCCAAGGTCATGGAGTCGCTGGCGGCGTCCAAGGGCGGCAAATTCAGCGGCTCGGCCCGGCGCATGCGCGCGAGTGAATTAGAACTGGGTCGATGGCGGCGCGCCTCAGGGATAATCGCGTTTTGATAATGATCTCCAAAATGTCGCATTGCGAGTCGAACGACCGCGGTCGACGAGCTGCGCCAGACGCGCAGGAACCTATGGTCGCTTCGCGACGAGGTCAATGCGCGCTTGCGTTGAAATCTGGTGAAAGCTGATCACGACCGAGAAGGAGCGGGCCGTCGGCGGCATGGCCTGGGCGGCGCGGCGTCGCCCGAACGGTTTTTCTTGATTTTCCGCGCTTCTCCTGTCATATAGGTCCAACTTCATCTCATAGTGATCATTCTCGGGTGATCGAAATTTGAGAGTGGGGCCCCTCGGGGACCCGCTCTTTTTGTTTTGATCGGCCGAGGCGCTTTAAGGACCAAGCTTGACGCAAGACGCCGCCGCCATCGCGACCCTCGAAGAACCGCGTTTCGTCGCCGAGACCGGCGTCGCCGCGCGCGTCGCGCATCTCGCCGAGCCGGTGCTGGCGCAACTGGGCTACCGGATCGTTCGCGTGCGGCTCATGCAGCAGAACGGACAGACTTTGCAAATCATGGCGGAGCGTCCGGACGGCGCGATGACGATCGACGATTGCGAGGCGGCGAGCCAGGCGCTGTCGCCGGAACTCGACGTCGCCGATCTCATCGCCAATGAATATCGGCTGGAGATTTCTTCGCCCGGCGTTGACCGTCCGCTGGTGCGCCTGTCCGATTTTCTCCGCGCCATCAGCCATGAGGCGAAGATCGAATTGACCCATCCGCTCGCGAGCGGACGCAAGCGTTTTCGTGGGATCATTCGCGGCGTCGAAGGCGAAGGCCATGACGCGATGCTTATGCTCGAGCGCACCGACGCGGGGCCGGACGAGGAAAAAACCGTTTCGTTGCCGCTTGCCGATCTCGACGAAGGCCGGCTGGTTTTGACCGAGGCGCTGATCCGCGAGTCGCTTCGCGCCGGCAAGCATCAGCAGGCTGAAGAACAGCAGGATGAGGCGGACGCCGAGCAGCGCCCGCGCCGCGGACCGGGACGCTTTCGCGGGCCCGCGCAACAGAAGCAAAAGCCGCTGGTTCCGGCCGGCGTGCAAACCCAATTCAAGAAGGCCGGGGGCAAACAAAAGCCGACCGGCCGTTCGAGGGGAGAGTGACGATGGCCGTCAGCGCCAACCGACTTGAGATTTTGCAGATCGCCGACGCCGTCGCGCGCGAGAAATCGATCGACCGATCGATCGTCATCGCGTCGATGGAGGACGCGCTGCAAAAGGCGGCTCGCTCGCGCTACGGCCAGGAGACCGAAGTGCGCGCCGAGATCAACGCCAAGACCGGCGAGGTGCGATTCTCGCGGCTGCTGCTCGTGGTCGAGGAAGTCGACAATGATGCGACGCAGATTTCACTCGCTGACGCCCGCAAGCGCAATCCGGCGGCGCAAGCCGGCGACTGGATTTCCGAAACGCTGCCGCCCTTCGATTTCGGCCGTATCGCGGCGCAGTCGGCCAAGCAGATCATCGTCCAAAAGGTGCGCGAGGCCGAGCGCGACCGTCAATATGAGGAATACAAGGATCGCATCGGCGAAATCGTCAACGGCGTCGTGAAGCGCGTCGAATATGGCAATGTGATCATCGACCTTGGCCGCGGCGAAGCGATCATCCGCCGCGACGAAATGATCCCGCGCGAAATGTTCCGGCCCGGCGATCGGGTGCGCGCCTATGTCTATGACGTGCGGCGCGAGCAGCGCGGTCCGCAGATTTTCCTGTCGCGCACCCATCCGCAATTCATGGCGAAGCTCTTCAAGCAGGAAGTGCCGGAAATCTACGACGGCGTCATCGAGGTGAAGTCGGTGGCCCGCGATCCCGGCTCGCGCGCCAAGATCGCGGTGGTGTCGCGCGATTCCTCGATCGATCCGGTCGGCGCCTGCGTCGGCATGCGCGGCTCCCGCGTTCAGGCGGTCGTCGGCGAGCTGCAGGGCGAGCGCATCGACATCATTCCCTGGTCGGCGGACGCGGCGACTTTCATCGTCAATGCGCTGCAACCCGCGGAAGTGGTCAAGGTCGTCCTCGACGAGGACAGTTCGCGCATCGAAGTGGTGGTGCCGGACGATCAGCTGTCGCTCGCGATCGGCCGCCGCGGCCAGAATGTGCGTCTCGCCTCGCAACTCACCGGCTGGGACATCGACATTCTCACCGAGGCCGAAGAATCGGAGCGTCGGCAGAAGGAATTCATCGAGCGCACCAAAGTGTTCATGGGCGCGATCGACGTCGACGAGGTCGTCGGCCGTCTGCTGGCCTCGGAAGGCTTTCGCTCGGTCGAGGAGCTCGCTTATGTCGAGCTTTCCGAACTCGCGTCGATCGAAGGCTTCGACGAGGAAACGGCGGGAGAAATCCAAAACCGCGCGAAGAATTATCTTGAGCGCATCGAGGCCGAGAATGAAGCGCGCCGCAAGGAGCTCGGCGTCGCCGACGAATTGCGCGAGATCGAGGGCCTGACGACGGCGATGATGGTGCGGCTTGGCGAAAACGACGTGAAGACCATCGAGGATTTCGCCGGCTGCGTGCCAGACGATCTTGTCGGCTGGAGCGAGAAGAAGGACGGCGAAACGGTCAAGCATGAGGGCTTCTTCGAGGGCATCGACCTGTCGCGCGAAGAGGCCGAGGCGATGATCATGACGGCGCGGGTGCGCGCCGGCTGGATCGAAGAGCCTGTTGCGGCGGCCGAGGCGGAAACGGAAGCTGAAGCGCAGCCGGAAGGCGAATAACGGATTTGATCGAAACGATGACGCGCGAGCCGCATGTTTCGGAGCGGACCTGCATCGTGACGCGCCGGCGCGGCGCGCCCGAGGCGATGATCCGCTTCGTGCGCGGCCCTGACGGCGCGCTCGCGCCCGACATCGCGGCGCGCCTGCCGGGCCGCGGCGTCTGGGTGACGGGGCGCGCCGACCTCGTCGCGCAGGCGGCGCGCAAGCATTTATTCGCGCGCTCCTTGAAGACGAGCGTCGCCGCCGACCCTCAGCTTGCCGACGACGTCGACCGGCTGCTCGAAGCCGATTGTCTGCGGATGCTGTCGCTCGCCAACAAGGCTGGCGCCGTCATGGCGGGCTTCGGCAAGGTCGCCGACGCGCTCGCGCAAGGCGGCGTCGGCGCGCTGATCGAAGCCCGCGACGGCGGCGAAGACGGCAGGCGGAAGCTTGCCCAAGCGGCGCGGCGCGCCGAATCAACGGCCCCCGTCATCGGCTTATTTGCGTCGTTACAATTGGATTTGGCGTTGGGCCGCACAAATGTGATACATGCTGCCCTCGCCGAGGGCGGGGCGAGCACGGCTTTTATCGCGCGATGCCGTCGACTTGCGGCCTATCGGGGCGTATGCCTCGGCGGCGGGGCGGCGTCGGGCGAAGACATCGAAGCGTCGCCGAACGGCGGCGCGAGAGAAGGTTAACGGGTCGAGCGACCCAGGATTGGGATCTGGATGAGCGAAGGCGAGAACAGCGGCGACAAAACTTTGACCGTCGCGCCGTCGAAGACGTTGCATTTGAAGCAGCGACCGGTCGAGCACGGCATGGTCCGCCAGAGCTTCTCCCATGGCCGTTCGAAAGTGGTCGTGGTCGAGAAGGTGAAGCGCCGCGCCCCTGGACATGTCGAGCCGGCGAAGCCCGCAGGCGCGCCTGCGCCCGCCGCCGCGCCCACCCCTGCTCCGCCGCCGAAGGCTGCGCCGAAATCCGAGACTCAGCGCCCGGCGCCGGCGTCGCGTTCCAGCTCCGGCGTCGTGCTCCGCGCATTGACCGACGAGGAGCGCGAGGCGCGCGCCCGCGCGCTGGTCGACGCCAAATCGCGCGAAGAGGATGATCGCCGCCGCGCCGAAACCGAGGCGAAGGCCCGCGCAGAACGCGACGAGCGCGAGCGCGCCGAACGCGCGGCCGCCGACTCGCGCAAGCGCGAGGAGGAGGAGCGTCTCACGCGGGAGGCGGAATCAAAGCGCAAATCCGAGGAAGAGGCGCGTCGCCGACTGCCCCCGGAATCCGCTGGTCTGACGCCGCCGCCGCGGCCTGCGGCCGCCGCCCCTGCGCCGCCGCGTCCGGCCGCCGCCCGCCCTGCTGGAGAGTCCGAGCAGCCGCGCCGCCCGCCCGTGCGCCAGATCGGCGGCTTCACGCCGCCGACTCCGCCGCGGCCGGCTCCGTCGCGCGGCGGAGCCATGAAGGATCGCGGCCGCTTGACGGTCGCCACCGCCACCGCCGGCGCCGACGAAGAGCGCACGCGTTCGGTCGCCTCCTTCAAGCGCCGGCAGCAGCGCCTGTTCCGGGGCCAGGTGGAGCAAAAGGAAAAAATCTCCCGCGAAGTGACGTTGCCCGAGACGATCACGATTCAGGAACTGGCGAACCGCATGTCGGAACGCGGGGTCGACGTCATCCGCCTGCTGATGAAGCAGGGCGAGATGCGCAAGATCACCGACGTCATCGACGCCGACACCGCGCAGCTCGTCGCCGAGGAGATGGGCCATACCGTCAAGCGCGTCGCCGAATCCGACGTCGAGGAAGGCCTGTTCGACGCGCCTGACGTCGAGACAGAGCTCGAGACGCGGCCGCCGGTCGTCACCATCATGGGCCATGTCGACCACGGCAAGACGTCGCTGCTCGACGCCATCCGCCACGCCAATGTCGTCGCCGGCGAGGCGGGCGGCATCACCCAGCATATCGGCGCTTATCAGGTCACGTCGCCGGGCGGGCTGCCGATCACCTTCATCGATACGCCGGGCCATGCCGCCTTCACGGCGATGCGCGCGCGCGGCGCCAGGGTGACCGACATCGTCGTTCTGGTCGTCGCCGCCGACGACGGCGTCATGCCGCAGACGATCGAGGCGATCAATCATGCCCGCGCCGCGCATGTGCCGCTGATCGTCGCGATCAACAAGATCGACAAGCCGGATGCAAAACCCGAACGGGTGCGCACCGAATTGCTGCAGTATGAGGTGCAGGTCGAATCCATGGGCGGCGAGACGCTCGAAGTCGAGGTCTCGGCGAAGCAGAAGACTAATCTCGACCGGCTGCTCGAAGCGATCGCGCTGCAGGCCGAGGTGCTTGACCTGAAGGCCAACCCGGGCCGCGCCGCGGAAGGCACGGTCATCGAGGCGCGTCTCGACAAGGGACGCGGTCCGGTCGCGACCGTGCTGGTCCAGCGCGGGACGCTGCGCGTCGGCGATATCGCCGTCGCCGGCACCCAATGGGGGCGCGTGCGCGCGCTGCTCGACGACCAGGGCGTTTCGCGTCAGGAGGCGGGGCCGAGCTTCCCTGTCGAAATTCTCGGCTTCAACGGCACGCCGGAGGCGGGCGATCGCGTCGCGGTCGTCGACTCCGAGGCCCGCGCCAGAGAGATCACCGAATATCGCGAGCGGATGAAGCGCGACAAGATCGCCGCACGCGGCGGCTCGGCGCGCGGTTCGCTCTCCGACATGATGAGCCAGCTCAAGACGGCGGGCCGCAAGGAATTTCCGCTGGTCATCAAGGGCGACGTGCAGGGCTCGGTCGAAGCCATCGCCGCGGCGCTCGAAAAGCTCGGCACCGACGAGGTCGGTGCGCGCGTCGTGCATGCCGGCGTCGGCGGCATTTCGGAATCCGATATCTCGCTCGCCGAAGCCTCCAACGCCGCGGTCATCGGCTTCAACGTGCGCGCGCATAAAGAGGCGCGCGACGCAGCGGAACGCGCCGGCATCGAAATCCGCTATTACAACATCATCTACAATCTCGTGGATGACGTGAAGGCGGCGATGTCCGGCCTCTTGGCCCCGACGTTGCGCGAAACCATGCTCGGCAACGCGACGATTCTCGAAGTGTTCGACATTTCCAAGGTCGGCAAGGTCGCCGGCTGCCGCGTCACCGACGGCAATGTCGAGCGCGGCGCCAATGTCCGGCTCATCCGCGACAATGTCGTCGTCCATGAAGGCAAGCTCTCGACGCTCAAGCGCTTCAAGGACGAGGTCAAGGAGGTCGCCGCCGGACAGGAATGCGGCATGGCCTTCGAGAATTATCAGGACATGCGCGCCGGCGACGTGATCGAATGCTACCGCGTCGAGGAGATCAAGCGGACGCTGTGAGGAATGCCCGACGCGTTTTCGGGAGCGACCGATGAACAGACGTTTCGAGTTCAAAGCGGAAGGGGTGAGCGAGTTAATCGCCGCCTTGCCCCGAGCCGTTTCTGACCTGGAATGGCTCCTCGGCGAGCTTCAGCGGTTGCAGACAGCGGTCGACGAAGCTTCACAGGCGCATGATGACGCAAACGAGAGTTTGAAGGTGAACGCCAAAGCGGAAGAAGTCTTGGGAATGATCTTGTCGGCCGACGGCGGCGCCGAATTCCTGAGGGACATGGACAAGCGATCGCGCGCGCAGAATATTGATTGCGACGACGGGGCGAATTCGGCGAATGAAGAGTTCGAGGCGTTGATTGCGGAGTCTTCGGGGGACGCCGATGGCGCGAGCGTCGCGTTGGCGACGGCATTTGCGTCGTTGAGGCGAAGCGCCGAGACGATGCGGGAGATGGTCGACGACACGCGACGCGACCGTGTAGAATTCGAAATTCGCCGTCGGCAAATCGACCGCACGCTGGCTCGAATCGACGAGACGCTCGAAGCGGCGATTGGTTCGTCGCAGTGACCGGGGACGCTGATCCCAATCGTTCGCCGTCTCCGAGTTCCGATTCTGATGCGAGCGGTTGGAAATTGTCCTGGGGGCGTTTCCTCGAATTTGGCGAGAACATTCTCGATTTGGAGCGATCGGTGACGGCCCTCAAGGCTGAGAACAAGGAACTTCGCAAGGACTTGCATGAGCTTCAACGCCAAGTTGACCGGATAGCCGGGAAGTTGGAGGGCGTTTCGGAATTCATCGCCGGGTCGATCGACGACAAAATTGACGCCAGGGTAGATAAGGCCGAAGTCCGCGCCTTTGAGCGGCTCCTTTCGATGGTCCGCGGTTCACAGCGCGAAATCGAATAACCACGGCAAGAGCCATGTCCCGATCCCACCATTTCGCCGGCTCGGCGCCGTCGCAGCGCATGTTGCGCGTCGGCGAACTCGTTCGCCACGCTTTCGCGCAGATGCTGTCGCGCGGCGACATCAACGATCCCGTGCTCGAAAAGCATGTCGTCACGGTCTCGCGCGTGAAGATGAGCCCCGACCTCAAGCTCGCGACGATTTACGTCATGCCGCTCGGCGGCCAGGACGAACCGCAGGTGCTCGCGGCGCTCGATCGCCACAAGCGATTCCTGCGCGGCGAGATCGCGCATGAGGTGAATTTGAAATTCGCGCCAGAGATCCGGTTTCGCATCGACGACACATTCGACAATGTGTCGAAGATCGACGCGCTGCTCGACTCCGAACATGTGAAGCGCGATCTCGCCGGCGGCGACGACGGCGAGGAGGATGGCGTCAAGGAATGAGCAAGAAGAAATCCAATCGCGTCGTCGTCGACGGCTGGGTGGCGCTCGATAAGCCGGTCGGGCTGACCTCGACGCAGGCGGTGTCGCGCCTCAAGCGCATTTACAATGCGCAGAAAGCCGGCCATGCCGGCACGCTCGATCCGCTCGCCTCCGGCATTCTTCCGGTCGCCTTCGGCGAAGCGACCAAGACCGTGCCTTTCGTGCAGGACGGCGAGAAGGCCTATCGCTTCACCGTGCGTTGGGGCGTCGAGACCAACACTGACGATTCCGACGGGCGCATGACGCAAGAGAGCGCTGCGCGGCCGGCGCGGGCCGATATCGAAGGCTTGCTACCGCGGTTCACCGGCGAGATTTTGCAGACCCCGCCGCAATTCTCGGCGATCAAGATTGCCGGCGAGCGCGCCTATGATATCGCTCGCGAAGGCGAGCAGGTCGAGTTGAAGCCGCGCGCGGTCAGCATCCACGCGCTGACGTTGATCGAGTCGTCGGCCGACGAGGCGACCTTTGTCATGGAGTGCGGCAAGGGCGCCTATGTGCGCGCGCTCGCGCGCGACATGGGCCGCGTCTTGGGCTGCTTCGGCCATGTCACGGCGCTGCGGCGCACGCGCGTCGGCCCCTTCATCGAAGAAGACGCCTATACGCTCGACGAGATCGAAAATCAGAATATGGCCGGAGAGGCGCTGCTCTCGGTCGAGGCCGGATTGGCCGAATTGCCCTGCGTCGTAGTCGATCGCGACACGGCGGCCCGGCTGCGGCGCGGCGGCTCGGTGATTCTGCGCGGCCGCGACGCGCCGCATGAGGGCGTCGTCTACGCCGCCTGCGGCGGCGTGCCGGTCGCCTTTGGCGAAATCGTCCAGGGCGCGCTCGCGCCGGCGCGGGTTTTCAACCTGCCGTTTTGAATCCTATTCGATAAGCGCGACGCCTTCCGCTCGGGCGGCGCGCTCCAATTCCGCGTCAAGCGTCGCGAGCGCGATTCCTTCTCGCGTGGCGAGTTCGAGATAGGCGGCGTCATAGGCCGTCAGCCGGTGCCTGCGCGCCAGCGACATGAGGCGTCTCTCCTCGCAGCCGGCGTCGATCGTTATCGGCAGGCGCGCGATGATGCGAAGAAGCCCTTCAGTTTCCTTTGGCGTCAATCGGCGCCGCCGCTCGCTGACCAGGAGCACATTGCGAAATTCGAAGAACAGTACGGTCGGCCCGACCGCCGTCTCTCTGCGAAGGCGTTCAATAGATCTGATCGCACGCGGCGGGCGTTCGTCCGCAAGAGCGAAGCCGGCAAGGATCGAGGCGTCGATAACAAAGCCGGTCAATATTTGTGGCCGTGATGGCGCGCGCCGAGCAACTCCGGCAGCGGCGCTTTTTTCGAGCGTTCTCGAAAGCTCGCCAGATCGTCGATGGCGCGATCGATTTCGGCTTGATGGAGACCGGTTTCAGGCGCCATGCGCGCGATGCGGCGCCCATGTCGCGTGATGACGATCGTTTCGCCGCGCTCGACGGCGGTCAGTAGCTCCGCCAGACGGGCTTTCGCGTCAGAGGCCTGTACTTCTCGCATGAGTTTTATTAAACTGGTTAAAATGACTGGTCAATATCAGCCCGCCAATTTTGATTGGCGAGCTTGTGCTATTGGTTCGAAGGATTAGCGCCGCATGACCCGACAGCCGAAACTCCTCGTTTTCGACTCCGGTCTCGGAGGCCTCACGGTCTTTTCCGAGATCGTCAAGCTGCGCCCGCGCGCCGAATATCTCTATTGCGCCGATGATGCGGGCTTTCCCTACGGATCATGGAAAGAGCCGGCGCTGGTCGAGCGCGTCATGAAGCTGATGGAGGGGCTGATCGCCGATCACGCGCCGGACATGGCGGTCATCGCCTGCAACACCGCCTCGACGATCGTCCTGCCTTATCTGCGCGTGCATTGGCCGAACCTGCCCTTCGTCGGCACGGTGCCAGCGATCAAGCCGGCGGCCGAGCGCACGCGCTCAAGGATGATCTCGGTGCTCGGCACGCCGGGGACGGTGGCGCGCGACTATACGCAAAATCTCATCGCGCAATTCGCGGCGCATTGTTCGGTGACTCTCGTCGGCTCGAAGCGCCTGGCGAGCTTCGCCGAAAGCTACATGCATGGCGAGAGCGTGAGCGATTCGGACATCGTCGCCGAAATTGCGCCTTGCTTTAAGGAAGAAGGCGGCGGGCGCACCGACGCCGTCGCGCTCGCCTGCACCCATTACCCGCTGCTCGTCGAGGAGTTCAAACGACTCGCGCCCTGGCCGGCGGAATGGATCGATCCGGCGCCGGCGATCGCGCGCCGCGCTGATCAATTGCTCGGCGAACGGTTTGGTCCAGACGCCGCGACAGACGCGCCGGCCTCGCGCCGCGCACTCTTCACCAGCGGCGCCCGTCCTTCGGGATCGCTCGCCGCAACGCTGACGCGCTATGGCCTTGCATGGGATGTCGAGTCGACGCCGGCGTCGGAACGCGCATCATCATAGAGCGCGGCTCGGGTTTACGCGCGGCGCTTACCGATCGCTTTGCCACGTCGCGGCGCGCGACGCCTGAAGCGAGAGGCGGTTCAGTCGTTCTTCGCTCATTCCCGCGCCTGTCAAAAAGGCGCGCGCCTTGTCGGCGCCGTCGGCGTCGCCCGCCGCGATCGCGGCCTCAAACAAGATCCGAGCGTCCGCAGGCGCGCGCTGCACGCGCCAGTTCTGCTCGGCAAGACGCAGCGCGCCCGTCGGATCGCGCCGCAGATAAAGCGTGAAACGCGCTTCGTCGCCAAGATGGAAAGCTTCGCCGCGCCGATGGGAGGCCCCGAAGCGCTCCTCGATTTGCGACACATGCTCTGCGAGACCTTCAGCGCCAAGCCGCTGCTCGGCGAGCGCGAGGCGCAGCAGCGCGGCGTCGACGCGGGCCTGGCCGGCGAGCAGCGCCGCCGCGTCCGCGAAACGTTCTTCGTCAATGAGGAAGTCGGCATAGGCGGCGAGGAGATAAGGCGTCGGTTTCGCGGTCTCGAGCGCTGCCTTGAAGGCGCGTTCGGCGCGCTGCGCATCGCCCCGCCGCGCGGCGATCTCGGCAAGGATTGTCAACGCCCATCTGCGTCTCTCGGGCGCCGCCTGGGGCCGCGCGTCGAGCGTCTGCTCAAGCGCTTCCGCCGCTTCGCGCGATCCGCCCATGAGGCTCGCCGCGTCACACACGCAGGCGATCGCCAGCAGCGGCTCGCTGGATGCGGCAAGCGGCGCGCAACTCGCGCGCGCCTCATCCAAACGGCCGAGGATTTTACTGATCGACGCGCGCATAAGCCATGCTTGAAGATTGGTTGGATCGGATTTTATCACCGCGTCGACATCGGCGCGAGCGCCGTCGAAGTCATGCCGATTCTGCGCGATCATCGCGCGCAGCAGAAGCGCTTTCGCCGGAGGCTGCGCCATTCGCCACACAGGCGCGAGTATGCCGGCCGCGTAACCAAAATAACGTGGATCGGAGTCTTCGCTGCCGAGCGTGACAAATTTTTGTGCGAGTTCGATTGAAGCCGCGAGATCGCCCGATCGCGCGCGCAGATCGCGCAGTTCCGCGCCCATTGGCGCGGCGGCGCGAGGCAATCGTTCTAAAAATTGATTGTCGTCGCTTGGAACGAAAGGCGCGCTGAATGCGTTGCTGCAGGCGAGAACTGCAGCGCACATACATGACTTTGTAATAATGAATCGCATCAGCGCTCGCCCATTTCGCGTTCGCAATAGAACGTCTAAGTCAAGACGGGGAATATTTTTTTGAGCCTTGTAAAAAATATGATCCGATCGTATCGTACGCGCAACCGATAGTTACTGATCGAACTTCCCGCGGAGCATCATTTCATGTCAGGGAAGCGTAATTTGAGTGAGGTTTTGATGGCTCGCGCAAACATGTCCAAGCGCCTATTCGCTGCGCTCCTCCTGCTCTCTGCTTTGCTGATTCCCGGCGCGGCGCGCGCCTCGGACCACGCCGATCCCATGTGGCTCGTCGAGGACGAACAAGAAGCCAATATCACCGGGCTCTTCTTTTTCCCGGAAGGCGACCGCTGGGTCGCGATCCTCGATGTGCGCCGCTCGCTGATCGGGCCGCCGCCCTACAATCTCGAGCCGTTCGAATATAACATCCATCTGGATTTTCACACTAAGCTCGGCTTCGACAATGCCGAGGACGTGGCGCGCTATGGCGGCACCATCGTCGCGCCCGAGGGCATCGCGCCGGACGCCACCATCCGGATCCGTCTCAACAATGACACGACGGTCAAAGAGAAATCCTTCAAGGGACTCGGCGACTCGCAGGACATCCAGGTCTATTCCGGCATTCGCGACGATCCGTTCATCTTTCCCCGATTCTTTAAGGTGAATGTCATCACCATGGCGTTCAGCATTCCGAAATCGGCTTTCCCCGAACATGCGGAGAGTTGGCTGTTGTGGGCCACAAGCAATCGCGCGAGCAATGGTGAGCAGATCGACCATGTCGGGCGTTCGAACCGCACGCAGCTCGGTCGTTTCGAAATTTTAAACACGATTCCGCCGTCCCAGCATGTCGCGGAGATTCGCGAAAAGGGCGAGACGCGCGCGAAGGTTCAGGACTTTCTCAAGCAATGGCTGCCGCCGCTCGCCAATTTGAATCAGCTGAGCGGCTTGTTCATTCGCCACTATGATTCGGTTCCCGACGTGATGGTGTTCACCAAGACGCGCCCGGCGGGATTTCCCAATGGCCGTCGCCTCGAAGACGACGTGGCGCTGCTCACCTGCGCGCAGGGCGATTGTCCCTTGCAGGAAAACGCCTTCATCGACACGACTCAATGGCCGCGCTCGACGGTCAACGACAAGCCTTTGTCGAGCGCGTTTCCCTATCTGGCGGAGCCGTGGCCCTTCAAGCCCCAGCCCGCCGGCGCGCCCGGGCCGTACGTCTATCGCTTTTTCGCCCGGCCGGCCGTGCAGATCGGGATCGCCGCGCTCGTCTTTGTGCTCATCCTTCTCGCCGTCATTCGCTGGTTCAGACGACGGGCCGCCTTCTAGGCGAGATGCGGCTTTTGCGGCGCCACCGCTCGCGTGGCGTCGGTTTTCTTTGGACCGCGTCGTCTATCGCCGCGGAGATTTCGGCATAGCGGAGAGCCCGCGAATTTTAGGCATTCGACATTGGGGAGGGTACGATGCTCGATAGAATCCTGCGGAGCTTGGCGGTCGCGGCGGCGCTGGCCGGGGCCTATGGATCAATGGACGCGGCGCAGGCCGGCCAGAATTGCGGCTCGGGCGCCGGCAACATCAAGGACGAAGCCATGTGCGTCGGCCGCACGGCTGAGTCTCTGCCCGGCTCGGATATCGACTATTACGTCGACATGGACGGTGGCGCGACCAAACATCCCGAAGATCTGGCCAAGGCCTTGCAGCCATACCTTCCTGGCGTCACGCCCGAGGCGGCGCTAAAGGCGGCGGTGATCGGCCGTAACAATTGGGTGGTGTGGACCGCCGGCAATGACCGGCTGTGGGATGTCTTGAACACGAGCTCCTTTGGCGAACTCGACTTCCTTAAAACCCTGTCGAGCCATCCGAGCCTCACCAAGTTCAGCCGCGACAATCGTTGGAGCTATCTGGGCCTCGTCAATGAGCCCTGCTTTAAAAAGGCGACTGGCCCCGATCCGAAGCGCTTCGGCCTGTGGCTCGACACGCGCGATCCGAGTTGCCCGCCTGATCCTTTCGAGGACGAAGCGAAATATCCCGGCGTCAAGATCGGGGCGCGCGGGCGCAGCGACAAATTTCCGGTGGGCTCCTATTACGGCTATGCGACCGGCATTGTCGGCCTGAGATTATTCCCCAACCCGAATTTCGATGAAGCGGCCGAACGGAAATGGGATCCGGTGCGCTTTTACACCGATCCAGACTACTACAATGACAAGGATCTGGTGCGTCCCTATCGCGTCGGCATGTCCTGCGGCTTTTGCCATGTCGGGCCTAATCCGACCAATCCGCCGGCCGATCCGGAAAATCCGAAATGGGAGAATTTGAGCTCCAATCCGGGCGCGCAATATTTCTGGTGGGATCGCATCTTCACCTATTCGGCCGATCCGAAGGATTTTGCCTGGCAATATTTCCACGTCTCGCGGCCGGGCGCGCTCGACACCTCGCTGGTTTCGACCGACTACATCATCAATCCGCGAACGATGAACGCGATCTACCAGCTCGGCCCGCGCCTTCAGCTGGCTCTTAAATTCGGTCAGGAAAAACTCGTTGGCGGCGAGCTGCAGAATAAGCAATTCAACGAATATGTTCCGCCGGGCACGCCCTTGACCCAATTCTTCAAGGCGCCCGATACGGTGTTCACGCCGCGCGTTTTGAAGGACGGCTCGGATTCGGCTGGAGCGCTGGGCTCATTCAACCGGGTTTTTGTCAATATCGGCCTGTTCAGCGAGGAATGGCTCGAACATTTTAACGCCGTGGTCGGCGGCAAGCCGATCACCTCCATTCCGATCGCGACCGGGCGCGCCCATTCCTCCTATTGGCAGGCGAATGAAGCGCAGACTCCGAACACCGCGCTGTTCTTCGTGGCGACCTCCAAGCCCGACTTACTGAAGAACGCGCCGGGGGGCGACAAATTGGTCGCTTCGGATTCAGCTGCTCTCGAACGCGGCAAGGAAGTGTTCGGCGAACGCTGCCTGCGCTGCCATTCGAGCAAGCTGCCGGAAAAGACCTTCAGCTATTTCCCGAACAAGGGCTGCGCCGGCAAGGACTATCTGACCTGCTGGAATAATTATTGGTCGTACACCAAGACAGATGCGTTCAAGGAAGAGGCGAAGAAGATCGCCAAGACGAGCGACTTCCTTACCGATAACTTCCTGTCGACAGATCTTCGCGTTCCGGTGACGCTGCTCGAAACCAACGCCTGCAGTCCGCTCGCCACCAATGCGATCCGCGACAACATCTGGAACGATTTCTCTTCGACCTCGTACAAGGAGCTGCCTTCGGTCGGAAAGATCACCATTCATGATCCCTATACGGGCGCGCCGCGCTCCTATGACATGCCGGCGGGCGGACGCGGCTACACGCGGCCGGCGTCGCTGGTCAGCCTGTGGTCGACCGCGCCCTTCCTGCTCAACAACAGCGTCGGCAGATTCTACGAGAGCCCGTCAGTGGAAAGCCGTTTGAAGTCCTTCGACAATTCGATCGAGCAGATGCTGTGGCCGGAGAAACGGGCCGGCGGCGCCTATGGGCAATATGGCGAGCAATATGGCCAGAAGGACATCGAATATGTCACGGCGTCGGGCAAGAAGCTGCATGGCGTCGTCGATGTGACGACGGAGCGCAGCTATCTGCGCGTGCCGAAGGGCTATCTCCCCGGCCTGCTGCAACCGGGCTTCGACGCCGGCGAAGACGTGAAATGGCTGGTCGACGCTTTGCGGCTGAGCAATTTCGTCGACAAGGACGGCATCGCCATCGGCCCGATCCCGAAAGGCACGCCGGTGGCGCTGATCGGCAATATCGATCTCGATAAGCGGGAGGATCCGCTCGAAAATCTGTTGCACAAGGCGAAAGTGCTGAAGCTGCTCGCCAAGCTGAAGATCACGCTGAAGCTGCTGCCGCCGGATGCAACCGACGAGCAGGCGCGCGAGGCCTTCGCGCATTCTTACGGCGATCTGCTCGAACTCAATAAGTGCCCGGACTTCGTCGTCAATCGCGGACATTATTTCGGCACCGATTATTTCGCCGAGGAGCCGGGGCTGAGCGACGCCGACAAGAAGGCTCTGATCGCATTCTTGAAAACCATGTGAAGCGCCGGAGGCCCGGACCGCCAAGGCGGTCCGGGCCAACCGACGAAGAGGGGGAACGACCATGAGCCTCAGCGACAAGGCGAGCTTTGAATATGTGGTGGTCGGCTCTGGCGCCGGCGGCGGCACGGTGGCGGCGCGCCTCGCGGAAGCGGGCTGCAAGGTGCTGGTGCTGGAAGCCGGCGGCGATCCGCTGAAGCTTCAAGGCGGCGACGCGGCCTATCCCGAGGACGAGCGGCTACCGGACGATTATCGGGTTCCAGTGTTTCACGCCTGTTCGACCGAGAATCAGGCGATGCAATGGGATTTCTTCGTCCGACATTATGGAAACCAAGAACTCCAGAAAAAGGACGACAAATATCGCGAGTACGATCACAGCGGCAAGAAAGTCGACGGGGTGCTCTATCCGCGCGCCGGCTGTCTTGGCGGCTGTACGGCGCATAATGCGATGATCATGGTCTATCCGCATAATGCGGACTGGGACCATATCGCCGAGCTCACCGGCGATCCCTCCTGGCGCGCCGACAAAATGCGCGGCTATTTCGAAAAGCTCGAGAACTGCAATCATCGCTTCTTCTTCCGCCTGCTCGGCATGCTCGGGATCAATCCCACGCGCCATGGCTGGAAGGGTTGGCTGCATACGGAGAAGAATATCCCCGCCGCCGCGATCGGCGATTTCGACCTCGTCAAAGCCTTGAAGATATCGATCCTGGAGCAGATCGGCCGGTCGCCCTCGCTCCTGCAGCGGGCCTTGTGGTTTCTCCTCGGCAAGGGCGATCCCAATGATTGGCGGCTCGTCCGCGAAAACGCCTTTGGCCTGCATTATCCGCCGCTCAATACGCGCAAGCACGAGCGCATGGGCACGCGCGAGCGCCTGGTCGAGACGCAGCTTAAATATCCCGACAATCTGACCATCGAACTCGACGCGCTGGCGACGCGCGTGTTGTTTGACGACGACAATCGCGCGATCGGCGTCGAATATCGCAAGGGCGCGAAGCTCTATCAGGCGCATTACAAGCCAAGCGGCGAGCAGGGCGAGACGCGCACCGTCCTTGCGACGCGCGAGGTGATCCTCGCCGGCGGCGCCTTCAACACGCCGCAACTGTTGATGCTCTCCGGCGTCGGCGCCAAGGAGGAACTGGCGCCGCTCGGCATCAAGACGCGGATCGATCTGCCGGGCGTCGGCAAGAATCTGCAGGACCGCTATGAGGTCGGCGTCGTCAATCGCGCCAAGGATGATTGGGGCATATTGAAAGGCGCGCAATATAAGAACACCGACACTCAATACGCCGATTGGCTGCGCACCAAGAACGACTATGCCGGCTCCGTCTACGGCACCAATGGCGCCGTGCTCGCCGTTATCAAGCGCTCGACGAGCGAGCGGCCGCTGCCCGATCTCTTCTGTTTCGGCGTGCTCGCCGATTTCCGCGGCTATTATCCCGGCTATTCCGTCCCGATCGTCAAGAAGCTCAACTATCTCACTTGGGCGGTGCTCAAGGCGCACACCAACAACCGCGCCGGCTATGTGAAGCTTAAATCGATCAATCCGCTCGAACGGCCGGAAATCAATTTCCGCTATTTCGCCGAGGGCACGCCCGATCGCGACGAGGACCTCGATTCGGTGGTCGATGGCGTGAAATTCGTGCGCGCGCTCTCGCGTCCGCTCGTCGAACTTGGCGTCGTCGAAGAAGAGTCGCCCGGCGCCGACATGACGAGCGACGAGCAGCTTCGCGATTTCGTGCGCTACCAGTCCTGGGGCCATCACGCCTCTTGCACCTGCGCGATTGGACCGGACGGCGCCAGCGACGCGGTGCTCGATTCGAATTTCCGCGTGCGCGGCGCGAAGGGCCTGCGAGTCGTCGACGCCTCGGTGTTTCCGCGCATTCCCGGATTCTTCATCGTCAGCGCCGTATATATGATCGGCGAGAAGGCGGCGGATGCGATTCTCGCCGACCGTTAGGCGGACGCCGGTTTCGCAGAGGCGGCGGAATCGTTGCTTGCGCCGCCTTTCGGGAGGAGCGCTCGCGGCGTGCGCCTATGGCGTATGCGCATCGCCAGCCTATGCGCATACCGAGTTCGCGTCGCTCGGCGTCTTCTGGTCGGGCGCCTTGCATTTTCTGTTCAGCTTCGAGCGGCCGGCGCTCGTTGTCGCCTTCGCGATCTGGGCGGCGACCCAAAAGCAGCGCGTCGACGCCGTGGTGGTTTGCGCCATTGGTCTGGGGGCCTTCGTCGCGGCGCTGGCGACGCGTTCGGATGTTGCGGACAGCCATTCCGCATCGATGGTGGCGATCGTCGCTCTGCTCTTACTCGGTGGGGCGAGCATCAGACGGCTTCAATTTGGCGTGAGGCAGATAATGATCGCCGCCGTCAGCTGCGGATTGATCGCGGGCGCGATCGGCGCGGCCGGCGAAACGATCAAGGATCGCGCGATCAACGCGAGCGCCTTGTCGCTGGTCGCCGCCGCCGCCGCGGCCTATGCGCTCATGGCGTCGTCCTTTGTCGCGCGCTGGCGACGTCCCGCCTCTGTCTGAGGCTTTGCGGCGGCGCCGAAAGGATTCCGGCGCCTGTGCGCGCGTTAGGATATTCGCGGATTTGTGGCTCCGGCTGATCCTCTGCGCGCTCGTGGCGCAATTCGCTCTCGCTCTGCAGACCAGAGCCGCGCATGCGCATCTTTCATCCGACAGCTATCTGCATGTCGATATCGACAATGAAGGGCGGGCGAGCGGGCAGTGGGACATTTCCTTGCGCGATCTCGACGCAGCGATCGGAGTCGCGGGAGACGACGGCGTCATCAGCTGGGGCGGGTTGAAAGCGCGCCGCGCCGCGATCGAAGCCTATGCCTTTGATCGGCTGTCGATCGACGGCTGCGCGTTGCGCCCCGGCGACCTGCTCGTCGATCGTCATGCCGGCGCCGCCTATGCCGTGCTGCGCTTTACGGCTGACTGCCAGTCGACGCGCGCGCCGCGGCGCCTGCATTATCGGCTGCTCTTCGATTTGGATCCGACGCATCGCGGTCTTCTTACTCTTGTGACGCCTTCCGGCGAACAGTCGGAAGTGCTGTCGCCCGATCGCGCCGACATTGCTCTGGATCGCGTCGATGAATCGGCTTCCGGCTCCTTCCTTCACTTCGTCGGCTTTGGCGTCAGCCATATTCTTTTCGGCTATGATCATCTGCTGTTCGTCGCCGTGCTGATGATTTTCGCCGCGTTTCGGCGCGGCGATTCCGGCTGGGCCCCGCTCGACGGCTTCGGCGCCAGCGCGCTCCAGACCTTGACGATCCTGACCGCCTTCACCCTGGCGCATGGCGTCACGCTGACATTGTCGCTCTTTCATTTCATCGACGCGCCGTCGCGATACGTCGAGCCGGCGGTCGCCGCGACGATCATGGGCGCGGCGATCGACAATCTGCTGCCGATACTGTCCTATGCGCGCTGGACCATCGCCTTCGGTTTTGGCCTGGTGCATGGCCTCGCCTTCGCGACCACGCTCGGTCCGATGCGTCTGTCAACGTCTGGACTGCTCTATGCGCTCGCCGGCTTCAACGGCGGGGTCGAACTCGGTCAGATCGCCGTTGCTTCATTGCTTCTGCCGCTGGTGTTCACGGCGCGGCGCAAGTCTCTTTATGTCAGTTATGTTGCACCGGCGCTGACGGCGCTCGCATTTCTTCTCGCGCTGCTCTGGTTCGTTGACCGTATCGAAGCGCTGCGATAATCTTCACGTGATCCGCAAACATGCGCTGAGAAAAGCGCGACACTCAATTTTCAGCCTAATTGATCAGTCGCACGCCGTTCATGCATCGGCCGTTTTCCGCGATCTGGCCGCCAGCTCCCCCCGCGAACCAAACATCATGAGATCGATATGCAGGGCGAGGAGTTCGGCTGCTTATCATCGCATCTGAAACAGTCGAGCCGGCGCGCTTGACGGTTTTGATCGCGCGCGACTCCGGGAGCCGCGCGTTCCGATATCCGCGCAAGAGAGATGAGGTAACGAAGATGCATCAACTTTCAGGCAAGGAATTCCAGATCGGCCTCACAATGTCGGGCGCGATTTCCGCCGGCGCCTATACCGCCGGCGTCGTCGACTTTTTGGTCGAGGCGCTGGAATCATGGGAAAAGGCGCGCGCCGCGGACCGGAATGGTTCGGTTCCCAATCATCGCGTCGGCATAAAGGTGATTTCCGGCGCCTCGGCTGGCGCGATCACGGCGGCCATCGGCGCCATCGCGCTTGTGGACAAGACCGAGGCCAAGACCTTCGAGTTCGAGGGCTTCGTTTACCGCTACACGCTCCCCAAGCTCTATGAATCATGGGTCGTCCGTCCAACGCTCGATTCCGGCGACCCGAACATTCGGGATTTCCTCACGCTCGACGATCTCGACGCGCGTCCGCCGGCGCCGGCGGATTTTTCGCGGACCAGCGAGGTGCCGTTTCCGGGCGCGAACGATCCCATTTCAGTCGTCTCGCTGCTCAATTCGCGCCTGCTCGACGAAATCGCCGCGGATGCGATCGCCGTCGACGAGGTCGCGGGACCGCGGCCCTATGTTTCGGCGACGCTTCACATTTATCTCACGCTTTCCAATCTGCGCGGCGTGCCATGGACCTTGCCCTTCAGCGGCGGCGATTATTTCATGATCTCGCATGGCGACCGCGCCCATTATGTGCTGAGCGGCGTCGGCTCATGGGCGACGCACAGCGACTTCGCCGACAATGATCCGTCGCGCGCCAAACTCGACATCGCGATGATCGCCGGCGCGGCATCCAGAAACCAATGGAAGGATTATGCCGTTTGCGCTCTGGGCTCTTCCGCTTTTCCGGTGGGCCTGGCGCCGCGTCTTATCGGCGCAAGGCAAAGGGAAGATTATTTTGGACGCCGATATCCAAGCGCCGACATCGCGGGGATCGACAATCTCAAGCCGCAATGGCCGCCGGCCGTCGAAGCCGAAAATCCCTTCTGGTTCACCTGCGCCGACGGCGGCATCATCGACAATGATCCGTTCGAATACGCCCGCTTCACGCTGAAGGAAAAGGCGACCGACCCGCGCCTTCCCTGGGATCTCGATTCCGCCGATCGCGCGGTCGTCATGATCTCGCCCTTTCCGGAGCCGAAGCCGATCCGCAATGAAGGCGAGCCTGCGATCGATATCGTCAGCCTGTTCTCGTCGCTGATGCCCTCGCTGATCGATCAGGCGCGATTCAAGCCGAGCGAACTCATCCTTGCGATCGACCCCGATCACGGCAGCCGCTATCTGATCGGCCCGCGCCGCGTCATCGGAGGCAAGTTGCAGCGCTATGGCATCGCCAGCGGTTTGCTCGGCGGATTTGGCGGCTTTGTCGCCCGCGCCTTCCGCGATCACGACTATCAACTCGGACGGCGCAATTGTCAGAAGTTTCTGATGACTTCATTCGCCGTCCCAGCCGATCATCCGATCGTCGCCAATTGGCCGCCGCAAGTTGACAGGGCGCAGTTCAAAGCCATGCGCGAAGACTCCGACGCCGCCGACGCAATCTCCTATTGCCTCGTGCCGCTCTATGGCTCGGCGAAGGAGACGATCGACCTCCCGCCCTGGCCGCGGATTACGCAAGCGGACCTCGACCGGCTGATGACGCGCATCGGCTTACGCTTCGATCGCGTTGCGCCGATGGTGGTCGGTCAGAACGTCGGGGGCTTTCTCGGCTTCCTTCTTCAGCTGGTGCTGCTGCCCGGCATAAGAAGCGCGCCGGGTCTCATCCGCGACAAGGTGCTCAATTTCGCGAGGCTGACGATCCTCGGCGATCTGGTGCGCCGCAACCAGATCACCGGCTGGGATTTGCCCGATGGTCTTGGCGTCGAACCCGACGATGCGCGGCTGGTCGTCGCCGAACTGCTCGAGCCAAAATATGACGAGCGAAATGTCGAGGGCATTCGCAGAGCCGTGGCGCCGATGAGCGCCGCGCTGAACGCCGCGACCATCACCCAGCTTCTCGAACGGCTGAAACAGACGCGCGGGCCGTTTCAGGTCTGGGAGGCGCCATGGCGGGATAAGAACGGCGGCCGCCTGTTCACGCTGGAGAGCCGCAAGCCCAATGTCGTCGGCGGGAGATTGGGCGCCTATCTCGGCATCGGCTTCTTGAAGCCGTCCGCCGATCCGCCGGGGATTTAAGCCGGAATCCGGCCGAACCGGCGTCTCTGCTGCACGCCTTAATGATCAACCGGCCTTATGCCGAGGTCCGACAAGCGCAGGCAAAGCTCGGGCGCGAGCGTCGGCGTCGCAAGTTCGTCTGACGCGAGCTCGGCGATTTCGGCATAGCCATTGGCGCCCAACCTGCGATGTATCCAAATCGTCGCGCGAAGAGCGTCGACGACCCAGACTTCGTGAACGCCATAGGCGGCGTAAATGCCGATCTTGCGGCCCTTGTCGTAAGCGAGGCTCGAATCCGCGACCTCGACCGCCAGCAGGACGGCCGGGCCGTCGAGGGCCTTAAGATCGAGATCGCGGCGAAAGACGCAAAAGTCAGGCTCGACGAAAGTGCGCGGGTCAAGCCGCAGCGTCGTTTCCGGCGCAACGCTCAAATGGGTTGGCGCTACTCGTTGGAAAAAGCGATTGAGTTCGATTTTTATCCATTCATGCCGAGCCCCTTTGGGCGACATGGGCACGACCTCCCCGCCGATCAGTTCGAACCGCTCGTCTTCGTCGATAATGCCGACGCGGACCATCTCCTCGATTTCCGCCACGGTCCAGCAGCGCCGGGGCAAGCCTTCGGCGGCCTGGGTCGCGAGTGGGAGATCGCTTGGGCGCAGATGCGGGTTCATGGAGGCTACGATAGCATTCCCGCGGAATTCCGTGAAACCCGAATGGCCGTGGCAGGCAAGCCTTTCCGATGATAAAACCCTAAACGGCATCCTGAAGCTGGTAGGTTCGGCCTTGGTCTGCGCAATCGTTTCGGTATGAAATGAACACCGACTCAAGGCGATCGTTCAAAACGCCTTTTTCAGTCCCGCCTGGCGTAAAATGGCGTTGGCGGTGTGGCGGCTGGGAATTCCAATGGGAACGGCGAAATTGCGCCCGGTGACGGGACTGCGCCAAATTTCGTGACTTCCCTTTCCCTGGCGCACCATGATGCATCCTGCGGCGCGCAATAAATCGCGCAAGGGACGATCGAATTGCGGCGCCATCAAGCGACCGCCTGCTCAACCTCGCGCAGGGCAGAAATCTGCAAAAAAACCGATGCGGGATCGACGCCGGGATGATTGTCCGCCAGCAGGTCGAGCGTCATGGCCGACATCTTTACGAACAGTTCGTCCAGTGTCGGAGCGTCAGCCGCCGCTGGAATCTCGTCGCAATGGCCGCTCCAGACCGAAGCCGCGTCATCCCATGCGGCGGAAATCGTGAAAATGACCGGTCTGTTTGCCATCCCTCGTTTCTCCGCCGCGCCGCGCGTCAATTATCCAAGAAGCTCCTGAGCTTCCGGCTCCGTGACGGATGCTTCAGCTTCCGCAGCGCCTTCGCCTCGATCTGGCGGATGCGCTCGCGCGTCACCGAGAACTGCTGGCCGACTTCTTCGAGCGTATGGTCGGTGTTCATGCCGATGCCGAAGCGCATGCGCAGCACGCGTTCTTCGCGCGGCGTGAGCGAGGACAATACGCGCGTGGTCGTCTCGCGCAGATTCGACTGGATCGCCGCCTCGATCGGCAGCACCGCGTTCTTATCCTCGATGAAGTCGCCGAGATGCGAATCCTCCTCGTCGCCGATCGGCGTTTCGAGCGAGATCGGCTCCTTGGCGATCTTCAACACCTTGCGCACTTTTTCCAGCGGCATGGCGAGCTTTTCGGAAAGCTCTTCGGGCGTCGGCTCGCGGCCGATCTCATGCAGCATCTGGCGCGAGGTGCGCACGATCTTGTTGATCGTCTCGATCATATGCACCGGAATGCGGATCGTGCGCGCCTGATCGGCGATCGAGCGGGTGATCGCCTGTCTGATCCACCATGTCGCATAGGTCGAGAATTTATAGCCGCGGCGATATTCGAATTTGTCGACCGCCTTCATCAGGCCGATATTCCCTTCCTGGATAAGGTCGAGGAACTGCAGGCCGCGATTGGTGTATTTCTTGGCGATGGAAATCACGAGACGCAGATTCGCCTCCACCATCTCCTTCTTGGCCTGACGGGCTTCGCGTTCGCCCTTCTGCACCATATGCACGATCTTGCGGAACTCGGAAATTTCCAGTCCGGTCTCGGTCGCGAGCGCGTGAATGTCGGCGCGCAGATCCTTGATGCGATCCTTGTCGTGGGCGACGAATTCCCGCCAGCCCTTCGAGCCGAGCTTGGCGACGCGCATCACCCATTTGGGATCAAGCTCGGAGCCGTGGAACTTGTCGATAAAATCTTCGCGCATCACGCCGTGGCTGTCGGCGAGCCGCAGGAGCTTTGTCTCATAGCCGATGAGCCGCTTGTTGATGTCGTAAAGCTGCTCGACGAGCGCCTCGATGCGGTTCTGGTTCAGCGAGAGCGATTTGACGTCGGCGACGATCTCTTTCTTGAGAGTCTTGTATTTGCGCTCCTGCGCCGGAGTCAGCGTTTCATTCTTGAGCTTGTTTTCGACGTTCTGGTCCTGAAGCCGGCGCAGCTTCTTATAGGCGTCGGCGATGCGCGCGAAGGTTTCGAGAACTTTCGGCTTCAGCTCCAATTCCATCGCCGAAAGAGACACGGAATTTTCCATGTCGTCATCTTCCTCGAAGGTTTCTTCGGCGGGCGGGCCTTCCTCTTCCAGTCCGGCGGGCGGCGTGCGCGGCGCAGTCGAAGGCGCCATGTCAGCGGCGCCGGCGGCCGGCTCCGCGGCCTTCGCCGCCTTGCCTTCGGGTCCGGCGTAGGTCGCCTCGAGATCGATGATGTCGCGCAGCAGGACCTTGCCGGCTTCCAACTCCTCGCGCCAGATGATGATCGCCTGGAAGGTGAGCGGGCTCTCGCACAGTCCGGCGATCATCGCCTCGCGCCCGGCTTCGATCCTTTTGGCGATGGCGATTTCGCCTTCGCGCGACAGAAGTTCGACCGAGCCCATTTCGCGCAGATACATGCGCACGGGATCGTCGGTGCGATCGGCCGGCTCAGATGCGCGCGTCGCCACCGCGGTCGCGCGCGGGCTCTCGACGAGTTCGCCGCCTTCCGATTCCTCTTCTTCGGCCGACTGTTCCTCCTCGACGTCGTCCGGATCGTCGCCTTCCGAAACCGTAATGCCCATCTCGGAGAGCATCGCGTAAACGTCCTCGATTTGGTCCGACGACACTTCCTCGGACGGCAGCACGGCGTTCAGTTCGGCATAAGTGACAAAGCCGCGCTTCTTAGCGAGCTTGATCATCCGCTTGACGGCGGCGTCGTTGAGATCGAGAAGCGGCCCGTCGGACGTTTCCGTCGTCGTCGCGGTTTCGTTCTCGACCTTGTCTTCGTCTTTTTTCGCCATCCACAAGCTCCAAGCGCCTCGCCCCGGTTCGGCTCCCCGAACCAGGCAAGGTGCAAGTTTTCTTAAAAAAGCTTTGAGAGGCCGCCCCTCCCCAAGCTGTGGCGCGGCAGGCGGGCGAAAAAACCCGGCCGACCGCATGAACCCCGCGCGCCGCCTCCTAGCGGCGCGTTTTTCGTCCCCTCTTCGCCACGGCGTCAACCTCTGCGAATTCACAAATTACGCGACGGCCGGCCGGAAAGCGATCCATATCCTTCTACCGCCGCTTCTGCGCCATCTAGGGCCGACAACTGGGTCTGAATATCCTTCAGCCGGGCATAATCCCGCTCATTGGGGTTGTCGGCCAGCACAGCTTGCACCGCGCGCAACTCTCTATTTAACGCCAACGATCTTCGATGCAAGACGAAAGCCTGTCGCAGGCTTTCGCCGGCGTCGGCGGCCGCGGCCTCGGGGCGCACGCTCCAGAGCGTCGAATGGGCGGCCATCGCTTCGAGCCGGGCGACCGTGGGCTCAAGGCCAAGCGACGCCAGAAACGGGCGAAGTTCGAGCCTTTCCGCATCATTAGCCTCCGCGAACCGCAAAAGAGCGTCGCGCAGGGCGCGCGCGTCGGCGGAATTGAGATCGAGGGTCGCCAGTTCCTCGATCCGGGAGTCGATCAGATCTGGATGATTAATCAGAATCAATAGGATAAGCGCTTCGCGCGGCGCGATTCCCGATTTGACGCCGCGAAACAGCGGCGAATTGGCCAATGCAGGGCCAATGGTCAGGGGCCCCTCATCGGAAGGGCGAGCGGCCTTGCCGCGCCGCCGGGGCCAATCGCTTCGCCTAAATTTTGGGCGTTGGTCGCGGCCGAAGAGACGGTCCAGCCGCTGCGTCAATTCCTGCTGATAGTGGCGGCGTAGGTCGTCGTCTCTTATCTGACCCGCGATCTCATGAAGCCGTCGTTCGAGCGCGGCGCGGCGCTCCGGCGTGTCGAGCGTCGCGGCTTCCGTCTCGCGCATCCACAAAAGATCGACGAGCGGCAAAGGCCGGTTCAGAACGTCGGCGAGCGCCTCGGGGCCGCTCGCGCGCAGCAATTCGTCGGGGTCCTGGCCGCCCGGCAGCAGGACGAAGCGCAGCGATCGGCCGGGCCCGATCAGCGGCAATGCCGTGTCCACCGCCCGAAAGGCCGCCTTCAGTCCGGCCTTGTCGCCGTCGAAACACAGAATCGGTTCTTCGGCGAGGCGCCAGAGCAGGCCACATTGGTCATCCGTCAACGCCGTGCCGAGCGGCGCGACCGCATGGGGGAACCCGGCCGCCGTCAAAGCGATGACGTCGACATAGCCCTCGACGGCGATCACCGCGCCGCTCTCATGCGCGGCCTTGCGGGCGTTATGCAGATTGTAGAGCGTCGCGCCCTTGTGAAAGAGCGGCGTCTCGGGGGAATTGAGATATTTCGCCTGCGCGTCCGCCTCCAGCGCCCGTCCGCCGAAGGCGATGACCCTTCCGGCGCGGTCGCAGATCGGAAACATCACCCGATTGCGAAAGCGATCATAGGGGACCGCGATCTCCTCGCCATGGACGAGGAGGCCCGCTTCGATCATGGTTTCGACGCTTGCGCCCTTGGCGGCGAGATGATCGCGCAGCGCATGGCGTTCGTTCGGCGCAAAGCCCAGACGGAATTTTTCACACGCCGCTAACGAAATCTGGCGACGATCGAGATAGGCGCGCGCCTCGCGCCCCGCCGGGCCAGCGAGCTGTTTCTCGAAAAAGACCGCCGCCTCTTCCAGAACCTCGCCAAGCGTCGCGCGGCGGCGATCCTGCTCCTGCTGTTCCTTGGTCTCGACCGGCAGCGCCAGGCCGGCGAGCGCCGCTAGCCTCTCCACCGCCTCGGGGAAGGAGAGGCCCTCAGTCTCCATGAGAAAATCGAAAATATTGCCGTTCTTGCCCGCCGAGAAATCGAACCAGCGCATTTTCTGGTCGTTGACGTAAAAGGAGGGAGTCTTTTCGGCGTTAAAAGGCGAGAGGCCCCGCCACTCCCTGCCTTCTTTCCGCAGCTTCACCTTCTGGCGCACGACCTCGGAGACGGGCACGCGCGCCCGAATCTCTTCGAGGAAGGAGGAGGAGAAGCGCATTGACTGTCCCTAGCACCACTCCTTCCCGGCAGGGAGCGAATTCATCGCAATGCCCGTGATTCACAGCTGGCTTGCGGGCTGCATGTGTGGCCAAATGCACGGCGTGACGTTGCGACAGAAAATGAGCGATGCCGAAATCGACGCCGCGGTGGCGAGCGATCCCGATTGGGCGGAATTTGAGTCGATCGACTGGCGCAAGGCGGAAGTCGTCGTTCCACCTAAGAAACAGGCGATTTCGATCCGCCTCGATCAAGACCTGATCGACTATTTCAAAGCGCAGGGTCCCGGCTATCAGCGGCGCATCAACGCCGTCCTGCGCAGCTATGTGCAGCAACGCAAGACCGGCTGAACACGCTCAGTCCGACAGGACCCGCAGAGGCGCGCTGAAGTCCGGCAGCGTGTCAAAATTCAGCGGGCCGCTGAAGGTCAATCGCACGGCCGTCGGCTCCAGCGGCTTGAAATGACGGTCCATGACGCCGACGCTGCAGACCGCGTTGGGCGCGACGCCGCTGACGCAAGCCGAATAAAGCGGGTCGGTGGGCAGTAGCGAGCCGTAACCATAGGTGATTTGATCGGACCGAGCGTTGAAGACGTTGAACGCATCGAGCTGCAGGCGCCAGCCATCCGTCCAGCGATAGCCAAGCCTGGCGCTCAATGTGCCGGTCACCGGCGACTGGAGATAGCCGTCCTCGGTCAGCGGGCGAGAACCGATGTAGCGATATTTCAGCGCGCCGAACCAACCTGTGGCCTCGCCGATTTCGAGCCCGCCCAGCGCGGTAATCGCGACGGCGTTTTGCAGATAATTTCCCGGCGCGTTCCCAAGGAACGTTCCATAGGGCAGCGCGTCGGGCGACACGAGGTCGACGAAGGCAAGCGCCTGGAATTGATCCACGCCGCGATACCGCGCATGCACCACGGCCACGTCGCCGTCGAAGCTGATCCAAGACGTCGGTCGATAATGATTAGCGAATTCGATGCCGTAGCGGCGGCTCGGGCGGCCGAAAATCGTGGTGCCGCTGTCGCCCTGGAACTGATTCTCGGAATCGAGGTTGAGCCAGAAGAAGCTGACGCTCGAATCCAGTCCCTCGATAAATTTGGTGCGCCAACCAATCTCCGCGCCGCGTGACTTCACCAGAAGCGGAATAGGCGCCACTGGAAGGAAAGTATCGGAGTCCGAAAGGTCCGCAGCCGAGAAGCGCTGAACGGCGCCTCGCGCGTCGGTGGAATGGAAGCCTTCTCCATAGTTGAAATAGAATTCCGTCTTTTGGAAAGGTCCCACGATAATGGAGGCCTTGGGGCTGAAGAGCGAGGCGTCCTTGGAGGCGCTGTTGAAAGGTCCCGTCCAAAGGAAGGCGGGCAGTCCCGCGCTGGTCGCGACGACCGGCGCGCCAAGGAGGGTCTGCAGCGAATTGACGCTGGCGTTGTAATAGTCGAAACGGCCGCCCGTCACTGTGCGCAGCCAGGGCGTCCATTGCACGGATGTGTCGGTCCAAACGCTGACGCTGCCTTCGCCGGCCGCATCGTTGCGCACCGCGTCGTAGGGCGTGCGACGGAAACTGTCCTGGAGCCCGAGGCGAATATCGTCGTAACGACTCTGGAAGCCGATGCGGGTCTGAACCGGAAGCCCAAAACTATTCCATTTGATGGCGTGCTCGGCATTGACGCCGGTCATGGTGCGGCGATCGAACTGTCGGAACTGGTCGCCGAGAGTTTGATTGGCGAGGAAGTAGGTGAAGTTGTTGTAGAGATCGAGCGTCGAATGCATGACATATAGTTCGACGCGCGAAGAGTGACTGCCTTCCGTCTGGCTCCAACGTCCGGAGAGGGAGAAGCGGGTGGTGTCGCCGCCGTCGGTGGGGTCGAGCGTCCCCCAGAGCGACTTCAGTCCAGTATAAACCGCGCGCTCCGGAATCTGGTCGGTCGAATACCATTTGTTGGCGTAACCCATGAATGTCACGGCGGCGCCGTCGAGTTGCGTGCCGCGCGCCCATCGCAGCACACTGTTGATGCGGTGGAGATTGTCGCCGCGCTCCCATGGTCCGTTGTAATATTGCGCCTCGACGGCGCCGTAGGCCGAGCCGCCGCCGAAATCCTGGTAGGGCACGACGGCGAGCGCCCGCCCATAGGCGAAGCTTCCGCCGGTGAACTGGTAAAAGCCTTTATCGATCTTGTCCTTATATTGCATGTAGATCGAGCCGGCGGAGGAGAAGTCCCCGTCCTGCGCGTCATAGGGCCCTTTGCGAGCCAGAACGTAAGAGAGAAGTTCGGGGATGAGGAAATTCGCGTCCGCATAGCCCTGTCCATGGCCATGGGTGCGCATATTGAGCGGCATGCCGTCGAGATAGAGCGCGAGGTCGGTGCCGTGATCCAGGTTGAAGCCGCGCAGAAAATACTGGTTGGCCTTGCCGTCGCCGCTGTGCTGCGTGACCACGAGACCCGGCACGATTTCCAGCGCCTCGCCCGGCTGTTTGAACGGAAGCGCGTTGACCTCCTTGCCGGTGAAGAATTTCTCGCTCGACGCGGTGATTGGCGGCGGTTGCGGCCCCGACGGCTCAGCTGGGGGACGACTGACAGCGGCGACGATGGGCGACGGACGCCGCGCCGAACTGATGATGCGCGTCCCCGATGGCGTATGCACATGCGGAACGCTCACGGTGCGCCGCTGACCGCCAACGTCGATTTTTGGCAGGGAAATCGTGTGCGCGAAAGTTTCGGTCGCTACGAGAACCAGGCCGACGACGGAGGATACGGATGTCGCGAGGCGGCGGCGGTTCATTCGTGGGGTCCCCGTGCATGCGCGCTATTGTGATTTATTTGAAAAATTGTCTTACGCGACGCGCCGGGTCAATCGGCTCGAAACAATTTGGCGCAAGCGTTGCCGATTTGCCACACAGCTAGCTGGAATGATGCGCGTGACGACCAGTCGGATGGCGATCGACAGGCGGGCCTTCGCGCTGCTCGACCTCCGCCGGCACGACGACGAGCTGTCCGTAGCGCACGCCGCGCTCGCCGATGACATGGCCGGCGAAATGTTCGACGTCCGACTTCTGGCCCTTGAGCAGCGACACTTCGAGACAGGTGGCTTCGTCCATATGCACATGCAGCGTCGCGATCGACATGTCGGCGTGAGAATGATGATCGGTCATCAATCTCTTCGACAGCTGTCGCGTCTCATGGTCGTAAACATAGACGAGCGCCGCGACGCAGGAGCGGGCGCCGTCGTCGGATTCGGGGGTCTTGAGCAGACCGGCGCGAACGAGGTCGCGCACCGCTTCGGAACGGTTCCGATGGCCGCCCGCCTCCATATATTGATCGAGCGCGCTCATCAGTTCTTCGTCGATCGTGATCGTTACGCGCTGCATAAGTGGGTTCCGCCTCTTAGCGCCTGCGCCGGTCGTTAACCGGCTCCATGCCGCAACTGCGAGTGTATCGCCAAGCCGCGTGAGCCGCCATAGGGGCGCGACAGCAGACGCCCGCGACGCAGGCGGTCGAGCATGCGCTTGCAGCTTGGCGAATTAGTCTCGCCGCGCGCGCTGCGCCGACGACCCGCTGGTTGAAGAGATGCAGTTCTTCGAAGGGTATGTCGTGCGCCGGTTCTTCGAACCAGACGATCTCCTTCGTCGTCGCGTGCAGTGAATTGAAATATTGGTCCGCCCGCTTGGCGCCGATGCGGCTGGCGCAAGATGCGCGTCGCGCGCTCGCAGATCGAACAGACGAAGCGTCGCCGCTGCAAGAGCGCGAACCACTGCGCGCGGATGCGCAGAGATTGGCGTGGCGCATGTGCGTCATTCGCACGACGCCGCGCCTCATCGGCGCGGCGGATTTCCTGCATCGAACCGGCGGGGCTGAAAACCCCGCCGCCCAAATTCACGAATGATAGTGATGGTGGTGGTGATGATGATGATGGTGGTGATGGACCACTCTGGTCGCGGGAGCCGGCGCGGGGCTGACAGGCGCGGCGGGGGCATTCCCGGTCACCTTGTTCAACACGCCGGTTACCGCCGCGCCCGCCTCGGCCCCTGCGCGATTCACCCCGGCGCCAAGCGCGGTAATCGGGTCTTCGGCTTTGGCCGATTGAGAAATGACGGCGGAGCCCAGCATCAGGCCAAATACCAACCCAACCTTCTTTAGGCGCATCATGAGAACCTCCCTATTCCTCTCTCTTTGAAAGGGACCTCATCATTAATTCGCAGCGCCGCCCGAGCCAATGCCCTGCGTCCGCGACGACCGGGCTTTTTCGCGCCGTGGGCGGCCCAAAACGCCGTCGCCCGTCTGCATGCCCCGCATGATCGGCGCAAGCTCCAAGCGCGATATTCTGTCGCAATCTGTTGATTTATATGGCGGTCCAGAAGGGATTCGAACCCCTGACCTTCGGTTTAGGAATTTGGTGGTTATGATGTTCTGACGATTTCCACGAATTTCGTGTCGTCGCTAAGCAACTAATTTACTTGGCTCTAAACGTTGCTTTTGATTTCTGGTAAGCGATGGCGTTTTCTTTTTCCTGCTTACCGGCTGCTTACTGGAGCCGAAAATTAGCGGGGCGGGACTTGCCAAGCGGCCGGATCACTAAGCGAGCGGTTGACGCGCTGAAATGCCCAGGCGGGCGTGATCGCGATTTCCTGTGGGATGATGGGCTCGCCGGGTTCGGCGTCGCCGCTTTTCCCAGCGGGAAGAAGGTCTATGTCGCGCAATTCCGCAAGGACGGGCGCTCGCGTCGCATCACCATAGGCGAGCATGGTCGGGTGACGCCGGACGAGGCGCGTTCGCAGGCCAAGGTCATCCTCGGGGCTGTAGAAAAAGGCGCGGACCCGATCGCCGATCGCCGAGTTGCACGGGAGATTCGGACTTTTCGTGACGTGACCGAAGAGTTCATGCGCCTGCGCGTCGCCGCCAAGCGCAAGCCTCGAACCGGAGAGACCTATGACGGGTTGCTGCGCAATCACATATTGCCTGCGATTGGGCGTAAACGCGTCGTAGACGTGCGTCGCGGCGACGTGGCGAGGCTCCACGCCCGCCTGTCCGACGCTCCTGGAGCGGCCAATCGCGCCGTCGCCGTCATATCGGCCATCTGGAATTGGGCCGCTCGCCGGGACGAAGTGGCGCTCGCCGAGAATCCAGCCAATGGGATCGAGCGCTATCCCGAGCAAGCCAACGAGCGGTTTCTGACGAGCGCGGAGCTTTCCCGTCTTGGCGACGCCCTGCGAGACGGCGAGACGATTGGCCTACCTTGGGCTGTTGACGAAAATGGGCTGAGCGCCAAGCATTTGGCAAAGCCCGATAAGCGCCGCGTCAAACTCGATTCTTTCGCCGTCGCCGCGATCCGGCTCTTGATCCTCACCGGCGCCCGCCTGCGGGAAATTCTCGACGCGCAATGGTCGCAAGTCGATATGGAGCGCGGCGTGATTTTCCTCGCGGACAGCAGGAGGGGCAAGAAGCCAATCTACCTTTCCGCCGCCGCGCAAGCCGTTTTGGCGTCGCTTCCATGCATCGAAGGCAATCCGCACATCATCGCCGGCGCCAAGTAAGGCGCGCCGCGCGCGGACCTCAAGAAGCCTTGGGCGGCCGTGAAGCGCGCCGCCGGCCTTGACGGCGTCCGGCTGCATGATCTTCGCCACAGCTTCGCGTCATTCGGCGCGGGTGCGTCGCTTGGACTTCCAATCATCGGAAAGTTGCTCGGGCATTCGCAGGCCGCGACGACGCACCGCTACGCGCATCTCGATGCCGACCCGCTGCGCCGCGCCGTGGACACCATCGGCGCGACGATTAGCGCGGCGATGGATAGGGGAAACCAAAAAAACGTCACGCCACTCAAGAAGGTTGAGCAGTAATCTGAACGTGCGGGGATAGGGCGACGGCCCGACAAGTTGGCAATGCATCGCCCAATGTCCCCGCGCTCATTTCGATGCGCACGAGATGCAGGCGAATGAATAAGGACGATTTGCCGGAGGTTAGGATTCCCCTCTACCGCGTGGGTGAATGGATTGCGACAGAGGGTGGCTCACGCGATCTTGGCCCTGAGTTGATCACCTTCGAAAACAAAAATGTTCCCGATTACCGATTTTCTTCGAGATCATTCCCTGTTCACGCCCGCGCATGGGATAAAGCGCTTCCCCACCTCTTGAACGCCATACATACCCGCAGGCTGTGCGTCGAAGGCCAGTGCGATGGCGACGAGCGCGGTCGATTTGTGACGATCAAGCCGGGGGAATTTAGTGACAAGGCGTGCAATCCCTTTCGCTTTATAGAGACAGAACTGCAGGTGATGTTTGAAGAGCGCCGCCCGCCTCGCCAGTTATATTTATGCTCCGACGACAGGGCGACGATCAGTGCTGGTCAGCAAGATTATTGGGGGGACATTCGCGCTTGCTCGCGAGATGAGGCACTGAATTTATGGCCCGCGTCGAATGTGGCCGCGCCAACTGCATTTATTGCGCTTGCTGAGGCGTGGGAGAAATTTTGCGAAGTTGAGGCAACCAACATTGCCGACTCGGACAAGTTGGACCCTCATATTGAGAAATTTCGCGACGCCATCGCCGCGCCTTTGAGCAACGCAACCTGTCGCAACACGGATGGCAGATTAAAGTTTCGTCTATATCGAGGGCGAGATGCCTCGCGCACTGCAGGTCGGGAGCTGTGATCTACGAATGCCGGGCATCGCGGGCAGCGTGAGCCCGGAACGGACGCCGGACGGTTGGCCTAAACCTCCTGCAACGCAGGGGCCGCAGCCGTAGGCGGAACACTCGCTTCAGGCGGCGCAATGAGACCAAGCAATCGCAACCGGTGCAGCTCGATCCTCGACGGGTTCCGTGCCTTGGCGAGCTCCACCTGGATGTCTCTGATCAGCCCTGCCTTCAGTTCGGGATTCTGAGCGAGATAGGGCGGCACCTTGCGGTCGTAACCGAAATTGATCATCTCGAATCCGAATTCGTCCTTCTTCCCGATGAACGCGGGAATCTCATGGACGTTCTCCACGACGATGGTCATGTGTCCCATGATCACGATCTTCGCCTTCGTTTCGCGCTTCGCCTCGATCATGCGCTGGATGTTGCGTATGACCTTGTCGAACCGCGAGCCGACGTTGACGATCTCGTGAATCTTCTTGGTTGCCGCATTCAGTGAGAAGGAGATGATGCTGCAACTCAGCGCGACCTTCCGCGCCATCTCCTCGCTCAGCGCAGTCCCATTGGTGAGGATCGTCATCTTGGCGCCATGGCCCGCCCAGTGGTCGATGAACCGCTTCGCCGACTTGAGGACCAGGGGCTCTCCTCCAAGCAAGGTGACGATGGGCCTGGACTTCGGGATCTCGACGTTTTCCAGGATGATTTCTTCGGTGAGCTCGATTCGACTGTCGTGATTCTGGGAACACATGATGCAGCGGATGTTGCACTTCTCACCGAAGCTGAACATCACCCGCTTCAGGTCCTGGTCGTAGTCGTGCTCCAGCGCCGGCTCTACGGTGCTTACCTGCCAGAGGTTGCAGGTCTTCATGCATCCAAGCGTTCCATCGATCTCCTGCTGACGAAATTCCTTCAATTTGTCGCCGTTGTAGATGGCTTTCAGGCTCGTCCGATAGATATTGCCGACGACCCCCGGCTGCAGGTGGCAACAGGGAAACACGTCGCCATTGTCCTTGATGTACAAGCTGTCATGGACCCAGGCGCAACGCTTTCGTTCGGTCATGGGACACTCCGGGAAAAGGATCTAGGGGCCTTCCTGTCGGAAACTCGAACGGCTATCATACGTCGGCCTGGGCGAACGGCAATTCGTCACTGGTTGCGGCGCACGTAACCAATATATTTGCGGCTCGTTGTAACGGCTTTGAGCGCCTCGTCAGGTCCTAGCTGTTTGATCCCAGGATTTGGTGGCGCAATCTTTTCCAGCGATTGGAAGGATGCGCTATGGGCCAGATTCTGCTCGGGAGCGCCCGCACGACAGAGGCGGTGCGTCGAGCGATACAGCATAGGCTTCAGAGAGAAGCTCGGCGATGTGAACGTTTACCGGGAGACGGTCCGCTAGAGCATAAGCCGAATGGAAAAAGGGCGGCTACGTCGGCGCGGCAAGCTTGCCGGAACCCGTCAGGCGGGGCAGATTACCTCGAAGCATCGACCCATCTGGCGGCTGCCGGCTAAAGCAAGCAGACCGAAAAACGAGGGGAGCATCGACATGCGGGCGACCATCAAGTTAGGCGACACCGGGGATGACGTGAAACGAATTCAACGGGTCTTCGCCCGCGACAAGGTGTTGGGACCGGACGATGTCGACGGAGTCTTCGGACCGCGGACGGAACAGGCCGTGAAGGATTTCCAACAATCGAACGGGTTGACGGTGGACGGCATCGTCGGTCCGATCACTTGGAGCCACGTGCACCCATACCGCGAGGCATCGCCGACGCTCCAGGCCGGTTCTACCGGACCGGTGGTGGCCAAGCTACAAGGCGTGCTCAAGACTGGCTTTGGTTACTCCGGCGCGATCGATGGCATCTTCGGCCCGGTTACCGAGGCCGTCGTCCGTCAGTATCAAACCAACTCCGGGCTGCCAGTCACCGGGATCATGGACGAGCGGACCTGGCTGGCTCCCGCAGGCGCCGCGGGCGCAACGCTCGAGAGCCTCTCCGGCCTAATCCTTTAAACGCCGCTCAACGCCTGGCCAATCGCCAGCGCTCGCAAATAGTGAAAGCCAATGCATAATTCGCGACGCCAATTTGGCCCGCCGATGCGACCGCGCCCAAAACCGCTTACCGCCGACACAGGGTCGCTGCTATAGGAAGGCAAGGTCATGGCGTAGACGTTTTAGCTCGCATTTCTTGCTGCGAGCCGGAGGCTCGCGGTCCAAAGCGTCCGAAGTCAGATCGCCGCTTCGTTGAGCACCGGCGGCGCGCGGCCGAATGTCGCGGCGCGGAAGGTCATGAGCTGCACATTCGCGTCGGGGATCATCCAGACATCGAGCGCCTGCCCCTCTGTTATCGTCACTATGAGATCGACAAAATGCGCCCGGTCGACATCGCCTATCGGAATCTGCGCCTCCCGAAACGGCGTCTCGGTAAGAACGCGCAGACTTCCCTGCGAACCGCCATAGGCTTTTGCCGTAAGGGAAAGACTGACGAGGCATTGCGCGCCGGGCGACTGGCCGAAGTGAAAAGTCATGAAGCCGCGATCGGATGCAGGCGTGTCTCGCGCGATCGCCCAGATGATGTAGTCATAGGCGGCATAATATCCCGCGGCGGAGGAAGCATAGAGCCAGGCTTCAGGCGACGGCTGGTAGGGCTTGCGCGCGGTCAGCCGGTAAAGCGGCGCGCCGAAGATCGTTTCGTCGATCGTGACGACGCGCGACAGGCGCTCGATCCGCGAGAGTCGCGTGACCGGCCGGTCGAGTTCGAAGCTCAGCACTTTGCACGCGTCGAAATCCGCGACGTGATGACTCCATTGTCGGGTTTCGGCGAGCTTGTCCTGTTCGTCGGCCAATGAATTGGGGTTGGGAAGAGCCATCTTCGTCTCCTCTAGCGCTTTAACCGGCATTCGCCGGATAGGCGCTGGATCGGGTGCAACTTTCCCCGAATTTGACGCGTTCGACAAGACCGCTCGGTCGCGAAGACCGCCATCGATGCGGAGGATTGCAACTGCCGATCTCGGCCGGCCTTCCGACCAGAAAAATCGCAAAATTGGCTGTCATTCGGACGCGCCTCTCCCGTCGTTTGGCTCGAGCTCATCGAACGCGAACGCGCTATGCCGGTGACGCCAAGGGCGGCGGCCCCGCCCGGTCCGCCGCCGTTCTCTGCGATGAACTCGACGCACTGGCCATGATGGGTCCGACTAATCTTCAGGCACCTTGCTGGCGCAAACACGCTTCTGCACTTCCGGCAACCGGCCACACAGCGCGTCTAATCGCTCATTGTAGGCGCGCCTGGCAGCTCTAGATCGTTGCTCCGCGTCAGACGTTGATTGGCACGATGCAACCATGATGCTTAAGAGGCATAGCAGGGGCAATTTCGAAATCAGGCTTTTACGACATTCGATCATTCCGGCTTGACCTTTTTTAGCCTCACGCCCGGCCCCTCGCCGTTGCTCTCGACAAAAATCACGCCCGCCTTTTCGAGGGCTTTGCGGATGGCCGAGATTGACTCGCTTGAGATTGCAACGTCGCGCTCGCTCTCCGCTCTCTTGATCGTCGGCACGCTCAGCCCTGTCGCCTCGGCGATGTCGGCCTGTGAAACGCGAACTAATTGTCTGGCTGCACGAATTTGTGCTGCGGTTATCGTCAAGGCAATTGACACCTTAGTATCATTCAGTCATTGATACGTTCGTATCACAAGCCGCTCGCTAGAGCAAACCCCGCCGAAACCGCCGTTTCGGCGAACGCCCTCGGCTTGTCCAAAGGAGAAGCGCCGATGTCCGCTGCTTATGATCGCGCCGCCATCATGAGAGCCGCGCATTTCACCGCCCGCAGGCGTGTTCAGAGCGTCGGCGGCTCCTATCGGGAATGGTTCGCCAAGGCGCTCGCTTCGGAATGGAAGAACGCAAAGGCGGCGTGCTCGCGCGATGAAAGCAATATCGGGCTTCCGGTCCGTTCCTGCTTTGCCGACGTGCCGCGTTTCCCGCTGCGCCGCCTCTACACCACGCATTCCGGCCGCATCGCCGGATCGTTTGCGGCCTGATCTTCAAAAGGACCGCCGACAACGCAGCCGGGAGAGACATGCGACTGGCTCCCCCGAACCGACCACACGAAAATGAGGAATTCGCATCATGGCCGATCAACAACATACGCCATCGCGCGGGCTATGCTCGCTGGCCTTGCCGCCGCGCCTGTCGCGGGGTTTCCCGGTGTCGCGGAAGCGATCGTCTCGCCCGCCGACGAAGAAAAGCTCACGACCGCAGAGGACTTCGCTGCGGCTGAATTTGAACCGTGGCCGGCCGATCTTCTGGCGGAATGAGCGCCGCCCGATAATGAAAAATGGGAGGAGCTATCGCTTCAGACCGTCCCGACGATTCGATGCGCTTGGCTAATGCTGGGTAAGCCGAACGAAAAAAAATAATCGCAATGCTACGCGACATTCACGAGAAAAGCGGCTGCGAGATGCTCGACAACTTCCAGGCGGCGATCGATTTTCACAAGCAGGCGGCAAGAATTCTTGAAGCGGCTGAGCGCCGCGTTCTTGTCGCGGGATCGTTCCTTGAAGTGAACGAGTGGGAGGCGCAGTCGTGAGCAAGGGACCCGAGAGCGACACGAGTGCGCTCGCTCACAGTCATTATCGATGTTCTGTTCCATTCTGGTTTCAGAAACCGCTCCTAAAGCGAGCGGAGAAGGGAGATCGAAATGAGTGATGGCAAATATCGACGAGAGGTCGATTCTCGGACCTTCGAAACAATTCGAAAGTATGTACAAGTTGCGAGCGAGGAAGATATCGCCGAACTGCAGGGGAATTTGGCGCGCCAGGCCGAGCTGATGCGCCGCCACGGCGACGACGAAAGCGCTGCATTTTGGCAGGCCTTGGCTGATCGCATCGCCGATGCGGCTGGCGGATTGGATCAGCGGGCGAGCGGAACTCTTCCAAGTAAAGACGCTGCGTAAAACAATCGCAAGCGGCTGAGCACGGCAGGCTGACGCCCCGACGCCGGATGTAAGCGCGGGGCGTTTTGTCCTGGAGATGCGCCACCCCCCTGGCTCGCGCACAGATTTTGGATTATCAAGCGATTAAGAAAAGGCAAGCAACTGGATGTTGAGATTGTGCGGTAACCTTTGATGAAACTCATGGCGATGGATGCGCTTAGGTCGTTTTTGTGCGCTCTGGCTCTCACCGTGCTGGATGTTCCGGTCCATGCAGCGGGCGGACCGGCGAATCTTAACTTGACGTGCAGCGGCAATAGTTACAGTCACGATAATCCTTTTCCAACGCCGGAAACGGTTTCTTTGAGTGTTTCCGGCCCTAACGGCGTCTCCATCCTTCTTGGGGGGTCGGGTTCCGGCAAACCTGAAGCAGCGCGCGTCCTTTCGAATAATGAGATTCAGCTGAAATTCGCCGCCGGCCTATTCACCGGCGAGTATTTCCATCTCACACGCGATCTCTTCCTCATTCACAAAGACGGGCGTTTGACGAAGCTTACCTGCAGCCCGAACTGACTGGCGCAAGTCTGAACGAGATGCGCCTGCCCGCAGGCCTGTCGGCGTTAAGACAAGCATATGCTTGAGAACGCCCCGACCGTGGATGTAAGCGTGGGGCGTCTTTTGTGCTCAGCGAGAGGGGCCTTCGTTTCTTTTTCACTTGCAAGCGAGTGAACGATTAACGACGGCACAAGGATTGATCCAAACTATTTGGCTCGTCGCTCTTGCCCTAATTCGGAGCAAGTTTGCGTCAAACCAGCGCATCACGGAGTCCAGCAGAGATCATCATGAGCAATTCTGAAAAAAATAAATCGGAGTTCGATCCGGTAGTTGCGCGTAGAACGCTGCTACGCAATGTCCTCGCGATGGGCGCCGTCGCGGCGACCGCGGTTATAGCAAAGTTGACGCCTGCTACGGCGCAAGTGCGGCTACCGCCAGTGCGCGGCGACGGCGACGGTCAATCCTTCCTGAAAGGCGTCAACCCTCAAGCATTGGTTTGCGCATTATTCGTGCGGCCGTTGCATACGACGAAAAACTCGCCCAACTACAGAGTCGTCAAGCGGGTTTTGGATTTGGCGATTGCAACGCTCGGCGTTGTCGCTTGCGCTCCGCTGTTCATCCTTACCAGCCTGCTCATATTCGTCAGCATGGGGTCCCCGATCATTGTCTCAGAGCGGCGAGTCGGACGCGGGGGGCGCACGATAAACGTTTACAAATTCAAGACGAGGCGCAATCCGGTCGACAGTGAGGGCCGCCAGCTTTCGCTGCGCGAACGTAGCACTCACGTCGGACGCGCGCTCCGCGCCAGACGACTCGACGAACTTCCGCTGCTCTTTAGCGTCATTAAGGGCGACATGGCGATCGTCGGTCCAAGGCTCCTTCCGACCGTCGATCAGCCTGCGGAACCGTCGCTGCGGCTTGCGGCGCGGGCGTTCGGCTGAAAAAAGGCCCGCGGCTGTGAAGACGCGGGCGAGTCCTGCCTGTCAGTCGACAGGCGTTAGGCGAGAATATCCGACGGTCGCTTAATCGCAAGCCCAGCGCTCGCCGGGCCTCATGCAAAAAACCCGTCGACATTGAAGCCGACGGGGCGCCTGGTTGTCGATGCTAAAAACGATATCTTTATACCATGTTAGAATACAGATTGTCCATCCCTCTCCGCGCCGAGCGCCGTGCAGGCGAGCGACCCAGCGTCCACTAGATTTGAGCATTTGGACGATGCCGCTGATCACGCGGCGGTCATCGACCCGCGCCTTGCTCCGAGTATCGGTCGGAAGATGAGGCGCGATCTGCGAAAACTGCACATCCGTCGGCCAGAATTGATGGAGAATCATCGGCGCCTCCTTTCGGAACGCCGTGAATCACAACTGCATGCTCGCGCCAGTGGGTTTATTGGTCCAGACCCTAAGTCAACGTTGGTGCCTCTTCAGGCCCAAGTGTTTTGATCAAAAACCCATGGGGGGACAAGGAGTGAGATAGATATGCTCAAGCTTGCCACCGGCGTGGGCGCGGCTTTGATCGCGCTTGCGTCAACATCGATCGCAGACCCGTTACCGGCCAACCGACATGCCGCCTGGGCTAACGCCGGCATTCCCGGCGGCGTTCCAGCTCGATCGACAATTTGCGCGACCTTTTCGCCGGGCGCGACGGCCGCCCAGATCAATAGCGCCATTTCGTCCTGCAGCAATGGCGTCGTCTATCTGAACGCCGGCACATATAGCGCAGCCTCGCTCGGCGGAGCGATCCTGCTCAAGAAGAGCAACGTGACGCTGCGTGGCGCTGGCGCCAACAAGACGATCCTGACCGGCGGCAATATCGTCAATTTCGGCAACGGCAACGCTATCGCGCTCGGCACGCCAATCACCGGCGCGACAAAGGGCGCCACGAAGTTCACCGCGGCCAATACCGCACATCTCGCCGTCGGCACCATGATCGAGATCGATCGCGACGACGACCCCGCTCTGGTTGTCGTGCCGAGTCCAAGTATCACGAGGAACATTACGCAGGTCAACGTCATTACCGATGTCACCGGGTCGACAATCACGGTGCGCAATCCGATGAACTATGATTTTTCGGCAGGCAATCCGAAGATCAAATTCTACTACTCCGGCATTACTCAAAGGAGCGGTCTCGAAAATGTCAAACTCGATCACGCGGGCTTCAGCGGCGCGGGCGTCCAACTCTGGTATTGCGACAGCTGCTGGATCAAGGGCGTCGAATCGACGACATCCACCGGCTACCACATTGTAATGTTGGGCACGGTCAATTCCGAGCTGCGCGACTCCTTCATCCATGACGGCGGTTCGGGTCCCAATAACAGCGGTTTCAATTCTTACGGAAACTATCAATATGGCGCGAATAGCAGCGCCAAAATCGAGAACAACATCTTCAACAAGGACTTTCCCGCGATCGAACTGAACCAGAGTAGCAGCGGCTTTGTCATCAGCTATAATTATTCGTACGGAACGCCGGCGCAAAACGGGAGCGGTCTTGTCACCTGGACCTTCGACGACGGTCACGCGCCATTCAATATAATGAACCTTTACGAAGGCAATGTCGGCGAAATGTTCGGCGCCGACAATTACTACGGCGGCTCTGGCTACGGGACCGCGCTGCGCAATTATTTTACGGGCTTCAACCCAAACTACGGGGTAAGCAATGAAGCCGTCTGGCTTGATCGGCTGGCCTATAATTACAGCTTGATCGGCAATGTCGTCGGGTCCGCAAACCAGAAGCCGACCGCCTATCTTGGCTGCGGGGTCTCGGCGATCTATCGCCTCGGCTATCCGAATTTGGGCAATTGCCTGAAGACAGCATGGGACAACTACACGCCGACTGGCGGATATCCGGACGCCAAAGTTGCATCGACGCTGCTGCGCTGGGGCAATTACGACTATTTCACCAAATCGACGCGCTTCGTTACCACTGAAGTCCCCTCCGGCGTCGCCGTGCCGGCGGATCAAGTCGTTCCGGCCTCTTACGCCTACACGGCGAAACCGACCTGGTGGCCCGCCGCAACCGCCTGGCCGCCAATCGGTCCTGACGTGACAGGCGGCGCTGGCGACGCATCCGGCCACGTCAACAAGATTCCGGCCCAAACCTGCTGGGAGAACGCCAATCTGAAAGCTGGCGGCGCCTTCGACGCGGCGAACTGCTATGTAGTGGCCGCCACGCAGCCGTCGCAGCTCTTGCTGGCGCCATCAATTACTGGCGCGTTTAGCGCGTCGGGACTCGTCGGGACGGCTTTCAGCTACGCCATCGCCGCCACCAACAATCCGACTCGCTACGACGCGACCACCTTGCCTAACGGCCTTGCGCTAAATACGGGCACGGGGGCAATCACGGGCACGCCGACGACGGCAGGGACCTACGACGTCACGATTACCGCGACCAATGGCAGGGGTTCGGGGTCCGCGACGCTCGTCATCACCATCGGCGCGGCGGGCGCGGCGGTCGCGGGCGCAACGGACTCGCCGAAATCCCTATTCTCGACGAGCGACGCCCCCGCAACTGTAACGGTAAACGATCCATCGCCCGTAGAACTCGGCGTCCGCTTCACGAGCGCCTCGGAGGGCAGGATCGTTGGCATGCGATTCTACAAGGGGCCTCTAAACACCGGCGTGCACACGGCGAATCTTTGGGATGCGTCAGGAAGGTTGCTGGCGACCGCGACATTTCTCGGTGAGACCGCAAGCGGATGGCAGACGGTGAGCTTTGCGGCGCCGATCACGATTGCCGCGAACACGATCTACGTGGTTTCGTACCACAGCGATGGCTATTACTCGGCGAATGAAGGCTTCTTCGAGTCGGGCTACGCCAACGCGCCACTAACCGCGCCGGGTGGCGGCAACGGCGTCTACGCCTACGGCGCCGGCTCCAGTTTCCCGTCGAGCAGCTACAATTCCACAAACTACTGGGTCGACGTGCTGTACTCGCACCCTCCTTACGTCTCGCAAAATCGCCGAGCGCAGCATTCACGGCAGGTGATCAAATATCAGCCGCGGACTGTCGACCGCAAGGGGAATGCCACGCGCCGGGGCAGCACGGGCCGCCAGTGAATCTTTAGTGCTTCCGACTATCGAATGGCGCTCAAGGACGACTAGGCGCACTCACCGATGATACAGCGTGTAAGGTTTACCAAGAGAACGCCCGGCATCAAAAAATCGGCTCGCCTTGTTGCTTAATGTCGCCGGCCTGAAATTTCGTTTTCTGCTTACCGGGCGCTTACCGAAAGTCGTAGGTTCGCTACAGCTAATGGAATCATCATAAAAGTGCTTGATTTAATTGGCGGTCCCGAAGGGATTCGAACCCCTGACCTTCGGTTTAGGAAACCGCTGCTCTATCCTGCTGAGCTACGGGACCGTATGAGCCGGCTTTTATCATATGGCCGGCGTTTGAAAAATTCCCCGTGTCCTCGGCGGTCAAATCGGGCTTTCCGCCGCGCTCCACCGCCGCCGCGCGATGGGCCGCTCCTCCCGTTCGAGCGCTCGGCGAAAGATTTCGTCGGAGTTACGATACTGCGGCGTCCAGCCGATCGCCCTGCAGATTTAATCCTTCGCGGCGACGATTCGCCGCCGGATCGCCCTCTCGGCGCGGCGCGATGTCATCAAACCGAGGTTTGAAGCGCCCCACTTTCGCTTATCGCAGGACGGGCTTGCCGCCTCAGCGCGCAGGGGTTGGATCGTCCTCGAACTCTATCTCTTCGACGAGGTGAGCCTGAAGCTGCTCGTGATCCGGCTTCTGATCCCAACAGAATGGCGATTTATAGTAAAGCGCGATGTCGTGAAAAGGGTCGGTCACGATCTTGACGGCCCAAACGGCCGCGGTCGTCGAGTCTTGCTGGATGACAAGCTGGACGATGCGGAACAGGAACCCGCCGGCTCCGACGGCGAACCAGACATATCCGACATGGTGGATGATCCCGGCAGTGTCGGCAGCCGGCTTGACCCAGCCCAGCAAAGTGGGATCGATCCACAAAACCAGGGGCGAGAGGGCCCAAACGGCGAGCAGAACTCGCTTGCGATGCAGATTGTAGCCGACCTTGATGCTTTCCTTATATTCCTGCGACGCGTGATTGATTTCGTCATAGCCTCTCGGCTCGAAGAAGAAATGTCCCGACTGTCGCGAGACCATCGACACGAGCCATGCGACCAAGGCCGCCTGCGCCGGGTCTCTGAACAGGATCGCATAGCAGTAAAGAAAGCTGATCGCGCTGACGAAATGCAGCGATTGGTTGATCCGGCTGTGGTGGTAGTAACGATGGTCGTCCCATCGTTGCGCCCTGAGAGAGGAAAAAAAGCCACCCATGCGGAACCTATGGCGTTTGGCCGTCTATCGACATCCTTTCTCTTTTTGCGTGAAATGAACGTGACAGTTTTTCGTAACAATTTTGTATTTGTTGAGCGCCTGTCATCCGAGACCGAATTGGCGCCGGCCGCTCTTCAATCGGACAAACGCATCAGGGGTTCGCCGACGCGAATCCGAGCGCCGGTCTCGACCCCCGAGCACAAGGAAAACCCTTTGGGAGCAAAGGCGATGATGGTCGAACCATGCTCGAACCACCCCATCTGCTGGCCTTTGGCCAAGCTCGCGTCGCATTCAAAGACGTCTGGCCCGTCATGAGCGACGCCGAGCGTCATATCGAGAAAATCGAAACGCATGGAGGCGACGAGCACCGCCGCGACGGGCGCAAGCGTGATCGGATGGCCCGTCGCCGCGAGTTTGCCGCGAATCACCGCCCGCTCATTCTTGCAGAACAGCTTCTTCACGCGCCTCAAGGCGATCGGATTGACGTTCCATACATCGCCGGAGATGTAAGTGACGCGGTCGATGCGGCAGTCATGCGGAGCGTGGAAGCGATGATACATGCTCGACGTCAGCCGCAATGTGGCATAGCAGCCGTCGCGGTGGGCCTCGACAAGCTCCGGATCGTGCAGAAGTTCGCCGATGTCGTAAGGCGAGCCTTTGATCTGCAAGACTTCGCTGCCCTTGATGCGCCCGCAGGCGCCGACAATGGCGTCGCAGGGACTGGCCAATATCTCCGGCCTCATGTCGATCGGCCGCGCGCCGTCGCGTAATTCGCGCACAAAACAATCATGCAGACTGCGAAATTCCTGCTGCTTCGCGTCGCTCAAATCGAGATCGGCGAACAAGCGCCAAACGCCGATCGAAACGTCGCGCACCAACGGGCGTTCGATCTTGCTGAACCAGCCCATGAACCGCGTCAGCGCATAGCGTGGAATGCGGTTGGTGAGCAGGAAGTTGATGTCTTCCTGCTCCACGAAACGCGACAGCTGGCGCCCGATATTCACGGAGCGGTCAACTATGATCGTTAGGCATCCGATTTATGACAATTGAAATTCCGCTGGTTCTTTACGGGCTCGGGGTCGTGGCGCTGGTAGCCGCTATCGTTGCGCTCAAACGCCGGCTCGATCTTTCGCGCGCCAAACATCGCTCGCTCGCCGGCCATGCGCGCCTGGCGCGTCGCCTGGCGTCTTTCCTGCCGTTTTATGAGTATGACGAGGCCCGCTTTTTCTGCTGCGACGGCGCGCCTCCAGAAATCGCCGCGCGACGACGCGAAGGATTCATGCGTCTTGCCGGAATTTTTCGCGACCGCTTTCCGGCGACGAACCAGTTGAGCGCGCAAGCCGCCGAAAGCGTGTCGGATTTGCAATTCACCGAACGTTACCGCACGCCGTTCCAATTCAGCCGATATGTCGCGCGGCATTTGCCGTCCGGCGCCTTCATGCGCGCCTCGTCAGGCGTCGCGCTGACCGATCTCGATGGAAATGTGTTTTACGACCTTGCCGCTTCTTACGGCGTCAATGTATTCGGCAATGATTTTTACAAGGAGACGATCGCCGAAGGCGTCGAGGAGGCGCGGGAGCTCGGGCCGGCGCTTGGCCCCTATCATGCCGCAGTCGCCGACAATGCGCGGATGCTGAAAGAGATCTCAGGGCACGACGAAGTGTCGTTCCATATGTCCGGCACCGAAGCGGTGATGCAGGCGGTTCGGCTGGCGCGCTACCATAGGCGCCGCTCTAGTCTGGTTCGTTTCTGCGGCGCCTATCACGGTTGGTGGGGCGATGTGCAGCCCGGCATCGGCAATCCTTCGTCGGCGGATGAAACGCTCACCTTGAGCGAAATGTCGCCGGCGACGCTTCACGTGTTGCGGACCCGACGCGACATCGCCTGCGTTCTCGTCAATCCTTTGCAGGCTCTCGCGCCAAACGCGCCGGCGCCGTCGGATTCGTCGCTCATCGATAGCGCTCGCGCGGCGCATTTCGATAAAGCGGCCTATGCGCAATGGCTAAAGGAGTTGCGCGCCATTTGCTCGGATCGCGGCATTGCGCTCATCTTCGATGAAGTGCTCGTCGGCTTTCGCCTGGCGCGCGGCGGCGCGCAAGAATATTTCGGCGTTAAGGCCGATCTCGTCACTTACGGCAAGACGCTCGGCGGCGGCCTGCCGATCGGCGTCGTCTGCGGCCGAAAAGATTTGATGCGGCGCTATCGCGACGATCGCCCCGCCGACATCTGTTTCGCTCGCGGCACCTTCAATTCTCATCCTTATGTGATGTGCGCGATGCGACGCTTCTTGCAGCGACTTGATACGCCCGCTTGCCGCGACCTTTATCATGATCTCGACGCCGTCTGGGACGAGCGCGCGCGGCGCCTCAACGCGCGCTTCGAAATGGAAGCGCTGCCGCTACGGGTCGCCAATATGTCGACCATATGGATGATCTGTTATACGCAACCCTCGCGCTATAATTGGATGCTTCAATATTATCTGCGCGCTGAAGGCCTTGCCTTGCCTTGGACCGGAACGGGACGTCTGATCTTCAGCCTTAATTACGCCGAAAGCGATTTTGCGGCTGTGGCGGAACGCTTCGTGGCCGCGGCGAAAGCGATGCGCGACGACGGTTGGTGGCATATCGCGCCCGGCGTGACGAACAAGGCGATTCGCCGCGGCGTTTTCAAGGAAATGATTGCGCATCGGCTGTTCGGCTGACGCGCGAACGCTCAAACGCCGCCGCGCGCCATCAGGCGCTTTTCCCATTCGAGCGCCTGACGGACGATTTCGTCGAGATCATCATGTTGCGGCGTCCAGCCGAGCGTGCGGCGGATGCGTTCGTTCGCGGCGACGATCGCGGCTGGGTCGCCCGGCCGGCGCGGCGCGAGTTCGACCTCGAAATCGACGCCCGAAACCCGCTTCACCGATTCGATCACTTCGAGAACCGAATAGCCGCGCTCATAACCGCAATTCGCGGTGAGATTGGCGCCGCCGGCGCGCAGATAGCGCAAGGCGTCGAGATGCGCGCGCGAAAGATCGGAGACCTGAATATAATCGCGCACGCATGTGCCGTCCGGCGTCGGATAATCTTCGCCGAAGACCTGCAGCTTCTGGCGCAGGCCGAGCGCCGCCTGCACGGCGACCTTGATGAGATGGGTGGCGTTCGGCGTCGACTGTCCCGATCGTCCCTTGGGATCGGCGCCGGCGACGTTGAAATAGCGCAGCGCGACATAGGCGAGGCCATGGGCGCGGGCGGTATCCTCCAGCATCCATTCGACCATCAGCTTCGATCGCCCATAGGGCGACACCGGCTTTAGGGGCTCGTCCTCGGTCACCGGATTTTGCAACGGCTCGCCATAGACGGCGGCCGTCGACGAAAAGATGAAGCGCTTGACGCCGCAGGCGACCGAGGTGGCGAGCAGCGTGCGCGCCTTCGCGGTATTGTTGAGATAATAGAGAAGCGGATCGGCGACGGATTCCGGCACGACGATCTTCGCGGCGAAGTGAATGATCTCGTCGACGCCATGACGCTCGATCAATTGGGCGACGAGTGTTTCGTCGCCGAAATCGCCGACGACAAGCGGCGCCCCGTCGGGAACCGACCAGCGAAAGCCGGTCGAAAGATCATCGAGCACGATGGGCGCGGATTCGCCGGCGTCAAGCAGTTCGAGAACCGTGTGGCTGCCGATATAGCCTGCGCCGCCCGTCACCAAAACCGTCATGCCGGAAACCTTCCTTTGTTTTCTTGCGCCTAACCCAGTTCGCCGCGCCGCGGCAAGAGTTGGCCTGCGACATTGGCGGCAGATTCTATGAACGGGCGAAACCGTGCTACACGCCTCGGCGTCGTCGCTAACCCTCTCGCTATCCTAACGGGACACTTCATGAGCAAGCGCATTCGCAAGGCTGTTTTCCCCGTCGCCGGACTCGGCACGCGCTTTCTGCCCGCCACCAAGGCCGTGCCGAAGGAAATGCTGACCGTCGTTGATCGACCGGTCGTGCAGCATGTCGTCGACGAGGCGCGAGAGGCTGGAATCGAACATTTCGTTTTCGTCACCGGACGCGGCAAGGGAACGATCGAAGATCACTTCGACATGGCCTATGAGCTTGAGGATACGCTGCGTCGCCGCAACAAGTCGAAGGAATATGAAGCTCTGATGTCGGACCTGCCGGCCGCCGGCGCGACGAGCTTCACCCGCCAGCAGGCGCCGCTCGGCCTCGGCCACGCCATATGGTGCGCGCGCGAGATTATCGGCGACGAGCCTTTCGCGGTGCTGCTGCCCGACATGATCACGCTTCCGGCGAAGGGCAAAACCCAGCGCTGTCTCGCCGAGGTGGTCGCGGCCTATGAAAAGCATGGCGGCAATATCATCGCGGTCGAGGAGGTGAAGCCGGAGGAGACGCATCAATACGGCATTGTCGCCTGCGGCAAGGATTACGGCTCGACCTTCGAGATCACTGGCATGGTCGAGAAACCGCCGCAAGGCACGGCGCCCAGCAATTTCATCATCTCCGGCCGCTATGTCCTCGAGCCGGAAATTTTCGCACTGCTCGAAAGGCATGAGAAAGGCGCCGGCGGCGAAATCCAGCTTACCGACGCCATGATCCATCTGGCGAAAACGAGCCCCTTCCATGCCGTGCGCTTCGATGGACGCACCTATGACACGGGCTCCAAGCTCGGATTTCTCGCGGCCAATGTCGCTTTCGGGCTGGCGCGGCCGGACGTCGCCGACGGACTGCGCGCCGAATTGAAAAAATTGCTCGATTAACGTGCCATTTCAAACTTCCGCCCCGTCTTTTGCAGGCGCGAAGGTCCGGCGCCCGGAACTCTGGTTTGACGCAGGCGTGCGCGCCTTATTAAAGATTGATGACAGTTTTGAGATCGGCGCGCGGCCGCGCCTGATTGAAATCAAGCAAGGGATTGAATGCTGATGCCGCAACAAGGCGCCGCGCGCCGAATCGTGATTACCGGAATGGGCGCGGTGTCCGCCGCCGGCGTCGGCGCGGAGACGCTGTGGCGCGCGGCGCGCGACGGCGTATCCTGCGTGCGGCCGGTGAAATTGCCGCGCCCGTTCAACGGACGAATCAAAATCGCGGCGCAAGTCCCGGATTTCGATCCCGCGAATTATATCGCAGCTGAACTGCTGCCCTATTGCGATCCCTTCACGCAATATTCGATCGTCGCCGCCGACGAGGCGCTGGCGCAGGCCGGGTTCGAGGGCAAAGAGGTCGGCGGGCCGCGAACGGCGGTGATCATCGGCACCGGCATCGGCGGCGCCACCACCATCGATAACAACGCCTATCAGGAATATAAGATCGAGACCCGGCCGGATACGTTGACCGTGCCGCGTCTCATCCCGAGCGCCGCGCCGACGACTCTCGGCATGCGTTACGGCGCCAAGGGGCCGACCTTCGCGCTCGCCTCGGCCTGTTCCTCCGCCGCCCAGGCGATCGGCGAAGCCTTTGAAATGCTGCGCGCCCGCCGCGCCGACCGGGCGATCGCCGGCGGCGCCGAAGCCTGCGTGACCAGCGGTGCGATTCGCTCCTGGGAGGCGCTGCGCGTGCTCACGCCCGATCTTTGCCGCCCGTTCTCGCAAAAGCGCAACGGCATGACTCTCGGCGAGGGCGCCGCCGTCTTCATCCTGGAGACGCTGGAAGCGGCGCAGGCGCGCGGCGCGACGCCGCTCTGCGAACTTGCGGGCTATGGCACGACGAGCGACGCGTTCGATCCGCTGCGCGCCGATGTCGAAGGCCCGTCGCGCTGCATGCGGCTGGCGCTCGAAAGCGCTGGCCTTGAGCCCGGCGACGTCGATTATCTCAGCGCCCATGGCACGGCGACCTACGCCAATGACATCACCGAATCGCAGGCGATGCGCGCCGTCTTCGGCGACAGGCCGCCGCCGGTGTCGTCGACGAAGCCCGTGCATGGCCATGCGCTCGGCGCCAGCGGCGGGCTCGAACTGGCGATCACGATTTGCGCGCTGCGCGATCAGATCGCGCCGCCGACGATCAATTTTATCGAGCCGGACCCGAAATGCGAGGTCGACGCCATTCCCAATGTCGCGCGCGACATGCCGATTCGCGTCGCGCTCTCGAATTCCTTCGCTTTTGGCGGCATCAATGCGACGCTCGCCGTGCGGGCGATGTGACTTGAACGGCCAATGCCCTAGAATCGCGCTGGATTTTCGAGACGACAGCCATGGCCGGCGACGGCGAAAAGCGGAAGGGCGCCCAAAAAGGGGCGGATTCTGGCCCGAAACCTAAAGACGCGTCGAAGAAGCAGGCGGCGCTCGCCGCCGCCTTGCGCGCCAATCTCGCCCGCCGCAAGGCGCGCGAGCGCGCGCTGCAGGATGCGGCGCAAGCCGAGCGAAAGCGCTCGGAAACCGACAGCGAGGGGTGATGGACAAAATCAAGATCGTCGGCGGCGGCCGGCTCAATGGCGTCATCCCCATCTCCGGGGCGAAGAACGCCGCCTTGCCGTTGATGATCGCGTCGCTACTGACCCGCGAAACTTTGACGCTCGCCAATATGCCGCTGCTCGCCGATGTGACGCTCCTTGAGCGCATTCTCGGCAATCATGGCGTCGATTACGCCATCGCCGGCAAGCGCGCCGGCGATTCCGTCGACGCGAGCCGCATCGTGCATCTTACCGCCCGCGACATCGTCGACACCACCGCCCCCTATGAGCTGGTGTCGCGGATGCGCGCCAGCTTCTGGGTGCTCGCGCCGCTTCTCGCCCGATGCGGGGAGGCGCGGGTGTCGCTGCCCGGCGGCTGCGCCATCGGCACGCGGCCCGTCGATCTACTTCTCATGTCGCTGGAAAAGCTCGGTGCGAAAATCGACATCGAGAACGGCTATGTCGTCGCCACCGCGAAGAACGGCCTCATCGGCGCCGAGATCGACTTTCCCAAGGTCACCGTCGGCGGCACCCATACCGCGCTGATGGCGGCGTCTCTGGCGCGCGGGACCACCGTGCTGCACAACGCCGCACGGGAGCCTGAGGTCATCGATCTCGCCGATTGTCTCGTCAAAATGGGGGCGCGAATCAAGGGCGCCGGCCAATCGACGATCGAGATCGAGGGCGTTGGTTCGCTCTATGGCGCGAGACATGCGGTCATGCCCGACCGCATTGAAGCCGGCACTTACGCCATGGCGGTGGCGATGACCGGCGGCGACGTTCTTCTCGCCGGCGCGCGCGCCGATCTTTTGCAAGCCGCGCTCGACGCGCTTGAAGCGGCCGGCGCCAGCGTCAGCGAGACGAATGAAGGGCTGCGCGTGGCGCGCAACGGCGCCGGCATTTCGCCGGTCAGCGTCGAGACCGCGCCGTTCCCGGCCTTTCCAACCGATCTGCAGGCGCAGTTCATGGCGCTGATGACCCGCGCCAAGGGCGTCTCGCGCATCACCGAGACGATTTTCGAAAACCGCTTCATGCATGTGCAGGAGCTTGCGCGGCTTGGCGCGCATATCAAGCTTGAAGGCGATACGGCGATCGTGACCGGCGCCGATCATCTCGAAGGCGCGCAGGTGATGGCGACGGATCTGCGCGCGTCGGTCTCTCTCGTTATCGCGGCGCTCGCGGCGCACGGCGAGACGACGATCAACCGCGTCTATCATCTCGATCGTGGCTTCGAACGGCTGGAGAAGAAACTGCGCGGCTGCGGGGCCGATATCGAGCGAATCACCGCGGCGGGGTGAGCGAGCGGCGGCGCGGATGGTCAATCCGCCGGCGATTGGGCTCGAGACGATCCAGAAAACATCGTCGCGATCCACTCAGTTGAGGGAAATTGCGCGCAGAGCGTGAGAAAGGCGATCGCCAGCGGGACCCCGATGAAGGCGCCTGGAACGCCCCATAGGAAGGTCCAGAGCACGACGGCGAAAGTCACGACCGATGGCGAAATCGCCAGCGCCGAGCCGGAAATGAGCGGCTCGAGATAGCTGCCAATGACAAATTGAATCACAGCGAGAGCAACAAACACGACCATTGCGGTTTGCCATGAATCAAATTGAACAAGAGCGAACAGCGCCGGCAAAACGGTAACGACCAACGGTCCGATGTAGGGAAGATAGTTCAGCGCGAACGCCAGGATCGCCCAGGCGGCCGCAAGCTCCAGTCCCATGAGCAGCGCGAATCCGCCGACTACGACGCCTGTCGCAACGCTCGCAATAGTGCGCACGTACATATATTTGCGGAATTTTATCGCGATCGACTGGCTTGCCGTCAACAAGCGAACGCTTGTTTCCTGGTCTTTCAATTGCGCAATGTGATCTTGAAATTCTTCTGTTTCGGCAAGGCCCATGACCAAGAAGATGAAGACCAGAAGCGAAAAGCCGACAAGCACATTGACCCTCGACGCGATTGTTTTGAGAACGCCTACCACCCAGGCGGCGTTGAAATTTTCGGTGACATGCGACATCACGAATATGTCGTGACTCTCGAGCCACGTCGTGGAGTTGCGGAATGTCGCGCCGATCTTCAAAAGATTCCGGCGGGTCCAGTCGGCGATCTCGCCGCCGCCCCATACGACCATCGACGTGAGCGCCATAACGACGCCAAGCGTGGCGACGACAGTGATCAGCAGCGCCAAGGCCTTCGGCAGTCTTGACTGAAGCGCTGTTTGGAGCGGCCATATCAAGGCGATGATGAATATCGCAAAAATCACCGGCTCGATGACGACCTGGGCCATGGAAGACGCCGCGAGCACAACGAAAGTTATGACGAGCGCGGCCATAATGGTCACGACTTTGTTGTCCATGTCGCACCCGTTGACGCCAGACTTCTAGCTGCCTGTGATTCTAGCGCTGCGCCGAGGACCGTCTACCTCAAGTTCGCGCATCGCCGTTTTTTACCTGCATAGGCTGAAGAGCGCCAACTCACTCGATCACGATCCTCACCGCGCGCGACGCGACCGGCGCGAGCGCGAGGCGCGCCTGGATGCGATGTCTGCCGGGCGTCATCGGCCAGAATACGGTTTCGTCCGCCTGCGCCGTGGCGAAGGGCTCGCCGTCGATCGTCCAGACGATTTGCGCATCCTTGTCCGTCGGCGCGAGCTTCAACGCGAGCCGGTTGAGCCGATCCGGCTGCTCGGGGTTTCGCCAGATATGCGTGTTGTGTTCCGGCGTCGCGATGACGAGCGGCGCGGCGCCGTCCGTCTGCGAATAGGACGATTCATCCACGCTCGCCCGCTGCGCGGGACTCGCGTGCACGTCTTGAGCGTCCCGCATTTCCGCCGGCTTCACCCATTCGCGCAGCGTTTGCGCGCAGTCGCCCTCGGTCCCGGCGCGGCAGAGGTCGATGGCGATTCGTCCCGGCGGCGGCGTGAATGTCTCGGGCGTGATCTCTCCAGGCTTGGCGTCATGCAGCTTGGCGAGCACGGCATGGGCGAGCCGGGCCGCCGACGACACGCCGGTCATCGCCCGCATCGCGCCGGCGTCGCCGCGCCCGATCCACACGCCGACAATAAATTTATGCGAAAAGGCGATCGTCCAGGCGTCGCGATAGGCTTGCGACGTGCCGGTCTTCACGGCGACGGCGAAAGGATATTCGAGCGGTCCGTAACGCGGAAAAGAGGGCAGTCGCGCCTGCGGATCGGCGAGCATTGAAGTGACGAGCCGCGCGCTATCGACCGACAATACGCGCCGCGGCGGGCGTCGCGCTGCATCTCGCGTGAACGCAAGCTCGCGCATCATCCCATCGTCGGCGAGCGCCGCATAGCCGCGCATCACATCTTCGAGCCTGGTCGGCAGCGCGCCGATCGCCATCGAAATGCCGAAACTCTCCGCCGGCGTTTCGAGATCATGCAGGCCGAGATCGCGCAGGAAATTGAAATTCGCTTCAAGCCCGACGCGGCGCAGCAGATTGGTCGCCGGCACATTGCGGGAGTTGGCGAGCGCCTGACGCGGTGTCAGCGGCCCGAGATAGAGCCCGTCGGCGTTGGATACGCCAGACGCGCCTTCCGGAATGTCGTTGAGGAGATCCGTCGTCCCGAGAACGCCAAGCTCGAAGGCCAGCGCATAGATGAAGGGCTTCAAGGTCGAGCCGGGCGAACGCCGCACGCGGGTGAAATCGAAGGCGCCCGCCTGCGGATCGCTATAGTCCGTTGAGCCGACATCGGCGATGACGGCGTTGGTTCCGCGTTCGACGACCATCACAGCGACCTGCCGCGCGCCGCGGCTGCGGAAATTCGAAAGATAGCGCCGCGCAAGATGCAGGGCGTCGCGTTCGACGTCGAGATCGATCGTTGCGTTGATGCGCCGGTCGTCGTCCGCGACGGGCCGCGCCAGGCCTTCGCGCGCGAGCGCTTCGTAACGCAGCGCGAGATGCAACGCCTCCGGACGGCGTTTGGCGTCGAGCGACCGCATATGATCGAGTTCCGCGCGGGCCAGCGCCGCCTGCGTAGCGTCGAGCGCTCCTTCGTCTTCAAGCCGCGCGATGGCGCGTCGCGCCCGCGCCGCCGCCAATGCGAGGCCGCTCTCGCGCGTGATGTTCATCCGGCCCGGCGACTGCGGAATGGCGGCGAGCAAAGCGGCCTGCGCCCAGGAGAGATCGTCGACCGGCCTGTCGAAATAGAACCGCGCGGCATAGGCGACGCCATGACCGTTCAGCCCATATGGCGCGAGCCGCAAATAATGCGCGAGCGTCGCCTCATGGCCGCTGCGCGCGACGATGGCGAGCGCGGTCGCGGCCTGCATCAGCTTTTCGGTCAATGAGCGCGGCCGTTCGGTCTGCATGCGCGCGACCTGCATGGCGATCGTCGAGGCGCCTTCGCGTCTGCCGCGTGATGTGAAATTGCGCCATGCGGCGCGTGTGAGCGCGCGGAGATCGACGCCGGGATGGGCGTAGAAGCGGCGGTCTTCGAGCGCGAGCGTCGCTTGCGCGATTTTCTGCGGGATGGTTTTCAGCGGCCAATAGCCGTAATCGACGCGCAGCTTCCCCGTCGCGGGGTCGCTCGTCTTCTCGCCGATTTGGGTGAGGAAGGCGCCGTTGCGGTCGTAAACGATCGAGCTGGCGCGCGGAGCGACAAGTCCGGCGCGCGACAGCGCCTCATGCGAAAGCCATGCGGCGCAGGCGACGAATGCGGCAACGAGAACTAATACAATTCCGCGCGCCAACCCTCTCCCTTTGGGAGAGGGTGGCTGCGGAGCAGCCGGGAGAGGGGTTACGACGTTTGAAGACATGCTGTTACGTCAAACCTACAAAGATTGCTGCCCCTCGCCCCGGACCCGCGGTCCGACCCTCTCCCTTTGGGAGAAGGTTTCGCGCGCTTCCCTAGGCGGGAGGGGGCTGTCCGCTACTTCCCGATCTCCACTCTCGCGCCCGCGCTGGTTGCGCGAAGGCCCTTCTTATACATCGCCTCGACCAGCGCCGGCGGCTGCGTATAGGCGCCCGCCGTCTGCGCGCGCAGGCGAAAGGCGAAGCGGTAGGTTCCCTTCGGCAGCGAATCATAAGCGTAGAACAAGCGGTCGTCGCCAAACGAAACCCAACTCGGCTGCAGCGTCGGCGCGAACGAGGGCTGTGCTTCCGCAGGCGCCGTGGCGATATTGGGATTGAGCGGCTCGTAGCCGGCGGCGAGCGGGATCGAAATCGCGACATGGGTGCGATCCTCGGGATTGACCACTTCCGCCGTCTCCTCGATCACATCGCCTTGCGTCACGTGCAGGGCGCCGTCGCTCAAATCGATTTTCTCGGGCGCCTTGCCGCTGTCGATTCGCCAGGTCTGTCTCGTGATCGCAAAGCCATCGCTCGTCGGTTGCGCCTTGGCGCCAGGCTCGACCGGCATGTAACTGGTCTCGATCATCGCGACGAGCGGCGCGTTGGAGCCGTTGACGATTTTGAGCGGCGCGTCGCTCTTCGTCACATGCCGCGCCACTGGATTATCGGCGTCGAGCGTCAGCGCCTGATCCTTGCCGCCCTCGTTGAAACTCACGGCGATCGGCGTGACCGGCCGCCGCCAACCTTCGGCGAGCGCTTCGATTGCGGCGGCGTCGGCGTTGGTCGTTCCCCAGCCGTCGCCGTCGCCAAGTCGCAGCAGCGCGTCGCGCAGCGCATTGGCGCGCGGATCGCCCGAGGCGGAAAGCGCCGCGGCGCGGGTCATCTCGGCGATGCTGCGAGTCTCGGAAGGCAGAATGAACGGCGATGCGCTTTCCGCCGCCTGTCCCATATAGACCTGAACGCCATTGCGGCTGGCAAATTTCACCCTGCTCCACATCGTATCGATCAGCGAAGCAAGCGCGCGCTGATCGACATTGGGCAGACGCGCGGCGGCCGAGGCCATCTGCGCGACGCTGATATTGGGCAAAAAGTCGGCGCGCCGCGCAAATTCCGCGACATAGGACTCGTCGAGCTTGCCGCCCTCGGCGAGCGCCGAAAGCGCCTCGACGCGTTCGCGCAATTCATCGCCCGACATCAGCCGCGGATAGTCGGAGCGCAATGACAATTTCAGAATATTGGCGAGGCGATCGAGCAGCGTCTTGTCGATCGGCTCGCCGGCGCGTTCGGCCCGCGCCAGGAAATCATAGGCCCAGGCGGTGAGCGAAACCGTGCCGCGCGAACGCGGCCAGAAGGCGACGAGTCCATCGGCGTCGATCGACTGATCGACGATCTGCGCCGTCGATTTTACATTGGCGGAGACGCGATCTTCGAGCCCCGCGGCCGCAAGAATCGGCCCGAAGCTTTTCAGCGCCAGCCCGCCGCGCGCGAGCGACAGGCGTTGCTCGGTGCAGCCGTAAGGATATTCGACCAGAGCATTCAATCCGGCGATGAGTTTTATGAGCGAAGGATCGGCGGCGACGATCGTCTCGCGCGAGAAACTGCCCGGCCGCGAAGTTTCGCCGGAAGGCGCGATCATCCTGGTTTCGCCCGGCGCGATCTCGACCAGTTCGAAACGCCGCGTCGCCTCGCGGTCCTCTTTCACCGGCATTGTGATTTCGACCGCATCCTTCGCATGATCTGCGTCGCGCTCGATGCGAAAACCAAGCGTCGCCTGGCCGGCAAGCGCGGCCGGCGCTTGCGCGCGCAGATCGACGCGCACAGGCTTATTCTGCGTCCAGTCGATCTTGCGGCTCGTATCGCCTGAAAGCGTCAGCGCCGGCGCCGAAATCGACGCCTTGCCGGCGCCGCCGGGTCCTTCAACGATGCGCGCGACAAGGCCGATGTCGAAAGAATCGTCCGGCCGAATGAAGCGCGGCAGCGCCGGCTGCGCGACCAGCGCCTGACGGATCAGCATTTCGCCGCCCGCCGCGCCGAAGCGGTCGGGCCCGCTTACCGCCTTGGCGCGCAGCTTGAATATGGTCAGCGTGTCGGGAAGCAGCACCTTGATTTTGGCGACGCCGTCGGGCCCGATCTTCACGCTCGGCAGATAGATCGGCACCGGCGTAAAATTCTTGCGCACGGAGATGTTGTTCTCGGCGCCCCATTCCTGCAACTCGTCGCCGTCGCCGCCGGCGATCTCTTCGAGCGGAATGACGCCAAAGGCCATATTGCGCGTGTCGCGCGCCGCCATCTTGGTTTCGCGCTCGACGATGAAGTCGGGCAGGGGATCGAGCGGCCGTTCCTTGGCGAGCGACAGCACCGCCTGATCGACCATCCAGAATGTCGCTTCGCCGGAGAGCGGCTTGCCGGCGTCGTCGGAAAGCCGCAGCGCCACTTCGATCGTCTCGCCTGGGCGCGCCTTCGTCGGATGTTCGAGCTTCAAATTGACGATGTTCTTTATCGGCGTCACTTCGATCCATTTGGTCGCCGCGATGGTGACGGGCTTGCCCTGGTCGAATGTCGTCGTCGGCTGCGGCGGCGCATCCTTCAACCGTCCGCGCATGATGAGGAAATGCACGGCGAGCTTCGGCATCTGTTCTTTCTTCACCGCCAGCGCATAGCGGCCGTAGCCATTGGCGATGTCGACGAACTGATAGTCGTAGACGCCGCCGGGCTGTTCGACGATGGCGAGCGCGCGCGCATTCTGGAACGGCGACTGGATGATGAGCGTCGCGGTCTCGCCCGGCGCATATTTGTCCTTGTCGGTATTGATCGTCGCGGATTCGGCTGGCGGCCGCGCGAAAGTGACCGGCGTGTCGCCGCCGACGAAGAAGTCGACGCTCACCTGTTGCCGGCGCTTCAGCCGGTCATAGGCCTCGAGCTGCACGAGATAGACGCCGGCGTCGCGCGTCTGCAAGTCGATTTTCTGCGCCTCCTTGGCGCTCGTCAGTTTGCGCTCGATGAGCACTTCGTCCTGCGCCTGGGTGACGTATTTAGCGGCGCCTTGCGCAAAGTCCGACGCCTGCAGCGTCGAAATCCAGTTGCGCTTGATGAGCCGCAGCGTCATTTCGAGGCCGACGACCGAATCGCCCTTGCCGTCGATGGCGATGAGCTCCGGCGCAATGGCGCCGGGACGTTCGACATAGCGCGGCGTCTTCACGCCGAGCACGAAAGGCGGCAACGCGATGACGTTCTGCACATTGCGCACTTCTATGCCGTCGTCGCCCGTCACCGTCGCTTCGATCGAATAGCGGCGCGGCTGCGCGGTCGGCTCGATCGTCGTGTCGAAGGTCATGCGGGCGGCGCCGCCGGCGTCGGTGCGCTGATCGCGCTCCAGCACAGCGGTCGACTTGAATTTGCCGTCGCCCGAGAAACGCGCGTCGGTCGAAAACAGAAAGCCCTCGCGGCCCGGCGGCGTGAAGACATGCGGAAATTGCGCGGCGCGCCATTTGACCGGCCGATCCGCAGCAAGCCCGCCGGCGAAATAGCGGGCGAGAAGATCGACGTCGAAGGTTCCGTCGAGCGCCACGGTCTGCGGGGCGTTGAGCACGACTTCGAACGTCGGCAGACGATAGGCTTCTTTCTTGAACGAGAACTGGCCGCAGGAAATGTCCTGAGCGGGTTCGACCGCTTCGCTCTCTCCTTCGGCGGCTTCTTGCGTATCGTCCTTGGTCCCCGCCTGCTTGGCTTTTTTCGGCGCATCGGGTTCGAACCTTGCCGAATAATCGCCGGTCGCCTGAGTCTGCGCGTCGAATTTGTGATAGAAGCCGCCGGCGGCGTCGAGCTTCACCGGAATGCGCCATTCCTGATTGCCAGGGCCGGCGACGACAAGCGTTCCGCCGGTCTTGGTCAGACTCAGCGCGCCGCCGCGATAGCTGCGCACGAAGCCCTTGATATGCGCGCTTTCCTCCGGCCGGTAGATCGGCCGCTCGGAGAAGAGATGGCACAGCGTGCGCGGCTTTTCGGCGCGCGGCTGATTCGCTTCGCTGGTCCAGGCGAGCCATTCCGATTCCGGCTTCGACCAGATTTCATGCGAATATTCCGAAGGCGCGCTGTTAGGGTCGATGACCAGCGTGTCGAGACCTTTGGTCACAATGACGCGGCGCGCTTCGGAACCGCCGCGCTTATCCGGCGTCCAGGAATAGAAGCCCGAGGCGTCGGTTGCTCCGCTCGCGAGCGTGACGAATTTTTCGTCCTTGATCCCTTCAATGCGAATCTGCGCATTGCCGACCGGCTGCGTCGTCGCGAGCGAGGTGACGGCGAAACGCACCCGCGTCGGCTCTTCGATCGCCGACAGCGAGAGATCGGTGATCTGCACGCGCAGCCAGCGGCGCTTGTCGTCATCGACGGCGCGCAGGCCGATAAGATAGGTCCCCGGCTGATCGCGGCCCGAGATTTTGGCGAAATCCTCCTTAAGATCGACGCCGAATTTCGCGTCGGGTCCGTTGCGGCGGATTGGCAGATCGACAAGCCGCGACACCGCCGGCGAGCCGAGCCACTTGATCCGTTCCTTGATCGCGTCGGCCTCGATGTTCGCGCTCTCGCTCCACGCCTTCGGCTCATTGCCGGGTAGGGGCGGGGCGTCGGAGTCGCTGGTTTCGACGCCACGCGCCGGGAAGGGGAAGAAATCGCGCGACAGCGGATCGATGGCATGGATGCGGATGTCGGCGCGGTCATAGCCGCGGCTGCGCAGCGGCAGGAGCTGTGGACCGAGCCGTTCGGCGACTCCATAGCCGGCGTCCCACTGCAGCGCGGGGACGTCGCGCGTGAAGGCGAAGCGCTGCGTGAAACTGCTCGCGAGCGCGCGCCCTTGCGAGTCTTTCAGCGCGCCCTGCGCGATGGAGAGTTCGTAAACTTGATCCGACAGGAATTTGGCGACGATTCGCAGCCGCCTGCCGTCGGTCTCGACGGCAAGATCGTCGACCGGCGGCGTAATCCGCAGCGTTTCGCGCGCTCGCAAAATGTCGAGCGCTTCGGGTGTCGCATTGAAGGAGAGCGCGAGCTGCCGCTTGCTCGCCGGCGCATAGGGGATGGCGGCCGCGCTCGCTTCGTCTTCGTCGCTGCTCTCCGGCGACATGAGATAGGACGCGCAGCGCAGAACGTTTTCGCCGCGATCGTCGCTCCAGCCGCGCCCGCAGCTCGCTTCCGTCGCGGCGAAGGGCGGCGCGGTGCGCAGCCGCAATTCATAGGTCTGGTCGTCCAAGCCGGCTTCGTCGGAAAGACGCAGCCGCAGGATGGCGACGCGCCCGTCCGCGATCCGCTCGCGGAACCGAATGACGTAAGTCTGTTCCTCGGCGCGTTCGCCGCGCTCCAGCGCGCGGATGTCATAGGCCGAGGCGTCGAGCATTTGCCCGCCTTGCGGCGATACGCCGGGCGACGGACGAATTTCGATCGAGAGCAGCCGCGCGAGCGCCGCGACATCGACCGGCTCGGCGAAGGTGAGCGCGATTTGCGTGAGTTCGAGTTGCGGATCGGCGCCCTCGGCGGGATTGGTCGAGCGCGGCGTCGGCAGCAGCGCGACGAGTTTGGTCTCCGCCGAACCGAGCTTCACCTCGACGCGCGACAGCGGCTTCCAGGCGCCGGCGGGACGAAACTGCAGCGCGCGCGGACCAAGCCAGCGCCATTCGCCGGCGGGCTGCGGAATCATCGCCACATATTTTTGCGGCTCATCCTCCGCGCCGCCGTTCTTTGGTCCGATCTCGTTCGCAAAGAAGACCGTCACCGGATCATAGGCGCGCAGGAATCGATCCGGCGCGACGCGCGCGCCATCGGCGCGTTGCGCATGGTCGAAAATCGGCGGCGCTTCGGCGCGCAGCGGCGCCGTCGCCGCGAGAAGCGCGCAGAAAGAGAGAAGCAGAAGTCTTTTCATCGCAGCGCCTTTCGAACTCATTGCGTCTTGCTCTTCTTCATGCCGACCTTGTCGAGCAGCTCGGCGACAATGTCGGCCGGCGGGGCGTTGACGGGCGGCGACAGGCCGACGATCGCCGCGCGGATCGTCGTCGCCGGCGCGTCGGCCGGCGTTCGCGCCTCGAGGAAATAGCGGCCGGGCGAAAGCTTCATCGTCTGCGCGACGCCGTCGCCGAGCGTCTTGCCTTGCGCATCGAAGAGCCGCGCGCTCACACGGTCCGGCTCGGCGCGCACGCCGAGACCGACATCGCGCGCATCCTTGACCTCGAAACTGAAAATCGCGCTGGCGCCGGGCGAAACCGCCACCGAATCATTCACGCCCTCATGCGCCTCGATGACGGGCTGAGTCGAAATATCGAGCGTTCCGGAGAGCGTCCCTTCATAGGGCGCGTAAATGTCCATCGTCGCTTCGCCCGGCGTCATGTAGCGATAAAGGTCGACGCCATTGGCGAAGGTGAATGTCTCGCGCCTGCTGTTCTGCATGAAGCCGACGATCGCGGGCGCGCCGCCGCTCGCTTTCAACAGCGATGGCTTGTCGCTCTTGATCGAAAAGCGCATCGCAGCGCCTTCAAGCGCCACGCGCTGCGGCAGGTTGAGCATGCGCGCGGCAGGCGCGGGCCAGGGCGAAACGCCGGCGCGCTCGATCCAGAAGGCGACGAGGCCAGGACCGTGATCGATGATCGCTTCGCCGGCGCCGTCGAGCGCGATGCTGTCGCCGTGCGAAACCCTTCCGCTGTTCGATATCACCGTCGCCTGCGCGCCGCTGACGATCAGCCTGTCGTTCTTTTGCGCATTGAGCGGCAGCGAAATTTGCCCCGCAGCCGGGAAGAAACGGGTGAAGGCGCGGGTCGCGTCGAGCTGCCGGCTTTCGCCGGTCTCGCGCGCGATGCGCGCCGGCAACGGCGCTTGCGTCAGATTGACCAGAAGCGCGCGCGATTTGACGCCGTGCAGAATGCGCGACATCGCGGCGCCGTCGCCAAAGACGGCGCGCGGCTGCGCGAAGGCGGCGAGCCCGCCGGCAAGGTCGAGCTCAAGCGGACCGGCGGCTTCATCGATATCGACCGGCTGCGCGCTCATCGGCGGAATTAAGCCAGAGAACAGCGCGCCGCCTTTCACTACCGGCCGAGTCTCGACATCGATTGCATTCAGCGCGATGCGCATCGGCGCGCTCCCTTCAGCGTTCCAAAGTTCGAGCGGCGAGTCGCCGGCAAGCGTCAACGCCGCGCCCTTCGCCACGCCGATGCCTCGGCCGCCGTCGAGCGCCGGCTGCGCAAAGGCCGAGCGCGCGAGCCACAATCGCTGCTTGCCGGCGGACGGCGCGAAGGGAATGAGATGGGCGCGCTCGCCCTCGCCGATGTCGAGTGAAATTTCGGCGCCTTTCCAGTCGAAGGCGGCGACGCCGAAGCGCGAGGCGCAGTCGCCGCGGCTCATCAACCACAAATCCTGCGCTTGCGGGGCGAGTGTTCCTGCGCGCGTCGCGCGCAACAGGGCGCCAGGCGTCGAGCCGGCGGCGATGTTTTGCTGCGTTTCAAGCGTCACGAGCGAAGCGTCGGGCGTCGCGACTTTGCCGACGCAGATTCCAGCGAGTCCGTCGACCGGCGCCAAAGTCATTTCGCCGAATTTTCGCGCGCGGCGTTCGACGGTCCGGGCGGCAAGCGCAATTGGCGCATCGCCGCCGCCGAGCGCCCAGACGATTGCGCGCAATTGCCCGTCGCCGGCCGCAGGCCAGGCGGCGACCGGCGCAGGTCCGCGCTCGACGCCGGTCGCGCGCCAGTTGCCGTCGGCGTCGCGCTTTTCGATCGATATCGCGGTCTCGCCGTCCGAGCGCGCCGCGACCAGCGCAAGAGTTCCGGCGGGGGCAGGCGCGAGGGAGAGAACATGCGCGCCGGCGCCGCTCAGCGTCTTCTCGCCCGAAAACGTCAGCGCGCCGTCATCGTTTTCGTCGAGCAGTGACAGGCGCAGCTCGACGCCGCTGAGCGGCGCGTCCTCATTCGACGCCGCCGCTTCTTCGCCGGCGCCCTCTTCATCGCTGGAAGCTTCTTCGGTTTCCTCGCTTGCCGCTTCTTCGGCCTGCGCCGGCGCGCTCGGCTCGGCGCCAAGTCGTTCAAGCTCCAGGCGGTAGGCTCCGGCGGGCAGGCGCCGCGACAGTGCGACGTTCCAATCGTCTGTGCGCGGCTGCAGACGTTCGATCACATTGCCGTCGCCGTCTTTCAATGCGCCGATGGTTTCGATGTCGCCGAAACTCGACAGATCGACGATGCTGTCCTTCGCCAGCGAAAAGTCGAGTCGCGTCGGCGGTTCAATCACGCGCGGCGCGTCGGGCTGCAATTGCGGCGAGTCGAGCGCAATCTCATAGTCGAGACGGTCGTCATGGGCGAGGCTGCGCGCCTCGACCCGATAATCGCCCGCCGAGAGCTTCGACTTGAAAGGTCTGTCCGAAGCGAGTTTGCCGACGCTTTCGCTTTCGCCTTTGACAATCTCGCCGACCATGCCGTCGCCGATCGAAAGTTCGATGTCGGAATCGCCATGGAGCGTGAAGCGCCAAACGTCCGGCGCGCGCGTCGCGTCGCGGGCCTGCGGCTCGCGCCATTGCAGTCGCTGCGCCTTGCCGAAGGGCAGGGGATGCGGACCATGGCCGTCGAGCGGCTTCTCGGCGACGACAGGCGTCAATCGCGCCGTCATCCGCGCTTCGACATCCCTCGGCATGACGACCAGCCGATAGGCGCCCTTCTCGAATCGCCGCGTCAGCCGCTGCATCTCGCCGGGCGCCGCCAGCGGCCAGCCGTCGGCGTCCTCGAGTCGCGCGCGCCACTTTTGCTTGAGGCCGAGAAGCTCGATGCGATAGTCGCCGTCGCTGGCGATTTCGATCGGTACGATCGCGCCCTTGCCTGAATCGAGCGTGGCCCGCGCAACGCCGGCATCGACGAGTTTCGCCGTCGGCGCGAGGATTGCAGGCGTTACGGCGAGACCGAGATGTCCGGATGACTCCTTCGCCGTCACCGCCGCGCGATAGGCGCCGGCGCGCAGAAAGGCGGCGACCAGCGCATTGGCGCCGGGGCCGTTGGCTTCGCCTTCGCCGAGATGTGGCGAGACAGTCGCGCCGATTCGCAGCGCGGTCTTCATGCGCCCGAGCGTTTCGACCCGGTAGAGCCCGCCTTGCGCAACGTCGAAGCGCAGACGCTTCGTCTCGTCGCGCGCAAGATCGAAAAAAGCCGGCCGCGCGACTGTCGCCGAAAGCGTCATTGGCGCCGGCTTGCCCGGCTCTTCGAGTTTCGCTGGCGCCGCTTCCGGAACGAAGACGAGCCCGAGCGCGCGCGATTTTTCCGGCGCCGCGATCCTTATTGTCGCGAGACGCTGTTCGTTCTCTGCGCTTTGATCGGCGAGCGTCAGCGCGACATCGGCGCCATGGGCGTCGCGCGCCATGACCTTGCCGGATTTGGGAAGCCGCGCCGGCAGCGCAATGTCCTTGCCCGCCTCCTGCCAGATCGCCAAGGGCGCCTTGTCGAGTTCGACGGGAAGCGCGACGACGCGCGGCCCGGTCAGAAGTTGCGGCGCGACATTCGCGAGGATCAGATAGGAGCCATCTCGTTCGAGCGTCTGCGTCCCGAAGGAAATCGTTGGGCGCGACGCCGCCGGCGCGGGCGCAGACGCCGACAGTCCGGGTGGGCCGAGAGTCACGTCGATGACGCCGCCCGCTTCGCCTTTCGGCGTGAGATTGAGAAAATAATAGCCGGCTTGCAGGTCGTAACGCGTCGAATCTTTGCCGTCCGCGCGCGCCGCCAGCGCGCCAATCGCCGGTTCGATCGAGGCGTCGACTTTCACACCCTTCGCGTCGATCGCCACCGGCCCGTCGCGCGTGACTTCGAACAAGATCGACGTCGGCCCGAACAGATTGAATTTTCCGCGCCACGCTTTGCCGGCGCCAATGCGTGGCGCTTCTGATGAGATGACCCGCGTCTTGCCGTCTTTTTCGATCCGCGCGAAGAGCGCTGTCGCCGGGGCGTCGTCGCCGCCGTCTCCGGCGAGATCGACGCTGATGAGATGCGGTCCCGACGCTTCGAAAGTTTCGTGGTCCGACTGACGCAGGCCGCGCAGCGTGAACGCCTGGCCCTCATAGCCGGAGACTTCAAGGCGCGCATTAGTCTTGCCGTCTGCGGCAAGCCGGACATTCGCCGAGGACGCGCGGCTGTTCTTCGAGATCGTCGTGACTTCTTTCGATTCATTGCGCCGCGCTTCGAGCCGCGCCGGCGTCGTTTGCGCAAGGTCGAGACGGAATGCGTCATAGCTTGCCGGCGCGTCGAAACGCTCGGCGCCGAAGGGACCGATCACGCCCTCGGCGACGCCGGCGGCGAGCAGCGCCGGCGCTTCAAGCCGCAGCAGGAAGGGCTGCGCCGAATCGCCTTGCGCCCAGACGAGTTTCTCGCCGCCATAGGCGGTGACGACATAGCGGCCGGGCTCCAGCGCGCCTTCGAGACGCAGCCGGTTCATCGCGCGGCCCGGCTTGGTTTCGACCGTCTCTTGGGTAAAGTCGAGATCGACGAGTTCGCCGTCGCTGCGCCAGACCCGCAGATCATTGAGCGCGCGGCCGATCGCCTCGAGATTGACGCGAGCTTCCGGGCCAACCTCGAAGGCGTAGGAGCGCTGCTGCAGATCGCCAAGTTCGCCGCTTTGAATGCGTCCCGGCGCGAGCGTCGGCTTCGCGGCGTCGGCTTCGTTGAAAGGCAGAGCGGCAAGCGCGATCTTGCCGCTCGCGCCTTTGACGCCAAAGACCCGCAGCTTGTAGACGCCCTTGTCGAGCAGCGCGTCGATCCGACCGTCGCGCAGTCCCGGCGCGCCGCTCGAATCGAGCGGGCCGGCGATCATGTCGACAAGTTCGATGCGTGCGCCCGACGGGCTTTTTGACCGGATCGAATAGCGGCCGGGCGCGGGAATGGTCAGCAGGCTCGCGCCGTCGCGATCCGCCGGCAGTTCGTTTGGCGCAAAGCTGATCGCGCTTGGCTTCGCTTTCGTCTCGGCGACGGCGACGGCGCCTTGCGCGACGCGCCACAAGGGCGCCGCGAAATAGGCCGCGCCGGCGACGAGAAGAGACAAGGCGATCCGCCGGATGAGGGCGCCGCAGGCCAGTCGGGAACCCATTGAAAAGCTGGCGGCGCGACCAGTTTCGAGCAAAGGCCGCGCGTCCCGACCTGGGCGAAAGCCGAGCGCCTCCCGCCGCGCCGACGATTTTTTCATGCCGCTCTCTCACATGCTTATTTGGCCGACCCCATTTGGAGCCGGCGGGATTATCTTTTAGTCTAGCTTTCGCGCCCGGGGATTTGCGGAAGCGCACAGCAACCGGAATATCGGCATGCGTCGGTCACTCTTTGCCTTGGTGCTTTTTTCTGCGCTCATATCTGGTGAGCAGGCGGCGGCGATCAAGTTGACGCTAGCCTATCCGGCGGTGCTGCGCGCCGGTCCGGAGGAACATTATGCGGCGATTGGGACGGCGGCGGCGGGAACGGAAGTCAAAATCTTACGCGATGATCCAAGCTGGACGCGCATCGCCGTCGACAACAGGCGATATTTCGTCGCGACTCCCGAACTCGTGTTCATGTCGTCGCGGGTCACCGAGACGTCGGGCTGCGATTTTGGCTATCCCTATTCGGGCAGCACGCAATATTTCGCCTGGCCGCTGACGGAACTGCGTCACAGCGCGCCCTTTGGGTCGCTGTTTGGCTATCACAACCGGTTTCCCTGCTAAGTCCCACGCCTCAAGGCTTTGGGCGATCGGTCAATGTTTCGAGAAAGGCGACGATCGCGTCGATCTCCTTTTCGGAGAGCCGCGGCTTTTCCCCCAGCTTGCGGTCATAGGGGACTTCCTCGACATTGACATTGTCATGGGCGGAGGCGGGCAGATCGTCGAATTTTTGCGGCTTGCCGCGCTGGTCTTTTGGGTACCAGCGGCCCGGATCAGTATCTCGCGTCGCGTAAAAGGCGACGACGTCGCGCAGTTTGTCGAAGACGCCATTATGCAGATAGGGGCCGGTCACGGCGATGTTGCGCAGCGTCGGGACCTTGAAGGCGCCGCAGACGCTCTCGACCTTGAAGTCCGCCGGCGCCGCCTCGGCGAGTCCGGCGCGCGCGCAGAGGCCGAGGTCGGGATTCTTTGCGCTGGGAATCGCGCTGTTCTTGGGACCGCCGAGCGCGTCATAAGTGAAATCGGTGAACAGCCAATCCTCGGGATTTCGCGACTCTTCCTTGCCGGCGTGGCAGGCGAGACAATTGCCCTTCTTCTTGTCCTTGAACAGTTCGAAGCCCTTCTTCTCAAGCGCCGTCAGCTGCGCCTCGCCGCGCAGATAGTCGTCGAATTTCGAGGCGAAGGGATGAAAGCGCGCGGTTCCTTCGAAAGCGACGATGGCTTGCGCCAGCTTCTCGAAGGCGGCGTCCGGATCGGCGAAAACCTTCTCGCCGTAAACTTGGCGCGCAAGGTCGGCGTAAGCGCCGTCGCGCACCGCTTCGACGACGAAGCGTTTTGACGGCGCGTTCATCTCGAGCGGATCGAAGATCGGGCCTTCGATCTGGGCGAGGAGATCGCGCGCGCGGCCGTCGAAAAACTGTCCGCCCGCCGGAATTTTTTCGACCTTGCCGGTCTCCTCGTCCTTGTCGTCGATGAAGGCGAAGGGCGGCGCGTAGGACGCATACATGATCGAGGGCGTGTTGCGCTTGCCGAGCGACGTCGGCAGCGAGCCGCGCGCGAGCGCGGGCACGCTCGAACCATTATTGCCCTGGAAAGCTTTCGCGGCGTCATGGCAGGAGGCGCAGGAGACGCCCGCCGGACTGGAAAGATTCACATCTTCGAAAACGCGTTTGCCGAGAAGCTCCAGTGGCGTGAGGCCGCGCTCGTCCGGCGCGACCGCGCCCGATGGCGCGGTTTGCGCGCAGAGCGCCGAGCCGAGCAATGAGAAGGCGGCGCAAAGCGCCGCCCGGCGCGCTTTGCTTAAGCCGTATAGGGTCACTTGAAGCAGTCCGCCGGTAAAGGAAAACGCGTTCCCCGCGCCACGGGCATTTAGAAATCGCCGAGCGCCAAGGTCAATTTCAGTAATTTGGATTACTTCCAGCAAGGGCGCGGATTAGTGTCGCATCTTGCCCGGCGGCCGGCGAAAACAGCCATCCGAGTTCGTATAAGTTATTGATAATCAATATATTATGGCCAAGCGCAACCAATCGGCCCAGAACAGCCACATTTTTGCGTTTGTTTCCGCCCGGATGGTGTGACCGCGCGCGACTCGTCGAGGAGTTCCTGGCGCGCGGCAACGAAAGGGTTCTGGCATGATGGATATCGGCGACGACAAGGAGCTGATGGCTGAATTTGCCGAGTTTAAAGAGTTGCTGCGTCGTGACTTGGGCCAGGCGCCGCCGTTGGAGCCGGCGACCAGGATCGCGGATCAGACCGCTCATGAGCGCTCCGATGTGGCGATCAGACCGGGGCCGTCGCCTCAGGCGCCGCGCGCCGAGGAGTCCTGGAGCGCTAATTATGCGACGGAAGAGGAATTCGAGGACGAGCCCGAGGACGAACGCGAGGGCGGACGCCGCGCGCTGTTCTTCGCCGCGGCGGCGATCGTCATCATCGGACTCGCCGCCTTGACCTGGGTCCTCGGGCCGTGGGGCGGCGACCCGAGCGAGGACCCGGCGCTGGCCACGGCGCCGCCTCTGGCCGCGCCGGACGCCGCCACGCCGGCTGCCGAAAGCGCCGCGACGCAACCGCAGGACGCCGCGCCGATGGAGCCCACCACCGCGCCGCCGCTCAAGGAAAGCGCGAAAGCGCCAGCCGAGCCGGTCGAGGCCGCGCCGCCGGCCGCCACGGCGTCCGAGGAGCCTGCCGGACCCGCCGAAAGCCAGTCCGAGACTGCGGCCGACGCCGCTTCGCCGGCGGTAGGATCGATGGGCACATCCATTCCCGTGCCCGCCGCGGCCGGTGTTGCGCCGAAGCTCGCCCCGCTGCCGACGGCCGCGGCGCCGGCTGCCGCCCCCGCCGCCGAGCTGTCGCCGCCGACCGTCGCCGCAGCGCCGTCGGCCGCCGATCCCGCCGAGCCGGCTCCGCCGCCGGTAGCGGTCGCGCCGCCAAAGGCCGTTGCGCCGGCGAAAGCGGTCGCGCCGGAGCCGCCGCAAGCGGCGGCGCCCTCGGCGCCCGTTTCGGAGCCGCCGGCCGCCGCGGCTGAGACGACAAGGGCGCCGAAGCCGGCGCCGCGCGTGAAAACCGCAAAGCCGAAGAAGCCCGCGACGAGACCGGTCGCGAGCCGTCCGGCGCCCGCCACGGCCGAGCCGCTCGCCGTCGCCGCGCCGGAACCGCCGCCTCCGCCGCCGCCTGCGCCGGCGAGCGATGGCCCGCTGGGCTTCGTCAAACGTTCGGTCAATGCGGTCGGATCGGCGATCGGCGGCATCGTGCGCTGACCCAGGCATAGCCCAATCGGAAACGCCGGCGCCTCCCGCGCCGGCGTTTTCTTTTGGCGTGGTCTTTGCCAAACGCTCTAGCCTGTGACTTTATCGCAGAAATTGAGCGCGACGCGTTTCGACGGACCGGAGAGCGACTGGCATGGCCAAACCCACCCAAGCTGACGCAGAAGCGGCCGTGCGGGTTCTCATCGAATGGGCGGGGGACGACCCCAATCGCGAAGGGCTGATCGACACGCCGGAGCGGGTGGCGCGCTCCTATCGCGAGCTCTTCTCCGGCTATGACGTCGATCCGCGCGATTATCTCAAGCGCACCTTCGACGAGGTCGGCGGCTATGACGAACTCGTGGTCCTAAAGGACATTCGCGTCGTCAGCTTCTGCGAGCACCATCTGCTGCCGGTGACCGGCCGCGCCCATGTCGGCTATCTGCCCAACAAGCGCGTCGTCGGCATATCGAAGCTTGCGCGCGTCGTGCACGGCTTCGCCCGCCGGCTGCAGATTCAGGAAAAGCTCACCGCCGAAATCGCCGAGGCGATCCAGGACATTCTGGAGCCGCAGGGCGTCGGCGTCGTCATCGAGGCGGAGCACAGCTGCATGACGCTGCGCGGGGTCAACACCACCGGCTCGCTCCTGACGACGAGCCGGCTGCTCGGCGTCATCCGCGACGACCCGCGCACCCGCGAGGAATTCCTCGGCATGGTGCATGGGAAGTGAGCTCGTCGTGAGCAGCGGCTTGACGCGCGGTCAAAGCAACGCCCCGCCGTTGGCATAACGGCGGGGCGCTTTTTTTCATGTGACGCATGTCAGGGCGGGCAAAGAGCGAGTGACCTCGCCCTTTCGCGATGATCAGTGATGAGTGCTGTCCCGATCGTCTCCGAGCGCGCTGTCCAGGCTCTGGACGCGAGCGTCGCGCGTCGAGAGCGGCGCGAGATGGAAACGCAGCTCGATCAGTTTGAGAATAGAAGTCGTGTCATGCGCGACGTGATCGATTCTCGACCGCTGCATTTTTTTCGAGATCAGGATCGTCGGAATGCGCGTGCCCGGCCCCCAAACGTCGTAAGGTCCGATCTGGTTGGCGGCCGACGGCGGCGGGACGTGGTCCCAAGCGCCGCCGAACTCGTCGTAAGTGATGATGATCAGCGTATCATGACCATTCGGCCCCTCGACGATCGCCTTCACCAGATCGACGAGATGGTTGCTGCCTCCGGTCTCGCTCGTATAGCCGGGGTGCTCATTCTCGGCGCCGAGGGGCTTGACGAAGCTAACTTCCGGGAGGCGTCCGCGCTTCGCCGCGTCGAAAAATTCCGCCTCGTCGCGCAAATGATCGGCGCGCGCGGTCGTTCCCGGCGCATAGGCCGCGAAATAATTGAACGGGTGGTGATGGAACTGGAACAGCCTGTCGGGGCAGTTCGGAAACGTCGCCGCCGTATTGGCTTTGGGGTCTGCGCAGGACGGACCTGCGCCGTTCGTCCAGCCCAATGCGTTCTTGTCGCCATTGGCGTTTGACCATCCGCCCGCAAACCACGCCCAATTGACTTGACGCGCCGACAGACGATCGCCGATCGTCGCGTTGGTGAGCGGGGGCAGACGCTTGGCGTCGGCGGTTCCCGGCGAATAGGGCTGGTAGAAAGGCTGGATCGTGTTGATTGCGTAGTCGCCGCAAACCACGCCCGCCGGCGTCGCCGGACGGCCGTTCGGCGGATTGCAGGAGGCGGTGAGCTGCGCATCCTTCGCCGTCGCCCCGAGGGGGCTCGTATAAAGCGGCGTGCTTGTCGGCATGCCGTTCACGTCGACCACGGAGTGGAAATCGGTCGAACCCGCGTCATTCGCCGCGCCGGCGAAGACCGGGGTCGTCGCCGCGATCAGCCATTGATGATTGAGGAAGGAGCCGCCGAAAGCCGCCTGAAAGAAATTATCGGCGATGACATAATTCGGCGCGCGCGGGCCACGCAGATATTTGTACAGCGGCAGCTGGGTGGTGTCGTAGTAGCCCATCGCGAGCCCCACGGCGTCGCTGCCCGTCACATAGCGGTTTTGTTTGCCGCCGTTGATCTGGAACTGCTCATTGTAAAATCGATGCACCAGATCGCGGGTGCAGCCGCCGGGCAGTCCCGCGCCTTTCAGGAAGCCATTCGCAGAGAAGGCTCCGTACGGGTTCGGACAGGTTGTATCGGTTGATGCGATGTAAGAGTCGATTTTGAACGGGGCGTTGCCGAAAGCGCTAACGAAAGGCGTCGCGCCGGTCGAATCCGTGCATTTCGTCGCCAAGGGCGTGGGCGAGGTCAGGTTGACGTCGTTCTGCAGCAGACAGTGATACAAGGTCGCATTATTGTCGAAACGCGCCTGCTTCGTATGCCAGAAATCCGCGAAGGGAAGGCCGTTAACCTGCTTCCCATTCACCGCGCCCCAGAGGCCGTAGAGATTATCGAAACTGTGATTTTCCTGGTATATGACAACAATATGGTCGTAATCATAAAGCGAGTCGGCGCGAGCGCCGCTCGAAGCCACACAGAACGCCGCAAACGCCACAAGGCTTCCCAAGCTTTTCTTGAGCAGCATCTCCCGCCCCCATTTGGTTGATGGCAGGCTTGTGCTTAGCTTGGCTAAATTTCGTATTGATGACCTGTCGATGACGGATTGAACAAAGCTCTCGCGACTTCTGGATGAGGGCGTTTGAGAGAGTCTGGGCGGATGGCTGAACCCGAGTTTTCCGGTTCATCGCAACCGTCAAGGAGCGAAAAGCGGGAAATCCGATGCTCAGAAATCGTCGTCTGAATGGCTTGTGAGAGAGAGGCGCGGCGCGGCGCGCCGAGCGCTGGCGTCGGTTCGGACGCGGCTCAAATCCTGCGCGAACAAAAAAAAAATTCAAACGCGTCACGATTCAAGATCGACATTCGCAACGTGAACTGACCGTCACATAATCGCAATCGTCAACGCCGCGTCCTTCGGCAAATCATGACGCTGCCCGTCTCAAATTCGACGTCGCATTGCGTGCTTCGACTTCCACTATCTTGAGTTGGGAGGCGAGAGGACGATCTTTGAGGCTTTCAGCGCCTCGACGGTTTGGTTCAAAAACACATATTCACGGCCGGTGAAATGCTGAAGCAAGGCGCCCCCCGGGGCCGGGAATGATGGGTTGAACCCCAGCCCAAGTCCGCTGTTGCATGGATTGACGTCCTGGCAATAGACGAGCATCGCGCGCGCTTCCGCCGGCGTCGCGGGCCTATCGCCGACATATCTCTTGAAGGCGTCGGCGCAATTTCTGGTGGTCGCGTTGGGGGAAGGATTGTATGGCAGAAAAGCTTTGATCGCATCCGCCGCCCTGCGGTAGTCGGGCTGGCACAGCGTTAGCGGCGCGTCCGAGCACAACGCGGCGGACACGGCGGAACATCCGGTGATTCTGGAGAAATTGCTTGTCGGACTGACCGGGTTGGCGGGGTCGGTCTGATTGAGCTGACTTCCGGTCAAACTAAGTGTGAGCCGCTTTTGCGTCTCGAGCGGCAAGTTCAGGCTAAATGCGCTTTGAAAGGCCCTCGCCCAGCCCTCGATCGTGGGAACGAAGAGGCTTGCGTCCTGGCTGAGATCCATGACCAAAAGCGTATAGGTCTGTCCGGCGACGATGGATTGAGGGCTGAAGCCGACGTAAAGCAGAATTTCTCGAGTCAACGTCCCGCCCAAGGCCGGGTTGCGACATTGTTTCTGGCGCCATAGCGCGTATTTTTCCAAATTTTCGAACCCATTGCTCCACGCCCACTGGAAGCCTTTGGGATAAGGGTTTGTGACGTCGCCTGGGGAGCCAACCGCGATTGTGCTGTAGAGCTTTGGACTGACGCAAGCGATGGGCGTGCAGCTTTCCCAAAACCTGCGGTATGCTTCGGGCGTCTCCACGCAAACCTGCGCAAGCGCCGCGGAACCGCACAATTTGGCGGCGACGGCGAGAATCAGAATGCAAAAGGCTCGGCTGATCGTCTTCCCTATGACAATCTCATTCATGCAAGAACCAGCCTCGATGTGTTTTGGCCGCATTGAACTGGTTCAGTCTGATTTATGTCCATCGACATTACAAGGACGATTGTTAAGCTTCGGCCGATCGAACTCGATCGGCAGATTGGCCGCGCGCCGCTTTGGATCGAGCAATCAAGCGCGATGACGGCCCGCGCGATCGCCACGCGGCCCGGCATCCTTCGAATGTAAAACGATCGCCAAAAAATACCGCTATGACAGCGTCTTCTTCAATTCGGCGACGATCGCGTCGCCCATCTCGCTGGTTGAGACGGTCGACGGCGCGTCGCCCTTGATGTCGGCCGTGCGCAATCCCTTCGCTAGAACATTGGCGATCGCCGAATCGATCGCGTCGGCGGCTTTGGGCCGATCGAAGCTGTAACGCAGGGCCATGCCGAGCGAGCCGATCATGGCGATCGGATTGGCGATTCCCTTGCCGGCGATGTCGGGCGCCGAGCCATGGCAGGGCTCATACATCGCATGGCGTTTGCCGGCTTCGTTCGCCGCGCCGAGAGACGCCGACGGCAGCATGCCGAGCGAGCCAGTAAGCATCGCCGCTTCGTCCGACAGCATGTCGCCGAAGAGATTGTCGGTGACGACGACATCGAACTGCTTGGGCCAGCGCACGAGCTGCATCGCGAGCGCGTCGGCGAGCATATGTTCGAGCGTCACATCGGAATATTCGCGCTTATGCAGCGCGGCGATCACCTCGCGCCACAGATAGCCCGACTTCATCACATTGGATTTTTCCGAAGAGGTCACCTTGTTATTGCGCTTGCGCGCCAGCTCGAAGGCGACCCGGCCGATGCGCTCGATCTCGTAGGTCTCATAGACCTGGGTGTCGACGGCGCGCTTTTGGCCGTTGCCGAGATCGGTGATTTCCTTCGGCTCGCCGAAATAGACGCCTCCGGTCAGTTCGCGCACGATCATAATGTCGAGCCCGTCGACGATGTCGCGCTTTAAAGAAGAGGCGTCGGCGAGCGCCGGATAGCAGATCGCCGGGCGCAGATTGGCGAAAAGGCCCAAATCCTTGCGCAGGCGCAAAAGCCCAGCTTCGGGCCGCACGTCATAAGGGACGCCGTCCCATTTCGGCCCGCCGACCGCGGCGAGCAGCACCGCGTCGGCCTGATGCGCAAGGCGCATGTCGGCATCGCTGATCGCCTGCTTATGCGCGTCATAGGCCGCGCCGCCGACGAGCCCCCGCTCGATCTCGAAGCTGGCGACGCCCGCCGCATTCAAGAGGGCGAGAACCTTTTCCGCTTCGGCGGAAATCTCCGGACCGATGCCGTCGCCCGGCAGGAGCAGGAGCTTGTATATGGCCATGAATTCCTCTTCATCGACTTTGACGCTCGGGCCGTCAATAGAGCGCGTCACAAGGCGACGCAACTGCGCTAGACTTCTTCCGGTCGTGCGACAATTCGCGCGACGCGACGGCCTTGCGACCTCTCGTGAAGCCGTGCAGCTTGAAAAATGTCAAACGCAAAGGGGCTTCGCGCGAGACGCGTCAAACAACGAGCGACGTCGGCGGGAAGCGATGCGCAGTTCCGCGCAGTTGGGAGACGCAAGATGAAGAGCTACAAAACCATTATCCGCATCATGGCGCTTGGCATCATTGGCGCCTTCGCCGCCGCGACGCCCGCCAAGGCCTTCTGCCTCGTCAATTGCGAGCCCAAGCCGGCGGACGCGAAGAAGGTCTTCGAAAATCTCGTCAAGAAGAAATTCGACAAGGACGCGGTGATCGAGAAATTCGAGATCACCCGCTTCTGGCCGCTTGACGTGGAAGGCGCCGGCCATGCCGGATATGAGTTCTATTACACCGCGAATGTCCGCTTCCCGAACGGCGCCAATCTCGAGTGCAAGCCCGAGGGCGACGCGGCGAAGCCCGGCTGCTCGAACAATACGAGCTATTATTCGACGACGATCCAGAATCAGATGATCAAGGACAAGCAATATATCGAGCCGGGCAAGGTCATCGAGTTCAAGGACGAAACCCGCTTCGACGAGGAAGGCTCGAAGTGGAAGGGCCAGGACGGCAATTTCTATTGATCGGCGTCTCGGACGACCCGGAGATCGCGAGCCGTTAAGGCTCGCGATGTTTCGCTTGCGCGGCGGCGCGCGCCGCCTGTCGCCCCTTCCTTGCGCGCGGCGCTTGGTGTAGAAGGCCGCCCAACGGATGGGCGCCGGCTTCGGCTCAGGCGCGCGGGAAGGGTTCACATGCAGCAGGTCATTATCGCGATCCACCTGATGGTGGTGACGGCGCTCGTCATTCTCGTCCTTTATCAAAAGTCCGAGGGCGGGGCGCTCGGCATGGGCGGCAGCGGCGTCTTCACCGGCCGCGGCCAGGCCAATGCCCTCACCCGCGCCACCGGCATTCTCGCGACGATCTTCTTTCTCACCAGCATCGCGCTGACCGTCTTGCCGGCCTGGGAGCGCCGCAGGGAAGGCGGCGACGACTGGACCAAATCGCTCGAACAGGGAACGATCCAGCTCAAGGAGCTTCCCAAGACCGAGGGCAAGAGCGACGGCAAGGCGGAAGGCAAGGGCGACCAGGGCGCGCCCGAACAGTCGCCCGAGCCCGGCAAGGAGAGCATTTTCGACCAGCTTCAGCGCGCTCAGCAGCAGCGTCAGCAGCGCAGCGCGCCGACGGCGACCCCGCCGGCCGTATCCGCTCCGCCGAGCGTGACGCCGCCCGCCGCCACGCCGCCCGCCTCAGAGGCGCCGGCGCTGCGCCCGGCCCAGGAGCCCGCCGCAGCGGCTCCGGCCGCGGAGACGCCGAAGCCCGCCGAGGCGCCAAAGGCCGAGGCGCCCAAGCCCGAAATGACCGTCCCCGCGCCGAAGAGCGAAGCGCCCGCCGCTCCCGCCGCGACCGCGCCCCCGGCCGCCGAAGCGCCCAAAGTGGAAGCGCCCAAGCCAGAAGCGCCGAAGCCCGACGCCTCGAAGACCGAAGGCCTGAAGTGGGAAGCGCCGAAGACCGAAGCGCCAAAAGCGCCGGAGTCGAAGCCCGCGGAGTCGAAGCCCGCCGAATCGGAAGCCAAACCGGCGGCCCCGGAAGCCAAGCCGGCGGCCCCGGAAGCCAAGCCAGCGGCGCCGGAGGCGAAGCCGGCCGAGCCGGAAAACAAGCCCGCGCCGTCGACGATCTGGAAAGCGCCGACTCAGTAAGGCGCGTCAAAAATCCGCACCGTACAATTTCGGCTGGGGGTTAAGGCCCCCGGCCCAATAATTCGCTACCAGAATCGCTTGAAAGGCGTTAGGCGTTAAAGCCCATGGCGCGGTATATCTTCATCACCGGCGGCGTGGTCTCCTCACTTGGCAAGGGTCTGGCGTCGGCGGTGCTCGGCGCGCTGTTGCAGGCGCGCGGCTATACGGTTCGGCTCCGCAAGCTCGACCCCTATCTCAATATCGATCCGGGCACGATGTCGCCCTATCAGCACGGCGAGGTCTTCGTCACCGACGACGGCGCCGAGACGGATTTGGACCTTGGACATTATGAGCGCTTCACCGGCCGCCCGGCCACGAAGCAGGACAATGTCACCACCGGGCGCATCTATCAGGACATCATCAATAAGGAGCGGCGCGGCGACTATCTTGGCGCGACGATCCAGGTCATTCCGCATGTGACGAACGCCATCAAGGAATTCGTGCTGGAAGGCAATGAGAATGTCGATTTCGCGCTGATCGAGATCGGCGGCACGGTCGGCGACATCGAGGGCCTGCCCTTCTTCGAGGCGATCCGCCAGCTCAAGAACGATCTGCCGCCGCATCACTGCATCTACATCCATCTGACGCTGCTGCCTTACATCCCAAGCGCCGGCGAGTTGAAGACGAAGCCCACCCAGCATTCGGTGAAGGAACTGCGCTCGATCGGCATTCAGCCCGATATTCTGCTCTGCCGCACCGACCGCGAGATTCCGCGCGAGGAGCGCCGCAAGCTCGGCCTCTTCTGCAATGTGCGTGAACAGGCGGTGATCGAGGCCCGCGACGCGTCGAACATCTACGACGTGCCGCGCGCCTATCACGCCGCCGGGCTCGACGCCCAGGTGCTCGCCGCCTTCGGCATCGAGCCGGCGCCAAAGCCCGACATGAGCCGCTGGAATGCGGTGACGCAGCGCATCAATAATCCCGAGGGCGAAGTCACCATCGCGGTGGTCGGCAAATATACCGAGATGAAGGACGCCTATAAGAGCCTGATCGAGGCGCTGGCGCATGGCGGTCTGGCGAACCGCGTGAAGGTCAATCTCGACTGGATCGAATCGGAGATTTTCGAGAGCGCCGATCCGGCCGCGCATCTTGAACATGTGCACGGCATTCTGGTGCCGGGGGGCTTTGGCCAACGCGGCGCCGAGGGCAAGATTCTCGCGGCGCGTTTCGCCCGCGAGCGCGGCGTGCCTTATTTTGGCATCTGTTTCGGGATGCAGATGGCGGTGATCGAAGCCGCCCGCGCTCTGGCCGGAATCGAAAAGGCGAATTCGACCGAATTCGGCCCCTGCGAGGAGCCGGTCGTCGGGCTGATGACCGAATGGCTGAAGGGCAATGAATTGGAGCAACGCGCGGCGGGCGGCGACATGGGCGGCACCATGCGCCTTGGCGCCTATCCCGCGCTGTTGAAACCGGGTTCGCGCATCGCGCAGATTTACGGCGCAAGTGAAATCTCCGAGCGCCACCGCCACCGCTATGAGGTGAATTTCGCCTATCGCGACCGGCTGGAGAATTGCGGGCTTTTGTTCGCGGGGTCGTCGCCGGACGGGCTATTGCCCGAGACGGTGGAAATCCCCGACCACCCCTGGTTCATCGGCGTGCAATATCACCCGGAACTGAAATCGCGCCCGTTCGAACCGCACCCGCTGTTCGCGAGCTTTATCGCCGCGGCGAAGGCGCAGAGTAGGTTGGTGTGACTCTCGCCTCTATCTTAGGTTCATCTGAGAGAATTCACATAGAAGCTTGACTAACTCACGCAAGCCTGGAGGAATTTCATCGACTTTCATTGCGTCCACAATAGCTGTGGTCGTCAAGCTCACGCCGTGCCGCTCTTGCGCAACTTTATTTAGGTAGCTCAGTGCTTCCTTACCTGGCACCATAGCTAAGCGCCGATCTATCTTTGCCCACTCGCACAATCCTCAAGTGCAGCCTGACTTATTTGAGCGTCATGTGCGCCTGAAAGCGTGGCACGTTCGAAGCGGCGTCGCTCCGTGATGAGCTGCGACGTTACGTATGTTTCTTCTCATCCGCGAAGCAAAGGCAATTCCGAGCCATAGGCGTATATTCGCCAACCTCGCCTGTGCGGCGTCGACGCTCAGAAAGCTTTTGCGCGAGAGCGCGGTCTATCGCGTCCGGCCAGCAAAAAACTCTATTTCCTTGCAGTCGTGAATGGAGCTGAAGTTACAAAAATGCGCACACTTCCTTTTTGATGCTATCGCATTCGAATTTACAGCGGTAATCTCGGTCGAGAATTGCAGCCGCGATAATCTGGATGCCGAGTGGTTTCCATTCCTGCTTTTAAATTTTTGATTCGTTCGGGATTGAATCCCTCCACAGGCACGACAGCAAAATTACGGCGATTGCCGACATCATGGTCTCCAATTTTTCGTGCGAGCTTACCAAGAATCTGGAAATCTTTTCCTTCCACAAACAAGGCTCGTTTCGTTTTAGCCAATTGGTACGAATCCGCTAATTTACATTCGATCCGAGAATACTGAAAACATCTTCAAGTTCTGATGGATTCTTGATCCTGCGACCATGTTTTTTGGCTTTATTTATTAAGACTATGTCATCCGTTTCGGGTTTCAGTAATAAGTTCTGTTGAGTGAGTTGCGATCAGTATATCAGGCCCAAGGTTTCGTAACAGTCCCAACAATTGCTGCTGCAAATCTGAGTGCAAATAGATATCTGGCTCGTCGATCAGAAAAATAGAAACTTTGGTCGCTTGGATAATATGAGTTAGCATTTGACACCAGACTTGGAACCCCACTCATGCCCAGTAAAGCTCCCTAGGTTTCGACTCTGCTCAGGGCAATACATAAAAAGACGAGGTTTTCCATAGGATATATCTAACTCCGGGTTTAAGTATATCCATGCCCGGCCAAGTTTGCTGAAGAACTGAACGAAACTCCTCAAAACGCTCGGGGTAATGATACCAAATGTTTCTAAAGTTACGAGATGCTCTGTAATTATAAAGCGCCAACCTCGCGGCTTCCTTTTCGTAAAGGTTCATGATGTTCAACAGGTCCGAGAACTGGGACAAATCCTATTTGACATTTGAAGTGCTTTTCGAACGTGGAGGGAGTTGATACAGCCTTTCCCTCGTCAGGTATCAAATAAAACTCATCGGAAAATCAAACTCCGGCTTCCGGAAAATACAGCGCGCGCGTCAGAATATTCCCATTAGACAGCTTAAATTTGATGAGTGCAGGTTCGCTACCATCGTAGTCGAAGAAAATGTTTTCCTCTGCAATTGATATCGTTTTTAGGTCAACATCGTGTCCCTGGGTGAGCCCTTGAGGTCCATGGATTAAGCTCGCCTTCCTAGCGCCAGCGCGACGCATGCCGGCTGCCAATATACGAAATGCTGCGAGGATCGTAGACTTGCCTGCGTTATTTGGGCCAACTAGCACATTGAAATGTCGGAGCTCAAGAACGAAAGATTTGAATGCCTTAAAGCGTGTGAACTCGACACGCGTGAACTGGTGCAACTCGTCCATAGCGAATCATGTCAGCCCGTTGAATATTAATAATTATAACCCTTATGTGGACGAAGATGCATCCTGAACTTTATTTTGTTCCCCATGCTTCACACCAATCACAGGTATGCGCGCGACAAGAGCGCTTGTGGGTCGCACCTCCGCCGAAAGACTGTTCCATGCTCCGAAAATTGCCGTCGGCAAGTCATGAGTTAAATCCTCATATAACATCAGGTGAGACCCATGATGCACACCACCGTTCTGCGCAAAGTCGGCGGTTCGGTCATGTTGGCGGTGCCGCCGGCGATCCTTGACCTTCTGAAACTGCGCGCCGGGGCGACGGTCGGCCTTTCCGTCGACAATGGCCGGCTCATCATCGAGCCGGCGGCGAAGCCCCGCTACAAGCTCGACGAGCTTCTGGCGCAATGCGACGCCACGGCGGCGCCGTCCGAGGAAGAGCGCGTTTGGCTCGACGACGGGGCGCAAGGGTCAGAGCTGATTTAGGAGGAGCGCGGCGACATTTATCTCGTTTCGCTCGATCCGACGTCTGGCCATGAGCAGCGGGGGGCGCTGCCGGTGCTCATCGTCTCGCCCACCGCCTTCAACCTTCTGACGAAAACGCCGATCGTCCTGCCGATCACGAGCGGCGGCAATTTCGCCCGCACCGCCGGCTTCGCGGTTTCGCTGACCGGCGCCGGCACGCAAACGAGTGGCGTCATCCGCTGCGACCAGCCCCGCGCGCTCGATCTCGGCGCGCGCCGCGCCCGCCGGCTCGAAGCCGCGCCGCCGGAAATCGTCGAAGAGGCCTTGGCGAAACTCGCCGCGATATTGGAGTAGGCGGCGCCATGACAAGCGCGGGTATGGCGCGGAGCGGATGCGCCTATAAACGTGGAGGGTCGCTTGTTTTGGCGCGTCATGGCCGGGCTTGTCCCGGCCATCCACGCCGAGAGGCTGCCCGAATGCTGCAAGACTTGCGCAGCGGCGCCGCGTGGATGCCCGCGACAAGCGCGGGCATGACGCGGAAAGAACGCGCCTATCGATTGTAGCTGCAGTGCGTAGAGAGTTTTGCGCAATCGTTCAGCCGTCATGGCCGGGCTTGTCCCGGCCATCCACGCCGAGAGGCTGCGCGAATGCTGCAAGACTTGCGTAGCGGCGCCGCGTGGATGCCCGCGACAAGCGCGGGCATGACGTGGAGAGAGTGCGCCTGAACGTTGTCCGATCAGTTCGCCAAGTCATCGTATAAGTCGCGCCAATCCGGATTTATTGCGAGAATGAGACGGACCTTCCAGGCGCGGGGCCAGTGTTTCATTGTTTTCTCGCGCTGTATCGCGGTGCGGATATCGTCGTGCGGTTCGTACCAGACGAGGCGCTCGAGGCCATAGAGTTGCGTGAAACCGCGACTGCGGCCTTCACGATGCTCGTAAGCGCGACGCGCGAGGTCGTTGCTGACGCCGAGATAGAGCGTGCCGTTTGGCCGATTGGTCATCATGTAAACCCAGCCGCCGCGCATGAGCGCATGGTGCCGGCGTCTCGGCAAGGAGACAACCCACGTCATGGCCAGGCTTGTCCCGGCCATCCACGCCGAGAGGCTGCGCAAAGGCTGAGAGGTTCGCGTTGCCGCGCCGCGTGGATGCCCGCGACAAGCGCGGGCATGACGCGGAGAGGATGCGCCCAGGCTTAAAAGCCGCGCTCACCCACCTGATATTCCTTGTGGATCGGCACGCCGAGCGCCGTCACGAGGCGGTTCGTCTCGGACGCCATGCCGACGATCGCCAGCAGGCCGCGATATTCCGCTTCGCTCATGCCCTTGGAACGGGCGTTCGCCGTGTGCGAATGGATGCAAAGCGAGCAGAGCGCATGATGTGGTTTGCGGCTAGGCGGTGTATATTGGCGCAAGGAGATTGCCTCAATGACGGACCATCCTGGCATCGTGCTCGACCCGCAGGTTCTTGCTGGCAAGCCGGTGGTGCGCGGGACGCGGCTTTCAGTCGAGTTTGTCATCGGGCTCATGGCCGACGGCTGGTCCGAGGCGGATATTCTGCGCAATTACCCGACTCTTTCGCGCGAAGACATTTCGGCCTGCCTCGCTTATGCGCGAGACGCCTTGAAGTCGGAGAAAATCTACCCAAGCGCCGCCTGAGATGCGCTTTCTCGCCGATGAGAATTTTCCCGCCGAGGGCGTGTTCGCCTTGCGTCGCGCCGGTCGTGATGTGGTCTGGATTTGCGAAACGGCGTCTGGCGCAAGCGACGAAGCCGTTCTTGCGCTGGCCACAGGGGAGCGGCGAATTCTGCTCACCTTCGACAAGGACTTCGGTGAGTTGGCTCGGCGGGCGGATTTCGCGCGATCATGTGGCATCATCCTGTTTCGCCTGGCGACGCCGCCGGCTGCGTCGGTAGGCGACGCGCTCGCGGCGCGGATCGCGGAGCGAGATGACTGGATCGGGCATTTCTCCGTCTTCGAGCCGGGGCGAGTACGGATGCGAGAACTGAAAATGTGACAGCTGAGAATTGTGCGGTCTTAGGCTGGGTTTCCGCACGTCAGAGCGCCCGCTCACCCCACCTGATATTCCTCGTCGATCGGCACGCCGAGTGCGGTGACGAGGCGGTTCGTCTCGGACGCCATTCCGACGATCGCCAGCAGTTCGCGATATTCCTCTTCGCTCATGCCCTTGGAACGAGCGCTGGCGGTGTGCGAATGGATGCAATAGGGGCAGGAATGGGCGATGGAGACGGCGATATAGATCATCTCCTTGACCTTCGAGTCCAGCACGCCCGGACCCATCACCTGCTTGACGCTCTCCCAGGTGCGTTTCAGCGTCGCCGGATCATTCGCCAGCGCGCGCCAGAAATTGTTCACGAACTCGCTTTTGCGGGTTGCGCGAATGTCGGCGAAGACTTCCTGCGCCTGCGGCGAGAGTTCTTCGTCGGCGAGCAGTCGAACCGTGGCCATGATCTCTCCCGTGTGATGCGCTTTCCGGCTGATCGGTTCGCGTCATTGCGAGCGTCAGCGACGCAATTCAACGCGCCGCTCCGCGGCTCTGGATCGCTTCGCTTGCGCTCGCGATGACGGCGGAAAGCCGGCCTATTCAATCGCAAACATTATGCTGCGGCTCACTTGTCGGGCGCGCTCGGGGCGGCGGGCCATGTGCGCGGGCCCGGATTGACATGATAATTCACGCCGCAGCCAGACAGCGCCAGCGCAAGGAAGAAGAGCATCAATCTTGGCAGCGAAGCGAGGCGCAAGAGCAGTCCATGGGGAAGAATTGCGGCAGGCGCTAAAGTCTCCAGGACTTATAAGCGCAAAGGGACGCAGACGGAACCGGCCGAATGTGCGTTCGCGAATAACCTCAAATCACAAATGTATTGCGCGCGCCGACGAAAACGCCGGTCGCGCGCTCAATATGTCATCCGCCTTGCGCCGCCGCGCTCGCCTCTTGCGCGCTCGCCACTTGGGGCGACGCGCGGCCCTCCCTGCGAAAGCGGATGTCGATGATCGTTGCGGCGACCGACAGGCGGGCTTACGAGCCCCAGATCGTCAGCGCGGCGCAGAGCGCGAAGGGCAGCCAGGCGAGCGCGACCACGGCCGACACGCACATGAACCGCTCGGTTTCGCTTGCCTCTCTCCGAGGCGCATTGTCCTGCCACTGAATGAACGCCATCACGATCCCCTAAAGTTCAACCGACGCTCAGGGGAAACGCGCGACGAGCGGAATCGTTGCAAAAAAGTTAAAATGAAACGCCGAAGGTTAACGGCGGGCGGCGGCGAGCGGCGCGCGCGACGGGCGCTGGCTTGGCGGCGGCGCCAGGGCGGCGCTTTCGCTGAAGAGTTCGGCGAGCTTTTCGGTCATCGCGCCGCCAAGCTCCTCGGCGTCGACGATCGTCACTGCGCGGCGATAGTAGCGGGTCACGTCATGGCCGATGCCGATGGCGATCAGCTCGACCGGCGACTTGGTCTCGATCTCGTGAATAATCTGGCGCAGGTGGCGCTCTAGATAATTCCCCGGATTGACCGAGAGCGTCGAATCATCGACCGGCGCGCCATCGGAAATCATCATCAGAATGCGCCGCTGCTCGGTGCGCGCCAAAAGCCGGCGATGCGCCCAGTCCAGCGCCTCGCCGTCGATATTCTCCTTAAGCAGCCCCTCGCGCATCATCAGGCCGAGATTGCGCCTGGCGCGCCGCCAGGGCGCGTCGGCGGCCTTGTAGATGATGTGGCGGATGTCGTTGAGACGGCCGGGATTGGGCTTCTTGCCCTCGGCGATCCAGGCCTCGCGGGACTGGCCGCCCTTCCAGGCGCGGGTGGTGAAGCCGAGTATCTCGACCTTGACGCCGCAGCGCTCCAGCGTGCGCGCCAGAATATCGGCGCAGGTCGCGGCGACGGTGATCGGGCGCCCGCGCATCGAGCCGGAATTATCGAGCAGCAGCGTCACCACCGTATCGCGAAAATCCATGTCCTTTTCGCGCTTGAAGGAGAGCGGCTGCTGGGGATCGATGATGATCCGCGGCAGGCGCGCCGGGTCGAGCATGCCCTCTTCGAGGTCGAACTCCCAGGAGCGGCTCTGCTGCGCCATCAGTCGGCGCTGCAGCCGGTTGGCGAGACGGCCCACCACCGAAGAAAGATGCAGGAGCTGCTTGTCGAGATAGGCGCGCAGCCGGTCCAGCTCCTCGGCGTCGCAGAGTTCCTCGGCGCGAATGGTCTCGTCGAAGCGGGTGGTATAGGCGTGATAATCGGCGCCGGCGCGCTCGGCGGCGTTGGTAGCGGGACGGCGCGCCTCGGCGGCTTCCTCTGCGTCGCCGGCGTCGGCCTCGCGCTCGGTCTCGCCATAGGGCGCTTCGGCCGAGTCGCTTTCGCCTTCCTGCTCGGCGTCCTCGGCGGCGAGCGCAGTGTCCAATTCGGTCGCGCTTTTCGATTCTTGATCGTCCTGATCGTCGCTCTCGTTCTGATCGGGCTTTTGCGGCGCCTCTTCGCTCTCCTCGTCGGACTTGGTCTCGTCCGGCGCCTCGCCGCTCGCCATGTCGAGATGGGAGAGCAGGTCGCGCACGATCTGGGCGAAGAGTTTTTGGTCCTCCACCGCGCCCGATAGCCGGTCGAGATCGGCGCCGGCGCGCTCTTCGATCGTGTCGCGCCACAGATCGACGATTTTCTCGCTGTGCGGCGGCGGCGCCAGCCCGGTCAGGCGCTGGCGGGCGAGCAGCGCCAGCGCGTCTTCGAGCGGCGCGTCGTCGCGGCTTGAAATCTCGCCGGCGTGGCTGCGCTGATAGCGGTCGTCGAGCATCGCGCCGATATTGGCGGCGACGCCGGTCATCCGCATCGCGCCGATCGACTCGCAGCGCGCCTGCTCCATCGCGTCGAAGGCGGCGCGGGCGTCCGGGGGTTCCGGCGCATAGCGGCGATGCAGTCCGTCGTCATGGCAGGCGAGGCGCAGCGCTAGCGAATCCGCCTGGCCGCGCAGAATCGCGGCGTCCTTGAGGGTCAGCTTCCTTGGCGGCTCGGTCAGCCGCGCCTTGGCGCCGTCATTGCCGGCGATGAGCGAGGGACGCTCGGGCGCGAAGGTGACGTCGAGCGCCGGCGCGCGGGCCATGGCGCGCATCGCGCCGGCGACGGCGCGTTTGAACGGCTCCTGCGGCGCCTCCTTGGGCGAGGCGGGACGACGGTTTGTCGGCGCTGGCGGCATGTCGCGACTATATGCGCGCGGGCAGGGGAGGCCGCAAGTCGAAACGCCGCACGTCGAAAGGCGGGAAGCCGAAACGCCGGATTGGCGGAAAGCTTACAATTTGCGGTCGGCCTTGCTGAAATTGGAGAGATCGCCTTCCGCCGCGGCGCGCTTCCGCCAGGATTTGGCGATGGCCGGATATTTGATCTCTTTCGAAATGCGGGAAATCTGCTGCTGCAGCTTCTCGCTCCCGCATTGCGGACAGGCCGGCGTGTCCGAACCCCGCACCAGCAGCTCGAATTCCGCCGCGCAGGCGTCGCAGACATAGGCGTAAAGCGGCATGAGGCCCTCGCGTCAGTTATTTTGCCTATGACGCGAGCAATTTTCGTTCCGCCCGCTTGCGCGCCGAACCGGGCGCGGCTAGCGTTTGGAGACTGATTTTTACTGGAATTGTCCGTGGCCAGTTTTGAACTTCTGGCGCCCGCGCGGGGCGAGCACAAAGCGAGCGCCGTCTTTATCCACGGACTTGGCGGCGACGTGCGCAAGACTTGGACAAGTCGCGGCGCGCCACCTGCGGTCTGGCCGGCGTGGCTCGCGAAGGAAATTGACGGGCTTGCCGTCTGGCTCGTCGGCTATAATGCCCCGGCTTCACGATGGCGGCGACGCGGCGGCATGCATCCCGCCGATCACGCCAAGGCGATCCTCACGCTGCTCTATGACGAGCCGCGCCTTGCAAGCGGGGAACTCTTCCTCATTGGACACAGCCTCGGCGGCCTCATCATCAAAATGATGCTGCGCGACGCCGATATTGCTGAGAAGTCCAGCGCCAACGCCAAAAGCTTCTTGCGGCGCGTGCGCAAGGTCGCCTTTCTGGCGACGCCGCATACGGGCGCGGATCTTGGACGCGTCGCGAACTGGCTTCGCGTGATCGCGCGTCCAACCGAAGAGACCGGCGCGCTTTCGGATAATGATCCGAACCTGCGGACGCTCACCCAGGATTACCGGAAGATCGCGGCCAATCAGAACATCGACCATCTGATTCTCACCGAGCGCGAGCCGCTGATTATCCGCAAGAGTTTAGGGGTTTTTCCGCTGCCGCCGGTCAATCTCGGCGCCATCGTTAAGCCCGACAGCGGCGATCCTGGCGTTTATGGATTCGACCCGATCGGCATCGAGGGCGCGGACCACATAGAGATCGCCAAGCCGAAAAACGAAAGGGACGAAATTTACACGCGAATGCGCGCTTTTCTCGCGCGCGCCGGCGCGCCACCGCCACCCGATCCGGCCGAGGAAGTTCAGAAGGCGGCGATACGGAACGAGGAACTTCACGAGCGCTCCTTCGACGAAGTTAGAGAGCTTCGAAAAGAAATCGCCCGTGAGAAGGGCGTGCCGCCGGAGGTGCTGAAGCCGCTGTTCGAAAGACTTGGCGAGATGAGCCTCTCGCTCGACGAGATGCGCGAAAAGGCCGAATGGGCCGTGGCGCAAATTCTCGCCCAGTCCGTCGAAGCGCAGCCGAAGACCAATCTCGGCGGCGATCTCGACGCGGTCATCGCCAAAGCGCGCGAGCTGTTGCGCGAGTTGCGCACGGCGGAGGCGTTGACGCTCCTTTACGAGAATGACGAGGCGGACAAAGAGGAGGCGCTGCGGCTCGCCGCGCGCCGGCTCGTGCGCCTGAGCGAGATCGCCCGCATTCAGAAAGCGACATTCGATTACGCCGCCGCCAAGGAAACATTCCGCGAAATCGCGAAGCTCGATCCGACAAATGCCTGGCCGCTGCTCGAACTGGGCGATCTGGAAGGAATATCAGGCACAACCGGAGACGCACTGGCGGCCTTTAGCGCCGGCCTCGCCGCGACGCGCGCCGCAAGAGACGAGCCGAATGCCGGCCTGTTTCTCGATCGGATCGGCGACGTTCTCCGTTCCAGAAACGATCTCGACGGCGCCCTGAAAAATTATCAGGAAGGCCTCGACATCCACCGCCGCCTGATGGCGGCGGACCCCTCGCACGCCGAGCGCGCCCGCGAAGTGTCGGTGAGCGTCAATAAAATCGGCGACGTTCTCCTTTCCAGAAACGATCTCGACGGCGCCCTGAAAAATTATCAGGAAGGCCTCGCCATCCGCCGCCGCCTGATGGCGGCGGACCCCTCGCACGCCGAGCGCGCCCGCGACGTGTCGGTCAGCCTCGAACGGATCGGCGACGTTCTCCGTTCCAGAAACGATCTCGACGGCGCCCTGAAAAATTATCAGGAAGGCCTCGACATCCGCCGCCGCCTGGTGGCGGCGGACCCCTCGCACGCCGAGCGCGCCCGCGACGTGTCGGTCAGCGTCAATAAAATCGGCGACGTTCTCCGTTCCCGAAACGATCTCGACGGCGCCCTGAAAAATTATCAGGAAGGCCTCGACATCAGCCGCCGCCTGATGGCGGCGGACCCCTCGCACGCCGAGCGGGCGCGGGATGTCGCCGTCAGCCTGTCAAAGCTCGGGCAGGTCGAAGCGGCGCGGGAGTCGGACGCCGCCGCTCGCGGATATTTCAGGCAAGCGCGCGACATTATCGCGGCGCTCGCCCGCCAGGCGCCGGACGTGCATGTCTACAACAATGATCTCGCCTACCTCGACGCGCAGATCGCGGCGCATTGCGGCAAGTGATACGAATTCCGGCTGATCCATTCGCTGGGCGCTTGTCATTCCCGGCAGGCCGAAGGCCTGACCGGGAATCCAGGGCCGATCCAAGAATGCTGGTTTTGCTCTGGATTCCCGATCGCGCTTCGCGCGTCGGGAATGACAGCCGAGTGGTTCTTGGTATGGCGCCCCCACCCCGGCCCTCCCCCGCTTCGCGGGAGAGGGAGAAGATTGCGCGTTTCACAAGAGATTGCGCGTAACGCCCGCCGCCCCCTCTCCCATCCGAAGTCGGCTGTTGCCGACTTCGGCGTCGATGCGCAAACCGGGAGCACCCGGTTTGCGAAGCGGGGGAGGGTGAGGGAGGGGGCCAAGCCCGCCTCTCTACGTCATCCATATTGGCGGCCGCTAGCCCGGTTAGCGGCCGCCGCTCGCCTTCTTCAAGGCTTCGTTCATGCGCTCTCGCCAGTTCGGACCAGCCGACTGAAAGCGCTCTAGCACGGAGCGGTCGATATCGAGCGTAACCGAGACGGTTTCGTCTTTGCGCCGCGTCAGCGCGTCATAGAGCCCGCTCGGCAGAACGTCCTTTGCCGGGCGGCCGCGCGCAATCGCCTCCGCGTCCAGTTCGGGATTATCGTCATCGACGAGATAAGGATCAGTTTTTCTCGCCATAGGCCATGCGTTCCTTCCTGCTCGCTTTACGCAAGGAGATAACGCGGATCGCCATTCCGCGTGGCGTGAAGACCACACTATATAAGTCTTCTCCAATAAATCCGAGCGCCCAGAAGCGGTCCTCGCCATAGTCGCGCCGGTCGTCTCGGCCGACGATCGCCCTCTCCCACCGAAAATCATTGACGAGTTCGAAGGAGAGACCACGAATCTCTCGGTTGAGAGCGTCCTTTTGCGGGTCATATTCGATCACCACGGACGCCGCAGCGGCTACGTCATCACCACATTCACCGCGCTCTCCGGCAGCTCCTTGCCGAAGCAGCGCTGGTAGAATTCGGCGACCAGCGGGCGCTCCAGTTCGTCGCATTTATTCAAGAACGTCATCCGGAAGGCGAAGCCGATGTCGCCGAAAATCTCGGCGTTCTCGGCCCAGGTGATCACCGTGCGCGGGCTCATCACCGTCGAGAGGTCGCCGGCCATGAAGGCGTTGCGGGTCAGATCGGCGACCCGCACCATCTTATTGGCGACATCCCGCCCTTCCTTCGAGGCGCCATAGGATTTGACCTTGGCGAGCACGATATTGGTCTCGGCGTCATGGGGCAGATAATTCAGCGTCGCGACGATCGACCAGCGGTCCATCTGCGCCTGATTGATCTGCTGGGTGCCGTGATAAAGCCCGGACGTGTCGCCGAGCCCGACCGTGTTGGCGGTGGCGAACAGGCGGAACGCGGGATGCGGCCGGATCACCCGGTTCTGATCGAGCAGGGTGAGGCGGCCGGAGACTTCGAGCACCCGCTGGATCACGAACATCACGTCGGGGCGGCCGGCGTCATATTCGTCGAAGCAGAGCGCGACATTGTGCTGCACCGCCCAGGGCAGGATGCCGTCGCGAAATTCGGTGACCTGCTTGCCGTCCTTGAGGACGATGGCGTCCTTGCCGACAAGGTCGATGCGCGAAATATGGCTGTCGAGATTGACCCGCACGAAAGGCCAGTTGAGCCGCGCCGCCACCTGCTCGATATGGGTCGATTTGCCGGTGCCGTGATAGCCGGTGACCATCACGCGCCGATTTTTGGCGAAGCCGGCGAGAATGGCGAGCGTCGTCTGGCGGTCGAAGAGATAGTCGGGATCAAGGTCCGGCACATGTTCATTGCGCTCGGAAAAGGCCGGAACCTCCATGTCGGAGTCGATTCCGAACACTTGGCGCACGGAAATCTTCATGTCCGGCGCGCTGTCGAGCCCGGTCGCGGCTTGTTCTAGAGCAACCAAAATGCGTCCTTTCGTTACGCCGAAACTAAGCCAGCAGGGGCCAAAAGCCTTGCGCCTCGCACGCGCTCAGACCAGCCGCGCGGCCCTCAGCGTCTTATAGGCATGGATGATTTCCCGCAATTTTTCCTCGCGGGAGCGGTCGCCGCCATTGGCGTCGGGATGATGGCGCTTGACCAGCTCCTTGTAGCGGGCGCGGATCGTCTCCTTGTCGGCCGTCTCCTCGAGACCCATGGCGACAAAGGCTCTGACCGTCACCGGCGAATGGGTTCGACCGCGGCGTTCGGGGGCGGGCTGGGGACGGCGGAAGCGCTGGCGATAGACGCCGAGCGGATCGGCCGCCGCCATCTGGTCCTCGCGAAAGCCCGCCTGTCCGCGGCGCGTCCCCATCGACCAGGTCGGGCGATGGCCGACGGTCGCGTCCTTCATGTAGCGGGCGACCGTAGCGTCATCCATGCCGTTGAAATAATTGTAGGTCGCGTTGTATTCCCGAACATGCTCAAGGCAGAAGCAGAAATACTGCCCCTCGCGCAGCCGGCCCATCGGGGCGCGATAGGCGCCCTCCGCCTCGCAGCCCGGCGAATCGCAGCGTATGGTGGTCTCGCGCGGGGTTTCGCGCGGCTCGCGCTGCGTCCGAATGCGATCGAAGAGGGGCGAATTGAGGTTCATGTCGTTCCATTATGATGGCGCCGCAGCACGCCGCAAGCGCAACCGGCGCCAGATATGCTAATTCGGCGCCGACCGGAGAGGAACAATGGCGGATCAGGGTAAAGGCGCCGTCAAGGCGCGCATTGCGCAGAAACTTACCGATGGCCTGGCGCCGGCGGCGCTCAACGTCATCGACGATTCTCATCATCACGCCGGGCATGGGCATCACCATCCCGACGGCGAAACCCACTTCACCGTCGAGGTGGTGAGCGCGGCTTTCGAGGGTAAGAGCTTGATCGAGCGGCATCGTCTGGTCAATGCGCTGCTCGCCCAGGAGCTTGCCGAGCGGGTTCACGCCCTGGCGATCAAGGCCAAGACGCCGCAGGAAGCTGCGCGCGCATAGCGCGATCGCACAATCCGCGGAGGACTCGCGATGGCCGCCGACCAAGTGGCGAAACCAATCGCCAAGCCGGGGAACCCGTGCTTTTCTTCCGGCCCCTGCGCCAAGCGGCCCGGCTGGGCGCTCGGCAATCTCGCCGGGGCGGCGCTTGGCCGCTCGCATCGCTCGAAAGAAGGCAAGGCGAAGCTGGCGCAGGCGATCGCGCTGACGCGGGAGATTTTGCAAGTTCCCGCCGATTACCGCATCGGCATCGTGCCGGCCTCCGACACCGGCGCCGTCGAGATCGCGCTCTGGTCGCTGCTCGGCCCGCGCGGGGTCGATGTCGTCGCCTGGGAGAGCTTCTCGAAAGACTGGGTCAATGACGTTCTCAACCAGCTGAAGATCGGGAACGCGCGAAGCCTTGTCGCGCCGTACGGCGAACTGCCCGATCTCGCGCAAATCGATTTCGACAATGACGTGGTCTTTGCCTGGAACGGCACGACCTCCGGCGTGCGCGTTCCGAACGCCGATTTCATTCCGTCGGACCGCAAAGGGCTGACGATCTGCGACGCCACTTCCGCCGCCTTCGCGCAGCCCTTGGATTTCGCCAAGCTCGATGTGACGACCTACAGCTGGCAGAAGGTGCTCGGCGGCGAGGCCGCGCATGGCGTGCTCATCCTCTCGCCGCGCGCCGTCGAGCGGCTGGAGAGCTATGCGCCGCCCTGGCCGATGCCGAAGATTTTTAGACTGACCAAAAAGGGCAAGCTGAACGAGGGAATTTTTGAAGGCGAGACGATCAACACGCCCTCGCTGCTCGCGGTCGAGGACTATCTCGACGCGCTGTCCTGGGCGAAGTCGATCGGCGGTCTCGATGCGCTGTTCGCGCGCTGTGACGCCAATGCGGGCGCGGTCGCTGATTGGGTCGAAAGAACCCCTTGGATCGACTTCCTCGCCAAGGAGCCTGCGATCCGATCCAACACCAGCGTCTGCCTCGTTTTTTCGGGAGACGGCGCGGCGGCGGGCCCCGACGCCCAGGCGGCGCTGGCCAAAAAGATAGTCGCGATGATCGAAGCGGAGGGCGCGGGCTATGATTTCGGCGCCTATCGCGATGCGCCGCCAGGCTTTCGCATCTGGTGCGGCGCGACGGTGGAAACGCCCGACGTGGCGCTGCTGACGCAATGGCTCGACTGGGCTTATGCCGAGGCCGCGCAGGCGGCGTGACGAGCAGTCGCGAAGCCGCCTTATTGATCGTTCCAGTCCGTCACCATCAGGCCCGGCACGCGGTCGAAGTCGCGGCGGTTGGCGGTGACGAGAACGGCGCCGCGCCGGCGCGCTTGAGCGGCGATCAAAACGTCGTAGGCGCCGATCGGTTTTCCATGAGCTTCAAGATAAGCGCGAATGTCGCCTGCGGCGCGCGCGTCATCGGCGTCAAAAGTCGCGATTTCGGGAACGGCCAAGAGGAAGTCGTCGAGTCGAGCATGATTCCTCTCGGGCGCCACGCTTTGAGCCGCGCCATAGCGAAGCTCGGCAAGGACCGGCGAGGGGACGAGCAAGCGCGATCCACAAAGCAGCTCGGCTCTCAGCCGCTCGTCGAAGCGAGGCGCGCGCCGGGTCATGACGCCTATGATCACATTCGTATCGAGACAAAACATGCGCCGCCTCAATCGAAACCGACTTCGTCGTCGGGTTCGAGCGGAGGTTCGTCCGGGAGCTCCGGAAAGTCCACATCGAGATAGGCGTCGAGCTTTGCACGCCATGCCTGGACGTCGAAGGGCGGCTTTGCCAACGGCTCCAAAATGATCTTGTCGCCGACTCTGCTGACACGCACCTCGGTGCCCGGCATCCGAAATTCCTTGGGAAGCCGAACGGCCTGACTGCGGCCATGCTTGAATAATTTCGCGGTGGCGGTCACGTCGCCTCCTTTGATATCTACTAACGATAGATATCAGACTTCGGGCCATTTTCCACCGGTAACATTTCGAGAGGGTCTCGCGTCATACCGCGCCGGCCGAATCTCGATTAAGCTGATCGCTCGGCGGCCTTCCAACAAAGCTAGCCTGCGGCGCCTTTCTTCACAGGATGAACACATGCCGCCCCGCGTTCTCATCTCGGATTCGCTTTCGGCCGCCGCCGCGCAGATTTTTCGGCTGCGCGGGCTCGACGTCGATTTCGAGCCGACGTTGGGCAAAGATAAAGACAAGCTCGCCGCCGCGATCGGCGACTATGACGGATTGGCCATCCGCTCGGCGACGAAGGTGACCGCCGAGATTTTCGAGCGGGCGAAGCGGCTCAAGGTCGTCGGCCGCGCCGGCATCGGCGTCGACAATGTCGATGTGCCCGCCGCCACCGCGCGCGGCGTCATCGTCATGAACACGCCCTTCGGCAATTCCATCACCACCGCCGAACATGCGATCGCGCTGATGTTCGCCTTGGCGCGCGAAATCCCCGCCGCCGACGCCTCGACCCAGGCCGGCAAATGGGAGAAGAACCGCTTCATGGGCGTCGAGATCACCGGCAAGACGCTTGGCGTCATCGGCTGCGGCAATGTCGGCGCCAATGTCGCCGAACGCGCGCTCGGCCTCAAGATGCGCGTCATCGCCTTCGACCCCTATCTCACCCAAGAACGCGCCGAGGAGCTTGGCGTCGAGAAGATCCAACTCGACGAGCTTCTGGCGCGCGCCGATTTCATCACGCTGCATACGCCGCTGACCACCCAGACGAAGAATATTCTCTCGGCGGAAAACATCGCCAAGACCTGCAAAGGCGTGCGGATTATCAATTGCGCGCGCGGCGGCCTCGTCGATGAGGAAGCGCTGCGCAAGGCGCTCGACGAAGGCCATGTCGCCGGCGCCGCCTTCGATGTCTTCGCGCAGGAGCCGGCGACCGACAATCCGCTGTTCGGCCATCCGCATGTCGTTTGCACGCCGCATCTCGGCGCGTCGACGAGCGAGGCGCAGGAAAAGGTGGCGCTGCAGATCGCCGAGCAGATGGCGGATTATCTGATGCGCGGCGCGATCGCCAACGCCGTGAACTTTCCCTCGATCAGCCCCGAAGAGGCGCCGAAGCTCAAACCCTTCGTCGAGCTTGCCGAAAAGCTCGGACTCTTTATCGGGCAGGTCGCGCGCGTCGGCGTCGACAGATTGTCGATCGTCTATGAAGGCGTCGTCGCTTTCCAGAAGACGCGCGCCATTACTTCCGCGGCTCTATCGGGATTGCTTCGGCCGATTCTCGAAGACGTCAATCCGGTGTCGGCGCCGATCCTCGCCAAGGAGCGCGGCTTGGCGATCGAGGAAATCACCCGCGAGGCGCAGGGCGATTATGAATCGCTCGTCACGCTCTGCGCGCATACGGCGCAGGGCGAAATCCGCGTTTCGGGCACTGTCTTCCATGACGGCAAGCCGCGCATCATCCGCATCGGCGAGATTGGCGTCGACGCCGAATTCGCGCCGTCGATGATCTATGTGACGAATGAGGATCGGCCGGGTTTTATCGGCAGATTTGCCGGCGCGCTGGGCGACGCCGAGGTCAACATCGCCACCTTTGCGCTGGGCCGTGACAGCCCCGGAGGCGAGGCCGTCGCGCTTGTCGCGATTGACGGCGGATTGCCTGCGACGGCGCTGGTCGGCCTGAAGAGCCTGCCCGGCGTCAAACAGGCGACCACTTTGAAATTCTGAGCATATTACTTCGGTTGCGCTCACGCTTACTGTTGTAACTCTGCCACAATCGCTGGAGAAACGGAGCCTCGCCGGACTTGTTCGCTTGCTTGCGCGAACATGCTGCGAGACTAATCATCGCCAGCGATCGCGCTGATTTTCTGAGTCGGCGCGGCGCGCGCCCACTCTCGAAAAAGGGATCATCATGCAGCGTCTTGCACTTGCATTGATTTGCGCGGTCGGCGCGATTTGCGGCGCTTCTTCTCAGGGATTTGCGCGCAGCCGAGCGCCGCATCAGCCTGCGCAGGCGCAGGCGCCGGCGCCGGCCTACGATCCCTTTTCAGCGCTTTTCGGCGGCGGCTTCGCGTCCCAGTCGAGCGACGGCCGGCCCCAGGCGGTCGCGGTTCCGCGCGAGGTCGTGGCTTTCAACGCCAGTTATGCGCCCGGCACGATCATCATCGCCACCAATGAGCGGCGCCTCTACTACACGCTCGGCAATGGCCAGGCGATCCGCTACGGCGTCGGCGTCGGCCGCCCCGGATTCGAATGGGCTGGCACGCGCTACATCGCCCATAAGCGCGAATGGCCGGACTGGACGCCGCCGGCGCAGATGCTGCGTCGCCGCCCCGATCTGCCAAGGCATATGGTTGGCGGATTGAGCAACCCGCTCGGCGCGCGCGCCATGTATCTTTCCGGCACGCTCTACCGCATTCATGGCTCGAATGAGCCCTGGACGATCGGTCAGGCCGTGTCGTCAGGCTGCATCCGCATGACCAATGACGACGTGGTCGACCTTTACAATCGGGTCAGGGTCGGCACCCGCGTGGTCGTGACGCGGTAAGTCTCCACAGCGTATTTTAAGCGGCCGGCGTGCGCGCCGGCCGTTTTATTTCGATTATCTTTCTCCGGGCCGATTGCGATCGAGCCCCTTCGCCGCGAGTTCTTCGAGATAGGCGGCGAATCGCTGCGGCGCCGTCTCTCCGAGCTCCCGCAGATAGCGCCATGTATAGATGCCGGTGCGATGCATGTCGTCGAAATCGAGCCGCACCGCGTAATTGCCGACCGGCGCGACCGCGATGATCGCGACATGGCGCTTGCCGCCGATGGTCTTGCGCTCTCGTTCGGAATGTCCCTGAACCTCGGCGCTCGGGCTTTGCGTGCGCAGCAATTCGGCGCTGAGCGCGAATTGCGCGCCATCGTCGAAGGCGACGTTCAGCATGCGCCCGCCTTCCAGGAGGCGGAGTTCAGTCGGCCAGGGCTCTTGCCACATGATGTGTCTCCGGCGCTTGCGCCAGCGGTTGGCGAATATTCCTAGCGCTTTCCGACGCGGGCCGCCAACGCCATCCTCAATGAGACTGAGCGCTCTGCATCCACCAAGTCTCCAAAGTGAAGCCGAAGGGATACATCGGAACGAGCGGCGTGCGCTCGGGATGGCGGATGGCGGCGCTATGCGCGCACCAGATGGCGTTTGTATGCTGGAGCGGCACGAAATAGAATCCCGAAAGCAAGATGCGATCGAGCGCGCGCGCCGCCCAAATGCTGTCCTCGCCGGTGCGCGACGCGATGAGAGTCGCGATCGCGGCGTCGATCGCCGGCGAAGCGGCGCCGGCGAGATTGACCGAATTTTCCTGCTTGAGACTTTCCGTGCCCCACCGATTCAACTGCTCCCGACCGGGAACCGCGGCGGGCAGCCATTGCCCGGTCATCATGTCATATTCGAAACGCAATCGCCGCCGCTCGTACTGGACTTCGTCATATAAGCGCGGATTGGCTTCGATTCCGATGCGCTTCAACGATGCGGCGAAGTTAAGCGCGAGCCGCTCTTCGTCGCGATTGCGAATCATGATCTCGAATGTCAGGGGAACGCCGTCCTTCTGAAGGCGTCCGCCGATGAGGACATAGCCGGCTTCGGCGAGAAGCTCTTGCGCGCGCTTCGCGACCGCGCGATCGCGCCCCGAACCGTCGTGCTGAACCGGTCTCCATACGCCTTCGAGAATGTCGTCGCGCACGACGCCCGGAAACTTCGCAAGAAAGGCGCGCTCGGCTTCGCTTGCCGGGCGCCCTGTCGACGCATAGTCAGACTCGCCGAAATAGCTTTCCGTTCGAACATAGAGTCCGCCGTAGAAATTGGCGTTGATCCATTCGAAGTCATACATCATGGCGATTGCTTCGCGCAGGTGCGCGTCGCGAAACATCGGCTTGCGCAGATTGAAGACGAAGCCTTCCATCCCCGCCGGCCGGCCGGGCCGCAGCGCTTCCTTCACGACGGCGCCGTCGCGAACGGCGGGGAAATCATAGCCGGTCGACCAACGCGCGGCGCTCGTCTCCTCGCGATAGTCGATCAGTCCCGCCTTCAGCGCCTCAAACAGCGCGCCGCCGTCGCGATAATAGTCCATGTCGACTTCATCGAAATTATAGAGCCCGCGTTGGCTGGGGATGTCGCGGCCCCAATAGTCGGGATCGCGGCGCAGCACGAGTCGCTCGCCGACTTTCGCTTCGGTAATCACATAAGGGCCTGAGCCAAGCGGGATCGTCACATCGACATCGTCGAAGCGCGCCACATCGACGGCATTCTTCGACAGAACCGGCATGGCGGCGAGAATGAGCGGCGTCTCGCGATCCTTCGCGCCGGTCAGGTCGAAGCGCACGGTGCGATCGTCGAGCGCAACGGCGGACTTGACCAAGGCAAAAGCCGCGCGCTGTCCTGGCCGGCCTTTCGACTTCAGCAGTTCGAAGGAAAACAGAACGTCCGAGACGAGGATCGGCGTCCTGTCGGCAAAGCGCGCGCGAGGGTCGATGTGAAATGTGACGTGTTCGCGCGCGTCGTCGATGTCGACGGACTGTGCGATCAGCGGATAAAGCGCATAGGGTTCGTCCTGCGATCGCGTCATCAGACTTTGCAGCACATTGCCGATGATGAGCTGCGGCGCGTCCCCGAATTTGGAATTGAACGGATTGAGACTTGTAAATCCTCCGGCTCGGCCGAGGCGCAGCGCGCCGCCTTTCGGCGCGTGGGGATAGGCGTAGGGAAAATGAGCGAAGTCCTTCGGCAGCGCGGGGTCGCCATAGAGAGCAAGACCATGCGTGGCGGGAGCGTTTGCAAGATTTTCCGCAAACGCCGAAACTGACGGCAAGTCCGTAACGGCAGGGAGGAACGCCGCCAAGGCAGCGGCGGCGATCATGCATCCGATTGCGTGGCCAGTGCGAAGCATTGCATCGCCTCCTTCGCAAATTTCGCGGACTGAAGCTGTCCGGCTTGGGCAATCTCCAATTCTAAGTACTGCTATTCATCGTCCCGCTTCGCGCGGCGCATGATTGGTTTGGAGCGGATGTCGCGGTTGCGAGCGTTTTCGAAGCTTGGCTGAACCACGTCGTCTGGCGGGCGCCGCTCCACAAACGGGGCGGCGCCCGCTCGCATCAGAACTTGAGTTTGACGCCTCCGCTGAAGCCGATCGGCTGGCCGGCGAGGATGCCCCAGCCTTGTTGCGTCACTAGGCCTCCGGTCGGCCAGACGATCGGCGTTTGAAACGGGGTGCGCGTGATGAGCGTATTGGCCAGCGAGGTAGCGCCGGACACATAAGTCCGATTGAAGACGTTCTGGACGTCGAAATAGAGCTCGATGTTCTTGATATAGAAGTTTGTCAGGTCGTGATTATAGTGCGCGTTGAGGTTGACCAGGCCGTAGCTCGGGATCGTGGTGTAATTGGCGTTGTCGATCGTATAGTCGCTCTTATAAATATATTCGACATAGGCGCCGAGACCGGCGAGATCGCCGTGCGGGTGATCATATCCATAGCGCAGCGTCAGCGTATGCGGCGGCACATTGGGAATTCTGTTGCCCGAGCGGTTATAGAGAGCAGAAGCGCCGCCGGCCAACGGAGTAAAAAACGGGGGACCGGTGTTAGGCGCCCCGAGATCGTCCCAATAATTGGTGAAGATCTGATTGTTGAACGTATAGGCCATGATCAATCGCCATCCCTCAAAGGGCCGCCAGTCGGCGTTGAGCTCGACGCCGCGGTGGAGAGAGGAAGGAATATTTTGCGAATAGCTGACGAGGATATTGCTCAACGTCAAAATTTCATTTCGATGCCATTCGTTGAACCCGGTTGCGCTGACAGTGAGATCGGGGCTCGGCGTCCAGTCGATTCCGAGATCGACGCCCATGTTGGTCTGGGCCTTCAGCGGATTTTGTCCGACGCCGTTTCGCGTATTGGTAAGAAACACGAATGTCGGCGTGCTGTAGGCGGTCGCATAGCGCGCTCTCACCTGCCACTCGGGACTATAGCGATAGGTAAGCGACGCTTCCGGCGCGGTGTTCCAATAATCATTGTCGACGGCGATCTGAGTTGGAAATCTGGGCGCCAGATTGGCGGTATAGTTGTAGGCGGTGTTGACGCCCCAGACCCGGTTCCAGTTGGCGCTAAAGCCGATAACTCCAGTCAGGCCCGGCGCGAGCGCAATTTCTTCGCGCGCACGCAAGCCAATGTTCGACACGTAGGAATCCATCTTGCCGATCTGTGCGCCGATCGCGCCGCTGTACCAAGTGTTCGCAATCTGATTAAAGGTCGGATTGGTGGTCTTGGCGTTGTTATAGAAGAACTGCAGGAAATGCGTCGCGGGAAATCCAAAAAGCGCCGCATGACTGGTAATGTCGGTCTGTGCGGTGATGCCTACCGTCGGACCCCTCAGAGCGACCGGGCCGCCCTGTCCGGCCGGGCCCAATATCGGCGGCGGCCAAGTGCCGTTGATGTAATCGAGATAGTCGTATGTGAATTGCGTCCGCCATGTGGCGCTGTTGTCAAAATCATGCTCGAACTGAACGCCGGCGATCTGTCTGAGAGAATTCGTGTGAGTGCCGAGCTGCCAGACGCTTTGGCGAATGAGCGGGGTAGATATGCCATTCGCCGGCACGTTCAGATTGTTGCACAATTGGGCGTTCCAAACGGTCGGGATGGCGCAGCCTTGTTGAAACGGATTGAGATTGAACACCGCTAAATTTTCTCGGTTGATGTACTCCGCTCTTAAATTGTTGGCGATATATTTCACGACGACCCGATCGTTAGGGGTCACATCCCATCTGCCGAGAAACTTGGCTTGTTTGCCTGAGAAAGAATTGCGGGCCCACCCGCTGCTATTGGCGTCGGAAGCAAAAAACGCCAGATCGAAGCCGCCGAGGACGCTGTCCTTTACCGCCTTGCCGACCCGAACGTAATTATTGACATAGCCGAAGCTGCCAAATTCCGAGCCTGTGTGGACGCCATCGATTTCGGCGCCGGTGAAGGAACGGAAATTGATCGCGCCGCCATAAGCGTAATTGCCGAAGAGCGCCGACGAAGGTCCGCGATAGACATCCAGGGCGGCGTAAGCGTGCGGATCGAGCAGGTCGGTGCGGGCATTGCCGTCGGCCGTCATGATCGGAAAGCCGTCTTCCCACAGCATGATGTTGCGGACGCCGAATGGGAACGCGGCGCCGAGCCGGTTGCCGGATCCGCGGATCGAGAGGAAGAGATCGCGCGCATTATTGCCCTGCTGTACGGAAACGCCGGGGCTGTATTCCAACACCTTCCGGACATCCGCCAGGGGCGTCGGCCTCAAGAATTTGGTGTTGACGATTGTCACCGTCTCGCCCGGCGGATCCCGATAGATCGGCAGCTTCGCGCGGGCGGCGGTAAAGCCTGGCGCATATCCCGCTTCGCCCGCCGTCGACTCTCTGACGGGTGGCGGCGCGACCGGCGCGCGCTGCGCCGCGCCGATGGTGATTTGTGGAAGCGCCTGTTGCGCATGCGCAACCGGCGCGGAGGACAAAGCGGCGAGCGCGCCGAACGCTGCGCCATGCATCAATTTTGATCGAGACCGCATCTTCTTATCTTTCCTATGGAGGGTTGAAACTCATTGAGCAGGCGCACGCGTTGATCCGCTTGCGGTCGACGCCTTTTTCCAGGGGTCGGCGAAGCGGGGAGAGGTCAGCAGGGAGTCGTCGGTGAGCGTTTTCAGGAAGGCGATCAGATCGCTCTTTTCCTGGGGCGTCAGTTCGATCGGGACGATCAGCGCGCTCTTGTTGGGATTGTAGCGGCCGTCGCCCTTCAATGGACCGCTGGCGACATTGCGGCCGCCGGCGGCGTAAATGTCGATCACCTCTTCGAGCGTCGCGACGCTGCCGTCATGCATATAGGGCGCGGTGACGGCGATGTTGCGCAGGCTCGGGGCGCGAAAGGCGCCCATCTCGGCGGGGTTGTGGGTATTTTCGAACACCCCGCGATTGGGCTCGGGATAGGCGCCCTTGCCGTCGAGATCGTAGAGGCCGGTGTTGTGAAACGGCGTTTCGATCTCGCGGGTTTTCGCGTGGTAGAACTGATCGTCGAAATTCACGCTGCCATGGCAGTGATGGCACTCAGCCTTCTCGCCAAAGAACAAATCCTTGCCGCGCGTCTCTTCGGGCGTGAGCGTCGACTGGCCGAGAAGATAGCGATCATATTTCGAGGACGTCGACACGATTCCGCGCTCGAACACGGAGATCGCCTTGATGATATTGCCGAAGTTGATCGGATCGGCGTCGCCCGGAAACGCCGCCGCGAAGTCGCGGCGGTAGTCCGCGTCGCCGGAAAAGCGCGCGAGTATCTCTTTTCGGTTGTTGTCGTTGACGCCCATTTCGATCGGCTCTTCGCCAAACAGCGGCCCTTCCATCTGCTTTTCCAGCGTGACCATCGCCGGATTCGCCCAGGTCAGCGTCGCGCGCCACGCGGCGTTGGCGACGCTTGGAGAATTACGCGGCGTATGCGCGCCGGTGGCGCCGACGCCGACCGGCCTTCCGTCGGTGAAGGCCAAGCGCTGCTCGTGGCAGGAGGCGCAGCTCTCCTTGCCGTTGCCCGAGAGGCGCGCGTCGTAGAAGAGCTTGCGCCCGAGTTGAAACCGCGCCTCCGACATCGCATTGTCGGCCGGAACGCGCGGCGGCGGCATGAACTCCGGTAAGGTCCAGGTCCAAGAGTCCGCGCTCTGGTTGGTTTCGCCTTGCGCGCCGCTTGCGATCAGACTCGCGGCGAATAGGAGAAGGAGAGTGTCACGTTTCATTTGCCGGCCTCCGAGCGGAAGATTTTCGTCGGCGCGCCGTCGGACTGGCCGGCGTCATTGGCGTCGGGCGCGGTTTCCTTGAGCCGCAAACCGAGATTCTCGAACATCGGCGTGCATTCGGGATCGGCCGGACCGCTCATGCAGCCGGTCGAGAATCCCTTGTCCTTGCCAAGGTCGATGCCGGCGAAGAGCGGCTTCAGATCGAGCACGACGCGCTGGCGCGCGGCGTCGAAGGACGCAAGTTTCACGGGAATGCGATTGGGATTGGCGCAGGAGGTGATTTCGCCTTTGACGGCGTCGCCGCGACAGCCGGTCGAACCCAGATGCAACATCCAGGTCGAGACGGTGATGGTGCCGTCCTCATTGACGCGCAGGGGCGCTGCCTTGGACGCGTCGGCCATCGCCGGCGCGCCGCCATCGGGCGCGGCGCCGGGGCCGCCTTGCGCGCCGGCCCCATTCGCTGCATCCGCCGGGCTTTTCGGCTTGAGCGGCGGGCGGGTCACGCCGCCCTCGGGATCGACTTCGATCTTGATGAATTTACGTCCTGCCTGCCAGTTCCAGCTCATCGACTGCAGATCGAGCGGCGCGGGCGCGGTGGCGAAATTCGAGTGATTGAGGACGACGTCCTTTCCGTCCTTATCCCGAACGAGACTCGGAACGCCGACGACGAAGCTCATTCCCTTATAACGGCCGCGCGGCGCCGAGCCTTTGATCGTGTCGTTGACGTCGGCGGTGCCGACGCATTTGCCGGTCTTGTTTTCGAAATCGAGCAAAGCGACGTTGGCGTATTGCCAATCATTCTGTTCGAGTTCGATCGGCACTTCGCGCCCGGCGGCGTCGATCAGCGCCGGCGCCGAAATATAGAATCGCGCGTCGCGGAGCTGGGCCGGCTGGCCGCCGGTTCCCAGTCCGGCGATGTCACGGCCGCATTCGACCGGCTGATCGCCCGCCGCCAATGCAAAGCGTATCGCGACCTTCTGTCTGTCGCTCGCGTCCGATTTATTGGCGGCATGCGCGACGCCGATCGCCGCTAGACCGCCGATGGCGATGGCAAATCGGATGAATGCGCTCATGATTCCTCTCCTGTTGGCGATGAGTATGCAAACGTGTCTTGGCGCGCGCGCGCAGGCGGCGACGCTCGGCGGCGCGTCAGAACGCGCGCGCGAAGATCAGACTCGATGGAGAAGGGGCGAGCGGGGTCAAGGACCCGGTAGCCGACGCTTAATGCGCTTCCTTAGGAAAGAAGCGACGGCGGCGCGCGCGAGAGCCTATTGCTTGGCCACTGCGTGGTTGGCGGCGGGAGTTCGCTCGGCTCAACCCAGAATGAAGGTTCGTCCGACTGCGGCGACAGCACGAGAACCACGGCGGTCAATAAAACTTTTGAACCGGCGTCGCCGCTTTGCTCATTCAGAAAACAGGCGAGGCAGTGCATGTGCTGGACATGCGAAGATTTGCCGCCGCCGCCCTTTTCCGTGCAGAGCTCGGTCGATAACGCCACCGGAGAGCTGATGAACGCGCCGACATCGGCGCTGTGACGCGCCTGAGAATAAACAAGCGCCAAAGCTTGTTGGAACAGCAGACAAACAACGACGCCCGCCACAAAGGGACGTACAAAGCGTCGTATGATTTGCCTATATTGCCGCATGGCGAATTCTGATTATAGAGCCATCAGTTTGTCAATCGAGATTGGCTTCGGACGCATTCAATAATTGGACTTGTTGCGCTTGCGCCACACTTCGACTTGACCGATCGCGCGACGTCGACGCTTGGTCTGAGCGGTCGGCTCGCGATCGACGATGCGGCGCCAAGCGGCGCACTTTCCGGAGAATGCGGCGCGCGCTTGTCAATCATCAAGCCATGTGCGCAGCGCATAAGGCGTTTGCGTATTGCCGCCCGCACGTTTCACGCCTATGATCTGCAAACCGTAAGCAATGGTTGGCGGCATCCATGCTCTTTCGGCTGATTCTTTTATGGGCGATAGCACTGCAAGCGGCGGTCGTTTCGACCGGCGCCTCGCACGCCTATTTTCAACATGCGACCTTTACCGCTCCGGTCTGCAAGGGCGACGCAATTCCGGCGACGCCTTATTCGCCGATCGAGCACAATGGCTCATGCGCCAACTGCATCGCGTGCTGCGACTCTCACGCGCCCGCCTTATCCGTCATTGAGCCGGATGCGCGGCTCATCCGTTCGACAAGCCAAACCGTCATTTTTTCTCCGGTAACGATTCTCGCGCCCCCGAAACATTCGGAAACGCCGCCAGCGCGCGCGCCTCCTGCCTAAGTCGAAGCGACGCGCTTCGGCGGCGATCCGCCGCAGACCAACAAAACCACGTATCGCCGAGGTCCTCGAGGCCGTTTCGGAACGATGCGTGTTCATTCGCGGCGCGCTGGCAGGGGATGCGCTGATGCATAAATCTCATGAGACGATCGACCGACTGTATCGAAGCCATCACCGCGATCTGATCACGCGGGCGCGCCGCGTGATCGGTGCGGACGACGCTGAAGACATGGTCCAGGAAGCCTATCTCAAAATGCTCGAAGGCGACCGTGCCGAACGCGTCGCCAATGCGCGCGGCTATGTGTCGAAAATCACATGCGCGCTCGCCATCGACGCGCTTCGACGGCAAAAGACGCATGCCCGGGCCGTCGCCGGAGACGGCGCATGGTTTCAGTCCGTCGCCGAAGATACTCGGGCGGCCTCGGCGCTCGACGCGTTGGGACTGGCGACGGACGTTCAGGCGGCCCTCGCGCGGCTGCCGCGTTGCTGCCGACGGATTTTCCTCATGAACCGAGTGCTGGGCTTGAGCCATTCGGAGATCGCGCAGGAAATCGGCGTTTCCTTGAGAACGGTCAATCGAAAGCTCGGACAGGCGCTCGAACATTTCGATCGCGCTTTCGATATTTCGCGCTCCAACGGTTCCGCCGGCGCGCAGCTCGTCAAGACAACGGTCGCGCCACGCGCGCGCTCGGCCGCGCGCTCCGCCGCAAGGGATATGACAGAGATCAAATTCCCGACGGCTCGAAAAAATTCTCGTCCGAGGCTGTCCGATTTTTGCGAGGCCGCTCGTCATACCATTCGGGTCCCGCGTTCCGCGGAGCCCGTCTGGACTTTTCAGACGACATCAAACCAGGAGGCCGCTATGACCATCCGTATCGCCAAGCGCATTACTCTTAACGTTATTGGCCGCGCCAGCGCCCGCTGCGCGTCGACCTGCTCCGCTGTCAACGGCTAAGGACCGATCGGCTTGCGCCGCGGGTCCCCGGCCGGCGGCGCAAGCGACCTTCGGCGCGTTAAGACGAAAGCGAAAATAAATGCGGCTTGGCTTCAATTTCACGCTCGGCGATACCTATGACATGGTGCAAAGGCTTATCGCCGAAGGCCACATCGATTACTGCGAGTTTCTCATCGACAATTTTTTCTGCGTCGATCCCGACGAATTGGCGAAAGCGTTCGATTGCCCGATCGGCTTGCACATTATGTATTCGAAATTTCTCGAGGCCGATCGGCCGACGCTGGTCGACTTCGCCGCCCGGCTTCGAGATTACATTGAGGCGCTGAATCCGATTTACGTCTCCGACCACATTCTGCATTTTTCACATGAAGGACGCGCCTTCTTCCATTTGGGCGAAATCGATTATTTCGCGGAATATGAATTTGTGCGCGACCGAGTCGTCGAATGGCAGGAGATCGTCGGTCAACGCATTCATTTCGAGAATTATCCTTCCATCATGGACGGCGGGGCGGAGGCGCCCGCCTTCTTCGAGCGTCTCATGAAGGATACAGGCGCGGGCGTGTTGTTCGACGCGTCCAATGCGGTCTGCTCCAATCGCAATTGCGGAACGCCGTTCGAGGCCTGGCGCAACGTCATCGCCGCAGCCGATCATTTCCACGTCGCCGGCTACAGGCAGTCCTTGATCGAGCCCTTCATCTCGCTCGACACCCACGCCGAGGCGCTGGCGCCGGACACGCTCGCCTTCCTTCGCAATTTCCGCTCGGTCTTCGATAAGCCCGGCGCGACCATGACCTATGAGCGCGACGACCAGATCGACTATGACGACATCGTCGTTGATCTGACAGTGTTACGAAACCTGTTCGGCCAACCGCAAGAAAGGCGTCACGACCTTGCTGTCTCTGCCTAGTCGAACCGATCGCGATCTCTACCCCGCGTTGATGTCGCCGGAGCTGAACGCAAAATATCCGATGGACCACAAGGCCTTCGTGCGGATCGACGTGAGCCTGCGCATCTATTGGCACACGCTGTTCGACATTTGCCCGGAGCTGCTGGAGCTTTCCGGTCCCGACGGCATGTCGATCTTTCGCCCCTTCATGGCCTGGGCGGAAGAGAAGAAGCTCGCCTTCGACTGGTCCTATTATCTGTGGGTCTATGTTTGGCTGCGGCAATCGCCGTTTAAGGAGCGTCTGCTCGCGGACGGCAAATATCTGCGTTCGATCATGGCGGCGTCCGCCGCGCGTTGGGCGATTCTCGATCGCGGCAGAGATCGTGGAATCGTCATCGGTTGCGCGGATACGACCGATCTCGTCATCGGCTGGAAATGCCGCAGCGTGCGCCTTGGTCGAGAGATCGAGCTGATTGAACCCGAGCAGCCGTTGCCGGCGCCTTCGGAAATATTCGGTTACTTCGCCCTGCCGACCTTTGATCTCGATATATTTCCGGGGTGGCAAGGTCTCGCGCGATGACTGGCGCGCCGCTGTGGCGCGGATACGGCTTCCTGTTCGCCAGCACGTCCGCCGCCGCCTTCATCATGCAGATCGATCTCGCGATGGTTGCGAGACTGGGCGGTCGCGCATCGGGCGCTTATGCGATTTTGATGCGCATTACGCTGCTCGACGTCGCAGTCACCATCGCTTGCGCCGCCGTCTCCGCCATCGCGCTGGGCCATGCGCAAAAGAATGGCGAGGCGGCCGACGCGATCGAAAAGACCAGCGCGCTCGCCCTCGCGCTGGGCGCCGCGACGGCAGTTTTTGGCTTTTTCGCCTATCCGTTCCTGCTCGGCGCGCTGATGGGCGACGCCGCGGCCGCTCCCTTTACAGGCGCGCCGATCCTTTGGCTCGTCGCCGGCGCGCCTTTTCGCGTCGTGTCGAATACGCAAGGATTCTTGTTGCACGCGCTCGGACGCGGCGGCTCGGTGCTCGCCTGGAAGCTCGCGGAAATTCCGACGAAGGCGGCGGCCAATGTTTTGTTCATGGAGTCGCTTGGATTGGGTTTCGCCGGCTGCTTTCTCGCTGGCTGCGTCATTGCGGCGGCCTCGTCGCTGTGGCTGTGGAGCCGGCTGCAAACACATGGCGCGCGCAAAATTCGCATCCCGGAAATCGCCTTCATACGCTCATTTCTGAGCGGAACCTTCTGGGAAGCCCTGCGGGTGCTCTCGCCGCAAGCGGCGATGCTCTTCACATTGACGCTGTTTTCGCTCCCCTGGCCAAACGGCGCCAATGGTCAGCGCCTCGATTCATTTGCCGCCGCCCAAACCTTCATGCTGTTCATCCTTGGTCCGCTGATCACGCTTACGCGTTTTCTCGCCATCCACCTTCCGACGAAAGCTCACGGCGACTGGACAAGAGCGCTCGCGCCGGTGGTTCGCGTCGGCGCGCCAACCGTGCTGACGGCGGCGATCATGCTGCTGCTCGGTCGCGACTGGATCGGCGCTACTCTCTACCGCCAGCATGGAGTCTGGTGGTCGGTCTTCGTCGCCTGCCTGGCGCTGTCGCTGCCCATCCGATTCGTCGGCAGCGTCGTCAGAGGCTTGACGCTGGCGCGCAGCTCCTTCGCCGAACTGACCTCGGTCGACGTGCTGTCGCAATGGCTCATTGCGCCGCTGTTCATTCTTTCTGGACTATCCGTCAACCGTCCGGAGATCGCCTATCAATCTCTGATCTGGCCGGAAGTCTTCGCCATTTTCCTGATCTGGCCGGGCCTTCGATTGGCGCCCAAGGAGCCCGCTAGTCTCCCCTTGTCCTCGAAAGGACACGTCCAATGAGCCTGGAGCGAGTCCCTGTTCTCATTGTCGGCGCCGGCTATGCCGGCCTGTCGGCGGCGACGCTGCTCGCTTGGCGCGGCGTTCCCTGTCTTCTCGTCGAGAAACGCGCGTCGCCGTCGCGGCTGCCGAAAGCGCATGGGCTGAACCGGCGCAGCATGGAGGTTCTGCGGGTGGTCGAGGGCTTGGAGGATGCGTTGTTCGCGGCAAGCCGCACCGGCGCCAATGACTCAACGCTTATCATCGCGGAAACCGTGGTCAGTCCGCCTATCGAGACGCTCGTCACCAAGAATTCGCTCGATGCGACGCGCGTGTCGCCGAGCAAGTTATGCACCGCTGGCCAGGACCGGGTCGAGCCGGCGCTGCTGCGCTTCGCGCGCGAGCACGGCGCCGACATCAGGTTTTCGACAGCGTTGGCGCGCTTTGCGCAGCTGGACGAGAGCGTCGAAGCGATCATCCGCGACGAAGCCTCTGGAGAGGAGATCACGGTTCTCGCGGACTATATGATCGCCGCCGACGGCGCCGGCGGAACGATCCGCGACGCCGGCGGCGTGAAGATGGAAGGCCCAGGCTTCCTTGCGGATACGATCTCGGTGCTGTTCGAGGCCGATCTCGGCGCGATCCTGCCAAGCGAGGGATTCGCGCTTTATTATTTGCGCAACGCGGCGTTCAGCGGCGCCTTCGTCACCTGCGACGAACCCAACCACGGCCAGATCAACATCGAATATGATTCTTCCCGCGATCAGGCGTCGGATTTCGACGAAATACGATGCCGGGAACTGGTTCGACAATCGCTTGGCGTCTGCGACCTTGCGGTGAAGATTCTCGATATTCGTCCCTGGCGGATGGCCGCTCTTCTTGCTGATCGCATGGCCTTCGGCCGGGTGTTTCTTGCGGGCGATTGCGCGCATATCACGCCGCCGGTGGGCGGGCTCGGCGGACAGACGGCGATCCAGGACGCGGCCGACCTGGCGTGGAAGCTCGCGCTTGTCGTCAAGGGCCAGGCCGCGGCTGCGCTGCTCGATTCCTATGAGATCGAACGCAGGCCTGTGGCGCGGATCGCGATCGCGCGAGCCATCGCCAATTACGTCGAGCGACTTCTGCCCGACCGCCAGGACTTGCGCATTCGGGACGACGAATACGGACTTCTCGAAACCGCGATGGGCTACCGATATCGCTCCAATGCGATCGTCGCCGACGACGCCGACGATTGCGCGATGGTCGAGGATCCTCTTCGTCCGACCGGCGCGCCTGGAACGCGTCTCGCGCATGTCTGGCTGCGCCGCGGCGAGGCGACGATCTCCTCTCATGATCTGATCGGACGCGACTTCATGCTGTTCGTCGGCCCGGACGGCGGCGACTGGATCGATGCGGCGGCGCGCGTCGGCCTTCGTTCGGGCGTCCCGCTTGGCGTCTGCCGCCTGGGCTTCGACGTCGACGATCCGGAAGGGCTTTTTCTGCCGCGTCTCGGCGTTTCGCCGGAAGGCGCGCTGCTCGTGCGCCCCGACGGATTCATTTGCTGGCGTTCGCGAGGCGCAAGCCCCGATGCGCTCGCGACGCTGCAAGCGAGTTTCGCGCGCGCCAGAGGCGAAAAGATCGCCGAGGACTCGGCGTGTCGCGCGGCGGCTTTCGCGGGAGCGTCGGCATGAAGCCGGTGGCTGCTGGGGGCGTCCGCCCGATTGGAGCTTGACGCATGAACGTTCTCGCGCCCGACATGCCGGTGAACGGCGCATCCAACCATCTCGCCGTCGATCCGAAGCGACTCGAGACGCTTCACCGTCCCTATCAGGACTTTCGGCGGCGAACCAACGCCGCCGGAGCATGGCGAAATCTGCCCTTGGAGGTCGCGCACCAATTCAGACGCTATTACTTTTTCAATCCGCCGAAATGGCGGGTGAGGGCGCGGATGCTGAACTCGGCTCAACGCATGGAGCCGTCTTTTGCGTCGATCGGCGCGGTGCGCTCAGGCACGTCGTTCCTTTCCTCTTATATTCTTCAGCATCCGCACGTCGTCTTGCCCTTGTCGAAGGAAATCTCTTTTACGGACACGATGCGCGAACTGATGGCGCATTTTCCCACGCTCGCCGCGCAACGGGCGGCGGAGCAGCGATTCGGCGGCGCCGTCACCGGCTATTGCACGCCGGTGATGCCTAATCCGCTTTGGATATTCCTGGCGAAGTCGATGTTTCCCAATATCCGCATCGTCTGCGTTCTGCGCGATCCGATCGAGCGCGCCTTTTCACACTGGCGGTGGGATTGGACGCGCTTCATGAGCCGCAGGGGGAAAGATCCGCATTGGAAGGGCTTTCCTGATTTCGAAACCTTCCTTGCGGCCGAAAAAGCGACGATACGCGGCGGCGGGATGGAGCCGCACGCCTTCTCCGGCGCGCGCGCCGGCTATTTGCGTCACAGCATCTACACCCCCTTCATGCGTCTGCTCTTCGAGCAATTCGGCAGGGACCGCGTTTTCATCGTCGATGCGGCGGAATTTTTCTCAGACCCGCAGTCGACAGCGAAGCGGATTTACGCCTTCCTCGGCCTGCCTCAGGTCGAGCCGCTGCTTATCGAAGAGCGCAATCGCGGCCCTTCCGGCGCGCTCGACGACGGCGCCCGGGAGGAATTGGCCGCGTTTTTCCGGCCCTATAATGAAGAACTCTACGCCCTCCTCGACAAGGATTTCGGCTGGGGCGCCTGATCGAGAGGCGCCCGGCGGACCCCGATCATGATCCGGGGCCGGCGGCGGGGCGGCGCGCGGGCTTCACGCGCCGGCGTTCCGGCAATATATGGAAGAGCCCGAAACTTCCGCCGGTTCGAGGAGAGGATGAACGCCCACGCCAGGATGCCCGCGGTCGCCGCGCCGGCGCCGCTTGTCGACCCCTTCGGGCGGACGATCTCCTATCTGCGCGTCTCCGTCACCGACCGATGCGATTTCCGCTGCGTCTATTGCATGTCGGAACATATGCAGTTCCTGCCGCGGCGCGACCTGCTCACGCTCGAGGAACTCGATCGGCTCTGCTCCGCCTTTGTCGCGCGCGGGACGAAAAGGCTGCGCATCACCGGCGGCGAGCCGCTGGTGCGCCATGATGTGATGAAGCTGTTTCGCGCCCTGTCGCGCCATCTCGGGTCCGGCGCGCTGGAGGAGCTGACGCTCACCACCAATGGCTCGCAGCTGTCGCGCTTCGCCGGCGAACTCGCCGACTGCGGCGTCAAGCGGGTCAATGTCTCGCTCGACACGCTCGATCCCGACCGATTCAGGGCGCTGACGCGCACCGGCGCCCATGAGCAGGTGCTGGCGGGGATCGCCGCCGCCCGCGCCGCCGGGTTGAAGGTGAAGCTCAACGCCGTGGCGCTGAAGGGCGTTAACGAGGACGAATTCGTCCCGCTCGTGCGTTTCGCGCATGAGAGCGGGATGGACATGACTTTCATCGAAGTGATGCCGCTCGGCGAACTCGACGGGCCGCAGCGCGCCGATCAATATTTGCCGATGCACGACGTGCGAGAGCGGCTGAGCCAAGCCTTCACGCTCGACGAGATCGACTTCCGCACCGGCGGCCCGGCGCGCTATATGCGCGCGAGAGAGACCGGCGGGCGGATCGGCTTCATCACGCCGCTCACTCATAATTTCTGCGAGAGCTGCAACCGCGTCCGCGTCACCTGCACCGGGACGCTTTATATGTGCCTCGGCCAGGAGGACGCCGCCGATTTGCGCGCGCCGCTGCGCGAAAGCCTCGACGATGCGCTGTTGCATGAGGCGATCGAGACCGCGATCCTGCGCAAGCCCAAGGGCCACGACTTTGTCATCGACCGCGCGGCGCCGGCCGCCGCCGTCCCCCGCCATATGAGCACGACGGGCGGCTGATGGAATCTGCGTCGGTCGCTTTCCTCGGCCTTGGGGTCATGGGCTATCCCATGGCCGGCCATCTTCGTCGCGCCGGCCATAGGGTGCGGGTCTATAATCGCAGCGACGCCAAGGCCGAAAAATTCGTCGCCGACTACGCCAGCGCTGAGCGGTTTTCGACTCCGGGCGAGGCGGCGGCGGGCGCTGATTTCGTCTTTTGTTGCGTCGGCAATGACGACGATCTGCGCGCGGTGACGATCGGCGCCGAGGGCGCTTTCGCCGGCATGTCGGCAGGCGCGATCTTTATCGACCATACGACGGCGTCAGCTGAAGTCGCGCGCGAACTCCACGCGGCGGCGGCCGGGCGCGGGTTCGGCTTCATCGACGCGCCGATTTCCGGCGGCCAGGCCGGCGCAGAAAAAGGCGCGCTGACCGTCATGTGCGGCGGCGACCCCGCCGTCTTCGCCATGGCCGAGCCGGTGATCGCCTGCTACGCGCGGGCGTGCCGGCTGATGGGGCCGCCCGGCGCCGGCCAGCTCACCAAAATGGTCAATCAGATCGCCATCGCCGGTCTCGTTCAGAGTCTCGCCGAGGCGCTGCATTTCGCCGGCGCCGCCGGCCTCGACGCCGAAAACGTCATCGATCTCTTGAAGAATGGCGCGGCGCAGTCGTGGCAGATGGAAAACAGAACCAAAACAATGATTGCTGGCGAATTCGACTTCGGCTTCGCGGTCGAATGGATGCGCAAGGATTTGGCGATCTGCCTCGCTGAGGCGCGGCGCAATGGCGCGCGCCTGCCCGTCGCGGCGCTCGTCGACCAGTTTTACGCCGAGGTCGAAAAGATGGGCGGACGGCGCTGGGACACGTCGAGCCTCATCGCGCGGCTTGAACGATGAGGCGGATTTAAGGCGAATTCTTAAAATTTCGTGACTACGGCGGAACCATTCTCAGGGTGCGGCGTTTTTCCCCGGCAAAAAGAGGAAACGTCCGGGGTCGCATTGTTCGCGTAGCGATCCGCGGTTGAATTCCCGGTCACCCTGTGGGGAGCCCTAAATGGCCGTTTCGCGCGAAAGCCCTTTCGCAAGCCGTACGTCAAGGATCGTTCTCGGATTCACCGTCGCCATTTGCGCGGTCGCTGCTGTCGCGGCTGCGCCCTCGGCGACGTCCGAACCGAAGAGCCGACCCGTCGCCACTGGCGTCCAAGCCGCCGTGAGCCTTAACGACGTTGGCCTGCGTCCGCTGGCGCGCGGAGCGGCGATCCGAGTGGGGCGCGCCTATGGCGCGGAGGATGAAGATTGCACGCTCGTCATCACGCCGAAGGCTGACGAGAGTGGTCGCGTCCGTTACATGCGTAGCGTCTCCTGCGCGAATTGACGCTGCAGGTCGCGCTCCCGGATTAGGCCAGAGGGCAATCCTTGGGCGAGGTCGTTCGGAAACGGACGCTTCGCCTTTTTGTTTGGCCGCGTCCTTTTCCTAAAATTTCGTCTGCAGGCGCAGGCCGAGATAGCTGGCGCGCGTTCTCACCGGATTCCACGGATCGATGATCTGGACGTCGCCTGAAAGACGAAACCATCGGGTCACCGCGAAATTATAGAAGGCCTCGACGCCGCTCTCGCTGCGGCGGTTAATTCGCCGCGCCTCCAGTCCGGAGAGCAGCAGCGAACTCAGTCGATAATGATAGTAGCCGACGCCCCAGCGATCATCTTCGCGTCCCGTCATCAGATTATTGCCCGCAAGACCCGCGACGACGCTCCACCTGACCGGATTGGGATTGCCGTCAGAGAGGGTCGCGAGCGAAAACACGCCCCAGCCGACTTTGGGGTCGTCGGCGCTCTGCATCAGATATTGCTGGATGGCGTAGGAAACGAAGCGGTAGCCCTTCTTGGTGATTCCCCTCAGCTGAGCGATCCTCGTGGTCTCGCCGACATCTTCTAGGTCGAAGCCCCTGGCGTTGCTGTAGGCGACGCGAAAATTATGGAAGCCGTTCAGTCCGCCGATCTCGACCGGCACGGTCAGCATCAGGCCGGCGCCGATTCCGCGCTCGAACGGCCGTTGGATGACGCGGGGCTGCAGAGCATTGCGCGGGTCGGCGACCATCAGTTTGAGATCGAATAATTTGGTCTTGAGCGCGGCGACGCCGCCCAGAAGATAGGGCGGGGCGACGATCAGCCGGTCGGCGACGCTCTCGGGCGAACTGACGCCAATGCCGGTCGAGGGCAGGGCGAAGGAGCGGTTCATGAAGGTCTCGATGCCGCCGCCGCCGACCAGCGGCGTCTGCGCCGCGAGCGTCAGCATGTTGAATTTGCCGATCGTGACCGAGAACTGTTCGCTGAATTCCTGCGTGAGCGTCATCGACAGGGCCGAGTGATAGCCGTCGCGCTCGATAAACGCCTGAGCGACATTGACCGGCAGCAGCGCAAGGTCTTGCCGGTTTATGTTGCGGCCGAAGTAATGCTCATATTGGGCGTTGAATTTGAGGCCCTTCCAGAAGCCGAGCTTCTCGCCGTCGACGCGCAGAAACGTGTCCATGACGCCGCCGTAGCGCGCGGTCCGATCGATCGCGCCGGCGGTGATGCCCTGCTCGAACTGGGTGATCCAGACGTCGACGTCGATCCCGAACTTGCGCAGCTGCTCCTTGGGGCCGTCCGGCGTGTCGGTCAGCGACTTCTGCTTGGCGAGGGAGACGAGGGCGTCTTCGGCCAGGGCTGGCGCGCCCATCGTCACGACAAGGATGAAGGCGGCGCAGGCGCCCGCCGCGGCGATCAAGTTGCGCCAGCTCACTCGCCCTTTTGGCGCGGCCGGCCCGCTCGATCCTCTCCATCGCCACATCTCGCTTCGGCCCCGCGAGTATGAATCGTGAATCAAATGCGCATGTGAGCTTATCGGCGTCGCCGCCCTTGTCTATTGACGGCGCGCAACAGTCGCGAGCTTTTCTCGTTCGAAATGGCCCAGGCGGTCGCGCATCCGGGCCGGCCGGCGGACCTCGGCCGGCGGCGGCTGGCCAATTTGAATTTTAGGTTGCGACCCGGCTTGGTCCATTTCTCAAGGGCACAATCTTTGATGGACTCGCCTTACGCCTCACGCGCGCCTCTCAAAAACGACCCTTTTCGATAGGCAGCTTCGGGGGTGCGTCTTCAGCTACGCTTCGACACTTATTTCTCGATAGACTGTGATTTTTCGGGCGGCGTTGGGGGCAATCTTTTTTTTGCGCCACGCATTACTTGCCGACAGTCGGGCAGGCTGGTGCAATCCAGTTTGGCGCCTGCCTTTTGGCGGCTAACGGTCGTAGCCTTGGCGGCGGCGGGGGCCGCTCCTGAGAGAACCAGCGCGATCGCGGCGACAGCCGTCGAGGCGGCGGCGATCGAGAATTTCATTCTGCCTCTCCCTGTCTACAAATCCACGATGCGGGCGTTGACCGATGTGTCGCCTGCTCCAGGGTGAGACTGAGTTCAATGAACCCCTGAAGGCCATAAAGTTCAGCTAAGGCCTTTTTCACATCCGTCTGAGTGATGTAACACGGATGGCGTTCCGTCGCATAACGCCCATCGTGGAACCTGAACATAGCTCCGATCATGGGGCTTTGCGGAATTCAGATCGACCCGCTCCCCAGCCGGCTTCCTCGTTGACGCGCTAAGCCCCTCTCCCTACTGTGCCGCGCTCCTCTTTCCAGATCGGCCAGCTTACCCCATGTCCGCACAGCTTTTCCTGTCGCCCGAACTCGTCGACGCCGCGCGGGTTTCACCCGCCTGGCCGTTCGAGGAGGCGCGAAAGCTGGTTAAGCGGGTCGAGGCGAGCGGTCAGAAGAGCGTTCTGTTCGAGACCGGCTACGGTCCCTCCGGCCTGCCGCATATCGGCACTTTCGGCGAAGTCGCCCGCACCAGCATGGTGCGCCGCGCCTTCGAGGTCATCACCGAAGGCAAGATCGCGACGCGGCTTCTCGCTTTTTCTGACGACATGGACGGGCTGCGCAAGGTCCCCGACAATATTCCGAACAAGGAGCTGGTCGCCGCCAATCTCGGCAAGCCCTTAACCCAGGTGCCGGACCCTTTCGGCACGCATGATAGTTTCGGCGCCCATAATAACGCTCGGCTGCGCGCCTTTCTCGACGCCTTCGGCTTCGACTATGAGTTCGCCTCGTCGACGGAATATTACAAAAGCGGGCGCTTCGACGCGGCGTTGAAGCACATGCTCGCGCGCTACGATTCGGTGATGAAAATCATGCTGCCGAGCTTTCGCGAGGAGCGGGCCGCGACCTATTCGCCGTTTCTACCGGTACATCCCAAGACCGGCATCGTCATGCAGGTCCCGCTCGATTCTTACGACGCGGAAGCCGGAACGATCTCCTGGACCGATCCGGAGACTGGCGAAAAATTCATCACGCCCGTCACCGGCGGCCATTGCAAGCTGCAATGGAAGCCCGACTGGGCGATGCGCTGGTATGCGCTCAATGTCGATTACGAGATGGCCGGGAAGGACCTGATCGACTCGGTGAAGCTCTCCGGCGCGATCGTGCGCGCGCTCGGCGGACGGGCGCCGGAAGGGTTCAACTACGAACTCTTCCTCGACGATAAGGGCCAGAAGATTTCGAAGTCGAAGGGCAATGGCCTGACGATCGAGGAATGGCTGACCTACGCCAGCCCCGAGAGTCTGGCGCAATTCATGTTTCAAAAGCCGACGGCGGCGAAGCGGCTCTATTTCGACGTGATCCCGCGCGCCGTCGACGACTATCTGAATTTTCTCGAGGCCTATCCGCGCCAGGACTGGAAAAACCGTCTCGGCAATCCGGTCTGGCATATCCACGCCGGCGATCCGCCGGCAGCGGAAATACTCGTACACACGGGCGAGGCGAAGGGAACTAGCGTCTCCTTCTCGATGCTGCTCAATCTCGCCGCCGTCGCCAACGCCGAAGACCCTGCGGTGCTTTGGGGCTTCCTGCGCCGCTATGCGCCCTCGGTGACGCCGGACAATCGTCCGCGTCTCGACAGGCTCGTCGGCTATGCCGTGGCCTATTTCCGCGATTTCGTGAAGCCGGCGAAGAGCTACCGCGCCGCCGACGATGTCGAGCGCGAGGTGCTGCAAAAGATCGACGCGACTCTGGGCGCGCTCGCCGCCGGCGCCAGCGCGGAAGAGATTCAGACGGCGCTTTACGACGTCGCCCGCGCCGTGCCGCGCTATCAGGACTTCGCCGCCAAGGGCGCGACGCCGGAGCGTCCCGGCGTCTCCAATGATTTCTTCAACATGCTCTATGAAGTGCTGCTCGGCGAGAAGAAGGGGCCGCGCTTTGGCTCCTTCATTGCGCTTTACGGCGTCGCCGAGACGCGCAGACTGATCGAGGATGCGCTCGCGGGCGCCTTTGTCGCGCGCGAAACCGCCTGATGCGCGCAGCCGACGCCGACATCCTGATCGTTCCGGGCTGGAGCGATTCAGGCCCCGATCATTGGCAGACGCGTTGGCAGGCGAAGCTCTCGACGGCGCGGCGCGTGACGCAACGCGATTTCGAGAAGCCGATGCGCGCCGAATGGGAAGAGACGATTGCGCGAGAGGTTCTCGCAAGCGCCCGGCCCGTGGTGATCATCGCGCATTCGCTCGGCGTCGTCGCGACGCTACATGCGGCGCAACGAATCGGCGAGAGGATCGCCGGCGCCTTTCTCGTCGCGCCGCCTTCCGAGGCGACGATCCGCGAATTGCCGGCGGTCGATTCCGCCTTTCTGCCGGTTCCCCGCGCGCTTCTTCCCTTTCCGACGGCGATGGTCGGCAGCAGCGACGATCCTTATGCCGATCTGCTCTTCGCCCGTCATCTCGCGCGCGATATCGGCGCCGAGTTCATCGACGCCGGCGCGAGCGGCCACATCAATGTCGACAGCGGCCATGGGCCATGGCCGGAAGGCTCGCTCGCCTTCGCGAATTTCATGGCGAGGCTGTAATACGAATTCCGCCTGATCGGTTCGCTGGGGCTGTGTCATTCCCGACAGGCCGAAGGCCTGATCGGGAATCCAGAGCCAATTCAAGAACGCTGGTTTTGCTCTGGATTCCAGACGCGCGCGTTGCGCGCGTCTGGAATGACAGCCGAGCAGATCAACCGGATTTCGTTTAAGTCGTCATTCACGATGCGAGCGGGGGCGGCGCATGTTTCCTTGCCAACCTTCATCCCTCTTCTCTGCTACGCTCGAAGAATGAATCGGATAAGGAAAGGCGAAGATTCCCCGCCGATCTTCGCCAGATCGCTCGCCGCATCGAAAAGAACCATAGCGCGCATCGGACGCGCCGCGCTCCTCGCGCCGCTGGCCTTCGCCGGCGCGGCGCAGGCCGAGCTCTTAAAATTCGAGATCCGTCCGAACGGCGCCGACGAAACGGTTGCCGCGATCGTGAAGCTCGACGGCGAGTCATTTGAGATCGCGGGAACGCTGTCGAAGCCGGCGCCGCCGCCAAACGGGGGCGTCAGATCGATTCTGATCGAGACTCAGCCAGGCGACAATGTGAAGCCGCTGGCGCTCGAGCGCGGACTCGCCGCGCTGACGCTTGATCTCGCCAAGCTCCCTGACAAAGCCAAAGAGCTGGCCTTGCGCGATGTCCTCAGCCATCTTCGCGGCGCGCTCAAGATGAAGCGCATCCTCGGCCGCGCGCAGGGGGCAGACGCCGAAGCGATGTCGGGCGCGGCTTCGGCGTTCGACGGTCTGTTGTTTGAGGACGCCGCGCGCGAGCCGGCGGCGCCGACGCGCTTCATCGCGAGCTGGGTCGCCGACGCCTATTGGGGCGAGAAGCCCCGCGTCGAATTTGCGAAAAGCGCGCCGCCGAACGGCCGGCGCTTCTATCTCGCCGGAATCGCCTCGTCGACCACCGCGACGAATTGCGCCGCGCCGATTAACGTTCGCGCGCCCGCGCCGGCGCAGCGGGCGCTTTTCGTCGCGCTCGACGAATGGACCGCGAACGGCGTCGCGCCGCCTGCTTCGCGCGCGCCGCTCGACGCGGAGCTTGCGCCGGCGCAGGCGTTGAAATGGCCGAAAGTCCCAGCCTTGCCGCCGGCGCCGCAAGGCGAGCGGCGCGTTCCGAAAATCGACGCCGACGGCAATGAGATCGCCGGCCTGCGGCTCCCCGATCTCGCGCTCCCCATCGCCACTTTCAGCGGCTTCAATGCGCAAAGGAACAGTAAAGGACGCCGCTGCGTCGCCGGCGCGGCGATTCCCTTCGCCGCGACGAAGGCGGATCGCGAGAAGGCCGGCGATCCGCGACCGTCGCTCGTCGAGCGCTACGGGTCGCGCGCCTATTTCGTCGCGACGATGCGCATTGTCGCCGATAAGCTCGTCAAGGAGCGGCTGCTGCTGCAAAAGGACGCCGACGCCTATGTGGCGGCGGCGCGATCGGCGCCGTTCTAAGAATTGAGGACAAAAATTCCGGCGTTGAGATAGGTCGCGAAAGCGACCCAGAAGGCGGTGGGCGCGAGCGAATATCCGGCGATGCGGTCGAGCCGACGGAACCGGACGGTCGCCGCGACGAGAATCGCCTCCATTGGCAGAATGACGGCGAGTCCGAGCAGCGGGCTTCGCGCCGAAAAGAAAGCGAAGGACCAGGCCGCATTTAATGCGAGCTGCGCGAAAAAGAGAAAAAGCGCCGCGCGCCGCCCTGGGGTCGTCGGCGCAAGCCGCAGAATGCGGTAAAGCGCATAGGCCATCAGGGCGTAAAGCGCGGTCCACGCCGGGCCGAACAGCCAGTTCGGCGGGGTCAGCGCCGGCTTGACGAGCGCGTCGTACCAGGGCGCGATATTCGGCGTCGTGGCGAAATTGCCGCGCAGCGCCGCGGCGAGCACAGGCGCCGCGGCGGCGAGCGCCGCGATGCGCGGCGACATGCGATCGGGTTCAGACGTCGAATCGCTCATGGGCTTCCTCACGCCCTTGTCGCGGCGCGGAGAATCAGAAGCCGGTTCTACGGCGTCGGGAAAAACACCGGCGTCGCGCCGGTGCGGACGCTGTTCTGCGAGGCGAACATGTCGTCCTTCAGCCAGTTCGGCGGGTCGTCTTCGCGATGCCGGGCGATGAGAGTCTTGTCGCTCTGGCCGAGATAGATGCGAATGCCGCCCCAGACGGCCTTGTAGTCATCCTCGCCGACGCGGCTTTCGACGAAGCCGGTGATTGCAGAGTTGCCGAGATTCCAGACCAGCGCCTCGCCGCTGAGCGCCGCCGCGTGACGCCCGCCGACGTAGCGATGGCCGACCGAGATTTTAACATTGTAGGTCGGATAGACGCTGATATCGACCATGTCGAAGAAGCGCCCGCGCCGCGGCTGCCATTGATAGGCGAGAAACCCCGGCCCATAGCCGAGCGGCGTGAAGAAATGTCCCGAACTCTCCTCATAGCCGGCGACGCTGCCGATAGAAAAGGGTCCGTAATAATAGGCGCTTTCCGCGCCCAGTCGGAAACGCGTGTCGTCGAGACGCTTGTCGTTGGCGATCGAGCCATAGGTCCCGAGGAGGCCGACGCCCGGATCGCGCCAGAAGGCGTGGCCGGCGCCAGCGGCGACGAAGAACCCACGATGCGCCGCCGCCAGCGTGTCGATCTGAAAGCCGAAACGGTCGCCTACAGGAGCGGCGATCGATGCCGCCCCGCCGGCCGAGGCGTTGTTTAAGCGCGCGAAGCCGAGCCAATCCGAGCCGCCGCCGAATCCTTCGAGCTTGCCGTTGACGCCGTCGACCGCGCGCTTCGAGGCGGGCCGTTCCGAAATCGGCGGTTTCCACCATGACGGAGCATTTTCGGCTCGCGCCGAAGACGCGCAGAAGGCGACCGCCAGAACGGCGAGAAGCTGACGCTTAAACGACATGTGAATGATGTCCCGTGCGATTGATCGTCGCGAGCGATTGACCCTAGCGACGATCAGCCTCGTTGGCTGTCACATAGTCGCAACAGAGCGTTAAAATAGAGGCGTTTTAGAAGCCGAAATCACTGCGCGGTTAATATTACGGTTCAAGGCTTTGGCCGGCGGCGTTGAGATGTTCGCCCAGGTTCTCGCGAGTCGCCGGGTCGACGATGGCGAAGGGCGCGGCGACCGCCGCGCCGGCGACGCCGCCGACCGCCGAAACCGCGCCAGAGGTCATCAGCCCGAGCCGATCGCCGACGCCCACCTGGCCTTCCCTGAGCGGCTGCCCCTGCGCGAGTCTCATTCCGATCGAACGCACGACCTCGGGGGAGGAGGCGAAGGTGCTGTGCCCTAAACGATCGCTGGACGCGACATTGGTCAGATCGATGGCTTTCACCCGATCGCGGTCGAGCACCTCCTGATAGGGCGGGACGTTCGGATCGACGGCCCCCAGTCGCGTATTGCCCCAGAACCGGCGCGACACGGCGAGCGCGTCATCGTCTCGCGACGCGAACAGGGTGAAGACGGAGGGTCTGATCCCGATCTCAGCGATCTGACGGCGGAAGACGTCGAAATCGACGTCGGGCGCAGCAAGCATGACATTCTGGATTTTCGAGCCGATGCCGCCATTGCGGATCGCCATCTGGCGCAGCGCTTCGAGCGTCACCCAATTGCCCATTGAATGCGCCAGAATCGAAATTTCGCCGACGTCCCGGTCGCGTTGCAGCGCCTGCAGCACGTTCTCCAACGCGTCCCGCGAATAGCTGGCGCTCTCGTGATCATAGCCATATTGCAGCAGCCGGCCGCGCGACGGCCAGGTGAACAGCACCGGCGTCACGTCGGCGCCAGAGTCATGGACGATCTGCGCGAAACGATAGACGGCTTCCTCGAATCGCGTGTTGTAGCCGTGAACGAAGAGCAGCACCTGCCGCTTGGGCGTCTTGCGGATACGCGCGTTGAACGCCGCGATCGCCGCCTCCTTGCTGAGAACGTCGGCGTGAACGGCGGTGAATTGGGTGGCGGGGTCGGGAACGGGCGCTTGCGGCCATTGCACTTCGCCGATCATGCGGACGGAGTCGGGCGGAATCGATACGGCGATGTCGGCGAATTGGACGCCCCGTCCGCGTTCGCCGGAGAAAATGACGCCGGGCTCCGAAGGATCGAGCGCCCTGGTCGTGACGACGAGCAGGTCGACGATGCTCGCGCCCGGCGCGACCTGATTGGTCGCGACGAGCGTTCCGTGCGGGCGGCTCGCGCAAGCGCTGACGGCGAGCGCGAAAAACGCCGCCAAGATGATCCGTCCTCGCCCCATAAGTCCGCCGTGTTCGAAAATACTCGCGCCGCCGCCGAGCAGAAGCTAACTACGCTCCACTCCGTCATTTTTACGGCGCAAATGGGGCGGCGCGCCCGGCGTCACATTCGAATTGTGCGCAAGCGCACTGATTTCTTGGGAGGAATACGGCATTATTGCCAAGCTCGATCGAGAGTCGAGCGTCGAAGGCGGGGCTGGGACGAATCGCCTTCGACTGCGCAGGGGAGAGCTTCAAGGGCTCTCCCCTGCCTTTTAGCCGCGGGTCAGCGCCTTTTCGATGTCCTTGAGCGGGTGGCGGGTCAGGTCCTTGGCGAGTTCGCCGACCACCTTGCCTTGCGCCTTGGTCGACAATTCCTTGCGGATTTCGCCCAGGGCGCGCGGCGGCGCGATGATCGCTATGGCGTTCAATTCGCCGGATTCAGCCGCCTGATTGATGCGGCCCGCCATGGCGCGGGCGAAACGCTCTTCCTCCAGCTCATGCCAGTCGGCGTCTTCCACCGCGCTGCGCACGCCGCCTTTCGAGGCGAAGCTGCGGCCGGGCTTGTCCGTTCCTTGTTCGCGGGTCGCGGGATTTTCGTCGATGCAGGTTTCGATGACCCGAAGGTCGAGGAGTTCGGCGTCGCCGTGGTTTTGGAAAAACAGCGCCCGCCGGCCGTCTCCGACCAGGACCCAGGCGCCGTTGCCGACAGAAAATTCGCTCATGGCGCTCCCTTGCCTTCTTGCTAGCGGTTCGTTCTTGGCGCTTTTTTTGGCGCAAATACGGACGGCTCTCGCCGCCGTCGCAGCTTCGCGCCGGACGGCTCTCATTCAAGAATAGGGCGCCGTTGCGCGCGTTCAAATCGTCCATTGCGACAAGGTCATGTCGCATTGGACGCAATCGGCCAATTGTAATGACGCGATCGGTTAGGGAGCGGCGCGCGCTTCGTGAAACGCCGACATCCGCGTTTTGGGTGGCCTCGCTCTAAGCGGCGAGCTTCTCTTCCTTGCAGGTTGGGTCGTTCGCATCCAGCGGCGCGTCGTCGTGCGCGCCGGCGCTTGCGGCTCCCTGCGTCAAGAGCTGGCGCAGGGCGCCGCTCCGCCTAATCGAGCGTTCATTGAATGCCCAGAGAAGCCAGCAAGCGCCCAGAACGCTCAACAGCGCCGTATAGGGCTCGCCGAGTGTGAAGGATGAAAGGAAGGAGAAGTCTGGGGCGCATTCCTTGGCGTATTCGCAAGCGTCCGACCAATCCTGAAACCACTGCCTGACCGATTCCATCAAGACCTCCTTGCCGCCCTGCATGCGATTCGCGGCGCACGCCCCTCCGTCGAATCGTGTAGCGCAGGTACATTGCAAGGAATGTGCGAAGCAGCATGTCGCGCGTCAATCGCGGCAGGCTCGGTCAAATTGGCGCACTGCCTTGAAATTAAGCAGAAATCTCGCGCGTCAAAGCGTGCGCGCACGCGGATCGCCGCCGCTGCGGCGATCGTCAATTATCTCGATAAGACTTGTAGAACGCCGTTCAGGAAGCGTCGCCGATCGGCCATTCGCCCTTATAGACGCCGCCCTTGTTGTCATGGGCCTCGACGCGAATCGTCTTGGCGCCGTTCGGCGCATAGGTGAAGCGGAAGGTCGGGTCTTCGGAGAGCGAAATGCCGCCTTCCATCGCAAATATCGGCGCGTCGCCCTGAAAGACTTCGACCTTGTCGATGAAATGAGCCGGCAGATACGCGCGGGAGACCGGGTCCATCTGCATGCCCGAGGCGTTCGGATGGCGGATCATGATCTGCGCTTCGCGCTTGGCCGGATCAGCGCTCTTGAATTCGCGATATTTCATCTTGCCGAGATTGGCGACCGCCTCGTCCTGATCCTTCACCGCCGGTGCCGAACAGCCGCCCGAGGCTTTGACGAATTTCGCGTCGGCGCGCAGTTTTCCGTCGCTCGTCTCCGCCACCGCATGGACATTGGAGTAGGAATTCACTCGGACGCGGGTTTCTATGAAGTCGACGCCGGATTTGTCGCCGAGCGTGAAGGCCGCCGCCATTGGCATCGGGTTCTGGTCGATGACCAGCGTCGCGACTTTGATTTGCGTTGGATCGGAAAAGCGCATGGTCATCGGCACGATCGCCGCGTCCTCGGCGCGAACCGGCGCTTCGAGCGCGATGACGCCGTCGGCCGCCGCGACTGGGCGGCTCTGGAAAATGTCGGCGACGAGGCCCGGCCAGGGGTCAGGGCCGCTTTCCGCGAGGGCGCCGGTCGCGACAACCGCGAACAGGGCGCCGGCGGCGCAAAGGGCTCTTTTGTTCATATCCGGCATCCTCCAAACATCTTCGTCATTGCGAGCGACGCGAAGCAATCCAAAAGTCGCAAGGCTCAGCTGGATTGCTTCGTCGCATATCGCGAAGTCGGGTATACCCGACTTCGAATAAGCCTCCTCGCAATGACGGCAGGAGCGTTGATCTCCGGGCGAGAATAAGCGTCAGCCTTCGCCGCGTCACGTGACAAAGTCATTCACGGCCCCTCCCACTCCAATTCCGCGAAACCCGCCGTGGCGTTGCGGGCGTTGTAATCCTCGAAGAGCCGCCATTTCTCCCGTTCTTCGGCGCCGGCGGTCTTGGCGGCGGCGGCGACGCCCTCGCCCTTTTTGATCGCGGCGCGAAGATCGGCGGTGAGCCGCATCAGATAGGCGCGTTCATCCTCCAACGCCTTGGGCCAGGGGGCGGGCAGGGGCCCATGGCCGGCGACGACCTGCGTCGCCCTGATCGCCGCGAGCCTGTCGGCGACATCGAGAAAGCCGAGGAGGCTCCCGTCGATGACCGGCACATGCTGCAAAAAAAGCAGATCGCCGGCGAATAGCACGCCGCTCGTTGGATCGAGAATGGTGAGGTCGCATTCGCTGTGCGCCGTGCGCCACGCCTGCAGGACGATCGCGCGACGGCCGAGATCGAGCGTCGTCATGTCGGCGACCGTCAACGTCGGCGCCACGATCGTAACGCCGTCGAGCGCGTCGCCCATCTGATCGCGAAAAGCCGAGAGATAATGCGGCCCGCGCGCCACGAGCGCCCGCGGCAGGTTCTTATGCCCGACAAACGTCGCGCCGGTCTCGACGAAGGCGCCATTGCCAAACGTGTGATCGGGATGGGCGTGGGTGTTGACGACATAGCGGATCGGCTTCTGGGTCCTCTCGCGCAGCGCGGCGAGAAAGGCGCGGCCCTCGATCAGGCTGCCGCCCGTGTCGATCACCGCGACGGAATCGTCGCCGACGATCGCGCCGAGATTGGCGATGTCGCCGAGATTTTCCCGCGTCATCAGGGACGTTTTCCCCTGATGCGCGTACACCCCCGGCGCGATTTCAGTTAAGGAGAAGGCCGGCGCCGCGCATGCGGCAAAAAGCGGCGCGACCGCCGCGGCGAGCCCCAGCATAAAACGCAACATGTTGTTCGCCTTGGCGGTTTGACGGATCGCCGGATGCGAGGCATCGCGCGGCTCCGCCATTGTTTTTTGCGATTGCGATTCAATCCTTAGCGACATATTATCCGGCCGTTTCCGAGCTAAAAGATGTCTCCCGGACGGGAACCGGGAGCTTCTCGCCGCTGGCGGACGTTTTGTCCCGCCGGCATGAGACAGAAACGGAAATCGCCTTCCCAATGTCGAGGCGCCTAGGAGGCGCGACGTCAGCGGCGGCGCAAGATAATGCGCGCCGGGCGTCGTCAGGAGGAAAAGCTCATGCACAAACTGTTGTTGTCGGCTTCGGTCGCTGTACTCGCGCTCGCCGGCGCCGCGAATGCGCAAAACTGGGCCGCGCCCAGCGGCGCGTCGGCGACTGCGGCTGGTGGCTCTGACGAATTGCTGACCTTGCAGAAAGACCCCAAGCAGTGGGTGATGCCGACCGGCGATTACGCCAACCAGCGCCATTCCGCTCTCAAGCAGATCACGGTCGAGAATGTCGGCAAGCTCGCCCCGGCCTGGCAGTTTTCGACCGGCGTTCTGCGCGGCCATGAAGGCGCGCCGCTCGTCGTCGGCGACGTGATGTATCTGCACACGCCTTTCCCCAACATCGTCTATGCGCTCGACCTGAAGGATCCTGACCACAAGATCATCTGGAAATACGAGCCCAAGCAAGACCCGTCGGTCGTGCCGGTGATGTGCTGCGATACAGTCAACCGCGGCCTCGCCTATGGCGACGGCAAGATTTTCCTGGCGCAGGCCGACACCACGCTCGTCGCTCTCGACGCCAAGACCGGCAAGCTCGTCTGGTCGGTCAAGAATGGCGATCCCGCGAAGGGCCAGACCTCGACTGCGGCGCCCCATGTTTTCAAGGACAAGGTGTTCGTGGGCATCGCCGGCGGCGAATTCGGCGTGCGCGGCCACATCACCGCTTATGACGTGAAGACCGGCCAGCAGGTGTGGCGCGGCTATTCGATGGGCCCGGACGCCGACACGCTCATTGAGCCGGGCAAGACCACCCATCTCGGCAAGCCGGTGGAGAAGGATTCGGGCATCACGACCTGGGAAGGCGATCAGTGGCAGATCGGCGGCGGCACCACCTGGGGCTGGTACAGCTACGATCCCGAACTCAATCTCGTCTACTACGGCTCGGGCAACCCCTCGACCTGGAACCCGAAGCAGCGGCCGGGCGACAATCGCTGGTCGATGACCATCTGGGCGCGCGACCTCGACACCGGCAAGGTGAAGTGGCTCTACCAGATGACGCCCCATGACGAGTGGGACTATGACGGCATCAACGAGATGATCCTCGCCGACCAGCCGATCGGCGGCAAGACGGTCAAGACTCTGGTGCATTTCGACCGCAACGGCTTCGCCTATACGCTCGACCGCACCAATGGCGATCTGCTCGTCGCCGAGAAATATGATCCGGCGGTGAACTGGGCGACCAAGGTCGACATGGACAAAGCGTCCAAGACCTATGGCCGTCCGCTGGTCGTCGACAAATATTCGACCGAGCACAATGGCGAAGACGTCAACACGCAATATGTTTGCCCGGCGGCGCTCGGCTCCAAGGACGAGCAGCCGGCGAGCTATGACACGGCGACGGGCCTGTTCCTGGTCCCGACCAACCACGTCTGCATGGACTATGAGCCGTTCCGCGTGAGCTATACGGCGGGCCAGCCCTATGTCGGCGCGACGCTGGAAATGTTCCCGGCGGGCAAGGACAAGGGCGAGACCCACACCGGCAACTTCATCGCCTGGGACGCCAAGACGGGTAAGATCGTCTGGTCGAACAAGGAGCAGTTCTCGGCCTGGGGCGGCGCGACGTCGACTGACGGCGGCGTTACCTTCTACGGCACGCTCGAGGGCTATCTGAAGGCGGTCGACACCAAGACCGGCAAGGAGCTCTATAAGTATAAGACTCCGTCGGGAATCATCGGCAACGTCACCGTCTATGAGTCGGGCGGCAAGGAATATGTCGCGGTGCTCTCGGGCGTCGGCGGCTGGGCCGGCATCGGCCTCGCGGCTGGCCTCTCGAAGAGCAACGAGGGCCTCGGCGCCGTCGGCAATTATGCGTCGCTCGCCAATTATACGGCGCTCGGCGGAGTCTTGACGGTCTTCGCTCTGCCGAACTAAGCAAGACGCGAAGTTAACGAAGGTCGACGCTCGGCGCGCGCCGTTAAGGCGCCCGCCGAGCGTCGGCGTTTAAAGTGTGTGAAAAGAGACCAAGGAGAGTGGTATGAGATCGTCGCTGGCCGGAGCGTTGGCTCTGGGCGTCATTATGTGTGCCGGGGGCTCCGCGTTGGCTGAACCGCCGGGAGATCCCAAGGCCGTCAAATCGGTCGACGGCAAATATTTCGACGCCAAAGGCGACCCCACCTACAATGTCGGCCCCGATGGCAAGGTGGACTGGTACACCTTCTCCGGCTATCGCCGCTATCATGCCGAATGCCACGTCTGCCACGGCCCGAACGGCGGCGGCTCGACCTATGCGCCGGCGCTGAAGGATTCGGTGAAGCGCTTCAATTACGCGGAATTCGCCGGCATCGTCATCGGCGGCCGCCAGAACGGCAACAGCGTCATGCCGGCCTTCGCCGACAATAAGAACGCCGCCTGCTACATCGACGACCTCTATGTGTATCTCCGCGCGCTCTCGACCGGCGCGATCGAGCCCGGTCGTCCGGCCAAGAAGGAAGATCGTCCCGAGGCCTTCGCGAAGGCCGAGGCCGAATGCATGGGTCAGAAGTAAGGACGTCATCGCGATCGCATGATCGACTTGATAAATCGCTGGCGCGGCATGGCCGCGCCGCGCTTCCGGGCTCTCGCCGCCGCAATCCTCTTTGCGGCGGCGCCCGCCTTTGCCCAGCATATGGGGCCGGACTTCGGCGCCAAGGGCGACGACAATCAGGGGTCGATCGAACTCGTCGATCCCAAGACTTTGCGCGTTTGCGCCGATCCGAACAATCTTCCCTTTTCAAACGACAAGGGCGAAGGCTTCGAGAATCGGATCGCCGAATTCCTGGCCAAAAAGCTCGGCAAGGAACTCGCCTATTCCTATTATCCGGGCGCCACGGGCTTCGTGCGCAACACGCTCAACGCCCATCTTTGCGACGTGATCCTCGGCATGCCGCAGGGCAATGATCTGGTCCAGCCGACCAATCCCTATTACCGCACGACCTACGCCATCGTCACGCGCGCCGGCTCCGAACTCGACGGCGTCACTGCGCTCGACGATCCGCGCTTAAAGGAAAAGCCGCATCGCATCGGCCTTGTCGCCAATACGCCGCCCGGCAATGTGCTGGCGATGAACGGCTTGATGGCGTCGGTGAAGCCCTATGCGCTGATGGTCGACACACGCGTCGAATCCTCTGGCGCCGCGATGATCCATGATCTCGAAAGGAAGGAGATCGACGCCGCGCTGCTGTGGGGGCCGATCGCCGGCTACTATGCCAAACGTTCGAGCGAGAAGCTGAATGTCGCTCTACTGCCGGAGACCGCCGGCGCCCGCATGGCGTTTCGCATCGGCTTCGGGGTTCGCCATTCCGATCAGCACTGGAAGCGCGAACTCAATACGCTGATCGCTCAGAATAAGTCCGAGATCGAACGCATTCTTCTCGATTACGGCGTCCCGCTTCTCGATGAGCAGGGACATCAGATCACGGTGGCGCAATGAATCGGACGAAAAATTCGCTACGCGTCTGGCTCGCTCTTTGCGCGACTCTTGCGCTATGCGGCGCGCCGGCCTTCGCGCAGGCGCCGCCGGAGCCGGAGACCTATCGTCTTGGCGATTATCACGCGCCGACTCCCGCGACGCTCAAGGGCGCGACGGTGCTCGACACGCCGCAGGCGTTTGAGCTGTGGAGCGGAAAGAAGGCGGTCTTCATCGACGCTCTGTCGCGTCCGCCCAAGCCCGAAGGGCTGCCGAAGAACGCGGTGTGGCGCGATCCCAAACGCTTCGACATTCCCGGCAGCGTCTGGCTTCCCGACACCGGCTTCGGCGAATTGTCCGAGCCGATGGCGCGCTATTTCGAACAAGGATTGGCGCGCGCCAGCGGCGGCGACAAAGCGAAGCCGCTCGTCTTCTATTGCCGCACCAATTGCTGGGCGTCGTGGAACGCGGGGAAACGCGCGCTCGCCCTCGGCTATACGCATGTGCTGTGGTATCCGCCCGGCGCCGATGGCTGGGAACAGGCCGGCCATCCGCTCGAAGAGCGCCAGCCCGAGCCGCGCGAATAGGGCGACGCGCCGCCGCCGTCATTGCGAGCGAAGCGAAGCAATCCAGTCGGGCGCTGTCTTCTGGATTGCTTGGTCGCTTCCCTCCTTGCAATGACGAAAAACTCTCACTCCATCGCCTGCTGGATCGATCGCGCCAGCGCGCCGAAGCGCTGCTCGATCAGCGCAGGGCTTTCGCAGACATAGCCGACCATGCGCCGCTGCTCCTCGAAGAGCCGCAGACGCCATTGCAGGGCTTCGCTGGCCTTCCTGATCGCTTCGGGGTCAGGGGGCTTTTGGTCCTGCAGGTCGCGCAATGTCTGCGTCTCCTCGCGGGCTTTTTCCGCCATGCCCTTCAGACGCCGTCCGAACCGATCGAGGCCGTTGACCACGTCGCGCCGCTCGTCGTTCATCCGCTCATAGACGCCGGCGAACAGCATCGTCAGGCGCCCCTTGCGCCGCTCGCCGGAAGATTTGGCGAATTGCCCGATGAGCGCTTCGGCCTCGTCGATCGGGGTGCGCCGTTGCGACAGGCGCAGGACGAGATCGGCGATCGCTTGGTCCTCGCGCCAATGTTTGGTGGCGTCGTCGAGCGGCGGGCCAGCCCAGACGCTGGCGATCGAAAGTTCCGGCACGCGCACCTGCCGGCAGGGCCAATCGGGCTGGCTCTGAAGCTGCGGCGTTTGCGCCGTCGCGAACGGGGAGAAGACGAGCGAAATCAGAGCGAGGAGCAGGCTACGAAAAGTCATGAGGTCCGCCGGGCGTCGCGGGAGCGCGACGCGCTATAATGCCCCATGCGGATCATTCCCGTCATCGATATTCGCAACGGCGCGGTGGTGCGCGCCCGCGCCGGCGACCGAACGAGCTACCGGCCGATCGCGACGCCGCTGGCGACGACGAGCGCGCCTGCCGATGTCGTCGCCGGCTTTTTGACGCTGCATCCTTTCGAGAAAATTTACGTCGCCGATCTCGATGCGATCGAGGGAAGCGGCGACAATCGCCGCGCGATCGGTGCGTTGACGCAACGCTATCCGTCGCTGCGCTTCATGGTCGACGCCGGCGCGAAGTCCGACGACTGGCGCGGCGTATCGGGGATCGAACGCGTCATCGGCAGCGAAACTTTGTCTGACGGCGAATCCTTCAGCGTTGCGAAGGATGATCCAAACGTCATTCTCTCTCTCGATTTTCGCGGCGATGAATTTCTCGGCCCCAGGCCGCTGATCGATCGCGCCGAACTATGGCCGCGCCGGATCATCGTGATGACGCTCGCGCGCGTCGGCGTCGGCGCCGGGCCGGATGTCGAGCGGCTCGCAACGATCATCGAGCGGGCAGGCGAGCGGCGCGTCTATGCCGCGGGCGGGGTTCGCGACGCGCGCGATCTTGCGCGGCTCGAAGCGATCGGCGCCGCCGGCGCTCTCGTCGCGACGGCGCTGCACGACGGCGCGCTGAACCGCGCCGATCTCGAGCGCGCCAACGTGATGCGCCAAAACACGATACGCCAAGACACGATGCGCCAAGAAAAAAGGGAGCCTCGCAAGGCTCCCTTCTGAAACTCATCGCGATCAGCGGACGCTCAATTGGCGGCGAAAGGATGCACCGCATTGACCCGGGCCGAGAGCACGCTGCGCGCGCTCGGATCGCCCTTCATCGCGCGGGCGATGGCTTCCTTGGTGGCGCCGTAGTTGAAGTCCTGAATCTTCTGGTCGTCATTGGCGTCCCAATGGATGAAGACGCCGACGCAGATGAAGAGGTCATCGGCCTGACTCAACGGAATGACGCCTTCAGCGACGCTGTCGGCGACCGCCTTGGCGACGCCATATTGCGCCGGCCCGAACATCTGAACCGCCTGCTTGGCGTTCTTGATGGTCACCTTGTTGAACATCATCGTATAGGGCTTCACCAGCAGGTTCGGCGCGACGACGGCGAGCAGCGTCGTGAAGCCGTCCTTGTTGTTGACGAGGCCGTTGGCGAAGGCCTTCTCGGCCGCCGAGCCGCGCGGACCCATGATCAGGTCGATATGCGCGACCTCATTGCCGTCGCCGACGAGCGATTCGCCGACGCTGGTCTTGGCGCTGCTCGAGGTGAAGCCGGACGACGGCTTCGGAAACAGCGCGCCCAGAATTTTCTCAAAGAACGAAGCCATGATCCCATCCCTCCCGGTGCGTTCGCGTCGCTGCGGCGTCTTTAAGACTTTTCGCGCGCGGAATGCCCGCTTTCCTCGTTGCGCCTTCCTTGCGGGAAGACGGAATTGCCGCTGGCGACGCCCCAGCGCTCCAAGCTTGAATCGCCGCCAACCTCATCAGCTCGCGCGGTCGCGTCGCCGCATCGGCGGCGCGCGTCGGTCGGCGACGCGCGAGCGGGAAGCTTTCAGCTCCCCGCTGCGCATGATCCTTGCGCGGTCTCAGTTCGGCGCGAAGGGGTGCTTGGCTTCGTTGCGCTTGGCGACGACTTCCGTGGCCTTCGGCTCGCCCTTGACGGCGCGCGCGATCGCTTCCTTCGTCGCGGTGTAGTTGAAGTCCTGGATCTTCTTGTCGTCCGAAGCGTCCCAGTGAATGAACACGCCGACCGAAATGAAAATGTCGTCGGCTTCGTCAACCGGGATCACGCCCTCGGCCACCGAATCCGCAACCGCCTTGGCGACGCCATGCTGCGCCGGGCCAAACATCTGCACCGCCTGCTTGGCGCCCTTGATCGTCACCTTGTTGAACAGGATCGTGTTGGGCTTGCACAGAAGGTTCGGCGCGACGACCGCGAGCAGCGTCGTGAAGCCGTCCTTGTTGTTGACCAGCGCATTGGCGAAAGCGAGCTCGGCCGCCGAACCGCGCGGACCCATGATCAGGTCGATATGCGCCACTTCGTTGCCGTCGCCGACCAGCGACTCGCCGACCAGCATCTTGTTGATTACTGCCATGTATTCCTCCCAGAATTCCTCTTGACGGCGCGCGCCGTTTGGCTGCGAGCGCCTCTATCCCCTCTTCGGCCACGGGCCAAAAAAACCCGATCAGTCCGCCGGCCGGATAGCCGCGAGACCATCCCGCGCGCGCGGACTCAACCATTTTTGCGCGGCCTTGCCAAGATGGCGGCCAGATAATCGGCGAAAAGAACCGCGACCGTCAGATCGGCGCTCGTGCCTGGATTCAGTCCGCGCCGCTTAAGGGCGCAATCGAATTCCAGCGCCAGGTCAAACGCGGCTTCCCGGCTTTGGGCGCTTTTCAGGCTCGTTTCAAAACCGGCCGCCTCGCCTCGGACGGTTTCGGCGGTCGCGGAACCGTGCTTGCGGGCGATATGGCTGTCGGGAAAGGCGGCGAGCAGCGCCGCATAGACGCAAAGCGTCGCGAGCGGCGCGTCTGCGCCCCGCTGTCGCGCGCCAGCCAGCGTCTCAAGGCCGAGGTCGAAAATATCGGCGAAGCCGTTGGCGTATTGCCAGGCGATGCGGTCGCGGCCGGCGGCGGCGCGCATCGCCTCGATGAGAGAGGTTTGGGCCGGCGAATGGACGTCGTGCTGCGGCGCCTCTCCAAGCCCTGCCGGCCGCGCCAGGGCGATGGCGCGAAAGGCTGCGGCGGCGTCGTCCACGTCAAGCGCCTGCAGCACGCGCAGGGTCTTGCAGCGAAGATCGCCGCTTCGCGCGCTCGCGGCGGCCTGCGCCAGCGGCGCGCAAAGCAAGATGATGCCGAGATTGGTGTTTTGCCCGACGCGCGCCCATGTCGCCGCGACGGCGCCTTCGATACGCGCGCCGACGCTAGAATTCGGGGCGGCGATGAAAGGGGCGGCAGCTTCGGCGCTGGCGAGGAAATCGACCGTGGTCATGCCATGGCCATCGGCGAAGACATGGACATTGCCGGGCTTTGGCGCCTGCAGCTCAGCTTCGCAGGCGGCGAAGAATCCGACAGCGATTTCCTGCGGCGCGACCGCGAAAGCTGTCACGTCAGACGCGCTGGCGCGCCGGCGCGATCAGCGCCAGCGCGTCGGCGGCGATCCGGTCGGCGATCGAGAAGGGCGTCACCCGCTGCAGCCCGCTCCAGCCGGGCATGCTGTTGACTTCGAGAATGAGCGGCTCGCCCTCGCGGCCATTGATGAGGTCGACGCCGGCGAAATCGACGCAGAGCGCGCGTGCGGCGGCGAGCGCGATTTCGGCTTCGCGGGCGGAGGGTTCGACGGCGACGGGCTTTGCGCCCTGCCGCACATTGGTGATCCAGTGGCTCGAACGCCGGCGCATGGCGGCGACGATCTCGCCGCGCGAGACGAGGATGCGCATGTCTTCGAACGGCGGCCGCGGCGGTCCGACGAAGCGCTGGAGATAAAACACGCCGCGCGCATCTTGAAGCGACGGCAGATCGCTTTCGCGCTCGATCAGTCGCAACCCCCAGCCCTGCGCGCCGAAGAGCGGCTTCATCACCAGCGGGCCTTTGCCGCATTCGCGCCGGGCGATGGCGCGCGCCTGCGCGCGCCTCTGCGCGGCGAAGGTTTCAGGCGTCGGCAATCCGGCCTGCGCCAGAAGAAAGCTCGCCATGGATTTATCGGTGCAGCGCTCGATCGCCCGCGCGCTGTTGACGACCGGCACGCCGAGCGCCTCCAGCGCATGCAGCGCGCCAAGCCGCATGGTGATCGCCTCGAGCGAGCCGTCGCCGATGGCGCGAACGATGGCGAGATCGGGGAGATCGCGAAATCCGGGGATGACGAGGCTGCTCGCACGGCCCGTCTCGATTTTGCAGGCGGAAAGCCTGACGGCGACAGGAGTCGCGCCCTGCGCCTGCAAGGCGCGGAGCGTGCGTTCGACATGCCAGTCGAGTTTGTCGGTGAAGACCGCGACGCGGAGCCTCTCCCTCTCCCCGCTCGCGGGGAGAGGGCTGGGGTGAGGGGCTTGGGGTTTATCAAGCACGTCAAACGCAGCCACTAAATGCCCAGGCCCCTCACCCTAACCCTCTCCCCGTTACGCGGGGAAAGGGGATTCACCCGAACGATTTGTCGAGCAGCGCCAGATTGATCTCGCCGGCGCGGAAGGTCTCGCCGGTTTCGACCGCGGTCACCAGCGCTTCCGCCGGCGAAAACAGGCTGCCGTCGATCTTGTAGAAGTCGCCCTTATAGGCCTTGAAAATCTCAGCGAAAGGCTGGCCGTAATCGCGCGAATTGGCGCTCGGCAGCTTTTCGGCGAGTTCCTTGGCGGCGGCGGCTGGACCTTTCACGAAGAGATGCGCGCGGCCGGCGTAGATGATCGCGTCATTGGTGCGGCCCATCGCCTGCACGAAGTCGGGATGGGGCGGCGAGAGCGGCGCCGTCGCGATTCCGTCGATGATGTCGTCGAGCGGAAAATGCAGCTCATGCGCCTTGTGCAGCGCGACTTCAAGCACCCTTCCGACCACCTGGACGCTGCCGGCCAGCGACTGCGTCGGCGCGTAGATGAAGGCGACCTTGTCGGGCGACACGCCGGAGCGCGAGGCGACTTTCTCGACGACCTCCTTGGGCGGCGGCGAGCCGCTTTCGAGGACGATGGTCACGCGGTCGGCGAGATCGCGGTAGGACAATTCCTCGAACAGCTTTTCGGCGCGCGCCTGGGCGCGGCCAGGTCCCGAGCCGAGGGCGAAGAATTTTTCGTGGGCGAGGCTCCAGCCGGCATATTGGCTGGCGAGACAGGCGACGACCGGATCGGCGCTGGTCACGGTCAGCCAGAACGGCCATTTCGGCGCGGCCGGGGCGTGGGAAAGGCTAACGCTCCCCAGCCCGCCCATGCAGATTTCAGTCAGCAGCAGGCCGGCCTCGACGCCCCCCGGGACCTTGGCGCCGGCGTCGATCAGCAATTCGCCGAGGCCGCCCCGCTCGACCGCGACCCGATATTTCGCCGCGCCCGCGACGAGACGGTCGACCAGCGCGCCCGCAAGCGCATTGACGCTTTCGGTCGTGCGGCCGGTGACATTGAGGCTTCCGCTCACTTGTGGTCCTTCCCCTCTTTCACTGCGTGGCGCTATGCGCCCTCGCCCGGCCGTTCTATACAGCGCGCTCGCAGCCGGTTCGCGCCGCGGAACTTATCGAGCTTTAGTCCGAAGCGAAAGATCGACGGCGTCGCAGCCTCCGCCGACAAGTCGCCGCCGGCGGCCGGAGGCGAACCACATTCGAAGGACGGAGATGCGAAATTTTCAATCTTTTTGCCTTTAGTGGGGAAACCAATCGGCGGCTGAGGCGTTGAGCAGAGCCTGTGTGTTTGCGCACATCCGCGGGCCTGTTTTTGAGCGATGAACTACGGTTATTATTTCGCTAGGGGACGAACGATGGATTTGCCGCCGACTGAACCAAACGCCGCGGAGCGCACGGCCGGAACCCTGGCGTTGAACGACGTGCTATACGTCGCGCTCGCCATTGCGATCATTCTCTTCGGCAATGTCGCCTTGGTCCGCGCCATGGATGTCGCGCTCGACGCTTGGGCGCGTTCGCCGTTCTAAACAGAAATCTGAAATCCTGAGCTTCCCCCACCCCCAAGGCTGCTTGGCCTGGGCGGCGGCTGTGGCGCCGATCGGACCAGCTCCCGGCGCCAAGTCTATTTTCAAGCCTGTTTCCTTGCCTATTTCATCGCCCTCGGCGCGGGAGGAGATGGACGCCGGGCCCAAAATCGCGGCATGATACATGTCAAACGCCCGTTCGGCGGAGACATGTCGATGAAGAGGCTCCTCCTAATTCTCGTCGCGGCGATCGGCCTGATCTCGCGCGCGGACGCGCAGGCGGTGCGCAGGGATTCCGCCAAGGCTTTCCAGAAGGTTCGGGAATGCTCGGCCCAGATGGGGCCGGACGTCATTACCTTCAGCTTCTACCAGCCGACGCAGTCGAGAAGCCAGTTCTGCGAGGACATTCCCGAAACGGGACCGACGACGATCGTGATCGACACGCTGCAGGACGAATTGCGGGACATGATGGTGGAAATCCGCATCGTCGAGGCGAACCCGAAAGGGGACGACGAAGCGGCGCCGAACGAGGCCTATCTCCCGCCCGCCCAGTTCCGGACCGGCGTCATCCAGCTCGAACACGATTTCACGAGAAAGGGAGACTACGTCGCCCTGGTGCGGGCGCGGAGCCCGGATGGCCGCAAGGAATATAACGCGCGTTTCGCCTTCTCGGTCGGCGAAGAATTTCTGCGCGATTGGACCGCGGTCGCCATCGCCACCGGCGTCGCGCTCGCTCTTGGCGCGGGCTGGTATGCGCACAGCTTCCGCGGGAGAGCGTCCGGGAAGACCAAGCTCCGGAAAGCGTGATCGGGACCGGACTCGGTCGTATCTCTAGGGCGACGGTTTGTCGGGCGTCTCAAATGACAAATCCGCGCCCGCCGCTTCAGGCGTCGCGCCGGTCGCCAGGGCGTCGTCGAGCCGGTCGAGGCGGATCATGGCGAGACCCTCTCCCTCAAGGCGCGAGCCGGTGACGCCGATTTCGACCCCGCCGGCGCGGATCGCTTCGCCGGGCGCTGGCGCGCCGCCCTGCGCGCGATATTTGGCGACCCGCTTGCGCACCAGGCCGCGATGTTTCATCCGCGACACCACTTCCTGGCCGACGTAACAGCCCTTCTTGAAGTCGATCCCCGAAAGCAGATCCATATTGGCTTCGTGAGGAAAGGTTCCGCCATAGGCGAAATCGACGCCGCCGAGCGGCACGCCGGCGTGGATGCGCAGCGCCTCATAGTCGCGCCGCTCGTTACTTGTCGGAATCCTGCCCTTCTCCGCGATGGCGCGAAAGCCAAGCGGCCCGCGCGGGTCGGCGGCGATGGCGACGGCGTCGACCGTCGGAACTTCGCTCATGTCGGGGAAGGCGATCGCCTCGAATTCGCCGCTGCGGTTCGTCACGGTCAGTTTCGAACGCAGTTTGTAAATGTTCAGACGTTTCTGAAGATCGGCGGCAAGGTCGAGCGGACAATCGATGAGATAGCGGTCGCCGCCCGCCGCGAAGACAAGAAAATCGAACAAAATCTTGCCCTGCGGCGTCAGCAGCGCGGCAAAGCGCGCCTCGCCTGGTTTGAGCGAGGCGACGTCATTGGTCACGAGATTATGCAGGAACTTGCCTGCGTCCTCGCCCGAAATCTCGATGATTCCCCGATCGTCGAGGAGGATCGCCTTGGTCATCCGTCTCTCTTGCCTCCGCCGCGCGCTGCTTGAGTCTCGCGCCCCTTTGGCGCATTAGCAACTAAAGCCCACCCCGCGACCGCGTCGCAAGCAAGGCGCCATTCATGCCGAAGGTCTTCGACGTCATTCTGTCCGGCGGCGCGCTGGTCAATCAGGACGGCGTGGGCGTCCGCGACGTCGGCCTTCGCGGCGGCAGGATCGCCGAAATCGGCGACCTGTCCCGCGCCTCTGCGGGCGAGACCATCGACTGCCGAGGCCTGCATATTCTTCCAGGCGTCATCGACACTCAGGTGCATTTCCGCGAACCCGGCGCGCCGCACAAGGAAGACCTTGAATCGGGATCGCGCGGCGCGGTTCTCGGCGGAGTCGTCGGGGTCTTCGACATGCCCAACACCAATCCGCTCACGACGGGCGAAGCGGAGCTGGCCGACAAAGTCGCGCGCGCGAGCGGACGCATGCATTGCGATTTCGCCTTCTGGGTCGGCGGCACGCATGAGAACGCCCGTCATCTTGGCGAGCTGGAGCGCTTGCCCGGCGCGGCCGGAATCAAGGTGTTCATGGGCTCTTCGACCGGCTCGCTGCTGATCGCCGACGACGCCGGAATCGCCGACGTGCTGTCGCATACGCGCCGGCGCGCAGCCTTTCACAGCGAAGACGAAGACCGCCTGAACGAACGCAAGCCACTGCGTGTTGCCGGCGATCCCGCCTCGCATCCGGTCTGGCGCGACGTCGAGACGGCGCTGCGATCGACCCGTCGCCTCCTGGCCATCGCCCGCGACAAGCGCGCGCTCGTGCATGTGCTGCATGTGACGACCGAAGAAGAGATTGCGCTGCTCGCCGAGAACAAGGATATCGCCAGCGTCGAGGTGACGCCCCATCACCTTACGATGGACGCGGGCGACTATGCGCGAATCGGCACGCTGGCCCAGATGAATCCGCCGGTGCGCGAGGCGCGCCATCGCGAAGGCCTGTGGCGCGGCGTCGCGCAGGGCGTCGTCGACGTGCTCGGCTCCGACCATGCGCCGCACACGCTTGAAGAAAAGGCCACGCCTTATCCAGAAAGTCCTTCAGGGATGACCGGCGTGCAGACCCTCGTTCCGCTGCTGCTCGATCATGTCAACGCCGGCCGACTGACTCTGCAGCGCTTCGTCGACTTGACCAGCGCCGGTCCGGCGCGGCTTTTCGGCATCGCCGGCAAGGGGCGCGCGGCGGTCGGCTATGACGCCGATCTCACCATCGTCGACATGAAGCGCCGCGAGACGATTCGCAATTCATGGATCGCCTCGCGCGTCGGCTGGACGCCTTATGACGGCAAGGAGGTCGTCGGCTGGCCGGTCGGAACCTTCGTGCGCGGCGCCAGGGTCATGTGGGAAGGCGACCTCACGACGCCGTCGCAAGGCGCGCCGATGCGCTTCTGGGGGACGCGATAAAAGCGCGCATCGCTCGCTTTCAATAGCGCTGCTTGTCGGGTAGCGCGCGATATTCCTGCCAGACCGCATCGGCTTCGGGCCGCATCAGCTCGACGACGGGGATCGCGCGCTGCGCCATCGGCTTCTTCATGTCCTGATCGATCGCCTGATCGTCAAAGAGATCCTGGTAATCCTTCCACTCCGCCCCGTAAAAAATCTTTCCGACGCGCGCCCAATAGGCGGTCGAGTAGCACATCGGACAGGGTTCGCAGCTGCTGTAGAGAATCGCCCCCGCGACATGCGGCGAGCCGATCTTCTTGCAGGCCGCTCTGATCGCGTTCATTTCGGCGTGCCCGGTCGGATCATTGTCGCGCAGCACGCTGTTGCCCGCGGCGCCGATGATCTCGCCGTCTTTCATGACAATGGCGCCGAACGGCCCGCCGGTTCTGTCGACGACGCCGGCTCGACGCATCAGCTTGATCGCCTGCGCCATATATTCGCGATCCTTGTCGGTTGCGGCCGGCTGGGCGGCGTTCTTGCGCTCTTTCGCGAACAGCGCATTCGTTCCGCCGGCGGCGGCGGCCATAAGCGTCGCCCCTCTGGCCAGAAACTCCCGGCGCGGCGTCACGACGATCGAGGAAAATAATTTGTCGAGCGAAGAAAGAATATTTTTGGTCTCACTCATCGGATCGCCTCCCGTCGTTGCTCCGATTGAATTGGAATAGCGCAGGAATGTCTAGCGGCCCTGTTGCGTTCGGCGCGCCGCTAGTCGAGACGCGCCACCGGCAAATCTCAATCTTCGCTCCAGAAATAGTGCCAGACGCCGTCGGACGCGATTCCGATCCGCGTCGCGCGCGGCTTGCCTTCGGCATTGGCGCGGGAAAGATCGCCGAAGCGCACGCAGCGCCATCGCGCCACCGCGTCGCGGTCATTAGCGGGCGGCCCCGGCTGGCGCGTGAAGGCCGGCCATTCATAGAGCGTCGTCGGTCCGCGCATGATTTTGACGTAAGGCTGAGCGAAAATCGCGCGAATGAGCGAAATCGTCTCGCGACCCTTGCGATCGAAGGAAAGCGCCTTCAAAATCTCGATCGGATCGGTTCCGGCCTTGAACGCGCCGCTCCTGGCGAAGAGCGGCCGAGTCTCGTTCCAGTCGATCGGAATGCGTAGCGCTTCGACATCGCCCGTCTCGCAAGCGGCCAGAATTTTATCGCGGATCTTGGCGACCGGCGCGGGCAATAGAGCAAGATCGCCGATCGGGGGCGACACGACGTCGGCCAGGGCGTCGGCGTTGGATTTGCGGCTCATGCGGGATGTTACCGCACGCCGCCTTCGATTTGCCAATGCCCTGAATTATGGCGTTCTTCTACAGCCAAGATTGTCTCGATGCGATGAAGCCGCCATTTTAGCCGTCGCGTCTCTCGGAGAATAAATGGAAGAGCTTCAACAGCAGGACGGACATTCGGAAAAAAAGGCGTCGCCTCGGCTTGAGGCGATGCTGCGTCGCTCGGCGCTGGCGATCGTCGCCGAGCGCCTCTGGCGGACCGGCCTGGCGCTCGCCACCATTCTCTTGTTCTTCCTGGCGCTCTCCTGGCTGGGGTTCTGGGGCGCGGCGCCGGCGGAAGCGCGCATCGTCGGCGTGGCGCTGTTCGGCTTCGCGGCGCTCTATGTCGTCGTGCGGGAATCGGTGCGCGGCTGGCCGCATCGCGCCGCGGCGCTGGAACGGCTGGACCGGAGCGCCGATTCGGCGTTGCGTCCGGCTTCGTCGCTCGAAGACCGGCTCGCCACGCAGAACGCTGATGCAGGCGTCGAGGCGCTCTGGGCGCTGCACCGCCGGCGCCTGGAGGAAGCTTTGGCGAAGGCGCCGATCGAGGCGCCGCAGCCGCGCGTGCCGCAGCGCGACCCTTACGCCTTGCGCGCGTTCGCGCTCGTCGCCGCCGTCGCGGCGGGTTTCGCGGCCGGCGACGAAAAGCGCGCGCGCCTTGCCGCCGCCTTCGATTGGCGCGCCGCCTCAAGCTTCGGGACCAGCGCGCGCGTCGACGCCTGGCTGGAGCCGCCGGCCTACACCGGCCGTCCGCCGATCGTGCTCGCCAAGGAAAGCGATGCGTCGATCGATGCGCCGGTCAATTCGACCTTGCGCATCCGCCCGCCGGACGCCGGCGCGTCGGTCTCCGGCGGTCTCGTGGCGCAGCAAGCCAGCGACGACTCCGGGAAGGAGGCGCCGCCGAAGGAGCAGGCGTTCAAGCTCTCGGGGGCGGGGCAAGTGTCGCTGTCCGACGATCGGCGCTTCGATCTCGCGGCGATCCCCGACAGGCCTCCGGCCATCGCGCTCACCGACCGGCCGCGCAACAATGCGCGCGGATCGATGACGCTCGCTTTTCGCGCCGACGATGATTACGGCGTCGTCGGCGCCGAAGCCGTTTTCAGCAAGCCGCCCGGAGGGCCGCGCGCGCTTTACGAGCCGCCTCGACTGGCGCTGGCGCTGCCGCCCGGCGCTGGCGGCCAGGGCGAAGGCAAGGCGACGATCGATCTTGCCGACAGTCCCTTCGGCGGCGCGAAGCTCGCGATGCGGCTCGTCGCCAGGGACGCCGCGGACAATGAGGGCGTTTCGGAAGCGATCGAAATGATTTTGCCGCAGCGCCGCTTCGTCAAGCCGCTGGCGCGCGCGCTCGCGGAACAGCGACGCATCCTGGCGCTCGATCCGGACCGGCGCGACAGCGTCCGCACGGCGCTCGAGGCCCTGTCGGTCGCGCCGGAAGCCTTCGAGACGCCGTCGGCCATCCATCTCGGATTGGGCGAGGCGCGCCGCGCGCTCGACGCCGCGCGCAACGACGATGATTTGCGCGGCGTCTGCGAAATGCTCTGGGCGATGGCGCTCGACCTCGAAGAAGGCGACATTTCCCAGGCAGAGCGCGATCTGCGCGCCGCCGAGCGCGAATTGAGGGATGCGATCGCGCGCGGCGACAGCGAGGCGGACATCGCTCAGCGCGCCGAGGAGCTTCGCGACGCGCTCGACAAATTCCTCCAGCAGCTTGGCGCAAGATTGCCGCCGCCAGGCGCACCGCTGCGAGAGGCGGAAGGGAGCGCCGACTCGGTCACGCCAGACGAATTGCAGTCGATGCTCGATGAAATGAACCGAGCGATGAAGGCCGGCGACATGCCGCAGGCGCAGCGCCTCCTCGACGAACTCCAGGACATTCTCGAAAATGTGCAATCGGGGCAGGGCGCGGGCCAGCGCCGCGCGCACGGGCGAGAAATGAACCGCGCGCTCAGCGAACTCGATCGGCTGTCGCGCGAGGAGCAGCAATTGCGCGACGAAACCTTTCAGGGAATGAACCCCGACGAAGACGACGCGGAGCCGCGCGCCTCGCGCGGGGGCCGTCAAAACGGCCAGCGCCGGAGCGACGAGCCCGGCGCCGAACGCAACCGCCAGCAGGCGCTTCGCGAGCGGCTGGAGCGTCAGCAGGATGCGCTGCGCGAGGGCGGCATCGAGGCCGGCGAAGAACTCGACGAGGCGCGCCGCGCGATGAAGGAGGCGGAAGAGGCGCTCGGCAAGGCTGGAGAAGGACGCGGCAGGGCGATCGACGCCCAAGGGCGCGCCGTTCAGGCGCTGCGCAAGGGCGCCGACAGGCTGGCGCAGCAGATGCGCGGGGAGGGCGACGAAAGCGCCGACGAAGAGGGCGGAAGCCCCGGCAGGCGCGGGCGCCGCGGCAAGGGCCGCGATCCGCTCGGTCGCGCCGCCGGCGACGGCAACCGACCGGATGTCTCCGGCAAATATGATCCGCTCGGGCTGGCGCCGGCGCAGCGCGCCCATCGCGTGCAGGAAGAGTTGCGCCGCCGGCTCGGCCAGCCCGAGCGCCCGCCGGAAGAACTCGATTATTTGCAGCGCCTGCTGCGGCGATAAACGCCTTGCGGCGCGGCGCATGCTTCTCTACAGCGCGGGTGCGTAAGGAGAAGCGCCGCTCATGCCAAGTTATTCAAATCTGTTGGTGATTGTCGCCGTCGCGGCGGTCGCGCTCGTCGTCGCCGCCGGCTTCGTCAACATGTTTCGCGGCGGCCAGGGCGCGCCGGCCCGCGCCCAGAAGCTCATGCGCTGGCGCGTCGGCCTGCAATTGCTGGCGCTTCTGATCGTGCTCGGCGTGCTTTACGCGCGAGGCCGCTGATCGGCGCCGCGTTCACTTGCCGGCGCGTTTCTCCAGCCATGCGACGATCAGCGGATCGTCAATCGCGCCGGTCACCGTCACCACGGCGCCGTCGGGGGCGACGAGCGCGGTGAAAGGCAGTTCTCCGCGCCAGCTATTGTCTGCCTCGAAATAAAGCTTTTCGACGAAGTCATCGGCGAAGCCGTAATGGTCGGCGTTCGAGAGTCCGGCCTTTTCGATGCGCGCCTGCGCGCGCGCGCGGTCCTCGTCGCTATCCGTATTTACGAAGACGAGGTCGATTCCTTTTTTCTCGGCGGCGAATTTCGCCCATTCCGGCAATTCGACGAGGCAGGGCGGACAGGTCACCGACCAGAAATGCACGACGAGCGGCCTGCCGGCGTGCGCCTTGCTCAATTTGGCGAAGTCGCCGCGCCCATAGGGCTTGAAGTCAAAGGCGTTCGCGGCGCTCACGGCGAGAGCAAAGGCGAAGGCGAGAACGAAGAGGCGCATCAGGCGAAATCCAACTGACGGTTACGAAGACTCGGGGGTCTTGTCATGCCCGGCGCCGCATGGCGGCGACCGGGCATCCAGAGCCGCACGGCGAATCTTCAGAGTTTGCCCCGGATTCCCGATGCTTCGCTGCAAGCGAAGCGTCGGGAATGACAAAGCGGCGCGATTGCGAAAGCGGCGTCACCGCGCCGCCGCCGCGCTTTTTTCGTCGCGCGGCAGAGGCAGAAGGCGATAGCCTTCCTTATGGGTGAGCCATGACAGATAGGCCGCGCCCTTATGGGCGATGAGCTCCGGATGGTCGGAGGCGTCTGCGGTCTGCGCGACCATGCGCGGCGCGCTCCAGCTCTTGCCGTTGTCGCGCGACAGTTGCATCGCGATCGTCGTCGTCGTCCCGTCGAACTCTTTCCAGACGCGATAGAGGCGGTCCTTCGCCGCGATCAGCGTCGGATGTCCCGGCGCGCGCGCGTCCTCCCCGAATTTTTCCGGCTGGGAAAAGCTTTTGCCGTCGTCGACGCTGCGCGCGTAGAATAGGCCTTGCCGGTTCTTGCCCTTGGTGAACCAGACCACATGCCAGGCGCCCGAGGCGTCGATGGCGATCGATGGTCCGTGATGCGGACAGCTGTTGATCGACCAGTCGTCGTCGGCGACGCGCGTCGCCGTCGCCTGCGTCGCGTCCGCCGAGAGTTTGGCGACCACATGGTCGCGAATATTGCCGTCCAAAACCTGCCGCCAGGCGAAGACCGGCGTTCCATCCTTGTCGAGCGCGCCCGACATGCGGCAGCATTCGCAGGCGTGATCGATGAGGATCGACTTGCCGTTGAAGGTCTTGCCGCCGTCGTCGGAATAGGCGAAGGCGACGCCGCTCCCGGCGAATTCCTTGCCTTCGGCCTTGGCTTTGAGCGCATGGGTCTTGTCGAGCCAGCCGGCGTAGATGCGGCCCTTGCGATTGACGACGATGCTGTCGAAGCGCTGGCCGCCTTCGGTCAGGAGCGGCTGCGGCGTCGAGAATGTCTTGCCGCCGTCGGTCGAGCGGGCGGTGAAAATCGTGCCGATCATTTGCTTGTCGGGCCGCGTCGTATAGGTCGCGAGCAGGGCCCCATCGTTAAGCGCCGTGATTTTGGGTCGCGCGTCGCCATGCGCGTCGATGACGCCGTCGCCGACCGTGGCGATCGCCGTCGGCGGCGAAAAACTCTTGCCATTATCTGACGACGCCGCGGCGTAGACGGTCTTGCCGACCGAGAAGGCGACCCATAGGCGGCCGTCCCTGGCGAAGGCCGGAACGGCGGTCATCGCGCAGTCGACTTTCGCCTCGGCGCAAGCCGGCGCGGGGTGATGGCCCATCGCGGCATGCGCCGATTGGGCCGCCGGCGCCGGCGCGCCCTTGTCCGCATTGGCGGTCGGCGAATCTGTTTTTTCTGCGCTGATCGGCGCCGGCGCGTCTGGCGCGGCAAGCGCGGCGACGGGGACGCAAACGGCGAGCAGGGCAAAGGCGATGCGCTTCATTTCTCTCTCCTGCTTCTCTCCTGTTTGCGGCGTCCGGCGCCGACGCTTTCATGCGCCAAGCAATGATGCGTGGCCGCTAATGGAATCGAAAACTTTGCACGCCGTCATAGAAGCCGCCGGGCGGCGGCGGCGCCTTCAGGCCCGAGACGATGGAGCGCGCCAATTCGCCGTGTTTGGGCGTGGACGCCGAAACGATGGCGATGCTGCTCGGCGCGCCGGAGGCGCCGAGACGAAAGCGGACGACTGCTGTTCCCGAGCCGAGATTGGTCACGCCCGGCGAGCGCGCGCGAATGAGCTGAGCGAGCTTGCGCAAATAGGCGGCGCTGTCAGCCTTGCTCTTTTTGTCGACGGATTTCTCGGCCGACTTTTCGTCCCGCGCCGGCTTCGCCTTCTGTTCGCTCTGCGCCTTGGCCTTATCGTCGCGCTTTTCGGCCTTCTCTTCCGGCTTCGCGTCCTTGTGCTCTTCCGGCTTCGGTTCGGTCTTGTCTTCGGCCTGCGGTTTGGGCGCTTCGCCCTGCGCCCGGACCGGCCCGCCGGCTCCCAGCGCGACGGCGAAAGCCAGCGCTGAAAGTCCTATCGTCAGTCGAGAAATTTGCCGCATCTCTCCCTCCTTCAAAAAATGCGCGTCGCCACGCGCTCTCCTCCGGCGTTCATCGCCGCCGGAATTACTTTGGCGTTCCGCGGAACATGAATGTTTGCCCCACTTCCATGGAGCCGCCGGGCGGCGGCGGCGCTTCGACGGTCAACAGGATTTTTTTCACCGCCTCCGCCAAAGCGGGACTGGTCGTCTTGTCGATCGTCACCTTGTCGATCTTGCCTTGTGCGTTGACATGAAAGCTGGCCGTGACTTGCCCTTCGCCGGCGGGGCTCTCCGCCGGCGTTTGCTTGGCGATCGCGGCATAGAGCGCGCCGAGGAATTTGCTTTCCGACATCGCCGGCGCGGCGGTGGGCGCGGTCGCTCCCTGCGTGGGCGCCGGCGCAGCGGGCTTGGCTGCCATCGCAGGCGCCGGCGTCGCGCTTCGCTTTGGCGCTGTCGTCGACTTAGCGTTCTCGGCATGCGCCGTCGAAGCGGCTAGCGCCGCAATCAAGCTAAGCGAGCGCGCGAGCTTCATCTTGCCCCCAATGTTTCAGAACAATTGATAACGGCGGGCGCGCGCGTCCGCCGCTTCTCGTCAGTGGAAAGCGAAGGCCTGGCTGACGAAGGCCGCGCCGCACATGCTGGGCCCGCGCGACGACGCCACGATCCGTCGCGCCAGCGCCGCATGGGCCGGACTCGACCCCGACGCCGAGACGCCCGACAGGCCGCCGCCGGGATTGACGTGGAACGTCACGCTGGCGTGGCCGGGACCAAGGCTCGTCGAGCCGGGCGTATGCCGGCGAAGCGCCGCTGCGATATGCGCGAGGCATGTCGCCTGGGACGCGCCCGAACTCGCGGCCTGTCCCTCCGGCGCGCCATAGCGTCGACGCGCCTGCGCTTCCTGGCGCTGCTGGGCGCGCTGGACCTGCTGCTGTTCGACCTTCTTCTTGATCTCGTCGACGTCGTCCCGCTTGGCCGGCAAGGGCACGGCGTCCGGCGCCATCACCAGCGGCGGCGGCAGCGCGATTTCGGGCTCCTCGACTGCTTCGGGCGGCGGCGTGTCGTCGGCTTCCGCGACTTCCTCCTGCTCGAAGAAGTCGCCTTCCGAGACGAGGTCCATGCTGACCGAATCGAGGGAGATCGCATTCGGCTTCGCCGTATAGGCGAGTATGGCGAAGACCACGACATGCAGGGCGACGACCGCGGCGGTCGTCACCGAGCGAAGCCACGGCGGCTTGATCGGATCGGGACCCGAGGGCGGTCGGTCGCCCTCGCGCACAATCTGTTGGGGACTGAGCGCGAGATCGGTCATTTCGCCGCCCCCGCGGGCGTGGCCGGAACATGCGCCGGCGGCGCGCCGGCAGCTGGCGCGGCGTGGCCATGCGCGCCCTTCGTCGCCGGGCCGGTCTTGCTGCGCGAGTTGGTCATGATGGCGATATGGGTGATCCCATTGGTCGCGAGCTTGTCCATCACCGCGACGACCTCGCCATAGACGGCCTCGGTGTCGCCGCGGATATGGACGACGCGCGACTGGTCGTCGCCCATCATCACCTTGATGCCGTCGATGAGCGCTTCCGGCGTGGTTTCGTCAGCGCCGAGCGCGATCTTGCCTTCCTTGCCGACCGTAACCACGATCGGCTCTTTCTGGTTGATCGGCGCCGCGGCGCTCGCCTGCGGCAGATTCACCTTGACGCCCTTGGCGAGCAATGGCGCCGTCACCATGAAGATGATGAGCAGCACCAGCATGACGTCGACGAGCGGCGTCACATTGATGTCGGCGAGCGGCTGATAGAGGCCGTCGGTTGCGCTCTGGCGCTGGCGTGAGGGCATGCCCATTACGCGGCCTCCCGATCACGACGCGGACGCGCCTGATGGCCGCTGCACATGAGCAGCGATTCGTCTTCGATGTAATGGGCGACCTGCTGGCCGACGCGCGCGAAGGCGGCGCCGATGCGGTTGTAGCCCACCGAGGCGGGGATCGCGGCGGCAAGCCCATAGGCCGTCGCCGCGAGCGCTTCGGCGATGCCCGGCGCGACGACAGCGAGGCTCGTGTCCTGCGACTGCGCGATGCCGGCGAAACTCGTCATGATGCCCCACACCGTGCCGAACAGGCCGACGAAGGGCGCGACCGACGAGATGACGGCGAGATTGGGCAGGCCGCCTTCCGCCTTGGTGAGGAATTCGCGCGCGGTGCGGCTCATATGGTCGGCGATGCGGGCGCGCTTGTCGCCAATCGTTTCGTCGGGCAGGTCGAGCGAGAAAGCTTCATGTCCGGCTTCCGCGACCGGCGCGAGAACGCCGACGTCGCCGCCGGCGCGGGCCGAGCGCGCCGATTTGGCGATGCGGTTGACGGCCACAACGCCTTCGACGATGAGCACCCACGTCCAGATCGAGGCGAGCAGCAGCAGCGCCATGACGACCTTTCCGACGGGACCGGCGTTTAGGAACATGGCGAGAGGGGAAAGCGTATTGTAATCCATTGTCACTCACTCGTTTTTAGGACGCGCTTGCGGCGACCGCGCAGGCGGAGCGTCAGTTTTCGTTTTATTGTGTCGTCGCGAGATGAGCGCCGTCCAAGCGGCGAAACCGCGGCCGGACTCCGGCGCTTCGCGCCTGAAGTCCGACCCAATCAGAAAATCTAAATGGCGGGAGGGGCGCGCGCGCCATTCGCGCCGCTCGGCGTCAGACTTTCCGGCGGTCGCGCGCCGATGGCGCTGTGATCGATCGTCGCCGGTCGCGCGGCGGATCGCGCGATTGAAGCCATGCGCTCGGGCAGAACCGCGGAATTCGCATGCGCGGCGAGACAGCATTCCGGACATTTATGTCCGGATCGAAATGGCGCGCCATGGCGCATCGCCGCGGTCGCATCCTGCGACGCGGCGATAAGCGGTCCTGCTAGAGAGGCGAAATGCTCGCACGCGACGCCTTCCGAACCGGCGAATGCGTGCGCGGGCCGAGCGGCGCCCGACAAAAGAAGAGACAACATCAGCGCGCAAGCGGCGACGACGGCGAATGCCGCACGGAACTCCCGACGCATGGCGCGCAACTGTGACATAATTGTCTCTTAATTGATTTTTTAATCTTTGACAACGCAAGGAGGCTTGGAAATGCGCGGTTTACCGGTCCATGTTCGCGCCCTGCGCCGCCACAGTTGACGGCGGCGAATTCGCTGAGACGGGCATGGGCAGTCGGCGGCTAGCCACACTATTCATTCTGTTTGCGCTCGTCGCGAAGCTCGTCTCGCCATGCGAGGCGTCAGCGGCGGTGGCCCTCGGCGCGCCCGACGCAGCGATCGCCAAGTGCCATTTCCTCGCGCAGAAGTCATCGGCGCAGGGCGAGTCGAAACCAGCGCCCTCAGGCGATCTCGATCACGAGGCCTGCGCTTGCGCGCTCTGCCATATCGGCTGGAGCACGCTGCCGCCTACCGACAATCTCTTTGTAATCCAAGGCTTGGCGCATCATGTCGCGCCGCGGGCGCCGCCGGCGCAAAGCTTTGTTCCCTCCCAGCAAAACCGCAGCGCCTCCCCGCGCGGCCCGCCTTCCTTCGCCTGATCCGCCAAAAGTTACGACGGCTTTAGGCCGTTCGGGTCAGTCGCGCCGCCTTGGTCGGCGCCAGAGGGAATCAACTCATGTTTCGCTACTCGCTCCTGCGCGGCGTCTCCGCCGGCGCTCTCTCGATTTTTGCGCTTTCCGAACTTTGCGCGACGCCCGTCGCCGCGCAGCAATCGCTGCCGACCATCGATGTCGGCGGCCAGCGTCGCGGCGTCGTTCGCCGGGGAGCCGAGCATGTCGCGGGCCCTGGCGCGACCACGAATGTCGCGCCGGCTCCAAGCTCAGCCCCTTCGACGCCGTCGATTTGGGCGGCGACGCTTCCCGACGGCAAGCCCGCCTTCGTTCAAAAGTGGCAACTACCGAATACGGTCGCGAGTATAACGCGTAGCCAAATCGAGCGTCGGATCAACATCGTCGACACGGAAGATGCGGTCAAATACATGCCGAGCCTTTTCGTGCGCAAACGAAACAATGGCGACACGCAGGCGGTCCTGCAGACCCGAACCTGGGGCATCAACTCCTCGGCGCGAAGTCTCGTTTATGCCGACGATCTGCTTCTCACCGCGCTCATCGGCAACGACAATACGATCGGCGCCCCGCGCTGGGGCCTCGTCGCGCCGGAGGAAATCGACCGCGTTGACTTCCTTTATGGTCCCTATGCGGCGCAATATCCGGGCAACTCCATGGGCGGCGTGCTGAAGATCACGACGCGCATGCCGGAGCAATTGGAAGTGTCCGCAAAGGATACGCTCGCCGTTCAGGACTTCTCGCTCTATGGAACGTCGAAAGGACTGGTGAACAATGTCACCAGCGTGTTTGTCGGCGACAAGATCGGCGACTTTCTCTACACGATTTCCGGCAACTGGCAGCGCGGCTCGCAGCAGCCATTGACCTATGTCACGGCGCAAACGTTGTACGGCTATCCAGGGGGCTATTTCGCGACGACCAAATTCGGAGTGCCGGCGACGGTGCTTGGGTCCGCCGGCAATCTCTCGAATGATCAGGTCAACGGCAAATTAAAGCTCGCCTATGATTTCGCGCCGACCGTCCGCGCGACGTACACGCTCGGCTTTTGGTCGAATGACGGCACGTCATATCCCGAGAATTACCTCTATTCGGGCTACGGTCCGGTGTACGGCCCGGTCTTCAGCAGCACCAGCAATCGTTGGGGCCTGCAGACATCGACCCTCCAGAGCTTCGGCGCAGCCTACTACCGCGTTCAGGAGAAGATGTTGGTGAATGCGGGGGCGGTGAAAAGCAACACCGGCGGTCTGTTCGATTGGGAAATTTCGGCCTCGAACTTCACCTATTTGCAGTCGGACCAGGTCGCCCCTTATAGCGCGGCGCCGGTCGGTTACACGGCGACCGGCAAGAACGCGGTCTATACGGGAACCTATTGGAGCCTCTTCGACATGAAGGGCATCCTCCGTCCCGATGGCATTCTGACGGGCCATGACATCAGCTTCGGTCTGCATGGCGACCAGTTCCACCTCAACAATCCGACCTGGCTCACGACCAATTGGCCTTCCGGAACCGCAGCCGCCTATGGAGCCATCGCCTCGATCGGCGACGGCACGACCCGCACGCAGGCGCTCTGGCTGCAAGACGCCTGGAGGATCAACGACCTCTATAAGTTCACGGTCGGGGTGCGCGGCGAGCATTGGCAGGCTTCGGACGGTTACAACCAGCAACTCGGCAGCATCAACGCGACCGGCACCGGCTCAACCGCTTCGCTGGTGAATATGCTGCCGATCTACCAGCCGAACCTTTACTCGACTCGGGTCTCGCCCAAGGGCTCGTTCCAATGGACTCCCGACGACAAATGGACCGTCACGGCGTCAGTCGGCATGGCCAACCGTTTCCCGACCGCGCGAGAGCTCTACAACCTGACCTCGGTCACGGGCTCCGCCCCCGCCGCCAATCCGAACCCAAATTTGCGTCCGGAAGTCGCTCTCACCAAGGAGCTGACATTCGAACGCAAGATCGGCGGCAATGGAACGGCGCGCGTGTCGCTCTTTGACGAAGAGGTGCGCGACGCAATTATTGCTCAGAATCTTTACGTGACGTCGCTCAGCACGCTGACCACAGGCAACGTCAACATCTCGCGCATTCGCAACTCGGGCGTCGAATTCGCCGCGAGCAGGGACGACGTCTTGGTCAAGGGACTCGAACTTTTGGCGAGCGCGACCTACGTCAACTCTCGTATCATCTCCGATCCGACCTGGGCCCCTACGGGCGGCAACAATCTCGACAATGGAATCTGGTCCGTCACCGGCAAGAACGTCCCTTACGTGCCAAAGTGGCGTTGGACGGGCGTGGCGACGTACCGACCAGACGATAATTGGTCGTTCACGCTCGCAGCGCGTTGGCAGGACCGCATGTGGTCGACGCTCTCCAACAATGATCGAGCGCATGGCGTGTATGGGGCCTTCGATCGCTTTTTCGTCGTGGACACCAAGATCCACTACAAATGGAACGAGCGTTGGGCCTTCGACTTTGGCATCGACAATATCGGCAACTACAAATATTTCCTGTTCCATCCCTTCCCGCAGCGCACCTTCTTTTTCGCGGCCAAATATGATTACGGCGCGAATAAACATCCCGAACGCGGAATTTTCTATTTCGACAATGAGAGCGGGCTCCCGCAGAATTTGCTTCAGCCGGTCGCGTTCAATTGGGAGTGAGGCGCCTCGGCGCACCGAAAGGAGAGAGCCTGGAAGCATTGCGCTTCCAGGCCCTTTCATTTTTTGGCCGTCGCGTTAACGCGCCAGCGGCTTGACGATCGATGCATCCGTTTTCTTGGCGTCGCCGAACAGCATCTTCGTATCGGGCCGAATGAACGCGCTCCGCACGCCGACACGAACGGTCCCGTCCTCCGCTTCAAGAACCGTGTCGTCTTCGCCTTTCGTCGCGCGACGACCTCGCGCGGTTTAGTTCTGCGATACTCTCGTTCTGCGGCCCGTCTTTTGAAGTTCGGCTTTTCGTTCATCGTCGTGGTTTTTCGAACCGGCAACTTTCTTGCCGTCGGGCGCCTTCTTCAGATCGACGAATTTCAACTCCTCGCCGGACTTCTCCAGACGCCAGACATGGAATTTCTTTCCCATCACTTGGCCGTTCTTTTGGAATTTTAAGTCGTATTTTTCCGAAGCGCCGGGGTCGATCGAAAACGTCGTCTTCTCGATCGATCGTTCCATCTCGGACGCCAGCGCGAGACGCACGTCAGGCGCTCTGTGCCACTTGAAAATGAATCTGACCGCGCTCAGAAATCCCTTGTCGAACACTTCGCCAAATGACGATCTCGACTGACGAACGCGGTCAAAAATGTCCTTCAAGATCAAGCCCGCCTCTTTACCGGGTCGACCCGCATATCCCCGATCATAGAAATCAGACGCGGACACGTGATTTATCGTATAGGTTCGCTCGATTTTGGCATTGGAAAGCTTGTCTAGACGCTTTTCGCAGCCTTTGGCGGCAAGAAGAGTCGGCTTTTTGTCGGTATCGTTGAAAAAATCGCCAAGCTCATTGGCAATTAGTAGGCAATTTTCTTCTTGTCCGACAAAAAATACGAAATCTATGTTGAGCGATTTGACAACCTCCCTCGACGGAGGGGCTAACAGTGTTGTTCTTAGCACCACTCGAGCGTGGTAATGATCTGAAGTCCATTTTTTTACAGTATCGCAATTATTAGCTAAATTTCCTCGATCTTCACAATAATCTACAAGATAGCTTTTTTCGTTGTATTTATCTTGTATAAATCTAATAAAATTGGCGGCGACATATTGAGTGTATACGGGATTTGTCTCGGTATCTTCGATGACCCAAATTCGTTTCGCGCCGGTTTCCTCGGCAAAGTTGGCGGCTTCCTCGGCTTGCAGGTCATCCGTGGGAACTAGGCGGAAAAGCGGCGCATAGGCTCGCGAACTGTCACGAACATCGAGCGCCGGATTGCTTTCGATCGGTAAAATGACTGGAATGGGAGGGTCAGCAAGCATATAATGGTTGAGCGCATGAGAAGATGCAGTGCTGCTGAAATGTCCAATCACCATTAATGTATCATCTTTATTAACAATTGTTTTTGAGACTTCTTCGGCGTCATCAGGAGTAGCGTCGACTTGTATCATCTCGACCCTGATGTCGTCGATTTGTTCATCGCTCAGTGAAGACTTTATTCCCTGCCATGAATCAAGCACGCCAGCTTGTTTGTTGTCTCCCACAAAATAAATTTTGTAGGAGCTCGGACCAGTGAACCACCCCCCGATCCATGCCGCGAATGGCGCAATGACGACTAGCGCAGTAAGGGTGCTGACGAATTGACTACTGAAAACATGCAATACCTTATTTAAGGCGCCGGTCGCCACGGAAAGAATATTCTTAAACATGATCGTCACTCCCAAAAAATTGGAGATTGCTCAATATGTAAATACGAACGCCGCTGTGGGAGCTTTGGTTCCCCTTTGCCGCCGCAGCAGAGCTCGGAGCCTAAGGAGGGGCGCATCGCTGGACTGTGCGCCACCGCACGCGCCTGTCGCGCGGCGTCGATGGCGAGCGACGAGTGTCGCGGCCGGGCCCATGATGCGCGCGGGGAATTCGCCCTGAGCGCAACGATGCCGGGTCTTGCGCCAATCGCGCAAAAAAGCCCGGGAGAAAACTCCCGGGCTCAATCGATTTTTGCTCTGTTGAAGCTTAATGCGCCAGCGATTTGACGATCGATTCGACGGTCTTCTTAGCGTCGCCGAACAGCATCATCGTGTTGGGCCTAAAGAACAGCTCGTTCTCGACGCCGGCGTAGCCTGAGCCCATGCCGCGCTTCAAGAACAGCACCGTCTTCGCTTTTTCGACGTCGAGGATCGGCATGCCGTAGATCGCCGAGGTCTTGTCGGTCTTGGCGGCGGGATTGGTCACGTCATTGGCGCCGATGACGAAGGCGACATCCGCCTGTCCGAATTCGGAGTTGATGTCCTCGAGTTCGAACACTTCGTCGTAAGGCACATTGGCCTCTGCGAGCAGCACATTCATATGGCCCGGCATGCGGCCGGCGACCGGATGGATGGCGTATTTGATATCGACGCCTTCCGCCTTGAGGATGTCGGCCATTTCGCGCAGCGCGTGCTGCGCCTGCGCCACCGCCATGCCATAGCCCGGCACGACGATCACCTTGCCGGCGTTCTGCATGATATAGGCGGCGTCCTCGGCCGAGCCCTGCTTGACGTTGCGCGTCTCCTTGCCGCCCGCCGGCCCCGCCACCTCGCCGCCGAAGCCGCCGAGAATGACCGAGATGAAGCTGCGGTTCATCCCCTTGCACATGATGTAGGAAAGGATCGCGCCCGATGAGCCGACCAGCGCGCCGGTGATGATCAGCGCCAGATTGCCGAGCGTGAAGCCGATGCCCGCCGCCGCCCAGCCCGAATAGGAGTTGAGCATCGAGACGACGACCGGCATGTCGGCGCCGCCGATCGGAATGATCAGCGTCACGCCCACCACCAGCGAGGCGACGATCAGCAGGAACAGCCAGAAGCCGCTCTGCGTGCCGACGAACAGCGCGGTCAGCGCCAGCATCGCGACGCCGAGCATGATGTTGATGGTGTGGCGCTCCGGCAGCAGGATCGGCTTGCCGGTCATGCGCTCGGAGAGCTTCAGAAAGGCGATGATCGATCCGGTGAAGGTGATCGCGCCGATCGCCGCGCCGAGCGACATTTCGACGAGGCTGCCGGCGTGAATCTCGCTCGAATCGCCGATGCCGAAGGCGCGCGGCGCGAAGAATGCGCCGCCCGCCACCAGCACGGCGGCGAGGCCGACGAGCGAGTGGAACATGGCGACGAGTTCCGGCATCTTCGTCATCGGCACGCGCTGGGCGATGAAGGCGCCCGCGCCGCCGCCGATGGCGACGCCGATCACGATCATCAGCAGGCCGCCGAAGGACGGAAAATGCGTCAGCAGCGTCGTCGCGACGGCGATCGCCATGCCGATCATGCCGTAGCGATTGCCCTCCCGCGACGTCGCCGGCGACGAGAGGCCGCGCAGCGCGAGGATGAACAGGACGCCGGAGACGAGATAGAGGAGGGCTGCGATATTGGCGCTCATGGCGTCAGCCCTTCTTCTTGTACATGGCGAGCATGCGTTCGGTGACCAGGAAGCCGCCGAAAATGTTCACGCTGGCGAGAATGACGGCGATGAAGCCGAAGGCGTTCGCCCACCATGAGCCCGAGGCCTCGGCGGCGGTCATGCCTTCGACGCCGGCGGCGAGCAGCGCGCCGACGATGATCACCGAGGAAATCGCGTTGGTCACCGACATCAGCGGCGTATGCAGGGCCGGCGTCACCGACCAGACGACGTAATAGCCGACGAACACCGCCATGGCGAAAATCGCCACGCGGAAGACGAATGGATCGATGGCGCCGCCGGCAAGCCCGTGCGCCGCGGCGGCGGCCGCCGTATGCGCAAGTTCGTCGGAATATTGCTGCGCCTGTTCGGCGAGATGGCGGGCGGCCTCTGCCGCCGCCTGCGCCTTCTCAAGCAATTGTTGCGTAGAGTCGGTCATCGCTTAACGCCCCTTTGGTTTGTTGTGCGCGCAGGCGGCTATTTGAAACGTTCGTCCAGGATGGCGCCGTCGCGGGTCAGCGCGGTCGCCTTCACCAATTCGTCGTCCCAGTTGATGGCGAGCTGCTTCGTGTCCTTCGAGACGAGCGTCTCGACGAAGGCCAGCAAATTCTTGGCGTAGAGGCTTGACGCCGTCGACGCCATGCGGCCGGCGAGGTTGAGCGCGCCAAGAATTTTCACGCCGTCGACCACCACGGTTTCGCCGGGCTTGGTCAACTCGCAATTGCCGCCGCGCTCGGCCGCGAGATCGACGATGACCGAGCCGGGACGCATCGAGCTCACCATCTCAGCCAAGATGAGCTTGGGCGCCGGTCGGCCGGGGATCAGCGCCGTGGTGATGACGACATCCTGCTTGGCGATGTGCGAGGCGACGAGCTCGGCCTGCGCCTGCTGATATTCGGGCGACATTTCCTTGGCGTAGCCGCCGGAGGTCTCGGCCTGTTTGAACTCTTCGTTTTCGACTGCGATGAATTTCGCGCCGAGCGACTCGACCTGCTCCTTCGTCGCGGGACGAACGTCGGTGGCGGTGACGATCGCGCCCATGCGCCGCGCGGTGGCGATCGCCTGCAGGCCGGCGACGCCGACGCCCATGATAAAGACTTTCGCCGCCGGAACGGTGCCGGCGGCGGTCATCATCATCGGGAATGAGCGGCCATATTCGGCCATCGCGTCAATGACCGCGCGGTAGCCCGCGAGATTGGCCTGCGACGACAGCACGTCCATGGTTTGCGCGCGGGTGATGCGCGGCATGAACTCCATGGCGAAGGCGATCGCGCCGGCCTTGGCCAGTTCGGCGAGCTGAGCGCCGGCGCCAAAGGGGTCCATGATCGCGATCACCGCGAGATTGGGTTTCGCGCCCGCGAGCTCCGCCGCCGAGGGACGCCGCACGCGCAGCGCCACGTCGGCGCCGGTCAGCGCCGCCGCCGCGTCATTGGCGACCGTCGCGCCGGCCGCGGCGTAATCGCCGTCGGAAATGCCGGCTGCGGCGCCGGCGCCGGACTCGACCGCCACGTCGGCGCCGAGCCCGATGAATTTCTTGACGGTCTCAGGCGTGGCCGCGACCCGCGGCTCGGACTGATCCGTTTCAGCCAATACGGCGATGCGCATGACGAACTCCGGTTGCGGAAAAACCGTCGCCGCCAGCGTCGCCGCCAGCGGTGGCAGGCGAAGAGCGCGGGCCTAGCGCGCGACGAAGAAATACAGCGCGAGCAGCACCACTGCCGTGCCCGCCGCCGCGATCTTCAGCAGCAGCAGAAATGTCTCATAGGTCCTTACATGCTCGGCCCAGTCGCCGTTCGACTCCACCGGCGTGCGCAAGCTCGCCATCTTGCTCCTCCCAATTCTTGCTTAACGCGCGCGTGAACCCGCGCGCGAAGCTCATGCTAAACGAGCGCAAGCCATAGGGCAACGCCCCAAGACGTCCCAAGACGCGCAAGTGCCTGCGTCGCGCCGCCGCGCGCGGCGCAGCGAAGCACAGACAGAGTTTGGGGTTTATGGCGCTGGGGCGGGCCGAGGCGTTTGGCCGCGAGGATTGCGCGCAACTTTTCTTGAGAAACGCTCGCCAAAGAAAAGAACGCTACGCGGAAACTCTCTTGGCTTGCTGAAGGGCGCGTCAACCGCAAAACCGCCTAAGTCGGCGTGTTCGCAGCCAAGCGAGCTTCGAGGCTCGCTATTTCATGGCGTCGCGTAAGAAAAAAGCCCCGGACGTTTGGTCGTCCGGGGCTCTGTCTTGTTGGATGGACGCGGCTTAGAAGTCCATGCCGCCCATGCCGCCGCCCGGCATCGGCGGCGGAGCTTCCTTCTTCGGCGCTTCGGTGATCGTCGCCTCGGTGGTGATGATCAGGCCGGCGATCGAGGCGGCGTCCTGCAGCGCGGTGCGCACGACCTTGGTCGGGTCGATGATGCCGAGCTTCATCAGGTCGCCATACTCGCCCTTCTGCGCGTCGAAGCCATAGCCGTATTCGCCGGATTCGAGCAGCTTGCCGACCACCACGGCGCCGTCGCCGCCGGCATTGTCGACGATCTGGCGGGCCGGCGCCTGGATCGCCTTACGGACGATGTCGACGCCCGTCTGCTGATCCGGATTGCCGACCTTGACGCCGCCGAGCGCCTTGATGGCGCGCAGCAGCGCGACGCCGCCGCCCGGCGACACGCCTTCTTCGACCGCCGCGCGGGTGGCGTTGAGCGCGTCGTCGACGCGGTCCTTCTTCTCCTTGACTTCGACCTCGGTCGCGCCGCCGACGCGGATCACCGCGACGCCGCCTGCGAGCTTGGCGAGACGCTCCTGCAGCTTCTCGCGGTCATAGTCGGAGGTTGTCTCCTCGATCTGGCCCTTGATCTGGGAGATGCGCGCCTCGATGTCCTTCTTCTCGCCGGCGCCGTCGATGATCGTCGTGTTCTCCTTTTCGATGCGCACGCGCTTGGCGCGGCCGAGCATGGCGAGCGTGACGTTCTCGAGCTTGATGCCGAGGTCCTCGGCGATCATCTGGCCGCCGGTCAGGATCGCGATGTCTTCGAGCATCGCCTTGCGACGGTCGCCAAAGCCCGGCGCCTTGACGGCGGCGATCTTCAAGCCGCCGCGCAGCTTGTTGACGACGAGCGTGGCGAGCGCCTCGCCTTCGACGTCCTCGGCGACGATGAGCAGAGGCTTGCCGGTCTGCACCACCGCTTCGAGAATCGGCAGCAGCGGCTGCAGCGTCGACAGCTTCTTCTCATGGATGAGAATGTAGGGATCGTCGAGCTCGGCGATCATCTTCTCGGCGTTGGTGATGAAATAGGGCGAGAGATAGCCGCGATCGAACTGCATGCCCTCGACGATGTCGGTCTCGGTCTCGAGGCTCTTCGCCTCCTCGACCGTGATCACGCCCTCATTGCCGACCTTCTGCATCGCCTTGGCGATTTCCTCGCCAATGAACTTGTCGCCGTTCGCGGAGATGGTGCCGACCTGGGCGATCTCGTCGTTCGAGGTGACCTTCTTGGAATGCTGCTTGAGATCGGCGACGATGGCCTCGACGGCGAGATCGACGCCGCGCTTCAGATCCATCGGGTTGAGGCCGGCGGCGACCGCCTTGGAGCCTTCGCGGGCGATCGAGGCGGCGAGAACCGTCGCCGTCGTGGTGCCGTCGCCGGCGATGTCATTTTGCTTCGAGGCGACTTCGCGGACGAGCTGGGCGCCGAGATTCTCGAACTTGTCGGCAAGCTCGATTTCCTTCGCCACCGTGACGCCGTCCTTGCTGATGCGCGGCGCGCCGAAGGACTTCTCGATGACGACATTGCGGCCCTTGGGGCCGAGCGTCACTTTGACGGCGTTGTTGAGGATTTCGACGCCGCGCAGGATGCGGTCGCGGGCGTCAGTTGAGAAACGGACGTCTTTTGCAGCCATTTAAAATTCTCCTAAAGGGTTCAAAAGCGATCGGCGGCGTCGAGTCAGTCGACGATGCCGAGAATGTCGCTTTCCTTCATGATCAGCAGGTCATCGCCGTCGATCTTGACCTCGGTGCCCGACCATTTGCCGAACAGCACGCGGTCGCCGGCCTTGACGTCGAGCGGGTTGAGTTTGCCGTTTTCGTCGCGGGCGCCGGGTCCGACGGAGACCACCTTGCCCTCTTGCGGCTTCTCCTTCGCGGAGTCCGGAATGATGATGCCGCCTTTGGTCTTTTCCTCGCCTTCGAGTCGCTTGACCACGACGCGGTCGTGGAGGGGACGGAACGCCATTGTGAATCTTTCCTTTTCTGGCCTGACGGGGTTCTGCCCCGCCAAAAAGGGATATGCGAACGCCTGCTGGCACTCATCTTTGCTGAGTGCCAGCAGGCGACATGCAGATAGGAGCGGGCGGCGCGGCTGTCAAGTTGGGGATGCGCCCAAAATTTCCGGCGCTGTTGCGCCGCGGCTACAGCGTCCGACAATAATTCATCTTACCCATAAGTCAGTATTGAGTCGGTCGTTTTTGGCCCGAAACGTCCGCGCATTCCAAGCAATTTTTCCGAGAATTCGATGCGTAAGCACCTCCTCGCCCTGTGCGCCGCAGCGGCGGCGCTGGGCCCTCTCGCCGTCAGCGCCGCCGATCTTCCGGTCGACAAGGCTCCGCCCCCGCTTTTTTTGGCGCCGTCGCCATGGCGCGTAGAAGTCGGCGCCCGCTACTGGTTCAGTTCGGGCAACCATAAATATGATTACTATCACGCCTATTTCCCGGGAACGTTGGTTTCGCGCCTCACCTTCGGCGATGTGACCGGCCATTCGGCCGAGACCTTTTTTCGCGTCGACCATGAGAGCGGCGCCTTCCTGAAAGGCTTTTTCGGCGGCGGGACGCTGGCGAGCGGCAAGCTCAATGACGAGGACACCGTGGCCGCGAAGTATGGCGGTTATAGCAATACGGTCCATGTACAGAGCGGCGGCTCGCTCAAATATGTCACCGTCGATCTGGGCTATAATGTCGTGGAGACCAGATTGCCGACTGGCCAGCCGGTCAGGATCGGTCCCTTCGTCGGCTATAATAATTTCCATGAGCGGATGAATTCATTCGGCTGCGCGCAGGTTCTGATGAACACAGAGCTTTGCGCAGCGGCTCCGGAGAATCGGACGCCTTACCCGACAAGTCTGGACGGCCTCGATTTCGACGTTTCGTGGAACTCGCTGCGCGTCGGCGTCGGCGGCGAGATCGAACTGACCCCGGGCCTGCGCGCCTCGCTAGAAGCGGCCTGGATTCACAGCTGGCTGTGGAACACCGACTATCATAATTTTCGTCCCAACATACGCGGCGTGCAGCAGTCGGGCGAAGGGGACGGCGTTCAGCTCGAAGGCCTCATCGCCTATGATCTGACGCCGCGGTTCAGCGTCGGGATCGGCGGGCGTTATTGGCGATTCAGCGCGCCGGGCATAGACCATGGCGAGCGCCAGTTCGACAATGTGGCGCACCCGATCTACTCGCTGTCGGAACGCTACGGATTTTTCTTGCAGGCGGGCTACCGCTTCGGCGGCCCCGACGATCGGACCGGCGCTGGCGAATTCGGTCCGTTCTTCGGCAAGGCGGCGGCGGAGCCGCATGAATGGGGCGGCGTCTATATTGGCGGCCATGTCGGCTATGGTTTCGCCGCCGCGAAAGATACGACTCTGGCCGCGCGCTCGCCGGAAGCGGCGATCCTCCAGTCGGACGCCAGGGCGCCCTTCTCACAGCGCTCGGACATCGCCGGCTTCGTCGGCGGCGGGCAAATCGGCTATAATTGGCGCCTTCATCCGCTTCTCGTCGCGGGTCTTGAGACCGATTTCGCCTACGCCAATATCGGCGGCTCATACGGCGCTTCCGCCAACTTCCTCAATGAAGAGAGCAAGAAAGGCGACTGCTTTGATGAAGACAATGAGTGTCGGAATTTCGCCGCCAGCGCCAAGCGGCTGCTCGAGTCGCTCGGAACCGTGCGCGGGCGGTTTGGCGTTCTGCCGCGCGACGACATCATGCTCTACCTCACCGGCGGCTTCGCCTATGGCCAGGTCTCGGCGCGCGGGGCGCTTGGCGAGGGCAACAGGTTCTGCGCGCTCGACTTCTATTGCTCCGCCGGCGCCTTTTCCGGCTTCGCCACGGGCTGGACCGCGGGCGCGGGACTCGAATACGCCGTCGCCCGCAACTGGAGTCTCAAGGCTGAGTGGCTTTATGTGGACCTTGGTCGGCAGGGTTACGCGATCAACGCCTATGGCGGCTTGGTGGCGGACGGAATTCCCGCGAATTTCGCCGCCTCGAGCGCCAGCGCGACCCATCTGATCCGCACAGGATTCAACTATCGGATCGATTGGCCCGGGCCGGAGGGGCCGATGGTCGCCGCCTATTGAATATCTGTCTGACGCCTGGGCGGGCCGGGCTATTTTCGTTGCTTAATGCAGGCTGACCATTTGCAGATGGTTTTCAAGCGCGTTGCCGATGCAGCCTTCTTCGGAATCCGCGAGGACGATGGGCGCGCCATCGGCGCCGAACAGCGCGAAAATCATCAACCCCGGCGCAATATGAGGCGCCTGCGGGTAAAGCCGATTGACGTCCTCCGAGCGCATCGGCCGCACATAAGCGATGAGGCCATCGCCAAGCTGGGCGAACTGCTCGGCCGTCAGCGGGGATTCCGTGCGTTCGGTCGCGGTTTTCATGTCCATCCTTACCTCCATGGCGGTCCTTTCGCCACCGCCGACGACGCCCAATGAGCGGCGCGCCGTCTGAATTTAGATGTGTAGCGTTTGGAGATTTTGAAGGGGTCGCGGTCAGAGTCCGAGCGCGAGTCTCGCCGGGTCTTCCAGCAACTCCTTGACCCGCACCAGAAAAGTCACGGCTTCCTTTCCGTCGACGAGGCGGTGGTCATAGGACAGCGCGAGATACATCATCGGCCGCGCCTCGATCTTGCCGTCGATCACCACGGGGCGCTCCTGAATCTTGTGCATGCCGAGAATGCCCGATTGCGGCGCGTTCAAAATGGGCGTCGACATCAGCGAGCCATAGACGCCGCCATTTGAAATCGTGAACGTGCCGCCCTGCAGATCATTGATGTCGAGCGCGCCGTCGCGCGCCTTGCGGCCGAGCGCGGCGATGGTCTGTTCGATCTCGGCGAGCGAGAGACGGTCGGCGTCGCGCACCACCGGCACGACGAGGCCCTTCTCCGTGCCGACGGCGACGCCGATATGGCAGAAGCGCTTGTAGATAATGTCGGTTCCGTCGATCTCCGCATTGACGGCCGGAATTTCTTCCAGCGCCTGACAGCAGGCCTTCACGAAAAAGCCCATGAAGCCGAGCTTCACGCCATGCCGCTTTTCGAAGGCCTCCTTGTAGCGTTTGCGCAGGTCGATGAGCGTCGACATGTCGACTTCGTTGAACGTCGTCAGCATCGCGGCGGCGTTCTGCGCTTCCTTGAGCCGGCGCGCGATCGTCTGGCGCAGCCGCGTCATCTTCACCCGCTCTTCGCGGCGGGCGTCCTCCGGCGGCAGCGGCGGGCGCGGGGCCGGCGGCGCTTCGACCCGAACTTCCGGTGCGGGGGCCAGCGCGCGGGCCTCCTGAGCGGGCTGCGGCGCCGCCGCCTGACGGGCGGCGAACTGAACGACGTCCGATTTCAACGCCTGACCGCGCTTGCCGCTGCCGGGGACCTGGGCAATGTCGATCCCCTGTTCGACGGCGATTTTGGCGGCGGAAGGCGACGGCGGCATCGCGTTCGCAGCGGGACTCGGCGCCGGCGGGTTCGGCTGGGGAGACGCCGCGCCCTCGACGATCTGGCCAAGCAGCGCGCCCGGCTCCACGGTCTCGCCTTCCTTGGCGACGATTTCGGCGAGCACGCCGGCTGCGGGCGCGTTGACTTCGAGCGTGACCTTGTCAGTTTCAAGTTCGGCGAGCGCCTCGTCAGCGCGCACCACGTCGCCGGCTTTCTTGAACCAGCGGCCGATGGTCGCTTCTGTCACCGATTCGCCCAAGGTCGGGACGCGAATTTCAGCCATCGGCTCTCTCTTTAAGTGGCGCCGCGTCCTAAGCCGCGAACGCTTCGTCCAGGAATGATTTCAGCTGCGCGAGATGGCGGGACATGGTGCCCGCCGCGGTCGAGGCGGAGGCGGGTCGCCCCACATAGCGCGCGCGCTTCGACTTGCCGCCGATCTGCGTCAGCACCCATTCAAGATAGGACTCGACGAAGGACCAGGCGCCCATATTCTTGGGCTCCTCCTGGCACCAGACGACGTCGGCGTCCTTGAAACGCCCGAGCGCCGTGACGAGGCTCTTCAGCGGGAAGGGATAGAGCTGCTCGACGCGCAGCAGATAGACGTCGTCGACGCCGCGTTTCTCGCGCTCCTCGAAAAGATCGTAATAGACCTTGCCCGAACACAGGATCACCCGGCGAATCTTTTCGTCCGGCTGGAGAACGAAGGTCTCGTTCGGCGCCGTTTCTGCGTCGTCGAGCAGCAGCCGCTGAAAGCTCGACGCCATGCCCATCTCGCCGAGACGCGACACCGCCCGCTTGTGACGCAACAGCGATTTCGGCGTCATCAGCACCAGCGGCTTGCGGAAGCTTCTGTGCAACTGCCGGCGCAGGATGTGGAAGTAATTCGCCGGCGTCGTGCAATTGGCGACCTGCATATTGTCTTCGGCGCAAAGCTGCAGATAGCGCTCGAGCCGCGCCGAGGAATGTTCGGGTCCCTGGCCTTCATAGCCGTGCGGCAGCAGGCAGACGAGGCCGGACATGCGCAGCCATTTGCGCTCGGCCGAGGAAATGAACTGGTCGAACACCACCTGCGCGCCATTGGCGAAATCGCCGAACTGGGCTTCCCACAACACCAGCGCGTCGGGCTCGGCGAGCGAATAGCCATATTCGAAGCCGAGCACCGCCTCTTCCGACAACATCGAATTGACGACTTCGTAACGCCCCTGGCCGTCGGCGATGTGATTGAACGGCAGGTAGCGCGCCTCGCTCTCCTGGTCGATCAGCACGCTGTGACGCTGCGAAAAGGTGCCGCGTTCGCTGTCCTGTCCGGAGAGCCGGACATTGTAGCCCTCATAGAGCAGCGAACTCATCGCCAGCGCTTCCGCCGTCGCCCAGTCAATCGGTCCGCCATGCTCGATCGCCGCCTTGCGATTGTCGAGAAAGCGCTGGATCGTGCGATGCAGGTGAAAATCTGGCGGCGTCGAGGTGATCTTCTCGCCGATCTGCTGAAGCGTCTCCAGGGCGACGCCGGTCTGACCGCGACGCTCATTGTCGGAGAGCTGCGAGCCTGATTTTTTGCCGGCCCAGCGGCCGTCGAGCCAATCCGCCTTGTTGGGCCGATAGCTCTGGCCGGATTCGAATTCCTGATTGAGCCGCGCGCGCCATTCTTCCTTCATCCGGTCGACGTCGTCGCGCGACAGGACGCCTTCGGCGATCAGACGATCCGCGTAAATGTCGAGAGTCGTGCGGTGCGCTCTGATCTTCTTATACATCAGCGGCTGGGTGAAGCCCGGCTCGTCGCCCTCATTATGGCCGAAGCGGCGATAGCACCACATGTCGATGACGACGGGCTTTTGAAACTGCTGACGGAATTCGGCGGCGACGCGCGCCGCGAAGACGACCGCCTCGGGATCGTCGCCATTGACGTGGAGGATCGGGGCCTCGACCATCTTGGCGACGTCGGAAGGGTAGGGCGACGAGCGCGAATAACGCGGATAGGTGGTGAAGCCGATCTGATTGTTGATGATGAAGTGGATCGAGCCGCCGGTGCGATGTCCCTTCAATCCGGAAAGGCCAAAACATTCCGCGACCACGCCCTGGCCGGCGAAGGCCGCGTCGCCGTGAATGAGCAGCGGCATCACTGAGCGTCGATCGCCCTCGCCGCAATGATGCTGATCCTGCTTCGCGCGCACCTTGCCGAGCACCACCGGATCGACGATTTCGAGATGCGACGGATTGGCGGTCAGCGAGAGATGCACTTTGTTGTCGTCGAAGATTCGGTCCGACGAGGCGCCCAGATGATATTTGACGTCGCCTGAACCTTCGACTTCGTCGGGCAGGAAGGAGCCGCCCTTGAATTCATGAAACAGAGCGCGGTGCGGCTTCGCCATCACTTGCGAGAGGATATTGAGACGGCCGCGGTGCGCCATGCCGAGGACGATTTCCTGAACGCCGAGCGCGCCGCCGCGCTTGATGATCTGCTCCATCGCCGGAACGATGGCTTCGGCGCCGTCGAGGCCGAAGCGCTTGGTGCCGGTATATTTGACGTCGAGGAATTTCTCGAAGCCTTCAGCCTCGACGAGCTTATTGAGAATCGCCCGCTTGCCTTCCTGAGTGAAGACGATCTCCTTCTTCGGGCCTTCGATGCGCGCCTGCAGCCAGGCCTTCTCCTCCGGATTGGAGATGTGCATGAATTCGAAGCCGATCGTGCCGCAATAGGTGCGGCGCAGGATCGTCACCATCTCGAAGAGCGTGGCGAAGCGCATGCCCAGCACGCCATCGAGGAAGATTTTGCGCTCGTAATCCTCGTCGGTGAAACCGTAGGTCTGGGGATTGAGTTCGCCGTGATCGTGGCGCTGCTCCAGCCCGAGCGGATCGAGATTGGCGTGCAGATGGCCGCGCATGCGATAGGCGCGGATCATCATCAGCGCGCGAACCGAGTCGCGCGTCGCGCGCAATACGTCCTCGCCGGTCAGCGAGGGCGCGGCGGGAGCGGCTGGCGCTTTATCAGGCGCCGGCGCCTCGCCGACGAGCGCGCCGACCCATTCGCCGCTTTGCGGCTGCGGCCAGTCGCGGCGCGCCCAGCTCGGCCCGTCTAGCGCCGGCTTGTCCTGCGGCTTGAGGCCCATCTCGGCGAAGAAATTGCGCCAGTCGGGGCTGACCGAAGAGGGGTCGGCCTCATAGGCCGCCAGCAGGCCTTCGAGATAGCCGGCGTTGGCGCCCTGCAGAAAGGATGTCGAAGCGAGAAAATCATTTTGCGGCGAGCGTGCGCCGGCCGGCGCTGGCCCGGCGCCGCCATTGGTTTCGAAACGCGCCATCTCAATCTTTCCCAAAAGCGCCGGCGCTCAAGGGCGCCGACGACTTTCGAAGCGTCGAGCCGGCTAAGGCGGCTAGCCCTTCAACGCTTCGACCAATGTCTTTCCGAGCCTCGCAGGCGACGGCGACACTTTAATGCCCGCCGACTCCATGGCTGCGATTTTACTTTCGGCGTCGCCTTTTCCGCCCGAGACGATCGCGCCGGCATGGCCCATTCGGCGGCCGGGCGGCGCGGTGCGGCCGGCGATGAATCCCACCATCGGCTTTTTGCGGCCGCGCTTGGCCTCGTCTATCAAGAATTGGGCCGCGTCCTCCTCCGCCGACCCGCCGATTTCGCCAATCATGATGATGGACTTAGTCGCGTCGTCGGCGAGAAACAACTCCAGCACCTCAATAAAATCCGTGCCTTTGACTGGGTCTCCGCCGATGCCGACGGCGGTCGTCTGGCCCAGGCCTTCGCGGGTCGTCTGGAACACCGCCTCATAGGTGAGCGTGCCCGAGCGCGACACGACGCCGACCGACCCGCGCGAGAAAATATTGCCGGGCATGATGCCGATCTTGCTCTCGCCGGCGGTGACGACGCCGGGGCAGTTCGGACCGATGAGGCGGGACTTGGAGCCGCAGAGCGCGCGCTTGACCCGGATCATGTCCTGAACCGGAACGCCCTCGGTGATGCAGACGATCAGCGGGATTTCCGCCTCGATCGCCTCGCAGATGGCGTCGGCCGCGCCCGGCGGCGGCACATAGACGACCGAAGCGTCGGCGCCGGTCTTGTCGCGCGCCTCGGCGACCGTGTCGAAAACCGGCAAATCGAGATGGACCGAGCCGCCTTTGCCGGGAGAGACGCCGCCGACCATTTTGGTCCCGTAGTCGAGCGCCTGCACGGAATGGAAAGTGGCGGTCTTGCCGGTGAAGCCTTGGGTGATGACTTTGGTGTTTTTGTCGATCAGCACGGACATGAAGCGGAAATCCCGAAGCAAGCGAAACGGCGCGCGCGCCTTTGGATGAAGCGAGAACTTAAGAGCCGCCTCCCCGTTGTCGCCGGCGCGGAACCTATTGACAAAAGCTCAACCGCACAAGGCGGCAAAGCCCCCTGCGACAGGGGGCCGCGACCGCCCTCAGGATTTCGTCTACTGTGGTGCCGCCAATCTTTACGTTCAATGAACCAGGGCGGTCGTCTACGGGTTTTCCTGTCGGAGAAAGGTCCGCTCGGCGAGACGGGCGTCCGATCGCCGCGCATTCCATCAGCCCTGGGGAAGGCCGACATGCATTCGCTCTTCGTTCTGCCGGTCGACTATTATCTCGCGGCCTGGTTCGCGCTGACCGCTATTTGCACGCTTTATGTCGCGATCGACGGCGCCAGAAATCCAGAACCCGCCGTAATGAAATGGGGGTTCGTCCTCGTCACGCTCTATACGGGACCGTTCGGCCTTCTGCTTTACGTCCTGACCGACAAGGAGCCGCGGCCCGGCGCGCATGAGCGATTCGTGCGACCGCTGTGGAAGCAGGGGGTCGGCTCCACCATTCATTGCGTCGCCGGCGACGCGACGGGCATCATCCTCGCCGCCGTCATCGTCGCCTCGCTCGGCCTGCCGATGTGGCTCGACCTCATCATCGAATATGTCGCGGGCTTCGCCTTCGGCCTGTTCATTTTCCAGTCGCTGTTCATGAAGGAGATGATGGGCGGCTCCTATTTCGAGAATGTGCGGCGCAGCTTCTTTCCCGAATTCATCAGCATGAATTTCATGATGGCCGGCATGGCCCCAGTCATGAGCTTCCTGATGATGGGCCATGACATGCGCGCCATGGTTCCGACCGAACTCATCTTCTGGGGGGTGATGTCGATCGGCGTGATGGCCGGCTTCGCCACCGCCTATCCTTCAAATGTCTGGATGGTCGCGCAGGGCATCAAGCACGGGCTGATGACCGAGCGCGCGCGTGATGTTGGCCATGAGGGTGCAGCGCCCGAAAATGTCGCAGCGGAATCGGCGGCGCACCAGCATCACCATCACGGCGCGCATTCCGGCATGAGCGAGAGCGCCGACGCGCTTCCCGAGCACGGCCAGCAGCCGGCGCCTGGCGCGGCGCCGATGCAGATGCATATGAGGCCCGAGGCGACCTCGGCTCAGATCGCCGCCTTCAGCCTCGCGTCGCTCGTCCTTCTCGCCACCGGCATGATCGCGCCCGCCAATTGGCTGAACATGCGGCTGTCGGCGCATGATGTTGGCGGGCTGATCATGCCGCCAGGAATGACCATGTATCGCGACACGAGCGCCGCGGCGATGCGCGAAATGAGTTTCGCGGATTCGCGGCGCGTCGGCGCGCAATTTCCGATTCAAACCCGCGGCGATCGCGAATTGCCCTTCAAAATCGACGCGGGCGTCAAGGTCTTCGAACTCAAAGCGTCAGTGATCCGCTGGCGCATCCTGCCCGGCGTCGCCGTCGACGCTTACGCATACAACAATCAGATACCCGGCCCGCGCATCCATATTCGCGAAGGCGACCGGGTGCGCATTCGGGTGCGCAATGATCTGCCCGAAGCGACGACCGTTCACTGGCACGGGCTCATTCTGCCGAACGCCATGGACGGGCCGAGCGAGATCACCCAGGCGCCGATTCCGCCTGGCGGATTCTTCGACTATGAATTCACGGTCAAGCAGCACGGAACCTATTTCTACCATCCCCACGCCGAGCCGGACCGAAGTCAGGCGCTCGGCCTCTATGGCGCGCTGATTATCGATCCCGCCGACGACGCGGTGGAAATCCGCGCCGATCACGACTATGTCATCCAGCTCCAGGAATGGCTGTGGCGCGACGGCCTGACGTTTCCGGCGATGCCGATGGATGGCATGCAGCCGAATTATTTCACGATCAACGGCAAGTCCTATCCGTCAACCGAGACGGTGCGCATGAAGCTCGGCGAAACGCTGAAAGTGCGCTTCATCGGCACCAACAACGGCTTCATCCATCCGATGCATATTCACGGCGGGCCGTTCGAGGTCGTCGCGCGCGACGGCGAAACGCTCAGCAAGGGCGCGCGCTTTCTTGCCGACACGGTCAATGTCGGTCCGGGCCAGCGTTATGACGTAATCTGGAAAGCGCGGGAGAGGGGAAAGTGGCTGATCCACTGCCACATTCCCCATCACACCAGCAATGACAATACCGAGACCAAGGGCGGCGGCGGGCTAATGGCGGTCATCGAGGTGGAGTAGGCCCGCCCGCGCGCCGCTCTACTTCTGCGCCGCATAGGCCTCTTTGACGTCCTCGACCGTGCGCAGGCCGCGTTTGGGCGACATCACGAGCACCGCCATATTGCCGGGCGCGTGCTCGTTCTTCCACATCTTGGTGTGGGCGACCGGAATCTTCTCCCAGGCGAACACTTCCGACATGCAGGGGTCGACGCGCCGGTCGAGAACGAAGCGGTTGGCGGCGGACGCCTGCTTCAAATGCGCGAAATGCGAACCCTGGATGCGCTTCTGGCGCATCCACACATAGCGGGCGTCGAAGGTGAGGTTGAAGCCGGTGGTGCCGGCGCAGAACACCACCATGCCGCCGCGCTTCACCACGAGACAGGAGACCGGGAAAGTCGCTTCGCCGGGATGTTCGAAGACGATGTCGACATCCTTCTTGCCGGTAATGTCCCAGATCGCCTTGCCGAAGGCGCGGGCGTTCTTGGTCCATTCGACATATTCGGGCGTATTGACTTTCGGCAACTGCCCCCAGCACTTGAAATCCTTGCGGTTGATCACGCCCTTGGCGCCAAGCGAAAGCACGTAATCGCGCTTGCTCTCGTCCGAGATCACGCCGATGGCGTTGGCGCCAGAGGCGGCGCAGAGTTGCACCGCGAAAACCCCGAGACCGCCCGAGGCGCCCCACACCAGCACGTTGTCGCCGGGCTTCAACTGATGCGGCGAATGGCCGAACAGCATGCGGAAGGCGGTAGCCAGCGTTAAGGTATAGCAGGCCGCCTCTTCCCAGGTCAGGTGCTTGGGGCGCTCCATCAGCTGGCGGTCCTGGACGCGGCAGAACTGGGCGAAGGAGCCGTCCGGCGTCTCATAGCCCCAGATGCGCTGCGAGGGCGAGAACATCGGGTCCCCGCCATTGCATTCCTCGTCGTCCCCGTCGTCCTGGTTGCAGTGGACGACGACTTCGTCGCCGACCTTCCAGCGCTTCACCTTGGAGCCGACCGCCCAGACGACGCCGGACGCGTCGGAACCGGCGATGTGATAGGGGTTTTTGTGAACGTCGAGGGTCGACACCGGCTCGCCGAGCGAAGCCCAGACGCCATTGTAATTGACCCCGGCCGCCATCACCAGAACCAGCACGTCATGGCTGTCGAGTTCCCAGGTCGGCAAGACCTCGAGCTGCATGGCGGTTTCCGGCGGCCCATGCCGCTCCTTGCGGATCGCCCAGGCGTACATGTTCTTCGGCACATGCCCGAGCGGCGGAATTTCGCCCATCTCGTAGAGGTCTTTCTTATCGGTCAACTTTGGGATCCTCGCCTTGTCGCCCTGAGACGGGCGCACATGGCGGGAGCTTATAGACGGGGCAGGGTGAGGCGAAAAGTCCCTAACTCGACGGCGGCAATGAGCCTTCGCGTCGTCGCGCATGGAGAGCGGAAAAGTCTCGGAGGATGATTTGTTCGAGCTTTGAGCAGGAATATAGATAGCCGAATATGCCGACGCCACTGGCGTCGCCTGGCATTTTGCGCTAATGGTCATCCAGTTGGTCATGAGGGAAAAATGAGCGCCGTCACCGTTGCTGAAGCCAAGGCGCATTTGAGCGAACTCGTCGAGCGCGCGGCGAAGGGCGAAACGGTCTGCGTCACGCGTCGGGGCAGGCCGGTCGCCAAGATTGCGCCGCTGGCGGAGCCCAAGAAGCCCGTTGACGTCGCCATGTTGCGTGCGATCACTAAGGACATGCCGGGCCAGGGGGAGACCGCCGGCGAATTCATGCGCCGCTTGCGCAACGCGGAGCGTTATTGACGCTCTATCTGGACACATCGATCCTCGTTGCGGCGCTGACGAGGGAGGCGGAGACCGATCGCGTGCAGGCCTGGCTTGGCGATCGGCAAGAAGAACTGGCGATCAGCGATTGGGTGGTCACGGAATTCTCTTCCGCCCTGTCGATTAAGTTGCGCAGCCGTCAGATCGACCTTGCGCAGCGGGCGGCGGCGCTCTCCGGCTTCACCCAACTCGCCGCCGATTGCTTCGTCACGTTGCCGATCGACGCCAATCATTTTCGCGCGGCGGCGCGCTTCGCGGGCCAGCATGCGCTGGGGCTTCGGGCAGGCGACGCGCTGCATCTTGCGGTCTGCGCAGAATATGGCGCGTCACTCTGCACGCTGGACCGGCGACTTGCCGAGGCTGCGCCTTCGGTCGGGGTCGCGATGAAGCCGATCTAAGCCGCCCCCCGCCTCATCTTGTCAAAACAGGGTCATGTGCTATCGCAACGGGCGGAGGAGCCATTAAAGTGAACGACATGTCCGCCGAGAAGAGCCGCAATGCTGGCCGCGACAAGCCCTGGATGTTTCGCACCTACGCCGGCCATTCGACGGCGAGCGAATCCAATAAGCTTTACCGCTCCAATCTCGCCAAGGGACAGACCGGCCTCTCCGTCGCCTTCGATCTGCCGACCCAGACCGGCTATGACAGCGACCATATCCTGTCGCGCGGCGAAGTCGGCAAGGTCGGCGTGCCGATCTCGCATCTTGGCGACATGCGCGCGCTTTTCGAGGGCATTCCGCTCGGCGAGATGAACACCTCGATGACCATCAACGCTACCGCGGTGTGGCTGATGGCGCTCTATATCGCCGCCGCCGAGGCGCAGGGCGCGCCGCGCGCCAAGCTCCAGGGCACGACGCAAAACGACATCATCAAGGAATATCTGTCGCGCGGCTCCTATGTGTTTCCGCCGGCGCAGTCGCTACGGCTGACGCAGGACCTCATTCTCTTCACCACCAAGGAATGCCCCAAGTTCAATCCGATCAACGTCTGCTCCTACCATCTGCAGGAGGCGGGCGCGACGCCCTCGCAGGAGCTGGCTTACGCGCTCGCCACCGCTGTCGCCATTCTCGACAACGTCAAGAAGTCCGGCGAAATCTCGGATGAGGATTTCGCCCAGGTGGTCGGGCGCATCTCCTTCTTCGTCAACGCCGGCATGCGCTTCGTCACCGAACTCTGTAAAATGCGCGCCTTCGTCGAGTTGTGGGAAGAGATCACGCGCGAGCGCTACGGCGTGAAGGACGAGAAGCTCCGCCGCTTCCGTTACGGCGTGCAAGTCAATTCGCTGGGGCTGACCGAGCAGCAGCCGGAGAACAACGTCTACCGCATCTTGATCGAGATGCTCGCCGTGGTGCTCTCCAAGAACGCCCGCGCCCGCGCCGTGCAGCTTCCCGCCTGGAACGAGGCGCTCGGCCTGCCGCGGCCCTTCGACCAGCAATGGTCGCTGCGCATGCAGCAGATCATGGCCTATGAGACCGACCTTTTGGAATATGGCGACATTTTCGACGGCAATCCCGAAATCGCCCGCAAGGTCGGCGAGTTGAAGGAAGAGGCGAAAGCCGAACTCAAAAAGATCGAGGAACTCGGCGGCGCCGCCGCGGCGGTCGAGATCGGCTATATGAAATCGAAGCTCGTGGAGGCCAACACCGCGCGTCTCGAGTCGATCGAAGCCGGCGAGCAGATCGTCGTCGGCGTGAACAAATTCACCGGCGGCGAGCCGTCGCCGCTCGCCTCGGGCGACGATCAGATCATGGTCGTGCCCGAACATGTCGAGGCCGAGCAGATTTCGCGGCTGAAAGCGTGGCGCGAAAGCCGTGACCAGAAGGCGGCGAAGGCCGCGATCGAAGAACTGGCCCGCGCCGCGAAGGAAGGGCGCAATATGGTCGAGCCGTCGATCGCCGCCGCCAAGGCGGGCGTCACCACCGGGGAATGGGGCAATGTGTTGCGTGGCGTGTTCGGCGAATATCGCGCGCCGACCGGAGTGTCCTCAACCGCGCGCCAAGTCGGCGGCCAGCTCGACGCGGTGCGCGAGGAAGTCGCGCGCGTCTCGCAGAAGCTCGGCAAGCGCGCGAAATTCCTGGTCGGCAAACCGGGCCTCGACGGGCATTCGAACGGCGCCGAGCAGATCGCGGTGCGCGCCCGCGACGCCGGCTTCGACGTGATCTACGCCGGCATCCGCTCGACGCCGGCCGAACTGGTCGAGACCGCCAAGAAGGAAGGCGCGCATTGCATCGGCCTCTCCATCCTCTCAGGCTCGCATGTGACGCTCGCCCATGAAGTGATCAGATTGATGAAGCAGGAGGGCGTCGACGCGCCGCTCGTCGTCGGCGGCATTATTCCGCCCGCCGACGAAAAGCTCCTGCGCGACGCCGGCGTCGCGGCGGTCTATACGCCGAAGAATTACGACCTCAACGCGATCATGACCGACCTCGCGCATATCATCGAGAAGGCGGCGGTTTAGGGCGCGCCCACTCCCCAACTCTCCCTCGCGCTTCACGCGGGAGGGACAGGGTGGGGGTCGAGAGGCCTGCGCATCTTGGCGGCTTCGCTCCGGCGGCCTAGGCGCGTCTGCCGCATGCGCGCGCATCTCTGCCGCGCCTTGTGCAAAGCCTGATCAACCAAACGGCAAATTCGCCCGGCGCTTTCCGACGGTCGCCGCAAATTCGGCCGGTCGCTCCTGGCTTGTAAATTGCTTCTAATTCAGCGCTTCAGATCACTGGCGCTTCGATCCTACGACGGATCAAAAAGCAGCAAAGCCGCTGTGTCCGACTCTCCACATGGCTTGTGTGGAAATGTCGGTCGGCGGCTTTTGGCTTTGGGGCTCACGCTGAGTCTTTCGGATCGTCGATTGAGGCGCATTATGTCTATGCTGAACCGCAGGATTGCTCCCTTGGCGCTCTGGGTCTGTTTTTTGGCGCTCAGTTTCTGCACGACAATCAATGGCCAGAGCCAGTCGGCGCGCATGTCGTCGCACGACCGCCGGGAACAGGCGAAACCCCTTCGCCAGGAAGCCCCGCGCGGCCCGAGGGTGGTTCGCGAAAGAATCAGCATCGCCGCCGCCGGCCTCATGCGCGGTCAAGAGGTCGAAGGGCAGTTTCGTTGATCGCCGATGTTCGTCGCTTACGTCCAGAACGGCGCGAGCTTCTTTAGTCGCTTCTCGCTCGTTTCGGCATGGGCGACGCCCTGGCGCGCGGCGTGGGCGAACCAGCCGCGAATGAAGCTTGAGGCGCGCGCGGCTTCCGGCGTCAGAGAGTCGATCTGATCGAGCAGGCCGTTGGCGACCTCCATATCGTTGAAGAGGCCCAATTGATCCTGCATCTCGCCAAGCGCGTGCAAATAGGCGCGCGCGTCCTTGCGACCGTCAAACAGACTTTCGAAAAATTCCGCGCCATAGCGCGCCTTTTTGAGCGCGATGCGGACTCGATGCCGCTCATCGGCGGAAAGCGTCGCGAGGCCCTTGCTCTTTTTTAAGAGCCGTTTGCGCAGGCCGGTCAGCGCATCGGCGGCGAAGGCACGCGCCGAGCCCGGCGCGTGCGACTCAGGCGCCGCCTCCCAATCGCGGCGCGCGATCGCCAGGCGCAAATCATCGACGAAGCGCGCCGTTTCGTCGGAGGACACGGCCTCATGCGCGGCGCGATAGGCTTTCTCGCGAAGCGCTTCGAGCGCGTCGGTCAGCGCATGAAAGCTCGGATCGTCGCCGATCGCCTCGCGCGGGCCGCCGCTCAATGCGAGGCCGAAGACATCCCAATCGCGCGCCGCGCCGAGAGTGGCGGCAAGCGCCTTGGCGCGGTTGGCTGCAGTTTCGAGCGCAGGCCCGGCGACCGCCGGTCGCAGCAGGCCGATCGCCGCGCGCAGGCGGCGCAGGGCGACCCGCATCTGATGCACGCTTTCCGGCGCGCTCAATGATTGAAGAAGCGGAACATTGGCCAGAAAATGCTCAAGAGCGCCGGAGAAAATGGCAGCTGCGGCGCCTTCGAGCGCATCGTCGTGAGAAAGCTCGATCGGCTTCGCCTTGATCGACGTCGGCGCCGGAGCGTCCTGCGATTCCTCGCGCGCCTCGTCGCGCGCTGGCGAAACCTCCGGCTCTGACAAAGGCTGCATCCTGACGCTCTACTGCAAATTTACCTCAATTACATAGGAGCGGCGCGCCCCGCGTCACATTACGCGCGCCGCCGCCTCTCGCTCAAGCTCTTGATTAATACGCCCGCGCTTGCTTTATCGCGGCGCAATATTCTTCTTTGGAGCTACGCCTCATGTCGACTTGGCCAAACTACGGCAAAATCGCCGGTCCGATCGTGCTGATCGGCTTCGGCTCCATTGGCCGAGGCATTTTGCCGCTGATCGAGCGCCATTTCGAATTCGACAAGTCGCGTTTCACCGTCATCGATCCTGTCGATACGCATCGCCGCCTGCTCGATGAGCGCGGCATCGCCTTTTTGAAAGCGCGCCTCACGCCCGAGAACTACCGCGAGATTTTGACGCCGCTGCTGACCAAGGGCGGGGGCCAGGGCTTTATCGTCAATCTGTCGGTCGATGTGTCGTCGCTTGCGATCATCAAGCTCGCGCGCGAATTGAACGCGCTATGCGTCGACACGGTGGTGGAGCCGTGGCCGGGCTTCTACTTTGACAAAAACATGAGCAATGAGGCGCGCACCAATTACGCTTTGCGCGAGACGGTGCTGGAGGAACGTCGCAAAAATCCCGGCGGATCGACCGCGGTTTCCTGCGTCGGCGCCAATCCCGGCATGGTGTCCTGGTTCGTCAAACAGGCGCTGGTCAATATCGCGCGCGAGACAGGCGCGCTCGACAAGGAGCCGGAAACCCGCGCCGAATGGGGCGCTCTCGCGCAAAAGCTTGGCGTCAAAGGCATTCACATCGCCGAACGCGACACCCAGCGCGCGCGCCAGCCGAAGCCGCGCAACGTCTTCGTCAACACCTGGTCGGTCGAAGGCTTCGTCTCCGAGGGCATGCAGCCCGCCGAACTCGGCTGGGGCACGCATGAAATGGCGCTGCCCGACATCGGCCGCACGCATCCCGCCGGTTGCGGCGCGGCGATCTATCTGCTGTCGCCCGGCGCCAATACCCGCGTGCGCTCCTGGTGTCCGACGCCCGGCGCGCAGTACGGCTTTCTCGTCACCCATAATGAGTCGATTTCGATCGCCGATTATTTAACGCTGCGCGATGGTTCGGGGCAGGCGGTCTATCGGCCGACCTGTCACTATGCCTATCATCCGGCGGACGACGCCGTGCTGTCGCTGCACGAAATGTTCGGCGCCGCCGGCAAGATGCAGGCGAGCTGGCAGATTCTCGACGAGCATGAAATCGTCGATGGAATCGACGAACTCGGCGTGCTGGTCTACGGCCATTCGAAAAACGCCTATTGGTACGGCTCGCAGCTTTCGATCGAGGAGACTCGCGACCTCGCGCCTTATCAGAACGCCACCGGCCTGCAGGTGAGTTCGGCGGCGCTCGCCGGCATGGTCTGGGCGCTGGAGAATCCGCAAGCCGGCATCGTCGAGGCCGACGAAGTCGACTATAAGCGCTGCCTCGAGGTGCAGCTTCCCTATCTCGGCCCGGTGAAGGGCTATTACACCGATTGGACGCCGCTCGACGGGCGTCCGGGCCTGTTCCCGGAAGACATCGACGAGAGCGATCCCTGGCAGTTCAAGAATATTCTGGTGCGGTGAGCGCGCCAGAATCGCCAATAAAATGCGCCGCTCGCGGGAGCGGCGCATTTTATCGGCGGCGCCACAATTTTGATCTATGAATTCATTGCCGCATTTAGCATCTGGTTTGCGACGGATCGGACTTACAAATGCGCCTCACCGTAAGAAGAGCGTCATGCGCTTGCGGGCGCGTTCAATGCGAAGCCATTGGCGAACCGATCCTGGGCGCCGTTTGCTATTGCAAGGATTGCCAGGAAGGCGGTCGCCGGGTCGAAGCGGCGCCGAACGCCGCGCCGAGCTACCAATGATATCCCGCTAAACTTTTCTGGCGGCTGATGGCGGCGCGCGCCGCGATGCTCTTTGGCCGATGACCCGTTCTCGGGGAAAGGCCGACAGCCGCGCCGATCCCATGAATTGATATCGACGTCGCTTTGTCGCGCTCTTGCGCGCGCCAAAAATGTTCTATATATGTTCTTTATTCGCCTTCTGTTCACCCTCGGCTGCTCGAGCCGAAAGGAAGCGGCGAGTCCCCGATGCGTCCGGCGTCGCGCCGGATGAGTGGCGTTGCGTTGTAGTCGGGAGGCCGCGTCGAAATTTCGCATCTCGGCGCGGCCCTCTCTTGTTCCTGCTCAAAAAGTCGGAGTCTGCAATGGGTCGCGTAGCTGATGTTTCATCGGCGGCGCTCGGGCGTCAGATCGGCCAATTCGGCCAGGCGAGCGTCGGCGCGTTCGTCGACGCCGAGCGTCGGCGCGGGCGCGGGGCGCTGTCGAAGCGCAGCGGGCGTTTCGAGAAGGAGACGCGCGAGGAGGCCGACGACGGTTGGGGGTCGTTGGAGCGCCTCGAAGCGCTCGGGACCAATTTCCACGTCGAGAGGCCGCGCACGATCATCACCAGGAATGAGTCGCCCGACATTTCCTTCGACCGGTCGATCAATCCCTATCGCGGCTGCGAGCATGGCTGCGTCTATTGTTACGCGCGGCCGACGCACGCCTATATGGGCTATTCGCCAGGACTCGATTTCGAGACCGAGATTTTCGTCAAGGAAGGCGCGGCGCAGCTGCTCGAACGCGAATTGTCGGCGCCGGGCTATGCGCCGAAGATGATCGCGATCGGCACCAACACTGACCCGTATCAGCCGGCCGAGAAGAGCCATCGAATCATGCGCTCGATTCTCGAAGTGCTGGCGCGCGCCAATCATCCGGTGGGGATCGTTACGAAGTCGGCGCTAGTGCTGCGCGATCTCGATCTCCTCGCGCCGATGGCGGAAAAGGGTCTGGCGAAGGTGGCGATTTCGGTGACGACGCTCGACCGCAGGCTGGCGCGTCGCATGGAGCCGCGCGCTGCGACGCCGGAACTGCGGATCGAGACCATCGAAAAGCTCAGCGCCGCCGGCGTGCCGACGGCGGTGATGACGGCGCCGCTCATCCCTTCGATCAATGACGATGAGATCGAGAAGATTTTGACGCGGGCCCATGCCGCCGGCGCGCGCGAGGCCGGCTATGTGCTGCTGCGCCTGCCGCTCGAATTGCGCGATCTTTTCACCGAATGGCTGGTCGCGAATTTCCCCGATCGGGCGCGGCGCGCGCTGATGCTGATGCGTTCGGCGCGCGACGGCAAACTTTATGAGTCCGCCTTCGGAACCCGCATGAAAGGCGAGGGGCCCTATGCCTGGATGATCGGCCGGCGCTTTGAAGTGGCGGCCGCGCGGATCGGCTTCGGGCAGAAAACGAAGTTGCGGACCGATCTCTTCGAGCCGCCGCGCCGCGCCCCGCGACAACTCAGCCTGTTCTAAGCGGATTTTTCTCGCGCGCGGCGCGGCGCGCGCGGCTTGTCGCAGCTCGCCGTCTGGGCTTTATTCGCCGCGCGGCTGCCGCGCTTGATCGCGCAGGACCGCCAGCCATTCGCTCGGGGAGCCTTCGTGACGGTCAGCGGGGTCAGTTTTCGGCTCGAGGGCCAGCTGCGGCGCAAGGGCGTCTGGCCGATCGCCGGTGTCGACGAGGTCGGGCGCGGGCCGCTCGCGGGGCCGGTCGCGGCGGCGGCGGTGATTCTCGATCCCGACCGGCGGCCGCGCGGCCTCGATGATTCCAAGGCGCTGAACCCGGCGCAGCGGGAAGAAGCCTTCGAGCGGATCATGGCCAGCGCGCTCGCGGTCAGCGTCGCCTTCGTCACCGCCGCCGAAATCGATCGCATCAATATTCGCCGAGCCTCTCTCGCCGCCATGGCCCGCGCCGTCGCCGGCCTTGCTCATCGGCCGGCCTATCTCCTCGTCGACGGCAATGACCGGCCGCCGGTCGACTGCCCCTGCCAGATGATCGTCAAGGGCGACGCCACGGCGATCTCCATCGCCGCCGCCTCGATCGTCGCCAAGGTGGCGCGTGACGCCATGATGCGCCGTCTTGCGACGCATTATCCGCAATATGGTTTCGAGACCAACGCCGGCTACGCCGTGCGGCATCACCTCGACGCGCTGGCGCGCTACGGCGTAAGCCCGGCGCATCGGGTGAGTTTCGCGCCGGTGCGCGAGGCGTGAGCGTCCTGGAAAGGTTTTGCTAAGATTTTTACTTCCTTAAGACTTCCGTTCGAAAAAGAGACGTAGGTGGTTCCCGGCTCTAAACGTGGCTTTTACCTCCCTCATCCACTATCGCGCCTGTCAGTTGCGTAGATGGTGTGGAGTTCATGCGTAGCGCGCGCGTCGGAGCGGCTCGTCTCAAAGCCCGAATTCAGGTCACGCGTATCGGGCGAACCAGCGAAAGGCCGCTCCGCGCGACGGCGCGTAATGAAATCCTCGCCGGCGACTGCGTGCCGTTGATGGAGCGCATGGCGGACGAGAGCGTCGATCTTATCTTCGCCGATCCGCCCTATAATCTTCAGCTCGCCAATCCTCTGCATCGGCCCGACCAAAGTCTGGTCGACGCGGTTGACAACGACTGGGACAAATTCGCCAGCTTCGCCGCCTATGACGCCTTCACGCGCGACTGGCTCAAGGAAGCGCGCCGGCTGATGAAGCCCACGGCGACGATTTTCGTCATCGGCTCCTATCACAACATTTTCCGCGTCGGCGCGATCATGCAGGATCTCGGGTTCTGGATCCTCAACGACATCGTCTGGCGCAAGAACAATCCGATGCCGAATTTTCGTGGCCGGCGCTTCACCAATGCCCATGAGACGATGATCTGGGCCGCGCGAGATCAACGCGCCAAGAATTACACCTTCAATTATGAGGCGCTGAAGGCGGCGAATGAAGATTGCCAGATGCGCTCCGACTGGCTGCTGCCGATCTGCAGCGGGTCCGAGCGCCTCAAGGACGGCACCGGCCGCAAGACCCATCCGACGCAAAAGCCCGAGGCGCTGCTCGCGCGCGTCATTCTTGCAGCTTCGAAGCCCGGCGATCTGGTGCTCGATCCGTTCTTTGGAACGGGCACCACCGGCGCGGTCGCTAAGCGCCTGGGCCGCGACTGGCTCGGCATCGAGCGCGACGACGATTATCACGCCGCGGCGCATGCGCGGATCGCCGCGGTCGAACCCTTGCCGCATGACGCGATCGCGACCGCGCCGTCAAAACGCGCCGAGCCGCGCATCGCCTTCGCGAGCCTCGTCGAAGCCGGGCTCGTCGCGCCGGGCGCAACCCTCGTCGACGCCAAGCGGCGCCATCGCGCGGTGGTGCGCGCCGACGGCGCGCTGTCGCTTTCCGGCTTCGTCGGATCAATCCACAAGACCGGCGCGCTGGCGCAGGGCCTGCCGGCCTGCAATGGCTGGACCTTCTGGCATTATGAAGAAAGAGGCGCGCTCGCGCCGATCGACGATTTGCGGGCGACGGCGCGGGCGCGACTCAAAGTCGCGGCGGAGTAATAACCCTCTCCCACGCAAGTCGAGCTTGCTCGACTTGCGATTAACAATACTGAAGTCGGCAACAGCCGACTTCAGACCGGAGAGGGTCGGACCGAACGTCCGGGGTGAGGGGCAAGATTCTAGGGCTTTATCCTCGCACCGACGATCGGCGCCGCAACCCCTCGCCCGGCTCGCTTCGCTCGCTACCCTCTCCCTATGGGGAGAGGGTTACGCGCTATGCCAAAAAGCCCGCGTAAAACCCGACCAGCAGCACGATGCCGATGAAGGCGCGATAAACGACGAAGGGCCAGGCGGAGAAGCGCTCAAGAATCCGCAGCAGGCCCCAGATCGCGACGAAGGCGGAGAGCGAGGCGACGAAAAGTCCGAGCGTCAGCACCGCCCAGCCATGGAAATCAAGCTGCGCCTTATGCAGCTCCCACAATTCCTTCAAGCCCGCGAGGGCGATCGTCGGGATGCCGAGCAGAAAGGAGAAGCGCGCCGCCTCCTCGCGTTTGAGATCGAGGAAAAGCGCCGCGGTCAGCGTCGAGCCGGAGCGCGAGACGCCTGGAATCAGCGCGCCGACCTGCGCGAAACCGACGATCATCGCGTCCTTCAGCGTGACATGTTCGAGCGTGCGCTTGTGATTGCAATAGAGTTCGGCGATGGCGAGCAGCGCCGCCATCACGATGCAGGCAATGCCGATCACCGGCAGCGTCCGCAATGGCGAACCGCAAGTGTTCAGCGTATGCGACAGAGCGACCCCGGCGACGCCGATCGGGACGGTCGCGAGCGCGATCCAGACGACGAAGCGGAAGGTCCAGTCGCTGAAATCGCGCCGCACGAGCGCGCGCAGCGAGCCCTCGGCGAGCGCCCGGATGTCGCTCCAGAAATAGCTAACGACGGCGGCGAGCGCCGCGAGCTGCATCGCGGCCGAGAACGCCGAGCCGGGGTCCTTCCAGCCCAAGAGCGCCGGCACGATGCGCATATGCGCGGTCGAGGAGATCGGCAGAAGTTCAGTGATGCCCTGCACCACGCCGAGAACGGCGACTTTCATATAGCCGAGATCGACGAAACCCGTATCGAGCCCATTGGTGCAAGCGGTCGCCATGGAGGCCTCGTTTTATTAGCTGCCCCGCGACGAATCACGAAGGCGCCGATCGTCCCGACTTCTGTCAAACAAGGCGGTCGCGATCAAGGCGAGCGGCTGGCAAGGAGATGAAGGCGCGGGGCGTCTCAGGCTCCGCCCGCCAAGGTCTCGCTAAGATCGTTTGAATCGCGCGCGATCAGCGAAACAGGGCGGCGGTCTTGAGCAGCGTCATCCATACGCCCCAGGCGAGAGGGCCGCCGACGGCGGCCCAGGCAAGAAAAAGCTGCAGCGATCGGCCATTCGAACCGGGCTCCGGGCGTGCGACGGTCGGCGGATCGGCCGGCGCGACGGGCTCCAGCCCCTCTTCGACGAAATCCTCGAAATCTGCGTGAACATCGTCGTCTTCCTTGACGACTTCGGCGACGGTGATGTGCTTTTGCGCCGCGACTTCTTCATCGCTCATGAAATATTTCTCGGCGCATGGCCGCACCAGAAGATTGCAAACGAGGCCGCAGAGCAGCAGGCCCGCAAGCACATACATGGTCTGATTATAGGCGGCCTCGCGCGCGACGCCGTGCGCAAGCTGATATTCGCGGATGTAATTGACCAGCACCGGCCCGAGCACGCCCGCCGTCGACCATGCGGTCAGGAGCCGGCCATGGATGGCGCCGACGTGATGCGTGCCGAAAATATCGGCGAGATAGGCGGGAATTGTCGCGAAGCCGCCGCCATACATGGTGATGATGACCGCGAAGAGCAGAACGAAGACGCCGACCATGCCGCCCTTCGCCGCGAAGGGTATCGCCGAATAGAGAGCGAGCCCCAGGACGAAGAAGATCGCATAGGTCGCTTTTCGGCCGAAGGCGTCGGAGGCCGAGGCCCAGCCGATGCGCCCGCCGATGTTGCAGAGGCTCAACAGGCCGGTGAAGCCGGCCGCGATCGCCGCGATTTGCTTTTTCTGATCGGCGCCGAGCTGATCGAAACTGATGTCGAGGCCGATCAGCCGGCCGCCGAACACTTCCTGCAGCATCGGCGAGGCCATGCCCAGCACCCCGATGCCGGCCGAAACATTGAGGCACAGGACGCCCCAGAGCAGCCAGAACTGCGGCGTCCTCCATGCGACGTCGAGATGGACGTGGCGGTGCGTCACCAGCGCGTTCCTGGCCGCCGTCGGCGGCGTGAAGGCTTCGGGCTTCCAACCCTCGGCCGGCACCCGGTAGCCGAGCGCGCCGGCGACCATGAAGGCGAAATAGATCGCCGCCAGCGTGACGAAGGTCTGCCAGACGCCGGGCGAAGTGGGCGTGGCATAGAAGCCCATCAGCCGGTCGGCGAGCGGCGCGCCGATCATCGCGCCGCCGCCAAAACCCATGATGGCGAGACCGGTCGCCAGGCCGCGCCGGTCGGGGAACCATTTGATCAGCGTCGAGACCGGCGAGATGTATCCGAGCCCGAGACCAATGCCGCCGATCACGCCGGACCCGATCCACAGCAATGAGATTTGATGGACGTAAACGCCGAACGCTGAAATGAGCAGGCCGCCGCACCAGCAGCAGGCCGCCGCGAGCCCCGCTTTGCGGGGGCCGGCCGTCTCCAGCCAATGGCCGAAGACCGCCGCCGACGAGCCCAGGAAGACGAAGAACAGCGTGAACGTCCAGCCGAGCCAGCTGATCTTCCAGTCGCAGTCGGTGGCGACAAGCGTTGCGAAAAACCCGAGCGATTCGGCGCATTCCTTGGGCTGCGCGCCGCCGACCACACGCGACAGCGGCAGCCAGAAGACTGAGAAGCCATAGGCCATGCCGATGCAGAGATGAATGGCGAGCGCGGCGGGCGGAACCAGCCAGCGATTGAAGACGGGCGAGGCGACGGTGCGCGCGCGAGACAGGAAATCGGCGCTGCCGGCGGATGCGATCGACATCAAATTTCCAGTGCTAGTTGATTTCTAGAATGCCGCGCGCGTCGGGCGCTGGACGCGCCCGCACTGTCGGTCGGCGGTTTGTCGCAAGTCCAATGCCATTACCCAATAAAGGTGGAACTCTTGCGACATGAAAACTTCCCGGGGGCGTTCGGCTGCGAAGATGGCGGCGGATATGAAACTTTTGGGCGCGTTCGGGGACCAATTACTGCGCATCCTTGGCGCCCGGCTTCAATGCGGTCACCAAAGTGTCCACGCCATCGCGGAATTCGACCGTGACCGGGGTGAAACCCGCCGCGCGCAGCTGTTCGAGCGCCGGCTCGAAATACATGATGCGCCGTGGCGATTCGTCGCTCAGCAAATGCACGACCCAGTCTTCGAGCAGATCGAGCCGGTTCATCTCGGTAAAGATTTTGAACCATCCGCGCACAATCGCTTGCGTATCGGCGAGATGCGCCGCCGGGTCGTCCATGGCGAAGCGGTCGCCGTTGACGAACAGGCCCCCGGGCTTCAGCGCGCGGAAAATCTGCGATACGACAGCGTCACGGTAATCGTCAGCGAAGTTATGGATCGCGTAATTCGAAATGACGACGTCGATGCTGGCGTCGGGCAAGGCGCGCAATGACGCGAGCGCATCGGCTTCGATGAATTTGACCCGGCCCGCAGCAGCGTAATCGGCGAGGTTGACGCGCGCCTGAGCGAGCATTTCGCCAGCGCTGTCGACCGCGGTGAGCTCGAGGACATCGCATGCGGAAAGCGCCGCCAGCGTGCTGATGCCGGTGCCGCAGCCGATCTCGAATCCCTCGATCGGACCTGCGCCGCGACGCCATTGCGCGACCTCTTCTCCGACCATCTTGGCGAGCACGGCAGCGTTTGGACACAGGCGCCGCAGCACGTCATATTCGGCGCCGATCGGCCCGGTGAAAGGATTATCTTGCAAGGCGGACATGACGGCCGTTCTTCCATATCGCGCAAGGGCCTGCAAGGCCGCTTCTTTCCTTGCCGGCGACGCCATGATAGCGAGACGCGAGCACTTGCCGAGAGACGGCCATGACGCAGGCATTACGCAACGAGACGCGAGCGGGCGCGGACGCGGCGTTGAGCGACTGGCTCAGCGCGCTAGGACGCGCCGTGCGCTCGGCGGCGCGCGCCGTCGCGCTTGCGTCGAGCGACGCCAAGAATAAGGCGCTGCGTGAAGCCGCCGGTGAAATAAGGCGCCAAAGCGGCGCGCTGCTCGCCGCCAATGCGCTTGACGTCGCCGACGCCAAGGCGCGCGGGACGGCGGCGTCCTTTCTTGATCGGCTGACGCTCGATCCGGCGCGGGTCGAGGCGATTGCCCGGGGATTGGAGGAGATCGCCGATCTGCCCGACCCGGTCGGGCGCGTTCTGGCCAGCTTCGAACGGCCGAACGGCTTGAAGATTGAGCGCGTATCGACGCCGCTCGGGGTCATTGGGGTGATTTACGAAAGCCGGCCCAATGTCACCGCCGACGCCGGCGGCCTGTGTCTCAAGGCCGGCAACGCCGCGATCCTGCGCGGCGGCTCGGAAAGCCTGCGCTCGTCGGCCGCGATTCACGCCTGCCTTGCCGTGGGGTTGAAGGCGGCGGGCCTGCCCGAAGCGGCGATCTCGCTCGTCGCGACGCCGGATCGCGCCGCGGTCGGCGCGATGCTCGCCGGGCTTGACGGCAATATTGACGTGATTGTGCCGCGCGGCGGCAAGAGTCTCGTCGCCCGCGTGCAGCATGAGGCGCGCGTGCCGGTCTTCGCGCATCTCGAAGGCATCGTGCATGTCTTCGTGCACAAGGACGCCGATCTCGACATGGCGAAGCGCGTGCTGCTCAACGCCAAGATGCGGCGCACCGGCATTTGCGGCGCGGCGGAGACGCTTCTCGTCGACAAGGCCTGCGCCGCGACGCATCTTGCGCCGCTCGTCTCGATGCTGATCGATTCAGGCTGCGAAGTGCGCGGCGACGAAGCGACGCAAGCCGCCGATGCGCGGGCGAAGCCGGCGAGCGAAGACGACTGGCGCGCCGAATATCTCGACGCGATCATCGCCGCGCGGGTCGTCGACGGGCTGGAGGGCGCGATCGATCATATCGAGACCTATGGCTCGCATCACACCGACTGCATCATCACGCGTGACGCGGACGCGGCGCGGCGATTCATGGATGAAGTCGATTCGGCGATCGTGCTGCATAACGCCTCGACGCAATTCGCCGACGGCGGCGAATTCGGCTTCGGCGCCGAGATCGGCATCGCCACGGGCCGCATGCATGCGCGCGGCCCGGTGGGGGTGGAGCAACTCACGTCATTCAAATATCGCGTCCATGGCGACGGCCAGGTGCGGGGGTGAATGGTATTTCGATGCGTGGGGTCGGCCACGGATGTCATTCCCGGCAGGCCGGAGGCCTGACCGGGAATCCAGAGACAATTCAAGAATGCTGTTTTGGTTCTGGATTCCCGATCGCGCGTGTGGCGCGCGTCGGGAATGACTTCCTTGCTGTGCAACTGGTTGCGGCATGACGCAGCCTTTCCCGCGCCTCCCGCCCCATGCGCCGGGCATGCGCATCGGCCTTTTCGGCGGCTCTTTCGATCCGCCGCATGACGGCCATGCGCTCGTTTCGCGCATTGCGCTGACGCGGCTGAAGCTCGATCGCCTATGGTGGGTCGTCTCGCCGGGCAATCCGCTCAAGGATGCCAGCGAGCTGCCGTCGATCGACGCGCGGATCGCGGCGGCGAAAAAACTCCTGCGCGATCCGCGGGTCGCCTTCACCGGATTCGAAGCCGCGATAGGCGCGCGATTCACCTGCGACACGATCGACTATCTTCACGCGCATTGTCCCGGCGTGCGCTTCGTCTGGATCATGGGCGCCGACAATCTCCTGCAGTTCCATCGCTGGCTGCGATGGCAGGACATTGCGCGCACGACGCCGATCGCCGTGATCGACCGCCCGGGCGCGACGCTCAAAGCGGCGAACGCCAAGGCCGCGGTCTTCTTTAAGGATGCGCGGCTGCCCGAGAGCAAAGCCGCCATGTTCGCCGTTACGCCGCCGCCAGCGATCATTTATCTGCACGGACCAAGACTCGAGCGCTCTTCGACCGAGTTGCGTCAGAGCTACTTGCGTTCGAACAGCGGCAGTATCCAGCGCTTATAAGCCCAGAAGCTCGCCGGTATGCCGATGAAGATCGCGACCCAGAGCAGCAGCGAACTGTCCGAGCCGCGTTCGTAAAAGCCCGTGCCTTCCGAGACCGACTGCGTATAGGGATTGCGCACGAAGAGCGTGATCGCGAATGAGCCGATGACGATCAGCGCCGTGGCGATATAGAGGCTGCGCGGAATGACGAACTGCGGCGCCTGCGGCTGCGCCGGCGCATCTTCAGTTTTGGGCGAGGGGTTTTCCTGCGGCTCGTCCTGAGGCTTGCCCTCGTCCTGCGGTTCTTCGGTCATGGGCTTCTCTCCAGATATTTTGTGCTTGGCTCCAATATAGGGCTGCTTTAGGTCGCGGCGCCATAGACGTCGTAAGCTTCCGCGCGCTCGATTTTCGCTGTGACAATGTCGCCGGCGCGCAGCGGGCGCCGCGATGCGATAAAGGCCGCGCCGTCAATCTGCGGCGCATCGGCCTTGGTGCGGCCCTTGGCGGGCGCGCCAGAAGCGCCGCCGCCCGGCTCGTCGATGATGACCGATAGGCGCTTGCCGATCTTGCGCTTCATCAGCCGCGCGCTGATCTTTTGCTGCGTCTCCATGAAGCGGCGCCAGCGTGTCTCCTTTGCCTCGTCCGGCACGGCGGGAAGGCCGAGCGCCTCGGCGGGCGCGCCGGCGACGGGCTCATATTTGAAGGCGCCGGCGCGGTCGATCTCGGCTTCCTCCAGCCAACCCAGCAGATAATCGAAATCTTCTTCGGTCTCGCCGGGAAAGCCGACGATGAAGGTCGAACGCAAGGCAAGATCGGGACAGGCGTCGCGCCAGGCGCGAATGCGCGTGAGGGTCTTCTCCTCATTCGCGGGACGCTTCATCGCCTTCAGCACGTTCGGCGCGGCGTGCTGAAAGGGAATATCGAGATAGGGAAGGATTTTCCCCTCCGCCATCAACGGCACGACGTCGTCGACATGGGGATAGGGATAAACGTAATGCAGGCGCACCCAGAGCCCTAACTCGCCAAGCTCGCGCGCGAGATCGATGAATTTCGCGCGCACGCTGCGCTCGCCGAACATGCTTTCGGCGTAGCGAATGTCGCGGCCATAGGCGCTCGTGTCCTGCGAGATGACGAGCAGTTCCTTCACCCCGGCGCGCGCGAGCTTTTCCGCTTCGCGCAGCACGTCGGCCGCCGGCCGCGAGACGAGCGGCCCGCGCAGATGCGGAATGATGCAGAAGGCGCAGCTGTTGTCGCAACCTTCGGAGATTTTCAGATAGGCGTAATGGCGCGGCGTGAGCTTCACGCCCTGTTCGGGGAGAAGGTCCAAAAACGGGTCATGCGCCGGCGCGGCGGCGCGATGCACCGCCTCGACAACGCTCTCATATTGCTGCGGGCCGGTGATCGCCAGCACTTGCGGAAAGCGCTTCGAGATCGCCTCCGGCTCCGCGCCCATGCAGCCGGTGACGATGACCTTGCCATTCTCGCTGAGCGCCGCGCCGATCGCTTCGAGCGACTCGGCCTTGGCGCTATCGAGAAAGCCGCAGGTGTTGACGACGACCACATCGGCGCCGGCGTGGCTGCGCGAAAGCTCATAGCCTTCGGCGCGCAGCCGCGTGACGATGCGTTCGCTGTCGACCAGCGCCTTGGGGCAGCCGAGCGAAACGAAGGAGACGCGCGGTGCGGCGTTCGGCCTGTCTTGTTCCTGCATGGCGCCCATTGCCATGCGGCCGCCGTCTTTGCAATCGCGGGCGCGACCTCAGGCCGTCAGCGCGCCAAGCAGAGCCAAAAGCGTAACAGCGACAAAGACGATGGCGTCGAACATGAACGCAACTCCGAGGAGCCCTCGACAGGGTCTAGCGGCGCGCGCTTTAAGAAAGGGTTGACGGCGGATCGTAGCGGTCCTCGCGACCTGGCTTGAAAAAGCCAACAAGTCCGTGACGATGCAGGCGGTTTCGACGGGACCAAAAGAAAATTTGCGCTTGGCCCAGGCGGCACTTAGGAATAAGCGCTTCGCTGGCGAGCTTTAGCGACGCCGCTTAGAAGGAACCGCCACGTCTTGACGAATTCGATAGTTCTCGGAACAGGGTCCTATGCGCCGCAGCGTGTCATCTCCAACGCCGACCTTGAGAAAATCGTCAGGACGAACGACGAATGGATCGTCAGCCGCACCGGGATCAAGGAGCGCCGGGTGGCGGCGGATGACGAGGCGACATCCGATCTTGCCGCCGCCGCCGCTGACGAGGCGCTGAAATTCGCGGGCGTCAAGCCTGACGATGTCGACATGCTGATCGTCTGTACGGTGACCGGCGATACGCCGACGCCGTCCTGCGCATCTTTCGTCCAGGCTCGGCTTGGCGCGCGGAACGCTTTCGCCTTTGACGTCGGCGCGGCCTGCGCCGGTTCGCTTTACGGTCTCTCCATCGCCGATCAATTTATAAAAAGCGGCAAGGCGAAGCGCGCGCTGGTGATCGGCGCCGAGACCTTGAGCCGTTTCGTCGACTGGACCAACCGCGAAACCTGCGTGCTGTTTGGCGACGCCGCCGGCGCGATTCTGCTCGGCGCCAGCGAAGAGCAGGGACGCGGCGTGCTCGCCGCAAGCCTGCGCACCGATGGCTCCATGACCGGAATTTTGGGCATCTACGGGGGCGGCAGCCGACGACCGCCGTCGCCCGAAATGCTGGAAGACAAGGCCGGGAAAATCAAAATGCGGGGCCGCGAGGTCTATAAGGTCGCGACGCGATTGTTGCCCGAAGTGGTCGGCGACACGCTCAAAGCCGCCGGTCTGACGGCGCAAGACATCAATCACGTCATCGCCCATCAGGCCAATAAGCGGATTATCGAATCGGCGATGCAGCATCTCGGCGTGCCGCTGGAGAAATGCTGGATCAACATCGATCGTTACGGCAACACGTCGAGCGCCTCGATGCCGATCACGCTCGACGAGGCGAACCGTGCCGGGCGGCTGAAAAAGGGCGACGTGATCGCCATGATGGCGATCGGCGCAGGTATGACCTGGGGCGGCGCCGTCCTGCGGTGGTAGCGCTTGAGCGCGCTATAATCATTTGAAATTCATCGAATTATCGGCGCCTTGGCGATTCCGCCCGAGGGCGGGCTCTTGCGGCTTGCCGAAATGATATAGTCATGCTATCGATTTTATAGACTATAGGAGAGCAAGATGCACATTGAGCGTCGTTTCGAAAAGCGCGTGGGCGTGGGAATTGTTGTGGGGTTGCTCTCGCTCGCCCTGTTGGCGGGCGCGCACTCGCAGGCGGGCCAGACATTCTTGAATGTCTCCTACGATCCCACGCGCGAACTCTATAAGTCGATCAATCCGGCCTTTGCCGCCGATTGGAATGCCAAGACCGGCGAATCCATCGAAATCCTCGCTTCGCATGGCGGGTCCGGCGCACAGGCGCGCGCTGTGATCGAGGGGCTCGACGCCGATGTCGTGACGCTGGCGCTCGCCGCCGACATTGACGCCATCGCCAATAAGAGCGGCAAGATACCCGTCGATTGGCAAAAGCGCCGACCCAATAATTCCTCGCCCTATACGTCGACGATCGTTTTCCTCGTCCGCAAGGGCAATCCGAAATCCATCAAGGACTGGGATGATCTCGCGAAGCCCGGCGTCGGTGTCATCACGCCCAATCCCAAGACCTCGGGCGGCGCGCGCTGGAACTATCTCGCGGCCTGGGGCTATGGGCTGAAAAAATTCGGCGGCGACGAAGTAAGGACCAAGGATTTCGTGAGAGCCATTTACAGGAACGCGCCGGTGCTGGACACGGGCGCGCGAGGCTCGACGATCACCTTCGCCCGGCGCGGCATCGGCGACGTGCTGCTGGCGTGGGAGAATGAAGCTTTCCTCGCGCTCAAGGAATTTGGCGCCGACAAATTCGAGATCGTTACGCCGCCACAATCAATATTAGCCGAGCCGCCGGTCGCGGTCGTCGACGCCAACGCCGACGCCAAGGGCAACAGGCAGCTTGCCGAAGCCTATCTCGACTTTCTCTATTCGCCGCCGGCGCAGGCGATCATTGCCCGCAATTTCTATCGTCCCGTCCATCCCGAATATGCGGCGAAGGAAGATGTGAAAAAATTCGCCAAGATCGATTTCATCACCGTGGACAAAACCTTCGGCGGCTGGACAGCCGCGCAAAGGAAGCATTTCGCCGACGGCGGCGTTTTCGACGACATCCAGAAACAAGAGCTGACAAGGTGACCTCCCCGATTCCTGTCGGCAAAAGCGCTCGGCGCTTCACGGCGCCGGGCGTTATTCCCGGCTTTCGCCTAACCTTCGGCTACACGCTGATCTATCTCGGTCTGATCGTCGTCTTTCCGCTCGCCACGCTCCTTTGGCAGTCGTCGGAATTAGGACTGTCCGGGCTCTATGCGATCGCCTCGGAGGCGCGCGTCGCCGCGGCCTTGCGTACGACGTTTTTCATTTCCTTCGCGGCGGCGGTCGTCGATCTATTCTTTGGCCTGATCGTCGCGTGGGCGCTCACGCGCTATGAGTTCGTTGGGCGTCGCCTCCTCGACGCCTTCGTCGATCTGCCCTTCGCGCTGCCGACCGCCGTCGCCGGCATTTCGCTTGCGGCGCTCTATGCGCCCAATGGCTGGTTTGGCGCGCCGCTCGCTGACTATGACATCAAGATCGCCTTCACCCGCTGGGGCATTCTGGTCGCGCTTGTCTTCATCGGCCTGCCATTCGTGGTGCGCACCGTGCAGCCGATCCTCACCGAGTTCGAAGTCGAACTGGAGGAGGCTTCCGCGACGCTCGGCGCGGGCCGGCTGCAAACCGTTCTGCGCGTGATGCTGCCGACTTTGGCGCCGGCGTTATTGACCGGCTTCGCGCTCGCCTTCGCCAGAGCCGTCGGCGAATATGGCTCGGTCATCTTCATCGCCGGCAATATCGCTTACGTATCCGAGATCGCGCCGCTGCTGATCGTCGAAAAGCTCGAACAATATGATGTCGCCGGCGCGACCGGAATCGCGACGATCATGCTGGCGATTTCGTTCTCCGCGCTGCTCCTCATCAATCTGGTTCAGGCCTGGAGCGGCAGAAGGTTCGGCCATGTCTGAGATGACGATTGCGTCTGCGGGGCGCCGCGTCAAACATCGGCCGGTCACTGAGGACTCGCCGCTTGCGCGTTATGCGCTCATTGGCATAGCCGGGCTGTTTCTCGCGCTCTTCCTGTTCGCGCCGCTTGCAGTCGTGTTCGTCGAAGCGCTCAGCAAAGGGATCGTACCCTTTCGCGCCGCGTTCGATGATCCGGATGCGCAGGCCGCGATCCGTTTGACTCTTCTGGTTGCGGGGCTTGCCGTGCCCGCCAATCTCATATTTGGGCTTGCGGCGTCCTGGTCGATCGCCAAATTTTCCTTTCCAGGCAAGAGCGTTCTCGTCACGTTGATCGATCTGCCCTTTTCAGTGTCGCCGGTCGTCGCCGGCCTCGTCTATGTATTGGCGTTTGGAGGTCAGGGCCTCTTCGGCCCATGGCTCGCCGATCACGATGTGCGAATCATCTTCGCCATCCCGGGCATCGTGCTGGCGACGATTTTCGTCACCTTTCCTTTCGTCGCGCGCGAACTCATTCCGCTGATGCAGGAGCAAGGCAACGTGGAGGAAGAGGCGGCGCTCACGCTCGGCGCCTCTGGATTCAAGACGTTCCTCACAGTGACGCTGCCCAATATCAAATGGGGCCTGCTCTATGGGGCGCTGCTTTGCAACGCGCGCGCCATGGGAGAATTCGGCGCCGTTTCCGTCGTCTCCGGCCATATCCGCGGCCGCACCAACACGATCCCGCTTCAGGTGGAGATACTCTACAATGAATACAATGCCGTCGCCGCTTTTGCTCTCGCGGTTCTTCTTGCAGGGCTGGCGCTCGTCACGCTGGGATTCAAGACCTTCCTCGAATGGCGGCACGCCGACGCGCTCTCCGGACGAACGCGCCGACATTGACACGCGCAAGCGCGGCGCTGCGATCCGCATTGAGGGCGTCGCGCAGGACTTCGGCGCCTTCGCGGCGTTGCGCAACGTCAGCCTCGACATTCAATCCGGCGAACTCGTCGCGCTTCTCGGACCATCGGGTTCGGGCAAGACGACGCTGCTGCGGGTAATCGCAGGCCTCAATTCTCCCGACCGGGGGCGCGTCCTGTTCGATGGCGAAGACGCGACCAATCTTGCCGTGCAGAATCGCCGCGTCGGCATGGTCTTTCAGAACTATGCGCTCTTCAAACATATGACTGTCGCCGACAATATCGCCTATGGCCTGCGCGTGCGGCCCAGACGCGAGCGTCCCTCTCGGTCGGCGATCACGGCGCGCGTCGCGGAGCTTTTGCAATTCGTTCAACTCGACGGGCTTGGCGATCGCTATCCGGCGCAGCTCTCTGGCGGCCAGCGTCAGCGTGTGGCGCTGGCGCGCGCATTGGCGATCGAGCCGCGCGTGCTGCTGCTCGATGAACCTTTCGGCGCGCTCGATGCGCGCGTGCGCAAGGATTTGCGCCGCTGGCTGCGCGACATTCACAAGCGGACCGGCTTGACGACGGTCTTCGTCACCCATGATCAGGACGAGGCGATGGAGCTTGCCGATCGCGTGGTCGTGCTCAACGAAGGCCGTATCGAGCAGATCGGCGCGCCCGAGGAGCTTTACGATCGACCGGCTTCGCCTTTCGTCATTTCCTTCGTCGGCGAAGCGGTCGCTCTGCCGGTGGCCGTCGCCGACGGCCATGTCGAATTCGGCGGCCGCCGATTGCACGTCGACACGCTTGGCTTGCGTAGCGGTCCGGCGAAAGTCTTCTTCCGCCCGGCGGACATCGCGGTCGCCGCCGAAGGAAACGGCGATCTAGAAGGACGCATTGAAAGTCTGCGCCGCACCCCCGCCGGCGTTCGCGCCACCATCGCCATCGACGGCTATGATCAAACGCTGGAAATCGACTCTCCGCTCGATCGCTCGGCCTCGCTCGGCGGCCGCATTCCGCTTTCCTTGGGAAAAGCCCGCATCTTTCCGACTGATGAGAATCGCCAATACCTCAATATTGGAGACGGCATTTGAGTCCCGCGTTTGCCGAGGCGATCGATGCGAAGAACGCCCTCAATGATTGGAATTCGGCGCTCTATCTGAAATTCGAAGCGGAGCGCACGCGCGCCGCCCGCGATCTGCTTGCGCGCGTGCCCCATTGCGAGACGCGGCGCGTTTTTGATCTTGGGTGCGGACCCGGGAACAGCACAAGGCTTCTGGCGATGAGCTTCCCCGGAGCCGACATCGTCGGGATCGACAGGTCCGACAATATGCTGTCGGTCGCCCGCGCCTGCACGCCGACGGCGACTTTCATCAAGGAGGACATCGCGGATTGGCGGCCGTCGGAGCCGGCCGATCTCATCTTCGCCAATGCGGCGCTGCATTTCCTCCCCGACCATCGTAGGTTGATGACCAGGCTGGTAAGCTATTTGCGGCCCGGCGGGCGTCTCGCCGTTCAAATGCCGAATAATACGCATGAGCTTTCGCATGCCGCCATGCGCATGGTCGCGGCGGACGGACTTTGGGCGCCGCGTCTGCTGCCGGTCGCCAAATCAATCATGACGCTTGGTCCGATCGAGGAATATTACAATCTGCTGGTGCCGCTGAGCAGTAAGTTCGACATTTGGCAGACGGTCTATGTTCACCCGCTCGATGGTCCCGACGGGGTCGTCGAATGGTTCGAAGGATCGGGCCTCCGTCCATTTCTCGATTTGCTCGACGAGGATGAGCGCGTCGAATTTCTCTCCTGTTACAGAGCGAGGCTCGCGCAAGCCTATCCACGCCAGCCGGACGGCAAGGTGCTCTTGCGGTATCCGCGCATGTTCCTCGCCCTGCAGAAATAAAGGCAGGCGCCCCTGGGGCGCCCCTGGGGCGGGCGTGCGGCGCGGCGCCAATCGATCCGACAAAGTGTGACATTTCTGTAACAACACGCTTCGATCGCGCAAATAGTCTATAAAGTCGATAGACAAAAAGCAGAGTTTCCGGTTGACTGACTCACGCAGCGTTGATGAAGCAGTCGCGGAGGAACAGCCTCAGCGACAGACGTTAGAGAGCTGGAATGTCAAAGCGGAAGTTAAAACTGAGCTCTGCCGTGGCGGCGATGGCGCTTGCCCTCGCGCCGGATTTGTCTTTCGGCGAAGAGGCGACGGCCGGACGAAATGAAGCGCCGCAAAAAGCCGCGGTGAAGACGAACGCCGCCGAGAAGAAGGCGATGCGCTCGCCAGCTGCGCCCGCCGCGCCGGCGGAGAAGAAGAGCTATTACGTGCCGACGCGCGGCTATCGTTTAGAACCGCAGCCCGACATCCCGCCCTATGTGCGCAATCTCGCCAAAACCTACAAGGAATTCGAAGGCGTCGATTGGCTGAATGTTGGCCTCGACTCGCGCGTTCGCTTTGAATATCGCAAGGACGATTATCGGCCATGGACGAGCACGACGACCAATCCGCCGACGTCGCAGCGAAAATATTTTCCCAATTCGCTCTGGCTGTCGCGCACCCGCGCCTATCTCGGCGTCCAGAATATCCTCGATCCTTTCAGGTTCGCCGTCGAATTTCAGGACTCCCGCGCCTTTAACAGCATCTATGAATATCAAGGTCAGGAGATCAATCAGACCGATCTCATTTCGGCCTATGGCGAACTCTATTTCAAGAACGCCTTCGGCCAGGACGACCTCGGCAATGATCGGCCCTTGACCCTTCGCGCCGGCCGCTTTCACCTCGAACTGCTTGACCGCCGGTTGATCGCGGAGAACGAGTTCCGCAACACCACCAATAATTTTGACGGCTTCCGCGTCAAAATCGGCAAGAAGGAAAACGACTGGGATATCGACAGTTTCCTGATGCGGCCTGTCATTCGCTATCCCTATCAATTCGATCGGCCTGACTGGCAGAACTGGATTTACGGCAGCGTGTTCAGCATTCGGTGCTGGTCGGATTATGCGACGATCCAGCCGTATTTTCTGGGGCGCAAACAATTTGCTGATCCGTTCAACGTCTCGAACGCGCTGAAGGTTCATCGCGACACTTATGCGCCCGGCTTGCGCGTTTACGGCGTGATCGACAATTTCGATTATGATTTCGACCTCAATAAGCAGTTTGGCGAAACTGGCGAATTCCGCCAGCTCGGAAATATCCAAAACGCGGTGCAGACGACGGTTCAGCACGACGCCATCGCCTATGCGTTCGAGGCCGGCTACACATTTTCAGACCATCCGTGGAAACCGCGGATCAGCGCCAATTACGCTTATGGCTCCGGCAACAAGAGTCCTTACGACAGCGTCAACCAGACTTTCGACGTCTTCTATGGTTTCAACCAGCCGTTTTCGCGCGACGACTATATCGCATGGAACAACGTCAAGGCGCCCAAGGCGCGCATCGAATTCACGCCGTTCAAGAATCTGCAGGTTGACACGGCCTTCAGCGCCTATTGGCTGGCGAGCGCCGCCGCGGCCTGGGACCGCGTCAATCTCTATGCGCCGCTCGGCAATAGAGGCACGTTTCTCGGCACGGAATATGATCTTCGCATTCGCTACAGGCTTAATCAGTTCATCAATATGACGGCGAGCTACGCGCATTTCTGGCCCGGCTCATTTACGTCAAGCTTTGCGCAGGCGGTCGCGCTGCAGCCGTTTTTCCCGCAGTCTTTTCCCGGACAGACAACGACGACGAACGGCCTGACCGCGCGCCCGACCGACTTCTTCTATCTCGAAGTCTCCGCCAACGCCTTCGGCGACGGCAATCCGATCACGAAGCCGCCGGGCGCTGATTTCCTCGCCCTCGTTTCGTCTGAGGGGCCGCCTCCGCCGCCCGCCGCTCCGCCGAGCTGGCGCGATGTTTACGTCGGGCTTAACGGCGGCGGCGCCTGGTCGAGCCCGCGGTCGATCGTGCAGCCCTGGCCGTTTGGCGCCGCCGTGGCGAGTCCGGACATTGCCGTCAGCGCGACGCCGATCGACCAGAGCAACCATCTTGCCGGCTTCGTCGGCGGCTTCCAGAGCGGCGCAAATTGGAAATTGGCCGACAGCGTCCTGGCCGGCGTCGAGGCCGATCTTCATGCCGTCTCGGGCAACACCGACACGAGATGGCGAGCTTCAGCGACCTCCGCCGGCGGCAATAGTTTCGCCACTTATGCGCAGCGCACCGCGACGCTCAATTATCTCGGAACCATCCGCGGACGATTGGGCTATCTCATTACGCCGACGCTCGCCGTCTACGGCACGGGCGGCATGGCCTATGGCGGGGTCATCTCCAATGCCGCGATCCTTACCCGCCGCATTGGCGGAACCAATCAGACGCAGGTCAATCCAGCCTATCAGGATAGTCTCATCGGCTGGACCGCAGGCGGCGGCGCCGAATGGATGTTTACGCCCGAATGGAGCGTCAAAGTCGATTATCTTTGGTACGATCTTGGCGCCGCTCAGGCCTCCAGTTTTGCGGTTCAGCCGAATGGCTTTTACGCCACCGGAGCGTCGAGTTCGACGCGGTTTAATGGCAACCTCATTCACGCCGGCGTCAACCGCCACTTTGATCTTAGCAGCCTCGTCACGGCAAAATAGGTCAAGTCAAGCGCAAGATCGGTTCGACCCGTGGGTCCTCGGCCAAAGCTAATCAGAATGGTCGGAATGGGCGCCTGCGCAGATGCGTGAGCTTTTGGTTGTCTAACTTCGACAAGCAGCGCCTGCGCCGTGACGGCGCCGGCAAACTTCTTGCTCTTTAAGCTTTGGCGGCCGATAGATCAAAAACGCCGGGCTGGCGGGCCAGCCAGATGCAGGAGTTTGCTCATGTTCGTTGCGATGAACCGGTTCAAAATCGTCAAGGGAAAGGAGCAGGCTTTCGAAGACGTCTGGCGGTCGCGTCAGTCTCGCCTTCAGGAAAGGCCCGGCTTCATCGTCTTTCACTTGCTCAAAGGGCCTGAGCGGGAAGACCACACGCTCTATGCGTCGCATGCGCTGTGGGAGTCGCGGCAGAATTTCATCGACTGGACGCATTCCGAACAGTTTCGCGAGGCCCATAAAAACGCCGGTCAAAACCGCGATCTCTATATCGGCGGTCCCGAATTCGAAGGTTTCGAGGCCGTCTTGACTGAAACAAATCCAAACTGCGCGTCGTCCGCCGCGCAGACGGATCGCTCGGCTTGAACGAGCCGCATGAGGCTGAGCGCGGCGGACGCAAGTTCGGCGCTCCCGCGACTGCGATTGTCGTGGACCGAGCAAACTGAACAAGGCGCCGAAATCTGATTGCTGACGCCGCGCGAATGCGCGCGCGGCGTTTGCGGCCTTGCGCGGCTCCGACCGCTCAGCCATTCGGGAATGATTCTCCTGACAGATGCCTCGGCAGCCGCGACATTCGGAACCGCTTCCTTCGAAGCGCGGCGCGTTCAATCTCTCTCGAGCGAGCGTCAGTTCGCCGGGCCGCTCGATTCGCGACTCACAATCGTTCATCGGAGCGTCGCCTGCGCGCCGAGCGATATGCAGCCGCGAAGTGATCGCCTCGTCGTCACTGTGATTATGTTTTGAACAATAGCTACGTTTTCTTCTTTGAAAGTGAAATAAATCCAAACTGCTAATTGTAGATATTTAAAATGTTTCTGAATTTTGACTGACTCAATTGACCACAAAAAAGTATGTACGTTATCCGTAATCACTCTTTCGACGAACTATGCGCTGCAAAGCAGTAAAGGCGGAAAAATGAGCAAGTACTATTCCGAGACTTCCTGCTTCAATGCAGTGGAAATCGGGAAAAAATCCCTGCTCACTTGTGGCCTCGGCGCGTCGATCGCCTTTTCGTTCGAAATCCCTTCCGCCGGGGCGCAAAACGCCTCGCAAACCTTGCCGCCGGTGACCGTCGACGCGCCGCGCGAAAAGCCGGCATCGAAAGTGCGGCAGCCAACGCCGCGCCCGGTCGCGTCGAATGCGCGCGCCAGCGCGTTTCGTCAAAGCGGCCCGCGACCGCATGTGGCCTCGACGCCGAGCGCAACCTCCGGCGCCGGACAGGGTCTGGCGCTGCCCTCCGGGCCGAGCGTCGCGCCGTCTCCGCCGACGGGAGAGATCGGCAATCTGCCGCCCGCCTATGCCGGCGGCGAGATCGCACGCGGCGCGCGACTGGGCATGCTCGGCAACCGCGACTTCATGGATACGCCGTTCAATGTGACGAGCTACACGTCGGCGCTGATCGAGAATCAGCAGGCCCGCACGCTGCAGCAGGTGCTGGAGAACGACCCGTCGGTTCGCATGGCCACGTCGGCGGGGCAAATCCGCGAGAATTTCAGAATTCGCGGCTTTCCGGTGCTCGGCAGCGAGCTCGCGCTCAACGGCATGTATGGCCTTGCGCCCGACGGCCATGTGCCGACGGAGTTTCTGGAGCGGGTCGAAGTGCTCAAGGGTCCGGGCGCGCTGCTCAACGGCATGGCGCCGTTCGGCGCGGTCGGCGGCTCGATCAATCTCGTCACCAAGCATGCCGACGATACGCCGATCACCAGCGTCACCACGGATTACACGTCGAGCTCGCAATTCGGCACGCATATCGACGTCGGCCGGCGCGGCGGCGACCATAATCAGTTTGGCCTTCGCTACAATGGCGTTTACCGCAGCGGCGGGACAGCGCTCGACGAACAGTGGAAAGTGCGCGGGTTGAATGCGCTGGCGCTCGATTTCCGGGAAGAGCGCATCAGGCTGTCGATCGACGCCTATCACAGCCAGGAAATCTTCAAGAACGGCAGCTCATTTGTCGCGAGCTTCGCTGGAATTGGAGCGGCGGCCGCGCCAAGCGCAACCAGGAACATGTTTATCGGTTCGAACTCCCGCTTCGAGAACGCGGCGATCGAAGCGCGCGGCGAGCTCGACATTGCGGAGAATGTCACCGTTTTCGCCGGCATCGGCTTCCTGGACAGCCGGAACTTCGGCTTTACCAACGGCGTTCAGGCTGTCGGCGTAAATCTGCTCGGCAACTATTCCGGAAACCGAATCGTCAATCTGCGCGGCTATACTAGTTCGCTGTCGACGCAGGGCGGCATTCGCGGCCAATTGGACACGGGACCGCTGCGCCATCAATTCGTGCTGAGCGCCTCGGCGCTGAAATTCAGTCAAAGTTCCGAATTCGGATTTGTCTCGCCTTACAGCTCCAACATCTATCTGCCCGTCGTGCCGCCTCAGGCGCCGCCTCCTTCGGTCGTTCCGGGCACCGCTTTCAATCCCAGTCGGCCGTATTTCGTCACCGATCCGCGGAAGACGAGCGAGAACTATCTGGCAAGTCTCGCTTTCGCCGACACGGTTTCCGCCTTCGACGAACGCATCCAGCTTATCGGCGGTCTGCGCAGCCAGCGGGTGATGACCAAGAACTTCCAAGCGAATACGGGCATAGAGACGAACTCCTATGACAGCGATCGGCTCTCGCCAGCCTTTGCGCTGATCGTCAAGCCGTTCGATAAGCGCCTCTCGCTTTACGCCAACTATATCGAGGGCCTCACGCAAGGCCTTCGCGTCACCAATCCGCAGGCGGCCAATTTCAACGAGTCGTTTCCGCCCTTCGTTTCCAAGCAGATCGAAACCGGCGCGAAGCTCGATCTGGGCGTCCTTGCGAATACGCTGAGCTTCTATGAGATTACGCAACCCACTCTTGCGACCGTGACCACGGGAGGCCTGATCTCCTATAAGCCGGTCCGGCAGCGCAACCAGGGCATCGAATGGAGCGTCTTTGGCGAGCCTGTCGAAGGCTTCCGCGTGCTCGGCGGCGTCACCTATATGATCGGCGTCATCACCCAGAGCGCCGACGGAAAAACGACCGGCAAGAACGCCTTCGGCATTCCGCGATGGCAGGCGAATCTCTATGGCGAGTGGGATCTTCCCTATCTCGTCGGCGTGACGGCGGAAGGCCGCGTCATCTATACGAGCGCGCTCTATGTCGACTCGCAGAACTGGTATCGCATTCCTGAATGGACGCGTTTCGACGCCGGCGTGCGCTACGCCACGAAGGTGTACGGCGCGGATATGACGCTGCGGGCGAATGTGAACAATCTGTTCAACCACAGCTACTGGTCCGGCGCCTTCAACGACGGCTTCGCGACGCTCGATGCGCCGCGCACCGTCCTTCTATCGGCGACCGTCAACTTCTAGAAAATCGGGAGCGGACGATGGACCTCTCGCCCGCCGCCTTTCAGTCCGCGGCCTGCGTCGCGATCGCCTCGGGAGCCGCCAGCCTCTATCTCGGCGCGCCAAACCAGCGGTGGCTGTCGCGACGCTTGTCCGCCTGGCCGAGCCGAGCCGCTGGCGCGGCGCTGCTGTTGCTCGGAGTCGTCCTGTGGCGTGAGACGGTTCAGCTCTCGACCGCGATTTTCGCGGCGTTCGCCCTGACCATGCTTCTGTTCATCATTTTTCCGTGCCTGGGGGCGCTGCGAACCATCGTTGGAAAAGCCCCATGAGTCAGATGAGTCAGATCAGACGCGACTGGATCAGCAAGACTTCGGCCGGAGCCATTCTGGGCTTCACCCTCGCGATTGCCTTTGCCGGGCTGTTTGCCTGGTTGACGCCCGGAGGATTGGCGACGCCAAACAAATTTCAGGTCGTGATGTGGCTGATCGCGCCGATCTGGCTCACGACGCTCAGCCTTTGCTTCCTTTTTTATAGCGGCATGCGCGCCTGGCTCTGGCTCGGCGGCGCGAATCTCATCGCCTACGCCGGATTGTTCGCCTGCCGTCATTTTCTTCGCTAATCGAGACAACGCACGATGCGCAGCGACGTTGTTCGGCTCTATAAGACTGTCCATACATGGACCGGCATCACTGCCGGCATGTTTCTGTTCATCGCCTTCTACGCGGGCGCCATCACGGTGTTCGCGGAGCCGCTCGCGCGTTGGGCGTCTTCGCCGGCTCCGATCAGTCGCACGAAGCTCGAGCAGTCGGATCAATTGATCGCGCGTACGCTCGCCGCGCGGCCTGACGCAGCCAAAGAATTCACGCTCCATTTGGGCGAGACGGAAGATCTGTGGGCGCGCCTCACCTGGCGCAAGGGCAGGGATGATAAGGCGCCCTGGTCCGCGGATCTCTCCGCCGAAGGCAATTTGCGGCTGGCGCAGTCGCATCGCTCGAACCTCGCTGATTTCATCGACAAGATTCATCAAACCGCCGGCATTCCCGGCGCCAATGACATCGGCGAAACCGTCATGGGCGTCGTGAGCGCCGTCTATGCCGTCGCGCTTGTTTCCGGATTGATCATCGTTCTGCCGTCGCTCGTGAAGGATCTCTTCGCGCTGCGCATCGGTCCGAACCTCAAGCGCTTGTGGCTCGACGCGCATAATGTGGTCGGCGTCGTCAGCCTGCCTTTCCACATCGTCATCGCGCTGACGGCGGTCGTCTTCTGCCTACACGAGCAGCTCTATGACGCGCTCGATCATGTCGTCTACGACGGCGGTCTAAAGACAATCATCGCCGCCAGCAATCCTTTCAACGTGATCAAGAAGGACGAGCGGCCAGCGTCCATGCTGCCGGTCGATGCGCTGCTTGACCGGGTGAAGGCGGCCTCGCCAAGTTTCACGCCCGTCGAGATGCGCTACCGCAACGCCGGAACTCGCGGCGCGTCAGTTCAGATTTGGGGATATGACACGCGCCATATGACGAGAGGCATGGGGTTCGCGGTCGTCAGCCCGGTCTCCGGCGAGATCGCCAACACCGACTATTTTCCAGGCAAGGAGGGAAACTGGACAGGCATCGTCGCGACGTTCTTCGCCCTGCATTTCGCCAGCTTTGGCGGCGACGTCGTGCGCTTCTGTTACTTTCTTCTCGGCGTTGCGGGCGCGTTCCTGTTTTACTCCGGCAATCTGCTCTGGATCGAATCGCGCCGGCGAACCGAGCGGCGACACGGCGGGCCCGTCGTTCAGAAAACATCGACGCGTCTGATGTCGGCGGCCACGGTCGGCGTCTGTCTTGGCGCCATATGCGCGATATCGATGACGATCGTCGCGTCGAAATGGCTCGATGGAACCGTCGCCGACATCGAACATTGGCACAACGGCGTATATTATTCCGTCTTCGTCGCCAGCGTTCTCTGGTCGTTTTTCAGGGGCGCCGCGGCGGCGGGCGTCGAACTTCTCTGGCTCGCCGCGCTGGCGACAGTGGCGATTCCCCTCACGACATTGGCCGGTTGGACTTTTCCAGCGCTCGGGATGCATGCCTCGGCGAGCATCGCCGCGCTCGGCGTCGATGTCGTCTCGCTCGCCGCCGCCTTGTCCTTTGTCGTCATGGCGCGCGCGGCGTCGCGCCGCGCAAAATATGGGCCGGCCGACAGCGTATGGGCCGCGCCTCGCCGGTCGGCTGCGGAAAACAACGCGAACACTATGCCCTGCGAGCAATGGCTGAAGTCACGCTTCGGCGAAGATGTGGGATCCGATCGTTGGTGGCGTCGAGTCGCCGTCGAAGGCTGTCCAATCGTCTCGGCGATCGGCAGGCATCGCGCGCGCGTCTCCTTCCTGTGGCGCGATCCCGACGGCGATGCGACGAGATCGCGTACGCGGCGCGTCTATATCGATATTTGCTCGGTCACCGATCATCATCTCGGCGATCCTGTTTCGCTCGAGCGAGTCGCCGGAACCGATGTCTGGCGTTGGTCCTTTGAGGTGGAAGCCGACTGGCGCGGAAGCTACGGCTTCATTCCCGTCGATGATCGTCATCCTTCGCCGCCCGAGCGCGGCGCCGCCCGCGAAGTCGCGATGCGGGACTGGTGGCGTTCGGCGCTGAAGCTCGCGCAAGCCGATCCGCTCAATCCGGGCGTTTGTCATGTTGGACTGCGCGGACAGAAGTTCTCGCCGGCGCATCTGCCCCAGGCGCCGTTCCAAGCGGCGTGGCGGGACGTCGACCGAAAAAACCGCATCGCCGCGGATCAAGGCCGCTTGCGTCAAATCTCATGGGACAGCGCCCGGCTGCGCAATTCCCGTCGCGTTTGGATCTATCGCGCCGGCGCCGGCGTGGGTCGAGAACTTCCGCTCGTTCTGCTCCTCGACGGACAATATTGGGCCGAGGCCATGCCTGTCTTCTCGGCTCTGGATAATGCCACGCAGGCCGCTCTGCTGCCGCCGAGCGTCTTTGTGCTGATCGATTCGCTCGACGAAAATACGCGGATGCGCGAACTCGCCTGCGACGAAGCATTTCTTGAAGCGCTTCAGCAGGAGTTGTTGCCGCTGGCGTCGCGCGTTGCGCCATGCGCCAGCGATCCGCGCAGCACCGTTATCGCGGGTCAGAGCTTCGGCGGGCTGGCGGCGCTGTTCGCGGGACTGCGCGCGCCCGATCGGTTTGGATGCGTGCTCGCGCAGTCCGGCTCGTTCTGGTGGCCGGGAGCTTTTGCGCCGGAGCAATGGCGACCTTTGACGGAAGATATTCGAGGCGATGCGCCGGACGTTCTCTCTCGCCTGATCGAGGACAGCAAGCGCCGGTCGTCTCATCTTCGCATTTTCCTCGAGGCCGGAAGCTTTGAAAAAATCATACAGCCGGAGAACGACCGCGTGCATCGGGCGCTCATCGGCGCCGGGCACGACGCCTTCTATCGCGTCTACTCAGGCGGTCACGATCCGCTGTGCTGGCGAGGCGGATTGCTTGACGGACTTGCCCGCCTGCTTGCCGATCGGCGCGCAGCGTCCGCTGGCGCAAGGGCGTTGCGGACAGTCGTTTCGGCGTCGGCGACTTCAAATGCGATGGAGCAGTTGCATGAATGACTCTCAGCCCAATCCCTTTGACGACGAGAGCCTTGCCTTTCTCGTCCTGGTCAATGCGCAAGGGCAGCACAGTCTCTGGCCGACATTTGCGCCGGCGCCGACGGGCTGGCGGCAAGCGTTCGGTCCAAGCGATCGCGGCGCCTGTCTCAACTTTGTCGATGAACATTGGACCGATATGCGTCCCAAGTCGGTGCGGGACGCTGCTCAGCCTTGCTGATCGGCGATCGTCGTCAGACGGCATTTCCTTCGAATGGAACGACAGTGCTTCTTGCTCCGCCTTTGCGATCTTCCACGCCGAACGAGCTTGAACTTCCGCTTATCGCCGCTCAGCCCGGCATATGGATGGGCGACCAGCTGTCCTCGGCGCGAAACGCCTTCATCGTCGCGCAATATGTCGAGCTCGACGGCGAGCTCGACGTCGAACTCCTGCGCCAGACCATTCGTATCGGGCTTGCTGAGGCCGATACGGTTCACGCCCGCTTTATCGAGAAGGACGGCCGGCTTTTACAGATCATTTCTCAGCGCAAAGACGCCGCCGATATTCCCGAACCGGACGTCATTGACGTAAGCGAAAACTCGAGTCCGGAGACTGCCGCGCTTGCTTTCATGCGCGCCGATCTCGCGTCGTTCCTGCCGCTTGACGGCGATCGGCCGCTCTTTCGTCACGCGCTGATTCGTCTTGGCGAAACATCGAACGGCGGGCGTTGGTTCTGGTATCAGCGCTACCATCATCTGATGGTCGACGGGTACAGCTTTACCGCGATCGCACGCCGCATCGCCGACGTCTACACGGCGCTCAGACGTCGAAAGCCCGTGGGGGATTCGCCTTTCGCCTCTTTCGCCGAGGTGGTCGAGGAATATCAGTCCTATGAAGGCTCGCAGGCGCAGGCGGCGGATCGGGGCTTTTGGCTGGACCACGCATGCGATTTGCCGGCGCCGATCGCGCTGTCGCAGCCAATCGCGACGCCATCGCGGTCGGCGGATACGTCATTGCCGTTGCGGCGCAGAATATCGCTTGCGCCAAACATTATGGCTGCCTTTGAGACACAGGGCGCATCGGTTCGCGTCTCCGGCGTCGAAATGGCGATGGCGGCCGTCTTCGCCTATCTGCATCGAATGAGCGGCGCGACTCAATTGACCGTCGGCATGCCGTTCATGCGACGCATGGGATCGATCGCGCTTTTCGCCGTCGGTCCTGTCGTAAATGTCCTGCCGGTCCAACTCGCCGTCGAACCCGCAATGTCGCTGTCGCGGGCGGCGGCGCAGCTCGCCTCTGAACTGAAAGCGGTGCGGCGGCGCCAACGTTACGAAGCCGAACAGTTGCGACGCGATCTTGGATTGGTCGGCTCGGATCGGTCGCTCTATGGACCGATGCTCAATCTCAAAATATTCGACTACCGCCTCGACCTTGATGGCGTCGCGGGCGTGACGCATCAGCTGGCCTCAGGGCCCGTGGAAGACATCGAATTCGACCTTTATGTCGACGACGGCGGATTGACGATCGATCTCGTCGCGAATTGCGATCGTTATGACGAAGCGGCGTTGAACCTTCACGCGAACCGGCTCGCCCGTCTCACGCAGCGGCTCGCCGAAGATCCAAAGCTGCCAATCGGAGCGGCGCCGCTCCTTGCCGAAGACGAGCGTGCGCTGATCGCGGCCGCGAACGACACGGCGAAGGACATTCCGCGGCTGACATTATGCGACATGCTCGCCGCCCAGGCCGACAAGACGCCGGACGCGACAGCGCTGATCGATAAAGAGCATCGGCTGACCTATCGAGAGGTTCGGCGCAATGTGTCTCGGCTGGCGCAAATGCTGGCGGAAGCGGGCGTGGTCTGCGGGGACCATGTCGCCGTCGCGCTGCCGCGCACGGTTCACTTGAGTCTTGCCATCATGGCGGCGCTGGAGACTGGCGCCGCCTATCTGCCGCTCGACATAAATTATCCCGACGAGCGCCTGGCCTATATGGTCGATGACGCCGCGCCGCGCCTGATCGTCACATGCGAAAGTCTGCGCAGCCGCTTCGAAGCGATGGGGCCGGTTCTGATCTTTGATGAACTTGCGCCCGATGTCGAACAACATGACTTTGCATCGAAGATGGCGCCGACGCCCGATCATCCGGCCTATATCATCTATACCTCCGGTTCGACCGGGAAGCCGAAGGGAGTCGTGGTCTCTCACGGCGCCGTGGTCAATCTGCTGCTTTGGCTGCAAGACGAATATGCGCTGAACGCCGACGATGTGGTCCTGCAGAAGACTCCCTGCAGCTTCGACGTGTCGGTCGGTGAGTTTTTCTGGCCTTTGACTTGCGGCGCGCGTCTGGCGATGGCCCCGGAAGAAGCGGACCGCGATCCCGAAGGTCTGCTTCAAATCATTCGCGATTATCGCGTCACCACGATGAATTTCGTGCCGTCGCTGCTTGCCGCCTTCATCGCAGGCGTGCGGAGGACGACAAACGCCGCGCGCCACGCCAAGAGTCTGCGCGCGGTGTTTTGCATTGGCGAAGCGCTGTCGAAGGAATTGGCGCAAGCTTTCGAAGATCTGTTTCACGCGCCGCTGCATAATGTCTACGGCCCCACGGAAGCCACGGTCGAGGTCACCTATCAGCCGGCGTTCGGAGAGGCGTTGGCGTCGGCGCCTGGGCCGGGCGTGCCGATCGGCCGGCCTTTGTGGAACACCGGCCTGCGTATCTTGGACGCGCGGCTGCGTCCGACGCCGATCGGCGTCGCCGGCGATCTCTATCTGACCGGCGCGCAACTTGCGCAAGGCTATTGGCGTCGCGCTTCGCTGACTGCGACGCGATTCGTCGCCGATCCGCAGGCGGACGGCGAACGCATGTATCGCACCGGCGACATCGCCCGCTGGCTGCCGAATGGCGCCGTCGACTATCTTGGCCGTAGCGACGATCAACTCAAAATTCGCGGCCAGAGAATCGAACTCGGCGAGATCGAAAGCGCGTTGCGCGATCAGCCCGGCGTGGGGCAGGCGGCCGTCGTCGCGCGAAGGCTTGGCGGCGGGGAAGAGTTGGCGCTCGGCTCTGACGCGCGCCAACTGATCGGCTATGTCACGCCCGCAGCGCCCGGCGAGACCCTCGACGGCGAAGCATTGCGCGGGGCGCTGGCGACGCGCCTTCCGGCCTATATGACGCCCGTCGCGATCATCGTTTTGCAAGTATTTCCGCTGAGCGCCAATGGCAAGCTCGATCGGAAAGCCTTGCCCGATCCGTTGAAAGCGGCGCAATCGAAAGGCCGTCGACCGCTTCCCGGCGCGGAAACGATGCTTGCCGAAAGCATCGCCAGTATATTGCGCGTGGATGAGGTCGGCGCCGACGACGACTTCTTCTTTCTCGGCGGCGACAGTATTTCCGCGATCGGCCTGTGCGCCGCGCTGCGTCGGCGCGGCTATCTGTTGCGCCCGCGAGATATTTTCGAATGCCGCTGCGTCGCCCGCATGGCGAAGGCGCTTGAATCGCCGTCCGACGCGACCGCCGCGGCAATTCATGAAGCGACCGAAATCAGCGACGCCGAGTTCGATACGCTGCAGGCGCGTCACGGGCCGATCGCCGCCGTTTTGCCTGCATTGCCCCTGCAGGAAGGGCTGCTGTTCCATGCCCGCCTCGGCGAGCAGTCGAGCCGCTACAATGCCATCTCCCGTTTCGACTTCGAAGGGCCCCTTGATGTCGAAAGGCTGCAAGATGCATTGGAGACGCTGCTCCGCCGCCATCCTCAGCTCGCCGCGATTTTTGATGTCGAACAGGGCGCGCCGCTGCAACTCCTGCCGTTGATCGATGCGCGTTCCAGCGAACGTCGCTGGCCGTGGAAGCTCTGCGATTTCGCCGCGCGCGGCGAAGCGCAGCAACTCGCCGAAGTCGATCGCCTTGAGCGCGCCGAGCTTGATCGAGATTTTCTCGGCGGCGCGGCGAAAGGTCGGATGATGGCGCAGGCGACGCTCGTGCGTCTCGCCGCCGAGCGGCATGCGTTGCTCGTCTGCTCGCATCATCTGATCGGCGATGGCTGGTCTTCGGCCATCATGCTGCGCGAACTGCTCGCCGCCTATGCCGGCAATACGCTGCCGCCGCTCGCGCCGGATTATCCAACAGTCGTGCGCCGGCTCGCGAGCCGCGATCCGGCGCCGGCGCGCCGCGCTTGGCGGGAAGCGCTACAGGGCGTCGCGCCGACATTGTTGTTTGAAGGGTCCAATGATTTTGGGGCCATTCATGAGCTGTCGCTCAATCTTCGGCCCGGACTCATCGAAGAACTCGAGACGCTGCGCCGTAGCCGCGGCCTGACGCTCAATACGCTCATGCAGGGCGTATGGGGCGCCTTTCTCGCTACAATGTCAGGCCGCAATGACGTCGTCTTCGGATCGCCGATGTCGGGCCGTTCAGAGGCCGTTGAAGGCGTCGAAGCGCATATCGGGTTGTTCACCAATACGCTGCCGGTCCGTCTGCTTCTTGCTCCAGATCGGCCGCTTCTCGAACAGCTCGCCGATGTCCAGCAGCGACAGATCGGCCTGCTGGAGCATGACGGGATTGGCCTTGGAGACATCCAAAGACAGTGCGGCGCGTCGACATTGTTCGACACCTTGCTGGTGGTGGAGAACTACCCGGAAGACGCGAGCCTGTTCGCGGCGGCGTTCGGCAGACTGCGCTGCATCGGCGCACGCAATCGCGGCTATACGCACTATCCTCTGACGCTGATGGTGTTGCCTGGACGCCGCGGTCTGCAGCTGCGGCTCGAATATCGCGATGGCGTCAAAGAGCCTCATCGCATCGCGCGCCGCATTGCACGACTGATGGAGCAGATCGTCGACCGTCCTGACGCGCCGCTCTCGGCGATGGATTTCCTGCTCCCTGAGGAGCGAGATGTAATCGACAGCGTCAACAATACGGATGTCACGACGCTTCCGACCACTCTAAACGAGTTGCTCGAGGATCAAGTCCATCGCACGCCGAACGCCATAGCGTTGGTCGATGCTGACCATGCGCTGTCGTATCGCGAAGTTCGCCGGCAAGTATCGGCGCTTGCACACAAATTCGCGGCGACGGGCGTCACAAGCGGCGACATCGTCGCGATTGCGCTGCCGCGTTCAGTTCGCCTCGCCATCGCGCTGATGGCGGCCCAGGAAGCTGGCGCCGCCTATCTGCCGTTCGACGTGAGCTATCCCGAAGAACGTCTTGCTTACATGGCGCTGGACGCTCGACCTCGCCTCATCGTCACCACGCATGAACTGATGGCGCGCTTCGAGCGCTTAGGCGCATTGCTGATTTATGATGAGCTATTCGACGGGACGAATGAAGACTTATCGAAAGTCCCGGTCCGTCCGGGCCCGGAGGATGCGGCCTATGTCATCTATACGTCCGGCTCCACCGGCCGCCCCAAGGGCGTGACGATCTCCCATAAGGCGATCGTCAATCGTTTGCGCTGGATGCAGCATGAATATCGACTGACCGCCGATGACGTGGTTTTGCAAAAAACGCCAAGCAGCTTCGATGTTTCGGTGTGGGAATTCTTTTGGCCGCTGATCACGGGCGCCTGTCTCGTCGTCGCGCCGCCGGAGGCGCATCGCGATCCGCGCGAACTGCTGCGGCTCATTCAGGATCAACGGGTCACCGTCATCCATTTCGTTCCGTCGATGCTCGCGACCTTCGTAGCGGCCGCGCAAACGGAATCGCGGGGCGCGGCCGACGCCGGCAGCCTGCGTCTTGTCTTCTGCAGCGGCGAAGCCCTGTCGAAGGAACTGGTCCGGTCTTATGAGACGCTGTTCCACGCGCCATTGCATAATCTTTACGGTCCGACCGAGGCGGCCGTCGACGTCAGCTATCAGCAAGCCTGTGGAGCTGGCGCGGAAGACGCTGCTGAAGCGGCGAGCGTTCCGATCGGCAGGCCGGTGTGGAACACCGCCTTGCGAGTGCTCGATCCCTGGCTGCGGCCGACGCCAATCGGCGCGCCGGGCGAACTCTATCTTTCGGGCGTGCAACTTGCTGACGGCTATCTCAATCGGCCTTCGCTGACAGCCAATCGCTTTGTCGCCGATCCTTTCGCCGAGGGCGAAAGAATGTATCGAACCGGCGACATCGTTCGTTGGCTGACCAACGGTTCGCTGGAATATCTTGGTCGCGCCGACGATCAGATCAAGATTCGCGGTCAGCGGATCGAACTCGGCGAAATCGAAAGCGCGCTGCTGGACCAGCCCGGCGTCGCACAGGCGGCGGTCGCGGCCAGAACGACTGGCCAACGAATCGGCGGCGGCGCCGATGAGCGTCAATTGATCGGCTATGTCGTTCCCTCTGAAGGAACGGAACTCGACGGCGAGGCGTTGCGCGGCGCGCTTTCGCGTCGCCTGCCAAGTCATATGACTCCGGCGGCTATTATCTGCTTGAAGGCGTTTCCGCTCAACGCCAGCGGCAAGTTGGACAGGAAGGCGCTGCCGGCGCCGGGAGAGTTGCAAAGGCGGCAGGGCCGTAAGCCGCTTCCAGGAATCGAAACGAGTCTGTGCGAAATCTTCGCGCGCGTGCTGGGCGTCGATGAGGTCAACGCCGACGATGATTTCTTCGCGCTCGGCGGACATTCCCTGCTCGCCATGCAGCTCGCCGCCGAGTTGGAGAGAGAATTCAAGACGCCGGTTTCGGTTGGCGAGATCATCGTCAATTCCAGCGTCGAGCGGCTGGCGCGCGCGCTGTTCGACGAACAGGCCGGCGAAGAGCGAAAGGCGGGTTTCGGCGAAGCGCTGCATCTGCGCTCGGGCGCCGGCGCGCCGCTGATCTGCATTCATCCAGCTTCCGGCTTTTCCTGGCAGTTCAGCGTTCTCACCCGTTATCTCGAAAGCGAGTGTCCGTTGATCGGACTTCAGTCGCCGCGCCCGAACGGCGTCATCGCGGTCTGCGAGTCGATGGACGAGGTCTGCGCGAAACATCTGGAGACGATCCGAAAGATGCAGCCGCGCGGACCTTACCGGCTGCTCGGCTATTCGCTTGGCGGCGTGGTGGCGCAGGCGATCGCCGCGCGACTTGTCGAGGAAGGCGACGCCGTCGAATTTCTCGGATTGCTCGACACCTATCCGCCCGAAATTCAGGACTGGAGCAGACCGCCGACGGAAGACGAAGAGCGCGAGATCGAAAAGGAGCGCGCGCTGTTCATGAACGCCTCCAAGGACGCGCTCGACTCGGCGTTGGCGAAGGAAAAGGCGGAAATGTTCGGCCATATCATGAAGAACTATGAAGATTCAGTGCGTCTCCTCGCCACGGCGAGGACGGCGCACTATTCCGGCGCGGCAACGCTATTCGTAGCGAAGCGGACCTTGCCGCCCGAAATGGACGTCCAGAAAACCTGGCGTCCCTATGTGGGCCAGCTCCATGTCGTTGAACTGGACTGCGCCCACACGGACATTGTCTCTCCGCGCTCCCTGCAGGCATTGGGGCCGATCCTCAATGACCTGCTGTGCGACGTTGAGGCGAGGGGGTAGCGATGGACGCTCGGCAAGCCACGGAAGCGTCGCAGCAGACGCGCGATGAGGCCCACCACAAACCTGTTCGTGAGCCGGCCGACGCCGCCTCCAAACGCAAATCGTCGCTGATGCTGGACTTCAGCCTGTTGCGCCACAACGCGGCCTTCCGCACGATCGTCATCGCGCGAACATTGTCGGTGTTTTCGCTGGGCATGCTGACGGTGGCGGCGCCGGTTCAAATCCAGGATATGACCGGCGCGCCGATGCAAGTCGGCCTCGCCATGGCGCTCGGCGGCGGCGGCGCCTTCGCGGGGCTGTTGGCGGGCGGCGTGCTTGCCGACAGATTCGATCGGCGCAAGCTGATCCTCTTCGCACGAACCGTCTGCGGTCTTGGCTTCGCCGCGCTGGCGATCAATGGCTTCGTCGCCTCGCCTTCGCTGGCGACCATGTATCTGCTGGCGCTGTGGGATGGATTTTTCAGCGCGCTCGGCGTCACCGCGCTGCTCGCCGCAACGCCTTTTCTCGTCGGCCGGGAAAATCTCGCCGCCGCGGGCGCGTTCAACATGCTGACGGTGCGCGTGGGCGGCATTCTTTCTCCTGCGATCGCCGGAATTGTCATTGCGTCTTACGGCGTCGGCTGGGCTTACGTCGCGGCGACCGTCGGCACGCTGATCACCGTCACGCAGCTCATCCGGCTTCCGCCGATGCCTCCCACGAGAGGCGAGCCGCAGCACCCGCTGCGCGCGCTCGGGGAGGGGATAGGATATCTGTTCGTCAATCGGCTTGTCGGCGCCGTCATCGCGGTGGGCGCGCTTGTCAGTCTGGCCGCCGGCGTTCGCATTCTCTTGCCGGCGCTTGCGGAGGAGGTGTATCGCGTCGGACCGTCGGCGGTGGGTTTCATGTATTCGGCTGCGCCGCTCGGCGCGACGCTCGCCGCCGTGACCAGCGGTTGGCTTGGCAGCGTCGCTCGCCCCGGCGTGCTGCTGCTCGCGAGCGCCGCGTCCGCGTTCATCGCGCTTGGCGCGCTCGGACTCTCAAGCAATCCCCTTGTCGCTTTTGGCGCTCTCGCCGGCTTTGGCTATTTGAGCTCGATCGCGTCGCTTTTGCAGTTCACGCTCGTGCAACGCCATACGCCCGATCAGCTGCTTGGGCGCGTCAACGGCCTGTGGGCCGCGCAGACGGTCACCGGCGACGCCTTCGGCGCGCTTACGCTTGGAATGCTCAGTCGCGCGCTTCCGCCGACGTCGGCCATATTCGATTACAGCCTATTCGCGCTTCTCGCGAGCGCGGTAATGGCGATCGGATTTCGCATTCTGTGGCCCGTCTCGGTCAAGCGAAGCGATGAGGCGCCGACAAGCGTCGCCGACAAAAATCAGCGGCCACGGTCGGCAACGCTCGGGTAGCACAACGCTTGATCCGCGCTGTGGGCACATAAGCGCTCCTTAGTGAGGAAGATAATCGACAGCGACAGAGGTGCGGCATGAATGCGATTAGTCTTAACTCAACCGATGTTCCCATTGAAGCCAATCCCACATTCCTTTTCACGTCGCCCCATCGAAGCATCAGGGCCTATGGCGTCGCCGAAAGGATTTGCCTTTCAGCCTGCGGCGCGGCGCATTCGGACAGTTTCCTGCAGACGGCGGTGCAGGATGCGATCGATCGGGCGCGTCAGGCCGGACAGGCGAATCCCATCGTCGCGGGCGCCATTCCCTTCGACATAAGGCAGCCCTGCGCGCTGTTTGTGCCAATGAGCTATGCGGCTTTTGCCAGGGAGTCGCTGATCGCCGAGGAGCGACGCAGCGTCAACGCGCCCACCGTCCTCGGGATGCGCAGCCTTCCCGATAAGGATGGTTTCAAGGACGCGGTCTCGCGCGCGATCGCCATCTTCCGCGCCGGGACAATGTCGAAGGCGGTGCTGTCGCGCATCCTCGAAATCGAACTCGATCAACCCGTCGACGTTCCGGGGATTTTGAGCGCGTTGGCAAAGCAAAATCCAAGCGGCTATCATTTCAAGGCGCCGTTAAGCGACGGCGCCATATTGCTCGGCGCCAGTCCTGAATTGCTCATCCGGAAAGACGGCGTTTCCATCCGCTCAAATCCTTTGGCGGGCTCCACGAAGCGCAGATCGGATCCCGATGAAGATCGGCTGGCGAGCCGTCGACTGTTGCAGTCGAACAAGGACAATTTCGAACACAGACTCGTCATCGACGAGATACAGGAAGCGCTGGAGCCGGTATGCAAGGCGCTGTCGACGCCCGCCGAGCCGGCGCTGATGAATACCTCCACGATGTGGCACCTCTCGACGTTGATTACCGGCGAACTTGAGAACCGGCACACGTCGGCGCTGCAGCTTGCCTGTCGATTGCATCCGACGCCTGCCGTTTGCGGCTATCCGACCGCTGAATCACGATCGCTGATTGGCGATCTTGAGCCATTCGATCGCGGCGTATTCAGCGGTGCGGTCGGATGGTGCGATTCAGACGGCAATGGCGAATGGGCGGTCGCGATACGCTGCGGCACGGTTCGCGACAGGACCATCAGACTCTTCGCCGGCGCGGGCATCGTCGAGGCCTCTGATCCGGAATCCGAATGGGCGGAAACAGAAGCGAAGCTCGGCACGATGCTGCGCGCCTTCGGCATCGAGACGCCGGAGCGCCCCGCATGCCAATAGAATTCACGCCCTGGCCCGAAGCCTTCGCCCGCCAATATCGCAAAAAGGGCTATTGGCGCGGCGAGCCGCTGACGGAAATTCTGCATTCCGCGCGCCGGCGCCATCCCGACGCCGTCGCGTTGATATGCCAGGATCGGCAAATCACTTACGCCGAATTGGATGCGAAGTCGTCGCGGCTGGCGTCGAGCCTCATGCGGCGCGGAGTTTGTCCCGGAGATACCGCGCTTGTGCAGCTGCCCAACATCGCCGAATTCTACATCGTCTTTTTCGCGCTGCTCAAAATGGGCGTGGCGCCGGTCAATGCGTTGTTCAACCACGACAGGCTGGAGTTGATCGCCTATGTCGAACAGCTACGGCCGAAGCTTCTGATCGTATCTACTCAACATCATCTTTTCGCCGATGACGCTTATGTAAAATGCCTGCGGAGCGTCGCGCTGACGCTGAGCGTCGTCGCGGTCCACGGCCGAGCCGATTACGCTGAATGCCTTGAGTCGCTCTGCGACGGCGAGTCTGTCAGCGCGGTGGACGAACCGCGTCCTTCCGCGCCGGATCAAGTGGCGTTCTTTCAACTGTCGGGCGGCAGCACCGGCGTTCCCAAGCTCATTCCGCGCACGCATGACGACTATTTCTATAGCGTGCGGCGCAGCGCCGAAGTCTGCCGTCTGACGTCAGAGAGCCGCTATCTCTGCGCGCTGCCGACGGCGCATAATTTCCCGCTCAGTTCGCCCGGCGCGCTTGGCGTATTTCAGGCGGGCGGAACCGTGGTGATGGCGCAGAACCCGAGCGCGGACCTCTGCTTTGCGCTCATTCGACGCCACAAGATCAATTTCACGTCGATCGTGCCGACGATCGCTTCTCTTTGGCTCGACGCCGCCGACGGCGCGCTTGAGGCGCCGACTCTCAACGTCATCCAGGTGGGCGGGGCGCGGCTGAGCGAGGCGGTCGCCCGCCGCCTCGTCGCCGTCTTCGGCTGCCAGCTGCAGCAGGTTTTCGGCATGGCGGAGGGGCTGGTGAACTACACAAGCCTCAATGATGATTGCGAGCGAATTTTCACGACGCAAGGCCGGCCGATGAGTCCGGATGACGAGCTGAGAGTGGTCGACGCCAACGGCGAAGACGTCGGGACAGGCGAAATCGGCGAACTCCTAACTCGCGGTCCCTATACAATCCGCGGATATTATCGCAGCTCGGAACATAACGCAGATGCTTTCGACGAAAATGGCTTCTATCGCACCGGCGATCTCGTCGAGATGACGGCGGACGGATATTTGAAAGTCGTGGGCCGCAGAAAAGATCAGATCAATCGCGGCGGCGAAAAAATTGCGGCGGAAGAGATCGAGAATTTGCTGCTGCGGCATGAAGCCGTCGTGCATGCCGCGCTGATCGCCATGCCGGACGTTCTGATGGGAGAAAAAAGCTGCGCCTATATTGTCGCGAGCGACGCCGCGCTGCGGCCGATCGCCTTACGAAAACATCTGCGCGGCCAGGGGCTCGCCGAATTCAAGCTCCCCGATCGTTTCGAATTTGTCGATCGGATGCCGCTCACGGCTTTCGGAAAAATCGACAAGCAAACGCTGCGCAGCGACCTTCAGACGAAGCTCAGCGTCTAATCCGAACAGGAGTGGATCATGGCCATACAATCTCTAGCGTCATACGCTATGCCAAGCCCGGAGTCCTTCCGGATCAACAAGGTCGATTGGCGTCTCGCGCCCGAGCGCGCGGCGCTGCTCATCCATGACATGCAGGACTATTTTATCGGCTTCTATGGCGAGAACAGTCCGCTGGTCGATCGGCTCATTTCGAACATTCAACGGCTGCGCGCCTTTTTCAAATCTCAGGGCGCGCCGGTGATCTATACGGCGCAGCCGATCGAACAGAGCGACAATGAGCGCGGATTGCTGAACGACATGTGGGGACCGGGTCTCAATGCCCATCCGCATCTGCAAAAAATCGTCGAGCCGCTCTCGCCGGAAGCCGACGACATTGTGCTGACCAAGTGGCGTTACAGCGCATTCAAACATTCGACGCTCGCCGAGACGATGAAAAATTTGGGCAGAGACCAGCTGGCGATCTGCGGAGTCTATGGCCACATCGGCTGCCTGACCACGGCGCTCGACGCCTTCATGCAAGACATCAAGCCTTTCATGATTGGAGACGCCATCGGCGATTTCTCGCTCGACGATCATCTCATGACTCTCAACTATGTCGCCGGACGCTGCGGCAAAGTGATTGGCGTCGAGGATGCGCTCGCCGCAAGAAGCGTCCCTGCCGCTCTGCTGACCAGAGAAGACCTCAGGAATCAGCTCCTGGCGGCGCTCGAAGTCGAGGAATCGGAATTCGACGCAGACGAAAATCTTATCGACTACGGCCTCGATTCGGTGCGCGTCATGATGCTGGTCACCGAATGGCGTCGGCTCGGCATTGAGGTCGGCTTTGACGAATTGGCGAAAAAGCCAACCTTTAATGGTTGGTGGGGCATTATCGATCGGCGGCTTCCCGCGGGCGCTTCCGCATGAGCGCCGCGCGCCCGCAGATGGATTTTTCGGGAAAGCGGATTTGGGTCACGGGCGCAGGCCAGGGAATTGGCTATCAGACGGCCGCGACATTCGCCGCGCTCGGCGCCGACGTCGTCGGTTTGGATAAGAGCTTTGCCGCGCCGAACTATCCTTTCGCCACGACGCTGCTCGACGTGGGCGAAAGCGATCAAGTGCAACGCGTCTGTCGGGCCTTGCTGAAAGAGCGGCCTCGGCTGGATGTGCTGGTCAGCGCCGCCGGAGTCCTGCGTCTCGGTTTGACGGAGGAATTGAGCGTTGACGATTGGGCCGCGTGCATGACCGTCAACGCCTCGGGCCCATTTCACCTTTTTCAGGAGACCGTTCCGCAATTCAAGCGCCAACGTTCGGGCGCCATCGTCAGCGTCGCCTCCAACGCCGCGCGCACGCCGCGCATGCTGATGAGCGCCTATTGCGCGTCCAAGGCGGCGCTGAGAAGCCTGACGCTATGCGTGGGCTTGGAGCTCGCGCCCTATGGCGTGCGATGCAATCTCGTTTCTCCCGGTTCAACCGACACCGCGATGCAGCGATCGATGTGGCGCTCGGCCGATGGCGACAAGCAAGTCGTCGCCGGCGATCCGGGATCATTCAAATTGGGCATTCCGCTCGGAAAGATCGCCGCCCCGGAGGAGGTCGCCAGCGCCGTCGCGTTTCTGGCGTCGGATCTTGCGAGCCATATCACGCTTCAGGACCTTGTCGTCGACGGCGGCGCGACGCTCGCGGCTTAAGAGGGCGGCGTTCGGGCTTGTCGCCACCGAGCGGAGGTCCCGCCGCCATCTGGCGCCATCCTTGCGAGTTTTCCCGCAACTGGAGCGGCCCCATCGTGCTCGACGCTAAACAAACTCGCAGCCTCGCAACCGAAAAAGACTTCGAACACCCTGTCGAGGCCGTATGGCGCGCCATGACCGATTCCGAATGGCTCGCTGTCTGGTTCTTTCCAAACGATATCGAGCCAGTGGCGGGCCATAAGTTCACGATCTGGACGCGTCCGATCGAGCGTTGGGACGGCGAATTTAAATGCCAGATTCTCGCGGTCGAGCCTGGCGCCATGTTACGTTTCAGCTGGTCGGGCGGTCACGACGAACTCAAGGGTTTTGGCCGATATATGGACACGACAGTTACATGGACGATTTCGCCGTCGCAAAATGGCGGAACGCATTTCGTCTTTGTTCAGGATGGAATCGATGCCGCCCCAGAGGCGGACGCGGTCTATGACGTCATGCTCAAAGGCTCGGAGAGCGTGTTGAGATCGCTGGCCAAGAGACTTCCTGACCTCATCGAACACGGCGCCTGAGACGCTCCGCGTCGCCGATCGGCCAAGAGCGGCGAATGTTGGCGAGAGTTTTGCTCTCTTTAAAGGCGGCGAAGGCGCGTGACGCATCACATTTGCGCAAAAATTACCAACAGCGCCGCTCGCATGGGAGGAAAAGCATGGCTGATCATAAGGTTACGGTCGAGCAGCTGCCGAATGGAAAATGGGCCTGTTTCTTACATATTCCCGGCCGCGACGAGCCGGTGAATCTCGGCCGAGAATTTAAGAACGACGAACACGCCGAAAACTGGCTCAACGTATCGGAATCGGTGACGGCGATCGAAATGATGATCCGTAAATATCAAGAATAGCGCCGCGCTCGGCAGGAGCATTTTCCGTCGAAGCGGATGGCGGATCGGCGTGGAAAATGCGTCAATTCAAGACATTAGATCACATTCATGGATCGATGATTCATGAATGCGCTTGAGCGCGCATTCGATCGAGAGGTTGGCGAGCGTGGAGCGCCGCCGCTCGGCGCGGGATGTCAGGCGCATTGTCAGTTTCGCCCCACGAGCCTAATTGCCCGATCGAAGGCGCCCGCGCCGAACCTCGTGACCGAGATCGCGGATGATCCGTCCTCAATGAATTTATGGTACGGCGCTCACCGTAGAATAGAGCGTGCGGGTCAGAGGATCGAGACTGCCGAGTCCCAGAAGAATGATGAGCCAAAGCACGGCGGCGGCGGCGAACAGCCACACGGTCGCGCCTTCTCGGCGCAGGTCCATGAATCCAAACGCCGCGACGCACGCCATGGTCGCCGCGACGATGACGATTCCGCCGCGTCCCCAGCCCGGAAAGGCGAAGGCTGCGGCGAGTTCGGCCGCGAGAAGCGCATACATCAGCGATGCGACCGCGACGAGACGAACGATAACCGTCGTCATGATGCGCGTCCCATAAGATAGATGAGCGGAAACAGGATCAGCCAGATGATGTCGACGAAGCTCCAGTAGAGTCCGACGACATGCACCGGACTGTGGCGCTCAGCGGTATATCGTTTAGCCTGCAAGATGATCCAGGCGAGAAGCCCAAGGCCGACGACGAGATGCAGCCCGTGGAGCGCCGTGCCGAAAAAGTAGAAGGCGAAGAAAAGTTGCGCGCCGCTTCTCGCCGGCCCGTGAATGGCGAAGTTCGGACCCGGAAACAGACCTTTCCTTAGGTCCATTTGCCATTCGACTCCGAATTTCAGAACGACGAAGGCGGCGCCGAGCGCCCAGGCGATCGCCAGCCATACCACCATCCCGCGCCGGCGTCCGAATCCGATATAGGCTAGGCCGACGCTATAAGCAAAACTGCTTGCGATCAGCAGCGCCGTATTCGTCAAGCCGATCATCAGTTCGGTTTGTCGCGCGCCCGCGTCGAATGCGCTCGGATCGGCGTGACGCGCATAAATCCACGAGAGGAAGATCGGCCCAAAGAACAACGCTTCGCTCGCGAGAAAAAGCCAAATGCCGGAAATCGCCGTTTCACGCTGATGTTCGGCGCTGGCGAATTGGAAATCATGGGCCGCGGCGTTACTCATCGTTCGACGGCCTCCGCCTGCCGATATTGATAGGGCGCTTGCGTGACGATCGGCGTCAACGGGAAATTCTCGGTCGGCGGCGGCGAGGGCGTCGTCCATTCGAGGCCGGTCGCCCCCCACGGATTGGCCGGCGCGCGTTCGCCATAAAGCAGCGACCAGGCAAGATAGCCGAGCGGCAAGATGTAGCCGACGGCAAGAATCAAAGCGCCAGACGACGACAGCAGGTTCAGCGCTTCGAAATGCGGCGGATAGGCGAAATAGCGTCTCGGCATGCCGAGATAACCAAGCAGGAACTGCGGAAAGAAAGTGAGGTTGAAGCCGACAAAGATGATGATTGCGCCAGCGCGGCCCCACATCTCGGGATAGAGACGGCCCGTGATTTTCGGCCACCAGAAATGAAGGCCGGCGAAATAGGCCGACACCATGCCGCCCACCATCACATAATGAAAATGCGCCACCACGAAATAGGTTTGCGTGAGATGGACGTCGGCGGCGAGCGCCGCGAGGAAGAGGCCGGTCAGACCGCCGGTGGTAAAGAGGCCGATGAAGCCGATCGCGTAAAGCATCGGCGCGTCGAAACGGATGTAGCCCTTATGCATTGTGCCGATCCAGTTGAAGACTTTGATCGCCGATGGGACCGCAACCATATAGCTGAGCAGCGAAAAGACGAGCGCCGAATAAAGCGAGGTTCCCGCCACGAACATGTGGTGGCCCCAGACGAGAAAGCCGATGACGGCGATCGCGATGCTCGCCCAGACGACAAATTTATAGCCGAACAGCTCCTTGCGGGAGAAGGCGGGAATGATCTCGCTGATGACGCCGAAGCCGGGCAGGATCATCACATAGACGGCGGGATGCGAGTAGAACCAGAAGAGATGCTGAAACAGCAGCGGGTCGCCGCCGATCGCCGGATCGAATACGCCGATGCCGAAGAGGCGTTCGAAGACAAGCAGCAGCAGAGTCATCGCGAGCACTGGCGTCGCGAGCACGAGAATGACGCTGGTGGCGTAAAGCGACCACAGGAAGACCGGCATTTTGTACCAGCTCATGCCCGGCGCTCGGAGCTTATGGATAGTGACAATGAAATTGAGCCCGGTCGCGATTGACGAAAATCCGGCGATAAAGATGGCGGCGACGGCCGCAACCACATGTCCCTTGGAGTAGAAGGACGTGAGCGGCGTATAAAACGTCCAGCCGGTGTCGACGCCGCCAATGACGACTGCATAGAGCGCGACGAGGCCGGCGGCCATGAACAGATACCAGCTCAAAAGATTGAGGCGCGGAAAGGCGAGGTCGCGCGCGCCAAGCATCAGCGGGACCAGGAAATTGCCGAGCGTCACCGGGACGGCCGGAACGAGAAAGAACCAGACCATCAATATGCCATGCATCGAAAACAGCCGATTATAGGTCTCCGCTGACCCGATCAGCCCTTTCGGCGAGCTTAAGTTGTAGCGGATGAGAAAGGCCGCAAAACCGCCAGCGAAGAAAAAGAAGGTGATGGCGACGATATAGAGAATGGCGATGCGTTTGTGGTCGGTGGTGAGCAGCCAGCTGCGCAATGTATGGCCGTCGTCGAGATAAGAGACTTGAGCTGGCGCATGCGTCATGTCCGGCTCCCCGAGCGAAGCGATTTGATATAGGCGATGAGCCGCAACACATCCTCTTCGCCGATCTGGCCTAAGAAGGAGGGCATGATCCGCGGATAGCCCGCGATCCGAGTCCTGTCGGGCGTGAGAATGCAGTCGCGGAGAAATTCTTCATCGGCCGTAACGGTCGCGCCGGTTTGCAGCTTGACGAGCCGACCGAATAGTCCGGCCAAGGCGGGCGCGCTGACGCCTGTCGTCGCGGGCGATCCGCCGACTCCGCCTTCGCCATGACAACCGCTGCATCCATGCGCCGTAAAGAGCGCCTTGCCGGCGGCCGCCATGTCGTCGCGCTCGCCAGACGCAGCGGCGCCCGAGAGCCAGGCTTCGAATTCGGGCTGTGTCAAAGCGACGACTTCGCCGGTCATCGAATAATGGCCGACGCCGCAGAGCTGCGTGCAGAAGAGCTCGAAAATCCCAGGCGTCTCGACCTGAAACCAGAGCGATTCATAGCGTCCGGGAAGAACGTCATGCTTGATCCGAAAGGCCGGAATGGAAAAATCATGAATGACGTCTTCCGACGTCATCACCAGTTGAATCGACCGGTTGATCGGAATGTGCAGCGCGTTGATCTCGCGCTGGCCGCCCTGATGTTCGACCTTCCACATCCATTGCTTGCCGACCACATAGATTTGCAATGCGTCGGCAGGCGGCTGGAACAGCCTTACGTAAAGATCGCCGCCCCAGATGAACAACACGAAAAACACCGCGAGCGTCGCCGCCGTCCAACTAATCTCGAAACGCCAGGTCTTGCGCCCCGGCGCGCCGCGGTAGGCGCCGCTCTCGGCCCGATATCGAACCATGTAGAGAAAGATCAGCGCGAAGACGAGGACAAGAACGGCGCATGAGACGAGCGCGAGCGCGAGGATCAGAAAGTCGATCTCGCGACCCTCCGCCGTTGCGCTCGGCAAATAGCCGCTCATGCGCGCGCGCCTTTCCGGAATTCGCGATAAAGGATCGCGGCGAGCGCAAGCGTCATGACGACGGCGCCAAGCCGCAGGAATTTGAGGATGGCGAATGTGTAGCGGCCGGTCGTCGAGTCGAAGTCAAAGCACAGCAAAAGCGCGGGCGAGGCGCGCGTCGTCGCGTTTTCCGCCGCGGCGGCCCGAATCGCTTCGCTCATTTCTGCGGGGGAAGACCCGATGGCGGAGAGGTAGCCGGAGACTGCTCCGCTTGGCGTCGCGACAACGGCGCCGATCGGATGAATGAAGGTCTCGGGATCAGCGCCGTCGCGATAGCGATAGCCAACCGATTCCGCTAGCGCGCGAATGTCCTCTGACTTTCCAGTAAGGTAGTAAAATCCCCCGACGGTTCCGTGCGGCGCCGCCGCGGCGAAATCAATCTCGCGGGCCTTCCGCGCGGCGTCGGCCTTCTCCGCGGGATCGATGCTGACCGCGACGAACAGATAGTCGGCGCCAGCCGACAGACCCGCCTTCTGCGCGGCGCGCAACAAAGCGAGGCGCGCCACGGCGCAGAGCTTCTCGCAATGGAAATAGCCGAGCACGACAACAAGCGGCGCATGATTGAATAATTCACCAATACCAATGTCTCGTCCGTCGGCGTCGATGAAAACGCTTTTTGACGGCATGCGCGCGCCTTGTTTCTGCTCGAACGCAATCCCCGTTAGATTGGGCGTCCGTTGCGCATGGGTCGGAAGGCTGTTGAGAAGAAGCGAGGCCAGCAGCGTAAGAAGCAGCTTCATAGGCGTTCTCCTTTTGCAGCTGAGAAGTAAGCGTCGACCGGGGCGGGACGCTCGGCCAGTCGGGGATCCCATCCTTTGCGATTTTTCGCATCGCGATCGCGATCGGAATATGCGCCGCGCCCTTCGCCTGATCGGTCCAGCCGGCGCTGTTCATGCGGGCCAATTCGCGCCGGTGAAAGTCCGCCATGTCCTCCGCCGGGTCGATCTGCAGCCGCGGCTCCGGGTATGCCGGCAGGGGAAGATTCATCGTCCGGTCGATCATCGCGTCGGGAAAAAGCGCCCATGCGAGAAGCGAAAGAAAAATGACGGCGAATAAGGTTGACGCAAAGCCGACGGCGATGAAGCCGCCGCTCACGTCGCCGCCTTCGTGTGAAGCTGGAACGAGGTCTTTCTCTTGCATCGCGCTCACGCCTCGATCCAATTCCAGCTTCGTTTTCTCCCGCGCGTGACGATCGCAGTCGTGCAGGCCATGGCCAGCAAGGCGGAAAGCGTAAGCAGTGCGATCATTCCAGAACTAGAGCCGGCAAATGGCGCGACCAGCCAGAATTGATGAAGAATCCCGCCGATGGTGATTGAGGCCGCGGCAAATCCGATTGCCTTTCGTGAATGCTGCGCGGCCGACGACAGCAGCGTGAAAAAAGGCGTTACGAAATGGGTGAGGACAATCACTCCGCCGACAATGTCCCAGCCCGGGCTCCAGCGTCGAAGATACCATGCCGCTTCGCGCGGCAGGTCGGACTGCCAGACGATCAGCAGCTGCATGAAGGCGAGATAGCTCCATAGAATGACGAAGGCGAGCAGCAGGCGCGCGATCTGGCGCAAGGCCTCGGGGTCCGGCGACGCCGCTAGGATCAGCGCCAACGCCGCGATCGAGAGAGACAGCGCGCCGATCTCGCTGATCTGAACGAGCCCGAATATGCTCGACGCGAAAGTCGGGTCGAGCGACATGATCGCGTCGATGCAAGCGAATGTCGCTGTCAGCGCAAGCACAATGAGCCCAGGCGGCGCGAGCCGCGCAAGCTCGCTGGCGTCGTTGTCGGCGCGGCCGACGAGCACGGCCAGAACCAGCCAGATCAGCAAATAGATGACGCAGCGCAGCAGGAAGGCGGGGCCGTTGAGATAGAGCGAATTGTCGAATTGCGTCGCGCTGAGCCAAGGATAGACGCGTTGCGCCGTCAGCGCGAAGGGAATGACGAAAAGCGGCAGGAGAAACATGCTGCGCACGCCGGCCGCGAGCGCGCCGTGAATCGCCTTTCCCCAGCGCCCGCCAGTCAGCGCATGGATCAGCAGCAACGCCATGGCGCCGAGCGGCCAGGCGATCCAGACGCTCAACGCGGCGAGCCAGCCAAAGCCAAAGAGTTTCGGCGACAACGCCCAGCCAAGGGCGGCGCCGCCATATCCGATCGCGCCCGCGAGCGCTGCAAACATCAGGATCATGGCGCGCCTTCCGCTTGCGCGGCGGCGAGATCTTCGGCCGACGCATTCTGGCTTTTCTGCAAAGCCCGGATATAGGCGGCGATCGCCCAGCGATCGGCCGGCGGCACGCGCGCGGCGTAGGAATACATGGCGCCATGGCCTTGCGCGATCACATCGACAAAATGCCGCGTCGGCGCTTTCAGCAATCGCTCGCTGGTATAGGAAGGCGGCTCGGGAAAGCCGCGCTGCACGATCATGCCTTGGCCATTGCCAAGCTCGGAGTGACAGGGCGTGCAGAATATGCGAAAGCGCTGCTGGCCGCGCTCGACGAGCGCGAGCGTCAGCGGCGGCGGCGTCGGCGCTCGATAGAGAAATGTCACAACGTCCGGCGGCGTCGGTGCGGGACCGACGAGCGGCGAATAGCTTCGCTGCTTTGGTTGGCTGCTCATGTCGCTGCAGGCGGTCAGCGCGCAAAGCGAGAGCATGGCGAGCGCGCGGATCACAGTTCGGCCTCTTCGATCGCGCGCGCGCCGCAGCGTTCCAAAATGTCGCGCGACCGCGCCAAGGATTCTACATTGGAGGCGCGAATGACGATGACCCATCGATCGATCGTCGCGTCCCGCAGCGCGCGGATTTCGTCGATGGAGTCGTAATAGCGGGTGAAGCCGCAAAGCGCGCCGGCCCCGACGAATGTGGCGAGTACGACGGCGAGGATGCCCGCCTCGAAAGCGATCGGAATGAACGACGGCCAGGAGAAGGGCGGGCGCCCGCCGATATCGAGGGGATAGGCGACGACATTCGCGTAAGCTTGCAGGCCGAAGGCGCCGGCGGCGCCGAGCAGACCGAAGACGAGCGCTAAGGCGGGCAGGCGCGTGCGCTTTGGCGGCCCAGGCGGCGGGAGCGGGCTGAACAGCCGCGCGTCGCCGACGTCGGCCGCGTTCAAAGCGGCGAGCGCGGCGAACGAGGCGTTTTCGGTGAGGAAAGTCGCCGCCAGTCCGTTCGGCGCTTTGGTCTCGGCGTTCATCGATGTCGCCTCGCACTGCGCAGAATGACGTTGCGCATCTCGAACATCGAAACCGTCGGCAGCAGGCGGATGACGACGAGGAGGCCGGCGATGAACAGACCGATCGTGCCAAAGAGCGTCAGCCAATCCCAAATCGTCGGCGTAAAGTCGCCCCAGGCGGAGGGCAGATGCGCGCGCCGCAGGCTCATCACGACGATGACATAGCGCTCGCACCACATGCCGACGATCGCCAAGAGACTAATGAGAACGATGAGCGTTTCGTTCAGTCGAACGCTCCGGCGCCACATCAATTGCGGCGCGAGAATGTTGAAGAGAATCGTCGCCCAGTAGATTGGCGCCAGCTCGCCCACGACCTTATCGATGAAGAGCCGCTTCTCGGCGGCGTCCGGCCCATAGAAGGTGGTGAAGGCTTCCATCAGATAGGCGTAGCCCACGCAAAGACTGCTCGTTAGCAGCAGCTTGCCGAGAATGTCGAAATGACGGCCGGTGATGAAATCATCGAGCCCCAGCAGACGGCGCGCCGGGATGGCGACAAGCATCACTGTCGCGAAGCCCGACAGCAGGGCGCCGAAAACGAAGAAGGGCGGAAACACCGTCGAATGCCATCCGAGCGTCGCCGCGCCCGCGAAGTCCAGGCCGACGATGCTGTGCACGGAAATGACGAGCGGCGCCATGACCGCGGCGAGAAGCCCATAGCCGGCGATATAATAGCGCCAGGCGTTGGTCGAGCCGCGAAAACCCAAGGCGAGCACGCCATAGAAGCGACGCTTCTGCGGCGCGTCGGCCTTGTCGCGCATCGTCGCGAGATCGGGAACGAGGCCGAAATACCAGAAGAGTATTGAGGAAATGACATAAGTGAGAATCGCAACGAAATCCCAGAGCAGAGGACTGTGGAATTGCGGCCAGAGCCCCATGACATTGGGATAGGGGAACAGCCAGTAGAAGAGCCATGGACGGCCGAGGTGCAAGAGCGGATAGATGGCGGCGCAGGCGGCGGCGAAAATTGTAATCGTTTCAGCGATGCGGTTGAGCGCGCTGCGCCATTCGACCTCCACGAGATAGAAGAGCGCCGAAATAAAGGTGCCGCCCGAAGCGATGGCGATCCACCATACGTAATTGATGATCGCGAATCCCCAAACGACGGGCCAATCGATGCCCCAGACGCCGACGCCGGCATAGAACAGCCAGCCGATGGCGACGACGAGGATGAATACAAAGAGCAGCGCCACCCCCAGGCTGAGCTTCCACCACAACGGCCAGTTCCGCTGAAGAGGCGGCGCGCATATTTTCGACGTCATCGACGAGATGGTCTGCGCCGGGGAGACGATCGGGTCGTCGGCGCGCGGCTGGCGATTCCGCGCCGAGGCCACGATCGCCGAGCCGATCCGCAGCAGCGTCATTTCCCCGTCTCTTTCATTTCATCGACATTCAAGATGCGCGCTTCATAGGTGACGCGCGGCTTGGTGTTCTGGTCAGCGAGCAGCGCATAGGACAGCGATCCGGCGCGCCGCGCCGCGACGTCGCTGCCCTTGGCCGCGAGATCGCCAAAGGTGAAGGCCCGAGTGGGACAGACGGCCTCGCAGGCGGTCGTCGCCGCGGCCGCCTTCTCTCCGTCCCGGTCGGCGATGATTCGCGCGGCGGCGATGCGTTGCAGACAGAAGGTGCATTTCTCCATGACGCCGCGCGCGCGCACGGTGACGTCGGGATTGCGCGATTCGATCGCGCGGCGCTCTTCGCCGGCGAAGTCGAAATAATTGAAGCGCCGAACCTTATAAGGGCAATTGTTGGAGCAAAAGCGCGTGCCGACGCAGCGATTGTAGACCATCACATTGAGCCCTTCGGAGTCATGCATTGTCGCGCCGACCGGGCAGACCGGCTCGCAAGGCGCTTCCTCGCAATGCATGCACAGCACGGGCTGGAAGCTCGTTTTCGGCGACTCCGGCGGGCCGTCGTAATAGCGATCGATGCGCAGCCAGTGCATTTCGCGCTCGCGCAGCACCTCGGCCTTGCCGACGACCGGAATATTGTTTTCCGCCTGACAGGCGACGACGCAGGCGCCGCAGCCGATGCAGGCGTTGAGATCGATGCTCATGCCCCAGGCCGCCGGGCCTTCCGGCTTCCAATCATAGAGGGCCGGCCGCGGCTCGTCGCCGCGCCGAATGAATTCCGGATCGTTGAGGAATTGCGCGAGCGTTCCGTCGCGCGCATAGACGCCCCATTCGTCGAATATCGCGGCGTGATGTTGGGCGCTCGCCAATTCTTCCCTCGCGCCAGTTTTCTGAATGTCCGGCGCGGCGCAGGCGCGCCCCGCCAGCTCGAAGAAATCGACGCCGACATTCCGTCCGACCGGGCCCGCGTGACGCCTGCCGAATCCGAGCAGCGCGACGATGCAGTCGTCCGATTGGCCCGGCGCGACGATGATCGGCGTCGTCGCATGCGCGCCATCGATCGCGATGCGTACGACATCGCCGTGCTCCAGCGACAGTTCGCGCGCGCGACGGGGCGAGATTTGGAGCGGATTGCCCCAGCTCATTCTCGTCAGCGGTCGCGGCAATTCCTGTAGCCAGGGATTGTCGGCATAACGCCCGTCGAGAAGATAAGGATCAGGCCGAAACAATAGGACGATCCCGGCCTTTGGCGGCTCGGGCAATCGGACGCGCGCCGCGGCGCTGGACAGGGGGCGATTGCTGATCGAACGGGCGGCGCCTGGAATCACGCCCATTGCGAGAGCATCGGTCCACGCATCCGCTGCGCCGAGCTGATCCTTCCAAGTTTGTCGCACGAGATCGCGCGCTTTCGGCGCATCGGGCCCGAGCAGCAGCCCGAGCAAATCATGCGGACCGACGCCCTGATATAGAGGGAGAGCTTGCGGCTGCATAATGCTCGCCGTTCCGTCGAAGGCGCGCGCGTCGCTCCAGCCTTCCCAAGGGTGAATCATCGGGACTGCCCAGAGCGACGCTTCGCTGGTTTCGTTCGGCGTCGCGCTGAGACAGAGGCTGAACTCAACTTGAGCAAGCGCCTCGGCGAAATCGAGCGCGCCCGGCGCGGCGTAGACTGGATTGCTGTCGATGATCAGAAGCGAGTTGACGCGACCGGCGCGGATGTCGGCGACGAGCGTGGCGAACGAGAGCGCGTCGTCGGATGAAAAATGCGTCGGCTCATCGACAAGCGCATAGGCGGCGCTGCGACCGCCGAGCGCCTCATTCATCGCAAGGACGAGCGCATGCGCTTCCGGCGAATGATCGGGCCCGAGGTGAATGAAGCAACGACCGCGATTGGCTTTGAGGTCCGCTACGATCCGATCGAGCCATGGCGGACCTTCCGCTGGCGGCGCGCCGAGCAGCGCCGAAGCAAGCGCCAACAGAATTTTGTGCGTTTCTCGCGGCCCGGCGATGAAGCGCTCATCGGCCGCGGCGCCGGTGAGCGACGGCGCGGGTTCGATCGCATAAAGGCGATTCATTTTCGCGCGCGTCGGATTGCGCCGGGCCGCGAAGTCGCGCGCGAAGCTCAGATGGCCGGGCGCACCGCTCAAGAGATCGCTGTCGATCGCAAGAATGACGTCCGCGTTTTGAATGAGCGGCAAAAATGCGAGGCGCGCGCCATAGGCCAGCGCGAAGGCGTTCCTGACGTTCTCGCGTTCGATTGGCTCCCAATGCAGCCAGCGAATCTGCGGATAGGATTTACGAAGCGCGTCAAGCTGGGCGGCGAGCGTCGGCGATGTCGAAGCGCCGGTTAAGATGACAAAGTCGGCGCCGCGGGTAGAGGCCAGCCTCGCGCGCTGATCGGCGAGCGCCTGTTCCAGCGCCGGCCGGCTGCGCGGCAGCTTCGCGCGCGTGACCCCCCAGGATCGCCGAGGATCGTAAAAGTTGAGCAGTTCGGCCTGCGCCATTGGGCTCGTCGCCCCGAGGCTCGCGGGGTGAAAGGGATTGCCTTCGACCTTGATCGGCCGTCCCATGAAATGTTTGACGACGGTTCCTTCGGCGTAGCCGCCGTCGATATGCGCGCCGCTGTAATAATCCGGAACGCCTGGGACGACGCCGGGCGGCTGTTGCACAGCGGGGATCAGATGTCCTTCCGGCGCGCCGTTGCAGCCGCCCAGTCCTACGCCCGCGAGCGCCAGAGCGGCGGCCATCAGCGTCAACGCCTCGCGACGATCGCGCGGCGCCGTGAACGCTGCGCCCAGCCCCGGAAACTCCTGCTCGATGCGCGACAAAAATTGCGCATCCTGCGCCAGTTCCTCCAGGCTGCGCCATTGCGGATTCACCTGTGGCATATCGAGCAGTCCGTCAGGTTTCGCTGCGGGACGCCATAGGCGGCGAGCAGCAGTTCAGGCGCCGGCGTCGTCGCGTCGCGCGTCCAGCGCGTGTCGTAAATCCTGTCTTTCGGGCGCAGGCGCGGGCCTGGCTCGCGATGGCAATCGAGACAAAATTGCATGGTGAGCGACTTGGCCTTGTAGGTCAGCGCCATGCTGGCCACATCGCCGTGACAGCTCGAACAGCCGACCCCTTTGGCGATGTGAATGCTGTGATTGAAGTAGACGTAATCCGGAACGTCGGCGACGCGGCGCCAAGCTAACGGCCGGTCGTCCTTCATACTGTCGCGCACCGGCTCAAGCAGGGCGGCGTTGGTCCAGATCTGTGAGTGACAGGTCATGCAAGTATAGGTCGGCGGCATGCCCGCGTTGGACGAAACTTCGACGGAGGCGTGGCAGTAGCGACAATCGATTCCCAATCCGCTCACATGATGCTGATGGCTGAACGGCACTGGCTGCGCCGGCGCCCAGTTCATGCGCCGCGCATAATCGCCTTGCGGCCACAGCCAAATCAGAAACGAAAACCCCACCGCCGCGAGCGTCAGCATGAGGAGCGTGAGCGAAGCCCAGAAATTCATGGCAGGCTGAAAGACCGAGCGCATTTGCCGCTCCGCTTCCGGCATCGCGCCCCAGCGGCGCACTTAGATCCAGGATTACAGTTGGTTCAGCGCGCGCCTACGGCAATCGTCGTGACGATCTCACGCGCTGATGGCGGCGTCGATAAAGCGGCAGCCTGCGCCCTTCGTTACGCAATCTTCGACCCGCCGCCAGTCCATCGAGACCTCCGCCAAGCCGCTCGCTTAGCGTGCAAGCGGCTCGGGCATGCATCGCGTCCACAGTCGCGCCTCTGTCGTAAAATTTGATTGCGGCGAACCGCGATTGCAACTCGACGGTTCAACATTGCGTCAGCCTTGGGCCAAAGCGAAAGCTCAGGCTGGCAAGCTCGTTGAGGGGCGATAGTTGACGGGGGAGACGTTGCAACCGCAGAGCGTCCAACCGCCGTTAACGCCTGGCTCGGACCATTCTGACGTCCTGAGCGAAGTGAAAGGCGTCACCGAGCGCGAGATCATCGATATCGAGGAGAGAGCGCAGCCGCGCCTCTCGAGGAGTTGGACAATTATCGGCGGCAGTCGGGACCGCCGACATTCGAATGCGCCTTACAAGCGCTGCTCGAAGCGAGCGCGGCGGAGGCGACATGAAAATCGACTCCATCAGGGCGATCGCCAACGCCGTGCTTTAGGAGGGCCATATCCTCTATCCCTATCGGCCGTCGTCGATCGCACGTCTTCGCCGAGCGGGCAGGCGTGTTGCCCGGCGGGGTGGATCGCCCCAGCGCTCGCCGTCGCTAGCGGGTTCTACGCCAACCGGTTCATTGATCTCACTTATCTGACGGAAATATTCCGCAGGGCGGTGTCCGCCAATGATCGATGGGCTTTCGTGATCGTCTTCTATTTCGCAATCACGATCGGCGGCTATCTCGTTGGCCTTTTGGGGCGTTTGTTCATGAGGCGCGCAAGGCGGCGCTAGCACGACGCTTGATCGGGTCGCGACCGCGAATGCGCTGTCTTGAAGACTGACTGACCAATACGACGGCGTCGTCATGCGAATATCTCGGCGCGTTGTCGAGAGGGCAGAACGATGCGTGCTGAGGTCGAACTATTTGCGGCGAAGGCTGGGGCAATGAGTTACGACCTCGCCGCGATCATGCGGGACGCTCACAAGAGGTTTTGAGACGACAAGCGTCTAGGGTTCGGCTGGACGTTCGGGCAATGCCTATCGACGGCGTGGACGGCGGCGAAGGATCGGCGCAGGGCTCGCGCCAGAGCAATTGCGGCATGAGCGACAAGTAATTAGGCTTTCCGCAATTCGCCGGCTTTGGACCACTCTTTGCCGGCGTCAAGAAACGCCCCGCCCGTGGATGTAACGGCGGGGCGTTTCTTAGTCGGAATAAAATTGAAAGACACGAGGCAAAGAGACTCAAAGGGTTTGGTATTCGCCTAAAGAGCTTTGGCCCGTTCATGATATTTCGCTATTTCCAAGCCACCAAGCACGGACTCTAAGCAAAAAGCATAGAAATGGCCAAGGACATAAACTAGTAAAGCTCTTATGAAGGCCCAATCTCAAACCAATCTGTCCTCGCACTGTCAATGGAATGTAATAACGCGGAAATTCCACTTTTTTGAATCTATGACGACGCTTGAACTCCGTGATGCCGCTATTCTCTTTTTTGCCATAGGTAAATTTCCCGTAAATTAGATACTTTATCCGCTTTTTATTGCAGATCTCCGCAGCCGCAACAATTAGGGCGGTCATAGGACGTTTGTCCTGATGCGCCCTTAGGCAAAGTATCTGCATTATTCGAGCAACGTCGCCGACATATACAAATTTCATAAATCCAACCAACTGCCCCGAATAGTAGGCGCCAAGGAACTCGGAGCGGTCAGCATAGCTGCTGTTTTCCCGTCTGATCGCATTAAGATCTTTCGCGTAATGCCAAAATTTGCGACCCTGCCTAATCGGGGTCTCGTCGTAGATTGCTTTGATGCCGGCAACAAACTCGTCATCAAGCGTCGCGGTTCTAATTTCAATTCCTCGCTTCGCAGCGCGTCTTGCATTTTTGCGGACCTGCGGTGGAAGACCTTCCCACCATGCTCGGTAATCCTTCGTGTGGATCACGGCTATGTTGTCCATCTCAAATGGACATCCTCTCTGCCGCCGAGAGCCATCGATAGGGCCCGAAAATTCGAAAATATCCGCGCCTAATCCACTGCCGCGCAACGACCTCGCGAACCCGCTAAGGTCGACGATGGGGTCGAGTTCGCGCCAGTCTTGGTCCTTCAACGACGCAATGCGGAGCCAGCGACCGGTCACCGCCACCTCTCGCCCTTGAATCCTACATGCGGGGGCGAGAAATGACCTCCCTCTAGCGCTGACCTCTGCTTCGTAGGCGTTCATCGGGCCGTGCTCGCAGCCTTCAGCCGACAATGAACCTTGGTCGAAAATCGCTGCTCCAAAGCGTCCTCCCAGCTGCCATAAAAATTTCAATAAGGGCGATGCGTTTTTATTAGAGCCGCGTCCTTCCCGATTTGCTGCATTGTGTCTCGATTGTTGCCGACATTGCCGCGCCAATATTTGATCTGGTTGCGAAGGGAACGATGAGCCGTTTTCGGAATAGTCGCACCATCGCGCGTCGCGCTTAAACGCGAAGTGCGCGAGCGCACATGGTAATCCATTATCGCAAGCGCCCATCGCCGAATGTAAGCGCGGGCGTTTTGCATTGTGTCGGGCGACGAGATAAGGTGACGGCCAAGCTCGCCGCCCTTGCCGCGCCTTGGCGGGGCCGCTTGGCGCAGGTGACGAATACATGGCCCGCGTCAGAACTTCGGCAAGCCGAGCGGATAAGCGCTTCTGGTCGGCTTTCCGAGCTACCCAGCCGCGTCCTCGTTCAGCGCCCGCGCGATATTCTGTGCCCCCGCCTTGGCGTCGGCGCCCGAGAGCCGATTGACGAGTCCGCGGCGGGTCGAGTCGTCTTCGAAATAGACATCGGCGAGCGCGATCCCGTTCGCGTCTTCGACGACGAAGGAATCGGCGGCCTTGCGGGTGCGTATCGGTGAGGTATAGGGCTGATGCGTCATCTAAGCCTCGATATGGCGTGTCGGGTGGAGAAACGCATGTATGTTCCCTATCAAACGCTTGCCGTAATGTTGTTGGTCGGCCTCGTCGCAGGATGGACCGCCACAAAGGTCGTGACAAAACATGGCATGGGATTCGCCGGCGACGTTATTGTTGGAGTGATCGGCGCTTTCATCGGAGACTGGTTGCTGCCCCGACTCGGCGTTCATTTGGGGGCCGGACTCGCGCTTACTGTTTTCAACGCCACGGTCGGAGCCATCGCCTTGCTCGTCGTGGTTCGCGTGATCCGAGCCGTTTGAAGTGACTGTCGATGGCGTTGGTTACGGAACATGGCGCGCGCATGTAGTTTTCCCGTAGGCAACGCCCATATGCAGAGATGCCGGCGATCGTGGAAGGTGCGCCGCTGCGCTCTATACGGCCATCACCATTCGCGAAGTACCAGCAGAAGAAATGGCCCGGCTGGCGGTGCTTGAGAACTATCCCCCGCGGAAAACCCGCCGGGGGCTAGCGCATAATTAAGGTTAATGCTGCGTGTGCGCTGGCGCACTTCGGGCCTCGCCCGCACTTGCTAATACGCCTTCATCGAACAGTAGAGGGAGGCGGTCATGTCGATTTCCTTTGATCGGGAGGTTGCTCAGGAGTCAACGCTCAGGCAGTTTCGCGCGTCGATCTTGATGGTTGCCCTCTTGGCGACCGCGGCGTTCGTGATCGGCTTTGCGATGCCCATTAATTCCGTCCAAAGAACGACGCCAACGGCAGCTAACGGCGTCTTTGCTGGTCGCCTGATAACGGTGACAGAATAGTCGGAACGGACGCATGGCGAAACGGCCTCAAGCGACGATCGCCCGCTCGATCAGCGCAGAATCGGAGTCGCCAACATCCGACCTATTGACCCGCGGCGAAACGATCCATTCCTGCAAGGCGTCCGCCGCCATTTGCATGACGCGCGACGGCGCGCCTCTGCATAGAACTTCCCGTGTGTGCTCGCGCATTCCGTCGACGAATGGATAGGCGCCACTGTCGGCCATGGCGTCATGCGCTCAAAGCGAGCTTGACGGAATTCAATAGTGGGCATTCGCCATGAGCAGAAAGACAAAATCCGATTTGGTTGAAAGCTGGACCTTCGAAGCAATTCGAACACTTGCAGGCGCGGCGACGGTAGGAGAAGTTGAGTCAATGCGGGAGGCACTCAGGCGCCAGGCCGAGCTCTGTCGGCGGAACGGCGATGACGGCCGCGCGGCATTTTGGGATGCGCTGGCCAAAGGGATTGGCGACGCGGCTGGCCGATCGGACCAGCAAGCCAGTGGGGCTCGTCCCACGGCAGATGCTGTGTGAAACGTCCGCACATGGCGTTTGCATAGCGTTAACTGTCGCGGCTGGCCGCGCTTGTTCGGATTGCCCGACGCGCCTACGAATCGGCCTGTCGCCTGCTAGCAGGCGGCGATCCTTTCAACCGCATGACTCCAGCCCGGCCGGCGACGACCGGGCTTTTTCATGCATGAGGCGTGAAGCTGAAAAAAAGCCCGCGACCGCGAAGCCGCGGGCAAGGACTGCTGCGTTCGCTTTCCAGGAATCGAACCCGATCAACTAGCGCCGAGGCGTTCGGTGGCAAGCGTGGCGGGACAAGCGCCGCAAGGACGCCTATGAGGCGCTGCATCCAGAGACGAAGAACGGAACCAACCAATATTCGAGGGTTGGCAAAGTTTGCCAATCCCCCTTCGTAAAGGTTCAGCGGCGCGACTATCGCGTCTTCCGGCTCCTGCGCCAGTAGGAGGCGCGCTTCGACCTCGGCGGGTTTCGCGCGCGAAATTCGGCGGCTTTTGCCTCGAATGCCTTCGGCGACGTTGGCGCTTGACGACTTTGAGCGCGGAGCGATTGGCGTCAGCTCAAGCTGCGTTCACGGCACTGGTTGGCAACAAGCGAAACTCATCTGTTCACTGGAGAGAAATTCGATCATCATCTCCACCCAGACCGGCTCCTAAAAGCACGGCTTTTAAGGGAGATAAAGAAATGAAACGCGCGATAGTCGCCATCATGCGCGAAGCTTGGGGAGACCTACCAGAATCAAGTCTTGGCGAAATAGAGGATTACGCCCGCCGAATACTTCATATGGCGTTGAACGGTGAGTCAAAGGCAGCCATTGAAGAATATGTGGCCGCCCGCCAGCATGCGTTCGGAATTGCGTCGCCGACAGCATATAAGGACATCGTCGCGCGCGCTATCGCCCTAGTTAGTACTTCGAACTAGAACGTTTTGCACGCCGCCTTCGTGGCCGCGTTGCGGGACATCTCTGAGTCTTTCCGTGGTGGAATTTGTTCCGCCGCCGCGCCTAATATTTCTCTGCAAATCGCTCTATCGCGTCGATGAATGTCGCCGGAACAGCCATGACCTGCCGGATTATTCGCGCCGGAATTCTGGCGAGGAGCCGAACTGTTGACCGGGCTGCAATGGCTTTCGCAGTGGAAGCAATTCGCTGCATTAGTGTCTCCATTCGAATGCGCTGCGTCCAATTCTGACACTTGGCAAAGCCAAGCACTGATCGTGCCGCCGTTTTCGTAAACGTTCAGTTCATAAAGCGCGGGCTCGCGCCCTGGACGCGCCTCAGCACGAAGATCGGCGATCGTCGGAGGTCTGTGGCGAACGAACGGGAACGGACTGCCTATGGACCCGCCCCAGGCATGATCCGCAGGACCAAGCATGTCCCGCAAATCAGGCCGACGATGGCAATGGTCTGTTCGATCATTGACGCGCTCCAATACCGTGGCGAAGGCCGGGTGAAACCTGGAAACGCGAAAAACAGGAATAATGTTTCACCTGCAACTACGGCATGGGAAAAGCGCGGCCGCCGCTTGCAAGGACAAAATCAGTTGCCGAAAGTCGTCAGGGGTGTAACATTCCGCGACGGAATCGAAGTCGCGTTCGAAGCAAAATCCGCTATTTTATTCATACCGTCACCCCAAAATCCCGAATAGCTCGTCCGATATTGCTGGAGTACTGTTATGTCTGGCAGCATCAGCCCGTGGCCAGTGGTCAAAACCGGCTCCAACGGGCATCCCATAAAGACGTTGCAATATCTGTTGCGCGCGCGCGGGCATAGCGTCGTCGTCGACGGCGTATTTGGTCCGAAGACCGAAGCCGCGGTGAAAGCGTTTCAGTCAGGCCACGTGTTGACGGTGGACGGGATCGTCGGCCCCCTGACGTGGGCGGCTCTTGTCGTGCAGGTCAAAAAGGGAAGCCAAGGCGACGCGGTTAGGGGAGTGCAGGAGGAGTTTCAGTTCCGCAACCTGTCTGGCGACCCCAGCAAGGGACCCCAAATCGATGGAGTCTTCGGACCAGTGACAGACGCGGCGGTGCGCGGTTTTCAGCAAGCGCTTTCGCTCGATATTCCTACCGTAAAGGTAGACGGAATCGTTGGTCCGGTTACTTGGCAGGCCCTGGTAAGCGGCATGCTTTCTTTTTAGCAGCGGCTTCAAGGCGATCATCTGGAAAAAGTCACGAGTGACTTGGGTTCATGTCTTTTAGCAGGAGGGCACGTCATGGCGGAACCGGTGCTGAAGAAGGGGTCGAATGACCCTGCGGTGCGTGACCTGCAAGAGGCTCTGAAAGCTCTGGGATATGATGTCGGACCCGTTGACGGCGTCTTCGGGACAAAAACCGAGAACGCGGTCAAGAAGTTTCAGCAGACACGGGAAATTGCGGTAGACGGCGTGGTTGGCCGAGTGACCTGGATCAACATTGACGAAGCTGACCAGAGCCGTCCTGTGCTGAAGATCGGTTCGACCGGCTTACCTGTCCGTCGTTTGCAGAGCCGGATGAGCGCAGTTGGATACAATACCGGAGGCGTCGACGGGCGCTTTGGCGCCGTGACCGAAGCGGCAGTCAAAAAGTTGCAGCAAGATTACAAACTAAACATCGACGGCGTCGTCGGACCACAAACTTGGCAGGTGGTCGATGCCTTGGAGAATGAAGGCGGCGTAAGCTGACCTCATCCCGATTCAGCAGCCGAAACATGCATAGACGGCCGTTAAAGAATGAGACCGGAGAGGCTCTCGAGCGTTGCGCCCGCGGCGCCTGCGGGAGCCAGCCAGGTCCGCTCGTCCATGATCCCGGTGACTGGCAGCCCGGAGTTGGTTTGATACTGACGGACGACGGCCTCGGTAACCGGGCCGAAGATGCCATCGATCGCGCCGGAGTAACCAAAGCCAGTCTTGAGCACGCCTTGTAGCTTGGCCACCACCGGTCCGGTAGAACCGGCCTGGAGCGTCGGCGATGCCTCGCGGTATGGGTGCACGTGGCTCCAAGTGATCGGACCGACGATGCCGTCCACCGTCAACCCGTTCGATTGTTGGAAATCCTTCACGGCCTGTTCCGTCCGCGGTCCGAAGACTCCGTCGACATCGTCCGGTCCCAACACCTTGTCGCGGGCGAAGACCCGTTGAATTCGTTTCACGTCATCCCCGGTGTCGCCTAACTTGATGGTCGCCCGCATGTCGATGCTCCCCTCGTTTTTCGGTCTGCTTGCTTTAGAAGTCCTGCTCGATGAGTTTTCTCCATGTCAGCGGGCCGACGATAGCGTCCGTGGCGAGATGGGCCGCCGTTTGGAAGGCTAGTAGCGCCTGCTTGGTTTTCGCGCCGGCCGTCCCGTCCAGAATCAGCGGCGGGATCGGGCTGCCGTCCTCGCCGACATCGCCGGCTGTGAGGAAGAGATTTAGCAACGCCTGCAGCGTCTTAATGTCGTCGCCCGTGACCGGCTGCAGCTCGGCCTTCCGGAGGTCGATCGTCATTAATTTTATTACGACCTGCGTCATGATTTCCGCGCTCCTTTGGTTGCTGATCAATCATTTGGTCGTTGACATTTTAGCCCGCTCTACGCGCGGCCGTGCTCATGCAGTGAGGATAGCGCGTGAGCGCTGCGCCCGAAATTTCGATTTCTGCTTACCGGATGCTCACCGACATGCGCCTCGGCTCGCTCTGACCACGCTTCATGCATCTTAACATTTTGTTTTAATTGGTGAGCGCGCCGGGGCTCGAACCCGGGACCCCCTGATTAAAAGTCAGGTGCTCTACCGACTGAGCTACGCGCTCGCGTTAAGAAGCGGCGGGCTGACGCCGCTAAAGTCGACTGAGCGGGTCGGTCCGTTCGGCCGCGCGGACCTATCTCCGCGTCTCGCGTTCAACTACCGGGGGGCGCCGCGCCGGTCAACCCCGGCGGCGGCGCGCGCTCACTCGTTTAACTTGGCGAAAAGCGCCACCAGACCGAAAATAACGGCCGAGACCACGGTCGTGATCGCGGCTTTCTTGAGCAGCGCCGGCGATGCGGGGGCGCCTCGATCGGCGCCTTCAGGAAGCTCTTCTTCCGCTTCTTCCGACGAACGAATCCCGAGCGGCAGCACCGCGAACAGCACGATCCACCAGATCGTCAGATAGATCGCCGCCGCGAGCGGCAGTGAAAAGGGCATCAGGCCTGCTCGAGTTCGATCAGCGCGCCGCAGAAATCCTTGGGATGGAGAAACAGCACCGGCTTGCCATGCGCGCCGATTCTCGGTTCCCCGTCGCCCAGAACGCGCGCGCCCGAGGCCAGCAATTGTTCGCGCGCTTCCAGAATATTTTCGACCTCGTAGCAGATATGGTGAATGCCGCCCGCCGGATTTTTGGCGACGAAGCCGGCGATCGGCGAGTTTTCGCCCAAAGGTTCGAGCAATTCGATCTTGGTGTTGGGCAATTCGACGAAAACCACCGTAACCCCGTGCTCAGCTACGTTTTCCGGATCCGACACCTTCGCGCCAAGAGCGTCGCGATAGACGGCGGCGGCCCGTTCGACGCTTTCGACGGCGATAGCTACATGGTTCAGTCGGCCGATCATTTTCACCTTCCGGAAAAAAGCTGTGCTGCGCCAATAAGCGCTGCGCCGCGCGATTTCAACCGGCGGGACGCGTCTCGGACTGCGGCGCGGGGACGAGCTGGTCGATCGCGGCGCGCAAGGACGCCAAACGCGGATCGATCCGGACAAAGGAGCTCCAGGGGCAGCCTTCGGCAAAGCCACGGCGAATGGCGTCGAGCGCTTGCGCGCGCTTGCCGAGGGCGAAATAGGCGGGGCCAAGAAAGCAGGGCGGCGCATACAGTTCGGCGTCTTCGATCAGACTGCCAATGAGCGCCTCGGCTTCCTTGTCGGCGCCGGCGCGCGCCAGCACATAGGCGAGGACGGTCAATTGCAGCGGATCGTCGGGACTCGAAGCGACGGCCCGTCGCGTCGCGCTCACGGCCTGTTCGTGAAATCCCTGGAGGCTGTAGGCGATCGACATTACGAGATGCAGGGTCCCAGCGTCAGGCCGCAGATCGAGCCCGTCGCGGGCATAGCGGCGCGCCCGTTCGAGATCGCCGGCGCAGAGTATGAGCCAGGCCCGCACCGACAGCAGCGCCTGATCATGCGGCGAATTGACGAGACCCTCTTCGCTGTCGGCGAGTCCGTCATCGAGACGATCCGCCGCCGCGAACAGCCAGCTGCGGTAGACGCGCGCCTTGCCATAGAGAGGATCGTCGGCGACCGACTGATCGAGTAGGGCGACGCCTTCGGAAATCTTGCCCTGCAGAGCGCCGCGCGCCCAACCCAGGACCGACCGCGCCGGCGTGTGGTCGCACGCCGACGCCAGCGCCCGGCCAGCGAAGTCTTCAATCATCGCTAGTGCTTCGGCGGGACGGAGAAACCCCCGCGTCACCCGGCCGGCGGCGATATCGGCGGCGAGGGACCAGACCGATGGATTGGCGGGGTCGAGCTGGGCCGCCGAAGCGATCGCTTCCTGCGCCCGGGAGAAACCTTCGCGCGTTCGGTTTCCAGCCAGCTCATAGGCGGTCTGCCAGAGATCGAGAATATGCGGTTCGCTGGAGGGCGCGAGCCGAACCGGCTGAACGGCGTCCTGGTCGAGGATTTCGACCGTCGTTCGAAGGGCGAGCCCCCGGCCATAGGCGGTCGCGATCAAATCCTCGCCGCTGGCCTCGCGCAGCGGCTTGCGCAGGAGATAGGCGCAGCGGTCGATGGAATCGTCGGAGGCAGTGCGATTCGGCCAGAGCCGCTCGGCGATCTCGCTCTTGGTCACCAGGGCGCCCGGCGCGTCCAGCAGCAATTCGAGGAGTTGGCGCGCCTGAGGGCCCAGTTGGATTCGCGCGCCGTCCCGCTGCAGTCCTCCCTGGGCGCTGTATGTAAATCCTGAAAATCGCCTGACCACTTCGCCCATGACGCCCCTGCCCAGGACGATGATGGCAAGGTGACGCGGCTTCGGCAAGAACAGAATATGGTTAAGTCCCGTAAATCGCATGGACTTTTCTATTTAGCTTCACCTTAAGCGGCCGTTTTGGGGCGTTAAAATAAGGTCTTAAAATAAAAAACGCCGGACAAATAAAAAACGCCGGACGTACCTCCGGTCCGGCGTTTGAGCGCTCCCCTTACGCAGAACGTCGGAAGGCTCCGCGCAGTCTATGCGCGCCCAAGTTGACGGTCGCGTGACGGCGGCGTCTACCGCTCAGACGCGGCTTTCCTTTTGCTCCTCCTTGCCCCAGACGAAAATGGTCAGCGCCAGCACGCCGGCGGCGGCGATCAAGAAGTAAGGCATGCGCGCCGACAGTGGCCGGCCGCCAACGGTGAAGGGGAATCGCGACACCCAGTGCTCGCCGTTCGGCCCGTCGACCGTGACGATCCCGACGAATTCGCCGGGCTCCTTGAACACATGTTCGAAATTGAGCGTGCCGGCCGGATAGACCTTAGGCGGGAGATAGGCGACCGTCACCGAATCCAGCCGCTGCTGCTCCGCCTGTTCGCCGATGTCGCGGATGATGCGGAAGTCCGTCGACATGCCCCGCATCTCGTCCTGACCATAATCGAGGACGAAAATCGTATCACCGGTCGCGGGAATGTCCTCGCAGAACCTGTTTCGAGACGCCGCCGGCTGATAGCCGGAGAAATACATGAAGTCCGGTCCGACTTTCAGCAGACAGGCGCTGCGCTGGCGCTGCATTGCGCCATGGGCGCGCGCGCCAGACGGGGACGCGCTGGCGAACGCCGTGACTGCCGTCAGGAAAATCGCGTTAAGGAGCTTCGACATGCCGTCCTCCCGATTCGGCGGCTGGACGACGCGGCTCTTGGCGCGACCGCGGCGAAAACCTGCCGCTTGCGCCTGCTAGCGAGAGGGTAGGATTTTCCGCCTTATCCAGCCGCATCCTGTTCAACTCAAAAACGTCGCCGCGCCGAAACTTAAACTTGCGCCTCCCGCTCCTTCGTTCAATACCGGCGCATGGCGCCGCTCGGGCGCGCGCAACATTTTCTCCGGAAAGAACGCGTCAGGAACGAAAAAGATGCGCCGCCTAGCAGAATTCCTTATTCTCGCGCAGCTTTCGCTTGCGGGCGGCTCGGCCAAAGCCGCCGATCTCAACGATTATCCGACCGCCGCGCGCGCCGATTACGTCTTCGGCTGCATGAAGGCCAATGGCGACACGCGGCTCTCCCTGGACCAGTGCGCCTGCTCGATCGACGTGATTGCAACAATTCTGCCCTATGAGCGCTATGTCGCCGCCGAGACTGTGGCGAGCGTCAATCAGCAGGCGGGGCAGGTGGGCGCGTTGATGCGCAACACCGACGCGGCCCGCGATATGCTTCAGGAGTTGCGCCGCGCTCAGGCGGAGGCGCAGGTGCGGTGCTTTTAGTCTCAAGAAGATGCGGAAGGCGGAGCGGCCATGCTCATTCTCATTCTCGGAATTGTCATTTTTCTTGGCGTTCACACGCTCACGGCGTTTCGCGAAACCCGCTCGGGCCTGATCGAGCGTTACGGCCTTCAAAATTATAAGCGCGCCTATTCGCTTCTCGCCGCCGTCGGCCTGGCGCTCATCATCTATGGCTTCATCCGCTATCGCGCCGAGGGCATGATCCAAATCTGGACGCCGCCCCTATGGACGCATTATCTCGCGCCGCCGCTCGTCTGGTTCGCCTTTATCGCCTTCGCCGCGCGTCGCGCGCCGCCGGGCCGTATTCGCGGCGCGTTGCGCCATCCGATGCTGGTTGCAATCAAAAGCTGGGCGCTCGCCCATCTTCTCGTCAATGGCGATCTCGGCGGCATGATCCTGTTCGGGTCGTTTCTCGCCTGGGCGGTGTTTGACCGCATCGCCCTAAAGAAGCGCGGAGACGGCGGCGCGCCGCGCATTTCGGAATTTACCCGCGGCGACGCGATCGCGGCCGGCGCCGGCACGGCGGTTTTTGCCCTCGTGCTCTATCTGCACCCATGGCTCTTTGGCGTGCCGGCGGTGCTGGCGTGAAAGGGCGCGCTTGAAGCGCGTCTCATACGAATTCAGCTTGATCAGCTCGCTTCGACCTTGTCATTCCCGGCAGGCCGAAGGCCCGACTGGGAATCCAGAGCCACTCCAGGAGCGCTGCGTTTGCTCTGGATTCCCGATCGCGTGCCATGCGCGCGTCGGGAATGACACCCGAGCCGTTTAGACGGATATCGTATCACGATTGACCTGACTCGTCTTCGCTCGGCGATTGCGTCTCCAGGGTGCGGCCCTGCCAGGGCCAGCGGCCTTCGAGCTCCACTTCCATCGTGAAACTCATCGCCGTGCGGATCATCACGATGAGGCCGAGGACGAAGACATTTTCGAGGCTCGGATGTTCGACCGACACGGTTCGAATGATGTCGCCGCCGACGAGAAATTCCAGCCCGAGCAGAATCGACCGGCCGACGTCCCGTCGATATCCCCGATAGGTCAGCGCGTTCTGTCGCCAGCGCGCGAGATAAGCGAGAGTCGACAAAGCCGCGCCGATGACGATGATCAGCACGCCCGTGACGTCGAGGATCAGCCCCGCGATATTGATGATCGCATGAATGTTGGCGAGATAGGGCGCTAGCATGTGGCCCTCATGCGCCGGCGAGACGCGACAGCGCCTTGGCGTGGCCGATGAGTGGCAGCAGCGCGGCGAGTTCCGGCCCGCTCTCGGCGCCGGTCAGCGCAAGCCGCAGCGGATGAAACAACGCCTTGCCCTTCCGTCCTGTCGCCGACTTGACGTTGCTCGTCCAGGCCGACCATGTCGTCTCGTCCCAAGGCTCGGGCGGCAGAAGCCGCGCCGCGTCTTTCAAGAATGGCTCGTCTTCGCGGATCGGCGCGATGTCGCCCTCCACGACGCGCCACCATGTCAGAATATCGTCGAAGCGCGCAAGATTGCCGCGCGCTGCCCGCCACAGCGGCTCCGCTTTGCGGCCGACGATGGTCAGAGCTTCGAGACGTTCGCGCACGTCGCCAAATTCATAAAGCGCGAGCGTGCGATGCGTCAGCGTTTCGAGATCGGCCGGGTCGAAGCGCGCCGGATTGCGCGAGACATGCGACAGGTCGAAGCTCTGAGAGAGCTCATCGAGCGAGCGCATGGCGTGGACATTGTCGGAGGACCCGGTGAGCGTCGCGAGCGCCGCCACGGCCATCGGCTCGTATCCTTCCTCGCGCAGCGAGGCGATCGAGAGCGATCCGGTCCGTTTCGACAGCGCCTCGCCGCCGGCCCCGACCAGAAGATTGTGATGCGCGAAAATCGGCGCCGGCGCGTGAGGCGCGAGGGCTCGGGCGATTTGCATCTGGACGGCGGTGTTGGTGACATGGTCCTCGCCGCGAATGACATGAGTGATTCCCATGTCGATATCGTCGACGACGGAGGGCAGCGTGTAAAGAAAACTGCCGTCCTCGCGGATCAGGACGGGGTCGGAGAGCGCCGCGCAGTCGATATGCGCCGGACCACGAATGAGATCGTTCCATTCGACGACGCCGGGTTCGAGCAGGAACCGCCAATGCGGCCGCCGGCGTTCGGCCTCGAGCGCGGCGCGCTCTGCGGGTGAAAGGCGCAGGGCGGCGCGGTCATAGATCGGCGGCAGGCCGCGCGCCTGCTGCATCTTGCGGCGCTTCTCCAGTTCTTCGGCGGTTTCGTAACAGGCGTAAAGGCGGCCGGACCGCCGCAGGCGCTCGGCGGCCTCCTCATAGAGCGCGACGCGTTCCGACTGGCGGAAAATCGCGTCGGGAACGACGCCGAGCCAAGCGAGATCGATCTCGATTCCGCGCGCGAATTCCTCGCTGGACCGAGCAAAATCAGTGTCATCGAACCGTAGCGCGAATCGTCCATGGTGGGCGACGGCGAACAGGAAATTGAACAGCGCGACGCGTGCATTGCCGATGTGAATGCGGCCGGTCGGCGAGGGCGCGAAACGAACGATCGGAGAGGTCATGAGGAAGCTTCGTCAGGCGTTGCCAGAGGAGGGTCGGCGGCAGGGTTTTCAGCAGCAGATCTCCCCCAGCTCGCGCCGGGAGAAGATTCTCGCGCCGCCGTCCTTTTGCCAAGACGCGGCGCCTTTGTCAGGCGGAATATCACAATGGCCGCGTCCCGGCGTCGCGCGCCGGCGGCCAGGCGACTCCGCCAGCCTTCGCCGCCGCGACTCTCAGCATTACGACTCTTAAGGAAAAAGCGCCGTTCATGATTCTGGCCTACATCTGCGCCGGCTGGTGCGCCGTCATTCTCGTTCTCAATTTCACAAGCATGGCGCTGATGTCCCGAAAATGTCGGGCGCGGCCACGCGATCTGCCGCCGCCCGACAACGCGCCGCCGGTGAGCATCGTGCGGCCGCTGCGCGGGCTCGAGCCGTTCAGCGAGGAGACGCTCGGCGCGACCTTCGATCTCGACTATCCCGATTATGAGATCGTATTCTGCGTGCAATCGCCAAACGATCCCGTCATCCCGCTGGTCGAGCGGCTGATCGCGGCGCATCCCGAACGCGAAGCGCGGCTGCTCGTCGGCGACGATTACATCAGCGCCAATCCCAAGCTCAATAATTGCGTCAAGGGCTGGGACGCGGCGCGGCATCATCATGTGATTCTCGCCGATTCCAACGCGCTGCCGCCGCGCGACTATATCCAGACGATGCTCGCCGCCTTCCGCGACAATACCGCGATGAGCGTTTCGATGCCGATCGGGTCGCGACCGCAAGGCTTCTGGGCGACGGTCGAATGCGCGATCCTCAACACGTTCCAGGCGCGCTGGCAATATGGCGCGGAGGCGATCGGCGCCGGCTTCGCCCAGGGCAAGAATATGATGTGGCGGCGCGACGTGCTCGACAGGGCCGGCGGCATTCGCGCGCTGGCGAGCGAAATCGCCGAGGACGCGGCGTCGACCAAGGTCATCCGCGCCCAGGGTATGGACGTGCGCCTCGTCGACATGCCATTCGAGCAGCCGCTTGGCAAGCGCACCGCCCGCGAAGTCTATTCGCGACATGTGCGCTGGGCGCGCCTGCGCCGGGCGACCTTTCCGGCGCATTACCTTCCGGAATTCATGAACGGCAGTTTTGCGGCGATCGTGCTCGGGGCTTACGCCGCCGTGCAGCTCGACGGCGGGATCGCGACAGTGTCGTTCATCACCGCGCTCATCGTCCTTTCCCTGCATAGCGGCGAAATCTGGCTCGCGCGCGTCTGCGGTTTTCCGCTCGACTGGCGCACGCCCTTCGCGCTGATCGTGCGCGACCTGATGCTGCCGGTGATGTTCATCGACGCGCTGATCTATGACGACTTCGTCTGGCACGGCGCCGCGATGACCGTGCGCGAGGCGGAAGAGACGACCGGCTGACGCGCCGGCGTTGCTTCGTTTCATCAATTTGGGAAAAACAATTTTCCGCCGGTCCTGGCGGCGCCAATGGCCGCTCAGGGGAAGCGACGGCTCGGATTGAAAAGATGCGGGCCTCGAAAGGCCCGCCTCAAGTTGGCGGCGGACGCCGGACGATTGTGGGACCGGCGACCGCTACGAGTTCTCAGCGGTCAATCTCATAGCGCATCGCCGCCTTCGCCTCGTTGCGCGAATGTGTCTCGAATATTGCGCATGTCTGCGCGACTGTGGCGACACAGCGTCCCGTGTCGCCAGAAAAAACCTGGCGCTACTTAGCCGCCTTTCGCTCTAGCTAAAGCTTCACAATGTTGCGGCGCCTTGTCGAAAGCAAGAAGCGGAGGCATGCTGACGTTCGATAAGGGGCCTCATGGCGAACGCCCTACATAGAGAGGACGGAGCGCGGGGAGGCCGGCTTCGGTTCAAGAGTCCTGAACCTCGGGAGGAACGCCATGGAATCGAATGAAGCGGTTGCGCCAGAACAGAGCCGTGAATTTACCGAAGTCGTCGGTCTGTTCGATTCGCTTGAAAAGCTGCAATCCGCCATCGACGATCTGATGACTCACGGATTCGACAGATCAGAAATCAGCCTGCTCGCCGAAGACGAGAAGGCGCGCGAAAAGGTTGGGTCGAAACGCTCGGTGGAAATCGAGGACAGCGAGGAAGCGCCGCGCATGTCCTATGTCGAATCCGAGTCGCTCAATGAAGGCAAGGCGTCGCTCATCGGCCTGCTCTTCTATGTCGGGGCCATCGCTGGCGCGATCACCGTTTGGACCATCTACGGCAGTTTCGCCGAGGCGATTTTCGCGGGCGTCGCCGCCGGCACGGGCGCCAGCCTGATCGGCGTGGGCGTCATCAAATTCGTTCAACGCCGTCAGCGCAGCTGGGCGCAGGCGCAGTTGGCGCGCGGCGGGCTGCTGCTCTGGGCCCGGACCCGGACGGAAGAACTCGAACGCGCCGCCATGGACGCCATGGAGCACAATGGCGGCCATGACGTGCATGTCCACAGGGTCGCGGCGACGGCCTGACGAACCAAGCCGGACGCCGCCGGCGCCAGCTTTGACCAGACGCTCGAGCAGGGCAGGCGGCGGCGGTTTCGGCGTTCGCGGCTGATAGTCGACGTAAGGCTGCGATCAGGAAGACCACGCCAAACACATGATGTGAGTGGTGGGCGCACAAAAGCTCTGCGCCGCTTGTCGGATCGAACTGCAATTTCGTCGATCTGATCGGCGACATCCGCGATGAATTGCGCGCCAGGCCTTATGAGCTCGTCTTTCTCGCCAGCGGCTATCAATTGCGCACCAAGCCGCGGTTCGCCGCGGCGATCCGAGCCGCGAGCGGCGCCAATCTTCGCGACGCCGGCGCGCCGGAACTGACGCCAATGGAAGTTTTGGCCGTAACCTCGATCGCCTATCTGCAACCCGCGACGCGCGCCGAACTCTCCCGGCTCGCCACTCGTCATTGCTCGACGCAGCCGAGATGAGAACGTGTTCTTTATAGCCCTCCCCCCGCTCAAATAATCCATACGCCAAGATCACTTTAGGCATCGCGCCAAAGATGCCACAATTTGCGCGACGGCAATCGCATTCACGAGCCCAGACTGCCTTGTAACTGCCGCGGTGAAGTCAACGTTGGA
>NZ_JAXMCX010000002.1:80000-752254 GCF_046349115.1 Methylocystis sp. | reverse complement strand
GGCTTCGGGCGATGCGCAAATCTCCCGTGCGCGACAGAACGACGACCGAGATCAGCGGGATTTGCGCGAAAAGGAAGATCGCGGACTGGCGCGGCGTCGGCGCGCCCTGGAAGACGAAAAGCAGCGCCGCCGTGAGCAGAATGCAGCCGGAAAGGACGAGCCGCGCGACGATGAAGGCGCGATGTTGCGCCGCCTCGACCGGTCGTCCGGCGACCCGTTCATGCAGCGCGGCGCTCACGCAAGACTCGTATCGGCTGTCGTCGGCAAAGCTACTCAAGACCCAGACTCCTCATCGCCGGAAGAGATAAGGGAGCGTCCTTAAGCAGCCGCTAAGCCGGCGCGAAAACCTCACGAGTCATTCTTCGACGCGTCGACATGGTTTGCATTTTATTGCCAAAATTATTGACGCAAAAAACCTACCTGCGTTTACCAAGGCGCAACCCGACAGCGACATGCTGTCGGAAGGCCGTGGTCGGCGATGGGGACGATTTTGGTTTTTCTCATCAAATGCGCCATCTGCATCCTTCTGGTGTTCGTCGCGCTGCAATGGCGCGCCGAAGATGCGCCGGTTGCGAAAAAGAGCGCGGTTGCGCGCCTTGAAAAGCAGCTGAAGCCGGGTAGGATCGTCGAGGACGTCGCCTCGTTCCTTCATTCCGGCGGCGATGCGCTCGCCGGCGCCTTGCGCGACAAATGTCTGGCGACGCCGCGCGACTGCCTTTCGACCGCGCAGAAATTTCAATCGGCCGCTGGTCGCGCGCAATGAGCCGGGAAATCCACGGCGGCATGCTGTGCAATGATCGGCGCTCATGCGCCGATTTTGCCGAATCGGCTTTTTGACACTAAACATGGTCGCGCTTGGCGCGCGATTTTGAGGCCGAACCGCCACCGAGGCCATTTTCGTCGTGCTCGCGCGCGACCCGGTCGCCCGTCGCGAGCCATGTCTCTCCAAAGGAGGCGGCCATGTCCGAAGAACCTACGTCGCAACCTGAAGATACGGTTTCCCGCGCCCTCGTGAACAATCTGCAGGAACAGTTGAAAGCGACGCGCATGGAGCGCGATCGGCAGATTTTCGAAAAATCCGAAATCGTCGCCAAGGCCAACGCCTACGCCAAGGAACGCGACGACCTTCGTGACAGCCTCGCCGCGATGACCGCCGAGCGCGACCGCCTCGCGGCGGAGAAGGCCTCGGCTTCGGCGCAGACGCTGCAGGCGTCGAAACAACTCGAAGCCGCCAATCGGCGCGCCGACGAGGCCGAGGCCGAGGTCGTCCGGCTACGCCATGCGATCGCCACCGCGCCTTCGTCCGATCCCGCCGTCGTGGTGTGGAACCTGGTCTCGCAACAGACCAAAAAGGGCGTCGCCTGGGTGAGGAGCAAGATTCCCGCCGATAGCCCGGCTTTGCCCTGGTACGACAAGACGATCGAGGTGGTGACCCAGGTCGGCTGCATGGCGGTGAAGGCGGCCGACGCCTTCATGCGTTGGGCCGTCCCCAAGGCGATCGAATTGTTTAACCGCGGCAAGGCGGAGCTCGAGGCGCGGATGGAGAAGAAATAGGCTTCTTTCGAGCTCCGGCGCCGGCGCCAGAGGCGCGGGGCGCGCAATCGCGCTGACTTGGCTTGGCGCGCCCTTTCCTTCCGGGTCGGGCGCTGCTATCCCGCGCCCATGACCGCCCATAAAATCGAAAATATCCGCAATTTCTCCATCGTCGCGCATATCGACCACGGCAAGTCGACCCTCGCCGACAGGCTGATTCAGGAGACCGGGACGCTTGCCGCGCGCGAGATGGTGGAGCAGGTGCTCGATTCGATGGACATCGAGCGCGAGCGCGGCATCACCATCAAGGCGCAGACCGTGCGCCTCAATTACAGGGCCAAGGACGGCAAGGATTATGTCCTCAATCTGATGGACACGCCCGGCCATGTCGACTTCGCCTATGAGGTGTCGCGCTCGCTCAAGGCCTGCGAGGGTTCGCTCCTAGTCGTCGACGCCTCCCAGGGCGTCGAGGCGCAGACTCTCGCCAACGTCTATCAGGCGATCGACGCCGGCCATGAGATCGTTCCCGTCCTCAACAAGATCGACCTGCCGGCGGCCGAGCCAGACCGCATCAAGGAGCAGATCGAGGAGGTGATCGGGCTCGACGCCTCGGACGCCGTGCTGATCTCGGCCAAGACCGGCATCGGCATCCCGGACGTGTTGGAAGCGATCGTCGCCCGCCTGCCGCCGCCCGCCGGCGACGAAAAGGCGCCGCTAAAGGCGCTCCTCGTCGATAGCTGGTACGACGCCTATCTCGGCGTCGTCGTGCTGGTGCGGATCTTCGACGGAACCTTGAAAAAGGGCCAGAAGATAAAAATGATGGCGACCGACGCCCATTATGAGATCGACAAGATCGGCGTCTTTCGTCCCAAGATGCAGGATGTCGCCGCGCTCGGGCCGGGCGAGGTCGGCTTCATCACCGCGCAGATCAAACAGGTCGCCGATACCCGCGTCGGCGACACGATCACCGACGACAAAAAGCCGACCGCCGAGCCGCTGCCGGGCTTTAAGCCGGCGCAGCCCGTCGTGTTCTGCGGGCTCTTTCCGGTCGACGCCGCCGACTTCGAGGATTTGCGCGCCGCGATCGCCAAGCTGCGGTTGAACGACGCGAGCTTCTCCTATGAAATGGAGACCTCAGCCGCGCTCGGCTTCGGTTTCCGTTGCGGCTTTCTCGGTCTCTTGCATCTTGAAATCATACAGGAGCGGCTGCAGCGCGAATTCGATCTCGATCTCATCGCGACGGCGCCGTCGGTCATCTACAAGATCACGCTCACCAATGGCGACGAGATCGAGCTGCATAATCCGGCCGACATGCCGGATGTGGTGAAGATCGAGGAGATCAAGGAGCCGTGGATCAGGGCGACGATTTTGACGCCCGATGATTATCTCGGCTCGGTGCTGAAACTCTGTCAGGACCGGCGCGGCGTGCAGGTCGATCTCAATTATGTCGGCAAGCGCGCGATGGCGGTTTACGATCTGCCGCTCAACGAAGTGGTGTTCGATTTCTATGATCGTTTGAAGTCGATCTCGAAAGGCTATGCGAGCTTCGACTATCAGCTCACCGACTATCGCGCCGGCGATCTCGTCAAGATGAGCATTCTCGTCAACAGCGAGCCGGTCGACGCGCTCTCGATGCTCGTGCATCGCACCCGCGCCGAGGGGCGCGGCCGGCAGATGTGCGAGAAATTAAAGGAGCTGATTCCGCCGCATATGTTCCAGGTGCCGATCCAGGCGGCGCTGGGCGGCAAGATCATCGCCCGCGAAACCGTGCGCGCCTTCCGCAAGGACGTGACCGCCAAATGCTATGGCGGCGACGTGACCCGCAAGCGCAAGCTTCTGGAGAAGCAAAAGGAAGGCAAGAAGAAGATGCGCCAATTCGGCCGCGTCGAGATTCCGCAGGAGGCGTTTATCGCGGCGCTGAAGATGGAGGAGTGAGCGCAGACCTAAATTGTGGAATTTTATAGGTTCGCACGGCGCTTGCCGCCCCTCTCCCCGCTTGCGGCGAGAGGTAAGGAGAGGGGCCGGGGGATTAGCAGAAAGAAACATTCATGCGCGGCCTACGCATCATCGAGACACGCCGCGCACGCGCTTTGCGGCGAGATGCCACTGGCGCTGAACGAATGCTTTGGAAGCGCCTTCAGAACCGCGCGCTTGACGGTTTCAAATTCGTGCGGCAGGCCCGATTGGGCCCTTTATCGCGGACTTCTTGTGTCGTGAGCGCAAGGTGATCATTGAACTCGACGGCGAGACCCATTCGACCGAAGAGGAGATCGCGCGCGACAAGCGGCCAACGGATTATCTCCAAGAGCAAAATTATCGAGTCGTCCGCTTCGTAAATGCGGAAGTCTACGAAAATGTTGAAGCGGTCGCGGAGGCCATTCTTTCTGCGTTGATCGAAACTGCGCGCTAATCGCCCAAGCCCCTCACCTCACCTCTCCCCGCGAGCGGGGAGAGGGGATAGGAACGTGACGCCTTTGAAGTATAGCAAGCGGACGATTTTTTCGTGAATCGCCCGACGCCCCTTCTTCCAGGGGATTTGCGAAAGGTCGTCAGCTGCAGTGGCCGACCATAGCCGGCCGTAAGATTCGTCACCCCCGCGCCAGCGCGATCATCACCGCGCCGGCGAGCATCACCGCCGCGCCGAGCAGCCGGCCGCCGGTCTCCTCCTTCAGCACATGCCCGCTGGCGAGCACGGTGAAGAGCGCCGAGAGGCGTTTGATAGCGATGACGTAAGGGGTGAACAGAATCGTCAGCGCCCACATCTGCAAAGTGTTGCCGAAAGCCATCGCCGAACCGGCGGCGATGGCGTGGCGCAGGGCGAACACGCGCGGCGCGGCGCGCCGGCCGGCGAGCCAATAGGCGAGGGAGCAGAGCGCAATCACGATGGTCACCGCGGTGATCCAGACGAGCGGCGTCGACGCCCTGACGCCGAGCTTGTCGATATTGGCGGTGACGCTCCAGATCACCGCGGTGCCGATCATCATCCGCGCGCCCTTGTCGCGGGCGAAGACATGGAAGTTGAAGCGGCGTCCGCTCTCTTGGTCGACGTCGAGCAGGCCGACGCCGAGCATGGTGAACAGCACGCCGAAGACGCCCATCGGCGGCGCATGTTCGCCGGTCATGATCGGCGAGGTGACGAGCATCAGCACTGGGGTCAGCAGCACTAGAGGCGCGACCAGCGACGCGTCCGACAGTCGAAAGGCGCGAATGTAAAACACATAGGCGACGACATTGAGCGCGCCCGACCAGAGGAGCAGAGTCCAGAAGTCAGGCCTGGTCAGCGCGGCAAGCGTCTCGCGCGGCGCGGTCAACAGCCCCGGATAGGAGACGAAGCAGGCGGCGATCAGCAGCAGCGCGCCCGCCCCCCATTGCGTCGCGAGAATGGCGCGATCATCCGCCGTCCGCGTCGCGGCCTTGGTGCCGAGATCGGTAATGGACTGGCAAAGGGCGGTGACGAGCGCGGCGAGAAGAGCGAGAAGCGCGAGGTCCATGGCGCGCGCTATAGCGCATCAGGCGCAAAAGCGGGAGTTGCGCCGCGCTCGACGTTCACCGCCGAAACGCCGTTCGTTCACGCTGAAATCGCGGCGTCGCCGTCGATGCGACCGAGCAGTCCGTTGGGCAGGCGCGGATTTGAAAGAATATAGCGCCCGCGGTCTCGGACCAGTTTGGTCACGGCGGCGAAATCGACCTTGCCGGACCCGAGCAGCGGCAAATCTTCGACGATCATGATTTCAGCCGGAATCATCAGATCGGACGCGTTTTTCGATTTGGCGTAGCTTTGAAAATCGGCGCGGGTCGCGTCCTTTTGCTGCGTGACGAGAATGATTCGCTCGCCCTTGCGCGGATCGATCTCGGTCCCGGCCGCGGACAGCACGTCGGGCCAGAGCTCCGCCGCCAGCTGTTCGATCGCCGCGAGCGACACCATCTCGCCGCCGATCTTGGCGAAGCGCTTCGCCCGTCCCTTGATCGTCACATAGCCCTGCGCATCGATCGTGACGATATCGCCGGTGTCGTGCCAACCGTTTTCCGGCGGCTGCGCCACGCCGGGCTGATCGACCTTGAGATAGCCGATCATGATATTGGGGCCGCGCACCAGCAGTCTTCCGCCCTCGACGCCGGGAACGGCTTCGAGCCGATGTTCGACGCCGGGCATCAGCCGTCCGACCGAGCCGAATTTATTGAACATCGGCGTGTTGAGCGCGAGCACCGGCGCGGCTTCGGTCACGCCATAGCCTTCGAGAATGCGGACGCCGAATTTCTCCAGCCAACTATCGCGGGTCGATTGCTTCACCGGCTCGGCGCCGGCGACGACATAGCGGATCGAGCGAAAATCATAGGCATGCGCCGCGCGGGCGTAGCCCGCGAGAAACGTATCGGCGCCGAAAAGAATCGTGGCGTTCGAGCCGTAAACCAGCTCGGGCACGATGCGATAGTGCAAGGGCGAGGGATAGAGATAGATCGGCACGCCGGAGATGAGCGGCAGCGTAAAGCCGACCGTCAGGCCGAAGGAATGAAACATCGGCAGCACGTTGAAGACCTTGTCCTTGCGTCCAAAGTCGATGCGCGCCGTCGCCTGCGCCGCATTGGCGAGCATGTTTTTATGCGACAACGCCACGCCTTTTGGCGCGCCTTCCGAACCCGAGGTGAAGAGGATCGCCGCCATGTCGGCGGGCTTGCGGGCGACCACCGGTTTGCGGAACCGTCGGAAGGCGTCGAATTTGTCGGCAAAGGAAATGCGCGCGCGAATGTCTTCGAGATAGACGACCGCGACTTTCTCTTCGAGCGCGGCGACAAGCTTTTCGAGCCTGGCTTTCTCGATGAAGCCGCGGGACGTCAAGATTGTCTTCGCCTGCGCGGCCTCGCAACCCGAAAGAATATTCGCGGCGCCGGCGGTGAAATTTATCATCGCCGGCGTTCTGCCGGCCGAAATGACCGCAAGGAAAGCGATGCCCGCGCCATTGGCGTTCGGCAGCATCAGTCCGACCGCGTCGCCCGGATTGCCGATCATCGCAATCTTGCCGGCGAGCGCCCGCGTTCCGATCAAGAGCCTGCGATAACTGACCTTGCCGGCGACCGGATCTTCGAGCGCGCCGCGCGACAGGCCGTGTTCGCGCGCCGCTTCGACCACCGCTTCGAACAGCGTGCGGTCGATATTGGTGGTGCGGAAGACGAGGTCCGACATGATCTGATAGAGCGCCGCGCCCGCCGCAATGCGCCGCGCCTTGCCTTTCAGCGAATCGTCGACGGTCAGGCGGACCGGTTCGAGCGCGGTGAGCGTGAATTTCGGAAACCAGCGCCGGCGCGCCTGTTCGCGGGTCAGCCGGGAGAACATCGTCGCTTCGGCGCCTTCGATGCGCACCGGGACGATCATCGCGCCGGATTTTTCCGCGATCAGCCCGGCGCCGTCATAGACTTTCATCAGGCTGCCGGTGACCGTCAGCCGCCCTTCCGGAAAGATCACGAGCGGATTGCCGTCCCTGACCGCATGGATCAGCACGCGCGTCCCCAACGGATTTGCCGGATCGAGCGGAATGGCGCGGGCGACATTTAAAAACGGCTTCACCCACCATTTCTGCGAAATTTCGAGGTCGATGGCGAAAACCGGCTCCTTCGGCATGACCGCGAGAATCGCCGCGGCGTCGAGAAAGCTCACATGATTGAGCGCGACGATCGGGTTGGGTCCGGCCTTTTCGAAATTCTCGAACCCCTTTACTTCGAGACGGTACAAGGCGCGAAAAATGATCGAGAGCAGGTCCCGCATCGGCGAAGCGACGACCGTCTTGAGCATCCAGACCGAGGCGGCCAGCGCGACCACCGCGAGGCCGATCAACAGCGCCGAGAACGAAACGCCAAGGCTCTGCAGGCCCGCCACGCCGACGCCGCCGAGCGCCATGAAGGCGGCGTTCTGCACATTGACCGCGGCGATGGTGCGGGCGCGTTCCTGCGGCGCGCTCCGCGCCTGAATGGCGGCGAAGGACGGCACGATCATCAGACCCCCGGCGACGGCAAGGATCAAAAAATCGACCGCGACGCGCCAGGCGAGCGGCTGCGCGAAATAGGCCTCCGGCGCCAGCGCCGCGGCTGCGTCGGGCGCCGGCGACAGCAGCAGGGCGAGGCCGAGATCGGCCGACCCGAAGGCGACGAGCGCCGCGCCGACGGCCGACGGCAGCAGCACGATCTTGCCCTTGAGCAGAAAGGCCGCGAGGCCGGACCCCATAGCGATGCCGACGGCGAACAGCGCCAAATGCATGCTGACGACGATTTCGGCGCCATGCAGGGTCTGGGTGATCAGCGAAGGCGCCAGCGACATGGCGATCGAGCCGAACAGCCAGAAGAGGCTGGTGACGATCGCGAGGCGCCGCAACTCCTCTTGGGCGCGCAGATGAAGCAGCAGCCTGTAGGTCGAGCGCAGGACATTGGCGTCGATCGCCAGATCAGGATCAGCGCGTCCCGTCGGCGGAATGAGCCAGGCCGCGCCGACCGCAAGCAACGCGACGCCCATCACGCCGGTCGCGAGTATCACGCCGTCGCCCGCATGCAGCGCTGCCCCGCCGGCGACCGTTCCGCTCAAAATCGCGAAGAAGGTGGCGCTTTCGACAAGCGCGTTTCCGGCCGGAAGCTCCTCGCGCGTCAGATGGTCGGGCAGGATGCCGTATTTGATCGGCCCGAACAGCGCGCCGGTGACGCCGAAGAGTATTAGCGCGCCAAACAGCGTTGGCAGGCTGGCGAAGAGAAACCCCGCCGCCGACAGGCCGGCGACGGCGACTTCCGCGACGCTCAGCCAGCGCGTGACGCGCGCCTTGTCATATTTGTCGGCGAATTCGCCGCCGATCGCCGACAAAAGAAAATAGGGGGCGATGAAGGCCGCGCCGGCGAGCGTGACGAGCGACGCGCCGCCCTCGGCCATTCGCGCCAAGATCAAGAGCACCAGCGCGTTCTTGAGGAAATTGTCGTTGAAGGCCGCGAAGAACTGACGCCAGAACAATGGCGCGAAACGCCGTGAAGCAAGAAGCGAATGCGTCATGTCTGAACTTCCGGGAGAGGCGCCGAGACTTTCTTCGATGACCCTTAAGGATCGGTCAAATCCGGCGAGTTGCAATGAGCGTCGCAGGCCAGTTTTTTGCCATGAACTGCGTTCATAAAGGAGATTGCAGCGCTTTTGCTCTGCCGTCAATCAAAAAATGAACTATGTTCACAACTGTCCGGGAGGCGGCCAATTGAATGAGAAAAAAACCGAGCCGGGCGCCGACCGACGAAGCCAATTGCGCGAGCGGCTGATCGAAGCGGCTCAGGCGGCGATCGCGGCCCAGGGCCTGGCGGGGCTCAAGGCGCGCGATCTTGCCGCGGCGGCGGGATGCGCGCTCGGCGCCATCTACACCGCCTTCGACGACCTCGATGAGCTGATCCTAAGCGTCAATGCGCGCACCTTGGCGCGGCTGGAGGTCGCGCTTGATCGCGCATTGGGAGACGCCGAGGCCGAGCAGGCGCTGCAGGTCATGGCGCGGACCTATTTGAACTTCGCAAGAGCGGAAGAGCCGAGCTGGCGGGCGCTCTTCGAGCACCGTCTGCCGCCGGGCGTTGACCCGCCGCAATGGTATGTCGACGCGCGCAATCGCCTGTTCAATCGGATGGACGCGCCGCTTTCGCAGCTCTTGCCCGGCGCGGGCCATGTCGCCCGCGCGGCTTTCGCGCGCACTTTATTCTCCGCGCTGCATGGCGTCGTCGCGCTCGGGCTCGAGGAGAAGATCGCCGAGACGCCGCCAAAGCTTCTCGACGATCAGCTGGAAATGCTGGTGCGCATTATCGCCGACGGGCTGATGATGGAGTCGGCCCGCTTGATTTGAACCCGGCGACCTGACATAGGCGCGCATGGCTTTCATTCTGCTGTTTGGCGTTGCGATCTGGGCGGGCGCGCAGAATGCGCTTGCCGGCGGCGGCTCGTTCCTCACCCTTCCAACATTGATGCTGACGGGGATGGACGCGCTCGCCGCCAATGTCACCTCCTGCGTGGCGCTGTTTCCGGCGCAGGTCGCGACCGGCTGGACCGGCCGCAAGCTCGCGACCGGCGCCAATGGTTTGTCGCTGCGCGCGCTGTTCGCGATCAGCATTGTCGGCGGCGCGGTCGGCGCTGCGGTGCTGCTGGCGACGCCGCGCGGGCTCTTCGCGCAGCTCGTGCCGTGGCTGGTGTTGTTTGCGACGATCGTATTCGCCTGGGGCAGTTTCTTCCGCAAGCCCGGCGAAACGCACAGCCATCTCGGCGCGCCAGGCGCGGCCTTCGCGCAATTTCTGATCTCGATCTACGGCGGCTATTTCGGCGGCGGCATCGGCTTTTTAATGGTCGCGGCGCTGACCATGGCCGGGCAGGGCGTGCGCATCGCCGCCGCGACGAAGAATGTTCTCGCCGGCGTGATGAACGCCTCGGCCGTCGCCATCTTTCTATTCTCGCCGGATTTGCACTGGCCGCAGGCGCTGGTGGCGAGCGCCGGCGCGACGATCGGCGGGATTGCCGGCGGGCTCCTCATCCATCACATCGACGAAAAGCTGCTGCGCATTTTCGTCATCGTGATCGGCGCGGCGTTGACTGTGGGACTTTTCCTCAAAGCGCCTTGAGTCGCGCCGTTCAGCGCGCCGCCGCGCCGGCGCCCGCCATCGCCTTTTCGATCTCGGGAATGAGCGTCGTCGCGACGGCGGAAGGCGTTAAGGGCCCGACGAATTTATAGGCGATGGTTCCGTCGCTCTTGATCACGAAAGTCTCGGGCACGCCATAGACGCCGAAGTCGATCGCCGTGCGGCCGGCGGGATCGAGTCCGACGCGGGCGAATGGATTGCCGCCCTCTTCGAGGAAGCCCAGCGCTTTCGAGGTTTCGTCCTTATAGGACAGACCGTAAAGCTCGACGCCCTTCGCCTTGAGCGCCTCATTGGCGGCGATCGCCATTAGCACCGCATGTTCCTGCCGGCAGGGGCCGCACCAGCTCGCGAAGACATTGACGAGGCTGACATGGCCTTTGCGCAAATCCTCGGTCGAAAGACCGGGAACGCCGGCGAGGCCTTCAAGCGCCGGCAGATCGAAGGCGGGCGCCGGCTTGCCGATCAGCGCGGAAGGAATGCGCGAGGCGTCGCCGGCGAAGAGCCGAACGAGAAAGACGAGCGCCAGCAGCGCGAACAGCGCCAGCGGCAGAAAGCGCAGCGCCGAACGCGGCGCGACGGCGTCGTTCACTTAACTTTCTCCCTGATCGCGCGCGCCGGCGGCGCCGAAACGCGCCAGCGCCGCGCGCAGGCGGCGATAGTCGAGCACGATGCGCAAGGTCACGACGCCGAGCGTGACGATCGTCACGCCATAGGCGGCGGCGATATAAAACCAGTGATCGCTCACTGAGCGGCCTCCCAGCTTTCATCGCCGGCGGTTTCGCCGGCGCGCACCGCCTGCATCGACAGCCGCGCCAGGCGACGCCGCAGGATTTCATTGCGGATCGCCATCACATGCAGCGTCAAAAACAAGAATGTCGCGGCGAGCGCCATGACGATCAGCGGCCATAGCATCGAGCCCGAGATCGAAGGTCCGCCGATGCGAAACACCGAGGCCGGCTGATGCAGCGTATTCCACCAGTCGACCGAATATTTGATGATCGGAATGTCGATCGCGCCGACGAGCGTCATGATCGCGGCGATGCGCGCGCCGCGCGGCGTGTCGTCCATCGTCTGCCTGACCGCGATGAGGCCGAGATAGAGGAGAAAGAGAACCAGCATCGAGGTGAGGCGCGCGTCCCACACCCAGAAGGTTCCCCACATCGGCTTGCCCCATAGCGAGCCGGTGACAAGGCAGATGAAAGTGAAGGCGGCGCCGAGATTGGCGGCGGTTTTCTGCGCCGCGTCGGCCAGCGGATGACGCCAGACCAGAACGCCGAGCGACGCCGAGGTCATCACCACGTAAGCGAAGATCGCGAGCCAGGCGGACGGCACATGGATATACATGATCCGCACCGTTTCGCCCTGCTGATAATCGGGCGGCGCGGCGAAGGCGCCGTAGAGCCCGATCGCGAGCAGCAGCAGCGTGGCGCCGGAAAGCCATGGCAGCGCGCGATCCGCAAAACGCAGAAAGCGCGCTGGATTAGCGTAAGTCGAAAGAAAGCTCATCGGCGGTCGGAGACTCCCGCCGATTGCCTAAGCCCCGCCGCCCGCCGCGTCAATTCGCGGCTTTGGCCGGCGGCTTGGTCGTGTCCTTGGCGACTTCCTTCGTCTGCTCGGAGAGGATCTGCGCCCTCGACTTGCCGTGCAGAAGTTCGACCGCCGCGATGAGCTGCTTGTCCTTCGCCTCATCCGGCGGGACATAGGCCTGCGAGCCGGTCTTCTCGTCTTCGCCGTTCTTGAGATGGCCCCTGAGCGAGGCTTCGCCCTTGGTGTCGTCCTTGCCTTTGAGCTCGTCCGGAACGTCCTGCAGGATCACCATGTCCGGATCGATGCCCTTGGCCTGGATCGAGCGGCCCGACGGCGTGTAATAGCGCGCCGTCGTGAGACGCAGCGCGCCGGCGCTGCCGCCAAGCGGAATGATGGTCTGCACCGACCCCTTGCCGAAGGAGCGCGTGCCGATCAGCGTCGCGCGCTTATGGTCCTGCAAAGCGCCGGCGACGATTTCCGACGCCGAGGCCGAACCGCCGTTGATCAGCACGACGACCGGCTTGCCCTTCGAAAGATCGCCCGAGCCGCGCGCGTTGTAGCGCTGGGTTTCGTCGGCGTTGCGGCCGCGGGTCGAAACGATTTCGCCCTTGTCGATGAAGGAATTCACGACCTGGATCGACTGGTCGAGCAAGCCGCCCGGATTATTGCGCAGATCGACGATATAGCCCTTGAACTTGTCGGCGGGGATATCCTGCTGCGCCTTGGTCATGGCGTTGCGTAAGCCCTCCGCGGTCTCCTCATTGAACTGCGAGATGCGGACATAGGCGATGTCGTCGCCTTGTTTGCGCGAACGCACCGACTTGATGTGGATTTCGGCGCGGGTGAGCTTGACCTCGATCTTGTCCTTGTTCTTGCCGCGGAAAATCGTCAGCTTGACCGGCGTGTTGATCGCGCCGCGCATCTTGTCGACGGCCTGATTGAGGGTCATACCCTGCACCGTCTCGTCGTCGATGGCGCCGATAAGATCGCCCGAGAGGATTCCGGCGCGCGAGGCCGGCGTGTCATCGATCGGCGCGACGACCTTGACCAGCCCGTCTTCCTGCGTGACCTCGATGCCGAGGCCGCCGAACTTGCCCTCGGTCTGGGTCCGCATGTCCTTGAACGCCTTGGCGTCAAGATAGCTCGAATGGGGGTCGAGCGAGGTCAGCATGCCGTTGATCGCGTTTTCGACGAGCTTCTGCTCGTCGGGCTTCTCGACATAGTCGGCGCGCACCTTGTCGAAGACGTCGCCGAAAAGGCTGAGGTTCTTGTAAGTGTCGGCGGAAGCCGCCAGGGCCGGGCCGCCGATGACGGCGCGCGCCTGCTGGCCGAGCGTGGCGCATCCCGCCCCAATAGCGATTCCCGTAGCGATAAGGACTGTTTTGCGAATCATCCGCCGACCTTCCGACTGTCTGACTTCGCCCACCATGGGCCCGAGTCGATTGACGCTCCGTCCTTGCGGAACTCAACATAGAGAATGGGTTGTTTCGCGCCGATTGCGATGGTCGCCGCGGTCTGCGCGGCTCCGTCTCCCATGCTGGCCACCGGCTCACCCGCGAGAACAAATTGTCCCACGTTCACATTGGTGCGACTCATGCCGGCCAGAACGACATAATAGCCGCCGCCGGCGTTAATGATCAAGAGTTGCCCATAACTTCGATAAGGCCCTGAAAAGGCTATCCATCCGTCGCAGGGGGCGATCACCACGCCATTTTCCCGCGCCGCGATCGACAGGCCCTTCTCCTTGCCGCCGAAGCCGTCGGGCGCCCCGAAGCGGCGAACGATCTGTCCCGAGGCGGGCGTCGGCAGCCGACCTTTGAGATCGACAAAGGCGACCGCCGGCGCCAGCCGGGCAGGATCCTTGAACGGCGCGGACAGCGCCTTGAGTCGCTCTCGTTCGGAGAGCTTCGCCTGCGCCTTCGCCCGCTCCTCGTCGGCCTTGCGCGCCTCTTCGGCCGCGCGCTGCGCCGCCGCGCTTTCGGCCTCCATGCGGGCGATGAGGTCCTTGAGGCTGGTCGCGCGCTGCGCCAGCGCCCGCGCCCGCTCCGTCTCCGTCTGCAGGGCGCTTTGCGAGGTCGAGATCGCCTCCTGACGCTCGGCGATCATCGGCTCGAGCCGTTCGCGCTGCGTCTTCAGGCTCGCGCGCTGTTCAGCGAGCAGATTTTGCTCGCGCCGAACGCCGTCCCGCGTCTGCACTAACTCGGTCAAGTCGCGCTGAAGCTGCCGCGCCTCGGCGCGCATCTGCGGCAACACCGCGCCAAGCGCCAGCGACGCCCGCACGGCTTCGAGAATTTCCTGCGGGCGCGCCATCAGCGCCGGCGGCGGTCGGCGGCCCATGCGCTGCAGAACGGTCAGAACTTCAATGATCAGCGCCCGCCGGCCGTTGAGCGAGGTCACGATCTTGCGCTCGTTTTCGGTGAGCGTCGCCAGCCGCTCCTCGATGTCGACCGCGCGCGTTTCCGTTTCCTGCAGCCGCAGCGTCGCTTCGATGAGCGCGCCGTTCAGCCGCTCGCGCGCGGCGGCGTTGTCGATCAGCTGTTCTTCGAGCCGGCGGGCGCGCTCCCGGGCGGCGCCGATCGTATCTTCGACGCCGCGCAATTCCTGCTGCTTGGAGGAGATGTCGTCTGGGCGCTGTGGCTCGGCCTGCGCCGAGAAGGCGAGGGCGACCGAGAGGAGCGCCGCAGACGTCAGCCCGCGCGTCGCGGCCTTCTTATGCGCTCTGCCCGAAACGCTCATGTCCATCCGCGGCATCAATTTCGCCCGAAGGCGGATATGCTAATGAAATAGCGCCCATATTGGGGCGGAGCGACTGCGCTTGAGGCGATCCGCCTAACGAACCTGAAAAGTCAGGGCGCGGGCTTCCGATTGCCGCGACTCGCCGCGCGGCTCGGCGAGGCGGCGCCCGCTCAAGCCCTGACGTTGGAGATAGGAAATCGCCGCCTGCGCGCGCCGCTGCGCCAGCGCGTCATTATTGGCGTTGGCGGTCGAACTCCGGACATGGCCGAGAACCTCGATCGTCGCATTTTCCGGACAGCGACGAATGATCGCCGCCGCCTTGTCGAGCGCCAGCGCGGCCGAAGGCGTTAGGCGCGCCTCGCCTCGGCGAAAGACCAGTTCGCCCGACGTCGACGCCGCTTCGAGCGCCGCCTGACAATCGGCGCGGGTCATCCAAGTGGACGCCGGCGCAAGTGACGCACTTTGGGGTTTTGGTTCGCGGGGCAATACGGCGGGCGCGACCGTCGGCGCTTCGCCGGTCGGCGAAGGCGGCGGGCGCGGCGCGTCCGGGTTCAGTTGTTCGATCGGCTGAGCGTAGCGGCGGCGCAGCCCTTCGTCATGGCCCGACCGGTCGATCACCATGGCGCCGACCCAGACCAGCGCCACGGCGATCAGACCGACCGCCCAGCCCTCATGCGCCGCCATCGATCCGTGCCGGGCGAGCGCCCCGAGCGCCGCGCCGATGATGAAGACCGCGTAGGCGGCGAGCGCGCCCTTGAAGAGGCCCGTTGCGTCGGCGACCGCCCCCAGGCGCACAACCAGCGCGGCGACCCCGAAGGCCAGCGCGGTCCAGATCAGCCAGCGCGCGACGACGCCGTTTTCAGGCGCGCGGCGGGTGACGGCGCCGGCCCCGGCGCCGATCGCGAAACAGGCGAGAAGCCAAGGCCACAAAGGAAGGATTTCAGCAAGCACGCGCCAAGCCTAGCGGGCTAAAGGCGTCGCTCCAAGCTTAAACGCGCATCGGCATCAGCACATAGAGCGCGGAGGCGCCGTCGCGGTCCTGCACCAGCGTCGGGGAGCCGGGATCGGCGAGCTTGAACAGCGCCGTGTCGCTGTCGAGCTGCTGGGTGATGTCGAGGAGATAGCGGGCGTTGAAGCCGACGTCGAGCGGCGGCCCATCATAGTCGGCTTCGACCTCCTCGACCGCCGAGCCCTGGTCCGGATTGGTGACGGACAAGACGAGCTTGCCTTCGGACAGCGAGAGTTTGACGGCGCGGCCGCGCTCCGAGGAAATCGTCGAGACGCGGTCGACCGCCTTGGCGAAGGCGTCGCGCTCGACGGTGAGCCGCTTGTCATTGCCGGCCGGAATGACGCGCGCGTAATCGGGAAAGGTGCCGTCGATCAGCTTCGTCGTCAGCAGCGCGTCGCCGAAGGCGAAACGCATCTTGTTGACGGAGAGTTCGATCGAAACGTCGCCCTGCGCGTCCTCGATGAGGCGCTGCACTTCGGTGACCGCCTTGCGCGGCAGGATGATGCCCGGCATGCCGGCGGCGCCTTCCGGCGCGGGCAGCTCAAGCCGCGCCAGGCGATGGCCGTCGGTGGCGACGGCGCGCAGCATCATCCGCCCGTCGACGTCGAGCGTGTGGAGGTAGATGCCGTTGAGATAATAGCGCGTCTCTTCCTGGGAGATGGCGAATTGCGTCTTTTCGATGAGGCGCTTGAGGTCGCCCGGCGCGAGCGTGAACGTATGGCTGAAATCGCCGGAAGTGACATCGGGAAAGTCGCTCTCGGGAAGACTCGAAAGATTGAACCGCGAACGCCCCGAACGCAGCGTGAGCTGGCCGGCGTCGCCGGTCGCCTCGAGAGAGACCTGCGCGCCTTCCGGCAATTTGCGCACGATGTCGTAGAGCGTATGCGCCGGCAGAGTCGTCGCGCCGGGCTGGACGACTTCGGCGGCGGCCTTCTCGGTGATTTCGAGATCGAGGTCGGTGGCTTTCAGCGTCAGCGCCCCGTCCGCGGCGGAGAGCAGCACATTGGCCAGAATCGGGATGGTCGTGCGCCGCTCCACCACGCGATGAACATGGCCGAGCGCCCGCAACAGCGCCGCTCTCTCGATCGTGACCTTCATGAGCCGTCCGCATATTATTTCGGCGCGGCAGGCCGCCGCGCCGGGGGCAGAGACTTTGGCGCGGCGGCGCCGGAAGCGCAAGGGCGGGACGGCGCTCTAAGCGAATGATTGTGCATAAGTGCGGGGGTTAGCCTAGCCCGCCTGCCGAGCCGCACACGCGGCGGCCTTCAACTGGAACGCACGCTGGCGCGGAAGCGGAGGCGGGAATTCGAGAAGGGAGGGCGACAGGAAAAGATCCAAGCCACGTTCGGCGGCGAACTTGTCCTTCTTCGACGCTTTCCTTGACGAAGAGGGCGTGCCCGCAGCGTTCCACGCTGTGGCGATTCAAGAGGCGCTGGCGTGGCAATTGGCGCATCCCTGCTACTCCGTACGGGACACCGCTTTTGTGTCGGCCTTGCGCCATCGATCGGTCAGGCGCTCGCGCAGCGCCTTGACGAAGCCGGGCGGCAGCATCCCGTATGCGGCGCTGGACAGGTCGCCGCTGACCGCCGGACGCAGGTCAGGCCCCGGCCAGATGAAATCATTGGCTTCCGTCAGGACGACCCAGGAACGATCGGAGTCCAGCCCGAGGCGTCGTTTTGTGGGGAGCGGGATTTCCAGGGCGTCCGCCGGATCGGCGGGCTCGGAATGAGTGACTGGCAAGACGCGGACGATGGGCGCGTCGCCCTCGCGCAGCAGCACAAGCACAATCGCGCAGGGGCGATCCTTCGCCCCTTCTTCTATGCCCTCGCGGGCCTTGCGTTCCCACAAGTATGAATAGCGGATCACTAGACCCGGCTGAGGAACCGGCCAGCTCACGGCCGCCAGTCTTTCAGCTCCTCATCCAGATGTTCATGACCAGGCGGGACTTCGACCCGGGCGATCAGCGCGATTTCCTCTTCCGTGAAATCTTCCAGCTTCACCACGCGCCGGTCGCGACGCTTGAGGCGCGAATATTCTTCGGCGGAGATCACTACCAGCCGGTCGCGGCCGTTCTTGGTGATGGTGACAGGCTCCGAGAGCGCCTTGTCCGCCAGCGCGCCATAGTTCTTGATGAATTCGGCGGTTGAGACTTTCATTTCACATTACTCGTATCTTTCGTATTATTCATATAATGGGAAGCCGCGCGAGGCGACGCAAGTATTTCCTGACTGTCCAACAAACGGCGCTTGCCGGAAAAGCCAGTGCCGCAAGCTCACCCGCGCTTAACCGGCCCTTAAATGGCCGTCGTTAGGCTTCATCAAGCATTTTCAGGCCGTGCGGCGGCGACAGGCGAGCAATCCGATGGCGCGCAGCTACCAGCGTCGCGAACCGCGGTTCGACGACGGCGACGACGACGGCGAATTGCGCGCCGAGCGCCGCCCGCCGCCGCGCCCGCGCGCCCGCAAGAAGCCGCGCCGCCGTTCGCGCTCGCTTTTCGGTTCGCTGATGTATTGGGGCTTCACCCTGGCGCTATGGGGTTCGATCGCCGCCGGCGGCCTCGCGGTCTATTACGGGTCGCGCCTGCCGCCGATCGACCAGCTCGCGGTTCCCAAGCGCCCGCCCAACATCGCCATCCTCGACGCCAATGGCGAGCTTCTCGCCAATCGCGGCGACACCGGCGGCGCGGCAGTGCGGCTCGCGGATCTCCCGCCCTATGTGCCCAAGGCCTTCATCGCCATCGAGGACCGCCGCTTCTATTCGCATTGGGGCGTCGATCCGCTCGGCATCGGCCGCGCCGTGGTGCGCAACGTCACCGGCCATGGCGGCATGCAGGGCGGCTCGACCCTGACCCAGCAGCTCGCCAAGAATCTCTTCCTGACCCAGGAGCGCACGATCTCGCGCAAAATTCAGGAGGCAATTCTCGCGCTCTGGCTGGAACAAAAATATTCCAAGGACCAGATTCTCGAACTCTATCTCAACCGGGTCTATTTCGGTTCAGGGGCCTATGGCGTCGAAGCCGCCGCCGAACGCTATTTCGGCCATGGCGCGAAAACCATCACCCTCTCCGAGGCCGCCGTTCTCGCCGGTCTGATGAAAGCGCCGAGCAAGCTTGCGCCCGACCGCAATCCGGAAGGCGCCGCCGAACGCGCGGCGCAAGTGATCGCGGCGATGGCGCAGGAAGGCCATATCACCGAGGCGATGGCCAAGGCGGCGCTGGCCCATCCGGCGCGCGCGCGTCAGGACATCGGCGCCGGCTCGATCAATTACGCCGCCGATTATGTGATGGACATGCTCGACGATACGGTCGGGGCGATCGATCAGGACATTATCGTCACCACCACCATCGACGCGCGCATGCAGATGGCGGCGGAAGGCGCGCTCAAACAGGCGCTCGACGAAAAGGGCGCGAAGCTCGGCGTCGGTCAGGGCGCTCTCGTCGCGCTTGATCCGAGCGGCGCGATCCAGGCGCTTGTCGGCGGACGCGACTATTCGGAAAGCCAGTTCAACCGCGCCGTCTCGGCCAAGCGTCAGCCCGGCTCCGCCTTCAAGCCCTTCGTCTATCTCGCCGGGCTCGAGCACGGGCTCACGCCCGAGTCGGTGCGCGAGGACGGCCCGCTCGACGTGAAAGGCTGGCGGCCGGAGAATTACAGCCGGCAATATATGGGGCCGGTCACGCTCACCAAGGCGCTGTCGCTGTCGCTCAACACTGTCGCGGTTCGGGTGGGCCTCGAGGTCGGCCCGAAGACCGTGGCGAAGACCGCGCATCGGCTCGGCGTCCAGTCCGAGCTGCAGGCCAATGCCTCGATCGCGCTCGGCACGTCGGAAGTCACGCCGCTTGAACTGGTCGCCGCCTATGCGCCCTTCGCCAATGGCGGCATCGGCGTGCAACCGCATGTCATCCTCAAGGTGAAGACCGCCGGCGGCAAGATTCTATACCAGCACCACGGAGTCTCGCTCGGCCGGGTGATCGCGCCGCAATATGTGGCGATGATGAACGACATGATGCGCGAGACTCTGCTCACCGGCACCGCGCGCAAGGCCGAGCTTCCCGGTTGGGACGCGGCCGGCAAGACCGGCACCAGCCAGGATTTTCGCGACGCCTGGTTTGTCGGCTATACGGGCCGGCTGATCGCCGGCGTCTGGCTCGGCAATGACGACAATTCACCGACGAAGAAAGCTTCCGGCGGCAATCTGCCGGTCGAAATCTGGAGCCGCTTCATGAACATCGCGCTGAAGGGCCAGCCGGTCGCCGGGCTGCCCTCGGGCGCGTGGCGATCCGAGAACGCGGCGATCCCGGAGGAGATCGCCAAGCCGATCGACGATCTCATCGGCCTCTTTACCGGAGAGCCGCAACCGGCGCCGCGTCCGCAACCCGCGAGAAATTCTCCGGCCCTGCGTCCTCCGGCGGCAATTCCCGGCGCGCCGCATGAGGAGCCGCCGCCGGTCGCGGAGGCGCGCCCAGATTTTTCCGAGCCGCGCGATCCTCCGCAGCGGCCGGCGCCCCCGCCGCAGGCGATCGACGATCTTCTGCCGCCCGAGGACATCCCGACGGTCGGCTCGATCGAGCGACCGCGACAAAGGCGCGGCGCATCGGAAAAAAGCGTTTTCGAGCAGCTTTTCGGCGGCGGCTGAGGCGTCGCCAAGCCTCTTCGCCCAAACCGCCGGCGCTATTCCGCCGGCGCGCGGATCGCGGCTGACGGCCGCGCGGCGAAAAATTTGGTCGCCGCGACGATGGCGGCGAGCGTTCCGAGATAGACGGCGACCTGCATCGCCGAGGGTTGGTCGGCGTAGCCGATCAGCGTGTGCAGCACCCGGCCGACGATGCTCTTATCCGACAACAGCCACGACGAGTCCCAGGCGGTGTCGGACAGCGAGGTCACAAGGCCCGCCTGCTGAAGAAAGGCGACGCATTGCGCCGCAAGTCCAGCGGCGAGCAGCGTGATCAGCCATGTCGTTACGGCGAAGAGGCGTTTCGCCGGAATGGCGACGAGGCCGTAGAAGGTCGCGACGCTGGTCGCCGCGCCGAGCGCCAGTCCGCCAAGGCCGCCCGCGAAGACGTCCCAGCTGGATTCGCCCGAGGCGAGAATGCCATAGAGAAACAGCGCCACTTCGGCGCCTTCGCGCAGCACCGCGAGGCCGACGACGGCGGTCAGCGCGAACAGCGTTTCGTCGCCGCGCGCCACCGCGCGCCCGACGTTAGAAAGATTCTGCGCCAGTTCGCGCCCATGCTGGGCCATCCAGATATTGTGCCAGACGAGCATCGCCACGGCGATCGCCAGGATCGCGGCGTTGAAGAGTTCCTGGCCGGCGCCGGCGAAAGCCGCCGAGAGGCGGTCGGCGAAGGCGGCGACGATGATGGCGCCGAGCGCGCCCGCGCCGACGCCCGCCGCGACGAAGCCGCGCGAACCGGCGACGCCGCGCGTGACGGCAAGCACGATGCCGACGATCAGGCCGGCTTCAATGGCTTCGCGAAAGACGATGATGAGTGCGCCGAGCATGGCCTATTCCGCGACGACCACGCCCTTGGCGTCGTCCTCGTGGAATTCGCCGACGAATTTGTAGCTGCCGGGTTTGAGCGGCCGAAGCGCGAAGGTCGCTGCGCTGTTTCCAGGAATCACCTTCTCGATGCGCAGCGGCTTGCTTTCGAATTCTTCCGGCGTCGCGTCGAGATTCTTCACGGTCAGCGTGGCGGGCTGATTGGCCGGCAGCCGTAATTCTGCCGGCTCGAAACGGTGGTCCTTGATGGTGAGCGTAAAGGCGTTATCGGCTGCGGCGGCGCCGGAAAGACCCAAAGCCGTAACCGTAAGCGCCACAAAAATATGGTGAAGTTTCAAAAACCGCATCTCCCGAGTTCGTGTCCTACCGAAAGTAAGAACGCCTAAACATGAGGTCAATCAATCCAGTCTGGACTGCTTCCAAGCTGATGTCGCAAGGCTGGCGCCAACGTTAAGGCTCAGCCCGGATAGCCGTGACGCGACTTCGAGGCGCGCAGCAGCGACAGCGCGCGCCCGTCCTGGCCGCTGGCGCAGGCCGACGCCGCCTCGGCGATCTCGTTCGAAACCTGGGCGTGAACGCTCTGGTTGACGTGGCCCATGGAGAGGTCGTTGTCGACGACCGAACGGTAGCGCGCCACGGCGCCGGCGCAGCCGGGCGCGTCCGGCGGCAGCGCTTGCGTCATCGGCGACGGGACCGCGGGTCCGGGCGGCGCGGCCTGCGGTGGGCGGGCGGCGTTGCAGCCGGCGCCGATCGCAGCAGCGAATGCGGCCAAGAAGAATAAGCGTGCGCGCATCCTGTTCTCCAATGTTCGGATCGAGGCTTGGCTTCTCATAGCGGGGAGCGCCGGTCCGGGGCAAATCTTTCCTCTTCGCTTGCCGCGGCGGTTAAAGCGGGTCACCATCGACAGGCGCTCGGTCGCGATTGTTTATGCTTTGCGCGCTGTTGGAGGACGAAATGATTCGTAACATTGTTCTACTCGACGGCACATGGAATACGCCCCGCGACTTCACCAACATCTGCAAAGAGTCGTGGGAGGAGAGAGTCGCCGAGAGGATCATTCCGCCACGCGGCGCGGGCGGCGTCCAGCAGAACGTCCGCTATTTTTCGGGCGTCGGCGCGCAAGGATTCAAGATCCTCGGCGGCACGATCGGTTTTGGCCTGCGCAAGATCGTGCAGGACGCCTACGAGTGGGTGGTCGACAATTATCGCGACGATCAGGAACTCTATATCTACGGATTTTCACGCGGCGCCTATGCGGCCCGCGCCTTGGCTGGCCTGATCGGCGACTGCGGCATCAGAAAGACAAGGGACAGAAGCATATTTAAGATCGCGCGCGCGAACAGAAGCGCGCGCGAGGCCTCGCGCCGCGGCGAGCCGCCGAGCGGTCCCGACATTCAAGCGAACAATCGCATCACGCTGCTCGGCGTCTTCGACACCGTCGGCTCCTATGGCGTGCCCGCCGGCTTCAGCGGGCTCGCGCCGCTTGGCCGCTATCTCACGCTGCTGATTTTCGGCGGCTTCGAGGATACGCAGCTCGGCGCCCATGTCGATCACGCTTTGCACGCGATCGGCGTCGACGAACGGCGCCGCCCCTTCATTCCGACCTTCTGGACGGTGAAAAAAGGCGACGCGCAACCCAAGAACATCGAGCAGAACTGGTTTCCGGGCGTCCACAGCAATGTCGGCGGCGGCTATCCCGAAGCGGGCCTTTCCGACATCGCGCTGATCTGGATGATCGCGCGCACGCAGGCGCTCACCGGGCTCACATTCGACAATGACGGGATCAGGCGCCTGCTGAAGCCCAATATCGACGGCGACATTCCCGACTCGGCGGAAAAATATCCGATCGACAGGCGTTTTCCACGCAGCCGCGAAATGTTCGCGGCTGGCGCGCCGGCCAACAGCCTGCTGTGGGGCGGGAGCCCTGACGAGGAACATGTCAGTGAAAAGGTCCATTGGAGCGTTCTCGCTAAGCTCGGCCGCAGCTGCGAAATCTATGGCGTCGAGAATAGTCGATACGACCCCCCAAACCTCAAGGCGGCGATGGCGCGGCTCGGCCCCGAGATCGCGGCCCGGATCGCCTATATTACCCCTGAAGAGGCCCGACTGCTCTCGCCCAATCTCGTCGCTTTGGCGGAGGCGCGCGCCGTCCTTCATTCCGCCGCGGCTTTGTCCTGAGGCTCGTTTTTCGCTTGGCGGCGCCGCGCCAAGCAGCTATAACCGCCCGAATTCGTGGCGCGCGGCCGGCAGGTCCCGCGCCGCGATCGTTTTGCGGCGCGTCTCATTTTGAGGCTTCTGATCAAGGTCGCGCGTTCCCGCACAGCCCGGTAGTCGAATGGTCAATCCGTTTCAATTCCTGCAGGACGTCCGCGCCGAGGCGGCCAAGGTCACTTGGCCGACGCGTCGCGAGACATTCATCACGACCGGCCTCGTCATCCTGATGGTGCTATTCGCGAGCCTGTTTTTCGTCATCGTCGATTACGCGCTGCGTTTCGGCGTCGGCCTGATGATCGGCGTCGGGCGCTAGATAATTGGAGCTTGTGGCGCCGCTATGAGCATGCGCTGGTATATCGTCCACGCTTATTCGAACTTCGAAAAGAAGGTCGCCGACGCCATTCGCGAGGGCGCGGCGCAGCGCGGTCTTTCCGACAGTTTCGAGGAAATCCTCGTGCCGACCGAACATGTCGTCGAGGTGCGGCGCGGCCGCAAGGTCTCGGCCGAGCGCAAATTCTTCCCCGGTTATGTGCTGGTGAAATGCGACCTTTCCGACCAGGTGTTCTCGCTGATCAAGAACACGCCGAAGGTCACGGGCTTCCTCGGCGCCGACAACAAGCCGATGCCGATCAGCGAGGAAGAGGCGCTGCGCATCAAGGGCCAGGTCGCCGAGGGCGTCGACCGGCCGAAGCCAACGATCATGTTCGAGGTCGGCGAGACGGTGCGCGTCGCCGACGGGCCTTTCGCCTCCTTCAACGGCTTGGTCGAAGAAATCGACGAGGCGCGCTCGCGCCTCAAGGTCGCAGTCTCGATCTTCGGCCGCCCGACGCCGGTGGAGCTGGAGTTCGGCCAGGTCGAAAAGATGTAAAGACTGATGCGCGGCCGCGCCGTCCGGGCCGCGCACTCTCGGCGCCGCTACCGCAATCCCATGCAGTTCGCATAATAGGTCACGGTCGCCGGCCAGTCCGAGAAGATGCCGATGATCTTCACTTCGCGCGCCAGCGCATCGAGCGCCTTGTACATGTCGCTGTCCTTCTTGATCGCAGCGCCGGCCGGATCGAAGTCGTAGTAGAATCCCGCCTTCGACGCGCCTTGACGAAGATCGGCGCGCTCGAAGGTCCAGGTGATGATCTCGAAGCCCAGGCTCTTGATGTCCTTCGCGAATCTCGAAGCGACGACACGGTCGCCGTCGACGGCGAGAAGCGCGGGCATCGCGGGCGCGAGAATGCGGACGCCGGCGCGCTTGAGTTCGGCCAGGAACGCCATCTGCTCGGCGCGCGTCAACAGCTGTTGGCCGGTCCGATTAAACAGCAGAATATTGTCGGCGGCGGCGTCGTAGTCGATCAGGAAGGTCGCTTGCCCGCCATAGGGCGTCTTGGCGATCCAATAGAGTATGTCGTTGACGTTGAACGACTGCGGAAAAACGTCGCGCGGTTCGACGCCCTCCTCGCGCAAAACATTGGCGAAGGCCTGAGCATAGGCCTCCTGGCCACCGAAGATCGACGCGATCGACGCCGCATCGCCTTCTTTGAGCTCAGGCGTATGCTTGACCCCGTTGCGCTTGTTGAGCCGGATGCTCTCGCGCATCGTGACCAGCGTGCCGCGCCCGGTATAGAGCTCGGTGCGCCAGGAGGGCGTGCCGCCCTGGAACTCCTGCGGCGTCTTCGCCGCCGGATTGAACGCGTCCATCTTTCCCCGCAGCGTCTTGAACTCGCCGAGCGTAAGCTCCGACGTGCGACATTCGGCGCTCGCCGGAACGGCGCCGGCCGCGGGGACGAATGGCTTGATGCATTTCGACGCCAAAGGCGTCAGCAAAATATTGGTGGTCGTATGCAGATCGTTCTGAGCGTGACGGCAGACGAGCTGGCGATCCTTGGTGAAGGTCACGTCGCATTCGACGATGCCCGCGCCCATGCGCGCGCCGCCGTTATAGGCTTCGACCGTGTGCTCGGGAAATTGCAGCGCGCCGCCGCGATGGCCGATGGAAAAGCTCGTCCGTTCGAACGGACCGTTCTTGCACGCCGTCAGCCGCTGCTTCAGCGGCCCTTCGTCCATGCCGTCGACGAGATAGAACGGGCGCGGCCCGAGCTGAATAGCCGCGCCATGGTCGTCCCGGCTTCGCTGATCGTCGTGGGCCTGCGCGAAAGGCGCGCAGCCGATGAACGCCGCGGCGAGCGCCGCGCCGCCGAAAATCGCGAACTTTCGCATGTGTCCCACCCCTCCGGTTATGATGCCGCCTCTGGGCGCGGAGGCTGAGCAACGCCGCCGGCCAGCCGCGCATACGCCTTAAGCGGCGCTCATGACGCGCGTGCGAATTCCGGGACGCACGTACGGACGGTGTCCTTCAAAAAAATATGACGCGACGCGACCATAGGCGACGCCCGCAAGCAGCTGTGATGAATGACGAGCCCGGCAATTTCACGCTCGCGATGCTGCGCGAGATCGCCATTGGCCAAGGCGTCTTGATCGATGAATTCGAGGAGACGCGCGCCACGTCGAAGCCTATGAGGGCCTTCCGCCCGAGTCGCATCGAGGCTTCGATGAGGAAATCGACGAGGCGCGCTCGCGCCTCATGGTGGCCGTCTCGATCTTTGGCCGCGTCGAGAAGACGTAAAATCTAATGCGCGGTCGCGCTGTCCGGCTCGCTATCTTTCGCGACGCCGCCCTCCGAGGGCGCATCTGTCGGCTTGGCGGACGCCACGGCGCAACGCTGCGCGCGGCACGCAGGGCAAACGCCGCGCCATCCGTAATAATAGAGGCCGATCCCCGCGAGCAGGCCGGCCCAGCCAAGCAGCGTCTCTCCGATGTACAAATTGGAGAAAATCATCGCCGCGAGTCCGGCGGCCATGAATGCGAGGCTCTTTGCGTAATCGGACATGAAGACTTCCTTTAAGACTTCCTTTCCTCAACGGAGGTGGGAAGCCGGAGACAAAGCTGCAACGGCGTTTGCGGTGATGCGAGCTGGATCGGCTTTTGGCTCGTCCCTCATTCTTCCGTGGTCGGTTTGTCGCCGAGCCACTGACGATAACCATCGGTCGTCGCGCTTGCTCTTTCCGCCGCCATCCCCTAAAAGCCGCCATTCCTTGGGCGGTCCCGCCGCCCGAGAAATTTATACGTGGCGGGTCCGCCCTGACGCCATCGGGGAGCTTCGGACCGGACCACGACCTGCAACCGGCGCGCACGCGTGAAAAATCGCGGCGGGCGCCTTTCGTTGGAGAGAGCAAATGGCGAAAAAAATCGCCGGCTACATCAAACTGCAAGTGCCGGCCGGCGCGGCCAATCCGTCGCCGCCGATCGGACCCGCGCTCGGCCAGCGCGGCCTCAACATCATGGAGTTCTGCAAGGCGTTCAACGCCAAGACGGGACAGATCGAGAAGGGGACGCCGATCCCCGTCGTCATCACCGCGTATCAGGACCGCTCCTTCACCTTCGAGATGAGGCAGCCGCCGGTCAGCTTCTTCTTGAAGAAGGCGGTGGGCCTCAAGATCGGCAAGAAGCCCGCCTCCGGCTCCAAGACGCCGGGACGCAATGTCGTCGGCAAGGTGACCAAGGCGCAGATCCGCGAAATCGCGGAAAAGAAAATGCCCGACCTCAACTGCGCCACGGTCGAATCCGCAATGTCGATGATCGAAGGCTCCGCCCGCGCGATGGGCCTCCAGGTGGTGGAGTAGAACCATGGCGCATATCGGAAAACGCATTGCGAAGACTCGCGAAGGCATTGAACGCACCAAGCTCTATGCCCTCGACGAGGCGGTGAAGCTGGTGCGCGAGCGCGCCAAGGCGAAGTTCGACGAATCCGTCGAAATCGCCATGAATCTCGGCGTCGACCCCAAACACGCCGACCAGATGGTGCGCGGCGTGGTCAATCTGCCGAACGGCACCGGCCGCACGCTGCGGGTCGCGGTCTTCGCGCGCGGCCCCAAGGCCGACGAAGCCAAGGCGGCGGGCGCGGATGTGGTGGGGGCCGAGGATCTGGTCACCACGGTGCAGGGCGGCACGATCGACTTCGACCGCTGCATCGCGACGCCGGATATGATGCCGCTCGTCGGCCGTCTCGGCAAGGTGCTCGGCCCGCGCGGCCTGATGCCGAACCCGAAGGTCGGCACGGTGACGATGGACGTCGCCGGCGCGGTGAAGGCCTCTAAGGGCGGCGCGGTCGAGTTTCGCGTCGAGAAGGCCGGCATCGTGCAGGGCACGGTCGGCAAGGCCTCTTTCGACGACGGCAAGCTCGTCGAGAACATCAAGGCCTTCGTCGACGCCGTCGCCAAGGCGAAGCCGCAGGGCGCCAAGGGCACCTACATCCAGCGCGTCGCCATCTGCTCGACCCAGGGTCCCGGCGTGAAGGTCGACGTATCGAGCCTCGGCGCCGCCCCGCACTGAGCGGGAGACGTCTGCTTGACCGCCCTGAGCCGATGATGCAGGCTTGAAGCGGACAACATAACCGACTCCGGCGCGAGGCCACGCGCGCCGGGGTCGTGCCGTAGGCGGATGCGGCGATGCTTGAAGCGCGTAACCTCTCGAAAATTTATGACGGCGCAGCTGCGCCGGCGCTCGATCGTCTCAATCTGATCGTGCCGGCGGGCGAAGTGTTTTGCCTGCTCGGCCCGAACGGCGCCGGCAAGACGACGACCGTCAATCTCTTCCTCAATTTCATCGAGCCGACGGCGGGGCAGGCGCTCGTCTGCGGCATCGACTCCGCCGTCGATCCGTCGGCGGCGCGGGCGCGGCTCGCCTATATCCCTGAACAGGTGATGCTCTATGGGGCGCTCACCGGCCTAGAAAATCTGCAATATTTCACCGAAATCTCGGGCGCCGACGCGCCGCGCGAGACGCTTTTGTCGCTGCTCGCCGCCGCTGGCCTGCCGGGCGACGCGGTCCGACGTCCGGTACGAGCCTATTCCAAGGGCATGCGCCAGAAGGTCGGCGTCGCCATCGCGCTCGCAAGGCGCGCGCAGGCGCTCGTGCTCGATGAGCCGACCTCGGGCCTCGATCCGCTCGCGGCCAATGAATTCGCCGCGCTGATCGAGCGGCTGCGCAAGGACGGCATGGCGGTGCTGATGGTCACCCATGACCTCTTCCTCGCCAAGCAATGCGGCACGCGGATCGGCATCATGGCGCAGGGGCGTCTCGCCTCGGTCTTCGGCGCCGATGATGTCGATCATCTCGGCCTGGAGCGCGCCTATCTCGATCTTTTCGCGAGGGCGGCATGAGCGAACTCGCCCTCGCGCCTCTCGCCGCGGGGTCCCCGTCGAAGAGCCGCTGGCGCGTCATGCGCGCCGTCGCCGGCAAGGAATGGCTTGAGCTTTGGCGCGACCGGCGCCTCGTCTGGCTTTGCGCCTTTATCGTCGCGCTGATGCTCGCCGCGCTCGCCTTCGGCTATGTCGAAAACGCCCGCTTGCTTCACGAGCGCGACGCCGCGGCGAAGGCCGATCGCGACCTCTGGGTCGGACAGAGCGCGAAGAATCCGCACGCCGCCGCGCATTTCGGCCAATACGCCTTCAAGCCGTTAAGCCCCCTGGCGCTCGCCGATCCTGGCGTCGACGCCTATGTCGGCTCCGCCGTGTGGCTCGAGGCGCATAAGCAGAACGAGACCCAGTTCAAACAGGCGCGCGACGGCGGCGTCGGCGCGCGCCTCGGGTCGCTGTCGCTCGCCTTTATCCTGCAGACGATCGCGCCGCTCATCGTCGTCCTGATGGGCTTTGCGAGCTTCTCCGGCGAACGCGAAAGCGGCACGCTCAAGCAATTGCTTAGCGTCGGCGCACGCCCGCGCGACATTCTCGCCGGCAAAGCGCTGGCGCTGATCGGCGCGATTTTCGCGCTGCTGACGCCGGCCTTCGTCGGCGCCGCGCTCGCTTTGTTCTTCTTCGTCGATCGCGAGCGCCTGTCGCTCGCCGACCAATTCATCCGGCTCGGCGCGCTCGGCGCGGCTTATGCGGCCTATCTTGCGGGCTTTGCCTTTCTCGCGCTCGGCGTTTCGGCGCTGGCCAGAAATTCGCGCGCGGCGCTCGTTGCGCTGCTCGCCTTCTGGCTCGCCAATTCGTTTTTGGCGCCACGCCTTGCGACGGACGCGGCGCGCGCCTTCGCGCCGGTTCCGACATGGCAGGAGTTTCGCGCCGGCGTCGCTCAGGACAAGGCGAAGACCTTCGGCCATGACGAGAGTCATCCCGGTTTCGTCGCGTTCCGCGACGCGACATTGAAGAAATATGGCGTTGCGCGGATCGAGGATTTGCCGGTCAATTTCCGCGGCCTCGCGCTGCGCCAGGACGACGAGAGCGGCTATTCGATTTTCGACCGCCATTTCGGCGCCCTGCAGTCGAGTTTCGATCGCCAGGACGCGCTGCGCGCCGCGCCGGGATTCCTGTTTCCGCTGCTCGCGCTAAGGCCGCTCTCGATGGCTTTCGCCGGGGTGGACAGTCGCAGCCAGTTCGATTTCGCGACGAGCGCCGAAGCCCATCGGCGCGACATACAGAACGAAGTGAGCGACAACATCATCCATTTTGCCCACGACAATGCTTACGTCGCCGGCCCGGAGCTGTGGCGCAAGATCGGCGCTTTCTCTTATCGCGCGCCCGGCGCCGGCTTCGCGCTCGGTTACAGCGGGCTGCTGATCGCGGCGCTTCTCGGCTGGCTTGCGCTCGCTATCGTCTTCGCGGCTGTCGCCGCGCGACGGCTGCGGCCGATATAGGCGCGCCAATGTCTTCCGGATTCCTCGCCGGCCTGCGATTTGAAACGCGCATGATGCGCCGTGACGGCGCGGTCTGGTTCGCGCTCATCATTTTGGCCGGCGTCGCGCTTTTCGCCCTCGCGATGGGATCGGCGCGGGTCGCGGCGCAGCAGGCGACGATCGACGCGGCGCGCGCCGACGAGACCCAGCGAATCTCGCGGCTGCAAAAGACGCTGGCGCAATTGCAGGAGGCCGACGCGCAGGGCAAGCCAACGCCGGAGCCGCCGCCGTTTCGCGATCCGCGCAATCCGACCTTCATGGGCGGCGGACCGGCCGCGACCGTCGCGGCGCTCGCGCCCGCCCCCTTGGCGCTCGTCGCGATCGGCCAGAGCGATCTTCTGCCGCCCGCCGTCCGGGTGACGACGGGGTCGAAAGACAGTTTTCTCTTTGCCGACGAGATCGACAATCCCGCCAATCTGATGTCGGGCGCGACTGATCTCGCCTTTGTCGTCGTCTTCGTCTATCCGCTCGTCATTCTGGCGATGGCCTTCAATCTTCTCGCCGGCGAGCGCGAGCTGGGAACGCTCGCCATGACGCTCGCCTCGGCGCGCCGTCCCGCCGCGGCGCTCGCCGGCAAGCTGGCCGCGCGAATCGCCGCGCCGATCGTTGCGATGCTGCTCGCCGTCGCGGTGGGCGTCTGGTTCTTCGCGGGGTGGGAGCGCCTCGCCTCGTCGGGCTTTGCTGCGCTCGCCGTCGCTGTTCTGCTCTATGGGCTCTTCTGGGCGGCGCTCGCTGCCGCGGTCGACGGTCTCGGCCGGGGCTCCGCCTTCAACGCGCTGACGCTGATCGGCGCCTGGGTTGCGATCACCATGATCCTGCCGACCGCGATCAACAGTCTCGCCGCCTTCGCGCATCCGGCGCCGTCGCGCATCGAGATGGTGCTGGCGGCGCGCGCCGCCTCGACCGACGCCGACCGCGCGCGGGATGCGACGCTCGCCCGCTACGCCGACGAACATGGCGGCGGCGGCAGACAGGCGGGCGGCGCGCAGGAGATGACGCTGCGACGCCTTGCGACGCAGGAGGCGGCGTTTCAGCGCGTCGAGGCGATCGTCGCAAAGCACGACGCGCAGCTTGCCCGCCAGCGCGACATGGCCGACAGGCTCGGCTATCTCTCGCCCGCCTATCTGACCTATGCCGCGATGGCCGACATCGCCGGCGCCGGCGAGACGCGCTACCGCGCCTTTCTCGATCACATCCGCGCCTTTCATGTCGACTGGCGCGAATTCTTCCTCTCCCGCGCCAAGGCGGGGGCGTCGCTGACGGTGCAGGATTACGCGGCGATGCCGAAATTCACCCAGACGGACGAAGAGCTGATGGCGCGCCCGCCGGCCGGACTGGCCGGCCCGCTCGTCGGCGTCGCGCTACCGATGTTGATACTCGTTATCTTCGCTTGGCGGGGCTTGCGCCGCTGCGGGATTTGACGGAAGCGGCCGCCTTTTTTCTGCGTCGACTTTTTTGCGCAGGTTTGCGCTCGTCATTGAAGCGGACAACTTCGTAGCATAGAAGTCTTCGATCGGTGGCTCTAATATGCGTCCAATGCATTTAGAGGCATCCCGTTTCAAATTTGTAGAGGGAATCAACTGACATGCTTTTTCAAACGAATCGAAACATCCGAATCTATCCTTCCGCCGCATTTGCGATTCTAATTTTTGCAGCAAGTGCTTCTGCGCAAGAAGCAACCCTTGATCCTGCGCTCGGCACGAGTGGAGCGAAGAGGCTCAGCGCAGCGCTGCTGAACGCCATAAAAGGTGGAAATCTCACCGCCCCTGCTGCGCCTATCAAGCCAAGGGTGACCTTTTCAAACGCCCAATATGCGACCGGCGGCGTATCTCTCCGAAATCGCCAGATAGGTTCAATTCAGGTCAGCGGCATAGAAGGTCCCGTTAAGAGCGCCTTTCTCTACTGGGCATATCTCTTCACATCCTCGCCGCCATCGAAGCAGACCATAACTCTGTGTAAACCAGATGCCGGATCACCCGCGACATATAGCTGTTCCGTTCAGGGCGGGGTATTGATCGGAACCGGCGCAGATACTTGTTGGGGCAGTAATGGAATTGCGGTTTATATAGCTAACGTCACGGCGCTTGTTGCGGGCAATGGCGTCTACCCGGTAAAATTGACCAATGCCGCATCCGCTACAAACAATGGAAAAGACCCGTGGAATTACGTGCAATTCCCGTCGGCGGAAGGCGCTTCGCTTGTTGTCGTGGGAACTGGCAACCAAACTGTTGGAATTTTTGATGTGGGGCTCGCGGGAGCGACTTTCTTTGGCTCCACCGCCTATACCTTATCCATTCCCGGCGGGGTGATCAAAACTCCAGTCCTTTGGGATAGTATTGGCGCCGATGGCCAATTCGGCAGCAGTCGGACGGTGATCGGTATTGCGAAGGAGAAGACATTTATTAATGGCATTCAGATAGCTGGGCCGGGCGTGGATACCACAACCAACGGAATTACAGACAGTGATTGGGACGGCGGCTCGGGCTGGCCGTTACCGCAATTGTGGGACGATACTGGGCATAGTCTCCCGATCACCGCCGCGCCCGTAGGAAAGCTTAGCCTCGATGTGAAGGTTGCCTCAGACGGCGCGACTTATGACTGTCTGACTCCCGTGGTGAATGTGGTGTCATACTAAAACCGGGGTGCAGACCTATAAATTGCTTCGCATGAACGGAGCATTGTGAGGCAAGGCTTCCGAAATGAAGCGCCGATGATGCTCGACCAATTTTGGCTGACGGACGCGCAGTTTTCGAAAGTCGCGCGATTGTCGGTGCAAGACGTAAAGGGCGTGACGCGTGCAGCGCGTCCGCCAGTCAAAAGCTTTAGTTTTTCGTCTCAAGCCGAAATGCAATCTGGCACGCTATCCCCTTCGGCGCGTCTCAGGCCAAATATCGGCATGTAGGCGCAAACGCCTCCCCCTTGAGGGGGGAGGTCGATCGCCGCAGGCGATCGGGTAGGGGCGTTAGCGTGCTATCTTCGCTTGGCGCGGCTTGCGCCACTCCCGGATTTGATTGGAGCGGCGGAGTTTTTTCTGCGCCGAATTCTTGGACGCAGTTTCGCCTTCGTCATTGAAGCGAATATCGTGGCGGCGTAGGAGTCTCGTGATGTTTCACGATCCGGATTTCATGCCCTTCGCGCCCAATGAGCGGCCGAACTGGCGCTCAGTCAAAAGCAATTATCTCGAAAACTGGCCGCCCGCCGCCTATCGCGACGATTATTTCAAGCTTGACGGCGTCTGGCCGTTCATCAGGCGCACGCATTATCTCGCCGATCCCGAACTCATCGAAGAAATGTTGGTCACGCGCGCCGAGAGTTTTGAGCGCGACTTCATCACCGTGAAGGCGCTGTCCTCCGTGATCAATCGCGACGCGCTGTTCTTTGTCGAAGGCGCCGACTGGAAATGGCAGCGCCGCGCCTTGGCGCCGGCCTTTCGACACGAAATTCTTCTGGCGCTTACGCCGACCTTCGTCGATTGCGCCAAGGCCCAGGCGGAGGACTGGCGCCGCGCGCCGGAGGGAACGCCGGTCGATGTGATGAACGCGATGTCGAACGTCACTTTCGCGGTCGTCGAGAAAGCCGTGCTCGGCGTTGCCGGCTCCTTCGATCGCGCCAAATTCATCGCCGCCATGCAGGAGAGTTTCGCCGGCGTGGCCTGGCAGCGCATCTTCACCTTGCTTCACCTGCCGACATGGATGCCTTTTCCAGGCTTCTCGAAGATCAATCGCAGCATGCGCTATCTTTACGACGAGACCGCGCGTCTCCTCGCGGCGCGGCGCGCGTCGGACGGGCAAACGCAGGGGATCATCGATCGGCTGCTCGCCGCCAAGGACCCGGAAAGCGGCCGGTCGATGACCGACGCCGAACTCATCGCCAATCTCTACGGGTTTCTGGTCGCGGGGCATGAAACCTCGGCGGTCGCGCTCGCCTGGACTCTGTGGCTGCTGGCCAAGGATCAGGCCTCGCAGGAACGTGTGCGCGAGGAAGTCCGCGCCATCGCCGGCGACGCCGACATTGGACCGGAGACAGTGGAGAAGCTGCAATTTACCAAGCAGGCGATTCAAGAATCGATGCGCCTCTTTCCACCGGCCGCCGCGACCGGGCGACAGCCGCGCGAAGATTTGATGCTCGGGCCGCATAAAATTCCCAAGGGCGAGCCGGTCTATGCGGCGGTGTGGGTGTTGCACCGTCATGAGAAATTATGGGACGCGCCGAACGCCTTCGACCCCGACCGTTTCGCGCCGGAAAAAGCCAAGGCGCGCCATCGCTGCGCCTATATGCCTTTCGGCGCCGGCCCGCGCATCTGCATCGGCATGGGCTTCGCCATGCTGGAAATGACCGCGATTCTCGCGACGCTTATCCGGGATTTTCGCTTCGCGCCGGTCGAGGGCCATCGCCCGGAGCTTGCGCCTGACTTCACCACGCGGCCTAAAGGGGGGCTGCCGCTAACCATCGAAAAAATCTGACGGCCCGCGCCTGTCGGGCGAGGCCAACGCCGCAGGCGCTTTGACCCTTGGCGGCCGTGGCAATTCCGGCGCCTGGCTGAAAAGGTGGGAAATTTGTCCTTGTGACGAAACGAATGGCGCTGGAAGATCGAGGCATGGAAAAGCATTGCTCAGACGCGCTGCGCCAGGAAAGCGCCCATTTCCGTCGGGTCGGATTTTTGGTCTACCCGGATTGCCAAAGCCTTGATCTTTCAGGTCCGTTCGAAACCTTCCATTGGGCCAACCTTATGTTGAGCGTCTTAAGAAAGCCGCCGGCCTATTCATCCGTGGTGATCGCTCAAGAGGCGGGATCTGTTCTGACGATGTCCGGACTTCAGATCGTCGCCTCGCATAGCTACAGCGAGATGGTTGAGGGATTGGACACCCTGGTCGTGGTCGGCGGGCTGGGTTGCGAAGCCATCACCGAAGACTCCGCGCTCCTAAGATGGGTGCGGTCGATCGCTCCCAGGACGCGGCGGATCGTATCGATTTGCACTGGCGCGTTTATTCTTGCGCGAGCAGGCCTCTTAGACCGCAGGCGCGCGACAACGCATTGGACATATGCAGACCGTCTCGCGAAGGCGTATCCATCGATCGAAGTCGACGCGAGCCGCATCTTTGTCCGCGATGGGAATGTCTACACATCCGGAGGCATCACAGCCGGTATCGACCTCGCCCTAACTCTCGTCGAAGAGGATCTGGGAAGGGAATTGATGCTCGGGGTCGCACGCGCGCTGCTCGTATTTCCGAGGCGACCGGGCGGTCAATCGCAGTTCAAAGGCCATACAAGCGTTATAGAGAAGCCTTTACGAGCCGACGTCAGCGAACTTCAGACTTGGATGCTGGCTCATCCTGAGGCCGACCTGAGCGTCCCCGCACTGGCAGATCGCATGGCGATGAGCGAGCGCAGTTTCTCGCGTCTGTTCCGCAATGAGACTGGTGAGACGCCAGCCGAATTCGCTGAGCGTGCGCGCGCGGACGCGGCGCGCGCCAAGCTCGAGCACACGAATTCATCGATCGAGGTGATTGCCATGGAATGTGGTTTTGGAAACGCCGAGCGCATGCGACGCACGTTTCAGCGCCTATTCGACGCTAGTCCAGCCGAGTATCGGGCGCGCTTCCGGTCGACGCTAGACGCCTGATCCAGCCGAAAGCGCCGATTAGGCGCAGCTCGTTTCATTCCGCCTGAACCAACCAGAACATGGGAGGATCCCGTGCGCATACTCTTTTTGACCTCAGCTCATAATAGCCTCAGCCAACGGCTATTCGTCGAACTCGTCGATCGCGGACACGAAATTCAGGTCAGCGTTGTCGCCAATGGCGCGGAGATGATCGAAGCCGCCGAGCGGCACGCGCCGAATCTGATTATCGCGCCTATGCTGAAGATCGCCATTCCGACCGAAGTTTGCAGCCGCACAAGATGTCTCATTGTGCATCCGGGCGTCAAAGGAGATCGAGGACCATCGTCGCTGGATTGGGCCATCAGCAACGACGAAAGGGCGTGGGGCGTCACCATCCTGGAGGCCGCTGAGGATTTCGACGCCGGCCCGATCTGGGCGTCTTACGAATTCGCTCTCGATGCCGATCCGCCGACGAAGAGCGGCCTATATCGCGGCCCGGTCACCGACGCCGCCTTGTCCGGGGTGCTTGAAGCGATCAAGCGGATCGAGACGGGCGAAGCTCAGTCCGGCGGCTGGCGGCCGGAGCCTCTGTCCGAGGCCATGTCATACGCGCGAGGCCGCCTTCGTCCGCCGATGAAGCAAGCCGACCGCGCCATTGATTGGACGCGGGACTCGACCGCCACAATCATAAGGAAAGTGCGCGCGGCCGACAGCGCGCCCGGCGTCCTGAGCGTGCTGCTCGGCATGGACTGCTTCCTTTATGGCGCACATGAAGAGGATCGCCTTCGAGGATCGCCCGGCCACATCCTTGCGCGGCGCGATGGCGCGATCTGTGTCGGCGCCATTGATGGCGCTGTGTGGATTTCCCATCTGAAGGCCAAGAACGACCCGAACGAACATAGGGAAATCTGCAGCATCGCTCGGACAGGGGCTGGCTGCGGACTATGCGCCGAAGACCTCTGCCCCGTCGCTGGCGTAAAACTGCCGGCAACCCATGTATTGGGCCCTTTGCTTCATGGCGTGCCCGAAAAGCCGCTGCCGATCGATGCGCCGGTCGATCATCGCACCTTCCGAGAAATCGTCTATCGCGAAGAGGATAAGGTCGGTTATCTTTCGTTCGATTTCTACAATGGCGCGATGAGCACGACGCAGTGTCAGCGTCTGCGCGATGCTTTCATATACGCCCGGTCACGCCCGACCAGAGTCATCGTGCTGCTCGGCGGTCGCGATTTCTGGTCGAATGGCATCCATTTGAACGTGATCGAGGCGAGCGCTGATCCAGCCGAGGAGTCCTGGCGGAACATAAACGCCATGGACGACTTGGTCCACGAAATCATCAACACGATGTCGCATATCGTGATTGCGGGAATTCGCGGCAATGCCGGAGCGGGCGGAGCGATGCTTGCGTTGGCGGCCGATCAGGTTTTTGCTCGCCCGAATGTTGTTCTGAATCCTCACTACCGCGGCATGGGGGAACTCTATGGTTCGGAATATTGGACCTATTTGCTTCCAAAGCGCGTCGGACAGGCGAAAGCGCTCGAACTCACCCAAAACTGCCAGCCCCTTGGCGCACGAACGGCTTTAGAGATTGGTTTTGTCGACGATGTCTTTGGAGAAAATGTCGAGAGCTTTGAAGAAGAGCTGAAGCTGCATGCAATAAGGCTCGCGAATGCCCCGGAATACAAGTCCCGCATCCTCGAGAAATTCAATCGGCGATTGGAAGACGACTCCGCCAAGCCGCTGGCGCATTATCGCGCGGAGGAGCTCGAGAGGATGTGGGCCAATTTCCATGGTCCCGATCCTGCTTACCACGAGGCGCGTCGACGCTTCGTTTTTAAAGGCGGGCTCCCGGCCGGTCTTGCCGTCAAGTCGCCTCCGCCAACGCGCAACCGTCCCTCGGAGACCATGCGTGAGATCAACTCGGCGGCGAGCGAAGTCGCACGCCAGGCAAGTCCGCGTCGCGGAGCTGAAACCATATCAGCTTGGGCTTTGGAGGAGGATTGCAGATCGCCAAACATGACCAAAGCATGGGTGAGCCTCCTGCAAACGACGATCCAACGGATTTTTGCGGCGGCTCGATGACGGAACTCGCAGCCTAAGGGGGGGGCCGGAAGGTTGCGGGTTGTTGGAAAGTCCGTCTGGCTGTTTAGCTGCTCCGATGCGCCGCATGGCGGCGCGCGGGCTTCTCGCGAATGTCTGGAATTGGCGGATATTGTTGAAAAAGTGCTTTCGGGAGGCTGCAGTAAATTTCTCGAAGCCGCTGGTGCGCGGATAAAAAAAGGAGCCGGGGGCCTACGTGCTAAGCCATCAACTGAACGACGGGTTTCCGCTGATCGTTCACGATGACATTGAGTGGCGATCGCACGATTGAAAACGTGCTTCGCGTCGATTCTAACGGGTCCCACTCTTCCGACTTTTTCAACAGAATCGGCGCGAAGCGGCTGTCCCGCCCGCCGAGTGACAGTTTCCGCTTTCCGCCTAAAGCCGGAACGCAAACGGAGATGCTACCCCGCTCCGCGTCCGGTTGCGTGGCGGGCGAAATGGCGGCATGTAGGGCGCGAATTTATCCTGCGCCCAAAGGGGCGCCCCTTCACCCCCGGAAAGAAAAATGACCGCAGCCGTCGCGACGAAACTTGCAGCCGCCGATTGGACCAGCGACGCCAAGGAGGCGCTCGCCGCCGTGGAGGCGCTTTACAGGGAAGCGCTCGCCAGCGTGCGCGCCCGCGTCTCCCGCGACGGCAAGATCGCCAATGATCTCTTCGAGGCCGACCAGCACGCCGCCCACGGCCTCGCCTGGCTCGCGACCTATGTCCAGGGGCTGCGCGAACTCATCGATTACGCCGAGCGCCTCTCCGCCGAGGGCGCCTATGGCGAGACCGAGGAGCTTTTGAACCAGATCGGCTTCGCCGAATTCCTCGCGCAGGTCTACGGCGGCATTCCAATGAGCCAGGGCGAAATCGTCCGGCTCTCGGATTTCGGGCTTTCGAGCCAGCAGGTCGCGGAGCGTCGTCCCGCCTGCGTCGACCGGCTGATCCTTTCCGGCAATACGCCGGCGAACCGCGCCCGCCTCGGCGAACTCATCGATCACCACGCCGCGGCCGAGACCATCGGCGCCTCCGGCCTCGACGAGACGCTCGAGGCGATCCGCAGCGAGATGCGCAAATTCGCCTTCGACAATGTCACGCCCTATGCGCAGGACTGGCACGCCAAGAATGAATATATCCCGCTCAGCGTCATCTCCGGCCTCGCCGAACTCGGCGTCTTCGGCCTGACGATCCCGGAGGAATTCGGCGGCTCGGGCATGGGCAAGATCGCCATGTGCGTCGTCTCCGAGGAATTGTCGCGCGCCTATATCGGCGTCGGCTCGCTCGGCACGCGTTCCGAAATCGCCGGCGAATTGATCCTCGTCGGCGGCACGCCGGCGCAGAAGGAGAAATATCTGCCCAAAATCGCCTCGGGCGAAATCCTGCCCACCGCGGTCTTCACCGAGCCCAACAATGGCTCGGATCTTGCCGGCCTGCGCACCCGCGCGACGCTGGAGGGCGGCGTCTACAAGGTCTTCGGCAATAAGACCTGGATCACCCATCCGGTGCGCGCCGATGTGATGACGCTGCTGGTGCGCACTAACCCCAATGAGAAGGGCTACAAGGGACTCTCCATGCTGCTCGCCGAGAAGCCGCGCGGCACCGATGAGGAGCCGTTCCCCGCCAAGGGCATGACCGGCGGCGAGATCGAAGTGCTCGGCTATCGCGGCATGAAGGAATTCGAGATCGGCTTCGACAATTTCGAAGTGCCGGCCGAAAATCTTCTCGGCGGCGAGGAGGGCAAGGGCTTCAAGCAGCTCATGGAGACCTTTGAATCGGCGCGCATCCAGACGGCGGCGCGGGCGCTCGGCGTCGCCCAATGCGCGCTCGACCTCGGGCTGAAATACGCCAAGGAGCGCATTCAGTTCGGCAAGCCGCTGTTTTCCTTCCCGCGCGTCTTCAACAAAATCGTGTCGATGGCGGTGGAGATTCATATCGCCCGCCAAATCACCTATTTCGCCGCGCGCGAGAAGGACGAGGGTAAGCGCTGCGATTTAGAGGCCGGCATGGCGAAACTCCTCGGCGCACGCGTCGCCTGGGCGGCGGCGGACAACGCCCTGCAGATTCATGGCGGCAATGGCTTCGCGCTCGAATATCCGGTGTCGCGGGTGCTGTGCGACGCCCGCATCCTCAACATTTTCGAGGGCGCGGCGGAGATTCAGGCGCAGGTGATCGCGAGAAGGCTGCTGGAGGGGTGAGGGCGCCGTTCGTCGCCATCGACACTTATGTCGCCGGGTTGTATTTTGGGCGATATGACCAAGACATTGGAAATCGAGGACGCTCTCGTCGACGCCGCCCGCGCCGTGACCGGTGAGACGGACGACCGCGCGGCCGTCGAGCGCATTCTCAAAGGCGCTCTCGCTATACGTCGCAAGAATGCGGCGCTGCTCGATCTTGTCGGGAAGGTTGAGTTTTACGAAGGGTACGATCCCAAAGCGCTGAGCCCGGTTCGGCATGATCCTGGCTGACACCTCGGTCCTCATCGCCTCGGTTCGCGACCGGACGGGCGCTCGTGCGCGGGAGCTTCTTGAGTTCGCCGGCGATCGCGAGATTGTCGTCGCCCGCTTTACCGACGAACTCGACGAGGACAATTCCATCGAAGGGTTGCTCGCCGGCCGCGGCGACGAGACGCGACACACGCCGGTCGCGGCGCAATAGGGCGCAAGGAGCGCCGACGGCGAGGGGCGGATCGGCATGACCAAGCCCATTTATCGCCTCGTTGACGGCTCGCGCGGGCCGCGGCGGGATTTCCGCATCACCGTCGGCCTGCGCGAGGGCTGGGAGGCGGAAGGGCGGGTCTATGACGTCTCAGAGGCGGTGCGCTGCGCGCGCGCCTGGATGCGCCGTCGCGTCGAGGCAGGGCGGCCCGCGCTCTCCGGCATGTTCACCCGCGGCGAGGTGACCTACGCCTGGCGCAAGGAAGACGGCTCGGTCGGGTCGGACCGCGAGCCGGTCGCGATTTTCACCGGCGAGGCCGTGCACGCCTATCTCGGCGATCTGCCCGATGCGGAAATCGAGGCGATGCTTAACGAACTCGCCGGCGAACTCGGCGCGGCGCTCGGCCAGGAGCGCCTCTATGTCGCCCTTTGCGACAAGACCTGGATTCTCGACTGCGGCGAGCCATAGCCGCAGCCTCCGCGGCCGGCCGCCCTATTCTATGAGCGACATCGTTCTGCCGGAGGCTCACATGGTCAAGCTCTATTATCACCCGGGCGCCTGTTCGCTCGCGCCGCATATTCTTCTCGAATGGATCGGCGAGCCTTACGAGGCCGAGGCGGTCGAGTTCGGCGACAAGGAATATTTGAAGATCAATCCGGCGGGCGCGGTGCCGGCGCTCGATACCGGCGAAGGCTGGATCCTGACCCAGGCCGCAGCCGTGTTGCGCTACCTCGCGCGCCGCTTCCCGCAGGCGGGGATCGCGGCGGACGGTTCGCCGCGCGAAGAGGCCGAGGCGGACCGCTGGTCTTCCTTTATCACCGGCGATCTCCACCCTGCCTTTTTTCCGCTGTTCTCGCCCAATCGCTATACGCGCGCCCGAACGAAGGAGGCGTTGGACGAGGTTCGAGAAGCCAGCAGGGCGCTGGTGCGCAGGAAGTTGGACATTCTCGACGCGCATTTTGCGGGGCGCCGCTACATGGTGGGCGACAGGCTGAGCTATCTCGACGCCTATGTGTTTCCAATGGAGCGCTGGGCGGCGTCGATGCTGGAGGACGGGATGTCGAAATATCCGAGCGTCCGCAAACATCACGAGATGATGGCGGCGGACGAGGGGGTGAAGCGGGCCCTCGCCGCGGAAGGCGCGTGAGAAGGGCTCGGCCGCGGTCGCGCGCGAGTCGAGCTTTCGGCAAGAAGACTGCAAGCCGACGCTCTCAGGCCCTTGATTCTCCGCCGCGCCTCCCGTAACGTCGCCGACGATCGAAACAGCGGAACGCATATGCGCGCAATTCTCGTATCTGAGGCGCCAGGAGCGGAGCGGGGCTAGGCCCGGCCTTCCGCCAAAGGCGCTTGACCCAAGGCCCCGAGAGGGCCTTTTTTGTTGCCCGAAACACGAAAATCCTAATCGCCCGCCGCGAGCAGCAAGACGGAAAGAGATGATGTCGAAGGAAATGACCGGCGCCGAAATGGTGGTCGAAGCCCTGAAGGACCAGGGCGTGGAGATTATTTTCGGCTATCCCGGCGGCGCCGTCCTTCCGATCTATGACGTGCTGTTCCACCAGGACAAGGTGCAGCATATTCTCGTGCGCCATGAGCAGGGCGCGGCGCATGCCGCCGAGGGCTATGCGCGCTCCTCGGGCAAGGTCGGGGTGCTGCTCGTCACCTCGGGACCGGGCGCGACCAATACGGTGACCGGCCTGACCGACGCGCTGATGGATTCGATCCCGGTCGTCTGCCTCACCGGCCAGGTGCCGACGCATCTCATCGGCTCCGACGCCTTTCAGGAATGCGACACGGTCGGCATCACCCGCCACTGCACGAAGCACAATTATCTCGTCAAGAACATCGCCGATCTGCCGCGCGTGCTGCATGAAGCCTTCTATGTGGCTTCGTCCGGCCGGCCAGGCCCGGTGGTCGTCGACATCCCCAAGGACGTGCAGTTTGCGCGCGGCGTTTACGCGCCGCCGCGCAGCGCCGCGCACAAGACCTATCATCCAAAGCTCGACGCCGACATGGCGACGATCCAGCAGGCGGTGCGGATGATGGCGGCGGCCGAGCGTCCGATCTTTTATACGGGCGGCGGCGTCATCAATTCCGGACCAGCGGCCTCGACCCTGTTGCGGGAACTCGTCGGTCTGACGGGTTTTCCGATCACCTCGACGCTGATGGGACTCGGCGCCTATCCGGGGTCCGGCGAGAACTGGCTCGGCATGCTCGGCATGCATGGCACCTGGGAAGCCAATCACGCCATGCATGACTGCGATCTGATGATCGCGGTCGGGGCGCGTTTCGACGACCGCATCACCGGACGTCTCGACGCCTTTTCGCCGGGCTCGAAGAAAATTCATATCGACATCGATCGGTCGTCGATCAACAAGAACGTCAAGGTCGATCTCGCCATCGTCGGCGATTGCGGCCATGTGCTCGAAGCCATGGTGCGCCTGTGGCGCGCCGAGGCGATGAGCGCCGAGAAACAGCCGCTCGATCATTGGTGGGCGAAGATCGACGAGTGGCGCGCAAGAAAATCGCTCGCGTTCCGCAATTCGGAAACGGCGATCAAGCCGCAATACGCCGTGCAGCGGCTCTATGCGCTGACCAAGGACCGCGATGTGTACATTACCACCGAGGTCGGGCAGCATCAGATGTGGGCGGCCCAGCATTATCATTTCGAAGAGCCGAACCGCTGGATGACCTCTGGCGGCCTCGGCACCATGGGCTATGGCCTGCCGGCGGCGATCGGCGTGCAGCTTGCGCATCCGGGTTCGTTGGTGATCGACATCGCCGGCGAAGCCTCGATCCTGATGTGCATTCAGGAAATGTCGACGGCGATCCAATATCGCCTGCCGGTGAAAATCTTCATCCTCAACAATGAATATATGGGCATGGTGCGCCAATGGCAGGAACTGCTGCATGGCGGGCGCTATTCCCACAGCTATTCAGAGGCGCTTCCCGATTTCGTCAAGCTCGCCGAAGCCTTTGGCGCCAAGGGCATCCGCTGCGCCGATCCCGCGGCGCTCGACGCCGCGATCATGGAAATGATCGACTATGACGGGCCGGTGATTTTCGACTGCGTCGTCGACAAGGTCGAAAACTGCTTCCCGATGATCCCGTCGGGCAAGGCGCATAACGACATGCTGCTCGCCGATCTCTCCGACGACGCCGGAATCGAAATCGGCTCGGTGATCGATGAAAAGGGAAAAATGCTTGTTTAGGCAGTCGGGCTCCGGCAGTCGGCAGTCGTATGAGCTGCAGCCGATTGCCGATTGCCGATCTGCCGACCGCCAGGAAAAAAAATGAACGCCCCTGCCTCTCCCCCTTCTCCCTACGCCGCCGCGACGACGAGCTCTAAAGCGGAGTCGCATACGCTTTCCGTGCTCGTCGACAATGAGCCGGGCGTCCTGGCGCGCGTCGTCGGCCTCTTCTCCGGCCGCGGCTATAATATCGAGAGCCTTACGGTCGCCGAAGTGGCGCACGCCGAACATCTCTCGCGCATCACCATTCTGACGTCGGGCGCGCCAGAGACGATCGACCAGATCCATCACCAGCTCGAGCGCCTCGTCCCCGTGCATCAGGTGACCGACCTTACCGTGTCGAAACATTCGCTCGAACGCGAGCTTGCCATGGTCAAGGTCAAGGGCAGGGGCGAGCATCGCACTTTCGCTCTCCAGCTCGCCGAGGCCTTCCGGGCCCGCATCGTCGACGCCACGACCGAGAGCTTCATCTTCGAACTGACCGGCAAACCCCACAAGATCGACGAATTTGTCGATCTCATGCGCCCGATCGGCCTTGTCGAAGTGTCCCGCACCGGCGTCGCCGCCATCGCGCGCGGGCCGGAGCCGATCTAAAGCGCGAGGATTTTGACCTTCCAGGGCGTCCCGCGTAGAAGGAGCCGCCAACGAATTCGACGGCGCCGGGCGCGCCGTTCCCCCTAAAGAGCGCACGCAGATCAAGGGAAGCAAAGCACATGCGCGTTTATTACGATCGGGACGCCGACATCAATTTGATCAAGGGCAAGAAAGTCGCCATCGTCGGCTACGGCAGCCAAGGCCATGCGCATGCGCTCAATCTGAAGGACAGCGGCGTCGCCGAGGTTGCGGTGGCGCTGCGCGGCGGCTCGGCGTCGGCCAAAAAGGCCGAAGGCGCCGGGCTCAAGGTGATGAGCGTCGCCGACGCGGCCAAATGGGCGGATGTCGTCATGATGCTCACCCCGGACGAGCTTCAGGGCGAAATCTACGCCAATGAGCTTGCTCCCAATCTCAAGCAGGGGACGGCGCTATTCTTCGCACATGGGCTCAACATCCATTTCAATCTGATCGAGCCGCGGGCCGATCTCGACGTCGCCATGGTCGCGCCCAAAGGACCGGGTCACACCGTGCGCGGCGAATATCTCAAGGGCGGCGGCGTGCCTTGCCTCATGGCGGTGCATCAGGACGCTTCCGGCAACGCCAAGCAGATCGCGCTGTCCTATGCTTCGGCGATCGGCGGCGGCCGCGCCGGCATTATCGAAACGACATTCCGGGAAGAATGCGAGACCGATCTTTTCGGCGAGCAGGTCGTGCTTTGCGGCGGCCTCGTCGAACTGATCCGCGCCGGATTCGAAACGCTGGTCGAAGCCGGCTATGCGCCGGAAATGGCCTATTTCGAATGTCTGCATGAAGTGAAGCTGATCGTCGATCTCATCTATGAGGGCGGCATCGCCAATATGAATTATTCGGTCTCCAACACCGCCGAATATGGCGAATATGTCACCGGTCCGCGAATCATCACCAAGGAAACCAAAGCCGAGATGAAGCGTGTGCTTGACGATATTCAGACCGGCAAATTCACCCGCGAGTGGATGCTGGAGAACCGGGTTGGTCAGACGTCCTTCAAGGCGATCCGCGCGCGAAACAACGCGCATCCCATTGAAGAAGTCGGCGTTCGCCTCCGCGGCATGATGCCCTGGATCGGCAAAAACAAGTTGGTCGACAAGGACCGCAATTAGCGCATAATAATCAAAAAAAGCAGCGCTCGCTGTGATTTGGCATGAATCGCCAACGATGTCGGCAGCGGATTGCATAACAACGAAAGCTTCGCCGTAGCGGGGGATGAATGCAGGGGCCGGGCGAGCGGTCGAGTCAAATTATCGAGAGCGAAACGCGTCGCCGCGTGCATGAAATCGTGCGTAGCCGCATGACTTATGACGTTCCGACCTTGATCGGCCACTTCGTCGAAGACGTCGAACTTAATTACAGCTGCTCGCGGCTTGGCCTGGTTCCTCCCGGACAGTGGCGCGGGCGGGATGCGCTGCGTGCGCATTTGCGTCGCGTCGATGTCGACTATGAACCGATAGAGGCGGAGATTCTTTCGGTTCTGGTCGAAGGCGACAGGACCGCGTTGCGTTGGCTGAGCAGTTGGCGTCACCGCGCGACAGGACAGATCCATTGCATGGACATGGCGCATTTTCTGCGGTGGCGTAACGGACTGGTTTCGGAAATGTACGAGTTCCGGGATCATCATTGCGTTTCACGCGGCGCGGATCGCCTGGCGCAAAGTCTCGACGAAATTCTCAATCCGCGCGGCTCCGGTCTGCCGCGCGACGAAATGGCGCGCCGGTTGGTCGCCATGAGCAGCTTCACTTGCGGACCCGACATCACGCTGTTCCGAGAAATATGTTCGCCCGACGTGGTGTGCGAATTCGTTGGCGATCGGGCGACGATCGCCTATGCCGGACGACATCGCGGCATTGAGGCGCTGATCAACATCGTGCGCGACATCGGCACGGAATTCGAACAGTTGGGACATGCGACGCCCGATGAGGTCATCGTCGATGGCGGCAACGCGGCGACGCGTCGAACCGTCGAATGGCGCCACCGCGGCACTGGCCGTCGCGGCCAGGTTCAGCTCGCCGATTTCGTGCGCTTCGAGGACGGCCGGATCGTCGAACTCGTCGAATTTCGCGACAGCACGGCGCTTCTGCGGATGCAGGCATAGCGAAGCGCCGCGACATGCATTCCCCAAACAGGCGCCGAAGCGGTCGAGGAGCGGTTCGCCTGTGACGGTCGAAATCCTGGAGGTCGACCGGCTTGAGTGTCGCTTCGTCGATCACGATTGGAGCTTCGCGGAAGAGCGGTCCGCCATGATCGAGCGTCACTGGGAGGAACGCCGGCGCGCGAATCCGGCGCTCTATGATGGATTAGTGCTGCTCGCCTGTCGTGCCTCGCGCGAAACCGACGAGGACGGCGCGCGCATCCTGCGCATGTCGCTCTTCAAGACGCGCTTCTCGCGCTTCCTCGCTTGGCGCGATCTCGGCTGGCCGGACAAATCCATTTACAACTGCTTTTCGATGCCGGCGGTGCGCGCCCGCGACGGCGCCTATCTCCTCGGCGAGATGGGGCCGAGCCACTCCTATGCCGGTCAGCTCTATTTTCCCTGCGGCACGCCCGATCCGTCCGACATCGTCGCCGACGGCCGCGTCGACCTTGCCGGCAGTCTGGCGCGCGAACTCGCGGAAGAGACCGGCCTCGACGCGGCCGAGGCGCGCGCGGCGGCGACCTGGACGGTCGTTTTCGATCGTCAGATCGTCGCCTGCGTCAAGAGACTGGATTTTGACGCCCCGTCGCAGGCCCTCGCCGACAAGGTGAAGGCGTTTCTTGCGACCGAGCGCGAGCCCGAACTCGCCGACGCCCACATGATTTCCAGTCCGAAGGCGCTGTCGGACGCCCGGCTGCCGGCGTTCATGTCGGTCTATCTCATGCGCGCGCTTGGCGGAGCGGATGAAATTTCGCGCAGCGCGGGTTAAGTTTAGAGCAAATGACTCGACTGCAATGCTCCGGCGTCTTCCAGGCGGCTCCCCATGATTGACGAGCGCGTTCAGGCCGTCCGCGCGGCGCTTGACGGTCGGGCGATCGTGCTCGTCGGCATGATGGGCTCCGGCAAGAGCGCCATCGGTCAGAGGCTCGCTGCGCGACTGGGCCTCCCCTTCGTCGACGCCGACGCCGAAATCGTCGCCGCAGCCGGCATGTCCATTCCGGAGATTTTCGGCAAATATGGCGAGCGTTATTTCCGCGACGGCGAACGTCGCGTGATCATGCGCCTGTTGAACAGCGGCCCGATCGTGCTGGCGACCGGCGGCGGCGCGTTTCTCGACCCGCGCACCCGCGACCGCATCGCCGAGCGGGGCGTCTCGATTTGGCTCGACGCCGATCTCAAAATCCTGTTGAAGCGCGTGCGCCGCAAGAATGACCGGCCGTTGCTGCACACCGACGATCCGGAGGAAACGTTGCGCAAGTTGATGGAGGCGCGGCGCCCTCTATACGAATTGGCTGATCTTCGCGTCGAGTCGCGAGAAATTCCGCAGGACGCGATGGCTGATGATACGCTCGCCCTTCTCGCCGGCGAATTGCCGAGGTTGGAAGAGCTCAGACGGCGCGCGCAAAGCAAAGGTTTCGCCAGGGCCATGACTCATCTTTATCCCGCACGCGCGGAAGGCGAAGAAGCCACTCGTCAGGAGACCGTGCGGGTCGACCTTGGCGGGCGCTCCTACGACATCATAATCGGCGACGGCCTGCTGCAGCGCGCCGGCGACCATATCGCCGAGATCGCGCCGAGCGCCGCTTGCGCCGTCATCACCGATGAGAATGTCGCGAGACTGCATCTTCCAATCGTCGAACAGAGCCTGAAGAACGCCGGTCTGCGGACGACGATCATCATCGTTCCGCCGGGCGAGGCGTCGAAATCGCTGTCGGTCTTTGGCCGAGTCTGCGACGACGTGCTGGCCGCCAGGATCGAGAGGCGCGATCTGATCGTCGCGCTTGGCGGCGGCGTCGTCGGCGATCTCGCCGGCTTTGTCGCCGCGAGCGTGCGCCGCGGCTCGCGCTTCGTGCAGATTCCGACGACGCTCCTGTCGCAAGTCGATTCTTCGGTCGGCGGCAAGACCGGGGTCAATTCGCGGCATGGCAAGAATCTCATCGGCGCGTTCCATCAGCCGTCGCTGGTTCTCGCCGACGTCGATACGCTGCGGACGTTGCCGCCGCGCGAGTTTCGCGCCGGCTACGCCGAAATCGTCAAATACGGGTTGATCGGCGACGCCCGCTTCTTCGACTGGCTCGAAGCCGACTCCGACGCCGTTTTCCACAGTCAGGCGGAGCAGATCTGTGCGATCGCGGTGAGCTGCGAGACGAAGGCGACGATCGTCGGGCGCGACGAAACCGAGCAGGGCGAACGGGCGCTTCTCAACCTCGGCCACACTTTCGGCCATGCATTCGAGCGCTTGACCAATTACGATAGCGACCGCCTCGTTCATGGCGAGGGCGTCGCGATCGGGATGGTATGCGCGGCGCGTTTTTCGGCGCGCCGCGGCCTTTGCGCCGCCGCCGTCGCGGAGCGGCTCGAACGCCATCTCAAATCCGTCGGCCTGCCGACCAAAATCCGCGACATTCCGGATTGGCGCGACGACGCGCAGGCAATTCTCGACGCCATGTATCAGGACAAGAAGGTCGAGCGCGGCGCTCTGACCTTCGTTCTACTGCGCGCCATCGGCGAGGCGTTCATCGCCAAATCCGTCGACGCCGCCGAGACGTTTGATTTCCTTAAGGACGAGTTGAAGCGGACATAGTCCCATGCATGGCCTCGAAACCGGCGCGCCGCAGGTCGACGTTTGGACTGCGGTTGTCATCGTCGCGATCTGCGTCTTTCTGTCGGCGTTTTTCGCCGGATCGGAGACGGCGCTCACCGCCGCTTCGCACGCGAGGATGCATTCTCTCGAAAAGGAGGGCGACAAGCGCGCCGCCGCGGTGAACCGCCTGCTGCGCCAGCGCAACCGAATGATCGCCGCGCTGCTGCTTGGCGGCACGCTGGTCAATATCGGCGGCTCCGCCTTCACCACGAGCGTGCTCGTCGTGATCGCCGGGGACAATGGCGCGATCTACGCGACGATCATCATGACCGTTCTGCTGTTGGTGTTCGCGGAAGTTTTGCCGAAGACGCTGGCGATCAATCATCCCGACGAGACGTCGCTGCGCGTCGCCAAATTTATCGCGCCTTTCGTGCGCATCGTCGGACCGCTCCTCGCCGGCGTCGAATATGTCGTCCTGATCGTGCTGAAGATGGTCGGAGTCGAAGTCGGCCATGGCCGCACCGTGCTGTCGCCTTATGACGAATTGAAGAGCGCGGTCGATATTTTGCATGAGGAAGGCAATGTCGAACGCTCGGCGCGCGACATGTTCGGCGGCGTCCTCGATTTGCAGGTGCTGCATGTTTCGGACGTGATGAGTCACCGCACCAAAATGCGCACGATCGACGCCGATTTGCCGCCGGCGCAAATCGTGCGCGAAGTGCTGTCCTCGCCTTTCACCCGCATGCCGCTCTGGCGCGAACGACCGGATAATTTCGTCGGCGTCCTTCATTCGAAGGACATTCTGCGGGCGTTGAACGCCGCCGGCGGCGACGCCTCGAAAATCAGCGTCGACGATGTGATGTTCGCGCCTTGGTTCGTGCCCGAGGCGACGACGCTCGAGGATCAGCTCGAAGCCTTCTTAAAGCGCAAGACCCATTTCGCTCTGGTCGTCGATGAATATGGCGAGGTGATGGGTCTCGTCACGCTTGAAGACATACTTGAGGAAATCGTCGGCGACATTCGCGACGAGCATGATCTTGCCGTTCAGGGCGTGCGCCCGCAGCCCGACGGATCGGTGCTGGTCGACGGCGCCGTGCCGGTGCGCGACTTGAACCGCGCGATGGACTGGGAATTGCCCGATGAGGAAGCGACCACGATCGCTGGCCTCGTGATCCACGAGGCGGGAGCTATTCCTGAAGCCGGGCAGGTCTTCACCTATCACGGCTTCCGGTTCGAGGTGATGCGCAAGATCAGGAACCGCGTCACCGCTCTGCGGGTAACGCCGCAGGAAGCCGCCTGACGCGGGCCCGCCCCGCGCTGGCGGCGCTTCAAATTTCCGCGGATATTTCCGCCTGCAGCCCCTCCGGGCGATAGGAGAGCGTGACGTCGCCGCCCATCTGACGCGCCAGCACATTGGTGATCAAGAAATGCCCGACGCCGGTCTGCTGCGGGTTTTCGACGATCGGCCCGCCCGCCTCGGTCCAATTCAATATAAGTCGTGGCCGATCCCCTTCATGATCGATACGCCAATCGATCGAGACCCGGCCATCGCTTTCCGACAAGGCGCCGTGCTGTTCGGCGTTGGCGAGCAATTCGTTGAGCGCCAAGCCTAGGGCCGAAGCGACCGCTGAACGCAATTCCAGGTCTACGCCCGATATCGAAATGCGGTCGCCATAGTCATGGCTGCCGCAGGACAACGCGACGAGAATCAGGTCTCTGAGCGGCGTCCGCTCCCACGACGTCTGCGTGAGCAGCGTGGAAATGCGGCTCAAGCATTGCACGCGGTGGGAGAAGCCTTCCTGGAAGCTTGAAAAGTCCTGCGCCGTGCGGGCCGTGATGTTGGCGATTCCCTGAATCATCGCGAGCGAATTATTCACCCGATGATGCAATTCGCGGTTCATCATCTGGTTTTGAATTTCCGCATTTTTGAGATCGTTGACGTCAGTGACGGCGACGATCGCGCCAATGATTGCGCCCTGCTCGTCACGGATCGGCGCGCCGACAATGTTGATCCAGACATAGGCGCCGTCGCCGCGCTCGATCTTGCATTCGAGTTGCGGATGATCTTCGCCGGCAAGCGCGCGCGCGAGCGGATATTCCTCGCTCGTGACCGGACGGCCATTCTGATGGACGGCGTTCCATTGATGATAGCTTTCCGTACTCTGTGAATAGCGCACGGGACGAAGCAGAATCGTTTCGATGAGGTTGTTGCCCTCGATGATGCGTCCGCTGGGCGATTCCGCAATGAGGATCCCAAGCGGGACGGCGTCGAGCAGCGCGCGAAGTTGAAAATGGGCCTCCGCGCCGTCGACGGTCGTCGCGCTTTTCGTCAGAAGCTCGTTCAATTCCGACAATCTTTTACGCTTTTCGCGCAGGCGCTGGTCGATGTCCTGAATGCGGTGCGCGATAGCGTCGACCGCGACGACTCCGGTGTCGCGCCAATGCGAGTCGTTGCGCGCTTCCACTGCACAGGTCAATTCGCTCAATTCAAATTGCGCCTTTTGCGCCTCGCGGCGCTGCTTCACCAGCCAGAAGATCGCCAACAGGGCGACAGCCAGCGCCGCGCAGAGCGCGCTGACGACGCCGAGCCAGACCTCGGCATTTGGCGATTCGTCGACTGCCGCGAAGGCCTCCGACATGAGGGACAGCGAAAGCGAAGTCGCGGCCACGGCGCGCGTCGACGCCGGCAGACCCGCCGCGGCCTTGGCCATCCACCGACGCGGCCGGGAATATTTTCCGTCACAGCCTTTCGTCATTGACGCCGCCGATTTCTGGGAGAGCGCTGCCAAGCGCGAACCTTCAAATAGAGCAGATGCTTCCCGGCGCATACCCTCGCCAAGCCAGGGTCTGTCAAATCGCCCCTGACGGTCTCCGCGCGGCGAGGTCCGAGACGGTGGGTTCGGTATCGATGTCGCTTGGCGTCAGAAGGCCCAAATGTTCTGCGAGTTTGGCGCGCGCCCGATTCAACCGGCTCTTGACCGTGCCGATGGCGACGCCGCAAATCTCGGCGGCTTCCTCGTACGAAAGCTCGGCGATCCCGATCATCAGCAGGATTTCCTTGTGTTCCGGGGCGAGCTTGTCCAACGCCGTCTGAACATCGGCGATGGTGAGCGCCGATTCCTGACCGCCCTTCACGGGAATCTGCTGGGCGAGGACATTGTCGCTGTCCTGCACTTCCCGCGAGCGCTTCCGATAACTCGAAAAATACGTGTTACGCAGGATGGTTACGAGCCAGGCGCGCAGATTCGTATTCGGCTGGAATGAGTCGGCATGCGACCAGGCCTTGACCAAAGCGTCCTGAACCAGATCGTCGGCAAGACTATGCGAACCGCACAGCGAAATGGCGAAGGCGCGTAGATAGGGCATCTGCGCCACGATCTGATCTCCAAAGGAGTCTTCGGTCATTTCTTTTCGCGCTGTTTGGCTTCCAGCTTGGCCAGCAGCACCGTAAATTTGTCTGGAATCGGTTGGTGAATTAGATCTTCGCAATAGGCTCGAAACACGCGCCCGAGCTGGGCTTGAATTTTTGGATCGAGCGCGGCGCCGTCGGCGCCGTCCGCCTCATTCTTGCTGCGTTCGGCAGCGCTATGAATATTCGATTCCGTGTCGCGGGCGGGGCCATCATTGTCGTGATTTTCGCGTTGGCTCATTCCGGACCCCGAACGCCCCCCGAGACTGGCCGCCCGAATTCGGCGCGGTCGCACCAGACGACTTCCCTTGCTGGAACGCGTGGCGGCACTAATTGTTCCGTTAGCGCAAGCAACCAGAGCCGTGACTGATGGGACAGGGCGAAAATGATTCCGTCCCTTCTGGCGCAAATAGGATGAAGCTATGAATCTTTCCCGTGAAATCGCGGTGCATTTGCCTTACTTGCGTCGGTTCGCGAGGGCGCTTTGCGGCTCGCAAAAGAGCGGCGACGCTTATGTTGTCGCGACGCTCGAGGCGCTGGTGTCGGACCCGGACGCTTTTCCGACCAACATGCCGCCAAAAGTCGGGCTTTACCATCTGTTCATGCTGTCCTGGTCGTCGATCCGGCTCAACACCGAGACGTCGCCCACCGACGAAATTTCAGCGGCGCAGCGCAATATCAGCATGCTGACGCCGCGTTCGCGGCAGGCCTTTTTGCTGCGTACGGTCGAGGGCTTCTCGGTCGCGGACACTGCCGCAATATTGGGCGTGACCGAAGGAGAGGTCGAAGCGCTCGTGAGAGACGCCGGCCATGAAATCGCCGAGCGCGTCGCGACGGATGTATTGATTATCGAGGACGAGTCGCTGATTGCGCAGGACATCGAATTCATCGCGCGCGATCTCGGTCATCGGGTGATCGGCGTCGCGCGCACGCATCGGGAGGCGGTGGAGCTCGCCGAACGCCAGCGCCCCGGGCTGATCCTCGCCGACATTCACCTCGCCGACGGCAGTTCAGGGCTGAACGCCGTCAACGAAATGCTCGAAAGTTTCGACGCCCCGGTCATTTTCATTACTGCGTTTCCGGAACGTCTGCTGACCGGAGAACGACCCGAGCCTGCCTTTCTCATCAGCAAGCCCTATAAGGTGGATACGGTCAAGGCGACGATCAGCCAAGCGCTGTTCTTCGAGCGCAAGGCGTCTCGCGCAGCTTAGCAGGATCGCGCTCCCTCCGCCCCCAAAGCGCGTCTCAAAGCGGTGGTCTGGAGCGCCTGAACGCGCCATATAGAGCCTTCGCGGGAACGCCCGACGCGCGCATGCAGCGAGAACTAAGCTGACACGCGCGCCGCTGCGCCCGAGCGGAGGGCCGATCCGATTGTGAGCGATCCTTTAGGGCGGAGCGCTTTCACTCCAAAGGTCAAGCTGTCCGATCGCGCGCGTTGCCGGGAATTCTGTGCGCTCGCGCTCGCATATTGGACTGGCGAAACCAAGCGGCGAGCGTGGGTCCTGACGGGGTTGGTCGCGCTTTGCATCGTGCTGCAGCTTGGGGCGCAGCTCAGCGTCAATCAATGGAACCGGAAATTTTTCGACGCGCTCGAAAGCAAGAATGTCGAATCTTTGGGTTGGGCGACCGCCTTACTGCCCGCGCTCGTCGCGTTCAGCGGTCTCGCTGTCAGCGGCGCGCTCGTTGCGCGCATGACATTGCAAATGCGCTGGCGCGAATGGCTTACGGAAAAGCTCGCCGGCTGGTGGCTCGAGGACCAGCGTTATTATCGTCTCGAAATCGCCGCGGCCGAACAGACCTCGCCGGAATATCGGATCGCCAAGGACGTTCAGCTGGCCGTTGACCCTTTGGTCGAATTCGCCGTCGGCCTTTTGACCGCGCTGGCCACGGCGTCGACCTTTATCGGGGTGTTGTGGACCGTCGGCGGCGCCCTGGAGCTCAATCTGTTTGGGGTGCGGCTCGTTTTGTCCGGCTATCTTGGCTTCGCGGCGGTGGCCTATGCGACAATTGCGGGCGTCGTCGCTTATCTCGTCGGCCGGCCGCTTGTTCCGGCCGTCGCAAAAAAGAATGAGGCTGAAGCGCAGTTCCTCGCCGAATTGACGCGGCTAAAGGAGAATGCGGAAAGCATCGCGCTCATTCGCGGCGACGCCGATGAGTTGAGCTCCATTCTGCAAAATTATCGGCGCGTCGTCGCCGCCTGGATTCGACAGATACGGCGCAATGGGGCGATCGCGACCGTGCAAAGCGCGAATGGCGCGCTGACGCCCCTCATTCCGCTGGTTCTGGTGGCGCCGAAATATCTTTCGGGCGCGCTGACCCTCGGCGCCGTGATGCAGCTCGCCTCCGCCTTTATGTTGGTGCAGGTGGCCTTCAACTGGTTCATCGACAATTCCGTGCGCGTCGCGGAATGGATGGCCTCTGCCAATCGGGTCGACGAACTCGCCGAGGCTTTGGAGAGTCTCGATGTCGGCGTCATCATGGAGGAGAAGGCGTTCATCGAGTTCGGCGACAGCGCCGACGACGCGATTCACATTCAGGAACTCGCCGTCGCCCATCGCAACGGACGAGTTGTGATCGCCGACGCGAATGTCATCATTCCTTTAGGCGAGAGGCTGCTCGTCGGCGGTCCGAGCGGCGCTGGAAAGAGCACGCTCGTTCGCGCATTGGCCGGACTATGGCCGTGGGGCTCCGGCCGCATCCTCTTGCCGAAAAATGCGCGCATGGCCTTCGTGCCGCAGAAGCCATACATTCCGCTGGGCGCGCTGCGCCAGGCGATGCTCTATTCGATCTTAGACAAGGACATCACCGACGAGATGATCGAAGGCGCGATGCGGCGATGCGGGTTGGGCCATCTTGTCAGGCATCTCGACGAAGAACAGCGCTGGGACCAGCGGCTCTCGGGCGGCGAGAGACAGCGAACCGCCTTCGTTCGTCTCCTGCTGCAGAGGCCGCAGATCATCATCATGGACGAGGCGACCTCCGCGCTCGACGAAGAGAGTCAGGTTTCGATGCTGCGACTCCTCAATGAAGATCTGGCGGGCGCGACGGTGATCAGCGTCGGACATCGCGTTGGCATGGAGGATTTTCACGACAAGAAGCTTGTGTTGGAGCGCCGCGACGCCGGGGCGCATATCACCAGCCGAAAGTTACAAAAATCGCTCTGGCATCTGTTCGACGACGCCGCGCTTCATTGAACTTTTTGAGGAGCGCGCGGCGCCTTGATCAAAGCGGGCTCTTCATGACTTGACGCCAAAATATGGCTTTGGACGGCGTGCTGCTATTTTTCTGGATAGAGAATGACATGCTCCTGTTCGTCCCCGTCGGTGCGGGCGACGATCGCGATCGCCGGCTCGCTGTCGCTCAGATTCACCGGCTGATGAGGCACGTCCGCAGGAATATAGATGAAATCTCCAGCGACGTTCACGATGCGCTTTTCGAGATGTTCTCCGTAGCGGGTCTCGACCCGGCCTTGCAAAAGATAGATCGCGGATTCGTGACCCTTATGGATGTGAGCTTGCGCCTTTGCGCCTGGCGGAATCACCACTTTGAGCAACGATAGAGCTTTTGAGCCGACGGTCTTTGTGGAGATTCCAGGAAAGAACGGCAGAGCCTGTTTGGATCGCGTCGCTTCCTCGACGCGCACGGTGACGATGTCCTTGCCGTCCCTCTGGCCGATGATCGACGTTTCCGACGCCGCGGGCGCCGCGAGCGCGGCGAGGATCAAGGAAACAAGCAATGTATTGCGCATGGCGTTCATCCGAATATCGTGGCGTGCGATAATATAGCGACAAGCGGCAGGTTGGTCACGATGGACTACTCGCTGATGATCCACGGCGGCGCCGGCGCCATCCGCGATCCGCAACGCTACGCGCCCTCGCTGCGCACGATTGTCGAGTCGGGCGCGCGCCTTCTGGCGGCGGGGTCGTCGGCGCTCGATGTGGCGGTCCACTGCGTTGCGTTGCTTGAAGACGACCCTCTGTTCAACGCCGCTCGCGGTTCGGTGCTCAACGCGGAAGGCGAAGTTCTGTGCGACGCGTCGGTCATGGACGGCCGCACGCTAAAGGCTGGCGCGGTCGCGGCGGTGTGCGGCGTAAAGAACCCGGCGCGTCTTGCCTATGAGGTCATGGAAGAAAGCGGCCATGTGCTGCTCGTCGGCGAGGGAGCGGAACGTTTCGCGCGCGCGCGGAATGTGAAGTTCGAAAGCGAGGATTATTTCAAGACGCAAGAACGAGTCGCGGAGTTGGCGAAAGCGAAGCGCGCGCGCGCGATCGCGCTCGATCGTTCGGGCGCCGCCGATGGAAAACTCGGCACCGTCGGCGCCGTCGCGCGCGATCGAAACGGCAATCTCGCGGCGGCGACGTCGACCGGCGGAGTGGTCAATCAACGCAGCGGCCGGGTCGGCGATTCGCCGATCATCGGCGCCGGGACATTCGCCGACAACGCCAGTTGCGCCGTCTCATGCACGGGAGTCGGCGAGGATTTCATCCGCACCTCGCTGGCGCGGACCGCCGCTTTCTTCGTCGAGTTTCGCGCCATGCAGGCTGAGGAGGCGGCGCGCGAGGCGATTCGCTATCTCGTGGCCAAGGTGAACGGCCAGGGCGGCCTCATTCTCGTGGATCGGCTGGGCGGATGCGCGCGCGCTCATTCGACTCCGGGCATGTTGACGGCGGCCTTCGTCGGCGGCGTCGCGCGAGTGGACGCGACTTAGATCGTTTTGCTTCGAGGCGGAATCGCGCTCAGGCCAATAATGTGACGCAATTCAAGGCGTCGGAACGCCTCCGTGCGAAAATATCGGTTCGGCGTTTTCGCGGCGCGCTTCATGGGTCACTTCGCGCGCGCGCGGGCGCGCGGCGCATTTCGCCGACGCGCGGAAAGCCTTTGGACGAGAGGATGTCTGCGATCGAACGCAATTTGCGCCAGCGACGCGACGAAGCTCGTCTCCGCGTCGCCTTCAATCACGAAACGGCACATCAGATCCTGCGCGCCTGAGTCGAAAATATCCACGATCACGAGTTTCGGCGCGCCGCGCCCGATCATGCCGCGCGCGCGAAGAAAAGCGAGGAGCGCGGGCCGCGGTCGGGCGGAGAGGGGCATAGCGTCGCGTAAGCTATGGACAAGACTATCCCGTTTGAGCCGATCAAAATCCATTTGCCGCTCCATAACAGAACAAAAATTCGACGCCTCGCCGGCGTCCCGCTGTGCATGAAACCGACGCATCCTCCGCCGGTCCCGATGCCGGCTTGAGACGCCGTTTTCGAGATCGCGGTTTCAGCGCCGCCCCAAAGCAGCCTTCGTAAACCGGCTGCGGAAAGTTTGTCGAAAGGCGAGGCTTAACGGATAATTTTCGAGGGTCGCTTTTCGACGAATAATTTGATTGGGCTCGCCGTAACCGGGGGGCGCCATCCATCCTGTTGTGTGAATTAGACTTTTTGGAGACGCGACGAATTCTTGCGCTCTGTCGTCGAGCGCTCGAGGCAGCCAAACCAATCGCTGAGATATAGGACGCCGACGCGTCGCCAGCCGGCTCTAGTCGAGCTCGAACTTCTCTTTATAGTCGTGCTTAAGCGACTCGTCCTGATTTTCCTTGCGCAGATAACAGTCGCCGATCGCCAGAGCGTCCATTTCCGTGCCCATGAAACAGCCGAAGGCGTCTTCCGGCGTGCAGACGATCGGTTCGCCGCGCACATTGAAGCTGGTATTGACCAGCACCGGACAGGCGGTCATGCGCTTGAATGTCGACAGCAGCGCGTAATAGCGCGGGTTGGTCTCCTGATGCACCGTCTGGATTCGCGCCGAATAGTCGACGTGAGTCACGGCGGGAATGGCGCTGCGCGGCACATTCAGCTTGTCGATGCCAAACAGGGCCTGCTGCTCGGCGGTCATTGCGAGACGATGCTTCTCCGCGACGTCGGCGACGAGCAGCATGTAAGGGGAATCGCCGTCGAGCTCGAACCAGTCGGCGACATCCTCGCGCAGAACCGAGGGCGCGAAGGGACGAAACGACTCGCGATATTTGATTTTCAGATTGAGGGTTTTCTGCATCGTCTCCGAACGCGGGTCGCCGAGGATCGATCGTCCGCCAAGCGCGCGCGGCCCGAATTCCATTCGGCCCTGGAACCAACCGACGGCGCGTTCGGCCGCGAGATCCCGCGCCGCCGCGTCGATCAGTTCGCCTTCCGCCATCGTCTCGAATTTGGCGCCGACGGCCTGCAGCCGGCTTTCGATTTCGGCTTGTGAGAATGAAGGACCGAGATAGGAGCCGCGCATGGCGTCGCCGGCGCCGTTGACGCTGCGCGGATTTTTCTTGTGGGCGTAGTAGGCGGCGAGCGCCGCGCCGAGCGCGCCGCCGGCGTCGCCGGCCGCCGGCTGAATCCAGATTTGATCGAAGCTGCCGTCGCGCAGCAGTTTCCCGTTCGCGACGCAATTCAGCGCGACGCCGCCGGCGAGGCATAGATTGCGGGCGCCGGTCTCCTTGGCGAGGTCGCGCGTCAATCTGAGCACGATCTCCTCGGTGACCGCCTGTATCGAGGCGGCGATATCCATGTGGCGTTGCGTCAACAACTCTTCCGGCTTGCGCGCCGGCCCGCCAAAAAGCGCGTCGAACTTGGCGTTGGTCATCCGCAATCCGGTGCAATAGTCGAAATAGGACTGATCGAGCCGGAAGGTGCCGTCCCGCTTGAGGTCGATGAGATGATCCAGGATCAGGTCGGCGTATTTCGGTTCGCCGTAAGGGGCGAGGCCCATCAGCTTGTATTCGCCGGAGTTCACTTTGAACCCGGTATAATAGGTGAAAGCCGAATAGAGCAGGCCCAGCGAATGCGGGAAGCGAAGTTCGCGCTGCATCGTCAGCTGATTGCCGGCGCCGAAGGCGACCGAGGTCGTCGCCCATTCGCCGACCCCATCCATCGTCAGAACGATCGCGTCCTTGAAGGGAGAGGGATAGAAAGCGCTGGCGGCGTGACTGAAGTGATGTTCGGCGAAGAGCAGCCTTTCCGCCCAGTCGACATCCGCCGAATAGGCCTTCATCTCTTTCAGCAGCAGCGATTTTTGGAAAAGCTTTTCGCGCAGCCACAGCGGCAGCGCCATCTTGAACGACTGGAAACCGCGCGGCGCGAAGGCGACATAGGTTTCCAGCAGCCGTTCGAATTTGACGAACGGCTTATCGTAGAAGGCGACGAAATCTATGTCGCCAGGCGTTGCGCGCGCCGCTTGAAGACAATAATCGATCGCGTGACGCGGAAAGCGGGAATCGTGCTTTTTGCGCGAAAACCGTTCTTCCTGAGCGGCGGCGATGATGTCGCCATCCTCAACCACGGCGGCGGCGCTGTCGTGGTAGAAGGCGGAGATGCCAAGTATCCGCATCGCGATTTAGAAGAGCGTGTAGATGAACGGAGCGACCGCTGTGCCTTGCAGAACGATCAGCGCGCCGATCAGCAGCATGATCACCAGCACCGGCGCCATCCAATATTTCTTACGGGTTTTCAGATAGTCCCAAAGCTCGAGCAGAAAACTCATTTGTCTCTCTCCTCAAAACTGCTTGCTCATGTCGTTCGCCTCGCCGGGCGTATCGCGCATGGTCCAGTAGGAACTCGCGTTCTTATCGAACGAAAGCTTGAGCGGGTCGGCGCGAAGCGCCCGGAACAGCATCGCAATTGGCAGGATCACGCCAAAGAACAGAAAGCCCATGATGATCGGATTGGTGATTTTGTGCAGCGCCAAGCCAAGCTTGAACCACAGCCGGTTGAGCGGCCGCAATCTCGCCGGCGCGATCAACGCCGCGGCGGCGAAGCCGAGCGCCGCGGCGAGCCCCCAGAAATTCGGCGCCTCCCCGCGCCAAACCGGCAGTAGGCTGATGATCGCAATCGCCGCGGCGATCACGAATCCGAACGATCGATCGGAGCCCATCGGAGCCGAACGATCTCTCGAAAAATCCTCATGCGACATGTAGACGAGACTCCCAAGCCGCCTCGACCGAAACTATCTCCAACCCCCGCGAACATCAAACTTTCGCGAAGGTTCAAAATCTGCGCGCCGCGTCGTTTGAAGGAGCCAATAATGGATACCGTCGCCTGCATCAAGACGCCGATGACGCAGCGAATGCGCCGAGTCCGATTTCCGTCGCATTTTCTGCACGTTACCTTGCCGGCGCCGGGCGGCGGATCGACGCGCTAAATCACGCTGCGGCCCCGAATGACGCGCAGAAGTATGACGATGATCGCGATGACGAGAAGAATGTGGATGAAGCCGCCCATCGTATAGGAAGAGACGAGTCCGAAGAGCCACATGACGATGAGGACGACGGCGATCAGTTCAAGCATCGTTCAGCCTCCCATGCCGGTTCGGGGCGAAATCTTCACAGTTTCTTGCCAAGCGATTTTGCGTCGGCTTCGACCTTTTTCCAAGCGTCCTTGAGCTTGCTCCAGAACGACTCTTGCGGCGCCTTCTTGCAATCGTCGATGATCATCGGAACGACTTTTTCGGCGCCTTCGATATCGACGGTCGATCCGGCCGGCTTGCCCGCTTTGCTCTGAGCCGAGGACCAATAGATCACCTTCGGCTGGAATTGCTCGTCGACCGCCAGGAATTCCTCACAGGTCCATTTCGACGTCGGTTTCTTCGTTTCAGCGAAGGCGTTCATCGCGCAAAAAGATAATGCGGCGGCGGCAACGAAATAAATTCGCTTCATGGTTTGCTCCTTAAGATGCGGCTTCGGCCAAAACGACTCGCAACACTAGTGCGGATTCGAGCCCATATCCAGTTGCGCTGCAATGATCGACGCCTTGGGACGGGAGCTATTCAACCGCCAAAATCACGTCGGCCGGATCGAAGGTCGCCAGAGCGGCGTCTCCTTCCTTCAATCCCATGTCTTCAACAAGGCGGCGCGGAATCACCGCGGTCATCGTCTTTCCGAAGCCGATATCGAGCAGAATTTCGCTGTTGCGTTCGGCGTCGACCCGCTGCTTGACGACGCCGCGAAAACAGTTGCGCTGCAGCGGCGTCGCGTCGGTCGCGAGCGCCAGAGTGACGAAGGACGACTTGATGAGCGCCAGCGCCTTGCGTCCTGGCGAAAGATGCAGCTGCTCCGCCGATTCATTGGTGACGATCGCGAGGATCGTATCCTTTTCGGAGACGCGCAGCGTCACTTCGACGTCGACCGGCCATTTCTTTACCTGGATCACTTCCGCGCGAAAAACATTGCGCGCCGAAATCGTCATGCCGGCGGTCCAGAGCAGGAAATCCTCGGCGCCTGCGAGACCTTCCTCGGCGATCGTCTCCGATATGCGCGCCAGCTTTTCTTCGAGGCGGTGGAAGGTGGCGATCAGCCGGCGCCCCTCCTCGGTCACTTCGGCGCCGCCGCCGCTGCGCCCGCCCGCCTTGGTGACGAAGGCTGGCGTCGGCAGCAGATTGTTGATGGCGTTCACCGCGTCCCACGCCGCCTTGTAGCTGAAGCCGGCGGCCTTGGCGGCCTTGGTGATGCTGCCATGGGCCGCGACCGCCTCCAGGAGCTTGACGCGATCGCGGCCGACAAGCAGGCGGCCCTCGCTGCGCAGCGCCAGTGAAGCATCGATCTTGGTTTCCGCCATGTCCGCGCCTCGCCTTCTTGCCCGGATACAGGGTCGGACGGACGGAGGCAACTGGCCGAGGAGGAGGGCTGCTCGGCCAAGCGTTACCTAGGCGGTTAGCGTCTCCTTGCGGGCATCGGGTCGCGATTATTTCGACGGGGCGGCGGCGGTCGCGACCGGCCGTTCCTGCGCCGCAACGGCAAGCGCGCGTCGCGAATTGCGCTGGGATCAGCCGACCGACAAGTCGGCGACAACGCGCCTGTTAGCGTGTTCAATGAATTCGACTATCGGTTTGACTGCGCTCGACAAAATATTTGGAGACGGCCAATCCAAAGCCGATGGCGTTGGAGCATTTTTCTAAAACTAATTGAAAATTCATGAAAAATATCAGCAGTCTCGTAATAAAAGACTATAACATAGCGCTATAACACGATCCCTCAGCAAACAGCCTATATTTGCGCCATTATCTGCATAAAATTCGTAAGTTGACATTTGCGCGACATATACGTAGTCAAACAGTTATGTAGAGAAGATACATAACGATGCCTGGTCAATGATACGCGCTTTCACCGCCGCTGCAATCTCCTGGTTTCTCGTCAGTTTCGCCGCCGTTCCGGCGATGCCGGCGGACCAAGAGACCATCATTGTCGTCACCAGCTTTCCAGAAGAATTGACGACGCGCTATGAGCGCGAGTTCGAGCGCGGCCATCCGCAATTTCATGTCCAATTCGTCTGGAAGCAGTCGCGCGACGCGCTTGCCGAATTGACCAAGCCGGAGCAGGGCGGCGCCGATATTTACTGGGCGCCTTCGCCTGCGAATTTCGCCCTTCTTCGCGACCACGGCGCCTTTCGTAGAATATCGGTCGACCGCGCCGCGCTCCCAAGCCGTCTCGGCGCACAACAATTGGCCGACCCGACAGGCCTTTACGAGGCCTATGACGTTGCGGGCTATGGGATCGTGGCGAATCCCGGCGCATTGGCGGCCGCCGGGCTTTCGGCGCCGCGACGCTGGCGCGACCTCGCCTCTCCCGAATATGCGCGGCGGATGGCCATGCCGGTCGCCGGCAAGGTCGGCTTTTCGCCTGCGCTGTACGACATTTTTCTGCAAAGCGAAGGTTGGACGGAAGGCTGGCGTCTTCTCGGCGAGATGGCGGGCGAGGCGACGCTGCTCGACTCCGGATTCGCGCCGACGGCGACGGTGCGCGAAGGCAAGGCGGCCCTTGCACTGACGATCGATTTCATCGCCGAGATCGCCAGGGCCAATGGCGCGCCGGTCGAGATGATCTATCCCGAGCGCACGGCGTTCCTGCCCGCCCATGTCGCGATGACCGCAGGCGCCAAGCATGTCGCCGGCGCGCAGGCCTTCATCGACTTCCTGCTGTCGAAAGACGGCCAACTTTTGCTGATGGAGCGCGACAGCCGCCGGCATCCGGCGCGACCCGACGCCTATCAGAACGCGCCGGAAGGATTGGTTAATCCCTTCACGCTGCCGGCGTCGACGCTGCTTGATTACGACGCCGAGGTCGGCCGACGACGGCCGCCGCTCATCGCGCTGCTTTTCGATCTCGCGTTTGTCGAAGGCCACGCCGAGAGCGCCGATTTGTGGCGCGGGATTCACGACGCCGAGAAAAAATTCGCCGCCGACGCCAAGACCATGGCGATCATTGGCGAGGCGAAGAAATTCGCCGGCTTTATTCCCGTTTCGGAAAGCGAGTCGCGCGCGACCGCCTTCCTCGAGCGCTTCGGGCGTCGCGACGCCATCGATGCGCAGCTGATCGCCCAATGGCGCGATCAGATCGCGTCGGCGCGGCGACAGGCGCGCGATCTCGTCGCAAGTCTGGAGCCGGCGCCGTGAAACGCTTCGGCATCGTTCTCTGCGCCGCGCTGCTGACTGGAGCGACGCCTTATGAGGCGAGCGGACCTGAGAGCGAAGCCTTCACCCAACCGATCGAAGGGCTGGACGCCGCTCACGCCGCGAGCTTCCGCAAGGGGAGCGGCATATTCCGCCAGGCCTGGGTCATTGGACCTTCGCAGGATCACCCCGACTTTGTCGGTCTCGGTCCGCTTTACAATCGGCTTTCCTGTATCGCCTGCCACGTCAAGAACGGGCGCGGCGCCGCGCCCGACAGCGAAAATGGCGTCGCGCGCACGATGGCGGCGAGGCTGAGCGTCGAAGGACGGGATGCGCATGGCGGACCGCGCGCCCATCCGCTTTACGGCGCTCAGCTCAATCCCGAAGGCGTGTCCGGCGTCGCTGGCGAGGGTCAGGCTGTCGTCGAATTCGCCGAATTCGATGTGACGCTTTCCGACGGCGAAACAATAACGCTTCGCCGCCCGACGCTTTCCTTCCGCCATCTTGCCTATGGCGCGCTTGGGCCACAGACGAAGACCTCGCTGCGCAACGCGCCGCCTGTCTTCGGCCTGGGCTTGCTTGAGGCTGTTAGCGACGCCGAAATTTTCGCGGGCAGGGGAAGGCCGAATTTCGTCTTCAATGTCGAGACCGACAAAAGAACGCTTGGCCGCTTCGGACTGAAGGCCAATCAGCCCAATCTCAAACAGCAAATCGCCAATGCCTTCGTTGAAGACATCGGCATAACCTCGTCGCTTTTTCCTTCCGAGAATTGCGCGGCTCAAAACGAATGTCCGAATGGCGCGCCGAAGCTGGAGCTCGCCGACGCGCAACTCGACGCGGTCGTCACCTATATACGCGCGCTCGCACCGCCGGCGCGACGCGATCTCGACAATCGGCGCGTCACGGATGGCGAAAGCCTGTTTCGCGCCATCGGTTGTTCGGACTGCCATCGCGATACGCTGCATGTCGCGGCGTTTTCGCCGCAGCCGGCGCTCAATGGCGTTGCGATCCATCCCTATAGCGATCTTCTGCTGCACGACATGGGCGAGGGGCTCGCCGATGGCCGCGAGGACTTCGACGCGGGTCCGCGCGATTGGCGAACGCCGCCGCTCTGGGGGCTGGGCCTCGCCGGCAAGGGCGGCGACGGCGCCAATTTTCTGCACGACGGCAGGGCGCGCACGCCCGCCGAGGCGATCCTCTGGCATGGCGGCGAAGCGCAATCCGCCGCCGACGCCTTCCGCAACCTTCCCGAACAACAGCGCCAGGCGCTGCTCGCTTTCCTCAATTCTCTCTGACGACCATGGGGGCAATAATGACCAGACTGCTGATGACGACGGCGATCTCAGGCGGCGCGCTTCTCTTGCTGTCAGCGCCCCTGGGCGCGCAGACGACGTTGCCGCCGATCGAAGTCCATGCGCCGAAAGCCTTCGAACTCGGCCAGATCAAGGTCGGCGCGCGTCGTCTCGCAGTCCCGACAAAAGTCGCCGAGCCCGGCAATGGCAATGGCGATGGCGAATCCCCGTCGACCCAGGCGCAGCCTACCGAGAAAGTCGACAATGGTCCGACGCCAAGGCAGCACACCGACGCTTTCGGCGGCTACACCATCACCAACCGGCAGATGGAGACTTTCGCGCGGCCGACGCTCGACAGCGCGGTCAATATCGCGCCCGGCGTCAACAGTCAGATTTCGGGCAACTCCCGCAATGAACAGAACATCTATGTGCGCGGCTTCGATCGCTGGCAGGTCCCGCTCACCGTCGATGGCGTTCGCGTCTATCTGCCGGTCGATAACAGGCTCGATTTCGCGCGTTTTCTCACCGCCGACATCGCCGAAGTGCAGATCGCCAAGGGCTATGTCTCGGTGCTCGATGGGCCGGGCGGCATGGGCGGCCAGATCAATCTGGTGTCGCGCCGGCCGACGCGCGAGATCGAAGCCGAATGGCGCACCAGATTCGACTTCGGCCGCGACGGAACGTTCCTTGGACCGATGACCTATGGTTTCGCGGGCACCAAGCACGATCTCTGGTACGCGCAGCTCAGCGGCACGTTCCAGAATTCCGACGGCTGGATGCTGCCCGCGAGCTATCGCCCGACGCTGGCGCAGGGATCGGGCATTCGCGGCCAATCCTATACGCAAGACTATAGCGTCAATGCGCGCGTCGCCGTGACGCCCAACGCCACCGACGAATATTCCTTAACCTTCAGCCGTCAGGACGGCCAAAAAGGCGCGCCGCTTCATACGACCGATCCCCTCTCCACCCAGCGTTTTTGGCGATGGCCCTATTGGCGCGTTCAGAACCTCTATTTCCTGTCGAGAACCCAGCTCAATGACGCCGCCTATGTGAAGACGCGCGGCTATTGGAGCAAATTCGACAATTCGCTCGTCGGCTATGACGATCCTTCCTTCTTCAACCAGTCTTTGCCCAAATCGTTCAACAGCGCTTACGCCGATTACGCGCTCGGCGCCGAAGTCGAGGCCGGGACGGAAATCGGCGACATCGACACGCTGAAGGCGCTGTTCTTCTACCGGCTCGACAATCATTCCGAATGGCAGGAGAATTTCGGACAGAATATCCGTGGGACTCGCGCCGGCTGCGTGAGCAATGTTCCCTGCTTCACCCAGCCGATCATTTCGAGCATCGAGGACACTTATTCGGCGGCGGTCGAGAATACCTTCCACCCGAGGTCAGACATCGATATCGTTGGAGGCTTCAGCTGGGATTGGCGGCATCTGCGCCAGGCGCAGGGCTTCGCCGTTCCGCAGGGCGTCATCGACTATCGGCCGATCGACGTGCAGGCGCCTAACTATCAGGGGGCGGCCGTCTGGCGCTATACCGATACCGACCGAATCTACTTCAACGGCTCGAGCCGAACCCGCTATCCGACGCTGTTCGAACGTTTCAGCACGCGCTTTGGCGGCGCGACCTCCAATCCTGCGCTGAGGCCGGAACGGGCCACCAATTTCGACCTCGGCTGGTCGAGTCTCTTTGCGCCCGGAAGCCGCGTCTCGGTCGACGTCTTTTACAGCATCGTCGACAATCTCATTCAAAGCGTGCCGGCGCCGCAGTTCGGCGTCAATGTCACCCAATCGCAGAATGTCGGCAGCGGCAGATTCTGGGGCGCCGAACTCTCGGCCGATTATTTCGTGCGCGAGGATTTCTCGCTCGGCGGCAATCTCACATTGATGCGGCGCCAGGTCCATTCGCCTTCGATCGTCAATTTTCAGCCGATCGGCGTGCCCGACGTCAAGCTCCTCATTTACGCCGGCTACCGTCCGATTCCCGAGCTCACCTTCACGCCGAATATCGAGATGGACGGCGCCCGCTGGACGTCGACGACGAACGGCCAATGGTACTATCGGACCGGCGCCTTTTGCCTGACCAATTTCAACGTCGACTATCAGCCGGGCGACAACATCAAATTTTCCGCCGGCGTGCGCAACGCCTTCGACGATTATTATGTGCTCGCCGACGGCTATCCCTCTCCCGGCCGCAGCTTCTATCTCTCGTCGAAGGTGAATTTCTAGCGACGTCCGACGACACGCCGTCATCGCGAATGAAGCGAAGCAATCTGGAGTCGCGACCACCGTTCTGGATCGCTTCGTTGCTTCGCTGATCGCAATGACGAGCTGGACGCTGGTCGTCGTGAAGGGCGATCTATTTCAGCTTCGCGTCCCATGTCGGCGACTCCGGCGTGCGGAAATCGAAATCCCAGCTGAAGCTTCGGATGACGTTGCAGCCGATCAGCAAAGAAACGTCGCGGCCGAGAGCGGCGCGCAAGCCGCGAAAGTCATAGGAGATCGCGTAGACATCGCGCAGCACGCGGCCTTCGCCCAAGTCGAGCGATTTGATCTTATATATTTTCGAGGCGATCCGGGCGCCGGCGACGCCGCTCGCGCGGGCCTTGGCGTTGACGACTGTGAAAAGCCTTTTGTGCCTGCGGATGAATAGCTGATCGACCGCCGAGACTTCGGCGCCTGAGTCGAACAACCCGACCAAGGCCGTCTTGCCGAAATTCAAGTCGATGCCGATGAGACGCTGGTCGGGTCCCAGCCGCCGAAGCGCCTTAGGCTGACCGCTTGCGATCGCTTCGCCGAAGAAGACAAGCTCGCGGCGATCGACATCCAGGCTAAAACGGGCGCCGCGGAAGAAATCGAGTCCCAACAGGTCATCGCCGGCGTCCGTCGGACAGCGCGTGATCTCATAATTTACCCGCGCGACATTGTTTCCTTCGCTGGCGACGAGTTCGACCTTCGGCGCTTCGACGTCGTCGCAGCGCATCGTCGCGCCCGACGCGCCTGTCGAGACGCTTTCGCCGAGAACCCGCAAATCCTTGTTCCAGGACGCGAGTCTGAGGCGCGTGCTGGAGGCGCCGGTGTCGAGGCGCATCGGCCCCATGACATTGCCGATGCGCGCCTGCAGATAGATGCGCCCGCCGAAATATTCGTCCTCGTTCACGGTCAGCGGAATGACGGAGCGGCTCCTCTCGGCGCCGGCGGCGGCGAGCGAGACGAGCAGGGCGGTGAAAAAGGCCGCCGATCGAATGAATTTCATAAGTGCTTCCCGCTCCCCAAACCGTTCAGCGGCTAAGAAACGCGTCTTGAGCGTCCCGCGCAAGCGCGCAGCGCGAGCGCGAATGCGGCTGGGTTGGACCGCTTACGATGGCGATTCCGGCGACCAGAGCGGCTTTGCGAACAGTTCCCGCGGAAAAAGCCCGATCGCCGGTCGCTTGACGAGAAGTCGTGCGCTCTTGCTGCGACCATGTAGCCAGGCGCGGACCGCGTCTTCGCCCGTCAACTTGTCGGCTGGAATCGAGCGGCCCATCACATCGACGCGCCGCCCCAGATATCCCTCGTCAGCCGGATGGCGGCCGAGGCGGGAAGGGCCGAAATCGACGCTCCATCGCGCCCGCCAGGGAAAGGGCTTCTCGATTCCGCCGCGAAAGAAGGCCCAGACATCGAGGTCTTTGACGCCGGTCACGCCGTCCACATAATGCTGCGCCGCGCCCTGGCAGAGCGCCAGCAATATCAGCCGGTCTTTGTATCGGTGCCCGACGGGCGTTCGAAAAACCCTGTCGCGCAATACGTCCTGCGCGATCGCGCCAAGCCGCGCGAGATCGTCTTTGGTCAGCGGCTCGTAACTGCGCTCGGCTTCCATGTTTTTTTAAGAACGCGATGCTGGGCGCAATCTATTCGAGATTTTGGCTGAGTAGAACGCCGCCGCCGGTGAAATCGTCTCCCTGCAATTATCGGCTTGCTATTTGCCGTCGATCGGCAAAGATCGGGTTTTCGCCACCTTGCCATGGATGACTTAGATGCAGCGACAGTTTGACTCTTTCGTTTCAAGCGCCCCCGACGTTCTCGCCGTCCATTGGGGTTGGGTCATCGCCCTTGGCATATTGGTGGGCGCGCTCGGGATCATCGCGATCCTGCGCGCCAGGATGGCGACCATCATCACGGTCGGCTTCTTTGGCGTCCTGCTCGTCGTCAGCGCCGTGTCCGTGCTCATCTTCGCCTTCACGACGGCCGGCCTGTGGACCGACTTTTTCGTCCATGTGCTGTGGGCGGTCCTTCTGGCGATCGTCGGAATCATGCTCCTGACGCGGCCGGCGATCAGCGCCGAGGCGATCACGCTGCTCATCGGCTTCTATTTCATCGCCGAAGGCGTGCTTGTCATCGGCTTCGCCTTCACCTCGCATATCGAAGGGCTCTGGATGTATCTCATTCAGGGCGGCGTCGCGCTGATTCTCGGCGCGCTGCTGGTGATCGGCTGGCCCTTCACCGGCCTCTGGGCGATCGGCACGTTCCTGGGCGTCGATCTTCTGTTCAAAGGCTGGGGCATCATCGCGCTCGGCTTCGCCCTTCGCGCGATTTCGGAAGGCAATCTGCTGTAGGTCGAAGCCAAGGCTCCGAACTCGGATTAATTTCAGCTCACTCTCAGCCGTCATGGCCGGGCTTGTCCCGGCCACCCACGCCGGGACATTGCGAAACGTCTCGCGCAAGACGGCGCGTTCGGCTCACGTTCTTATATTTGCGGCGCGTCGTCGCGTGGATGGGCGCGACAAGCGCAGCCATGACGCGGTGAGGTGGCGCCTCGTTAACCAGGATTCGGATCCCTGAGATCAATGCGACTCCGTATGGCGCTCCGCGCGTCATTGAGAGCGAAGCGAAGCAATCCAAAGGCGCGAACGCACGCCTGGATCGCTTCGCCTGCGGCTCGCGATGACGGCCTATATGCTGAATCCGCTCAATCCAGCCCGCCGGTGGGATTGGCGAGCCAATAGACCACGCAGAACGCCGCGGTGATCAGGCCGGATCCGAAAAAGGCGCCCGCCAAGCGCTCGTCGGGAATGGCGTAGCTCACGACGGACATCAGCAGTCCGAAGGCCGCGACATAGATCGGCCGCGGATCGCGTTCCGGCGGCCTGTCGAGAAGCCTACGTCGCCAAGTCATCTGTCCCGCCCCATGCGCGGCGGCGGTTCGGACTCCGCCGTTAAAATTGCCGGCGCTAAGAACATGGTACCGCCACCCCGGCTCGAACGGGGGACCCCCAGATCCACAATCTGGTGCTCTAACCAACTGAGCTATGGCGGCATGAAGCGGAGTTTACCTAAAAGCATGCGGGGGCGATTGCAAGCCTTTGCAAGGGGCTTTCGAAGGGCCTTGCAAAGTGCGCGGTCAAGCGTCGCCGGGCGCGCCGGTTGAACCGGAAAGCGCTTGTTCGCCGAGCCTGATCAGCGCCGCGCGCAGGCCCGCTTCGGCGACGCCTTCGGTCGCCTCGACCGCGCGGGCGCGGGCGGCGGCGTCGGCCGGGGGCGGGCGGGTTGAGGCCTGCCGCTGCGAGGCTGGCGCGGGCGCCAGCGCCTCCTGCCGCAGCGCGATCCGCGCGACGCAGCGCCAGCCGAGATGGGCGTTCACCCGGTCGATGATGATCGGGGCGAAATGCTGCGCCTCAAGCCCGAAACCGGGGTCGACCCGCAGCACCAGCGTCGCCGGCTCTCGCGGCGTCTTGTCACGCCGTTTGGGCGTCGACGCGTCGATCGGCTTCGCCTTCGCCCGCACTGGCCATTTCAGAGCGTCCGGCGCGCAGATTCGCGCGATTCGAGCGCCGACGATCTCGCGCCAGCATAAGAGCAGCGAGGCTTCGCCAAAGCCGCGCGCCGCGACCAGCGGGTCGAGTTCGCGCAGCACATAGTCGGCGAGCGGACGCGCTCTTAAACCTTTCGCGCGCGAGGGAGCGCTCATTGGACTTGCGGCCAAGCCGCCTCCTTGCGAGGGCGAGGCTTCGCCCTCTATCAATCGCCCTCATGATAAAGCCTCGCGCGAGATCGACCAAGCCGGCCGAGGCGCTCCTCGCCTGGTATGACGCCGAGCGGCGCGATCTGCCCTGGCGCGCGCGGCTCGGCAAAGCACCGGACGCCTACAGAGTCTGGCTGTCGGAAATCATGCTGCAGCAGACGACCGTCGCCACAGTCAAAGACCGCTATGTCGCCTTCCTGTCGCGCTGGCCGACGGTCGACGATTTGGCGCGCGCGCCGCTCGACGACGTTCTCGCCCAATGGGCCGGGCTCGGCTATTACGCCCGCGCCCGCAATCTGCACGCCTGCGCGCGCGCGGTCGCGGAGTCTTCCGACGGATTTCCACAGGAAGAAGAAGCTCTGCGACGCCTTCCGGGCGTCGGTCCCTATACGGCGGCGGCGATCGCCGCGATCGCTTTCGATCAGCCCTGCGTCGCCGTCGACGGCAACGTCGAACGCGTCGTCGCCCGTCTTCATGCGATCGACAAGCCGCCGCGCCAGGCCGCGCCGCTGATTCGCGAGAAGGCCGCCGCCCTGGCGACGCCTTCGCGCGCGGGCGATTCAGTCCAGGCGCTGATGGAGCTCGGCGCGCTGGTGTGCACGCCGAAAAACCCCGACTGCGCCGCCTGTCCGCTGTCCTCCGTCTGCGCGGCGCGGCGTCTTGGCGCGCCGCTCGACTATCCGGCGCGCCCGCCCAAGCCGCAAAAGCCGAGGCGCCGGGGCGCAATTTTCATCCTGCGGCGCGGCGACGAAGCCCTGTTGCGGCGGCTGCCGCCCAAGGGGCTTTTCGGCGGCATGAACGCTTTTCCGTCGACGCCGCTGACGCAGGATATCCCGGCCGCGGCGTTCGCTGGTTTCGCGCCCTGCGCGGCGCGCTGGCGGGCGCTCGAACAACCGCTGACCCATGTTTTCACGCATTTTGCTTTGGAGGCGACCGTGTTCGTCGCGCAGACGCGGGCCAAATCGGCGCCATCGGATTGCCGCTGGGCGGCGCGCGACAATCTCGATAAAGAGGGATTGCCGACGCTCATGCGCAAGGCCGCCGCTCGCGCCGGGCTTGTCGATGCGTGAATTATCGCGAGGCTGAAGGGGGAGCCATGGCGCGACGCTCAGGCGGCTATCAGGTCGAGGTGACGGAGGGCGCGATTCGCGTGCGCCGCGGCGGGAAAACGCTCACCATTCCCGCCGCGCCGCCCGACGGTGAATCGGAGGAAGACGCCGATTTCGTCGTGCGTCTCGACGATCTCGACCATTGGGACCCGCCCGACGACGAAACCCCGATCGATATCGAGGAACTGCACAAAATCCTCGATGCGGTCGAACAGCAGCTCGAAAAACACGGTTTGAGCGTCGATTTCGATTAGCGAGGGTCAGATCGCCCAGCCCAGCGAACGCTCGACCGCCTTCTCCCACGAGGCGACGAGACGCGCCCGCTCTTGCGGACTCATGTCGGGGGTGAATCGACGCGACTCGCGCAAATGCGCCGCGATGTCGTCCAGGCTTTTGTATACCCCCACCGCGAGCCCCGCCGCATAGGCGGCGCCGATCGCGGTCAATTCGAGCTGTCGCGGCCGAACCACCGGCGCGTCGATGATGTCGGCTTGAAACTGCATCAAGAGGTCGTTCGCCGCCATGCCGCCGTCGACTTTGAGCGCGCCGATTTCGACGCCGGCGTCGGCGACCATCGCCGCCAGCACTTCGCGGGTCTGGAAGGCCGCTGCTTCGAGCGCCGCTCGGGCGATATGGCCTTTGTTGGAGAAACGCGTCAGTCCGGCGATCAGCCCGCGCGCGTCGCCCCGCCAGCGCGGCGCGAACAGCCCGGAGAAGGCCGGCACGAAATAAACGTCGCCATTGTCCGGCACGCTTCGCGCGAGCGACTCGATCTCGCCGCTCTCCCTGATGATCCCGAGATTGTCGCGCAGCCATTGCACCAGAGCGCCGGCGATCGCGATCGACCCTTCGAGCGCGTAACAGGGCCTGGCGTCGCCGAGCTTGTAGGCCAGCGTCGTCAGCAGACCTTGGGTCGAAACGCGCGGCGTCTCGCCGACGTTCATCAAGAGAAAGCAGCCGGTGCCATAGGTGTTCTTGGCGTCGCCGGCCTTGACGCAGGCCTGTCCGAGGAGAGCGGCGTGCTGGTCGCCGAGCGCGCCGGCGAGCGGAACGCCGGCAAGCGCGCCGACACAGTCGCCGTAGACTTCGCTCGAGGAGCATATTGTCGGCAGACAGCCGGGCGGAATGTCAAAAATATGCACAAGCTCGTCGTCCCAGCTCAGCGTGTCGAGATTCATCAACTGCGTGCGCGAGGCGTTGGTCGCGTCGATGATGTGTCGGCCGCCGCCGCGGCCGCCGGTCAAATTCCAGACGATCCAGGAATCGATCGTGCCGAAAAGCGCTTCGCCACGGGCCGCGCGGGCGCGCGCGCCGGGAATTTCATCAAGCAGCCAGCCGAGCTTAAGCGCCGAAAAATAGGTCGCGAGCGGCAGGCCGGTCTTCGCGCGGACAAGGTCGGCCAAGTCCTGCGCCGCGAGCCGGTCGACTGCAGCGTGCGTGCGCGCATCCATCCAGACGATGGCGTTGTGGAGCGGTGCGCCGGTCGCCGCGTCCCACAGAACCGTCGTCTCGCGCTGATTTGTCACGCCGACGGCCGAGAGGTCGCGCGCCGAGACTTTGGCCTTGGCGAGAGTCGCCTCGATCACGGTCTGCGCATTGCGCCAGATTTCGGCGGCGTCATGCTCGACCCAGCCGGGGCGGGGATAGATCTGGCGGTGTTCGCGCTGCGACTGGGCGATGATGTCGCCGCTCGCGTCGATGAGGACAAATCTTGTGCTCGTCGTGCCCTGATCCAGCGCGCCCAAGAGTTTCGTCATGGATAACTTTCTGATGAACGCATGTTTCAGCCCTGGTTCAGCGCATGCGCTTTAGCCTGAAAATGGTTCCAACATTTCCCTTGAGGAGGATGCTCCATGAGATCGGCAGCCGTCAAAAGCCTATCGGCGCCAGTCAAAGCGGCCTTCGCCGGCCTCGTTTTCGTTCTCGCTTCGAGCGCCTTCGCGCCCGAGGCTTCCGCGCTGCCGGGCATTGATCGCGCGCCCGCCGCGCAGACGGCCCAGAGCCTCCAAAAGGCGCGCTGGGTCTGCGGCCCGTTTCGCTGCTGGTGGCGGCCCGGCTATGGCTGGGGCGGCGGTTACGGCGGCTGGGGCGGCGGCTGGGGCGGGGGTTATGGCGGCTGGGGCGGCGGCTGGGGCGGGGGTTATGGCGGCTCCGGCTATGGCGGTTGGGGCCGGGGCTACGGCTATGGCGGCGGCCGCGGCTATGGCGGGGGCGGCGGCTGGCGGCGCGACTATTGGTAAGCCGGGCGACGCCGGAGAGCTTGGAGCCGCGAAATTCATTCGCGGCTCAATTTTTGTTCAGCCCTTGCCGCCAGCCTGATCAATGCAAATAGAATTGGAGTGAAACGGCATGGTCCTTGCCAATCACACCGTGGCGGCGCGCTTTCTGTCGGAAAGCCGACACGCGGGAGTTGGCAAATCAGGGGAGATGTTGTAACTTACTGATAGGAAAGGTAGTTTGCAATCTTTCCAAAGAAGAAAGTTTGCCGCCTTTCCGAAAGTAGTTTGCAATCTTTCCAAACTAGGCTAAGCAATGATCGTCTGTTCGTGCAACGTCCTGTCGGACCGCGATGTGCGCGATACGCTCGGACCACGGAGCGACCGGCCTTCGGTCGCAGCAGTGTTCCGGCACATGGGTTGCGAGGCGAAATGCGGGCGCTGTGTGCGCAGCATCGTCGCCATCGTCGACCAGCACGCCGCGCGAGGACTGGATGAATGCTCCGGGCACGGCGATTGTGAAGGCTGTCGCGCCGACGAACTGGCGGCCTAGGTCTATTTCATGGAAAGGATGCGGACATGCGCGGTGACGCGAAGGTCATCGAGTATCTTAATCGCGGGTTGCGCGCAGAGTTGACGGCGGTCAATCAGTACTGGCTGCACTACCGCATCTTCCACAATTGGGGCTTTCTCGAACTCGCCAAGAAATGGCGCGAAGAGTCGATCGAGGAAATGCATCACGCGGATCATTTCGCCGAGCGCATTCTTTTCCTTGAAGGCTTTCCCAACATGCAGGTGCTCGATCCGTTGCGCATCGGCCAGTCGGTCGAGGAAATCATCAAGGCGGATCTCGCCACCGAACTCGAAGCCCGCAACCTCTATCTCGAAGCCGCGGCCTATAGTCTCTCGATCAATGATCGAGTTTCCGAGCAGCTTTTCGAGGACGTGGTCAAGAGCGAGGAACGGCACATCGACTTCCTCGAGACGCAACTCGAGTTGATCAAGCAGCTCGGCGTGCAGCTCTATTCGCAAAAGCACGTCGGCGAATTGCATTCCTGACGCTCAGGCGCCCACCGCCGCCGCAGGCGCCGATCCGCCCTGCGGCGGCGTCGATCATTCCATCGCCGCCGCTTTTAGAATGCAGACCATCGTCGCCTGCGCCGGGGTCTTGCCGAGATTGCGGATGACATGGGGCTTGTCGCAGCGATAGCGCAGGGTTTCCCCCGCCTTCACGCTCGACTTCGCGCCGGCCACTTCGACCTCGAGTTCGCCCTCGCGAACCGACAGGCTCTCGACCGAACCGCGTTGATGCGCGTCCGATTCGAGCGAGCCGCCGGGGTCGGCGGCGAATTCGTAACACTGCAGCCATTCGACGGTCTTGATCCAGCCGATGATCGCCAGACGGCATTTGCCGTCGTTCGAGACTAGAATCGGCGTGTCCGCCTTGCTTGTCTTTTCGAGGAAAGGTTCCTCTTCAGTCGTCTGCAACACCCGCTCGATCGAGACGTCGAGCGCCTGCGCCAGACGCCAGATCGTGGCGAGCGTCGGATTGGTTTCGTTGCGTTCGATCTGGCTGATGATCGATTTGGCGACGCCGGACTGGTGGGAGAGTTCGGACAGCGACAGATTATAGGCTTTGCGCAGGCGCTGAACGGTCGCGCCGAGCTGACCCGAAAGCGCCAGCGCGCCCGCCTCCAGCATTTTCTGCTTATCCTGACCTTCGACGCCCATCATCCGCCGCGCTTTGGCTGCGCCCGTCCATTCAGAATCGAACCGGCAAGATATCCGCTTTCGTTCGAAATATCGAACGCGGCTATTCAGCCCCGCTGCGGATTTGTCGCCAAAGCCGTCGTGTCATCTCGCTGTGATCCGAATCTGGTCAATCAGCCCATGCGGCGAAGCGAGAGGCGAACAGGCTCATGCTCGACAGAAACGCCAGGGCGAATGTCTCCCAAGCGGCGCGCTCAAATGGAGCGCATATGTCGGATCCAGCAGGCGAACATGCGGTCAAGCGCTACCGGACATTGTTTTTGTCCGATCTGCATCTTGGCGCGAGAGGCGCGCAGGCCGAACTGCTGGTCGATTTTCTCAAATATAATGACGCCGACACCTTCTATCTCGTCGGCGACATTGTTGACGGCTGGCGCTTAAAGAACGGCTGGTACTGGCCTCAGGCCCATAATGACGTGGTCCAGAAACTTTTGCGCAAGGCGCGGAAAGGCGCGCGCGTCATCTATGTGCCGGGCAATCACGACGAATTCGCGCGTGACTATACCGGGCTCAATTTCGGCGGCGTCGAAGTCGTCGAAGACGCGCTGCATGAGACCGCCGACGGCAAGACCATGCTGGTCATCCATGGCGATCAGTTCGACATCGTCGTGCGCAACGCCCGCTGGCTCGCCTTCTTCGGCGACTGGGCCTATGATTTTGCGATCGTCGTCAATACCTGGTTCAACCGTGCGCGCCGCATGTTCGGCGTCGGCTATTGGTCGCTTTCCGCCTGGGCGAAGCTGAAGGTCAAGAACGCCGTCAATTTCATCGGCGATTTCGAGAACGCTTTGGCGTCAGAGGCGGCGCGGCGCAACGTCGACGGCGTCATCTGCGGCCATATCCATCACGCGACGATCAAGACCATCGCCGGCAAGCTCTACGTCAATACCGGAGATTTCGTCGAAAGCTGCACCGCGATCGCCGAACATCAGGATGGCGCGTTCGAGATTTTGCGCTGGCACGACACCGCGGCTGAACGCGAGGCGGCGGAGGCCGCGGAAAGCGCCAAGGCCTTGCAGAACGAGAGAGCAGTGGCGGCCTGATGAGAATATTGGTGGCGACGGACGCTTGGCGTCCGCAGGTGAATGGCGTCGTCAGATCGCTTGAAACCATGGCGCAGTCGGCCCGCGGGCTGGGCGCCGATATCGACTTTCTGACGCCGCGCGATTTCAATTCGCTGCCGATGCCGACCTATCCCGAAATCGGGCTGGCGCTCGCCTCGCCGCGCGCCGTTCGCCGGCGGCTCGAAGAAGGCTATGATCACGTCCATATTGCGACGGAAGGTCCGATCGGACTGGTGACCCGCGCTGTGCTGCTGAAGGCGCGCCGCTGTTTCACGACCAGCTTTCACACGCGCTTTCCAGAATATATTCAGGCGCGCTTCGGGCTGCCGGTCGGAGTCTCCTACGCGGCCTTGCGCCGTTTCCACAACGCCGGCGCCGGCGTCATGGTGTCGACGCCCAGTCTCTCCCGCGAATTGTCGGAGCGCGGATTTCGGCGGATCTTGCGCTGGTCGCGCGGGGTGGACCATGCGCTGTTCACGCCCGACGCAGCGACGCCGCTTCCCTTCGAGCGGCCGATTTTCCTTTATGCGGGGCGACTGGCCGTCGAGAAAAACATCGAGGCCTTCCTGTCGCTCGATCTGCCGGGCACGAAGCTCGTCGCCGGCGACGGGCCGGCCCGCGCCGGGCTCGAAGCGCGATTTCCGCAGGCGCAATTTCTTGGCGTGAAAACCAGCGCCGAACTTGCGGCGCTCTACGCCTCGTCGGACGTGTTCGTCTTTCCGAGCCGCACCGACACATTCGGCATGGTGATGCTCGAAGCCATGGCCTGCGGCCTGCCGGTCGCGGCCTATCCGGTCATGGGTCCGCTCGACGTGATCGGCGCCAGCGGCGCAGGCGCGCTCGACGAGGATTTGCGAACGGCGGCGCTGGCGGCGCTCGACATCAGCCGGGAAGCGGCGCGCGCCCATGCGCTGACCTACACCTGGGAGAATTGCGCCCGGCTGTTCCTCGACAATATCCATTACGCCCGCGGCGCGGCCGCGCTCGGCGGCGTCGGTCTGGCGGCGCTGCGCGCGACAAACCATGATTCGTCCGGCGAGCGACGCTCCGAGAAAAAACGCCAGCCTGTTCAGCCCTGACGCTCTCGGCGCCTGCCGTCGTCAAAACTGGAGGCGGACAGGGGAAGCGGCTATGGTCGGCCCGCCGCAACCTCGCGCGGCGCCGGAGCGCCTTTTTGAATCTTTCGCCTGAAGAGATCGAACGTTACGCGAGGCATCTGGTGCTGCGCGACATCGGCGGGCCGGGCCAGAGCAGGCTCAAACAGGCGCGGGTTCTCGTCATCGGCGCCGGCGGGCTCGGCGCGCCGCTCCTCCAATATCTTGCCGCGGCCGGCGTCGGGGCGCTCGGAATCGTCGACGATGATTCGGTTTCACTGTCGAATCTGCAGCGCCAGGTGATCCATGGCACGCCGGACGTCGCTCGCCTGAAGGTCGAAAGCGCGAAAGACGCCGTCGTCCGCATCAATCCGCATGTCGTCGTCGAGCCGCATGCCCTGCGACTGGACGAGACGAACGCGAGAGCGCTGATCGCGCGCTACGATATTGTGGCCGACGGGTCGGATAATTTCGCGACCCGCTATCTCGTTTCCGACGCCTGCTTTCATGAAAAAAAGCCGCTCGTCACCGGCGCGCTCGGCGGCTTCGACGCATCGCTGACAACGCTACGCCCTTTCGAGCAGGGGCGGGACGGACCGAACCCAACCTATCGCTGCCTTTTTCCGACGCCGCCGCAAGCGGGCGAAATCCCGACCTGCGAAGAGGCGGGCGTTCTCGGCGCGCTCGCCGGCGTCGTCGGCGCGATGATGGCGCTCGAAGTCGTGCGCGAGATCGTCGGCTTCGGCGAGGGGCTGGTCGGCCGCCTGCTGCTCATCGACGCCCGCGACATGCGCTTCGAGACCCTGCGCTACGCTTTTGACCCGCAAAACCCGCTGAGCGGCGCCGGCGCGCATTTGTAAATGCGCGCCGTTTTTTTAGCGCATTTTCTACGCCGAACCGGCGTCCGCTTCGGCGGAAAATGCCCTACAGCGCCGCGATGACCGCGATCTCGACCTTATAGGCCGGCGCGACGAGTTTTGCTTCGACGGTGGCGCGCGCCGGCGGATTGGCCTTGTCGACCCATTCGTCCCAGACGCTATTCATCTCCGCGAAGCTCGAAATATCGGCAAGATAGATCGTCGCCGAGAGAATATTCGCCTTGGCGCTGCCGGCTTCGGCAAGAAGCGCGTCGATCTGCGCGAGAATTTCGCGAGTCTGATCGGCGACCGATCCGCCCTTCGACTTGTCGGCCACCTGGCCGGCCGTATAGACCGCGTTGCCGCGCACCACCGCCTGGCTCATGCGCGGTCCCGCGCCGATTCGTTTAATGTTGCTCATCTCGCCTCCCTCAATGCCGCGCTGGCATAGAGCGCGCAGCGAAAAAATGAAACCGGATTTTAGACGACGCGCGCGATGCGAGCAGGTCCGGCGCGCGGCTGCTGGTCGGCGGAGGCGATTTCGACCGCCGGCCCCGCCCTTGGCCCGGAAATTCGCCACAAAAGGGACTTCAAAGTCGTTGACCCTGCGATAGGGTGGAAAAATCGATTGTGAGGCGTTGCAAGAAAAGATAATTGAAGCGCTCGCGCTGGTCGCCGAACGCATTTCGTTATCTGAATAGTAATTGGGAGGCCTGCCTCGTGCATTTCAATATGACGATCGAATGTCGGACCGTGGCGTTTGATGGCAATTCTGCGTCGCGCAATCAGGAACTCGCCAATATTCTAATCGCCGTCGCCGCCGATCTGTTGGAGCAGCGATTGGCGCCTGGCGGCAAATTGCCGTTACGCGACCGCTACGGTCATTCTGTCGGAATAGCGGAACTGACCGAGGGACTCCGCATGCGCGCTTCCGGCGCGCTCCAAACCGGCCAAGCGCAGCCCTCGCATCTGAAGGTTTTGACGGGCAGACTGTCGCAGCGCGACCAATAGGCGGCGCGGTTTGTGCCGCGCCAATCTCGATCCGCATCCAACACCTGATTTACAAATTCGGCAGATTGTCGCGTTTCGATCGTTCGCCGTAGAATTTCCTGGAGTTCTTTCCTATTGACGCCCGCTCGGGATTTCCCTGCTTGCTTCATAGGTCGCGCGCCAAGCCGCTCCTGAATTCCCACTTTTCCGGGGTTTTTCGATTTTTTCGAGGCCCGCCTTTCCCAATTTTCGGCCATTTGCTCTGTCGCGTTACAGGATCGCCGGCCTCCTTTGCGAGACTCGCGGGTCTGGACAAGAGGCGCCGCGCTTTCTATAAGCCCCGACATATCGCGCCCGCGCGAGCCCAGGTAGCTCAGTTGGTAGAGCATGCGACTGAAAATCGCAGTGTCGGTGGTTCGATTCCGCCCCTGGGCACCACGTAACTGATTGAATGTATTGTAAGATATTGGACTGAGCGGGCGATGGTTTTCGTCCCAGAAATCTCGTTTGTGTAATTCCCGTGTAATTGAGCCGCCAAATTCGGCCGGTGAAATGTCAGCTATCTACGAGGGGGCGACGCACGATTTTTAGAGCGCTGTTTCGTGGAGACAGACGATCCATCTGTCTCGGTATTTCCTGTGAGCCTATATCGCTCATCGAGCTTGTTCATCGCCGCCGCGAGATGTGCTCCCGACTGATGTGCGTAGCGCTCGACCATGGCAAGGGTTTTGTGGCCGCTGATACGTTTTACCGTCGGCAGATCGACGCCCGCCTGCACCAAATGGGTGATCGCAGTGTGGCGGAGCGTGTGTCGCACGACTTGTTTGGTATCGAGGCCAGCTGCGGCCGTCGCGCAGACGAATGCTTTCCGGATGTCAATCGTGTGTCCACCCCGTGCTGCCTCGGACGGAAACAGCCACGGCGTGCCATTGGGTAGCGTCTCCAAATAGCCAGCGAGGAACTCTGCAAGGTCCGAGGTAATCGGCTGAGTGCGATCGCCAGCCTTCGCCTTTGGAACGTAAACTGATCGAGTATCGAGATGAATATGCTCGCGGCGGATGGACAGAATTTCACTTTTTCGCATGCCTGTGCGTAAGCCGATCAAGATAAAAGGATAAATTTGCCGGTTTTGATCTGCTTTGGCTGCTTCAAGCAGCGCATCTGCTTGTTGAGGCGTCAAATAGACGATGCGGCCATTGTTCTCTTTCAGTTTGCGAATTTTTCCGGGAACCCTGTCAATCCATCCCCATTCGACGGCTTTGTTGAGAAGGTGTGACAAGGTCGCCAATTCGCGGTTAACGGTGCCGGGGCGATTTGTCGGCAAAGTCTCTCCAGCCGAAAGCTTTTTGCGGCTCTGAATTGGCTGCGACATCCGTAATTTTTTATAGCGTTCAACGTCGAACGTCGAAAATTGCCCGAGTTGCAGTTCGCCTAAGAATGGAATCAGACATTGTTCCAAGCGCTGGCGCTTTCGATCAATCTCTTTGCCACCCTCTTCTTTAAGGCGTTCCAGATACAACGGCGCAGCGGTAGTTAACGTGAGGGGAATCTTACGGCGTTTCGGGAGGTTAAGCCGCCCTTCGCGCGCGTCTCTGCGGACCTTTGTAATAAACTCCTCTGCGGTGGTTCTGGTCACGCCATCGGATTCTCGTCCGATGTTTCGATGAATGCGTTGACCGTCCACCATTACATTAACAGAGTACACGCCATCCCCATTTTGCAGGCGTTCGAACGTGATGCCCTGTTCGGTGCAGCGCGAGCCCGGCGCCATAGCGCGCATTTTTGCTCGGGTGAGTTTAGTAAATGAACGTGCCACTTCTGCCTCGCGCCCCTAAAAGGGAATGTCGTCCTCCAGCTGATTTGACAAATGACCCGTTCCAACTGGCTGAACCGGTTTTGTCTTTTGCCAAGTCGGTAATTCGGTTCTCGACTTCGATCCGTTCGCGACTGCGCGGAACGTCGGCCAGTGTTCTCGAAGCCGGTCCCAAATCAAATCGGACTTTTGAGTTTTCCAGCTCCACACAGGCGGGTTTCCCGAGTAGCTGCCTTTCCAGAGAAGTCCGTTCTCGCGGATCAGCTTCCAGAGGGTTTGCTCCTCATGCGTTAGAAGGTCAGGGTAGTGGAGGGCGAGTCGGACGATGCGGTCCGGTTCGTCAAGGTCCCACAGTTGATGCGACCGTTCGGCAGATGCGACCGAAACGCTCTCGCCGGAATCTTCTTCCAACACGACCTGACCAAGGCTCTGTTCAACCGCCCATTCGATATAGCTGCTGAGGGGACGCCGCTGTTTTCGCGCGGCTAGCTCGGCCAAATACTTGAGTTTCGGGTCGAAGCGAACAGTCACGATCTCGGACTTTTTTCCGCTATTACCCTCGGAAGGACGCCTCGCCATCCTCAAAAGTCCCCGTGTCAGAAGTTCCCGGAACTACCAAGATGCATATAGCACACGCGTAAGCGATTGCAATACGAGCGTGCTAATGTCATTCTGTTCTCATCTTGTTCATCCCGGAGACTGGCAATGGAACTTGAGGTGGAGAAGGTCAAGGTTGTGGTCTATCCCGATGGCAGGCTGGATACGGAGAATGCCGCGCGTTTTCTCGGGCTGAGCCCTAAGACGCTAGCGATAATGCGCTCGAACGGCAGCGGTCCTCGCTTCGTGAAGCGCGGCAGGGTTTTCTACTTTCTCGACGATCTTCAGGCTTGGGTGACTGAGCAACCGCGCGTGCGTAGCTGTGCTCAGGCTCGTGTAGTGGGCTGAACGAGACGGCGCCGCCCGCGTCAATAGATACGCACGCCCGCGCAACAGGCACCACGTCTCGAGAAACTCAATCTGCGCCAACATCTGTCTTTGTCCAGGTGACGCATCATGCCCCGCCACAACCAGACAGGCCGATCGAAAGGCAACGGCCGGTTTGTTCAACTGCACGAATACATCACACGGTCCTATGCTTGGCGCAGGCTTTCACCGCTCGCGAAGGTCGCTTGGCTCGAAATCGGCTTTATCTACAACGGCTCGAACAATGGACGTATCGCGGTGTCCGCCCGGAAGTTGGCCGAGAGACTGGATGTCGGTCCTTCCGCCGCAGCCAGGGCGCTCCGAGAACTCATAACGTGGGGTTTCCTAGATTGTATGAAGGCCTCGTCCTTTAGCCAGAAAAAGAGAGCAGCTGAATACCGACTTACTCACTTCGCTTGCGACGTTACGGGTCAACAAGCCAGCAAACGCTTCATGAAGATCGGAGCCTTCGACGCCGTACAAGTCGTTCGCGCGGCGGAATGAGCATAGTGTCGCCGGCGGCACGCATAGGCTCATTCACGATACTATGTTGTGCTCCTAAAGGCACTGGCAAGCTTGTATAGTATGATTGCGCGCACTGTACAGGCAAACAAGCCGTGCCTTTCAGTGCGGCTAGCGACACACATGTAATATACCAGTAGGTCCCGAGCGGACACGAAGCGATGGACGACGCCGGTCAAGAAATAATGGGGCTAAGAATGGGCGATAAAAAGCCAGTGAACGCGCCGACTACGGTCGTTGCTGATGATCCGGCGGACCGCAAGGGGCGGCTGAAAGCGATCGGCGGATCGCAATCGGATCACTGGAACAATACGCTCGCCAATCAGGCGGTGCAGGCGTTGTGGGTGAAAAACTCCAACGCCGACGAGCGCGGCAACCAGTTGAGCGCCACGGTCGCCGCTCTGATGGGCATCGCGCCGAAGGACGAACTGGAAGGCATGATGGCGGCGCAGCTGGTCGCCGCCCACAATGCCGCGATGGAATGCTACCGCCGCGCCATGATCGGCGAACAGACCTTCGAGGGGCGGCGCGAGAATCTCGCCCAAGCCAACAAGCTATCCCGGACGTATGCAGCGCTGCTCGAAGCGCTCAACAGACATCGCGGCAAGGGCCAGCAAAAGGTCACCGTTGAGCACGTCCACGTCCATTCGGGCGGGCAGGCTGTCGTCGGCAACGTCGAAGCCGGTGGAGGGGGCAATCCAAAAATGGAGCAACGATCCCATGCAAAGATTGCCTTTGCACATGAGTCGTCGTTGCGGAGCCAAGACGAGAGCCGGGGCGCTATTTCGATTCCAAATGACTAACGGTCGATGCTGGATGAAGGCGGGGACTGATCCGGGTGCGCCGAAGGGTAACCAAATCGCCCTTAAAAACCTGAGCCACTCGGTTGAGGCTAGTCGCCCAGCGCCGGGCTATCGTATCGGTGTTGAGGGATATGCGGGTGCCGATTCACCGTGACAAATGATAAGCCCATGAAAGAGACCCAAATCTGACTCGCCGCTGTAATCTCATTCCAACCGCTGCAGCTGCACGGTGCCGGGTGCAGCGATGTCGCCGGGCCCTCCCCAAGGCGCTTGCACTGTGACGCTGATGAGATTCTTGACGTCGCACGCGGCAGGAAATACGCGCACCTGCGGGCCGCTATTTCCTGCCGCAGCGACGAAGACAATGTCCTTCAAATTCGCAATAGTTTCGCAAAGCTGATCGTTGCCGGGGTCGTCATCGTCCGGGAAGCCCAAGCTTAAATTGACGATCCGCGCCTTTTGCTCGGCCACCCATTTAATGGCAGCGATGACCTTATTACGGTTGGGGACCGCCTTGCCGTCCTTCATACGCGTCACCTTGGCAATGATGAGGGACGACTTGGCCTCCTTTTCTGCGGGTTCAAGCATTGCCTGTCCGTTCGTAGCAATGATTGCGACCACAGTACCGTGGCCGACGCGATCTTCGATGCCTTCGCCGCTGAAATCTTTCGAGGCGGCGATCAGGCCTTTGAGCTGGGGATGCTCGGCTAGCACCCCAGAGTCAATAATTGCGACTCGGATCGGGTTGATAGAAAGCGGCAACGCTTGCTTCGGCGCGTTGGATAGCCCGATCCAAACATCATCTTTGGGATGCAAATTGATGGGCCGATCTTTTGGGCCATCGAGAAGCTCACCAAATTCTGCTGCGTACGCGGAAGGTGATTGTATGGCGCATCCAACAACAAGCAGCGCGAGAAAGCGGAGAATATTCAAGGCACGTTTCCTAACCTATTTTCGTAAAAGAAAGGTTTGTTCAAAATCCTTCGCCGTTCCCTTAAAAACGTTGGTGTCGACACCATCCAAATTGGACTCGTCGGGCATGGACGCCCGATCGCTAAACTGCCACAGCGGTGCCGTGGTCCCTTTTGGAATTCTCGGGTTGACCGTGAGTATCGTTCTCTTGCCGGTTTTGTCGTGTGGAACGTAATCCGCCACCCAAACCGTCACACCGAGCTTCGCAAAATCGTCTTCCCGCCCTATGCGTTCTCTCACCCATGATTTGGCCGTATAGATGAGCGGTTCTCTCCCCGTTAACTCCCTCACCCTCTTCAGCCACGCTGAGACGCGGGAAAGGATTTGATCGGAGGGCACAAGCTCCCAGCAATCTTTGTGGATCATGCCGTCAGAACATGGTGCCGGACGACCGCCACGAATGACTCGATGATCCCATTCCAGATCGACGACGGGCGGTAGGTCGTCCGGCCCCCGCTTTGCCCCAACGGCTGCGAGCCTCTTATCGAGGTTTTCGACGTAGAATTGCGCCTGCATCTCGCCAGCCCCGTCGGCGGAAAGGAAATGATAGGTGCCCTTGTACAGGTGTTTGTCAGCGGGAAGAGCATTTATACCCTTCAAATAGCCCTCCAATTTGCCGTCCGCGCCCCTTCCCTGCGAGGCTTTTGCATAGACGAAGCGCGCGCCGGCGTCATAGACGGCGACCCAGCTGATCTGACAACTGCAATTATCAGTGTTGTGATGCGAAACGTCCACGCCAACCAAGAATTCTTTGCCCGAGGATTTTAAGGTTGCGACGTCTTTAGGAAAATCAAAGTCCCTATCCAGGGAGAGCACTTCCCCACCCTTCGGCGATGCGGGAAGGACATATTTAGCAAAGAGCTGCCCTCGGGAGAAATCATTCTCCAACAGATCTTCTGCGGCGGCGTGACCTGCAAGGATTAACGCAACTACCGTCAGTGCGACTTTTGTTTTCCACATTGAAGCTCTCCAGAGAATTAATAATGATCCGCGGGATCCAATTTCGAGCCTGCAGGCCCAGTCCGGTTGTTTCTTTGGAGGGAAGGTTACACCCATTCGAAATGGTGTGAAGGTCAAAAGTTTTCGCGCCTCTATGCAACAAGCCTTACACCGTCGCCATCGCCATAATCCGCGCAACCTGTGCTGCCTGCCAGTTCGTGCCGCGGTTTGGAGTTGGAATGCCTCTGGCTACGAGGCCACGGGCCAATGCCTGACGACGTATTGACGCCGCGCCGCATCGGACCAAGAGACGCGCGCGACCTTTGCGCTCTTGCCCGCCCGGGCCGCCGCCAAGGTAATAGCCGCGACCGGTGAGCCATGCTTGACGCCGCGCGCCTTGGGCCACGGCGAGAGTGGCCTTTGTGACCATGGGCCAGTCGACTAACATATGCGGCAGCGGCATCGGCTCGCCATGGCAGGCTTCGAGCTGGTGGACAGGCGGTTGTTGTCGTCATCGAGCCTCCGGGGGAGGTAACAGCAAATTTGAGGAACAACCCCATGCAAAGCAAATTCCCCATGCACCTGAGCCCGCGTTGCCATGCCCGGACGCGGGGTGGGACGCCGTGCCGATCGCCTGCGATGGTGAACGGGCGCTGCCGCATGCACGGCGGCAAGGCGCCCGGCGCACCCAAGGGAAATAACCACGCGTTCAAGCACGGACGCTATACTGCCGAAGCCATCGCCGAACGGCGGAACCTTTTGGCGCTTGTGCGCGACATGAAGGGCCTTATCGACAAGGTGGTCGGCGCAGATTGACTCGGTACGCCTTTCCTCTCAGGCCCGCTTGGTTGGGTTCTTTCACTGGCATGCGTTTACGGGCGTCTGCAGGGCAGTCTCGCGTCAGCGTCGGCGTGCGAACGCGGGTTCGCAGATTCGACTCTCTGTATGGACGCTATGGCGCTAACGCCGGGGAAATCGTAGAAGATTCGTGCTTGGCGAGGGTGTGTTCTTTTTGGACATCGGGAAGCCACAATCAGTCCACCGTTGAAAGCAATTGAAGGGCTGCTAGGGAATTATCGCCGACCATATGCAAGGGCTGGAGAAGTTCGAATCCGGTCTTTGGAAGATTGCCGACAATCTGCGGGCAAACTCAAATCTGGCGTCGAACGAGTATTTCATGCCCATCATGGGCCTGATCTTCCTGCGCCATGCCACAAACCGGTTCTACGAGGCGCAAGCTGCGTTAGAAGCCGACAAGAGGGCAGGCAAGATGCCGGATCGCCCGCTGGTCGAAGCGGATTTTACCCGCCGCCGCGCCCTCAAACTCCCGGAAGCCGCCCGCTTTGACGTGATCCTCAAGACGCCGAAGGACGGCAATCTCGGCGCGGCGCTCACGGCGGCAATGGAGGCGATCGAGGCGGCCTTCCCACCTCTGGCGGGTCAGTTACCGAAGGATTACGGGCGCTTCGAGAGCAGCGTCCTTGAAGAAATGATGCGCATGTTCGATTCCGAGGGTCTGCGCAACGCCTCAGGCGATGTGTTCGGGCGCATCTACGAATATTTCCTTGCGGAGTTCTCGAAGCAAGGCGCGCATGATAACGGCGAGTTCTTCACGCCGCCGTCGATCGTGCAAACCATTGTCAATGTCATTGAGCCCGATCACGGCGTGATTCTCGATCCAGCCTGCGGTTCGGGCGGCATGTTTGTCAATCGGCGTTGAAGTTTGACCCCGTATCGGCGTCCAACATTGACCCCTTTGTTTCGCGCGTCGTGACGGAAGGAGGGCGTAGCCCGACCGGAGTTACGACGCACGCGGCGGCATGATCAGGCGCGATTTTTGAAGCGCCAGCTCTCGTTGCCGGTTTCGACGATGTCGCAGTGGTGGGTGAGACGATCGAGCAGCGCTGTCGTCATCTTCGGATCTCCAAAGACGCTCGGCCATTCGCCGAAGGCGAGATTGGTCGTGACGATGATCGATGTTCGCTCATAGAGCCGGCTGATGAGATGGAACAGGAGCTGGCCGCCGGCCTGGGCGAAGGGCAGATAGCCGAGTTCATCGAGAATGACGAAGTCGAGACGAGTCAGATAGTCGGCGAGCCGTCCTTGGCGTCCGGCGCGCGCTTCAGCTTCGAGGCGATTGACGAGATCGACGGTGGTGAAGAAGCGTCCGCGCGAGCCGGCGCGAATGCAACTGCGGGCGATGGCGATCGCGAGATGCGTTTTGCCCGTTCCAGTTCCGCCGACGAGAACGACATTGCGTTGCTGAGCGATGAAGGCGCCGCCGGCGAGATCGCGGACGAGCGCCTCATTGATCGGCGTGTCCTTGAAGGCGAAGTCGTCGACATCTTTAGCGAGCGGTAGTTTGGCGACAGTGAGCTGATACTTGATCGAGCGCGCCTGCTTCTCGGATATCTCTGCCTTGAGCAGATCGCCAACAAAACGCTGGGGTTCGTGTTTACGCTTCACGGCGACGGCGAGCGTCTCGTCATAAGCGCCGCGCATGCCATAGAGCTTGAGTTCGCCCATCATGTCGAGGACTTCGGTTCTTTCCATGGTCACAGGCTCCTGAGCTGATCGTATCTGGCGCAGTCGGCGATCGGCGCATGCCGCAGGCGAAGCGCCTGCGGAGTCGCGATGATTGCCGGCGGTTCAGGATCGCGGCGTCGCGCGAGGATGTTGAGGATGACGTCGGCGGAATGGACGCCGTTTTCGAGCGCTTCAGCGCAGGCGCCGTCGACCGCCGGCAATCCGTCGGTGAGCACCGCGGCGAGAATGGCGACCATCTGACGGTCGCCGTCGTCGGAGCCGGAGAGCTTGCGGCGCACACGCTCCAGCGCTCCGGGCAACACCCAGTCCTTGAACGGCGCCCCGTTCCTCAGCGCGCCCGGCTTTCTGGCCAGAACCGGCACATAGTGCCAGGGGTCGTAGATCGTCTCGCCGCGCCCGAAGCAGCGGGCATGTTCGGCGACGACGCGCCCATCCTGGCGGATGACGATGCGATCGGCATAGGCGTGGATCTCGACCGGGCGTCCGACAACGCCGGCGTTCACCGAGTATTTGTTGTTATCGAAGCGGACCAGGCAGGTCTTCGACACCGAGGCCGGGACAGCGTGGAATCCATCGAAGCGGCCGCGATAGGGAATGAGATTCGGCCGCTCCTCCTCGAAGACCTCCCAGACGGTTCTGTCGGCGCGCTCCGGATGGGCGTGCGCCTTGGCGTAGGCGATGCATTTATCCATCAGCCACGCGTTCAACTCGTCGAAGCTCTTGAACCGCAGGCGCGGCGTGAAGAAGCGCTCGCGCACAAGGCCGACCTGATTTTCGACCTGCCCCTTCTCCCAGCCCGACGCCGGCGTGCAGGCCACAGGCTCGACGAGATGGTGCGAGCACATCTGAAGGAATCGGCGATTATATTGCCGGTCCTTGCCGACGAAGATCGTTTCGACCGCCGTCTTCATGTTGTCGTAGACGCCCCGGCCGCAGGCGCCCTTGAAGAAGGCAAAGGCACGCTCATGCGCGTCGAAAACCATCTCCTGTGTCTCGCGCGGATAGGCTCGGGCGATAAACATCCGGCTGTGACAGAGCCGCAGATGCGCGACCTTCACGGTCATCGTCACGCCGTTCATCAGAACGATCTCGTGGCTCCAGTCGAACTGGTAAGCCTCGCCCGGCGCAAAGCTCAGCGGCACAAAGGCGCTCGCCGTCTCGCTCGCATGCTCGCGCGCCCAGTTCCGGGCGTAACGCCGCACCGCGTCGTAGCCGCCGTCATAGCCAAGCGCCCGCAGCTCTTCGAACACACGGATCAGCGTCAGCCGCTCGCGTGCCGGCTTCGTTGCGTTCGCCGCGAGCACTCGGTCGATCTCAGCCTTCCAGGCGCCGAGTTTGGGACGGGGCTGGACCTCCCGTTCATAGGAAAACGAGGTCTCGCCCGACCGCAGAACCTTGCGAACCGTGTTGCGTGATATCTTCAGATCGCGGGCAATCTCCTTGATCGACTTGCCCTTCTGGAAATGCTCCCGCCGAATCCGGCCAATCGTCTCCACAACAAGCATCCCCCCCACCGTCCGCTCGATGCCAAAGCGGACAGACCTGCAAACACTTCTCAAGGGGGTCAATTTTGGACGCCGATCCCCAGGCTTAGGGGGTCAAATTTGCACGCCAAAACACATCATGCGCCATCCACACGCGGCGGGGGAGCGCCTGATTCGACGCCTGGCGGCTCCGCCGCTGGCCAAGCGGACGCTTCCGATCCAGGGGTCGCATCGCGCTTCTCGAGCGAACCGAAGACGCCCGAAGCGGGCTATATCGTGCGAAACGCCTCGACGGGCACGAAGGCGAATATTCCGATCAAGGAGACGCCTGTCACGATCAATGTCGTTCCCAAGCAGGTCATGATCGACCAGAACGACACCAATATCCAAGATGCTCTCGAAAATGTGCCCAGCGTTCATTCGAACAGCAATGATCTCGAAGGCTATAATTTCACCATTCGCGGATTTAGAAGCCTTTATATCTATCGCAACAACCTCGCGATACCGGCCGGCGAGGGCAATCCAGGCGGGTTCGACACGGCCAACTTGGAGCGCATCGAGGTTCTGAAAGGTCCTGCCTCCGTTCTCTATGGGCGCGCGGAGCCCGGCGGCCTCATAAATCTCATCACCAAGGAACCATTGGCCCATCCGCTCTATCGCGTCGACCAGCAGATCGGCTCTTTCGACTATTACCGCACGCAATGGGATTTTTCGGCCCCGATCGAGGCGGCGCCCGGTCTCGCCTACCGAGTTTCCGGCGCGGCGCAGACCAACCGGTCATTCCGAACGTTCCAGGGCGGGGACCGCGTGCTCATCGCGCCGGTCGTCAGCTACCGTCCGAGCGATTGGACGGATTTTACCATCGACACGCAATTTCTCGGGCAACGCGCCCAAAGCGACACGGGCTTCCCGATCGTCGGCGCCCGTCCTGCGCCCATACCGTTGAGCCGCTCCTTTCAGGAGCCGAACGATCCGCGCGACCGGATCGACAGCTTCAACCTCGGCTACAGATTCAGGCAGAACATTAACGAAGATTGGAAAGTCACGAACCGGTTCAATTACGCGGCGACGCCATATTTCTCCAAGCCCAATGTCGTCGGATTTTGCGTGGATCCGACATTCTGCGTCGATGCGGATGGCCGTACGCTGCAGCGCTACGTGCAATATCAGGCCCTGAACGGCAATGCCTTTTCAACGAACATCGACCTTGAAGGCAAATTTGTCGCGTTGGGCGGCAAGCATATTTTCCTGATGGGGCTCGATTATCTAAACGGCTACTACGACTATTATTTCAGTAATGGCGTAGGAACTTTTCCGATCGATATGTTCTTCCCGGTTTATGGCAGCATTCCCCCTTATGCTTACTTGGACAGCGTGATCGGCTCCGGCTTCAAGAACCATTCGTCCGTGCTTACGCGGCAAAAAGGCTTCTATGTTCAGGACCATGTGACCTGGTTCGATACGGTGCATCTGCTGCTCGGCGCGCGTTATGACGTAGGCGACGTGACCGTCGGCAGCGTTGATGGCGGCTTTGATCCCGTCACGGGCGCGCCTCTTTATAATTCGACCAAGCTGCAGGCGATCGCCGCTCGTCTCGCTGCGCGAACGCTGGTCGATACGGCTTGGAGCCCGCGCGCCGGCATCGTTTACGATGTCTTGCCCCAGGTCAGCGTCTATGGGAGCTATTCGCAATCATTCGGTCTGAACAACGGCATCTCCGCCCAAGGAGATCCGTTTCCGGCGCAGCGCGGCAAGCAATGGGAAGTTGGCCTCAAGTCGGAGCCCCTTCCGGGACTGTCGGCGACGCTCGCCTTCTATCAAATCACCAAGTCCGGCGTTCTGACCCGTAACTTTGCCTCGATCAATCCTGCCGCGGTGACCACGGCCGGCTTGCAACGCAGCCGAGGCATCGAACTCGACGTCGTCGGCACGATCACTGATCGAATGGCGGTGATCGCCAATTACGCCTACATGGACGCCAAGGTGATCTCTGATTCCGCCAAGGATCCCCTAGATCCCTACGGCAGCGGCTTTCTTTACAACCATCTCGTCAACGCGCCGCGCCATGCCGGAAAAGTTTTTCTGACTTACGACTTCGGCGAGAATGGGCTTGGCTTACGCGTCGGCGGCGGCGTCACCGCTTCCACCCATTTTTGGGGCGATCTGCAAAACACTTTCCTTCTGCCCGGATGGGCACGCCTCGACGGCTTTGCCAGCTATGCGACTCTGGTTGAAGGCCACAAGCTCACCGCGCAGCTCAATCTCAAGAACATCAACAATGCGCAATATTTTTCCGGCGTCGACAATTTCTTTAACGCATCGGCCCGCTTCAACGCGCTGCCCGCCCCGCCCTTCACGGCGATCGGGCAGATCAGAGTGGAGTTCTAGCGATGCCCCGAGCGCTTTTCGTCTGGATGCATCGCTGGGCTGGGCTGGCGATGGCGGGCTTTCTCATACTCGTCGGATTGACCGGAAGCCTGCTCGCGTTCTGGCTCGAGATCAATCACTGGCTCACGCCTGAACTCTATCCCGGCCCTCGCGCCGGGATAGAACTCGACGCGGCGGTCCTCGCGCGGCGAGCTGAATCACTCGTTCCGGGGGCGCAAGTGCGCACCGTATATCTCGGCTATCCGGGTTCCGCTCAGATCGGCATGCAGGCGCGCGACGGCGCGCCGCCGCTCGACTTCGAATATATCCATCTCGATCCGATCGACGGCCATGAACTCGGGCGCGTCACATGGCATGGACTGCCGTCGACGAAAAACGACATCATGCCTTTCGTCTACGGCCTGCATATGTATCTCGCGATGAGCGGGATCGGCGAGTGGATTCTCGGCGCGGTAGCGCTGACCTGGACGCTCGATTGTTTCGTCGGCTTTTATCTCACGCTGCCGGCGGGCGGGGAGCGCTCGCGAAAGGGCTTCTTCGCGCGCTGGAAGCCGTCATGGCTCGTCAAGCTCAAAAGCTCCTTCTATCGGATCAATTTCGATCTGCATCGCGCCGCCGGACTGTGGCTCTGGGCGATGCTGCTCGTCTTCGCCTGGTCGAGCGTGTTCTTCACCCTGCCCAATTTCTATACGCGCGCGACCCAGCTCGTTCTTGATTTCGAGGCGCCGTACTGGGCGTGGAAGGCGCCGCCGCGAATCGACGCGCGGGCGCCGATGGAATGGGAGGACGCGCAAAAGACCGGCGAGCGGCTGATGGAAGCGCAGGCGCGCCGACATGGCTTTGCGATCGAACGCCCGCTGGCGCTCTATCATCTGCGCGAGGCGGGCCTTTACGAATATCGCGTGCGCTCGTCGCGCGACATCGGCGACAAGGCGGGCTCGACCTCGATTCTGTTCGATTCCCGCTCCGGCGAGCTGACGACGCTGAGCCTGCCGACCGGCCAGCGCAGCGGAACGACGCTGACCACCTGGCTGGTCGAACTCCATACCGCGAATATTTTCGGCCTGCCCTACCGCATTTTCGTCTGCGCGCTGGGCCTGATCATCGCGATGCTGTCCGTCACCGGCGTGTACATCTGGTGGAAGAAACGCAGCGCGCGAAAACTTCGCAGCAGCGCGGTGACGCTCCAGCCGGCGCTGGCGCGAGAGCGATATCTTTTGCGGAGGAGATCGAGCGCTTGATAGAGTAAGAGCGGCGATGATTGCAAAGGCGGATCATCGTCACTCCGGCGTTCATGGAGCTGCAGTCCTATGAGAGTTGGAGCAACCCGAGCGAGATATGCGGCGGCCGGCGCGCTGGCTCTTTTTATCGGGGCGTTTGCTTTCGGCGTCTGGCGGTTTTTCACCGGCGGCGAGGCCGATGGCGCGCAACTCTATCAAACGCGCGCCATCGACCATGGCGTTGTCGAGCGGAGCGTTACAGCGTCAGGCGCCGTCAAGGCGTTGGTGACGGTTGATGTGGGATCGCAAATCTCCGGACCGATCACCGAGATGAAAGCCGATTTCAACAGCGACGTGAAGCAAGACGATCTTCTGGCGGTGATCGATCGAGCGCCTTTCGAGGCGAAGGTCGCGGCGGCTTCGGCAAATCTGGCGATCGCCACGGCGGAGGTCGTTCGACGGCAAGCCGCTTTCGCTAAGATACAAAGGCAACTGGGGTTGCTCGATCGGGACGTCGGCCGCTACAGGAAACTTGCGGCGTCGGATGGCGTCTCGCGTCAGCAACTCGATCAGGCGGAGACGCAGAGCGGCGCGACACGGCATGAACTTAGCGCCGCGCAGGCGGACCTCGACATCGCCAAAGCGACCGTGGTTTTGCGGCAGGCGGAACTCGACCAGGCGGAGATCAATCTCAATCGCACGCTGATTCGTTCGCCGATCAATGGCGTGGTGATCGACCGGCGCATGCAAAGGGGGCAGACTGTAACAGCGGAATATCAAACGCCCGTGCTGTTTCAAATTGCCCAGGACCTCTCCCAGATCCTCATTCTAGCGCAGGTCGACGAAGCGGATATCGGCGCCATCCGCAAAGGCGACAAGGCGCTTTTTTCCGTCGAGGCGTTTCCTGATGAAATATTTTCCGGCGTCGTCGACCAAATCCGACTGGCCGCAGCGAAGACGAGCGGCGTTGTGACCTATACTGTCGTTGTCCGCGCGCAAAATCCCGACATGCGACTTTTTCCGGACATGACGGCGACGGTTCGAATCGTGACTGCCAGACGCGAAAATGTGCTGAATGTTCCAAACGAGGCTGTCCGCTTTCATCCCTCGACCCCGGCGCATGATGGCGCCGGGCCAATCATGGGGCAAAGTCAGATTTGGATTCTCGACGAGAACAAGTCGATCAAGCCGCGACGCGTGCGCTTGGGCGTTAAGGGCGACTCCGCGACAGAAATTATAGACGGCGAGCTTCAGCCCGAGGACGCGGTGATCCTGCGCGCCAAGCCGGCGCCAGAGGGTAAATGAATGTTCGCTTCGCGCAGCGAAACGTTACGTCATGCCATTGAATGCCTTGGGCTGACCAAGACTTACGACCTTGGAAACGAGAAAGTGCCGGCATTGCGCGGCGTGAGCTTTTCGGTTCGGCAGGGCGAGTTTGTCGCGATCATGGGCGCGTCCGGTTCGGGCAAATCGACCTTGGCGAATCTGATCGGCGCGCTCGACACGCCAACCTCCGGCGAATTAAGGATCGACGGCAGAGCAATCTCTTCAATGTCGAATGACGAGCTCGCTCATTTGCGCAATCAAAGCATTGGTTTCGTTTTTCAGCAATTCAATCTGATGACGCGAATGACCGCGCTTGAGAACGTCATGCTGCCGCTTGTTTATTCGTCAAACTCGGGCATCGACGCCGCCGCGCTTGCGAGGACCCGTCTGCAACAAGTCGGGCTTGGCGAAAGGCTCAACCATCGGCCGAACCAGCTTTCGGGCGGCCAGCAACAACGCGTCGCCATCGCCCGCGCGCTGGTCAACGATCCGAAAATCGTGATCGCCGACGAACCGACCGGCGCGCTCGATACGCATAATTCGCACGAGATCATGACCCTTCTCTCTGAACTCAACGAGAAGGGCCTGACCTTGCTCGTCATCACCCACGAGCCGGATATAGCGGCATATGCCGACCGCCTGCTCAGGTTTCGCGACGGTCAGATCGTCGAAGACACGCGCCAGAGCCATGACGAGGCGCGCGTGAAGGAGGCGACCGCGTGACTCTTCAGGCGCTGTTCCGAGAGGCGATCACCGCGCTGCGACTAAATCTGCTGCGAAGCGCCTTGACGGCGATTGGCGTCATCATCGGCGTCGGAAGCCTGGTCGTCATGAGCGCAGCAGGTTCGGGCGCGAATAAGATGATTGAGCGGCAGATCGCCGACCAGGGCACGGATGTGCTTATCATCCGCGCGGTAAAAATAGAGAATGCGCTCCGGCGCGGCGCCGCCATCGTCTTGACGGATCAGGACATGAGAGCGGTCAAGGAGCTTGTGCCGAACGTTCAGTTCATCTCCAGGGAGGTATACAGCAACGTCACGCTTGTTTCCGGCAATGCAAGTTGGATCACGGAATATTGGGGCGTCGACGCCTCATACGCCGACGTTTTCAACGTCAAGCTCTCCCAAGGGCGATTCTTTGACGAAGGCGAGGTCCGTTCCGGCGCGAAGCTGATCGTTCTGGGCGCGACGGTCGCAAAAAAACTGTTCGGAAATCAGTCTCCGCTGGATCAGACATTGCGCATGGGGGGCGTGCCGGTTCGAGTGATCGGGGTTCGGGCCAAGCGCGGATCCGTCGGCGGGCGAGACGAAGACAACTTTATCATTCTACCGATCACCACGGCGCGCGCTCACCTGCCGAATGCGGAAATGTCGAATCCTCGGCAACTCAGCTTGTTCGAATTGAAAGTCGCCTCCGGGGCCGACCGCGAGGAGGTCAAACGGGACGTGCTTGCGCTGCTACGGGAGCGCAAACATCTTCGCGGTGTCCAGGAGGACAAGCTAGATATTATTGACATGACTCAGTTCATTCAAATGCTGAACACGACGCAATCAGCGCTGACGTGGCTTCTCTCGGTGACGGCGGCGATTTCGCTGCTCGTCGGCGGCATTGGCATAATGAACATTATGCTCGTGTCGGTCACCGAACGCACGCAGGAGATTGGGCTCCGAATCGCAATCGGCGCGCGCAAGCGCGATATCCTCCACCAGTTCCTCGCAGAGGCCGTCACCCTCTGCGTGCTGGCGGGGCTCGTCGGCGTTGGCCTTGGAGTGGCGGGCGGGGCGATTTTCGCGCGCGCGTCGGACTGGCCCTTGATCATTCCGCCGTTGAGCATCGTCGCGGCGTTTGCCGTTTCTGTCGGCGTCGGCGTGCTCTTCGGCTATCTTCCGGCGCGCCGAGCCGCGGCGATGAACCCAATCGAAGCGCTGAAAAGAGAATAGCGCCGACGCCTTGATGCGCTGCCGCCGGCGCGCCGCGCAGGCTGGTTCCGCTCAAGGAGCCTCGCCAGCCTCGGCAAATTCAAGCAAGCGCTCCGCTAGGAAATCGAGAAACTCCGATTCTTTTTCCTTGAAGAAGAAATGGCCGCCCTCGAACCTCGTGATCGTGGCGCCATGGAGGCCTTCATCGCGCCATCCGGCGAGAGCGGTCGGCGCGATCGAATCATTCTTTCCGCCGACGACAATCAGCCGAGAGGGGAGCAACGGCCGCACGCGATATTTGAAACTGGCGCAAACGGCGAAATCGGCGGCGAGAACGTCTAGCGTCAACCGCAAAAGCTCCTCGTGTTCGAAAACTTCTTTTGGCGTTCCTCCAAGTCGACGCATTTCCTCAATGAGCGCCGCATCGCCCTTAAGCGCGGAGAGGCGCGCATCGCTCCGTCTCGACGGCGCGGCGCTGCAGGCTGCTATCAAGGCGGAGGGAGGCGTTCCGCAGCGATCCATGATCGAATGGGCGCATCCATACGCAAGCAGCGCGCCCATGCTGTGGCCGAAAAAAGCGTAGCGGCCGAGCTCCTCGCAAAGCAGACGTTGCGACAAGTCGTCGATGATTTGATCGAAGTCGCGAAGAAGCGCTTCTTTCATTCGGACGCCACGGCCCGGCAATTCGACCGGTCGCACCAGAACCGAAGGAGAAAGCGCACGACGCCAATGAGCATAAGTCGACGCGCTCGCGCCTGCGCAGGAAAAACAATAGAGCGTCACGGCGTCGGCGTGATCTCTTCTCCCGACGCCATTCCGTTCAGCCAATGCCGCCCGGATCATGGGACTGCAGCCGGCAAAAGCGTGAGCTCGGTTTGCATGTCGGTCGCGCGGAAAGGTTCGAATCGACCCGAAACCCAGTCATCTTCCCGATCGGCGTAATGGGGCGATCCAAACTGTCCCGATTGTCCGCCCGCCATCTGGATGAGCCCCTCCGATTCCTGTCCGGGCGAAAGCGCCATTCGCATATTTGCTCCGACGCTGGCGCTGCTCTCAACCGCATATAGACGCACGCATTGAGGACATCCGCCGAGAGGATCGGCGGGCAGGTTGAGAATGTGCGCCGCTAGAGGCAATGCGCCTGATAATGGATGGGCGATATTCGCCCGGTTGATTTCTCCCCAGCTCAATTGATCGATTGGTCGAGCATACGACCGTTCAAGTTCATCCGCGCTTTCGATGACGACGCCCAGCAGGTAGTCTCGCCAACCGCCGTTCGCTTGATGTTTCGGGGCAAGGCGCGTGTCGCCGCTCTTGATAATCGCCTGGAGCGGCAGATCGACGTTCGCCCATTCGAATTTGAAATTCGAATCCTGCCGACGGCATTTCTCCAGTATCGGGGCCAGGACCTCCTCGATCAGTTTGCTACGAAAGGAAACGATGAGCGGCAGGCCTAGACTGCTCGGCTCGGCTCGCTCGTCCCAAGACTCAAGCGCCGTGACGATTTGATCGACCTTCGCCGAGCGGGCGCCGGCGCTTCCGCGCAACGCGTCAAGCGCCAGCTGTTGATAGAAGCGATAAAATTCGCCGCTCGAATCGAGCTGGAAAGCCGCCGCGTCCATCAGATCGATCTTGTCGGACGCGGCGATAAGACCATGGATGCGCGAGGCGCGAAAGCCGCCGGGGAAATCCTGGCTCAATTTGTGGTGAAACTGGTCTGCCGAAATCATGCGATGATTGGCGCTGACAAGAAAGCCCTGCGGCGGATTGACGATCGAAGGCATTTCTTCGGAAGAAAGGTAGCCGTCCCAACCGACTGCGCCGTCTCCCCAATATTCCGCGTATAGGCCGTCAAAACCACGACGCTTTGGAATCTTGCCCATCAACGTCCATGCGATCGCTCCCTTGTTGTCAGCAAGCAGACCATTGAGAGGCGGCACGCCGGCGCCGCGCAACACCGGCAGTGCGTCACTCACGCTACGAACCCGTTCCATATCGATCAGATTTAGATTTGTCGCATCGGGGTCGAGCATCGTCCAGCGCACGGCGACCTCATCGCCAAGAAGGGCGTCGCTGAGCACCGGACCCCAAATCGTTTCTTTGACAGTCAAAACGACGTCGGCGCCGCCACGGACCGCAATAGTTTCGATTCGAGATGAGAACGGAAGCGCGCCAGAGGGCGAGAGATATTTGTCGCCGGTCGGTCCGGTCTTGTGAAGACGAATCAGGTCGGCAAAGTCGCCGTCGACGCTGGTCATGCCCCAAGCGACGCGGCCATTCGAACCGGCTACGACCATTGGCAAGCCGGGCAAAGTCACGCCCTCCAGCCGATTTTCTCCAAAAGCCAAGTCCGCCTGGTACCAGATATTGGGCACTGAAAGCGAGAGATGCATGTCGTTCGCGATGATCGCGCGCCCGCTTTTTGTTTTGGCTGGTGCTATGACCCAAGCGTTTGATCCTTTCGCGACCGCGCGCGACATCGTCAATCCGTTGGGTCGTGGCGAAAAATCTGAGACCAGGCCCGCAAGAGAGTCGACCGGCGCCTTTGATGCGCAGCGAACCGCGTCTCCCGACGCCGCGAGCATCTCGTTGAAACAGTCGCTGTCGGGCGTGAGGAATCTAAAAACATCCTCGGGCAAGCTCGCGCGCATCGCGGTTGTCATGCGCTCTTGTCCTTCGGTATAGGACAATCCCGCAAGATTGAAGGCTACGAGGATGCAATCCTCTACGGTCCATGGCTCCGGCCGATAGCCCAAAACAATGAATTCCCATGGCGGCGCCCAGGCGTCGCGCATTGCATGATTCACGCCTTCGGCATAAGCGGAGACCGCGTTTCTATGCTCCTGGGGTAGACGCGAAAAAACCAGTTGGGCCAGGCGCGGGAAGCCCATCGTTCGCGCCCAGCGATCGTCGTTGATCAACGCAGCGCCGAATATCTCCGACAGGCGTCCTGCGGATTTTCGCCGCAGCAAATCCAACTGAAACAGTCGATCGCGGCCGGTGACGTAGCCGAGGGCGACGAAAGCGTCGTTTCGGTCGCGCGCGACAATGTGCGGAACGCCAAAATTGTCGAATTTTACAGAGACCGGCGATCCGAGCGACGACAGGATATGCGTTCCGCTCCGGTCCGGAAGCATCATAAGGAGCAAGCCCAGCGCCATCGCCAGCGCGCTGCAAACCGCAGCGCCTAACCCAACCGTCAAGCGACGGGCTGTCCGGCTCATTTAGATAATTCCGCCGCATAACGGGACCGAAGCGAGCGCTCAGAGGCGGTGCGTTCAATCCGACCATAATTCAGTGTGACGATCTCGTCGGCAGGACGCCTCCAGCGCCGCGCGACTTCTGGCCAACGCCAGCCGGTTTCAGCGCGACGTCGTGGAAATCGCCACAGTCGCCGCAGTGTTGAACTCATATTTTCAGGTGCTGGCGGCCCAGGACCGTCTTCGTATCGCGCGAGGCAATGTCAGGATTGCGAATGACGTATACGAGACGGTAAAGTTGAGATTCGATGTCGGGACGGCGTCGGGGCTGGACCTCCAGCAGCAGGAGGCGGTGCTTGCGGATCAGCGCGCCGCTATTCCGCCGTTAGAACAAAATTTGCGTCAAACCGAGAATCTGCTCGCCGTGCTCCTCGGCCGCACGCCGGACGCGCTCGATCTGGAAGGCGGTTCGCTGGTGTCAATCGCCATTCCGCCGGTGGCGCCCGGACTGCCTTCCGAGGTGCTGCTGCGTCGGCCGGACGTCGCCGAAGCCGAAGCCAGGCTCGCGTCGCAGGAATTCTCGGTGCTGCAGGCCCGCGCGTCTTTTTTCCCGTCGATTACGCTCACCGGCCTCTATGGCGTGCAAAGCGCGCTTCTAAAGAATCTGCTGCAACCCGAGGCGATCGCCTGGCAGTTTGCGTCCAAAATGGCGCAGCCGCTGGTCGATGGCTATAGTTTGCAAGGACAGTATGATTTGCAAAAGGGAAGATACGAGGAGCTTGCGACTCTCTATCGAAAGCAGATCCTAAATGCGCTCTACGATGTGGAGAACGCTTTAGTCGCGGTGCGAGAGACCGCTCGACAGGTAAAGTTGCAGTCGAGCGCCGCGGCGGCGTGGCGGCGCACCTATGAAACGGCGGCGGCGAGGCTGCGCGAGGGAACGATCGACATGGTGACTCTCGCCACGACCGAAACCTCGCTTTTCCAGGCCCAGGATCGCCTTGCGCTGGCCCGTCTGGCGCGTGTGCGCGCGGTGACCAGCCTCTATCAGGCGCTTGGCGGCGGATGGTCGCCAACGACCCGCGAAATCGAGATCGCTCGCGCCAATGCAGTCTATGAGTCCGAAAAAGGTCCCTGGCCGTGAGAACGAGAGCGATCGGCGCGGCAGGGAATGTTCGCACGCTCTGGGCGTCACGGCGCACCGGGGTCAAAACCTTGAGTTCAAGGCGATCGTTTTTCGCCAGGATATCGCCCAGAAGTTCGACCGGAATGAAAAAATCGGCTTTGCGATACCCCTGTCCGCGCACGCATTGCCGATCGTTACGGCAAGACGCTCACCGGCGGCGATATCGAGATCGCCGCGCCGCCGCCGCGTCGAAGGCGCAAGCATTGCGCGGCTTTTCTTCATCTCCAGAAGACCGCCGGAACGGCGCTGAAGACAGCCCTTACGGCGCGTTTGCCCCGGAGTTCCGTCTGCCTGTTCTATCCGGGCACTGCGATCGGGCTCGACTGGGATGAACTCAATACGCTGCCGGAACACCAGTGTCAGGCCTTCGAACTCCTCATCGGGCATTTTTTCTTCGGTCTCGATCAGTTTCTCCGACGGCCTGCCAAATATTATACGTTCTTGCGAGAGCCGTTGGCGAGGGTCAGATCGCATTATTGGCATTACCGCACCAACAACATCGACGCGTTGGAGGTCAATGGAGAGGCGGCGCCGCTGCATGTCATCGTCAACGAAGGCCTTGGCGACGAATTCGACAATCTGCAAACGCGCATGATTTCGGGCGCCGGCAACGTTCTTCATGGATCGATGTCCGATTCCATTTTGGAGATGGCCCTTCAGAATATTACGAATGACTTCGGTTTCATTGGACTGACGGAAAAGCTCGACAGCCATGCGACGCAATTTTTCAAATGACTCCGGCTTGAGCCCGTTGCGGTTGCGCGAGAAAATGTGACCAATCGCTCACTAATGGACGAAAATAACGAATTCTATCGGCTGATCGACTGGGAAAAAGTTGCGCAGCGCCGCCGATTTGATTCCGAACTTTATCGGATCCTGTCCGAGCGCCCGTTTAGGACGCTGATACGTGAGCGCCGCGCGCAAGGCCATACGCAGTCGCAAAGGGTGATGCAGCAGGGTTTTGTAGACCTGACGACGCAATATCATGTCGTGGGCCGGGCGATGGAATGGGGCGATCCGGCGTCGTTGGATATTTTCGTCAACGATTGCAAGGTGGCGCGGGTCAAATGCGAATTACCCCGTCCGGAGTTGACAAAATATAACATTCCCGCGGAATCAGGCTTTTTCTTTGCGTTTCCTTCGCCATTGACTGCGGCCGATGAAGTTTCAGTCCGGTTCCAGGACGGAACTCATCTTAAGAATTCTCCGACGCATCCCAAGATGATCGAGGCAAACACGGGACGCGACGGCTTCGTGGACGTATGCATGCAATCCCATATTTTAGGGTGGGCGATCGAAAATGACCGACCAGCCACTCTCGAAATTTTCGTCAACCAGCGCAAGGTCGGTCAAGTCGAGTGTGATCTTCACCGCCCGGAGTTGACGCAGTTCAATATTCCCGAGCGGTCGGGTTTTTTCTTGCCGTTTCCCTCGCCGCTGGCGGCGAGCGACCAAGTGTCGGTGCGTTTCCGGAACGGAAAACATCTCGAGAATTCGCCAGCGCGCCCGCAAAGCCAGATGAATGTAAATGGGGATTAGCGACGGCGTCGGTTCACGCTGAAGCTGAATCAAACATGGATGACGTTTCGCGTCTTGAGCTCCTCGATGATCCTATCCGCAATCTCTTCTGGCTTCTCATTCATGAAGCGGATATGCAGCTCTGGCGACGTAGGAAGTTCATACGTCTGATCGACGCCGGTGAAATTCTTGATCTCGCCTGCGAACGCCTTCTTATAAAGGCCCTTGGGGTCACGCGAGATACAGATCTCAAGCGGCGTATCGAGGAAAATTTCGATAAATTCGCCCTCCTCGACGAGCGAGCGGGCCATTTGACGCTCGGCTCGGAAGGGCGAAATGAACGCGCAAAGCACGATGAGCCCGGCGTCGACCATCAATTTCGCAACCTCGCCGATACGTCGGATATTCTCGACGCGATCGACGTCGGTGAACCCCAAATCCTTGTTCAGGCCATGGCGGATATTGTCGCCGTCGAGCATGGCGGTGTGCGCATGACGCTCCAACAATTTCTTTTCGACAATATTTGCGATCGTCGATTTGCCGGCGCCGGAGAGGCCGGTGAACCACAGAACAGCGGGCCGTTGATGTTTGATATGGGACCGCGCCCCCTTTGAGACCAGCTGCGCCTGCAAATGAATGTTTTTTGCGCGGCGCAGCGGAAAGGCGATCAAGCCCGCGCCGGCCGTCGTATTGGTGAATCGATCAATCAGAATGAATCCGCCCATTGTGCGATTGGCGTCGTAAGACTCCACCGCAATCGACGAGCCGAGCGCGATATTGCAAAATCCGATTTCGTTGAGGCTCAATGTCTTGGTCGCGATATGCGCGTTATTGTCCACGTCGAGCTTGTATTTGATCTCGGTTACGCTGCCCGTGAGGGATCGGCCATTGATCTTCATGAAGTATGAGCGTCCCGGCAGCAGCTTCTCGTCGCTCATCCAAATGATGTGCGCCGCGAATTGATCGGCCACGTCGGGACGTTGTTTGGGATGGCAGAGGACATCGCCCCGCGAAATGTCGATTTCATCGGCGAGCGTCAGCATGACCGAATCGAACGCTGCGGCGCTTGTCAAATCGCCGTCCATCGCGACAATGCGCTCAACCCGCGACGTGCGGCCGGAAGCGGCGACGACGATTTCATCGCCTACAGTCACACGACCGGAAACGAGCATTCCCGCATAACCGCGAAAATCCTGCTGCAGACGATTGACCCATTGTACGGGGAAGCGCATCGCCTGATCGGCGACCGCGTTTTCGACGTCGACCGTTTCGAGATAGGCGAGGAGATGCGGTCCCGAATACCATGGCATTTTGTCGGATAGCGAAATGACATTGTCGCCGTAGCGCGCCGAAATCGGAATCGCGGCGATGGAGGCGAAATGCAGTTCTGACGCGGCATGAGTGAAATCCGCCACGATCTGATCGAATGTGGCCTGACTGTAGTCCATCAGATCCATTTTGTTGATCGCCAACACGACATGGCGGATGCCGAGCAGTGACGCAATGGTGGCGTGGCGACGCGTTTGCGTCAGAAGCCCTTTCCGCGCGTCGACCAGCAGAATGGCGAGGTCGGCGTTTGAGGCGCCGGTCGCCATGTTGCGGGTATATTGCTCGTGGCCTGGCGAGTCGGCGACGATAAAGGCGCGCGCCTCCGTCGAAAAATAGCGATAGGCGACGTCAATGGTGATGCCTTGCTCGCGCTCCGCCTCAAGTCCGTCAACGAGTAGCGCGAAATCGATTTCCTCGCCGACCGCGCCGTGCTTCTTGGAATCCTTCTCCAGCGTCGCCAATTGATCGTCGAAGATCAGTTTGCGTTCATAGAGCAGGCGCCCGACCAGCGTCGACTTTCCGTCGTCGACGGAACCGCAAGTAAGGAAGCGCAGAGTTGGGCGCACCTTTTTGATTTCGACCGACGCGTCTCGATTTATGGCGGACATCAGAAATAGCCCTCGCGTTTTTTCCTTTCCATGGAAGCCGCTTCGTCAAAGTCGATCAGTCGGCCCTGTCGCTCCGACGTCGATGAGAGGCGCATCTCTTCAATGATCGCGTCGAGCGTGTCGGCCTCCGACTCGATCGCGCCAGAGAGCGGATAGCAGCCGAGCGTTCGAAAGCGCACGCATCGCATCTCGGCGACCTCGCCGGCATGTAACGGCAAGCGCGCGTCATCGACCATGATAAGCGCGCCGTCTCGCTGCACGACCGGCCGATTGCGGGCAAAATAGAGCGGCACGACGGGGATGTTTTCCGCCGCAATGTAGTCCCATACGTCTCGCTCGGTCCAATTGGACAGCGGAAAAACGCGCATCGACTCGCCGGGTCTGATCCGTGTGTTGAAAGCGCGCCACAGCTCCGGCCGCTGATTTTTTGGATCCCAGGCATGCGCAATGGTGCGGTGTGAAAAAATGCGCTCCTTGGCGCGCGATCTCTCCTCATCTCGCCGCGCGCCGCCGAAGGCCGCATCAAACTTATATTTGTCGAGCGCCTGACGCAGTCCTTCCGTCTTCATCACCTGTGTGTAGGCCGATGAGCCATAGGTGAAAGGCGAAACGCCGCGCGCTAACCCGTCTTCGTTGATGTGCACGATCAAATCCAAGCCGAGGCGCGCCGCGGTTTCGTCCCGGAAGGCGATCATTTCGCGAAATTTCCAGGTCGTATCGACGTGAAGCAGCGGAAATGGCGGTTTGGCTGGATAAAACGCCTTCATCGCCAGATGAAGCATGACGCTCGAATCCTTGCCGATCGAATAAAGCATGACCGGATTTTTGAATTCCGCGACGACCTCCCGCAAAATATAGACCCCTTCGGACTCGAGACTTCGAAGGTGCGACGGCAGCCCCATTCTTTTCCTCCACGCCAGTCCCTTGGACGCCTTTCATCGCAAGGCGATCCGCCGATTTCGCCAGCACGGGACGCCCGAATCTATCCCGCCGTCACCGGAGCGGCTCATGCACTGGGCCGTGAAGACCGCGAAGTCCAACGAAGCCGCTCGGCTGTAACGGGATCATTCCGCGCATGATTCCTGCAATGATGTCGCCCACCATAAACCAATGGAAACGCCCGGTCGACGAAGCGCGCTGGCCGATCGATTTTGTCTCACTGGCGATGATGTCTGGTCAAGCCGTCCTGCTTCGTTTGCCGCGTTCGTGGCATGATTTCGGCGGAAAGCTCGGCGCCCAGGCATGGGTGAACAAGGAGATCGAGCATCGCAGCGGCGCAGGCAAGTTCGCCTATGACTTCAGGCCAAGCATCCAGAGGAATTGACGACCCAGAAGCGACGAGCGAGGGCGATATCGCGCCGCGAGAGTTTTTCAGGAGATTTGGAACATGCGCTCGCGTCGATTGGTTCGAATCGATTGTCGCAGGCCTATCAGTCCCGGGAATATCGAAACTCGCGTCGATCATTCGATCAAAGGCGCGAGCCGGGTAAACATCGGATCGCGACGATTCGCGCCCAAGCGCCTTTTGGCGCTCCCCTGTCGGGAACGACGCTAGCCGAAGCAGCTTGAACGCTGTTCGCATTATTCCGATGGAATCGCGCTAATTTCGGAAATCTTCTTATCACATAAAGAAAGAAAGATTCCAATTTAGAAGCGGCGCACAATATCTTGGTCCAAGAAAAGTGCGTTATTTCAATAGTATGAACTGCGTGCGCAGCCGGTCGGGCCTTGGCGCCATCATTGCAATTTCTCCAAAAAACAATGGGGAGGAGTCGCCTATGTCGCCCTTGCTGCGGCGCCTGATCGAACTGGCGCGACTGCCGATCGTCGACGACATCACTCTCGACGATTTTCTCGACAACGCCTCCAAAGAGCGCGTCCAGGTTCTCCTGTTCCTGTCCGGCGATGGCGCCAACCGGCCCGAGTCCGGCGATGTCGCCGTCGTGCTGCCGGAGCTGCTCGCGCATTTTTCCGGTCGCCTGCGCGGCGCGTTGATCGCGCCGGAAGCCGAAGAAAGATTGCGCGCGCGGCTCCACGCCTATGTGTCGCCGAGCCTCGTCGTCATGCGCGGGCGCGAACCGGTTGGCGTCCTTCCGAAAATCTGGGACTGGGCCGACTACATCGCAAAGATCGAAAGCTTCCTCGATCTCGAAGCGCCCGTGATTTCCGGCCCGAAAAGGCCGCAGGTCGAGATCGTTTTCAGCCGCGGAGCCTGACGCTTGAAAGCAGGATTTTGGATGGCGCCCGAAGGCGCCGAAGAGGCAATGACGATCATGCCGATTGGCCTCGACGACGGGCTTGCCGCCGGCGCAAGACTGGGTCTCGGCCAGCTCGCGCATAAGTCCACGGAAGACCTCATTCGCCGTTGCGCCGGCGTTGGCGATCTGCTTCTCGAACTCGCCGATGCGCTCGCGGGCCAGAACGCCGGAGCGCCGGGCCGCCTCTTCGACATTACCGATCACGCCGCCGATGAACGCGAACTCCTCGACCAGGCGCTCGGCGCGGGCGAGGTGAGCGGCGTCGTCGCGCTGCCCGACGGCGTCACGGCGCAGATTTCGGAATCGAGGATGGCGGGCCTGTGGCGTGTGCGCTTTTGCGACGCGCAAGATCGGCTTGTCGGCGATTATCTCGAAATCGGCGCCATTCCCGAGGTCGTGAGGCGCGCGGCGATCGTCAATGCGCGCGACGTTTCCTTCGGCGAAGCGCCCGAAGGCGCAATGAACGTCATGCCGCTGCTGGCGGAAATTCGCGCGCGAGTCGCCGCCTTCGCGCCGGGAGACAAGTCTCACATCGTCAATTTCTCGCTGTTTCCGATGACGGCGGCGGACATGGGCTTTCTGCAGGCGTCGCTCGGCGATGGTCCTGTCGGCCTCCTGTCGCGCGGCTATGGCAAATGCCGCATCCACGCGACGGCGACGCGCCATGTCTGGTCGGTGCAATATTTCAACGCCATGGACGAGATCATTCTCGACACGCTCGAAATTGGCGGCGTGCCCGTCGTCGCTTTGGCGGCGACCGAGGATTTCCGCGATTCAAGCGAGCGGCTCCGTGAAATTCACGAGGCCTATTTCCAATGAGCTTCGAGAATTTCGACGCGCCTCGCGACGCCGTCGCCAGCGCCAAAATGGAATGTGGCGTGTGTTGGCATGTCTACGATCCCGCGGTTGGCGATGAAGTCTGGCAGATTCCGCCGGGCGTATCCTTCAGCGCATTGCCGGCGGACTGGCGCTGTCCCAATTGCGACGCGCCGCAAGCGAAATTCATGAGGCTCGCCGATGAGCGCGACGACTGAGCCGGCGCGCGAAGCGGCGGCGGTCCTCGCCGGCGCGCGGCTCGCCGATCACTACCGGCGCGTCTATGATGCGATGCGCGATCTGCCGATCTGCAATCCACTACTGGACATAGAGGCAATCGGTTTCCGGCCCTATGGCGATCATGCGCTCGGCGTCATTCTCACGCCCTGGTTCATGAATCTTGCGGTCTGCGCCGCAGGCGCCGAGGAGCTTCCGCTGAGACCTCTCGGCGAGACCGCGCATTGGCCGCTGCCCGCCGGGCGGGTAAGCTTCATCGTCGGACGACTTGATGGCTTCGGCCGCGTCGACTCTTGCTCGCTCTTTTCTCCGATGAACGACTTTGCCGATCCCGCCGCCGCGCGCGCTGTCGCCGTCGCCGCGCTCGACGAATTGTTTAACCCCGTTTCGGCGGATCGCCGAGAAGCCGCAGGTCGAAGTCCTGCCGGTTTGGATCGGCGCTCGCTTATTTTTGGCGCGAGGCGCGGCGCGGCGAATGTCGCGCCATGAGCGATCCAGGAAAGATGTCGACGAGCATCGGTGTCGAGGTGACGCGTATCGCTGATAGGGTGGGAGAGGCGAAGATCATGCCGCGACAACGAGTCGACGCCACGCGGCTGCTTCATCGGAAAGCGGCGAATGAAGCGCCGCGTGTGGTCGGCTCGGTCTTCACCCTTTGCGCCGCAGCGCAGCGCATCGCTAGCGAAGCCGCCGCGGCGGCGGCGCTATCGCAATCCACGCCAGACGCCTTGCGTTGGCGCTGGAGGCGCAGGCTCTATGCCGAGCGCGTCGCGGAGCATTTGCGCGCGAGCCTGCTTGATTGGCCCGGCGAGAAAAATGACCCGCGACGCCTTGTGCATCTGCCGGCCTTGCGCCAGGCGTTGGCGGTCTCCAACGCAGCCGACAGGGAAGACGACGCGTCTCTTCACGCCACGTTGAAAGCGGCGGCCGCCGACATCGGCGCGCCGCTCGACGCGGATCGGCGCTCGCAAGGGTGGTTCGCAGAAATGTGGCGCGATGCGACCCAATATTCGCAACTCGCGCCTTTGCGAAACGGCGACGGCTTTCTTGCGCTTGGCGACGCAGAGGCAATACATGGCGCACTGCGCGAGCGAAACGCGGATTTCCTGAGCGCCCCGCATCTGCCGGGACGCATTGTCGAGACAGGCGCTTTCGCGCGGCGTTTTACCTTCCTGCGCCGCAACGTCGGATTGTTGGCCGCCAGGCTTCAGGCGCGCCTTTTTGACATCGCTGACGCCTTGGACGCCTTGGCGAGCAAGGAGCCCGTGCCGGGCGAGGAAGCGCTCGTCGTCACGCGTTCGAGCCGGCCCGGCGAGGGCTTCGCCATGGTGGATTCACCGCGCGGCTATCTGTTTCATCGCGTCGAACTCGACGCTTCAGGCACCGTGAAGACGTATGAGATTCTCGCGCCGACGGAGTGGAATTTCCATCCCGCCGGCCCCTTCGCTCAGGCGCTTGCGGCGGCGAAGCTCAACGTCGCCGATCCGCGGCGGTTTGTCGCAACGCTTGCGGCGCTGTTCGATCCCTGCGCATCCTGCGACATCAACCTTCGGGAGGCGCAGCATGCATGAAATGTCGCTGATGGAAGCGCTGGTCAACCTCGCCGAGGAGGAAGCCTCCAAGGCTGAAGCGCAAAGCGTGTCGGTGCTGCGCGTCGCCGTCGGCGCGCTGAGCAATGTCGATCCGCACGCCTTGCGATTCTGCTTCGACGCCGTGGTTCGCGGCTCCATCTGCGAAGGCGCAGCGTTGGATCTGATCGATGTTCCTGGCGCCGGCTGGTGTCTCGATTGCGGCAAGGAAGTCGCATTGACCGAGCGGTTCGGCGCTTGTCCGGAATGCGGTCGCCATCGCGTTCAAATGACCCGCGGCGACGATTTTCGCCTCGTCGAACTGGAGGTCGCCTGATGTGCACGGTCTGTGGATGTGGAACGAGCGCCATCGAGAATCCAGAAAAGGCTCAAGAGCGCGGCGGGCATACCCATGCACACGCGCATGCTGGTCGTGACCATCATCACGATCACCATCATGAACATGATGATCACGATCATCATCACGACCACGACCACGACCACGACCACGATCATCATCATCATCATGACGACCATGGCGTCGACTCGATCCATTATGGCGCTGGGCTTGCCGGTGTTCATGCGCCCGGTCTGAGCCAGGAGCGCATCGTCAGGATCGAGCGCGACATTCTGTCGAAGAATGACGCCTATGCGCGCGAGAACCGTCATCGTCTCGCGGCGAACGGCAATTTCGCACTGAATTTCGTCTCCAGCCCCGGCTCGGGCAAGACCACCTTGCTCGTGCGCGCGATCGAGGATTTGCAGGCGCGACGCGAGATCGTGGTGATCGAGGGCGATCAGCAGACCTCGAACGACGCCGAACGCATCCGCGCGAGTGGCGCGCGCGCCTTGCAGATCAATACCGGCAAGGGCTGCCACCTCGACGCGCATATGGTCGGCCATGCGATCGACACGCTCGCGCCGGAAAAGAACGCGCTGCTCTTCATCGAGAATGTCGGCAACCTCGTCTGTCCGTCCGCCTTCGATCTCGGCGAAGCGCATAAGGTCGTAGTGCTGTCGGTGACGGAAGGCGAAGACAAGCCGCTCAAATATCCCGACATGTTCGCCGCCGCCGACCTGATGCTGCTCAACAAGGCCGATCTTCTGCCGCATCTCGATTTTGACGTCGGCGCCTGTATCGCGGCCGCGCTCACCGTCAATCCCGACCTGCAGACGCTGGTGGTTTCGGCCCGCACGGGAGAAGGTATGCAGGCCTTCTACGCTTGGACCGAAGCGCGCGCCGCGCGCCTGGCGGTCGCGGAGTAAAGCGAATGGCTTATGCGGACGCCGCCCAGACAGCGCCACAGCGCCTGCGGGTGCGCGTGCGCGGCGCCGTGCAGGGCGTCGGCTTCCGCCCGTTCGTCCATGATCTTGCAACACGCCTGCGGCTCGACGGCTTCGTCAAGAATGACGCCGCTGGAGTGCTGCTCGAGGTGCAGGGCGAGCGCGTTAACGCCTTCCTCGATGCGCTGTCACGCCGTCCGCCGCCGCTTGCGCGCGTCGAGGCGATCGAAGTCGAGGAACTTCCTTCGCGTGAATCTTCAAGCTTCGTCATTCTCGACTCGGTTAGTGGCGCAAGCGAGACGCGCATCATTCCCGACGCGGCGGTTTGCGACGACTGTCTCGATGAGCTTTTCGATCCGGCCAGCCGCTTTCATCTCTATCCTTTTGTCACGTGTACGCATTGCGGCCCGCGCTATACGCTGACGCGGCGGCTCCCTTATGACCGGGCGCAGACTTCGATGGCGCCTTTCGCGATGTGCCGAGACTGCGCGCGCGACTATCGCGAACCGGCGAACCGGCGCTTCCACGCCGAGCCCATCTGCTGTCCGCAATGCGGACCAAAGCTTTCCGCTTCGCCGGCGGATATCGTAATGGCGCTGCGGGCCGGCAAGATCGTCGCGACGAAGGGCGTGGGCGGCTTTCATTTGATTTGCGACGCCCGTAACCGTGCGGCGGTGGAGAAATTGCGCCGCCGCAAGGCGCGGGACGCGAAACCCTTCGCGGTCATGGCGGCTAACGTCTCCTCCGTCGCATCGATCGCGCGCGCCACCGACCAAGAACTCGATTTGCTCCAAGGCGTGGCGCGGCCCATCGTGCTGATGCAGAGCAGGGGCGTCCTCGCCGAAGCCGTCGCGCCGCGCTTGAATCGTCTCGGCGTCATGCTGCCCTATGCGCCGCTGCACCATCTCATTTTCCATGCAGCGGCAGGCGCGCCCACGACGAAATCTTGGCTCGCCGCGCCGCAGGAATTGGTCCTCGTCGCGACGAGCGCCAATCTCGGCGGCGATGCGCTGGTAAAGGACAATGACGAGGCGCAGGCGCGCCTCGCCGCTATCGCCGATCTGATCGTGACGCATGACCGCGAGATCGTGACTCGGCTTGACGATTCGGTGATGAGCGTCGTCGCCGGCGCGCCAGCCTTTCTGCGTCGTGCGCGTGGCTTCACGCCCGAGCCGATCGAACTAGCGGCGGACGGCCCCAGCGTTATCGCCGCCGGCGCGCATCTCAAGGCGACGATCACCGTGACGCGCGGGCGCGAGGCTTTCGTCTCGCAACATGTCGGCGATCTCTCAAACGCCGCGACGGCGCGCTTCTATCGGGAGACCGCGCAGCGGCTCATCGAACTTCTCGACGTCAAGCCGGAGTTTGTCGCCTGCGATCTCCATCCCGACTATTATTCGACGCGCTGGGCCGAGGAGCAGGGCCTCCCGCTAATGCGCGTTCAGCACCATGCGGCGCATCTCGCCGCCATTCTCGCCGAACATCGCGTCGAAGGATCGGCGCTTGGTCTTGCGCTCGACGGGCATGGACTTGGCGACGCGGGGCAGTCCTGGGGCGGCGAATTGATGCGTCTTGACAGCGCCTCATGGCGCCGGCTTGGCGGTCTTGCGCCGCTGCCGGCGCCGGGCGGCGACCGCGCCGCGCGCGAGCCCTGGCGGATGGGCGTCGGCGCGCTCGCAAAGCTTGGCCGCTTCGACGCGTCGGAGCGGCTTTTCGCGCTTGAGCCGCGTGCGATCGAGACGGCGCGGCTCATCGGGCAGGGATATGCGCCGCCTGTGACGAGCAGCATGGGCCGGCTTTTCGACGCCGCCGCGGCGCTTCTCGGACTCTCGACGCGCCAGCATTATGAAGCGCAGGCGGCGATGGAGATGGAGGCGCTCGTCGTCACGCCGCGCGCGATGGAAGTAGCTTTCCGCCATCTCGACGGAGAACTCGATTTCTCGCCGCTTCTCGGCGTGCTTGCCGAAGGGCGGCTGAGCTCGCGCGAAGGCGCGGAGCTGTTTCACGGCGCGCTCATCGAGGGGCTTTCACAATTGGTCGTGCGGGCGGCGACCGCACAGGGACTCGATCGTGTCGCGCTCGGCGGCGGCTGCATGTTGAACCGGATTCTCGCCGAAGGGCTGACAGAGCGTCTGCAAGGCCTCGGCTTGCGGCCGCTGCTCGCGCGAAAGCTCCCGCCGAGCGACGGTGGCCTTTCGCTTGGCCAAGCGGCGATGGCCCGCGCTCTCGCGCAATCTGGCAATTCGCAGGATTTCGTACCATGTGTCTAGCAATCCCCGCGCAGGTGACGGAACTTCTCGAGGACGGCATGGCCCGCATCGACATGGGCGGCGTGTCGAAGGCGATCAGCATCGCGCTTGTGGAGGACGTCGAGGTCGGCGACTTCGTCGTCGTGCACGTCGGCTATGCGCTATCGAAGATCGACGCCGAGGAGGCCGAGCGCACCCTGGCGCTGTTGCGCGAAGCCGCGGCGATGGAGACGCCGTCATGAAATATGTTGATGAATATCGCGATCCTGAACTTGCGAAGGGCGTCGCCGCGACGATCGCCGCCGAAGTCGATCCCGGCAGAACATACCGTTTCATGGAATTTTGCGGTGGGCACACGCATGCCATTTCGCGCTATGGCGTCGAAGACATGCTGCCGAGAAATGTGGCGATGATCCACGGTCCCGGATGCCCGGTCTGCGTCCTGCCGGTAGGGCGGATCGACGACGCCATCATGCTCGCCTCCGATCCGCGCGTGACGCTGTGCACTTACGCCGATCTGATGCGCGTGCCGGCGTCTCGCGGGGCGAGCCTGCTGAAAGCGCGCGCGGCGGGCGCCGATATCCGCATGGTCTATTCGACTCTCGACGCGCTGCGCATCTCCGAGGCGGAGCCCGACCGCGAAGTGGTTTTCCTCGCCATCGGTTTCGAGACCACCACGCCTCCGACGGCGCTCGCGATCAAACAGGCGAAGGCGAAGGGACTGGGTAATTTCTCCGTTTTCTGCAATCATGTGCTGACGCCCATCGCCATGCGCGCCATATTGGCGGGGGAGGGCGAAGAGGCGACGCTGCTCGACGGGATCGTCGGTCCCGCTCATGTCAGCACGGTGATCGGGGCGCAGCCCTATGAATTCGTCGCGCGCGACTATAGGAAGCCCGTCGTCATCTCAGGCTTCGAACCGCTCGACGTGATGCAATCGATCCTGATGCTGATCCGCCAGATCAATGACGGCCGCTGCGCGATCGAAAACCAATATGTGCGCGCCGTGACGCGCGACGGCAACGCCAAAGCACAAGAGGAAATGGCGGAGGTCTTCGACTTGCGCGAGAGCTTCGAGTGGCGTGGGCTTGGCGTCGTGCCGCATAGCGCGCTTCGCCTCGCCGACGCTTTCGCCGATTTCGACGCGGAAAGGCGTTTCGACATTCACACCGTCGCCGCCGCCGACAATCCGGCTTGCGAATGCGGCGCGATGCTTCGCGGCGCGAAGAAGCCGACGGACTGCAAACTCTTCGGCTCGCTCTGCACGCCGGAGACGCCCATGGGGTCCTGTATGGTGTCGTCGGAAGGCTCCTGCGCGGCGCATTACGCCTATGGGCGGTTTCGCGACCGCAGCCGCGCGCGCGTCGAACGGGCGGCGTCATGAATCTCGTCATGAAACCGATTCGGCGCAAACTCGACATGCGCAACGGCCGCGTCGATCTTTCGCATGGCTCTGGCGGGCGCGCCATGGCGCAGCTCATCGCCGATATTTTTCACGACGCCTTCGATAATGACTGGCTACGCCGCAACGACGATCAGGCGTCGCTCGACGCGCTGGCTGGCCGGCTGGTGATGACGACCGACGGCTATGTCGTTTCGCCGCTGTTTTTCCCTGGCGGCGACATCGGCTCATTGTCCGTTCATGGCACGATCAATGACATCGCCATGGCTGGCGCGACGCCGAAATATCTTTCCGCGAGCTTCATCATCGAGGAAGGATTCGCTTTCGCTGACTTGCAGCGCATCGCCCAAAGCATGGGCGAGGCGTCGCGCGCCGCCGGCGTGCCGATCGTCACGGGCGACACCAAGGTTGTCGAGCGCGGCAAGGCGGATGGCGTCTTCATCTCGACCGCCGGCGTCGGCGTCTTGCCGGATGGCCTGTCACTGTCGAGCGACAAAGCGCGTCCGGGCGACGCCGTTCTTGTTTCGGGCTCGATGGGCGATCATGGCGTCGCCATCATGTCGCGTCGCGAAAATCTCGAATTCGGCGTCGAGATTCTTTCCGATTCAGCGGCGCTGCACGGCCTCACCGCCGCTATGATCGCTGCAGCGGGCGACGCCCTGCGCGTGATGCGCGATCCAACGCGCGGCGGCCTGGCAGCAGCGCTCAACGAAATCGCGCACCAATCGAACGTAGGCTTTACCATCGCCGAGGAATCAGTCCCGGTGAAGCCGCAAGTCGCCGCCGCCTGCGAATTCCTGGGCCTCGATCCGCTCTATGTCGCCAATGAGGGAAAGCTGATGGCGATTTGCGCGCCCGAGTCCGCAGATACGCTACTCGACGCGATGCGCGCCCATCCACTCGGACGTGACGCGGCGCTGATCGGATATGTCGTCGAAGACGAGCGCAATTTCGTCGAGATGACGACGCGCTTTGGCGGCGGGCGTATCGTCGACTGGCTGTCGGGAGAACAGCTGCCCCGTATATGTTAAGCCGCGGGAGCCGCGGACCGGATGACGCGATGACTGCTTCTTCGACCGTGCTGGTGATCGACGACGAGCTTCGCTCGCGCGAGGCGCTGCAACGGGTCCTGTCCGACGAATTCGACGTGATCTGCGTCTCGAAAGCGAAGGAGGCGGAAAGCGTCCTTGACGGCGAACTCGTGCAGGTCATCCTCTGCGATCACCGAATGGCGGGCGAAAGCGGCGTCGACTTCCTCAAGCGCGCGCGCATTTCCTGGCCTGATCCGATTCGCATCATCATCTCCGGCTATACCGAGTCTGAAGACATCATCGCCGGCGTCAATGAAGCGGGCATCTATCAATATATCACCAAGCCGTGGGAGCCGGAGAAGCTGATCGCCAGCGTGCGCGACGCGGCGCAGCTCTATCGCTATCAAAAGGAGGTCGGCGCAGGTCTCGACACCAAACCCGCAGCAAAAGTGCTCAACGAGCAGATCGCGACGCGCCGCCGCAAAGAGCAGCGGCTCTTTGAATTTGGCCGCATCATTCACCACCCGGAAAGTCCCGTTGCGCCGGTCGTCGCACTGGCGCGCAAGGCGGTCGAATATGACATTTCGGTGCTGATCACCGGCGCGTCCGGAACCGGCAAAGAGCTTCTGGCGCGCGCGATCCACTATGGCTCCGACCGCGCCGACAAGCCTTTCGTCGTGCAGAATTGCGGCGCGCTGCCGGACGAGCTGCTGGAGAGCGAACTCTTCGGCTGCAAGAAGGGCGCTTATACCGGCGCCTATCAGGATCGCGTCGGCCTCTTCGAACTCGCCGACGGCGGCTCGATTTTTCTCGACGAAATTGGCGAAACCTCGGCCGCTTTTCAGGTGCGCCTCCTGCGGGTGCTGCAAGACGGTGAGATACGCCCGCTCGGCGCGCAGCGACAGCGCAAAGTCAATGTGCGTCTGATCGCGGCGACCAACCGAAGTCTTGAAGACGAGGTTGCAGCGGGACGGTTCCGGCGCGATCTCTATTATCGCGTCGCCGCCTTTCCGATTCATCTGCCGCCGCTCTGCGAACGTCCGCAGGACATCGAGCTGATCGCCATGCGCATTCTCGCTGACGTTAACCGCAGCTTCAAACGTGGGGTGAAAGGCTTCGCGCCTGAGACGTTGGCGCGGCTTGCAAGCTATGACTGGCCGGGAAATGTGCGCGAATTGCACAATGAAATTCAGCGTATGATGACGCTCTCCGAAAATGACAGGTTGCTGCCGGCAAGCTTGTTGTCGCCGCGCATTCTCGCTCCGCGACCGGCCAATGGTTACGCTAGCGCGGCCCGTATGCTCAAGACCCGCGTCGAGGCGCTCGAACGCGAAATGATCGAGGACGCGCTGCGACGTTTCGATGGCAATATCAGCCGCGCGTCGGAGGAGCTTGGCCTGTCCCGCGTCGGATTGCGCAACAAGATCGAACGCTATGGCGTCGAGCGGGATCTGCGCGATGACGACGAGTAAAATTTCTCGTCCCAGCAATATGATCGATCTCCTCTCGGAGAGCGCCGGTCTGCCCGACGACGCGCACACGGAGAATATGTGGCTCGAGGTCATTCACAAGGTCGACGAAGTTTATTCCGATCTTATTCGCTATGAGTCGGACCTCGAAATCAAGAACGCCGAGCTTGAGGAAGCGCAGCAGTTCATTTCGAGCGTTATCGCTTCGGTTTCCGATATCCTTGTCGTATGCGACGAGAAGGGCCGCATCCTTCAGGTCAATCCCGCCTTTCAGCGCATCACCGGATTGGGCGAAGACAATCTGCTCGGCGCGAGTCTGGCGGATTTCCTGATCGAGGAGGACCGCGCGAGCGCGTTGCAGAAGATCGCGGAAGGCGTCGCCGGCACGGTCACCGAATGCGAGTTGCGTTTTCTCGCGGCGGATCGCGCCTCCGATCTCATGGCGATCAATTGTTCGGCGCGTTTCGATCATACGGGGCGGCGGGTCGGCGCCGTGCTTACCGGCCGTCCAATCGGCGAGTTGAAACGCGCTTATGAGGCGCTGCACCGCGCCCATCTCGAACTGCAGCAGGCGCAGCGCAAGCTCGTCGAGCAGGAAAAGATGGCGAGCCTCGGGCGTCTCGTCGCCGGCGTCGCGCATGAGCTCAACAATCCCATCAGCTTCATTTACGGCAATATCCACACGCTCGACAAATATCGCGGGGCGCTTACCGAATTTCTCGCAAAGTCCAATGCGCGCGGGCGGGAAGACGAGTTGAGGCGCCGCTACAAAATCGACGCCATTCTTGCCGATTTGCCGTCGCTCATCGAAGGCATGATGGACGGCGCCGTTCGCATCAGCGATATTGTACGGAATTTGCGGCGGCTTTCCTTCAGCCGGCCGGCGGAAACGCAGCGCGTCGATCTTGAGCGCATCGCGCGCACCGCCGCGAATTGGGCGACGCGCAGCAAGAAGACGCGGGCGGAAATCTGCTTCGATTGCGATGCGGGCGTCGTCGTCGAGGCGCATGAGGGGCAGATTCACCAAGTGCTCGTCAATCTCATCGACAACGCCTTCGATGCGACGAAGGACGTCGCGACGCCGCGCATCCGCGTCGCGATCCGCAAAACGCGCGCGCGCGCGGAAATCGTCGTGGAGGACAATGGGCGCGGCTTGTCGGATGTCGTGCTCGACAAAGTGTTCGAGCCTTTTTTCACCACAAAGGTGGTTGGGGAGGGGACGGGCCTTGGCCTTTGGATCAGCTATTCGATCGTCAAGGAACATGGCGGCTCCATCGTCGCGGCCAATCGGCCGGACGGCGGCGCGATTTTCACGGTGCAGCTGCCAATGAACGGCGCGCCGCCGCAGCTAAGGGCGGACGAAGGCGGATGAGCGCGGGCGCCTTCAACATATTGTGGCTTCAGGCCGGAAGTTGCGGCGGCTGCACCATGTCCATGCTCGAACATAGTTCGGGCGGCTTGTTTCACGAACTTGGAACGCTCGGCGTCAACCTCCTCTGGCATCCAAGCGTGAGCGAAGAGACCGGAACGGAAGCGCGCATCGTTCTGGAGCGCGTCGAAAAGGGCGAAACGCCGCTCCACGCGCTTTGCATCGAAGGCGCGATTCTTTGCGGACCGGACGGCACGGGTTTCTTCAATCGTCTCGCTGGCACGGAGCGCGCCATGCTCGACTGGGCGCGTTCTCTCGCCGCCAAGGCGGATTATTGCGTCGCCATCGGCTCCTGCGCGACCTTTGGCGGCATTCCTGCCGCTGATCCCGATCCTACGGACGCCGTGGGGCTGCAATATCGCAAACAGGCGCCGGGCGGCGCGCTTGGCGCCGATTATCGCTCGCGGCGCGGCCTGCCCGTGATTAATGTCGCCGGCTGCGCGCCGCATCCTGGCTGGATCATGGAGACGCTCGCGGCGCTGGCGCTGGGCGTCCTGACGGCGGACGATCTCGATGCGTTGGGGCGACCCAAATTCTATGTCGATCATCTCGCGCATCACGGCTGCAGCCGCAATGAGTTCTATGAATTCAAGGCGAGCGCGGAGACTTTGTCGCAGCGCGGCTGCCTGATGGAGCATCTCGGCTGCAAGGCGACGCAGGCGGCTGGCGATTGCAATCAGCGCGGTTGGAACGGCGCCGGCTCTTGCACCAAAGGCGGTTTCGCCTGCATCGCCTGCACCTCGCCCGGCTTCGAGGATATTCGCGACTATCACCGCACGCCGAAAATTGGCGGCGTGCCGATCGGCCTGCCGCTCGACATGCCGAAAGCGTGGTTCATGGCGCTCGCCGCTTTGTCGAAATCGGCGACCCCGCAGCGCGTGCGAAAGAACGCCACCGCCGATCATGTCGTCGTCCCGCCGCGCGGCGCGAGAAAGCCGAAGGAATGACCCGTCTTCTTGTCGGCCCGTTCAATCGCGTCGAGGGCGATCTCGAAGTCGCGCTCGACATCGCGGACGACGCCGTCGCTTCGGCGCGCGTGACGACGCCACTCTATCGGGGGTTCGAACAAATCCTCGTCGGCCGTCCGATGGCGGATGCGCTCGCCATCGCGCCTCGAATCTGCGGCATTTGCTCGGTCTCGCAATCCATGGCGGCGGCGGCGGCGTTGCGCGCGCTCTATGGCGTCGCCCCCGCGCCGAATGGGGTCGGCGCGGCCAATCTCGCGCATGCCGCCGAGAATATGGCCGACCATCTGACGCATTTTTATATTTTCTTCATGCCGGATTTCGCGCGCGCCCAATATGCGGGGCGAAGTTGGCACGAGGCGGCGAAGCGCCGCTTTAAGGCGATCGAGGGCGGAGCGGCGAATGAGGTTCTTCAGGCGCGCCGGCGGCTTCTCGAAATCATGGGGATACTCGCCGGCAAATGGCCGCACAGCCTCGCTTTCCAGCCGGGCGGAACGACAAGCGCCATCGGCCTCGGACAGAAGGCGCAACTCGTCGCGATCGCGCGCGACTTTCGCCGATTCCTAGAGTCGACGGTCTTCGCCGCGCCGCTTGAGCGCGCCCTCGGCCTCAAGACGCCCGACGAATTGGAGCGCTTTTGCGAAGGGGAGGGCGCCGAGGGCGATTTCGCCGCCTTTTGCCGCATCGCGCGCGCGCTCGATCTCGAACATCTCGGCCGCGCCGCCAATCCTTTGCTGAGCTATGGCGCCTATCACGGCGCCGCGGGCGCATTATTGAACGCGGGCCTGTTCGATCCTGTCGCGGGCGCGCTGTCGCCGCTCGACGCCGCCGCGATCCGCGAGGATGTCTCGCACGCCTATATGCGCGATGGACCGGGAGAACCGTCGCTCGCGCGCAGCGAGCCCTATCTCGCCAGGCCCGGAGCTTACTCCTTCGCGAAGGCGCCGCGCCTCCATGGGCGCCCGGCGGAGGTCGGCGCGCTCGCGCGGCTCGCCGTCCATGGCCATCCGCTGGCGCGCGCTCTTCTTAAGCGTTCGCGCGGCTCTAATGTTTTTGCGCGCGTCGTCGCGCGTCTCATCGAACTTGCGATGGTGGCGCAGGCGGCGGAAGGCTGGGCGAAGGCGCTGGCGTTGAACGAGCCTTTCTGCGTTGCGACGCCGCATGATGGGGAGGGCGAAGGCGTCGGCCTGGTCGAAGCCGCTCGCGGTTCGCTCGGCCATTGGCTTGGCGCACAGAAGGGAAAGATCCGCGCCTATCAGATCATTGCGCCGACGACATGGAATTTCTCGCCGCGCGACGCTACCGGCGCGGCCGGTCCTGTCGAACAGGCGCTTGTCGGCGCGCCGCTCGAAGGCCATGGCGCACGCGCCGCTTCGGTGCAGCATGTGATCCGCTCCTTCGATCCCTGCATGGTCTGCACGGCGCATTGACGAGGCTGGCAAGCGCCTTTCCGCCGACTGAAAATCGACTAGCCGCCATCGCGCGAAACTTCCCGTCGGGGCGTCGGTCGATCGCGCTTAGCACCTTGGAATTAAATCAATTTCAATTAGCAGCGACGCTTGGCCCGGACCTTGCTCAACCTTTGAAAACAACGCGCGACGCAAGATCGCGACGAAGGGACGAAACGCTGTCAGGAGGAGCGGGAATGGCCGTAATCGAGACTTTTTACGACGTCATCCGCCGCCAGGGGGTGACGCGCAGAAGCTTCACGAAATTTTGCAGCCTGACCGCCGCCAGTCTTGGAATGGGTCCGATCGGCGCCGCGAAGATCGCTAACGCGCTCGAAACCAAGGAGCGCACACCGGTCATCTGGATGCATGGGCTCGAATGCACCTGCTGTTCGGAGAGCTTCATCCGCTCGGCGCATCCGCTGGTGAAAGACGTCGTCCTGTCGATGATCTCGCTTGATTACGACGATACGATCATGGCCGCCGCCGGCCATCAGGCCGAAGCGATTCTCGAAGAGACGAAGCAGAAATATAAGGGCAAATATATCCTCGCCGTCGAAGGCAATCCGCCGCTCAACGAAGGCGGCATGTTCTGCATCGACGGCGGCAAGCCTTTCGTCGAAAAACTGAAATGGATGGCGGATGACGCCATGGCGGTCATCGCCTGGGGCGCCTGCGCCTCATGGGGATGCGTGCAGGCGGCGAAGCCCAATCCCACACAGGCGACGCCGATCGACAAGGTCATCCATGACAAGCCGATCATCAAAGTGCCGGGATGTCCGCCGATCGCCGAAGTCATGACCGGCGTCGTCACCTATATTACGACCTTCGGCAGACTGCCCGAACTCGACCGGCAAGGCCGGCCGAGCATGTTCTACTCGCAACGCATCCACGACAAATGCTACCGCCGTCCGCATTTCGACGCCGGCCAGTTCGTCGAGCAATGGGACGACGAAAGCGCGCGCAAGGGCTACTGCCTCTACAAAATGGGCTGCAAGGGGCCGACGACCTATAACGCCTGTTCGACGGTGCGCTGGAACAACGGCGTGTCCTTCCCCATCCAGTCGGGCCATGGCTGCATCGGCTGTTCGGAAGAAGGGTTCTGGGACAAGGGCCCCTTCTATGAGCGTCTGACTAATATCCATCAGTTCGGCGTCGAGAAGAACGCGGACGAAATTGGCCTCGCTGCGGCGGGCGTCGTCGGCGTCGCCGTCGTCGCGCATGCCGCGGCGACCGCCGTCAAGCGCGTCGTCTCGAAGAACAACGATCACCAATAATGATCATTCGGCCTGACGCCGCTCTCCTCCAGGACAACAGCCATGACGCAGCAGCGCATTTCACAAGTTCACGCGGCGACCGCCGCTCCAGCCGCCGCGGCGGCCTCGGCCGGCGTCGCCACGCCCAACGGCTTCACGCTCGACAATAGCGGCAAACGCGTCGTCGTCGATCCGGTCACGCGCATCGAAGGCCATCTGCGCGTCGAGGTGAATGTCGACTCCAACAATGTCATCCGCAACGCCGTCTCGACCGGAACGATGTGGCGGGGGATCGAAGTCATCCTCAAGAACCGCGACCCGCGCGACGCCTGGGCTTTCACTGAACGGATTTGTGGCGTCTGCACCGGCACCCATGCGCTCACCTCGGTGCGCGCCGTCGAAGACGCGCTCGGCATCACCATTCCCGAGAACGCCAATTCGATCCGCAATCTCATGCAGCTCGCGCTGCAGGTGCATGATCACATCGTGCATTTCTATCATCTTCATGCGCTCGACTGGGTCGATGTGGTTTCGGCGCTGAGCGCCGATCCCAAGGCGACCTCCGCATTGGCGCAGTCGATTTCGAGCTGGCCGCTGTCCTCCCCCGGCTATTACAAGGACTTGCAAACGCGCTTAAAAAAGTTTGTCGAGTCCGGCCAGCTCGGTCCCTTCAAGAACGGCTATTGGGGCAGCAAGGCCTATCGGCTGCCGCCCGAAGCCAATCTGATGGCGGTCGCGCATTATCTCGAGGCGCTCGACTTCCAAAAGGAGATCGTGAAAATCCACACGATTTTCGGCGGCAAGAATCCGCACCCCAATTGGCTCGTCGGTGGCGTTCCCTGCGCAATCAATATCGACGGGACCGGCGCGGTCGGCGCGATCAATATGGAGCGCCTGAATCTCGTCGACGGCATCATCGACCAACTGATCGAATTCAACGACAAGGTCTATATCCCCGACATCATGGCCATCGGTTCCTTCTATAAGGACTGGCTCCATGGCGGCGGATTGTCCGGCAAATCGGTGCTTGCTTATGGCGATGTGCCGGAGCGCGCCAATGACTATACGGACAAGAATCTGCTGTTGCCGCGCGGCGCGATCATCAATGGCAAGCTCGACGAGATTCATCCCGTCGATCATCGCGATCCGGAGGAGATTCAGGAGTTCGTGACGCACTCCTGGTATAAATACGGCGACGAAACCAAGGGGCTGCATCCCTGGGACGGCGTCACCGAGCCGCATTACGAACTCGGACCCAACGCTAAGGGCACGAAGACCAATATCATCGAGCTCGACGAGAGCGGCAAATACTCCTGGATCAAGGCGCCGCGCTGGCGCGGCCACGCGATGGAAGTCGGCCCGCTGGCGCGCTGGGTGATCGGCTATGCGCAAGGCAAGCCGGAGTTCAAGGAGCCGGTCGAGAAAGTGCTGCACGATCTCGACCTGCCGACCGCCGCGCTGTTCTCGACGCTTGGCCGCACCGCGGCGCGCGCGCTCGAAGGGCAGTGGGCCGGCTATCAGATGCGGCGCTTCTTCGACAAGCTGATCGCCAATATCAAGGCCGGCGATCTTGCGACCGCCAATGTCGAGAAATGGGAGCCCAAAAGCTGGCCCAAGGAGACGAAGGGCGTCGGCTTCACCGAGGCGCCGCGCGGCGCGCTGGCGCATTGGATCAAGATCAAGGACGGCAAGATCGACAATTACCAATGCGTCGTGCCGACGACATGGAACGGCTCGCCGCGCGATCCAGCGGGCAACATCGGCGCCTTCGAGGCGTCGCTGATGAATACGCCGATGGTCGATCCCTCGCAGCCCGTCGAAATCCTGCGCACGATCCACTCCTTCGACCCCTGTCTGGCCTGTTCGACGCATGTGATGAGCGAGGACGGGCAAGAGATGGCGACGGTGAAGGTGCGCTAAAGGAGAGGCTGATGACCGACATTTCGCGAATCGACGTCGCCGACTCTCACGGCGAAAGGGCCATCGCGCGGCCGACCGTCTATGTCTATGAGGCGCCGGTGCGGCTCTGGCATTGGGTCAACGCCCTCGCCATCCTCGTCCTGATCGTCACCGGCTATCTGATCGGCTCTCCACCGCCCACTGTCGCCGGCGAGGCGTCGCAGCATTTCGTGATGGGCTATATTCGCTTTGCCCATTTCACCGCCGGCCAGATTTTGGCCGTCGGCTTCTTGTTGCGCGGCTATTGGGTTTTCGTCGGTAACGAACATTCGCGGCAAATCTATTACGTGCCGATCTGGCGCGCCTCCTATTGGAAGGAGCTGGCGCATGAAATCCGCTGGTATGCCTTTCTGGAGAAGGCGCCGATGAAATATGTCGGCCATAATCCTTTGGCGCAGACGGCGATGTTCGTCATGTATACGCTGACGGCGGCCTTCATGATCGTCACCGGCTTCGCGCTCTATTCGGAAGGCGAAGGCGCCGACAGCTGGGAGGCGAAGCTCTTCGGCTGGGTCTTCTATATCTGGCCGAACAGCCAGGAGGTGCATACCTGGCATCATCTCGGCATGTATGTGATCGTCACGTTCATCATCATCCATATCTATGCGGCCGTGCGCGAAGACATCATGTCGCGCCAGAGCATCATCTCCTCGATGATCTCGGGCGAGCGTCATTTCAAGGATGGAGCCTGATCCGTGGCCCGGCGCGTTCTCGTCCTCGGCATCGGCAACATCCTCTGGGGAGATGAAGGCTTCGGCGTGCGCGCGGTGGAGGCGTTTCACCGTCGCTACGCTCTCCCGGATCACGTCACCGTGCTCGATGGCGGAACCCAGGGGCTTTATCTCGTGCAATTTGTGCGCGAGGCGGACGACCTTCTGGTTTTCGACGCCATCGATTACGGCCTTCCGCCTGGAACGCTGAAAATCGTGTGCGACGGCGAGGTGCCGAAATTCACCGGCTCGAAAAAGATGAGCCTGCATCAGACCGGCTTTCAGGAGGTGCTGAGCGCCGCTGATCTCCTTGGCGATTATCCTTCGCGCCTCGCGCTTGTCGGTTGTCAGCCGCTCGATCTTGAAAACTGGGGCGGTCCGCTCACTGATCCGGTGCGTGACGCGATCGATGTCGCCGTCGAGACGGCTCGCGATCTCCTCATGAGTTGGGGAGTCGACTGCGTCCCGCGCGCCGAGCCGCTGTCGCCGGAACAGGCGCTGCTTGGCCATGACATCGATCATCCAAATTACGAAGGCCATAAAGGCGCGGCCGCCGCCGGCGAATGGAGGAATTGAAATGATCTTCTTGCGAATGATCGTCGTCGCGGCGGCGCTCGCGCCTGTCGCGGCGAAGGCGCATCCGGGCGCGCATCCGTATGGGCTTGCTGAAAGCCTCGCGCATATCGCCACCCAGTCGGATCATCTTCTCGCGCTGGCGGTCGCCTTCGGCTGGATTTCCATCGTCGCGATCAGCGCCATCGGCGTCGCCTATGCGAGCCGCGAGGTTTTGCGCGCGGACGACTGAAGCATCGGACGGACGGATTCCCATGTGCCTTGGCGTTCCGATGCGCGTGATCGAGGGCGACGACATGTCGGCGGTTTGTGAAGGCGCCGGCCGCGCCGAACGCGTCTCCATGCTGCTGATCGGCGCGCAGCCTATGGGCGCGCATGTGCTCGTGCATCTCGGCACGGCGATGCGCGTGCTCGAAGAAGAGGAAGCCGGTTTGATCTCCGCCGCGCTCGCCGGTCTCGACGCAGCGCTCGCCGGCCAGGCCTTTGAATCGCATTTTGCCGATCTCGTCGCCCGCGAACCGCAATTGCCCGCCCATCTGAGGCGTGACGAAGAAGTCGGGCGCGATATTCCTGAGCGATAAGTTCAATCGCCCCGAACTGAGCGGCTGCGATTAATGCGCAAGGCGCATGCGAAGCGACGCGATCGGCAAATCATAAGGATTCCGGTTTATCCGTTCGCTGGGGCCGTGTCATTCCCGGCAGGCCGAAGGCCTGACCGGGAATCCAGAGCCAATCCAAGAACGCTGGGCTTGCTCTGGATTCCCGATCGCGCTTCGCGCGTCGGGAATGACATCCGAGCAGATCAAACGGATGTCGTATTATTCGGACAGCAACTGGCCCTCGGCGTCGAAGCGCATTTCGGTTTCGTCGCCGCCCATTTCGATCAGCGCGCGGCTGAGCGCGCCATTGGCGTGATATTCATAGTCGTGCCGCAGCTCGACTTCGCCATAAACGATCTTCTCGCAGCGCAGCAGCCTTTCTTCGGCGTCATAGCTTGCGCGAATATAAGTGTTGCGATGGCCGAGCGCCCCGGCCTCGATCGGCGAGACGAGTTTCAGCGGCAGTTTGACCCCGGAATAAGAGAGAAAATAGCGATAGTTTGAAGCGTCGTCGGTCATGGCGTTCCCCGTTTCCCATTCATCGCCATACCGCGTCGGTTCGAGAAGCTTTCTCCATTACGGCGTTTCCCGGTCCTTTAGAATTCGAGCCGCGGCTTCGGCGATGAGTTTTGTTATTTCGATAGCGGCTTCCCGGTCCTTTACATGAAACAGTTCGTCATACAGCAGGCGATCGTCGAGCCAATCACGAAATTCCTTTTCGCTCTCCGCCGTGAATGTCCCATCCTCGACCACAAATCCGCTCAACGGACCTTCGACCACATAATCAGAGGCGTAAGGAGAGGATTTCGCGCATTGCGCCCAGACACGGCCGTCCAGATCGACAAAAGCCAGCACCCCATGTTCGCGTTCGTCGAGTTTCATCATCGCCTCCTGCGCCGAGAAGCGTCAAAGGATTGACTGATCGAAGAACTGGAACGATCGTTGTCCCGCCCCCGAGAATTCGGTACGGTCATTGCTGGCCGCCCTTCTCGACGCGGAGGTAATGTCGTCCGCGCCCGCCAATGAGACAATCGAAAAGTTGTCCCCACCCTTGCCGACGCGATGGTCGCGCTGAACCCGAAACAGGAAACAACTGACGAGCGCCATATCGTCTCCGCCTTTGGGGTGGCGATGCCTCGTCTCCTCTATGGCTCCGCCTGGAAGAAGGAGCGCACCGCGGCGCTGGTGGAATTGGCGCTGCGTTCGGGGTTTCGGGGCGTCGACACCGCCTGTCAGCCGCGGCATTACCATGAGCCGGGCGTGGGCGAGGCGCTCGCCGCGGTTTTCAGCAGCGGGCTGGCGGCGCGTTCGGAGATTTATCTTCAAACGAAATTTACGCCCTTCGCCGGGCAGGATCCAAACAATGTTCCCTATGACCCCCACGCAAGCCTGACGCAGCAGGTTCGGCAGTCATTCGTGGCGTCGCTCGTCAATCTTCGCGTCGCTCTGGTCGACGGGCTTGTGCTTCATTCCCCCTATCCGGACGACAGGGATACGCTCGAAGTTTGGCGGGCGATGGAGAGCCTCTATGACCAGGGCTTGGTCCGACAATTGGGGGTGAGCAATTGCTATGAGCTGACGCGGCTCGACGCCCTGTGCCAAAAGGCCCGGATCAGGCCCGCGACGATTCAGAACCGCTTTCACGCAAAATCGCATTACGACCAGGAGATTCGGGCCTTCTGCGACCAAAGCGGGATCGTCTATCAAAGCTTCTGGACCCTCACCGCCAATGTCGAAATCCTTAAGTCGCCCGAGGTAGCCGATCTCGCCGCAAAGCATGAGCGAAGCGCGGCCCAGATATTTTTCCGCTATCTGACGCAGCGCGACATCGTGTGTCTGACCGGCACGTCCTCGAAGACCCATATGGCGGAGGATTTATCGATCTTCGAATTTCGTTTGAGCGCGGCGGAATGCGAGATTTTGGACGCCCTCCTTCTCCGATCCGCCCCATAGGTTCGGCGCACGGCGTCGAACCGTGGTTCAAGAAACTTGCGCACAGCCGGCATTTGTTGGCCCGGGAGTTGCTTGGCGCGGCGAATGGACATAGCCCTCGCTGACGGTGAACGGATAAATTTCGGCGCGGTGGCGCCGGAGATCGATGATCTTTTGCAGCAGGGGGTCGCGGCCTATCGGCGCGACCGGGCGGCCGCCGACCGGCTTTTCAGGCAGGCGCTGTCCATCAATCCCGGCGAATTGGCGCCCTATTACTGCCTGTACAAAATCCACACCTATATGGGCAGTCTCGATTTCGCGGCGGATATCGCAACGGAAGGCCTTAAGGAAGCCGTGAAACAGGCGGGATGGCCCGATGACATCCGCGAATGGCCGGAAGCGACGCACGCCCAGGATGGGCCGGGGCGCTTTGCGCTGTATACGCTGAAAGCGCTCAGCTTCATCGAATTGCGGCGAGGAAATCAGGAGGCCGCGCGGGAATATCTCGATCTTCTGTCGAAGAAGGACCCCTATGGCAGCGTCGGATGGAAGGTCGTCGAGGAGCTTGCTGACCGAACTGCTTGAGCGCGAGCTGCGCCTCGCCGCCCGCGACTCGCGGGGCTCTTCGCGACATTTGCCGAGTCGTCTCGAATTCGCTGGCGCCCGATTGTGCACTGCATTTAAGCACATCGGACTGTGATTTGTATGGAATTTGAACAAGACAGCAGGGAAAACTGGAGTCAGAATAATTCCATGCTTCGCATATGCGAAAAGCGGCCTAGGTTTGGCGCGGCATGGCTGTTCTCTGGAGAACGGCCGTGAAAGAACACAGCGCTCCCGAAGGCAGAACAGGCGCTTCGTCATCGAGCCCGACGCAACGCGCGACGGCTTTGCGCACGCCCTCTCCCGACGTGGCACTGTTTGGCATCTACGAAATCTCCAAAATTTTAACGGCGCCGGCGCGCCTCGAATATGCGCTGACAAATGTCGTGAGCGTGCTCAGTTCATTTATGGACATGCGGCTCGGCATGATTGTCGTGCTCGACCAGAAAGGCGATCCGGAGATCGTCGCGACCTCCGGCTGGGCCGACCCCGGCGGACGGCCGGCGATCGATATATTGCCGCGCAAAATCATCGATCGACTGGTCGCGACCGCCGTGCCGATCGTGATCCAGGATGTAAGCAGCGAACCCTTGTTCGCCGACTCTGTCGATATCGTCACGCAGCGCCTCGGCGACAAAGTTTCTTTCGTCGGGGTGGCGATCAAGGCCGATGGCGGCGTGATCGGAACTCTCTCGATCAACAGGCTCTGCGAGCGGCCTCCTGGTCATAGTTTCGATGGCGATCTTCGTTTCCTCACGATGATCGCCAATCTCATCGGACAGACCGTCAAATTGCACCGCATGTTGTCGGCGGACCGACAGCGCCTGTTGAACGAACAGGCAAGCCTGGAAAAGGCGTTGACGTCGCGGTCGCGAAAGAAATCGCGCGCCCCTTCGCCCGAAATCGCCGGAATCGTGGGCGAGAGCCCGGCGATCGTCGATGTATTGGAAACGATCGCGGTTGTCGCCAAGTCGAACACGACGGTCTTGTTGCGCGGCGAGAGCGGAACCGGCAAGGAATTGTTTGCCCGCGCCGTGCACGATCTTTCGCCGCGCAGGACCATGGCTTTCGTCAAGCTGAATTGCGCCGCCTTGCCCGAGAGCGTTCTCGAATCCGAATTGTTCGGACATGAGCGCGGCGCCTTTACTGGCGCGGTCGCGCAGCGGGCGGGCCGGTTCGAAATGGCGAATGGCGGCACCTTGCTGCTCGACGAAATCGGCGAGATTTCCACCGCCTTTCAGGCGAAGCTGCTGCGCGTGCTGCAGGAAGGCGAATTCGAGCGCGTGGGCGGCACGCGCACGCTGAAGGTGGATGTGCGCTTGATTTTCGCGACGAACAAGAATTTGGAGGAAGCCGTCGCGAAAGGCGAGTTTCGCGCCGATCTCTATTACCGCATCAATGTGGTTCCGGTATTTTTGCCGCCGCTCCGCGAACGTCCGGGAGACGTCGCGCTGCTCGCTCAAAAATTCCTCGATCGTTTCAACGCGGAAAACGAGCGCAGCCATGTCTTTTCCGAGACCGCCATCGAAACGCTGCAGCGCTGTTATTTCCCCGGCAATGTGAGGGAGCTCGAGAATTGCGTGCGTCGAACCGCGACTTTGGCGCATGACGAAAGCGTCATCGGCGAGGACTTTGCCTGCGCTTCTGGAAAATGTCTTTCCGCCCTGTTGTGGACGGGGAGCGGCAGCGGCGCCTATCGCGGCGCCCAGAATCCGCAGGGTCATCATTCTACGGCGACGCCGCCGGCAAAGGCCGCTGACCGAGAGATTAATATTGCCCTTCCGGGCGGACAGACGTCCATGCCCAAGCACGACGAATTTGCCTCGGCGTCCGAAAAAGACGAATTCAACGACGGTCCCGGCTATCCGCCGGTGCGACGGATGATCGACAGAGACAAGCTCATCGAAGGGATGGAGAAAGCCGCTTGGGTTCAGGCGAAGGCGGCGCGCCTGCTCGGCTTGTCGCTGCGTCAAGTCAATTACGCGCTCAAGAAATATAATATAGAAGTCAAGCGGTTTTGACTTAAAGCGCATCGATCGGTTTGAGCGGGGCGCGCTTCGCGTCGGTGATTCTTGTCTGTCGAACAATACACATTTGTCTAAAACATTACGATTAAGGCGCGATTTGTCGCCGCTCCTTGCGCTTTATGCGCTCTCAGGTCTGGCATGCGAATTGAAGGCAAGGCCCTGGCATAGAACGAGCGAGGAGTCGCGCCATGGCCTATAAGATTGTCGCGTCGCAATGCACCGTGTGCGGCGCCTGCGAGTTCGAATGTCCGAACGCCGCGATTCGGTTAAAGAACGACATGTATATTATCGATCCCAAGAAATGCACTGAATGCGAGGGACACTTCGACACGCCGCGCTGCGCGGAAGTTTGTCCGGTCGAAAACACCTGTGTGCCCGCGGGCTGATCGTTGGATTAGGAATGGCGCGCTGTGACGCTGGCCGCGGATTGACTTCGCGAGCCGACGCCCTTTCGTTAGCGACAATCGGGTCGACGCCGAGAAATAATTGACGATGCGATTTGCCAGTTGGCGCGTCGCATGGGTCCGCTTCTTCTATCCGCCAACCCATCGGGCGGGCAACGAGCCAAGCGTTACGTTTCTCGCTCTATCGCGCCATGATCGAACCATCGACCCATGTCGAGAAGGACGCCACTCTTAAGCTGTGTGCTTATGGCTCGGCCCTGCGACGAATCGAACCAGAATCGACAATGAGGAGAGGCGATGGCCGACGCTCCCTCGACCATTCCCAATGCGCGCATTGATCTGCGGATCGTCGGTCAATACGAGAGTCTTTAGGGAGCGGACGAAGAGGGGATCGATGTCGCGTTTATAACAGATACAAACTGACGTAGCTTGTATGTTTATGTACGGACATCGGGCGGATTAAAATAACTTATTGAATTTAAATTACTTAATAAGAGTGCGCCGCTGGCACGCTAGTTGCGATCCCAACCGTAGAGCTTTTTTCAAAGCGCTCCCTGCGCTCGAAATGCAGCGCAAGGTCCAGCGGCCAGAGGGGATCGTCACATGGAATCGCTAGGGACTGAAATCGACGTCGCGTCTGGGGAAGCATCATCTCCGGGGCTTGAGGGGATTATGCAGCAGATTGCGGAGCATAAGGGGTGCGGGACGTCGGGGGGGAGCGGCAAGGCGAGCTGCGGCTCCGGCGCCGGCGAGGGGGATCTTCCGACCGAGATCTGGGAGAAGGTGAAGAACCATCCCTGCTACAGCGAGGAGGCGCATCACCATTACGCGCGCATGCATGTGGCGGTGGCCCCGGCGTGCAACATCCAGTGCAACTACTGCAACCGCAAATATGATTGCGCCAATGAGTCGCGTCCCGGCGTGGTGTCGGAGAAGCTCTCGCCCGAGCAGGCGGCCAAGAAGGTTCTGGCGGTGGCCTCGACGATTCCGCAGATGACGGTGCTGGGAATCGCCGGTCCTGGCGATCCTCTGGCCAATCCGGAGAAGACCTTCAAGACCTTCGATCTGATTTCGCGGACGGCGCCCGACATCAAGCTGTGCCTGTCGACGAATGGGCTGGCGCTGCCGGACCATGTCGACACGATCGCGGGGTTCAACGTCGATCACGTGACGATCACGATCAATATGATCGATCCCGAGATCGGCGCGCGGATTTACCCTTGGGTGTTCTGGAAGCATAAGCGCTACACCGGGGTCGAGGCGGCGAAGCTTCTGACCGACCGCCAGCTTCAGGGGCTTGAGATGCTCACTGAGCGCGGGATTCTGTGCAAGGTGAATTCGGTGATGATCCCGGGGATCAACGACCGCCATCTGATCGAGGTGAACAAGGCGGTGAAGTCGCGCGGGGCGTTCCTGCACAATATCATGCCGCTGATTTCGTCGCCTGAGCATGGAACGGTGTTTGGCCTGACCGGCCAGCGCGGCCCGTCGGCGCAGGAATTGAAGGCGCTGCAGGACAGCTGCGAAGGCGAGATGAACATGATGCGGCACTGCCGTCAGTGCCGTGCGGACGCGGTCGGTCTTCTGGGCGAGGACCGCAGCGCGGAGTTCACGACGGACAAGATCATGGCGATGGAGGTCGACTATGATCTTGAGGGCCGCAAGGCCTATCAGGAGAAGGTTGAAGAGGAGCGTGTCGCGAAGGTGGCGGCGAAGCAGGAGGAGCTTGCGACGCTTGCCGGGGCGAGCAGCGACATCCAGCTTCTGATCGCGGTGGCGACGAAAGGGTCTGGCCTGATCAACGAACATTTTGGCCATGCGAAGGAGTTCCAGGTTTACGAACTCACGACCAAGGGCGCGAAATTCGTCGGTCATCGTCGGGTCGATCTTTACTGCCAGGGCGGCTATGGCGACGAGGACAGTCTGGAGACGGTGATCCGCGCGATCAACGACTGCCATGCGGTGTTTGTGGCGAAGATCGGCGGCTGCCCGAAGAACGATCTGTTGAAGGCGGGGATCGAGCCTGTCGATCAATATGCGCATGAGTTCATCGAGAAGTCGGCGATCGCCTGGTTCAAGGCCTATCTCGACAAGGTCAATTCCGGCGAGATCGAACATGTCCAGCGCGGCGACGCCGAAATCCGTCAAGGCGCGCTCATCAATGCCGCGTAACGGTGAAATGTAGAAAGACTTGCGGGGCGTCAAGCCCCGCAATGTCTTAAGGAGAAGACGCAATGACTTTGAAAATCATCGCTTCGCAGTGCACGAGCTGCTCGGCATGCGAGCCGGAATGCCCCAATGTCGCAATTTCGGAAAAGAACGGAACTTTCGTGATCGATCCGAAAAAGTGCACAGAGTGCATCGGTCATTTCGACGCGCCGCAATGCGCCGCCGTCTGCCCGGTCGATAATACTTGCGTGATCGACAATTCCTACCCGCGATATCAGCCGCCTGCGTAAGGAGGATTTGATGAAATTTACGATGACTCCCGCCGCGCATAAGTTTGTTCGGCGCATGATCCAATTCAGCGCGAATCCTGCTGGAGGATTCCGTTTGTTCGTGTCGCCTGGCGGATGTTCCGGCATGTCGGCGGAATTCGACGTCGAGGCGACGCCGCGCGACGGGGACCAGGAATTTATCGTCGACGGGCTGAAGTTCTACCTTCCGGCGCAAAGCCGCCTGCTGCTCGAAGGCGTCACCATCGATTTCGCCGACTCGCCAACCGGCGGCGGGCTGAAATTCCATGATCCGAAGAGCGCTGGCGGCTCATGCTCGAGCAGCGCTACGACCTTCGTGGAGCACGCGCACTGAGCTGAAGGCAGACTCGGACAATGCATTTCGAGGATGTCGATACGAGCCTCGGCGATCAGAATTATCTCGCCGAGGCGATTCTAGGCGGCGGCTTGCCAGAAGAAGCGGAAATATGCCTCTGGCGCGCCGCCGAAGCCTATGCCGACTCGGCGACGGCCGAGGAATATTTGCGGCAGGCGGAGAGCCACGCCCCCGATCACGCCGCCGTGCTGATCGGTTTTTACCGCTTCTATTTCTACAAGGGGCGTTTGCGGGAAGCGTTGGGCATTGCCGAACGCTGCCTTGTAAAAGCCGCGCGCGAAAACAACTTTTCCATCGAATGGCGACTGGTCACCAAAGACGACGCGATCTTTGACAGTTATGACGCGGTGCTCCCGCGTTTCTATCTATTCACCCTGAAAGGTTACGCCTATTTGAAAATGCGGCTGGGCGAGATCGAAGAGAGCCGTGAAGCGGTGATGAAGCTTCAGGAACTCGATCCATCCGATAAGATTGGCGCTAAGGTGTTGCTTGGCGTTCTCGACAGGATTGGCGTTTCCGATGACGACTGACATTGACGAGGCGCGAGACTATTTGGGACGCGACGTCGATTGCGGCGCCTGTCCTCATCAGGAATTGTTGCCTTCGGGTCGCTGCGAATTGCGCAAAGCCTGCGTGCAGGATCGCTACGCACGACGCATCGATCGATTTTTTGAATGGAATCCCGAGCTCGCCGAGGAGCATCTCGCACATCCTCATTTCGAGGTGCGGGCGATCGCCGCGAAGTTCGTCAACACATTCCTGCTTCCGGCGATGCTGAACGATCCCGATGAGACCGTTCGATGGGAAGCGGTGCGCCGCTTACCGCATCGATACCGATTGGAGCTGCGCAAGGACCCTCATCGTGAAGTCCGCATCCGCATCGCGACGCTTCTCGATGGCGCCGATCTGTTGCCGATGATGGAGGATGAGGATTATTACGTCCGCATCGTCGTCGCGCGTCGGCTTGATCCGCCGCTGCTCGTGTTGATGATTGACGATACGGAAATTCAGGTGCGACGAATTGTTGCGCAACGCGTCGACGAGCGGTGGCTGGGCCGAATGGCGCTTGATCCGTCGGCCGACGTTCGGCTCGAAGTCGCGCAGCGCATGACAATGGAACAATTGTCACTTCTACGCGAGGATCCGGATTGGCGGGTGCGCCATTGCCTGGCGTCGCGGCTGTCGGCGGAGGAAGTCGCGCCGCTGCTCAATGATTCCGATCCGATCGTCGCCGAGACGGCGCGACGCCGCGTCAACGGCGAATTCAATTCCTGATCGGCGTGAAAGAGCCCGTCGTCGCGCGACGGTCGACCTCAATTCTTATTCGTCCTGAGACGGACCATAGACCGGCGAACGGCGAACGCAAATCCTGGTCGGCGCGAGACGTCGAGCCTCCTTCGGTCCATGGGCTTCGACGGTATGTAAAATCCTCCCAGCAATGTTGCGCTCATTCCTCATGTCAACTTTCACACATCGAAACATTCGGGCCAGCGAATTTGGAACTAATTGAAATTACGTAATAAAAACTTTTCAAGCTGCTGGCATGCGCCTTGCGAGATGGCCATCGCAACTCGATCGGACCCTAAACCTCGCTAGTGCGCGAGAGAAGGAATGCTCCCGGTCAGGCGCAGATTCAGGGCCGGAAGTCGACGGTGAGGGACGACGGCAGCGCACAGCAGGAGACGAAGATGTCACTACGGCAGATCGCGTTTTACGGGAAGGGGGGCATCGGCAAGTCGACGACGTCCCAGAATACATTGGCCGCGCTTGCGGAGATGGGTCACCGCATTTTGATTGTCGGCTGCGACCCGAAGGCGGATTCGACGCGCCTTATTCTTCACGCCAAGGCGCAGGACACCATCCTGAGCCTGGCGGCGAACGCCGGCAGCGTCGAGGACCTCGAGATCGAGGACGTGATGAAGGTCGGCTATCGCGACATTCGTTGCGTTGAGTCTGGCGGTCCGGAGCCGGGCGTCGGCTGCGCCGGCCGCGGCGTCATCACCTCGATCAACTTCCTTGAGGAGAACGGCGCATACGAGGACATCGACTATGTGTCCTACGACGTGCTGGGCGACGTTGTCTGCGGCGGCTTTGCGATGCCGATCCGCGAGAACAAGGCGCAGGAGATTTACATCGTCATGTCCGGCGAGATGATGGCGATGTATGCCGCCAACAACATCTCGAAGGGCATTCTGAAATACGCCAATTCCGGCGGCGTGCGCCTGGGCGGCCTGGTCTGCAACGAGCGCCAGACCGACAAGGAGCTTGAGCTTGCCGAAGCTCTGGCGAAGAAGCTTGGCACGCAGCTGATTTATTTCGTGCCGCGCGACAATATCGTTCAGCACGCCGAGCTGCGCCGCATGACGGTTCTGGAATATGCGCCGGAATCGGCTCAAGCGACCCACTACCGCAATCTGGCGACGAAGGTCCATGGCAATCAGGGCAAGGGCATCATCCCGACCCCGATCACCATGGACGAACTCGAAGACATGCTCATGGAGCACGGCATCATGAAGCAGGTCGACGAGAGCCAGATCGGCAAATCCGCCGCTGAACTCGCGGCCATCGCTTAAGGCAATTGGTCAGGGGGCGGATCGAAGGTCCGCTCTCTCCTTCAATGATCGGAGAGGAAGATGAGCTTATCACCTGCTCAGAGCGTCGCGGAAATCAAGAGCCGCAACAAGGCGCTCATCGAAGAAGTTTTGAAAGTCTATCCCGAGAAGACTGCGAAGCGCCGCGCCAAGCACCTCAATGTGCATGAGCAGGGCAAGCAGGATTGCGGCGTCAAGTCCAACATCAAATCGATCCCGGGCGTCATGACCATCCGCGGCTGCGCCTACGCCGGTTCGAAGGGCGTGGTGTGGGGTCCGATCAAGGACATGATCCACATCAGCCACGGCCCGGTCGGCTGCGGTCAGTATTCCTGGGCGGCGCGCCGCAATTACTATATCGGCACGACCGGCATCGACACTTTCGTCACGATGCAATTCACCTCGGACTTCCAGGAGAAGGACATCGTCTTCGGCGGCGACAAGAAGCTCGCCAAGATCATGGACGAAATCCAGGAGCTGTTCCCGCTCAACAACGGCATCACCGTTCAGTCTGAATGCCCGATCGGCCTCATCGGCGACGACATCGAGGCGGTGTCGAAGCAGAAGTCGAAGGAATATGAAGGCAAGACGATCGTGCCGGTGCGCTGCGAAGGCTTCCGCGGCGTTTCGCAGTCGCTTGGCCACCACATCGCCAATGACGCGATCCGCGACTGGGTCTTCGACAAGATGGACCCGAACGCCGCGCCGCGTTTCGAGCCGACGCCCTACGACGTCGCGATCATCGGCGACTACAACATCGGCGGCGACGCCTGGTCCTCGCGCATTCTGCTCGAGGAGATGGGCCTTCGCGTGATTGCGCAGTGGTCGGGCGACGGTTCGCTGGCGGAACTCGAGGCGACGCCGAAGGCGAAGCTGAACGTGCTGCACTGCTACCGTTCGATGAACTACATTTCCCGCCACATGGAAGAAAAGTACGGGATTCCGTGGTGCGAATACAACTTCTTCGGACCGAGCAAGATCGCCGAGTCGCTGCGCAAGATCGCGGGCTATTTCGACGACAAGATCAAGGAAGGCGCCGAGCGGGTCATCGCCAAATATCAGCCTCTGATGGATGCGGTGATCGCGAAGTATCGTCCGCGTCTTGAAGGCAAGACGGTCATGCTGTTCGTCGGCGGCCTGCGCCCGCGTCACGTGATCGGCGCCTATGAAGATCTCGGCATGGAAGTCGTCGGCACCGGCTATGAGTTTGGCCACAACGACGACTATCAGCGCACCGCCCAGCATTACGTCAAGGACGGCACGCTGATCTACGACGACGTGACCGGTTATGAGTTCGAGCGCTTCGTCGAGAAAATCCAGCCGGACCTCGTCGGCTCGGGCATCAAGGAGAAATACGTCTTCCAGAAGATGGGCGTGCCGTTCCGCCAGATGCATAGCTGGGACTATTCGGGCCCCTATCATGGCTATGACGGATTCGCGATCTTTGCCCGCGACATGGACATGGCGATCAACGCGCCGGTCTGGAAGATGGCGAAGGCGCCCTGGAAGGTCCAGCCCGCGCCGCTGCTGCAAGCCGCCGAATGATTGAACGGGGTCCGGCGCAAACACGCGCTGTTGAGCGCCGGACCCTTTCCTCACTCTTATGAAGTTTAGGACTTAGCCATGCCCCAGAATGCCGAAAATGTGCTAGACCACTTCGACCTCTTCAGGGGGCCGGAATACCAGCAGATGCTGGCCAACAAGAAGAAGATGTTCGAGAATCCGCGCGATCCCGCGGAAGTCGAGCGTGTTCGTGAATGGGCGAAAACGCCCGAATATCGCGAAAAGAATTTCGCCCGCGAAGCTTTGACCGTCAATCCGGCCAAGGCCTGCCAGCCGCTCGGCGCGGTTTTCGCCGCGGTCGGCTTCGAAGGAACGATCCCCTTCGTGCATGGTTCGCAGGGCTGCGTCGCCTATTATCGCAGCCATCTTTCGCGTCACTTCAAGGAGCCGAGTTCCTGCGTCTCTTCGTCGATGACCGAGGACGCGGCCGTGTTCGGCGGCCTCAACAACATGATCGACGGGCTTGCGAACACCTACAATATGTATAAGCCCAAGATGATCGCGGTCTCCACGACCTGCATGGCGGAAGTGATCGGCGACGATCTTAACGCCTTCATCAAGACATCGAAGGAGAAGGGCTCGGTTCCGGCGGAATATGACGTCCCCTTCGCGCACACGCCGGCCTTCGTGGGCAGCCATGTCACCGGATACGACAATGCTTTGAAGGGCATTATCGAGCATTTCTGGGACGGCAAGGCGGGCACCGCGCCCAAACTTGAGCGCGAGGTGAACGACTCGATCAACTTCATCGGCGGCTTCGACGGTTACACGGTCGGAAACATTCGCGAGATCAAGCGCATTTTCGGTCTGATGGGCGTCGAGGCGACCATCCTGGCCGACAACAGCGAAGTGTTCGACACGCCGACCGACGGCGAGTTCCGCATGTATGATGGCGGCACCACGCTCGAAGAAACGGCGAAGGCGCTGAACGCCAAGGCGACGGTCTCGATGCAGGAATATTGCACCGAGAAGACGCTGCCCCTGATCAAGGAGCATGGCCATGAAGTCGCGGCCTTCAACCATCCGATCGGCGTGACCGCGACGGACAAGTTCCTTCAGGAAATTTCGCGCCTCACCGGCAAGGCGATTCCGGTGGAGCTTGAGAAGGAGCGCGGCCGGCTCGTCGACGCGATCGCGGATTCGAGCGCCCATATTCACGGTAAGAAATTCGCGATCTACGGCGATCCGGATCTCTGCCTTGGCCTCGCGGGCTTCCTGCTGGAGCTCGGCGCCGAGCCGACGCATGTTCTTGCGACGAATGGCGGCAAGGCCTGGGCGGCAAAAGTCCAGGAACTGTTCGACAGCTCGCCGTTCGGCAAGAACTGCCACGTCTATCCGGGTCGCGATCTGTGGCACATGCGTTCGCTGCTGTTCACGGAGCCGGTCGACTTCCTGATCGGCAACACCTACGGCAAATATCTCGAGCGCGATACCGGAACGCCGCTCATCCGCATCGGCTTCCCGGTCTTCGATCGCCATCACCATCACCGTTATCCGGTGTGGGGTTATCAGGGCGGTCTGAACACCCTGGTGTGGATCCTCGATCGGATTTTCGAGGAGATCGATCGCAACACCAATGTTCCGGCGAAGAGCGACTATAGCTTCGACATTATTCGCTGATCGCTGTCTCGCTCCCGCGCTCAGGCGCGGGAGCGGCCCAACTCTTGCTCAATAGATCCGTTACTAACGCGACTGAGGAGAGGCTAGATGAGTTCGCTTTCGGCAACCATCCAGGATGTCTTTAACGAACCTGGTTGCGGTAAGAACGCCAACAAGTCGGAAGCGGAACGTAAGAAGGGCTGCACAAAGCAGTTGCAACCTGGCGGCGCGGCGGGCGGATGCGCCTTCGACGGCGCGAAGATCGCGCTGCAGCCGCTCACCGACGTGGCGCATCTCGTCCACGGCCCCATCGCCTGCGAAGGAAACTCCTGGGACAATCGCGGCGCCAAGTCGTCTGGTTCCAATCTCTGGCGCACGGGTTTCACGACCGACATTAACGAGACCGACGTCGTCTTCGGCGGCGAGAAGCGGCTGTTCAAGTCGATCAGGGAAATCATCGAAAAATATGATCCGCCGGCGGTGTTCGTCTATCAGACCTGCGTGCCGGCGATGATCGGCGACGATATTGACGCGGTGTGCAAGGCGGCGCGCGAGAAATTCAACAAGCCGGTGATTCCGATCAATTCGCCTGGTTTCGTCGGGCCGAAGAATCTCGGCAACAAGCTCGCCGGCGAGGCGTTGCTGCAGCATGTGATCGGCACGGAAGAGCCGGATTATACGACGCCCTATGACCTCAACATCATCGGCGAATATAATCTTTCCGGCGAATTGTGGCAGGTAAAGCCGCTTCTCGACGAGATCGGCATTCGTATTCTCTCCTGCATTTCCGGCGACGGAAAATATCGCGAGGTCGCTTATTCGCATCGCGCCAAGGCCGCGATGATGGTGTGCTCCAAGGCGATGATCAATGTCGCGCGCAAGATGGAGGAGCGCTACGGCATCCCCTTCTTCGAAGGCTCCTTCTACGGCATCGAAGACACAAGCGATTCATTGCGCGAGATCGCGCGGCTGCTGATCGAGCGCGGCGCGCCGGCCGAATTGATGGGCCGCACCGAGGCGGTGATCGCGCGCGAGGAAGCGCGGGCCTGGGCGGCGATCGCGAAATACAAGCCGCGCTTTGAAGGCAAGAAGGTTCTGCTGATCACCGGCGGCGTCAAGTCGTGGTCGGTGGTGGCGGCGCTGCAGGAAGCAGGGCTGGAGCTTGTTGGCACGTCGGTGAAAAAATCCACCAAGGAAGACAAGGAGCGCATCAAGGAATTGATGGGTCAAGATGCGCATATGATCGAGGATATGACGCCGCGCGAAATGTATAAGATGCTGAAGGATGCGCGCGCCGACATCATGCTGTCCGGCGGCCGCTCGCAGTTCATCGCGCTTAAGGCCTCCATGCCCTGGCTCGACATCAATCAGGAACGTCACCATGCCTATATGGGCTATGTCGGCATGGTGAAGCTGGTCGAAGAGATCGACAAGGCGCTTTACAATCCCGTCTGGGCGCAGGTGCGCAGGCCGGCGCCTTGGGAAAACCCCGAGGACAATTGGCAGACCAGGGCGATCGCGGAAGCGGAAGCGGAAGCCGCGGCGCTCGCCGCCGACCCGGTCAAGGCCGAGGAAACGCGTCGCGCGAAGAAAATCTGTAACTGCAAGAGCGTCGCGCTCGGCGTGATCGAGGACGCGATCCTTGCTCACGGCCTGACGACCGTCGAAGGCGTCCGCGAACACACCAACGCTTCCGGCGGCTGCGGCGCCTGCGCGGTCCGCATCGACGAAATTCTCGAACAGATGGCGCCTGTCGCGCCGGCGATCGCGGCGGAGTAATCCATGGCGACCGTGACTGTTGGCAAGAAGGCCTGTTCGGTCAATCCGCTGAAGATGAGTCAGCCGATCGGCGGCGCGCTGGCGTTCATGGGGTTGCGCGGGGCGATGCCGCTGCTGCACGGCTCGCAAGGATGCACCTCCTTCGGGCTGGTCCTCTTCACCCGGCATTTTAAAGAAGCCATACCGATGCAGACGACCGCGATGAGCGAAGTCGCGACGGTTCTCGGCGGCTATGAAAATGTCGAGCAAGCGGTGCTGAATATATATAAGCGCGCCAAGCCAGAAATCATCGGCATTTGTTCGACCGGCGTGACCGAGACGAAGGGCGACGACGTCGACGGCTATATCCGTCAGATTCGCGCCAAACACGCCGATGTCGCGAATCTTCCGATGGTTTACGTGTCGACGCCGGACTTCAAGGACGCCTTCCAGGACGGTTGGGGAAAAACCGTCGCCAAGATCATCGAGGTTTTGGTTGATGCGCCGAAGAACGCTTCGCGGCGCGACCAGACGCGCGTCAATGTTCTTCCAGGCTGCCATCTTACGCCCGGCGATCTCGAAGAGCTGCGAACGATCATCGAGGATTTCGGGCTTGCGCCGACCTTTTTGCCGGATTTGTCCGGCTCGCTCGATGGCCACATTCCTGATGATTTCACGCCGACCACGATCGGCGGCGTGGGCGTCGAGGAAGTCGCGGCGATGGGGGAGGCGGGATGGACGATCGCGATCGGCGCCCAGATGAAACTCGCCGCCGAGGCGATGAAAGAAAAGACCGGCATTCCCTATCGGCTGTTCGAACGTCTCTGCGGGCTTGAATCGAATGACGCCTTCATTGCCTTTCTGAGCGAGATAAGCGGCAGACCGGCGCCGATGAAATATCGTCGCCAGCGGGGCCAACTCGTCGACGCGATGCTCGACGGACATTTCCACATTGGCGGGCGCAAGGTCGCAATCGGCGCCGAACCTGATCTTCTCTATGACGTCGGCGGATTGCTGACTGAAATGGGCGCACAGATACATGTGGCGGTGACGACGACCCAGTCGCCGATCCTGGAGCGCGTCGCGACCGACGATGTGCTCATTGGGGACCTGGAAGATCTGGAAAATCTCGCCCGCGAACGCGGCTGCGATTTGCTCGTCACTCATTCGCATGGCCGGCAAGGCGCCGCGAGGCTGAAAATTCCCTTTTTCCGGATCGGCATTCCAATGTTCGATCGTCTCGGCGGCGGACATCAGCTCACCGTTGGATATCGGGGCGGACGCGACCTCATTTTCGATATCAGCAATCTTCTGATGGCCGACCACGAAGATAACCACGAGCCAACGCCAGAGAGCTGGCGCGATGGCGTCGAGTCGCTGCATGCGGCTACACATTGACAGAGAATTGGAGGCGTCATGAAAGTCGCATTCGCCACCCAGGACCTGAAGCGCGTCGACGCTCATTTCGGCTGGGCGAAGAATATCGCGATTTATGAGATCGGTCCCGAAGGACATGAATTCCTAGAGGCGATTCAGTTCGAAGGCGATCTCAAGGAGGATGGCAACGAGGATAAGCTCGCGCCGAAGATCGAAGCGATCAAGGACTGCGCCATACTCTACGTGGCGGCGATCGGCGGGTCCGGCGCGGCGCGCGTTGTCGCCAACAATATTCATCCGATGAAAGTCAACCAGCCGGAGGCGATCGACGATCTCCTTGCGAAGCTGGAGGAAGTGTTGCGTGGCGTGCCGCCGCCATGGCTGCGAAAGGCCCTGGCGAAAGGCAAGGAACGCGTGCTGGATTTCGAGGACTAAGGAGTAGACATGTCGACGGCTGTCGCGGAACTGGACAAAAACTCTGTCGCGGAGCTTCCTTTCATCAAGGAGCTTATCAAGGTTTGGCGCGCGCAGGACACGCATGGCGCGTGGGAAGGGAAAGGCGATCTTGAGCTTCTCGCGCCCTATATCGTCGACAAGGAGGCGCGCCGCGCCCTGCCGATTATCGGCGATCCCGATCCCGAGACGATCTGGCGGCTGGAGCTGTTCTTCAACGCCATCTGTCTGATGATCGAGCGCACGACCGGCGTGATGATTTCGCCGATGCTCAAGATGAGTCACGAGGGTTTTGGCCGCATGGTGCTCATCGGCGGCAGACTCATCGTCGTGAACAAACAATTGCGCGATGTTCACCGCTTCGGCTTCGACAGTTTCGAGAAGCTTGCCTCCGAAGGCGACAAATATGTTCAGTCGGGGGTGGAGATGATCGAAAAATTTCCCGCCGTTGCGAACTACTGAGGCGAACGCATGAGCGAGATCGACGACCTGAAGGCCGAAATCAAGAAACTGTCCGCCAAAGCGATGCAGGCAAAAATGGACTTGCACGACCTGTCAGAGGAGCTGCCAATCAATTGGAACTCCATCATGGGCGTGGCACAAAAAGCGCATGACGCCTTTGCAGAACTCGAACAAAAACGGGCCAACCTGAAAGCGTTGGAGACCGTTTAACCAGGAAAGTCGATATCCATGTCACAGGCGACACGCGACGGGCGGGATTGGTGTCCCGAATATCTTCTGGCGATCGATCCGCAGAAATGCATCGGCTGCGGGCGATGCTTCAAAGTGTGCGGACGCGACGTCATGACGCTGAAAGGCCTCAATGAGGACGGCGAGCTCGTGGCGCTCGACGATGACGAGGATGATGAAGTCGAAAAGAAGATCATGGTGATGAACGATATCGGCGCTTGCATCGGCTGCGGCGCCTGCGCACGCGTGTGTCCGACCAATTGTCAGACTCACGGCGAAGCTGCGTTATCCTGAACTACGAAGGCTGCGCGCAATGCGCGCAGCGTCATTCGATCCCCTGCTCGCGAGCCTTCCACATCGCGGCGATCCGGAAACGCTCGGCAATCGCGACAGGATCGGCAAGCATTTTCGACTCAGCCTCTTTAAGCGCCTTGAAGGCGATGTCGGCCTCCGCGCGGTTGAGCGCGACGCGGCCGGCGACATAGACTGCGTCAGGCATAATGTTAAGGATCTTCCATTTCAGCGGATGTTGGGTCACCTCGGTGAGGTCGACCGCCTCGAGTTTCCCGTCGAGATAGAGCGCGAAGCCTATCACTTCGAGCTTTCGACCGTCCTCGGTTGTTTTCACCAGAGTCGTCATGGTTCACCTTCCTGTTTGGCGAGCCAGCCATAGCCGCCATGATCCCATAGTTGAGCGAGAATCTTGTCCGCGTCCCAATCCGGGTTGCCGTTCTTCAGCGCCTGATAGTCGGCTTGAAAGCGAAGCGCGTCATCATTCTCGATCAACGCGCATGAAGCTTCCGATTTGTTACGCAGACGAAATACGCTCTGTTGGGCGTTTGAGCAAAAGAGCGCATATTCGGCGCCGTCTTCGAGCACGGCATAGTCTTGGTCGACCTCGTCCATCGCGTGGGCTCCGTTCTCACGCAGCGGCGGCCGGCGCATCTTCCGCGCGTTCCCATTCGGCCCAGGCGCCGTCATAGACAGCGACATCGTCGCGACCGAGCACGTAGAGCGCGAGCGCGTTCATGCAGGAAAAAATGCCGGATGCGCAAGTCGTGACGATCGGCTTGGTGAGATCGACTCCCGCCGCCTCGAACCGGGCCTTGAGCGCCGCTTGGTCGAGCATCACTCCAGTCTGGCCATTGACCAAATCGGCCCATGGCACGTTGATCGCGCCCGGGATATGGCCGAGTCTCTTGAAGGGAAACACGTCCGGCTGGCTGCCGTCGAATTTGCCTGGCCCGCGCGCGTCGACCAATTGTTCCGCGCCCGACGCCACATTGGCCGTCATTTGCGCATAGTCGCGAACGAGTTCTGGCCGGAACCCGGCGGTGAAGCTCTTTGGCTCGGGTCGCACGGGCGACATTTCGGTCGGGCGTTTTTCCGCGACCCATTTGCCGAAGCCGCCGTCAAGCATCGCGACATTGTCATAGCCGAACACGCGGAACATCCACCAGACCCGCGCCGCCGCGGAGCCACCGAAAAGCCTGTCGTAGACGACGACGCGATCGCCGTCGGCGACGCCAAGCAGGCCCACCTTTTTTGCAAAATCCGCCGTGGATGGCAGCATATGCGGCAAATCCGAATTCGGGTCCGCGATATGATCGATGTCGAAATGTACGGAGCCGGGAAGATGCCGGCCCCGATATTGGTTGCGCCCGTCGAGATTGGTGCTGGGATGATGCCAGGTGCAGTCGAGAATTCGAATGTCGGCTTCACTCAGGCGATCCGCCAGCCATTCGGCGCTCACAAGCGCGCCCGGGAGTTGTTCAGCCATGGATGTGCGACTCCATTTTCAGGAGGCCGTCAACGCCGCGCTGTCACGCCGGACGACCATTCATTGTCACGAGCTTTACGGACCGACAGGCAGCGGATAGCCCGGCCGAGGATGCGTGCCGTAATAGTCGGGACGCTCTGGCCAATCGCCCTGTTTGAAGGTGAACTTCACGAAGCGAACCGGCGCGCCGTTGGAGCAGGAAACTTCGGCGAATTTGATTTCCCGATCGCCTGGGCCAACCGAAAAATCGGCGACCGTCGTGCCGTCCGCCTTTTTGGCGCGAGCAAAGCCGGGCGTGCCGACGCTCCCGGCCGCGACCGGATTGGCGACGAAATTCGGCGATTCATTTTCGCCGTCGGCCGGACCGAAAGCCGGCGCCGCAAAAGTGAAGGTCGCAAGCAGGCCGCTGCGGTCCACGGGAATGTCCGCAGTCAAGGGCCGAGCCACCGAATAGATCGATAGCGTGCCGCCATTCAAATGCTCCTTGATTTCCTCAATCGAGCAATTGGCGAATTCAGATGCAAGATTCATCTAGGTCTCCTTGTAGGTCATCTTGCGCGTGTCATCGCGCACAATGGATCAAGATTCATGCCATCGAGTCCGCGCTGGATCGACGCATGGCTTGCACGCAATTTGCTTTCGATTCCTCAAGCAGGAGCGCGAATGCATGCTTGACGTAGCGATCGTCGGCGCGGGGGTGAGTGGCCTCGCGTTGGCAAGGAGATTGCGGCAGCGTGGACTGAACTTCGAAATATTCGAGGCGCGGGACCGTATCGGCGGCCGGATATTCACTGTCCCAGCACGCGGCGCAGGACTCGATCTTGGCGCCGGCTGGTATTGGCCTGAAACCCAGCCTCTGGTCGCCGCGCTGGTCGCGGAATTGGGACTGTCAAATTACGCCCAATATGACGAAGGCGGCGTGCTGCATTTGCGCGAGGCGGACAAAAAGGCCGAGCGCATCGACGACAAGCGCCTTTACGATGGCGCGCGGCGACTTCACGGCGGCATGACGACGCTCGTCGACGCGATCGCAAGGAGCTTGCCGACCGAGGCGATCAAACTCAATCACCGTTTGACGCATATCAGCGATCGCGGAGATCATGTCGCGCTGACATTCACGACGGGCGAAGATTCAGTGGATGTATTCGCCAGACAGGCAGTCTTGTCGCTTCCTCCACGTCTGCTGCGCGAGACCGTGGATTTCGCGCCGCCTCTCGACGAGGCGACCGACCGCGCCATGCTCGGCGCGGAAACATGGATGGCGGCGCAAGCAAAGGTCGCGATCGAGGTCGCCGCGCCGTTTTGGCGCGAGAGGGGCCTTTCCGGTTCGGCCTACGCCACGCATGAACAAGCTATTCTCGGCGAAGTCTTCGACGCCTGCGACATGTCGAAGCAGCTCTTTGCGCTCGGAGGATTTTTGGCGCTCGATGCTGGTCTGCGCGAAACCTTCAGCGTCGGATTGCCGCTTTTGATCGCGAGTCAGCTCGGCTCGATCTTTGGCGCCGACGTCGAGTGTCTCGCGACGCATTATGTGGATTGGGCGCAGGAGCCTTTGACCTGCAGCGCCGCCGATCGCGCCGGCGAGCCGTCCGATCAAACCGGCGACGTCGCCAATCCGCTGCTGCGCCGCGCTCTCTGGGACAAGAAGCTCTATTTCGGCGGGTCGGAGACGGCCGTGCGCAACTCCGGCTATATTGAAGGCGCCCTCGACTCGGCGCGCCGCGTCGCCCGCGCGCTCGCCGCTCTTGCGGAGAAGCAGGGCCTCGTGGCGGGAGCGGACAGCGAAGCCATCGCGCATCTAGGGCTCAATGAAGCCAGCCTGATCCAATTTCGCGGCTGGGTCGACGGCAGGTCGGACGCCATCTTCGAAGACTATCGTCGCCGACTGACGAAGGGGCTGGCGTCGCGGGAGCGCGACAGCTTGACGCAAATCGCGTTGCTCGGCGCGATCGAAGATGTCTTTCAGCAGGCGCTCGCGGTTCTCGATTCGCTTCCCTTCGATCTCGCGACGACGAAAGTCGAGCTTGGCCGCGTTGAGCTGGTGCCGCGGATTCAACAGCCTTTCGGAGATTTGATGCAGACGATCATGGACGATGTCGTCGCCTATAATCAAACCTCCTGCGCCCTATCGAATTTTCCCAGCGAACATCGTCTTTCGGGAGAGTATAAGTCGGCGATCCTGCAGGATATCGCCGGCGCCTGGCGAGAGTTCTCGCTCACGGCCAATCGACGGCTTCTCGAAAGGAAGAATTCGGCATGCGTAGGAGCTCCCGCCAATGACTGAGACTGCGACGTCACAGGCGGACGCGCCTGAATCCGAATTGATCGCCTATGTCGTTTGCGGTCTCAATGAAATCCCCAGTCGGAGAGCCCGCGGGTTTCAACTCGTCATTGTCGATGAGAAAGGCGAAGAGAAGCCGCTGCCGATCATCGTCGTGCGATGGGGCAAGCAGGTGTTCGGCTATCTCAACATTTGCCCGCACGACCACGTCAATCTGGATTGGGAGCGCAATCAGTTCCTCGACTCCAATGGTTTGCGGCTCATGTGCGGCAAGCATGGCTCGACCTTTGAGATCGGGACCGGCGCTTGCGTCGATGGACCCTGTCTGGGGGATGGACTGACGCCGGTCGCGCTCCGGGTGATCGACGACGAAATTTGCATACTGGGCGTCACCCTCGCGGAACAACCCGAAGATGACGAGGAGCCGCCGCCCGAAGGATAGGCTCCGAAGCGCTTAGAGATCGCCGGCTAAACGCAAGAGAAGCGAAGGCGCCGATCGCTTGACCAGCGCTTTTTTGGCGGCCGGCCGGCGATTGGCGCTTTACAGAACTCTACACCGGCCGATTTTCATTGCGGTTCTTCACCGGCTCCATCCGCTCCACGCCTTGCTGATAGGCGATGATTTCGAAGGCGTCATTGAATTTTAGCGCCGCGTCGAGCAGGTAGTCGGTCTTGCCGGCCGTGTCGAGCTTCTTGATGTCGTTCTTGTCGACGCTGCAGAGGTCCATCATTTCCTTCCATACCGTGGATTCATCGCAGGGAAGGACATTGAAGACGATCTCGCCGATCTGCACGCGGAACTTCGACAAGAGATCGATGTTGTTGCAGAACATGAAATAGACGCCATCGGGCGAGAGAAGGTCGCCGAGCACTTCGACGACGGTTTCCAGATAGGCGAAATTATGGAGATAGCCCGCGAGGATCGGGATCGTGGGTTCGTTTTCCTGCGCGAAGGTCAACACCTGCTCCATGCAGAAATCCGGGGGGCGTTTCTCGTCTGCGACCTGCGCCTGGTATTTGAGCGCAATGTCCCCACGAAACCCGAATCGTCCAGGCTTGGTCATGGGGCCTTTCAGAACTGCGTTGAGCAGGCGGCCTTCACGCTCCAGACGAGCGAGGGCTGTCTTCTCAATCTGTGTCATCGACTAATCTCCGCTTGGCATTTGGATCGCACCCACCCGAACGGCTTCGGCGTATCAACCCGGCCGGCATGCAAAAAACCCGCCGCCCTCCATGCCAAGTTCCGCCATTGCACATGCGACAGATGTTAGGAATCTGACAATTTTTCCGCTCCGTCATCGCGAATTTTTCGCGCTGCTCCGCGGGTTCTTGATCGGCATATGTCTTGCTTTATCCGGTTTGAAACGCATGTCGGCATTGGAAACGCGTCATGATACATTTGACTAGCAGCGCCCTGGATGCCGTGCAGACCGCAATTTCGGGCTCGACCAATCCCGTCAACGGATTGAGGATCAAGGTCGAGGCCGGCGGCTGCGCCGGATTCCAATATAAGATGGGCCTCGTGCCCGAGGGCGAGCCTGACGACACCGTCATCGAACGAGACGGCGTGAAACTTTACATCGACAACAGCAGCCATGAGCTGCTCTCCGGGACGACGATCGACTATGTCGTCGCCGTGCAGGGCTCCGGTTTCACGTTTGACAATCCCAACGCACAGTCAAGTTGCTCGTGCGGCAAGTCATTCGGATGAAGCAGAGGCGGCGGACCGGCTCGACGCAGGTCTGCAAGGAATGAGGACGATCAGATGTTGCAGGAAGTGGATGCGGCGCCAACGAAGCTGATGACCAACAAGGAAGAAGTCATACGCTTGGTGATCGACGAGATACGGCCGAATCTGCGTCGTGACGGCGGCGATTGCGAACTGATCGAAATCTGCGGCAACAAGGTCATGGTGCGTCTGACCGGGGCCTGCATGTTCTGCAAGCTGAGCAGCGCGACGCTCGAGGGCATTCAGGCGAAAATCGTCGAACGGCTTGGCGAATTCGTGCGGCTTGTCCCGGTCGCTGGCGCCCCCGCACGGAATTGAGCGGGGCGGGAGTGACTCGCGTCTATCTCGACAACAATGCGACGACCCGCGTCGATTCGCGAGTCGTCGAAAAGATGCTGCCCTATTTTGCTGATGCGTTCGGCAACGCCTCCTCGACGCATCTTTTCGGCGAGGAAGTGTCGACTGCCGTCAGGGAGGCGCGTCGCAGCGTGCAGGCGCTCGTCGGCGCCGCGCATGATCACGAGATCGTCTTCACCTCGGGCGGCACGGAGTCGGACAATGCGGCGATCCTCGCCGGACTGGCCGCGACGGAGGGGCGCGACGAAATCGTCACCTCCGCCGTCGAGCATCCCGCGATCCTGTCGCTGATCGAGCATTTGCGTGACAAGCAGGGCGTCAAAGTTCACGTCATCGGCGTCGATGAGCATGGGCGTCTCGATATTGACGCCTATCGCGCGGCGCTCGGCCCGAAGACGGCGATCGTCTCGATGATGTGGGCCAATAATGAGACGGGCACCCTTTTTCCTGTTGCGAGTCTCGCCGAGATCGCGCATGAGGCCGGCGCGCTGTTTCACACCGATGCGGTGCAGGCAGTGGGGAAGACCCCGATCGACGTGAAGTCGACAAAGATCGATTTCCTGTCGCTTTCCGCGCATAAGTTGCACGGCCCGAAAGGCGTCGGCGCGCTCTATGTCCGCAAGGGAACAAAATTCAGCCCGCTGATCCGCGGCGGTCACCAAGAGCGAACCCGGCGCGGCGGCACGGAAAACACGCCGGGCATTGTCGGACTGGGCATGGCCGCCGAGATCGCCCGCGTCGGCCTCGACGAAGAGGCGGTGCAGATCGGCGCGTTACGAGACCGTCTTGAATCCAGGATATTGAAGGAGATCGGACATTGCCGCGTCTCTGGCGATCTCGAGAGCCGTCTTCCCAACACCGCCAATATCGCTTTCTTCGACATTGAAGGAGAGGCGGTGCTGACTAATCTCAATCGCGCCGGCATCGCCGCTTCCACCGGCTCAGCCTGCACGGCGGGATCGAACGAGCCCTCGCATGTGCTGAAGGCGATGAATGTTCCCGCGCAGGCGCTGCAGGGCGCGGTTCGCTTTTCATTGTCTCGCGACAACAGCGAGGCCGATGTCGATCGCGTCATGGAGGTTCTGCCTGGCGTTGTCGCTAAACTGCGCGAAATGGCGCAGACCGTCACTGAAACCCAGCCCGCCCTCACCTGACGCGGCGAGCCTGATGTTCCTCGGTTAAGGAGCCCAATACATGAAGATTATGATCCGCCGGTCTCCAGAAGCCGGGCTCTCCATCTACGTCCCCAAAAAGGATCTCGAGGAGCCGATCGTCGAGAGCGAACATGAGGGGCTGTGGGGCGGATGGATCCGCATCGCGAATGGTTGGGTGCTCGATCTTCCGGAAATGGCCGCCGAGACGACGCTGCCGATCACGATCAATGCGCGCAAGCGCGGAGAAGAGGAGTAAAGTGATGAATGCTCCTTTCGCAGGTCACATGATCATCGAGGGCGCCGAGGCCGAGAGCAAGCTGGCGGCGCTCGCGCCCGAACTTCGGAACGGCGCGATCGTGCCCTATCTCGGCCCTGAATTGGCCGAGCTCGCGGGAGCCGCCGCGCCGACGACGCCGGAGGCGCTCGCTCAGTTCTTCTCGACCAAGGTCGCGTTGCCCAAGCGCGCGAAGGGCAACGCCTGGGCGAGCGCCCAGCACATCGAGAGCATGAAGCACCGCAGCACGGTGACGGCGTTGATGAACGAGGCCTTCGCGCCGAAGGTTGAACCAACCCCGTTGCATCGCAGCCTCGCGGCGCTCAAACTGCCGATGATCGTCGACAGCTGGTATGATTCAGCCATGCGCGACGCGCTCGCCGGCAGGGACGATTGGGGCGAGGCGCAAGGCATTACCCGCGCCGGCATTGGCGAAGACCGCTGGTATCGCTTTTATGACGCGAGCGGCGCCGAGGTCGCCAAGACCGAGGCCGAAGCCTGGACGACATTGCTCTACAAGCCTCACGGCGGGGTCGCTCCGGCAAAGAATTATCTGATTTCGGACGCCGATTATGTCGAGGTCCTGACGGAAATCGACATCCAGACGCCAATCCCCGACATCGTGAAAAACCGCCGGACCGAGCGGAGTTTTCTCTTTATCGGCTGCCGCTTCCACGACCAGATGCTGCGGACCTATGCGCGTCAGATCACCAAGCGCTCGACGACGACCCATTTCGCGATCGTCACGGCTGAGCGTCTGACAAAAAATGAGCTGAAATTCCTGACTGTTCAGGGAATCATTCCGCTCGCCATTCCGCTCAGCCGAGCAAGCGAAATTCTGATCGGCTGACTCCGGCGGATTATCGACGAGGCGGCCCTCTCGCCACGAGGGGGCCGCTTCTTTTTTATTTTCATGAAACTCCTCTGGCGCGGCCAGACCGCGCTTCAACGTTAACATCAGGCACATGTTTTCGAAGTTCATGTGCGGGTATGTGACATCGCGGGGTCCGTCGGGTTTACATAAACAGGAAGCGACATTCGTCCGGCCGAGGAGGGAAAAATCCATCAGGCCATAGACATATGAAATTGCTGAAGCGCCAATTCATTGGAACGTGTCCAATCGTGGCATGTATGTTGCCATGAATTTCCCAAAGAACGGATCATGTCGCCGCCGACGGCGGCGGTTCGCCCGCAAAATATGAGGGCGAAGCCAAATCAAGGAATTCAGCCATGGATACGCAGGAGCTTGGCGTCGCGTCTGGGGAAGCATCATCTCCGGGGCTTGAGGGGATTATGCAGCAGATTGCGGAGCATAAGGGGTGCGGGACGTCGGGGGGGAGCGGCAAGGCGAGCTGCGGCTCCGGCGCCGGCGAGGGGGATCTTCCGACCGAGATCTGGGAGAAGGTGAAGAACCATCCCTGCTACAGCGAGGAGGCGCATCACCATTACGCGCGCATGCATGTGGCGGTGGCCCCGGCGTGCAACATCCAGTGCAACTACTGCAACCGCAAATATGATTGCGCCAATGAGTCGCGTCCCGGCGTGGTGTCGGAGAAGCTCTCGCCCGAGCAGGCGGCCAAGAAGGTTCTGGCGGTGGCCTCGACGATTCCGCAGATGACGGTGCTGGGAATCGCCGGTCCTGGCGATCCTCTGGCCAATCCGGAGAAGACCTTCAAGACCTTCGATCTGATTTCGCGGACGGCGCCCGACATCAAGCTGTGCCTGTCGACGAATGGGCTGGCGCTGCCGGACCATGTCGACACGATCGCGGGGTTCAACGTCGATCACGTGACGATCACGATCAATATGATCGATCCCGAGATCGGCGCGCGGATTTACCCTTGGGTGTTCTGGAAGCATAAGCGCTACACCGGGGTCGAGGCGGCGAAGCTTCTGACCGACCGCCAGCTTCAGGGGCTTGAGATGCTCACTGAGCGCGGGATTCTGTGCAAGGTGAATTCGGTGATGATCCCGGGGATCAACGACCGCCATCTGATCGAGGTGAACAAGGCGGTGAAGTCGCGCGGGGCGTTCCTGCACAATATCATGCCGCTGATTTCGTCGCCTGAGCATGGAACGGTGTTTGGCCTGACCGGCCAGCGCGGCCCGTCGGCGCAGGAATTGAAGGCGCTGCAGGACAGCTGCGAAGGCGAGATGAACATGATGCGGCACTGCCGTCAGTGCCGTGCGGACGCGGTCGGTCTTCTGGGCGAGGACCGCAGCGCGGAGTTCACGACGGACAAGATCATGGCGATGGAGGTCGACTATGATCTTGAGGGCCGCAAGGCCTATCAGGAGAAGGTTGAAGAGGAGCGTGTCGCGAAGGTGGCGGCGAAGCAGGAGGAGCTTGCGACGCTTGCCGGGGCGAGCAGCGACATCCAGCTTCTGATCGCGGTGGCGACGAAAGGGTCTGGCCTGATCAACGAACATTTTGGCCATGCGAAGGAGTTCCAGGTTTACGAACTCACGACCAAGGGCGCGAAATTCGTCGGTCATCGTCGGGTCGATCTTTACTGCCAGGGCGGCTATGGCGACGAGGACAGTCTGGAGACGGTGATCCGCGCGATCAACGACTGCCATGCGGTGTTTGTGGCGAAGATCGGCGGCTGCCCGAAGAACGATCTGTTGAAGGCGGGGATCGAGCCTGTCGATCAATATGCGCATGAGTTCATCGAGAAGTCGGCGATCGCCTGGTTCAAGGCCTATCTCGACAAGGTCAATTCCGGCGAGATCGAACATGTCCAGCGCGGCGACGCCGAAATCCGTCAAGGCGCGCTCATCAATGCCGCGTAACGGTGAAATGTAGAAAGACTTGCGGGGCGTCAAGCCCCGCAATGTCTTAAGGAGAAGCAAGCGATGAGCAATATCGTACGCGACAGTGAAGTGTGCGAATTGACCGAACCGGCTTACTACTCTTTCGGCGACAAGGTGAAAGCGAAGCGAACGATCCGCAATGACGGCACCTACGCCGGCAAGGAGATCGGCGACATTCTCGCGAAGAAAGGCGAGATTGGCTATGTCGTGAGCATCGGCACCTTTCTCCAGCAATTTTACATCTATGGCGTCGAGTTCGCTGAGAGCGGCAACCGCGTCGGCATGAAGCGTAAGGAGCTTGAGCCGGCGGTTCCGCGCGACGAGGAGGAAGAATTGCCGCTTCCAGGAGCCGCGGTGCGATGATCGACCCGAGACTTCCCAAATATCAGTGGGGTCAGCGCGTCAAGACGCTTAACGACCTCGTCAATGACGGCGGCTATCCCGACAGGGAGCCGGAAGCGTTGCTTGTTCCAAGCGGCGGACTGGGCGAAATCGTTCAGGTTGGCAGTCACACGGACACAAACACGCCGATCTATCTTGTCGAGTTTGGAGAAGGTTTGGTGGTCGGTTGCTTGGAGGAAGAGATCGAACCGGTTTAAGTTGAGATGAGCGCGATGCGTAAGCCAGTGGTGACGCAAGCGGATATCGTGAGTCCTTCGCAGCCCAACGAATTCGATCTCAGGCGAATCGAGCGGGCGCTCGCGAAGCGACGCCGATATCGATATGTCACGCCGATTTTGTTGAAGACCGCCAACGGTTACAGAATCCAGAGCCCCTGCTGCTCGCGCAATATCGATCCGGACGGCGGCGTCGTCGACATCGCGCTGCTTCTTTTTGATGATCAAAATAGAGGCTGGCGCCTTCTTCGCAAGGATCATGCGGCCGGAGTCTGGGAGTTCGATCGCAGCTTCGAGCGTCTGACGGAGTTGCTCGACTATCTGAACGAGGACGCCGAGCGGCGGTTTTGGCAGTAGCGTCGGCGGGGAAGGGATCAGGCATGGGCACGAATACTGAAGAACTGGCGCAGATTGGCGCGATCCTCGCGACCGCCGGCGCGCCGGATATCACGGCGCTGCGCAAGCAGTTCCCCCATCTTTCCTTCTCCAAATGCGATGCGTCGGACGTAATTGAAACGCCTTTTTCGAGCTATCCGGGTTGCGACCTGCACCTCTTAAACGGCAAGGATCACTGCGTCCAGATCACCAACGAACCGGCGGAGGCGACGGGGATCATTCTTGCCTTCCGGAGGGCCGCATCGTGACCTCGACGTTGGAATTTGAGGCGGAAGAAGAAGGCGGCGCGGGAGCTAGGGAATTCCTACCGCTTTCCGATCCCGACGTGACGCTTGACGATATCGCGGCGGTCGAAGCCGTGTTGCGATCGAGCCGTCTGTCGAGCGGCCCGCGCGTCGAGGAGTTCGAAGCCGCTTTCGCCGCCTATGTCGGACGAAAATTCGCCGTCGCGACATCCAGCGGCGCGACGGGTTTGCTTCTGGCGCTGCTCGCGCATGGCGTCGGTCCGGGGGACGAAGTCATCGCGCCGTCCTATACCTTCCGTGAAGCGCTCCATGCGATCGCGCTGATTGGCGCGCGTCCCGTCTTCGTTGATATCGACTATTGGTCCGGAACAATTGCGCCGGCCAAGGTCGAAGCCGCGTTAACGGACAAGACTCGAGCGATTGTCGCGTGCAACACCAACGGCCATCCCGCGCCATGGGACGAGTTGCGCGAGATTGTCGCCAAGCGGAGTCGAATTACGCTTCTCGAAGATTCAACGGAGGCGATCGGCTCCAAATATAAGGGCCGCATCGTCGGCTCCTTCGGCGACGCCTCGGTGTTCGATTTCTCGCAGCCGGGTCCGCTCGTCTGCGGCCAAGGGGGCATGGTCGTCACCGACGACATAAATGTCGCCGTCGCCTTGAGAAGATTTCGCGCTCATAAAATGAACGAGCGTTCTTCGGTCGTTGTCGGGTCCAGCGCGCCCTATCAAGTCGAGATGTGCGACATCACCGCGGCGCTCGGTCTCTCGCAACTCAAGCGCATCGAGGAGATTCTCGAAAAGCGCAAGCTCATCGAGCATTACTACTTCAAACACATCAAGTCCTTCGAGGGAATCAAGGATCCCTTTATCAGTCCGGATGTCACGGAGATTCACTGGTTCCTCTACGTCGTCCATCTCGGCACCAGATTCAGTCGGTCGTCGAGAGATTCGATCGTCGAGGATCTCGGCGTGGAGAATATCGAAGCGGCGGCTTATAGCGCGCCGCTTCATACGCAGCGGCGATATCTGGACATAGGCTATCGTCGCGGCGATTTCTTCGTCACGGAAAAAGTCGCGGACCGTTCCGTTGCGTTGCCCTTCCATGCCCATCTCACCGAGAGCCACATCGCCTTTATCGTGGAGACGATGAAAGACGCCTCCGTCAACGTAGGCGCCGGAGCGGCGATTTATTGATCTGAACTAACAGGGAGTAAGGAAAACTACCATGGCAACTATCACGATCATGCCGTCGGGCAAGACAGTCGAGGCCAGCGAGGGTACGACCCTGCTAACGGCGATCCGGTCAGCGGATGAAAAGCTTTTGCCGGACTTCGACGCGGCCAAGAGCGACCTGAGCCCATGGCATATCTTCGTGCATGAAGGGCGCAAGGGGCTCTCCAAAACATCCCGCGAAGAGAACGAGAAGCTCGATGCGATCGTCGGCGTCGGCTCCAAGTCCCGCCTTGCATGCTTCGCCACCGTCCTCGGCACGGAGAACATCAAGGTCGAGCTGCTTGGCTTCGGCTCTGGCCTGTAAAAACGGAGAAGAAGATGACCGACATCGCGATAATCCATGTCCGTTTCGCGTCCGACGGCACCGTGGCCGAAATAAGCGAAAGACCGGCGCCTCTGTCGGCTCAGCAGTGGTTCGACCAATTGAGCTACGCGGCCCCGACGGCTTATCAAGCCTTGGCCGGGGGACGAGGCATTTTCCGCCTTGAAAAATCGCAGCTCGAGTCCATTCGTGCGAAGGCGCTCGAACAGGCGGCTTGATTAAGCACCGATTTGTAGAGGCCCCGCCGCCGTCAAGCGGCGGGCGGGGCGCTCACTCGACGAATTTCGCCCTGAACAAGGCGAGCTGTTCGGGACGATTCAAGCCTTTCTCGACTGGCCATTTATTTTCATAGAAAAAGGCGTTCACGGCGCGCGTGACGTCCTTCCCGCGAATGAACCAGCGCTCGGCGCCGTCCGGAAGCACGATTGCCGGACCGTCGTCTCGATGCACGGCGGCGGCGTCAGTCCAGATCTTCGTGCCAGAAAACAGATAGCACCCTGCAAGTCGAGAGAGTTCATCCCGATTGGCTTCTTCTACGATAGTCATCGTGCTCATCCGCTAATCTCCCCTTCGCCCGTCGCATGCGCCATGCCATTTTTCCTCTGCGCAACCGATGGACGCAAGCCGCCTCGGCAAGATTCCTGCATCAATATGCGGCGCGACGGCGCCGATGACATTTGCATTACGCGGCCTGTGATGAATTGTGACGTCATCTTGCGTCAGGTCCGACGCGGCTGACTGTCTGGAGGCGCAATGGGAGCTTGCGGTCAATGAGCGAGGGAATGCAGCTTTTCGTCATATGCGCGACAAGCGATATTCCGCCCGGCGAGGCGAAGGCGTTTAGCCTGTCGCGCGTCACCGCGGATGGAGCTCGGCCCTATTCGATTTTTGTGGTGCACACGAAAAGCGACCAATATCTCGGCTATCTGAACGCCTGCCCCCATGCGGGCGCTTGGCTGAATATTGGCGAAGGCAGGTTCTTCAGCGACGATCACTCGCATTTGCGCTGCGGCCGTCACAAGGCGGAATTCGATATCGAGTCGGGCGTTTGCGTGAAAGGTTCATGCAAAGATCAGGCGCTAGAACCCATTCCGATCGTTGTCATGGAAAATGATATTTGTCTGTGCGGCGTGGAGCTGAGCGAAGCAGAGCCGCAATTCCACGACGATGACGAATTCGAAGACACGATGGAAATCATGATCCATCCCGGCTGATTGGTCCCGGCGATACGAAAAACCAATTGTCGGAAAGGGCCGAGATGACCGTTGGAGAATTAGTGAAGAAGCTTGCCGAACTGCCGCCCGAGGCGGTTGTGCTGATGGAGAGCGATGGCGGACTCTCCCTGGTGAGCGCCGTCGAATTTCTACATGGACAAGGCCCAGGAGCGCCGCCGGAAGTCATCCTCACACCCAGCATGGATGAGTGAACGCCGGCGCGGCGCGCGGGCGAGAGTTCCGCTCGAGACCCGTCGGGATTCAGCCGCCTGCGAACTCGCCCATAAGCGGAACCCCGAAAAAGCCTTCCTCCTCGCCGCCCCAGGCCTTGTGTAGCGCCAAGGCCTGCCGCCAATATGAGACTTCAATTTCGCTCGCCGGGCGATGCGTAACTTTTCCCTCCGGCGTCTGCGCCAGCAGAAAACTCTTCCCATTTCGTAGAAAGCGGTTGAGGTCCTTGGTGTCGTTCGGGCGCACGACGCAACGCGGGCGGTCATCGATGAGAATGGTCGTGGGCAGCATGACGAAGGACTCTCCCTTCCTGTCTGTTCGCTCTAGAAGCCGTCCGCCTTTCGGCCCCAAGGATGAGAGCCTGGCACGAGCGACGCTTTGATCCCAGCCTTGGCGACATCGTCAGGGGTTTTGTAAAAGGTGGCTTCATGCGCCAGAGCGCCGCTCTTTGTCATGATCGCGACATAACGCGCGGGCCTGTCGACATCGCAGTAATAACCGCCGCCCGGATCGTCGGTGCGGCGCAGATTTCCGTCCCAGTCAACGAAATAGCCTTCATCCGGCATGTTTACCTCGATGCGTTGTTACGCAGGCTTCATCGCAAATCCCTTGCCATATGTCGCAGTCTGTCGGAGCGCCTTAAGCCAATATGCGCCAGGGTATGTAAATTGCTTTGATCCGCCGGAGTAGCCTTTGTGGCGATCGCAATGACAGGGGAGCGCGGCACGTGTCGGATTTGGCCTGCAGAGAGGCGTCGCTCAGCGACATGAAGAGCATTTGGGATCTTGTTCGCGGAGTCGCTGACGACATTCCCCTGTCGGTCGCGAGCGACGCGGATCAGGAGCGCGCGCTCTCCAATCTGATGGAATGCTGTTCAGACAATTGTTCCGCGGTCGTCTACAACACCGAAAAGGAAATTGTCGGCGCGCTTTTGGCCGAGCGCGATCTTTTGGATTTGGCGCTTGCCAACAAGGAAACGATCAATGTCCGCCTCACGGCGGCGGCGACTGGACATCGCGACGCCGCATTCACCTTGTTGTTCGGCGCGCTGATCTCGCGCGGGGCGCCAATTTACATCAGCCTGCCGACAGGCGAGGGCCAAGCGCTCGCGCCGATTCTGGGTAGCGTGGGCTTTTCGTCGCTGCCGGGCGATGGAACGGCCGAACTCTATAAATGGGAGCCGCCGGTCGAGGCCAAGGCGGCGGCCTAAGTCAAAGGAAGTCGCCTCGCTCTGCGGATTGTAAAAGCAATCGGCAAGAACGCGAGGCGACTAGATGATGTCGTCGAGCGCGCCGTATTTTGCGTAGCCGGCTTCGAGAATCGCGATGCATTTTTTCAAACGATCATATTCCGCCGCATCGATGACCATGCTGCGCTTTTCGACAGCGTCTTCGGTCGGTTGAGTTTTGCTTGCGGCGATCGCGTCGTGAAGCACTTCGCTGAGGCGAAAGATGCGCTCGCTCGCCCGTTCGAGATAAGGCAAGGGATTGGCGCGAATATTCGCCTCATGCAATGCGTCAAGCTCCAGCAGGCGCGCAAAACGCCGCTCGGTCAGGCGATCTGTGAGTCCGAAGTCGTGCTCAATAACGGTCATGGCTTGGCTCTTTCGGTCGATGAGGGTGCAAAAGCAACCAGTTTGCTGACAGCTTTTTGCAAAAAGCATGAAAGACGCGCGTTCGGCTCGGATGGCTCGGCGCTTGCAGGCGCCAATATAGCGCGCGCCGCGCCATCGCGCGACGCCATCCAGGAAACCGGGCCATGAGCGAACTTTATGTAATTTGCCAGAACGGGGAAATTGACGATGGTCAAGCCCGCGGTTTCTCTCTGATGCGGATCGAATCCACCGGCGAGCCGAAACCCTGGAATATTCTGATCACGCGCAAGGGAAACAATTTCTTCGGCTTTGAAAATTCCTGTCCGCATATGAACGAGCGGCTTGACGCCACTCCCGGAGAATTCCTTGACGAGGAGGGCAATTTCCTCACTTGCGGACAGCATGGCGCGCAGTTCGATCTCGACACTGGCGAATGTTTCATCGGTCCCTGCCAGGGTAAGAGACTGCCGCCGATCACGGTCATCGTGGACGATGGCGATGTGTGCATCACCGGCGTCGAACTTGCCGAAGACGACGGGATGGACGATTCGGAAGGCGCTCCTGAAGTCATGATCACCTCTGATTGATTCGCGCCGCCAAGAAAGCGGCGCGAAGAAAACGCCGCCAAGAAAACGCCGCCAAGAAAACAACGTCCGGCGCCGCGCGCCGCTTAATCGCAATGAGGTGACTTGATGACCGATATGGCCGAGCTGCAAGCCCGCAAAAAGCCGCTAAATCTGGCCATTGTTCATGTTGATCCCGATGAATTTGTCGCGCATTTCGGCAGGTGGCTGGAAATTACCGCTTTCATCACCGCCCTGCGCGCCGGCGAGACCGCGGCGCCGCCTGATGGCGTGACGCCGAAGCTTGAAGCCGCTCAACTTGGCGGCGACGTGGTGAAAGGCGTCGGCAATGACGCGATCTGCGCCTTCTGCATGACGTCGGCGTTAAAGGGGGACGGCGCGGCGGTCGACAAGGTCGAGGCGGCGCTGACGACCTCCTATGGCAAAGACTTTCCCGGCGCCAATGCGCTTTGGTATTTTCGCGCGACAATTGACGCCCCTGTGAGCCTCGATGATTTTGTTGGACAGGCCGGCAAGAAAATGTTGGCGCAGGACCTTCCGCCGCCGCCTCTGCGCGCGCGGGAAAACTGGAACGCCGGCCTGCGCTTTTTTGAAAGGGCGCGTAAGTCGAATTTCGTTCACGAGATCATGTATCCGCTCGCCAAATGGCATCGTCAGCGATGGAATGAGACGGCGGAGAAAGGCGTTTCTTTCCTTGCCCATATCGAAGACAATTTGCCTGTCTTGCGCGAAGCGCTCGAAGATACGCGCAATGATGAAGCGTTCATCGCCAATTTGCTTCTTAAAGCCGCGCCGGCGATCGACACTGAGCTCGCCGACGATATGCAGGGCTATCTGCGGTCGCTGGCGCGAAGAGTATAAAAGTGAGTGACGGGCGTCCGTTTTTGCCCGATCGCGCTGGCGAACAGCGCTTGATGAGCGCCTACTGTCGCCGGACTCCGACTTCGTCGGGAGAATTCATAACAATTGTTGTGCGTGGCGACGCATTTGTCAAAAAGTTCGCCCAAATCCGCCGGCAAATTGGATGCGCCGGATTTGCGCTCACGTCATCCCAACGCCTTATCGGCGCCGTTCTTGCAAACCTTCTTATCGACTATGATCCAAGGAGCCGGAGCCATTTCCGAATGGACGGTTTGATGGCCGAAAAGGCCTTGCGCCCGTTGTGACGAGGAGAAGATGAATGGCGGCTCTCAAGGAGACCGTTTCGACCGTTGAGTCGATTGACGTCGACGCTTACAAATACGGCTTCTCGACTGACATCGAGTCAGAAAAGGCCCCAAAGGGACTGAATGAGGACATTGTCCGCTTCATCTCGGCGAAAAAGAACGAGCCGGCCTGGCTGACCCAGTGGCGGCTCGACGCCTATAAGCGCTGGCTCACCATGTCCGAGCCGAATTGGGCGCGGGTGCACTATCCGTCCGTCGACTATCAGGATTTGTATTACTATGCCGCGCCGAAATCGACGTCGGGGCCGAAGTCGCTCGACGAGGTCGATCCGGAACTGCTGCGCACTTATGAGAAGCTCGGCATTCCGCTGCGCGAGCAGGAAATTCTCGCCGGCGTCGAGACCCGCAAAGTGGCGGTCGACGCGGTGTTCGACTCAGTCTCGGTGGCGACGACCTTCAAGGAAGAGCTGGCGCGCGCCGGCGTGATCTTCTGCCCGATTTCGGAAGCCGTGCAGACTCATCCGGAGCTGGTGCAAAAATATCTCGGCTCGGTCGTGCCGGTGACCGACAATTTCTACGCGACGCTGAACAGCGCGGTCTTTTCCGACGGCTCCTTCGTCTATATTCCAAAGGGCGTGCGCTGCCCGATGGAGCTGTCGACTTACTTTCGCATCAATGAGCAGAAGACCGGGCAGTTCGAGCGCACGCTGATCATCGCCGATGAAGGCGCTTACGTCTCCTATCTCGAAGGCTGCACCGCGCCCAAGCGCGATGAAAACCAGCTTCACGCCGCCGTGGTCGAACTCGTCGCGCTCGACGACGCCGAGATCAAATATTCGACGGTGCAGAACTGGTATCCGGGCGACAGCGAGGGCAGGGGCGGCATCTATAATTTCGTGACGAAGCGCGGCGATTGCCGCGGCCGCAATTCGCACATCTCCTGGACTCAGGTCGAGACCGGTTCGGCGATCACCTGGAAATATCCGTCCTGCATTCTGCGCGGCGACGGTTCGCAGGGCGAATTTTATTCGATCGCGGTGTCGAACGGCTATCAGCAGGTCGACAGCGGCACCAAGATGCTGCATCTCGGCAAGAACACCAGAAGCCGCATCATCTCGAAGGGGATTTCGGCGGGGCGGTCGCAGAACACTTATCGCGGCCAGGTGTCGGCGCATCGCAAGGCGGAAGGCGCGCGCAATTTCACCCAATGCGACAGTCTGCTGATCGGTCATGACTGCGGCGCGCATACGGTTCCCTATATCGAATCGAAAAATCCGAGCGCGCAGTTCGAACATGAGGCGACGACGAGCAAGATTTCCGAGGACCAGCTGTTCTATGCGATGCAGCGGGGACTGTCGGAAGAGGAAGCGACGGCGCTGATCGTCAATGGCTTCGTGCGCGACGTGCTGCAGCAGCTGCCGATGGAATTCGCGGTCGAGGCGCAAAAGCTAATCTCGATTTCGCTCGAAGGGAGCGTGGGGTGATGACGATGCTCGAAATAAAAAACCTCCATGTTTCTGTCGGCGACCGCGAGATTCTCAAGGGCCTGACGCTCACCGTAAGGCCTGGCGAGGTGGCGGCCATCATGGGGCCGAACGGCACCGGCAAGTCGACGCTGTCCTATGTGATCTCGGGCCGCGAGGGCTATGAGATCACCGAAGGAGAAGTGCTGCTCAACGGCGAGAATATTCTTGCTCTCGAGCCGCATGAGCGCGCGGCGAAGGGCGTTTTTCTCGCCTTCCAATATCCGGTCGAAATCCCCGGCGTCGCCACGATGACCTTTCTCAAGGCCGCGATGAATGCGCAGAGGCGCGCCCGCGGCGAGGAGGAGCTGGCGACGCCCGACTTCATGAAGCGCGTCAAGGACGCCGCGGCGCAGCTCGGCGTTTCGCAGGAAATGCTGAAGCGGCCGTTGAACTCCGGCTTCTCGGGCGGCGAGAAGAAGCGCATGGACATTCTGCAGATGGCGCTGTTGGAGCCCAGGCTCGGCATCCTCGACGAAACCGACTCAGGCCTCGACATCGACGCGCTTCGCGTTGTGTCCGAGGGCGTCAATTCGCTGCGCGCGGCGGATCGGGGCTTCCTTGTCATTACCCATTACCAGCGGCTCCTCGACTACATCAAACCCGACACGGTGCATGTGATGGCGAAAGGGGTTATCCAGCGCTCGGGCGGACCCGAATTGGCGCTGGAGCTGGAGAAACACGGCTATCAGGACTATCTCTCCGAAGAGGCGGCTTGAGCGATGGTGCAGCTCGCAACGGCGGTCGCCGACGCCTTCGCCCCGATGTATGACGAAATGAAACTGCAGGGCGCGGTGGGCCTGCGGACGGCGGCATGGGAGACCTTCGCGACGAAAGGCCTGCCGAATCGGCGCGTCGAAAGCTGGCATTATACGGACCTCAAAGCGGCGCTCGCGCGGCCGGCGCCGCTCGCGATCGCGCGCGGCGGCGTCGAGGTCGCCCGCGCGCATGATTCAATCCGACTCGTTGTGCTCGACGGCGCCTTCCGTCCCGAGCTTTCCGATCTCGCCGCGCTTCCTCGCGGCGTGACGGTTCAGCCGTTGCGCGAAGCCTTGGCGCAGGGAACGCCAGGCGTCATGGCGCTTCTCGCCAGCGACGATGTGCGGACGGACGATGCGCTCATCTCGCTCAATACGGCGCTAATGCAGGACGGAGTAATTTTGCGCATTGGCGACGGCGTGACCATCGAGCGTCCAATCGAAATCGCCGGCATCCTGTCCTCGGAGGATGCCCGGTCGAGCTTCACGCGCTCGCTCGTTGTCCTGGGCAAGGGGGCGCGCGCGACGATCATCGAGACCGCCGGCGTTCTCACCGACGTCCCGGCGCAGGATAATCAGGCGCTGATCGTCCGGCTCGCGTCGGGCGCGTCGCTTGATCTTTTCACCCATGCGACGGGCCAAAGCGAGACGCAGACGCGGGTGATGAGCCTCGTCGCGCATCTCGACGAAGGCGCCGCCTTTTCCGCCTTTTCGCTCATTGAAGGCGCCGGGCTGCTGCGTCGGCAGATATTCGCCCGCGTCGACGGCGAACATGCGAGACTCGCCTTGCAGGGGGCGACCATGGCGCGCGGGCGGGACCATGTCGACGTGACGCTCGTCGTCGATCACGCCAAGCCAAACGGCCAAAGCCGCGAGCGCTTCCGCAACATTCTGGATGGGAACAGCGCCGGCGTCTTTCAGGGCAAGATCATCGTTCGTCCCGGCGCTCAGAAAACCGACGGCGTCATGCAGTCGAAAGCCGTGCTGCTTTCAGACGGCGCGACGATGAACAACAAGCCGGAGCTCGAAATCTTCGCCGACGACGTGCAATGCGGCCATGGCGCGACCTGCGGCCGTCTCGACAAGGATCAGCTCTTCTATCTCATGGCGCGCGGCCTTCCGCGCGGCGAAGCGGAGGCCTTGCTGATCGAGGGCTTCGCCAATGAGGCGTTTGAAGGTCTAGGGAACGAGCCGCTGCGCGGCTTTATCTCCGCGCGTATCTCGCAATGGATGTCGGGGAGGGCCGCGTGATGAACGCGCCGGTTCGTTTGCCGTACGATATCGCCAAAATCCGGGCCGACTTCCCGATCCTTGGCGAAATGCCTTATGGCAAACCCTTGGCGTATCTCGATAACGCCGCCTCCGCGCAGAAGCCGCGCGCGGTGATCGATCGCCTGACGCATTTCTATGAGCACGAATACGCCAATGTGCATCGCGGCCTGCATTATCTCGCCAATGCGGCGACGGAGGCCTATGAAGGCGCGCGCGAAGCGGTGCGCCGGTTTCTGAACGCCGAGAGCGGCGACGAAATCATCTTCACCCGCGGCGCCAGCGAAGCGTTGAATCTGGTCGCGGCGTCCTACGGGCTCGCGCATATCGGCGAAGGCGACGAGATCATTCTGTCGCTGATGGAGCATCACTCCAATATCGTGCCCTGGCATTTTCTGCGCGAACGCAAGGGCGCGACGATCAAATGGATCGAGCCGGACGAAAATGGCGTCATCGATCTCGACGCGTGCGAGAAGCTGTTCACGCCGCGAACCAAAATCGTCGCGCTGACGCATATGTCGAATGTGCTCGGCGCGCCGACGCCGATCGGCGAGATCGCGCGCATCGCCCATGCGCATGGGGTTCCGCTCTGCGTCGACGGATCGCAAGGCGCCGTTCATCTCGATGTCGACGTGCAGGCGCTCGATTGCGATTTTTACATTGTCACCGGCCATAAGCTCTATGGCCCGACAGGGATCGGCGCGCTTTACGGAAAGCGGAAATGGCTCGAGACCCTGCCGCCCTATGCCGGCGGCGGCGAGATGATCGAGACCGTGACGAGCGAAACCGTCACCTATAATTCGCCGCCGCAGCGCTTCGAGGCCGGCACGCCGCCGATCGGGCAGGCGGTCGGGCTCGGCGCAGCGCTGGACTATATCGACAGTGTCGGCCGTAACGCGATCCGCGCCTATGAGGCCGAACTCACCGCCTACGCCATGGAGCGGCTCACGGCGATCGACGGTCTGCGCATTTTCGGAAAGGCGCCGGAGAAAGGCCCGATCCTTTCCTTCGATATGAAGGCCGCGCACGCCCATGATATCGCCACGGTGATCGACCGGAGCGGCGTCGCGGTGCGCGCTGGAACCCATTGCGCCATGCCGCTCCTCACCCATATGGGCGTGACCTCGACATGCCGCGCCTCTTTCGCCATGTATAATACGCGCGAAGAGATCGACCGCCTCGCGGAAGCGCTCATCAAAGCCCAAAAGCTGTTCGTGTGAGGAGAGACGCGCCTGCGCGCGTCCTTTGATCGCCGCCGCTTCAATCGATGATTTGGGTTTGTATGGTCAGAATGTCATAGGGAGGCGCGCTCGGACCGTTGGCGTAGCCTAGCGCCTGCTCCCGATCGCCGGCGATTCGGCGAGCGCTCAATTTGGTAACGTCGCCGCCATAGACATGGACGCTAATCGACATCTGATCAGCCAAGGCGTTGGAAATTTCCGTTGAGCCGCCAATGCGCGAGGCGCTCGCGCCAACTTCGGCGGCGCGCAGCGCACGTGGTTCATCGGCGCTGCGCGCGGCGGAAGAAACATGAAGTTGGCGCGAGACGCTTCCCCGTAAGACGCCGGCAATCTCCCAAAGACTTGGCTGATCGACCAGCAGACCGGAACCTGGCGGCAAGACCGTGCTGACCACCGAAAAGCGCTCTAGCCCGTCTCGATAGAGTTGATATTGAACGCCGCCGGCGGGGTCCGGCGTGGCAAAAACTTCTGGCAGCCAATCGTCCCTTGCGACAAGGCGCGCCATGAGATCGCGGCCGATCACGAGAATTTCCCTCTCGCTGTCCGCCAGTTCGACCATCGACTGAATGTCCCAGATGAAGCGCTTGAGGGCGGGCGGGACAGGCCCCGGCGTCTGGGCGTCGGCCATTTGCACGGTCATGTTCATGCGCGGCACTTATGCAATTGGTTTGCCGAGCGATCGGCTGGCTGTCGGTTCCCAGACTTTGGCTGCGAACATGCATGGAGGCGTCGGCGCGCGGTCTCGTGTGACTTCTTCGCGCCACAAGAGATTTGCCGACCTGGGGAAGGGACCAAATGGCTCTCGGCGAGGAATGGGTCATCTGGAATGGCTCAATGGGAATTCTCGATACGGCGGCGATTGGCCGGATCGAGAATGTCGAAGGCCGCCGGGACGCCTTCCTCGCGCCGCCCTACGCGATCGTTGGTCCCTTCTGTCTCGACGCGCTTGAAGCGGAAGGACGCATTGCGTTTGGCGAATGTCTGATCATGTCGCGCCAAAGATGGCAGGAAGATCAGGTCGAGCTGCGTTTAGCGGCGCGAGAGAAGCGACGCGCCCTGCTGCTCAGGATGACCAGCGACGATGGTCTTGAACATCGCGAGACGCTGGACTTGCCGCTGGATGGCGCGCTCGAGCCTTTGCAGATCAACGCCGCCTTTCGCAAAATGGCGAAGACGGCGCATCCCGACGCCGGCGGCAGCGACGCGCAATATCGCCGCATCGCTGAAGCGCGCGACGCCCTGCTGGAACTGTTCGGAAGCGCCTGATCAAGGGAAATCGGCCGTGTGAGCCGGTCTCATCTCGTCAGCGCCTCTCTCCCGGTCTGTAAATTGCATTGCTCATATACCGTTCGTTGAACAGCCTGGAGGACGGATATGCAGGAAGAGGCCTCGCGCTCGGTTCTGGTGACGAAGAAGGTCGTTGAAGCCCATAATATCATGTCCTTCGAGCTGGTTGACGCCGAGGGCGGCGAACTGCCGCCGTTTTCGCCCGGCGCGCATGTCGACGTGACAATCCCGGGCGGTTTCGTGCGCCAATATTCGCTGTGCAACAGCGCTTCCGAGCGTAACCGCTATGTGATCGGAGTTTGGAAGGACGCCAACAGCCGAGGCGGCTCCGTTGCATTGCATAACGCTGTTAATGTCGGCGACACATTGACGGTTAGCCTGCCCCGCAACCGCTTCCGCGTGCCAAAGAATTCGGCGCGCGCCATTCTGCTGGCCAGGGGCATCGGCGTGACGCCGATCCTCAGCATCGCCGACCATCTCAGCGCGCGCGGCACGCCATTCGAGCTGCATTATGTTTACGCGCTCATGTCTCCTAATGCGTTCGACCCGCTGATCGCCGCCTCTAATTTCGTCGCCGACACAAACTACTATTACGAGGCGAGCGCGCAGAATCAGTTGCTCGACGCGGCCGCTGTGCTGTCGGATCGTCCAGACGACACGCAGCTGTTTATCAGCGGCGCCGATTGGTGGATGGACCCGATCGTCAATCTGGCCAAGCAAAAGGGATGGAGCGAGGAGCGCATCCATATCGAGCGCTTCACGGCCAAACTGGCGGCGCCGGTGCTCGACACGGTTTTCGAGGTGAAAATCGCGAGCACGGGGGCGGTGTACAAAATCCCCGGCGACAAGACCGTTTCGGCCTTTCTGGAAGAAAGCGGCGTCAAAATCCCCACATCATGCGAACAAGGCGTGTGCGGCACATGCAAGGTTAAAGTGCTCGAAGGCGAAATCGACCATCGGGATAAGCGTCTGACGCCCGAGCAGCGCGCCGAAGGCTATTTCCTCGCTTGCGTCTCGCGTGGAAAATCCAGCCAGATCGTCCTGGATTTGTGAGGATGAACCGATGATTGAAGTCAAGCTCACAACCCAAGAGCAATTATGGCGCGCCGCCTGGATCATCGCCGAGCAGTATGGCGACGAAGCAGTCGACTTCGCCGACCAGATGGTGGAGAGCTTCGAAATCGGCGGCAAGCTCAGCCAGCGCGACATTTGGCTCTCGATCAAGAACAAGATCAGCGTCCTCACGGGCGAGGGCGCTGGAGGTCCCGCTTTCTGGCAGTGACGATATCGTCGCGCGCGCCGGATTCATGACCGCGCGGCCGCCGTCAAGCTGGCCACAATGATGCTGCGCCTATGCACATGTTGGCCGAAGCTAGGCGAAGAGCGCGGCCAGCCCGCGGTTCGCCAAACGCTTCAATCCTTCGACGGCGACGAAGCCTCTTGCGTTAGACGCCCAGCGAGATCAACCACCGCGCTCCAGTCGAACCGCGCTTTCTCGCCAGAGTCCGACGTAAGGACAATGCCTTCTCTCTCGACAGCCGCGTCAAAATCCTGATCGCTGGCGATCGGGCTCATATAGATTCGCTTTTCGACGCTTGCTCCCGCGACCGTCGCCGCGAGCGCGCGTCCGAGGACCAGCGACTCCTCGCGCGTCAGTCTGCGCAACGGTTGATTGTCGACAGCCAATGTCACTAAACCGCCGAAGGCCCTGTGGGCCACCATGGATACAGTGAAGCGGCAAACCGCTTGCCTTCCTTCGCCGCCTCCATCCATCGCCTTAGTGTCCAATGTCCCCACGTCAAAACGTTCCCACGTCAAAATCAGCGCAGCAAGATGGGCGCCTTTTTTGAATGGACGGGGCCTACGATTCTGGAGAAGGCAATGGCTCAAAGCGAACTCGATGGCGAAGTCACGGCGCCGCTCAGTCTTATCGAACCGGATCCGACTGAAACGACGCCGCAAGACATTCGTGGATACCATCGACGCACCAAGCATGCGCCGACCCGCTACGCGCTTGGCCCCGCCTTTCTCGATTGGACGTCGCAGCCTTGCCCTTTTCGGCGCTTCGAGGGCGCGCGGCGCATCGATTTGCCGCTGCTGGACGCCGAGCCAACACCGCTTTTTCCCGGACCGGCGCCCACGCCGGCAAGTCTCGACTGCGCCGCGCTCGGGCTCTTTTTCGAACTCGCCTTTGGGCTCAGCGCGTGGAAAAGCTTCGAAGGCTCGACATGGGCGCTGCGCAACAATCCCTCGTCGGGAAATTTACATCCGACCGAGGCCTATGCGGTGATCGACGCGCTCGATGGTCTCGCCGCGACGGCGGGGCTGTATCACTACGCGCCGGAAGCGCATGCGCTCGAAGAGCGCGCCCATTACGGCGAGCCGCGAATTCTTCCGCAGGGCGGCTTCCTTCTGGCGCTCACCTCGATCCCTTGGCGGGAAGCATGGAAATATGGCGAGCGCGCCTATCGCTATTGTCAGCTCGACGCAGGACACGCCATCGGCGCCGCCGCGCAGGCCGCCGCGGCGCTTGGCTGGAGCGCGAGGCTTCTCGCCACGCCATCGGATGAAGAGATTGCGCGACTGGTCGGTCTCGATCGCGCCGACTCAGCGCACCGGCGCGAAGGCGAACATCCAGACCTGCTGATCTGGATCGCATGCGAGGGCGGCGAAGCGCCGCAGACTCTTGATAGAATCCATGCCGCGCCCCGCGAATGGCGTGGCGCGGCCAATCGCTTGAGCGAAGATCACGACGGATGGCCGGTCATCGATCTCGCGCTGCGCCAATGCCTAAAAGGCGTAACGTCGACGCTTCCAGAACGCGCGAACTTCACTGTCGAGGCGATGTTCGCATCGCCGCCGATTGGGAATGTGGTGCGTCGACGGCGAAGCGCCCAACGGATGGATGGGATTGCAACGCTTCCGCGCGAAATATTTCGCGACATGCTGCTCGCGACTCTTCCTGGCGCGGAACCTCTCGTCGCCGCTTCGCCCTGGCCGCCGGCAATTGCGCTTTTGCTTTTCGTGCACAGGGTCGACGACGTGGAGCCGGGACTTTACCTGCTCGAGCGCGATGAGAATCTTGGTCGTCGGCTGCGCGCCGCGATTTTTCCTGATGCGACGACCGCCGTCGATCTTGGCGGCGTGACGCTCCATCGGCTCCGCGCCGGCTCCGTCGAGAAGGAAGCGACCAAGTTCTCCTGCTTACAGCCCATTGCCGGCAAGGGCTGTTTCGCCGTCGCGATGATCGCCGATTTCGATCGCGCTTTGACGGGGGAGGGCGATTTCGCCTATCGCCGCCTCCATTGGGAAGCCGGGCTGATCGGGCAGGCGCTCTATCTCTGGGCGACCGCTGCGGGTTTCGAAGGAACCGGAATCGGGTGCTTCTTCGATGATGAAGTCCACGCGCTGCTTGGCCTGCCCCCACACCAATATGATTTCCAGGACATCTATCATTTCACGGTTGGCCGCGCCGTCGAAGACCCACGGCTGCTGACGCTTCCCGCCTATTCGGACGAAAGGCGCGGGAAACGTTTATAGCGATCGAGAAGTCTCGGGTCGGAGCGCATTAGTCGTCGTCGCGGCGACGCCCGATGAATGCTAATCGTCCCATTCGCCCGCCAAGCGCTTGCTCCATCTTTCGCCGAAGGCGTCGGCGTGCTCTTGGGAGGAGAACGTCACCTCCGCCAGCCATTCCGTCGTCCACACGTCGCCGGGCCAATTACGTTCGGCGGCGCGCCAATTAGCCAGCGGCCATTGCGGATTGCGACACGGCCGATGCTGATCGAGCATCGACGGACGGCCGAATCTCTCGGTCAGCCAGCTCACGATCTCCGGACGAAACGCGAGGCCGAAATGAAGCCCGTGACGGCTCGAGCGCTCCGGCGTACGGAATATTCGCTGCTCAATGCTTGCGAAGGATGGGGGCGCGCTTTCATGATGATAACAACGTAAGACCAGCAGGCGAAAACCCTTCGCGATCCATTCCGCCGGCGCCGGATTGACGCATCCCGGCTCGTCGAGAGGCGCCGCGAGCGCAGACGGCGGCCGCATCACATTGCGGGCGCTGGATTCGGCGCCGGACGATCGATCGCCTTCATCGCGTCGAGACAGGCGGCGAGCGCCGCTTGAGCGTCAGCCTGCGCGTCCTCGCTCGTGTCGCCGACGCCGAGACAGCCGGGGACATCCGGAAACTTTACGACGTAGTAGCCGCCTTTCTCCGCGGACAGCTTTTCGATCACGCTTGCATAAGTCGCCGCGGCGGTCATGACTCGAGTTCCTCCATGCTGTCGATCATCTGGAGAAAAGCCTCGACATGAACGGCTCTCGGCTTGGCCTTCAATGGAATTGCGACGCAATGCAACGTCGACGGGTGCGTGAAGACGACATGCGTTCCTGTCGCCTTCCTGAACTTCATCGCATATTGCGAAGCGGTGATCTCGAAATCTGCAGCCGTCCAATCGCCGTCGGGATTTGTGCGGAAAGCGGCGAGGCGCTTGTTATGCATGATCTTTGATCTCCGACAGATTTGACGGCGCCGATCTTGCGACAAACTTCTTGGAACGCATGCAAGTTCGCAGCCAGGGACGGATGTTCGAAGAGACGGCGCATGTTTGAGCGGGTATGCAAAGAGGAAACGATGGCCGAAGGCGATATGCGTATCGTCGTGGCTAACGCGCAGCTTGTCGTCTTGGCTTGGCCTGAAAATGGTGTGATCAAGGCCTTTCAGGGCGTTTGCCCTCATGCCAACACGCCGCTCACGGACGCGGAATTCGACGGCGTCGAGCTCGTCTGTCCAATTCACCGCTGGTCATGGAACATGCAAACCGGCGAGCCTTCGCATCCGCATGCGACGCCGCTCGCCGAATATCCTGTGAAGATCGATGCAGGCGTTATCTATGTCGACGCCGAGGGCGTCACGCCAATCTTCGCGGCGCCGTGACTGTTCGCGATCAGCTTGTAACGTTCGCAGAATCCCGCTGTCGAAATTGCAACTGGCCCTCAATTTGCTGAAAGGTTTTCAGCACATGACAAAGGGCACGGAGCGGCATGTCAATTGACTTGAATTCAGAATGGACCGACGCCGATCTGGCGCGCCTTCTTTCCGCGGTGGAGGATGATCGCGACTGGCGATTGGAGGTGAGCCCTGCGGGCGTCGCGGGGCTCGCGGACAAGACGGCCAATCCGACCGGCGCCGACTATGACGAAACTCTGCACTGCTATTTCGAGACCTGGATGCAGGGGACCGATTTCGTTGGTCCTTCCGCAGCCTCCGACAAGACTTTTGTCGCCAAAATCGCGAAGGCGTTGCGAGAAAACTATCCAAATCGGAAGGCCGACAAATTCGTCTATGTCGACCTCTAGGCGGCCCGTATATTGCTAGCGCAGTCCCTGACCGGAGGGGCGATGTCGGGGTCTTTCATTGTTCAATTCCTAACGGATCGAACTGCTCCCTTCGTGCTGATCCTCGGCACGAATGAAATCGCTTCCGCCATCGCCGTGCGTTTAAAGCGCGAGGGATATCGGGTCGTCATGAGCCACGATCCCTATCCGCCGGTTATTCGGCGCGGCATGGCGTTTTATGATGCGCTGTTCGAGGATCAGGTCGAAATCGACGGAATGCGCGGCCGCCGGGCCGGCACGGTCCTGGAAATTGCGGAAGCGCTTGCCGACAAAAGCGTCATTCCTGTCACCGCATTGCAGTTTTCGGATCTGCTCCCGCTGCGCGTGCCGGACATTTTGATCGATGCGCGCATCCAAAAACACCGGGTCACGCCGATTCTGCGCAAGATCGTCGGCCTGTCGATCGGGCTCGGGCCAAATTTCGTGGCGGGCGTCAATTGCGACATCGCGATCGAAACCCATCCCGACCACGCCGGCGAGCTGCTTGAAGCGGGAGCGACGCAGCCGGCCGACGGCGTGCCGCGCTTTCTCGGCGGGATCGGACGAAAGCGCTTTATCTATTCGGCGTGCTCGGGCGTGTGGCGGACGCCTGTCGACATCGGATCGCGGATATTCAAGGGCTATGTCATTGGCCGTTTGGACGGGCTGCCGGTCGCCGCGCCGATGGACGGAAGGGTGCGGGGGCTGGCGCGCGACGGCCTCTCGATCCCGAGCGGCGTGAAGCTCGTCGAAATTGATCCGCGCGGAAGCGCCGCCAGATGGACCGGAACGGATGACGTCGGACGAACAATCGCCGAGGCGACCTTGCGGGCGATCTACATCCGTATTGTTTCCCTTCAACCGGCCCCGGTGACCATGACGGCGCACTGACGGCCAAAGGATCCGAGGATCGAAAACGACGCCATGCTCGACACCCCTACGACATTTTATGAGCGGATCGGAGGCTTTGAGACGGTCGATCGGCTGGTCGAGGCATTCTACCGAAATATGGACAATTTTCCGCAGGCGCGCGAAATACGCGCGATGCACGCCGAGGATTTGACGGCGACGCGGGCGGTTCTGAAAACCTATCTCGCCGAATGGCTGGGCGGCCCTAAGAATTATTCGGCGAAAAAGGGGCATCCCCGGCTTCGCATGCGTCATGCTCATCTGCGCATCGGACCGGCCGAACGGGACGCCTGGCTGCTCTGCATGAATGCGGCGCTGGAAGAGGCGATCGCCGACGCGGACGCGCGCGGGCGCATTGGCGAGGATTTGGCGAAACTTGCCGACTGGATGAGAAACGATCCGCAAAACCCGCACGATCAGAGACATTAGCCGACGGCGCCGGCGCGGCCTTGAGAGAGGCGCCCTCTCTCATGTCGGCGCTCTTCGCGCGCCTCCTTCGCGGTTATACGCGGTAGCCTTCCTCGGCGAGAACCTGCCGGACGCTGGGTCTCGTTTTCATTCGGGCGTAATGGGCGCGGCAATTTTCGGGCAGCTGCATGTCGGTCTTGTCGGCCCAGAACTCAACATAGAAAAGCGCCGCGTCAGCGATCGAAAAATCGCCGGCGATATAGTCCTTGCCAATAAGATGACGATCCGCCGTCGCGAGCGCGTTCATCACAATTTCGCGCCCCTCTGACTTGATCGCCTCGATGTCCAGCGAGGTCTCCGCGTAGCGTTCTGGCGTAAAGATGCGCCTGAACCCGTCACCGTGAATCCGGCCGACGCAGAAATTCATCCATTTCAACGCTTCGTCGCGCGCGGCGTCGTCTTGCGGCAGGAGCCGGCGCTTCGGATAGTTTTCGGCGAGCCAGCGCGCGATCGATACGAAATCGGTAAGCGCGACGCCATCATCAAGCAGCAGCGTCGGGATCGTCCCGTGGGGATTGATCGCCAAGTAGTCGGACTTGAGGTGATCGCCCTTCACCAGGTTGACGATGTAGGCCTCGAAGATCAGCCCAATCTCCTCGAGCAGGATATGTATGCCTGTCGAGCAGGAACCGGGCGTCATGTAGAACTTCAAGGCGGCGCCTTTCACCCGAATTTGAACAACACGCCATATCCGCCGCGCGGATAGTTCCACTCGATGTCGCCGCTGGGTTCAGCGATGACTCGGCAGGTGCCGCATTCGACGCAGCCGTCGGTGGTAATTTCGACCTGTCCCGTCGAATTCAACTCATAGCAATGAGCCGGGCAGAGTTTCAGCAGGCTGAGCAGCTGCGCCGAGGGCGTAGCGTGCGGCCGCACCTTGATATGGGCCCGGCCCGCGTCGACGAGATAACGATTGAGATAGAGCTTGTCCTCTACTCTTTTCGCCGCCTGAGCCATTTTCGTCTCCTTTCGCTATGTTGCAGCGATCTCACCGCCATGCGCGCGCGAAGTTGAATGCGTCGCCGATGATTCCTTTGATCGACCTTGCGGCCAGGAAGGAGCGCAGCGTGGCTTTCTCCTTCTCGGCTTTGGTTACGCCGTCGACGCGCACGAACTCCTTCATCGCCTTGGACACAAGCTGCGGATAGGTCAGGAAGAAGTTCTGCGCGCGAATGTGCAACAGTTCCGGCATGTTGCGGTATTTCTTGAGATCCTTCATCACGAAGGAGTCTTCAAGCATCTTGCGATAGAGCGCGAGATTTTCCTTCGTCATCGGATCGCGCCGCGATTTGATCTGGAAAATCGTTTCCGCGGCCAGCCGGCCGGAGGTCATTGCGAGATTGGAGCCTTCGCGATGCACCGCGTTGTTGAGCTGGGCCGCGTCTCCGACCACCACCCATCCATCGCCAAAGAGCTGCGGGATCGCCTTGTAACCGCCCTCCGGAATGAGATGCGCGGCATATTCCTTCACCTCCGATCCTTCGATCAGACCCTTCACGGAAGGATGCGACTTGAACTTTTCAAGCAGACCGTAAGGCGTCTGACCGGTCCGCTCGAAGTCCGAGACGAGACAGCCAATGCCGAGCGAGATCGACTCCTTGTTTGTGTAGATGAAGCCCATCCCGGTCATGCCTTCGGAAATCGTGCCGACCGCCTCGATCACGGCGCCTTCGTCGCCCTTGAGATTGAAGCGCGCCTCCAGCGTTTCCTGGGGAAGGAAATGCATTTCCTTCACGGCGAGCGCGACCTTGCTCGGGTCGGGCCGGTCTCTCAGTCCGGCGCGCGTGCCGAGCAAGCCGTTGACGCCCTCCGCCAGCACCACGACATCGGCGCCGACCTTACCGTTCTTGCGATCCGTTCGGACGCCGATGACCTTGCCATGCGCGTCCTGGAGCAGTTCCGTCACCGTCGTTTCACACAGCACGACGGCGCCCGCCTCCTGGACCTTTTTCGAGAACCATTTGTCGAATTGCGCACGGATGATCGTGTAACGGTTCGGCTTCTCCTCATTAAAATCGTCGGAGCGATAGTGCAGCCCGGTGTGGGAATTGTCGTCCATCATCCAGAACCGCTGCTCGATCAGATGACGTTCGAGCGGCGCGTCCTCGCGAAAATCCGGAACAAGCTTTTCCAGCATGTCGGCGTAGAGAATGGCGCCCTGCACGTTCTTCGAGCCGGAATATTCGCCGCGCTCCAGCTGAAGCACTTTGAGACCGCGCTGCGCCAGGGTCAGCGCCGCTGCGTTTCCAGCCATTCCCGCGCCGACCACGATCGCGTCAAATCTTTCTTCGATCATGATGTGCTCCGTCAGCTTGCCAGGCGGTCGCGCTGATGCGGCGACAGTCGCTTGGAGAATGCTTCAGTGAGGGCAGGCAAAAGACGTACCGCGTCGCTCACCACGCCAAGATGCGCGAAATCGAAGATCGGCGCATTCTTGTCGGTGTTGATCGCGAGAATGTAATCCGCGCCTTCCACGCCGACGCGATGCTGGATCGCGCCGGAAATCCCTGCGGCGATATAAAGCTTTGGGCGGATTGTCTTTCCGGTCTGGCCGATCTGGCGATCGGAACTCACCCAGCCCTTTTGAACCACGGGACGCGAGCAGCCATATTCGGCGCCGATGACGCTCGCCAATTGGCGCACAAGTTGGAAGTTTTCCGGCGAACCCAAGCCCAGCCCGCCCGCGACGACCACATCCGCGAAAGCGAGGTTGGATTTCGACGATTCGCGATCCGGCAAAAAGGCGAGCACTTTTGTAACAATGTCGTCTTCGACAAGGCCGAGCGGATGTTCGATCACGCGGCCGATGAGCTTTTCGACGCGCTCCGGCATCGGCATGACTCGCGGCCGCACCGTCGCCATCTGCGGCCGATAGTTCAGCGTGAAAATCGTGCACAGCAGCGATCCGCCAAATGTAGGCCGGGTCGCTGCAAGCGATCCTTCAGCGTCGACGTCGAGCTCGGTGCAATCCGCCGTCAGACCGGTCAGAAGAGTCGTCGCCACCGAGCCGGCGAGGTCGCGCCCAAGCGTCGTCGCGCCGAGCAGGAGAATTTCAGGCTTGTAGACATTGACGAGATCCGTCAGCGCCTTCGTGTAGCTTTCGTTACGATAGTCTTTCAGCAGATCGTCCGCGACCAGATAGGCCAGGTCCGCTCCATAGCAGAAGGCTTCGTGAAGAACGCCCTGGGTTTGTTCGTTCTTCGCGCCGACGACGACCGCCGCCAGATCGACGCCGAGCTTGTCGGCGAGCACGCGTCCAGCGCCCATCAGCTCCCAGGAGACGGGATGCGCCTGGCCGCGTTCCTGTTCGACGAAAACCCACACATGTTTGTAACTTTTGAGATGTTCCGGCAGCTCTTTTTTCGTCGACGCGCGGCCGGCGGCTGCAGGGGCTTTGGGTGCGTTGCTCATTTCGTCCTCCGCCTGCGATCGTCAATAACCGCGCGCGAGCTTTTCGAGCTCGCTTTCCAAATTCGTCTGTCGCTGGAACAGCGCCTCGACCAGCGCTTCTCCCGGCTTGTCGCCCAATTCGATAAATTCGGCCTTTGTCGCGCGCGGCTGCGGCGCGAAGACTTTCTTGACGATCGTCGGCGATCCGCGCAGGCCGCATTTGGTGATGTCCTCGACGCCTGCGTCCTGGGCGCTCCATCGAACGAGCTTGGCGCGCGCCGCCTTGAGCGCGTCGGTCAGAGAGCCGACGCGAATTTCATTCACGCCTTCGAGGATGGTGATCAGACAGGGCAAACGGCTTTGCAGCTGTTGCACGCCGCCTTCCGCGCGCCGCTCGACTTCGATCAGCCGTTTCTCGACGTCGACGGAATTGATCTTCGAGACATAAGTCAGCTGAATGTATCCCAGCCGCTTCGCGACGCCCGGTCCGACTTGAGCGGTATCGCCGTCAATCGTCTGTTTCCCGGTAAAGACGATGTCGGGGGCGCCGAACTCGGCGCCGATCTTCTTCAGCGCCGTCGCCAGCGCATAGGTCGTCGCGAGCGTGTCGGCGCCGGCGAAGAAACGATCGGTGAGCAGCACGGCCCGGTCGACGCCGAAGGAGAGCGCCTTGCGCAGACTGTCCTCCGCCGAGGGAGGGCCCATCGTCAGAACGGTGACCTCGCCGCCAAACTGATCGCGCAGCCGAAGCGCTTCCTCGATCGCGAAAAGATCATAAGGGTTGATGATGGTCGGCACGCCCTGGCGCATGATCGTGTTCGTCACGGGATGCACGCGAATCTGCGCCGAGTCGGGAACCTGCTTCATGCATACGACGATGTGCATCGCTCTATTCCTTGCTTGCGCCGCTCACTTCGAGCCGCCGAGCTGCACAAGCGCCGGCGTCGCCGCCGGCTTCACGGCGTCCTTGTGCACCTTGAACAGGCGCTCCTCGATCGGCGAGGATTTGGTGAAGTCGAGATAGGCCTGTTCGAGAAAGGTCTTGCAGCGCAGCGCCGCCTCTTCATCGGTGAAGCTGGTGAAATCCTCCTTGAAGAGATATTCGCCCATGCGCCGCAAAATATGGAGCCGCGAGACATTCACCAATTTGGGATCGTAATCGACCCCCAGCAGAGTGAAGAAATCCTCAGCGCAAGAGGTGTTTTGAAGCTGTTCGATGATGCCTGGAACGGAGGCCATGCCATTTCTCCTTCAGATAATCCGCGGGGGTTCGGCGGCGCCCGAACGTTCGCCGTGCGCCGCTGAGGTCTGAGCGGCGCCCTTCACCTTCAACTGCAGATTGGCGAGGCGCGCCTCGAGGAATTCGACGCGGTCGACGAGCGCCGCGAAGGCTTCGCCAACCGGGTCGGGGATCAGATGGTGGTTGAGATTGATGCGGCCGCCGAATGTGTGCCGCACCACGTCTCGATGCACGGTCTTCGCCGGGATGCCGACAACCGTCGAATCGCGCGATACGGTCTCGATCACCACGGAATTCGCGCCGATCCGCGCATTTCCGCCAACCGTGATCGGCCCAAGAATTTTCGCGCCGGCGCCGACGATCACGCCATCCTCCAGCGTCGGGTGACGTCGGCCCGGAGACCAAGAAACGCCGCCGAGCGTGACGCCGTGATACATCGTCACATCGTCGCCGACGATGGCCGTCTCGCCGATAACCACTCCGGCGCCATGGTCGATGAAAAAGCGCCTGCCGATCGTCGCGCCCGGATGAATGTCGATATTGGTCAAGAACCGGCAAAACCATGACACCAGTCGCGCCGGAAACCGATGATCATGCAGCCAGAGCCAGTTCGCGACTCGATGCCAAATGATCGCATGTATCCCTGGGTAGGTCAGCAGCGTTTCGAGTTTGCCTCTGGCCGCGGGGTCGCGCGTCTTGACGCATGCGACATCTTCGCAGATCAGCCGCCAGACATTCGGCGGCTTCGCAACGCTGGTGACGACCCGATCATGGGAGCCTGCGTGTATGGCTTCGGACATCTTGCGCCTCACGACATCCTCAGTTCAGACTGCCGTCTCACGTCCTGCCATATGTCCTTTAGGACATCGTTGCTGACGGGTCCCTTGCGGTCGAGCGCATGCGCGCGCACGCGCGCGACAATTCGCCCGATCTCTCCGGCGTTGAAGGGCAGGCGCATGACGTCGAGCATGGAGGCGACCGCCGCCGAACCGGAATGCTTGCCGATCACGATGCTATGCGCACGGCCTAGCAAGCCCGGATCAAGCGATTCGTAAGTTCGACGGTCTTTGATCAGCCCATCGACATGGATGCCCGACTCATGGGTAAAGGCGTGGTCGCCGACGATCGATTTGTTGACCGGAATTGGCCGGCCGGCCGCGGTCGCCACGAGCTCGGCGACGCGCTGCAGCTCGGTCAGCACGACGCCGGTCTCAATGCCATAGAGCTGCGCCGCCGCGACGGCGACTTCCTCGAGCGGCGCATTGCCGGCGCGCTCGCCGAGACCAATGACGGTGACCGAGGCGTGCGTCGCGCCCGCCCTCACTCCGGCAAGCGTATTTGCAGTGGCGAGGCCGAGATCGTCATGACAATGGATTTCGATTTCCATGTCGGTCTCGCGCCGTAGACCCGAGATAAGTTCGAAGGTGGAGAAAGGATCAAGCACGCTCAAAGTGTCGGCGACCCGAAAGCGCTTGGCGCCGGCCGCGCGGGCGACGCTCATGAGTTCGATCAGAAAATTCGGATCGGCTCTCGAAGAGTCCTCGCCGCCTACGGCGACGTCGAGTCCGCGGCTTCGCGCATAATCGACGACGCGCGCCGTAAGTTCTTTCGCGCTGTTTCGACCGCCGCGCAATTTCGCCGCGATTTGCCGATCCGACGCGGGAACCGATAGATTGACCATCGAAACGCCGGAAGCAATCGCGGCGTCGACGTCTTCCTGTCGCATCCTGCACCATGCGATGGCGCGCAGCGGCAGTTGCGCTTCGACAATCGAACGAATGGCGGCGATCTCATCCGCGCCCATGGCGGGCGTGCCCGCCTCGAGCTCAGTCACGCCGGCCTGCGCCAGCGCTCTTGCGATATCAACCTTTTCCTGGCTCGTGAAGGCGACGCCGGGAGCCTGTTCGCCGTCGCGCAACGTCGTGTCGTTCAGTACGACCTTTGTTGTGCGGGCCGTCAAATTGAGTGACGCCGCCATTGTCGAAAAGCGAGAAGACATGGACATGGTGTCGTTCAGCCGTGAAAGGCCTGCCCCCTGCGTAGCGCGCATTTGCGGTGCGCATTGTTCGAATCCGTTCTCATGCCGAAGCCGGTCAGGCGAACGACTTCTGGCAACCGCAGGTCGATGAGGCGTTGGGATTTTCAAAGGTGAACCCTTCACCTTCAAGGCCGCGCCGATAACCGAGCGTCATCCCTTGCAGTCGCGGGATCGACCCCGGATCAATCAGCACGCGGGCGCCATCGGCTTCAACGACGATGTCGTCAGCGCGCTGCTCCGTGTCGAGATCAACAACATATTGGTAGCCGGCGCATCCGCCTTCTTTCACCAAAATTCGCAGCCCGCCTTCAAGCTGCCCGGCCTTCACCATCGCATCCTTGACGGCGGCGACGGCGGCTTCAGAGAGGACGATCATCGTGGAGCCTCAACGATCAGCGTTTTCCATCCGATCGAAGCAAGCCACATGCCACTGGCGCTTGCGCGCAAATCCCGCACTGCAGCAGGCGCGCGACAAATGGAGGATGAGTTTTGTTCGAAAGTTTACAGAAATGAGCCTCGACGGGGCGACTCATTCATGCCCCGGACTAGCTCGCCTGCTTATGCTCCGAACTGAGGCGGCTCGTTCCCTCTTCCGCCCCGAAGCAGCCGTGATAATCGGCGCAATTCGAGCAAACCGGCGTGGCGCACATCACGAAGCCGTCATTTTCGCACATCAAGCGGTAGATGAAGCGCTTCCAACGCATGTTTTTGTCGTTGCGCGCGGCAAGCGAAGAAAAACGCCTTTCCATCAGACGCGTCAGTTCAGACCTGTTTCGTAAACCAAGGTCTTCCCAAAGATGGTTCGGCTCAAGCGCCCTTCGGGCGATCATCGCGGCGAGCCATTCTCCTTCCGCGTCCCGCGGCGACAGATGCTCGATAAGAATGTCCCGGACGAGTTCGGATTCATCGAGATCGGCGGCGCTGGCGGCAGGCCCGTCGTTCCATGAAAGAGCGGGGCGATCGCCAAAATATTCAGAGATCAGCGCTTCGAGATTTTCTCGGCTTAGCCCCAAACGTTCAGTGAGGGCGCCCGCCTCGGATGCGGCGACGGAGATAATGCAGGCGAATATGTGTCGATCAAAATCTGAGTCGGCGTCGATGCATGCCGCGAGCGGCGCAAGCCCCGTCAAACGACGATAGACATCGGCCGGATCTTCCGGCTTATGCTCGGCAAGATCAAGCGACGTCTCGGCGACTCCAATTTCCGGGATCACGCGTATGTTCACGGCACGATCCAAAGTGCGGACGCGCCGGCCTTCCTCAACAGGAGGCCGGCGCGCAGCTTATGTCGATTAAGCGATGGCCGCGAGTTCAGCGGCGGATTTGCCGATCTGGCTCTCGTCGACCTGCTTCATGATGCCGTGCTCCATGAGCATGTCTTCGAGTTCGTCCATGGTGATCGGGGTCGGGATGATGCCCTTGCCCTGATTGCCATGGACCTTCGTCGCCAGATTGCGGTAGTGGGTCGCTTGAGCCGATTCCGGCGCATATTCCAGAACCGTCATGCGGCGCAGCTCGGCGTGCTGAACGATATTGTCGCGCGGCACGAAATAAATCAGCTGCGTGCCAAGCTTCTTCGCCAGAGCTTCGGCAAGCTCAAGCTCCTTGTCGGTCTGGCGCTCGTTGCAGACCAGGCCGCCCAGGCGCACGCCGCCGGAATTGGCGTATTTCAGAATGCCCTTCGAGATGTTGTTGGCGGCATACATCGCCATCATCTCGCCGGACATGACGATGTAAATCTCCTGCGCCTTGTTCTCGCGGATCGGCATCGCAAAGCCGCCGCAGACAACGTCGCCCAGCACGTCGTAGGACACATAGTCGATGTCCTCGTATGCGCCGTTCTCCTCAAGGAAGTTGATCGAGGTGATGACGCCGCGGCCGGCGCAGCCGACGCCCGGCTCCGGACCGCCAGACTCAACGCAACGAATGTCGCGATAGCCGACCTTCATCACGTCCTCGATCTCGAGGTCCTCGACGCTGCCGGCGTTCGCCGCCAGGCTCAGGATGGTGTCCTGCGCCTTGGCGTGAAGAATAAGGCGCGTCGAATCCGCCTTCGGGTCGCAGCCGACAATCAAAATGCGGTGACCCATCTCCGCAAGCGCGGCCAATGTATTCTGGGACGTCGTCGACTTGCCGATGCCCCCCTTCCCGTAAAACGCGATCTGCCGTAGTGACATCTTCGTCTCCTGCTGTGTAGTTCCAACTCGCGCCCATTCTGGTGGCGCGCCGTTCCGTGAATGTTAGGAAACTCGTCGCGGGTTACGGGAAGGAACACATCGCTCGGCGTGGCGTAGGCGTGCGTTCAGCCCTCACTCGCACGAGCCTCGAAGCAACCGCTGTGCCAGGAGCGACAATGACTCACTTATCATTGAATCAATGTGATTAAATCGGTCTCTCGGGCAGCCTTCGGCGCATGGCGTTGCGTCTCGATGCGCCCTGATTGGGGATGCGTTCAGACAATTGTTGCGTAACTTACGACAATGTTTTTCGAACTCTGGAATGTTTCGCGATCCGCTCGGCGGCCGCATGGAACGGCGATTGCTTGTCAACTTGCGCATAAATGCATCCCCAGGAGAGCGCCACATGCAAATTGGTGTCGAGACGTCAAAGGCTGTCGATCAGCGCCGCGTTTTCGTTGTGGATGAAGACGAGATCACCCGCGCCGCGTTGCAGTTCATGCTTCATGACGAGATCGAAACGCATGAGCTCGCACAAATAGAGGAAGCCTATGAGAAGGGCGCTGATTGGCTAAAGCCCGACGTCATTCTGCTTGGCGCGAGTTTCCTCAAGAGCAGAGGTTTGGAATTGCTCCGAGAAATCGCGGAGCATTTCTCGGATGTGCGGATTCTTGTCGTCTGCGAGCAGGCGGACGAAAAGCTCGCGGTGGAAGGGATGAAGGCCGGCGCGCATGGCGCGCTGGTCAAGCCGCTCAAGATCGAGGCCGTCCGCCAAAAGGTCGACACGGTGCTCGGCCGCGGCGGCGCGAAGCCGCTGTTCCAGCTGGGCGCGCTTTAAACGATTTGTCGCGGGCGAGGGGAGCGCAGGATGACGCCATTGCTTACCGCGAGCGCGATGGGCCAATGCGACGAATTGCGGGCGCTGATCGCGCAAGGCGCCGATCTGCACGCAGTAAACGCCGATGGCAATAATGCGCTCTGGCTTGCGGCGGCCAGCGGGAGTCTCGAGACGATGCAGGCGCTGATCGACGCAGGGATCGCGGTCAATCGCCGCAATCCCGACGGCGCGACGGCGTTGATCTATGCGGCTTCGGCCGGCAAGGCGGATGCGGTGGCGCTGCTGTTGCGGTCGGGCGCCGATCGGTCGCTGGAAACGGTGGACGGGTTCACCGCGCGCGATCTCGCCGCGAATATCGAATGTCTAACCCTGCTGCGCGAGGCGCGCCACCCTCCACGCCCGGATGTGGCCGGCGCGGCGCCTCCGATCGTCTAAGCACGGCGGAAGAGAAGATGAAGATCGACGACATCATCGAAAATTTTGCGCTCCTCGATGATTGGGAGGACCGCTACCGCTATGTGATTGAGCTGGGGCGCGGCTTGCCGCCGCTCGACGAGTCGCTCAAGACCGATGACACCAAAGTCACCGGCTGCGCGAGCCAAGTCTGGCTTTCAATGACAACCGAATATGGCGGCGCGGCGGAGCCGACGCTGACCATTCTCGGCGACAGCGACGCGCATATCGTGCGCGGGCTGGTGGCGATCCTGATCGCCCTCTGCTCGGGGAGAAGCGCGACGGGCATATTGGAAACGGATCCCTTGGCGCTATTCGAACGTTTGGGTCTGAAGGAGCATCTGACGCCGCAACGATCGAACGGGTTTCGTTCAATGGTCGCGAGGATCCGCGCTGAGGCGCACGTCGCCAGGGAGGCGACGCGCGCGCTTTCGTAAGGGTCGGATGGGTTGCGCCGTCAGCGCGTCAGGATCATGACCAGACGGTCGACGCGGCGGCCTTCCTTAAGATGCGAGGTGAAGATTTCATCGACATCCTCTGGCGTGGTGGGCCTGTACCAGATGCCCTCCGGATAGACGACCATTAATGGTCCCGCGGAACAAAACCCCATGCAGCCGGCTGCGGTGAATCCGATTTCGCCGCCGCCCTCGGCTTCGACGCGCTTGCCTAGACGATCCCACAGCGGCTGAGCGCCATTCGCGCCGCAGCTGCCGCGCGGATGGTTCGGCGGTCTTTGCGTGAAACAGGCGAAGACGTGACGTTTGTAAAGTTGAGGAATCTCGAATTCATCATCCGCTTCTTCCGACATTGCACATTCACCTCTTGACGACGCGCCTCACGCTCTGACGCGCAAATTTCCCGACAAATTTTTCGAGGCGGTCCAATGAATCGAAGCAAGTTCCAGTCCAAGGCTTCGCAATTGGCGCGCGCTTTGCTTGAACGAGGAGAAATGAAGCGCCGGCACATTGGCGCGATGGCAATCCATGCGGGCGCACGGTTCATCCTTTTAAACGTCCAGAACCGTCCATGCGCACGCCAAGAGACGGAAGAGAACAGTGGACACACAGATCGTGCCGCGCCCTGCCGTTGAGACCGCCGGCGGCGACGCGGGTTCAAGGCGCCGGCCAGAGGCGAAAGAGCTGTATGAAGCGGTCGTCGCCGCCCTGCGCACAGTGTTCGATCCGGAGATACCGGTGAACATTTATGATCTAGGTCTCGTGTATAGAGTCGACATTGTCGATCGGCGCCATGTCGATGTCGACATGACATTGACCGCGCCGGGGTGTCCGGTCGCCGGCGAGATGATGAACATGGCGAAACGGGCCATCGACGGGGTCGAGGGCGTCGAGAGCGCCAAAGTCAATCTCGTTTTCGATCCCCCGTGGAATCAGGACATGATGTCTGAAGAAGCCAAATTGGAGCTTGGCTTTCTTTAAAGATCGCGGCGGCGACCTTGACGATTGTCAAAGGCATGGAATTCGCAAGGCCGCGTCATAAAGCGACGACTGCTGACCTGCTCTTTCACGGAAAGCATCGCCATTGTGAAGATGCGAGGCTGTCATCATGATTGAACTTACCTCTCAAGACGGACACTCCTTCCCAGCCTATCGGGCCGATCCGGCCGAGACGCCGAAAGGCGCGGTCGTCGTCCTCCAGGATTATCTTGGAATCAGCGACCACATCCGTAAGCAGGCGGACGACTTCGCCGCGAAGGGTTATGTCGCGATTGCGCCATCGCTGTTTCAGCGCGCGCAAAAGGCCGAGGCCGCGAGCGCCGCCGAAGGCGCCGAAATCGCAAAATCGGTCCCGATCGAAGCGGCCTTGCTGGATGTCCAGGCGGCGGTGGACTCGGTCAAGGGCTCCGGCAAAGTCGCCCTCGTCGGATATAGCTGGGGCGGATATGTCGCTTATGTTTCCGCGAACAGGCTGCAGGATGTCGCCTGCGCCATCGGCTATTATGCCGCCGGCCTGACGGAGGAACATTCGGAGAAGCGCAAGATTCCGACGCTGCTGCATTTTCCCGAAGAAGACCCCTCGACGCCTTTGGAGGGAATGATGCAGTTTCGAGCGACGCGGCCGGATGTCAGCGCCTTTTCCTATCCCAAGGTGAAGGATGGCTTCAATTTTACCACCGCCGAGAATTTCGACGCGGAAGCCGCCGAACGCGCCAGCGAACGCACATTCTTCTGGATTTCGCAGTTCGTCGAAGGTCAACCACCGGTCACGCTGAAGAACGCCGGCGCTTACGCACAGGCCAAGACCGATAAGAAAAAGAAAAAGAAGGAAGACGACGACATGGGTCCGCCCATGGAATGAAGTCTTGCGACGCCGGCGGCGTCGCGCCGCGCTATCCAAACTAAAGAAGGCAGATGGCGGACGCTATTCTTCTTTCAGATCGCGGGTTGATCGAGATTACGGGCGCGGAAGCGACCGAGTTCCTGCATAATCTCGTCACCAATGACATTCGCTCTCTTGCCGGGAGGGAGACGCGCTTTGCCGCGCTCTTAACCCCTCAGGGCAAGATTATCTGCGACTTCTTCGTCTATCGGGAGCAGGGCGCCGAAGGCGATCGCCTGCTGCTCGATTGTCCGCTTGCGCTGACGGCCGAACTGCTTCGTCGATTCGAGCGCTATCGGCTGCGTTCAAAGGTCGCCTTCGCCGATTTGAGCGCCGCGCACGAAATTGTCGCTTATCTCGATGGCGCGGCCCCTGAGGAAAGCGTCGTCGCGGCGGCTCCGGACCCGCGTTCGCCCAAATTGGGGTGGCGCGCGATTATGCGCAAAGGGACTTCGGCCGCTCGCGGCGACCGCGATATCTATGAGGCGATGAGAATCGCCGCCGGCGTTCCCGATGGTCTTGTCGACTTCGATTATGGCGGGGTTTTCCCCCATGAAGCGAATATGGACCGTCTATCCGGGCTGGACTTCAAGAAGGGCTGCTATGTCGGCCAGGAGGTCGTATCGCGCATGCAGCACCGCACGACGGTGAGAAAACGGGTCTCGCGATTCACCTCGAGAAGCGCTGCGCCGGCTCAAGGGTCGCAGGTCTTCATCGGCGGCGTGGATATCGGCGTGACGGGTTCTCATGCCGGCGCCGACGGACTGGCGTTTATCCGCATCGACCGACTCTGCGAATTGCTCGACGCCGGCCATACGGCGGAGGCGGCTGGAGTAGCGCTCGACTTCGACTCACAGTCCTGAATTTACAATGCCTGAATTTCGAATGCCTGAATTTTGAATGGAGCGGCCCGTCATGGCGCGCCCGGCGGGGCGCGCCGCGTCGGTCTCGCCCGATTACGCTTTGGCGCTTTGCTTATGAGGGATGTTCTCCTTGTCGAGGAGCGCCCCCAATTCTCCGGTCGAAAACATCTCGCGGGTAATGTCGCATCCACCGACAAATTCGCCTTTGACGTATAGTTGCGGAATTGTCGGCCAATTCGAAAAGGCCTTGATGCCTTCGCGAATTTCCCCATCCGCGAGAACATTCACCGCATTGTAAGATGCGCCGATCTGATTGAGAATCTGAACGACTTGCATCGAGAAGCCGCATTGGGGCGCCTGGGGCGTTCCTTTCATAAACAATACGATATCTGCGCTCGCGACCACTTCTTTGATCCGGTTGATGGTGTCGGACATCTTCTGCTCCAGCATGAATTCCGTTTTGTGTCGACTAAGGCGCTTGCGTGGTCAGCGCCAACGCATGCAGTTCGCCGCCAAGCTTGCCAGCCAGCGCCGCATTGACCAATTGGTGCTGGCGCACCCGGCTCAGCCCCTTGAACGCCGACGAGGTGACGGTCGCGGACCAATGATCATTGTCATCGGCGAGCGCGGTCAGTTCCACCACGGCGTCCGGCAGCGCCGCTTTGATCAGGCTTTCGATATTCTCCGCAGACATCGGCATGGTCATTCCTTCCGGCTCAATTGTTCGAAACTTGACAAGATTTGCCAATTCGAACCGCGCTCGGTCCGGTTAGGAAGCAATAAGGGCGCCTGATTGTTCCAACGCATTTTTTTTGCATAAGTGCGACGCTTGGCGCTATTGACCAAGTATTGGCGAACGATAGGGTCGCGCCGTTCGCTGAATGGCCAAACAACATCAAGAAGCGAGGGTTAGGAAATGATCCGTGAATTTTTGTACAAGGGAGAAACGTTCAGAGTGAACGCCCATGGCGCCGCAGGTCATGAAGAGGTGTTTATCATCCATCTCGTCGACGGCGAGGAAATGGGCGAAATATCCATCGATCGCATGACCGAGGAAAACGACACGAGCGCTCCCATCGACGCGATTTGCATCATGCTGTGCGACAAGCTCATCGCCGAGCAGGATATCCAATGCGCTGATACGTCCGCACCGTTCGAATGGGTTGAGGGCAAGCGTCTGCGCGATGTGCTTCCGAGCAATGATGACGCCGCCGCCGCAAATTGATTGAGCGGATCGAAATTCGGTTGCTTGCTTGGACATTCTGACTGTTTGGCAGGGGGCGATGGTCGGCGCGAGTCGCGCTCCCTGCGAGCTTCTTTTCGGCGGGCTTTGTCCTCGGCTCTGATTGAATTCGAATAGCGACGCCGCGAGCGACCGCGCTACGCATCCCCAAATTGCGCAGGGACGGGCCGGTTCGGCTGTTGAGAATAGCGCCGGATCATTGAAAAGAGGCGCTGACCGCCGTCATTCGGCGCGCGCATGAGCGCGAGGCCAAGGATTCCGTCAAGCCCAGGGCGCGAAATGTTACGACGTCCCGTCGCGCACAATTGGCGACCGCTGAAAGGCGGGAGACTGAGTGAGGTTATTGTCTTCAGGATAGTTTTCTGGGGGAACGGCGATCCCGCCCGCGGGCAGGGGCGTGGAGAGATATTGATATTGGAGCGGGCCGAAAGGTTCGATTTCGACGTCCGCCGGCAATTCCCCGCGATTCCATCCTCCGCCCAGAGCGCGAACGAGTTCGACAGACGACGTAATCAGGCGCGTCTTCACTTTAATGGCGTCGATACGCGCGGTGAGCGTCGCCACTTGCGCGTAGATGAGTTCAAGGCTGGTGCCCAGCCCGCCGCGATAGAGATCCATCGTGAGACTTTGAGTCAGGAGATTTGCGGCGACGGTTTCGTCGAGCTTCTTTGCAGCAGCGCTCAGGCGCCTGGTCAAACTCAGGCCGTTCTCGACTTCTCTGAAGGCGTTCAGCACTGTCGAGCGGTATTTGTCCTCTCGCTCTCGATAGACCGACCAAGACTGCTGCAATTGCGCGCGGCGTAGGCCTCCTTCGAAAACAGGGAGAGAGATCATCGATCCATAGGACCAGAAGCTGTTGGTCAGCTTGAGGAGGTTCATCGCGTGATCCTCAAAGCCTCCGTCGAGCCGGAATTCGACCTTGGGGAAAAACGCGGCGCGGGCGATGCCTATTTCTCGGTTCGCCTGCGCCATTTCACGCTCCGCCGCGGCGATGTCGGGACGTCGCTCGAGCAGCGTCGACGGAATCTTCTGCGGGATTCTCAAGGGCGTGATCTTAAAGGAGCCGGCGGCGCCCACTTTGAAACTTGCCGGCGCCGTGTTGACCAGAATGGCGAGCGCATGCTCGACGACTTCGCGCTCGCCTTGTATTTCGAGGAGCTTCGCTTCGGTGCCGGTCAGAAGCGCCTTGGCGCGCGCCACATCGAGCTCCGAGGCGATCTTGCCCTCGAACTGCTCGTTCACGATCGTGAGCGACTTCCTGTAATAGTCGATGGACTGCTTATAGGTCGCGACCTGGGCGTCGTAGCCGCGCAGTGTAAAATAGTCAGACGCGATCTCCGCCTGGAGGCTCAAACGCGCCAGCGCAAATTCAGCGGCGCGCCGCTCGGCGCGATAGGTCTGGGCGCGAGTTTCGTTGCGAATGGCATACCAAAAATCCGGCTCCCAGGAGGCGATTCCGACATCCGAAACCGAGACGTCATGAATCGGCGAGTCGGGCGCGCGAAACAGCGCGTTTTCGGATTGCTTGTTGTCGGAGCCGCCAAATCCGAGACCTAGTCGAGGAAAAAGCCGCGACTGCGCTTTCATCATGATGTCGCGCGCCTGCACGAAGCGTTCGGCCGCCGCCTGCAAGTCGGGATTGGCGGCCATCGCCTGCATTTCCAGCCTGTCGAGGACAGGCTCGCGAAAAAGCCTCCACCAGTCCGTGCGTATTTCCGCATCCGAGGGGCGGGCCTCGACGAAGGGGCTGGAGCCATGCCAGGACGCAGGCACGATGAGTTCCGGCGGTTCGTACGCCGGGGCGAGGTCGACGCCGGGCAGGGCGTTACAGCCGGACAGGATCGAAGCGGAAACAAGCGAAATACAGCGCCCGAATTTTTTTCTCGATCTACGACGCATCTAATCCCTCGTTTGAGGCGCTCGTCTCTCCAAACCAACGACCAGGGCCAAGGGCCCTAAAATCTTGGTCTATCTCTCTCTTACGCGAGCATGCGCCCTTCGGCGATTCGCGCTCTTCGCCAAGGGCCTCAGTTGAGTTCCTCCGGATTGATCTCATAGCCATTCGCCGGTTGAACGATCCGCACCTTGTCGCCCTCGAGCAATGCGGCGCTCGGATTGCTAATCAGCCGATCAGTTTTTGAAAGCCCTCCCGAAATCTCAATTCTGCCGTCGAGCACCCTGACGATTTTTATCGGTTTAAAGTGAACGCGATCATCTTCTCCAACAATCGCGACTTGCGCGCCATGCTCTTGAAAAACGAGCGCGCTCGAAGGAATCGTCAGATTTTTGGCGTCCAGTGGAACGGTAAGAGTAACTGATGCGTAGGACCCTGGCCAGAGCGACTTGTCTTCATTGTCGATGGTGAATTCCGTAACCGCCGTGCGCGTATTGGGATCGAAACCGCCGGCGACCGTGAGAAATTCGGCCTTGAAATGGCGATTGGCGAATTGCGGAACGGTGACGTTCGCGGTCAGGCCGGGCTTTAATAGTTGGCCGAACGCTTCCGGAACCGAGATGAAGAGACGCATCTTGTGGATGTCCGCGACCGAAAACAGATTGGTCACGGCGCTGCGGTCGCTAATATTGCCTTCCTTGTTGATATAGTCGCCGACATTGATATTGCGCGAGGTGACGACCCCGTCGTAAGGCGCGACGATGGTTTTGAATTGCAGCTGGGCGACAAAATTATTGACGTTATGTTCGGCGGCCTCGAGATCGGCCTTCGCCTTTTTCTCATTCGCTTCCTGGACGGAGATCGACTGTTCGGAAACTGCATGCGACTTTCGCAACGCGACCCAGCGCTGCGCCGAAACAACGGCGAGATTATATTGAGCGCGCTGCGCTTCCAATGAAGCCTTCGCTTGAGAATATTGCGCGTCGAGCGTCGGCGTATTGATTTCGGCGAGGATGTCGCCCTTCTTCACCTTCGCCCCGTAATCCTTATACCACATTTTCACATAGCCTGAGACCTGCGCGTAGATCGGCGCCTGGAACCAAGCTTCGATGTTTCCCGGAAGAACGATTGTCTCGGTCGGCGATCCAGGCTTCGGGTTCACCACCGCGACCGTGGGCACCGCATTTTCCAGCGTTTCCTGCTGCAGCAGAGTCGACGCGTGATGACGCGCATAGAATTCATAGGCGATGAACAGCGCGAAAGCTGACAGCGCGGCCCAAACCGCCGGTCTTCCTCGCACGTTCGTCTTCACATTTGCGATACGCAGAAGATCCGCTTTCATCAGAGGCTCTCGGTCTTGTTCGAGTGACGATGGTACACCATCGCGTAAACGCAGGGGACGAAGAAGAGAGTCGCGAAGGTCGCGACAGTGAGGCCGCCAATCACCGCGCGGCCAAGCGGCGCGTTTTGTGAGTTGGCCATCGACATCGGCAACATGCCGATAATCATCGCTGACGCCGTCATGATAACCGGACGAATGCGGGCGTAGCCCGCTTCCAATGCAGCGGTCAGGGCGTCGCCATGCAATTCAAGCCGCTCACGCGCGTAGGACACCACAAGAATCGAATTCGCCGTCGCCGTTCCCATGCACATGATTGCTCCCGTCAGCGCCGGCACCGAAATATTCGTGTGGGTCAAGAACAGCGACCACGCAATTCCGGCGAGCGCGCCGGGCAAAGCGGTGATGATGATGAAAGGGTCGAGCCAGGACTGGAAATTGACGACGATCAGCAGATAGATCAGCACGATCGACGCGAGCAGGCCGCCGACGAGCTCCAAATAGGCGGCGTGCATCGTTTCCGCCTGTCCGCGAATCTCAAGAGCGGCGCCGCGCGGCAGTTCCTTCTCCATTTCGTCCGAGACTTTCTTCACGTCGGCGAGCACGCCGCCAAGGTCGCGGGTTTCAGCGGACACGTAAATATTGAAGAGCGGCATGATATTGGCGTGAGAGACGACGCCCGGCGTTCCCTTGACTGACAAGGACGCGGCGCTGCCAAGGAGTTGCAACGTCGCTCCCGAGGGATCGAGATCTCCTTTGTCGACAGGAATCGTCATCAAATTCTGGACCTTCGTCATCTCATATTGCGGCGTATAGACATTGATCTGATAGGAGTTACCGCTTTTCTGATCCAACCAGAACACTTGGTCGACCTGTTGGCTGCCCGAGAGAGTCATCAGCAGATTGTCGGCAATGTCCTTTTCGGTGAGCTGAATGCCGAGCCCGAGGCTTCTGTTGCCCTCCACGAGAAGGGTCGGCGTTCGCATGGTTTGCTGGATCACGACGTCGACAGCGCCATTGATCTTGGTGATCTTGCTTGCGAGTTTTCGCGCAAACTCATAGCTCTCCATGGCCTCGCCGCCATTGATCTGCACATCGATCGGCGAAGGCGAGCCGAAATTGAGAATTTTTGCGGTCAGATCGGCGGGCTGGAACGTAAATTCCGTCCCAGGATAGCGTTCCTTCAGACCTTTGCGAAGAATGCGTCGGAAATCCCATACCGGCGACACTTCATCCTTTAACGCAATGGTCATGTCGCAATCCTGCGGCCCGATCGTCGGCGTCGGGATAAACGCCAGATTATGCGGGCCGACCGGAAGGCCGCAGTTGCTGACGATGCCTTCGACCTGATCGGGCAGGAGCCGTTTGATGTCCTCCGAGATCAAAGACGCGATGCGTCCCGTCACCTCGATGCGCGTTCCAAGCGGCAGGCGCACATGCATCTGCAGCGTGCCGGATTTGATCTCTGGAAAAAACTCCTGGCCATTGGTGAAGAACAATCCAGCCGACGCCACCGCGGCGGCGAGGAATATGGCGACGAACCGACGGCGATTTTGCAGCGTGCTGCGGAGTCGCTCGGAGTAGCGCTCGCGCATCCTTTGGAATCCGCGTTCGAAGCCTTCCTGAATTCGCCCCAAGAATCCTTTGTGCTCATGCAACCGCTGATCCACCTCAGGGAGAGGAACCGCAAAGTGAGACAAGCCCCCATCCCCCGCTAGAGCGCTCAGTTCCGCGTCCCTATTGGCGAGAGCTTCGATTTCCGCCGCGGTCGGAAACTTTCTCTGGCCGGCCAGCGCCAAGACGAGATCATCCTTGTCTTCGCGGCCGGCATCGGCGGAATGCGGCGCGCCATGGTCGACAAGAAGATATTTCGCCATTGTCGGCACCAATGTGCGCGACAGAATGAAGGAGGCGATCATCGCGAACATCACCGCCTCGGCCATGGGCGTGAAGAGCCAGCCGGAGACGCCAGTCAGTTCGAACAGGGGAAACCAGACGATGATGATACAGGCCGTCGACACAAAGGTCGGGATGACGATCTGATTGGCCGCGTCGATGATCGCCGTTTCGAGCGGCTTCCCCATCTCGATATGGGTGTCGATATTCTCGATCATCACCGTGGCGTCGTCGACCAATATGCCGACGGCGAGCGCCAATCCGCCGAGTGTCATGACATTGATCGTCTGACCCATCCAATGCAGGCCGATGATGGCGCTCAAAATCGACAGCGGAATCGACGTCGCGATGATCACCGTGGCGCGCCAGGATCCAAGAAACAACAGGACGACAAGGCCGGTCAGCGCGGAGGCGAGCGCCATTTCGCGCAACACGTCCTTGATCGAATCCTTGACGAAAACCGAAGCGTCGTTCAGCAGTTCGACTTTGACGCCAGGGGGCGCGATTTCCTCGATGCGCGGGATCGCTTTTCTGATCCCTTCCACGACATCAAGCGTCGACGCCTCGCCGCTCTTCATGACGACAATCAACACGGATTGTTTGCCGTCGACTAGAACCGCGTTGATCTGCGGCGGCCCGCCGAGGCGCACGTCGGCGACATCGCGCATGTAGACAGTGGCGTTTCCGACACGCTTGATCGGGATGTTGTTGAAATCTTCCACCTGCATCGGCGTCGCATTGGTCTGCACCAGCCAATCCGTCGCGTGCAGCTTCATGTCGCCCGCCGGCAGCACGATGCTCTGATTGCCGAGCGCATTATGAACGTCGGTCGCGGTCAAATGCCGCGCCAGGAGCTTTTGCTGATCAAGAGACACCAGCAGCTGCTTGTCCTGGCCGCCATAGGGATGCGGCAGAATCGCCCCCGGGATCATGACCAGAAACGGCCTGATTTTGTTTTTTGCCAGATTGTAGAGATCGGCCGGGGTAAGATTCTCGGCGGTGACCTTCACCATCGCGACCGGCACCGACGACGCTTCCAATCTCATCACCATCGGCGGCGAAATGTCCGGCGGCAGCGCCTTTGTCACCGTCTGGGAAATTGAGTCGATATCGGCCTCCGCGGCGGCGAGGTCGATGCCCGGTTGGAGAAAAATCTTGGTGATGCTGCTGCCGTAATAGGACTGGCTTTCGAGGTGTTCGATGCCTTCCACATTCGACGTCAAAGCGCGTTCATAATAGTAAGTGATGCGACCTGACACTTCCTTCGGGAGGAGTCCTGCATAGGACCAAACAACGGCCACGACCGGAATTTTGATATTTGGAAAGACGTCTGTCGGCGTTTTAAATATCGCCATTATCCCGAACAGAACGATGCAGATCGAAAGAACCACGAACGTATAGGGACGTCTCAGAGCGATAACGACAACACCATTCACTGCGCAACTCCGTCGAGCGTCGAACCGGCATAGATATTGAGCAGGGCTATAACCCGAATATCGTGAAACGATGTTTCTGGAATTTGTATGCTCGGAAGTTTTTTCATGTCATCGGTAGCCTGCCAAATCCTGGAGAGAACCGTCCGACAAGCCAAATTCTCGTTCCATCCGCTGGCGCGTCGAGTTCTACCGCGTCGCTATCGCCCTCGATGGGGCCGAAACGGTCCAGTTGCTTGACGAAATATATGTCGTGCCGGAGAGATCGGGTAGTCGCGTTTGATGCGCCAATGCGATCCGGCCGCGGCGGATTGGCGCATCGAAGGGCGGGGCTCGTGAGAATCTGGGCGCGGATTGTCGCGTGGCCGGGCTCGCCGCTCGCGTAGGGGCTTGCGGCCGCGTCCGCTCAAGCATCCGAGCGGCGGCGGCTGCGCGCCTCTATGCTTGGCATGGTGGGAAAGGGCGGCCGAATTCCTTCGACGAAGATTGCAGCTTCGAATGATCGGCGCTTAACTCGGCTAAACCGGAGACTGCTTGCATTCCGCTGAAATTTTCACGTTCGCGCCATATCGCGTCGTGACCGGCGTTTTTTCCGCGAGCGCCATTTGCTTGGTCATTTTGCATGCGTCCATATCGGCCGCATCAAGCGTTTCCGTGTCGATGACCTGACCGCCCAGCAGATATGCAATGACCAACACCGTCTTCATGGATCGGCCTCCGTCCCAGCTAATTACCGATTGCTCATTTCCTCATAGGATAGTGGCTGCGCTGCAGCGCAGTATGACTGTATCTTTTCTGATTTGTTGATTTCAGAAACCAAGGGCCCGCGCCGCAGCCACATATGTGGCGCGATGCAAAAAATGGGTTCGGGCCGCAACTTACTTTGTGGCTGCAAGACAAGCCGATGCCGCGCGGCGGCGTGCTCCGGCGAGAGCTGGACGCCGGCCGATCGGCGAGTGCGCGTGGTGGCCTCAAAGTCACAGCCTCAGAGAAAAGAAATCGGCCATTGACTTGGCGAGTTGCGACTCGCGGCGATAAGTGATCATAAGACTTGATATTTTAGGACGCGTTGTCCCGCGTTTGCAGTTCTTTTGCAGTACCGACCATGTTTGAACGTTACAAAAAACTGATGAGACCCATCTCTGTTCTGGTCGCCATGAGCATCGCTGCGTCTGGCGTTGCGTGCTGCCTTCCCATCGAGGCGCAAGGCCTGCTCGGCCATCCCAACAAAAAGGCATTGTTTTACGCTGTCGTTCGCGGCGTTCAGTGCGAGATACGAAAAGCCGTCTACGAACAGGTAAATGATTCAAAATTTGGCGATCGCTTGGACTGGCTCAGGCATTGGTCCTCGCTCATGCATTTCAAATTCACTTTTGACACGATGGGCTCTTTCAATCCGGGCGTCACCTTTCACACGCCAAATCTTCCCCTCGCACATGTCTGGCATGCGCCCGACATCTTCGAGGATCAGACGATGACATTGCCGAGGAACGCGCCGCAGGGCTATGACTTCAGTCTCGGCGCGGGGGTGTCGGCTGATGCGGTCCGGGTGGAGGACGTAGAATTCTTCTATCCGTTCAATAAGGATTATTGGGCCAGAGCCGAGCGAGATCCGCCAGGAGAAGGCTGCTACCACATTGGCGGCTTCACGATCGGCGGCGATCTGAAGCTGCGGGATTGGCTCGACGACGTGCTGGAGCCGATAAAGCGCTGCGCTTTCATTGGCGTCCCGGCGCGGCAGTCGCCCGTCGTTCCGATTCTCGGTTACGACATCGGCGCGGAAAGTGAAGAATCTGAATGTCCCAAACGGTACATAAGGGATTTGGGATATTCCAAGGATAATCCGATAAAGACCTTTTCGCATGATGTGTCTTTCATCATCGAATTCTCGGCGAATGCGACGCCAGCATGGAACCTTGTCCGCATATCGAGTTCAACGGCGCCGTTGTTTGCCGCCAGGCGCAAAGACGCCTTCGAGTTGAGCATCACGCTCGGCTCGCCCGATACGGAAACTATGATCGCGAGAAAAGAGCAGGGCGACTGGGTGCATTACTTGCCCGTCGGGTCGGTTCGACCGTCGCAATCAATGATCAATCGCGACCTCTCGATGCAGATCGGTTCCGCGGTGAGGGACGCTTTGCGTCAATGATCGCCCGAGAAGGCGAGAGTCGGCTGGCGGCGGGCCTGGCTTTTCCCGCGAATAGCTGTGAAGCTTCAGGCGTTGATTGAGGGTTAGCTCAGCCGCTCTGCGCTGAAGCCATTTCACGATAGCCGCGTTTACTGCGGGGACGAATTGGTTCCTGGCCCGGATTTAGCTATAGTCGCCATATCCGGTCGAGGACGGTCGCCGCCTATGTCTCTCATTATCCGTCATGTTTTGGGTGCATTTGCTATTGCGTCGGCGAGCGCGTGCCTTGCCGGATGCGCCACCACGCAAACGTCTCCGACGTTCGACGCCGCCGCCGTCGCGCCTCCGCCTCCCGCTGATGCTGTCGAGCAGGTGGGACCAGTGGACGCAATCGCCGTCCAGGGCGGCGATTTTTACGCCCAGATGAAAGACGCGGGCTTTAATGTTCCCGCGCTCAAACCGGGCCAGGTCGACGCCGCCTTCCTTCGCAAGAGCGTCGCCTATTCGACCAAGGAAGCTCCCGGAACAATCGTCGTCGATCCGGCCAAGCATTATCTTTATTATGTCGAGGCGGGCGGTCGCGCCACGCGTTATGGCATCGGAGTCGGGCGCGAGGGATTCGCCTGGACGGGCGAAGCGACGATCAGGAGCAAGCAGGAATGGCCTGACTGGTATCCGCCTAAGGAAATGGTCGAGCGCAGACCGGACCTCAAGCACCAGCTGGTCGAGCTGCAAAGCGGGCTCGGGATGCATGGCGGTCCTGGCAATCCGCTCGGCGCTCGCGCGATGTATCTCTGGCAAGGCGATAAGGACACGCTCTTTCGAATCCACGGCACCAATGAGCCGTGGACGATCGGAAAAAGCCAGTCGTCGGGCTGTATCCGCATGATCAATCAGGACGCGATGGATCTTTATCAGAAGGCGGCTGTCGGAACCCGTGTTGTGGTTCTCCCCGCCAATGTCGCGCGCCGGTGAGCTTGTAGCAAGGTGCGCAGCGCATTGTTGCAGGCGGGCGCAAGGGCGCGTGGCGTCTGCAATGCGTCTGTCTCATGCGGCGTTCGGAAAGAAATTTCGCGTCGATCGTGAAGTCTTTATGGGCGTCGCTCGCGGCGGGCGGATCATTGTGTCGTCGTCCCCGTGCGACGATAGGCGAAGGATCTGGCGAAGTCCGTTTGACGTCAGGCCTGCGATCCGAATTCGGGCGGCTTCGAGCCGTATTGAACGGCGCCGGCGGCGAGCGCGCAGCACGGGGCCCGCAAGAATTTGGCGCTCGGACTCATCTGCTGCTAGCACATTGTTTTTGAATGGCTCTGTCGTTCAGAGCGCTTGCCCTCGGAAAATTTGCTCCTAATCTGGAGAGAATTGCACCGCCGAGGAGTAGGCAATGGCGTCCAGCGGCTTCCGTCTGCAGCTCGAAGGCTACGGCCTGACGACGGCGAATATCCTCTATCGTCTGCCCGATTATCCAAAGATCATCCAATCCTATGTCTGGCAGGAATATGATCTCCACCCGGACTTTCCCGAGCTGCGCAAATTTCTCAAATTCTGGATGCGCAGCCTCGATGGACCGCTCCATTCGGTCATCGTCGCGCATTCAAACCTCATCCAACCTGCTGAGATGAAGCTCCTCGACGGCGAGTTCAAAGTGCATTGACCTCGACCGCCTTGCGAAACGAGCTGCGGCGAGACAAAATCGCCGCGGATTCAAAGCGAGGCATGCCGTGACCGACGAGCGGGACGCAAAATCTTGGATGGGGGCCTTCGAGGCGGCCGTCGTGATCGCCGTCGTGGCGGCGGCTTTCCTTCTGGCGCGGCACACCCGCGAGGTTCTTTCCCTCGATGAGGAGCCCGAACCTCTCTCGCTGACCTTGGAGCGTGAGGCGGCCGAGGTGAACGCGACCCTTCCCGAAATGGTCAGCGAGGGCGTTCGTCTGGACAACACTACGGCAGGTCCGGGCAACGCCTTCAATTACAATTATACGATCGTCGATGACGAAGCGGCCCGGACTCTGGTCGCCAGCCCGGAGAAGCTCGCTCAATTGAAAGCGCAGCTGCAGGAGCGCGTCTGTTTGACGATGCCGGAGCGCCGCGCGAGCGGCGCGATCATCAGATATTCTCTCAAGGACAATGAGGGCAAGACGATCGCCGACGTTTCGATCGACGCGGGGGCCTGCTGAGAACGGGCGGCGCGTCTCGCGGCGGACAAACGCTCATCGCGATTTTTGTCACGGTCCCGAAGTCGCGGGCAGCGACCAGCTATTCAGCCGGCGCTTTCAAACCCTTGTGGTGCGCCGCGATCCATCTTTGCAGTTCGGCGACATGGGCCCGCTCTTCCTGCACAAATTCCTTGGCGAGGGTTTTGATCTCGGGATCCTGCGTCGTCTCGAACACTTGCTTGTAATATTCCAAGCCGGCGCGCTCGGCGTCGAGCGCGATTTCCAGCGCCTGTCCGCGACCCAGGAACGGGTCGGCGGCCCAGATCGCCGCGGTTTCAGGGCTTTCAATATCGGGCCAGACAAAATCCGTGGGCGCCTTTACAGGCATTTTTCGAAATCCGGCCCGCGCGCGGGCGTCATCGAGATGCAGACGCGAATAGTCCGCCAATTGCCGAAAAAGCTTGCCGACTTCCCGGTTGCCAGAGGATTCCATCGCATCGGCAAGCTGTCCGAACCGCTCCGCGGCGTCCTGCTCCAATCTGATGGCGTAGGCGAGAAACTCCTCGACCGACTCCATATTCGCGTCTCCCAGCCCGGCTTTGTCTCCCGCGTCTCTGGCGATAATCCGCCAAGGCTCACGCGGCGCTCGCATTTCTTCATAGCCGCGCCGGCCGACTTCGCCAACCCGTTGGGCGCCAATGCTGGCAACAGGGCGGGCCGCCGGCATCGATCAGCGGCTATGAACCGCTATCTTGCGGCGGAAGCTGCGCTACTGGGCGGGAACGCGCGAAGGCTTGCCGTCGGCGTCGACGAAGGGAAATAGCCCTGCCTGAAAACATTGGGTCATATGCGCGGCTTTCGCGATCGCCTGCTCGGCCTGCGTTTTCGGCAGCGCTTCATTGGCGCTTTCCGTGAAGAGTTCGAGCCAGCGGGCAAAATGCTCGGGCTCGATCGGCAAATTGATATGAACGGCGAAGGGCAGGCCCTGGTAGCGCTCCGTGCCGAGCAAGGATTTGGACCAGAAATTCGCGACAATTCCCATATGATGATCCAGATCGTCTATCGCTGAAAAGACCGGCCCCAGCAGGGTGTCCTTGACGCCCTTGGCATAGAAGCGGCGCACGCAATCGTCGATCGCGACCTCCACTCTCGCGCGTTCGGCGCTGTCCTCTATCGGCGGGAAAGCGGCGGGCTCCATCTGTTCCTCCTGCGGCGAATGTTGTGCGCTCAGAAATGGCGGCGGATCAGGCTGCATTTAAGGCGAGGTTGCCTGACACACGCTCTACACTTTGGGATCAATCGATCAATTTGCCTTTGGATGAAGCAGACCAAAAGCAGGCAAGCCGATTTAACCCATGTTCGCAACCTTCAGTGAAGCGTCGGCCGCCTTTTTCTTGGCGCCTAGCAGAGCCTCGACTTTGTCGCGAACGAGTTCCGCTCGCGGCGGCTTCGCCAGGAAATCATGCGCGCCGGCGGCGATGCATATCTGGCCGAAGCCGCTCGAAACCTGATCGACGACGATGAGAATCTTCGCTTCGGGGGCGCGCGCCAGAAACTCCTGGATCAGATCCGGGCCATTGACGCGTATGACTCCCTCGGCAAGGACCAGCAGGTCCGGCTTTATCTGCTTGGCTACGGTCAGCGCGCTGGTCGCGCTGACCATTTCATGCGCCTCATATCCATCGCGGAGCATGAATTGAATCGCTGCGCGAAGATTCTCATTATCGTCGACAACGAAGACGCGCCGGCTTCCGATGACTCTCGCCCTCTCTATGCCGATCTTCATGACAGCTCAGCTTGAGGATTGACCAACTCAGTTACAAAGCAAGGCACATGCCAAATTGGCGAGGTTTCGGCCGGCATTGGCGGCCGGCGTGCGGCGAACGCCTGTCGATCGCTCCTGCGCCGCATCGCGTGATCTTGCGGAACGTTTGTGGCGAGCGTCGCGCGCATCGCGTTGTGTTTCAGGTTCGGTGAGGCTTTTGCGCGTCTAACAGCGCTGAAATTGTCTACGTGAAGCAAGCGCCATACTTTGGAATTAAAACGTTTCCAAACTATCTGTGGCAATAAGGCAACAATTGTCAAAAAAAAATTACTGTATGAGTCTGAATCTATACAGTTTAAAATGCTTCCATTGAGGTGTTTCTTTGATTGACCGGGTGGACCGCCAAATTTAGCTTCAGTCAAAATTCGCGGCAGCGCGAAGAGTGACAACGCACAACTCCCCCTGGCGGTTCCCGATGAGCGACGTTAAATCTCCAATTTCTCTAAGAATGCTGACTCAGTCGCTTCCGCGTAGCCGTAGCGCCGATTTTGGAGCGGTAAAGGCGCTGGGCGTCGCCGCTGCGCTCGCGTCGAGCGTGAGCGCTTCGGCGTTGGCCCAATCCGCTTCGACCACGCTGCCGCCGGTGAAAATCGATGCGCCTCACGAAAAGCCGCGCGTGATGGCGCCGGCGAAACCCAAGCCCATCGCCGCCGCTCAATCGCATGCCGCGCGTCACGCGACCGCCAATTCCCAGGCCGCGGGTCAGCGCCAAGGCGCGCCGGGCGCATCGGGCGGGGGCGGCCAGGGGGCGGGCGTCGGCGGCCTGCCGATCCTCGCCACGGCGCCGAACGCCAATCCTTACGCCGATCCGGCCGCGCCCTATAAGGTCGATCGCCTGTCCTCGACGAAATTCACCGAGCCCGTGCTCAACACGCCGCGCACGATCACCGTGCTGACCAAGGAAGTGCTCGACGATAAGAACGCCTTCTCTTTGCGGGAAATCGGCCGCAGCACGGCGGGCGTGACGCTCGGCACGGGCGAAGGCGGCAACGCCTTTGGCGACCGTTTCTTCATTCGCGGCTTCGACGTCCGCAACGATATTTTCGTCGATGGCATTCGCGATCCGGGCGTCAGCATTCGCGAAAACTTCTATACCGAGCAGGTCGAGATTCTGCGTGGTCCGGGTTCGACATTCGCCGGACGCGGCACCGCCGGCGGCGCGATCAACATTGTGACGAAACAAGCTGGCGATCGCGATTTCACCGACCTTAAGGCGATCGGCGGTTTCTCCGACCACATGAAGCGCGTGACGCTCGACGTCAACAAGGCGATCAGCCCGATCCTCGCAGTGCGCGTCAACGCTCTTTATCAAGGCTCGAATGTCGCAGGACGCAGCTACGTCACCGATGATCGCAATGGCGTGTCAAGCTCGGTCGTCTTCAAGCCAGTCGAAAACTTGAAGCTGACAGCCGAATATACGCATGTCTATCTAAATGGCCTGCCGGATTTTGGCGTGCCTTACAATCGCATCTGGAACCGTCCGTTCACGGAGGGTTTGGTGCCGCGTTACACATGGTATGGGTTCCTCGACCGCGACAAACAATCGGCGTTGCAGAATTTTGGCACCTATACGGCCGAATATCGCTATAACGAAAATTTGACGCTCAACAGCCGCCTGCGGCAGGGACGCTCGATGCTCGATTATATCGGCACGCTCCCTGAGAGTCCGAGCCTGTTCTTCCCGGGCGTTTTTAACGCCACATTGAACCTCAATCCTCAAAGCCGCCATCAGTCGACGGCTGTTTTCGACGAGCAGACCGAAGCAACGATCAAGTTCGAAACCGGGCCGGTCAAGCACGCCCTCGTCGCCGGCGTCGAATTCGCGCGGGAAGGCGTCACGCGCTACACTTACACGGGGTTGCAATCGGAAGTCTTCAGCGCGAACCCCAACAGCAATAGGATTGTCGGAAATCTATTTCTTCCGCCGACCTATCTGGCCTTCCCGGGTCAGCGCTATCTCTCAAACGATCCGGTGCGGATAGCAGTTGATACGAAGTCTGGTTATCTGATCGAAACGGCGAATTATCAGGATGTCGTATTGGTCAATGGCGGCGTGCGCGCCGACGATTACAATATCACTAGCCGCAGCGAGACGGGTTACACGGTCTCGGGCGGCGTTCTCCAGCCGACTTTTGCTCGAAGCCACTCGACGATGGTGAACTACAACGCCGGAGTCGTCTTCAAACCGCTGCCGAACGTCAGCGCCTATGCCGCTTACGCCACCTCGTCGACGCCTGTCGGCGCCGAGCTTGACGGCAGCGCGGCGAATTACGGCGGCTTGAATTCGGCGGCGCAGATTTTTCCGCCTCAAATGAACTATGCGGGAGAGGTTGGCCTGAAATGGGAGCTGTTCGACCGGCATCTGCTCGCCACGGCCGCTTTCTTCCGGACCGACGTGACCGGCGCAAGAGAAGTGAATTCCGGCGTGACCACCGGCAACGCATCCTATTTCGTCGATGGCATCGACCTCGAAGCGGCCGGCAATATCACCGACAAATGGATGATCCTTGGCGGCATCGTGCTGATGGAATCGCAAGTGACGAGTTCCTATGTGCGAACGAACATCGGCCTGCCACTCGCCAATATCGCGCATCAGTCCTTCAGCCTGCTCTCGAAGTATAAGGCTGGCGAACTGCTTGGGCTTGCGCCGGACATGCTCGAAATCGGCGGCCAGTCGATCTATCGCTCGAAAGTCTACGGCGGCAGCAACCTCGTCGCCAATGGGTCTCCGTCGTTCAGTGCCTATGGCTGGCCGACAGCCGCTAACACCATCTTGAACGTTCCGACGGAGCTGCCTTCTTACTGGCGTTTCGATGTTTTTGCGGAGAGCAAGATTGGCGAGAACATCACCATGAAATTCTCCGTCAACAATCTCTTTAACCGGACTTTTTACGACGCCTTCTATCAGTCCTCGGCGCCCTTCGCGCAAATGGCGCCCGGCCGCTCCGTCTATCTCGAAACGCGCGTCCTGTTCTAGGAGCCGCATCAATGCTTGCTCACATCAGGGGCGCGCTCGAGAGAAAGGAAATCGACGTTCTGCGCCAGGCGATGGCGCAGGCGCCCTGGGAAGACGGCACCTCGACCGCCGGCGCGAACGCCGGCGATCTGAAGCGCAATCAGCAGCTCGCGCCTGATTCCGAGCTTTCGCGGGCGCTCGGCAAGCGGCTGCTGTCGTCGCTGCTTGCCAATCCCGCCTTCATTTCCGCGGCAGTTCCGCTGCACATCTATCCGCCGCTGTTCAATCGCTATGGCGTCGGCGACCATTTCGATCCGCATGTCGACAATTCGATACGCGGCGACGCGATGACCGGCGTACGCATTCGCGTCGATCTCGCGGCGACCTTGCTGCTCTCCGAACCCGATGAATATGAAGGCGGCGAACTGATCGTCGAAGACATCTACGGCTCAAGGCGGTTCAAGCCGCCGGCGGGCGATCTGATCCTCTATTCGGCCGGCAGCCTGCATATGGTGACGCCCGTGACGAGCGGCCAACGTCTCGCCTCGTTCATGTGGCTGCAAAGCATGATCCGCGCCGATGAGGCGCGCAGCTTCATTTGCGATCTCGATGAGTCGATTCAGGAGCTCGCGCCGCGCGTCGGGGCGGATGATCCGGATCTGCGCAGGCTTGTGACCGTCTACCACAATCTAATCCGCTATTGGGGAGAAGCGTAACGCTGATGCTTGTTTGCATTCCGGAAGTTCTTTCCAAACAGCAGGTCGCCTTTTTTCGCGCGGCGATGGACAACGCGCCGTGGGAAGACGGCCGCGCGACCGCCGGCTCTCAATCTTCCTTGGTGAAGAACAATCTTCAATTGCCGCAGAGCGGCGAAGTCGCGCGCGAACTTGGCGAGCATGTGCTCGAGGCGCTTGCGCAGTCGCCGATGTTCGTCTCGGCGGCGCTGCCCCACAGGATTTTCCCGCCGCTCTTCAATCGTTATGGCGTCGGTCATGATTTTGGATTGCACGTCGATAACGCGATCCGCGGCATTCCCGGAACGCCTATTCGCATTCGCACCGACCTATCATGCACGCTGTTCCTCTCGGAAGCGGAAGAATATGACGGCGGCGAACTCGTGATCGAGGATCGGGTCGGACAGCAGGAAGTGAAGCTTCCCGCCGGCGATCTGGTGCTTTATCCGTCGACGAGCCTTCATCTCGTCCGGGGCGTGACGCGCGGCGAGCGCGTCGCGTCGTTTTTTTGGCTGCAGAGCATGATTCGAGACAATGTGGCGCGCGCTTTGCTCTTCGATCTTGACCAAGCCATTCAGTCGCTGACCACGCGGCTCGGCGCCGGCGATCCCGCCTGCGTCAAACTCTCCGGCGTCTATCACAATCTCATCCGCACATGGGCCGAAGCATGAAAAGAGTTCTGCAATTCATCACGATCACAATCACCGCGCTTCTCCTTGCGCAAAGCGGGGCGGTCGCGCAGGCGTCGCATGCGGCGCTTGACGCAGCGATCGCCGCCAACAAGCCCCACGATCTTTCCGTTTGGACGATGTTCGTCAACGCCGACATCGTCGTGAAGTTCGTGATGATCGGTCTGTTGCTGGCCTCCGTTGCGACATGGACGATCCTCATCGCCAAATCGATCGAATTGAAGCGCGCGCGGGAGCGCGTGCTGACGGCGATCAACCGCCTGACCGACGCGCGCGGACTCGCCGAGGCGCGGTTGGCGCTTGGCGGCGGCGACCGTCTCACGCAATCGCTGCTCGCCGAAGCGACGCGCGAAATGAAACTGTCATCCGATATTCTCTCATTGCCCGGCGTCAAGGAGCGCATCGCGGGCTGCTATGGAGAAATCGAGCGTGCCCAGGCGCTCGCCATCAAACGCGGCACCGGACTGCTGGCTTCGGTCGGTTCGACCGCGCCCTTCATCGGTCTCTTCGGCACGGTCTGGGGCATCATGAACAGTTTCATCGGCATTTCCAAAGCCCAGACGACCAATCTCGCGGTCGTCGCGCCGGGCATCGCCGAAGCGCTTCTGGCCACGGCGATCGGTCTCTTCGCCGCCATCCCGGCGGTGCTGATCTACAATCATCTGGCGCGGCAGGCCTCCGCCTATCTCGAACTCGTCTCGAATCTCTCCGGCGAACTGCTCCGCATCGTTTCGCGCGATCTTGATCGCGCCGGACATGCCGCCGCCTCGAGCAAGATTCACGCGGCGGAGTAGCGCATGGCCGTTCATCTCAAAAGCGATCTTGAAGAAACCCACGAGATCAACGTCACGCCGTTCATTGACGTGATACTCGTGCTGCTCATCATCTTCATGGTGGCGGCGCCGCTCGCCACGGTCGATCTTCCCGTCGATCTGCCGGCCTCCAACGCCGCGCCCCACGAAAAGCCGGACAAGCCGGTCTATGTGACGATCCAGAGCGATCTCGCGCTGGCGCTGGGCGAGACGCCGGTCAAGCGAAAGGATCTGGTGTCGGCGCTCGATACGCATCTTCACGACAAGTCAAAACGCATCTTTTTGCGCGCGGACGCCAGCGTGCCATATGGCGAGATGATGGCGGTGCTGGAGAGTCTGCGCGCCGGCGGCTATTTGCGGGTCGCTCTCGTCGCGCTCGATGCCGGCGGCAGGGAGCCCAGCGCGCAATGAGCGCCGCCGCCGCACTCCAAAATCCGCAGTCGAACGGCAGGCTGTGGAGCGTCGCCGTCACTTTCGCCGTGCTTCTGCATGTCGGAGGAGCCGTCGCCGCATTCCTAAACTTGCAGGGCGACGACGAGGAAGCGTCCGGCGCGCCGGCGATCGAGATATCGCTCGAGCCGGCTGCGGCGCGCGATGTCGAAGCCGCCGATCTGCCGCCCGGACCGGTCGCTGACGAAGCGGCCGCCGCGGCGCCCTCCGCCGCCGCCTCCGAAGCGAAGGAGGCGAAGGAAGAGCAGATCGCGCGAACCGAAGCCGAAGAGGCTGAACTCACGCACAACACCACGCCGGATAAGCCGGTCGAAGAGGAAAAGAAGATTCAGGCGCAGCCGGTGGTTTCAGCTGAATCGGCGCCCTCCGAAGCCACGGCGCCGCCCAAGTCAGACGTCGAACAGGTTTCCGACAGGCCGACGTCGCCGATGCAGGGCGCGGATGTCAGAGCGAACGCCATCAAGCTCACCTGGCAAAAGGCTCTGCTCTCGCATCTCAACCGCCACAAGCGTTATCCGGCTGGAGGCGGCCGTCGCTCCGCTGAAGCAAGCGTCTCCTTCACGCTCGACCGGCATGGCCATGTCGTCAGCTGCAACATCAAGCGTTCGGCTGGACATCCGGCGTTTGACGACGCCGCGCTCGCGATGATGAAGCGCGCCGATCCGGTGCCGCCGCCGCCGCCGGTGATCGCCGACGAAGGGCTGACATTCGAAGTGCCAGTGCAGTTTCGGGTCGGTGGAAAATAACGCTCGCATCGCACGGTCCTCTCGCGACGCGAGCATCTCGCTTGAATGTTGGCGACCAATGCCGCGGACGGTCGATCGAACATGCGGCGTTCGGGAGAAGCGTGCGAGTTCTCCACAGAGCTTTTTGCCGCCAAGCTTTTCTGTTTGTTAAAAAATTTGGAGCATTGTCGGAACTGAATTTTACACCGCCGATCCAACAAGCCATGGGGAGGGCCGCACATGTCGCCGCATGAAAACTGCGCGATCCGCAACCAGCCGGCAACGAGAGGAAATCGAGTGCAGCGCGAGGGGCTCGACTTGGAGCGAACTACCATGCGGCTTGGCGATCAGCTGCGACGGCAATTCTCCGACGTTGCTTCGGAACCGCTGCCCGCTGACATGCTCGCGCTACTGGAGCAGCTGAACACAGCGGTGAACAAGCAAGGGCAGCGCTCGACTTAACCCGTCTTTTTCGGGCGATCGTCAAAGTCCAATTTTAACAGCAGGTCTTTAAGGTCCTCTGGGACCGGCTTCATGATCAAATCGAGATAGAGCAAAGACAAGCGCTTTCCGAGCGCCGCGCTCAGCGAACGTCGAAGCAACGTTTTCTTGGCTTGTATCGAGTCGCGTTTCAAAGAAGCGATTGTCATGGCGAGCGTGCTTCCTGCTTAAAGAGCGACCGCCAAGCTGAAAGCTCATCGCGCGCCGCCTTGCTGGAGAAGGCGCGTTCCGCCTCTTGTTCGGCAAATCGGCACGACCCGCCGCCTCGACCCAATCGCGACCTGCCGCGCTTCGAGCGATATTCGATGATAAATGGGCGAATGACTTTCTTCATTGATGCCCCTTCCCTTGCGAAGGCGTAATGATGAAGGATTGGGCGGCGCCGACGGCTCCACTCTCATCGAGGGCGGAAAGAGGGCGCTGATGGAGTTATCAATAGGAAACGCCGGCGAGCGCTTCCCGCCGGCGTATGCGTTGAAGCACGCGAACTAAATCACGTTACGCTTGGGCGAAATCGCTCAAACGCGGATGACGCGATCAATTCGAAAAGTTACGCGCGCGCTTTGCGAAATCTGGATTCCTCCTTTCGCCGCGCGCTTTAGTGCCGCGACATCCAGTCGTCGATCTGTTCCTTGGCCTTGTCCTTGGCCAAGCCATAACGTTCCTGGATCATGCCTTCGAGCTGGTCGCGGTTGCCGTTGATCCGCGCAATGTCGTCGTCGGTGAGCTTGCCCCACTGCTCCTTGACATTGCCTTTGAACTTCTTCCAATTGCCTTCGATCGTGTCCCAGTTCATGGATTCCTCCTTCTCAGGAGACGGCCGCAATTCGCGGCGGACGCCTTGGAAAGCGAGACCGGGTCTGGCTTTCACGAGCGAATAACCATTCGCTCGGGCAGATGTTCCATCTAGCTTTTCGCTTTCGCTCATATTCAAGATATCGCGCTGGCGCTGACGCTCTGACACAGTCTGCTAGACAAGCATGAGCGCGATTGGAAATTGCAGGGCGCTGCGCAGCATTGCGCGCGAAGCGAAACCATTAAAGGAGCGCCGCTCGGCGCGTTTCATCGCTTTCTCGGGGCGGACGAATGGCGCCGATGCCGCGCTATCGAGCTTGCGGCCCGATCCGACCTGCAACGCGCGCGAAAATATAGCTCGCAATCAGTCCTAGCATTGCGAACCAAGCGACGATCTGGAACACATAACCGTGACCTGTCGCTCCGGGCCATTCGTCGAGCAGATAGCCCATCAGCGGTCCCATGAATATATCCGGCGCATATCCGACGACTGACGCCAAGCCAACCGCGCTCCCTGTGTGCTCCAGAGGAATCTTGCCATCTTGCATGATCGCGAAATACAGCCCGCGCAGCCCGAATATGCCGATGCCGCTGACGACGATCGTCAAGACCAACGCCCATGCCATGCCGTCGCCAAGCGCCTCGGCGGCGAGCGTGAAACTCCCTGCCGCAAGCAATGTGAAACAGGCGATGGTCATGATGGGCGCGCCAATCCGTTCGGCAAGATAGCAGACGCCAATGGCGGCAAACGGCCGAATCCAGAGCGATGCGACGCCGATGCGCGCGGCGTCGACCTCATTCAGTCCGATGACTTGGTTCGCATAAAGCGAAAAGTCATCGATGGCTTTGAAGCTGACGTAGGCGCATAGAATAATCGCCGCCTGCAGCCAAACTGATGGCATGGCGAACACCTGCGCCGCTCCGCTGATCGACATCGCTTCCTCTCGTCGCGCCTTGCGCGCCGGCAGCGCCAGAAAGATCAGCAAGGCGGCGCCGCCGGTCGTCGCGGTGAGAAGCAGAATTATGAGCCGCAGCGACTCCATGCGCTGCGCGAGGCTGGCTGACTCGCTCTCTTCGGGCAACAGCGCAGCGAACAACACAACCATGATCGACGCCAAGACGGCAGACAGCGCGCCCCTGCCGCCTTCGAGCAGTCCAAACGCGCGACTTTGAGAAAAGTTGAGTCCCCATTCGCGCGTGGCGCGAATCAACGGCGCCCAGAACAAAGCGATCGTGGAGATCGCCCAATAGCCATATAACAGGGCGAGCGTCGATGGAGACGGAAGCGTCATCATGACGAGACCGCCGGCGGCGGTGAAGGCCAATGCGACCGTCAACATTGCGCGTGCGGGGAAGCGATCAGCAAGCAGGCCGCCAAAAAAATACGCGGCCACCGCGACGACGCCATAAACCGAATAGGCGGCGCCGAGCTGAAGATTGGTGATCTCAAAGACGTCAAGGAGCGTGGGACGGAAGACGCGCGCCAAGACGAACGGCAGCAGAAAAGCCGACTCTCCGGCGATGATCAGCGCCGCGATCGCCAATCCGTGTCGTCGCGCCTGTTCGCGCCTGAAGTGAGCTCTAGTCCCGGGCGATCGATCGAGCGCGCCATGGACAGATTTTTCAGGTGAGACGCGCTCGGATTGTGACGCCTCGCGCGTGTTCAAGGCGGCGTGTCTTGATCGCATCACGATCAATCTAAAGGACTGAGCGGCGCTGATCCACCCGCTTTCGACGGAACATTGTTTGAACAAGTTGTGGCGTCCACGATTTCGCGCGGCGCGGAGAACGAATTGCTGCAGCGCTGGCGCCAACGATGCGCCGTTGGGCATTGATTTTTCCCTCGCGATGGTCGCTTTTCAGCCGCGCGCGGCTTTTCATCGTCGCGTAGCGATCTACATTTACTCGTTGGCTTGGGCCAAGCGCTGGGATCGCATCGAGGCTTTCCTCGACTGAGTTTGTGAACTGCCGAGACGCGATATTGGCGCGATCATAGAACATCGACCGATCCAGCAAAGAGGGAGAATGGAATGCGCGCTTTACTGACGACAACCGCGGCGGCTGGGCTCTTCGCTCTGTTTCTCGGCGCGTCGCCTGCGACAGCTGCGCCGGCGAGCGGTCCGGCGATTCGCGACGTGACGGCGTCTTCTCCGATCGTTCAGGAGGCGGGCTGCCGTATGTGGCGACGCTGCTGGCACGGTTATTACAGCGGCCGTCGCTGCCGCGTGTGGCGTCGGTGCTGGTAGTGAACGTTTCTAATCGCGCGCCGTAAACGAATCGCGCGCTTCTGTCGGATGGGACGGCCTACAGCGCCGCCCCGTCCGTCGTCATTGCTCGCCAGGCATTTATAGTAGTTCGCCGCGCGCGCGCTGCGGCTTGCGCATCTATGCACGGCATAGAGTTCAGTTGGCGTGCGATAGCGGATGTAAGGATGGATGAGGTAGCGACCGCTGCCGTCGAGGAAATTGCCGAAGCGATCGATCTCGCCGCGAACAGTGGGATCAAAGTCGACGATCGCGCCGCGCAGGGTTTCGGCTTCGATGAAATTTTCCGGCAATTGATCGAACGGTCCGTCGAAATAGGTGTTGAGACGCGAATCGCCCTCCCGCACGCCAATAAGGATGCGCCGATCAAGCCGGCGATCGCGATAAAACGCAAAGCCGGTTCGTCGGCCGATGAAGAGACGATCGGCTCGTTTTGAGCCGACCAGTTCATCGGCGCCCGCCGAGTTCTCGTCAAGAATGAAGAAGAAAAGCTTCAATCTCGAATTGTAGACGAGAAAAAAACGCAGCCCCGATTCATCGATGATCGGACCGAGGAATGCCTCATGCGGACCGATGGCGTTCGGCGGCGGTCGCACGCCAGACAAATCTTCGAGAGCGAATATCACGCTCTTTGGGCCTTGCGTGACGCGATAGGTCAGCGGCGCCAATCGCGCCACCGCGACGCCCTGCGATGAATCAAGAATGGCGTGAACGGCCTTGCCTTGGCCTGTTCCCGCGCTCGTCTCCTGATAATATTCGAAGCGCAGCTTGCCGCTGTCGCGCTCCGCCGCCGCCAGGCGGATATTGCCCAGATAGCGCGTCCCACTCAGAATGAAGCTGAAATAGTAGTAATTCTCTGTCGGATAGACCCGCACTCGGGCCGGCAGCGCGCCGAGCACGAAGGCGAATACCGCGAGAGGATCGTCAATCGCGAGCGTCGTGTGTCGCGTGGCGTCCTCGATCATCGTCTCATTGGCGTAGAGCCGCGGCAATTGCGCGTTCTGCGCCGAAGCCGGCGCGATCGCCGTTGATGCGACCAGCGACAGAAGTCTCACGATCGACCGTATGCGATACGCCATCAGCGCCGGTCCTCAGGCTGCGCGCAAGCGTCACATCCGCGCGTCGTCGGCAGGCGGTCTCGAGCGCCTCCCGACGTCGTCGCCGAGTTTTGCAAATCGCGTCTCGATTGAACCCCGGCGGACGCACTTGTGCGTCGGCGCACAGCCTCAACGCGCGTCTTCCCCTTAAGTTTCGACCATCGCGGAGAGGAGAAGCCCATGAAACCGGTGATCGCGACAGGAATTTTCGGAATCGTCGCCATTGCATTGGCCACCGAAACGCTCAACATCGCCATGGCGTTTGGCGAATTCAGCCATGTCGCGGCGTTGAATGCTGGGATCTTCTAAGAGCCGCGCCTGCGGCGCTGCGATGCGCCTTGGCCGCCGCGGATTAGAGTAAAGCCGCCACGCCCCTCCCCGACGGCGTTTGGCAGGCGACACGCCGGGACGTTTTCCGCGTCCCGGCGTTTTCTATTGGATTTCAGTTCGGCCAGCAGCGGCGGCCGTAAGGGCCGAGATGGAAGCCGGGCGGGCAGGGCCGGCCGTAGCGATAGCCGCCCCATTGTCCGCCCCAGCGGCAGCCGCCATAGGGGCCGCGATGTCCGTAGGGGCCGCATCCGCCATAAACCTGAACGATCGGCGCGCCTGCCGTCTCAGAGGGCGCGACCGGCATGGCCGCATCGGCGGGCGCGGCCAAAGCGGTGGCGAATATAAGCGCGAGACCCGTTCGCAATCCCATCTCCAATCTCCTTCTCTACCCGGACTGACGCCGGGCGGCGTTTTGCTTCGCCGGCGCCCGTCGAATATCTGCGCCCGACCGTACCCTGGCAATCGCCATTTACGATCTATGTTATCCGGCGCTTCAATGTTCACATATTGTTCTTGCCTGGCGACAGGGCGTCGGCTAAGCTGACAAGGCAGTTTCGGCGAAGGATTATTTGGGGGCGAGGGATGGCGGTCAGGGTGGCGACGGTCGCTTTCGAAGGCGTCGAGGCCCGTCCCGTCGACGTTCAAGTGCAAATTTCGAGCGGCGCGGTGGTTTTCAACGTCGTCGGCCTTGGCGACAAGGCTGTCGCCGAATCGCGCGAACGGGTGCGCGCCGCCTTGATCGCCTCGGGTCTGGCGCTGCCGGCCAAGCGCATCACGGTCAATCTCGCCCCCGCCGACATGCCGAAAGAGGGAAGCCATTACGATCTGCCGATCGCGCTTGGCGTGATGGCGGCAATTGGCGCCATTCCCTCGGACGCGCTCGAAGGTTTCGTCGTGCTTGGCGAACTCGCGCTCGACGGGATGCTCACGCCCACGGCCGGCGTGCTGCCGGCGGCGGTCGCCGCCAATGCGCGGGGACTGGGGCTGATCTGTCCCAGCGAATGCGGCCCTGAAGCCGCCTGGGCGTCGAACGACATGGAGGTGATCGCGCCGCGCTCGCTCATCCAGCTCGTCAACCATGTCAAAGGCGCGCAGGTGCTGGCGCGGCCGCAGCCCGCCGTCCGCAAGCTCGCCGTCGATCAGCCCGATCTTTGCGACATCAAAGGGCAGGAGAGCGCCAAGCGGGCGCTGGAAATCGCCGCCGCCGGCGGCCATAATCTCCTCATGAGCGGCCCGCCGGGCGCTGGAAAATCGATGCTCGCCGCGCGGCTGCCGTCGATCCTCCCGCCGTTGACGCCGCGCGAATTGCTCGAAGTCTCGATGATTCATTCGGTGGCGGGGCAGATCGCCGGGGGCGAATTGACCGACCGGCGGCCCTTTCGCGCCCCGCATCATTCCGCCTCCATGCCGGCGCTGGTCGGCGGGGGAACGCATGCGCGGCCGGGCGAAATTTCGCTCGCCCATCATGGCGTACTGTTTCTCGACGAACTGCCGGAGTTTCAGCCCCAGGTCCTCGATAGCCTGCGCCAGCCGCTCGAGACTGGCGAGGTGGCGGTGTCGCGGGCCAACCATCGCGCCGTATATCCGGCGCGCTTCCAGCTAGTCGCGGCGATGAATCCCTGCCGTTGCGGCCATGCGAGCGACCCCGGCTTCGCCTGCAAGCGCCAGCCCAATGAGCGTTGCGTCGCCCAATATCAGGCGCGGCTGTCAGGGCCGCTGCTCGACCGTTTCGACGTGCAGATCGAAGTCCCAGCGGTGACCGCCGCCGATCTCGTGCTGCCGCCCCCGAGCGAAGGCTCGCGTCAGGTTGCGGCGCGCGTCGCGCGGGCCCGCGAGCTTCAGCGCGCCCGCTATGACGGTCTCTCCCTGCCGGGCGTCGCCGCCAACGCCGCCGCGCCGGCGGGGGTGATCGAGCGCGTGGCGAGCCTCGACGCGTCCGGCACGGCGCTCATTCGTGACGCTTCCGAGCGCTTCGGCCTTACGGCGCGCGGCTTTCACAGGGTTCTGAAGCTGGCGCGCACGATCGCCGATCTCGACGGCGCGCAATCGGTCGGCAGACCCCATCTCGCCGAGGCGCTTTCCTATCGCGCGGGGCTTGCATTGGGGCGGCTTGCGGCCTGAAGATGGGCGCATGTCCTTAACCCATATCGGGATTTTGGTCGCCACGCTGCTCGTCATCGCGCTGCCGAGTTGCGTGGTTGCGTACAAGCGTCGTCGCGTACAGGTCGAAGCCGAGCTCGAGTCGCTGCGCGATGAAATCTGGGAATTGCGCGCCGCCGCCGCCGCCCGCGACCGCGCCGAGGCCGCAAGCCTGGCGAAGTCTCGCTTTCTCGCCGCGGTCAGTCACGAGTTCCGCACGCCGCTGAACGGCGTCATGGGACTGGCGCAGCTGCTCGCCATGACCAGGCTGACCGACGAACAGGCGAGCTATGTCGAAGCGATCGGCGATTCGAGTCGGTCGCTCTCGCAGCTCATCGACGACATTCTCGATTTTTCCAAGATCGAGGCCGGCAAGTTCGAACTGCGCCGCGAGACCTTTACGCTCGCTCCTTTCGTCGAAAGCATCGTCGAACTGATGGCGCCGCGCGCCATGGCGAAAGGGCTTGAGCTCGCCAGCCTGATCTCGCCCGACGCGCCCCGCGAGATCGTGAGCGATCCGGCCCGATTAAGGCAGGTGCTGCTCAACCTCGTCGGCAACGCCGTGAAGTTCACCGAACGCGGCGGCGTCGGCTTGCGCGTCATGCGCGACGGCGCGCGGCTGCGCTTCGCGGTATGCGACACCGGACCCGGCGTGCCGGACGAGGCGCGCGAAGCGATTTTCGAAGAATTTGAACAGGCTGATCCTTCCGAGAACCACCCCCGCGCGGGTGCGGGTCTCGGCCTCGCCATCTCCCGCCGTCTGGTGGCGCGAATGGGCGGCGCGCTGGCGCTCGTCGACTCATCCGACAAGGGTTCGGTTTTCGCCTTCACGCTCCCCGCGCAGCCGATCGCCGAAGACGTTCCTTTGACCCCGCTTGCCGGACTTGAGGCGCTGATCGTCGCGCAAAGCGTCTTTGAAGCGCCCTATCTCGCGGAGAGTCTGCGTTATGCCGGCGCTAAGGCGGAAATCGTCGCGGCGGCGGACGCGGCGGACGCGTTGCACGAACGTCGGGAGCGACCTTTCGACGTCGTCATCGTCGACTGCGCGCTCGGGCCGCATATGAACGCCGAACTGGCGAAAGCCGCGCGCTCGGCGCAGGCGCGACGGCTGTTCCTGCTGTTCTCGCCGCTCGAGCGGCGCGCCTTCGGCCAGGAGGCTTTATCCGATTTCGACGGCTGGCTGGTGAAGCCGGTGCGCATCGCCTCGCTCATCGCCCGCCTCTCGCAGCAAAGCGCCAAGGCGCCGGCGAATGAGGAATCCGTTCAGTCGCAAGCGCTCGCGGGGGTGAACGCGCTCGTCGCCGAAGACAATGAGATCAACGCCCTCATTCTGATGCGCCACCTCGCCAAGCTTGGCGCCAAGGTGACCAGGGCTGAAAACGGCGCGCTCGCGCTCGCGCGCGCCCGCGAAGCGATCGAGGGCGCCGGCGCGCCCTATGACGTGATCGTCATGGATCTCTTCATGCCAGATTTCGACGGGCGCGAGGCCAGTCTGCGCATTCGCGAGGCTGAAGCGCGCGCGGGCGCGCCGCGCACGCCGATTCTGGTGCTGACCGCCAGCGCCCGTGAGGAAGACGAGCGCGCCGCCCGCGCCGCCGGAGTGGACGCCTTTCTCACCAAGCCGGTGGAATTTTCTTCCCTCGCGGCGACGATCCAGGAATTGAGATTGGCGTCGCGCCGAACATAAGGACGCGGCGCGCCGTCACGCGTCTGGCCGCGCGATCGCGCCAAATCCTCCTGACTGGTAATCGATGAACGCCTGTCGCAATTCTTCCTGCGTGTTCATCACGAAGGGTCCTTGCTGCGCCACTGGCTCATCGATCGGTTCGCCGCTCATGATGATGATCTTCGCGTCATTATTCGCTTCAAAAGCGATGTCGCCCCCTGTTTCGTCGAACACGACGACGTCCATCGCGCGGGCGATCTTCTCGCCATTGACCTCGACCGTCCCTTCGAGAACCGCGGCAAGCGCCGTGTGGCCTTCCGGCAGCGCGAAGCGGACGCTTTTTCCCGCATCGATGCGCATGTCCCAAAGATCGATCGGCGTCGCCGTTTGCGCCGGCCCGCGATGGCCGTCGAATTCGCCGGCGATGACGCGAACGAGTCCAGCGTCGTCGGGCAAATCGATGCGCGGAATATCCTTGTCCAGCAGGGTTTGGTAGCGCGGCGGACTCATCTTGTCGCGCCCCGGCAGATTGACCCAAAGCTGCACGAGTTCGAAGCGTCCGCCCGACCTGGCGAAGCTTTCGGAATGATATTCCTCGTGAACGACGCCGGATGCGGCGCGCATCCATTGCACGTCGCCGGGGCCGATCAGCCCGCCGGCGCCTGTCGAGTCGCGATGCGCGAGTTCGCCGTCGAGGACGATCGTCACCGTCTCAAAGCCGCGATGCGGGTGCGCGCCGACCCCGCGGCGCTTGGCGGTCGGCGGAAAGTCGAACGGTCCGGCATAGTCGAACAGCAGAAAGGGACTCACCCGAGCGCCATGTTCGTGATGCGAGAACAGCGAATGGACGGGAAAGCCGTCGCCGACCCAATGCATGGGTTCGGGGGCGGGATAAACGCCGATGATTTTTCGCATGACAAAGGCTCCTTGCGGCCTATGTGGGCGGCGAAAAGCGAAATGCAAATTGCCTTCCGGCGCGGGACGCGGTCCTTGACGCCGGAGGCCACAAAACCGACAAGTCCGAGCAACGGCGAATCATAGTGACGATAACGGCAGTTCAAGGACGGTTAAATGGACTGGATCATCCTCTTTATCGGCAGCTTCTGCGAGGTCGGCTGGCTTATCGGCATGAAATACGCGGAAGGATTCACGCGGCTTTGGCCGTCGGTCGTCATGGTGTTTTTCATGGCGGCGAGCGTCGGGTGCCTGGGACTTGCGGTAAGGACGATTCCCGCCGGCACGGCCTATGCCGCATGGACCGGCACGAGCATCGCCGCGGCGACTCTTGTCGGCGTCTATCTTTTCAATGAACCGACGACGATGCTTCGATTGGGATCGATCGCGCTCATCGTTCTCGGCATCGTCGGCCTGCGGCTCGGGGGCGTCGATATGAAATAGGAGGCGCTCCGACGTTGCCTTCAAAGGAGCGTCGGCGCCGCGAATTATATGCGCCAACCATGCGAGCCGGGAGGCTCGCGGTCCAGGATGCGCCGCCCTTGGAACGCGAGCCTCCAGGCTCGCCATAGCTCCAGCGACTGATTCAGCTATTTCACGGCGTCGCTTTAGAAATAGCTCTCGAGCGTTCCGCGCCGGCGCACATCGAGCGTCGCGCAATGGAAGGCGCCGCCGAACGCCGCATAATGCAGGAAAGGACAGGGGATCGGTTCGTAGCCCCACTGCTCCATCTGCCGCATCATATTGGTGTGATGCGGATCGACGATGACGCGCTTCTCGTCGATCATCAGAATATTCATGCTGAGCCATTTGCCGCACATCGAGGTGATCGCCAGGATGCGATCATTGATCGGATCGGGCTCCGGCGCGACGAGAATGTCCCATTGCTTCAAAATATCGGGCAGTTCGTCGGGATTGATATATTCCGGATTGATCAGCAGCCGGCCCGGCCCGAGCGGCAGGATGGTCGTATCGATATGCATCGGATTGGGGCAGCGGCTCTTGATCTCATGGATGCGATAGCCCTCGCCGAGATGGCGGCGCAGCCAGTCGATTCCCATGGCGTTCGTCACATTGGAGCGCGTGACGAAAATGTCCCGGCCGCAGCGAAAGAAGTCGGCGGCGTCGAACACCGGCTCGAACTCGGTGAGAATGTAGCGGATGTCCTCGCCCTTCTCCGGCAATTTGAAATTAGGGTCGAAGAGTTCGTCGGTGAGCTGCGGCTTTGGCGCCGACGTCCAACGCGCGCCACGACGAAAATAATCCTTCAGGATTTCGCGATAGCTATGCGTCTCGAAATAGCGGCAGGGCCAGGCCATTGGCGTTTCGAGAATCTCGTCGCCGAACACCAGCATCGAGTCGCGCGGACAGGAATTGCAGAAGCCGCGCGACGACCAGTGCGGCGTCGAGAATTTCGCCTTGTGATTGACCACGTCAGGCCGCGTCACGGTGACGCCGAGCGATTCAAGCAAGGCGATAAAGCCGTCGAGTTCCTGCTGCGCCGGCTCGATCATGAATTTCGGAAAGCGAAATCCGGCGGCGAGCGACTGGGCGCGCGCGGCCATGCCGGGAATATTGCAGGTGACGACCGGATGATCTGAAGGAATGGTCGAGCCTTCGAGGCGCCCGACGATGATTTCCTCCAACGGATCCCATTCATTATGAGAATTGACCGGACATTCCGCAGCAATCGCGGACCCCATCGAAGCATGGATATTCATAATGTCGCCCCAGAATCGTTTTCCGCCAGAGACTTGTAGCGCTTTTGAACTGTTCTTCAAGTCGTGGGAAAAAGTGTCCGATTTCTTAGGTTTAACAATGCGCCGGGCGAAATCTCACGCGCTTTGTTCGAGATTGACGCTCGCTTGGCGGGCGGACCATGTCGACAAGAACGGGCGCAGTCCATTCCAAACTTCCGCTTGCGACGACTTGCCTTTTCCCCCGCATTGCGACATAAGGCCCGCTTCATAGAACCGACCGGCCAGTAAGGGCTGCCGTGGCGGTTCTTTCGCTCGCGCGAAGCGGCGCTGGCCAATCAGGCCGGCGCTTAAAAACAACGGGCGCAGGCCCAGGAGAGCAAAATGCCCAAGCTGAAGACGAAATCGGGGGCCAAGAAGCGCTTCAAGATCACCGGCACAGGCAAGGTGGTCTACGCCCAGAAGGGCAAGCGCCACGGCATGATCAAGCGGACGAACAAGCAGATCAGAAATCTGCGCGGGACGAGCGTGCTGTTCAAAACGGACGGCGACAACGTCAAGAAATACTTCCTGCCGAACGGCTGATCCGCCTCAAAAACGCTTTCCCGAAAGGAGATTCGTCATGGCTCGCGTCAAGCGCGGCGTCACCGCCCACGCCAAACACAAGAAGACATTCAAGGCCGCCAAGGGTTTCTATGGCCGCCGCAAGAACACGATCCGCGCCGCCAAGGCCGCCGTCGACCGCTCGATGCAATATGCGACGCGCGACCGCAAGGCCAAGAAGCGCACCTTCCGCGCGCTGTGGATTCAGCGGCTCAACGCCGCCGTGCGCGAACACGGCCTGACCTATTCGCGCTTCATCGACGGGCTCGCCAAGGCCGGCGTGACGGTGGACCGCAAGGTCCTGTCGGAACTCGCCATCCATCAGCCCGAGGCCTTCGCGGCGATCGTGGCGCAGGCGAAGTCGGCGCTGCCGCAGGCGGCCTGAAGACCGCGGCATTGATGTGAATGTAAAGCGCCCGCAGCCTGCGGGCGCTTTTCCTTTTCCGTCGCGGTCGCGGTCGCGGACGGCGCCGGCTTCGGCTATCGTCCCGCCAGATGCGACGATTCCTGCGATATGCAACCGGCTGGCGTGCGCTCGTCGCGACGCTTGTCATTCTTGCCGCCGCCGCCGCCCTCGATCCCGGCGCCGCGCTCAATCTCATGGCGCGTGCGCAATCCTTTCGCCTGCTCGGCGATGTCGCCTATGGCGACGGACCAAGGGCGAAGCTCGACGTCTATCTTCCCGAACATATCGACGCGCCTGCGCCGCTCGTCGTCTTCTTTTACGGGGGACGATGGTCGTCGGGCGAAAGGGCGGATTATCGCTTCGTCGGCGCGGCGCTCGCCGCGCGCGGCGCGATCGCCGTCATTCCCGACTACAGCCTCTATCCGCAATCGAGCTTTCCGGTCTTTCTGGAGGATGCGTCGCGGGCGCTGCGCTGGGCGATCGACAACGCCGAAAGGCTTGGCGCCGATCGCGCGCGCATTTTTGTGATGGGCCATTCGGCGGGAGGACACATCGCCGCGATGCTCGCCTTCGACAAGCGCTGGCTCGCGGCGGTCGGCCTTTCGCCATCGCGAGATCTCGCCGGCTTCGTCGGACTCGCCGGGGCCTATGATTTCGCCATCGACAGCGACGTGTTGCGCGGCGTCTTCGGCCCGCCAGCCAACGCCGCCGCCGCCCAGCCCTTGCGGTAAGTCGCCCGCGACGCCCCGCCGGCGCTGCTCATTGCCGGCGAAGCCGATCGCACGGTGCGGCCGCGAAACACCCGAGCGCTCGCCGCCGCGATCGACGCGGCCGGCGGCGAGGCGCGGGCGATATATGATCCCGGCGTCGCGCATCGCGAGATCATCGGCGCCTTTTCGCCGCTCTTGCATTTTCTCGCGCCGGTCGCCGACGATGTCATGGCGTTTGTCGGCGCGAAACGCGCGAGGGCGCAGGAAACAAAGGAGCGGCGCGTCGGCGACCGCGATGAGGACCGGCAATGAGCGACTCATATGATCTCATCGTCATCGGCGGCGGACCCGGCGGCTATGTCGCCGCGATCCGCGCCGCGCAATTGGGGCTGAAGACGGCGGTCGCAGAGCGCGAGCATCTCGGCGGCATCTGCCTCAACTGGGGTTGCATCCCGACCAAGGCGCTGCTGCGCTCGGCCGAAGTCTATCGCCTCGCCAAGGAGGGCGAACGCTTCGTCGTTTCGCAAGGCGCGTTGAGCGCCGACGCGTCGCGCATCGTCGCCCATTCGCGCGAAGCGGCGGCGCGGCTCAATGGCGGCGTCGCCTTTCTGCTCAAGAAGAACAAGATCGACGTGATCTGGGGCGAGGCGACCATCGCGGCAAAGGGCGAGGTCCGGGTCGGCGCGCCGACCAAGGCGCCGATGCTGCCGCAATTGCCGGCGCCGAAATCGACGCTCGGCGATGGGCTCTACAAGGCGAAGCACGTCATCATCGCGACCGGCGCGCGTCCGCGCGTTCTTCCTGGCCTTGAAACTGATGGGAAACTCATCTGGACCTATTTCGAAGCGATGAAGCCGGAAGCTTTTCCAAAATCGCTGCTCATCGTCGGCGCCGGCGCGATCGGCGTCGAATTCGCTTCCTTTTATCGCACATTCGGCGTCGAAGTTTTTCTCGTCGAAGCGCTGCCGCACATTCTTCCAGCCGAAGACGAAGAGATCGCGGCGCTGGCGCATCGTTCGTTCAAGAAGCAGGGAATCGACATTCGCGTCGCGACGACGGTGACGGGCGTCGAGAAAAAGGCGGATAGCCTCGTCGTCACGCTGAAAGGCGCCGATGGCGAGACGCAGACTCTTGAAGTCGAACGCGCGCTCTCCGCGATCGGCGTCGTCGCCAATGTCGAAAATCTTGGGTTAGAAGCGCTTGGCGTCGCGCTCGAGCGCGGAGTCATCAAGATCGACGGGCTTGGACGCACCAATGTCGAAGGCGTCTATGCGATCGGCGATGTCGCCGGCGGCCCGATGCTCGCCCATAAGGCGGAGCATGAGGGCGTCTCCTGCGTCGAGGCGATCGCCGGGCTGGACGCCCATCCGCTCGACAGATCGCGCGTGCCGGGCTGCACCTATTGTCACCCGCAGGTCGCCTCCGTCGGCCTGACCGAGGCGAAGGCGAAAGAGCAGGGGTTTGAGTTGAAGATCGGCCGCTTTCCCTATCTCGCCAATGGCAAGGCGATCGCGCTCGGCGAACTCGAAGGGATGGCGAAGACGATTTTCGACGCCAAGAGCGGACGGCTGCTCGGCGCCCATATTTTCGGGGTCGAGGCGACCGAACTGATTCAGGGCTTCGTCATCGCGATGAATCTTGAGACGACCGAAGAAGAATTAATGCGCACGATCTTCCCGCATCCGACGCTGTCGGAAACGATGCATGAAAGCGTGCTCGCCGCCTTCGGCCGCGCCATTCATGTTTGAGGCGAATGCGGACCGCGCCCGCAGCGCAGCGCGTCAGCTCTGCAGCACGTAGGCGCCCGGCGCGTCACAGAGCGCCTGGCCCATCGCCGGCGGCGCGACCGGCGGGCCTGAGCGCGCTGCGAGCCAGGCGCTCCATTCCGGCCACCACGAGCCATCCCTGACCGTTGCGATTTTCGTCCACTCGTCGGGGTCGGCGTAATGTTCCCCGTCGATGCGCGTCGTGAAACGGTAGCCGCCGCGTTTCTTCGCCGGCTCGGAGACGATGCCGGCGTTATGCCCGCCGCTCGTCAGCAGGAAGGTGATTTCGGCGTCGGCGAGCAGGTGAATCTTATAGACCGAACGCCAGGGGGCGACGTGATCGCGCTCCGTGCCGACGGCAAAGATCGGCGCATGAATATCATTGAGCGCGACGGCGCCGCCATTGGCGCGAAGCCGGCCCTCGGCGAGATCATTGTCGAGGAAGAGGCGCCGCAGATATTCTGAATGCATCTTGTAAGGCATGCGCGTCGCGTCGGCGTTCCAGGCCATCATGTCGCTCATCGGCTCGCGCTCGCCCATCAGATAGGACTTTAGCGCATAGGACCAGACGAGATCATTGGAGCGAAGGAGTTGGAAGGCGCCGGACATCTCCTTGGAATCGAGATAGCCGTGCTCCCACATCAAATCCTCGAGGAAAGAGAGCTGGCTCTCATTGACGAAGAGCGTCAGTTCTCCTGCCTCGGTGAAATCGGTTTGCGCGGCAAGCAGGGTCACGCTTTTGAGACGATTGTCATTGTCCCGCGCCATCGCCGCCGCGGCGATGGCGAGCAGCGTTCCGCCCAGGCAATAGCCGGCCGCATGGATCTTTCGGTCCGGCATGAGCTGCGAGATCGCGTCGAGCGCGGCCATGACGCCGAGTCGTCGATAGGCCTCCATGTCGAGGTCGCGATCTTCGGCGCCCGGATTGCGCCAGGAAATCATGAACACCGTAAAGCCTTGCTCGGTCAGATAGCGGACGAGCGAATTATGCGGCGAGAGATCGAGAATGTAATATTTCATGATCCAGGCGGGCGTGATCAGCACCGGCTCCGGCCGCACCGTCTCGCTCGCTGGCGCATATTGAATGAGTTCGATCAGTCGATTGCGATAGATGACCTTGCCCGGCGTCATCGCGACATTCTTGCCGGGCGCGAAGGCGTCGGCGCCGACAGGCCGCTTGCCGCCGGCGCGGCGCTCCATGTCTTCGAGAAAATTCTGCAATCCATAGACGAGATTGACGCCGCCGGTCTCGAAGGTTCGTTGCAACGCCTCGGGATTGGTCGCCAGGAAATTCGACGGCGAGAACATGTCGAGCAATTGCCGCGAGGCGAATTCGACGGCGTTTTCATGCTGCTTGGTGACGCCGCCAATGCCCGTCGTGGCGTTGTGCCACCATTGCTGATTGAGCAGAAAGCCCTGGTAGAGCAGGGCATAGGGCCAATGCCGCCACGCTTCGGCGGAAAATCTCCTGTCTTGCGGCAGCGGCTCGATGCAGGGCGCGGCGTTCGGCTGCAGCGCACAGCGCCAGGCGTAGCTGGCGAACCGCCAAGTCTTGCGCATCGCCTTTTCAGCGAGCTGCATCTGCTTTCCGGGCGAGGACGCGAGATGAACCGCCCAGTCCCAATAGGCGCCCGCCATGGCGGCAGGCGAAAGCCCGCCGGTCAGATGGGCGACGCTGGCATGCAGCGAGCGGTCGATGACGTCGCCGAGCGCCGCGTAACCGTATGACTCTCCCTCGGTGGCGCGCTCAGCCGCGAGGAAGGCGCTGGGCCAGGCCTCGACAAAGGCGCTCGAGGCGAGCCGAGGAAAGGTTTGAACCGCATTGGGGTTGGCCGCGCCAGAGGATGTCCGCTCGGCGCGCTCCTCATTCTTAAGCGCAATATTTGCGTGGGTCGTCATCGCCATTCCCTAAGCCGAGCCGCTCGGCGCCTTGGAATCTATGTTAGATGATGCTGCGCTGCAACATAGGCATTGGTCCGGGCTTGGCTGAACGGCGAGCGCTACCATCTCCTCATGAAGAAATATCTACTGTTCGGGAGTCCCTCGTGAGAGCCATCGCCGCCGCCGTGCTGACGCTCGCTTCCACCGCCGCGCTCGCCGCGCTCAAGCCCGGCGACGTCGCGCCGGATTTCACCCTTGAGGCGGCGCTCGGCGGCAAGGATGTTTCCTTCTCGCTGCGCCAGGCGCTCGCGAAGGGGCCGGTGGTTCTCTATTTTTATCCGAAGTCGTTCACCAGCGTCTGCACCGTCGAGGCGCATGAATTCGCCGAAGCCATGGACGAATTCGCCGGATTGGGCGCAAGCGTCCTCGGCGTATCGAGCGACAAGATCGCCGTTCAGCGCGAATTTTCGTCGAAGGAATGCCGCGACAAATTCCCGGTCGGCGCCGACCCCGACTTCAAGGTGATCAGCGCCTATGACGCGGCCTTCAAGGTTCCGATCGCTGGCGCGATGTTCGCCAACCGCATCTCTTATGTCATCGCGCCCGACGGAAAGATTCTCTCTGTCGTCGAGGACTCTGGCGCGACGGCGCATAGTCAAAATGCGCTCGCGGCGCTGAAGCGGTGGCGCGACGCGCAGGGCAAGTGAGACAATATTCGGTTGAACCGCTCGACTGTCATTCCCGACGCGCGCAGCGCGATCGGGAATCCAGAGCAAAACCAGCATTCGTGGGTTGGCTCTGGAGTCCCGGTCAGGCCTTCGGCCTGCCGGGAATGACAACGGTCCAAGCAAACGGATCAGCCGGAATTCGTACCAGACCGCCCCGTGCGATCAATGATTCCGGATCAGCCGGCGCAGCAGAACGATCTGCGCGAGCAGCGTAGCGACATGTGTGTTCCAGTTGACGAAGTTGGCGCAGGGCTCGTTCTCGTCGCCGCAGCCGAAGCTCTTTGCGAGCGCGGGATCGAGCAGCCATCCAATTGGCGCGCCGAGCGGAAAGGAGAGCGCCTGCATCGCCTGACGCGCGAATCGTCCAGTAGCGCGCAAACGTTCCGAGAGATCGTAATCGTCGTAAGCGTTGACATAGATCGCCAGAACGGCGAACGAGAGGGCGACAGTCGCAACCGCATAGGCCAGCCATGCGAGGCGCAGAAACCGTCCTTGCCCGTCGTGCGGCGGGCGGTCGCTCACCCTCTCTTCGGGCGAATACGGATGATCACGTCGCAGCCGACGATTTCCATCCCTTCAGGCGGCGCCGGCAGTCGCGCGAATTCGACCGAGCCGTCGGCGGCGTCGAACATGCGGCCCGACCCTTCATCCATGAAATGATGGTGCGGCGAGATGCGCGTGTGGAAGTAGGTGCGCGGTCCCTGCACGGCGATTTCGCGCAACAATCCCGCTTCCGCGAATTGGTTGAGCGTGTTGTAGACCGTGGAGAGCGACATGGTCAGACCAGCCTCGCGCGCCTCGGCGTGCAAGGCTTCGGCGCTCACATGCCGGTCGCCGTTGCCGAACAGCAGCCGGCTCAGGGAGAGCCGCTGAACGGTTGGACGCAGACCGGCGGCGCGCAGCCGCGTTTTGAGGTCCGAAATTTTCGTTGCGCTCTCGGACGATTGATCGCGCAGTTTGGTCGAGCGGTCGAAACTCGTAGACGAGGGTTGATGAGTCATTCGTGGCGACAGGCGAGCATCACTCGCTCCCTATTCATGCAAAAGCTTTTTTTAGTAGAAGGCAGCGTCCCGCCCCTGTCAAACGAAATGGCGGAAGGTGTAATATTTCCAAAGAAGCAGCAAAGGATTGGCTCATGACTAGGCGCCTTGCGCCATTACTCTGGGCGCCGATTGACCGCCGACGCATGCTCGGCGGTTTTACGCGCGCATTCGTGGCCGTCTGGATTGCGCGAGATTGCGCCCAAGCCGACACGTTCGAGGCGTTTTTGCAGAGTCTTTGGCCATCGGCGCAGGCGGCTGGCGTCTCGCGTGAGACCTTCGACGCGGCGATCGCAGGACTTACGCCTGACCCGTCGGTGTCGGCGAAACCGCGCGCCCAGGCGGAATTCATCGTCTCGATTCCCGCCTATCTCGGCGGCGCTGTGACGAATGGTCGCGTCTCGCGCGGCCGCGCCGTGGCCGCGGAACTCGCCGGACCGCTTGGCCGGGCGCAGGCCCGCCACGGCGTTCCGAGCGAAATCATTGTCGCCATTCTCGGCGTCGAAAGCAATTTCGGAACGGCGGCCGGCGGCGCCGACGCGCTGCGTGTCCTGGCGACGCTCGCCTGGCAGGGCCATCGCGCGGAAACCTTCATCGACGAAATCGTCGCGGCGCTGGTCATGCTCGAAAAGGGCTATGCGAATCGCGCGCAATTGCGCGGCTCCTGGGCTGGCGCGATGGGCCAGCCGCAATTCATGCCCTCCGCCTATCTCAAATTCGCGGAAAGCGACGAAGGCGGCGGCGCGCCGGACATCTGGCGCTCGCGCGCCGACTCGGTCGCGTCCATCGCCAATTTCCTGGCGAAATCCGGCTGGGTGGCGGGATTGCCGGCAGTCATCGAAGTTCGGCTGCCGGAAGGTTTCGACTATGCCGCCTTCGATCTCGATTTCGCGCGCTGGCGGCAGATCGGCGTCAAGCGCGCCGACGGCGGCGCATTGCCGGCGAGCGGCGCCGCGAGCCTTTATCTGCCGGCGGGCGCAAGCGGCCCGGCCTTTCTCATCAGCGACAATTTCGAAGTGATTCGTCAGTACAACACATCCGACGCCTATGCGATGTCGGTTGCGCTGCTCGCCGACCGCATCGCCGGACGCGACATTCCGCTTTCGCCCTGGCCGAAGGTCGCGCCGCTGCCCACCGCCGACGTCAAGGCGATGCAGCAGCTCCTCAGCGCACGCGGCTTCTATCAGGGAACATTCGACGGCAAGCTCGGACGCGCCAGCCGGAACGCCATCCACGCCTTTCAATTGAGCGCCGGCGTTCAACCCGCCGACGGCTTTGCGACCAAAGAGGTCCTGGCGCGGCTGCGCGGGAAATAAGCCCGCTTCGGTTCAGATGTCGAGATCGCGGTAGACGGATACTTCCCTTTCGCGCGCGGTCCGCGCCGCGTCGCCGGCGCGAATCCCGCGCCAGACATCGAAGGCCATGACCAGCGTCGTGAACAGTCCGGAAATTTTTCCGACGATGAAGCTGAAGGGAAAGATCAGCCGGTCCGGCGCAAGAATGAACTGCCCGCCGAGAAAAATGACGGCGGCGTTGATGAAATAGGCCGGCCGAAACAGCGATTTCTCCTCCCATGCGCTTTGCGCGTAGCTGCGCGAATTCTTCTTCACCGCGCGATTATAGGCGGGATTTGAAAACAGTCCCCCGAACCGCCGTTTGGGAGGAAGCGCATTGGGTCCGGCAAGCAGCGCGCGATAGCTCTGACGCACAGAGGAATGAGCGAGCAAAGCCAGCGCGACATTGGCGAGCGTGAAGGCGATTTTGAGCTGGATGAAGGTGAAGGACAGCTGCGCCGCGAGGTCGACGAAAAACAATTGCGTGAACGCGTTGAGCAGGAACGCCGAGCGATGAAAGCTCGCGCGGTTGATGTCTTGCGTCTTCTCGTCGATGAAGGCCGCGCCGGCCTTGGTCTCGGCGCGTTCCTTCAGAATCAGACGGTCATAGTCGTCGGTCTTGAAGCGCCTGGCGATTTCCTCGATCGTCTCGCTTGGCGCGCCGCGCTTGATCTTGAAGGTCGCCTTGCCAAGGAAGGAAGAAATCCGCGTGAACAGGCCGCGCGCCATGGCGTAATGCGAAGTGACCGACGTAAGAAAATCTGGCTCTCCCGCCATCGCGCGCACCTGAGCTGAATCTCTCGTTCGATTGCTGTTATAGCGGCAACGCGCGCCGGCGCCGACCCTTTGGCCGACTCTTGGGCCGCAGGTTGATCCGGTTCGGCCTCTTGGCCATATTTAGGCCTTCCGATCCTCGCGTCTCCGCATCACAGGAGTCGCCCACCCCTTGAAGGTGTCCCGCCATGTTCAGCGCCTTTCCGACGGCTCGCTCGATCGCCGAAGCCGCCGCGCCCGCCCCAAGGGCGGAAGCGCTGCCTGAATGGAATCTCGCCGATCTTTATCCGTCAACCGATTCGCCGCAGGTCGCGGCCGATCTCGCCCGGGCCGCGCAGGACGTCGCGCAATTCGGCAAGGAATATCGCGGCCGGCTCCAGGCGCTTGCGGTCGGGCCAAACGCCAGCGCCGAGTTGGGCGCGGCGGTCGAGCGGTATGAAACGCTGCAGGACCTGCTCGGTCGGCTGATGTCCTTCGCCGGCCTCCTCTACAGCGGCGATACGACTGACCCCGCGCGCGCCAAATTCTATGGCGACGTGCAGGAGAAAGTCACCAACGCCTCGGCGCAGCTGCTGTTCTTTCAGCTCGAACTCAATCGCCTCGACGACTCGACATTAATGGCGGCGGCGAGCGCTGAGCCGCTCGCGCGCTGGAAGCCCTGGTTGGAAGACATCCGCAAGGAAAAGCCGTACGAACTCGAAGACAGGCTCGAAGAGCTGTTCCACGAAAAATATATTTCAGGCGCGGCCGCCTGGAATCGTCTCTTCGATGAAACCATTGCATCTTTGCGCTTCAAGGTCGCGGGCGAGGAACTCGCGATCGAGCCCGTGCTCAATCTCATGCAGGACCCGCGCGAAGCGACGAGACGGGAAGCGGCCGAAGCGATCGGCCGGACGCTGAAAAACAATCTGCGCACCTTCTCGCTCATCACCAACACTTTGGCGAAGGACAAGGAAATCTCCGATCGCTGGCGCGGCTTCGAGGATGTGGCCGACTCACGTCACCTGTCCAATCGCGTCGAAAGAGAAGTGGTAGAAGCGCTCGCGCAGGCGGTGGAGGCCGCGCATCCGCGCCTGTCGCATCGCTATTACAAGCTCAAGGCGAAATGGTTCGGCAAGGACGCGCTCGATTATTGGGACCGCAGCGCGCCGCTGCCGGCGACGCCGGCCAAGCGCTATTCCTGGCCCGAGGCGCGCGAGATCGTGCTCGAGGCTTACAACGGATTTGCGCCGCGCATGGCGGAGATCGCCGGCCGCTTCTTCGACGAGAATTGGATCGACGCGCCGGTGCGCCCCGGCAAGGCGCCGGGCGCCTTCTCGCATCCGACTGTGCCGTCGGCGCATCCCTATGTGCTGCTCAATTTTCAGGGCAAGACCCGCGACGTGATGACGCTCGCGCATGAACTCGGCCATGGCGTGCATCAGGTGCTTGCGGCAAGGCAGGGCGCCTTGATGGCGCCGACGCCGCTCACGCTCGCCGAAACGGCGTCCGTCTTCGGCGAAATGCTGACCTTCCGCGCCCTCATCGCGCAGGCGTCGGACAAGGCGCAAAAGCGCGCGCTGCTCGCCTCGAAAGTCGAGGACATGCTCAACACCGTCGTGCGGCAGATGGCCTTCTACGCCTTCGAGCGCAAGGTGCATAATGAACGGCGCGAGGGCGAGCTGACCGCCGACCAGATCTGCGATCTATGGATGAGCGTGCAGGGCGAAAGTCTCGGCCCCTCGATCCGACTGGGCCCCGGTTATGAAACCTTCTGGGCGTATATTCCGCATTTCATCCATTCGCCGTTCTACGTCTACGCCTACGCCTTCGGCGATTGTCTGGTGAATTCGCTCTATGGCGTCTATCAGAGGGCGCATGAGGGATTCGCCGAGCGCTATTTCGCTTTGCTCGAAGCCGGCGGCGCCAAGCCCTATGACGAATTGCTCAAGCCCTTCGGACTCGACGCGCGCGATCCTGCCTTCTGGAACATCGGCCTCGAAATGATCGAGGGCCTGATCGCGGAACTTGAGGCGATGGAGGCGTGAGGCGAATGCCGGCCGATCTCTATGCTCGGCGGGTCATTCGCGGCAAATTGAAGCGCTGACCCGGCGCCGGTGTTTTCGGCCGTCGCGGACCATCGTTGCGCAGCGACCAAGCGGCCACGCCAACGAATCAAAACGCCGGCCCGAGGCCGGCGCTTTAACTTTATCGCGGTCGACGCTTATTGCTGCCCGGCGCGGATCGAAAATTTTGAGCCGTCGCATTTGACTTCGCCGCTCAGCACGTGTCCGCTGGCGGTGGCGGCGGGCTTGCCCGTCCAGACGCAATTCTTCTTGTCGTCCGTCCGGTCGACGAGGTTGACCGTGTAGGCTTCGCCTTCGGCGGTTCCATCAAGTTTATATTCAAGCATCTTGCCGTTATCGAACTGCATGTTGGCCGAGCCCGAGAGCTTGCCGCCAGCGTTGTCGAGAGTCCAGGTTCCCGACGCGACCTTGATGCCGACCGCGTTGGTTTCGGTCACGCTCCATTTCGTGGTCTCGGCGGAGGCGGCGGCGCACATCGCTAATCCGATTGCGGTCGTCGTCAATGCGATTTTGATCATCCTTGGTGCTCCCACAGTTACTGATGGGCGACATTTTCCGCCGCAGCGCCGACTGAGGCTCTTGAGAATGCGGCCAACCGAGCCTCTCGGCGTCTCGCGCCTTTGCGCGAAGGGCGACAACGCGTGAAACCATGCGCATTGTCAAATAAATTTATGGAATGCGCCGTCAAGCGCTCGTCAAAAAGGAAAGTTACATGCCTCAACAAGACTGGACTCGGGTCGACGATTACATCGCCGCGGCGCTGATTTCCAAGGACGAATCTCAGCAGGCGACGCTGGCCGCCAATGCCCGAGAAAATCTTCCGGCGATCGACGTGTCGCCGCCGCAGGGCAAATTGCTGCAGCTGCTCGCAAGCGCCATCGGCGCAAGACGCATTCTCGAAATCGGAACGCTCGGGGGCTATTCGACGATCTGGCTGGCGCGGGCGGTCGGCGACGGCGGAAGGGTCGTCACCTTTGAACTCGATTCGCGGCACGCCGAGGTCGCCAAGGCCAATATTGCCCGCGAAGGCGTGAGCGGGCGCGTCGATCTGCGCGTCGGACCCGCGCTTGAAATGTTGCCGCTCTTGGAGTCGGAAGGCCCGGAGCCCTTTGATCTCGCCTTCATCGACGCCGACAAGCCCAGCAACGCCGCCTATTTCGCCTATGCGCTGAAACTGTCTCGGCCAGGCGCGCTGATCATCGTCGACAATGTCGTTCGGGAGGGGACGGTCGCCGACCCTTCGAGCGCCGACGGCGGCGCGCTCGGGGCGCGCGCGCTGTTTGAGGCCGTCGCCGCGGAGAAGCGGGTCGAGGCGACGGCGGTGCAAACCGTCGGCGCCAAGGGATGGGACGGCTTTTTGATCGCGCGGGTCAAATAGCGGCGTCGCGCGCGTCTCAGGCGCTGTCGAACGCGCCTTTCGCGCCGCGCCGTTTTCGGCGCAGAGGCGCGCCGTCGGGGCCGAACATGGCGGCCTCGACCTGGTTGCCGCGGTCGTCGTAGCGCCAAGCGATCCGCGCCGCGCCGAGGTCCTTACGGACCGTCGGCTTGCCCTCGGCGTTGAAATAGGCCTCTTCGACCTGATTGCCCTTGGCGTCATATGAGCGCGCGACCCGGGCCGCGCCCAGGCTCTTTCGCTTCATCGGGCGCCCGTCATGGTCGAAATAGGTCTCCACGACCTCCATCCCGCCGCGCGTCGGCGCCGGCTCGGCGATGGCTTCGGGCGCGACGCGAATGTCGCCGTCGCTCGCGGCGGTGAGCTTCCCGTTCTGCGAGCAGCGCTGCTCTCCCGAGGCGGCGCGACGCGTCGTCTTAACGAGGCGCGTCGCGTTATGAGTTTTCTGTTCCATGATCCCAAGTCGCTGGGCGGTCCGATGGCTCGTCGCAGCCGCCAGTCTGGAAACTGAACGGCCCATGCGCGCTACGCGACGCACGCTGACAAACGACGGAAACGCTGTTCTGACTTCCCGCCGCCGGCTTGCCGGCGCATCGGGCGTGAGGCCGCGGACTGCGGCAAGCGTCAGATCAGGACGGGAGGGGCGCGGGATCCAAGAGGCGGAGTCGACGCCTCGGGGGTGGGGGAGGCCTCGTCAAAGGCGAGCTTGATCGTCGAAAAGGACGCCAGCGGATGCGTTTCGCCGACGAAGGCCGACGCCGCCGTCGCGCCGCCAAGCGACGCGCAATGCACGACGCAGCAGACATCGCCTTGTCGCGCCGGGCGCGCCGGCGTCGCTGGATCGCCTGAAAGCGGTCCGGACGACTTGTTAAAGCAAATGGCGTTGGCGAACAGGCCCGAATTGCGCCCGCTGAACGAGACGCCAATTGCGAAGCCCTGCAAAACAAGCAGATAGGCGACGAGCAGGGTGACTGCCGTCGAACCGCACTGCCATGTCTTGACGTCGCTGCGACCGCTCATAGCGGGTCAAAGCTATTCACTGATTCCGTCAAGGTCAATGCCGGCGCCGGGCGCCATCGGGCGCGCCGCGATCAGGGGCTCCAGGGCCGGGCGTCTTCCGGCGCGCGCTCAAGGGCTTTCTGCGCCTCGATGGCGTTGAAAAGCGCGCGCAGCGCCTCTTTGACGCCGGCGCCGCTCGCCGATGAAAGGGGGAGGGGCGCCGCCTGTCGGTTAGCGCCGGTCCTGGGCCCCGCTGAGGCGATTGCCCGCTTCAGCCGCTCCCGCTGCTTCTTGAGATGATCCGGATCGACCGCATCGATCTTTGAAAGCGCAACGATTTCAGGTTTCTCCGCAAGGCCGCCGCCATAGGCCGCGAGTTCGGCCCGGACGATCTTGTAATCCTTGCCGGCATGTTCGCCGGTCGCGTCAATGAGATGCAGCAGCGCCCGGCAGCGCTCGATATGGCCGAGGAAGCGGTCGCCGAGCCCGTGCCCCTCATGCGCGCCTTCAATCAGGCCGGGAATGTCGGCCAGCACGAATTCCCTGTCGCCGCTGCGCACGACTCCGAGACCCGGGTGGAGCGTGGTGAAGGGATAGTCGGCGATTTTCGGCTTCGCCGCCGTCACGGCCGCCAGAAAAGTCGATTTGCCGGCGTTCGGCAGGCCGATGAGCCCGGCGTCGGCGATCAGTTTCAGCCGCAGGACGATGGTGCGCTCCTCGCCCTCCTGCCCGGGGTTGGCGCGCCGCGGCGCCCGATTGGTGGATGTGGTGAAATGGGCGTTGCCGAAGCCGCCATTGCCGCCCTTGCAGATGACGACGCGCTGGCCAATTTCGGTGAGATCGGCGATGAGCGTCTCCTCATCCTCCTCGAAAATCTGGGTTCCGACCGGTACTTTCAGAACCGCGTCGGCGCCGCGCCCTCCGGCGCGGTTCTTGCCCATGCCATGTCCGCCGGTCTTGGCCTTGAAATGCTGCTGATAGCGATAGTCGATCAGCGTGTTGAGGCCCTCGACGCAAAGGGCGACGACATCGCCGCCGCGCCCGCCGTCGCCGCCGTCCGGTCCGCCGAATTCGATGAATTTCTCGCGCCGGAACGAGACGCATCCGGCGCCGCCGTCGCCGGACCGCACGTAAACGCGCGCCTGATCGAGGAATTTCATCTTGCGCTCACGTCGACGGAAAGCGCGGCCGACGCGCGCCGAACAGGGTATGCGCTTCGCCGCGCTTCAATTCGAAGAGCTCGACTTCGATATCGCCGCCGCGCGCCGGCGCCGCCAATATGCCGCGTCCCGTGCGCCGAAATCCGAGCTTCTCATGGATATGCAGGGAAAACTGGTTGTCGGGCCGCGCCGAGGACACGATCCGGTCGAGCGAAGTAATGCCGAAGGCGAGGTCGATCAGCGCCCGCGCCGCCTCGGTCGTGAAGCCTTGTCCCCAATAGGGCTTTCCCAGCCAAAAGCCGAGCGTCGCGGCGCCGCGCCGGTCCGCGCCATGCAGGCTGACGAGGCCGATCGGCTCGTTCGGACGATTCTTCGGGGTGACGACGAGATGCAGGCCGCCGCCGGCGGCGTTCTCCAACCGCGCCGATTTGATGAAGGCGTCGGCGTCATGCGCTTCATAGGGATGGGGAATGTTCGCCGTCATCAGCGCGACGTCGGGTTCGCTGGCGTGACGGCGAATCTCGTCGGCGTCCGCCGCGCGCGGCCAACGCAGCCACAAGCGCTCGGTTTCGAGCCGGAAAACGTCGTCGTGGGTGATTTCGGGAAACATCCAACGCTCCAAGCGATATTCGGAAATATTGGCCTAAAAGCCGTTAAGGAGAACATTCTCCCTCCCGGCCCGTCACGGCTTTTCCGGACATCTCGCCTGGAACGTTTCCCGCCTGGATCGCCAGCAAGCGGGTCGAGACGACCGTGATCCGCCGGAATGATCGGCGGCGGGTCGTCCCTACCGCCTTACTCCGCGGCCTGCGCCGGCGTTACCGATACGCTGGACCGTCCGCCGCTAGACTTAAATTCGACCACGCCGTCGACAAGGGCGAACAGCGTGTGGTCCTTGCCCATGCCGACATTGCGGCCCGGATGCCATTTAGTGCCGCGCTGGCGCACGATAATGTTGCCGCCGACGACCGCTTCGCCGCCGAATTTCTTGACGCCGAGGCGCCGGCCGTCCGAATCGCGGCCGTTGCGCGACGAGCCGCCTGCCTTCTTGTGAGCCATTGTTTTGCTCCGAATGTCTTAAGCGGCGACTGGGCCGCTGTGTTCCTAATGGCGCGAGAGGACGATCAGCCCTCGATCGCGGTGATTCTGACGAGCGTCAGGTCCTGACGATGACCGCGCTTGCGCTTTGAATTCTGCCGACGGCGCTTCTTGAAGGCGATCGACTTCGGGCTGCGGGTCTGTTCGGCGATTTCGCCGGAGACTTTCGCGCCGGCGACGGCCGGCGCGCCGATCTTGGGGCTGTCGCCGCCGAGCATCAGCACTTCGTCGAAGGTGACGGCGTCGCCCGGCGCGCCGTCGAGCGCCATGACGGTGATCACGTCACCGGCGGCGACGCTATATTGCTTGCCGCCGGTTTTGATGACTGCGAACATCTTCTTGTCCTGTGTTCGTTCCGGCTCTGGCGTTTCCGCCGGCCGGCTTCTTGGCAGTTGATTTTATTTCGCTTCGCTATTGCGTAGAGGCGCAAAAGAAAAACGCGGCGAAACCGCCGCGCCGAAGCGAAGTTCATCTACTCTCTAAACGCGGCGGCTGTCAATTGCGGGCGCTCGGTCGAAACGACTTCGCCGGCGGGGAACGTCCAGCGTCCCGAAGCGTTATTCTGTCATTGTTACGGTAAGTTATGGAGCATTGCTATGACCGTGCGATTTGGCTTGCGCCTCTGCGCGTTACTTTCCCTGTTACTGTTTGCGCTCCTGCTGGCGACGCCATCGCCGGCGATCGCCCGCCATGGCGGCGGGGTGGGCGCCAAATGCGGCGGCTTCGTGGGATTGCGCTGCGCCCCCGGCCTCTGGTGCGAGATGCGCCCCGGCGCCTGCCGCGTCGCCGACGCTTTCGGCCGGTGCGCGACGCGGCCCAAATTCTGTCCGCTGATTTATCGGCCGGTTTGCGGCTGCAACGGCCGCACCTATGGCAATGACTGCCAGCGGCGCGCCGCGATGGTCAACAAGAGTCACAACGGACCTTGCCGGCGTCATCATCGCTAGCGGTTAATCGAGGCGGCCGGCGCGAGCTGATGCGCCGCGCCGTTCCTTCGGCTAATTGAAGCAGCCGCTGGCCCGCATCTGCACGAACCAGACGGCGCAGGCCGCCTTGGCGCGTTCATACCGCTGGCGGCGATAGCCGCCATAGCCGGGACCGTAGCCCCCGTAGCCGGGACCGTAGCCCCCGTAGCCGGGACCGTAGCCCCCGTAGCCGGGGCCATAGGCTTGATCCTGGTAGTCGTCGTAATCGCCATCTCCGCCATAGGGACGGCCCGGATAGCCTGGGCCGTAGCCGCGGCGATAGAATCCGGCGAACTGGCTCTGGCGGACGCAATTATTGTAATTTTGCGCGATGGCGACGCAGAGCGGGAGATTGGCCGAATTGGCGGCGGGAGACGCGAGCAGGGCCGCCGCGCAGGCGGCGCCCAGAAGAGACGAGGTGACGAGGCGCATGTCGGCCAGTCCTTGAATGCGCCCAGCAGGGCGCCGACGACCCAGCCATTTTGACCGGCGCCGCTTAAAGCAAGCTGAACGGCCTCGGTCCGGCAGTGGGAATAATCACCAGCCGGCGATGCGTTTGCAGGAAGAGTCGCCCGCGCCAAAGGCGTAATGGTCGCCGCAGGCGAAGGCCACCGGCGGTTCGCCCGTCTGTTCGAAAAGGTCGTAGCCTTCCTTCAGGTTTTTCCAAAAACCGGTCCAGTGCTCGTAATTGCCGGTCGCGCCGACGAAGGCGAGCCAGCCGCCGCCGGTTTCGCGGGCGAGCGTCTGCTCCGTCATCCGGAACGGAAAAATATGCAGCTGCACTTCCTTTTGCCCGGCGCGGAGCGCCGCCTCGACGAAGGCGTAGATTTCCTCGATGCCGCGGTCGGTCATCGCGAAACAGCCGACCGATTTGCAGGCGCCATGGACCATGACGAGGCCGCCGGTCCGGCCGTTCTGGCGATCGAAGGCGTTGGGATAGCCGACGTTGAAGGCGCGATGATAATTGGAATTGGGATGAAGCTGTTTCGCCGAAACGCTGTAGAAGCCTTCCGGCGACTGGTAATCGGCTTCCTTCATCTTGGGGCCGAGCCTGCCCGACCATTTGCAGATCGGGTAGGTCTTATAGAGCGTGAAGCGGGCGTTGCTCTTTCTAAGCCATAGTTCGAGCTGGCCCTCCTGCTTGAAAATCCGCACGAAGACCTGGTCGCCCATGCCGTAACGGATCGGGGCCTCCTGCTGGAAGGCCTCGTCCGGCGCCGCCCGCAAGGTCGGCTCGACGGCGCGCGCCACCTGGGTCGGATGCGCCGCTTCGGCCGGTCCAGCCGGCGTCGTTTCGAGCGCGGCTCTCGCCGATGGTTGCTGCAGTCCGGCCGGCGGCGCAGTGGCGGCCGTTTCAGCTTGCGTCGGCTCGGCGGGCGTCGCGGCGGCTGACTCAGCGAAGCGGATCGCAAGCTCGGCGAGATCGGCCGGCCGCAGCGGCGGCAGCGGCGTGGATTTCTCGGCGGCCGGAGGCGGCGCGGCCGGGAAGGAGACCGAACCCTCCACCCCGTCCGAGGCGGGCGGAAGCGCCGCGACCTCGGCCGACGAATTGAGCGGCGCCGAGTCGAGAAGCAGCGGCGGCGCGATCATCGTAGCGGGCGGCGGCGTGGGGGGAAAAGCGCCGGGCTGCATGCGCATGGCGACGCGCATGCCGGTTGGCAGGGCGCCGCTCCAAATCTTGCGCGCCGCTTCGGTCCGGGCGGGAGGGCCGCTCCCGACGCCGGGCATGTAGCGGAGGGCTGCGAACCCGCCGATAAGCGCGACGACGGCGACCGACGCCAGCGCCAAAAGGGTCCGTCGCGGCGTCATGCGCCTGTGCAGCCTCTCCTGCTAGATCACGCCGCATTGGGGCGGAATCGCCCATATGCGGATAACGCGATCGATTTCATAAGTTTAAAGCACGCTGTGCTCGACGAGCCGGTTCCTGCCTTCTCGCCGCGCGCTCTGCAGCCTGGGCTGAACAAAAACATGAAACAAGGCGGTTTAGTGGCCTTCGAAGGCGACAAGGGTGCGCACCGGCACGCCGAGCGCCTCGAGCCGCTTCACGCCGTTAAGATCGGGCAGGTCGATGACGAAACAGGCGGCGACGACATCGGCCCCGGCCTGGCGCAGAAGCTTCACCGCGCCCTCCGCGGTGCCGCCGGTGGCGATCAGGTCGTCGACCAGAATCACCCGCTCGCCGGGGGTCGCCGCATCCGCATGCATCTCCATTTCGTCGACGCCATATTCGAGCTCATAGGCGACCGAGACGACGCGATGCGGCAGCTTGCCCTTCTTGCGGATCGGGATGAAGCCGGCCGAAAGCTGATGCGCCACGGCGCCGCCCAGGATGAAGCCGCGCGCCTCCATGCCGGCGACCTTGTCGATTTTCGTTCCCGCCCAGGGCTGCACCAGTTCGTCGACCGCCTTGCGGAACGCCTTGGCGTCGCCGAGCAGCGTGGTGATGTCGCGAAACAGGATGCCCTTCTTGGGGTAATCGGGAATCGTGCGAATGGCGTCGGCGAGGGGCATGGGGCGGCTCTCGGATCGGCGGCGGCGTCGCCGCGACTGGATGGCGATGGCGAACCGCCACGGCGTGAGAGAGATACACGGACGGCGGGGCAGGGCGCAAATGGGGCTGACAAATTAGAACGGAAAGCTTGAATCGATAAGCCCAGCTGACCGGTATTCTCTGCTTGCGAGACTGCGCTGAAAGAACTCTATGTTTTGCCAGGAGTGGAATATCTTTCGACTCAATACCGATAGGCCCAAGGCACAATTAGTTCGAAACAATTCTCGCCCGTGCAAAGCCGAAGAACGTCTCCTACCGCAGTCAAAGCGTCTCCTGACTGTCTTGGCGAAGCATCCTTAGTCTCGTGCATCAAGTTGTTACGGTGGCTGCGGACATCATTGATGCGCTGCTTCAAAAAATCATCGATTGCTCTCTCCTTGGTTAGCTTCTCGATCATCCCGTGAAATCCCAACTTGCTCAACTGACCACGCGAGATAGTCGATTTTAATCGGGAACCGTCCCAAGGCGACCGGAAGCACCAGCCACAAAGCCGTTCGCGAATATGGTCTCCTCAAGAGCGGCTTCGATCACCAGAGCCGAAAGAGCGATACTGGCTCCCGCGTGCTGACGACCATGCAAGACCATCGCCTGATAAGTCATCACCATCAGAGAGACGGGATCAGCGGCAAAATAAGAGGGTGTCGTGTTCAAGAGCCTGTCGGCTATATCGAATCCTTCATTTAAAGCATCTAATGGGATCGAATACCAATCTATTTCGCCATTAGGCCGTGTGGACGAATTTTATCAAGCACAGGCCTGCGGCGAAACTGACGATGGATCGGAAATTTCTGGCTGTCTTTTCGCAGCGTAGGGCGACGCGCTTGAAGCGTTTGATGCGTCCGATGCCCTGCTCGATGCGGGCGCGTGCTTTGTAGAGCGTCTTGGCGAAGAACTTCGGTTTGTCTTTCTCATTGGCTTTGTGCGGGATGACCGGGGCGATGCCGCGCGCCCTCGCCGCGGCGCGGTTGGCCTTGCTGGCGTAGCCCTTGTCACAGATGGCGGCGCGCGGCCGAATATCCGGGCCGATGTTGAGCAACGTTTCGAAATGCGGTGCGTCGGCAGCCTCGCCGCCAGTCAGATCGAACGCGATGATGTCGCCCGATGCGTCCGACTTCGCGTGGATTTTCGTGGTGAAGCCGCCGCGCGAGCGCCCGAGCGCCTGCGCCTCTTGCCCCCTTTGGCGCCTGCGGCCGACACGTGCGCGCGCACGATGGTTGAATCGAACATCTGGATCAGATGCGCCGACGAACTCATGGAGGCGAGCGTGTCGAAGAAGGCCTCGAATACGCCGGCCTTGCTCAAGCGGTCGAACCGTTTCCATACGCTGTTCCAGTGTCCGAACCGCTCCGGCAACGCGCGCCATCTTACGTTTTCGACCGTGAAGAAATGAAGCGCTTCGAGGAAGCGGCGATCGTCTTCGGCCTTGCGTCCGCGGCGCGGAAGGCAGGCCCGAAACACCGCGAGCGTATGCGCCCAGTCTTCCTCGTCCATCCGCGTCGACATGGCTTCTGGTCTCCGACTCAGTCGGAGTCCTATGAATCATGCCTGATTCCGCGAGGGAATCCCCTCGCAGTCTTCAATCATCAATTCGTCCACACGGCCTAGTCAAAGCGCGCTGACGGGTGCCAAGTTGGCTTTGCAGCCGCTTCGTATCCATCTCCGGCAGGAATAGTCCAGTGTCCGGAATTTCTACCCAACCATAAACGTCGTCGAGGCTTGGAAACGTAGGATTGTCAATAGATCTGCAGCTTCGCTTGGCGTGAACGCCGTAGATGCAAGCGGTTACGAATGTTGCAACTCTGAGGCGGTTAAGTTGCAATGAAATCAAGGCATCTGTGTTCTCGACCACCCGCTGTGGAACTTGTCCGGAACCTAGAAACTCCACACGACGAAAGCCGCCTAAGTTGCTGTTCCTATAATTGAAAGCCAAAAGGCCTAGATTCACAGCCAACACCTCGACGCCATTCGTCAGAAGACGTCGACCAAATATGCTCTGATTGAGCGTCCGCGATTTGTCCACCCCCCCCAAAAAAATATAGGTCTCACTTGGGAGGATGGCGATGCGATCAGTAAAATCTCGTTCAACGATCATTTACCGAGACTCGAAATCGTGATCCGCAATAACATTGAACCTCCGCTTGAGGTCGGCTTGCGTTGCGGTGTTTTCCGCTAGCGCCTCCTCGCGATGTTTGCGGGTAAGCATTGGTGGCGATCCTTGAAGCGATGACAGCGCGCGGCTGCGCAAAGCCCGTCCAAAACTCTACCCCGTTCCAAGCGCCTTCGTGGCGAGCGCGACGACGCGCGGGATCGGCTTCTTGCCCTGTTCGTAATAGGCGACCATGCGGCGGCTGATGCCAAGCGCTTCCGCCGCCGTGTCGAGCGTAAAAGCGTGGCGCTCGCGCCATTCCCGAAAGGCGTCGGCAGACAAAGTGGCGCCGGACTGTTCCTGCGCCAGCCGCCACAGCGTATCGGCGGACATGTCGATGTCGTCGGTCCAGACAATATCGGTTCCATGTTCGCCGACGCGCGCCTGCCGGAACAATTCAGGCGAGCGGCGCAGCGGCTCATAGACGCGGAACGTCGCGATGACGCCGGAGAGGTTCACAAGGCTCTCGTCGCCCCTATCCCAGCGCAGGCGCAAGGTCCGGGGCTTTTTGCCCGGCGCGACAGCGACGATGCGCGGCAAGGTCTTTTTCGGCATGGTCAATTCCGTTCGTTCAGTTCCGTCCACTTCAACGCGAGCATTTCCTTGTGCTCGCGCGCCCACGCCAAGGCTTCGGCGAGGTCGCCCGGTTTGGCGTCGCCGGCGATCACGGACAAATCCGAAATCCGCACCAGCGCCTGAAAATCGGGCGCGACGATGTGGACGTGCGGCGGACGATGATCGTCGGCATACATGCGGATGCTGACCGCGCCGAAGCGTTGCAAAACAGGCATGCCGATCCATCGATTGCCATAGTGCAATAGTTGCACCATTCCGAGTCAAAAATCAAGGTCGGAAGCAGTCGAGATTCGCGAGTATTGTTACGCTAGCAAACCTGCTCGCTGAGCACGGCTGTCAGGTTTTCAAATTCGTACGAAGCTGACGATGGACCATAGCGCCCGCAAACTTGCCCGCTGAGCTGCGTTCCTGTCGCGATGCCATTGCGCACGACGCCTCATCCCGCCTATCCGCCATTCACCCGCTTCATCACCGCGTCGAGCTTCTTCAGCAGTTCCGGATCGCGCGCGTCGGGGGCGGTGAGGATGGCGTTGTCGAGCGCGCGGTCTGAGCCGATCGGGCAGGGCTCATGCTCGCGCGGAAACTCCGACAGAATCCGCGTCAGCAGACGCGCGACCGTCGAAGAATTCTTCTGAACGACGGCGATCACCGCAGTGATGTCGACATTGTCGTGATCTGGATGCCAGCAGTCGAAATCCGTCACCATGGCGACGGTGGCGTAGGAGATTTCGGCTTCGCGCGCGAGCTTCGCCTCCGGCATCGCCGTCATGCCGATCACGTCATAGCCGGCGGCCTTGTAGGTGAGCGATTCGGCGTAGGACGAAAACTGCGGGCCTTCCATGCACACATAGGTTCCGCTTGTGACGTGATCGATGTTTTCGGCCTTGGCAGCCGCGGCGATGCGCGCGGACAGCAGCGGCGCGATCGGATGCGCCATCGACACATGGGCGACGCAGCCACTGCCAAAAAATGAGGATTGCCGCCCGAAGGTGCGATCGACGAATTGATCGACGAGGACGAAGAGACTTGGAAAAAGCTCCGCCTTGAACGAGCCGCAGGCCGAGACCGAAATCAGATCGGTGACGCCGGCCCGCTTTAAGGCGTCGATATTGGCGCGGTAGTTGATCGTCGAGGGCGAGAGTCGATGGCCCCGCCCGTGCCGCGGCAAAAAGACCGCCTGCGTCCCGCCCAATTCGCCGAAACAAAGTTCATCGGAAGGGTCGCCCCAGGGCGTCGTGACGCGCTCGCGGCGGATGTTGGCGAGCCCCGGCAGGTCGTAAACGCCTGACCCGCCGATAATTCCGACGACCGCTTTAGCCATGGGTGACGTCTCCTTGCATTGCTGTTGCTTGGCGCTTGCTTATCCGGCGAGCGCCGGCGCCAAAAATCGCGGCATTGTGACAGGGTTGCGCCCCCAAAACGCCTGTGTTAGGGGACGCTCGCCTTGGAGCTGGGGCGCAGCCGCCCTCGTTCCTTTTCCTACAGCATCCGTCGTTTGAGGCTAACCGCTTATCGTCGCGACCGCGCGATTTGCACTGCGGGCGGCGTCTCCAGACGATGTAGATTGACGAGCGAACCAGGTGGCTCAAGCCGAAGATTCCTTATCGGGCGTTGCAGGTCGCTACGCCTCCGCCCTTTACGATTTGGCGACGGAAAAACACGCCGCCGATGACGTCGCCGCCGCTCTCGACAAGTTTCAGGCTTTAATCGACGGCAGCGATGATTTGAAGCGGCTGGTGAAAAGCCCGGTGTTCTCCGCCAAGGAGCAGGTCAAGGCGCTCGACGCCGTGCTCGACAAGGCGCAGATTTCCGGCGTCGCCGCCAATTTCATCCGCCTCGTCGCCGCCAAGCGCCGTCTCTTCGTCATTTCCGACATGATCGCCGCCTACCGGCGCCTCAACGACAAGGCGAAGGGGCTGGTGCGCGCCGACGTCACGGTCGCGGGGCCGCTGAAGCCGGATCATGAAGCGGCGCTGCGCGAGGCGCTCGCCGGCGTCACCGGCGGCAAGACCGTCGATCTCAACGTCAGGACGGATCCGTCGATCATCGGCGGCCTCGTCGTCAAACTCGGTTCACGCATGGTCGACGCCTCCGTTCGCACCAAGCTCAATTCAATCCGCACACGCATGAAAGAGGTCGGCTGATGGATATCCGCGCCGCAGAAATTTCCGCGATCCTCAAGAATGAGATCGCCAACTTTGGCGCCGAGGCCGAGGTCACCGAGGTCGGGCAGGTTCTTTCCGTCGGCGACGGCATCGCCCGCGTCTACGGGCTCGACAATGTTCAGGCCGGCGAAACGGTCGAATTCGAGAATGGCGTGCGCGGCATGGCCCTCAATCTCGAAACCGACAATGTCGGCATCGTGATTTTCGGCTCCGACCGCGACATTAAGGAAGGCCAGACGGTCAAGCGCACCGGCGCCATCGTCGACGTGCCGGTCGGCAAGGAGCTTTTGGGCCGCGTCGTCGACGCGCTCGGCAATCCGATCGACGGCAAGGGGCCGATCAAGACCGCGCAGCGCGCCCGCGTCGACGTGAAGGCGCCCGGCATCATTCCGAGGAAGTCCGTGCATGAGCCGATGGCGACCGGCCTCAAGGCCGTCGACGCCCTGATCCCGATCGGCCGCGGCCAGCGCGAGCTCATCATCGGCGACCGCCAGACCGGCAAGACCGCGATCGCGCTCGACACCATCCTCAACCAGAAGTCCCTGAACGACGGCGACGACGAGAAGGCGAAGCTCTACTGCGTCTATGTCGCCATCGGCCAGAAGCGTTCGACCGTGGCGCAATTCGTCAAGGTGCTCGAAGAGCGCGGCGCGCTCGACTATTCGATCGTTGTCGCCGCCACGGCTTCCGATCCGGCGCCGATGCAGTTCCTCGCGCCCTTCTCGGGCTGCGCGATGGGCGAATATTTCCGCGACAATGGCATGCACGCGGTCATCATCTATGACGATCTGTCCAAGCAGGCCGTCGCCTATCGGCAGATGTCGCTGCTGCTGCGCCGCCCGCCGGGCCGCGAAGCCTATCCGGGCGACGTCTTCTATCTCCATTCGCGCCTGCTCGAACGCGCTGCGAAGCTTTCCGACGATCGCGGCGCCGGTTCGCTGACCGCTCTGCCGGTCATCGAGACTCAGGCGAATGACGTGTCGGCCTATATTCCGACCAACGTCATCTCGATCACCGACGGCCAGATCTTCCTTGAGACCGATCTCTTCTACCAGGGCATTCGTCCCGCGGTGAACGTCGGCCTGTCGGTGTCGCGCGTCGGCTCCTCGGCGCAGACCAAGGCGACGAAGAAGGTCGCCGGCAAGATCAAAGGCGAACTCGCGCAATATCGCGAAATGGCGGCCTTCGCTCAGTTCGGCTCGGACCTCGATGCGGTGACTCAACGTCTCCTCAATCGCGGGGCGCGCCTGACCGAATTATTGAAGCAGCCGCAGTTCTCGCCCTTGAAGATGGAAGAACAGACCTGCGTCATCTACGCGGGCGTGAACGGCTATCTCGATCCGCTGCCGGTCAATCGCGTGCGCGCCTTCGAGGACGGACTGCTCGCCCTGTTGCGTTCGCAGCACAGCGACATTCTGGAAAGCATCCGCACGACGAAGGATCTGAACGACGAGACCGCGGCGAAACTCAAAAACGTCGTCGAGACCTTCGCGAAGAGCTTCGCTTAACGCTTCTCCCTCTCCCCATGAGATGGGGAGAGGGTCGGGGTGAGGGGCTTGGGGACGTTCGCGCTGCGCGCCCCGGCCCCTCACCCTAGCCCTCTCGCCGCAGGCGGGGAGAGGGAATTGAAACTGAGATAGGCAAAACGATATGCCCTCGCTAAAGGATCTTCGAAACCGCATCTCCTCCGTCAAGGCGACGCAGAAGATCACTAAGGCCATGCAGATGGTCGCCGCCGCCAAGCTGCGGCGCGCGCAGTCGGCGGCCGAGGCGGCGCGGCCCTATGCCGAGCGCATGGAGTCGGTGCTTGCCAATCTTGCTTCCGGCGTGACGGCTGGCGGTCCTCAGCTCTTGGCTGGCAATGGCAAGGACGAGACGCATCTTCTCATCGTCGCCACCGCCGAGCGCGGCCTCTGCGGCGCCTTCAATTCCTCGATCGTGCGTCTCGCCCGCGAGCACATTGTGCGGCTTCAGGATCAGGGCAAGACCGTCAAAATCCTCTGCGTCGGCAAGAAGGGCTACGAACAGCTCCGCCGACAATATGAGCGCCACATCATCGAGCTGATCGAGCTGCGTGGCGTCAAGCAGATCGGCTTCGACAACGCCGACGAGATCGGCAAGAAAATCATCCGCATGTTCGACGAGGGCGGCTTCGACGTGGCGACGCTGTTCTTCTCGCGCTTCAAATCGGTGATCGCGCAAATCCCGACCGCGCAGCAGATCATCCCGGCGCAAATCCCGTCGAACGAAAACGCGCCGGCCGTCGAAGGTCCGCAGCCGTGCTACGAATATGAGCCGGGGCAGGACGAAATTCTGTCGACGCTGCTGCCGCGCAACATCTCCGTGCAGGTGTTCCGCGCGCTGCTCGAAAACGCCGCCTCCGAGCAAGGCGCGCGCATGAGCGCGATGGACAACGCCACGCGCAACGCCGGCGAAATGATCCGCAAGCAGACGACCCTCTACAACCGGTCGCGGCAGGCGATGATCACCAAGGAGCTCATCGAAATCATCTCGGGCGCCGAGGCGCTCTGACGCATTTTAGGACGAGGACGAAACATGGCCGCCAACAAGCCCAGCGGGCGCATCACCCAAGTCATCGGCGCCGTCGTCGACGTGCAGTTCGATGGGCATCTGCCTGAGATTCTGAACGCGCTCGAGACGACGAACCAAGGCAACCGCCTTGTGCTCGAAGTGGCGCAGCATCTTGGCGAGAATTCCGTTCGCACCATCGCCATGGACTCGTCGGAAGGCCTTGTTCGCGGTCAGGAAGTGACCGACACCGGCGCGCCGATTTCGGTTCCGGTCGGCGACGAGACGCTCGGCCGAATCATCAATGTCATCGGCGAGCCGGTCGACGAAGCGGGGCCGCTCAACACCGGCAAGACCCGCGCGATCCATCAGCCGGCGCCCTCCTATTCGGAGCAGGCGACGGAAGCGCAGATTCTCGAAACTGGCATCAAGGTCGTCGATCTGCTCGCGCCCTACGCCAAGGGCGGCAAGATCGGCCTCTTCGGCGGCGCGGGCGTCGGCAAGACCGTGCTGATCATGGAGCTGATCAACAATATCGCCAAGGCGCATGGCGGCTATTCCGTCTTCGCCGGCGTCGGCGAGCGCACCCGCGAGGGAAACGACCTCTATCACGAGATGATCGAGGGCGGCGTCAACAAGAAGGGCGGCGGCGAAGGCTCGAAATGCGCGCTGGTGTACGGCCAGATGAATGAGCCGCCGGGCGCGCGCATGCGCGTCGCGCTCTCCGGCCTCACCGTCGCCGAGGATTTCCGCGACCGTGGCATGGACGTGCTGTTCTTCGTCGACAACATCTTCCGCTTCACCCAGGCGGGCTCGGAAGTGTCCGCGCTCCTCGGCCGCATCCCGTCGGCGGTCGGCTATCAGCCGACGCTCGCGACCGACATGGGCGCGCTGCAGGAGCGCATCACAACGACCACCAAGGGCTCGATCACCTCGGTGCAGGCGATTTACGTGCCGGCCGACGATTTGACCGACCCGGCGCCCGCGACCTCCTTCGCGCATTTGGACGCGACGACCGTTTTGTCGCGCTCGATCGCTGAGAAGGGCATCTATCCGGCGGTCGATCCGCTCGATTCGACGTCGCGCATGCTGTCGCCTGCGATTGTCGGCGAGGAGCATTACGACGTGGCGCGCAAGGTGCAGTCGACGTTGCAGCGCTATAAGTCGTTGCAGGACATCATCGCCATTCTCGGCATGGACGAGCTCTCAGAAGAGGACAAGCTGGTCGTCGCCCGCGCCCGCAAGATCGAGCGCTTCCTGTCGCAGCCCTTCCATGTCGCGGAAGTGTTCACCGGTTCGCCCGGCAAGCTCGTCGCGCTCGCCGACACGATCAAGGGCTTCAAGGGCCTGGTCGAAGGCGAATATGACCATCTCCCCGAGGCCGCCTTCTACATGGTCGGTTCGATCGAAGAGGCGGTCGAAAAGGCCGCGAAGCTCGCCAAGGAAGCGGCGTAACTTTGAAGTAGGCGTCATGGCCGGGCTCGTTCCGGCCATGACGCTGATCGGTTGTCGTGGATGGCCGGGTCAAGCCCGGCCATGACGGGCTGGAACGCTAAGCGCCGTCGGAGAAAGTCATGGCCGCATTCCACTTCGAACTCGTTTCTCCCGAGAAGCATCTCTTCTCTGGCGAGGTCGAATCGGTCGTCGCGCCGGGCGCCGACGGCCAGTTCACCGTGCTCAAGGACCATGCGCCGGTCATGACCACACTGAAGGCTGGCGTCGTGACGGTCGCCGGCGGCGACGGCAAGGTCGAGAAGCTTTTCGTGCGGGGCGGTTTCGCCGACGTGAGCGCGTCCGGCTTCACCATTCTCGCCGAACAGGCGATTCCGCTCGCCGAGATCGACGCGGCCAAGGTCGACGCCGATATTCAGGACGCCCGCGAAGACATCGCTGACGCCAGATCCGACGAAGCGCGTCTCGCCGCCTCCGACAAGCTCGCTCAGCTGCAGGAATTGCGCGCGGCGATTGGCGCCTGATCAGACTTCGCTCGCCTCTTCAGACTCCGGCGGCTCCTCGAGTTCGGCTTCGATCATGTCGCCATGCCGTTCCGCCGGCGCGAGTTCCGATCGCGAGCGCATGACTTCGCGGATGGCGTCGCCGATTTCCGGATTGCGCTTGGTCAGCGTCTGCAAATCATAGGCGTCGAGGACAAGAAGCTTCGTCGCGGCCGTTGCGTGCACGTCGGCGCTGCGCAAGGTTTTTTGCAAGACGGCCATTTCGCCGAAGAACTGCCCTTCGCCGAGCCTGACGGTCTGACGCGCCAGTTCGACTTCGACCTCTCCCTCGGCGATGAAATACATCGAATGGGCGGGATCGCCCTTGCGCACGATCAACGCCCCTCGCGGGATCGACTGCGCCCGAAGATAGCGCATGATTTCGGCGATTCCCGAAGCGTCGAGACCACGAAACAGCGGCACGCTCGCGACCATCGTCCAGGTGACGACGAATTCGCGGCGATGGATTTCCTCGGCGAAGGCGGTGGCGAGAATGCCGACCGGAAGACCCAGCAGCATGAAACCCGTCACCATGGCGAAGGAGGCGATGAGCTTGCCCGCGAGTGTGAGGGGAATCACTTCGCCATAGCCGACGGTGGTCACGGTTTCGATCGCCCACCACATCGCGTCGGGAATCGTGCCGAATTTTTCAGGCTGCGCCTCATGTTCGGCGAGATGCATCGCGGTCGAATAGAAGAGCACCGCGCCAAACAGCAGGATCAGCCATGCAAGCAGCGCCTTGCGCTCCGCCTCGATCACCGCGAGCAAGGTGCGGATGCCCGGAGAATAGCGCGCGAATTTGAAGAAGCGCAGCAGGCGCAGCATCAAAAAGACGCGCAGATCAGTTGAGAAGTAGAAGGAGAGATAGAAGGGCAGGAAGGCGGCGAGATCGATCAGCGCCCAGCCCGACCTCATGAAGGCGAGGCGCGCGGCCAGGGGCGTGCGATGGGCGTAATAGGCATGTTCTGGCGCGCACCAGACGCGCAATATATATTCGAGCGTGAAGGCGGCGACGGCGACATATTCGACGCCATCGAAGACAACCGCATAACGGTCGCCATATTCAGGGACCGATTCGAAGATCACCGAGACGACCGACAGCAGCACAAGCGAAATCAGCGCGCGATGAACCACACGCGCGACATGGTCATGGCCGCCGCCGTCGAGAACGACATGGACGCGCCGCCGCAGCAGCGCCAGACCGCGCCGCCGGTCTGGCTCGCTCATGGCGCAGCCGCTTTTCCGCGCAGCGCATCCTCGACCGAGGCGAGCGCCTGATCGATCGCGGTCGCGTCGGGGCCGCCCGCCTGCGCCAGATCGGGCCGGCCGCCGCCGCCCTTGCCGCCGAGCTTGACGCTGGCGACGCGGACAAAATCGACGGCGCTGTATTTTCCGGTGAGATCGTCGGTGACGCCGACGACGATCCCGGCTTTTCCGTCGGGCGAGGCGCTGGCGATGGCGACGACTCCCGAGCCGATCGCCTTCTTGGCGTCGTCGACCATCGACTTCAAGTCTTTCGCCTCGATGCCTTCGACGGCGCGCGCGAGAAGCTTGACGCCGCCAATGTCGCGCGGCTTGTCCGCGGCGCCGTCGCCCGCGCCGCCGCCCATCGCCAGTTTGCGTTTGGCGTCGGCGAGTTCGCGCTCTAAGCGCTTGCGCTCGTCGAGAAGCGATGCGAGCCGCGTCGGCGCCTCTTCGAGAGGCGCGCGCATCAGCGCCGCCATGTCGCGCAGCGCGCGCGACTGCGAGACGAGCTGGCCGCGCGCGCCCTCGGCGGTGCGCGCCTCGATGCGTCGCACGCCGGACGCGACCGCGCCTTCGCCGACAATGGCGATGAGGCCGATGTCGCCGGTGCGGGCGACATGGGTGCCGCCGCAGAGTTCGACCGAGAAGGGATGCGCGACGCCAACGTCCGGCCGGCCCATCGAGACGACGCGCACTTCATCTCCATATTTCTCGCCAAAGAGCGCGCGCGCGCCGGAGCGGATGGCGTCGTCCTGGGCCATCACGCGAGTCTCGACCGGCGCATTGTCCTGAACGATCTCATTGGCGAGGGTTTCGACCCGCGCCAGCTCCTCTTCGGTGAGGGGTTTCGGATGGGTAAAGTCGAAGCGCAATCTGTCGGGCGCGACGAGCGAGCCTTTTTGCGCGACATGCTCGCCGAGCACCTGGCGCAGCGCCTCATGCAGAATATGCGTCGCCGAATGATTGGCGCGCGCCTGCTTGCGCCGCGCGTGATCGACGTCGAGCTCGAGCGCCATGCCCGGCGTGATCTCGCCTTCCTCGACGACGCCTTCGTGGACGATGAGGTCGCCGAGCTTTTTCAGCGTATTCTCGACGCGAAAGCGCAGGCCGCGGGCGCGCATCGCGCCGACGTCGCCGACCTGTCCGCCCGATTCTCCGTAGAAGGGCGTCTGATTGAGCAGGATCGCGCCGCGCGCGCCTGTTTTGAGTGAGAAGGCCTCGGCGCCGTCGTGGAGAATGGCGGTGACGACGCCTTCGCTCTTTTCGGTTTCATAGCCGAGAAATTCTGTCGCGCCGAGACGCTCCTTCAGGGCGAACCACAAAGCCTCGGTCGCGGTCTCGCCGGAGCCGGCCCAGGCCTTGCGCGCTTCTTCGCGCTGGCGCGCCATCGCCGCGTCGAAACTCTCCTTATCGACCGCGATGCCGCGCGGACGCAGCGCGTCCTCGGTGAGATCGAGCGGAAAGCCGTACGTGTCGTAGAGCTTGAACGCGGTTTCGCCGGAGAACTTGTCGCCCCGGCCGAGCGCCGCCGTCTCTTCGTCGAGGATCGCGAGGCCGCGCGCGAGCGTCGCGCGAAACCGCGTTTCTTCGGTGAGCAGCGTGTCGGCGATGAGCGCCTGGGCGCGCACCAGCTCGGGATAGGCCTGGGCCATCTCGGCGACGAGGGTCGGCGCGAGCTTCCACATTAGCGGCTCTTTCGCGCCGAGAAGCTGGGCATGGCGCATGGCGCGGCGCATGATCCGGCGCAGCACATAGCCGCGGCCTTCGTTTGACGGCGTGACGCCGTCGGCGACGAGGAAGGCGGAGGCGCGCAGATGATCGGCGATGACGCGGTGGCTCGCGCCCTGCGGGCCGTCGGCCGGCGCGCCGGTGAAATCGGCGACGGCGCCGGTTAGCGCGCGAAAGAGGTCGATGTCGAAAACGGAATGCACGCCCTGCAACAGCGCGGCGATGCGCTCCAATCCCATGCCGGTGTCGATCGACGGGCGCGGCAGCGGCGCGCGCTCGCCGGGCGCGACCTGCTCATATTGCATGAAGACGAGATTCCAGAATTCGAGGAATCGGTCGCCGTCTTCGTCGGGACTGCCGGGCGGGCCGCCGGCGACGCCTTCGCCCTGGTCGTAAAAGATTTCCGAACAGGGGCCGCAGGGGCCGACGTCGCCCATGCTCCAGAAATTGTCGGCGGTCGGAATGCGGATGATGCGATCGTCCGAAAAACCGGCGATTTTCTTCCACAGATCATAGGCCTCGTCGTCGTCGTGATAAACGGTGACGAGCAGTTTTTCGCGCGGCAGGCCGAGTTCGCGGGTGATGAAGCTCCAGGCGAGTTCGATCGCGCCTTCCTTGAAATAATCGCCGAAGGAGAAATTGCCGAGCATCTCGAAAAAGGTGAGATGGCGCGCGGTGTAGCCGACATTGTCGAGGTCGTTGTGCTTGCCGCCGGCGCGCATGCATTTTTGCGCCGAGGCGGCGCGCGCATAGGCGCGCTTCTCGACGCCGGTGAAGACATTCTTGAATTGCACCATGCCGGCATTGGTGAACATCAAGGTCGGGTCGTTATGCGGCACGAGCGGCGACGACGCGACCTTCTCGTGCCCATTGCGCGCGAAATAGTCGAGGAAGGCGGTTCGGATCTGGTTGACGCCACTCATGCGGTCACGGCTCGCGAATGCGCCCCTGTTCGCGAAGCGGCGGCGCCGATGCGGGAGAGGCGTTTAAAACAATAACCTGGAGCGGCTTTTCGTTTCAATGAAACAGGCGACGATCCGAGGTTGCGGCGAAGGCCGCGGCAGGCGGCGGCCTTCGCGCGCTTCGTCATGCGCGATATGACAGTTTCGGCGACAAACGGCAATGGCGGGAAACGCGCCGAACGGTCGGCGCAGGTCCAGAGCGACGAGGCCTATTCCTCGTCGTCCTGCGCCGCTTCGAGAATGCGCTCGGCGATCAGCCCGGCGTTTTCGCGGATCGACTGTTCGATGCGCTGGGCGGCCTCGGGATGCTGCTTCAGATAAGTCTTGGCGTTCTCTCGGCCCTGGCCGAGCCTCTGGCTGTCATAGGAGAACCAGGCGCCCGATTTCTCGACGACCCCGGCCTTGACGCCAAGATCGATCAATTCGCCCATCTTGGAGACGCCCTCGCCATACATGATGTCGAATTCGACCTGTTTGAACGGCGGCGCGACCTTGTTCTTGACCACCTTGACCCGGGTCTGGTTGCCGATCGTCTCGTCGCGCTCCTTGATCGCGCCGATGCGGCGGATGTCGAGCCGCACCGAGGCGTAGAATTTCAGCGCATTGCCGCCGGTGGTGGTTTCGGGCGAGCCATACATCACGCCGATTTTCATGCGGATCTGATTGATGAAGATGACCAGCGTGTTGGAGCGGGCGATCGAAGCGGTGAGCTTGCGCAGCGCCTGGCTCATCAGCCGCGCCTGCAGGCCGGGCTGCACGTCGCCCATCTCGCCCTCGATTTCGGCGCGGGGCGTCAGCGCCGCGACCGAATCGACGACCAGCACGTCGACCGCGCCGGAGCGCACCAGCGTATCGGTGATCTCCAGCGCCTGTTCGCCGGTGTCGGGCTGCGAAATCAACAGATCGTCGAGATTGACGCCGAGCTTGCGGGCGTAGACCGGATCGAGCGCATGTTCGGCGTCGACGAAGGCGCAGACGCCGCCCGCCTTCTGCGCCTCGGCGATGACATGAAGGGTGAGGGTGGTCTTGCCCGACGATTCAGGCCCGTAGATTTCGACCACCCGGCCGCGCGGCAGGCCGCCGACGCCGAGCGCGATGTCGAGCCCGAGCGAGCCGGTCGAAATCGTCTCGATCTCGACGGCCTTCTGGTTCTTGCCGAGCCGCATGATCGAGCCTTTGCCGAAGGCGCGCTCGATCTGCGACAAAGCGGCGTCGAGCGCCTTGGTCTTGTCCACGGACGTCCCTTCCACGAGGCGGAGGTTGGCTTGGCTCACGGCTGAAAATCCCTTCTGGCACGGTTGACTGGGCGCAGGCAATTGCTGCGAGGGCGCCAGCGCGTAAGGGGCGAGGGGAGAATGGCCGCGCTTGACCCTGACCCTCAATGTGCACGATTTGTTCTTTTTTGCCAAGTTCTTTTTTTGTTCGAGGTATTCAATATTGTTCTTCTAAGCCACGCTTCGCGCGAAGGCGCGGTCAGGCGCGGGACAAGTGCACGCCATTTGAAAGCGAGGCAGTGTTGTTAATCAATTATGCCTTGCTATTTGCTCTGCCTCGTCGACTGAATCCCCGAGGCTATCACCATAGGCGGCGTTTCGAGATGACCGTTCAGCATCTCTTCAATTCGTCAGGCGAGTGGATCGCGTTTCGGAAGGGCAAATATCTATTCACGACGGATGGAACGTGGATCGGCTGGCTTCCGTGGGATCAGTCAGAGGTAGTCGATAAGTCCGGGGCTTACCTTGGCCATATCCATGGTCGAAACAGGTTATTTAGGAAATTTTACAGTCCCTATCGGGGCTACCCCGGCTACCCCGGCTATCCCGGATATCCAGGTTATCCCGGCTACCCTGGGTATGCTGGATATACGCCGCTTCCCTACGGCATGACGGACGTTGATATCGAAAAGGTGTCTAAATGAACTCCGTCAAAAAGGGAGATACGTCTGAGCGATCCGACTTTAAGGAAAAGCTCGCGATCAACAAAATCGAGGAAGCTAGCAAACCCACTAAGTTGAAGCACGCGATCCTGATCCACAATCAGACAATGGCCGCAGTTGCAAACTTCCATCAACTGTACGTTGATAGCCAAAAGAGCACCACGGGATCCGCAACACACGATAAGCAGGACCTACTTCGCGCGATGCTCCTATTTGCGTGCTCTGGTCTGGACGCTGTGGTAAAGCAGCTGATTCAAGACACACTAGAGATAGTGCTTAGGCATGATGAGGGCGCGCAGAGGGAATTCAAGAAATTTGCCGAACGACGACTAAAGAAGACGTCAACGATAGACGATCGTGACAGGGGAACGACCGGCCAAAACTCACCGGACGTAAGTTTCCTTGCGGAACTCTTGGTCAGCTTCGATCCTCGCTCGTTACTGATCTCCACCCTGACCAACACCCTGGTATCTGATAGCTTGCAATCACGAGATCAGCTTCTGAAGGTTGCGACCCATTTTGCGCTCACCAGAGACGAGGTAATGGTAAACGACAAAATAACCAAAGAAGCGTTCGACGCCCGTAACCAAATCGCACATGAGATGGATGTTGACCTCCAGAATGGCGAAGGTCGCAGGGATCGAGACTACGCGACAATGGTGCGTTGGAGCGAGAACATCGCGGAAGTGTCGCGCAGCTTCATCGAGAAAGCAGCAGGCAAAATGCAAACGACAAGAGGCGATCCTGAGCAGGGGCAGGTATAATCCGCCGATGTTTATTTCTACGACTCTTGTGCACAGCAACCTGTCAACTCCGTGCCACGGCCTAACTTAACCAGCGAAAGCTTATTTGTTCTGAACGGGTGAGATGCCTGCTGAATCAGCCGCATCAGAGCCAACGATTCCTCCCTTCCGCGAGCGGGCGCCGTGGTTTGGGGGCGATTTGCAGACGTTGCGCAATATCATCTGCTGCGGGCCGCCGGAGCTTTTGGGTGGCGAGCGGCTGCTGCTCGCCCTGCCGGACGGCGACAGGCTCGCGGCGCGGTTCGATCAGCCGGGCACAGTTGCCGGCGCGCCGCTTAAGCGCGCGCTCGGCGCGCCGTCTTGCGGCTCGAGTTTCAGCGCGCGTGCAGAGCTTTCACAGAATGGATCGCCGCTGGACCGTCCTCGGTCCGGCGACGATCGCCCATCCGCTGGCGCGCGGCGGTACTTAAATTCGAATGTCGCTGAAGGACTCGATGCGACGGGCGCCGACCGTCGCGGCTTCCTCTTTGTCCGCGTCCATCAAAGGTCCGAAGTCGAGCTGCGTCAATTTCGCAATGTCGGCCACCGACACCTGAAACACTTTTACGTCCTCGGCGGTCAATCTTTCTTCGATGCGATCAATGTTCAAAATTAAATTTCGCTGGCTGACAATGAACGCAAGGATTTTGAGCTCGCCTTCCTCCTTGGTGATGAGAATTTTCCAAAAATACTTTGGTATGGGAATGCCGCCAAATTTGGGATCGGTATGCGCGGGAGCGTTGGGATCGGGCAATTGGTCTCCCTCGGCGTCGGGCCCGTCGAATATCGGCCCATTCATGACGATGCCCTTCTCACGATTGCGGAGCAATGTGTCGCGCGTGTAATCCTCGAGACCGGCCCATAATCTCCTTCCCTGATTGAACGAATAGAATTGCGGCGAGCAATTGGTGAAATGGAAAGAGTCGTTGCCATGCTCTTTCGCTTCGTCGACGCTGCTTCCCCATGTCGCGTCGAGCCGCCGAACAAGATGGCCTCGATCGAACGGATTGGCGGTCCGGTCGGCCTCGAATGTCGATTGCCGGCCATAAAAGTCATTGTCGATCTGAAATTCGGTTTCGATCCGCGGATCGACAAACCAAGCATCGCCCATGCGCCTGCCGACATCTAGCTGCTGGCTGGCGTCGATGTTGACGACGCTGAAAAATGCGAGCTTTCGCACCTTGTTCATAACGACGCTGTAATTGAAATATTTCAGCTCCGACTGCGCGGCTTTTCCCTTGAGGGTGGCGACCTGCGATTTCAGAGAAGCGGGGATTTTAGGAAGCGGCACGCTCAATTTGCCCGAACCCAGAAAATTCGGCTGATATCCAGGCCGCGAGCCCAAGGTGGTTTGATCGATTGTCACCGCCTCCACGGACAATGCGTCCAGCGCTGGGGCAGGGATCACATCGGTCTTGCCCGTCTCGACGGGGCGAACACTGGCCTTCGGACTGGTTGCCGCCAGTCTGCGTAGCTCGATCGGGATACGAAGGGGCACGACAAGGGAGGCTTTGTCGCCGTCGTCCTCTATCCACATTTCGGCGCATTCGTGCTTCGCGGCGATTGGCGCCATGACAGAGCTTTCGATCGGCGCTTGGGCGCGTTCTCCGCTTTCCAGCGCCGCCTTGACGAGAGGATGTGAGCCCATTGAGGCGTTAAGGTCAGCAACGATTGAACTGACCCGCGCGCCTTCATTCGCGATCCAGTCGATCAGCGATTCGTCCTTCGTCTGGTTCCAGACCGTGCCGTCGATGCAAAGGATTTCTCCCTTGGCGTTCTTTTTCGGGACGCCGCTGTGATGAAGCGCGATGACCTGCCAAAACCGATTGAAGGCGGGCGATCCTGACGATCCGCTGGTCGTGTCCGTCATATACCAGACGAAGTCGCCGAAATATTTAAGGAGCTTATTCTCGCGGACGCAAATCTGCTTGGTCTGACCGCCGGGGTGTTGGATGATGGTGAGATATTCGCCCGGGTCGCCTTTGCCGGGATCGCCGTTCAGCGGCAGCCAGCCCCAATCAGATAGATTGCGTCCTCCGTTGCGCGACGCCGGCGCAACGGCGACGACGGAATAGTCCAGCTTGTCATTTGTGTAAAAGAGCTTTGCGGGCTCGAAGCCGAAATGCACGCTCGCTCGCTCCTGGCCGTCGATATCGAGTTCGTAATCAAAATCGGCGATCGAGTTGGCTGCGTCTTGAGCGGCGCCGAAGACGTGATGATTGGTGATCAGGACGCCAGGTCCAATCAAAAAGCCAGATGCATAGCCGACGAGATTTGAGTTGGCGTCATTCAACTGTATGCGGCAAACGGCACGCGAGGCGCGCACGCCCTTGAGCAGATAATTGACGCTATCGAGATCATTGCCGTTGATGATCCGCTCAAGGCCAATTTGGGCCCTAATCGGGTCGCCGTCGTATTGCGCCAGAAGCTGGCGTCGGCGAACTTGGACCTTGACGGCCGACATATCGAGCGGGCGGCCGTCGCCAAGTTTTTTATCCATTTCAACTGGCGAAAAATCCGCTTTCTTGAAGCGTTGCTCGGAGGACGCCATGACAGAAGGCTTAATAATCATTTCCGTGACTCCCAAAAATTTCGACGGTAGAAAACAGGCGGTGAGTGTTAAGCTAAATCAGCCGATTAACGTCAGGGTCGCATGGACGAGCTCCTATCGAAATGTCGTTTATGAACTACGCGAAGCAAAGATGTAACTATTGTGACGATCGTGCTGGCGATACATGAATTGAGAAGAAAGCCGCAAAACGCAATAAAACATCATGCCGCATGAAACGCCAGTCTCCGCGCCGCCGCTTCCGCCCTTCCGCGAGCGCGCGCCGTGGTTTGGCGGCGATCTGCAGACGTTGCGCAACATCATCATCGGCGGACCGGCGGAGCTTCCCGGAGGCGAGCGGTTGCTGCTCGCCATGCCGGACGGCGACAGGCTCGCGGCGCGGCTCGATCGGCCGGCTTCAGATACGGGCGCGCCGCTGATCGTTCTGGCGCATGGGCTCGCCGGCTCAGAATCGAGCCTGCACGGAATCGCCACCGCGCGCTATCTCGTCGGCGAGGGGTGGCCGGTGCTGCGCCTCAATCTGCGTGGCGCGGCGCCCTCGCGGCCGACCTCGGGCGGGCGTTATCATGCCGGCAAGACCGAGGACCTTGCCGAGGCGCTGCGCGGCCTACCGGCGGAACTCGCGCGCCACGGCATCGTGCTCATTGGCAATTCGCTCGGCGGCAATCTCGTGCTGAAATTTATCGGCGAGGGCGGCCATGGCCTGCCCGTGCGCGCCGCAATCGCGGTGTCGACGCCGATCGATCTCGCCGCGACCTGCGCCCGGATGATGGCGCCGCGCAATTTCGCCTATCATCGCTATATGCTCGATCAGATGAAGCGCGAGGCGCTGGCGCCGGGCGCGGCGCTTGCCACGGCTGAGCGCGCGGCGATCGCTGGCGCGCGCAGCGTCTATGAATTCGACGATCTCTTCGTCGCGCCGCATTTCGGCTATCGCGACGCGCCGGAATATTACGAAGCCAACGCCGCCAAGAATTTCCTCGCCGGCGTCAGGCTGCCGACATTGATCCTGCACGCGCTCGACGATCCGTGGATTCCGGCGGACTGTTATCAGGCGATCGACTGGGCGAATCTGCCGGCGATCGAAACAGTGTTGACGAAAGGCGGCGGCCATATGGGCTTTCATGACGCGGAGAGCCTCACGCCATGGCATGATCGCATAAGCGCGCAATGGCTGGCGCGGCAAGGCCTCGGGCCGCGAATCCTGTCGGCGTAGGGCGAAATCGATGGAGGCGCGCCAGACGATGCTGTTCGGCGACAAGGCCGACGACTATCGGGCTTTTCGCCCGCATTACCCCGACGCGCTGTTCGCCTGGCTCGCGGGCGTCGCGAAGGAGCGCCGCCTCGCCTGGGATTGCGGCGCGGGCAGCGGGCAGGCGGCGGTCGGCCTCGCGCGCCATTTCGCGCGCGTGCTGGCGACCGATGAAGATTCACGCCAGCTCGCGCGCGCGCCGACGGCGCCCAACATCGATTACCGCTTGGCGCGGGCGGAAGCCGGTCTCGGCCTTCGCGAGGAGGTCGATCTCATCGCCTGCGCCTGTTCGATCCACTGGTTCGACCTGCCGAGATTTTACGAAGGCGCGCGGCGCGCATTGCGTCCCGACGGCGTCATCGCGGCATGGACCTATGACTGGCCATGGACGCAGATCGCCGAGATCGACAGGGTCCTGCTCAGGCTCAAGGAGGATATTCTCGGCCCCTTCTGGGGCGAGAACGCGTCGCTCTATTTCAATCGCTATGAGACGCTGCCGTTTCCTTTCAGGGAGATCGAAGCGCCGTTGTTTCATACGCTGGTCGCCCATTCGAAAAGCGATCTCTTAAGCTTTCTCAGGACTTGGTCGGCGGTCGAGAAATATAGGCTGCGCTTTGACAGCGATCCACTGGCGCTGATCGATCAGGAACTCGAGGACGCGTGGCGCGCGCAGCCGCCGGCTTTACCGCTGTCCGTCCCGCTTTACCTGCGCTGCGGCGTCAATACGCCGTAGCCTTGAGAATTGACGCGCGCTGTTCTGCTTCTCGCCCCGAACTTTCCCTAAATTTGCCTATTTCCTGACGACGATGAGGAAATCGTCGCGTTGAGCCGATGCCATGTGTCTCCTTTAAGGGGGTCGTTCAGCAAAGGATTGCAACATGCTTGAGGCCGGCAGAATTTACAAAGTCACGACGCTGGTGAATTACGAAGGCGCCTGGGACGAGGAGAGCGACCTTTGGACCGTCACGGCGGTCGAAGGCACCTGCGCCAAGCTCAGCAATGACGCTTGCGAGAATAGAATTGTCGATACCGCGTCCTGGAACTTCGTCAAAGCCGAAGCGGTGGAATAGACGCCGAGGGTGAAAGACAGTTTATCCCGGTAGGAATTGCGTTCCCGACGCACGCCGGGCGTCTCGAAGCGCGCGTCGTCAGCCATTATCTCGCTGTCAGCGGCCATGGGCAGAGGCCCGGACTAGGGTTGCTCCATCAACTCCTCCGCGGAAAGCCGTTCGAGCGCCTGTCGGCTCTTTTTCGACGCATAGCTTGGATGGGCGAACCAGACGATTACGGCGAGGCAGATGAATGTCATCGCGCCAAGCAGGAAGGCGTCGTTGAGCGCGAGGATCGCCGCCTGCTGGCGGATAAGCAGCGCCGCGCGGCTCTGCGCAGCGCCGGGCGACAGGCCCATCGTCTGCATGCGGTCCAGAAAATTCGTCAGCAGGTCGAGCGAGGCGAAGCGCCGTCCGCCGAATTGATCGGCGAGATCGAGCTGATGGAACGGCGTGCGGCGGAAGAAGACGACGCCGAGCAGCGTGATGCCGAAAGCGCCGAACACCGTGCGCAGCATCGCAAGCTCCTCCGCCGCGCGGATCAGACGCTCGCCGGCAAGGCCGGTCATCGCGAGCGTCGCGAGCGGCGCAAAGAACAGCGCGAGCGAGAGGCCGAAAAAGAACATCGGCGTCGTGATGTTATCGAAAGAAGCGCTCCTGTCGTATTGGCCGAGCCAAACGAAGGTCACCGCGAGGCCGGCGAAATTAAAGAAGGCGATCAGTCGCGCGTCGACGTTCCTGGTGAGTTCGTGCACCACGGCGGCGACGGCCATCGCCAGAAAGATCATGGCGAGATAGACCATGCCGGCGAGCGAAGACGTATAGCCGAGCAGAAGCTGCAGTTGCACGACGAACAGCGACAGCAGTCCCTGAATGACGAGAAAGCCGATCAGCGAACAGAATGTCGCGATCGCGAAGTTGCGATGCAAAAACAATCTGAGGTCGAGGGCGGGCCGGCGTTCGCCGAACTCCCAGAAAATGAACATCGGAAGCGCGAGCAGAACGACTAAGAGCAGCCATGCGAGCAAGGGTGAGGCGAACCAGTCGAAATCATTGCCCATGTTGAGAATCATCTGCACGCCGACAAAGACTGTCGCAAGCAGAAAAAAGCCGATCGTATCGAAGCGCGCGATGCGGCGCTCGAAGCCGCGCCCATGGAACAGCGCGGCAAACACGGCCGCCACAGGCAAAGCGACAATGACGTTGGAATAAAACAGCCACCGCCAATCGAAATATTCCGCCCAGAAGCCGCCCATGAAGACGCCGATGGTGAAGGGCGCCATGCTCATCACGCCCCAAAAGCCGACGCCGAGCGTGCGCTGGTCATCCTTATATTGCGCGAGGGTCACCGATTGAGCGAGCGGCAGCGCGACGCCGCCGGCAAGACCCAGAAGAAAGCGCATGAACGCGAAGAAGTAGATCGTCTCGCTCGCCGCGCACATCAGCGAGAAGACGGCGTAGATGACGAGCGCGCCGATCAGGACGCGATAGTCGCCAAATCGCGCCGAGAACCAGCGCGACAAGGGAAGGCCGAGCGCGACGCCGATCATATGGTCGGTCGTCGCCCAGGTGCCGTAGCTCGGCGTCACGCCCTGGAGGCTACCGGCGGCATAGGGCGCGAGCACCGTATAGCCGGGCACATTCGAGAGCATGACGACATTGGCCGCGCCCGCCGCGCCATTGAGCAGCAGGAAGCGCCAGCCTTTCATTCGAGTCGGTTCGTTCATGATCGCCTTGCGCTTGCGACTCATTGCTCAAAACGAGGCGGCTGTCACCCGAAGGGCGGATGGTGAAATTCGTCGCAAGCTTGTCAATGGCCCTCCGGATCGGCAATAAAAGCCGTTTGGCGGCGGGGATGGCGCATGACGGGGATCTGGTTTCAGGCGGCGCTCATATTCGGCTTGGCGCTCATCTCCGCGATGATCGCCGCGAGATTTCGCATCTCGACGGCGCTGACGGAAATCATCGTCGGCATGAGCGCAAGAGCGCTTTTCGCCGCGACGGTCGGCGCTGAAATTTTCAGCGCCCAGGAGCCCTGGGTCAAGACGCTTGCCGGACTGGGCGCCATCGCGCTGACCTTTCTCGCCGGCGCGGAACTCGATCCCGACGTTTTCAAGTTGAAGTGGAAAGAGGCGGCGGCGATCGGCGTCGCGAGTTTCCTTGCGCCCGCCATCGGCTGCTGGGCGGTCGCCCATTATCTGCTCGGCTGGGCCAGTTCGCCGGCGCTGCTCGCCGGCATCGCGCTCGCCGCCACCTCGGTCGCCGTCGTCTATACGGTGATGATGGAATATGGATTCAACCGCACCGATTTCGGCAAGACGATTCTCGCCGCCTGTTTCATCACCGACCTCGGCACGGTCGTGACGCTCGGTCTGGTGTTCGCCCCTTTCACTTGGAAGACCGCCCTATTCGTCGTCGCGGTCGGCGCGGCGTTTATTGGATTGCCGCGGGCGACGCCGGCGATCTTTGCAAAGTTCGGCGGACGCCCTTCCGAATTCGAGACAAAATTCCTGTTCTTTGCGCTGATGGCGCTTGGCGCGCTCGCGACTTGGGCGGGAAGCGAGGGCGTTTTGCCCGCCTATCTCATCGGCATGGCGCTCGCAGGCTCGGTCGGCCGCGACCACGCGCTTATCCGCAGATTCCGGGCGGTCACCATCGGATTGCTGACGCCTTTCTATTTCATCCGGGCTGGATATTTTGTTTCCATCCCGGCCGTTCTCGCCGCGCCGCTCGGCGTCGCCGCCTTTCTCGTCGTCGAGATGGCGACCAAGGTCGTCAGCGTCTATCCGGTCGCCCGCCAATTCGGCTCGCCGCACAAGGACGCCATGTATACCACGCTGCTGATGGCGTCCGGTCTCACATTCGGCACGATTTCGGCGCTGTTCGGCCTGTCGAACAACATCATCGACGAAAGCCAATATTCGACGCTGGTCGCGGCGATCATCGCGACGGCGATCGTGCCGACAATGATCGCGAACAGTCTTTATTTGCCGCGCCATTGGCTCCCGCAAAATCTGGCGCAGAAGCTAGCGAATTCGGCAGACCAGGAAACCGAGCCAGCGCTCGAGGGATAAATGCGACTTGATTCCCGGCTGGCGCGATGCAATCAACGCCCGTTGTCGCTCGAAGGCGCGCCCGCCCAGCCGCGCGTTGCTCTCCGCATGACTTCGAGGCGCCAAAGAAGGAAGGATAAGGTGAATGCGCATCTTCGTGAGGCTATCGGCTCTGCTGGCGTTTTTTGCGGTCGTGCCGACTTTCGCTCAAGGGACGGCTGAGCAACGCGCGGCTTGCGAAAGCGATGCGCATCGCGTTTGCGACGCCTATATACCCGACGCCATCGCCATCGAACGATGCCTGAGAGGCAACGCCGCTTCGATCAGCGCCGCGTGCCGCGCCGAACTCGGTCTTGCCTCGCCGGCGCCCGCGGCCGGCAAACGGCGCAAGCGCTAACCGACGCTGGGCAAGCTCAATTTCGCATCAGGTCGCGACGGCGAGCCGAGTCTCGGCGAGCCGCGCGGCCTCGGCGCCGGATAACATCGCGCCATTGAAGCCATGTTCGCCGCCGAAGGCGGATGCGAGATAGAGCCCAGCGAGCGGCGTGCGCGGCGTGCGCGGAAATCCCATCAGGATCGGCGCTTCGGCAGGCAGCGCCGCGAAGCCGTAAACCGCGCCTTCGGGCGTGTTGAGATAGCCCGCCATCGAATAGGCGTTGAGCAGCATCCGCGTCGTCACCAGGCTGGAAAATCCCGGATAGTCGCGGTCGAGCGAGGCCTGGAACGCGTCGAGCCAGCGTTCGCGTCGCGCGACCGCTTCTTCGCGCGGCAGATCGCGCCAATTGTCGAGGCGATCGAGGCCGAGCACGCTGACGAGGATCGGCGGTTCGTCCCAAAGTCCCGAATCGACCGCGGTGAAATTGGCGATGGTATGGAGCGGCATGGCGCCCTTGGGATCTTCCGCCATCGCGCCCGCCCCGTCGCCATATTGATCGAAGCGCTGCATGTCGGGCGGCATGACGACGGTGGTGAAATCCGTCAGTCCGATGGTCGAGGGTTTGGCGCTCAAGCCGAAATTCGCCGCGAACAGCGACGTCGAAAGCCTGCGCGCGCCGAAGGCCTCTTCCATTTTTACGCGCGCGGGGGCGTCCATCATCGCCGCCGCTTCCGAAGGCGCGCAATTGGCCATGACGACGCGCGCCGCGATGCGCTCTTCCCCCTCGCCGTCGCGCCGCGCGACGTGGCGAACCGCGACGACGGCGCCGTCCGAGTCCGTCTCGATGGCGTTGACCAGCCGGCCCAGGCGCACCACGCTCCCCGTCTTGGTGATCGCCTTGGCGAGCTTCAGGCTCAATTGTCGCGAGCCGCCTTTGATATAGGCGCCGCCGGAGGCGATGTAGCCGCCCTGGGCGAGCGCGTAGAAAATCCACCAAAGCCGGCGCGGATCGTCGCCGTAATAGGCGAGATTGGCCCCGAGCGCGCATTTAAGCGCCTCGCAGCCGGCGAAATCGCGCTCCATAATCTCGTGCAGGGAGTTCTGCCAGCCGGCGGCCGCCGGCGCGACCTCCCATAGTCCGCGGGCGAATTTGGCGAAGGAGCTTTCCTCGCGCGCTTGTTTCAATGTCCAAAGCGCGTCGTGGATTTGCTCGACCTCGCCGAGAAAGCGTTGGATGGGCGCGCGCTTATCCGGGAATCGGGCGGCGAGCGCCTCATAGGCCGGCCCAAAGCCGAAAGGCAGTTCGAAAGGCTCGCCGACCGGGCCGCCGCGCACCGTATAGAGCGCGCCGGTCGGCAGAAATTCGATCTCGTCGAGAATTCCCAGCCGGCGCAGGATGTCATGCTTCACGTCGCGGGGATTGCGCGCGTCCGAGGTCTGGTGGAGCGACGCTTCGACGGTCAGCGGCCCGACCTTATAGACCGAGGCGGCGCCGCCCAGGCTAAAATTGCGCTCGAGCAGGCAGACGCTGTAGCCGGCATGGGCAAGCAGCGCCCCCGCCGTCAATCCGCCCAGTCCCGAGCCGATCACCACGGCGTCGTATTGCTTGTCGCTCATTCTCGAATCATCGCTTTCGCTGAGTGTCGGCCACTCTATCCCTTCCAAAGCCTCTGGCGAAAGGCGGCGGTTGACATAGGATAGGAACTCGAACCCAAGAATCTTTGGAAAAAGGGGCCCTGGCAAATGGCCGATGAGAGCTTTCCCGTAACCCATACCGACGCCGAATGGCGTGCGCTGCTCACGCCCGAGCAATATCAGGTCATGCGCGGCCATGGCACCGAGCGTCCCGGCAGCTGCGCGCTCAATCACGAGAAGCGGCCCGGCGCATTTAACTGCGCCGGCTGCGGACAGCCGCTGTTTCGCTCCGGCGAAAAGTTCGAGAGCGGCACCGGCTGGCCGAGCTTCTTCGATCCGCTTCCCGGCGCGCTCGGCTCCACCGTCGATCGCGGCTACGGCATGGTCCGCACGGAAGTGCATTGCAGCCGCTGCGGCTCGCATCTCGGGCATGTGTTCAATGACGGGCCGCCGCCGACCGGACTGCGTTATTGCATCAACGGCGTCGCGCTCGACTTTCAGCCTGAATAGGGTCGAGCGACTATTGGCCGTCGCGATCGGCCGATAGAGTCAAGGATGCGACGCTGACTGCGACAAAATTTTTTCTCAGGCGCGTCTCAGCGACGCGCCGCCCGCTCGCCCACAGGCCATTCGGATAGGCGAGGATGGGGCGGAGCCGCGCCGAAGCGCGCGTCGCTCGCCTCTCCAGACCCGTCGCATCAGCCTTTCGGATGTGTGGGAACCGTCATGATTTCTGTAACAAATGCGCGGATTCAGCGACACGCAATCAGCCCTGCCTTTCCTATCTGAATGGGTGGTTATCGTATAGGCGCCCGGCCGGCTTGTCGAATAAGCGATCCGACTCGCGCGCGCCGTCAAGCGAGGGGCGACCGCATTGCGGCGCCAATGACGACGACGCGCCGCTAGCGGGTTTGCCGGCTTGACGAGCAATTTTGATTCCCGTCATACGGAATATCCGCCAATGAATGTTTCGGTTTGCGGACTCAATGCGCGCGTCGGCTTGTTGCGGCGAATTACGGGCCTTGATGCGCGGATTGGAGAAAACTACGGTCGCAAGAAAGGCTGCAGCCTGAGATCTGCAGGATTTCAGCCCGGTCTACCGGGAGCGGGATCGGCGGCGCCGACGCTCGTTTCTCGATGACCGAATAAAGAACGAATTCTGGGCCCTGAGCGACGCGGGCCCCGAGAGGGAGTGGACTGCATGTCAGAAAGGCCAGCCGCCGCGCCGGGCGCGAGCGGAAAAGACAATCAGCATCTTGCGCCGAAGTCCGACATCGAGATTTCGCAGGCCGCGAAGATGCGGCCGATCATCGACGTCGCCCGCGACAAGCTCGGCATCCCGGCCGAACATGTGCAGCCTTACGGCCACTACAAGGGCAAAATCTCCCTCGACTATATCTCCTCGCTCGCGGGCCAGACCGACGGCAAGCTGATCCTCGTCACCGCGATTACGCCGACGCCCGCCGGCGAAGGCAAGACGACGACCACCGTCGGCCTCACCGACGGCCTCAATTACATCGGCAAGAAGGCGCTGTGCTGTCTGCGCGAGCCCTCGCTCGGCCCCTGTTTCGGCGTGAAGGGCGGCGCGGCCGGCGGCGGCTATGCGCAGGTGGTGCCGATGGAGGACATCAACCTCCATTTCACCGGCGACTTCCACGCGATCGGCGCGGCCAATAATCTGCTCGCGGCGCTGATCGACAATCACATCTATTGGGGCGGCGAGCCCAAGATCGATTCGCGCCGCGTCTCCTGGCGGCGCGTCGTCGACATGAATGACCGCGCCTTGCGCTCGGTCGTTTCCTCTCTCGGCGGCGTCTCGAACGGCTTCGCCCGCGAGGACGGATTCGACATCACCGTCGCCTCGGAAGTGATGGCGATTTTCTGCCTCGCGTCGGATTTCGCCGATCTGCAGCGGCGGCTCGGCGACATTATCGTCGGCCAGACGCGCGAGAAGAAAAGCGTGCGCGCTTCGGAACTCAAGGCGGCGGGATCGATGGCGGCGCTGCTCAAGGACGCGATCGCGCCCAATCTCGTGCAGACTCTAGAGAACAATCCGGCGATCATCCACGGCGGCCCCTTCGCCAATATCGCGCATGGCTGCAATTCGGTGATCGCGACGAAGGCCGGCTTGAAGCTTGCCGATTACGTCGTGACCGAAGCGGGCTTCGGCGCCGATCTCGGCGCGGAGAAATTCTACGACATCAAGTGCCGCAAGGCGGGCTTGAAGCCCGATATCACGGTGATCGTGGCGACGATCCGCGCGCTCAAAATGCATGGCGGCGTCGCCAAGGACGATCTGAAGGCCGAAAATGTCGCGGCGGTCGAGAAGGGCTTCGAGAATTTGAAGCGCCATATCGGCAATGTCCGCAAATTCGGCGTGCCGGTGCTCGTCTCGATCAACAAATTCTCGTCCGACACCGCGGACGAAATGGCGGCGCTCGACAGGCTCTGCAAGGCGGAAGGCGTCGAATGCGTCGTCGCCGATAATTGGGGCTCCGGCGGCGCCGGCGCGGCCGACCTCGCGACGGCGGTCGTCAAGACGATCGAGACGCAGCCCTCGAACTTCAAGCCGCTCTACCCCGATGACATGCCGCTCGCCGACAAGGTGCGCACGATCGCCAAGGAACTCTACGGCGCCGCCGACATCTCCTATGATTCGAGCATCAAGGCGCGGTTCGCCGAATTGGAGAAGGAAGGCTTCGGCAAATTCCCAGTCTGTATCGCCAAGACGCAATACAGCTTCTCGACGGATCAGAACGCCAAGGGCGCGCCTTCAGGCTTCACGATTCCGATTCGCGAATTGCGTCTCTCGGCGGGCGCCGAGTTCATCGTGGCGGTGTGCGGCGACATCATGACGATGCCGGGATTGCCGAAGGTTCCCGCCGCCAACAACATCTATGTCGACGAGTCCGGCCGCATCGCCGGCCTATTCTAACCCATTCCCGGCGCCGTCGGCGTCGCGCCAACCCAATCCTGCGGCTCGAAAGGAGCATAAGAAATGTTGAATTCCAGAATTCCCGGCAAGAATTTTCTTTTTGTGCCGGGTCCGACCAATCTTCCCGACCGCATCGTGCGGGCGATGGCGGTCGCGTCGGAAGACCACCGCTCGCCGACCTTCCCGGACCTCGTCAAGCCGCTGTTTCCCGGCCTCAAGAAGGTCTTCGGCACCGAGAAGGGCCATGCCTTCATCTTCCCGGCGTCCGGCACCGGCGGCTGGGAAGCCGCGATCACCAACACGCTGTCGCCCGGCGACAAGGTTCTGGCGCAGCGGTTCGGCCAGTTTTCGCATCTGTGGATCGACCTCTGCAAGCGCCAGGGCCTCGACGTCATCGTGCAGGAGCGCGAATGGGGCACGGGCAATGATCCCGAGCTGATCGAAGAGACGCTGAAGGCCGACAAGAATCACGAGATCAAGGCGGTTCTCGCCACGCATAACGAGACGGCGACGGGCGTTACCTCAGACATCGCCGCGGTGCGCAAGGCGATGGACAACGCCAAGCATCCGGCGATGCTCTTCGTCGACGGCGTGTCCTCGGTCGCGTCGCTCGAGTTCAAAATGGACGAATGGGGCGTCGACGTGATCGTGTCGGGCTCGCAGAAGGGCTTCATGCTGCCGGCCGGCCTGCTGCTGATGGCGGCGAGCCCGAAGGCGATCGAAATGGGCAAGACCAACAAAGGTCGCCGCGCCTATTTCGAATTCCAGGACATGATCAACGCCAACAAGGCGGGTTATTTCCCCTACACGCCTTCGGTGCCGCTGCTCTATGGCCTCAAGGAATCGCTGTCGATCCTGTTCGAGGAAGGCCTCGATCAGGTCTACAAGCGCCATCATCATCTCGCCGAGGGCGTTCGCGCGGCGGTCGCCGCCTGGGGTCTCAAATGCTGCGCCAAGGAGCCCAAGTGGAACTCCGACACCGTGACGGCGATCGTCGTGCCGGAAGGCTATGACGCCGCCAAGGTGATCGAGATCGCCTACAAGCGCTACAACCTCGCGCTCGGCGCCGGCCTGTCGGAAGTCGCCGGCAAGGTGTTCCGCATCGGCCATCTCGGCGATCTTAACGAGCTCATGCTGCTCGGCGCCATCGGCGGCGCCGAGATGGCGATGCAGGACGTCGGCATTCCGGTGACGCCGGGTTCCGGCGCCGCGGCGGCGCAGGCCGTCTATCGCGCCAATCCGCTGCTCAAGATGTAAGTCGGCAATAGGCGTCGGCAGTCGGAGAATTTCGACTGCCGAAGCCCAATTGCCGACTGCCGACAAGAACGAATGACGTGAGGGGGAAACTGGGACATGTCGCACAAAATCGTCTTTCTCGACCGGGAAACGCTCGACGCCAATGTGCGCAAGCCGAATTTTCCTCACGACTACGTCGAACACGCTCAGACGGCGCCCGACCAGATCGTCGAACGACTGAAAGGCGCGACGATCTGCATCACCAATAAGGTGCCGCTGCGCGAGGCGACGCTAAAGCAGCTTCCGGATCTCAAGCTCATCGCCGTCGCCGCGACCGGCACGGATGTGATCGACAAGGCCTATACGACCGCCAATGGAATCGTCGTCTCCAATATCCGCAATTACGCCTTCAACACGCTGCCCGAACATGTGTTCGCGCTGCTGTTCGCGCTGCGCCGGAACCTGGTGAACTACTATAATTCCGTTCGCCAGGGCCGCTGGGGCTACGCCAATCAGTTCTGCTATTTCGACTATCCGATCTATGACATCGCCGGCTCGACGCTGGGCATCGTCGGCTATGGCGCGCTCGGCAAGGAAATCGAAAAGCGCGCGGTCGCGCTCGGCATGAAGGTGCTGATCAACGATGTGATGGACGTGCCGAACAAGGTCGACATCCCGACCATTCTGCGCGAGGCGGATGTCGTGACGCTCAACCTGCCGCTCACGCCGGAGACGAAGAACATGATCGGCGCGAAGGAATTCGCGTCGATGAAAAAGACCGCCTGCATCATCAACACCGCGCGAGGCGGGATCATTGACGAGCAGGCGCTCGCCGACGCGTTGCGCAATGGCGTCATTGCCGGCGCCGGCATGGATGTTCTGACCGTCGAGCCGCCAAAGAACGGCAATATTCTTCTCGATCCGACGATTCCCAACCTCATCATCACGCCGCATGTCGCCTGGGCCTCGAAAGAGGCGATGCAGGTGCTGGCCGACCAGCTCGTCGACAATATCGACGCCTATGTCGCCGGCAGCCCGCGCAATGTCGTGACGGGGTGAGGATGACGTGCCTTGCTCCCCGCCGCCGTCATGCCCGCGCTTGTCGCGGGCATCCACGCGGCGCTGCTGCGGAGCGACTGAAAATGTTGCGCAACGTCTCGGCGTGGATGGCCGGGACAAGCCCGGCCATGACGCGGCCTGAGGAAAGCCGATGACCAAGAAACTGCTTTTCCTATTCGACACCGACCCGGTTCCGAGCGTGTTCGACACGGTGGTCGGCTACGACGGCGGCGCCGATCACATCATCGGCTATGGCGCCGTGACGCCCGAGAACGTCGGCGCGCTGGTCGACGGCTGCATTTACACGCGCGGGCCGAAAGAGAAGCAATATACGGCGATTTTCGTCGGCGGCGGCAGCATGACCGCGGGCGAGGCCGTGTTCAAGGCGGTGAAGAAGCGCTTCTTCTCCAATTTCCGCGTCTCGGCGATGCTCGATTCGAACGGTTCGAACACCACCGCCGCGGCCGGCGTCGCGCTGCTCGCGAAGGCGAGTTCGCTGAAGGGCAAGAAGGCGGTCGTTCTCGCCGGAACCGGTCCGGTCGGCATGCGCGCCGCGGCGATGCTGAATATCGAAGGCGCTGAAGTCGCCATCACCTCGCGTGAGAAGTCGCGCGCCGAAGCGGCGGCTAAGGCGATCGAGGAGCGCTTCGGCTTCAAGCCCGTAGTGATCGAGGCCGCCGACAATGCGGCGCGCGCGGCGGCGTGCAAAGGCGCGCAGATCGTGTTCGCGGCGGGCGCCATCGGCGTGCCGCTGCTCGACGAGACGGATTGGCAGAACGATCCGACGATCGAACTTATCGCCGACTGTAATGCGCAGCCGCCGCTCGGCATTGGCGGCGTCGAAGCGACCGACAAGGCCAAGGAGCGTCACGGCAAGATCGTCATCGGCGCGCTGGGTCTCGGCGGGCTCAAGCTCAAACTGCATCGCGAATGCGTCGGCAAGCTGTTTGACGCCGCCGACCAGGTGTTCGACTGCGAAAACATTTACGCGCAAGCCAAAGTGCTCGCCTGAGCGAGGAAAGATATGAGCGCCAAGAACGATACGATCGGAAAATTCCTCGACGAACTCGCGAGCGATGCGCCCACTCCCGGCGGCGGCGGCGCGGCGGCGTTGTCTGGCGCGATGGGCGCGGCGCTGGTGTCGATGGTGTGCAATCTGACCATCGGCAAGAAGAATTACGAAGCGGTCTCCGCCGATCTGCAGCAGACCCTCGCCAAGGCCGAGAAGCTGCGCGCCGAACTGACCGCGGGCGTCGATGAAGACGTCGTCGCCTTCAACACGCTGATGGGCGCCTACGGCCTGCCGCGCGGCACGGACGAAGAGAAAGCAAACCGCTCGGCGGCGATTCAGTCGGCGCTGAAGGAAGCGACGCTGGCGCCGTTGAAGACCTGCAAGGTCTGCTACGAGGTCATCGCGCTGTCGAAGGAAGCCGCCGACAAGGGCAATCTCAACGTCATCAGCGACGCCGGAGTCGCGGTGCTCGCCGCCAATGCCGGCCTGCGCAGCTGCGCGCTCAATGTCTTCATCAACGCCAAGGCGATCAAGGACCGCGACTTCGCCGAGAAGCAACTCGCCGAGGTCAATGCGCTGCTCGCCAAGGCCGCCGCCGAGACTGAAAGCGTCTATGACACGGTCAAAGCCAAGATCGGCGGCTGAGGAAGCCGCGCCGCAATTGCGAGGAGAGGACTGAAATGGACGTCCACGAGTATCAGGCCAAGGAAATTCTGGCGAGCCACGGCGTCGATATTCCGCCGGGCACGGTCGCCTTCAGCCCGGATCAGGCGGTTTACGCCGCGACTGAACTTGGCGGCTCGCACTGGGTCGTCAAGGCGCAGATTCACGCCGGCGCGCGCGGCAAGGCCGGCGGCGTCAAGCTCTGCCGCACCTATCACGAAGTGCAGCAGGCGGCGCGCGATCTTCTCGGCAAGCGACTCGTCACCGCGCAGACCGGTCCCGAGGGCAAGCCGGTGCAGCGCGTCTATGTCGAAGTCGCCGATCCTTTCGAGCGCGAGATTTATCTCGGCTATGTGCTTGATCGCAAATTGGAGCGGGTGCGCGTCATCGCGTCGAAACATGGCGGCATGGAGATCGAGGAGATCGCCAAGAACACGCCCGACGAATTGCTCCAGGTGATCGTCGAGCCCGCCGTCGGCCTGCAGCAGTTTCAGGCGCGCGAACTCGCCTTTCAGCTCGGCCTCAATCTCAAGCAGGTGTCGCGCGCGGTGAAGACGATCATGGGCGCCTATCGCGCCTTCCGCGACAATGACGCGACCATGCTGGAAATCAACCCGCTCGTCGTCACCAAGGACGATAAGGTGCTCGCGCTCGACGCGAAAATGTCCTTCGACGACAATGCGCTGTTCCGCCGTCGCAACATTGTCGACATGAACGATCCTTCGCAGAGCGATCCGCGCGAAGCGCAGGCGTCCGAGCATGCGCTCAACTACATTGGCCTCGACGGCGAAATCGGCTGCATCGTCAATGGCGCCGGGCTCGCGATGGCGACGATGGACATGATCAAGCACGCCGGCGGCAATCCGGCGAACTTCCTCGATGTCGGCGGCGGCGCGTCGCCGGAGCGCGTCGCGACGGCCTTCCGCCTGGTTCTGTCCGACCGGCGCGTGAAAGTCGTGCTCGTCAATATTTTCGCCGGCATCAATCGTTGCGACTGGGTCGCCCAGGGCGTCGTCGATGCGGTGCGCGCCGAGAAGATCGAGGGCGTGCCGCTGGTCGTGCGCCTCGCCGGCACCAATGTCGAAGCAGGCAAGAAAATCATCGACGAGAGCGGCATTCCAATCATTCAGGCCGACACGCTGGCCGAAGCCGCCGAAAAAGCCGTCGCCGCCTACAAGGGCGCCAAGTAAGCGCCGGAGAACGACACATGAGCATTCTCATTGACGAAAAGACGCCGATCCTGGTTCAGGGCATCACCGGCGACAAGGGCAGCTTTCACACGAAAGAGATGATCGACTACGGCAGCAATGTCGTCGCCGGCGTCACGCCCGGAAAGGGCGGCAAGACTCATCATGGGGTGCCGGTGTTCGACACCGTGCGCGAAGCGGTGCGCGAAACCGGCGCGCAGGCGTCGATCACCTTCGTCGCGCCGGCGTTTTGCGCCGACGCGATCATGGAGGCGGCCGACTCGGGCGTCCGCCTGATCTGCTCGATCACCGACGGCATTCCGGCGCAGGACATGATGCGGGTGAAGCGTTACTTCCTGCGCTTCCCGAAGGATCGCCGGCCGATGATGGTGGGGCCAAACTGCGCTGGCATCATATCGCCCGGCAAGGCGATGCTCGGCATCATGCCGGGCCACATCTACAAGCAGGGCAACGTCGGCTTGATCTCGCGCTCCGGCACGCTCGGCTATGAGGCGGCGTCGCAGCTGAAGGCGCTCGGCCTCGGCATCTCGACATCCGTCGGCATCGGCGGCGATCCGATCAACGGCTCGTCCTTCCTCGATCATCTGGTGCTCTTCGACAAGGACCCGGAGACCAAGGCGGTGCTGATCATCGGCGAGATCGGCGGTCCGCAGGAGGCGGAGGCCTCCGCCTGGATCAAGGAGAATTTCTCCAAGCCGGTGATCGGCTTCGTCGCCGGCCTCACCGCCCCGAAGGGGCGCCGCATGGGCCACGCCGGCGCGATCATTTCGGCGACCGGCGACAGCGCCGCGGAGAAAACCGAGATCATGAAATCCTACGGTCTGACCGTTGCGCCGAGCCCGGCCGAATTCGGATCGACCGTCGCCAAAGTATTGCAGAGCGCCTGAAGGATAGGACCGACGCCGGCGCCGCCGTGCGTCGACGTCCGCACTCATGTCGCGACAGCCGTTCGTCCTGGACGCGCGAGCGCCTAAGGAGTCTTGATGACCGCCGAGACACAGACTTTGAGGAGCACGTCTTCGACCGGCCTGCCGTCGGCTTATGCGACTCGTTCGGTCACCGAAGCGTCGGCATTCCTTCGCGAGCAATTGCTCACGGTCATCCACCGTCACACGCCGGAGATCGAGGCGGTGGTGCGCGACTCCAAGGCGGGCGCGGGTCTCGAGCCGCGGCAGATGGCGCGTGCGCTTCAGGCGCAGGGCATTCTGTTTCAGCTCGTCTCCATCGCCGAACAGGCCTACGCCATGCGCCGGCGCCGGCGGATCGAACGCGAAAAAGGCCACGACAAGCTGCTCGGCACCTTCGACTATGTTTTGTCGAGCGCGGCGGCGTCGGGCGTCGCGCCCGATGAGATTCGCGCGCAATTGCAGACGCTGCGCATCCGCCCCGTCATCACCGCCCATCCGACCGAGGCGAAGCGCGTCTCGATCCTTGAAAAATATCGCCGTATCTATCTGCTGCTGCGCGAACTCGAATCGACCCGCTGGACCGACCGCGAGCGCGAAGCGCTGGTGAAATCGATCTATGATCAGATCGAGCTGTTGTGGCTCACCGGCGAATTGCATCTCGAAAAGCCCACGGTCGATCAGGAAGTCGCTTGGGGCCAGCACTTCTTTCACGAGAGCATTTTCGATCTCGCGCCGGAGCTTTTGTCGACCTGCGAACGCGCGCTGAGACGCCACTATCCCAACGAGACCTTCGAGGTCTCGCCGTTTTTCCAATTCGGCTCCTGGATCGGCGGCGATCGCGACGGCAATCCATTCGTCACGAATGACGTGACGCGCCGCACGATGCGCGAAAACGCTTCGGCGAGCTTGAATTATTATCGAACGCGCGTCGTCGACCTTGCGCGCATGCTGTCGATCAGTCAGCGCGCCGCCGATATTCCCGTGTCGTTCCGCGAGGAACTCGCTGAACGCCTCGCAACTTTGCCGGACGGCGCCGCGATCGAGGCGCGCAATCAGAACGAACCCTATCGGCAGTTCGTCACGACGATTCTGCGCAGGCTCGACCAGACGCTGCGCGCCGTGACCGGCGAGCCGGCGACGGGTCCGCGCTACGCGAGCGCCGACGATCTCATCGCCGACCTGCTCGTGCTCGAAAAGGCGCTGATCGAAGCCAAGAGCGACGCGCTGGCGACCGATCTCGTGCGGCCGCTGCGCCGTGCGGTGGAAATCTTCCGATTCAGCACGGTGCGTCTCGACATTCGACAGAACACGACGCGCACTACGCAGGCGCTCGAAGAATTGTGGCGCCTCAAGACCGGCGGCGAAACCCCGCCCGATCTTGAAGCGCCCGAGTGGCGCGATTTTCTGCTCGCCGAACTCGCGAAGCCCCGCACGGCGCCCGTTCCGCGCGAAAAACTTTCCGACGAAGCGCGCGACGTCATCGAAATGTTCGAGGTCGTCGCCGAGATGCGCACGCAACTCGACCGCGAAGCATTCGGCGGCTTCATTCTCTCGATGACGCGCTCGGCGGTCGACGTGCTTGGCGTTTATCTCCTCGCCAAGGAAGCCGGACTTTTCCTCGACGAACCCGGAATCGAGATACTGACCCTGCCGATCGTGCCGCTCTTCGAGACGATCGGCGATCTGCGCGCCGCGCCGGCGATCATGCGCGATCTCTTGCAGGTGCCGGTCGTGCGGCGCTCGACGCGCTGGCAGGGCAATCTGCAAGAGGTGATGATCGGCTATTCTGACTCGAATAAGGACGGCGGCTTTCTGTCGTCGAACTGGGAGCTGTTCAAGGCGCAGGCGCGGCTTTCTCAGGTCGGACGCGAACAGGGCGTCGCCATCGCCTTCTTCCATGGGCGCGGCGGCTCGGTGTCGCGCGGCGGCGCGCCGACCGGCCATGCGATCGCGGCGCAGCCGGCAGGCTCGATCCGCGGTCGCTTCCGCGTTACGGAACAGGGTGAAGTCGTCTCGTTCAAATATGCCAATCGCGGAACGGCGGCCTATCAGATGGAGCTTCTGGCCTCATCCGTCTTCCAGCACGCGCTGAAATCGGAACGCGAGGAAGCGCTGGCGCCGCATGCGGAATTCGACGAGGCTCTGGAGGAGATTTCCGGCGCCTCCTTCGCGACCTATGCGAAATTTATCGGCGATCCCGATCTTGTCGCCTATTTCCAGGCGGCGAGTCCGCTCGAAGAGATTTCGCTTCTCAATATCGGTTCGCGGCCGGCGCGGCGCTTTGGCGCGAAAAGCCTCGCGGATTTGCGCGCGATTCCCTGGGTCTTCGCCTGGGCGCAGAACCGCCATTCGATCACCGGCTGGTACGGCGTCGGCTCGGGGCTGAAGAATTTTGTCGACGTGCGCGGCGAGCGCGGCCTGGAGCTGTTGCGCCGCATGTTCGAGGATTCGCGCATGTTCCGGCTGATCATCGACGAGGTCGAGAAGACTCTCGCGCTCGTCGATCTTTCGATCGCCAAGCAATATGCCGGACTTGTCGCGGATGAGGCCGTGCGAACCAAAATCTTCAAGGCGATGGAAGAGGAATACGCTCTGACGCGCGAGATGGTTCTGCGCGTCGGCGGCGGCGTCGAATTGGCGGATCGTTTCAAGGAATATCAGGCGCGGCTGTCGCATCGCCTGCAGACCATCAACGAGGTCAATCGCGAGCAGGTGGCGCTGCTTCGCCGGTTCCGCGAGGCAAAGGACGAAGCGGAGAAAGAGGCGGTCAAAGTGCCTCTGCTGCTGTCGATCAGCTGCGTCGCCGCCGGCCTCGGCGCCACAGGCTAATTCAACAGGAAGGGGTAAAGATATGAGCTTCACTTTGATCGAGCAGGCGACGCCGCGTCTCCATCGCTCGGAACTTGCCGTGCCGGGCTCCGCGCCGGGCATGTTCGAAAAGGCCGCCCAGTCGAAGGCCGACCAGATCTTTTTGGATCTTGAAGACGCGGTCGCGCCCGACGACAAGGAACAGGCGCGCAAGAACATCATCCAGGGCCTCAACGACATCGACTGGGGCAAGAAGGTGATGACGCTGCGCATCAACGGTCTCGACACGCAATATTGCTATCGCGACGTCGTCGACGTTCTCGAGAACTGCCCGCGTCTCGACATCGTGCTGATCCCCAAGGTCGGCGTTCCGGCCGACGTCTATGCGATCGACATGATGATCACGCAGATCGAGCAGTTTAAAAAGCGCACCAAGCGGATCGGCATCGAAATCCTGATCGAGACCGCGCTCGGCATGGCCAATGTCGAAGCGATCGCGCAATCGTCGAAGCGCCTCGAAGCGATGTCCTTCGGCGTCGCCGACTATGCGGCCTCGACCCGCGCCCGCACCACGGTCATCGGCGGCGTCAATCCGGATTACGGCGTACTCACCGACAAGGACGCGAGCGGCAATCGCGAATATTACTGGGCCGATCAGTGGCACGCGGCGCAGACGCGGATGATGGTCGCCTGCCGCGCCTATGGCCTGCGTCCGATCGACGGCCCCTTCGGCGACTTCGGCGATCCCGACGGCTATATCGCCGCCGCCAAGCGCGCCGCGGTGCTCGGCTATGAAGGCAAATGGGCGATCCATCCGTCGCAGATCGAGCTTGCCAATCAGGTGTTCACGCCGTCGGAAGCGGAAGTGAACAAGGCGCGCCGCATTCTCGACGCGATGGCCCAGGCCGCCAAGGAAGGCAAAGGCGCGGTTTCGCTCGACGGCCGCCTGATCGACATCGCCTCGATCCGCATGGCCGAGGCGCTGATCGAAAAAGCCAACGCCATGGCGGCGTAACAAGGCGAAACGTTGGGCGCATCCTTCTCCCACTTGTGGGAGAAGGTGGCCCGGCGAAGCCGGGTCGGATGAGGGCCATTGGATTGACCGATGCCTGCGCGGGTCTCGAAATCTCAAACCGACTTTGCGCGTAAACTTCGGCGCAATATGACCATAGCCGAAGAAATACTGTGGCGATCGTTGCGTCGTTCGGGACTCGACGGACTCAAGTTCCGCCGACAAGTTCCAATCGGTCGCTATGTCGTCGATTTTCTATGTGTCGAACATCGACTCATTGTCGAACTCGATGGACCGCCACACGACAAGGATGAACAAAGGCTTCATGACGCTGCGCGCGATGAATGGTTGCGTGCGCAGGGATATCGGATGCTGCGTTTTCAAAACGACCTTGTGATCGGCGGCGGGAATATTCCGCTTGATCGCATTCGTGAAGCCATTAGGACTGGCGCGCGGCAAACTGAAGCGCCCTCATCCGACCCCGCTTCGCGGGGCCACCTTCTCCCGCAAGCGGGAGAAGGGAGAAACAGCGATTTGTGATCGGACTTCGAAGCCCATGCCCCAAGATCACCGCCAGCTTCTTCGCGCCATGTTTGACGCCGCCGTCGGCGCCGCGTCGCCGGCCGTGTGCCTGCCGCCGCATCTTGCGAGGATCGCGCCGCCCAAAGGCCGCACCATCGTCGTCGGCGCCGGCAAGGCGGCAGCCTCAATGGCGGCGGCGGTCGAGGCGCATTGGCAGGGTCCACTCGACGGGCTCGTCGTCACCCGTTATGAACACGGCGCGCCGACGAAGCACATCGAAGTCATCGAAGCCTCGCATCCGGTGCCGGACGCCGCTGGCCGCGAGGCGGCCAAGCGCATTTTGCAGAGAGTGCAGGGGCTCTCCGAAGACGACCTCGTCCTGGCGCTGATTTCCGGCGGCGGTTCGGCGCTGATGGCGCTTCCGGCCGAGGGCGTCACGCTTGAAGAAAAGCAGGCGGTCAACAAGGCGCTGTTAAAGAGCGGCGCGAATATTTCCGAGATGAATTGCGTGCGCAAACATCTCTCGGCGATCAAGGGCGGGCGACTCGCCCGCGCCGCCGCGCCGGCGCGAGTCGTGGCGCTGATGATTTCGGACGTGCCGAATGACGATCTATCGGTGATCGCCTCCGGCCCCACCGTTCCCGATCCGACGACGCGCCAAGACGCGCTCGCGGTCATCGCCAAATATAAGATCGACGCGCCGGCCGCGGTGCTCGCGCATCTGCAAAAGCCGGACTGCGAAACGCCAAAGCCTGGCGACGCCATCTTCGACAAGGTGCAGAACATTCTCATTGCCACGCCGCAAGGTTCGCTCGACGCCGCCGCGGCGGTCGCCAGGGCGGCGGGGTTCACGCCCTGCATTCTCGGCGATCTAGAGGGCGAGTCGCGCGACGTGGCGCTGGTGCACGCCGGCATCGCCAAGCAGATCGCGCTCCATGGTCAGCCCTTCGAGCCGCCGGTCGCGATCATCTCAGGCGGCGAGACGACGGTCACCGTACGCGGCAAGGGACGCGGCGGACGCGACGCCGAGTTCTTGCTCGGTCTGACGCTGGCGCTCGAAGGCTTCGGCGGCATCGCGGCGATCGCCTGCGACACCGACGGCATCGACGGCAGCGAGGACAACGCCGGGGCGATCATGACGGCGGATTCATTCGCGCGCGCGATGCAGGCGGGCGTCGATCTGAAGGCGCTCTTCGCCAATAATGACGCCTACACCGCTTTCGAGAAGCTCGGCGATCTCATCGTGACCAAGCCGACACGCACCAATGTCAATGATTTTCGCGCTATTCTCGTGCCGAAGCGGGTGTAGATCGTCCCAGGCTAAGCCCTTGGACCGTCGCGCGCGGCTTGTTAAACTGGTGCAAGAGCGCCGTGACAAGCTTGGCTTGCAGCGCAAGCCTTTCCACATTGGAAGCCCATGAACAAGCCTTTAAGCCCGCAACCCTTCGATCCGCGTGGCGCGGCGGCGATGTTTGAGCGCTATCGTCGCGACGATTCGCCGAAGCCGACGCAGTGGAACGACACGCTTGATCTCATTCTCGCGCATCGTTCGCATCGCAATTTCCTGCATCAGCCGCTGCCCGAAGGCGCGCTGGAGACGATCGTTGCCGCCGCGCAATCGGCGTCGACCTCCTCGAATTTGCAAGTCTGGAGCGTCGTCGCCGTCGAGGATCAGGCGCGCAAAACCCGCCTTGCCGATCTCGCCGGCGGACAGAAACATATTCGCGACTGCCCGCTGTTCCTTGTCTGGCTCTGTGATCTCGCGCGGCTGGAACATCTCGGGCGCGAGAAGGGGCGCGACGCCGCGGCGCTGCCTTATCTCGAAATCTTTCTCACCGGCGTTGTCGACGCCGCGCTCGCCGCGCAGAACGCCGTCACCGCGCTCGAATCGATCGGTCTTGGCTGCTGCTATATCGGCGCGATGCGCAACAAGCCTGAAGAGGTCGCCAAGGAATTGAATCTGCCGCCGAATGTCTTCGCCGTCTTCGGCATGGCCGTCGGCGTTCCCGATCCCGCGGCCAACGCCGCGGTCAAACCGCGCCTCGGGCAAGGCGCCGTGCTGCATCGCGAGCAATATGAATGGGGCGACGCGCAGCGCGAGGCGATCGAGACGCTCGATGTGAAGTTCAAGGACTTCCAGAAGGAACAAGGCCTGCCGGACCAGGGCTGGATTCGCCAGGCGTTGTCGCGAGTGCGCGGGGCAGAGGCGCTCAGCGGGCGCGACCGTATGCGCGAGGCTTTGAATGCGTTGGGCTTCGCCCTTAAGTAAGCGGCGACAAAGGGGCAGGCTGATGGACGCTCATCCGACGAACGCCTATTCGGGCGAGATTTTCGATCTCTGGGACACTTATAAGAAAGTCGTCGTCAAGGATTTGATGTTCCATGCCGCGCTCAGCGAAGATGTCGAGCGCGCTTTGCGCGCGCGCTTCCGGGGCGGCGACTATTCCCTGCTCGATCTTGGTTGTGGCGATGCGCAAGTCTTCGCGCCGATTCTGCGTCGCATCCCGCCGTCGAGCTATAGGGGCGTCGATCTTTCCGACACCGCGCTGACGCTCGCCGCCGAGAATCTCAAGTTCCTGCCATGCGCTGTGCAACTCGGGCATGGCGACATGCTGTCGGCGCTCGCCGATGGCGAGACCTATGACGTCATCCACAGCAGTTTCGTTCTGCATCACCTCGCCACCGCGGACAAGGCTGAGTTCTTCCGTCGCGCCGCGCGCGCGCTTGCGCCCGGCGGCGTGCTGCTGCTGGTCGACACCATGCGCGAAGAAGATGAATCCCGCGAAGACTATCTGAAACATTATTTCGACTGGATCGAGAAGGATTGGGCGGCGCTGTCGCGCGCTGAAAAGGACGCGGTTTACGAGCACGTCTCGACCAGCGACTATCCGGAGCCATTGTCGCTTCTTGAGCGGCAGGCGCGCGACGCGGGTCTTACGCGCCTCGCCGCCGATGCGCCGCATCGCTGGCATCATCTGATGCAATTCGAACGGGCCTAGCCGATGTCGGAAGCGGCGGTCGCCGCCCCGCCAAAGCCGCGCGCGCCGCAATCAATCGACGCCGACCGCGTCGTCGCCAAGGCGGCGCGGCGACTGGTTCCCTTTCTCGTCACGGCCTTTATCGTCGCCTATCTCGACCGCGTAAACATCGGCTTCGCGGCGCTGACGATGAATGGCGAACTTGGTTTCACGCCGGAATTCTTCGGCTGGGGCGCCGGCGTCTTCTTTATCGGCTATTGCCTGTTCGAGGCGCCGAGCAATTACATCATGCACCGCGTCGGCGCGCGCATCTGGATCGCGCGAATCATGGTGAGCTGGGGCCTGGTGTCGGCGCTCACCGCCTTCATCTGGAACGAGGCGAGCTTTGTTATTCTGCGTCTGCTGCTCGGCGTGATGGAAGCCGGTTTTGCGCCGGGCGTCATTCTCTATCTCACCTATTGGATTCCCGCCGCGCAACGCGCGCGCGTGCTCGCCGGCTTCCTCATCGCCGTGCCGGTGTCGAGCGCGATCGGATCGCCGATCTCCGGGCTTATTCTGGCGGCAATGGACGGCGTCGGCGGGATCAGCGGCTGGCGCTGGCTGTTTTTGATGGAGGCGCTGCCGTCGATCCTTCTCGGCGTCGTCTGCTTTTTCTATCTGCCTGACGGACCGCAGTCGGCGAATTGGCTAACCTCCAGTGAGAAAACGTCTCTGCGCGCCGCTCTCGATAAGGACGCCGGACAAGACCACGGCGATCACTGGCGCGCGCTCAAGGACATGCGCGTTCTTCTGCTTGGAGTCGCCTATTTCGGAATCGTCATTGCGCTTTACGGCTTGAGCTTCTGGCTCCCACAGATCATCAAATCGTTCGGCTTTGGCGTTATCGCCACGAGTCTGCTGGCGTCACTTCCTTACATCTGCGCCGCGCTCGCGATGTGGGCGTGGAGCCGCAGCTCAGATCGCCGGCGCGAGACCGTCGGCCATACGGCGCTTGCCGGCGTCATTGGCGCTGTTGGGCTCGCCTGCGCCGCCTATGCGCCGACGCCCTTGCTGTCGATGATCGCGCTGTCCGTCGCCGCCGTCGGCGCGATCGCCGCGCTGCCGACGTTTTGGAGCTTTGCGACTCTGGCGCTCGGTTCGGGGGACGGCGTCATCGGCGTCGCGGTGATCAACTCGATCGGCAATATTTCAGGCTTCGCCGGTCCCTACCTCGTTGGCCTCATCAAAGGCGCAACCGGCGAATTTTCGGATGCGCTGCTCGCGCTCGCCCTGGGACCGCTCGTCACGGCGCTCCTGCTTTTGCGGGCGCGGCGTTCAGCGAATAGTAAATATCCAGCGCGCGGCGCCTGAGCTCGTCGACGGTAATCTCTTCCTTGCGCGTCGAGAAGACCCAGACATGGCCGAAAGGATCGCGGACCGTTCCGCTGCGATCGCCATAGAACATATTTTGCGGCCCGCAGATTTTGGTCGCGCCGGCTTCGATCGCCTTGATGAAGATCGAATCGACTTCCGGCACATAGACGTTCAGACTGATTGACGACCCGCCGAGCGCTCTCGGCGACGAGAGCCCGCTCTCTTCATAAATATCGGAAAGCATGACAATCGAATCGCCGATCATGATTTCGGCATGGACGATGAGACCATTGGGGAGTTCGACGCGCACGCGCTCCTTGGCGCCGAAAGCGCTTCGATAAAAGTCGAGCGCCTTCGCCGCGCCGGCGATGCAGAGATAGGGCGTCACTTTGCTGTAAGGCGCTGGAACCGATTTGTCGGGCATGCTTCTTCCCCCCATTCTGCATCGCCCCCTCCGCATTAAGGTAACGCGCCCAGGCTTAAGGCAAGAGGGGCGCTCGATCTATCCTTCGATCGCCTCGCGCTTGATTTCGAGTTCCAGCCATTCCTCCTCGGCCGCGGCGAGTTCCGATTCCACCGTCGCGAACATTTCGCTCGCCTTGGCGAATTTGGGGGCATCTTTCGCGTAAAGCTCGGGATCGTCGAGCAACGCCTGTAGCTTGGCGCGTCTCGCGTTCAGCTCCTCGATCCTGCCGGGCAGAGTGGCGAGCGCGTGCTGCTCCTTGAAGGAGAGCTTCGCTTTCGACGCCGTCTTCTCGCGCGGCGCCGGCTTTTCCTTCGCCTCCCGCTGAATCGGCGCCGCGCACCGCGCCTCGACGCCTTCGCCGCGTTGTGCGACCATGTCGCTGTAGCCGCCAGCATATTCGATCCAGCGGCCGCCGCCTTCGCTCATCAATACGCTTGTTGCGACGCGATCGAGAAAGTCGCGGTCATGGCTGACGACGATGAGCGTGCCGGGATAATCGGCGAGCATTTCCTCCAAGAGATCGAGCGTTTCGAGATCGAGGTCGTTGGTCGGCTCGTCGAGCACGAGAAGGTTCGACGGCTTCGCCAAAGCCCGCGCGAGCATCAGGCGTCCGCGTTCGCCGCCGGAAAGCCTCCCGATCGGCGTGCGCGCCTGTTCGGGCTTGAACAGGAAATCCTTCATATAGCCGATGACGTGACGCCGTTCGCCGTTGATCTCGATCGTGTCGGAGCCGCCGCCGGTCAGTGCGTCCTGCAATGTCGTTTCGGGATCGAGACTCGCGCGGTTCTGTTCGAGGGTCGCCATGTCGAGATTGGCGCCCAATCGCACTTTGCCGCCGTCAGGCGCGAGGCCGCCGGTCAGAAGATTGACCAGCGTCGTCTTGCCGGCGCCATTGGCGCCGACGATCCCGAGGCGGTCGCCGCGCAGAATGCGCGTCGTGAAATTCGTGACAATGGCGCGTTCGCCAAATGATTTGCCGATCTTGATCGCCTCGATGACGAGCTTGCCGGAAAGCTGCGCCTCGCTCGCTTCAAGCTTCACGTCTCCGGTCGGCATGACGCGATTGCGCCGCTCGGCGCGCAGATGATGCAAGCCGGCAAGCCGCTTCATATTGCGCTTGCGTCGGCCCGAGACGCCGTGACGCAGCCAATGTTCTTCGGCGACGATCTTGCGCTCCAATTTGTGCTGCTGCTTTTCTTCTTCCTCCAATTCGCGGTCGCGCCAGGCTTCGAACTCCCTGAAGCCGCGCGCCAGATGTCGGGTGCGGCCGCGATCGATCCACAGCGTTTCGCGGGTCAAATCCTGAAGAAAGCGGCGGTCGTGGCTGATGAGCACCAGCGCCGAGCGCAACCCCGCGAGCCTTTCTTCGAGCCACAGGATCGTCGGCAGGTCGAGGTGGTTCGTCGGCTCGTCGAGCAGCAAAATGTCGGGTTCGGGCGCGAGAACGCGGGCGAGCGCCGCGCGGCGCTCTTCGCCGCCCGAGAGGCGCGCGGGGTTCTCGTCGCCGGTCAGACCGAGATCGTTGAGCAGCGTCCGGGCGACGTGGGGATCGTCCAACGGTCCGAGACCGGCTTCGACATAGGCGAGCGTCGTGGCGAAGTCCGAAAAATCCGGCTCCTGCGGCAGATAGCGCAATGATGCGCCGGGCTGCAGAAAGCGCGTCCCGCCGTCCGGCTCAATTTCGCCAGCGGCGATCTTGAGAAGCGTCGATTTGCCGGAGCCATTGCGGCCGACGACGCAGAGCCGCGCGCCCGGCGCGACGGTAAGGTCGGCGCCATCGAGCAGCGGCTTGCCGCCGAGCGTCAGGGTGACGTCTTGCAGGGCGAGAAGGGGCGGCGGCGGCATGGAGGATTAGCAGCGTCTTAGGGACATGAGATAGGCTTTTTCCACGCAGCCGGGCCGCTGTCACCCCCTGCGTTGGCAATCGTCCCTGGGAGCAAACGCAATGCCCGTCACCGCCGAGCAAATTCATGCCGGACAGGCGATTTACACGCCCAAAATGCTCGCGATCTACGACGTGCTGGTGCTCGGCCTGTCCAATCGCTGGATATGGAAATGTCCGACGCCGCAGGTGCTGGCGCATTACGACCGGCATGTCAGCGGCAATCATCTCGATGTCGGCGTCGGCACCGGCTATTTTCTCGACCGCTGCCGATTTCCGATGCCGACGCCGCGCATCGCGCTGATGGATTTAAATCGCGACGCGCTGCAATTTGCGGCGCGACGCATCGCGCGCTACCGGCCTGAGATTTATGTGCGCAATGTGCTGGAGCAGATTGACGTCGACGGCGCCAAATTCGACTCGCTCGGCGTCAATTATCTGCTTCACTGCCTGCCGGGCGATATGGCGACCAAGGCGCGCGCTTTCGACTTTCTGTCGCCCTTGTTGAACTCTGGGGCGATCGTCTTTGGCTCGACGCTGCTGCTCGGCGGCGTCGCGCGCAGCTTTGCAGCGCAACGGCTGATGGCGTTCTACAATTCCAAGGGCATATTCTCGAACACGCAGGACGATTTCGACGCACTGAAGCGCGAACTCGAAAAGCGCTTCGATGCGGTAAACGTCGAGACGGTTGGTTGCGCGGTCCTGTTTTCAGGGAAGGCGCGCGAATCAGGCGCCTAGTCCCAGCGCGCTCCGCACCCGCGCCGAATAGCCGTAAAGATCGGGGCGCAGCACAAGTCGCCCACCTTCATCGACATAGGCCGTGAAATATTCGATGTGGATCGGCAGCGGTTTTGAAAGATTGATGTAGCGCTCCGAGCCGCCGATCAGCCGGCGCACGCGGCTTTCCGACCAGCCGCTGCCGGGGCCGAGCACGGCTTCGGCGAGTGCAAAGGGCGCATCGACGCGCATGCAGCCATGGCTGAAGGCGCGATGCGACGCAGAGAACAGATTGCGCGACGGCGTATCGTGCAGATAGACCGAGAAGTCGTTGGGGAACATGAATTTGATGCGGCCCAGCGCATTACGCTCGCCCGGCGGCTGGCGCACCACGAGCTTGCCGCCGCGATAGCGGACGTCGAAGCCGCTCGCTGCGATCGCGGCCGGGTCGCCATTGGCCTTCGGCAGCAGTTCCTTGTTCAGGATCGACGGCGGCACGTTCCAATAGGGATTGACGATAATGTATTGCAGCGCGTTGGAGAAAATCGGCGTCGGCGTCGTCTCCTTGCCGACAATGATTCGCGTGCGATGTGTCACCGCGCCGTCGCGCACCACGGCGAGTTCGAAATCGGGGATGTTCACTTCGACCCGCTCGTCGCCGAGATCGCGCGGCAGCCAGCGCCAGCGCTCCATATTGGCGATGATTTCCGCTTCAATGCGGGAGGTTGAAGGCTTGGCGAGCGCGGCAGCGCGGCGCCGCTTGGGTTTGCCCGCAGGCGGCAGAGCGTCGCTCTGCGAGGCGCTCTCAGCGGCGGCGTAGCGTTCGTCGGAAGAAGGCGCGGCGGCGCGCTGCGCCTTCAGCTCGATCAGCTTTTCGCGCAGCTGCTGATAGCCGTAATGCGCAGGGTTATAGGCCTGCAGCGCCTCGCCAGCGGTTTCGCCGGCGCCGGCGATGTCGGCGATGGCGCGCGCCGGATCGGGCAGGGCGGTCTTCGCGCCGATGAGTTTCGAGATGCGCTCGGGGTCGATCCGGGCGCCGCGCGCCTGCAGCGCATAGGCGGCCACGGCTTCCGAAAGAGCAAGTTCGTCCGCCTCCGTCGGCGCGGCCTTTTCGGCGTCAGGCGTGGCATAGACGCGAAGATCGAGCCCGTCGTCGGCGGCATGGGCGAGCCGCGCCAGCGCCGCTTTCGCCGAGGCGCGCCATTCGCCATTCTCGATCCAGAAGGGCGCGAAATTCTCGGCCGCGTAAGCCGCAGCGAGCGCCGCCCGCAGGCGGCGGCGCTCCGGCGCCACGGCGGCGTGGCCGGCCCAGGCGTCGAGCGCCGAGGCGAGGCCGCGGTTCTCTTCGGGCTGGAGGCTCCAGGCGAGGCCGAGCGGGTCAGCGGGCTGCGCCGGCGCGGCGCGCGGATCGGCGTCGAGCAGCGCTGCCGCAGGCGCGGCGTCAGCGACAGCGAAATCCGGAACGTCTAGCGGCGCGCGCGTCGGAACGCGCTCAACGCCGTAAAGCGCGACGAGCGGCGGCGGGTCGAAGAGTTCGGCGCGGCGCGGCGGATGTTGATCCGCGCGCGCCGGAGCGGCGAGCGCCCAGGCGATCACGGTCGCAACATAGTAAATTCGCCCGGCTTTCGCGCCAGCAGTCATGGCTCGTCCTCGCATGAACCTCGTCGCGCGAGGTCTGAGCGTCTTTAGGGAGAAAATCTGTGCGATGGCGCAAGCGCGGGCGCTCGGCCATTGCTTCGACGTAAAGGTAATGCGCGGCGCGAGCCTTGTGAATCCGCCGACGCCCGCCGGCGCCGCTCAGACGCCGAAAAAGTCGGACTGTGGCGGCTACGCTACAGTCGCGCCAGGCGGCGAATCCAGCTTAGCGAGGCGTCATCTCGCCGCGTCATGGCCGCGCTTGTTGCGGCCATCCACGCGACGACGCGCTGCACTTGTGAGAAAATGGGCCGGACATGCCGTCTCAGCACGAAACATTTCGCGATGTCCCGGCGTGGGTGGCCGGGACAAGCCCGGCCATGAGGGCTGAAAGTGAGCGGAAATTAACCCGAGTTCGGAGCCCTGTGCTTACCCCGCCTGCACAAAACTCTCCAGCACCATCTTCCTGCCGGCCTTGTCGAAATCGACCGTGAGCTTATTGCCGTCGATCGCCGCCACCGAGCCGGGCCCGAACTTCAAGTGAAACACGCGCGCGCCAACCGAAAAGCGCGAGCCGCCTGACGGGCGCGCGATCACTTCGCCCTCGATCGTTATCGGCTTTTTTGCGCGGCCGCCGCGCGACTCGCGCATCGAGTCGCTGCGAGAAGACTCGCCTCGCGCCGAATCTGCGCCCGCCTTGGCGCGCTTCCAGCCCGGCGTCGAATAATCGGAGCCGTAAACATCGAGATTGGCGAAGCGCGAGACGCCATAGGAGCCATATTGCGAGCCGTTCGGCGCCTCGACCACTTCGACATTATCGGACGGCAGATTGTCGATGAAACGCGACGGCACGGTCGGCTGCCACAGACCGTGAATGCGTCGGTTGCTGGCGAAATAGATTTTGGCGCGGCGCTTGGCGCGCGTGAGCCCGACATAGGCGAGGCGACGCTCTTCTTCTAATCCGGCGCGTCCCTGTTCGTCGAGGGTGCGCTGGCTCGGAAACAGGCCTTCCTCCCAGCCGGGGAGATAGACGGTTTCGAATTCGAGGCCCTTGGCGCCATGCAGAGTCATGATCGACACGCGCTCCTGATCGGCGGCGCTGTCGGTCTCCATGACGAGCGAGACATGTTCGAGAAAAGCGGCGAGATCCGGGAAAGCCTCCATCGCCCGAACCAGCTCTTTTAAGTTATCGAGCCGCCCGGCGGCCTCCGGCGTCTTGTCGGCGCGCCACATTTCGGTGTAGCCGGATTCATCCAGCACTTGCTCGGCAAGCTCATGCTGCGGCTTTGCATCGATCAGCCCGCGCCAGCGGTCGAAATCCGCGATCAGGCCGCGCAGCGCGCCACGAGGCTTTGGCCTCAGCTCCTCGCTTTCGACAAGCACGCGCGCCGCCTGCATCAGCGGAACGCGCTCGCGCCGCCCATATTCATGCAGCATTTGAAGAGTCGCGTCGCCTAAGCCCCGTTTCGGCGTATTGATGATGCGCTCGAACGCGAGATCGTCGGCGGGCTGGGCGACGCAGCGCAGATAAGCGAGCGCGTCGCGGATTTCGAGCCGTTCGTAAAAGCGCGGGCCGCCAATGACGCGATAGGGCAGGCCGATCTCGACGAAGCGCTCCTCGAATTCGCGCATCTGAAACGAAGCGCGCACCAGAATTGCGATGTCTTCGAGCGAATCGCCCTGGCGATGCAATTGCTCGATGTCTTCGCCGATGACTCGCGCCTCTTCCTGACTGTCCCAAACGCCGGTAAGCGTCGGCCTGTCGCCGTCGCCGCCGTCGGTGAACAGCGTTTTGCCGAGCCTTCCGTCATTATGCGAAATGAGATGCGAGGCGGCGGCGAGAATATGTCCGGTCGAGCGGTAGTTGCGTTCGAGGCGGATCACTTTCGCGCCGGGAAAATCCTGATCGAAGCGCAGAATGTTCTCGACCTCGGCGCCGCGCCAGCCATAGACGCTCTGATCGTCGTCGCCGACGCAGCAGAGATTTTGCTTATCCGGCGCGCGCGCCTGCGAGATCAGCCGCAGCCACAAATATTGCGCGACATTGGTGTCCTGATATTCGTCGACGAGAATATATTTGAAGCGGCGCTGATAGTCCGTGAGCACGTCCGGATTGTCGCGAAAGAGCCGCAGGCTCTCCATCAGGAGATCGCCGAAGTCGACGGCGTTCAGGACCTTGAGCCGTTCCTGATAGAGCGCGTAAAGCGCCGCGCCCTTGCCGTTGGCGAAGCTCTCGGATTCGCCGGCGGGCACCTGCGCTGGCGTCAGGCCGCGGTTCTTCCAACCGTCGATGCGCATCGCGAGCGCCCGCGCCGGCCAGCGCTTGTCGTCGATGTTTTCGGCCTGCAGCACTTGCTTCAAGAGGCGGATCTGATCGTCGACATCGAGAATGGTGAAGTTCGGCTTCAACCCGACGAGTTCGGCGTGGCGGCGCAAAATCTTGGCGCTGATCGCGTGAAAGGTGCCGAGCCATTGCATCGCCTGCGCGCCTTCGCCGACCAGCGCCTCGACTCGTTCGCGCATCTCGCGCGCCGCCTTGTTGGTGAAGGTGACGGCGAGGATTTCATAGGCGCGAGCTTTGCCGAGGGCGAGGATGTGCGCGATGCGCGTCGTCAGCGCCCGGGTCTTGCCGGTGCCGGCGCCGGCGAGCACCAGCACCGGCCCGTCGAGCGTTTCGACGGCGGCGCGCTGCTCGGGATTGAGCGCATCGAGATAGCGCGGCCGTCCAGCGCTCGCCGCCGCGCGCGCGGCGAGCCCGCCGGATTGGGGCGCGTAATCGTCAATCTCGGGAGGGTGCGCGGGCCTCGGGCTGCCGTTCATGATTCTGCGATCATATAGGAGAACGGAAGGGGAATCACTGTTTTGGATGCTTATCGCGCGCCAATCCCCTGGCCCCTCATCTCACTTCTCCCCGCAAGCGGGGAGAAGACGCGGCGGCGTCGCGCGCTTTTGTCTTCGGCGGATTGGCGCGGTCTCTATGACCCCTCTCCTCGTTTACGGGGAGAGGCGAGGGGCTTGGGTGTGTTTCCCGAGCCTTCACCCTCTTTCGGCGCGAGCGCATCACAATCCGGCGGCCAAGACCAGGCTGCGGGTGCTTGGTTCTCCTCAAGGACCGGGCTTCGGAAAAACGCTCTTCCAGTCGTTCTTCATGCTGACGACGATCCAGCCGCGCGCCTGCGCCTCGTCGAGACCGCGATTCAAGCGCCCGACGGCGGATTTGCGGTCATAGGCCGCCTCCCTTTGGGCGTCGTCGTGGTGGACAATGAGGCCGAAGCGCGCGCCTTTGCCGGCGGTGGTCCATTGCAGCATTTCGAAATCGCCGTCGGAATTGCCGAAGGCGGCAATCGGACGTCGGCCGAGATATTCATTGATCCCGACCGGCTTTCCAGCCTTGTCGTCGATGAAATTGACTCGTGGTTCTCGTAAGAGCATCGGTTCGCCGTCCTTGACGACGAATTTCGTAACGATGGTCGAACCGATCACCATGTCGGGCGGCACGCCATAGACGCGCTCGGCGAATGTTCTGATGAACTCCGAGCCGCCCCCCGAAACGATATAGGTCTTGAACCCATTGGCGCGCAGATAGGACAGCAATTCGAGCATCGGCTGATAAACGAGTTCGTCATATCTCCGCTTGAAAAAGGGGTGGATCGCGGTCGCAAGCCATTGCGCGACGGTCGCCTGGAATTCCTGCGGCGTATTGCCCGCATGCGTCGCGGTGACGAGTCGCAACGCGGTTTTTTCGCCCCCGGCGGCAAGCGTTTTGAAATCATTTTCCAGCGCCGCCTTGAAGGGCTGTTTCTTGCGCCATTTGGGATGTTTGGGCGCAAGCGCCTTTACCCGATCCAGCGCGAAGAAGAGCTGGGAATAGGCCGGCCATTCGGTCCACAACGTTCCGTCATTGTCGAAAACCGCGATGCGATCCTCGGGCTTTACAAATTCGGCGCCTCCTTCGGCCGTCACACGAGAGACGAAGGCGATGATCGCCTGTTTGGCGGCGCCGTCGTTCCAGGAGGGAAGAGCGTCGAGCGCCAGCGCCGGACGTAACAAAAGAATCGCCAATGCGAACGCGACATGGACGAACAACCGCACCGATCTCACTCCCGTTGCTTGATCGGCAAGCCTGCAGTCGGCGCAGCGATTGGCGTTCAAGGAATGGCGCTCGCAGGTTCGGTTTAAGGCTTGTCGAAGCCAAAGGGGGAGCTATCTGCGGTCATATATAGGGAATTAGTCCGACGGGAGGGAAGGCGTCATGCGACTGACTGCGGTCTTAACGCTCGCGGGCGCGCTGGCGAGCCCGCTCGCCGCCGCGCAAGCCGAAACGACGAAAAAGCCACATATCGTGGTGATTTGGGGCGACGATATCGGACAGTCGAATATCAGCGCCTATACGAACGGTCTCATGGGCTATCGGACGCCCAACATCGACTCGATCGCCCAGCAAGGCATGATCTTTACCGATTATTATGGCGAACAAAGCTGCACCGCCGGGCGCGCCTCTTTCATCACCGGGCAGAGCGGATTGCGCACCGGCCTCACCAAAGTCGGCCTGCCGGGCGCGGACCTTGGATTGCGCAAGGAAGACCCAACGATCGCCGAGCTTCTCAAGGCGCAAGGCTATGTGACGGGCCAGTTCGGCAAGAACCATCTCGGCGACAAGGATGAGTTTCTGCCTACCGCGCATGGATTCGATGAATTCTACGGAAACCTCTATCATTTAAATGCCGAGGAAGAACCCGAGCTGCCGGACTATCCCAAGCCCAACGATCCCGAATTTCCCAATTTTCGCAAGAATTATGGCCCGCGTGGGGTCATTCATAGTTTCGCGACCGCGAATGGCGGACAGAAAATCGAGGACACCGGGCCGCTAACCCGAAAGCGTATGGAAACAATCGACGACGACGTCGCCGCGCGAGTCGTCGATTTCCTCGAAAGGCAGGTGAAAGGCGATAAGCCTGTGTTTCTGTGGGTGAACTTCACTCACATGCATTTTCGCACGCACCCAAAGCCGGAAAGCGTTGGCCAATCGGGACGCTGGAATGGTCCCTATGCGGATGTGATGATCGATCACGACAAAAACGTTGGGACGATTCTTCAAAAAATCAAAGATCTCGGGATCGAGGATGAGACGATCGTCTTTTATTCGACCGACAATGGCCCGCACATGAATTCCTGGCCGGATGCGGCGATGACGCCATTCCGCAACGAGAAGAACTCCAACTGGGAAGGCGCCTATCGCGTGCCGGCGATGGTTCGCTGGCCTGGAAAGATCAAGCCAGGTTCGGTGTCCAATGAAATCGTTTCGCATCTCGACTGGATGCCGACGCTTCTCGCAGCCGCAGGCGCGCCGGACATAAAGGAAAAGTTGCTGAAAGGGTACAAGATCGGAAAATCCAACTACAAAGTCCATCTCGATGGATACAATCTGCTGCCGTATCTGACAGGCAAGGAAGATAAGAGCTCGCGCAAGGAGTTCTTTTACATATCCGATGACGGCGATCTGACCGGACTGCGATTTGACAATTGGAAGTTCGTCTTCTCGGAGCAAAGAGCGCCAGGCACTTTGCGGGTTTGGGCCGAGCCGCTGACCAATCTTCGCGTGCCGCTGATTTTCAACCTCCGCATGGACCCCTATGAGCGCGCGAACATCACCTCAAACACTTATTACGACTGGCTGCTGGATCATGCGTTCATGCTGATCCCGGCACAGACCTATGTCGGACAATATCTGGCGACGTTCAAAGACTTCCCGCCTCGACAGAAGGCCGCGTCCTTCTCGATCGATCAGGTTTTGGAAAAGCTGAAACGACCGCTGCATCGCGATTGATACGGGCGGCGGCGAATGAATTGGGCGCTTGTAACGGCGAGGCGTGCGCAAAATGCGCTTCAAAATGTCGGCCTTTGTTTTTTGGTCTGGCGTCTACAACGCCGTCTTGGCGTCGTTTTTGACGTTCCCACCGCTTTATCGGGCGATTGGACTGAATATCTGTTCGCCGGAGTGGGGATGGCTCATTGCGGGGTTCCTCGCTTACACCGGCGTTGTGTTGATTTTCGCCTCGCGGAATCTGATTCAGCGCGGCGCATTGGTCTATTGGGAGTCGTTGCTTCGCTTTGTCGCGGCGATCGTGCTGATCCCGGCTGGCGTGTTCGGCGATGTTGGCTTGATCGCCGCCCTTCTGGGCTTCGGCGACCTCATCATCGGCCTCAATTATGCGTTCGGCCTGCCGAGAGAGCTTGGCGTATCACACCGCGCCTTGCTTTTTGCAGAGCCGGTTGAAGCCAAAGACTAGCCGGCGCAACCAGAGCATGGGAGCGACGTTATTCGGCGAATTTGGCGCGTCCCTTGCGACTTTGGCCTGTGGTTTCGAGGGAATTCAAAAGCGTCCGAGCGCCCGCTCGAGCACATATACCCTTAGCGCCGAGGAGAGATTCGCTTCGCCGCGTCCGGCGTCCACCCGCGCGATGAGCGCCGCGAGCGATAGGCCTTCCAGCGCGGCGATGTCCTTCAGCGCGCGCCAGAAGGCGTCTTCGAGCGACACGCTGGTACGATGGCCGGCGATGACCACCGAATGTTTGACGACGCGTGAGCTGGGGTCTGGCGACGCCGGCGCCTCGCTCACGCTCTGTCGTCCGTTTCGCCTTCGCGCTTCTGCGCGTCGAGCTTCGCTGTCTCCAGCCGCGCCTGTGCGGCGGTTAGTTCGCGTTCAGCTTTGCTGCGTCCATGCGCGGCGCGATTCGCTTGCGCCGCGTCGTCCTTGGCGCGGCGGTCGCGCTGCTTGCGGGCGCGGCGCAGATTGACGATGTCGCCCATCAGGGCTTTTTGCGGAAGGCGTCGATCGAGACGACCTTCTCGTCGCCTTCTTCTTTCGTTTCGACGGGCCTCAGCTTTCGCTGCTTCTCGCCGCTCGCCGCTTTGGCGGGCTCCGGTTTGCCCGCTTCGACTTTGACCGCTTCGATCTTGGCGGGTTCGATCTTGCCAGTCTCCGCCTTCGCCGGCTTGAGCTCCTTCACCGGCTCGGGCGTCTTGGCGACAAGGCTCGGTCCGCTCGCGGGCGTCTCGTCTTCCGTCTCCTCATCCTCATCTTCGGCCTCCTCGAAGCGCAGGCCGAATTCGACCGCCGGATCGAAAAAGCCGGTGACGGATGCGAAGGGCACGTAAAGATGTTCGGGGATCGAGCGGAACGACAAAGTGACGCCGAAGCCTTCCTCGTCGACCTCGAGATTCGAATATTGATGCTGGAGGATGATCGTCAGCTCACGCGGCCATTGCTCGGCGAGACGGCGCGAAATCGTTACGCCCGGCGCGTCGGTGCGAAAGCTGATGGTAAAGTGATGATCGCCCGGCAGATAGCCGTTTTCCGCGACGTCGCTCAATACTTTGCGCATCACGCCGCGCATGGCGTCCTGGACGAGAAGATCGTAACGAATAATGTCCTTGGCCATTGCGTCGCGCCAAACCACTAGCTGCATGGTCGTCGGGCTGTCGCTTTCGACCATCTTAGTTGCCGCGCTTTGCGTCGTCGCGGCGCGGCGCGAGAGAAATTAAGTGGAGGCTTCTGTTGCCAGGCGCCTCCGGACCCCGCCTAGAAGTGCAAACTCCTAGGGCTTTGATCCCGGTATGGGCGCTGCATTACGCAGCGACGGCCACCGGAGCATAGTTGTCGTTGGCAACTATAAGGTTTGACCCGATAACGGCGGTATCATGCCGAGCGAAAAATCACCCTTTACGCCCTCGTCGATCCTATTTCGCCCCCGCCGAAACCCGCCGCAATGACGGGCTTGGGTGGAGGCGCCGGGTACCGCCCCCGGGTCCGAATGGTTTATTGCGGTGTTCGTTTATCGCCATAGCCGCCGCAAGCGACGGCGCAGTGAATATAGGGGCTTGCGGGATTTTGTGAAAGGGCGCCGCCGTGTCGCGCTGTGGAGAAGGGCCGCGGCGGCGGGGCGCGCCGCCGTGGCCATTGATAAAACCGCTCCGCTTACGCCGCCTTATGCTTCATCGGATGATGGACCGCCCTGCCATAGTGCTTTCCCAGCAGTTTCGTCTGATGCTTGACATGGCGCTTTGCGGCCTTGTGCTTCGCGGCCGGCGCCTTGGTCGTTTCGGCGGCGGTGGGCTGATTTGCGTCGGCGGCCGCGAAGGCGGCGCTCGATTGGATCGCGATCGGCGCGGCGAGAATAGCGCCGAGAGCCAGTATCGTCGTGAGTTTCATGGGTCAGTCTCCGTTTCGAAAATGCCCCTCTCTACTTGCGCTTGATACTCTATGACGCGCCCGCTGAACCGGCGCTGAAATCGCCGTTCATTCGGGCTTCATCAGGCGGCGGAGGAGGAGGCGCAATCCGAGGATAGGCGCTTGGCGACGCGGCGTTGCGCTCGTCGCGCCTTACGCCTCGCCGACGCGCTTTACGGCGCTAAAGCCCTTCGCCTCCATGGCGAGATGGAGCCTGTTCTGCAGGCCGGCGTCGTCGCCCTTGACGATGAGCGCGGCATTGTCGGCGATCGCCTCGCAGAGCGCGGAGACCCAGGGCTCCTCGCTCTTGGCGAAATCGCTCAGCACATAGGAATGCACCAGCCCCTTGTCGCCGGGATGGCCGATGCCGAGCCGCACGCGCTTATAGTCATTGCCGATATGCGCGGTGATCGAACGTAGCCCATTATGTCCGGCGACGCCGCCGCCGGTCTTGATCCGGCATTTGGCCGGCGCGAGGTCGAGTTCGTCGTGGATGACGACGATCTCATTGAGGCCGATCTTGTGAAAACGCGCCGCTTCGCCAACCGAGCGGCCGCTCTCGTTCATATAGGTTTGCGGCTCCAGCAGCATGATTCGTTCGCCGCCGATCGTCCCCTCGCTGACAAGGCCCTGAAAGCGCGCCCGCGCCTGCGGGAAGCCGTGCCGCCTGGCGATCGCTTCGAGCGCCATGAAGCCGATATTGTGCCGGTTCCTGGCGTAGGCGCGTCCGGGATTGCCGAGTCCGACAAGGAGCAGCATGGAATGTACCCCCACCCCAACCCTCCCCCCTCTTCGCGGGAGAGGGAGCAGATCCGGCGCTTCGCCAGTCTCGTGAGAATGCCGATCGTCCGCGATCCCTCTCCCGCAAGCGAAGCGCGGCGGGGGAGGGCTAGGGAGGGCGCTACTTCTTCTTTTCTTCCTTGGCGGGCGCTGCCGTGGGCGCCGCCGCCGGAGTCTCCTCCGCCGCGCCGCCGCCGGCCGGCGGCGTCAGACTGGCGACCGTGAAATCCTTGTCGGGATTCGTCGGCTTGCAGCCTTGCGGCAGCGGGATCGCCGAAATATGCAGCGAATCGTTGAAGTCCATCCCGGTCATGTCGGCGGTGATCGCTTCCGGAATATTGTCGGCCGGCACCCACATCTCCACCGTATGGAAGACGATGTTGAGCGCGCCGCCGCGTTTGATGCCGGGCGAGGCTTCCTGGTTGATGAAATGCACCGGCACGTTGACGCGCAGCCGCGAGCCCGGTTTCAAGCGCAGAAAATCGACATGGATCGGCGTGTCCTTGACGACGTCGAGCTGATAGTCGCGCGGGATGGCGCGCTCCTTCTTGCCGTCGATGTCGAGTTCGAAAATCGTCGTGAGGAAATGCCCCGCGAAGATAAGCTGGGAGACGCTCTTCTTGTCGAGCGAGAGCGGCTGCGGCGCTTCGCCGCCCCCATAGAGCACTGCTGGAATGCGGCCTTCACGGCGAACGCTGCGGGCGGCCCCCTTGCCTGTCCCGCTGCGCACCGCGGCCGCGAGCTTCTTGGTCTCGGCCATGTCGGTGTCCTTTAGTCAAAAGAAAAGGCGCTGCTCGCCTCCAGGGGTGTCGGAAACGCAGGCGCCGGGGGCGCTTATAGAGGCCGGCGCGGGGCGTGGCAAGATTGCCGCGCCGGCGCGGGGGTAGATGTTATAAATCTGTCGTCGTGTCTCGGGCAGATGGCGTTCATGGCAAGCGATGCGACAGAATTAGACGAGCGCCTGATGGCCGACGACGCGACGCTCGAACTGCGCCAAATCCGAGACGAGGTCGCCGCGCTCCGCGACGCCGTGGCGCGCGAAAGCGAGACGCGCCTCCTGGAGTGGGGCGCGACCCGCGAGGGGGCCTGCAATCTCGCCCATTATCTCGCGCTTCGCAGCCATGACCTGATCGCGCTGCAGCTGCGCCTCTCCGCTTACGGTCTCTCTTCGCTCGGCCGCAGCGAAGCGGATGTCATGCCGGCGCTCGACGCGCTGCTGGCGACGCTGTGCAGGCTGTGCGGCGAAGAAGCGGCATATCCCGCGCGCGGAGCGATGCGCGCGGGCGAGGATGCGCTGATCCGCGCCTGCGATCAAATCTTTGGCGGCAGCGGAGGCGTGCGCCTGACGCGCATCATGGCGACGTTGCCGAGCGAAGCCGCGACCGACGCGAGCCTCGTCGCGGCGCTTATCGACGCCGGCATGGATTGCGCCCGCATCAATTGCGCCCATGACGACGCCGCGGGCTGGCGCCAGATGGTCGACAATGTCCGCGCCGCCTCGCGGCGTCTCGATCGGCCCTGCCGGGTGCTGATGGATATTGCGGGACCGAAGCTGCGCATAGAGGCCGTGCGCGCGCCGGAGCACTACCGACTGCATCCGGGAGAACGCCCGCGTCTCGTAGCCCGCCTCGACCGGCGCAGCGGCCCCATCGCCTTCTCGCTAAATTTTCCGCAGGTCGTATCGCAGCTGCGTCCCGGCGCGGAGATTTCCTTTGACGACGGCAAGGCGACAGGACGCATCGTCGCGGCGGATGACGAGGGCGTGGAGATCGAAATCATAGCGGCCCGGGCGAAGGGCATGCGGCTGAAGCCGGACAAGGGCGTGAACCTTCCCTCGATCGACCTCGACCTTCCGCCGCTCACCAAGAAGGATATCGCCGATCTCGATGTCGTCGCGCGTTTCGCGGATATCGTCGGCTTTTCCTTCGTTCAGCGGGTCGAAGACGTGATTCTCCTGCAGGCCGAACTTGCCGCGCGGCGCGGCGAAAAGCCGGCGCAGGCAATTATCTTGAAGATTGAAACGCCGCTCGCGATCCGCAACCTGCCGCGCCTGATCGTCCAGTCGGCGGCGCGCCATCCGACGGCGGTGATGATCGCGCGCGGCGACCTTGCGGTCGAAGTCGGCTTCGCGCGCCTGTCCGAGATGCAGGAAGAAATCCTGTGGCTCTGCGAAGCCGCGCATGTTCCCGTGATCTGGGCGACGCAGGTTCTGGATCAACTCGTGCATGAAGGCGTGGCCAGCCGGCCCGAGACCACCGACGCCGCGATGGCGCAACGCGCCGACTGCGTCATGCTCAACAAGGGCGACTATCTGCCCCAGGGCGTGCGCTTCTTGCGGGACGTCATCACGCGGATGGAACGTCACCAGTCCAAGAAATTCGCTCGGCTCGCAAGGCTGCAGGCGTGGAGATAGGCGCCAAATTCGTCAGGAGGGATTGCTTCACCCCTTCTCCGGCAGATTGAGCCTGATGTGCAATTCGCGCAGATGTTTCATCGTCGCTTCCGACGGCGCGCCCATTAAAAGATCCTCGGCGCGCTGATTCATCGGGAAGAGCGTCACTTCGCGCAAATTTTCCTCTTCCGCGAGCAGCATGACGATGCGGTCGACGCCCGGCGCGATGCCGCCATGCGGCGGCGCGCCATATTGAAAGGCGCGATACATGCCGCCGAATTTGTCGATCAGCACCTCTTCGCCATAGCCGGCGATCTCGAAAGCGCGGCGCATGATGTCGGGGCGATGGTTTCTGATCGCGCCCGAGGACAATTCCACGCCATTGCAGACGATGTCGTATTGCCACGCCTTGATGTCGAGCGGCTCCATCGTGTCGAGCGCGTCGAGCCCCCCCTGCGGCATCGAGAAGGGATTATGCGAAAAATCGACCTTCTTCTCGTCCTCGTTCCACTCATACATCGGGAAGTCGACGATCCAGCAGAATTCGAACACGCCGATCTTCGACAGGCCGAGTTCGTCGCCGATGCGGATGCGCGCCGCGCCGGCGAGTTTCGCAGCCGCCGTCTCTTCGCCGGCGGAGAAGAACACTGCGTCGCCGGCCGCAACGCCGGCCTTGGCGGCGATCGCCGCTTGGGCTTCGGCGGGAATGAACTTGGCGATCGGACCCTTGCCGGCGAGCGCGCCGTTTTCTTCCTCGAAAATCACATAGCCGAGGCCCGGCGCGCCCTCGCTGCGCGCCCAGTCGTTCAGCTTGTCGAAAAAGCTGCGCGGCTGAGCGGCGGCGCCAGGCGCCGGAATGGCGCGCACGGTCTTGCCCTTGAACGCCTTGAAGCTGACATCCTCGCGGGCGAATTCCTCGGATACGTCGGCGATGATCAGCGGATTGCGCAAATCCGGCTTGTCCGTGCCATATTTCAGCATCGCTTCGCTAAAAGGAATGCGCGGAAATTTCTGCGTGACGGTCTTGCCGTTGGCGAATTCCTCGAAGAGTCCGCGCAGCACCGGCTCCATCGCCTCGAATACGTCGTCCTGGGTGACGAAGCTCATTTCGACGTCGAGCTGGTAGAATTCTCCCGGCGAGCGGTCGGCGCGCGCGTCCTCGTCGCGAAAACAGGGCGCGATCTGGAAATAGCGGTCGAAGCCGGCGACCATGATCAGCTGCTTGAACTGCTGGGGCGCCTGCGGCAGCGCGTAGAATTTGCCAGGATGCAGGCGCGACGGCACGAGAAAGTCGCGCGCGCCTTCCGGCGACGAGGCGGTCAGGATCGGCGTCTGGAATTCGAAGAAGCCCGCCTGCTTCATGCGGGCGCGGATCGAATCGATGATGCGGCCGCGCAGCATGATGTTCTGGTGCAGCTTCTCGCGCCGCAGATCGATGAAGCGATATTTGAGGCGCGTGTCCTCCGGATAGGGCTGGTCGCCGAACACCGGCACCGGCAATTCCGCGGCCGGACCCAGAACCTCGATCTCGCCGACGTAAATCTCGACCTGTCCGGTCGGCATGTCGGGATTTTCAGTGCCGGCGGGGCGCTTGCGCACCTCGCCGTCGAGCCGCACCACCCATTCCGAGCGCAGCTTCTCGGCCTGGGCGAAGGCCGGCGAATCCGGATCGACGACGCATTGCGTCAGCCCGTAATGGTCGCGCAGATCGATGAACAGCACGCCGCCATGGTCGCGAATGCGATGGCACCAGCCGGAGAGGCGGATTTTTTCGCCGACAAGCGCCTCATTGGGCGCGCCACAATTATGCGAACGGTAGCGATGCAAGGGTCGGCTCGTCGGGCTTGGGTTGTAAGGGGACGCGATCCCGGAAGGATCGGGCGATTTCGCGGCGCAGAAAGGGCATGGGCCACAACCGGCTGTCAAGCCGAGCGCCGCCGGCCGCTGCTTACTTCTTGAAAAAAGCGTCCGCGGCGGCGCTCGCCGCCTGTTTCGCCGCGCGGGCGGCCTCCAGGCGCGCGATTTCCTGCCGCAGCCGCTCGATGCGCTCGTCGATTTCGGCGATGGAGAGAAGATCGAGCGGCTGGCCGATCTCGAAGGGCGCTGGGCGGCGCGGCGCGTCATCCTCTTTGCTTTTCATTGCGCCTCGCCTTCGCTGAATTTCCTCGATCGTCGGGAAAATAGCGCCGAAGGCGCGATGCGCCAACTTGTCGGCGCGCGTCATTTGAGCGTAATTTCCCGCGCGCTTGATGGCCCGCGCTGGCGGGGCGTCGGCGGCCGTTCTAGCGCCGGCCAGAAGCGCTCATGACCGCTCAAGGCGCGGCGCGGCCTCGCCTCACTCTCGCGCCGGACGAATATTCGTATGACCAAATGGGTTTACAGTTTCAGCGCCGGCCAGTCCGAAGGGTCGGCGTCGATGAAGGAGCTGTTGGGCGGCAAGGGGGCCAATCTCGCCGAAATGGCGGCGCTCGGACTGCCGGTGCCGCCGGGCTTCACCCTCACCACCGAGGTCTGCGCCTATTTTTACGGCAATGGCAAGACTTTCCCCGCCGATCTCGCCGGACAGGTCGATGCGGCGCTCGCCGAAATCGGCCGCATCGCCGGACATGCTTTCGAAGACCCGCAATGGCCGCTGCTCGTCTCGGTGCGCTCGGGCGCCCGCGCCTCGATGCCGGGGATGATGGACACGGTGCTCAATCTCGGCCTCAATGACGACACCGTCGAAGCGCTCGCGCGCAACGCCGGCGACGAACGCTTCGCCTGGGACTGCTATCGTCGCTTCATCGAAATGTATTCTTCCGTCGTGCTCGGCGTCGAACATCACGAATTCGAGGAAGCGCTTGAGCAATTCAAGGAGAGCCGGGGGTTCGCGCTCGATACGCAGCTCTCCGCCGACGATTGGCGCAAGGTCGCCGCGCAATATAAGGCGCTCGTCGAAAAATTCGCCGGCAAGAGCTTTCCACAGGATCCGCGCGAGCAATTATGGGGCGCGATCAAGGCGGTGTTTTCCTCCTGGATGAACAACCGCGCCATCGTCTATCGCAGCCTGCATAATATTCCCGAAAGCTGGGGCACCGCGGTCAATGTCCAGGCGATGGTGTTCGGCAATATGGGCGCGCAATCGGCGACCGGCGTCGCCTTCACCCGCAATCCTTCAACCGGCGTGCGCGAGCTATATGGCGAATATCTCATCAATGCGCAGGGCGAGGACGTGGTCGCCGGCATTCGCACGCCGCAGCCGATCGCTCAATCCGCGAGCCATGCCTCCGGCTTCGAGAAAGTGTCGCTCGAAGCGGCGATGCCGGCGATTTTCGCCGAATTCAAGGGCTACGCCGACAAGCTCGAACGCCATTTCCGCGACATGCAGGACATGGAGTTCACCGTCGAGCGCGGCAAATTATGGATGCTGCAGACGCGCGCCGGCAAGCGCACCGCGCGCGCGGCGCTGAAACTCGCGGTCGACATGGCGCGCGAGGGCCTGATCGGCAAGGACGAGGCGATCACGCGGGTTGAGCCGCAGTCGCTCGAACAATTGCTGCATCCGACGATCGATCCGGCGGCGAAGCGCAATATTCTCGCGACCGGCCTTCCCGCATCGCCGGGCGCGGCGGTCGGCGAAATCGTCTTCGATCCGGAAGAGGCGGCGAAGCTCTCTTCGAACGGGCGCAAGATCATCCTGGTGCGCATCGAGACGAGTCCCGAAGATATCGGCGGCATGCATGCGGCGGAAGGCATTCTGACCGCGCGCGGCGGCATGACCTCGCACGCCGCCGTGGTCGCGCGCGGCATGGGCAAGCCCTGCGTCACCGGCGCCGGCGCGCTGCGCATCGACTATGAGGACCAGAGTTTCACTGTCGCTGGCAAGCGCTACGGCAAGGGCGAGCGCATCACCATCGACGGCTCGGCCGGCCAGGTCATCGCCGGCGAGGTGAAGATGCAGCGGCCGGAACTCACCGGCGAATTTGCCGTGCTGATGTCCTGGGCCGATCAGAAGCGGCGCCTAAAAGTCCGCGCCAACGCCGAGACGCCGTCGGACGCGCGGGCCGCCCGCCGCTTCGGCGCCGAAGGCATCGGCCTCGCGCGCACCGAGCACATGTTCTTTGAAGGCGAGCGCATCGTCGCGGTGCGCGAAATGATTCTCGCCGACAATATCGAGGGCCGCCGCCACGCGCTCACGAAGCTCCTGCCGATGCAGCGCGAGGATTTCAAGCAGCTCTTCGAAATCATGTCGGGCCTGCCGGTCACCATCCGTCTGCTCGACCCGCCGCTGCATGAATTCCTGCCGCATTCGGATTCGGAAATCGCTGCGGTGGCGAAGGCGATGGGCGCCGATCCTTTGAAGCTGCGCCGGCGCGCCGCGCAGCTGTCCGAATTTAATCCGATGCTCGGCTTTCGCGGCGTGCGCCTCGCGGTGATTTTTCCCGAAATCGTCGACATGCAGGCGCGCGCGATTTTCGAGGCGGCGATCGAAGCCTCGCTTTCGACCGGGGAACCGGTCGACATCGAGATCATGGCGCCGCTCGTCTTCGCTCGCGCCGAACTCGATTTGGTCAAGGCGCGCGTCGCCGAAATGGCGAAGCTCGTCGAGGACGAGACGGGGATCAGGCCGAACTATCACGTCGGCACGATGATCGAACTGCCGCGCGCCGCGCTGCGCGCCGGCGACATCGCGCCCTCGGCGGATTTCTTCTCCTTCGGCACCAATGACCTCACGCAGACGACGCTCGGCATTTCGCGCGACGATTCAGGCTCCTTCCTCAACGCCTATGTCGAAAAGGGGCTGCTGCCGGCGGACCCCTTCGTGACGATCGATCAGGACGGCGTCGGCGAGCTTGTGCGGCTCGGCTGCGACCGCGCCCGCGCGGGAAATCCGACGATCACGCTCGGCGTCTGCGGCGAACATGGCGGCGATCCGGCCTCCGTCGCCTTCTTCGACAAGATCGGTTGCGACTATGTGTCCTGCTCGCCGTTCCGCGTGCCGATCGCCCGCCTCGCCGCGGCGCAGGCCGCGCTCGGCGAAAAACCCGCGAGCACGGCGTAAGGCGAACTCCGACTGCGTTCGCTTGGGCGGTCATTCCCGGCAGGCCGAAGGCCTGACCGGGAATCCAGAGCCGACCCAAGAATGTTGGTCTTGCTCTGGATTCCCGATCGCGCGCGTTGCGCGCGTCTGGAATGACACCCGAACAGCTCAAACCGATTTCATCTTACGCGCTCTCCAGCTCTTCGTCGCGGTGGTTCATCTCGAAGCGGCGGACGATCAGCCTCACGAGATAAAGGCCGAATTCCGGGTTCTGGAAATAGAGCTGTTCGAACTGCTCGTAGGTGATGACGAGCAGGCTGACGTCGCTCAGGCAGCGCGCCGTCGCGGTGCGTTTGCCATGCGCCGTGAATAGCGCCATTTCGCCGAAAATATCGCCGGGCGAAAGGATCGCGCCCCGTTCGATGATTTCGACCCGGCCCTCGACGATGACATACGCCTCGTCGGCTTCGTCGCCTTTCAAAAATACCGCATCGCGGCGTCCCAGCGCGCGCGGATGCATGAAGGGCTTCAGCCATTCGATGTTCAGGTCGCTGTCATTGGCTTCGCGGACGCTGGCGATCAGCCGGCGCATTTCGCGCATGCGGGTGAAATTCAGCGGCAGATTGATCGCATGTTTGGCGATGGTCGGCGGGCTGAAAGTGAGGAGTCCATAGGTCACGCCGAGCACATTGCCGAGCATCGCCGTGATGCGCAGCGGGATCATCCGCTTCATGTAAGCCGCGCCGACGACCGTCGAGGCCTCCGCCCAGGCGAGCGCCGTCAACGCCGCTGCGCCGACCGTCTTGCCTGTGTCCGACGTCGCCCAGCTTGTCACCGCATCAATCAGTTCAGACATTCCGACTTCCATCCTTCCGCCGCGCTTAACCCGCGTGCGCAAACAACTCAAGCGCGCGGGGGCTGGACTTTCCCATGCGCTTTCGCACATTCGCCCCATGCGACAAATGAGCCGAATGCTGCGGATCGAAACTACGGGACGCGGCTGTTACGAATTCACGCCGAACATTCGCGACTTTGCGCGTGACGCCGGCATGACGCATGGCCTGCTGACAATTTTCTGCCGCCACACCTCGGCCTCGCTGCTCATTCAGGAAAACGCCGACCCGACCGTGCTGAAGGATCTCGAAGCGGTTTTTGAACGGCTCGCGCCCGAAGAAGCCAATTACGCCCACGACACGGAAGGCGCCGACGACATGCCGGCCCATATCCGCGCCGCGCTGACCCAGACGCAGCTCTCGATTCCGCTGATCGGCGGCGCCTTGGCGCTCGGAACCTGGCAGGGCGTCTTTCTATTCGAGCACCGCCGGCGCCCGCATCGGCGCGACATCGCGCTCCATCTCATCGGCGAATAGGCGGGCGGGCGCCTCATTCTGGCACGGCCTCGCCTTTCCGCCGGCAACGGTTCCGCAAGCCTAATGAACGATAAGAATTGCGAAAGATCGCATCCGGGGCGGCGCGAATCGCAGCGCCTTGCGAATCGCGTCGTCGCAGGTGGGCCAGTCTATGCGTCGTCAGTCGAGAACGCGTTCCGCACGCAGAGGGATGGCGCCCTGGGTCGTCAGCGTTATGGCGCCCTGGGCGCTCGGCGTCGGCCTGCTGGTGTCCTTCACCGCCGCCGCCGGCCAGGACCCGACCGCCGACTGGAAGCTTTCGCCGCTCGTGGCGCGCGCGCCGGGCGCGCTGGCGATCGGCTTCAGCGAGGCGGCGAGTGGCGATTACGGCTTCTACGGCGAGACGCGCGCCAGAATTCAGGAGGCGCGGCTCGTCGTCGGCGCCGCGCAGGAGAACGCGATCGATCCCGACGAGCGCGAGCCGCATGTCGATCTCAAGCCCGACGTGAAGAATTTTCCCCAGGTCGATCGGCGCAATAAGGGTGATCCCGTCGTCGCCATGCGACCTGGTTTCGAGACGCGCCGGCAAAAGCCCGCGAATTTGGGGCTGACCGATTCGCCGCCGCTGTCCTTCGGCATCGAGGGCAAGTCGACGCGGCCGACGCCGACGCCGCTGCCGCCGCGCGGCAAGACCCCCGGCGACGAGGCGCTGGAGGAGGCCGACGCCAGCGCGCCCGCGGAACCGGCGACGACCCAAAAATCGACGGCTGCCGCCTCGCCGTCGCAAAGTTCATCGATTTCGACGCCCCCCGCCGCCGATCTCCCGCGCGACGCCGGGCGAGAGGCGCCGACCGAGCGCGCGCTGCACGGCGCCAGCCCGCAGACGCCGCGCGCCGTCGCGCTCGGGTCGTCGACGCCCGCCCAGCCCGACGCCGTGCCGATCGAAGTGTCGTCTTTCCAGGGCGCGACGCTGGCGCTCGCGACCCCCGGCAAAGAGGACGCCTCGCGGCCGGATTACGCCGCCTCGATCGATCCGGAAAAGCTCGGCCGCGAGACCCGCTGTCTCGCCGAGGCGGTCTATTTCGAAGCGCGCAGCGAGCCGGAGGCGGGGCAGGCCGCCGTCGCGCAGGTGGTGCTCAACCGCGTCCAGAGCGGGCTCTATCCGGCGAGCGTCTGCGGCGTCGTCTATCAGAACCGCCACCATTACCGTGGCTGCCAGTTCTCCTTCGCCTGCGAAGGCCGCTCGCTGCGCATCACCGAAGGCGACGCCTGGGAGCAGGCGGTGCGCGTCGCCAAGGAAGTCATGGTCGGCCGCACCTATATTTCCGACGTCGGCCGTTCGACGCATTATCACGCCAATTACGTGCATCCGCGCTGGGCGCGCGCGCTGAGAAAGATGGACGTGATCGGCAGGCATATCTTCTATCGGCTGAAGCCGGGGCAGACGTAGACGACGTCATTGCGAGCGAAGCGAAGCAATCCAGAGTCGCGCTCACGGCCCTGGATTGCTTCGTCGCTGCGCTCCTCGCAATGACGAGGCGTCGGTATCGGAGCCTCAATCGATAAGTCGCGCCCGGACAAGGCCGCGCACCGAATTGCCGAGGAAAAATTCTCGTTCCGCAATGTCTTCGAGCCGCAGGATCGACTCATGGGCGCGGCCTTGCGCGATCAGCGCGGCGCGCAGCGTTCCCGGCAGCAGGCCGCTGGAGAGAGGCGGGGTCAGTAGGATTTCGCCTAGCGGAACGAAGAGGTTGCAGCGCGCCGCTTCGCAAAGCTCGCCGCGTTCGTTTTGAAAGAGAACCTCGTCGGCGCCGCAACGTTGCGCCGCTTCGGCGAGCGAATCTTCGTAAAGAGCGCGCCGCGTCGTCTTGTGGCGCAGCAGCGGATCGGCGGAGGAGAAGCGCCGCGCGGCGAGGGCGACTCGCCAGACAGTGTCGCGCGAAATCGGTTCGATCGGCGTTTCGCTTATTTCAATCGCGCCGTCGCGCGAAAGAACCAGCCGCACGCGAAGGCGTTCGCTCGCGGCTTGCGCCACGGCGGCGTTCAACGCGTCGCGCACGCGCGCTTCGTCATAGGAAAAGCCCAGCGCAGCGCTCGACGCGGCGAGTCGTGCGACATGTTCCGCCAAGAGATGAAAGCCCTCGCCGCGCGTCCACAGCAGCGTTTCGATCAGGCCGAAGTCATTGTCGCGCCGGTCAGAAAGCGCGCCTTGATCAGACATTCCTCATACTCTTCGCGCGCCCGGGAATCGGCGACGACGGCGGAGCCGACATTGCAGATCAGTTCGCGGTCCGGAAAAATCGTCAGCGTGCGGATCGCGACATTGAAGCGAATGTCGCCATCGGGCGCGATCACGCCGAGCGAGCCGCAATAGACGCCGCGCGCCGCGCATTCGAGATCGCGGATAATTTCCATCGCCCTGATCTTCGGCGCGCCGGTCACCGAGCCGCAGGGAAAAAGCCCGGCAAAGAGATCCTTCAGCGTCACGTCGTCGCGCAATTGCGCCTCGATGCCCGAGGTCATCTGATGCAACGTCGGATAGGTCTGGATAGTGAAGAGATCGGTGACCTTCACCGTGCCGACGACGGCGAGGCGCGAAAGATCGTTCCTTAAGAGATCGACGATCATCAGATTTTCGGCGCGCGATTTTTCGTCTTCGACGAGATATTGCGCGCGCGCCATGTCTTCGGTCGGCAACACGCCGCGCTGCGCCGTGCCCTTCATCGGGCGCGCGCGGATGGCGCGGTCCTGCGCCTCGAAGAACACTTCCGGCGACAGCGAGACGACGGTTTCGGCCGCGAGCGCGACGACGCCGCCATAGGCGACCGGCTGGCGCTTGCGCAGGCCCCGATAGAGCGCCAGCGGATCGCCCTCATAGCGCCCGTAAAGCGGGAAGGTCAGATTGATCTGATAGACGTCGCCGGCGAAAATATATTCGCGGCATTTGTTGAATCGCGCCGTGTAATCTTCCTGCGTCCAGGCGGGCGAAAGCGGAATATTCGGCGCGGCGCTTTCCGCCGGCGGCAGCGACCAGGGCCGCGGCGCCCGAAACGCGCCAAAGAGCAGCAGCGGCGTGCGCGCCGCCGGCGTGGCTTGCGTCGCGAATTTCGGCTCCAGCGCGTAGCCCAGCTCATAGCCGGCATAGCCCGCGAGATAGAGGCCGCGCCTTGTCGCCGCCTCCATCCGTTCGAAGGCGGCCGGAACGTCTTTCGCCGCGCGCGCGACGATGATGTCCTCCGGCTCGTCGAAGAGCAGCGCCTGACCGCCGCTACGGCCGTCTTCGAATACGACGTAAGGCCGCGCCGGCGCGTCGCTTTGGGTCAGGACGGCGGGGCGTTCGGCGGCGTCTTGCATCTTTGGCGGAGCTTTCAAGGGAAAGGGATGTTACATCAGCCCGCCCCAGTTATGAAACGCCGCGTCGCCGCGCAACCGCCGCTGCGCTTTGCCCTCGCCGCGCGCGCAGGCTATGACGGCCTATGTCGACATCCGCGCCGCTCCGGCTTCTCTTTATCGGCGACGTGCTGGGCCGTTCCGGCCGCGCGGCGCTGGCGCGCTTCGTGCCGCGACTGCGCGAAAAATGGGCGCTCGACTTCATCGTCGCGAATGGCGAGAACGCCGCCGGCGGCTTCGGCATCACCGAAGCGATCTGCGACGAAATGCTCGGCCTGGGCGTCGACTGCGTCACGCTCGGCAATCACGCCTTCGATCAGCGCGAGGCGCTCGTGTTCATCGAGCGCCAGCCTCGGCTGCTGCGCCCGATCAACTATCCGCCGGGAACGCCGGGGCGCGGCGCCGGCATCTTTTCGGCGGGCGGCGGGCGGCAGGTTCTCGTCGTCAATCCGCTCGGCCGGGTGTTCATGGAGGCGCTCGACGATCCTTTCGCCGCGATCGAGCGCGAACTCGGCGCCTGTCCGCTGGGCGTCGGCTGCGACGCGATCGTCATCGACATGCACGCCGAGGCGTCGAGCGAGAAAATGGCCATGGCGCACTTCGTCGACGGCCGCGCTTCCGTGGTGATCGGCTCCCATACCCATACGCCGACCGCCGACGCGCAGATTCTGCCGGGAGGCACCGGCTATCAGACCGACGCCGGCATGACCGGCGACTATGATTCCGTCGTCGGCATGGACAAGGAGGAGCCGCTGCGCCGCTTCCTGCGTAAGACGCCCGGCGCGCGCTATGAGCCGGCGAATGGCGAGGCGACTTTCTGCGGCGTGGCTGTGGAAATCGGCGCCGACGGGCTCGCGGCGATGATCGCGCCGGTGCGGCTCGGCGGCAGGCTGCGGGAAGAATGGCCCGAGGAATGGGGCGCGCCATGAGCGGGCGCGACGATTTCGCTAAAGCCCTACTGGGATACGGCGCGATCGACGAAAGACGCCGCAAAATGCTGGATCAGATTATAGAAGATGACCGGCAGCATCACTTCGGGGTGTTCGGCGAGGGCCGTGGCGGCGAGCACCAGCGCCGTGCCGTTGTTGTTCATGCCCAGGCCAAACATTATCGAAACCGTGTCCGGCCGACTGACGCCGAGGGCTTGAGAAAGACCGTAGCCTGTAGCGAACATGACCACGCATAGCCCGCCCACGATCGCGAGAATCGCCGCCAAAAAATCAAAGTCAGGGTAGGCCACGACATTTGGCAGCGACAAGGAAGCATTGGAATAATTGAGCAGCGTCAGGACAATCATATTGGCGATCTTCAGGTAAGGGCTCGCGGCTGCGACGCGGCCTTGGCCGGCGATCCTATTGACCGCAAGCCCCAGAACCGTTGGCAGGATCACCCAGGCGCCGAGAAAGGCGAAGGCGCCGCCGGAAGCGAGCTCATGCAGGTCTTCGGAATAATCCCCGATCGTCACATAGCCGACGCCATGGAGAACAACCGGCGTCAGGATCGGACTGAGCAGCGTCGTCAGCAGCACCAGCGCCAGGCTCAATGCGAGATTGCCATTGGCGTTTTGCGACCAGGCCGTGGAAGCGCCTGCGATCGGCATGGAGGCGATAAGTGCCAGTCCGACGAGAATTTGTTGAACCTCCTGGGGATTGTGCCAAAGGGTCAGCGTGGCGCTCATCGCGGCGATAAATGCGAGCGGAACGACAATGTTGGCCGCGAGCCCAGACGCCAATAATTTCGGTCGACTGAGCAGGTTTTTGATGTCGCCGATTCTGGCGGCGAACCCGGCATTGAAAAGTAAGAGGGCTAACATCATCGTGGGCAGCGAAACATTCAGCTGCACGGGAAGCAGATCGAGCGGACTGAATTCGACGCCGCGAATCATCAGGCCGATCGCGGGCCAAAGCGCGGCTGCTACATAAGAAACCCCGATAATATAGATGAAATAATGATGAATAACCCTGACGATTATTTGTATTTTACTTGAATCAGCACGCATGTTCATCCCTTGAGGCCGCCGGTATTTTAGGGCTGTCTACGCGCGCATTCCTTTTGCATAATCCTGGAGCGGAGTGGCTGACCGCACACATCGCGCCTCTGTCTACTCTACCCAGAGCCGGCTGGCTCGCTTAAATAGCAGTCGCAGCGCCCTTCGAGCGCGCCGGTCGGAGCGTGACGTTATGAAATGGGAAGATCTCCAGTCGTCCGAAAATATCGAGGATCGCCGCGGCCAGGGTCCAATGAGCGGGGGCGGGCCGCGTATGGGCGCGGGCGGCATCGGCCTGGGCACAATGGTGATTTTGGGATTGATCGGCTGGGCGCTCGGCATCAATCCGGCGATTCTCATCGGCGGCGCGCAGATGATCAACAATATGCGCCCGGACCGCGAGGCGGCGCTGCCCCGGCAGGAGGCGCCCCGGCAAAGCGCGCCGCCGACCGATCAGCTGGGCGGTTTCGTCGCGAAAGTGGTGGGCTCCAACGAACAGGTCTGGTCGCAGGTGCTGCCGGAGCAGAAGGGGGTGCGCTTCCAGCCGCCGCGGCTCGTTCTCTACAGCGGCTACACCCAGTCGCGTTGCGGCACGGCGCAGTCGGCGATGGGGCCGTTCTACTGCCCGCTCGACCAGCGCATCTATCTCGACACTTCCTTCTTCCGCGACATGCAGCGCCGGTTCGGGGGCGGCGGCGATTTCGCCTATGCCTATGTGATTTCTCATGAGATGGGGCATCATATCCAGAATCTTCTGGGCATTCTGCCGAAGGTGCAGCGCGCGCAGCAAATGGCAGGCAGCCGGTCGGAAGCCAATGCGCTTTCGGTGCGGGCGGAGTTGATGGCGGATTGCCTCGCCGGCGTCTGGGCCAACAACGCCAATAAGCAGAAGCCCATTCTCGAAGAGGGCGACATCGAACAGGCGGTCGCTTCGGCGCAGGCGATCGGCGACGATCGCATGCAAAGAGCGACGCGCGGCTATGTCGTGCCGGACAGTTTCACCCATGGCTCCGCCGCGCAACGCACGCAGTGGCTGCTGAAGGGCCTGCGCACCGGCAGCGTCGACGCCTGCAACACTTTCGCGAATTGAGTATTGACTGCGCCAACCCCGGGTTGGTCGGAACCCTGCGAGCCTCCAGGCTCGCCAAAGCTCCATTTCATGGCGTCGCCTTAGTCTATGAGACAAGGCGGGCGCGGGTGGTGAGGTCCGCGCCGCGCAGCTTGCGCGCCAGTCGGCGAAAATCCGTGGCTTTGGCCGCAGCAAGCGCGTTCTTTGTCGCAATGAGGCCGACCGGTCGCGCCAGGCCGGGCGCGAGGCGGGTGATCAGGGAATCCGGCGCGGCGCGAAGCGTCCTGGCGCGACTTTTGTCGCCATAAGCGAAAATATCCTGCGCCTCCTCGACGAATCCGCGCTCCACCGCAAATCCTGCGAGGAGAAGGAAGACGTGGTCGCGCCGCGCCGCCTTCAGCGCCTGCGCAACGGCGTCGCCACAAGGCGCTTCGATCAGCGCGCAGCCGGCTTCGTCAGCGACTCCTTCCAAATCTCGGATCGCCTGAGCGACGATGATGGCGTCGGCGACGAGTCCCTGCACGCATGCCTCGATCAGCGAGCCGAGGCTGCGCGCCACCGCCTCACGACGCAATGGCGCTCGAGGGGAGTCGACGGCGATCAAAATGGCGCTGAGCATCCAGCAGACATAGCGGAAAGCCGCGCGTTGCGAAATGCGGCGCCGCATTAACATGCGTTGCGTTGATCTTATCGGCGGCGCCCATTGCGCGGGCGACGCCATTCGGTCACCATCGCGCCATGCCTTCCGCTCTCCCGCTCGAAATCCTGACGACGGATCAAATGGCGCGCGCCGACCGCCTGACGATCGAGGGCGGCGTCCCGGCGATGACGCTGATGGAGAGCGCCGCCGCGGCGATCGCGCGGGCGACCAGCCAGATTCTTCAGCGCACCAGCGGGCGGCGGGTCTTGGTGCTCTGCGGCCCGGGCAACAATGGCGGCGATGGCTTTGTCGCGGCGCGGCTGCTGCGCGCGCAGCGCTACAAGGTTCGCGTCGCCTCGCTGACGCCGCTCGACAAATTGCGCGGCGACGCGGCGCGCGCCGCCGCCTCATGGCCCTGTCCGGTCGCTTCGGCGCTCGACTGCCGCTTCGACGGCGTCGATCTCGTCATCGATGCGCTGTTCGGCACGGGGCTGGCGCGCGATCTCGACCCTGCCGCCTGCGATCTGGTCCGCCGCCTCAACCGCTGGCGTCGCGAAAGCGGGCAGAATGTCCTCGCCGTCGACATTCCAAGCGGCGTCGACGGCACCACGGGGGCGGTGCGCGGCGCGGCGGTCGAGGCCGACACCACTGTCACCTTCTTCCGAGTGAAGACCGGCCACCTGCTTCTGCCGGGCCGTCTGCATTGCGGCCAGCTCATCTGCGCCCATATCGGCATTCGCTCTTCGGCGCTTGAATCGATTGGCGCGACGGCTTTCGTCAACATGCCGCAGCTGTGGCGGGGGGCGCTGCCCTTGCCGCAGATCGAAGGCCACAAATATTCGCGCGGCCACGCATTGGTCGTCTCCGGCGGCGCCTCGTTCACCGGCGCGGCGCGGCTTTCGGCGGCGGCGGCGCTGCGCGCCGGCGCCGGCCTCGTCACCCTCGCCAGTCCGATGGAAGCGCTCGCGGTCAACGCCAGCGCGCTGACCTCGGTCATGGTTCGGCCGTCCGATGGCGCAAAGGGACTCGCCAGGGTTCTCGCCGACGAGCGCAAGAACGCCGTCGCCATCGGTCCGGGGCTGGGCGTGAGCGAGGAAAGCTGCGCGCAGGTCGAAACCGCGCTTGCGCCGCAGGCCTATCGCCGCGCCGCCGTGCTCGACGCCGATGCATTATCCAGCTTCGCCGACGATCCGGAGCGACTGTGGCGGGCGACGCGGGCCGCGCCCGGCCCGGTGGTGATGACGCCCCACGCTGGCGAATTCGCCCGCCTTTTCGCCGCCTGCGACGCCAATTGCGACTGCCGCTCGAAACTCGACAAGGCGCGTGAAGCGGCGCGGGCCAGCGGGGCGATCGTGCTGTTCAAGGGGCCGGACACGGTCGTCGCGGCGCCAGACGGACGCGTTTCGATCCTGCCTTACGCGACGCCCTGGCTCGCCACCGCGGGCTCGGGCGACGTCTTGACGGGGATCATCGCCGGCCTGCTGGCGCAGCGCATGGACGGCTTTCTCGCCGCCTCCTGCGCCGCCTGGATGCATGCGCGCGCCGCCGAGATTTTTGGCCCTGGACTGATCGCCGACGACATCATCGCCGCCCTGCCGCAGGTCTGGCGGGAGCTGTGCGCCGTCCAGCCGAAGTAACCGCATGAAATAATTAACTTTTGACGTTGACCCGCCCAGCCTGGCGCTATTTGAGCGTCAGTCCACGGGCTTGTCGGGACCGCGCGAGCTTCGTAGACTCCGCAGCCTTTGAGCCATGGCGCTGTCGACGCGGACAGATCGTCTCGGCTCGGGCTCTTGCGATAAGCGGCTGCCGTCGTCGCCACGATAGTGTCGCTGCCCGAAGGCCTCAAAGCGCGACGGGTGAGGAAATGAGCGCCGGATGCAATCCTTCGAAAAACTGTTGCTTGAGAACAAAGCCTGGGCCGAGGAAGTCAAGGATCGCGACCCAGGCTATTTCGAGCGCCTCGCGGCCGCCCAGAAGCCGGAATTCCTGTGGATTGGCTGCTCCGACAGCCGCGTGCCCGCGGACATCATCGTCAATGCACGGCCCGGCGCCATTTTCGCGCATCGCAATATCGCCAATCAGGTGATCGCCACGGATTTCAACTGTCTGAGCGTCATTCAATACGCCGTGCAGGTGCTCAAGGTTCCACATATCATTATCTGCGGCCACTATAATTGCGGCGGCGTTCGCGCCGCTCTCGACCGACAGCGTCCCGATCTTGCGCTGCTCAACAAATGGCTGATGCACATCAAGGACACCTATCGGATGCACCGAGTCGAGATTGACGCGCTCAACTCCGAGACGGAACGGGCCAATCGGCTGGTCGAGCTCAACGTCATCGAGCAAGTGATCCGCCTGTCGCAATTCTCCATCGTGCAGACCGCATGGAAGGAGGACCAGCGGCCGACGCTGCATGGCTGGGTGTTCGGCCTCGACGATGGAATTCTGCATCAGCTCATCACCCTGCCGCCGGGCAGCGACGTCGATGTCATCTATCAGCAATTCGGCGAGGATTTTTAATCGGGCGCAAAACGCCACAAGGAGAGCTCTGGCGTGTTCAGACGGCATTTCGACTACTACTACCGCTACCTCGATCACGACCTTCCGGCAGGCGTCGTGGTGTTCCTCGTCGCTGTGCCGCTGTGCCTCGGCATTGCCGTCGCTTCCGGCGCGCCGCCGTTTTCCGGAATTATCGCAGGCATGATCGGCGGGCTCGTCATCTCGATTCTCAGCGGGTCGCAGTTGAGCGTCTCGGGTCCGGCCGCGGGCCTGACCGTCATCGTGGCGGCCGCGGTCGACAAGCTCGGCTTCGACGCCATGCTGCTCGCCGTCGCGCTGTCTGGCCTGATGCAATTGGCGATGGGGTTTCTGCGCGCGGGCGTTATCGGCGCCTTTTTTCCTTCCGCTGTCATCAAGGGCATGCTCGCCGCGATCGGCCTGATCCTGATCATGAAGCAGCTGCCGCACGCGGTCGGCTATGACGCCGATGCGGAAGCCGATTTGTCGTTCCTCGAGGACGACAGCCACACGCATCTGTCCTTTCTCTGGGACGCGCTTAGCGCTTTTTCGACCGGGGCGGTGATCGTCAGCCTTGTCTCGGTCGCGATCCTGTTGCTTTGGGAAACGCCTGTCATCAAGCAGCGTCGCGTCCTGTCGCTGGCGCCCGGGCCTCTGGTCGCGGTGCTGTTCGGCGTACTCTACAACGTCGTCGCGCAGACGCTGTTTCCTTCTTTGGCGATCGCTTCGCAACATCTCGTCAGCCTTCCCGCGATCTTCGGACCGATGGATTTCGCGCGGGAGCTTAGCTTTCCGGATTTTGCCCGGCTGATCGACATTCAAATCTATGTGACGGCGGCGACTCTGGCCCTGGTCGGCAGCCTTGAAACATTATTGAGCCTCGAAGCCGTCGATAAACTCGATCCGCTCAAGCGCACCGCGCCGACCAATCGCGAGCTCAAGGCCCAGGGCGTCGGCAATTTTTTAAGCGGAGTGTTGGGCGGGCTGCCGATCACCGCGGTGATCGTGCGCAGTTCCGCCAATATCGACGCGGGCGCCCACACCAAGGCGGCGTCCTTCGTTCATGGCCTGCTGCTGTTGCTGAGCGCGATGTTCCTTTCGAGCCTGCTCAATATGATCCCGCTTGCCTGCCTCGCGGCGGTGCTGATCTTGACCGGCTACAAGCTCGCGAAGCCGACGCTCTTCATGCAGCAATATGAAAAGGGCTTCAATCAATTTGCCCCCTTCGCCGTGACGGTCGGCGCAATTCTATTGACGGACCTTCTCAAGGGCATGGCCATCGGCATGGCCGTGGGTCTGTTCTTCGTGTTGCGCGCCAATTATCACTCGGCGTTCACGCTGACGCGCGACGGCCGGAATTACCTTTTGCGACTGCAAAAGGACGTGTCCTTCCTCAATAAGGCGCAGCTGCGTAGCTTGCTCGAGAATATCGAGAATAACAGCTACCTGGTGATCGACGGAACGCGCGCGAACTTTATCGATCAGGACATCATGGAAACGATTCAGGATTTCATCAAGGCCGCCAGCGATTACGACATTCGCGTCGAACTTAAGGAGATGCGCGGGCTCGAACCGGTCAACGGATTGGTTCCCGCCCAATAGCGCGCGCTCTATGGCGCAAAGCCTTCGAAGACGATCTGGTCGGTCCAGTCTCGCGCCGGCGCCGCTATTTCAAGCGAGCGCACGGTCCAGGCGGTTATCGGAATCCCGAGCGCGTCGCGCAGCAGCAGCGGAATCGCATGCGGCAGATCGCGCACGTTCCAAGACAGGAAATCCGGCAGCGTGCGCTTATAATGCAGGAAATGCGTAAGCTCGGCGCGCTGCGCCGCCGACAATTGCGGCCAGTCCGCTTCGCTGTACTGCGCTTCGCCGACGATGCCGAGCGGCCGATGCGCGATCCCCAGCGCCGCGGCGCGGGCGCGAAGAAATGCGATCAGATCGGGATCGAAACTTTCGATGGCGACTGGCCCGTCATAACGCGCCAGCGCCTGCGCGGCGCGCAGCGCGGCGGTTGTATCGCCATCGAAGGCGCTCTTGATTTCGACGACGATCGGGGTCCGCCCGCCGATCGCCGCGAGAAAATCCGGAAAGGCAGGAATGGCGTCATTGCTCCCGCGCAGGCGCAGACGTTTCAGCTCTTCCGCTTTCCGCGTCGCGACCGCGCCGGCGCCATCGGTCAGGCGGTCAAGCGTCTCGTCATGGAAAACGACAAGTTCGCCATCGGCGGTCAGCTGCACGTCGCATTCGACGCCAAATCCGCTGGCGATCGCCGCGCGCGCCGCCGAAATCGAATTTTCGATCACGCCCTCGGCGGCGTCATGCAGGCCGCGATGCGCGATCGGGCGCGCCGTCAACCATGAAAGATCGGGCCTCATCACGCCAGAATCTCGAAAATCCCCTCGACTTCGACGGCGGCGTCGAGCGGCAATTGCGCGACGCCGACCGCGAAGCGCGCATGTTTGCCGTTCTCGCCAAGAACCGTGGCGATGAGATCGGATGCGCCATTGACGACTTGCGGCAGCGCGGCGAAATCGGGCGCGCTATTGACAAAGCCGCCGAGCCGGACCGCGCGCAGCCGGGCAAGATCGCCAACGGCGGCATTGGCTTGGGCGAGGACGTTGAGCGCCGCCTGGCGCGCCGCGGACTGGCCGTCCTCAAGCGACACGCCGGCGCCGAGTTTGCCGCGATGCGCCGGGTCGACGCCATTGGCGCCAATCGGCAGCTGTCCCGATATGAACAGCAACGCCCCCGTGCGCACGAACGGAACATAATTGGCGACGGGCGCCGCCGCCGTCGGCAGCGACAGTCCCAGTTCTTTCAGCCGCGCAAGCGGCGTATCGGACGATGCGGTCATGGCCCCTCTTTAAAAGAGAAAGTCGTTGCTCCAAGGAAAGCGCGACCCTAGTTTCCTACTTCACGCGACGCAATGGCGCCGAAGCGCCGACATTGAAAGAGGTCCGATGATTTTGTCACGCGCGCTGGCCGCCGCGATCTGCATGGCGACGCCGCTCGGCGAGGCGTTGGCGGAGAGCGCCCCCGCGCTCGCCAACCATCGCGCCGTCTATGAGCTGAGCCTCTTGAAAACGAGCGGCGCGAAGGCGCCGGCCCAGGCGCGCGGCCGTATCGCTTTCGACTTCTCCGGTTCGGCCTGCGAGGGCTATGTGCAGAACTTTCGCCAGATTACCGAACTTCAGCCCTCGGAGGGGGCGCCAAAGCTCTCCGACATGCGCTCGGCGACTTTTGAAGGCGGCGACGGCGGCGATTTTCGATTCAAGGTGGAAACCAAGGTCGATAATTCGCGCGCCGAGGAAGTCGACGGAAAAGCCAAAAAATCGAGTGACGCGCGGCTCTCCGTCGATCTTTCCAAACCCAAGCGTGCGCGTGTGGAATTCGCCGGTCCGATGTTTTTTCCGACCGAACATTTGCGTAAAATCGTCGAGACGGCCATGGCCGGCGAACATCTGCTCGAAGCGCAGGTCTTCGACGGCACGGGAGACGGCGAAAAGGCGTTCGACACTTTAACGGTGATCGGCAAGCCGACGACCGAGCCGCCGCAGGAAAAGGCGGCGCGAGTCGACGAGCTCAAAAACATGCGCCGCTGGCCAGTGGCCATCTCCTATTTCGACCTCGGCAAGAAGGACGGCCAGCCGATTTACGTGCTGTCGTTCGACCTTTATCAAAACGGCGTCTCACGCGCTCTCAAGCTCGACTACGGCGATTTCGTCTTGAGCGGCGACATGACCGATCTCGTTCTCCAGCCGACGCCAGCCTGCAAAAAATAGAAGGGCGCCTAGCGGCTCAACGGCGCCGCAACAGCGCCGCGATTCGTGCGACAAGCGATCGCGGACGCCAGTAGATTACGGCGTGAATGTCGAGGGTCTGGTCCGGAAAATCCGCCGTCGGCGGGTCGGCGAGAAGCGTCGCGTCCTCGGGAGCGCGTCTCAGCGCCGCTTCATCGTCAGGCATGGCGATCGACACGCCGCGCTCCGTGACGATCGCGCCCGACACATAATGCAGCAGCATGAGATTGGCGACGATTTCCTGCATCTTCGAGCGCGGATTTTTGCGCCGGGCGCATCGCGGCGCGCGGATGAGATAGTCGCCGCTGGTCTTGTCGGAATGAAGCATCAAGCCTACCAGACGGCCGCTTCCTGGAAAGCGGCATTCGCTGGGTCGCTTCAGGCGGATGAAGTCGCCTTCGAAAACCTTGGATACGATGTGACGCCGCTCGCACGCGCCGCGCGCGCGCGCGCGTCTCACGTCGACGTATTCGAAGCGAATCTCCCTGTCGCGCGCCTCGGGGATTCGGGCGTCGCCCAAACTCGTTAAGACCGCGGCGGCCACGGCCGCCGAGGCCTTGATCGTCAGGTGGTTTTGATCCTGATAATGCGCCGCCGTCGGTCCCCCGGGAAATACATCCTCCAGCCAGATGGCGGGGGTCGCATAACGCTTCGTCGCTTGCGCATAGAGCCGGCGCGCGCGCCGCCTAGCGCCGCGCAGCTCTTTCGACGGCGCCTCGCTTGGGTCGAGGCAAAGGAACATCAGCCGAATTCCCCGCCGCGCACAGCAGGCGGCGACAGCCTCCAACGTATCGACGACCAGCGTCTCTTGCAGGCAATTGGCGGCGAAAAGCAAAATGTCGTTTAGACAATATTCGAAAATGATGATCTCCGGAGGCGCCGCTCCCTCGCGCTCCATCCTCAACAGCGCCATCAAACCATAGAGAGATCCAACCGCGCCGAGAAACCGATTCTCCACTTCATGCTCCGACGCCTGCCGTTGAAATTGGAAGGCCCATCCTTCCTTGATTCCGGCGTTGGAGCCGCCGAGCAGCAATATTTTCATGTGGTCGAGATATCTTGCGTCAGAGGTCGGGGGCCGAAGCGCGCTGCGCGATGCTAACCGGTTCGCGCGCGCGAGGCCAGACGCATCTCGCTGACGCGCTTATGGCGAAGCGGCGTTTTCGTTCTAATTGAGATGGCGGGTTTCTTCGCTACGGAGCGCGTGAGATGTTTCCCATACCACAATGCGTCTTCCTGACGCGCGGCGTCGGCGCGCATCGTCATCGTCTCACGGCGTTCGAATATGCGCTGCGCGACGCGGACATCGAGCAGCAAAATCTCGTGGCGGTCTCGTCAATTCTGCCGGCGGGGTGCGATATTGTTCCGGTCGAAAAAGGAGTCGCGACGCTCCAGCCTGGCGAAATCACTTTCACCGTGCTGGCGCGCGTCGAGACCGACGAACCAGGACGGCGCATCGCGGCGAGCATCGGATTGGCGCGGCCAAGAGAGCCGACGCTCTATGGCTATATTTCGGAGCATCACGGCTATGGCGTCACCGAGCGCGAGAGCGGAGATTACGCCGAAGACCTCGCAGCGACGATGCTTGCGTCGACGCTTGGAATCGAATTCGATCCTGACGCCGCCTGGAACGAGCGCAAGAAGGTGTATGAAACAAGCGAGCTGATCGTCGAAAGCCTGTCGCTGACCGCGGCGGCGCAAGGCGCGTCGGGCGGCGGGTGGACCTGCGCGGTCGCGGCGGCGGTGTTCCGCTTCGTCAAACTGGACGGTTCGCCATGAGCGATACGCCGACATTCGCCGCGCGACCAACGTTTCTCGGCGCCGAGGCGCGCGCCGATGCGGCGTTCGTCGTCGCCGGCGTCCCCTTTGACATCGGCGCGACCAATCGCAGCGGCGCGCGCTTTGGGCCGCAGGCGATTCGTTACGCCAGCCGAATGTTGATCGACGGCGCGCATCCCTTGCACTGGATGTCGCCCTCCGATCTCTCGCTTGCCGACGTCGGCGATTTCGCCATCGCGCTCGGCGACATCACCGCAAGTTTGAAGCTGATTGAGGCGCAGGCGTCAAACTATGCGCATCTCGTCACGCTTGGCGGCGATCATGGCGTTACGCTGCCCTTGCTGCGCGCCTGCGCGAGACGGCGCGGACCGCTGGCGCTGATTCATTTCGACGCCCATGTCGACACATGGCCCGATAATTTCGGCCAGCCCTATGCGCATGGGTCGATGTTCTATCACGCGATCAATGAAGGAATCGTCGATCCGCGCCGGATGATTCAGATTGGCATCCGCTCGCCCGTGCAACGCGAGGTCTATGAGTGGACGCTGGCGCAAGGCGTCGCGATCGTCGCCGCGCAGGAGGCTCATGAAATCGGACCCGCCGCCATCGCCTCGAGAATCGTCGAGACGATCGGCGAGGCGCCGGTCTATTTGACCTTCGACGTCGACGCGCTCGATCCGGCTTTCGCGCCTGGAACGGGGACGCCGGAAGTCGGCGGTCTCGCGACCTGGCAGGCGCAGTCGATCATGCGCAAACTGACCGGCTTGAGCTTTGTCGGGATGGATGTCGTCGAAGTCGCTCCCGCCTATGACGTCTCCGAAATCACCGCGCTCGCGGGCGCGACGATCGCGTGGGAATACCTCAGCCTTCAGGCGAGGTCGGCGGCCCTGTCTCGTAAGGCCTAGCGGCAGCTTTTTCGCCATGAAACGGCTCTTGCCAAGGCCGCTCTTCCGCAGCACTCTCGACGGTGATCCATTCCCAGGCGGCAGCCCGGTTCAAGGCGTTTCGAGCGGAGGGGAGGGCGGCATGACTGGTGCGGATGGCGGTAGAAGCCGCGAGGTGGTCGGCGTTTTCTCGGATGGCTATGCGCTGGAGAACGCCGTGGCGGAATTGCTGAATTCAGGCTTCGATCTTGGCGACGTCAGTCTGCTTGCCGGCGAAAAAGCCGTCGCGAGCAAGCTTGGCCATACCTATGAAAAGATCGAGGAGGTCGAAAACGACGACAAGGCGCCGCGCATCGCCTATGCGCCAAGAGAATCGCGCGGCGCGAAAAAGGGCGCGCTGGTCGGCGCTCTCGTCTATGTCGGCGCCGCCGCCGCGGCCGGCGCCGTGCTCGCCTCCGGCGGCGCGCTCGCGATGCTTTTGTTGAGCGGCGTCGTCGGCGCCGAATTCGGTGGGCTGATCGGTGTCGTGCTCGGCGAATTTATGGACGAGAGTCACGCAAAATATCTCCAGGAGCAACTCGACCATGGCGGTCTGCTGCTCTGGGTGCGAACGCGAAATTCAGCGCTTGAAGAAAAGGCCATGCAAATTCTTGCCAAACACTCGGGCCGCGACGTGCATGCGCATGACATGCCCGTTGCGGCGGCGTAACTTCGCGCATTTTGAATTTCAGGTCGAAAATGCGCCTGGCGACGAACGGACTGACCCTGGCGCGGTTGGTTGGCGATGCGCGGGTGCGGCGTCCGTCCCGCAGCCTTGACGCCAGTGACCGTTTTTTGGGCGACGCATCGGCAGGATAGCAATGATTCAGAAACATATTGTTCCCAGGGAAGTTTTTTGCTTGGGAGCACTGTCATTATTCAGTCACGGTGCATCTCCTCTAGAGTAATGTCTTGATCAAGCTCCAGCGCTCGTGACAGAAGGCGCTGGCATTTGGAACCGGTCGGCTGGGCGGCAATCTGGAAGTGAAACAGGCGTTGGGTCTCGCGAGCCGCATTTCTTTGAGTCGACGCCAAATTCTCATTGTGGCATCGGCGTTGGGCGCTTTGGCTCTGGCCGTCGCGCTGCTTTTTCGGATGGGTTGGGAAGGGAGTTTGTCGCTCGGCGACGCGGGAAGGCAGTCGGATCGTCGGCGCGTCCCGCCGCTTGTGCGGAAGGGAAAGGCGATATTTATTCCCGAGGGTTCTCCCTATCGCGCCCATATCGTCGTCGAGCCGGTCCAAACCCGCAATGTCAGCCTCAGTCGCGTCGTGCCGGGAGCGGTCGAAGCCGATCCGGCTCGTACAGTAAGGGTCTTGGCGCCTGTCAACGGACGCGTCAGCGAACTCGACGTCGAGCTTGGCGACAATGTCAAAAAGGGCCAGCCCCTGGCGACGATTGATTCGGGCGATTTGGCGCAGGCCGTGGCCGACGCGGAAAAGGCCCGCGCCTCGGCGAAACTGACCAAGAGCGCCCTGGATCGGGCCACGGGGCTGAACAAAGCGGGCGGCCTTGCGCTTCGCGAGCTTGAGCAGGCGCAAAACGACTATCTGCAGGCGACGTCGGAACTGAAGCGCGCCGAGGCCCGGCTCGATGTGATCGGCGACAACAGCAAGGTCACCGGGCAGCGCAAGATCACCCTCAATGCGCCGATCGACGGCACCATCACCGCGCTCGACACCGCCCCCGGCGACTTCATCGACAATACGACGTCGCCGATGATGACCATCTCCAACCTTGATCGCGTGTGGGTCACGGCGAGCGTGCAGGAGAAGGATCTCTCCTTTGTGCAAAAAGGCGAGCGGGTTGAAGTTTCGCTGGTCGCCTATCCGCGCCAGATATTCCCCGGCAAGGTTGAAATCATCAGCCAGCTGCTCGAAGCGGATACGCGCCGCAACAAGGTCCGCATCGCCTTCGACAATCCCAACGGAATATTCAAACTTAACATGTTTGCGACGGTGCGCTTTTTTTCGCCGCCGTCGCAACGCGTCGTGGTTCCGGCCTCGGCGCTGATGATGGTCAATGACACGTCAAATGTTTTCGTCGAAGTCGCGCCTTGGACCTTTGAGCGGCGGCCGGTGCAGCCTGAAGCCGACATCGATGGCGTTACGGCGATCGCGGGACTGAACGCCGGCCAACGCATCGTCGTGCGGGGCGGAGTCCTGCTGAATGATTGAGCGCATCGTCGAGTTCTGCCTCAAGCACCGCTATGGGGTGATATTGGCGACGGCGATCCTGTTCGCCTTCGGCGTCTACTCATGGACGCAGCTCAAGATCGAAGCCTACCCCGAAATCGGCGATGTGACGGTGATCGTCACCACCAAGGCCACTGGCCTCGCCGCCGAGGAGGTGGAACAGCAGATCACCGTGCCCCTGGAGCGCGCGCTGGCGAGCACGCCGGGCCTCCTCACGATACGCTCGACCAGCACTTTCGCGCTGTCGCTGATCACGATGGTCTTCAAGGACGGCGTCGAGGATTATTGGGCGCGCCAACGCGTATTGGAGCGCATCGCGCAAGTCTCGCTTCCCGCCAATATTCAACCCGCGCTCGGCCCGTTGACCGGCCCGACCGGCGAGATCCTCAGATACACTTTGGAGTCCGACGCGAAAAATGTCGAGGAATTGTCGGAAATCCAGCGCTGGATCGTGATCCCGGCGCTCAATCAGGTCGCCGGCGTCGCCAGCGTCGCCAATTTCGGCGGCGTCACGCGCCAGTTTCAGCTCCAGCTCGATCCGGTCGCGATGCAGCGCTACGGACTCGGACTGACCGACGTCACCAATTCCATCATCGCCAACAGCGCCAGCGCCGGCGGCAGCCGCATCACCCGCGGCGAGCAGTCATACGTCATTCGCAGCATCGGCCTCGTGCGCACCAAGGAGGATCTCGGAAATATCGTCATCGCCCAACATGGCGGCGTGCCGGTGTTGACCAGGGACGTCGGGACCCCGCGTTACAGCGCGCAAGAACGCGAAGGCATGCTCGGCAAGGATTACAACTCGAACGCCATTCAAGGCGTCGTGCAGATGTTGAAAGGCGAGAACGCCACGGTGGTTTTGAAGGCGGTGCATGACAGAATTGACGAGCTGAACGCCCAACTCGCGCCGAAAGAGGTGAAAATCGTTCCCTACATGGACCGCAACGAGCTGGTGCAGCTCACGGTTTCGAAGGTCGCGCACACGGTGACGGAAGGCATTGTTCTGGTCATCGTGGTGCTGATGCTTTTTCTTGGCAGCCCGCGCAGCTCGCTCGTCGTCGCGGCGACAATTCCACTGTCATTGGCCTTCGCCTTCATCCTGATGAATTTCACCAAGCTGCCGGCCAATCTTCTGTCTCTCGGGTCGATCGACTTCGGCATTATCGTCGATGGCGCGATCATCGTGACCGAATCGATTCTCAGGTTACGGGAGCATAATCCCGACCGCGAGCTTCAGGTCGTCGACGTTCAATTCGTCGTCGGCCAGGTGGTGCGGCCGATTTTTTTCGCGACCGTGATCATCATCGCCGGCTATGTGCCGCTGTTGGGGTTGGAGCGCGTCGAGGCCAGACTGTTCGCGCCCGTCGCCTATACGATCGCCTATGCGTTGCTGGGCGCGCTTCTCTGTACGTTGATGCTCGTCCCCGGCCTCGCCTATATGGCGCTGCGCTATCCATCGAAGCCGTTCCACAATCGCGTGCTTGAATGGATGGAGCAGCGTTACAAGGACCTTCTCTATCGGTGCCTCGAGCGGCCTTCTATCATCTATGTCACGACGGCGCTGGCGATCTGGGGCCTCGTCATGGCCGGCGGCGCGGTCGGACGCGACTTTCTCCCCAATCTCGACGAAGGCTCACTTTGGCTGCAAGTGCAGCTGCCGAGCGGCATCTCATTCGAAAAAGCGTCTGATATGGCGAGCGATTTGCGTCAGGCCGTGATGGAGTTTCCGGAGGTTTCTTACGTCATCACCCAGATCGGGCGAAACGACGATCGCACCGATCCCTGGACGACCAGTCATATCGAGGCGCCGGTCGGACTGAACCGCTATGATTCCTGGCCCGATCGCGAGACGAAGGAGCAATTCGTCGCCAAGCTGACAAGGCGTCTCAGCCAGCTTCCGGGGATGGATGTCGGCGTCAGCCAGCCGATCATCGACAATGTCAATGATCTCGTCAGCGGCGCGCATAGCGCAATGGTGGTCAAGGTTTTCGGTGAAGATCTCAAGGAGACGCGCCGCATAGGAAATGAAATCGTCGCCGCGTTGAAGACGGTAAAGGGCACCACCCAGACGTCGATCGTGCAGGAGCCGCCTATTCCGCAGATCGCCTTTCATATCGATCGCGCCGCGGCGGCGCGCTACGGCATCAACGTCGCCGACGTTTCGAACATGATTCAGATCGGAGTCGGCGGCGCCTCGATCGGACAGGTTTATGTGAACGACCGCAGTTACGACATGACGGTGCGCTTTCCGCTTCAGTCGCGCAACAGTCCGGAGGAGCTCAGCGATCTTCTGGTGAAGTCTTCCTCCTCCAACGCGCAGATTCCCCTTTCAGCCATATCAAAAATCACGCTGCAGAATGGCGAGAGCGCCATCTCGCATGAAAAGACCAAGCGCGTGCTGACCATTCGTCTCGACTATGCCGACCGGGATCTCAGCTCCTATCTCGCGGACGCGCAAAAGAAGGTCGCGGAGGCCGTCACTTACGACAAGCAGGCGAACAGCGTCGTCTGGAGCGGAAAATTCGAAAATCAGCAGCGCGCGCAGGCGCGGCTGACGATCATCGTCGGCGTCGTGCTGTTGCTGATGCTGCTGATTCTCTACATCGGCTTCGCCAAGCTGCGCAACGCGCTGCTGATCCTGGGGGTGGTGCCGTTATCGGCGTTGGGCGGGCTGATCCTGCTGATCGTGACGCGCGAGACGCTGAATGTGGCGACAGGCGTCGGCTTTCTGGCGCTGTTTGGCGTCGCGGTGCAAAATGGCATCATCATGGTGTCGCATCTCAATCGCGTCACCGCGGTTCATGTCGCGTCAGCCCGCGCGCGCCGTCTTGGAGTGACGGACGAAGATATCATCGGCGACGAGCGCGCGAATTTCCGCGATCAGGTTCTCGACGGCGCGTCGGAGCGTTTCCGCTCGGTGCTGATGACGTCGGCCGTGCCGATGGTCGGCATGCTGCCGGCGGCGTTGGCGACAGGCGTCGGCAGCGACGTTCAGCGCGGCCTCGGCACGGTCATCGTCGGCGGACTGTTCGCCGCGACGGGTTTGATCCTCTTTGTCATTCCAACGCTGCATTTCGTCATCGAACGCTTTATAGAAAAGCGCATGAGCGGCGGCGCGAGAGAAGCTCTTCGGGTCTGATAACTGCCGATGGACGAGACGAGCGACCTTTCGAGGCAAAGAGCCGGCGCCGCGCGCGTAACGCGCGCCGCGACCGTCGCGGGGCTTGTCGCTTCGCTTGCCGCGTCGCTTGCCGGCTGCATGGTCGGCCCTGACTTCATCAAGCCGCCGGCGCCCGACGCCCCGCATTTCACGCCGGAAAAGACGACTTCGCCCGGATTGGGTCAGCGCTTCGCCGAAGGGCGTGACATTCCTGAGGATTGGTGGGCGCTCTATCGGTCGAAGCCGCTCGACGTTCTGGTGCGCGAAGCGCTTGAACATAATCCCTCGATCGAATCCGCCGAGGCGGCGATCCGCATGGCCTATTTCAACGCCGAAGCGCAAAGGGGCGCGCTGCTGCCGCAGGTCGGGATACTGGCCAATGAAAGCCAGAACCTCCTGTCGAACAACCGCTCGCTTGGCGCAATCAACCAGTCGCTCTTCAACCAATATTTCCCGAGCGCCTATAACATCGTCACCGGACAACCGACGCCGAGCCCGTTTACGACCAATCCCAACGCGCCTTACGGCCTGTTCCTCAAGCAGCTCTCTATTACTTACGCGCCCGACATCTGGGGGCTAAACCGGCGATCGCTCGAATCGCTTGAGGCGCAGACCGAACAGGCGGCGTTTCAGATGGAGGCGGCGCGGCTGGCGCTGACCTCCAACGTCGTCGTCGCGGCCATTCAGGAGGCGTCGATCAGAGGACAGATCGAGGCGACGAAGAACATCATCACGATTCTCAAAGACTCGCTCGAAATCCTCAATCGACAATATTCCTTCGGCTCCATCGCCAAGGCCGATGTCGTCGCGCAGGAGGCGGCGCTCGCGCAGGCCGAGCAGGCGCTGCCGCCGCTGGAAAAGCAGCTCGCGCTCCAGCGCGACCTTCTCACCGCGCTCGCCGGCCGCTTTTCCTTCGATGAGATCGGACAGAAGTTCAGCCTCTCGCAATTGAAGCTGCCGGTGACCGTTCCGGTCAGCGTGCCCTCGATGCTGGTCGAGCAACGTCCCGACATTCGCGCCGCCGAGGCCAATCTTCATGCCGCGACCGCGGCGGTCGGCGTCGCGCGCGCCTCTCGGCTGCCGAACATCACGCTCTCCGCCAATCTGGGCGCGAGCGCCTTTCATCTCGCGCAGCTCTTCGCGCCCGGCACGGGCTTTTATACTTTCGCGGCGAATGCGGCGCAGCCGCTATTCGACGGCATGACGCTTCTCAATAAGGAACGCTCAGCCGTCGCCGCTCTGGAGCAGGCCGACGCGCAATATCGCAGCACGGTGATCAACGCGTTTCAAAACGTGACCGACGCGTTGCGTTCCCTGCAGTCGGACGCGCGGGCGGTCGAAACCGCGCGCAAGAGCGAAGACGCCGCGAAACGCAGCCTCGATATCGTGCGCATGCAACTCAAATACGGCCAGGTTTCGCAGATCGCGGTCTTCACCGCGCAGCGCATCTATTTCTCGGCGTCGCTGTTGCGGGTGCAGGCCGAAGCGACGCGCCTCGCCGATACGGCGGCGCTGTTCATGGCGCTCGGCGGCGGCTGGTGGAATCGCGCGCCGGACGCGCCCAATTAGAGCGCGCCGGTTTTGCCGTTGTTTCCGGCGATCTCGGGCTTTTCCGTCATGCCGTTTTTGATCTTGTCGAGAATCTTCGGCAAATCGTCCGGGTCCGGATTGAGATCGCGCGCGTGATTCCACTGGAAATGCGCTTCGAGCTTGCGGCCGATGCGCCAATAAGCGTCGCCGAGATGATCGTTGATCACCGGGTCGGAGGGCTTCAGGTCGATCGCCTTCTCCAATTCGCGCACGGCATCGTCATAACGGCCGAGGCGATAATAGGCCCAGCCGAGACTGTCGACGACATAGCCGTCGCGTTGCCGCAGATCGACGGCGCGCCGCAGCATCTTGAAGGCCTCGTCGAGATTGGCCCCCTGATCGACCCATGAGTAGCCGAGATAGTTCAAAACCAGCGGCTGATCGGGGTTGAGCTCCAGCGCCTTTTTGAGATCGGCCTCGGCCGCCGGCCAATCCTTGCGCCGCTCATTGGCGATGCCGCGATAATAGTAAAGCAGCCACTGGCTCTTGTCGGTCGGCGCGCGCAGATCAAGCACGCGCGTATAGGTCGCGGCGGCGTCGGCGAAGGCCTTGCGCGAACGCTGAAGATTGCCGAGGGCGGTCAGCGCTTCCTGATTCTGCGGATGCGCGGCGACGATGGCGGCAAGCGCGTCGGTCGCCTCTTTCGATTTCCCGAGGGTTTCGAGCAGCAGCGCCGCCTGAACGTCGGCGTTGACCCGTAGCGGATCGTCCTTCGCGACGCTCTGATAAAGATCGATCGCCGCCTCTTCCTGCTTCATGCGCTCATAGACGTCGCCCAGCGTAACGAGCGCCAGCGCATTTTCCGGCGCAAGATAGAGCGACAGGCGCAGATAGATCAGCGAGGCGAGCTCGTCGCCCTGACGACCGCCGACCGCGCCGAGTCCGTAGAGCACCTCGCCCGCGCCTTCGTCGGCGCTGCGCACGAAGGGCGGCAGCGGCTTGCCTTCGTCGAGCGCCGCAAGCCCGGCGATGACGATCGGATGATTGGGCGCGACCTCGTTAAAGGTGAGATAGAGCTGCTTGGCTTCGTCGCGCCGTCCATGCGTCGCGAGAAAGCGCGCATAGGCGTCGACGAGGCGCAGCGTGTTCTTCTCGGCGTTGTAGGCCGATTTGAAGCGCTTTTCAGCCTCGGCCTTGTCGCCGCCGAGATCGGCGATCATGCCCGCGTGATAGTCGCGGAACACCACGAAGGCGTCGTCGGTGAGCGTATCGAGCGTCGCCAGCGCGCGGCGCGTGTCCTTGGCGCCGGCGTAGCTCCATGCCGAGAGCAGGGTTGAGGTGATGTCGCGGCGCCGGTCGCCGCCGCCCTTCGCGAGTTCGGCGCGCGCGGCGGCGTATTTCCGGTTCTTGATCATATCGACGCCGCGCGAGAGATGCGCGAGGCCGTTGGCGCGGTCATGCGCGATCACCCGACCAGCGAGCGCGAGTCCCTCGGCCATATTGCCATTGGCGAGAGCGGCGACGAAGGCGCGATCAGTCAGGTCCGGGTTCTTGGGATCGTCGCGCAGCGCCTCGCGGAAAAAGGTCGAGGCGGCCAGCGTGTCGCGCTCCGCGCCGGCGACGATCGCGGCAAGGTAATTGCCCGAGAGGCTTGAGCCGACCTCGAAGGGTCGGGCGATGACAATGTTTTCCCGCGCCGCGAGGCTGCTGTCGCAGGAGAGCGCGAAGGCGCCGGTTCCGGCAAGGACCGCGAAAGACAGGCGCGCCAGAGCGCGTCTCGCGCGGCTGGCGGAGGACGCAGACAACAGGGCAGTTTTGGGCACTGGCGCTTTCCTAAAAGGCGGCGGGGCGGGCGAGGCGCGAAAACTGCGACGCCTGCGGCGCGGTCGCCGGGAAGGGCTAAAGTCGCCGCCAAACATGGCCCTTTTGCGCCACTCCCGCAAGGCGAAAGAGAAGCGAGGCTTTGCCGCTTGCGGAGAGAAGCGAAATCAACCGGCGCGAACCCTTCTCCCGCAGGCGGGAGAAGGAAAAACCCAACGATCGCGCAACGGCCCCGAGGCGCGCCGCTTATGCCGCCCTTATCGCCGCGACGATTTTCTGCGCGGCGTCGTCGAGATCGTCGGCTGGGATGACGTTGAGGCCCGATTCATTGATGATCTTCTTGCCGAGATCGACATTCGTGCCTTCAAGCCGCACCACGAGCGGAACCTTCAGCCCCACTTCCTTAACCGCCGCGATCACGCCTTCGGCGATGGTGTCGCAGCGCATGATGCCGCCGAAAATATTGACCAGAATGCCCTTCACATTCGGATCGGCGGTGATGATCTTGAAGGCGGCCGTCACCTTCTCGGTGGTGGCGCCGCCGCCGACGTCGAGGAAGTTCGCCGGGAACTCGCCGTAAAGCTTGATGATGTCCATCGTCGCCATGGCGAGGCCGGCGCCGTTGACCATGCAGCCGATATTGCCGGGCAGCGAAATATAGGCGAGGTCGTATTTCGACGCCTCGATTTCCTTCTCGTCCTCTTCGCTCTTGTCGCGGAGCTCGACCATGTCGGGATGGCGATAGAGCGCGTTGTTCTCGAAACTGACCTTGGCGTCGAGGCAGCGCAGTCTGCCGTCCTTGGTGACGATCAGCGGATTGATTTCGAGAAGCTCCATGTCCTTGGCCACAAACGCCGCGTAGAGCTTTTCGGTCAGCTCCCCCGCCTGTTTGGCGAGATCGCCCTTGAGGCCCAGAGCGTCGGCGACCTGGCGGCCGTGATGCGGCATCAGGCCGGTCGCCGGATCGACCGAGAAGGTCACGATTTTCTCAGGCGTGTCATGCGCGACCTTCTCGATGTCCATGCCGCCTTCGGTCGAGACCACATAGGCGATGCGCGAGGTCGAGCGGTCGATCAGCATCGAGAGGTAGAATTCCTTGTCGATATCGGCGCCGTCCTCGATATAGAGGCGGTTGACCTGCTTGCCGGCGTCGCCGGTCTGCAGCGTGACGAGCGTCGCGCCGAGCATCTCTTTGGCGAAGGCTTCGGCCTCGTCGATCGATTTGGCGATGCGCACGCCGCCCTTGTCGCCCGCTGACGCTTCCTTGAACCTGCCCTTGCCGCGCCCGCCGGCGTGTATCTGCGCCTTCACCACATAGACCGGGCCGGGCAGCTTTTCCGCCGCCGCGCGGGCGTCTTCCGCATGCAGCACGGCGAAACCGTCGGCGACGGGCGCGCCGAAGTCTCGCAGAACGGCCTTGGCCTGATATTCATGGATATTCATGGACTTGCGTCTCCCTGGCGTAATCTCGCGCCGGCGCGGGCGTAGGCGACATTCGGAAATATATGCGCCAATCGGGGCGCGACTCCCCTCTCCCCGCTTGCGGGGAGAGGGTTAGGGTGAGGGGCCTGGGGCATTTTGCCGAACGCTGGAAACACCAACGGATTTAAAGCCGTCATCGGCATTCCTGTTCCTATCCCCGGCCCCTCACCCCAGCCCTCTCCCCGTAAACGGGGAGAGGGGGCTCGCGTCCAATCGATTCACGTATTTTGTGGCGTCGCCTTAGTCGCGGCCAAAAGGCATGAGCGGCGCGGTTTCGTCAAGGCGACGGGCGGTCGCGGGGCGAGCGGCGGTTGCCTTTGGCGGGTGCTTTGACCGGCGGGGCGGGTGGTGAAGCGGCAACGGAAGGTTGCGGCGTCTTCGCCGCTTCGGGCGATTCCGAATTATTCTTCAGCGCCTCCGCCCTGATCTTTTGTAGGCGCGCCTTGTCGGCATCGGTCAGCGCGGCGGAGACGGGGCAATCTTTTCCTTTGAGAATATCGTCGATCAGCGCCGGAGCCTCGCGACCGGTGGCCTCAAGACGAGGAAAAAAACCGTTGCTGACCCCGCGCAGAATGTGGATCGCATTTGCTTCGGAACTGCAAACCAGCATGCGAAGGCGCCGCGCAAGCGCCTTCGCATATGTCGATTCGTCGGCCTGTGCGGCTTCGAGAAGCCCGCGCCATTTGCGTACTGCAGATGGCAGTTTCGCATTCTCTGCGCAGGACGCCAGATCATCGCCGCTCTTCTTGCAGTCAAGGCGCGCGATGCGCTCCAGGGCGTTAACGCGCGCGTCGCCTTGCGGGACTTCCCCTTCGATCCTCTTGCGCAGTTCGTCATAGGTGCGATCGGTCCATGGTTCGTCTTGATATCTCAGAGCCTTCCAACGCGGGTGGACGAAGCGGATAGGCTTCATCGCCCTATTCAACTCGCCCCAATTCGCGCGCCACAGATAAGAGCCTCCGAACGCCACGTCCTCAAGCTGCGCCCCATTGAGCGACGCGCCCTGAAGCTGCGCCTCATAGAGCGATGCGCCCTGGAGCTTCGACTCATTGAGAGACGCGCCCTGAAGCTGCGCCTCATAGAGCGATGCGCCCTGAAGCTGCGCGTTATAGAGCGAAGCGCCCTGAAGGTCTGTCCCATCGAGCGACGCGCCCTGAAGCTCCGCCCCATTGAGCGACGCGCCCAGAAGCCCCGTCACAAGCAGCGACGCGCCCTGAAGTTGTGCCCGATCAAGGGACGAACCTTGAAGCTGCGCTGCAAAGAGCGATGCGCTCTGAAGCTGCGCAAGGTCGAGCGAGGCGCCCTTAAGCCGGGCCGAATCAAGCAACGCCCTGAAGCTGCGCGTAAACGAGCGACGCGTCCTGAAGGTCCGCCCCATCGAGCGACGCGCCCTGAAGCTGCGCCTGAACGAGCGATGCGCCCTGAAGGTCCGCCCCATCGAGCGACGCGCCCTGAAGCTGCGCCGCTTTCAAATCCGCTTTGGGCAGTTTCGCTCCCCAGAAGACCGCCCGATCCAGCGCGCGGCCGCGAAGATCGATCAAATGGTCTTTCCAATCGAGCTTCGTCTTGTCGTCGACTTTCAGCGCCACGTAAACATCGAAGCCCGGCAAGACGAGCGTATTGGAGAACAGGCTCTTGCGGCGGCGCGTCACTGGGTCGACCTCGCCCGCGAAAAGGCGCTCTCGGGTAGAGACTAATGGGACCTCGTCGGCCTGCCATTCGCTAGGGTTCGGCCAAATCTTCGGGTCGAGCGCGGCTAAATTCTTCTCTTGCCATTCGTTGGGAATGGTCGCCACCACCACCGAGAACCAGATCGCCAGAAGACTGAGAACGCCCGTAACGGCCAGACCTGCGCCGCGCATCGCGCGCACGCGCTTCGGGGCCGTCTCCGCCTCGCCCCCATGAAAGCTCCAGCCGCCAACGCCGTTCAGAAGCGTCGGCGGCCGTAACACCCAAAGGATCGCAATGTCGAACATCAGCGCGCCGCGCTGTGTCCATGTGATCCAGCCGGCGTGGTAAGGCAGGAATTGAATCTGCAACAGCAGCAGCAGAAGAACCGGACAGACGAGCAGCGTCAGAATGACGATCGCCTTCAGGATGAGGCCAAAACGGCCGTCGCGCAGTTCCGGCGGCCCAGCGAAAATCTGTACCAGCACATTGCTCGGCAAGAGCCGCCGCAGCTTGTCGCGAATTTCTTTTTCGTCTTTGAGCTGATGATGCAGCTCGGCGTTAAAACGCGCCGCCTTCTGGCCAAGCATATTGAAATGCACGATCGTATAGATATGCGTCGCGACGAAGAGGAGCGGCGCGAGGAAGAAGAACGCCAGCAGCGGAAGTTCGACATTTAAAAAAGGCAACTTGACCGGGCGCTGAAGCAAGAGGTCTTCATGCGTCACCGCGCCGGCCGCGACGGCGATGTAAAACATCACGAAAAGATAGGAGAGCCACAGCGCGCCGCTGACCGTCGCGGCGCTGTCGACCGTATCCTTGATCGCCTGAAGGTCATCGGCCTTCTTGGCGATGTCAGGCAGCGTCGGTTTTGGCGCGGCGAAATCCTTCGCCCGCTGCAATCGAAATTTGCGCAATTCGTCCGACGCCATCGGCTATACTCGCAATCAAACGCATTTTGCGTCAGACGCGCCGTTGTCGGCAAGAGGCCAAGAGGCGAGGCCAGGGCTCGAACTCGGGTTAATTTCGGCTTGCTTTCCGCCGTCATCGCGAGCGCAAGCGAAGCGATCCAGAGCCGCGGGGCGGCGCGATGGATTGCTTCGCTGACGCTCGCAATGACGCGGTGAGGCGACGCTTCGTTAACCTGGATTCGGAGCCCTGCAGGTGAGACAGGGGTGAGGCAAGAGGCGAGGAGAACGCGCGCCTGACCCCAGGGGTCATACGGATTCCGGCTGATCGGTTCGCTGGGGCTGTGTCATTCCCGACAGGCCGAAGGCCTGATCGGGAATCCAGAGCCAATTCAAGAATGCTGGTTTTGCTCTGGATTCCAGATCGCGCGCGTTGCGCGCGTCTGGAATGACAGCCGAGCAGATCACCCGGAACTCGTATCATGCGCTAGATGTTATCGTAAAGGCGTCGTTTCTAAGCAGAGTTTCTTGCGCCCGCCTGGAACAATTCTAGACCCCTGCGGGTTCCATCCGCACGGAGCTCCCCCTCCCCCCTCGCACTACGCCCGACCAACCTGGCCGGGCGCTTTTTTTTTTGGCGAAGGTCAGTATTTCGCGACGATCGGCGCGACGCCCCAGTTGAGGTGATAGTTGACGCCGACGCGGACGACATGGCCGTCGAACCGCGCGCGCGCCTGAGTGGCGTTGGCGGCGAGGAGAGTCGGTGTCTCCCAATCTCCGGTGATTGCGACCGGATAGGCGGCGGCGCCAAGATCATAGAAGAGATATTCGAGCTTGGCGCTCCACTGCGGCCAGAACAGCCATTCCAGCCCGGCGCCGGCGGTCCAGCCGACGCGCATCTGCGAATAGCGGCCCTGATTGGCGCCGAGCAGCCAGAAGCCCGGCGTGTCATTGGGCACGTGCTGGAAGAAATTGGTGGTCGAACTCGCCTGGCCATAGGCGAGGCCGCCGGTCGCATAGGCGAGCAGGGTGGGCGTGATGAGATAGCCGAGCCGCGCCCGCGCCGTGCCGAGAAAATCCAGCGATTTGGCGGCCGACACGCTGGTCAGGAAATTGAGCCCCTGCGCCGCGAGCGGCGTCGGCGCGAGCGTCAACGCGCCGGCGCCGTTGCTCGAGCCGGCGACGCCCTGAATGTCGGTCTCCAATCCGGCGAGGAAACCGCCGGCGAACTGCCAATCATAGCCGATCTGTCCGCCGCCGATGAAGCCGGCCCAATTGGTCGAAAGGACGCCCGAGCCCGCAGCCGCCGCGCCCAAAGCCCAGGGAGCATTGTCGGCGCCATTGATGACAAAGGGCGTCGAGACGAAATTGGTCGTCGTGCTTGCGGCCCACGTTCCACCGGCGTTCAGACCGACGTGAAACCCGGTCCACAGCGGCGGCGGCGGGACATAGGGCGGCGGCGCCTTGAGGGAGGGAAGATCCGCGGCGAACGCCGATCCGGCGGCGAGCGCCAGAGCCAAAACCACGCTCGCGATGAATTTATTCGTCACTGCCCTGTCCCCGCCGCTGCGAACGACTCATTAAGGTCCAAGGCAACTGAGCAAGGCGAAAGCCGTTTCGCAATTAAAACCTTATGTTTTTGCAGGGGCTTTGGTTCATTTCACGAGAGCTGTGCCATATCTGCAACAGGCGGCGTGGCGATCGGCGCGCGGCCTATGGCTTCTCGCCGGCCATCTCCAGCACCACGCGCCATTCTTCGTCGGTCACCGGCTGCACGGAGAGGCGCGAATTATTGACGAGGACCATGTCCTTCAGACGCGGCTCGCCTTTAATTTCAGCAAGCGTCACCGGCTTTTTCAGGCCCTTGACCGCCTTCACGTCGACCATGCCGAATTTGCCGGTCTCGTCGGTATGGTCGGGATAATAGGTCTTGATGATTTCGACGATCCCGACCACCGCCTTGTCCTCGTTGGAATGGTAGAAAAAGCCGCGCTCGCCCTTCTTCATCGCCATCAGATTGAGTTTGGCGGAATGGTTGCGCACCCCGTTCCAGAAGGTGCCCTTGGCCCCAGCCGCGACCTGCTGATCCCAGGACCAGCTCGACGGCTCGCTCTTTAGAAGCCAATGCGCCATCAGAGCTGCGCTCCCACCACGCGTTTCCAGGGTTTTAAGTCAACAGAGGCGAAGAGGCCGGCGATTGCGTAGGGGTCTTCGGCGAGCAGCGCGCGCGCCGCCGCCTCGTCTTCGCAGTCGAGAATGAGCATCGAGCCGATCGGCGTCTCGCCGTTAAGCAAGGGGCCGCCGAGCTTTACCCGCGCGGCGTGTTTTTCGAGAAAAGTGAGATGCGCGGCGCGCGTCGACAGGCGCAAATCGACATGATCGGGCTTATCCAGACAAAGGGCGACGAAGAGCACGAGCGGCCTCGCGAAGGTAGAGCGAAGGCGCAACTTGTTCCAAAGCGCGCGCCGCCGGTCAACCGCGCGCGCGTGCGATTTCGCTTTCGGACGAAAGTTTTGGGGGCGGGGAGGGGCCGCGCCTCAGGCGCGTTTGGCCGGCGCCTCGAAGTCCTGCGCGACCACACGGTCGCCGAATTCGACGATCGCCTCCCGCAGCGACGCGATTTCAGCGTCGCTCGCCGCGGCGGGAACGACCGACAGTCCCTTGGCCCCGCCAGTGGCGCGGCGCAGATTGGCCCGATCGGCGCGCAAGGCCTCCACCGCGCCTTGCAGCATGGCGTTGTCGGCGCGCGCCGATTCGAGCTTGCCGGCGGCGTCGTTGGCTTCGGCACGAGCGACGCGCAGAGCGCCCTCCAATTGATCCGCTTCGCTTTTTTGGCGCTCCTCGACGGCTTTGAGCTTCGCCCGCGCCTCGTCGAGTTCGGCGGCGAGCGTATCGCCCAGCGCGCGGGTCGCCGCGAGTTCGCCAGAAATATGGGTAAGCTGATGTTCGAGTTCGGTCGCCCGGGCGTCGGGCAGGCCGGCCCGCGCATTTTCCTCGCGCAAAGCCTCCAGCACGCCCTGCAATTCGGCGTTATGCTGATGCAGCGCCGCGACGCGCGCCTCATAGGCGGCGACGAGCCCTTCCAGCTGCACGCCGGCCTCTTCGTTAAGCTGCGCCGTCTCTGATCGAATCAGGCGCATCTGCGAGACGCGGGTCTCGGCGCGGTCGGTCATGTCCTGTAGCGCCCGCTCCGTGGCGTGCAGAAGGCCGGTGCGCTCCGCCAGAGCCTTTTGCGCCTCGCCGACGCGAACATTCATGTCGCGATTGTCGGCCGCGGCGACTTTGAGCTGCGTTTCGAGATCGTTGATTCGCGCGACGTGGCGGCCGATCGTCGCGAGATCATTCGCGCGCGTTGCCTGAACCGATTCCATCGACTGTTCGAATCGCCGCTCGCGGACGGCGAATTCGGCGCGCAGCAGATCGCGCTCGGCGAAGACCTCCTCCATCGTCATCGGCGCGAGCATCTGCAGCCGCCGCATCGAAAGTCGAAGCGCGCGCCGCCAGAAAGCGGGCAGGAACATCAAGGCGAAAAGCCCGGCGACGAGAAAGCCGAGCGCAAAATACATCGCTTGTTCGATCAAGACGCAGCAATCCTTGATCCGTCTCGAAGCGGACGGCGTCATTGATTTTGCCACGTAATGACGCCGAACGCAAAAACCCGCCGGGCGATTCGCGTCGCTCGAGCGCGCCCGGAGAGGTCCGCCGCGCCGAATTACGGCTTCGTCTATTCGGATGACGACTTCTCCGCCGGCGCGCGGCAGAACCCGCGTCAGTCACGCCGCGCACGCGGTTTGCGGACGAATTGGAGTGAAGCCATATGAGTTTGCGCTGCCCCGGCGTTCCTTCGCTTCCTGCCGGCGACGCGCGCGTGAGCGGCGATCAGCGCCCGAGCGCCCCGGCTTTTGCGACGACGCTTGCCGCCGATGAGGGCTTTCTGGCGGCGGCGCTATATCAGGGCGCGCCTGCCGCGCGCCGGCGATTCGCGCCAGCTTGCGTCGAAACCGACTGCGCGCATTGGCGCGGCGGGGGATGCGAGCTGCTCGGCCGAATCGCGCAACTTCTGGCGGAGGCCGGCGCGCCGGTCAGGCCGAGCCCCGCATATGACTGCGGCATTCGTCAGGACTGCCGGTGGCGCCGGCAGCGCGGCGACGCGGCTTGCGGCATTTGCAGTTTCGTCGCGCGCGAACCGCTGGAGCCGTCCTCCGATCGTCTCAGAACGGGTTCCAGGTCGATTCCGGCGTGAATTTCAGATAGCCGAGATTGAGGCCAAGCCGCGCGCCGAGCCCGGAGCGCACCGGCATCACGACGACCTCGTCATTGTTGAGCGCCGTGAATCCGAATCCGCCGACGAGATAGGCCGAGCCATTGGCGCCCGAATACCGCCGATAGATCGCGTCGACCGACGGCAGATTATAGACCAGCATCATGGTCCGGTCGCCGTCGCCGCCAGCGTCGAGGCCGATCGAAGGCCCTTGCCAAAAGACCCGCTGCTGGCCTGCGTTGCGCGTATACATCGTGCCTTCGCCATAGCGGAGCCCGCCGACGAAGGCCCCGCTCGCCTCCTGGCCGAGGATGTAGGCGTTCGGGCTGCCCCATTGGCGCGAGGCGCGTTCGACGCCTTCGGCGAGTCCGCGCGAGATCGAGCCGAAGAAGCGATGGCCGTTCTCGACGATTTCGCCGCTCGAATAGGTTTCGGGACGCTGATTGGCGCGCGCGAAAGACAAAGGCGCCGCCCATGCGCAGGCCGAGGCGGCGGCGAGGCGAATGAGATCGCGGCGCGAGGCGGCGTTGAACGAGGATTTGCTCATGGCGACGAAACTCCGGAACCCGAATGTCAGGGCAAGCGTCGGCGCGAACCATGGCCGACGCGCGGCGCCGCCGCGTCGCAAAGACGACGCCCGGCGTTGCTTGCTTCAAATTCGCGCGTCGCGGTTAAGGAAGCGTTGCGGCGTCGCGCGCGGCTGGGTCCGCCCAGGCGATGAACGGGCCGTTACGAAAAGCGGCGTCGCTCTTGCCGTAGCGCAGCGGCGCGCCGTCCGGATCGAGCGTGGCGCCGCCGGCGGCGCGCAGCACCGCGTCCGCCGCCGCCGTGTCCCATTCCATCGTCGGGCCGAAGCGCGGATAGACGTCCGCCTCGCCTCTGGCCAGCAGGCAGAATTTGAGCGAGGAGCCGGCCGACATGCTGCGCGCGATCGGATGGCGGGAAAGAAACGCCTTCGTCTCCTCATCGAGGTGGGATTTTGAAACCAGCGCAACGAGCCCGTCTTCGGGACGCGGTCGCGCCCGCAGCAAACGCCAGTCCTGCGACGCGGGCAACGATCGGCCGGGCGCCGCCTCCGCCTCATAGCCGCGCGCGCCGGCGAACCAGATGCGCCCGTGAGCCGGCGCGTAAACGGCGCCCACGCGCGGCGCGCTTCCTTCGGCGAGCGCCACATTGATGGTGAAATCGGCGCTGCGGGCGAGAAACTCGCGGGTGCCGTCGATCGGATCGATCAATAAAAAGGCGTCGCCTGCGCTCAGCGTCACGCCGCGCGCGGCGCTTTCCTCGGCCAAAAAGGGCACGCCGGGCAATGATTTTTCGAGTTCGCGCAGCAGATAGGCCTCGACGCGCTCGTCAGCCTCGGTCACCGGCGACCTGTCGCCCTTGAGTCGCGATTCAATGTTCGCGTTGTTGAACGTCTCCATCGCCAGCGCGCCGGCGGCGACCGCGAGAGTCGCGAACAGGCGGGCGAGGTCTTCCAACTCCTCGGACGCGACCGGCGTATGCAGGGATTTGCCTTCCGTCATCGTTAGCTTTCTCTTCGCACGTTTTAAAATCGCGGCGCGAGTTATTTGCAATCCGCGCCGCGCCCGCTAGTTTCGATCAGCCGGAACGCGGTGATTCGCCCGTAACGTCATTCCGTCGCGCGTTCTACTAGAAGTTCAATCCGAGCTTCCTTAGACGTCGCCGCTTTCGCCCGCTTTGGATGGCGCCATGACCAAATTCACGCTCGACCCGCTCGATCTCGCCGCGCTCCTGTCGTCGAGGGTCTGCCATGACGTCATCTCGCCCGTCGGCGCGATCGTCAACGGCCTTGAAGTCCTCGAAGAGGAGAAGGACGCCGAAATGCGCGGCCATGCGCTGGCGCTGATCAAGTCAAGCGCCAATGAGGCCTCGGCGCGGCTGCAGTTCTGCCGGCTCGCTTTCGGCGCGGCGGGCTCCAAGGGCGCGTCGATCGACACCGGCGACGCGGAACTGGTGACGCGTCAACTGATCGCCGACGAACGCACCCAGCTCTTGTGGAGCGTGCCGCGCGTTCTGATGTCGAAGAACAAGGTGAAGCTGCTCCTCAATCTGTGCCTTCTCGCCGACGCGGCGATCCCGCGCGGCGGAATCATTTCGGTGAGTTCCTCGGGCGAAGACGACGGGCTCGCCTTCAAGATCGAGGCGAAGGGCGTCAATGCGCGAGTCGCCGCCAACGTGCCGCAGCTCTTGGAAGGCGAAGCGGAAGAGGGCGCGATCGACGCGCGCGCGATCCAGGCCTATTACGCCGGCCTCGTCGCAAAGGCCTGCGGGATGCGGGTTGTCGTGTCGGGCGAGCCCGAGATTGTGACCATCGAGGCGGTCCCGGCGCAGACGCAGACCGCGGGGTCGGACGGGTCCGCAGAGAGCGCCGCCGCCTGAGAAGGCGCTCGCCGGCAATGGGCTTTTCGCGCCCGATCGCCGTAAGATCGTGCGGCCCGGTTCCCGAACCGCGTAAGATGCAGTTCTGCATCGAAGAGAAAGCTGCTCATGGAGATTTCGAATGAAAATCTCGGTCGCTTCCGCCTCGACGGCCGCCGCCGCCATCGCGCTGGTTCTTGCCGGAGCGGCCCCGTCCGCCGCAAAGGGCAAGAACCATAGCCGCTCCCAAGCGTCTGCCGCGAAACAGGATTGCAGACAGCAGACCCAATGCGGCCGAAAGGCCAAGGCGGAAAAGCCGACCGACGGCGCCCAGGAAACGGGCGGCAAGTAAGACGCTGCGCGACCAGAGCGGATAGTATAATCGCCGCAGCCGAGCGCGCCGTATCAAGAAGTTCGGCGCCTCCAGAATAATCGTAACCATTTGAGAATGAGACAAGATCATGCAACTGTCCGGCGTCGGGGCCGGTCTTTTCGCGGGGTCTATCTCAAGGGCCGCCCAATGAGGCTTCTGCGAATCCTCGCGATACAGGTCATGAAGTTGCCATCAGGTTCGTTTCGCTTGGAAGGGCGGCGTGTTGGTCTTAAAGAGCGGCAATCATATAAGTCGGCAAATTGACCGGGAATCGGAACCTATTGGGATAGGCATGAAAAAGTCAGCTGTCGTTTTTGCCGGCGTCGTTTTGTCGATTTCCATGACTCCCTCGGTTGCCGGAGAATTCGCCAAGGACGCGCCGCCTGCTCCGATCATGGCCGGCATGCTCGCGTCGAACTCCGAACCGACGCTGCGGCTCGGGGGCTATGTCGGCGTGCTCACCAATGAAGCATTGGTCGACATAACGCTGTTGAGACCTTGGCGTCAGGATTTCAAGTCAGGCCTTCTTGTCGACGCCCATGCGATTTACACGGCCTACCGTTTTCAAAGCATCCCCCTCGAACTTGAAATAGAGGGCGGCGTCGCGAAGCGCTTTGGGACCGCTTATACGGGAAACCAATGGGAGTTTGATTTGATCCCCATGGCGAGGTGGACGTATTTTCCTTGGAATGATTACGTATATACCAACTTCCGTCTTGGATTATTTGGGGCAAGTTACGTCACCGGCGTTTCTGGCTTTGAAAGAGATTTCGACAGTAGCCACCACGGCAATGGATTTCTCAATCTACTCATCCCCGAGGTTACATTTTCTCCCAGCAAGGAAGCGCCTTTCGAGGTTTTTGTTCGCGTGCATCACCGTTCGGGCGTATTCGGCGCCATCAATGGCGTGCATGGCGGATCGAATTACATTTCGACCGGCGTGAGGTTCACCGCATTTTGAATTTCCGCCGCAGGCGGCGCTCCTGAAAAGCGGCGTGTTTCGGGACGCGAAAACCTGTCGAAAATCCAGCCTCGGCGGCGACGCCTCACAACTGACGTCGGCCGTCTTGTCGCGCTTTGGGACGATGGCCGAAGCAGGGGCGCTCACGCCGTGATGCGCTCATCCGCTTCGCTTGGTTCGCGCAGCACATAGCCGCGGCCCCAGACGGTTTCGATGTAATTGCGGCCTTCGCTGGCGTTGGCGAGCTTCTTGCGCAATTTGCAGATGAAGACGTCGATGATTTTCAGTTCCGGCTCGTCCATCCCGCCATAGAGATGGTTGAGGAACATTTCCTTGGTCAGAGTCGTGCCCTTGCGCAGCGAGAGCAGCTCCAGCATCTGATATTCCTTGCCGGTCAGATGCACGCGGGCGCCGGCCACCTCCACCGTCTTCTGGTCGAGATTGACGACGAGTTCGCCGGTGATGATCACCGATTGGGCATGGCCCTTGGAGCGGCGGACGATGGCGTGAATGCGCGCGACGAGTTCGTCCTTGTGGAAGGGCTTGGTGAGATAGTCGTCGGCGCCGAAGCCGAGGCCCTTCACCTTGTCTTCGATGCCGGCAAGTCCGGAGAGAATGAGGATCGGGGTCTTCACCTTGGCGACGCGCAGCGTGCGCAGCACCTCATAGCCGGACATATCCGGCAGATTGAGGTCGAGAAGAATAATGTCGTAGTCGTAAAGCTTGCCGAGATCGATGCCCTCTTCGCCGAGGTCGGTCGTATAGACGTTGAAATTCTCGGACTTGAGCATGAGCTCGATGCTTTGAGCCGTTGCGCTGTCGTCCTCGATCAATAAAACGCGCATGTTGGTTCCCCACCGAGCTTCGTCGTCCACAACCGGCCCGCGCCAAGAGCGCGCGCCGGCGGGCCGGCGAGTCCTCGCCCCTGCGACCTGACCGACCTTCCAGGAAGGTAAGCGGAATTGGTTAATAAACCTTCACTTACGCCTCAAACGCGGCCCAAAGTCTTAATCATGGGCGCCAAGCGAGGCGGACGCGTCACGCTACGTCTGGAAGGATACGGACAACGACGCGAATCACGTCGTTACCAATCTATACGCCGTCGTGAGTCAGGTGGGCAAAGACAAAATACGCGACGCGTATTCGAGGCTCATGCGAGGCTGCGTATCAGCGTTTCTCGCCCCATTTGCGTCATCATCCGGCCCGATGCGCGGCGTGAATGAGGCGCCGCGAAGAAGTGCGGGCGACGCGCGCAGCGGACTAGGCCCTCGGCCTCGGCAAATTCGGTTCATCGCGCTTTTCATCAGTTCGGATTGGCGCGCGAGAGGCCGTCTTGCACCCTTGCGCCCCTCTTGCCAAACTAAGACGACTGGTCATATTATAACACGATGAGCCGACGCGACGTAAATGAGCTGAGAGAGAAACTCCTGGACCGTGGAGTCGCGCTGCTAATGGAGCAAGGCTATCACGGCACCGGGCTGCAGGAGTTGGTGCAGAGCGTCGGCGTGCCCAAAGGCTCCTTTTACAATTACTTCGAAAGCAAAGAGGCGTTCAGCGCAGAGGTCGTCAAACATTATATCGAGCCATTCATCCAACAGCTCGACGCGCATCTGCGCCGTGAGGGCGTCACGGCTGACGTCGCGCTCAAGGGATATTTTGAGGAGATGATTGAGGAGACGGAGCGTCGCGATTTCAAAGGCGGATGCCTCCTTGGCAATCTCATTGGCGAGATCGGTGACACGAGCGAACTCTGCCAGACGTCGCTGCGCCAGGCTGTCCATCGCTATCGTGACAAACTGCGCGAGGGAATCGCCCGAGCTCAGCGCGAAGGTAGGTTCCGCACCGACATGGAGGCGAAGGACATGGCGGATTTCCTCGTCAACGTCTGGCAGGGGGCATTGCTGCGCATGAAGATCGAGCGCTCGGTGCGTCCGCTGACGCAGTTTTGCGACATGTTGCTAAACGGCTACTTCAAGGCGTGATCTTTTTTCGCCGAAATGAGACGACCGGTCATATCAATACGTTGCAAGATAGGAAGGATGGTCAATGCAGAAATTCATCATCGAACGCGACATTCCCGGCGCCGGCCAGATGACTCAAGCCGATCTCCAGGCGGTTTCGCAACGCTCCTGCGCGGTGCTGCGCGAGCTCGGCCCGCGGGCGCAATGGATCGAGAGCTATGTCACCGACGACAAGCTCTATTGCGTTTACATCGCCGAAGACGCCGAAGCGATCAGAGAACATGCGGCGCAAGGAGGCTTTCCAGCGAACCGGATCAGCGAAATCAGGGCGATCATAGACCCTGCCACAGCCTGACCGGAGTCTGACCAAAAAGGGAGAATGGTTCAAATGAAAAGCTTGCCGTCTCGCGCCGCCGTCTGCGCGCTTGCCTTGGTTTGGGCGCTTGCGCCTGCCGCTGCGGACGAAACCTGCAACTCGCCTTTCATGACCGGTCTGATCAAAGGGCAGGAGCAGTATCTCCATGTCTGGACGCTTGGCGAAAAAGGCGTGGGCGATGGATCCGACAAGCTCGTCACGATCGACGTCATTCCTGGCTCTCCGACTTACGGCAAGGTGATTCACGCCATTTCCGTCGGCGGGCGCGGCGAAGCCCATCACATGGGCTTCACCGACGATCGCAAACATCTCTGGGCGGGTCGTCTCGACGACAACAAGATTTTCATTTTCGACGTCGGCTCCGATCCCTCGACGCCGAAGCTCGTCAAGACCATCGACAATCTTGCCGAGAGCACAGGCTACGTCGGGCCGCACACATTTTACGCGCTGCCTGGCCGCATGCTCGTGCAGGCGCTTTCCAACAACAAGGATCACGGCGGCGTCACCGGGCTGATCACTTACAACAATGCCGGCGAGCTCGTGACGACGACGCCCATGCCGCTTGGTGACGGCGGCGACGGCTATGGCTACGACATCGCCATCAATCCGGCCCAGAACCGCATGCTCACGTCGGGTTTCACGGGCTGGACCAACTACATGATGGATCTCTCGCAACTCATCCAGGACAGTTCCGCGATGAAGAACTTCGGGAACACGATGGTGATGTGGGATTTGAAGGCGATGAAGCCTTTAAGGGTGTTTTCCGTCCCCGGCGCGCCGCTCGAAATCCGTTGGGCGCTGAAGCCCGGCGCGAATTGGGCGATCACCGCTGGCGCGCTCACCTCCAAACTCTATTTGGTCAAACAGGACGACAAGAACGAGTGGCAGGCGAAAGCCGTCGCCGACATTGGCGATCCGTCGAAGATTCCATTGCCCGTCGACATTTCGATTTCGTCCGACGCTTCGTCGCTTTGGGTCAACACATTCATGGACGGGACGGCGCGGCTCTTCGATCTTTCCGATCCGGAAGCGCCGAAACAAGTCTATGCGAAAAAGATCGGCGCGCAGGTGAACATGGTCTCGCAAAGCTGGGACGGGAAGAGAGTCTATTTCACGACCTCGCTACTCGCCAACTGGGACAAGAAGGGCGCCGAAAACGAGCAGTTCCTGAAGGGCTACTCCTGGGATGGCAAGGAGCTGAAGCAGGATTTCGTCGTCGACTTCCACAAGGAGGGCCTCGGCCGTGCGCATCATATGAAGTTTACCGCAAGCGCGCAGAAGGCCGAGCTGCCGTGAGCGCGCGCCGCAGCATTTTGAGAGCCGCGATCGCCTTTGTGCTCGCGCTCGGAGCGACGTCGGCCTTCGCTGTGGACCCGGCGGCCACGAGACTGCCGGCGCCCGGAAGCTATGTGCTGCATTCGATCCAAAGCGCGCCAGAGGCGTCGCTGCTCGACGCGCAAGGCAGGCGGACGTCGCTCTCCGCTTACACGCGGGGCGCGGTGACTGCGCTCGGCTTCTTCTATTCGCGCTGCGCCGATCCCCTCGGCTGCCCGGTTGCATGGTCGACATTTGAAGAGACGCGAAAACAGGCGGAGACCGATCCGCTCCTGAAGGGCAGGCTCCGCCTTGTTTTCGTCAGCCTCGATCCCAACCGCGACACGCCTTCCGTCTTGCGCTTGCTGGAGACGCAAGAGCGCGGCGGCGACGTGCCCTGGGTCTTTCTCGCCGGCGCGAGCGAAGCGGAGATGACGCCGCTGCTTGCCGCCATGGGACAGGATATCGCCTATGAGACGGATCGCGCTGGGAGGCGCACCGGCGCGATCAATCATATGCTGAAAGTGTTTCTGATCGATCCCGAAGGCCGGGTCCGCGAGATCTACAGCACGGCGTTCTTGACGACAGAAGGCTTGCTGAACGACCTCCGAACGCTCGCGATGGAGTTTCCGGACGCGAGCAATGCGGTGACCGCAAAATGAACGTTGCGCAGTTCTTCATTGTGCGCTTTCTGACCATTCTCGCTGTGCTGGGCTGCTTCAACAGCGCCGCAGGGGAAGCCATCGAACCGCCGCTGGGTCTCCCTCCGGTTCCCGCCGCAGTCGCGGGAACGCCTGCGATGCGCAAGCTTGGCGAGAAGCTGTTCTTCGATCGCAGCCTTTCGGCGAATGGCACGCTCTCCTGCGCCATGTGCCATATTCCCGCGCAGGGCTACGCCTCAAACCAAAGCGCGCTTTCGATCGGCATGGAGGGGCGATCGCTGCGGCGTAATGCGCCCTCGCTCTACAATGTCGTCTTCAAGAAATTCCTCTTCCATGACGGTCGCGAGACCGATCTCGCAGCGCAGGTCTGGGGGCCGCTGCTCGCCGCCGACGAGATGGACAACGCCGGCATCGGCCCGCTGATCGGCCGCCTCCGCGCTGACGCGGACTATGGGTCACTATTCGATGCGGTCTTTCCGGGCGAAGGCGCAACAATGATGACGCTGGGCCGCGCCATCGCCGCCTATGAAGCTTCGCTGCTGCGCGGCGGTGGGCGCTTCGATCGCGCGGTCTATGGCGGCGAGCGCGCGGCGCTGACGCCCGAGGAATGGCAGGGCTATGAGCTTTTCATTGGCAAGGCCGGCTGCGCCGCCTGCCATATGATCGGAACCGAGACGGCGCTGTTCACTGACCAATCCTGGCACAACACCGGGGTCGCGTTTCGGTCCGGAGCGAGGCGCGCCAAACGGTTGGTGCAACTCGCGCCCGGCGTATTCCAAAATGTCGATATCGCTGCGGTGGGCCTAGCTCTGGCCGGAGCGTCGAACGACGTTGGCCGTTTCGAGATCACCAACGCGCCCGCCGATCGCTGGGCGTATGCCACCCCGATGCTACGCGGCGTGAGCGAGAGCTCGCCCTACATGCACGACGGAAGCTTGAGCACGCTCGCCGAGGTTGTCGAATTTTACGACCGCGGCGGCGGCGCCAATCCATCGCTCGACCCGAAAATCCGCCCGCTGGATCTGTCCGTCGAAGAAAAGGCGGCGATCGTCGCCTTTCTCGAGACGCTTTGAATCGGAACTGTCCGCCTCGAACCCGCAGGTCATCTGCGACCGCGGTCCGGCCGTTTTACGCGCCTCCGGACGCAAAACGGCCGGGGCCAACATTGACTTGAACGCGCGCTTTCTCCTATATGCCTGCGATCGGCGCCGCTCCAAAAGGGGCGGCGAATGTTTTGTGACGACCGTGCGGCGTCGCAGGCGCCGAACCATTTTCAAGCCGTCTGCGGCGAGCCGCCGGGGGCGATCGGCAAGTCGAGCGCGGGAGCGGGCCATGACGTCCCTTTCGCCAGCGGAGAAGAACGGTGAAACGGACATTCCAGCCCAGCAAGATCGTGCGCAAGCGGCGTCACGGCTTTCGCGCCCGCATGGCCACGGTCGGCGGCCGCAACGTCATCGCCGCGCGGCGCGCACGTGGGCGCAAGCGCCTGTCGGCCTGATCCGGCGCTGCGCGGGCGAGGCGGATGGCTGCATGAAGGCGCAAGTCCCCGCCGAAGGTGAGAAATCCCCGCGCCCGGAGGTTTTGCGCCGGCGCGGCGATTTTGTGCGGGCGTCGGGCGGCGCGCGCGTCGCCCTGCCAGCCTTCACGGTGCAGATGGCGTCCCGGGAGCCTGCGGACTCAAATGCGCCGGCCCGCTTCGGCCTGACCGTCACGCGGAAGGTCGCCGGGGCGGTGGAGCGCAACCGCATCCGCCGCAGGCTTCGCGAGGCCCTGCGGCTCGGCGGCGCCCTTGGCGCGAAGCCCGGACGCGATTACGTCTTTGTCGCGCGGCGCGCAGCCCTCTCAGCGCCGTTTCCCGAACTTCTCACGCAGATGACCGAAGGACTCGCCAGATTGCACGATCGCGGCGCGGCGCATCCAAGGCGCAAAGTCCAAGACGCAAACAGGAAGACAGGCTGACGCGGCCATGAACGACAACACCAAAAATATGCTCCTCGCCGCGGCCGTGTCGCTGATCTTCATCGGCCTGTGGGATTATTTCTACGCCTTCCCGGAGATGGATAAGCAGCGCCGGGCTCAGACTGAGCAGGCGCGTCTCGCGCAGGTTCCAAAGCTTGGCGCGCCCGAGCAGCGGGTGACGGCGGCGCCTGCGAAGGCCGCGACTAAGACCCGCGCCGAAGCCCTGGCGCTCAGCCCGCGCATCGCCATCGACACACGGTCGATTTCCGGCTCGATCGCCCTGAAAGGCGCGCGGATCGACGACGTCTCGTTGAAAACTTATCACGAGACGGTCGACCCCTCGAGCCCGATCATCACGCTGCTGTCGCCCGAGGATGCGCCCGGCGCCTATTACGCCGAGCTCGGCTATCTGACCGCCGAAACCGAAAATGCGCCGGTTCTGCCGACCACCGAGACGCTGTGGACCGCCGATTCCGAAGTTCTGACCGCAGCGAAGCCTGTGACGCTCACCTGGGACAATGGCCAGGGCCTTGTTTTCAAGCGCGTCATTGCCGTTGACGATGAATATCTTTTCACGGTCAACGACAGTGTCGAAAACAAGACGGGTAAGGCGATCGCCCTCTATAATTACGCGCGGGTGAATCGCGTCGGCCATCCGCCGTCGGCGGGCTACGCCGCCCTGCATGAGGGCTTCGTCGGCGTCGTCGGCGACGCCGGACAGGAAGTCACCTACGACAAGATCGAGAAGGAAGACAATGCGGCCAAGACGTTCAAAGGCGTCGGCGGCTGGGTTGGATTGACAGACAAATATTGGGCCGCCGTCGTCGCGCCCAATCAAAATGCGCCGATGGAGGCGCGCTACGCCGCGATGGGCGGCGCGGTGAAAACCTATCAGGCGGATACGGTCAGCGACCCCGCCACGGTCGAGCCTGGGAAATCGGGGCAGGCGACGACCTATGTCTTCGCCGGCGCCAAGGTCGTCGACGTGCTCGACGCCTATAAGGACAATCCCGGCCTCAAGCGCTTCGATCTGCTGATCGACTGGGGATGGTTCTACTTCATCACCCGGCCAATGTTTCGCTTGATCGACTTCCTCTACAAGGTCCTCGGCAATTTCGGTCTGGCCATTCTGGCGGTGACGGTGATCGTCAAGCTCGCCTTCCTGCCGCTCGCCAACAAGAGCTACCAATCGATCGCCAAGATGAAGGCGATTCAGCCAAAGATCAAAGAGCTGAAAGAAAAATACGGCGACGACAAGCACAAATTCAACATGGAGCAGATGGAGCTTTACAAGCGGGAGAAGATCAATCCCGCGAGCGGCTGTCTGCCGGTGATCGTGCAGATTCCGGTGTTCTTCTCGCTCTACAAGGTTCTGGTCGTGACCATCGAAATGCGTCACGCGCCCTTCTTCGGCTGGATCAAGGATCTGTCGGCGCCCGATCCGACCAATGTCTTCAATCTGTTCGGCCTGCTGCCGATCGATCCGACCCACATCGCGATTTTCGGCCCCTATCTCGCGCTCGGCGTCTGGCCGCTCTTGATGGGCGTCTCGATGTGGCTGCAGATGAAGATGAATCCGGAGCCCGCCGACGAAATTCAAAAAACCATGTTCGCCTGGATGCCGGTGATCTTCACCTTCACCATGGGCGGCTTCGCCTCGGGTCTGCTGATCTACTGGACTTGGAACAACCTCCTGTCGATCGTCCAGCAGGGCGTCATCATGAAGCGCGCCGGCGTGAAGTTCGAGTTCTGGGACAATCTGCGCAAGACGTTTCAGCGCGCTTAAGGGACGGCAGTCGGGCTTAGGCAGTCGGCAGTAGACAACAATCCGACTGCCGATTGCCCACTGCCGATTGCTGATCTCATGCACGAAGCAGCGGAGACAGATTTCGCGGAGCAGGGCCGCCTTCTCTTTGCCGGCCCTTGCGACTTCATCTTTGCGAGCGCCAAGGCGAACGATCTTCCGCCGATCGGCCCGTCGGAGGTCGCCTTCGCCGGGCGCTCAAATGTCGGCAAATCCTCGCTGCTCAACGCGCTGACCAATCGCAAGACGCTGGCGCGAGTCTCCAACACGCCGGGCCGCACGCAGCAGCTCAATTTCTTCGCGCTCGGCGGCGCGCCCGGCGCGGAACGCCTGCGCCTCGTCGATATGCCGGGCTATGGCTACGCGGCCGTCGGCAAGGAGAAGGTCGCGAACTGGTCGCAGTTGATGCGCGATTATCTTAAGGGCAGGGCGAGTCTTGACCGCGTCTTCGTGCTCGTCGACGGGCGGCGCGGCGTGAAGCCCCTCGACGAGGAAATGTTCGATCTCCTCGATCAGTCCGCCGTCTCCTATCAGGTCGTTCTGACCAAGCATGACGAATTGAAGAATGCCGAGCGCGACGAGGTGCTCGCCGCGACGACGAAGGCGATGGAGAAACGGCCGGCGGCCTATCCCGAGGTGATTTTCACATCGGCGCTCAAGGGCGAAGGAATCGCCGAATTGCGCGCGGCGATCGCAAAGCTCATCGCCGAACGAAACGCTTGAATACGACGGGCGCGGCGGGCTAGTTGGGCCCGTCAACCCTGGAAGAGGGCAGCGCCCCGCGAGGCTCCACGATGACCGACGCCGCCGACACCGCGCTCCAGCAGGCCCGCATTCTGATGCAGGCGCTGCCCCATATGCTGCGCTATGACGACGCCATCGTCGTGGTGAAATATGGCGGCCACGCCATGGGCGACGATCAGGTGGCGCGCGATTTCTCGCGCGACATGGTCCTGCTCGAACAATCCGGCGTCAATCCCGTCGTGGTGCATGGCGGCGGACCGCAGATCGGCGCGATGCTGAAGCGGCTCGGCGTCGAGTCGCGCTTCGCCGACGGGCTGCGCATAACCGATGACGAGACGATGGATGTCGTCGAAATGGTGCTCGCCGGCGCCATCAACAAGCAGATCGTCGGCTTCATCAACTCCGAGGGCGGCCGCGCCATCGGCCTTACCGGCAAGGACGGGCGCATGGTCACCGCCAAGAAGCTGGAGCGGCCCGATGGCGTCGATCTCGGCTATGTCGGCGAGCCTGACAAGGTCGACACCACCGTGCTCGATCAGGTGCTCGGCCGCGAACTCATCCCGGTTCTGGCGCCCGTGGCGCAAGGCCCCGACGGCGCGAGCTACAATGTCAACGCCGACACTTTCGCCGGCGCGATCGCCGGCGCGCTTCACGCCAAGCGCCTCATCTTTCTGACCGACGTGCCTGGCGTGCTCGACAAGGACAAGAACATCATCGAGGAGCTGAAAGTCGACGATATTCCCGAGCTCATCGCCGAAGGCGTGATCACCGGCGGCATGATCCCCAAGGTCGAGACCTGCATGTATGCGATCGAGCGCGGCGTCGAGGGCGTCGTTATTCTCGACGGCAAGCTGCCGCACGCCGTGCTGATCGAACTGCTCACCGACCATGGCGCGGGCACGCTGATTACAAGGTGAAGGAGCTTGTGCGTTCTTGCAGCGCGTCATGGCCGGGCTTGTCCCGGCCATCCGGGCTTGTCCCGGCCATCCACGCCGGAACGCCGCGCGCTGACGAAGGAGTTGCCGCACGATCGAGCTTGACGTTCCAGCCGATTGCAATGTCCTGGCGTGGATGCCCGCGACAAGCGCGGGCATGACGGGACATGGTCGATGAACCTCTTCATCCTCACCGGCGCCGGCGTCTCCGCCGAAAGCGGCCTCGGCGTCTTTCGCGGGCCGGGCGCGGCGTTGTGGAAGCGCTACAATCCGATACGGCTTGCAACGCCGGAAGCCTTCGCGCATGACCCGGCGCTGGTGCATGACTTCTACAATACGCGGCGACGCAATCTCATCGCCGCTTCGCCAAACGCCGCGCATGTCGCGCTGGCGCGGCTCGAAGCGGAACTCGCACGGCGCGGCGGCGCATTCACGCTCGTGACGCAGAATATCGACGATCTGCATGAGCGCGCCGGTTCAAAGAACGTCATTCACATGCATGGCGAATTGCTGAAGGCGCGTTGCGCGTCATGCGGCGCCGTGCGCGACTGCCGCGACGATCTTTCCGTCGACTCACGCTGCGGCTGCGGCGGCGCGCTGCGCCCGCATGTCGTCTGGTTCGGCGAAACGCCGCTCGATACGGACGAGATTTATGAAGCGCTGGCGGCGGCGGAAATCTTCGTCGCCATCGGCACGTCGGGCGCTGTCTATCCCGCGGCTGGCTTCGTGCGCGCGGCGCGGGCGAGGGGCCGGCGCTGCTGCGAGCTCAATCTCGAGCCGTCGGGCAATGCCGAGGAATTCGACGACAGGCGCTATGGTGCAGCGAGCGAAATCGTGCCTTCATGGGTGGAGGAGATACTGGCGCGATGAATTGGCGTCATTCCCGAGGCGCGAAGCGCGATCGGGAATCCAGAGCGACCACAGCGATCTTTGGCGTTGCTCTGGATTCCCGCTTTGGCGGGAATGACATGCGGCGATCGATACGATGACGAAAGACTTGCCACGGAAATCGCGCTTCGCCGAGATCGACACATGGGTGTTCGATCTCGACAATACGCTTTATCCGCAGACCGCCGATCTCTGGCCGAAGATCGACGCGCGCATCACTTTGTTCATGATGCGGCTCTTCGGCCTCGATGCGATTTCGCTGCGGGCCTTGCAGAAGCACTACTACCGCCAATATGGCACGACGCTGCGCGGGCTGATGACCGAGCATAACATCGATGCCGAAGCCTATCTTTCCTATGTGCACGATATCGACCGTTCGTCGCTGGCGCATAATCATTCGCTCGCCGAGGCGATCGCGGCGCTCCCCGGACGCAAGCTGATCCTCACCAATGGCTCGCGTCATCATGCGATCGAAACCGCGAAGCAGCTCGGCATCGATCATGTCTTTGAGGATATTTTCGACATCATCGCCGCCGAATTCATCGCCAAGCCCGATGAAGGCGCCTATATGCGCTTTTTCGAAAAGCTGAAGATCGAGCCCAAACGCGCCGCGATTTTCGAGGATATCGACCGCAATCTCGTGGTGCCGCATAAGCGCGGCATGACGACGGTGCTGGTGCTGCCGTCCCATGACGAAGGTCCGGAGCGGGAAGAATGGGAAATCGCCACCGGCGACGAACCGCATGTGGATTTTGTCACCGATGATCTCGTCGAGTTTTTGGAGGGGTTGAGCGGCGCTTAAGCCGAAAATGGCTCCATCAGCATCAAATCGGTGTCTTGCGGCCTGACGCCTGCGGCGGTCAGCATCGCATGGACTTGGCCCCTGTGGTGAGTTTGGTGGTTGAAAATATGGCTGACGACAAACCATTTCGGCCGTGCGAGTTCTGCATTGATGATCCTCGAGCGCCAGATGAGATCGCCCGTGAGCCACTCGTCAGTCACGCCGTCGGCCCAGATGATCAGCCGTTCGTCACAAGTCATTCTGTCCTGTTTCAATGTCGTCCAGTCGTCACGATATGAACTCGATTCCTCAAGCTGTGTTGAGGGCGGCTGCGCATCGGAAATGCGGCTCAGCCACATATGATCCGCCCAAAGCAAATGGCTGAGGGTCGCATGAATTGATTTGAAGAAAGCGCCGCGGTCCTTGCGCCGCTCATCATTCGACAAACTATCGGCTGCGGCGTAGAGGCTGGCGTTCTGCCAGCGATTGTAGCGCGCCATGGTTCTCACAAATGTCGAACAGGTCATGTGATTGTCTTGCCTCCTGAAAGCAGCAACGCAGCGGCTTTCGCCAAAGCCTGCGCCACTTCCGCCTTCGTCGCGGCGCCTTTCTTCTTCGCCTTGCGCGCGCGCCAGTCGAGGCTCTTCACCTGATCGGCCAAAGCGGCTGAAGGCTTCGCGTCCGCGAGCGCAACTTCGAACGGATAGCCCTTGATCTTCGTCGTCATCGGGCAGGCGAGCATCAGCCCGGTCTTGCCATTATAGGCCTTGGGACTGAGCACCAGCGCCGGGCGATGGCCCTTTTGTTCATGTGCCGCCTGCGGATCGAAACTGAACCAGACGATGTCGCCGCGCTCGGGGATGTAAGCCATTTCAATGTCCATTTCGTGCATGTCATTCCCGACGCGCGCAAGCGCGATCGGGAATCCAGAGCAATATTTAGAAAGCTTGCGGTTGCACTGGATTCCTGATCAGGCCTTCGGCCTGTCGGAAATGACATGCGCGGTTTCGCGTCATCCATCAACTAAAGAGCCTCGCGGCCGACGGGCGCGCCGAAGTCTTCCTCCTCATGCAGATTGTCGCGCGTGACGCCGGCGAGCAGCGCGTCGAGCGTGAACTCCGGCGGCGCCAGCGGCTCGATCACCACACGCCCTTGTTCAACCCGAACGTCGACCGGCTGGTCGATTTCAAGCCGCGCTTCCTCCATCACCGCAGCCGGCAGGCGCACGGCGGCCGAGTTTCCCCATTTCTTCACGGTCGCGCGCATAACGCTCTCCAATTAGGAGGTCGTCATTGCGAGCCAAGCGAAGCAATCCAGAATCCGCCCCGTGACTCTGGATTGCTTTGTCGCTGCGCGCCTCGCAATGACGGCGGGTGTATCTACATCGTAGAAACATAGGGCGCGTCGTTCGGCGCGTCAACGCCGCTCTGCTGGCCGATTCCGCGCCCCTTGTTGACTCCCTTCGCCAGACTCCTACAACCGCGCCAGCCTCCACCGCATCATTTCGGGAATTTCATGCCGCACACCGGACTTGAGACGCTCATCACCGCCGCTTTCGAGGATCGCGCCAATATCACCGCCGAGACCCAGGGCGACATTCGCCGCGCCGTCGACGGGGCCCTGCGGCTCCTGGACGCCGGCAAGCTGCGCGTCGCCGAGAAGATCGAAGGGCAGGACGGTCCGGAAAGCTGGAAGGTCAATCAGTGGCTCAAAAAAGCGGTGCTGCTGTCCTTCCGCCTGAACGAAATGGCGGTGATCGCTGGCGGGCCGGGCGGCGCGACCTGGTGGGACAAGGTCCCTTCCAAATTCGTCGGCTGGGGCGCGGGCGAGCATACGTCGGCGGGCTTTCGCTCAGTGCCCGGCGCGATCGTGCGCCATTCGGCCTATGTCGCGCCCGGCGCGATCCTGATGCCCTCCTTCGTCAATCTCGGCGCCTATGTCGACAGCGGCACGATGGTCGACACCTGGGTCACCGTCGGCTCCTGCGCGCAGATCGGCAAGAATGTGCATCTTTCCGGCGGAGTCGGCATTGGCGGGGTGCTGGAGCCTTTGCAGGCGAACCCGACCATCATCGAAGACGATTGTTTCATCGGCGCGCGCTCGGAGGTCGTCGAAGGCGTCGTCGTCGGCAAGGGCTCGGTGCTGTCGATGGGCGTCTTCATCGGCGCCTCGACGAAAATCATCGACCGAGCGACAGGCAAGATCCATGTCGGCTATGTGCCGCCCTATTCGGTGGTGGTTTCGGGGAGCTTGCCCGGCAAGCCCTTGCCGGACGGCGCGCCGGGCCCGTCGCTCTATTGCGCGGTGATTGTCAAGACCGTCGACGCGCAGACGCGCAGCAAGACCGGCATCAACGAGCTCCTGAGGGATTGATGGACGCGGAGCGCCTGCGCTTTCTCTATCGGACCGAACAGGGCCGCATCGATCGCGCGACCTGGCGGCGCGGCGCTGGCGCGCTTCTCGCGGTTATTCTTCCCCTGACGCTGATCTGGTTCGCGCTTCAGCCGTATTCGGCCCATGATCTGGCGACGACGCCCTTCTTCGCGCCGATGACCATTCTTGCCTACGCCTATGTGATTTTTTTCGCCTTCGCGGTCATGCTCTGCGTAGTGAGCTTCATCAATCTTTCGGCCAAGCGCTGTCGCGACCGCGGCCTCACGCCGCCGCTTGGCCTCGCGAGCCTTGCGCCGCTCCTGGCGCTCATCGCCGGCGCCGCGCATTTTTGGCAGCCGCGCGCCGCCGAGATCATGTCGCGCTGGTATGTCTGGGGCATCGACGCAATCTTCGTCGCCGCCGCACTCTGGACTGTCTATGAACTGGGCTGGCGGGAGGAACCTCGCTCATAATGCGCATTGCGTCCGCCTGAATTGCTCGAGCTGAACGAAGCGAAATGACAATGCCGGAGTCCCCCGCCGTCGCGCTCACCCGCGAGCTTATCCGCTGTCCATCCGTCACGCCGGCCGACGCCGGCGCGCTCGATGTCGTCGAGAAGGCGCTGAAAGCCGCCGGCTTCGAGACGCATCGCGTCACCTTCTCCGCGCCGGGCACGGCGGACATCGACAATCTCTTCGCCAAGATCGGCGCTGGCGCGCCGCATCTTTCCTTCGCCGGCCATACCGACGTCGTGCCGCCCGGCGATCCCGCGCGTTGGCGCTTCGATCCCTTCTCCGCTGAAGTCTCGGACGGCCGCGTCTACGGCCGCGGCGCATCGGATATGAAGGGCGCCATCGCCGCCTTCGTCGCGGCGGCGATTCGTTACGTCGAGGGGCATGGCCCGCGGAATGATAAATCTTGGGGGACGCTGTCGCTGCTCATCACCGGCGACGAGGAAGGCCCGTCGATCAACGGCACGGCGAAGCTCCTCGAATGGGCGCGCATGCGCGGCGAGCGTTTCGATCATTGCATCGTCGGCGAGCCGAGCAATGTCTCGACCCTCGGCGACATGATCAAGATCGGCCGGCGCGGCTCGCTCAACGGGCGGATTCGCGTCATGGGTCAGCAGGGCCATGTCGCCTATCCGCATCGCGCCGAAAATCCGGCGCCGATCATCGCGCATATCGTCGCCGCGCTGTCGGGGCATGAACTCGACAGGGGCACCACCCATTTCGAGCGCTCCAATCTCGAATTTTCCACCATCGACATCGGCAACAAGGCGGTCAATGTTATTCCCGGCGAGGCGCGCGCCGAATTCAACGTCCGCTTCAATGATTCATGGACACATGACACGTTGAAGGAACGCATTCTGCAGGTGATCAAGGCGGCAGCGCCGAGCGCCAATGTCGAGGTCGAATTTCCGCCGTCGAACGCCCACTCCTTCATCACCAAGCCCGGCCCTTTCACCGAACTTGTGGTCGAGGCGGTGCGGCAGGTTACGGGCCTGACGCCCGAACTCTCGACGACCGGCGGCACGTCCGACGCGCGCTTCATCGTCAATTATTGTCCGGTTTTGGAATTCGGCCTCACCAATGAGACGATCCACGCGGTCAATGAGAATGTCCGCGTCGCCGATGTCGACCAGCTTTGCGCCGTCTATCTGAATGTGCTGGAGCGCTATTTCCGTTGCTGATCGCTATGGGATGCCCGACAGCCCGAAAGCTCTAATTTCATACGCTTGATGAGTGAAGAGCATCTCGGGCGACAGCAGCGACAAGGACGATGTGATCGGCGGCGGGCCTCCGCCACGCTTGGAGTTTTTTGGATAGACGATCTTCGTCAGCTGCGTTTTGCCGGAGGGCGGGCCGATGGTGATCAGCAGGGTGCTCGTATCCTTTCTGCTCGCGTCGAACAGCGGCGCGGTGGAGGTCGAGACGCGCACGAGGCTCCAAGAGGGCGTGGCGTTGACGTCGAATCTGAGCGCGAATTGCACTTGATGGGTGAGGGTTGAAATCGGATTTCCCAGAAGGATTTTTGTAAAGTCCGCCTTACGGCAGGCTTCGCTCTGTTCGGCTTCGCCAGCGAACATCGTCATTCTTTGCGCTTGCTCAACATCGAGCGGAAATCCCAAAAAGGCGCATTTCTTTACCGGCTCCAGGACGTCGTCGAGCCAGTCATTCAGCTTAAGATCCGCTTCGATGGTGACGCCGGCGATCGAATAACATGGTTGGTCATCCGACAGTTCGACAAGTTCTTTTCTCTCGTCCAGGAACTGCTGGAACGGATAGGCGAATTGGACCATGTCTTCTCGACTGGGGTTATATTGAACGCTTCCGCCAACGCTAAACCTATATGACTGCGGCACAGTGCGCCTCGTGGTGTTCGCCAGCCACACAACCGCATCGGGCAAATTGGGGGTGAGAAGGGAAACCCCCGGACTGAACGTAATCGAATCGTCGATTTTGACATTCAAGTCGATCAACGCGTTCCAGGTCTCAAGCCATGCGAGCTTACGCGCGCCCCACCAGCCGGCCCGATCACGGTCGATCTGCGCCCTGACCGACCTTCTGATCTCGCACTGCACGCCCCGGATCACGTCGTAAAGAATGCGCTTCTTTCTTTCGTGTCCCAGCAAGGGCGCGGCTTCCGGAATGATACAGCCGGAAAGGCTGGGGGCGATCAAAGAGATGGCCGAAATGAAAGATATTATTCGACGAATTGATGCGCGCTCAGCCATATTGAGCACTCCTTGGCCGGAACTCGGTCAAATAACTGAATTACAATCACTACACTGTCGATGAGGCGCGCGCGATCCGCGTCGACTCGCTCAAGTCGCCAAAATCATAGGCAAGTGTGAACGTTGGCGCAACGGTTCGACAATAAAGAGTTATTTTGCATCCGCGCCGGGAGGTTGACGCTGGCATGTTTCCGAAATGACGCCATTCGATGGCGTGGGCCGTTCGTGGCTGTAATTTTGAAGCCTTTCTTCTCGAGACGCCCCCAAATTCAGTTATCAATCGCTTTCACGAAGTGGTCGTCGAAACTGCCGGCCGTGAGGTAATCTCTTGTTTCGTCGCTGACGCCTCAAGCTCGCCGTAAAATCAGCAAGGCGCTGACATTTTTCTATGCGCATCGCTTTCGGGTCGTCAGACTGTTCGTTCGACCAGCGGCTCAATGCGCCAAGCGCCTAAGGCGTGGAAGAAGGAGGCTAAATGAGCGGGACGCCTCTCAGCGATTGGACGCCGATCGCCTATTTGCAAAGGGAAGAAGAGCGCCGCCGACGCGAGCAAAAACTGGCGCCGCCGCCGTCGCCCGGGCAGGAGCGTCGAAACAATGATGAAAAGCCATTGAGCGACGTGACGGTCGTAAATCTGCAGCGCAGATTTCTGCTCCTCGAACAACGTCTCGCTGTGCTCGAGCAGCGGGAGCATGAGCGTCAAATCAGAGAAAAGTTTCAAGCGGCGACGGCGCAATCCCAAAGAGGGACGCCGACCGACGGCGCGCCATATTTCGAAGAAGATAGTTCCGTCCGGCAACGAGAAGATTATTCGAAGGCGAATTCGGGGCCAGAATTCACCTACAGCAAAGTCGAACAGGACGAACCGGCCGCCGAACATAAAATCCGTGATCTCGACGCTCAATCGCCGGCAGGCGACTCATCGCGCGACAACGGGAGCAGGTCTCCAAGTGATTTTGTCGAGATACATCCCTTGCGGAGCGGCGAGCCAAGTCAGGCGGGAGCGGCGCGCAAGGCCGCGGAAGCGTTCAATTCCTTCGTGGTGACAGCATTCTTGGCCGGCGCCATTGGCTTTATCGGCGCAATTGTGATTATGCCGGCTGAAAAAGCGCTCCAATTTCACGCTCTCGTCAACTTCGCGGTTAACGCGATCTCCGCCGGTTCTCACGCCAAATAGCGTCCGTTTCCCGGCCAGGGCGGCGTCGCCCGCCGAATTACCGACGACTTACGCCGCGTTGTCGTTGAGGCGAACTGGCTAAATTTCAGCTGCGCGGCGTCATGCGACAAACGACCGCGAGAAGCGCCGGCTTTGAGCCCTACATCCTTGTGAGCGACGAATCCCAGCTCCGCCGCAACAGAACGCCCCGCCCGTGGATGTAACGGCGGGGCGTATTTGCGTGTCAACCCAGCTTTGACGCCAGCACTTCAACTTTCTCGATTTTTGGCGGCTGCGAGAAAAGCTCCGGCGCCTTCGCCATAAGCGCCTTTGCGACCTCCCCAGCAAGATGAGCGTCTCTGCCGGCTTCGTCTTGAAAGACATCGAAAATGCCGAAAGTGGTCGACGACATCTTGATTGCGAACCACGACACAGTTCCCGGCTCCGCTTCCACGAGCGGCAATGCCGAATTCAAGAATGCTGCGACCTCGTGCTCCTTGCCGATCTTCGCTTCCAGCGTCGCCAAGATGCCAAATTTCACCATTGCGCACCTCGCTTGAAACCTATGGCCTCCTGGTCGTCAGTTTTCGCACCTTTCGATGCATTTTGCACGATGGCACGATTCTTGGGTCGCGCAACCGTCATGGAACCAATAGTCTGACGATGGTCGGTAAGCCTAAACAGTCAACGGTCGGAGCCGTCAATGATTGCGCCAAATTTTGACCAGGCGGTGGACGAAACACTCCGCGGAAACGAGGACTTGGCAGATCAGCCAGCCCCTCAGACAGACGAGGTCGCTGCCGCGCTAAATCTTGTGTCAGAAACAGCCGCGGCGATCAAAGCATTCGAGGAGCAGGCGGCCAATGCGCTAATGCGCGCCCAGGAGGTCGCCGACGCCGTGAGGGAGGATTTGGCCCGCGCTGAGCTGCGGGCCGAGCGTGCAGAGACGATGTTGCGCCTGGCCGAGGATCAAGTCGAGCAAATGTCCGCCACCCTCGGGCGCGCGCGTCAAGAGATCGAGGCGCTGCAATCACAGCTCGACTCCAAGGACGGAGAGTTAACCGCGTCGGAACAGCGGGCGGACGATGCAGAGGGCACTATCGAGCAAATCATGCATGTGATCCGCGAGCGCACCCTCCCGCGAAATTGACCAGCCCGTCAGAGTAAGCGCGGGCCTATCTGGGCTCCGCCGCGTCCAAGATCGCCCGCGCGATCGTCTGCGCTACGGCCCTGGCGTCCGCGCCTGAGAGGCGATTGACGAGCGCCCGCCTGGTCGGCTCATCCTCGAAGCAGGCACAGGCGAGCTCGATCCCGTTCGCTTCTTCAACGATCTAGGATTCACCGCTCTTGCGGACGCACAGCGGTAGTGCGTAGGGCGGGGGCGTCACCTCTTCCGTGGCTCGGGGAACTCGCCTAAGAACGCTCATGGGTTGGCGCGGACAGGATAATCGCGATCGAGACGCGGAACGCGAGTGGCGGAAACTGCCGCTCCGCGAGCGCTATGACGCTGCCGCTTCTTGGTGCTTTGCATCAAATCGAAATTTGCCTCGCTGTTCGACGCAGGACGCCGCGTCCTCGCTTCGCAGGAACTATGAGCGCATCTGCGCAAGCTTATGACCGCCCGCCGCCCGCTGGATGACTTCGATCCGCGCCGTCGTGGCGACGTTGAAGCGCGGCGCGAGATTCCGCGGCTGCCCGATCAAGTCGGCGAGGCGTTGGAGCTCTTCCCAGGATAGATGTTGCGTGAAGCGTCCCCGCATGGCGGAAGCATAGCAGGCCCGCGCGCGAATTTGGCGACGAAAAAAGAGGCCGGCGCCCCCAGACACCGACCCCGACGTTTCGAAACGCTGAACGTTTTCGCAACAACCAGATCATCGCGCGTCTCGCTTAATGGCGCAGTGCGCCCGCGCACGTGATGATCCATTATCGCAAGCGCCCGTCGCCGGATGTAAGCGCGGGCGTATTTTTTGCTGTGTCGGGCGGCGAGACCAGGTTAAGGGCGATCTCGCCGCCCTAGCCGCGCCACGGTGGCGTCTCGCCCGGCGCGGGAATGGTCTTAGGCCGCTCGCTTCCGCCCTTTGCAAAGAGCGAAGGCTCGCTCTTCCAACCGGTCACGAATGATATCGAGCATTTCACGACGATCGTACCAAGGAGCAATTGCGCTACGAAATCGCGAGCGCAATCGACCGCGTCTGCCGTGATAGGAAACGAGCGGCGCGCAAGGGGAGTCTAACGTTTCCGACTCGCTATAGGCAAATGCATACTCGGCAAAATTGCTGGCGTGTTCACGGACTGCCAGCAACGTTTCACATGCTGCGCCCTCAGCGTAGATGACATCGTGGCCATCGAGCTTGATGTGATAATATTCGAGTTTGTCGAATTCCTCTGCAGCGTAACGCGTTATCGTGATCCCATTAATCAGATCGCGCGCTGGCACGAGCACATCGTCGACGAACAGGGCGTGGCCGCTGCTAACGAAGAGATCGGCGCTCGGGACATTTGGCGCAAGGGCCGAACGGGCGATGCGAACCGGCCGCGCATCATTCGCCCAAGGCTTAGAGGGATCACTCTTACCGTAGGAATAGCGCCCGACCCATCGAATGGGCCGCACTCCGCCAAAGAGAGTCGGCAGCATATCGCCCGCCGCCAGCTCCTCGACCTTGCGATCGCCATCAGCCGTGCGAATTTTGGCGCCCTTCAGGAAGCATTTTCCATTGTGACCATAATCACCATTTGAACCATTTGAACCATCATCATGAGTGCAGGTTGAACCATCATCATGAGTGCAGGCCGCATTTGCGATGATAGCGCCTGCCGCGAGGATGTTGCGCATCATTATTCTGCGCCCCACCACTTGATTGAGCGCCGGTTCATGTTTTTCAGAATTAGTCATGGTGATCTCTAACGGATATCAGGGAGCATTCCATTTGGCTCATTTTGAAGCAAGCGTGCTTCTAAAAAGGACAAACGCGACGAGCCAAATATTGCGTGTCAATCCGTGTGCCGTCTGTATTCGTTCAATTGCTTGCAGTTGAAAGAAGGGGAACGAAGTGTCCTCTTCCCCGCGCGGCTCTCGACTTCAGCCCATTCGCTGCGGGCCAAGATTCAGACGGCTAATTGATTTTCGACTGCAGCAGCTGCGAAGAGGCGCTTCCGCCGATGGCGTCCGAACCACTGCGCCCTGACGAGGCGCTCACAACGAGATGCGCTCATGTGGACTATGTCCGCCGCGACCGGTGACAAAATGTCGGGCGGCGACGGCCGGTTCGATCAGCGTCGGATCGTCATCGCCGGCGCCCGATCTGTTCACCCTCGGCGAGACGATCCATTCTTGCAACGCATCCTCGGATGAACAGGCGGGGGCTTGCGTTTGCGAATGGTTACGGTTGGTTGCGTGCAGTGATGCTAATAGCCCCACACTTTACCGGCGATGATCCGCGCGCCAAGCCTCAGTGCGAGCAATAACAAAGCGGCGACCATGACGTATTCGACTAAAGTCATGTCGGACTTCTTGTTCTTGGGGAAGCGAGAAAGGAAATCCTTCATAATCTCTACTCTCAGCTGCGGTGAACTTAATTTGCTATGCCGCCCGCCGCGTGCCACGCGAACGCGATTTCGCTCCATTGTGAAACGGTATTTCTTGCGAGGGAGCTGGAATAGGACGGGCTACAACCAAGCTGTGCGGGATCCGTACAGCTAGGCACGAGCCATCGCGTCTTGGGCAGCTCGATGAAAACGAAGCCCTCAGGTGCGCCGATCGCTCCGAAAGGCACGAACCCATAATGCTGGCAAGCTCGATTTAGGCACCTTACGCGCGCGCCCTGAACGCGCTGGGCGCGAAGACCGACGATCATCGCAAGGGGAAGGCGCCCGAATCTCGGAAGCGGGCGGCGGCCGGCGGTGCTCGTCGCTGCTACTATCGGATCCCCAAAAACCCCAGAACGCCCTTTTTCTTTTTGAGGCGTCGGACGTCTGCGGCTTCACGACGAACTGACTCTCGAAGTTCGAGGATTTTCTCGTCGGGAATCGAGAAATCGATTGCAGCCAAGGCCAGATTCCGGCGAGCTCCCGCAAGATTTTCTTGCAAGTAGTCGGTCAGGTTCTTTTTCGCCATGTCGTCCCTCCTGTGATCATCCTGCCAATCATAGCCTGGCTGCCGGCGACGATCCTTTCAACCGCGAAACTCCAGCCCGGCTGGCGACGAGCGGGCTTTTTCGCGTGGGTGAAGCCGCGAATTGGCCGGATTCGATCACCCCCGCGCGCTCAATACGGCGGCCAATCCGGCATGAGTTTCGCGTCGCGGGCGCGCATTTTCGGCAGAAGATGCTGGACGCCCGTGTGTGCTCTAGCACGGTCCTTGTCGAGGAACGGCTCCATGACTGTCCGGTCAGAGGAAGCACGATCGGCACAACGAAAAGGATGAGGAAATGCAGCTCGGGACGATCAAATACTACAGCCCAGAACGCGGATTCGGATTTGTGCGTCCCGACAGCGGTGGAGCGTCTGTGTTCTTTCACTCTGACGTTCTTCAGCACGCGAGAATTGAGGGCGTCACGCCAGGCTTGAAAGTTTATTTCGAGACCGCAGCCGACCTCCGTCGCGGGACCGAATGGGTCGAGAAGGTGAAGCCCGGCGGCGCGCCGATCGCTTCGAAGGGCACGACTCCATAATGCCGGCAAGCGCGGTTTAGGCGCCTTGCGTGAGCGTCCTGCACGCCAGCGCGAAGATCGGCGATCGTCGGAAGGCGCCGGGCGATTTCGCTCTGGTGGCGACATGATCTCGCCAAGGGCGGCGATCGCGCGGATTTTTCCGTCTATGAATTTGATTTTATTGGTGGAGCCAGACGGAATCGAACCGACGACCTCTTCAATGCCATTGAAGCGCTCTCCCAACTGAGCTATGGCCCCATTCCATTCGGTCGCCTCTTGGGGGAGGTCCGGACCGGCTCGTTGCCGTCGTGCGCTGTATAATTCAGCCGCGCGTCGCCCGCAAGCCCGTCGAACGCGCTGCCATAACGGCGAAATCGTCGGTCAGGAGCGTTCCGCGAGAAAGGCGTTCACCGTCTCGAGAAACTTCGCCACCGAGATTGGTTTCGACAGATAGGCTTCGCAGCCGCCCTGAAGGATTTTTTCCTCATCGCCCTTCATCGCGAAGGCGGTGATCGCCACGACCGGAATGGATTTGAGATCGTCATCCGCTTTGAGCAGGCGCGTCACGTCGAGGCCGCTGATATCCGGTAGCTGAATATCCATCAAGATGAGATCGGGCCTATGGTTTCGCGCCAGGGAAATCGCTTCGCGGCCGTTTTTCGCGCAGAGCGTCGCATGGCCGTTGGATTCGAGAAGATCGTTGAAGAGCGTCATATTGAGCTCATTGTCTTCGACGATCAGAATGGTTTTGGTCATTGCCTTTCGGCCCGCTTTCCGGGAGCGATGGAATATTGCTTAGCATAGGCGGATTAATGGAAAGCGCCAAAAAACGGCGCATTTCTAGTGATTTTGCGATTCCCGCGGACCTTCTTGGCGCTCTTGCGCAGGGTCCGGCCCTCAACTAAACGGGTTGGACGCGGGGCGCGGCGCGCCTTAGCAAAGTCTATGCTTTGGCGGAAAGCTGGCGCGTTCAGCGGCGCTCTCGCGCGCATCGGAGGCGCGGGTCGATGACTCTCCTCATGCCGGCGCCGGAGCCGGAGATCATGTCGCGGCGCGATGAGCTGATCGCGCGGCTTGGCGCGATTCTCCCTCGCGAAAGCCTGATCGTCGACGAAGTCTCGCGCCGCGCCTATGAATGCGACGCCTTCACCATGTATCGCGCGCTCCCGCTCGTCGTCGCGCTGCCGGAGAGCGTCGAAGAGGTGCGCGCGGTCATGGCGCTCGCCGCCGAAATGAATGTCAAACTCGTGCCCCGGGGCGCCGGCACGTCGCTTTCCGGCGGCTCGATGCCGCTTGAGGACGGCATTCTTCTCGGCATGTCGAAGTTCAATCGCATCCTCGACATCGACTATGAAAACCGCTGCGCGCGCGTCCAGCCCGGCGTTCAGAATCTGGCGATCTCGAAAGCCGTCGAAGCGCAGGGCTTCTATTATGCGCCGGATCCCTCCTCGCAGATCGCCTGTTCGATCGGCGGCAATGTCGCCGAGAACGCCGGCGGCGTTCACTGCCTGAAATACGGCCTGACGACCAACAATATACTCGGGCTCGAGGTCGTGCTGATGGGCGGAGATCTCATCAGGCTCGGCGGCAAGCATCTCGACAGCGAGTTCTATGACCTGATCGGCCTGATGACCGGCTCCGAAGGACTGCTCGGAATCGTCACGGAAGTGACCGTGCGGCTCTTGCAGAAGCCGCCGGTCGCGCGCGGCCTGCTGCTCGGCTTTGCGAGCGTTGCGGCGGGCGCGCGCTGCGTTAGCGCGATCATTGCGCGCGGAATCATCCCCGGCGGGCTGGAGATGATGGACAGAGCGACGATCCATGCGGTCGAGCGCTTTCAGCCTTGCGGCTATCCGCTCGACGCGCAAGCGCTGGTCATCGTCGAACTCGACGGGACGCAGGCGGAAGTCGACCATCTTGTCGGGGTGGCGGAAAATATCGCGCGCGACGAAGGCGCGACGACGATACGGGCGTCGACGAGCGAAGCGGAGCGGCTGCGGTTCTGGGCCGGCCGCAAGAACGCCTTCCCGGCGGTGAGCTGCATCGCCCCGGACTATCTTTGCATGGACGGCACGATACCGAGGGCGCGGCTGCCCGAGGCGCTCGCCGGCATGGATCGGCTCGCCAAGGAGCAGGGGCTGAGCGTCGCCAATGTGTTTCACGCCGGCGACGGCAATCTCCATCCGCTGATTCTCTATGACGCGGCGAAAGCGGGCGACGTGGAACGCGCGGAGAAACTCGGCTTCGACATTTTGCGGCTGTGCGTGTCGCTCGGCGGCGTTCTCACCGGCGAGCATGGCGTCGGCGTCGAGAAGCGCGACCTGATGGGCGAAATGTTCAGCGACGTCGATCTTGCGCAGCAGATGCGGCTCAAATGCGCTTTTGATCCGGCAGGCCGTCTCAATCCGGGCAAGGTGTTCCCGACGCTGCATCGTTGCTCCGAATTCGGGATGATGCATGTCTCCGGCGGCAAGACGCCGTTTCCCGATCTGCCGAGATTTTAGCGATGCGATGCGCTTCGGCGACGCTAGACATCCGCGACGAGGCGGACGCCGCTGACGCGATCCAGGCGGCGAATGCGACGGGTGTTTCTTGCGCGATCGTCGGCGGCGGCTCGAAGTCGCGGCTTGGCCGCCATGCGCCGCAGGCGCAGTCGCTTTCCACGGCGGCGCTGACGGGGGTGACGCTGTATGAGCCCGAGGAGCTCGTGCTCTCGGCGCGCGCGGGGACGCCTCTGAGCGAAATCGAAGCGCTGGTGGATCAGCATGGCCAGCAGCTCGCTTTCGAGCCGATGGATTACGGACCGCTCTTCGTCGCGGCGCGGGGCGGCGCGACGATCGGCGGCGTCGTCGCCGTCAACGCCTCCGGCCCGCGGCGGATCAAGGCGGGCGCGGCGCGCGACCATCTGCTGGGGTTTCGCTGCGTCACCGGGCGGGGCGAGATTGTGAAATCCGGCGGCCGCGTCATGAAGAACGTCACCGGCTATGATCTTTCAAAACTCGTCTGCGGCTCTTACGGCACACTGGCGCTCTTGACCGAGGCGACGCTCAAAGTGCTGCCGAAGCCGGAGACCGAATGCACGCTGCTCGCGATCGGCGCGAGCGAAGCCGAGAGTCTCGCGCTGCTGCGCCGCGCCACGGCGACGCCTTGCGAACCGTCGTCGCTCGCGATGCTGCCGCCCGGCTCCGGTTTGGCGCTCGCCGCGAACGGCGCCGCCATTCGCCTCGAAGGCCCCGCGATATCGGTGATGGCGCGTCGCGACGATCTCGCCCAGCGATTGGCGGGCGATGGCCTCCGGTTTGAGACGCTGGGCGAAGGCGACTCGAAGGCGCTGTGGCGCGACTTTCGCGACGCCGCGCCCGTCGCCGCATCGGCCGGCCAAGTCTGGCGGATTTCCGTCGCGCCGACCGACGGCTTCGCAGTTGTCGAGCGCCTGCGCCGCGCCGGCGCGCCGATACTCGCACATTTTTACGATTGGGCCGGCGGATTGATCTGGCTCTGTGTCGAACCCGCGCCTGACGCGCATGCCGGCGCGGTGCGCGGCGCGGTCGACGTCTGCGGCGGCCATGCGACTCTCATCCGGGCGAGCCATGAGACGCGCGCGGCGGTCGACGTCTTTCATCCGCAGCCGGCGGCGCTTGCGGCGCTGACCAAGCGCGTTAAGGAAAGCTTCGATCCGGCGCATATTTTGGAGCGCGGCCGCATGCGCGCGGAGTTCTGATGCAGACGTTCTTTTCGCTGCAGGCGCTGGCCGATCCCGATATGGCGGAGACGGAGAAGATTCTCCGCGCCTGCGTCCATTGCGGCTTCTGCACGGCGACCTGTCCGACCTATCTTTTCACCGGCGACGAACTCGATGGGCCGCGCGGGCGCATCTATCTCATCAAGGACATGTTCGAAAAGGAGCGGCTGGCCGATGCGCATACGGCTCTTCATATCGATCGCTGTTTGTCGTGTCTCTCCTGCATGACGACATGCCCGTCGAGCGTGCATTTCATGCATCTCGTCGATCACGCGCGGGCGCATATTGAGAAGACGTTCCAGCGCCCCTTCGCGGAACGCGCCATTCGCGCGGCGCTCGCCTTCGTCTTGCCGCGGCCTTCTATGGCCCGTCCGCTGTTTCTCCTCGCCGCGGCGCTGCGCCCCCTGGCGCGATTGCTGCCGCGCCGAGCCGCGGCGGCGCTCGCGCTCGCGCCGGCGCGGCTTCCGCCGCGTTCAAAAGTCGATTCTCCGCAGGTCTTTGCCGCGCAAGGCGCGCGCAAGAAGCGCGTCGCGCTGCTCAGTGGCTGCGTCCAGACGGTGCTCGACACATCGATCAATGAGGCGACGATACGGCTGCTCACCCGCCATGGCGTCGAGGTCGTGATCGCGCAAGGCGCCGGCTGCTGCGGGGCGTTGCCGCATCATCTCGGCAAGATCGACGAGTCGCTGCGCCATGCGCGCGCTGACATCGAAGCCTGGTCGCGCGAAATTGAGTCTGGCGGACTCGACCAAATCGTCATTAACGCCTCGGGCTGCGGCACGAGCGTCAAGGATTACGGCCATATGTTCCGCAACGATCCGGCGCTCGCGGACAAAGCCGCGCATATCTCGTCAATCGCCAAAGACGTGACAGAGCTTTTGCAAGAGATCGGCTTTGCGCCGTCGGGCGACGCGCCAAGGCTTCGCGTCGCCTATCACTCGGCCTGCTCTCTGCAACATGGGCAGAAGATAACGCAAGAGCCGGTCGCGCTTCTGCGCGCCGCGGGCTTCGAGGTCGTCGATGTTCCGGAAGGCCATATCTGCTGCGGCTCGGCGGGAACCTATAATGTGCTGCAGCCCGATTTCGCAGGCGCGCTGCTGACTAGAAAAATCGCCAATATCGAAAACGTCGCGCCGGACATCGTTGCAGCGGGCAACATCGGCTGCATCATTCAGATCAGGTCCGGCGCGGCCGTTCCCGTCCTCCACACCGTCGAACTGCTCGATTGGGCGAGCGGCGGACCGAAGCCTCCAACCGCCTAGAAAAGCTGATATAATCGGCGACCGAGGACATGGCGATGCCGCTGCTCGACACGTTGCTTTCAAAACGCGCGGAAGTGCTCAAGGCCGCATGTCGGCACGGCGCTTCGAATGTTCGTCTCTTTGGATTGGTCGCGCGCAGGACCGAAACGCCGTCGAGCGACGTGGACATCTTGATCGATTAGGCGGGAGACCGCGGTTTTTCCGATTTTCTTGCGCTCGCCGAAGAACTCGAAGAGCTGATCGGACGAAGAGTCGATCTCATCACGTCGCTAGGCCTCAGTCCTTTTTTGAAGCCGCTCATCGAAGAGGAAATCGTCGCGATCCAAGACGAAGGTGAGTTGTCAAATGCGCAATCCTGCTTCTGACCGGACTGCCCGTGTCATTCCCGACGCTCGCGAAGCGAGCGATCGGGAATCCAGAGAAAAACCAGCATTCATGGAGCGGCTCTGGATTCCCGGTCAGGCCTTCGGCCTGCCGGGAATGACGCGTCTTGCAAATTGAATTACCGAATTCCCTACATCTCCGGCCTACCGCAAAAACCCGACAATGTCCTTCACCGCATTCATATTCTCGCGGGCGATGGCGCGGGCGCGTTCGGCGCCGTCGCGCAGCACGCCGTCGACATAGGTCTCATCCTCGCGAATGCGGCGCATCCTGTCGGTGATCGGGGCGAGCTTGGCGACGGCGAGATCGACCAGCGCGTTCTTGAAGGTCGAGAAATTGGCGCCGCCGAATTCACCGAGCACGTCCGCCTTGCCGCGTCCCGACAGCGCCGCGTAAATGCCGACGAGATTATCCGCCTCCGGGCGCCCTTCCAATCCCTTTTCCTCCGAGGGCAAAGCGTCGGGATCGGTTTTCGCCTTCTTCACCTTCTGCGCGATCTGATCGGCGTCGTCGGAGAGATTGATGCGCGAATAATCGGAAGCGTCCGACTTCGACATTTTCTTCGTGCCGTCGCGCAGGCTCATCACCCGCGTCGCCGGGCCCGAGATCAGCGGCTCGGGCAGGGGGAAGAAGGCCTCGCCAAAGCCGTTGCGCGCGATCGACTCCGAGAAGTCATTGTTAAACTTCTGGGCGATGTCGCGCGCGAGTTCGAGATGCTGCTTCTGGTCGTCGCCGACCGGCACATGGGTCGCGCGATAGATTAAAATATCGGCGGCCATCAGCACCGGATAGTCGAGCAGGCCCATCGAGGCGTTCTCGCGATCCTTGCCGGCCTTGTCCTTGAACTGAGTCATGCGGTTGAGCCAGCCGATGCGCGCGACGCAGTTGAGCACCCAGGCGAGTTCGGCGTGCTCCGGCACCTGGCTCTGGTTGAAGACGATGTTCTCCTTCGGGTCGATGCCGCAGGCGATGAACGCGGCGGCGATCTCGCGCGTATTCGCCCTCAGCGCGACCGGGTCCTGCGGGACCGTGATCGCATGCAAATCAACGACGCAATAGATGCAGTCGAAGCTCTTCTGCAGCTCGACGAATTTGACGATCGCGCCGAGATAGTTACCGAGATGCAGATTGCCTGTGGACTGCACGCCCGAGAAGACGCGCTGTGGGAAAGGAGACATGGGGTCGGCCAAGGTTTGTGCGTTTGGCCGGTCTTATGGCGAGAAGCGTGCGCTGGCGCAAGGGGTTCAAGGCTTGCAGCCTAATTGCGTCTTGAAATTCGGCCAGCGTCGTGTAGATAGACGATGTCTTTACAGAACTTGGGGTCCGTTATGGCTCAAGCGCGCAAGCAACCCAAGGCCGCGCCGCGCGGACTGGTGAACCTCCGCATGGCGCAGGAGGACCGGAATATCATCGACCGGGCGGCGAAAGCCGTCGGCAAGACTCGAACCGAATTCATGGTCGAGGCGTCGCGCCGCGCGGCCCATGAGACGCTGCTCGATACGAATTTGATCGTCGTCGACGAAAAGACCTTCGATCGGTTCCGCAGCCTGTTTGACGCGCCGGCGAAGCCAAATGCGCGTCTGCGCAAGCTCATGAATATGAAAGCGCCATGGGATCGGACGTGACGCCGATATCGGCGCCGGAGCCATTGACCGATGTGCATGAGATTGACGAGTTCTGTAGCGGCGAACCCTCGCTCGATGATTGGTTGAAGCGTCGCGCCCGGGCGAATCAGATCAGTGGGGCGTCGCGCACATTCGTGGCCACGCGCGGTTTGCGCGTCATCGGCTATTACGCGCTGGCGGCCGGCGCGATCGCTTCGAGTAAGGCTCCCACCCGGCTTCGCCGAAATATGCCCGACACCATTCCGGTTTTCGTTCTCGGCCGGCTGGCGGTCGATCGCAGCGAGCAGGGCAAGATGCTTGGTTCGCTCCTGCTGCGCGATGCGATCTTGCGCAGCCGTAAGGCGGCGGAGTTCGGCGGCGTCGCGGGGGCGCTCGTACACGCCATTTCGGAGCGCGCACAGAAGTTTTATCTGCGCCATGGCTTCATCGAATGTCCCCATCATCCGATGACGCTGGTCGCGCGTATGAAGGATCTGGCGTGACTACAAGATAAACCGGCTCAGATCCCGGTTCTTCGCCAGATCGCCGATATGCTCCTCGACATAGGCGCCGTCGATGACGATTCTGTCGCCGGCGCGGTCGGACGCCGAAAAGCTGATGTCGTCGAGCACGCGCTCCATCACCGTTTGCAGGCGCCGCGCGCCGATATTCTCGACGGACGTGTTCACCTGCACGGCGACCTTGGCGATCGCGTCGACGGCGGAGGGCGCGAATTCGAGCGTCACCCCTTCCGTGCCCATCAGCGCCGAATATTGCTTGGTCAGACAGGCTTCGGTTTCGGTGAGAATGCGACGGAAGTCGTCTTCGTTGAGCGAGGAGAGCTCGACGCGAATCGGCAGGCGTCCCTGCAATTCGGGCAGGAGGTCTGACGGCTTCGCCACATGAAATGCGCCCGACGCGATAAACAAAACGTGGTCCGTCTTCACGGTCCCATGTTTTGTCGCCACCGTGGTGCCTTCGATCAGCGGCAGAAGATCGCGCTGCACGCCTTCGCGCGAAACATCGGCGCCGCCACGTCCCTCGCGCGCGCAAATCTTGTCCATCTCGTCGATGAAGACGATGCCATTGTTCTCGACTTCGTGGATCGCCTCGCGGACGCTCGCTTCCTGGTCGATCAGCTTTTCGCTCTCTTCGGCGACGAGCGGCCCCTGCGCTTCTTTTACCGAAAGCTTGCGCGGCTTGCCGCGCTGCATCGCCTTGCCGAAAATATCGCCGAGCGAAAAGGCCGAGACGCTGGCGCCGGGCATGTTGGGCAGTTCGAACATCGGCATCGAGGAGCCCGATTGAGTGAGTTCGATCTCGATCTCCTTGTCGTCGAGTTCGCCGCTGCGGAGCCTTCGCCGAAAGGTTTCGCGCGTGCCGGGCGAGGCGGCCGGCCCGACGAGGGCGTCGAGCGTACGCTCTTCAGCCGCTTGTTGCGCGCGCGCCTCCACATCCTTGCGGCGGCGCTCCTTGACCATCACGATGGCGACTTCGATTAAATCGCGCACGATCTGTTCCACGTCGCGGCCGACATAACCCACTTCGGTGAATTTCGTCGCTTCGACTTTGAGAAAGGGCGCGTTAGCGAGGCGCGCCAGGCGCCGCGCGATCTCGGTCTTGCCGCAGCCTGTCGGGCCGATCATGAGAATATTCTTCGGCAGCACCTCTTCGCGCATCTGGCCTTCGAGCTGCAGCCGGCGCCAGCGATTGCGAAGCGCGATGGCGACGGCGCGCTTGGCGTCGTTCTGCCCAACGATAAAGCGATCAAGTTCGGAAACGATCTCGCGCGGCGAGAAATCGGCCATGGGGAGTTCCTTCGGAACGGCAGGCAGCAGTCGGCAATAGGCAGTCGGATTATCCTACTGCCGATCGCCGACTGCCGATTGCCCTATATCTTCTCCACCACCACATTCTGGTTGGTGTAGACGCAAATTTCTGAAGCGATGACCATGGCCCGTCGCGCGATGGTTTCGGCGTCGAGCGATGAATCGAGCAAAGCGCGCCCGGCGGCGAGCGCGTAGTTTCCGCCTGAACCGATCGCGGCCACCGCGCCTTCGCCTGTTCCTTCCGGCTCCAGCACGTCGCCGGAGCCAGTGAGGACGAGGCCGACGCTCTTGTCGGCGACGAGCATCATCGCCTCAAGCCGCCGCAAATAGCGGTCCATGCGCCAATCCTTGGCGAGTTCGACGCAGGCGCGCATCAATTGTCCGGGATATTGTTCGAGCTTCGATTCCAACCGTTCGAACAGCGTGAAGGCGTCGGCGGTCGCGCCGGCGAATCCGGCGATCACGTCGCCCTTGCCGAGACGGCGCACTTTCCTGGCGTTGCCCTTCATGATCGTCTGGCCGAGGCTGACCTGACCGTCGCCGGCGATCACCGTTTCTCCCGCTTTCTTGACGAGGATGATGGTCGTCGCGTGCATCGCCGCCGAGCGGCATTGTTCGCTATCCATTCGCTTTTCCAGCCTGAGACGTTCAGCCGATGTAAGGTTCTGCGCAGATTTGAGCAAGAGCGGGGCGGCGTCGGCCGTCGCGATCCCTTCATTCGCGCGGCGAGGGCGCTGAAAAATCGAGAATCTCGCGCGTATAGGTCTCATGCACTTCCGAGACCGGACGTTGATCGCGCGCATAGACCACGGCCGTGTGTTCGAAGAGATCGTGCGGCATGGAGAGCGCGCCGCTCGTCTTGGCGGGCGCGGCGGCGGTCGCGGAGACTTCCCAGCCTTCCGGCAGGGGCGACCAGCGCATCTTCATCTCGATCGTGCGGCGGAACGGCTGAAGCGGGGCGATCGTCTTGCCAAAGGGCGTTTCCGTCGTGTCCAAGGCGCGGTTCATGTCGTCGGAAAGCCGTCCCGGCACATACCAATTGTCGGCTTCCGACAGCACATGTTCGCCACAGGCGAGCTGCACCCGGCGGTATTTCACTGGCTCCTCGGCGCCAACCTCGAGCCGCCGGCGCGTCTCCTCGCTTGGCGGCTTGTCGACGCCTGAAACGCGGCGCGCGACGATTTTGGGCTCCGCCGACATTTTGTGATCGGCGCACCATTTCTCGAGCGTCGCGGTCGCGCTGCGGCTCGCGAGCAGCGATGCGTTCAGCGTTTGCATGACGGCGAGCGCCTCGACGCGCGAGACGAAGCCGTCCCGCCACGGTTCGGCGGTCGCCGGCTGAAAGGCTAGCGCCGCCGCAACGAGGGCAGGAAGCGATCTCGCCCGCATGTCGTCTCCTCTCCTCGCCTCGCCCCCCCGGCCGTTCGGTTGCGCGAGCAACATAAGCCCCCGCGGATGCGGCATTTTGCTCAGGGAGGCGTCTTTTTAGGGCGTTTGCGCCAAGCTATAAGCGTTTAGAGCGCCAGACAAATTGCCCTGGTCGCGCTTTGGCCGGGAATCGAGGCGAACGGAAGGACCATTCCCTGCTTCGCTTCCGATTTGCCGACAAGCGGCGCTCGTTGGCGCGCATCTCGCTTCTCCTTGACGCGGACGGTTGACGCGGAAGCGGCGCGGGTGGCTTATCCGACAAGGAATTGATACAAACCGGCCGCTTCGGCCACAGTCGCCGGAATCGCCGGCCAGAGCCCACAAAAGGCAGGAAATGCGCAGCGCGACGATCGAGCGCAACACGAAGGAAACGAAGATTTCCGTGGCCGTCGACCTCGACGGGGCCGGCCGCTCGGAGATTTCGACGGGATTAGGCTTTTTCGATCACATGCTTGACCAGATCGCCCGTCACGCGCCGCTGGATCTGACCGTGCGCGCCGAGGGCGATCTGCATATCGACGGCCATCACACGGTGGAGGATGTCGGCATCGCCCTCGGCCAGGCGGTGGATCGCGCGCTTTCCGACCGCAAGGGCATTGCCCGCTACGGCGACGCCCATGTGCCGCTCGACGAGGCGCTGACCCGCGTCGTGGTGGACGTTTCCGGCCGTCCCTTTCTCGTTTACGAGGTCGCCTTCCCGGCGCAGCGGATCGGCGAATTCGATACCGAACTGATGCGCGAATTCTTCCAGGCCTTCGCGGTGCACGCCCGCATCGGGCTGCATATCGAGCGCCTGCGCGGCGTCAACAGCCACCATATCGCCGAAAGCGCCTTCAAGGGCTTCGCGCGGGCCTTCGGCAAGGCGGTGGCGATTGATCCACGCCGTTCGCAGGGCGAAGCGCCCTCCACCAAGGGAACGCTCACCGCCTAAAAAGAGGCGCGTGACGCGAAGGAGGGGACGGCCGATGGCCATATTCACTGTTCATTATCCGCGAACGGCGTCGGGCGCGCTTCCGCCGCCGGACAAGATCTTCTTTCTGCGCGACGGCTTTTCCTGGCCGGCTCTGCTGTTCGGTCCCTTTTGGCTGGCCTGGCGCCGGGCCTGGATCGTCGCCGGCCTGTGGACGCTTCTGCTCGTCGCCCTGGCGCTCATCGCCTGGAAAATGCGGGTGTCGCGCGACGCCATCTCATGGCTGACCTTCGCGCTCGCCGTCTGGCTCGGCTTCGAGGGGGAGCGGCTCGTCGGCTGGAATCTGGCGCGGCGCGGCTATGTCGAGCAGGACCTTGTCGTCGGCGACGACATTGACGAGGCCGAGACGGCGTTCTTTCACCGACGCTGCCCCATCGCCGACCAAGACGCCGCCCGGGAGCCCGCTCCTTGACAACGGCGATCATCGACTACGGGTCGGGCAATCTTCATTCCGCCTTGAAAGCCTTTGAGCGCGCGGCGCGCGAATCCGCGCAGCCGGCCGATATCCGCGTCACCAGCGATCCTGACGTGGTGCGCGCCGCCGAGCGCGTCGTTCTGCCGGGCGTCGGCGCTTTCGCCGATTGCCGTCGCGGCCTGATGGCGATCGACGGGCTTTACGCCGCGCTGCAGGAGGCCGCCATCGGCCGCGGGCGGCCGTTCCTGGGGATTTGCGTCGGCATGCAGCTGATGGGCGCGCGCGGCCTCGAACATGGCGAATGGCCGGGCCTCGGCTGGATTCCAGGAGACGTCGCGGCGATCGCGCCCGCCGATCCGTCGCTAAAAATTCCCCATATGGGCTGGAATACGCTGACGCTGAGCCGCGCGCATCCGCTCTTTGCCGGCGTGCCGACCGGAGAACACGGATTGCACGCCTATTTCGTGCACTCGTTTCAGCTCTCGCCTGAGGCGCCGGAACAGGTTCTCGCGACAACCGACTATGGCGCGCCGCTGACCGCGGCGGTCGCCCGCGACAATCTCGTCGGCGTGCAGTTTCATCCCGAAAAAAGCCAGAGGCTCGGCCTAGCCTTGATCGGCAATTTCCTCAGGTGGCGACCGTGATTCTATTTCCCGCAATCGATTTGAAGGAAGGGCAGTGCGTGCGCCTCGCCCAGGGCGACATGGACCGCGCGACTGTGTTCAGCGACGACCCGGCGGAGCAGGCGCGGGCCTTCGAGCGGGTCGGATTCGAATATCTTCATGTCGTCGATCTCGACGGCGCCTTCGCCGGCGCGCCGCGCAATGCTTCCGCCGTCGAAGCGATTCTCGCGGCGCTGACCATTCCCGTGCAGCTTGGCGGCGGCATTCGCGACATGCGCACGCTGTCGCGCTGGCTGGATAGAGGCGTCGCCCGCGTCATCATCGGCACGGCGGCGGTCAAGGATCCGTCTTTCGTGCGCGAGGCGGCCCGGGTTCATCCCGGCCGTGTCGCGGTCGGCGTCGACGCCAAGGACGGTTGCGTCGCCGTCGACGGCTGGGCCCGCGCGACCCGCATGTCGGCGCTCGATCTCGGCAGGAGTTTCGAAGACGCTGGCGTCAGCGCCATCATCTACACCGACATTTCGCGCGACGGCGTGCTCACGGGCCTCAACATCGAGGCCACTCTGGCGCTTGCCGACGCTCTGACGATTCCCGTCATCGCCTCCGGCGGCCTCGCCTCGCTCGCCGATGTGGAGCGGCTGCTGCAGCCAGATTGCCGCAAGCTCGCCGGCGCCATCACCGGGCGGGCGCTTTATGACGGGCGGCTCGATCCGGCGCAGGCATTGGCGATGATACGCCGGGCGCGGGCGGCGACGGAGAACGCATAATGCTCAAGGCGCGCGTCATTCCCTGCCTCGATGTGAAGGAAGGCCGCGTCGTCAAGGGCGTCAATTTCGTCGATCTGCGCGACGCCGGCGATCCGGTCGAATGCGCCATCGCCTATGATTCCGCCGGCGCCGACGAGCTCTGCTTCCTCGACATCACCGCGAGCCATGAGAATCGCGGCATTCTGCTCGATGTCGTGCAGCGCACCGCCGAAGCCTGTTTCATGCCGCTCACCGTCGGCGGCGGCGTGCGCACGCTCGACGACATTCGCAAACTCCTGCTCGCCGGCGCCGACAAGGTCTCGATCAATTCGGCGGCCGTCGCCAATCGCGGCTTCGTTCGAGAAGCCTCGGAAAAATTCGGCGCGCAATGCATTGTCGTCGCGATCGACGCCAAGCGCGTCGCCGACGGACGCTGGGAAATTTTCACGCATGGCGGCCGCCGTCCGACCGGGATCGACGCCGTCGACTATGCGCGCGAGGTGACGGACCTCGGCGCCGGCGAAATCCTGCTGACCTCGATGGATCGCGACGGGACGAAGAGCGGCTTCGACATCGCGCTGACCCGCGCCGTCGCCGACGCGGTGCCTGCGCCGGTCATCGCCTCGGGCGGCGTCGGAACGCTCGATCATCTCGTCGCGGGCGTGAAGGAAGGACATGCGAGCGCCGTGCTCGCCGCCTCGATTTTCCATTTCGGCGAATTTTCGATCCCGCAGGCGAAGATTTACATGGCTGCTGCGGGATTGCCGATGCGCCTCGACGGTTTGGAGGCGGCGGGATGATCGCTATTGAACGCCTTGAATGTCATTCCCGACGCGCGCAACGCCCGAGATCGGGAATACCGGGTAGGCGCAGCGTTGCAGCAGCGGCTCTGGATTCCCGGTCGGACCGTCGGTCCGCCGGGAAAGGCGCGACGCAATTGATCGACATTAGCGAACTCCTGATGAAGCGCTTAGCTTGCTCCCTCTCCCGCGAAGCGGGGGAGGGCTGGGGAGGGGGCCAGTCGTGACCTTTACCCTCGACGATCTCGCAGCGCTGATCAAATCGCGGCGCAACGACAGCGCCTCGACGTCCTATACGAAGACCCTGCTCGACGCCGGCATGCCGAAAATTGCCAAGAAATTCGGCGAAGAGGCGGTGGAAGCCGTGATCGCGGCGATGGAGGGCGATCGAAGCGCGCTCATCAACGAGGCCGCCGACACGCTCTACCATCTTCTCGTCATGCTCGAAGCGCGCGATGTCTCGCTTGACGATGTCGTGCGCGAGCTGGAGCGGCGCACGCAGCAATCTGGCCTTGCGGAGAAAGCCGCGCGGGGAGCCAAGGAATGACGGCGGCGGAGCTCGTTCCCAATAGCGAGGCTCTGTCTCCCTACCGGCATTTTACGCGCGCCGACTGGGCGGCGCTGCGCGCCGACACGCCGCTCACTCTCACCCTCGACGATCTTGCCCGGCTGAAATCGCTCAACGATCCGATCTCTCTCGAGGAAGTCATCGAAATCTATCTGCCGCTGTCGCGACTGCTCGCGCTATACGTCGCCGCGACCCAAGGCCTCTTTAAAGCGACGCAGCGCTTTCTCGGCGCCGAAGACGGCAAGGTTCCCTATATCATCGGCGTCGCGGGCTCGGTCGCGGTGGGAAAATCCACGACCGCGCGCGTGCTGCGCGCCTTGCTGTCGCGCTGGCCGAACACGCCGAAAGTGGAGCTCATCACCACCGACGGCTTTCTCCTGCCCAACCGAACTCTCGAAGCCGAAAGGCTGATGGACAAAAAGGGCTTTCCCGAGAGCTACGACAATAAATCGCTGCTGCGATTTCTCTCCGACGTGAAGGCCGGCCGGCGCAATGTCTGCGCGCCGGTCTATTCGCATTTGACCTATGACGTGGTCGAAGGCGAGGCGACTTGCGTCGACCGGCCCGACATTCTCATTGTCGAAGGCGTCAATGTTCTGCTGGCGCCGCGTCCGCGCGACGGCCGCGAGATTCCCTTCGTCTCGGATTTTTTCGATTTCTCGGTCTATCTCGACGCCGCCGAGGACGTGCTGGAGCACTGGTATGTGGAGCGGTTCCGGCGGCTTCAGCAGACCGCGTTCCGCGATCCCGAATCCTACTTCCGGGTCTACGCCGATCTCGGCGAAGTGGAGACGACGCGCGTCGCCAAGGACATCTGGACGCGCATCAATCTCGAGAATTTGCGCCAGAACATCGCGCCGACCCGGCCGCGCGCAAGTTTGATCCTGACCAAGGGCGCCGATCACAGGATCGAGGAAGTGGCGCTGCGCAAATTATGAGCTTCGCTTCAGTCGCGACGCTGAGTTCGCTTGCGCGAGGCGCGGCTTATGGGGAGAGCGCATGATAACGGCTCTGGAAACGCTTGTCGTTCTCCTCGCGGTGGTGGCGGCCGTCGCCTTCGTCGCCTCGCGACTCGGACTCGCCTCGCCGATCCTGCTCGTCGCGGCGGGCGTGGCGATCGCGATGGCGCCGGGCGTGCCGCCGCTGGTGCTTGAGCCCGAATTCATCTTGCTCCTCGTCCTGCCGCCGGTGATCTACATTTCGGCGATCTCCATGAGCTGGCGGGAATTTCAGTTCAATCTGCAGCCGATCCTTGTGCTTGCGATCGGCTGCGTCGTCTTCACGACCATCGCCGTTTCGGCGGCGACGAATTGGTTGCTCGGCTGGCCCTGGGCGGTCGGCTTCGTGCTCGGCGCGATCGTCTCGCCGCCCGACGCCCTCGCGCCGCTCGCGATCGCGCGCCGCATGCGGCTGCCCCGGCGTATCCTCGTCATTCTGGAGGGAGAAGGCCTCGCCAATGACGCGACGGCGCTGGTTCTCTATCGTTTCGCGGTGGCGGCGGTCAGCGTCGGCTCCTTTTCGCTGGCGCAAGCGGGCGAAACCTTCACGATCATCATCGTTTCGGAGATTGTGTGGGGCGTCGGCGTCGGCTGGACGATGTTGCGGCTGCGCCGCTTCATGCGCGATCCGCGCATCGAAATCACGCTGTCGCTGATTACGCCGTTCCTCGCCTATTGGCCGCCAGAACATCTTGGCGGCTCGGGCGTCATCGCGACCGTGGCGACGGGCCTCTATATCAGCTGGAATGGACCTCGGCTGATCAGCGCCGCGACGCGTCTGCAGGGCGTCTTCTTCTGGGACTTCTTCATCTATCTGATCGAAGGCCTCGTCTTTCTCTTCACCGGCCTGCAGGCGCAGGCGCTTTTCGCACGCATCCAGAACCACTCGCTTTACGATCTGGCGGCGTCGGCGGCGCTTGTTTCGCTCGTCGTGATTGTGGCGCGCTTCGTCTGGGTTTTTCCGCACGCCTATCTGCCGCGATGGCTCATCCCGCGCGCGCGGCGCCAGCCGGCGCCGCCCTGGCAAGGGCCCTTCATCACTTCCTTCACCGGCGTGCGCGGAATCGTCTCGCTCGCCACCGCGCTGGCGATCCCGATCACGACAGCGCGCGGCGAGCCCTTTCCCTATCGCGACGCTATTTTCTTCCTCGCCTTCTGCGTCGTGATGGTCACGCTCGTCTTACAGGGCGCGATGTTGCCTTGGGTCATTCGTAAGCTCGGGGTCGCCAAAGTCGGGATGGAGGAGCGTCTGCTCGACCGAGCCGAAGAAATTCAGGCGCGCCGGCTCGCCATAGAGGCGTCAAGCGCGCGGCTGGCGGCCTTGGGCGAAGAGCGGGAAGTGCCAGAAGAAGCGACGCTATCGTTTCTCGCGCAACAGGATTATTTCCTGTCGCGCATCCGCATGAAATGCGACATCGAGGAAGAACGCCGCGCGCTGACCGAGCTGCATGACGAGATTGAATTGCAGCTCATCGCCGCCGAGCGCGACGCAATCAACTGCATGCTGCGCGAGGGCGCGCTCAAGGACGAGGCCCGCCGCCGCATTGAGCGCGAACTCGATCTGCGCGAAGCGGATGTGCTGAACCGCCGCGCCGAACGGCTGTGGTAGCAGCGGCGCGCCGCGTCATGGAAGCGGCGCTCGGGCAATGCGAAGAACCCCCTCCTTGCCCCTCCCCCGCTTCGCGGGAGAGCGTAGGGGAGGGGGCTCAAGCGTTCCCCACCGTCCGCAGCAGCGGCGCGGCCCGCCCATGCGTCGACTTGCCGTCGATGACAAGGCCTGTCGCGTCGGCCGAAACCTCGACCGTCGCGCCGTCGATGATCTCGCCGGCGAGGAGGCGTTCGGCGAGCGCATCCTGCAGTTCCTTCTGCATGACGCGCTTTAACGGCCTTGCGCCATAGGTCGGGTCGTAGCCCTTTGCCGCCAGCCAGTCGCGCGCCTTTGAGTCGAGATGCAGCGTGATCTTGCGATCTTCGAGGAGCTTCTGCAGCCGCTTGACCTGGATGTCGACGATCGCGCCCATGTCCTCGCGCCGCAGCCGATTGAACAGGATGATCTCGTCGACGCGGTTGAGGAATTCGGGGCGGAAATGCGCCCGCACCACCTGCATGACTTCATCATGCACGGCCGACGAATCCTCGCCCTCCTTCTGCATGACGAGGAATTCCGAACCGAGATTCGACGTCATGATGATTAGCGTGTTCTTGAAATCCACGGTGCGGCCCTGGCCGTCGGTGAGACGTCCGTCGTCGAGCACCTGCAACAGCACGTTGAACACGTCAGGATGCGCCTTCTCGATTTCATCGAAGAGCACCACCTGATAGGGCCGGCGGCGGACCGCTTCGGTCAAAGCGCCGCCTTCCTCATAGCCGACATAGCCGGGCGGTGCGCCGATGAGCCGCGCCACCGAATGCTTCTCCATATATTCCGACATGTCGAGACGGACCATCGCGGTCTCGTCGTCGAAGAGGAAGCTCGCCAGCGCCTTGGTCAGCTCGGTCTTGCCGACGCCGGTCGGGCCAAGGAAGATGAAACTGCCGATCGGACGGTTCGGGTCCTGCAATCCGGCGCGCGCGCGGCGCACCGCGGTCGACACCGCGACGACCGCGTCATGCTGCCCGACGACGCGCTTTGCAAGCTCGTCCTCCATATGCAGCAGCTTCTCGCGTTCGCCTTCCAGCATTTTGTCGACCGGCACGCCGGTCCAGCGCGAAACGACCTGCGCCACGTCATTGGCGGTGACCGCCTCGTCGACGAGCGTGTCGGCTTCGCCTTCAGTCTCCTTGAGTTTCTTTTCGAGGTCGGGGATCACGCCATAGGTCAGTTCGCCGGCGCGCTGATATTCGCCGCGCCGCTGCGCCTGGGCGAGATCATTGCGCGCCGCTTCAAGCTGCTCCTTGAGCTTCTGTGCGCTTCCGAGCTTGTCTTTCTCGGCCCGCCACCGCGCGGTGAGCGCCGCCGATTTCTCTTCGAGGTCGGCAAGCTCGCCTTCGAGCTTCGACAGACGGTCCTTTGAGGCGGCGTCGGTCTCCTTCTTTAAGGCTTCCTGCTCGATCTTGAGCTGGATGATGCGCCGATCGAGTTCGTCGAGCTCCTCGGGCTTCGAGTCGATCTGCATGCGCAGACGCGACGAGGCCTCGTCGATGAGGTCGATCGCCTTATCGGGAAGGAAGCGGTCGGAAATATAGCGGTTGGACAGCGTCGCCGCGGCGACGATCGCGCTGTCGGTGATGCGCACGCCGTGATGGAGTTCGTATTTCTCCTTCAACCCGCGCAGGATCGAGATCGTATCCTCGACAGTCGGCTCGTCGACGAAAACCGGCTGGAAGCGCCGCGCCAGCGCCGCGTCCTTTTCGACGTGCTTGCGATATTCGTCGAGCGTCGTCGCGCCGACGCAATGCAATTCGCCGCGCGCCAGCGCCGGTTTCAGGAGGTTGGAGGCGTCCATCGCGCCATCCGCCTTGCCGGCGCCGACGAGCGTATGCATCTCGTCGATGAACAGGATGATCTTGCCGGCGGCGGCGGTGATCTCATTGAGCACGGCTTTCAGCCGCTCCTCGAATTCGCCGCGATATTTCGCGCCGGCGATCAGCGCGCCCATGTCGAGCGCAAGCAGCTTCTTGTCCTCGAGCGACTCCGGCACGTCGCCATTGACGATGCGCAGCGCGAGTCCTTCGACGATCGCAGTCTTGCCGACGCCGGGTTCGCCGATCAGCACCGGATTGTTCTTGGTGCGGCGCGACAGCACCTGCACGGTGCGGCGGATTTCCTCGTCGCGGCCGATGACCGGATCGAGCTTGCCCTCGCGCGCCGCTTCGGTGAGGTCGCGGGCGTATTTCTTCAGCGCGTCATAGGCGTTTTCGGCGGAAGCCGAATCCGCGGTGCGGCCCTTGCGCAAATCCTCGATCGCCGCGTTCAGCGTCTGCGGCGTCACGCCCGCGTCGCGCAGAATGCGCGCGGCCTCCGAATCCTTCTCCATCGCCAGCGCCAGCAGCAGCCGCTCGACGGTGACGTATGAATCGCCCGCCTTCTGCGCGATCTTCTCGGCGTTGTCGAAAAGCCGCGCCGTCGCCGGCGCGAGATAGAGCTGGCCGGCCCCAGAGCCGGCGACTTTCGGCAGTTTGGCGAGGGCGGCTTCGGTTTTGGCCAGAGCCTCGCGCGAACGCCCGCCGGCGCGATCGATCAACCCGGCGGAGAGGCCCTGATCGTCATCGAGCAGGACTTTTAAGATATGCTCGGGGGTAAACTGCTGGTGGCCTTCCCGCGTCGCCAGCGCCTGCGCGCTCTGCACGAATCCGCGCGCGCGTTCGGTGTATTTCTCAAAGTTCATTCATCGCCCCTCTGACCATGAGGCGGCCCTTCTTCGAGCGGCGCGCCTCGCGTCCGAAATTTTAGCTTAAGGCCCCTTGCGGCGGCCCTCGTGGTCGATATGGGAAGCGGAGGCCATATGAAAAGGCCCGGTTGCGGCGCAAGCGCCGCAATTTGCCGCCGCTCCGGCAGGACGTATTGTCGCTGCCGATTTTCGCCGGAGTTCGCATGCGTCTCGCCACACTCTATCGCTATCCCGTCAAGGGCCTCTCGCCCGAGCCGCTGCAGACCGCCGATCTCGAAGCCGACGGCTATTTTCCCGGCGATCGGCTGTTTGCGCTCGAAAACGGGCCGTCAGGCTTTAGGCCCGAAGCGCCCGAGCATCAGCCCAAGATCAAATTTCTGATGCTGATGCGGAACGCCGCGCTCGCTGGTCTTAAGACGCGTTACGACGCGGCGACCGGCATATTGACGATCGATAAGGATGGCGGCGAGGTCGCGCGTGGCGATTTGCGGTCGACCGAAGGTCGCGAAGCGATCGAAGATTTCCTAGCCGGCTTTCTCAGCTCCGAAATCCGCGGCGCCGTCAGGCTTCTCGCCGCGCCGGGCGGTTTTCGCTTCACCGATTCGAAGTCGGGTTTCGTCTCGCTTGTTAACCTCGCGAGCGTTGCGGCGATCAGCGCGGCGCAGGGGGCCGCGGTCGATCCGCTGCGGTTTCGCGCCAATCTCTATGTCGAGGACATGGCCCCCTGGGCCGAGGCGGCGCTCCCTGGGCGAACGCTCGCGATCGGCGGCGCGCGGCTCGATATCCTCAAGATGACCGACCGCTGCGCGGCGACCGGGGTCGAGCCTGGAACCGGGCGGCGCGACATGGACCTCGTCCAGACGCTGCGCGCCAACTTCGGCCATATCGATTGCGGCGTCTATGCGCGGGTGACGCAGGGCGGCCGCATCGCCGCCGGCGACGCGATCAACGTCGTTTCAGCATAGCCTTAGGCGACGCCATGAAATGACTGAATCGGTTGCAGGAAACTTGGCGCGCCTGGAGGCGCGCGGTCCAAGGGCGTCGCGGGCTGGACCGCGCGCCTCCGGGCGCGCAGCATCGCGAACAAGCCGGAGCTACCCCATTTCATTCGCGGCGCCGATTTAGAACCGGTCCGGCTCAGCCGGCAGTTCGCCGACCTCCGGCGCGTCATCGTCCCGCGAGCCGCCGGCGACGTCGTCCATCGGCGGGCGCGGCCGCCGGCGACGGCGCGAGCTCAGATGATAATTCACGCCGCCCTCATGGTCGCGCGGCGCGTTTTCTCGCTCGACGAAGGGCTCGGCGCTTTCGCTCGGCGCGGGGCGGGAGGCCACTGGCGCGGTGATGAACGACGGCAGCGCGGCGCCTGCGGCGCCCTCGGCGGCGGCCTCGCCGCGCGGCTGGAAGCGACGGTCGCGGCTGCGGTCGTAGCCCTGGTGACGCGGGCGCTCGCCGCCCTCGGCGTTTCGGTCCCGGTTAAACGGCGGCCGTTCGGGCCGCTGCGGGCGCTCGGGCCGCTCAGCGCGCTGCATCTCGCCGATCGGGCGCTCCTCGAAAGGCTGAGGCTGGGGCTGCGGCGCGGCGAAATGCGGCTGCGGCGTGAAGGGCTGCTGTTGCGGCTGCGGCTGATAGGCCGGCGCCGGCAGCCTCTCCGAAAGCGGCGCGAAACGGTCGGGCAGCGCGGCGAAATCGTCGTCGTCCTCGCTGGTTTCAACTTCCGCTTCGTACTGCGGACGGGCATAGCCGTTGACCTGCTGCTGCGCCGCCGCGATCAGCCGGAAATAGTGCTCCGCATGCTGCAGCAGGCTTTCGGCCATGATCGTGTCGCCGGAAGACTGCGCGTCGCGCGCCAGCTGAAGATATTTTTCGGCGACATGCTGAGCCGTGCCGCGAATCTTCACGTCGGGGCCGTTCGACTCATAGGATCGCGTCAGCGGATTGGGCCCTTTGCGGCCGTTGCGTCCGCGCATTCTCTTGTTTTGTCCTGGTCTCATCAAACTCCCCGCAATCTCGTCGCGCTTGGCCCTTGCCCGCGCGGCCTGATCAACAACGCCGCCGCCAAATTCCTTCGCGAAAAGCCGCCAACGCCATACGACCGGGCGATAACGACCCGTGCCCGGACCGCGAGCATCAAGAGCGGCGCGCGCGAGTCGAATGTCCTCAAGTCGGCCGCATTCGGCGGCCCCGCGTAGCTCTGCGCCAATTCCCCTCAGCGCGAATTCACGACGCTAAGCGCGACGGGATGCCGTCTGCCTGCCTGGCGTGTAACGCCCGGCGACGATCGAAGTGGCCTCACTCCGGCGCGCTCATGTCGATTTCGACTTTGCTCCTGGCCGGTCGTTTCGGGCTTCCGTTCGCGAAGCGGAGCCAAAGGTCTCGAGGTTCTCTCTCGAAGTCGGCGATCGGCTGGACGTGAGATGACTATAGTGGAGGGGGCGCCCCCCAACAAGACCGCGCGCCGAGCAACGGGCCAAAAAAGGGGGTACTGTAGCCAATATGTCACGTCAGCGGGGGCGCAAACCGCGCCGCGACAATCCTTTCGTGTCCGCCGGCGTCGCGGGCGACGCGCTCGATTTGCAGCCCTTGGGCGCCCAAAAGCTCGGCGACGCTCGCAGCTTGGTCGAATCCGACCTCGAAGAGGACGAAGGCGTCTTCCGCCAGCAGCCGCGGCTGATCGCGGATAATGTCCCGATAACAGTCGAGCCCGTCGGCGCCGCCGTCGAGCGCCATCGCCGGATCATGCAGTCGCACCTCAGGGTCGAGCCCCGCGATGTCGCCGGTGCGCACATAGGGCGGATTGGAGACGACAAGGTCAAAACGCCCGCAAAGCGCCTCGGCCCAGCGGCCTTGGACCACTTCCGCGCGATCGGAGAGGCCGCAGCGGGCGAGATTGGCGGCGGTCGCCGCGCAGGCTTCCGGCGACAGATCGACGGCGAGCGCCCGGGCGGCGGGAAGCTCGCTGAGCAGCGCGCAGACGATGGCGCCCGAACCGGAGCCGAGATCGAGAATCGAGAGCGGCGCGTCGCGCTTTTCGGCGACAAGGCTCAACGCGGCTTCGATCAGCGTTTCGGTGTCCGGCCGCGGATCGAGCACGCCGGGCGCGACGATAAGATCGAGCGTCCAGAATCCGCGCTCGCCCAGAATGCGCGACAGGGGTTCGCGGGCGATTCGCCGCGCCAGATAGTCGGCAAGGATGCGCGATTCATCTTCCGTCAGAGGCGCGCGCGGCGCGAGCGCGAGTTCGAGCCGCGTCAGCGCCGCGGCGCCGCGCAGCAGCGCGCGGGCCTCGTCCTGCGGATGCGCGACGCCGGCGGCCTCGAGATCGTCCGCGACCATCGCGATCGCCTCGATTCGCGTCGGGAGCGGCTCGCCGTTCGTAGCCGCCTTGTTCCCAACGCCTGACGTCATGTCCTATCCCTTATTGGCGAGAAGCGCCGCCAGCCGCTTAGCGAAAGCCGCCGCATCGACCGGATGCTCGCCGTCCGCGACGCGTGCGAGGTCGAAAAGAAGGAGCTGATCGTCGCGGGTCGCCTCGCGCCCCTTCTCGCGCAGGGCGCCGGCGAGTGCGATGATCGCCTCATGTCTCGGGTTGACCTCCAAAACCGGCTTTCCAAAGGCCGCTTCCTGACCATGTTCGGCCAGAAGCCGGGACAATTGGCGATCGAAGCCGGCGTCGGGCGCGACGAGGCAGACGGCGCTGTCGGTGAGCCGGGTCGAGGCGCGCACGTCGTCGACATAGTCGCCGAGCGTTTCCTTGAGCGCCGAAAGCAGATCGGCGACGTCGGCCGGCGCCGCGCTCTCAGTTTTGGCGTCGTCGACGAGTGCGATCGCGTCGATGTCCGCCTGACCCTGGGTCACGGACTTGAACGGCTTGCCGTCGAAGCCCAGCGCGCTCGTCACCCAGAAGGCGTCGACGGGGTCGTCGAGCAGCAGCACCTCGACGCCTCTGGCGCGGAAGCCTTCGAGCTGCGGGCTGGCGCGCAGCCGCTTCATATCGTCGCCGACGAGATAATAGATCGCGGTCTGATTCTCCCTCAGATCGGCGACGTATTCCTTGAGCGTGCGGGTCTTTTCCTCTGATTTGGTCGAGGCGAAACGGGCGATTTCGAACAAAGCGTCGCGGCGGCTCGGGTCTTCATGCAGGCCTTCCTTCAGCACGGCGCCGAAGTTCTTCCATACTTCCGCGAATTTCTCGGGCTCGGCGTCGGCGAGCTTTTTCAGCTCCTGCAACATGCGCGTTGCGATCGCCTTGCCGATCGCGCCGACGGCCGGGCTCTTCTGCACCATCTCGCGCGAGACATTGAGCGGAATGTCGGCGCTGTCGACCACGATCCGCGCGAATCGCAGCCATGCCGGCAGCATCGCCATGTCCCGCGAGATCAGCACACGGCGCACGTAAAGCTTGGATTTGCTGCTTCGCGCCGGGTCGAAAAGGTCAAAGGGCCGCGAGCCCGGAATGAAGGCGAGCACCGTATATTCGGTGCGCCCTTCGGCGCGCCAATGAGCGATCAGCGCCGGCTCATCCAATTGACCGGACAATTGCCGGTAGAAATCGACATATTGCTCCTGCGTGATCTCGGATTTGGGCTTCGTCCACAGGGCGACGCCTTCGGCGATTCGTCGCGGCTCTTCGCCCGGCGCGGCGACGAGGTCGATCGGCGCGGCGATCGCGCCCGAATGTTCGCGCACGACGCTTTCGACGCGCCAGCCGTCGAGAAATTCGTCGCTCTCTTCGTTGAGATGCAAGGTGACGCGCGCGCCGACCGGCGGCGCGTCTTCGAGCGGCAGCGGCGCGATCTGATAGGAGCCCTTGCCCTGCGAACTCCACAGCCAGGCCTGATCCTCGCCGGCGCGCCGGGTCGCGACCTCGACGCGGTCGGCGACCATGAAGGCGGAATAAAAGCCGACGCCGAACTGGCCAATGAAGCCGTCGTCCTTTTCCTTGCCGAGCTTGTCGAGAAAGGCGCGGGTTCCGGAATTGGCGATGGTGCCGAGCGCGCTGATCAGCTCCTCGCGCGACATGCCGACGCCATTGTCGGCGACGGTCAGCGTGCGCTTGTCCTTGTCGAGCGAGATCGTGACCAGCGGCGCGCCGGCCTGGGCGGCGAGCTTTTCGTCCGAAAGCGCCTCATAGCGCAGCTTTTCGCAGGCGTCGGCGGCGTTCGAGACAAGCTCGCGCAAAAACACGTCGCGCTCCGAATAGACGGAATGCGTCATCAGTTCGAGGAGCCGCGAAACATCGGCCTCGAAGCCGAAATCGGCGGCCTGCGGATCGGCGGCTGGGGCCGCGCTTTCGACGGAAGCGGCGTCGTCGGTCATGTTCTCTCCAATGAAAAGCAAAAGGGAATCAGCGTCGCGGTCGGCGCGACGGCGCATCTTGAGTTCGTCATTGTCGGGAATTTTGCAAGGGCGCCATTGGGCGCGCTGGAGCGCGCCTCATTTCCCCCGGACGCGCATGGCCGAGGCCAAAAGTAGACGAGCCGGCGCGGGAGCGAGACTCCCGGCCGACTCGACCATCGCCACGACCTCTATATCTCGGAACCGCGCGCTTTCGGGGGGCTGGGGGGCTGACGAAACCGAAAACGCGAGGCCCCGAGCTGTCGAGGCAATGAATTTCATTTTGGGCGGCGCGTTTGTCTGGCAAGGGGCGCCATGTCGGCGAAAGTATGATTATTGCAGGCTAAATCTTATCCGGTTGCAGGACTGCGAAGATTTTCGTCGCAAACTCGTCATTAAGTCTTGCCCGCCGGATGCGCGCTTGCCAACATGGCGGCAAGACAGTGAGGAGAGCGTCACGCATGGCGGAGTCGGAGACGACGGAGCCCAGCCGCGCCCGGCCCGCGCTTTTCGTCGTGAACGGCGTTTCGCCGGACGCGGCGCCAGGGGCGCGGGGAGATCGCGGCGCGGCGGTTTCATTCAGCCGGCCGGAACTCAACGTCATCTTCAATCTTTACGGAGCGAAGGTCGCGCAGGGCGAATGGCGCGACTATGCGATCGACTTCACGCCGGCCAAGGCGGTGTTTTCGATTTTCCGCCGTGCGAGCGAGGCGCCGCTCTATCGAATCGAAAAAAATCCCGCGCAGGCGCGCCGGCAGGGGGCTTTTTCCGTCATCGCCGCGACGGGCCTGGTGCTGAGGCGCGGCCATGATCTTTCGCGGGTGGTGCGGGTTCTGGAGCCGGCGCTGCGGCTCGTCGGGGCGGAGTAGGGTTAGAAGCGGTCGGCGCGATAGGGCGTCGGGTCGATGAAGGGCTCCTCGCCGGTCATCATTTCCGCGAGGAGGCGACCGGAGACGGGGCCGAGCGTCAGCCCGTGATGGGCATGGCCGAAATCGAACCACAGGCCTTCATGGCGCGGGGCTGGGCCGACGATCGGCAGCATGTCCGGCAGACAGGGCCGCGCGCCGCGCCAGGGCTCCGGATCGAGCCGTTCGGCGAGCGGAAACAGCCGGCGAGCGGCGGGTTCGCATAATTCGATCTGCACGGGCGTCGGCGGCGCGTCGCGGCGCGCGAATTCGGCGCCGCTGGTCAGCCTGATGCCCCGGCGCATCGGCGCGAGGAGATAGCCGACGTCGGCGTCTAGGATCGTATGATTGAGCTTCGCCCCGTCCTTCGCGGCGTAATGCATGTGATAGCCGCGCTTCCAGCCAAGCGGGATGCGATAGCCGAGCGGGCCGTAGATGGCGTCCGACCAGGGGCCGAGCGCTGCCACCGCCGCGCCGGCGATGAGCGGACCCTCCGCCGTCGCCACGCGCCAGCGCCCATTTGTCTCCTGCGACAGGCTGCAGGCCTCGCCGGCGATGAATTGGCCGCCGCGTGAAACAAAGAGGTCGGCGTAAGCTTTCGAGAGCGCCGCCGGATCGACGATTCCAGCCGTGTCGCGATAATGGACGCCGCCGGCGATCGGCTCGAAATCTGGCTCCAGCGCCGCGACCCCGGCCGAATCGAGCGAGTCGATGTGTAAGCCATAGCCGCGCAGCCGCTCGGCGTCGGCAAATCCGGCCGCGAGGGTCGCCTCGCTGCGAAAGAGCTTGATCCAGCCGTTTCTGCGCAGGAGTTCGCCCGCGCCGGCCTGCTGGATCAGCGCCTCATGTTCGCTGAGGCTGTTTTCGATCAGCGGGCGCCGCGCCTCGATATTTTGCTCGACGCGCTCGGGCGCGCTGGCGCGCCAATAGCGCAAGAGCCACGGCGCCACCGCCGGCAGGGCCGAGAGATGGTAATAGGATTCGGGGAGAAGATTCAGCGCATATTTGACCAGCCGCGCCGGATCTCGCGGGAAAAGATAGGGGATGAGCGAGGAGCGTTCGATCAGCCCGGCGTTGCCGAAGCTCGTCTCCTGACCTACGGCGCCGGCGCGATCGATCAGCGCGACTTCCCGGCCGCGCGCCTGCAGATGCAGCGCGGCGCTCACGCCGACGACGCCGGCGCCAAGAACGACGACATCCGTCGACTTCATGAATCCTCCAGGGTCGTCGGCTCATATATGGACTTTGATGCAATGCGCATGCTAGGCGCCTGTTTCATTCCATAGAATTTCAAGGCGCCTGATGATCCCCCGCTACTCCAGACCCGAAATGACGGTCATTTGGGAGCCGCAGACGCGGTTTCGCATCTGGTTCGAGATCGAAGCCTATGCCTGCGACGCTCTCGCCGAGATCGGCGTCATCCCGCGAGAAAGCGCCAAGGCGATCTGGGACAAGGCGGATTTTGTCACTTTTGATGTCGCGCGGATCGACGAGATCGAACGCGTCACCAAACATGACGTGATCGCCTTTCTCACTCATCTCGGCGAATTCATCGGCGCCGACTCGCGCTTCGTTCATCAGGGCATGACGTCGTCCGACGTGCTCGACACCTGTCTCGCCGTGCAATTGTCGCGCGCTGCGGATTTGTTGATCGCCGATGTCGACGCGCTGCTCGCCGCGCTCAAGAGGCGCGCCTTTGAGCATAAATACACGCCGACGATCGGCCGCTCGCATGGCATTCACGCCGAGCCGACGACCTTCGGGCTGAAACTCGCCCAGGCCTATGCCGAATTTGCGCGGGCGCGCGCGCGGCTCGTCGAGGCGCGCAGGGAAATTTCGACCTGCGCGATTTCCGGCGCCGTCGGCACCTTCGCCAATATCGATCCGCGCGTCGAGGAATATGTCGCGCATAAGATGGGCCTGACCGTCGAGCCGATTTCAACCCAGGTCATTCCGCGCGACCGCCATGCGGCCTATTTCGCGACGCTCGCCGTGGTGGCGTCGTCGGTCGAACGGCTGGCGATCGAAATCCGTCATCTTCAGCGCACCGAGGTGCTGGAGGCGGAGGAGTTTTTTTCTGCGGGGCAGAAGGGCTCTTCCGCCATGCCGCATAAGCGCAATCCGGTGCTGACCGAAAATCTGACCGGCCTCGCGCGGCTCGTGCGCGGCATGGCGATTCCGGCGATGGAGAATGTCGCGCTCTGGCACGAGCGCGATATTTCACATTCTTCGGTCGAGCGCATGATCGGGCCCGACGCGACGGTGACGCTGGATTTCGCGCTCGCGCGCCTGACCGGCGTGATCGAAAATCTCGTCGTCTATCCGGACAATATGCGCAGGAATTTAGAAAAGCTCGGCGGACTCATCCATTCGCAGCGCGTTCTTCTGGCGCTCACGCAGAAGGACGTCTCGCGCGAAGACGCCTATGTGATGGTCCAGCGAAACGCCATGCCGGTCTGGCGCGGCGAAGGCGATTTCCGCACGCTGCTTGGCGCGGACAAGGACGTGAGCGCGAAACTTTCGCCGCAGGAGCTCGACGAACTCTTCGACCTCTCGTACCACTTCAAACATGTGGATACGATTTTTGCGCGCGTTTTCCGCGAGACCTGACGTTTCCCTCGATCTCCAAAAACCCAAGCTGCAATTCTCTCGCGAAGGCAATCAGCGCGCCGGTGAAAAGGATCATCGCGACAGCGAAGAGGAAGCCTGCGCCATATTCGTGACGCACGTGCAGAAAGGCCGCGCCGAATCCGAGAATGACGAGGACGCTCGTCGCGATGCAACTTCCGACGCCCCAATAGATGGCGCGATGTATCAGCTTCGCGCGCATCCTGAGGACTGGCAGTTCGGCCTTGAGATTCGGCTGCGCCTGATTGTCCTGCGCGTCGATCTCTCTTGAACGGTCGACGATGCGGTCGAGCCGCGAGATAAGCACGTCCAAAAGCTGCGCCTCGGCCGCAAGCAGAAAGGCGGGGCCGGTGACCTGCGAGATCACCGTGGAAAGCTGTTCGATCGAAGGCGAATAATACATCGTCAGCGCCGGCCTGTTGGAGCGATCCAGTTCTGCGGCGCTTATACCGCAAGTCGCGAGACGGGCGCCTGGCATTTTTGCGCCGGCGCCGCGCCGCTGGTCCGGTGCGTTCCGCCTGGTATGTCTCTTCCAAACTCCCCCGCAAAGCCTTAAACAGCGGGCCATGATCTGGCTTACCTTCGCTTTGCTGACCGGCGCCGCGGTCATGGCGGTGCTGGCGCCGCTCGCCATGCGGGGCGGGGCGCAGAATGACAGCGCCGCAGACATCGCCTTTTTCGAGCAGCAGATCGCCGAGATCGAGCGCGAGCGCGCCGAAGGCCGGCTCGACGCATCTGACGCCGAAACCGCCAAGACCGAGGTGGCGCGCCGCCTGCTGCGCGCCGAAGCCGCGCCGAAGGCCAAGGCCGCGGCGTCGCGCAAATTGGCGCTCGCCGCCGCGCTCGCCGCCATCGTCGCGATACCGGCGGTCGCGCTGTCGCTCTATGCGAAACTCGGCCATTCCGACCTGCCTGACATGCCGCTGACGGCGCGGCTCGACTCCGCGCCTGAAGGGCGCGATCTCGCCGGCGCCGTGGCGCGTATTGAACAGCATTTGCGCCAGCATCCCGAAGACGGCCGTGGCTTCGAAGTCGTCGCGCCTTATTATCTGCGCACCGGCCGCGGCGAAGAGGCGATCCACGCCTATTCGGAAGCGCTGCGGCTTCTGGGCTCGAGCGCGGCGCGGCGCGCAGCGCTCGGCGAAGCGCGCGTCGTCGTCGCGCGCGGCGTGGTGACGCCGGAAGCGAAGGCGGATTTCGATGCGGCGCTGGCGCTCAATCCGTCAGAGCCCGAGGCGCAATATTATCTTGGCGTCGCCGCGGCGCAGGCGGGCGACAACGAAAAAGCGATCGAAATCTTTTCCAAAATGGTCGCTGACGCGCCACCCGGCGCCGCTTATCTCAAGGCGGTGAACGCGCAGCTCGCGATGTTGCGCGGCGAGGAAAGCCCGCCGGTCGCCGCGAGCGGTCCGTCGAGCGAACAGGGCAAGGCGATCGCGGCGATGCCCGCCGACCAGCGCCAGGCGATGATCCGCGGCATGGTGGATCGTCTCGCGTCGCGGCTTGAAGCCCAGGGCGACGATGTCGAAGGATGGCTGAAGCTCATTCGCGCCTATAGCGTCCTCGCCGAGACCGAAAAGGCGAAGAAGGCGGTGAGCGACGCGCGACAGGCGCTGGCGCGCAAGCAGGACGACGTCGCGCGCATCGACGCGCTGGCGAAGGAATTGAATATCGGCGGCTAGAGCGAAGTTTCGCCTCTATGGGAGCGTTCTGAACAAGATGACGCGCAAGGGCAAGCGACTGACTTTAATTGCTGGAGCGATGGCGGTTCTCGGCCTCGCCGCTGGGCTGATGCTGTTCGCGCTTCGCGACAATATCGTCTTCTTCTACACACCGTCGGAGCTTGCGAAGAAACAGGTCGCCGCCGGCGCGCGGCTGCGCATCGGCGGGCTGGTGAAGGAAGGCTCAGTCGTCAAGAATGGCCAAGACGTGAACTTCACCATCACCGACAAGACCAGCGATCTTGCGGTGTCCTACACCGGCCTGCTGCCGGATCTTTTCCGCGAGGGGCAGGGCGTCGTCGCCGACGGCGTGCTGCAGCAAGGCGGCGGCTTTCGCGCCGACAGCGTGCTGGCGAAACACGACGAACGCTACATGCCGCGTGACGTCGCCGACGCTCTGAAGAAGCAGGGCGTCTGGCAGGGAGAGAAGAGGTGAGCAATATTCGCGCGCGAAATCCCTCTCTCGCAAGCGGGAGAGGGTGGCCCCGCGAAGCGGGGTCGGGTGAGCGCGCCGCGATCGCCCGATCGGCCCTCATCCGTCACGCCTTCGGCGCGACACCTTCTCCCGCAAGCGGGAGAAGGGGGAGACAGCTGCATGATCGTTGAAACCGGACATTACGCGCTCGTTCTCGCCCTCGCTTTGGCGCTGGCGCAATTCGCCATTCCCTTCATCGGCGCGCGCTTAAACGACGCGGCGCTGATGCGCGTCGCGCGTCCGGCGGCGATCACGCAATTTCTGTTCGTCGCGCTCTCTTACGGCGCGCTCACTTACGCGCATGTCGTCTCCGATTTCTCTCTCGTCAACGTCATCGAGAATTCGCATTCCTTAAAACCCTTCATCTATAAAATCTCCGGCGTATGGGGGAACCACGAAGGCTCGATGCTGTTGTGGGTGCTGGTCCTCTCGCTCTGCGGCGCGCTGATCGCGATTTTCTCGAATGCCATGTCCGACAGGCTGCGTTCCGATGCGCTCGCCGTGCAGGGCCTGCTCGGCGCCGCCTTTCTTCTGTTCATCCTGCTCACCTCTAATCCCTTCGCGCGCGTCGCGCCGGCGCCATGGGAAGGCCGCGATCTCAATCCGATCCTGCAGGATCCCGGCCTCGCGATCCATCCGCCGCTGCTCTATCTCGGCTATGTCGGCTTTTCGATCGTGTTCTCCTTCGCCGCCGCCGCGCTGATCGGCGGACGCATCGACGCCGGCTGGGCGAGAGTCATTCGGCCCTGGACGCTCTTCGCCTGGATCGCGCTGACGCTCGGCATCGCGATGGGGTCCTATTGGGCCTATTACACGCTCGGCTGGGGCGGCTTCTGGTTCTGGGACCCGGTCGAGAACGCCTCGCTGATGCCCTGGATCGCCGGCACGGCGCTGGTGCACAGCGCCGCGGTGATGGAAAAGCGCGAGGCGCTCAAGGTCTGGACGATTTTTCTGGCGATCCTCGCCTTTTCGCTGTCGCTGCTCGGCACTTTCCTGGTGCGCTCCGGCGTGCTCACCTCGGTGCACGCCTTCGCCAGCGATCCGGATCGCGGCGTGTTCATCCTCGCCATTCTCGTCTTCTTCATCGGCGGCGCGCTGGCGCTGTTTGCGCTGCGCGCCGGGGCGCTGCCCATCGGCGGATTGTTTTCGCCGATTTCGCGCGAAGGCGCGCTGGTTCTCAATAATCTGCTGCTGTCGGCGTGCTGCGCCACCGTCGTCGTCGGCACGCTCTATCCGCTGGCGCTCGAAGCGATCACCGGCGAAAAGATTTCGGTCGGCGCGCCTTTCTTCAACACTGTGTTGATGCCCATCGCGCTGCCGCTCGCTTTATTGATGCCGATCGGCCAGATGCTGTCCTGGAAACGCGGCGATCTTGCCGCCGCCCTGCAGCGGCTGCGCGTCGCCTTCGTCGTCGGCGTTCTGGCGGCGGCGGTTTTCGGCGCCTGGTATGGAACGCCTTTTCTGTCGATCATTACCGCCGGAATTGCGATCTATCTCGTCGTCGGCGGTTTGAGCGATCTCGCCATACGCGCTCGTGGACGCGCCGGACGCGTAAGCCTTAAGCGCCTCGCCGGCCTGCCGCTTTCGGCCTTCGGTACATCGATCGCCCATGCCGGCATGGGGCTGACGCTGCTCGGCCTCGCCGCCACCGGCTGGGGCGTCGAGAGCATCGTGGCGATGAAGCCCTTGAGCTTCTATGACGTCGGTCCCTACCAGATCGGCATCGAATCCGTCTCGCCGCGGCAGGGACCAAACTATTCGGAAGTCTATGCGGTGATGGCGGTGCGCAAGGACGGCGCGACGCTCGCGACGATCGAGCCGGCGAAGCGCTTCTATCAGGCGCGGCGCATGTCGCGCTCCGAGGCCGGCATCGTCACCATCGGGCTGGGGCAGGTCTATGCGGCGATCGGCGAGTCGCATGAGGACGGAACGATCGACGCGCGGCTTTACTGGAAACCGCTGGTGACTCTGATCTGGATCGGCGCGCTGGTCATGGCTTTCGGCGGCGCGCTGTCGCTCGCCGATCGCCGCCTGCGCATCGGCGTCGCCCGCCGCGCTCCCGCCCCGGCGCTGGAGCCGGCGGAATGAGCGGCGGAGCCCCCTCCCTGTCCCTCCCCCGCTGGCGCGGGAGAGGGGACCCTAACGATCGGCATTTGCGCGTTTCGCGGGGATCGCCGAATCGGACTCCCTCTCCCGCGAAGCGGGGGAGGGCTGGGGTGGGGGCCTTATTCGCTTTGCTCCTCCTCCCGCTCACCGCCCATGCCGTCACGCCCGGGGAAATGCTCGCCGATCCGGCGCTCGAAGCCCGGGCGCGGGAGATCACTAAGGAGCTGCGCTGCCTCGTCTGCCAGAACCAGTCGATCGATGATTCAGACGCTTCGCTCGCCCAGGATTTGCGCGTGCTGGTGCGCGAGAAACTCCAGGAGGGGATGAGCGATGCGCAGGTGCGCGACTATGTGCATTCCCGATACGGCGATTTCGTGCTGCTGCGCCCGCCGATGAAGCCCGGCACGCTGCTCTTATGGAGCGCGCCGGCGATCGCGCTGCTCGCCGGCGCCGCCGCCGTCTGGATGGCGGTCCGACGCAATCGCGGCGCGCCGTCGCTGGCGGCGAATTTGACCGGCGAGGAAAAGGCGCGACTGGAAAAATTAGGCGTGACTGGTCTTAGCGATTCGGAACCGAGCGAATAGCGTCGAGCGTCATCCGAGAGTTGCACGAAAAGGTTAGACGGGCTGTGTCCATCAGGAGCGGTCCATGACATCTCTTGCCTCCGGCGTCGACCTTACGGCTGGCCACGATCCCCACAGCCCCAAGCCCAAACTCGATCGTTCCTTCGACATTCGCGGCCTGCTTGTTTTTCTCGCCGTGATGGCTTGCGGCCTCGGCTTCACCGCCTTCAGCATCTGGAGCGATCTGCGCGACTCCGGCGCGCCGGTGACGACCTATCTGCCCTTCGTCCTGCTCGGCGTCGCGCTGCTGATCGCGCTCGGCTTCGAATTCGTCAACGGTTTCCACGACACGGCGAACGCCGTCGCGACCGTGATCTATACGCATTCGCTGCCGGCGACCGTCGCGGTCGTCTGGTCCGGCGTTTGGAATTTCCTCGGCGTCATGGCGTCGACCGGCGCGGTCGCTTTCGGCATCGTGTCGCTGCTCCCGGTCGAACTCATTCTGCAGGTCGGCTCGAGCGCCGGCTTTGCGATGGTGTTCGCTCTGCTCATCGCCGCCATCGTCTGGAATCTCGGCACCTGGTGGCTTGGCCTGCCGGCCTCGAGTTCGCATACGCTTATCGGCTCGATCATCGGCGTCGGCGTCGCCAATGCGCTCTTACGCGGTCGCGACGGCACGTCGGGCGTCGATTGGGCCAAGGCGGTGGAGATTGGCTATTCGCTGCTGTTCTCGCCGATCGTCGGCTTTGTCGCGGCGGCGCTCTTACTGCTCACCATGAAAGTGCTCGTGCGCAATCCAGCGCTTTATCAGGAGCCCAAGGGCCAGAATCCGCCGCCCTGGTGGATTCGCGGCCTGCTGATCCTCACCTGCACCGGCGTCTCCTTCGCGCATGGCTCGAATGACGGCCAGAAGGGCATGGGCCTCATCATGCTGATCCTGATCGGCACGGTGCCGACCGCCTATGCGCTCAACCGCGCGCTGCCGGCAAGTCATATCGCGGCGTTCACCAGCGCGTCGGAAGCAGCTTCAAAAATCGTCGAAGGGAAGGCTGAGGGCTATCGCGTTCTCGGCGATCCGCGCCCGGCGGTGACGCAATATATTTCGCGTCACGAGCTGAGCGAAGGCACATTTCCCTCGCTCGCCGTGCTGATGCGCGACATCGCCCACGAAATCGAATCCTACGGCTCGATATCGAAAATTCCCTTCGCAGCCGTCGGCAATACCCGCAACGACATTTATCTCGTTTCCGAGGCGCTCCGCTCCATCGTCAAGGATCGGGACGCTGAACTGACCGACGGCGACAAGAAGGTTCTGAAAAATTACAAGGATGAGATCGATCGGGCGACGAAATTCATTCCGACCTGGGTCAAGATCGCGGTGGCGATCGCGCTCGGCCTCGGGACGATGATCGGCTGGAAGCGGATTGTCGTGACCGTCGGCGAAAAGATCGGCAAGCAGCATCTGACCTATGGTCAGGGCGCTTCCGCCGAACTCGTCGCGATGAGCACGATTGCGGTCGCCGACGCCTATGGCCTGCCGGTCTCGACGACGCACGTGCTGTCCTCGGGCGTCGCCGGAACGATGGCGGCCAATGGCTCCGGCGTGCAGATGGGCACGATCCGCAATTTGCTGATGGCCTGGGTGCTGACGCTGCCCTGCGCCATCCTCCTCTCGGGCGGACTTTATTTCGTGCTGAGCCATATTTTGAAGTTCGGCTGAGGCGGCGACGCAGGGACGTCGCCGCCCTTTGGTCGGGCCCGCCCGCCAAAGCGCATTATGGGAATCGATTCATCAATGCGCTGTAATTTCTTGAATTGACGTATTTTCTGGGCCAAGCCGGCATTGGCGTCGGCGGAAAATGCTCTACCCAAGCCGCGCCGCCTGCAATATAGGGACGGGAGAGTTTCCGGCCGGGGCGACGCCCGCGGCCCTCAAGCCGACGAGCGAACGATGGCCGAACATTCCACGCCCCATTTCCACAATCAGCCCGGCGTTTCCCAAATTCGCGTCGGCGCCAAGGAATTCATGTGCGTCGGCGCGCTGCCGCCCTTCGACCATCCGCATGTCTATATCGACATGGGCGCCTCGAATGAGGCCGTCTGCCCCTATTGCTCGACGCATTACGTCTATGACCCCGCCCTCCGCGGCGGCGCCGACCCGGCCGAATGCATCTATCGCCCGGCGCAAGACGCCGCTGCTTGACGGAAGCTAACGGGTGAGCGCGCCGATCGTCATCGCCGGCGCAGGCATCGGCGGCCTCGCCGCGGCCCTGTCGCTGGCGCGCGCCGGCAAACGCGCGCTGGTCCTGGAGCGCGCGCCGCGGATCGAGGAGATCGGCGCCGGATTGCAGATCGCGCCGAACGCCGGGCGAGTCCTCGCCAGCCTCGGTCTCGAGACGGCGCTCGCAGCCATGGCGCTCGAGCCCGAAGCGATCAATATCCGCCGCGGACGCGACGGGGCCGTGCTGGCTCGGCTCGACCTTTCCGATGCTAGGAACCGCTGGGGCGCGCCGTTCAGGCTGTTCCACCGCGCCGATCTGCAGGGCGCGCTGCTGCAGGCGGCGCTCGAGAATCCGCAGACACATGTCCGCTCCGGCGCCCGCGTCGGCGATTTCGAAGCGCGCGCGAACGGGGTTCGCATTCGCGTGCACACGCAGGAGGGCGTCGAGGAAATCGAAGCGGCGGGACTTGTCGGCGCCGATGGCGTGCGCTCAAGCGTGCGCGCCCATCTTGTTCCTTCGGAGCGCGACGCGCCCTATTATTCCGGTTGCGTCGCCTGGCGGGCGACTTTGCCCGCCGACAGCGTTCCGGCGGCGCTGCGCGCCCGCGAATCGAACCTCTGGCTGCTGCCGGGCGCCCATGTCGTGCACTATCCTTTGCGCGACGGCTCGCTGATCAACGCCGTCGTCATCATCGAGGAGCCGCCGGAGGCCGAGGACGCCCATTCGAGCCTGTCGCTCAAGGGCGCGGAACTTGCAGGTCGCTTTTCGCAGCGTCGCCTCGCCGCTGAGCTACGCGAATTGATCGAGGCCGGCGATTCCTGGCGGCATTGGCCGTTGTTCATGCGCCCGTCGCTGAAACAATGGACGCGCGGGCCGGTGACGCTGCTCGGCGACGCCGCGCATCCGATGGTTCCGTTTCTGGCGCAGGGCGCGGCGCAGGCGATCGAGGACGCCGATGCGCTCGGCGGCGCTTTCATGCGCTTGGGCGCGACGGTCGAGACCGGCTTCGCCGCCTATGAAACCGTCCGGCGCGACCGCGCCGAGCGGGTGGTGCGCGCCTCGCGACGTCAGGGCGCATATGATCATCTGAGCGGACTGCCGGCCGTCGCGCGCGATCTCGCGATTCGCGCGCTCGGCGGACCCGGCTTGCTCAGGCGCAATGCCTGGCTCTATCGCGATCCGCTCAGGTGATGACGCTTGGCGCTGCGCGCTGCGTATAGCGCTCGATCGCGGCGAGTTCACGCGACAGCGCTATGAGGTCGGCGAGCGCCGACTGAGTTTCCAGATATTGTTGGGCGGGATCGGGTTCGTAACGCTCGATGTAAACGCGCAGCGTCGCGCCAGACGTGCCGGTGCCCGACAGCCGATAGACGATTCGCGAACCGTCGGCGAACATCACCCGCAAGCCTTGATGCAGAGAGTCCGAGCCGTCGACCGGATCGTGATAGGCGAAGTCGTCGGCCTTCGCGACTTCGAGCCCGCCGAAACATTTGCCTTCATGAGTCGGCAAACGATCACGCAGCGCGTCGATCAGCGCATGAGCGCCGTCGCTCGCGACTTCCTCATAATCGTGACGCGAATAATAATTGCGTCCATAGCTCGTCCAATGCTGACGAACGATGGCGTCGACGCTCTCCTTGCGCGCCGCGAGCATGTCGAGCCAGAACAGCACCGCCCACAGCCCGTCCTTCTCGCGCACATGATCCGAGCCGGCGCCGGCGCTTTCCTCGCCGCAGATCGTCACAAGGCCGGCGTCGAGCAGATTGCCGAAATATTTCCATCCGGTCGGCGTTTCGTAGAGCGGGACGCCGAGTTTTGCCGCGACGCGGTCGGCGGCGCCGCTTGTCGGCATGGACCGCGCGATTCCCGCAACGCCCTTGCGATAGCCCGGCGCAATCGTCGCGTTGGCGGCAAGAATCGCGAGACTGTCAGAAGGCGTGACGAAACGCCCGCGGCCGATGATGAGATTGCGATCGCCGTCGCCGTCAGAGGCGGCGCAAAGATCGGGCGCGGCGTCGGACATGGCGAGATCGTATAGATGCCTCGCATAGACGAGATTGGGATCGGGATGATGGCCGCCGAAGTCGGGCAGGGGCGTCGCATTGATGACGCTGCCCGGCCGCGCCCCCAACTCTTCTTCGAAAATCGCACGCGCGTAAGGGCCGGTGACCGCCGACATGGCGTCGAATTTGAGGGTGAGCCCCGAACGAAACGCGTCGCGAATGCGATCGAAATCGAACAGCGTCTGCATCAGCGCCTGGTAATTCGCGACGCTGTCGACGATTGCGACGCGCATGTCGCCGATCGTCGTTTCGCCGATCCTGTCGATATCCACGTCGTCAGTTTCGACGACGCGGTAGGATGTAATTTCGAGCGTGCGTCGGTAGATCGCTTCCGTCGTCTTCTCAGGCGCGGGGCCGCCATTGGCGACGTTGTATTTGACGCCGAAATCGCCGTGCGGGCCGCCGGGATTATGGCTCGCCGAGAGCACGATTCCGCCAAAGGCCTTGAGCGAACGAATAAGCGCCGAGACGGCGGGCGTCGAGAGGATGCCGCTCTGTCCGACGATGATGCTGCCGACGCCGTTCGCCGCGGCGATCTTCAAAATTTTTTGAATGGCCTCGCGATTGTAATAGCGGCCGTCGCCGCCAAGGACGAAGGTCGCGCCCTCAAATCCTTCGAGACTGTCGAAGATCGACTGAACGAAATTCTCAAGATAATTGGGCTGCTTGAAGATTTCGACCTTCTTGCGCAGTCCCGACGTGCCCGGCCGCTGGTCGGCGAAGGGCATCGTTGCGATTGTTATCGCGCGTAATTTTCCCATTTCGTGTGGAAGCCTCGCATAGCTGACGGCGCCGCGATCGGCGCGGCGACAGCTTCTACAATTTGCTTCCTGTCACGGCAAAAAGGCGGCGAGAGAAACGCTCGCCGCCTTTTTCAGATTTCGTGACGGGCTTTGAGCTTACCAGCCCCAGCCGCCGTAATAGGGATATCCGCCATAATAATAGCCCGGATAGTATCCATAGGGATAACCATAATATCCGCCGCTCGACGCCGCGAGGCCGGCGCCCAGAAGTCCAAGGCCGACGCCCGCCGCGACGGCGGCGCCGGGATTGTAATAGCCGCGCCGATAGTAGCCGCGATAACCCCATCCACGTCGATACCAGACGTTTTCGACGGAGCTCGAGGGCGAGACCACCGACCGATCCGGCGCGCTCATCGGGCCAGCGAGCGCCTCGGTGGGAATGGCGGTCGCCAAAGTCGCGGTGCATAGCGCGCCGCAAAGCGCCAATTTTAGGCCATTACGCATCATTTCTACTCCTCCTGGCGCGGCGTTCCGCCGCGATGCGTCGCAAACTCTGCTGGAGCTCGCGCCGTAACTAACAACTCGCTTGGGAGGGAATTGATCCGAATTCGGGAGGCTGAAGCCGAACTTTTTTCTCCTTCATGCTAAACGGCCGGCGTTGGGGACGAACGTCACCAACGGCCGCGACGGCCCTCGCGCGTCGCTCGAGAGTCAAATGACATAATGACTGCAAGGCTTTAAGCGGCGCCGTCTCGAGACGTGGCCTCCTCCTCGGCGACCGCGAGCCGGTAGCCGCCGCCATCCGTCTTGAGCCAGCGCGGGCGCGCCGGCGACGACTCCAATTTGCGTCGCAAGCGGTGAATATGGGTTTCGAGCGTGCGGGTCGACATATTCGGCCCGTAGCCCCATACGTCGCGCAGCAGCGCTTCACGGGACACGGCTGCGCCCTGCGCGCGCGCAAGCCTCGCGAGAATGGCGGATTCTTTTTCCGTCAGTTTCAGACGCGCGCCGGTCGGGGTCCATAATTCGCCGGCCTCGAAGCGATAGGGGCCGACGGCGCTCGGCGCCGGCGCCGAATCGACGAGATCGACAAGCTCGGCGAAGCGGAACGGACGCGCGATGACCGCGTCGACGCTTGGCGGCGGCGCTTTCGGCGCATCGGCGATCAGCACGATCTTGGTCGTGCAGCCCTGCCGGCGCGCATCGGCAAGCGCTTCCGCGTCGCAATGCGCCTCATCCAGGATCGCCGCATCGGGCCAATCTTCTCCCGGCGCGGCGAACCGGCCGTCGCGCAGCGCATAGCGGCCGAGCGCGGCGAATTGCTCGACGACAATGGCCTGCAATCGCGGTTCGGCGGCGATGCTGACGATGCGCGGAAGTGACATGATCCGTAAAGCGCGCTCTAAACTGCATATGGGCGATTCCGCCCATATTCGGCGTGACCCAGCGCGCCGGCAAGCGGCGCGGATGAAGCCATCATGCCACGGCGATCAATGCGGACGAAACCCGTTGAACTCAATTTGCTACGCGTCGCGCGGCGAATCGGCGGGCGCCCGCACGAGGGTCGGCTGATCGCCGGGACGCTGGTTCTTCCTTGCGCGCTGGGCCGCAGCGGAATCACGCGTTGCAAACGCGAAGGCGATGGCGCGACGCCTGCCGGCCGCTGGCCGCTCCTCTATTTCTACCTGCGCGCGCCACTTCCATTGCGCCTGCTTTGGCGGCGCATGCGGCGGGGCGATATCTGGTGCGACGATCCGCGGTCGTTTCTCTACAACAAGCCGCTTCATGGGCCCTCGCGCCTCGGCCATGAGGAAATGTGGCGCAAGGACGAACTCTACGACGCCGTCGGGGTGTTGGATTACAACCTTCGTCCCCGCACGCGCGGGCGCGGCAGCGCGATTTTCTTTCATGTCGCGACCGGCGATCTTTCGCCCACCGCCGGCTGCGTGGCGCTGCGAGCGCGCGACATGGCGCGACTTCTGCCGAGGCTCGGGCGCTCAGTCTCAGTGTCAGTATCTTGAGACGGCTCCTTTTGATCTTTGGTTGAGCTATGATGCAACCCTAGGCGTTCGAGTTCTTCGATTCGCGGTTATAGAGGCCGTATGCTCCGTGGCTAATGCAACCACAGTCCATTTTGACTGGAAGAACCACCCCGTCGTAGTGGCCGCGCTGGCTGCTGCGGGGGCGTTTGCGTTCGCTATCACTTACATAGTTCCCGTTTACACTACGGAATTGCAGGCCGACCTTCGCCTCCTGAAAAAGGAAGTCGAACGTTTGCAATCGGAATTGAATTTGCAAACCGATGCTGCCGTTGCGGCCAAAGAAAAAATCAAAGAGTTAACTTTGGCCAACGAGACTGCGCATAAAAGGCTCCAAAAGGCCGAATTGAGCGGTCTGTATTCTTCGGGTAGCGCTTATCCCGTGGGTTTAGAAAGAATTAAGATAGGCGACAATATCAACGACATATTCAAAGTATATCGGCCAGAGTCGATTAAAAAGGCAGATGAAGAAAGCTATGAAGTTTCTAACGAACACACTTTTTTTGATAAGGTAACCTATTCATACGATCCAAAATCTCCAAAAAGTAACATTGTACAAATTTCCCTGCACGCTTCCAGCGTACCATTTGACGGTGATGATATTGTGTTAGAGAAGCTCTATGGAAGTATAGGAAGGCCGGCATCGAATCCGGAGAAGGGCCGCTACTGCTGGAATCTCAAACAAGGAGTGTCAGCTTACATTATATTTGGTGGCTCTTACCAGTTAATGGACTCGCAACATTATCCCAGGCTATGGCCTCAAAGTGGTTGTGTGGAAAAAAAATAGAAAACAATGCCTGCCGTCGTAAGCGTTTACGCGGGATAATCGCGCTCGCCCATGATCGCTGAGCCGACCCGGACATAGGTGGCGCCGAGCTGTATCGCGAGTTCGAAATCCGAACTCATGCCCATCGAGAGTTCGCTCAATCCATTGCGCGCGGCGATGTCGGCGAGGAGCGCGAAATGCGGCGACGCCTGCTGATCGACCGGCGGCACGCACATCAAGCCTTCGATCCGCAGCCCGTAATTGTCGCGACAGGCCGCCAGGAACGCGTCGGCGTCTTCGGGAAGGACGCCGGCCTTTTGCGGCTCGGCGCCGGTGTTGACCTGCGCGAACAGCCTTGGGCGCTTGCCTGTCCTGGACATTTCCTCGGCAAGCGCTTTAGCGATCTTTTCCCGATCGACGCTTTCGATGACGTCAAAGAGCGCCACCGCCTCATGCGTCTTGTTCGATTGTAGAGGGCCGATGAGGTGAAGTTCGATATCGGAATATTTCTCGCGGAGCTTGGGCCATTTGGCCGCTGCCTCCTGAACCCGGTTCTCGCCGAAAATCCGGTGGCCCGCATCGAGCAGCGGAACGGCCGCCTCGGCCGGAAAAGTCTTGGTGACGCAGACGAGGCGGATGGCGCGGAGGTCGCGGCCGCAGTCCGTTGCGGCGCGGCAAATCGCGTCGCGCGTCGAAAAAGGCGGTCCAGGGCTCCCATGGCTCGCGAAAATCGCGATTTTCGCGAAAGGGTCAAGCGCCGAATGTTTTGTGCTTTCGCAGTGCGGAACTTCCTGCGGTCCGGCGCGTTAGCTTTCGGCCGGGGCGAGATGCGGTTGCGACGTTCGATATTGAGAAACGCCGGAGCCCTACCAATTACCATTCTCACAGCATTGGAGGCCGAAAATGGTCAATGACAGCCTGATTTACGACGGCGGAGCGACGCAATTGCATCATCTGCGCCGCAAATGGGGTGGATCGTCGCGCTTGGCGCGCTGATGCTCATTGGCGGCCTGTTTGCGCTCTACAATGTCGCGACAGCCACGATCGTGACCGTGTTTTACGTCGGCGCGGCGATGCTCGTCGCCGGCGCGATGGAAATCATCACCGCCGTGCAAATCAGGCCCTGGGGCAGGGCGCTGCTGTGGGGCGCGATCGGAATCATCACGATCCTCGCTGGATTCTTTACATTCCAGCACCCCTTGCTCGCTGCGGTGTCGCTGACGGCGCTCGTCGGGGTCGCGCTGATCGTCGCCGGCCTGTTCAAGCTGATCCTCGCTTGGCACATCCGCGACGTCGGCCCTTGGGGCCTCGTGGCATTTTCAGGCGTGATCAGCGCCGTGCTCGGCGGCATGATCATGGCGGAATGGCCGATGTCGGGCCTCTACATCCTCGGCCTGTTCCTGGCGATCAATCTGATCTTCGAGGGCGTCAGCTGGATCACCGTCGGGCTTTCCGCGAAGGCGTAAGCCGACCTAATCATCCGAGCAAGACCGGTGGGGGGGACCGCCGGTCTTGCTTAAGGGCTCCGAACTTGGGTTAATTTTAGCTCACTTTCAGCCGGCATGGCCGGGCTTGTCCCGGCCATCCACGCCGGACAATCGCGGAATGTTTCGCGCAGAGTCCGAATGTCCGGCGCAGTTTTTCACATTTGCCGCGTCAAGCGCGGCCATGACGCGCCGAGAGGGCGCCTCGTTAACCTCGATTCAGACCCCTGGGTCTTGCTTGCGCAGCCTTGCTTTCATCCCGCTGCTGCATCAAGCAGCAGGGTCGAATAAGATGCGCTGGTCAGGCTCCCGACGATTGACGAGCGTTGGATTGTTAAACCATGCGACGCAGGTTCGGATTAAAGCTCGGACATCCTATTTTTGCCCTTCCGGCCATTTGAATCCGAGGTAGTAGCCATTCGCGATTCCGGCGAGGAGCAATAGATTTGAATCGAATTTTGGAAACGAGAGTTGCGATAGAACCGACCATAGGAATATCGCGACGAGGATGAGAGTCCAGGCGAGCATTTGAATTCGATAAAGAGTCACGGTTTGCCCATCAGACAAAATGTCGGTCAGGAAATTGCCGCTCGAAGGCAGCGCCTTTTCCTTCGAATCCATCAGAACTGAAGCCAGTCCACTGCTGCCTTGAATGCCTAGCAAGGTAAGAACCTCCGGCGTTATTATTCCGTCCGATTTTCCAGTGACGACCCAAAGCAGGATGAAACATCCGATCGTCAGGATCGACCATAAGCCCAAGCCGACTTTGCTCAGGCTGAAAGTGGTTAGATACGGCGTTGCATCTTTGCCATCGACGAGGCCTGCTCCATGTCCGCTTCCGTCTCGAAGCAACCCCGAATTCAAGTTTCCGATGATGAGGCCGCCGGCGACCAACAACAAACCGATGAGGCCCGCCAAAACCAAAATGGGTTTGAACACCACGAGCGTCGTTTTGTCGTCTTCGCTGGTAACGGCGCGCGGAACCGACTCCTCGGCATCGCCCAAGCCGATGCTGACCGATCGCTGTCCGGTCAGAAGCCTGGCGCCGCCGAGAATCTTTTTCCAATTTGACTGGGCTTGCGGTTGATCGGCGACTCTGACTGGCCAGGTCGTCCACAGCCAATCCCCCGAGTCGGCGTTTGGCGCGATTGGAATCGCGATATGCGCGTCAATGTCGTCGATAAATAATTTTAACGACTTACCTTTGGTTAACTCTGGATACTTTTTTCCGTTGAGCGCAATACAGAGCGGTCCGTTCAATTCAAAACTTCGGAGGATGTCGCTCCCAAAGGCTTTTTGTGCTGGCGGGACGACCACCGAAACATTTGGATTCAGCGTGGCCGACTTTTTGACTTCCGCTGTGCACCCGACGGCGTTCATCGCTTCGGTGACCGAATATCCCGAGAAGGCCAATACCCCCGCCATCACCAAGGCGCCGAGGACCGCGACAATATTTCCAGTAGATGCGCGCATTTTGGAAAGCCTCAAAAAATTAAACAATTAGAATCCGGGATGCGGAGGATGAGCAAAGTCTGCCCCTCCAAACGCCAATCACATACCCAAATGCGATTTAATTGTGCGGCGCCAAGATCATCTCGCCGGTGGGGGTCTGTCAAGGATCACGGAGTCGTTGCGCGACCCTTTGACATCCCCTCGACCCCCCGGCATTTAGAGGCGCAATCCAGAACGCCTGTGACCGGACGCGCCAGCCAGATGAGACCCGAACGCTATAATTTCGCCGAGGCGGAGCCGCGCTGGCAAAAAATTTGGGAGGAAAAGCAGTCTTTCAAAGCCGGCGACCGACCGGACGCCGAAAAATATTACGTGCTCGAAATGTTTCCCTATCCCTCGGGCCGGCTGCATATGGGCCATGTGCGCAACTACTCGCTGGGCGACGTCCTCGCCCGCTTCATGCGCGCCAAGGGCTTTGACGTGCTGCATCCGATGGGGTGGGACGCTTTTGGCCTTCCCGCCGAAAACGCTGCGGCGCAAACCGGGGCGCCTCCGGCGCAATGGACCTACGCCAATATCGCGGCGATGCGGGCGCAGCTCAAAACGCTGGGCCTGTCGCTCGACTGGTCGCGGGAAATCGCGACCTGCGGTCCCGAATATTACGGGCGCCAGCAAAAGCTCTTCCTCGATTTTCTCAAGGCCGGCATCGTCGACCGCAAGAAGTCGAAGGTGAATTGGGACCCGGTCGACATGACGGTGCTCGCCAATGAGCAGGTCATCGACGGGCGAGGCTGGCGTTCGGGCGCGCTCGTCGAGCAGCGCGAGCTGACGCAGTGGTTCTTCAAGATCACCTCCTATTCGGAGGAGCTGCTCGCCGCGCTCGATGGACTTGACCGCTGGCCCGACAAGGTGCGGCTGATGCAGCGCAATTGGATCGGGCGCTCGGAAGGCATGCTGGTCCGCTTCGCGCTCGCCGATAAAGTCGGGGATACGCGAGAGATCGAAGTCTTCACCACCCGCGCCGACACGCTGTTTGGCGCGAAATTCGTCGCGCTCGCCGCCGATCATCCGCTGGCCAAGGCCGCCGCCGAGAAGGACCCGGCGCTCGCCGCCTTCGCCGAGGAGTGTCGGCGCGGCGGGACCTCCGCCGAAGCGATCGAGACCGCCGAAAAGAAGGGCTATGACACGGGGCTGCGCGTCGTTCATCCCTTCGATCCCAATTGGACGCTGCCGGTCTATGTCGCGAATTTCATTCTGATGGATTACGGCACGGGCGCGATTTTCGGCTGCCCGGCGCATGACCAGCGCGACCTCGACTTCGCGACGAAATATGGGCTCGGCTTCAAGGTCGTCGTCTGCCCGGAGGGACTCTCGGCGCAAGCGCTCGAACGCCAGATCGCCGAAAGCGGCGAAGCCTTCGAGGCCGACGGCGCTCTGGTGAATTCGGGCTTTCTCGACGGGCTCGCCGTGCCGGAGGCGAAGGAAGAGGTGGCGAACCGTCTGACGACGACGGCGCTGTTCGGGCTTCCTCAGGGCGAACGCAAGGTGAATTTCAAGCTGCGCGACTGGGGGATTTCGCGCCAGCGCTATTGGGGCTGCCCGATTCCGATCATTCATTGCGAGAGCTGCGGCCCGGTTCCGGTTCCCGAAGCCGATTTGCCGGTCAGGCTGCCGGACGACGTATCCTTCGACCAACCCGGCAATCCTCTCGACCGCCATCCGAGCTGGAAGAACATCCCCTGTCCCTCCTGCGGCGCGCCGGCGCGGCGCGAGACCGACACGATGGACACTTTTGTCGACTCCTCCTGGTATTACGCGCGCTTCGCCGATCCGCATAATGAGACGGCGCCGGCGAGCGCCGAAGCGGTGGCGCGCTGGCTGCCGGTCGATCAATATATCGGCGGCGTCGAGCATGCGATCTTGCATCTTCTCTATTCGCGCTTCTTCGCCCGCGCCATGCGCGATAGCGGCCATGCCGCGGTCGCCGAGCCTTTCGCCGGACTCTTCACGCAAGGAATGGTGGTTCACGAAACCTATCGCGCGCCGGACGGCCAATGGGTCGCGCCCGACGCCATCCGGATCGAAGCAAGGGACGGCGGCCGCCGCGCCTTTCTCCTCGACGGCGATGTCGAGATCGAGATCGGCCCGATCGAGAAAATGTCGAAGTCGAAGAAGAACACGGTCGACCCCGACGATATCGTCGCGAGCTATGGCGCCGATACGGCGCGGCTTTTCGTGCTTTCCGACAGCCCGCCCGACCGCGACGTGATCTGGTCGGACGAGGGCGCCCAGGGCGCCTGGCGTTTCATCCAGCGCCTGTGGCGCCTCACCGGCGAACTCGGCCGGGTCGCGGCGCCCGTCGGCGCGGAGCCGCCGGCGGAGTTCCACGATCTGGCGCTTGCCGTGCGCAAGGCGACGCATCGATCGATCGCCCAGGCGAGCGAGAATATCGAGCGGTTGCGCTTCAACAGCGCCATCGCCCGCATCCGCGAATTCGCCAATGAGCTGACAAGCGCGCTCGACGCCGTGACCGAAACCCCGGTTCCCGACGATCTCGCCTTCGCCTTCCGCGAGGCGGCGGACGCGCTCATCCGGCTCGTCGCGCCGATGACGCCGCATGTCGCGGAAGAATGCTGGGCCGATCTGGGCCACGGGGGCCTCGTCGTCGAGGCGGCATGGCCCGTCGCCGATCCTACCCTCGTGGCCCAGGAGATGATAAGCCTGCCGGTGCAGGTCAACGGCAGGAAGCGCGCCGAAATTCTCGTCGCCCATGACGCCGACGAAGAAACGATTCGCAAAGAAGCTTTGGCGCAAGATGGGGTTCAGCGGGCCATGGAAGGCAAGCCGCTGAAGAAATTCATTCTGGTTCCGAAGAGGATCGTCAATGTGGTGGTTTAGCAAGTCGGCAGTCGGCAGGTCGGCAGTCGGCATCCGTCCTATTGCCGACGGCCGACGGCCGACTGCCTTGCGCCGGCAAGTGCCGCTCCTGTGCCTGGCGCTTCTCGCCCTGCCGCTCGCCGGCTGTCTGCAGCCGCTTTATGCGCCGGCGGGCATCGGGGTCGACTCGGCGCCGCTCGCGGCCGAGCTGCAATCGATCGCAGTGGACGAAATTCCCCAGCGGCTCGGGCATTATGTTCGCAATGAGCTGATCTTCGGGCTGAACGGCACAGGCTCGCAGCCGCCGCCGCGCTACCGGCTGATGGTGACGCTGCGCGAGCGCGTGCAGACGCCGATTCTCGACACGGTGACGGGTCGCGCCACCTCAGCGACGGTGATCGTCGACGCTGAATACCGGCTGGTCACCGTGCCGCAGGAGATCGAGGTGACCAAGGGCATCGCCTTCAATATCGCGAGCTACGACCGTTTCTCGAACCGCTTCTCCAATGTGCGCGCCGCGCGCGACGCGGAGATTCGCAACGCGCGGGTCATCGCCGAATCGATTCGCACCAGAATCGCCACGGTCATGGCGGCCCGCTTGGGGCCCGTCCCGCCGCCCGTCGTCCCCAATTGACGGGAGTAGCGGGCGGCGGCGCATCATGACGGCGATCAGGCATCGCGACGCCGAACGCTTCGTCGCCGCGCCGCCGGAGGGCATTTTCCTTTTTCTTGTCTTTGGCGCTGACGCCGGCATGGCGCGCGAGCGCGCGCTGGCGATCGTCCACAGGCGCGTCGACGATCGCCGCGATCCGTTCCAATTCATCGAAATGAGCGGCGATACGGTCGCCGCCGATCCACTCGCGCTGCTCGACGAGGCCAACACCACGCCGCTCTTTGGCGGACGGCGCGCGATCCTTGTCGAGACCGGCGCGAAATCGGTGCTTCCGGCGCTCACTTCGCTCATCGCCGCGCCGCCAGAGTATTGCACGGTGGTGCTGACGGCCGGCGCGCTGAGGCGCGACTCGCCGCTGCGCAAGCTGGTCGAAGGCGCGAAGCTGGGGGCGGCGATCGAATGCCAGCCCGACGCCGAAGCGGATTTGCAGGCGCTGATCGATCGCAGCCTGGGCGAGGCCGGTCTTGTCGCCAGTCCCGAGGCGCGCGGGCTGCTGCTGGGCGCGCTCGGCGAAGACCGGCTGATGAGCCGCGCCGAACTCAGCAAGCTCGCGCTCTATATGCACGGCCGCGAACATGTCGAAGCCAAGGACGTCGAAGCGATCGTGGCGCATGCTTCGAACATCGCTTCGGATCGCCTCGTGACGGCGGCGTTCGGCGCGAACGCTGACATCGGCGCGGCGCTCGACGCCTATTTCGCGCAGGACGGCGACGCGCAGCCGCTTCTCATCGGCGCCTTGCGCTACGCCGTCGCGCTGCACCGCGCCCGTCTTGCCATGGAGCGCGAAGGCGGGCGTCCCGACGCTGGCGTTTCGGCGCTGATGCGCGCGGGCTTCGGCTTCATGCATCGGGCGTTGATGGAAGAGCAGCTCAAGCGCTGGTCATCGGCGCGGCTCGGCGCGCTGATCGAGCCGCTGCGCGCCGCGCAGACTCGGGCGCGCGCCAACGCCAATATCGCGCAAATGGAGGCCGAACGCGCGCTGTGGAACGTCGCGAAAGCCGGCGCGCGGCGATAGTCAGGCGTCGGTCAGCCTTGGCCTTCGTCCAGCAATATGGTGAAGCCGCCGAAGATCATGCGCTTCCCATCGAAGGGCATCGGCATGTCCTTCATGCGCGGGTCTTCGTGCATTTTCTTATGGGCCGCGTCGCGAATCTCTTTCGACGGCCACAGCACCCAGGAGAAGACGACATTCTCGCCGCTCTCGGCGGCGACGGCGCGTTTGAAGTCGGTGACCTTGCCGTCGGGCACCTCGTCGCCCCAGCATTCGACGACGCGCAGCGCGCCCCATTCCTTCATGATCGGCCACATCAGCGCGGCGGCCTTCTGGTAATCTTCCTTCCGTTCCACCGGCACCGGAATTACGAAACCGTCGACATAGCTCATTGCGCCGCTCCTTTTTGCTGACGCGCGTTTGACGCTGCCTTGGAGTATACGCAAAGCTTGCGTCGCCAATGACGGTCCGTTCAAGCCGCGCTGGCGAGGCTTTCGAACAGCGCGCGGCCATCGATTCCGCCGACCAACGGGTCGATGAGATTTTCCGGATGCGGCATCAGGCCCAGCACATTGCGCTTGTCTGAATAGATTCCGGCGATGTCGTTGCGCGAACCGTTGGGATTAGCCTCGCCGCCGACCTTTCCGGCCGAATCGCAGTAGCGGAAGGCGACGAGGCCGTCGCCCTCCAGCCGCTCGATCGTCGCCTCGTCGGCTTCGTAATTGCCTTCGCCATGCGCGATGCAGACCTCGATGATCTGGCCGCTGGCGTAATGCCGGGTGAACGCCGTATCGTTGCGTTCGACCTTGAGATGCTGCATTCGACAGACGAAGCGCAGATTGGCGTTGCGCATCAGCACGCCCGGCAGAAGGCCGCTTTCGCAGAGTATCTGAAAGCCGTTGCAGACGCCGAGCACAAGCCCGCCGCGCGCCGCATGGGCGCGCACCGCATCCATGATCGCGGCGCGGCCGGCGATCGCTCCGCAGCGCAGATAGTCGCCATAGGAAAAGCCGCCGGGCAATACGACGAGATCAGTCCCGGCAGGCAGCTCGTGATCAGCGTGCCACAGCATCGAGGGCGCGCGCCCCGTCGCTTGTTTCAACGCGCGCGCCATGTCGCCTTCGCGATTGGAGCCGGGGAAAACGACGACGGCGGCTTTCATGGGCATGTCCGTTTCGGCAGGTCGGGCTTCGGCAGTCGGCAGTCGGAAAAGCTGCCCCGACTGCCGATTGCCGAAGCCCGACTGCCCCTCATCGCCTTACACATCGATCTGGTAATTCTCGATGACCGTATTGGCGAGCAGCTTCTCACAGGCCGCTTGCAACTGAGCTTTCGCGGCGTTGGCGTCGGCGCCGGCGAGCTCCACGTCGAACACCTTGCCCTGGCGCACGCTCGCGACCCCTTCGACGCCGAGCGATTTCAGCGCGCCTTCGATCGCCTTGCCTTGCGGATCGAGGATGCCGGATTTGAGAGTGACGACGACGCGGGCTTTCATCGGCTGGGTCCCATCATGAATGGAAAAACTGTTAGTCGGCGCCGCGTGAACACGCAATCTTATTTGCGCCGATATTCACCAGATCGCCATCGATCCCGGCCAAGCTGCGATCCGCGTCGCCGCGCGAGCCAGCGCGCGCATTGTCTCGCAGAGCGATGGGGATAAGATCAAGTCATGGCATTCCAACGTCCATCGATGGTTTGGATCGCGACCGCTGCGGTCGTCGCCGCAACGATCGTCCTGCTGCGCGAAATCCTGACGCCTTTTTTGGTTGGGATCGCGCTCGCCTATCTGCTCGACCCGCTCGTCACCCGACTGGCGCGTCTCGGATTGGGCCGAGGCGTCGCGGCGCTTGGCATCATCAGCCTTTTCTATGCCGCCATCATCGCCTTGATCGTCGTTCTCACCCCGATAATTGGCGAGGAGATCGCGCTTTTCGTCGAAAAACTTCCTGGTTATCTTTCGCAGCTGCAAACCTTGGCGACTGACCCAAGCCGGCCCTGGATGCGCAAGATCATCAGCGAAGGTCTGAACGAAGCCCGGCAGTCGACAGGAGAATTGACGACCCTCGGCGCCAATTTGGGCGCCAATCTCTTGCGCAAGCTCTGGTCGGATGGCGGCGCATTGGCGTCGATCTTCTCCTTGCTCGTCGTCGCGCCGATCGTCACCTTCTATCTGCTGATCGATTGGGACCAAATCATCGCGACGCTCGACAAGATGATTCCCGCGGCGAATCGAGAGACGGTGCGGGCCTTGGCGCGCGAGATCCATGAGACGATCGGCGTGTTCCTGCGCGGCCAGGGGCTGATTTGCCTCATTCTCGCTTTGTATTACGCGGTGGCGCTCGGCTTGACCGGCCTCAACCATGCGTATCTGATCGGCATCGTCGCCGGTCTGATCAGTTTTATTCCTTATTTGGGCGTGCTTACCGGCTTGGTGTTGTCGATTAGCGTGGCGCTTCTTCAGTTTTGGCCGAGCTGGGATTCGATTCCGTTCATCGCGGGCATCTTCATCATCGGACAATTGGTTGACGATAACCTGTTGACGCCCCGTCTCGTCGGCGCGCGGGTGAATCTCGATCCGCTTTCGGTCATGTTCGCCATCGCGGCGTTCGGCTATCTGTTCGGCTTTGTCGGTCTGCTTATCGCGGTGCCGTTGGCTGCGACGATCGGCGTGATCGTGCGCTTTATCCTGGCGCAAGGTGTGGAAGCCTCGTTCGACCGGGCGCCGGAGCGGAACGCCGTCGCGTCAAATCCTCCGCCGAAGAAAGGCCGCTGGTGGTTCTGACCGGTATGGAGCCCTGCGGCTCTGCTATTCCACCAGCTTCGGCGCGCCGGTGCGGATCGTCTCGTTTTCCTGCATCACGCCGAGACGGCGCGCGACCTCGGTATAGGCTTCGACGAGCCCGCCCAGGTCGCGACGGAAGCGGTCCTTGTCGAGCTTGTCGTTCGACTTGATGTCCCATAGCCGGCAGCTGTCAGGCGAAATCTCGTCGGCGACGACGATCCGCATCATGTCGCCTTCCCAGAGCCGTCCGCATTCCATCTTGAAATCGACGAGGCGGATGCCGACGCCGAGGAAGAGGCCGGAGAGGAAGTCATTGACGCGGATGGCCAGAGCCATCACGTCGTCGATCTCCTGCGGGGTCGCCCAGCCGAAGGCGGTGATATGCTCTTCCGACACCATCGGGTCGTCGAGCGCGTCGTTCTTATAGTAGAATTCGATGATCGAGCGCGGCAGCTGCGTGCCTTCTTCCATGCCGAGGCGCTTGGCGAGCGAGCCGGCCGCGACATTACGCACGACGACTTCGAGCGGGATGATCTCGACTTCGCGGATGAGCTGCTCGCGCATGTTCAGCCGGCGGATAAAGTGGGTCGGCACGCCGATGCTGTTCAAATGCTGAAAGATATATTCGGAGATCCGGTTGTTCAGCACGCCCTTGCCGTCGATCACCTCGTGCTTCTTCGCATTGAAGGCCGTGGCGTCGTCCTTGAAGTGCTGAATCAAGGTGCCGGGCTCCGGGCCCTCATAGAGGACCTTGGCCTTGCCCTCGTAAATGCGGCGACGGCGGTTCATCGGGATCAACCGGGGCTTGAGAAAATCCATGGGGTGGGCTTGGCTCCTCCGAAGTCATGTCCGCATGCAGCCGCCCGTTCCGGGCGCGGGGCCTCAAGGAGCGGCGGCGGGCAGGCGCCCGGGCCGAAGATTAGGGCGGTCCTAGCGTTTTTAGCCGCCAGTGACAAGCCGACATCGCATTCTATAGCAAAGGGAAAGGCGAGACAATCAAACAGACGAGGCGGCGGCTGAGCATTACCGCGCCTCTCACGCATCCCCCTCGCGCCGGCGCCCTTTTGGTGGGCGCCGGGCCGGGCCGCTCATTTTTGAAGCCTCCGGGCGCCACTACTTCCAGCCGGCCTGTTTCTCGCACTCTTTTCGGGCGTCAGGATTCGAATTTTCCCATTCGGTGACCGACCGCGTTTCGCTGTCGTCCATCTTCTCATTCATGCAAATGCAATAGGCGCGGATAATGGCGGGCGTCCCGCCTTCCTCGTCCTTGTTATCGCTGATGCATTGATTGATCCATTTAAGGTCGTCGCTGTTCATTTTCTGGGCGAGCGCTGGGCCGCCAATAGCCAAGACGCACGAAAAGACGCATGACGCAGCGATTGCAACTTTCCTCATCGACGACTCCCCAGCCTGGTCCGACGATCGGACGACGAATGCTAGCATTCGCAGAAGGTTTGGCGAGATGGCGCGGCCTCGCTTGCGATCTATTTTCGCCGGGCGCGACATCTCATGAACGGTCGCGGTCGCGACTGACCCTAAGTTTCGAGCGAAGAACCGAGCGGCGCGCCCGCTTGCGATCGGCCGAAATCGGGCGTTTGGACGCAGTCAAGATCGCGCTGTCCGGCATTGGCTTTGCGCGCGAATGCGCCTATATCGAACCGAAGCAGACGCTTTCTGCGTCGCCCTCCCCATAGATCAGCCCGCCGAGGATGAACGTGAGCACTTTCGACCAGCGCGAAGACTCCTTCGAGAAACGCTTTGTCCATGACGAGGAGCTTCAGTTTCGCGCCGAGGCGCGCCGCAACAAGATGCTCGGCTTGTGGGCGGCGGAAAAGCTCGGGAAAACCGGCGCCGAGGCTCAGGCTTACGCCGAGTCGCTGGTCGCGGCGGAAGTCGCCGCCGACGCCAATGAGCGGGTCGTCGCGCAGGTCAAAAAGGATTTCGAGGCGGCCGGCGTCAACCAGTCCGAGCACCAGATCCGCCGCACCATGGACGAAATGCTGGCCAAGGCGATGGCGGAGATCAAGGCGGGCGAATAGCCGCGGCTAACGGCGTTTTCATTTTCTGCGGCGACAGTCGCGCGATGCGCGATTCGTCTTCTAAAGCGCCGCTTCCCGACGCCGCTAGCTTTTCGGCGGCGCCGGCGATCGCTGCAGAAGCGGCGGCGTGGTTGAGCTATCTCGCTGGCGAGCGGCGCGCCTCGCGCCATACCGTCGAGGCCTATCGCCGCGACCTCGCCGCCTTTCTCGCCTTTCTGACTGAACATCTCGGAGCGCGGCCCGGCGCCGCCGAGCTGCAAGCCCTTCAGCCAGCGGATTTGCGCGCCTTTCTCGCCAAGCGCCGCCGCGACGGATTGGAGAGCCGCTCGCTGCTGCGGGCGCTTGCCGCCGTGCGAAATTTTCTGCGATTTCTTGAGAAGAAGGGCTTGGCCCGCGCTGATGTTTTCGGGGCGGTGCGCCCGCCTAAGCGCCCGCACAGCCTGCCCAAGGCGCTCACCGTGACCGACGCCCGCGACATCGTCGACCCCGCGCAGCGGGCGGGCGAGGCGCGCGAGCCCTGGGTCATCGCCCGCGACGCCGCCGTGCTGGCGCTGCTTTACGGGGCCGGGCTGCGGATTTCCGAGGCGCTGTCGACCGCGCGCGACGCGGCGCCGGTCGGCGCCGCCGATCGGGTCACGATATTGGGGAAGGGCGGCAAGAGCCGGACCGTGCCGGTGATCGCCCCGGTGCGCGCGGCGATCGAGGCCTATCTCGCGCTCTGCCCATACGAGCTTGCCGGGGGGCCGCTGTTCGTCGGCGCGCGCGGCGGGCCGCTGTCGCCGCGCATCGTCCAGCTCGCCGTCGAGCGCCTGCGCGGCGCGCTGGGCCTGCCGGACAGCGCGACGCCGCATGCGCTGCGCCATTCCTTCGCGACGCATCTCTTGGGCAAGGGCGGCGATCTGCGCACGATCCAGGAATTGCTCGGCCACGCCTCGCTGTCGACGACGCAGATTTATACCGCCGTCGACAAGGCGCGGCTCCTCGACGCTTATCGGTCTGCCCATCCGCGCGCCGCGGATTGAGCCAGCAGGCCGCGATCCCACCCTCCCCTTGAGAGGGAGGGTGGCATTGCGTAGCAATGCGGGGTGGGGTGACCGCGTGGAAAGGGAGCACGCATGTTCGGCCGGGCGTTGCGCGTCGCGTTGGTCGTCTGCTTAGCCGGCGCCGGCCTTTCGGCGAAAGCCGCCGCGCCGGACGCCTGCAGAGGCGACGCCTGCGAGAGCGTTTTCGCTGTCGGCCCCTATCTCTTTTCGTTTTTCGCGACCCAAACCCGCGAGGATCGAGCCGCGCAGCGCTATGACCGGGAAATCCCGAGTTTCGGGCCGACCCTTTTGAATATTGAAATTGTTGGGCGCACGGATGATCCGACGCGTCCGCCGCCATTCGAGGACGTCAGGGACCTCGACATCGAAGCGCAGCTCTATTGGGCGAGAAACGACCTCAAGACGCCCGAACTCTTAAAAACCTATCGGGCGCATGGCGTCGCGACGCTTTCCTTCGACTATGATTTTTCAGAGGACGGCAAATATGTCGTCGCGGTAAGCGTTCGAACGCCAGATGGCGTCGCGCATCAGGGCGAACATATTTTCTTCGTCATCGCCTCGGCCGAGTCTGGCCTTCCCATCGCAGGGGCAGCCTCGCTTTTCCTACTCTGCTTCGCCATCCTGGTCTGGCGGCTGAGAAAACCGCTTACTCCACCGGCTCGACGGCGGTGATCTCGATTCCGAAGCCTGAAAGCCCGACGAAGGCGCGGGGCGCCGAGGAGGAGCGCAGGCGGATCGAGGAGACGCCCAAATCCTTCAAAATCTGCGCGCCGAGGCCGACATCGAACCATTGGCGTTTGCGCGTCTCCTCGGCGTTTTCCTCGCCGCGCCCGACGATGTTCGCGGGCACGCCGGCGGCGCCGTCGCGCAGATAGACCAGCACGCCGCGGCCTTCGCGGGCGAAACGCGCCAATGTCTTCTTGATCGTCGGCGCGCCGCACATCACATCGGAGATGATGTCGGCGCGATGCAGCCGCGTCGGCACGTCGCGCCCGTCGCCGATCGCGCCGAGCACGAAGGCGAAATGCTGCACGCTGTCGAAGGGCGTCACATAGGCGTGGCCGATCATGTCGCCGGCCTCGGTGGCCACCGGAAAGGTCGCGACCCGCTCGACGAGCTTTTCGCGCCCCTGCCGGAAGGCGATGAGATCGGCGACCGACACGAGCTTGAGATCATGCGCGCGGGCGAATTCCTCGATCTGGCCGCCGGTCATCACCGTGCCGTCGTCATTGGCGAGTTCGCAGATCACGCCGACCGGCGGCAGGCCGGCGAGCTTGCAGAGATCAACGGCGGCTTCGGTATGGCCGGAGCGCATCAGCACCCCGCCGTCCTTGGCGATCAGCGGAAAGACATGGCCGGGCCGCACGAAATCGCTGGCGCCCATATTGCCATTGGCGAGCGCGCGCACCGTGTTGCAGCGCTGTTCGGCGGAAATGCCGGTGGTCAGGCCATGGCGGGCGTCGACCGAGACGGTGAAGGCGGTGGCGAGCGGCGCGTCATTTTCCGCCACCATCGGCGCGAGATGGAGACGGCGCGCCTCTTCGATCGTCAGCGGGGCGCAGACGATGCCGCTGGTGTGGCGGATGATGAAGGCCATCTGTTCCGGCGTGCAGAGCGATGCGGCGATGACGAGATCGCCTTCATTTTCGCGATCGTCGTCATCGGTGACGACGACCATCTCGCCTCTGGCGACGGCCTCGACGGCTTCGGTGATGGAATGGGACAATGAGATCTCCGGGACGCGCCGCTTGCGGCGGCTGCCCCGCATATCTAGCCTTGCCGCGACGCGGTTTCAAACGGGTCGTCGCCCGTTATTCACGCGCGGGCGCGTCACCCGTCATTGCGAGCCGAAGGCGAAGCAATCCAGATTCGCGCGCCAGCATGGATTGCTTCGGCGCTTTCGCGCCTCGCAATGACAGACAGGCGGAAGGGAGGTTCGATTGCTCGACGCGAAACTGAATAATTGCGCGGCGTCACGTTTCGTGAAGACGCTGGCGGTTGCGGCGCTGACGCTCCTTTCGGCGCCAGCGCTCGCTGGCCAACCCTGCGTCGACATCGAGGACGGCGGCGCCTATACGCTGTGCGACTTCGATGCGCGCAAAAGCGACATTCGGCTTTTTTTGCGCAATGAGACAGGCGAGACCTATGGCGACTTTTCTCGCCTGGCGGGCGAACTCGCGCGCAAGGGCGAATCGCTCGCCTTTGCGATGAACGCCGGCATGTATGCGGAAGATCGCGCGCCGGTCGGACTCTATGTCGAGAACGGCCGGATGCTTAAGAGCGCCAATACGCGTCCGGGCCCGGGCAATTTCCATATGAAGCCGAATGGCGTCTTCTGGATCGACGGGCCGCGCGCCGGCGTGACCGAGACGGCGCATTTCCTCAAAAGCCGCCAGCGCGTCGACTTCGCCACCCAATCGGGGCCGATGCTTGTCATCGGCGGGCGCATTCATCCGCGCATTCACGAAGACGGCATGTCGCGGAAATTCCGCAACGGCGTTTGTGTTCAGGACGGCCATATCGCGCGCTTCGCGATTTCCAACCGGCCGGTGAGTTTTTTCGAATTCGCGCGGCTGTTTCGCGATCGGCTGCATTGTCAGGACGCGCTGTTTCTCGACGGAGGCGCGGCTTCGGGACTCTATGCGCCCTCGCTCTCGCGCCATGATCGCTTCCTGCCGGCGATGGGGCCGATCGTCGGCGTCGTCGAGAAGGCCGCGCGCTAGATCACGCTGCATTTGGGCGGAATCGCCCAAATGCAGATGAAGTGATCGATTCCAAAAGTTTAGAGCGCGCTCTACCCGAAAACCGGTTCCCACGTTTTCGCAACGCGCTCTAGCTCAATCGCGCCAGCGCCGCATTGAGCTTGTCGATGCGCGCCGCCGTCTCGTCGCGCCGTTCGCGGTGCTCGTCGATTACTTCCTCGTCGGCCTTGGCGAGGAAGCCCTCATTGGCGAGCTTGGCGTCGAGTTTTTTCAACTCGCCTTCGAGCTTGTTGATCTCTTTTGTAAGTCGCGTCCGTTCGGCGCCAAGATCGATCACGCCTTCAAGCGGCATTGCGGCGACGCCGCCGCGCACCAGAAGCTGCGCCGAAGATTTCGGCGCGGCGTCGGCGAAATCCAATCGGGAGAGTCGCGCAAGCTTGCGGATCGTCTCGTCCCAGCGCCGCGCGCGGGCCTGCAGCACGGCATCGGCGCCGATCAGCAGCAGTTCGGTCTCGCTGGTTAAGTTCATCTCGGCGCGCAGCGACCGCACTTCGGAGATAAGATCGACGACCCAGCCGATTTCCTGTTCGACCTCGGCGTCTTCGAGACCTTCGAGCGACGGCCAGGACGCAAGCGCCAGCAGGCTCTCGCGCTTGGGCCCCTCGGCGCCCTTTATCGCCCACAGCTCCTCGGTGAGAAAGGGCATGAAGGGATGCAGCAGCGCGTAGATTTGATCGAGGGTGAAGGCGACCGTCGCGCGCGTTTCGTCCTTGTCCGCGCCGTCGGCGCCTTGCAGCAGCGGCTTCGCGAGTTCGACATACCAGTCGCAGAAGACGCTCCACACGAAGCGATAGACGGCGTTCGCCGCATCATTGAAGCGATAGGCGTCGATCGCCGCGCTGACCTCCGCGGTCGTGCGCGCCGCTTCGCCGACGATCCAGCGGTTGAGCGTGATTTTATTGGCGCGCGGATCATAGTGCGCGACGCGCGCGCAGCCGTTGAGCTCGGCGAAGCGCGAGGCGTTCCACAGCTTCGTCGCGAAATTGCGGTAGCCTTCGACGCGCTGGGTCGACAGTTTGATGTCGCGTCCCTGCGCCGCCATCGCCGCAAGCGTGAAGCGCAGCGCGTCGGCGCCATAGTCGTCGATGAGATGCAGCGGGTCGATGACATTGCCCTTCGACTTGCTCATCTTCGCGCCCTTCTCGTCACGGACGAGCGCATGGATATAGACGTCGCGGAAGGGAACCTCGCCCATGAAATGAAGGCCCATCATCATCATCCGGGCGACCCAGAAGAAGATGATGTCGAAGCCTGTGACGAGCGTATTGGTCGGATAGTAGCGCGCAAGCTCGGGGGTCTTCTCCGGCCAGCCGAGAGTCGAAAAGGGCCACAGCGCGGAGGAAAACCAGGTGTCGAGAACGTCTTCGTCGCGTCTTAAGAGCGAAGAGGTTGACCCGGCCGCGACGATGTCGTCGGCTTCTTCCTCCGACATGGTTCCGTCAGCGACATATTTGCGCAACGACGCAATAATCGCCTCCGCCTCGGTCTCCTCGACAAACATGTCGGTGGGATCGTTCTCGTGGTTCGGCCCGTACCACGCCGGAATCCGATGGCCCCACCAAAGCTGGCGCGACACGCACCAGGGCTGGATGTTTTCGAGCCATTCGAAATAAGTTTTCTCCCAATTCTTCGGGACGAAAACCGTCTTGCCGTCGCGCACCGCATTGAGCGCCGGCTGCGCCAGCGTCTTGGCGTCGACATACCATTGGTCGGTGAGTCGCGGCTCCAGCACCGCGCCAGACCGGTCGCCATGCGGAACCATGTGCTTGTGATCGTCGATCCCGTCGAGAAGCCCCTGGGCCTCCATCATTTCGACGATCAATGTTCGCGCTTTCTCGCGCGGCTTTTCGTCGAGCAACGTGATCAATTGTTCGGGATCGGCTGACGATTCGACGCCGTACCAGAAGTCGGCGTTTCCTTTCAGCGTCACGCGCGCTTGCGCGTCGAGCACATTGACGAGCCGCAGTCCGTGTCGCTTGCCGACTTCGAAATCGTTGAAGTCATGCGCCGGCGTGATTTTCACCGCGCCGGTGCCCTTCTCTGGATCGGAATAGTCGTCGGCGACGATCGGGATCAGCCTGCCGACGAGCGGCAGGCGCACGCGCTTGCCGACCAGCGCCCTGTAGCGCTCGTCTTCAGGATGCACCGCGACGGCGGTGTCGCCCAGCATCGTCTCGGGGCGCGTCGTGGCGACGACGATATGGTCGCCGGTCTCTTCGCCCGCGTCGTCGACGATCGGATATTTGAAGCGCCACAAATGGCCCTTCACTTCGACCTGCTGCACTTCGAGATCGGAAATCGCCGTGTGCAGCGCCGGGTCCCAATTGACCAGGCGCTTATCCTTGTAGAGCAGGCCCTCGCGATAGAGCTGCACGAAGACTTTGACGACCGCGCGCGACAGGCCTTCGTCGAGGGTGAAGCGTTCGCGCGACCAGTCGCAGGAGGCGCCGAGCCGCTTCAACTGCTCGACGATCTTGCCGCCAGATTCCGCCTTCCATTCCCAGACGCGCTCGACGAATTTCTCGCGCCCGAGCGTGCGGCGATGTTCCTGGCGCTCCATCAGCTGGCGCTCGACCACCATTTGCGTCGCGATGCCGGCGTGATCGGTGCCCGGCTGCCAGAGCACGTCGTCGCCCTTCATGCGGCGGTAGCGCACCAGAATATCCTGCAGCGTATTGTTGAGCGCATGGCCCATATGCAGGCTGCCGGTGACGTTCGGCGGCGGAATGACGATGGAGTAGGGCGCCGCACCGGCGCGCTCTCGCCGCCCGGCGCGAAAGGCCTGCGCCGCCTCCCAGGCGTCGCGGATGCGCGATTCGATTGCGGCGGGATTGAAAGTCTTGTCCATGGTCATGGGGGCGAGCAGAGGCAGGAATTATGCTAAACCCGCCCCGTTGCGGGGCGGGCGGACCCGCGAAGCCGGGCCGGGTGCGCTTCTATACGCAAAGAAACCCCGTCCGTCGAAGCCGGCGGTTGATAAAATTTCGGCCGCCGTCACCCCCGCGCCGCGAGCGGCACGACATTATGGAGCTGCGTATCCGCCGTCTCGAAGAAGCGGCGCAGATTACGCGCCGCCTGACGGATGCGCTGCTCGTTCTCGACCAGCGCGAGACGGACGAAGCCCTCGCCATGCTCGCCGAAGCCCTCGCCCGGCGCCACCGCGAGGTCGGCCTTCTCGATCAGCAGTTTCGAGAATTCGAGCGTGGAGATATTGCGGAAGCGCTCGGGCGCCGGCGCCCAGGCGAACATCGAGGCGCGCGGCGCCGGAATCGGCCAACCCGCCTGGGCGAAGCTCTCGACCATCACGTCGCGCCGGCGCTTGTAGATCGCCCGCATCTCGCGCACGCATTCGTCCGAGCCGTTGAGCGCCGCGACCGCCGCGACCTGCACCGGGGTGAAGGCGCCATAGTCGAGATAGGACTTCACCCGCGCCAGCGCCGACAGCAGCCGCTCATTGCCGACCGCGAAGCCGATGCGCCAGCCGGCCATCGAGAAGGTCTTCGACATCGAGGTGAATTCGACCGTCACATCCATCGCGCCCGGCACCTGCAGAACCGAGGGCGGCGGATTGTCGTCGAAATAGACTTCGGCATAGGCGAGGTCGGAGAGCACGAAAATCTCGTGCTTCTTCGCGAAGGCGACGAGGTCTTTGTAGAAATCGAGCGAAGCGACTTCCGCGGTCGGATTGGACGGGTAGCAGACGACGACCGCGATCGGCTTCGGGATCGAATGGATGATCGCCCGCTCCAGCGCCACGAAATAGTCGGGCGTCGGCGCCGAGGGCACCGAGCGGATGACGCCGCCGGCCATCAGAAAGCCGAAGGCGTGGATCGGATAGGAGGGGTTCGGCACCAGCACCACATCGCCCGGCGCGGTGATCGCCTGCGCCATATTGGCGAAACCCTCCTTGGAGCCGAGCGTCGCCACAACTTGCGATTCGGGATCGAGCGCCACGCCGAAGCGGCGCGCGTAATAGCCCGCCTGCGCCCGGCGCAGCCCGGCGATGCCCTTAGAGGCCGAATAGCGGTCGGTGCGCGGCTTGCCGGCGGTCTCGACCAGCTTGTCGATGACATGCTTGGGGGCGGGGAGATCCGGATTGCCCATGCCGAGGTCGATGATGTCGGCATGCGCCGCCCGCGCCTTGGCCTTGAGGCGGTTGACCTGCTCGAAGACATAAGGGGGCAGACGCTTGATGCGATAGAAATCCGACATTTCAGTTTTTGTTCCGGAGGGCGCGAAGCGGGAGTTTAGCATCTCTCCCGCCGCGCGGGGAGGGGCGGCGGCGCGGGCCGACGGCAATGGCCAAGGCAATGGCTGGGCCGGTGGGAAACTCACGCCCGCGCGGATCAAGTCGCACGACGCGGGCATGAAGGGCCGGGGCCATGTCGACAGGTGGCCAAAGTGCGGATAATGTGCGAGTATTCAGTCAATTGACGGAAACTGCACAGTATAAAAATAATTTGCAAATGCATTCTAAATTAAAAGGAGTTTATTGATGACCGATGCAATCGTTAATCCCACTGCCGGCGATCATTTCGATAGATTGTCCGCTCTCGAGGCGCGCGTCGATACGCTAAGCGCAGAGACGGAGAAGAAGAAGTCGAAAAGTTTCGTTAAAGATCCGACACAGCTCATTGCCGTCGCAGCCTTTATAATTTCTCTTGGCACGACCATAATGTCGGCATATCGGACTTATCAACAAGATAAGAGCCAGATAAAGTCAGATTTGAGAACGACAATCATGCAATTAAATGCAAATTACCTAACTGGCACCGAGATGAGTATCAAATACAAAGACAATGAACATCTTTCCTCACTGGCGAGTTATGTTAATTCATATAATACGCTGAACGCCAGGCAGGCTTATTCTATCTTGCGGGAACTTGGCTCCTCCGCATCGGCCTTTGACCATATTTATGTTTCCTTTGCGTTGAAAAACTCAGGCAATTTCGCAAGTGCCGAGCAACTCGCAAAGCGGGCTGTTGATTTTAGCAAGCAACACATATGACTATTCCGCCGCGACGCAACTTCTAGGCGCCTTAAGTCTCTCGCACGGCAACCTGAAAGAAGCCGATATCTATCTTCAAGAATCGCTCAACTCATTCAGTAAATTCAGCAATGAGAACTTTAGTGAAACCTATATCAAGCATGAGAAGATCAGAACATATTTATATTTTATTTCTAACACAAATGATTGTGGTTTTGCAAAAAATAAAATGGCGGATGTTGATACGTATTTTGGCGCTGGTCCGAGTATTATTTTGGCCGATCTCACGTCTCAGCGGCAGTTCCTGAAGGCAAACATACAGAAATATTGTAGTCAAGGCGATGTCAAAACGCTGACTGGCGTTTCAGCGCCGCCGTTGGCGAACCACTGACGCCATCGCGACAAGAATCCGCGCGCTGGCCAAGGCTGGTCGCGCGCCGCCATCGAGTTTGGGTCCGGACGGCCATCGGTCTGCCGCTCGTCGGACAAGGCGGAGCCCTTGCCCGCTAATCAGCTGGCTCTACCTCCCTGTTAGGCGCCCTGAAATTGGGCGCCGCACATTCGCTGGTTCAAAATTGTCAGCGCCCGCGCAGCAGCCTCGCGACGCGGCGTCATCGAGCTCCAACGCACGCCCCAAGAGTTTTGCCGCAAGAGTTTTCAGGGCGAAGCCGGCTCGATGAAGAAACGCCCGAAAGCGAAGCGCCGGTGACGCTTTGGCTGCTTGCGCCGCGTCGGGGGGAAAAATGATTGGCAGGATCTCGATTTGCTGGCGTGAACCGCTCAGGCTCCTGCTTGTCAATCTGGGAATCCTGGCGGCGCTTTACCTAATCGCCGAAATCGCGCTTCACCTTTATTCCAGCGCGGCCAATCCGCTGCTCGGCGCGGGGACTTTCCGCGTTCGCCACCCCGCCTTCCATCACGGGCTGAAGCCCAATTTCGAAGGCTCCGAAGGCTGGATCAAGGACGTCTATCCCTACCGTATCAATTCGCTCGGATTTCGCGATGCGGCCGCGCGCGAGGCCCCGCTCGCCGTCGACCGCAGGCGCATTCTCTTCATCGGCGATTCCTTCACGGAAGGGTTGGGTCTGCCCTATGAGCAGACCTTCGTCGGGCGGTTTGCGGCCGCCTTTCCCGAACTCGACGTTTTGAACGCCGGGGTCACCTCCTACGCCCCGTCGGCCTATTACGAGAAGATCAAATATTTTCTGAGCAAAGGCCTCAAGGTCGACGAGGTCTTCGTCTACATCGACATTTCCGACATTCAGGACGAGGCGCTGAGCTATTATTATGACGAGCGCGGAGTCCTGCAATGGAAGACCGACGCCTGTTCGCCGACCGAGCCGCTCTGGTCCGAAAAGCCGCTGTGGAAACGGGCGTTCTATGTCGCGGAATTCGCCGATCTTTTTTTCGAGAAGCGCAAATTGGCGGAGCTCATCGACAAGGCGAGCCTGACGGCGCTTTCTCAGTCGGGCTACATCTACAGCCGCGACTGGCCGCGCCCGTCATGGACCTATGACCCTGCCGATTCCTGTTTCGGCGCGCTGGGCGTCGAGGGCGGCATTCGCAAGGCCAAGGAGCGCATGGACAGGCTCCACGAGCTTCTTGCCGCGAATGGAATTCCGCTGTCGGTCGGCGTTTATCCCTGGCCGCAGCAGCTCCTCTATGACGAAGAGAATTCGCGTCAGGTCCGGATTTGGCGCGACTGGTGCGCCGGCAAATGCAGGCGCTTCCTCAATCATTTTCCGGCGTTTTTCGAGGCGAAGCGAAGCGATCCGGATTTCGTCAGGAATCTCTTTATCTGGGGCGACGTTCATTACAGCGCGCGCGGCAATGAAATAGTGGCGGACGGGCTGATCAAAGCTTTCCGCGCCGAAGCGTTTTGAGCTTGTCCGCGACCGCCCCATCTCGCGCCGGCCGCGACTCGCGGCGGCAAAGCGATGGGCGCGAGCGGCCCTTGGCGCGTCGACGACGGTCGGCGGGCGAGGCGGCGCCCTTGCCCGCCGTCATGCTGGCTCTAACTCCCAATGACGCCTCGTAGCGGCGAGGGGCGCATGTGATGGAGGATATGATGATATCAGCCAGAGAACACATGACGATGGCGGCGTTGGGCGGCATGGTCGGCGCAGCCTTGGGCGCCGGAATCGGCGGCGCGCTGTTTGGTCTGCCGGGCATCCTCTCCGCTGCGATTCTGGGCGGAATCGGCGGCGCCATCTTCGGATCGTTTCTTTAATTGAGCGGCGACGTCGTCGCGCTCGTGAGAGATAAGCGCCGCGCTGTCTGGGCGCGGCGCTTTGGCGAGGTCTGCAAATCTTTTTGCATTACAGTTCACTGGCGAGCGCCGTGTCCCGCGATGATGGGCAATCGCTTTCCTAACACATGCCGCGCGAGTTTCGATTGACGCCGGAGGCGCCGATCAATTTGTTCGAGCGCCCGCTTCTGACCCAAAGCGGAAGCCCCATGAAGCGCGATTCAGGAAGTTCCTTCAGCATCTGCCAGCCGAGCCAGCTGCGCCGGATTACGCACCGTTACCTTTTGTCTGCCCGACACAACCAGGCCGCGCTCTTCCCATGCGCTTAATATGCGGCTCACGGTATGCAAGGTCGTGCCTGTCATTTGCGCGATGTCCTGGCGCGATATCGGAAAATCGATCAAAACACCTTCTGTTGTTTGCTTTCCGCCTTGGCTCAAAAGTCGCAGCAAAGCGTGCGCGATGCGACGTTCGACCTCCAGCGTCGACATTTCCATAAGCCGCGTTTGCGACTCCTGCAGGCGCGCGCCGAGCGTCTGCATGGTGTGGACGCCAAGAGTTGGAAAGCGCGCCAGCATCCCCGGCCAAGCGCTGTTCGGCCAGGCGAGGGCCACGCTTTCGACCACGGCGATCGCGGTGGCAGGGTAAATGCTTTGACCGATGGCCATCGCAACGCCGAACATCTCTCCGGGCGCGATAAATCTGATCACGACCTGTTCGCCAGTGGGCGTGAGTTTTTGAGCGCGCACCCGTCCATGGAGGAGCAGGAAAAAGCTTTCCGCCTCCTGCCCCTGTTCAAAGGCAACCGCATTCTTGGCAAAGCGCAGCGACCGCGCCTCGCGCAGCGCATCGTCCAATTCCGTGAGCGTAAGCCCCGCGAAAATCGATAGTTCGGCGACAAGAGACCGATCGACCGCCGACATTTGCAAAAGTCCTCCTGGCAGCCGGAGGCGCTGCGCGCCTGCGCCGCACCTACATCACCCATTTGTTTGATCCAGCGCAAATTCGCCTCGCCCAGATACCGCTAATCAAGGCCGGAATTAGGGAGAGCGAATAGGGTCGTCCAACGTTCACGGCCGGCGAGGCGCCCCGCTTACAAACGCCGAAATCTCAGGAGCGCGAATATGACGGAAATTCTGACGAAGACGGCCGCCCGTAATGTCTTCTACGGCGGAACAGTCTTTTTCTTCGCCATTTTCGCGGCGCTCGTCGCGCATAGTTACTACTTTGCGCGCGAGATCGAGACCGCCCACCCGATCAGCGACGCGGTCGCGCAGGGCAAGCGGGTCTGGGAAAAAAAAGCCTGCTTCGATTGCCACACGCTTTACGGCGAGGGCGCGCGCTATGCGCCGGAGGTCGGACAGGTCTGGCTGAAATATGGCGGTGACAAGGACGCGGCGGGGGCCCGCGACGCGCTCAAAGCCTGGTTCAAGGCGCAGCCGACCGGCGCCGCCGATCGCCATCAGATGCCGAACTTCAAGTTGAGCGATCAGGACCTCGACAACATGATCGAGTTTCTGCGCTGGACCAGCGCCATTGATCTGCAGGGCTGGCCGCCGAAAAAGACCTCGAAATAACGCCGTCAGCCTGTATCACAAAATTCACGCGCCGCTAGGAGTGGACGCTCATGAAATATGAATCGCAACAGGTCGCAAAGCTCTACTTCTATGGAGCCTTGCTCGTCTTTTCGCTGCAAATCCTGTTCGGGCTGCTCGGAGCGATCAACTATGTCGCGCCGACGCTGATCCCCGTCGAGATACTGCCTTTCAGCGTGGCGCGCATGGTGCACACCAACGCCGCCATCGTCTGGATGCTGATGGGCTTTTTCGGTTCGGCCTTCTTCCTCATTCCCGAGGAGACGGAGACTGAGCTTTACAGCCCGCTGCTGGCGAAGATTCAGTTTTGGGTCTTCCTTGTCGCGGCGGTTGTCGTCGTTGTCGGCTATCTCTTCGGCAATTACGACGGACGCTCCTATCTCGAGCAGCCCTGGTATCTGAAGGTCGGCATTGTCATCGTCGCGCTGATGTTCCTGTTCAACACGTCGATGACGGTGCTGAAGGGCCGGCGCACGGTCATCACCAACATCCTCATGCTGGGCCTCTGGGGAATCGCCGTCTTCTTTCTCTTCGCCTTCTACCAGCCGGCAAATATCGTCATCGACAAAGTGTTCTGGTGGTGGGTCGTGCATCTCTGGGTCGAAGGCGTTTGGGAGCTGGTGCTCGCCTCTATCCTCGCTTTCCTCATGATCAAGCTCACCGGCATTGATCGCGAGATCGTCGAGAAGTGGGTCTACATCATCGCCGGCGCCGCACTCTTCACCGGCATTCTCGGCACGGGCCATCATTATTACTGGATCGGCACGCCGGGCCATTGGCAGTGGATCGGCAGCATTTTCTCGGCGCTGGAGCCGCTACCCTTCTTTGCCATGGTCGTCTTCGCCTTCATGATGGTGTGGAAGGGCGGCCGCGATCACCCGAACAAGGCGGCGCTGCTGTGGACTCTCGGCTGCGCGGTGCTGGCGTTCTTCGGCGCCGGCGTGTGGGGTTTCCTGCACACGCTTTCCTTCGTGAACTATTACACGCATGGCACGCAGGTCACGGCGGCGCATGGCCATCTCGCCTTTTACGGCGCCTATGCCATGATCAATCTCGCGATGATCACCTATGCGATGCCACTGCTGCGCGGGACAGCGCCCTATAACCAGCTGCTCAATATGTGGAGCTTCTGGGTGCTGTCGGGCGGTGTCGTCTTCATGAGCGTCGTGCTGACCTTCGCTGGCGTGCTGCAAACGCATCTCGAACATGTGATGGGCATGGACTTCATGGAGGTGCAGCAGCAACTCCAGCTCTTCTATTGGATGCGGCTCATTGGCGGCGTTGTCACGGCCTTCGGCGCGGCAATGTTCATCACGGCGATCGTGTTGCCGCCGCGCGAAGAACCCGTGACGCGGGCGACGTTCGCGCCGGCGGAGTAAGGGGGCTGGGCCAAGGGGCGCCGGGGGCAAGACGACTGGCTCCAAAAGGGCCGGACGCAAAAAGGGATTGAGCAGTGCATATGTCCATGCCTGATGCGAAGACCGCCGAGGCCATTCCCTATTATCTGCCGGTCGGCAATGAGTGTGAACTCTTCGAACTCGCCTGGCGTCGACAGTTGCCGCTGCTGCTCAAGGGGCCGACCGGCTGCGGTAAGACGCGCTTCGTCGCGCATATGACGGCGCGGCTCGGCCGCGTGCTGCACACCGTGCCCTGCCACGACGATCTCACCGCCGCCGATCTCACCGGGCGTTATCTTCTGCGCGGCGGCGATACGGTCTGGGTCGACGGCCCGCTGACGCGCGCGGTGCGCGAGGGCGGCGTCTGCTATCTCGACGAGGTGGTGGAGGCGCGCAAGGACGTCACCGTGGTGCTGCATCCGCTGACGGACCACCGCCGCGTATTGCCACTCGACCGCACCGGCGAGACACTGCACGCGCCGCCGGAATTCATGCTGATCGTGTCGTACAATCCCGGCTATCAGAATGTGCTGAAATCGCTGAAGCCGAGCACACGCCAGCGCTTCATCGCCATTGAGTTCGACTTTCCGCCGCCTGCGGCGGAACTCGACATCGTCACGGCGGAGTCGGGTCTGCCGCGCGAGCGCTGTCAGCCGCTCGTGACCCTCGCCGGACGTCTGCGCGCGCTCAAGGGCGTCGATCTTGAAGAAGGCTGTTCGACGCGGCTGCTCGTCTATTGCGCTTCGCTGATGGCGGCCGGTGTGAAGTTGGAGGACGCCGTGATGGCGGCGATTATTGAGCCGCTGACCGACGACGCCGACGTCAAGAAGGGCCTTGTCGAAGTCGCGCGTGCGATTTTGGGGTAGGACGCCGTGGCCAGCCTCATGAACCTCTTCGAGCCGGAAGAAACGATCGGACGGTTCTGGCATCGCCTTGTCGGCGCCTCGACCTCGACGCCGCGTTTTCCGCAGGCGGGCGTCGACCTCATATCGGTGAAGACGGCACTTTCCGTCTTTTTTCGCGGCCTTGGCGGACCGACCGGCGTCGCGCTGGCGCCGGCAGTCGCGCAGACCTCACGGCATCGCCTGTCGCAGCGGGTGAAACTTGCGCTGGGCGAAGAGAAGTCGGACACGGCGCGGCGCGACCGCAACGCGCTCTATCTTCCCGTACGCATCGACGTCTTCGACGATCCCGCGCTCAATCGCGCGCTCTATTTCTGGCTCGCCGCCTTGTTCGTGCATCGCCCGTTTCGCGCCATGCAGAACGCCGATCCGCTGCGTCGCGACCTCATTTTCCTCCGCGATGCGCGGCGCGCAAGCGAAGCGGCGCTTGCCGCCAATCCCGGACTTGCGCCCATCCATGCGCGGCTTTGCGAAACGCTCTTGCGGCTGCGTCCTTCAAGACGCCTGCCGCCGGTCGAGGTGGCCGTCGAACAGGCTGTGCGCGCCCTGCTCGGCGCGTTGCCACCGAAAGGCGATTACGGGCCTTATGTGTTCGACGAGAGCGACGTTTCACAGCTTGCCGCGCCGGCGACCTACCGCCCCTTCCTGCCCGTTCCACTCTGGGGCGAGGCGCTCGATCACGGCGCCGCCGACGCGCCCACGGAAGACAGCGCGTCGCCGCCGCCGCAGGGCGCTGCTGAAGAAGCGAGCGATGATCGTGTGCGCAAGGCGCGGCGCCAGGCCGACGACCAGATACGCCGCAAGGATTCGCTTATTTTCAATCGCTTCGAAAAAGCGCTTACGCTGATCGAAGCGCTCAACATCAACCGCGCTCTCGACGATGACGACGAGGCGAACGCAAAAAAGGCGCTGGAGGAGGCCGAGGAGGTCGCGCTCTCCAATGTTTCGAAGCGGCCGTCGACACGGTTGCGCGTCGAACTCGATTTACCGGCGCCGTTGACCGGCGGCGCAATGCTCACAGGCGAATTCGTCTATCCGGAATGGGATTATGCGAAGCGCTCCTATCGCGCAGCGCATTGCCGCGTCATCGCCGGCGTTGCGACGGAGCGTGGCGAAGAGTGGAAGCCCGACGCCGTCGCGCAGGCGCGGATTGCGCGCGTGCGCCGCCAGTTCGAGGCGCTGCGCCCACGCCCCGTCGTTGAGCGTGGCGCGATTGACGGCGCTGAGCTCGATCTCGAAGCGTTGGTGCGTTCGCGCGCCGATTTTCGTGCCAGCGGCGTCGGTTCGGACCGCATCTATCTCGAGCGCCGTCGGCAGGCGCGCGATCTCTCCGTCGCCTTTCTTGTCGATGTGTCGCTCTCGACTGACAGCTGGATCGCCAACCGGCGCGTTCTCGACATCGAGAAGGAGGCGGTGCTTACGCTGGCGCATGGTCTTTTCGCTTGCGGCGACGATCACGGCATCTTCACCTTCACCTCGAGGACCCGCAGCGAGGTGCAGATCGATACGGTTCAGGATTTCGACGAGACATTCGACGCGGCGGTCGATCGACGCATCGCGGCGCTGAAGCCGCAGCATTACACCCGCCTCGGCGCCGCCATGCGCCACATGGTGAAACGGCTGGAAGAGCGACCGAACGTGCATCGCCTGCTATTGGTGCTGACCGACGGAAAGCCGAACGACGTAGACCACTACGAAGGCCGTTACGGCGTCGAGGATGCGCGCCGCGCCGTGATCGAGGCGCATCGTGCCGGCGTTTCCGTCTTCGGCATTACCGTGGATATGAAGGCGCGCGATTATTTTCCCGCAATATTCGGCCGCGGAGGCTACGCCATCGTCGGCGATGCAACGCGGCTTCCGACCGCGCTGCCGGCAATCTATCGACGGCTCGCCGTCACCTGACTTCGCAGTTCCTAGCGCCAAGGTAGCGTTGATAGTCCGCTTCTGGCGCTAAGCTGACCTTTAATGTAAGAGGGCCTACCCCACCTCGCTCGACCACCTCTCCGAGCGAAAGGCCAGCGCGATCGCCTCGGCGCGGGCGGTTTGGCGCGCTTCGGCTGAGCCGGTCGCCGTAACCTCGGCGCAGGCTTTGAGCGCGATTTCCAGCAGCGCCGCCTTCGGATAGGTCTGGCCCTCGCGGCCCTCATGGGCGCAAAAATCGCAGGCGCAGACCATCATCAGTTCGCGGAAGCGCTCGGGCGCGTCGAACGCCCCGATCCGCTCCAGCATCACCGCCGCCGGACCGGCGCGCATTTTCGACACGCGATGCACGCGCTCGCATTCGGCAAGCGCCAGCAGCGCGAGTTCGCGGCATTCGGCCGGCGCGAGAAAGCGTTCGCACATCTCCTCGATCCGCGGGCGCCCGCGCTCGATATGTTTGTAATGCACGGGGAGATGTTCGCGCGGCGAATCCGACTTGCCGACATTCATCGCGAGCAGCGCGAAGCGGACGGGAAGCGGCGCGCCGCGCTTCGCCGCCGCATCGAGCGATGTCATCAGATGCTGACCGAGATCGACCTCGTCCTGCCCGTCGGAAATCTGCGGCACGCCGAAGAGCGAGGCGACTTCCGGCAGGATTTCGACGAGCGCGCCGCAGCCGCGCAGGGTCTTGATCATTTTCGACGGCGCCGGGCTCATCAGGCCGCGCATGAGCTCCGGCCAAATTTGCGCCGGCTGAACGTCGACGAGATGGCCGGCCTCGACCTGTTCGAACAATAGATCAAGCGTCTCTTCGTCCGGCTCGTCGTCGCTCTCAGCAATCAGCGCCGCCATGCGCAGCACGGCGAGGCCGGGATCTGTTTGTCCGAAATCGGACAGGGAATCGGGTTCAAAGGCCATTGCGGAGGCGCCTGCCGGGGGAAACCGTCTCGACATGCAAAGGCCTTGCCGTTTTGCCCGGCCGCGGCGACGCGAATATTGTGCAGAAGCGAAAGCAGCGGTGGCGTCGAACGGCCCCGTGTTGCAGACTGGCGGGGTCAAATTTTCACGAATGGAGTTATGCAAATGTTTCTCGAAAAATCACTCGCTCGCGCGGCGCGAGGCACCGGAGCGGCGGTCGATTTCACCGGCAAATGGCAGAACGAACTCGGCTCCATCGCCACGATCGCTCAGACCGGCGACGTTATCGCGGGCCAATATGTCAGCGCGGTGAGCGAGGGCGGAACGTCCACGACCGGCGTTCTGAGCGGGTTCGTCGACGGCGATCTGATTTCCTTCGTCGTGCATTGGGATCAGTTCCAGGCGATCACCGCCTGGGTCGGCCAGCTCGACCCGAAGGCGTCGACCCAGACGATCAATACGCTATGGCAGATGACCTCGCAGGTCCCGCCCGGCGACGAATGGGCGTCGATCAACGCCGGCGCCGATGTTTTCGTGCGCATCGCCTGACCATCGAGGCGATGCGCGGCGCAAGTGGCGGGTCGGCCGATCTCGGCCGGCGCTGGGGCTAGTTGTTGCAGGGATTGCAGCCCGCGACGTGATGTTTGGCGTGATGCGTCGAATGGGGCGGCGGAATCGCGATGCAGCGCCGATAGGGACGCGACGGCGCCGACTGCCACCAGCAATGTTCATAGGGCGCGCCAGTACTTTCGCCGGACCCTGCCGAAATGAACGGAAAATACGGACTGGCCTCTGCGGCGCCGGCGAAAGCGGCGACGATCGCGGCGATCGATAGCGGATAGTAGATTTTCGACATCTGAATATCTCCCTTCGTTTGAGTGCGATGAGGGAGAGATGAATCGCTTCGCGACACGATCAAGAGCCCGCTGCGGCTGCGAAACGGCGCCGCAACACACGAGAAATCATCTGAAATCTCGCTTGGTCCCGTCGCGGCCGACAGCGCTGACGCCGGGCAGGTCCCTATTGAATGAAGCGCCGGCTCATTCAGCCGGCGCTTATCATTATTCGTCGGGCGCGACGTCCGGATTGTAGTCGGGGGTGCGGCCGGCGTAGCCGTAGTAGCCCAACGCGCGCGGCGCGATCGGCACGCACAGGCGGAACGGACGCGAAGGCCCGGATTGCCACCAGCAGCGTTCGTACGGCGCGCCGGTGCTTTCCCAAGAAGCGAACGGATAATAGGGGCCGGCCTGGGCGGCGCCGGCGAACGACAGAGCGACCCCGGCCGCCAACAGCAGCAGTTTGATTTTGGACATGCGGACATCTCCTCAACGCGGGATGCGTTGTGAGCATAGAAATGTGCCGACGCCGGATGGTATCAAGAGTCAATGACACTTAAATGACACTTTGGACATCGACCGGAAATCCCGCGCTGAAACGAAATCATTCAGCTCGGATCGAAGCGTGGCCGGTCCTGCCGGAGGACACCCGCCGCGCTGGGGCGGGCCGGGGCCGAGCGAGCGGAATCGGCCTGCGTTCAGGCGGCGCGCCATCGCCGATCAATCGCCTGATTTCAAAGCCCGAGAGGGCGTTTCTTCAGAAAGGCGGGGTTCCGTTTGTCGCCCGCCGCGCGCTTTAGCGGGCGGGTTTCGCCGGCGCGTCGGGCGTGGCGACGCGCGCCGCCTTGCGCCGGTTCTCGGCCGCCGCCGCTTCGAGCCCGGCGCCCATGGCGCGCAGATCCGCGGCGGTCTTGCGCTTGGGGTCCTTCTGAGGCGTCGGATCGAAGGGACGATAGTCCATATGCTCGGGCCGCGACTCGCGCACAAAATCGGCGGCCTGCCGGGGCGGGGAGCGCAATCCGGCGGCGTCGAAGAACCGCCCGATCAACTCGCCGCCGCTGGCGGGCGTCTCCTGCGCCAGGGCGGCGCGGGCGGCGACGGCGAAAACGAGCGCCAGGGCGATGCGTGTGAAGGTCATCTCGGCAGCGCACCACAAAAATGCGGCGCCAGTAGGTCGGCGCCGATCACGCGATCCGCGCGTAGACCGCGTCGATCCGGGCACCGCGGTTGAGCCCGCGATGGATCGAAATGTCGAGCCCCTCCTCGCGGGCCTGCGCGCCATAGCGTCCGAGGAGGCGCCGCGCCGCCGCGTCGCTGTCGACGAAGACGAAGCCTGTGGGGCCCCATGACGTCTGGCCGCCGCCGGTCGCGCCATCGGCGAGGAGCCGCGCCACCGTCGCCTCGACCTTGGCGCTGGTGAAACGGCGCCCGCCCTGCGCCGGCGCGAAATGATCGCCGACGATCTGCTGAATGCGGGTGACCGCCGCGCCGAAGGGCGCAAGCTCCTTCTCGGCCAGGGCGGGCAGAATCTGCATCAGCACCAGCCGGCAGACTTCGCCGCTCGTCGCCGCGTCGAAAGGCGGCAGCTCCGCGAAGGCGTCGCGCTCATCCGCGCCATGCAGCCCGACGTCGCCCGGATCGCTGACCAGCAGCGCCCGCCATGCGTCGGGAAATTCGGCGCGGGCGACGACCGGCGGCGTCGACGTGTGCGGGCCGCGGCCGCCGTCGACGACCACGCCGCCGAGCTGAAACAGACCGGCGCCGAGCCCCGAACGCGCGCCGCGCGCCATCAGCGCCGCGTCGGCGATGGGATCATTCGGCCGCTCTTCGAGGCGGCGCAGCGCCGCGCTGATCGCGAGCGCGAGCTGCGTGCCGGAGCCAAGACCCGCATGGGCGGGAATCGCCTCCTCGATCGACAGCCTGTGACGCCCGGCCGCGCCGAGCGCCTCCTGCGCGCGCTCGAGAAGCGCCGCTGCGCGAATGCTTTCGGGTCCTTCGACGCAATTTTTGTCGGCCCGCGTCAGAGTCAGCCGAGTCGCCGGCGCGTCGAGCGCCATGCCGACGCCGCCGAATTTGCGGCCGAGCCCGCCATTCATGTCGAGAAAACCAAGATGCAGCCGCGCGCTCGCCGCGACGCTCACACTAGCCGGCATAGCGCCTCTTTAGTGGGACTGAGACTTTCGATCGGTTTAGGCTATAACGCGTCTCAACGAAAGAATGTTGCGGCGCAATGCGCTAAGAGGGAGCCGGTCATGGCCAAGGAAGAGCGCGCCTATTCCGAAGACGAAATCGCGTCGCGGCTGAAGAGCGAACTGCCGCACTGGCGCTACGAGAACGGCTGGATCAGGCGCAAGTTCAAAACCCACAGCTGGAAGGGCACGCTGATGGTGGTCAATACCGTCGGCCATCTCGCGGAAGCCGCCTGGCACCATCCCGACATCGCCGCCTCCTACGCCTGGGTCGAGGTGAAGCTCATGACCCATACGGCGAAGGGGATCACCGACAAGGATTTCGAACTCGCCAAAAAAATCGAGGAGGTCGTGTCCTGGCGGCCGGGCAAGGCCGGCGGCGCGCTCGAAGGCACGCCGGAGACCGACCAGCGCTTCGCCTATCTGAAATACGACGACTGACGGGGCTTAGCGCTTGGCCTTCGATGTCGAGGCGATCGCCAAGGCGCGCGATCGCTTTCTGTCGCTGATCGGGACGCGCCCGGTCATCATGGGAATCGTCAACGTCACGCCCGATTCCTTTTCGGACGGCGGGCTCTACGCGACGCGCGCGGCGGCGCTGGCGCAGGCGAAGAAGCTCGTCGGCGCGGGCGCCGACATAGTCGACGTCGGCGCCGAATCCACGCGTCCCGGCCATACGCCGCTGACGGCGGAAGAGGAATGGGCGCGCCTCGCGCCGCTGCTCGCCGCGCTCGTCGCCGAAGCCGGCGCGCCGGTGTCGATCGACACCTATAAGGCCGAGACGGCGCGGCGGGCGCTGGCGCTCGGCGTCGCGCTCGTCAATGACGTCTGGGGCCTGCAGCGCGATCCCTTGATGGCGCCAACGATCGCCGAAGCGGGCGCGGCCGTGGTGATCATGCATAATCGCGAGACGACGGACCCTGAGATCGACATCGTCGCGGATATGAAGCGGTTCTTCGCTCGCTCGCTAGACATCGCCCGGCGCGCCAGCATTCCGGGGCGCCATATCCTGCTCGATCCGGGGATCGGCTTCGGCAAAAGCCGCGCGCAGAATTACGCCGCGCTGCGCGCCGTTCCAGAACTGCTGACGCTCGGTTTTCCGCTCCTTATCGGCGTGTCGCGCAAATCCTTGTTCAAGGAGCTCGGCGATGGCGCGCTGGAAGGCCGGCTCGTCGGCACGCTCGCCGCCAATCTGCTCGCCGCCCGCGATGGCGCGCAGGTCTTTCGCGTGCATGACGCGGCCGAGCATCGCGCCGCGTTCGACGTGCTGCGCATCCTCGCCGCGCAGCCGGGAGGTTGAGACGATGCGGGTCGGATTCGGGCTTGGCAGCAATCTCGGCGACAAGCCGCAAAACATCCGTGAGGCGTTGCGTCTCATCGAGGCGCGCGGGCTGGCGCGGCTCGAGGCGGTGTCGCGAATCTATCGCACGCCGCCCTGGGGCGATCTCGACCAGGGCGATTTCGCCAACGCCTGCGCCATCGGCGAGACCGCGCTCGCGCCCTATGAACTGCTCGCGGCGGTCAAGAAAATCGAAGCCGACATGGGCCGCGCGCCGACCCGGCGCTGGGGGCCGCGCCTGATCGACGTGGATATTCTCTTCCTCGGCGACCACGCGATCGACGACCCCGAACTGACCCTGCCGCATAAGGAGCTGTTCCGCCGCGGCTTTGTGCTCGCGCCGCTGGCCGAGATCGCGCCCGACCTTGAATTGGATGGGATTTCGATGCAAGAAGCGCTCGCCGGCGCGGATGCGACAGGCGTGCGTCCATGGGCTGACGAATAGGCGCCCACCCCTGATGGTTGTCATCCTGTGCAATGCAGCAAAATCAGAGCCGGCGCCGCGCCGAACGGCGATTGTGAGTTGGAATAATTTTTATTTTCAATGTAATATCGCTATGGCTGCGGCGCGTCAAACAGCCTCGTGACGCTTCTCTAGGGTAGCTCTCTTCCCACCCAGAATGGTTGTATTGGCTATTCGATAGATTGTGATTCTCTATACCAAGGGGTATTGTGTGTAGGAGGGGTTATTGGAATTGTTGCGGCACGCTGAGCTGGGTCTGCGATCTGCTTCTTTAGGGGGCGGGCGGGAGATTTTGGCTTAGGCGGCGACGTCGGTGTTCGTCCGATAACAACAAGCAGCCGGGTTCTGGGATTTTGGGAGAGGGTCTTTGCTTTCGGGCGGGACGGTTTCTTGAAATTTTGGGAAGGCTGCGCGAGAGACAAGGGCGGGTTTGCGTGTTTTTTGGAAGAAGACGCGCTTTCGCTTTGCTTGAGAAACGAGGACGAAGCGGCTCCGTTGTGGGAGGCGGAGCGATACCGGTCACGCGCAATTCCCTGGGAGCACATTAGGAGGAGAAAGGTATGAGCTCGACGACTGACACAGCGGCCCGGGCGGCTGCTGGCTCGGAAGCTGTAGTAGACCTTAAGGGCATGTGGATTGGCCTTGCGGTTCTGAACGGCTTTTATCTTGTGGTCCGGATTTACGAGCAGATTTTTGGCTGGCGCGCCGGCCTTGATTCGTTTGCTCCGGAATTCCAGACCTACTGGATGGCGATTCTTTGGACGGAGATTCCGCTTGAGCTGATCTCTGGCATTGGCCTTGCGGGCTTTTTGTGGAAGACGCGCACGCGCGACTTCTCGACGCTGACGGCGCGCGAAGAGATGCGCCGGATTGTTGTCGAAATCCAGTGGCTGGTTGTTTACGCCGCGGCCATTTACTGGGGCGCGTCGTTCTTCACCGAGCAGGACGGCACCTGGCACATGACGGTGATTCGCGACACGGACTTCACGCCGTCGCACATCATCGAGTTCTACATGAGCTACCCGATCTATTCGGTGATCGCGGTTGGCGGCTTCTTCTATGCGAAGACTCGTCTGCCGTATTTCGCGAAGGGCTATTCGGTGGCGTATCTGATCGTGGCGATTGGCCCGTTCATGATCATCCCGAACGTCGGCCTGAATGAGTGGGGCCACACGTTCTGGTTCATGGAAGAACTGTTCGTTGCGCCGCTTCATTGGGGCTTCGTGTTCTTTGGCTGGATGGCGCTTGGCGTGTTCGGCGTCGTGCTTCAGCTGCTGAGCTGCATTGGCCGCCTGATCGGCAAGGAAGGCGTCGCCCTCCTGACCGAGTAATCGGCTGAACGAATGAGACATGGCGCCGCCCGCCCTGGGGCGGGCGGCGTCTGGCTCCGGGCTTTTCGCGAAAACAGGAAGCATTTGCCTTATCGCCATGGCGAGCGGGTTGGTTTTCTGCGGTCTTTTGACGGGGCTTTGAGGGCTCCGGGGGATCCTCGGGCGCGAAGGGTTTTAAGGGATGCGGGCGGCGGAATATCCGCCGTCCGGGCGCCGGCCGGGGAGGCTGGGGCGACTAAGGAAAGAGCTCGGGCTTTTTAAGGTTCGAGAAACACCAAGGAGAAGAGTGATGTCACAATCGAAAAGCGGGGGGGCGGTCGGTCCGTTCAACTCCGTCGCCGAGGCGGCGGGTTGCGTACAGGCGGTCGACTGGATGCTTCTGGTTCTTCTGTTCTTCGCCGTTTTGGGCGGCTATCACGTCCACTTCATGCTGACGGCGGGCGACTGGGACTTCTGGATTGACTGGAAGGATCGTCGTATGTGGCCGACGGTCGTGCCGATTCTTGGCGTGACCTTCTGCGCGGCGACGCAGGCGTTCTGGTGGGTGAACTTCCGTCTGCCGTTTGGCGCGGTGTTCGCGGCTCTTGGCCTTCTGATTGGCGAGTGGATCAACCGCTACGTCAACTTCTGGGGCTGGACCTATTTCCCGATCAGCCTTGTGTTCCCGTCTGCTCTGATCGTTCCGGCGATCTGGCTTGACGTGATCCTGCTTCTGTCTGGCTCCTATGTGATCACGGCGATTGTCGGTTCGCTGGGTTGGGGTCTGTTGTTCTATCCGAACAACTGGCCGGCGATCGCGGCGTTCCACCAGGCGACGGAGCAGCATGGCCAGCTGATGACGCTTGCGGATTTGATTGGCTTCCACTTCGTCCGCACGTCGATGCCTGAATATATCCGCATGGTCGAGCGCGGCACGCTGCGCACCTTCGGTAAGGACGTTGTGCCGGTCGCGGCGTTCTTCTCGGGCTTCGTCTCGATGATGGTTTACTTCCTGTGGTGGTTCATGGGTCGTTGGTATTCGACGACCAAGGTCATCGACACGATTTAAGCGCCTCGTCGCGGACTGCGGCCCCTTGGGCGGGGCCGCGGCCAGCAAGGAAAGAAGAGAGCGGCGGGCTTTGGGCTTTTTTGAGGGAGCCTTTGGTCCGCTGCGAGAGAAGCAAGACCGGTTGGCGCGCGAGGCGGCGGCCGGGAAGAGGAACCTGGGAGGTTTATCGATGAAAAAGTTCGTCAAGCTGGCCGCGATTGGCGCGGCGGCGGCTGTGGCGGCGACCCTTGGAGCTGTCGCTCCTGCGTCGGCGCACGGCGAGAAGTCTCAGCAGGCGTTTCTTCGGATGCGCACGCTGAACTGGTATGACGTTTCGTGGTCGAAGACGACGGTTAACGTCAATGAAGAGATGGTGCTGTCGGGCAAGATCCATGTGTTCTCGGCCTGGCCGCAGGCGGTCGCCAATCCGCGCGTTGCGTTCATGAACGCCGGCGAGCCCGGTCCGGTTCTGGTGCGCACGGCGCAGTTTATCGGCGAGCAGTTTGCGCCGCGTTCGGTGTCGCTGGTTCCTGGCAACGACTACGCCTTCTCGATTAACCTGCGCGGTCGTCGCGCCGGCCGTTGGCATGTTCATGCGCAGATCAACGTCGAGGGCGGCGGACCGATCATCGGCCCGGGCCAGTGGATTGAGATCAAGGGCGACATGAAGGACTTCACCGATCCGGTGACGTTGCTTGACGGCTCGACGGTCGACCTCGAGACCTATGGCATCAGCCGCGTTTATGCGTGGCATCTGCCGTGGCTTGCGGTTGGCGCGGCGTGGATCCTGTTCTGGTTCGTGCGTAAGGGCATCATCGCCTCTTATCTGCGCGTCGCCACGGGCAAGGTCGACGAGCAGGTGACGGACGACGACAAGCGGATTGGCGCGATTGTTCTGGCGCTGACCATTCTTGCGACGATCGTCGGCTATGCCGTGACGAACTCGACGTTCCCGCGCACGATCCCGCTTCAGGCGGGCTTGCAGAAGCCTCTGACGCCGATCCAGACGGACGGCACGGCGGGCGTCGGCAAGGAGCGGGTGACGGCTGAGCTGAACGGCGGCGTCTACAAGGTTCCTGGCCGTGAGCTGACGATCAACGTCAAGGTCACGAACACGACCTCCGAGCCGCTGCGTCTTGGCGAATACACCACGGCCGGCCTGCGCTTCCTGAACCCTGACGTGTTCACGACCAAGCCCGACTTCCCGGACTATCTGTTGGCCGACCGCGGTCTGTCGACGGATCCGACGCCGCTGGCGCCGGGCGAGACCAAGGAAATCGCGGTTAAGGTGCAGGACGCGCGTTGGGACATCGAGCGTCTGTCTGACCTGGCTTACGACACCGACAGCCAGATCGGCGGCCTGCTGATGTTCTTCTCGCCGTCGGGACGCCGCTTCGCGGCCGAAATCGGCGGTCCGGTGATTCCGAAGTTCGTCGCCGGCGATATGCCCTAAGCGATACGACGGTTGAAACCAAAAAGCCCCCCGGCCCACAAAGCCGGGGGTTTTTTTTATGTGCCGCGATGGGGCTGGCGGTTCGACGGGCGCGTGAGGAGACGCTCAACATTTATCAGGTTCGGCGTTATTCGCGCGCCGATCTGCGGCGCGCTCGAACCTCTGCAGGAGCATGCGTTTTTCATTTCGGTTCGGTTACTTGAACGCGCTGGCGTTTCCACCGCGCTTGTTTCGACGAACCGCGCTCACTATAAAATGGCGGAATTCCCTGGAGATCGGCGCCGTCGACGCCGCAAAGCCGGCTTTCGCTCGCTATCGCCAGTGACACGCCGCCCGAGGGAGCCACGCGCCGCCCCAATGTCCGATCTTTCCGAAGTCTTCCGCGCCGGCGCGACGAACGCCTGGATTTTCGCGCCGACCGCGGTGGCGTTGGGCGCGCTGCACGGGCTTGAGCCCGGTCATTCGAAAACGATGATGGCGGCCTTCATCGTCGCGGTTCGTGGCACGACGGCGCAGGCGGTTCTGCTCGGCCTGGCGGCGACGATCTCGCACACGGCGATCGTCTGGGCGATCGCGCTTACCGGCCTGTATTTCGGCGCGCAGCTCAATGTCGAGGCGAATGAGCCTTATCTGCAGATCGTTTCCGGCGCGCTGATCCTCGTCGTCGCTCTGTGGATGATCTGGCGAAGCTGGCGGGACATCGCCGCCAGGAACGCCCAGACCAGCGCCGCGAGCGAGGTCGCCGCCGGCGCTCGCTCCGCCATGGCCCATACGCACGCCGCTCATGTTCATTCGCACGCCGCCCAAATTCATGCGCATGAACATGTTCACGCGCATGAAGCGGGGCTTCCGCACAGCCATGAAGAAGAGGAATTCGAAAGCGAACTCCTCGACGTCGATCCAACAGTTTACGCCGACGCCCATGAGCGCCAACATGCGCTCGAGATTGATCGACGCTTCGCCAATCGCAGTGTGACGACCGGACAGATCATTCTCTTTGGACTGACCGGAGGTCTCATTCCCTGTCCCGCGTCGATCACCGTGCTGCTGCTATGTCTGCAAGTCGGGCGTATCGGGGAGGGCGCGCTGCTGGTGTTATGTTTCAGCGTCGGTCTCGCGCTGACCCTCGTGCTGGTTGGCGTCGCCGCGGCGCTTGGCCTGCGTCACGCCGCGTCGCGCTGGCCGGGGTTTGAAACGCTTGCCGCGCGAGCGCCCTATCTCTCCGGCGCGATCGTCGCCGCCATCGGCGCCTATACGATCGCAGCCGGCGCCGCCGCCTTGGCCTGACTATTTGTCGGCGTGAAACGCCAGTTTCGCCACCCTGGCGGTGATCGGCGCGTCGAGGAAGAAATCGAGCGCCGCGTCGAGGCGGGGATCGACGGCGTAGGTCGAGAAGTCGGTCATGCCTTCTTCTGTCAACACCTGCGTATCGATGAAGAAATTGCCGGTGCAGCTCTTGGCCGGACGAACGAAAATCGCGTGCGCGGCGTCGCCGACGATCTGCGGCTTTCGCGATCGGCGCAGCAGTTCCTCGCCGCCGAGCAGATTGCCGACCGCGGCGGTCGCGATCGCCGTTTCGGGCCACAGGGAATTGACGGCGACGCCGTCGCTTTCGACATCCCTCGCGAGCCCGAGCGTCACCAGGCTCATCCCATATTTCGACATTGTGTAGGCGAGATTGGGGGAGAACCATTTGGGGTTCAGATCGAGCGGCGGGGACAGGGTGAGAATATGGGGATTGGCGGATTTGCGCAGATGCGGCAGCGCCGCCTTGCAGCATAGATAGGTTCCGCGCGCATTGATCTGATGCATCAGATCGAAGCGCTTCATCTCGAGCGCGTCGATGCCGCGCAGATCGATGGCGCTCGCGTTGTTGACGAGGATGTCGATCCCGCCAAAGCAGGATGCGGCCTGACTGACCGCCGCCTCGACCTGATCTTCGAAGCGAATGTCGCAGGTCACGGCGAGCGCCTGTCCGCCCGCCGCTTCGATCTCCGCCGCGGCGGTATAGATCGTGCCCGGAATTCTCGGATTTTCCGTCACGCTCTTGGCCGCGACGACGACATTGGCGCCGCCGCGCGCGGCGCGCAGGGCGATGGCGAGGCCAATGCCTCGGCTGGCGCCGGTGATGAAGAGCGTCTTGCCGGCGAGCGAACGCGTGATCGAACTTGTCATCGCGCGCTCGCACGCTCGGCTATTGCGGAGAAAGCGCCGCGCCTCACGCGGCGACCCGCGCCGGATAGCCAGCTTCGGTGATGGCGTCGGCGAGCGCCTGCGCGTCCTTGGGCGCCGGGGTCACGTCAACCTTTCCGGTCGCGAGATCGACTTTGACGTCGGCGTTCGGCTCCACCGCCTGCACCGCCTTGGTGACATGTTTCACGCACATGTTGCAGGTCATGTCCTTGACGTTGAATGTCGTCATCGCTTCCTCCCTGATTGGTTCCTCAGCCGCCTGCCTCTCGATCGACGCCGGCGCCGCCGCGACTTCGGCGCTTGCGACCGGCGGCGGCTTGAATCGGCGCAGGCGCAGCGCATTGGTGAGCACGAAGACGCTGGACAGAGCCATCGCCGCCGCGCCGAACATCGGCGAGAGCAACATGCCGTTGATCGGATAGAGCGCGCCCGCCGCGACGGGGATCAGCAGCACATTATAACCGAAGGCCCAGAACAGATTCTGCTTGATGTTGCGCATCGTCGCGCGCGAGATCGCCAGCGCCGCCGGCACCTTGGCGAGATCGCCCGACATCAGCACGACATCGGCGGCTTCGATCGCAATGTCGGTCCCGGTGCCGATGGCGATGCCGGCGTCGGCGGCGGCAAGCGCCGGCGCGTCGTTCACGCCATCGCCGACGAAGGCGATTTTGTTTGTCTCGCGTAGACGTTCGAGCGTCGCGACCTTGCCATCTGGAAGAACGCCGGCGACGACTTCGTCGATGCCGAGCCTTCGGGCGATGGCGTTCGCCGTGCGCGCGTCATCGCCGGTGATCATCGCGGTGTTCACCCCGATCGAATGGATCGCGTCGATCGCCGCCCGGCTTGTCGGCTTCAGATCGTCGGCGACCGAGAGTATGGCGCCGAGCTTGCCCTCGACCGCGAGATATAGCGGCGTCTTGCCGTCTTCGGCGAGCCTCTGGGCGTCCTGCGCGAAGGGCGCGGCGTCGACGCCAAGCGACGCCATGAAGCGTTCGGCGCCGATGGCGACGGTCTTCCCGTCGATGTTTCCAGTAACGCCCATGCCGGCGACGGATTTGAAGTCGGCGCAGGGCGAAAGAGTGAGGTCCGCGGCCTTGGCGGCGGCGACCAGAGCGGCGCCGACGGGATGTTCCGACTGCGCCTCGACGCTGGCGGCAAGACGCAGAAGCTCCGTCTCCTTCTTGCCGCCCATGGCGACGAGATCGGTGAGGCGCGGCTTGCCATGGGTGAGCGTGCCGGTCTTGTCGAAGGCGATAACGGTCACGTCGCGCAGCGTCTGCAGCGCCTCGCCCTTGCGGAAGAGCACGCCGAGCTCCGCCGCGCGGCCGGTGCCGGTCATGATCGCCGCCGGCGTCGCCAGCCCCATGGCGCAGGGGCAGGCGATAATCAGCACGGCGACCGCATTGACCAGCGCATAAGTGAGGCGCGGCTCCGGCCCGATCAGCATCCAGATGACGAAGGTCAGCGCCGCGACGGCGAAGACAGCGGGGACGAACACGGCGGTGACGCGATCGACCATCGCCTGGATCGGCAGTTTGGCGCCCTGCGCCTGCTCGACCATGCGGATGATGCCGGCGAGCGTCGTATCCGCGCCGACGCGGGTCGCGCGAAACGAGAAGGCGCCGGAGCCGTTGACGGTCGCCCCGGTGACCGCGGCGCCAGGCCGTTTGGCGACGGGCGTCGGTTCGCCGGTCACCATCGACTCGTCGACATGCGACGCGCCTTGAGTGACCACGCCGTCGGTCGGAATGCGCTCGCCAGGCCGTACCAGAACAATATCGCCGACGCGCACGTCGTCGATATCGACGTCGACGCTCGTCCCGTCACGTTCAACGCGGGCGGTCTTTGGTTGAAGCTTCGCCAGCGCCCGGATCGCTTCCGACGTGCGGCCCTTGGCGCGCGCTTCGAGATAGCGGCCGAACAGGATCAGCGTGACGATGACGACCGCCGCTTCATAATAGACATGCGCCGAGCCCGCCGGCAGGACATCGGGCGCGAATGTCGCGACGACGGAATAGAGATAGGCGCTGAGCGTGCCCGTCGCGACGAGCGCATTCATGTCAGGCTGGCGCCGCAACAGGGACGGTATTCCCTTCAGGAAGAACACCAGGCCCGGTCCGAACAGCACCACGCTGGCGAGCAGGAAGGAAATCTCGCGAATCCGGGTCTCGCCGATCGTGGTCATGGCCCAATGGTGGAGGGCGGGGATGAGATGGCCGCCCATTTCGACGACGAAGATCGGCGCCGTGAGGATGGCGGCGACGGTCAGACGAAAACGCAGCGCGCGCATCTCCTCCTCGCGCCGCATCCGCTCGCGATCGGCGCCGCCGGAATCGGTCTCGATGGCGCGCGGTTCATAGCCGGCCTGCGAAATGGCGCGGCGCAAGCGATCGGCAAGGCCGGGGCCGGCGAGCGCGCGCACGGTCGCGCGTTCCGTCGCGAGATTGACTTTCGCCTCGATCACGCCCGGAACGGCGCTCAGCGCCTTTTCGACATGCGCGACGCAGGAGGCGCAGGTCATGCCGCCGACGCCGATCTCAATCGTCTCGACGACCGGCTCGTAGCCCGCGTCCGTGACCGACTTGACGAGCTGCGTGAGACTCGTCCCCGGCGCCAGCGAAACCTCGGCCCGTTCAGTGGCGAGATTGACGCTGGCGGCCTTGACGCCCGGCGTGCGCGCAAGCGCCTTTTCGACATGCGACACGCAAGAGGCGCAAGTCATGCCGCGCACGGTGAAGTCGACGCGTTCGCCGCCCGGCAAAGGAGTTTGAGCGTTCATATTTGCCGCCTCGTTTATAACGCCCTCGGGCGGTAGTTTAAAGCCACCGCCGCGTGCGCGCCATATAGGACCGATAGTCGTCGCCAAATTTCTCAAGAAGATGCCGTTCTTCAGGCTGGATCGCGAGCTTAGTCAGTCCGAAGGCGAGAACTGGCGTCAGCAGCAGCGTGAAGGGCGAGCCGAGGCACAGGCCCAGTCCAAAGATCAAAGCGACATGAGACACATAGATCGGATTGCGCGAAAAGCGAAACGGCCCCTCGGTGACGAGAAAAGACGCGGCGCGATGCGGCATGACAGTCGTTTCATGGCGCGAAAGAATGCGAAAGCACCAGACGTCATTCGCCAGCGCGAGAACGACAATGGCTGCGCCGGCGATTTGCGACACGGAAGAGGAAGCGCGATCGATGAGCGACGCCCGAGTCGCCGCGTCGAGCGCAAGCCCGGCGGCGAGAGTCATCGCCATCAGGATCGGCGGCCAGGGAGTGTGCGACGGCGGCGCTTCGGCGCGCATGGGCGCGTTCATTGCGGCTGCTCCGGATGAAACGACACTCTGTAGATCGCGTTTTAGCCTGTCATATTCAAGCGCCACGATGTCAAGGAAGGCTTGACAATGGTATTTTCTGCTGTCAAGTAATGCTTGACAATCGGAGGATTTGCGATGCTGGCGCCGCCAAAACGCAAACTGCGCTGTTCGTTCTGCCGAAAGCCGGAGACCCAGGTTGCCCGGCTCATCGGCGGCGCCGCCGGCGGCTACATCTGCGAAGATTGCGTCGGCGTGTGCAATAAGATCCTTGACGCCGCGCCGTCGCCGTTCAAAAGCTGGGAGGATCTTACCGAGGAGCAGTTGCTCACGTCGATCAAGGCGAGCGAGGCCAGCGTCGCGGCGCTGCATTCCCTCATCCACAAGCAGGTCGAGACGCTTCGCAAACGCGAAGTCAGCTGGACGGCGATCGGCAAGGCTCTCGGCGTTTCCCGACAAGCGGCCTGGGAGCGGTTCTCCTGATCCAGGATTGATCCTTGATGCTTGATCGCTATGCGCAGGATATCGCCGGTCTCGCCGCGCGTGGCAGATTGCGCGCGCTGGCGCCGCGCGCCGGACTGGATTTCGCGTCGAACGATTATCTGGCGCTCGCTGAATCGGCGGAACTCGCCGCGGCGGCGCGCGCCGCGTTGGCGCGCGGCGTTCCCGTCGGCGCCGGCGGCTCCAGGCTTCTGCGCGGCAATCATCCCGAGCATGAGGCGCTCGAGAAAGAGGCCGCGCGTTTCTTTGGGGCCGAAGGTGCGCTCTATTTCAGCGCCGGCTTCACCGCCAATGAGGCGCTGCTGTCCACCGCGCCGCAGCGCGAGGATTTCATTCTCTATGATGCGCTCGCCCATGCGAGCGCTCATGAGGGCATGCGGCTGGCGCGCGCGCCGAATGCGCGCTTTGCGCATAATGACGTCGGCGCCGTTGAGGATGCGATCCGCGCTTGGCGTGACAGCGGCGGACGCGGCCGGCTGTGGATCGTGGTCGAAAGCCTTTACAGCATGGATGGCGACAAGGCGCCGCTCGACGATTTCTACGCGCTCGCCGCGCGAAGCGACGCATTTCTCGTCATCGACGAGGCGCATGCGACCGGCGTCTATGGCCCGGGCGGCCGTGGCCTCGCCGCGCGTCTTGAGGGCAAGGACAATGTCATCACCCTGCATACCTGCGGCAAGGCATTGGGCGTGGCGGGCGGTCTCCTCTGTTTGCCGCGCGTCTTGCGCGACTTCATGATCAACCGCTGCCGGCCGTTCATTTTCGCGACGGCGCCTTCGCCGATCGTCGCCGCTTGCGTGCGCGCGGCGCTCAAGATCATCGAGGCGGCCGACGACCGGCGCGCCGAATTGGTGTCGCGCATCGATTTCGCCGGCGCCGAGCTGCGGCGGCTTTGCGCGATCGAACCTTCGGGAAGCCAAATCCAGCCCATCATCGTCGGCGCCGATGTTCGCGCCACCACTCTCGCGTCGCGCCTGCAAACGCGTGGCTATGATATTCGCGCCATTCGTCCGCCGACGGTGCCGGAGGGCGCCGCTCGGCTGCGCATCGCCCTGACGCTCAATACGCGTAAGGAAGACGTCGCCCGGATGATCGCGCATCTGGGCGAAGAGCTGGCGAGGCTCGAACCATGAATCGCCGCTTCGTCATCGTCGGAACCGATACGGGCGTCGGCAAGACAATCGTCTCCGCCGGGATCGTTCACGCGCTCAACGCTACTTATTGGAAGCCGGTGCAGGCGGGACTCGACGGCGAGACGGATTCGCAGACAGTCGCCCGACTTTCGGGCGCGCCGGCCGAACGGATTTTGCCCGAAGCATGGCGGTTGCGTCGGGCCGCATCGCCGCATCTCGCCGCCCGCGACGAAGGCGTCGAGATCGACGCCGCCGCGCTGCACCCGCCGCAATGCCCTGGGCCTCTTGTGATAGAGACAGCCGGCGGCGTGATGACGCCGCTCAGCGACCGCGCGTTGACGATCGATGTGCTGGAGCGCTGGCGTCTTCCGGTCATTCTCGTCGCGCGAACGAGTCTCGGCACGATCAATCACAGCCTGCTCACGCTCGAAGCCTTGCGCCGATGCGGCGTGTCGATCACTGGAATCATTTTCTCCGGCGACGCCGAATCCGATGCGCAGCGCTCGATCGAAACGATCGGCGGCGTGCGTATTCTCGGCCGTTTGCCGAAGCTCGATCCTTTGAACCAAAAGACGCTTGGCGCCGCGTTCAACGCCGCCATCGCCCGCGACGCTTTCGGGAGCGGCGCGTGAGCTTCATTACCGACTCGCCGATCTGGCGGCCATACACCCAGCATTCGCTGCAGCCCGGCGCCTTCAAGATCGCGCGCGCCGAAGGCGCCTGGCTCGAGACCGAAGACGGCAAGCGCTTTCTCGACGCCATCTCATCCTGGTGGGTGATCACCCACGGCCATCGCCATCCGGCGATCATGCGCGCCATTCGCGAAGAAACCGAACGGCTGGATCAGATCATCTTCGCCGGCTTCACCCATGAGCCGGCGGAGGCGCTTGCGCGGCGTCTCGTGGCGCTGACGCCGCCGGGGCTCGACTATGTGTTTTATTCCGACAGCGGCTCGACCTGCGTCGAAGCAGCGATCAAAATGGCGCTCGGCTTCTGGCGCAATCGCGGTGAACCGCGCGCGCGCATCGTTGCGCTCGAACATGGCTATCACGGCGACACGGTCGGAACCATGTCCGTTGGCGCCCGCTCGCCGTTCAACGAACCCTATGAGCCGTTGCTTTATGAGGTGACGCGCATTCCCTTCCCAGCGAGCGGGCGGGAACAGCAGACGCTCGACGCGCTGGAGCGCGCCTGTCGCGACAGACCCGCAGCCTTGCTCGCGGAGCCGCTCATTCTCGGCGCCGGCGGCATGCTGATCTACGGCGCCGATACGCTCAAGGAAATGAGGCGCATCTGCGCGCAATATGGCGTGCTGTTTATCGCCGACGAAGTGATGACCGGCTTCGGCCGCAGTGGAACGCTCTTCGCTTGCGAACAGGCGGACGTCGTTCCGGACATCGCCTGCTACGCCAAGGGCCTCACCGGCGGCGCATTGCCGCTCGCGGTCACCATGTGCCGGCGCGAAATTTTCGAGGCGCATCTGTCGCCCGAACGCGCGCGCGCGTTTTTTCACTCGAGTTCCTATACCGCCAATCCGATCGCCTGCGCCGCCGCGCTCGCCAATCTCGACCTATGGGCGACAGGCGAACCTTTGTCGCGCATCGCGGCGCTCCGCGACATGCAGGCGACGCGTATCGCGCGCTTTGCCGATGACGCGCGCTTCTCCAACGCCCGTCGGCTTGGAACGATCACGGCGCTCGATCTCAATGTCGCGCAGGGGGGCTATCTGGCGACGATCGCGCTCGATCTGATGCGCTTCTTCAATGCGCGCGGACTGCTGCTGCGACCGCTCGGCCCGACGATCTATGTCTTGCCGCCCTATTGCATCGAAGAGGCCGAACTCGATCTCGTTTACGACGCGATCGCCGAGGCGGCCGATCGCTTCGGCGGCGGTCAGGCGCCGTGAAATAAAAATCGGTCGCAGGCGCCTCCAGGCTCGCATGGTCGCGAACAAGCCGGCGTTGGCGCATTGAATTCGGCGCGCCGCGTTAGCGCTCCAGTTCGGGGCGCAGGCTCTGGCCGCCTCCCTCATCGGCGACGGATTTCCTGCGCGCGAGATATTCCTCCTTCAGCGCGCGGCGCAAGATTTTGCCGACATTGGTCTTGGGCAGGCTCTCGCGAAATTCGAAATGGCGCGGAATTTTGTAGCTGGTCAGCTGCTCATGCGCGAAGGCGCGCAATTCTTCGCGCGTGAGGCTCGGATCGCGCGCAACGATAAAGGCCATCGGCGCCTCGCCGGAATGTTCATGCGGCACGCCGATGACCGCCGCTTCCTTCACTTTGGGGTGTTGGACGAGCACGGATTCGACTTCATTGGGATAGACGTTGAACCCCGAGACGAGGATCATGTCCTTCAGCCGATCGACGATTTTGATTAGACCGTCCGCCGCCATCACGGCGATATCGCCGGTTTTGAGAAATCCGTCGGCGGTCATCGCCGTCGCGGTTTCATCCGGTCTGCGCCAATAGCCGCCCATCAATTGCGGCCCCTTGACGCAAAGTTCGCCGCGCTCGCCGATCGGAACCGGTTCGCCTTCGGGCGAGCGCAACGAGATTTCCGTCGACGGCACGGGATAGCCGATGCCGCCAGTGAATTCTGAAATCGTCGGCTTGTTGATGGTGACGATCGGCGAGGTCTCGGTCAGGCCGTAGCCTTCGACGATCGGCTTGCCGGTCAAAGCCTTCCATTTCTGCGCGACGACTTCCTGGGTCGACATGCCGCCCGAAATGGTGAGCAGAAGTTGGGAATAGTCGACCGTCTTGGCGGTCGAATGGTCGGCGATCGCCGCATAAAGCGTGTTGACGCCGGAGAACAGCGTGAACGGCGATTTGCGCAGCGTCGCGATGAGCCCTTTGATGTCACGCGGATTGGCGATGAGCAGGCAGCAGCCGCCGGTCTTGACCACGAGCAGCAGGCAGGCGGTCAGACCGAAAATATGATAGAGCGGCAGCGCCGTCACCATGATCAACGGCTTGTCAGCGAGATAGGGCTTTAACCAAACCCATGATTGTTCGACATTCGCGGCGACATTGCGATGCAGCAGCATCGCGCCTTTGGCGACGCCGGTGGTGCCGCCGGTATACTGCAGAAAGGCGATGTCGTCCGGTCCGATCGGCGGCGGTTTGAACGGCTCTTCGGCGCCAGCCTGCAGCACTTGCGCGAAGCCGACGCATCCCGTCAGGCGATAGGCGGGGACCATGCGCTTGACCCAGCGTGAAACGAAATTTACGAGCGCGCCGCGCAGACCCATCAGATCGCCGGGCTTCACGACGATCGCCCGCTCAAGCTTCATTTGCGGCCACGCGGCGGCGGCGGTATGCGCGAAATTTTCGAAGACGAACAGAAAGCGCGCGCCGGAGTCGTTCATCTGATGTTCGAGTTCATGCGGCGTATAGAGCGGATTGACGTTCACAACGACGCCGCCCGCGAGCAGGACGCCATAGAGGATCGCCGGATAGGCAAGCACGTTCGGCGACATGATCGCGACCCGGTCGCCTTTTCTCAGCCCTCGGGTCTGCAGCCATGCGGCGACCGCGACGGCGGCGCGGCCGAGTTCCTCGTAGCTCAGCGACGCGCCGAAGCTCTCCATCGCGGTTCGATCGGCGAATCTCGCAACGCTCGCATTGAATACGTCGACCAGAGTCGAATAGGACGATTCATCGAGCTCCGCCGGAACGCCAGCGGGATAGGACGACAGCCACGGTCGCTTCGCGTAGGGGTCCTCTTGGTGTTCCGCGTTCGTCATCGTCGTCCTGGACCTCCGCGCGCCGGCAATGGAGCGGATCGCGAATCGTCCGATCCGCCAATCTGCTTTCTTTCAAGATAGCGCATCCGGGGCCGGATGAGGCCATGCGCGCCGCAATGATTATGTTGCGTCGCGAGCGGCGTCAGGCCGCGCCCGCCGACGTCGACGCGAGGCCGAGAAGCAGCGTCACGCCGAGCGCCAGAACCAGGATCGCGGCGATCAACTCGCCGCCGCGCGCGATGATGATCGCTCGGCGCGAATCCTTCGCGCCGAGCCGCGCCGCCGCGCCCTTGGCGTAAACCGCCGTCGCGGCGAGCGCGCCCGTCGTCAACGCGGTTCCAGCCGACATCGCGATGACCGCCCCGGCGCCGGCGGCAAAGAGTCCTTGCGACAGGGTGAACGCCAGGATGAGAATCGCGCCCGAACAGGGACGCAGACCGGCGGCGACGACGGTCGCCGCGGCGTCCGCGACGCGGAACGTCGGACCCGCCAGAGTCGAAGGGTCCGGCGCATGGCGGCAGGTCTCGTCATGCACATGAGTCGGATCGTCGATCGCCTCGCAGACGAAGCCGCGCGTCGTGGACACGATTGCTGGCGCGCTGAGGGCCGCCGATAGCGCGCGGCCCTTGACCCAGGCGAGACGCGCGCCGACTGCGGCCACCGCGGCATAGCTCGCAATTTCGATCAGGCGCGTCGCATCGCTCATCTCGCTCGCCGTCGCGCGGAAAATCGCCGCGGCGACGCCGACGATCGCGATCGCGACCAGCCCTTGCAAAAGCGCGGCGAGCGCCGCGAGCAGCAGCCCGCGCCGCAGCGCGGTTTCATTGGCGATCATGTAAGACGCCAGCACCGCCTTGCCATGGCCGGGCCCGGCGGCGTGAAAAGCGCCATAGGCGAAGCTCGCCGCAGCGAGCGCGAAGAAAGCGGAAGAATCGGTCTTGAGCGCCCGAACGGCGGCCTGCAGCTCCGCCTGGAACTTGCTCTGCCAAGCGAGAATGAGTCCCGCAAAGCCCGTCGCCGACCCGACGGACTCCTGCGCGCCGACGGCGAAAGGATGACGCGGCGCCCCCCAGGCCGATGACGCCGCGATCGCTACTGCAGCAACCGTTACGCCGATCCAGAAGACCCTTCGTTCAATCGTCACGGACAGGCCACGATGGCGCGCGTCGCCAGTTTCACGCCGAAATCGGCGCCGGGCGACATGTTCTGAAAGAACGCCTCGCTCAATTTCTGGTTGTCGGTCGCCACGAGCGGCGCGGGCTCGACGAGGCTGAGCGAACAGCCCGCCGGCGCGCCGGCGAGCGTGACGGCGTTTTGCTTCTCGAGCCCGAAAGATACGAAATATGTCGGGTCATAGACCTGGAAGGAAAACGGCTTTTTCGCCGCGACAGGCGTTTCCAGCGGCAAGAAAAAACGCATCGTGACGATTTTCTTGTCATTGGCTTCAAGCTTGACATTTTCCGGCGGCTTGAACGCGAGCTTGGCGCCGTTTTGCTTGGCGAAAGTGAAAAAGTCGAATTCGGCCAGCGATTCGACATTGGTCTTGGCGAGCGGGGCGAGTTCTTCGCTGGTGGGCGGCTTGCCGTCCTTGCCGAGCCCTTGCACGGCATAGGCCGAATACATTTCATCAAATTCCCAGGCGTGCCGAACGCCGGTAATCCTGCCGTCCGGCGCGAACACCACCTCGCTGCGCACCGCGACCCATACATGAGGGTGCGCCAAGGCCGTCCCAATTCCCATCACTGTCGTGATAAGGATAAGAATCGAGTTGATTTTCAGCTTCATGCGAGTCTCGCGCTTAGGCGGCGAAGGCGGCAAAAACGCGGCGCGGACTCCCGCATCGAGCCTGTGCATGCCGGGAGATACGTCCTTGAAAAGGCGCTTTCCTGTGGCATAAGGTGGCGGGTGCAGAGTCGGCGCCGGCGGGGCGCTGTGCGTCGGGATGCGGCTGGGTCGTTAAACCGGATTCGTTCACGGGTTGATCCTTGTTATTTAGCGTGTGAGCGCAAGAGTCCCAAGCGCGCTTCGCAGAATACGCGCAGGAGAGCAGTAGATGGCGGAAATTGCCGCCGGCGACGCACTGACCGGCTCCGCCTTCGCCGAGGCGTCGCTCTCGGACCGATTTGACCTCCATAAATCGCGCGTGCTGATCACCGGCACTCAGGCGATCGTGCGTCTGCTGCTCATGCAGAAGGAGGCGGATCGCCGCGCCGGGTTGAACACCGCCGGCTTCGTGACCGGCTATCGCGGCTCGCCGCTCGGCGGCGTCGACGCGCAAATGCATAAGTCCAAGGCGCTGTTCGACGCCAATGATATTCTATACATGCCCGGACTCAACGAGGATCTCGCCGCGACCGCGATCTGGGGCGCGCAGCAGGCCGAGATGCGCGGCGAAGGCAAATATGACGGCGTCTTCTCGCTTTGGTACGGCAAAGGTCCCGGCGTCGACCGCAGCGGCGACGCCTTCAGGCACGTCAACCTCGCCGGCACGTCGCGCTATGGCGGCGCGCTGGCGCTCATGGGCGACGATCACACGGCGGAATCTTCGACCACCGCGCATCAGTCGGACTATCATTTCGTCGATGTGATGATTCCGATCCTGTCGCCGGCCGGCGTGCAGGAAATTCTCGACTACGGGCTTTATGGTTTCGCGCTGTCGCGCTACGCGGGCGTCTGGGTCGGCCTGAAGCTGCTCAAGGATACGGTCGAGTCGACGGCGTCGATCGACAGTTCGCCCGATCGCGTGCGCCCGATCGCGCCGATCGATTTCATCATGCCGCCCGGCGGGCTCAACATCCGCGCCGGCGATCCGGTTCTTGCTCAAGAAGAGCGGCTGCAGGAGAGCAAGCGCGATGCGATGCTCGCCTTCATTCGCGCCAACCGGTTGAATCGATTCATCACCTCCGGCGGCGCCAATCCGAAAATCGGCGTCATCACTGTCGGCAAATCCTATCTCGATGTGCGTCAGGCGATGGACGATCTCGGCCTCGACGAAGTCAAGGCGAACGATCTCGGTCTGCGCCTCTATAAGATCGCGGCGCCCTGGCCGATCGAGCCGCAAGGTCTGCGCGAATTCGCGCGCGGCCTCGATCTCATCATCGTCGTCGAAGAGAAGCGCTCGCTCATCGAAGTGCAGCTGCGCGAGGAATTATACGCTGCCCCGCATCAGCCGCTCTGCATCGGCAAGAAGGACGAGCGCGGCGACTGGCTGTTTCCGGTCAAGGGCGCGCTCGACGCCAATGACGTCGCCATCGCCATCGGCCGTCGTCTGTTGAAATATCATCCGCTCGAAGATCTCGAGGCGCGCGTGCGCCGACTGGAGCGCCTGCAGGACCGCCGCCGGACGATGACCGACGTCACCGTTCGCGTGCCGCATTTCTGCGCCGGCTGTCCGCATTCGACCTCTACCCATGTGCCCGAAGGTTCGCGCGCCTATACGGGCATCGGCTGCCATTACATGGCGCAATGGATGGGCCGCTCGACCGAAGGCTACACCCATATGGGCGGCGAGGGCGCGAACTGGATCGGCGAGGCGCCGTTCTCGACGCGCCAGCACATGTTCCAAAATCTCGGCGACGGCACCTATAATCATTCAGGTTCGCTCGCCATCCGCTTCGCGGTCGCGACCAACACCAACATCACCTTCAAAATTCTCTTCAACGGCGTCGTCGCCATGACCGGCGGCCAGAAGCACGAAGGCGAGTTAACGGTCGAAGCGGTCGCGCGGCAGGTCGCGGCCGAAGGCGTGAAAAAAATCGCGCTCGTCTCCGACGAGCCCGGCCGATATGCGCCGACGATCGGCTGGCCGCCGGGCCTGACCATTCATCATCGCAACGTCCTGAACGAAGTGCAGCGCGAATTGGCGCAGACGGAAGGCGTCACGGTGCTGATCTACGATCAGACCTGCGCCACCGAAAAGCGCCGCCTGCGCAAGCGCGGGCTGATGCCCGATCCCGACTCGCGCGTCATCATCAACGAACTCGTCTGCGAAGGCTGCGGCGACTGCGGCACCGCGTCGAACTGCGTCGCGGTGCAGCCGGTCGAAACCGAGTTCGGCCGCAAGCGGCGCATCGATCAGTCCGCCTGTAACAAGGATTTTTCCTGCCTCGAAGGCTTCTGCCCGAGCTTCGTCACCGTCCATGGCGGACGCATGAAAAAGGCGCCGCTGCCCTCGAAGGCAGACGCCAGCGGACAGCCCGCGCTGCCGGAGCCGCGTATCGCCGAGATCGGGGCCTTGCCATATGGCGTTCTGGTTGCGGGACTTGGCGGGACCGGCGTCGTGACCGTTTCCGCGATTCTCGGCATGGCCGCGCATCTCGAGGGCAAGGGCGTCGGCGTCATCGACATGGCCGGCCTCGCACAGAAGGGCGGGGCGGTCTATTGCCATGTGAAGATTGGCCGCACGCCGGCGGACGTGCATGCCATCCGCATCGCCGCGGGCGAAGCGGATCTGATGCTGGGCTGCGACCTCGTCGTCGCCGGCGCCAAGCAAGTGCTCGCCGCCGTCGAGCAGGGCAAGACGGCGGTGCTGGTCAATTGCGCCGAAGTGTTTCCCGGCGACATCGAGCGCAATCCCGACTTCGTCCTGCCGTCGGAGGAGATCAAGCAGGCGATCCGACGCGCCGGCGGCCCGGAGTCGACCTTCATCGATACGACGGCGCTCGCCCAGGCGTTGCTCGGCGATTCGATCGCCGCGAATATTTTCATCCTCGGCTACGCCTGGCAGAAGGGCTATCTGCCGCTGTCGGACGCCGCGATCCTGCGCGCCATCGAATTGAACGGCGAATCGGTGCCGATGAATCACTCGGCCTTTCTGTGGGGACGACGCGCCGCGCATGATCTCAACAGCGTGCTCGCTGTCGTCAAATCGCTGCGCCAGCCCAATGGCATTCGCGAGAAATCGAAGACGCTCGAAGACATCATCGAGCAGCGTGCGGCGTTCCTTGCCGATTACCAGGATAAGGCCTACGCCGCCCGCTATCGCGCCCGCGTCGAGGACATCGCCAAGCTCGAAGCGCAGCGCGCGCCGGGTTCGCATGAATTGACCGAAGCGGTGGCGCGCTATCTCTTCAAGCTGATGGCGGCGAAAGACTATTACGAAGTCGCGCGGCTATACACCGACGGGGCCTTCCAGCGCCAGCTCGACGAAACCTTTGACGGCGACCTGCGCCTCGAACTGCATCTTGCGCCCAATTTCCCGTCGCTTCAGCGCAAGACCGACTTCGGCGGTTCGCGCAAATTCACTTTTGGACCATGGATGTTCAAACTGCTGCGCGTGCTGGCCAAGATGAAAGGCTTGCGCAATACATGGCTCGATGTCTTCCGCTTCGACCACGACCGTGTGGTCGAGCGAAATTTGCTCGCGGATTATGAAGCGCTGCTCGACGAGTTTTCGATTTCGCTGGCGCGGGAAAATCATGCTGGCGCCGTCGCGCTGGCGCGTCTTCCGGAGCACATTCGCGGTTTCGGCCATGTCAAGGCGCGCCACATCGCTGCCGTCGACGCCGAGCGCGAGCGGCTGATCGCCGAATACCGTCACCCCGCGGCTGTAAAACTCGCCGCAGAGTGAACCGTTCAAGAGTTGCGTGTCGTCATGGGACCGTCGTCATTGCGAGGAGGCAAAGCCGACGAAGCAATCCAGAGTTCGAGCCGTGAATCTGGATTGCTTCGCTCCGCTCGCAGTGACGAGACCATGCTCCTGCGCCGTGCGCTCGTGCTCGGCGGCTCCACCGAGGCGCGTCTTCTTGCGACGCGCATCGCCGCGGATCGGCGGCTGTGGGGCGTCATTTCGCTCGCCGGGCGCACCAGCGCGCCGCTCGCGCATGATTTGCCGACGCGCGTCGGCGGCTTCGGCGGTGTTGAAGGATTGACGCGCTATCTCATTGAAGAGCGCATCTCCCATGTCGTCGACGCGACGCATCCCTTCGCGGCGCGCATTACCGCCAATGCGCGCGCCGCCTGCGCCGCCGCCGGCGCGCCGCTGCTCGTTCTGACACGCCCGCCATGGGTCGCGGCGCCGGGCGATCGCTGGATCGAGGTCGCGGGCAACGCCGCCGCGGCGCGCGCGCTCGGCGACAGTCCCCGCCGCGTCTTTCTTGCGATCGGCCGTCAGGGCGTCGCCGATTTTCGCGTCGCGCCGCAGCATCAATATTTTTTGCGGGTGATCGAAGCGCCGAACGCCGGCGATCTGCCGCCCTCCTGCGAAGTGATTTTCGGCCGTGGTCCCTTCGCGCTTGAAGACGAGATCGCGTTGATGCGCGACAGGCGCATCGAGATCATCGTGACGAAGAATAGCGGCGGCGCGCTCGCCTACGCCAAGATCGAGGCGGCGCGCGCGCTCGGGCTTGACGTCGTCATGATTGCGCGTCCGGCGCGCGGCGACGCCGCGATGACGCATGACATCGACGCGGCGATGGCATTCCTTTTTTCATGAGCCGCACGCTGATGATCCAGGGCACGGGCTCCGATGTCGGCAAATCGCTCCTCGTCGCGGGCCTCGCGCGCGCCTTCGTCAATCGCGGCGTCAAGGTCGCGCCCTTCAAGCCGCAGAACATGTCGAATAACGCCGCGGTGACCGTCGACGGCGGCGAGATCGGCCGTGCCCAGGCCTTGCAGGCGCGAGCCGCGCGGCTTACGCCTCGCATCGATATGAATCCGGTGCTGCTCAAACCGCAAGGCGCCTCGGGCGCGCAGATCATCGTGCAGGGACGCGTGGTCGGCCAGGCGAAGGCGCGCGACTATCAGGAATTGAAGCCGCGCCTGATGCGGAATGTGCTCGACAGCTATGCGCGGCTGCAGGCGGAAGCCGACATGGTCATCGTCGAAGGCGCCGGCAGCGCCGCCGAGGTCAATCTGCGCCGAAACGACATCGCCAATATGGGCTTCGCCCGCGAAGTCGACGCCCCGGTCGCGCTTGTCGGCGACATCGACCGCGGCGGAATCATCGCGCAGCTTCTCGGCTGCAAGGCGGCGCTCGACGAAGACGATGCGGCGATGATCGAAGGCTTCATCGTCAACAAGTTTCGCGGCGACGCCACGCTCTTCGACGACGGCTCGCGTTTTGTCGAACAGCGCACCGGCTGGCGGTCGCTCGGCCTCGTGCCGTTCTTCGACGCCGCCGCGCGGCTGCCGGCCGAAGACGCGTTTGGATTGCGCGCAAGAACGCATGATGAGGGCGACGGCGTCGTGATCGCGGTTCCGCTTCTGCCGCATATCGCCAATTTCGACGACCTCGATCCGCTGAAGGCGGAACCGGGCGCGCGCGTCATCTTCCTCAAGGACGGAGAGCCGCTGCCGCCTAAGACGCAACTCGTCATCCTGCCGGGATCGAAGGCGACCATCGCCGATCTTGCGGCGCTGCGCGCTTATGGCTGGGACATCGACATTCTCGCCCATGCGCGCCGCGGCGGCCGCGTGTTCGGCGTCTGCGGCGGCTATCAGATGCTCGGCCGATTCATTCGCGATCCGCTCGGCGTCGAGGGGCCCGCGGGCGAAGCGCCGGGACTGGGTCTCCTCGACGTCGAGACGACGTTGACCGGCGAAAAGACGCTGACGCCCGTCAGCGGCCATGCGCCGATGTTCGATGCTACTTTTAGCGGCTATGAAATGCATGTCGGCGAAACTGCCGGTCCTGATTGCGAGCGGCCTGCGCTGCGGCTCGCGGATGGACGCATCGACGGCGCGGTCTCGCGCGACGGCCTTGTCGCGGGCGCCTATGCGCATGGGCTGTTCGCTGACGATTCCCTGCGTGCGTCGCTGCTGCGCGTGCTCGGCGCGCCGCCGTCGCCGCTGCGCTATGAGGAGTCGATCGAAGAAACGCTCGATGCGCTTGCTGCGCATTGCGCGCGCCATATCGATCTCGACGCGCTATGGGAGATGGCGCGGTGACGGCGCATTCAACAATCGGCGCGCCGCCGACCGTCGCGCATGGCGGGCGGCTGGACGCGGCGCGGCGGCTATATCCCGACGCGCCGCAGCCCTGGATAGATCTGTCGACAGGCGTCAATCCGCGCGCCTATCCATTGCCGCCGGTTGCCGACGAGGTTTTTACCAGGCTTCCCGACGATGACGCATTCGCGGCGCTCGAGCGCGCGGCGCGCCGCTCCTATGGCGCTCCGGCCGGCGCCGACATCGTCGCGGGCGGCGGGACGCAAGCATTCATTCAATTGTTGCCGCGCGTCTTTCCGGCGAAGCGGGTCGCGGTGCTCGGCTTCACCTATGCGGAGCACGCCGCCTGTTGGGCGACCTCGGGCGCCGAAGTCGATGTCGTTGAGACGATGGATGCGCTGGCCGAAGCCGAAGCGGCGGTGATCGTCAACCCCAATAATCCCGACGGACGCTTCCTCGAACCACAGGAAATCTTGTCCGCGGCAAGTCGGATGTCGCAACGCGGCGGTCTGCTGATCGTCGATGAATCATTCATGGACTTCACGCCGGAGCGCAGCGTGGCGCGTTTCGCCAATGACGCAGCCCTTATCGTGCTGCGATCGTTCGGAAAGACCTATGGCCTCCCGGGCGCGCGGCTGGGCTTCGCGCTCGCTTCGCGTTCGCGCGCGGCGACGCTTCGCGCCGCGCTTGGGCCATGGGCCGTATCCGGTCCGGCGCTCGCCATCGGCGCAAGCGCGCTTGCCGATGACGCTTGGCGCGCGGGCGCCGCGCAGCTTGCCGCGCGAGACGCGGCGCGCCTCGACGCGCTTCTGGCGCAGGCAGGCTTTCACATCGCGGGCGGCACGACGCTGTTTCGTCTGGCGGCGCATCCGAACGCCGCACGCTGGTTCGCCCGTCTTGCCGCGCGTGGCGTGCTGACGCGCGCCTTCGTCGAAAAGCCGGACTGGCTGCGGTTTGGTCTGCCGGGAAATGACGACGCCTGGTCGCGGCTCGCGGAAGCGCTGGAGAGCGTCGATGGCGGCTGACGCGCCTGAAACGAGGGACGAGCCGCAAGCGGCGCAACTCGCGCCGGCCGAGGCGTTCAGCGAGGCCGAGCGCGCTGCGATCTATCGCGTCATCCATTCGCGCCGCGACGTGCGCGATGAATTCCTTCCCGACGACGTGCCGCGCGAAGTGCTGCTCCGAATCCTCGACGCCGCGCATCACGCGCCGTCGGTCGGCTTCATGCAGCCTTGGAACTTCATTATCGTCAAAGACGTCGAGAAGCGCCATGCCGTCTACGAGGCCTTTTTGCGCGCCTGCGAGGCCGAGGAACAGACCTTGGCGCCGGAGCAGCGTTCGCTCTACCGCAGCCTCAAACTGCAAGGCATCATGAAGGCGCCGCTCAATATTTGCGTCACCTGCGACCGCGCCCGCTTTGGCGCGACGGGGCTCGGGCGCAGTCAGCAGCCCGACACGGACATTCTCAGTACCGCCTGCGCGGTACAAAATCTATGGCTCGCGGCGCGCGCCGAAGGCGTCGGGGTCGGCTGGGTAAGCATCCTGAAGGACGCCGACCTGCGAGAGATATTCTATATTCCCAACGAGATAGCGATTGTCGCCTATCTCTGCGTCGGCTATGTCGCGCGGGCCTATACGTCGCCGGAACTCGAAGTGAAGCGTTGGGCGTCGCGCCTTCCTTTGGAGAATCTGATTTTCGAGGACAGCTGGGGACGGCTGGCCGCTTCCACAAACCCGCCTTAAATAGCTGAAAGGTTAACGCCAGCTTTCCTGTGGACGACTGGAATCAACCTGTTAGCGATGCTGGCTTTTTCAGCGTGACGCGTGAATGGTTGGAGCATCGGAATCCGCCGGATAGTCGAAGCTCCAATTCGGGGGCGTCGGAGACGCGAACATGGCGCCGATTAACTTGGAACAGCTGTTCGAAAAGACCTTCCCCCTCGCCAACAATACAATCCTCACCGTCACGGAAGTGCCTGACTGCGAGGAGAAGCTTCTGAAATTATTTGAACGCGCCATGCTGCGCGGCTTCGATACTCACGCGCCGCTGACGCAGATTCAATTGCCGATGGAGCGCTTCCCAGATCTCGGGTCGAAGTTCTGGCATGTGCCGATCGAGGATTGCGGCGCCGCCCAGGTGCTGCGCTTCTTCTTCGAGCCCCCGCAAACGCCGGCGCATTAACCTCCAGCGCCATGCGCTTTGAGCGGCGTCATCCGCTCATGCGCCTGTCCAGCCGGCTTCTTGCGTCTCAGCTTGCTCATCAAGAGATAGATCACCGGCGTGGTGTAGAGCGTCAGCGCCTGGCTGAGCAGCAAGCCGCCGACGATGGTGATGCCGAGCGGACGCCGAAGTTCGGCTCCGATCCCGGTCGCGAAGGCGAGCGGCAGCGCGCCGAACGTCGCGGCAAGCGTCGTCATCAGAATCGGACGGAATCTTTCGCGCGCCGCTTCGAGCGCGGCGTCATGCACGGACATGCCGCCGTCGCGCTCCGCCTGCAAGGCGAAGTCGACCAGCATGATGCCGTTCTTCTTGACGATGCCGATGAGCAGCAAAATGCCGATGAAGGCGATGATGGTGAATTCGACGCCGAACAATTCGAGCGACAGCAGCGCGCCGAGGCCGGCCGACGGCAGCGTCGAGATGATCGTGATCGGATGGATGAGGCTTTCGTAGAGAATGCCGAGAATGATGTAGACCGAGAGCAGCGCGGCGAGGATCAGTCCCGCCATGCCGGCCGCCACCTTGCGAAAATCCGCGACATCGCCGGCGAATTCGGCGCGAAGCGCGCCCGGCGGATTGAGCTCGGCGATCGCCTTTTCGATCGCTGCAACGGTCGCGTCGAGACTGTAGCCGGGCGCGACATTGTAGGAAATTGTCGTCGCCGGCACGACGCCCTGATGATTGACGACGAGCGGCGACGAGCTGCGCTCGATATGGGCGAGCGCGGTCAACGGAATCTGGTCGCCGGTCGCTGAAGAGACGTAAATTCCCGCGAGATCGCGAATATCGCGTTGCCGTTCGAGCGGCGTTTCATAGATCACGCGATATTGGTTGCGCTGCGTATAGATGATGGCGTCCTGGCGCTGGCCGAAGGCGCTGTTCAGCGCCGCATCGATAGCGGATATCGGCACATTCATGCGCGAGGCGGCCCTGCGATCGATGACGACCTTGGCGCGCAGCCCGCCGCGCTCCTGGTCGCTGGTCACATCGACGAGTTCCGGCGCCTGCTTGAGACGCTCCAGCACCTTGTCGCGCCATGCTTCGAGCATCTCGACCGACGGACTCGACAGCGTGAACTGATATTGCGCCTTGCTGAGCCGCCCGCCCGATCGCAAATCCTGAGAGGGCACCATATACACGTTAAGGCCGGCGATTTTCGCGAATTCTCGCCGCAGGCGCGCGATCACCTCCTTGCTTGACGCCTGCCGCTCATCGGCCGGCTTCAAGGCGACGAACAGCCGGCCCTGGTTCATGGAGGCGGTCAAGTTCGCGGCGCCGATAAACGAGCCGACATTGACCACATCCGGATCAGCGAGCAGCGTTTCAGACGCGAGTCGCTGCAGTCGCGCCATCTCGGTGAACGATACGTCCCCCGACGCCTCGGTCGTTCCATTGATCAGCCCGATATCGTCCTGGGGCAGCGTGCCCTTGGGGATCGTCTCATAGAGCCGCACCGTCCAGGCGATCGAGACGACCACCACGATCAGCGTGGCCCAAGGATGATCGATCACCGGCCGCAGGCTGCGCGCGTAAAAATCCACGACCCTGTCGAGACCGCCTTCGACAATCCGATCGAAGCGGGATGGCGGCTTCGCTCGGGGCGCGGGCAGACGCGCGCAGATCATCGGCGTCACCGTCAGCGAGATGACCGTCGAGATCGCGATGGCGAAGGTCAGCGTCCAGGCGAATTCGCGCAGCAGCCGGCCCATCACGCCTTCCATGAAGAGCAGCGGAATAAAAACGGCGACAAGCGACAGGCTGATCGACAGAACGGTGAAGCCGATCTGCTTCGCGCCGACCAGCGCCGCCTCCATCCGATCCAATCCACGCTCGGTGTTGCTTTGAATATTCTCGATCATCACGATCGCGTCGTCGACGACGAAGCCGACCGAGACCGTCAGGGCCATCAGCGAGAGATTATCGAGTGAGAATCCGGCGGCCCACATCGCCGCGCAAGTGCCGACGAGCGAGAGGGGGACGGTGATCCCCGCCGCGATGACCGGCGTGGCGCGGCGCAGGAACACATAGACGACGATCATCACCAGCACGATGGAGATCGCCAGCGTGCGCTGAATGTCGTGAATGCTGGCGCGGATCGTCTGGGTGCGGTCGGCGAGCACATGGATCTTGACGCCGCTTGGAATCCATTCCTGCAGCCGCGGCAGCAGCGCCTTAATCTGATCGACCGTTTCGATCACATTGGCGTCCGGCTGTTTGGCGACAATGAGGAGCACGGCGGGCTTGCCGTTGAACCATCCGGCGGCGTTGCGGTTTCTTACGCCGAGTTCGACCTTGGCGACGTCGCCGAGCTTGACCACTGCGCCATTGCGCGAGGCGACAACAATGTTGCGATAATCGTCGGGCGTCGACAGCTGATCGGTGGTCGCGAGCGTGATCTCGCGCGAACCGCCGCCGAGCGCGCCAACGGCGGAATGGGCGTTGGCGGCGTTGAGCGCATTGGCGACCACATCGACGCCAAGTCCCATGGCGGCGAGCCGCGCGCTGTCGACCTGGACGCGGATCGCTGGCTGTTCGGCGCCGGCGATCCGCGCCTCGGCGACGCCAGGAACCTGCGAAACGCGCTGCGCGATGACCGAGTCGACAGCGTCAAAAATCGCGCTGGTCGGCAAGGTGTCGGAAGTCATCGCCAGCACGATCACCGGCATGCCCGACTGGCTCGCTTTGCGATAGTGTGGCAGCATCGGCAGATCGGCGGGCAGGTCGGTCAGCGCCGCGTTCAGCGCCGCCTGCACGTCGCGCGCCGCGGCGTCAATGTCCCGCGTAATGTCGAACTGGGCGATGATCTGCGTCGAACCGAGCGAATTCGTCGAGGTCAGTTCGTTCAGGCCGGAGATGGTGGAGAGGCGACGTTCGAGCGGCGCTGCGACCGACGCCGCCATCGTCTGAGGATCGGCGCCGGGCCGCGAAGCGGAAATGCCAATAACCGGAAAATCGACGGCGGGGAGGCTCGCCACCGGCAGGAAAAAATAAGCGACGGCCCCTACGAGGAACAGCGCGCTCGCCAATAGCGTCGTTGCGACCGGCCGCTTGATAAACGGCGCGGAGATGTTCATTCGGCAGCCTCGCGCCTTGGCGGCTTGGGCAGCTCGACCACCCCGTCTTCGCCGGCGAAGCGCGGCGCGGCCGGCGGCGACAGCCGAACGCGCAGACGCTCCACGGCGAGATAGATGACAGGCGTCGTGTAGAGCGTCAGCGCCTGCGACAGCAGCAGGCCGCCGATGATCGCGACGCCGAGCGGGATGCGCAGCTCGCTGCCCGGCCCATGCGAGAGCGCGAGCGGCAGAGCGCCGAAAAGCGCCGCAAGCGTCGTCATCATGATCGGGCGGAATCGCAGATGGCAGGCGCGCACGATCGCGTCGCGCGCCGAGAGCCCGTCGTCGCGCTCGGCGTCCAACGCGAAGTCGATCATCATGATCGCGTTCTTCTTGACGATGCCCATCAGCAGAACGACGCCGATCAGCGCGACGATCGACATTTCAATGTGCAAGGCGAGCAGCGCCAGCAGCGCGCCGACGCCCGCCGACGGCAGAGTCGTCAGGACGGTAAAGGGATGGGCGAAGCTCTCGTAGAGAACGCCGAGCACGACATAGATCGACACGATCGCCGCGAGAATGAGCCAGGGTTCGCTCGCCAGCGACTTGTTGAATTCGGCGGCGTCGGCGCTGAAAACGCCGAGGATTGACGACGGCATGCCGATCGCGGCTTCGGCGTCGGCGATCATTTTCACCGCGTCGCCCAGCGAATAGCCTTGCGCAAGATCGAAACTGATGGTCGAGGCGGGAAACTGATCCTGATGCGCGACGGAGAGCGGCGCGGAAAGATCCTCCATATGCACGAAAGTTGCGAGCGGCGTCTGCGGTCCGCCGCCAGGCGGCGCGACATAAAGCTTCTGCAAGGCCGAAGGATCGCGCAGATATTGGGGCGCGGCTTCGAGAATGACGCGATATTGGTTCGATTGCGTGTAGATCGTCGAAATCTGCCGCTGCCCAAAAGCGTCGTTGAGCACGTCGTCGACATTTTGCGCGGTTATGCCAAGCCGACCCATTTTCTCGCGGTCGATCCGCATGAGCGTGCGCAGGCCGCCCTCCTGCGTTTCGGCGGCGACGTTGCGTAAGCCGGGCGTCTTGCGCAGACGGTCGAGCAGTCGGTTGGACCAGGTCAGCAATTCGCCGCCGTCGGCGGAGGTCAGCGTATATTGATATTGCGACCGGCTCGGCCGTGTTGTGATCTGGATGTCTTGCACCGGCTGAACGTAAAGCGTGACGCCGGGGATTTTTTCGCCCGCCGCCTTCAGACGGTCGGCGATTTTGTCGGCGCTCGCCCAGCGTTCGTCGTGCGGACGCAGCATCACCGTGAGCCGCGCGACATTGGTCGTCGCATTGAGGGTTCCGACGCCCAGCACCGATGTCACGCCGCTGACGTCGGGGTCGCGGCGAAAGGCTTCGGCGACCTTGGCCTGCAGCGCCGTCATCTTGTCGAAGGAGGCGTCCGGCGCCGCCTCCATCACCGCCGACAGCACGCCGGTGTCCTGCCGCGGCAGGAAACCCTTGGGAATGATTGCGTAGAGCACGATGGTGAGCGCCAGCGTCGCGACGGTCAGCCCGAGCATGAATGTCTCGCGCTTGAGCGCCCAGTCGAGCGATTTTTCATAAGCGCGGTCAAGCGCCAGCGAAATCGTTTCCCATCGCGATCGACCAGGCGGCGGCGCAAAGCGCAGCAGCGCCGCGCACAGCATTGGCGTCAGCGTCAGCGAGATCGCCGCCGAGACGACGACCGCCATTGTCAGCGTCAGGGCGAATTCGCGGAACATCCGTCCGACGATGCCGGTCATGAACAGGAGCGGTATGAACACCGCGATGAGCGAGACGGTAAGCGATACGACCGTGAAGCCGATCTGGCGCGCGCCGTCGAGCGCCGCCTGACGCGGCGCTTTGCCTTCTTCGATGTTGCGGACGATGTTTTCGATCATCACGATCGCATCGTCGACGATAAAGCCCGTGCCGATCGTCAGCGCCATCAACGACAGATTGTCGAGCGAGAATCCCGCGGCCCACATGGTGGAGAATGTCGCGATGATCGAGAGCGGCAGGCTGACGCCGGCGATGACGGTCGCGCGCCAGCTTCGCAAAAACATCAGCACGACAAGAACGACGAGAGCCGCGGCGATGACAAGCGTCAGCTGCACTTCGAAAATCGAGGCGCGGATCGTGACGGTTCGGTCATTGACGATTTCGAGCGACATGCCGGCGGGAAGCGCCCGCTGAATCTGCGGCAGCTCGTGCTTCACCAATTCGACGGTGTTGATGATATTGGCGCCGGGCTGGCGCAGCACGTCGAGAACCACCGTCTGCACGCCATTGTGCCAGCCGCCGACGCGGGCGTTCTCCAGCCCGTCGAGGACCTGCGCCACGTCGCGCAGCATCACCGGCGCATTGTTGCGCCAGGCGACGATGATGTCGTTATATTGACGGGCCTGCAGAATCTGGTCGTTGGCGTCCAGCACATAGGACTGCCGCCTGCCGTCGAGCGAGCCCTTGGCGCCGGCGACATTCGCTGAAGCGATGGCGAGGCGCAGATCCTCCATGCTGATGCGATTGGCCGCGAGGCGCGCGAGATCGGCCTGAATGCGCACGGCCGGCCGGACGCCGCCCTGCACCGAGACGCGGCCGACGCCCGAGACCTGCGAGAGCTGCGGCGCGATCAGCGTGTCGGCGCGATCGCTTAGATCGCGCAGCGTGGCGGTCTTCGAGTGCAGCGTCAGCGTCAGGATCGGCGTGTCGGCGGGGTTTACCTTGGCGTAGACCGGCGGATAGGGGAGGTTGCGCGGCAGCGTCGAGGCGGCGGCGTTGATCGCCGCCTGAATGTCTTGCGCCGCCGCGTCGATGTTGCGGTCGAGATCGAATTGCAGCGTGATCTGCGACAGCCCGAACGAGCTTTGCGACGACATGCTGGTCAGCGACGGAATCTGTCCGAACTGGCGTTCGAGCGACGCCGTCACCAGCGACGCGATCGTATCGGGATTGGCGCCGGGAAGCTGCGTCGTTACCTGGATGGTCGGAAAATCGACCTGCGGCAACGGCGAGACCGGAAGCCGCAAATAGCCCATCACGCCAAACAGCAGCACGGCGAACGCCAAGAGCGACGTCGCCACCGGCCGGCGGATGAAGGGCGCAGATACGTTCATTTCTTCATTCGACCGCCTGGCGCGCGCGGCGCCGCTCCACGCCCCGGCTTTGCGCGCTCTTCTTCGCCGCTGGCGTCGGCGCTGTCGGCGTCCGCAGCCGAAGGCGCGCTCACGACCTGAATTTTTGCGCCGTCCGACAGTTTGGAGAAGCCGCTCGTCAGAACGACATCGCCGGGCTGTATCCCAGAAGCGATGACCGCGATTTTCTCATCCTGTCGGCCCGTCGTCACCTCGCGCATGGTCGCGACGTCATTGGCGCCGAGCACATAGACGAAGGCGCCGCTCGGCCCGCGCTGCACCGCGTGGCTCGGGGCCACGAGCACGTTCTTCAGCGTGTCGAGCATCAGACGAACATTGACGAATTGGCCGGGCCAGAGCGACAGCGTTTGATTCGCAAAGGTCGCTTTGAGGCGCACCGTTCCGGTCATCTGGTCGATCTGATTATCGATGACGCTCAGTTCTCCCGTTTCGATCGGCGTCGCGTTGTCCGGACCAAGCGCCACGACTTTGGCCGCTCCTTTGGCCTGCGCCTTCTGCACCGCGGGCAGCGCCTGCTGAGGCAGAGTGAACACAACATAAATCGGCTTCAGTTGCGTGATGACGACAATGCCGGTCGAATCCGAGGCGTGCAGAATATTGCCGACGTCGACGAGACGGATGCCGGCGCGCCCGTCGATCGGCGAGCGGATCGTCGCATAGTCGAGCGTTGTCTTGGCGTTGTCGATCGCCGCCTTGTCGGCCCGCACCAGCGCTTCAAGCTGAGCCACCGTCGCCTTCTGGGTGGCGTGTTTCTGCTTCGAGGCGAAATTGCCGACGACGAGCCTCTCGTAGCGGGCGAGATCGACGCGAGCGTTGGCGAGATTGGCTTCGTCCTGCGCCTTCTTGGCGACCGCCTGATCATATTGCGCTTGATAAAGCGCCGGATCGATTTCGGCCAATATGTCGCCCTTGTGGACGTCCTGACCTTCGGTGAAGGCGAGACGCAGCAAACGTCCGTCGACCTGGGTGCGGATCGTCACCGTATTGAGCGCCTGCACGGTGCCGACCGCGTCGATGGTCACCGGCACGTCTTCGAGACGGGTCTTCGAAACAGTCACCGTAACGATACGCTCGCCCCGCGCGCCGCCGGAAGGCCCTGCGCCGGCGCCCTGGTCCCCCGAGCGGAAGCCAGGAAGCTTTCCAGCCTGATACGCTAAGGCCAAGGCGACAGCGAGCGTTAGCGCGCCGATCGCGAGCAGGACCCTTCGGCTGACGCGGGTCATGGCCATGGTCCCCTGTCAGCTTCATAGGCCGCGTTGGAGCGGGCGATCTCGATTTCGCGGGTCGTCGGCCCCCAGCCGCCGCCAAGCGCCTGATAGAGGCTCGTCGCCGCCTGGAAATGGGAGAGACGCGCGACGGCAAGCTGGTCCTGCGTCTGGAAATAGCTTGTTTGCGTCTGCGCCAGCGTCACTATGTCGATTGTTCCTTCCCGCAGAGTCATCTCCGCAGCGCCCAAGGCGGTTCGAGCGGCGGACACCGCGACGCTCAGGAACTTCATCTGGCGGTCCGTCTCGCGTATTGCAATCAGCGCATTCTCAGTATCCGACAGCGCGGTTAGAATTTGTTTGCGGTAAAGCGCCGCCAGTTCCGAATAGCGGCCTTTTTGCTGGTCATATTGGCCCTGCAGATTCCATCCATCGAACACCGGCTGGGTCAGCGTGCCGGCGAGCTGTATGGCGATGGCGTCCGGCCGCAGCAGCAGCGTCGAGAGCAGCGCGCTCTGGAAGCCATAGAGGCTCGTCAGGCTTATCGACGGGAAAAACGCGGCCCGCGCCTGCAACACTGAAAACTCCTGCGAGGCGAGCCGCGCTTCCGCCTCGGCCACGTCGGGTCGGCGCAAGAGCACTTCCGACGGCAGTCCCGGCGCAATGCGCGGAAAGTTCAGCTTGATCAGCGAGCCGCCCTTGATGGTCATGCTCTCGGGCGTCTGTCCCAGCAGCACCGCAAGATTGTTCCGGGTCTGGCGCAGGGTCTGTTCGAGCGGCGGAATGGACGCCTGCTGCTGCGCAAGGATGGTTTGCTGTTGTGACGTGTCGAGCACTGTCGCCACGCCGACTTCGAGCCTAGCGTTGATCGCGTCCATCACCTGCTGCGCGATCGCGACGTTCTGGCGGGCGATGACCAGACGGTCCTGGGCGGTGAGCACCTGGAAATAGGCGTTCAGCACTGCGGCGACGGTCGAGATTTCGACGACGTTGCGATCGAAGCGCGACACATTGGCGAGGATGCGCGCGGCCATCGACGCGTCCTCGTTCTTGCCCCAGAAATCCAGTTCATAGCTCGCGGTCAGGCCGAGCTGGAAAAAGCCGAAGTTGCGCGCGCGGAACCCGGAGCTGGTCAGGCTGGAGGTCGAACTCGACGACGTAGCCGGATTAAATCCGGAGCTCGCTGAGCCGACATTGATCGTCGTGCCGGGAGTCCGCGTCGTGCGGGCGATATCCGTCAACGAGACCGCAGGCCATTGCGCGGCGCTTGAAACGCGCGCCTGCGCGTCGGCCTGGGTGATGCGGGCGATCGCCGCGGCGAGGTCGAGATTGTCGTCGAGCGCGCGCTCGACGAGCTGAGTCAATTCCTTGGAGCCGAATTTGACGGCGAAATCCCGTCCCCCGGAGATCGGCGGCGCCGGATGCGGCTTCGCTTCCACGAAACGCGCCGGCGGCGGCGCCGACAGACTGGGCTTGTCCCACTCCAGATCGCAGCCGGAGAGCGCCGCCGCGACCATCGCAGCCGCCAGCGCCGGGCGAGTAGAGTGAGACAGAGCGGGCGCGGTCAAGGAGCAGACGTCTCCGGAAGGGACGGCGGGAACGGCCTGAGCGTCCCCTTCCTTAAGCGCCAGTGGAGGCTTGGGGAAGGCCCGCGCCCTCGGGCCCTGCGGCTCCGTTTCGCTCGCCCCAAGCGGGCGAGCGGCGGATCGCAAGCCATCCCAAGCGGCGGCGAGGAGGCGCGCGCTGGCCGTCAACGCGCGAAAAGCTGTGAATCACAAGCTCGCGCGCGGCGGCGCTATGGTCAAGTTACGTATCGGTAAGGACGGCGCGGCTTCGGGGCCGGGCGCCGTCGCTATTCCGAGTCGGGCGCGGGCGCAGCGGGCTTGGCCTTCGCCGGCTTTGCCGGTTTCGCCGCCGGCTTTGCAGTCTCCTTGGCGGCCGGCTTTGGCGTTTCCTTCGCAGACGGCTCATGCGCGACTGGCTCTTTCGCCGCCGGCTCCTTGGCCTCGGGCGCAGCTGCTTTCGGGGCAGGCTCCTGGGCGGCGGGCTTGGCGTCTGCCGCCGGCTTGGTGGGGCCGGAAACCTTGGTCCAGGTCTCGCTCTGGCACAGGAAGGCGACGAGGCAGCCCGTCATCGTCAGCGCGGTCGGCGAATCGAGCGCGATCTTGCCGATATAGGTCTTGCCGCTTTCGGGATCATTGATATCGCCCTCCCAATGGTTGGGCGTCGTCTTCGCGGCGTTCTTCAAAACGACCGGCGGCGGCGAGCCGTCGGGCATCGGCTCGATGCCCTTGGCGCAAAGCTTGCCCGAGCAGTCGTAGAATTCCAGCTTGTCGTTGGGGTGCCCTTCGCGAACCCAAACTCCGTAAATGGCGTCGACGGCGTTCGCCGCTGATGGGGCGCAGAGGGCTGCCGCCATAGCGACGCGTAGAATCATTTTTTTCATGACGCCGGACCTCTGTTGGTTGCGGTGAAGGCGATTCGCTCAATCTAGCGAACGCCGGAACGCCGACTCGGTCAAGCCGCGTCGGCCGTGTCCCTTTTCGGTTCGCGCGGCGGACCAAGAAACGCGGGCACGATTATAAACGCGGCGAGCAATGTGAAGAACAATGAGATGGCAAGAAGTTGACCCATGCTCGCCGTTCCGGGATGGCTCGATAAAATCAGGCTGCCGAAAGCGGTGCCGGTCGTTAGCGAACTGAAGAAAATGGCGCGGGTGAGGCTTGAGGCCAACATGTCGACGACGCCCTTTCGCCAGGCGATGACGTAATAGATGTGAAAGGCGACGCCCACTCCGAACATCAGCGGCAGCGCGATGATGTTGGCGAAATTTAGCGACATGCCGAGCAAATCGGCGGCCTGAAGACTCATGATTCCCGCGAGCACCAGCGGGCCGAGCGTCAAGGCGACGTCGATCGGATTGCGCAGCGCCACCGCCAGGATGATAAAGATGGCGATGAAGGCGTAGAGTCCGGCTTCAAGAAAAGCGCGGGTGATGGTCTTTTGCGCTTCCGACACGATCACCGGCGGGCCGCTCGCGTCCGGCACGATCGCCTGGATCGCCTCGGCGAATTTGGTCATCACGACGCGGTCATTGCTGTCGCCTTTCGGCGTCGCTTCGACTCGCACGACGCCAGCGTCGGAAATCCACTCGTGACGCAAATCGGCGGGCATGGTGTCGATCGTCACGCGTTGCGCCTGCAGCGCCTGACGAATTTCGCCTAGCATCTTTTCGAAGCCGACAAATACCGCATCTCGCGCCGTGGCGCGCGTCGCCGGGCTTGCTTTCGCAAGAGCGTCGAGGTCGTCGGCAAAGCGCGTCACGGCGGGCAGGGGCTTCTTCGCGGTCGCCTTGCGCAACGCCTTGGCGGCGCTGATCAACGTCTTGACAGTCTCGGCGTCGCTGGCCGGCGACTTCATTTTGGGATTCAGCGCGCCGCGCAGTTGCGACACCGCCATGTCGACGAGCGCCAGCTTGTCGTCCTGTTCCTTGGGGATCAGGGAATCGATCGTATCGACGTGATCGACTTCGGGCAGCGCCGCGATTTTCTTTTCCAATTCGCGCGCGACTTCAAGCGACGGCGCCAGCACCTCGATCTTGTTGGGCGCGGTTTTCGGGTCCTTCGAAAGATCGAGGAAGGTCGCGACCGATTCGACCCTTTGATCGCGCAGATTCATTGGATTGGAGTCGAACACCAGATTCATCAGAGCGGGCATGCCAGCCAGCACGACGATCGCCGTGGCGATCAGCACGAAGAGGCGGTGGTGCGCGATCCAATGGTCGACGGCGGCGAGCGATGTCGTCGCGATCGGCACATGTTCCGCCCGCGGACGCAGCAGTTTGATCGCCGCCGGTAGAAATGTGAGCGTCGCGATATAGGCGACGATCATACCGACGCCGGCGATCAGCCCGAGTTCGGACACGCCGCTGAACGAGGTCGGCAGAAAGCAGAAGAATCCGGCAAGCAGCGACACGGCGGCGAGGGTGAGCGAGCCGCCGATGCCGCGGGTCGCCGAGAGCAGCGCGCGTTCGAGATCGTTGTCATTATGCCGTTCTTCGCGATAGCGCGTCGCAAACTGGATGCCGAAGTCGACGCCCAACCCGATGAATAGCGCTGCGAAGGCCACCGAGATGAGATTGAAGCGGCCGATCATCAAAATGCCGAGCCCCGAGGTCATCGCGAGACCGGCGATCAGGGTGATGAGCACCGCGAGGATGAGCTTTGGCGAGCGCAGCGCCGCGAAGAGAATGAGCGTCACCACGGCGAGCGTGCCGGTGGTGTTCAAGGCCATGTTTTCCGAAATGGTGGAGAATTCGTCGTCGGCGAGCGGGATTTGGCCTGTCAGGCGAAGCCTGATTCCGTGCTCTTCATCGAGATGCAGATCGTCGGCCGTCTTGCGCACGAATTTGATCGCGTCGCCTCCCGGCTCCAGGTCGGTATAGTCGACGATCGGCTTGGCGATGACGATGCGGCGCTTTTCCAATTCAGGCGGAGCCGGCGCGGTTCCGCCGGAGGCGAACAGCTTGCCCCAGTCGACCTCCGCCGGTTTTCCCGCGAGCGCCGCTTCAATGGCGGCGGAAAATTCTTCGACGCCGCCGACATACATTTTCAAGGCGCGTTCGCTGCCGGAAGCTGACTTGAAATTGCCGACCAGCACGTCAGACAGGCCGCGCAGACTCGGGTCCTCGGCAAGCGGCTGTAGAACGTCGCGCTGGCCGATCATCACGCCGACATGCTTTTCGATGTCGGAGACCGGCAGAAACAGCAGGCCGTTCTTGCGGAAATATTCATGCTCATCGGGACGCCACACCCGAGAGAAGAGCGAATTTCCCTGCAGGGCGTCATTGAGGCGCTTTGCGGCGTCGTCAGCCTCTTCGCCGGTCTTGGCGTCGATGACGACGACGATTAAGTCGAGAAGATCAGGAAAGGCTTTGTAGAGCGCCGCTTCGTTCTTGCGCCAGGCGACGTCGGGAGAAAAAAGATTGGCGGTCTCGGTGTCGATCGCGAATCGTTCGACGGTGACGTAAACGCCGCCCGCCGTCAGACCGAGAGTAAGCAGAACCACTGTCCACGGCCAGCGGAGGCAAAAGGCGACCAGCTTTTCGAGCATTCCGTATTTCCCGCCTTTTTGGCGCAAGACCTCATAGGCGCGGGGAGTCGGCGCTCTTGGGTCGGGTTTCTCTATACAAGCGCCCGGTGCGACCACCAAGGCGACTTGCGTCGAATCCTTAATCGCAACTCCATGCGGCAATATGACGCGATCATGTCACAGATAGGTCAGCCACCAGAGATCGCGGCGTCGGCGCTTCACCTCGGCAAACCAGCGACAGAACGGGTAGAGCGCCAAAATCACGAGTATCCAGGCGAGGTAAGCGCCCGCGAGGCCCGCGCCAGCTTCCAGCGGCGGGGCTCCGGCTTTCGCCCAGCCGGCGATATCCGACAGCGAATAGCCTTGCGCAAGCACGAAGGCCAGGGCCGCGCCCACGCCGACGTAAAGATGCAACACGTAAAAGAAGAGCGGCGTGCGGCCGAAGACGGTCAGCGCCGCGCCGATTGGTCCGCCAGCGCGCGCCAGCGCGGGCAGCGCCAGCGCCGCGCCGCCAAGCGTCGCCAGAAGATAGAGAAGCGAGGGTGGATATTTCGTTACCTTGAGAAACGAGAGCAGGGTGAACAGAGAGTCGCGCTGCGCGCTCCAGGGATGCGGATCGCCGTAGAGATTCGAAAAGCGCAGCACGACGAACAGCGCCAGCGCTGCGCCGCCCGCGAGATAGAGTGCGCGGTCCCGCAGATCTGCCGGCTTGAGGAACAGCGGACCGATTCCATATCCGAGCGCGGCGACGCCGATCCAGGGCAGCGCGGGATAGACAACGTCGCCGGGCATATCGAACGGCAACTTGCCAGTTTCGTGCAGCAGGCTCCACCACGGTCCGAAAGCGCCGAGGTCGGCTGCGTGAATGCCGTCGAGCAAATTATGGCCGAAGATGATCGAGACGCCCGTGAGAAGCACGGTGCGCGGCGACAGTCGCGACAGCGCGGCGAGCGCCACGAGGCCGCAACCGATCGCCCAGAGCGTCCCGAGTTCGATGCGTCCGGAACCCATGCTCCAGATCGGACTGATGACGGCGGCGTCAAGAAAAATCAGCCACAGGCCGCGCGCCGCGAGAAATCTCGACAGCGCCTCGGAGTCCTTGACCTTCGCGCCATAAAGATAAGCGCTGACGCCGGCGAGCGCGGTGAAGGTCGGCGCGCAGAAATGGGTGATGAAGCGGGTGAAGAATAGAAAGGCGTTGGTGCGATCCAAATCCGTCGGCGAGAAACGGATCGCGTCGGCGTCGAAGAAATCGCGCATATGGTCGAGCGCCATCAGCACCATGACGAGGCCGCGCAGCCGGTCGATCTCCGGCAGCCGATGCTCGTCGTAAAGCGGGTCTTGCGCTTCGCTTATCCGAGCTTGGCGAGGCCCGGAAACAGCTCCAGTAGCCAATAGGACATCTCCTGCACGCCGCCCGTAAGAAAGGCGACGCCGGTGAAGACGAGCAGGGCGCCGACGACTTTCTCGACCTTGCCGAAATGGCGTCGGAAACGCGCGACGAATGCCAGGAAGCGGCCGAGCGCCAGGCCGGCGCCGATGAAGGGCAGGCCCAGTCCAAGCGAATAGGTCGCCAGCAGAGCGGCGCCGAGCGCCACCGTCTCCTGGGTTCCGGCGACCGCGAGGATGGCGGCGAGGATCGGACCGATGCAGGGCGTCCAGCCGAAGGCGAAGGCGAGGCCCATGACATAGGAGCCGAACAGTCCCATCGGCTTGGTGATCTCGGCGCGCTTCTCGCGATAGAGCAGGCTGACTTTGAGCAGGCCGATGAAGTGCAGGCCCATCAGGATGATGATCGCGCCCGCCAGCCATGACAGGATATGCAGATTGGCGCGCAGCAGGCCGCCAAAGGCGCTCGCCGTCGCGCCGAGCGCGACAAACACCGTGCTGAAGCCGAGCACGAACAGGATCGAGGAGAAAAGAATGTCGCGCCGCGCCGCGGAGCGCGTTTCGATTTCGAGGTCCTCCATGCTGACGCCGGCGAGATAGGTCAGATAGGGCGGCACGAGCGGCAGCACGCAGGGGGAGAGGAAAGACAATAGTCCCGCCGCCGCAGCCGCCGGGAATGTGACATTCGCCATTCAGTGTCCTCAGCTCGATCGCCCATAGACTTCTGCCACAGGCGCGCCGGCGCGCAAAGGTTCGCCGACAAGAAAAAACCCCGCCGAAGCGGGGCTTTTATCCGAAGTTTCGGCAATTAGTCGTTGCGCTGGCCGAACAGGAACAGCAGCGACTGGAACATGTTGATGAAGTCGAGATAGAGCGAGAGCGCGCCAAAAACGCTCTTCTTCTGGGCGACTTCATAGCTGTCGCTCTCGTAATACATGTCCTTGATGTTCTGCGTGTCCCAGGCGGTCAGCCCGGCGAACACCAGAACCGCGATGATCGACAGGGCGAACTGCAGGCCGGTCGATTGCAGGAACAGGTTGACGAGGCCGGCGATCACGAGGCCCCAGACGCCCATCACCAGGAAGGAGCCGAAGGCGGAAAGATCGCGCTGGGTCATGTAGCCATAGAGGCTCAGACCGCCGAACGCCGCCGCGGTGATAAAGAAGATGCGCGCGACCGACGCTCCGGTGAAGATCAGCAGAAGCGACGACATCGACAATCCCATCACCGCCGCGAAGGCGAGGAAGAGATTGCGGGCGGTCGCGGCGGAAATGCTGTTCGCGCGTGCGCCGATGAAAAAGACGAAGGCGAGCGGCGCCAGAATCACCACCCAGCGCAGCGGCGTCGTGTAGAGCATCTGGCCGAAGGGCGTCAGCGCGAGGGCGCCCGGCGCCGACTTGGCCACTGCCAGCATGTAGGTGCCGAGCGCGACAAGCCCCGTCACGCCCAGGCCGAGCGTCATATAGTTGTAGACGCCGAGCATATAGGCGCGCAGGCCCTGGTCGATCTCAGCCGTGGTCGGCCGCGCGACCCCGCGCCCATAGCCGAAGCTGGTGTTGCGGTCGAAGTTGGACATGTGATCCTCTTGAGTCTGTTTGGCCAGTCGGCGCCTCACGAGAGCGCCTCCCGCCTCGCGCTGAATATGGCTCCGCCTTAATTATGTGGCAAGCTGGCGACGAATGAACTCTTGTTAAGGTGGTTGCGAATTAAGGCGCCTTCACGAAAGTTGGCGCCGGCATGGAGCTTTTTCGGGTTACCGTCAATTAATGTTGCGCCGCACCCGTTGTTGCGCCGCGGAGCGCTCCTTCTGGCGTCTGGCGGTTCGAGGACAGGCTTGCGCCCGAAAGGGCAAGCGCATTGCGCAGCGCAGGATGGCGGCCGATCGTCGCACACTTGCTGATAGCCGGGAATCCGCTAACATCAAGCCTCAGGCGTCCTTGAGACGTTTTCTCGAGCGTAAGCTTGACGGAACTGCTTTGTGCGGCGCAAAGCAGTATTTCTGAGTGTCGCGTGTTCTTGCACACGAAGACCCAGGAGGTCATCATGCGTGAAGGTGGAAATCCGGACGCGCATCCCGCGCCGCAGGGGAGCGACAATCGCCCCGCTCGCCTGGGCGTTTGCCGTTTCGCCAGGGGCGTTCGCCTCGCACTTCTCCCGGTCGCCGCCGTCCTGGCGGTCGCCGTCGCGGGGGCGCCCGATCCGGCCGAAGCGCATGGCCGCCTGGGCGCGGCCGAAGGCCGATGCCGATTGTTCATCGGTCCCGACATCATGAATTTCACCGGCTATCTGCCGGAGGCGTCGAAGAACGAGTTCTGCGAGGACATTCCCGCGACCGGCCCGATGATCATGGTGCTGGACGCCGAGCAGGACGAATTGCGCGACATGAAAGTCGAGTTGCGCATCGTCAAGGACGTCGGCGGCGAGGACAAGGAGAATGAAAATCTCCCGGCTGTCACAGTCGCCTACCGGGAGCCGAAAACTTATCCGACCGGCACGATCAATTTTGAGCATAATTTCGACGAGCCGGGCTATTTCGTCGGAATTGTCACGGTCACCGGCGATCACGGCGAGCGTTGGGTGTCGCGCTTCCCCTTCTCGGTCGGGAAGACCTTCATGCGCACGCTTCCCGTCTATCTGACCCTCGGGATTGGCACGCTCGCCGCGTTCTTCATCTATCTCATCCATCGCCGTCGCGAGACCGCCGCAACCAAGGCCCACAAGCCGCCGCCGGCGCCGCCCGCGCCGCCGCCCACGACGCCGGATGAGAATCACGGCCCCGAGGCCACTCCAGCCGAGTGACGGGGCCTTCGGTTCGGCGTTCGATGCTTCGCCGGCGCGGGTGCGCGCCGGCGCTTCTCGGCTTTGCGCGCGACGCGATATTACTGTTCGGGCGACGCTCCGCCGCCATCGATCTGGCGGCCGATCTGCGCGATCGCGCGCTGATAGACGGTGGCGGCGTTCCACGCCTGAATCGCCCCGAAATTGCTTTCGCCCGGCTGATAGCCGCCGCCGGCGCGCCAGCCGTGGGCGTGAAGGAAGTTCGCCGTGGCGTTCAGCGCCGCCGCGGCGTTGTCGAGATTGCCGCCGCCGCCATAGTTCAGAATGTTTTTCGGCAGGAATTGCGTATGTCCGATCTCGCCATGCATCGAGCCGCGCGCATTCGGCGACAGCGCGCCGCGATCGACCAGGGTCAGCGCGGCGTAAAGCTGATCGGTGAAATAGTCTGAGCGGCGACAGTCATAGGCGAGCGTCGCCACCGCCGAGAGCGCATGCTGATTGCCGTGCACTGCGCCAAACCCAGTCTCCATTCCCCAAATGGCGAGCAGAGGCCCCGGCGGCACGCCATAGCTTTGCTCGATTTGCGAGAAGAGCCCGCCGTAGGACCGCTTGAGCGCGCGTCCGCGCGCCACAATGGCCGGGCCGCCGCGTTTGGCGAGGAACTGGTCGAGCGACAGGCGGAAGCTTTTCTGGCCGCGATCGGCCGAAATCGTCGCCGTATTGTAATGCGTCCCCATCAGAGCGCTGATGCCGGCCTGGCCGATGCCCTGAGCGCGCGCCTCCTGGGCGAATTCCTGCTTCCAGTTCTCGAAGCCCGCCGCCGAATGTCCGCATTGGGCCGCCATCGCCGGATGAATCATCGCACTAAACGCGAGCGCGGTCGCAATTGTGAGGGCAGTCCGCATAGCTGTTCTTCCCCTTTGTCCCATACTTTTGAACGAGCTTTTCTCTGGCTTCAACGTCGGGCGTTCGCGTCCGCTCCGTTCGGCCCAGCCTATCCACTTCTCCAAATTGTTTCATCCCGCTTTCAGCCGGAGCTTACCCTGAATCAACAATTTCGCGCCACCGTCACGTGAGCGATCGTAAGCTTGACGCTGCTGCGCGCCGCCGCTTGGCGGGACAAGCATCATTGACGAACCGCGTCAGTCGGCTAGCATCTTCCCAAATGTATGCCTCATGCGTTCCCGGATGACGTTGCTGCAGCCATGCGCGCAGGACGGGAGCCGGCAAGTGGGGATGAGTTTTGCAAGACATTCTCGAAAGCGAATGGACGCTCAGCGCGGTCAAACGTCGTGAAGAGGAGCGCCGAAAGAGCGAGCGCGCCGCGCGTGGAGGCGAGCCCGAAACCAACCAAACGCCTCACGCTCCCTATGTGTCAGGCGATAATTGGGTCGCCGAGGCCTTCAGGCGCCGGCAAGAGCAAGAGCGTGCAAGAGCGGAAAGCCATCAACGCTCGGGCGACGATCGTGCGGCGGTCGCAAGCGCTGAAGTTCCTGTCGACAATTGGCTGATTGAAGGGTTCAAGCGTCATCAGGAGGAAGAGCGACGCGTCGAATTCATCTCCAGATCGGATGACGCCGGCGCCCCGGCCATCGGAAACGACGATGCGAATTCCTCGCCCAAGCAGGCCCTTGTTGTCGTGGAGGAACTCAGCCCATTGGCGCCGGCGGAACCCGCGGGCCGCGAGACGCGCGCCGATGATCAAGCTTCGTCGGGAGCCGTCGGCGCTCTCGTAGCGGTCGGCGGCGAAAGGGCTCTCGTCAGGCGACGGCCGAGCGGCGTTGGTCGACTGATCGCCATCGCCGGCGTCGTCGTCATTGGTCTGGTTTCCCTCTTCGGCCTCAAGACGGCGCTCTGGAATTCCGGCGATTCGCCGCGCGGCTTCAATCGAGGAGCGCCAGGCGCTGCTCCGCCGCCCGCCAAAAAAGCAAAAACGCGCCCGGCTCCCGCACGTCCGTCGCATGGCGAAGGAACGCCGAACGTCCAGCCGACTCGCCCCGCGGGCAATGGCGGCGCGCCAAAGGGCGATTCAACCGCTCGTCCGGCCGACGCCGCGCCGGCAAAGCCCGGCGAGGCCGCCACAATTCCTGCGCCGGCCGTCGAAGCGCCGAAAACTCCGACGCAGAATCCTGCGGCGCCGGGTCCTCAGCCGGAATCCAAAGCGGCGTCTCCCCCTGCGGCGCAGGGCGACAAATCCCCCCAAGTCAAGGAGGCTGCGCCGGCCCCGACTCCGGCCGCTCCCAAGGAAGCGGCGACGCCCGCGCAGCCCGACAAGGGTTCAGCGCCGAAGCCCGAGTCCGTCGGCGCTGAAAAATCGCACGAGGGCGGCGGATCAGAGCAGGATCAAAATGCTTCTGAGCCCAAGCGCGAGACGCCAAACGCCAATGCCGACTCGAAACCGAAACAGCAGGCGCAGCAAAAAAGCGGCGCCCGTCGCTCTTCCCGGAAGAGCGACGGCTTTTCCGCCTTTCTGAAACGCACCGCGAATTCGGTTCGTCGATTTTTCGGGCGGCTCGGCGCACAGCAGTAATTTCGCCTCTCAACGGCGCGGCGCGAGCCGCGTGAACGGGTTTATTGGACCCGGCGCGCGATGATGCCCATTTGAAGATCACGCGACACGCTGATCGAAGCAACCGTGTCGGTCTCTCATTTCCATGAGACGCGAGCATTGCCGTGAGAACGATTATCGAGCCGTTTCGCATCAAGATGACCGAAGCGCTGCCGATCACGACGCGCGGCGCGCGTGAAGACTGTCTGGCCGCGGCCTTCAACAATGTCTTCCTCCTCGACGCCGACTGCGTCACCATCGACCTGCTGACCGACAGCGGCACGGGCGCGATGTCCGACCGGCAATGGTCGGCGCTGATGCTCGGCGACGAAAGCTATGCGGGCAGCCGCTCCTGGCGGCGGTTCGAGCAAACCGTGCGGGAGATCACCGGCTTCAGACATATCTTCCCGACGCATCAGGGACGCGCAGCGGAGCGCATTCTCGCCGCGACTCGTCTGAAAAAAGGGAACGTCGTTCCCAACAACGGCCATTTCGACACGACGCGGGCGAATATCGAATATGTCGGCGCCGTCGCGACAGATGCGCCAACGACCGAAGCGCGCGATCTCTATTCCGAGAAACAGTTCAAGGGGAATATGGACCTCGACGCGCTGGCGCGATTGATCGAGATCGAAGGCGCCGCCAACATTCCCTTTTGCATGATCACCGTGACCAACAACACCGGCGGCGGCCAGCCGGTGTCGATGGAAAATATCCGGCGCGTCAAGGAACTGCTGGAGAGGCGCAACATCCCGCTGATCATCGACGCCTGCCGCTTCGCTGAAAATGCATTCTTCATCAAGCAGCGCGAGCAAGGCTTCGCCGATCGAAGCCTGCTCGACATTGCAAGGGAGATGTTTTCATTCGCCGACGGCGCGACGATGAGCGCTAAGAAGGACGGGCTCGCGAATATCGGCGGGTTTCTCGCCTGCAACAATGATGATTGGGCAAACGACTTCCGCAACCTGCTGATCCTGACCGAAGGATTTCCGACTTATGGCGGACTCGCCGGCCGCGATCTCGAGGCGATTTCCGTCGGCCTGATGGAAGCGCTGGAATATGACTATCAGCGCTATCGTCATGCGACCGTCGACTATGTCGCGTCGGCGCTGATCGCGCGCGGCGTGCCGATCGTCCGTCCGGCCGGCGGCCACGCCATCTTCATCGACGCCGCCGCCTTCTGCCCGCACTTGGCGCCGAGCGACTATCCCGGCATCGGACTGGTCAATGCGCTTTATCTCGAAGGCGGGATTCGCGCCGTCGAGCTCGGCAGCGTGATGTTTGGAAAGCCCGCGCCGGACGGCGGGGAAATCGCCGCGCCGCATGAATTGGTGCGGCTGGCGTTCCCTCGCCGGGTCTACACCCAAAGCCACTTCGATTATCTCATCGAAACGCTCGACGCCGTTTGGCGCCGGCGCGCTTCGATCAAGCCCTACCGGATCACGCAACAAGCGCCGTTTCTCAGACATTTCACCGCGCATTACGAGCCGGCAGAGCGTTGAGGCGCGCCAATCAAGCGGTTGACGACGGACCTCCCTGGGCGGCTTGAAACTGAACGAGTTCGGTCGCCGAATAGTCGCCGCTCGCATCGCAGTTCGGGCAGGTCGCGCTGAATGACGCCGTCCCCGATATGTCGAGCGCGCCCGTGCCGGTCGGTTCGTTGAGAATGGCGAAGTGCTGGCGGCACTTTTTGCAGGCGAAGCCGATATACCAGTTCCCCGGGATAAGCGCCGGCAAAGCGGAAACGTCATAAGCGCCGGTGAATCGAATGCCTTGGGACATGAAGCGTCTCCCGACCTCTGCCTTTAACATTCATGTAGCGCCCGGCGCCTGCGTGACGATCCTTGTCGTGTTGCGCGCGCATTTCGGATCGCGCCTGACGAGGCTATGGCGTCTTTGACGGCGCAGAGCGATTGATCGTAAGGGCGCGAGTCGCGATGGCGCGCAAATTCTTAAGGCTTTCAGGTCTAAGCAACGCGTCGGCGACATTTCCATTCTCCCCCGCTTATGGGAGAAGGGCACGCGCGAGGAGACGCCAAACGGCGGACGCCGCGCGCAACTTCAACCTGTTTCTGGACGCTTATGACCTTCCCCGATATTTCCGCCGATATCGCCGCCGCCATGCCGCAATTGCGCGGACGCGTCGCCGCCAACGAGCCGCTCGCGCCTCTCACCTGGTTTCGCGTCGGCGGGCCGGCGCAGATTCTCTTCATGCCGGCCGACGAAGCTGATCTCGCCTATTTTCTTGCCCATCTGCCGAGTAAGATTCCAGCGACCGTCGTCGGGCTCGGCTCCAATCTCATCGTGCGCGACGGCGGCGTCGAAGGCGTCGTCATCCGGCTTTCGGCCAAAGGTTTTGGCGAGATCGTCGTTGAGGACGGCTGCCGACTGCGGGTCGGCGCCGCGGTTCCCGACGTGAAGGCGGCGCGCGCCGCCGCCGAAGCGGGGATCGACGGCCTCGCCTTCTATCGTGGCATCCCCGGCGCGATCGGCGGCGCGTTGCGGATGAACGCCGGCGCGCATGGCGGCGAAACCAGGGATGCGCTGATCGAAGCGCGCGGCGTCTACCGCAGCGGCGACATCAACGTTTTTTCCAACGCGGATCTCGGCTATTCCTATCGCCACTGCTCGGCGCCGGACGATGTGATTTTCACTCAGGCGCTCTATCAGGGCCGTCCCGGCGATCCGGCGACGATTCTCGCCGAGATGGAGCGCATCACCGCCGCGCGCGAAGCCTCGCAGCCAATCAGGGAAAAAACCGGTGGCTCGACCTTCAAGAATCCTGAAGGCCACAAGGCGTGGCAGTTGATCGACGCCGCCGGCTGCCGCGGCCTCGTCGTCGGCGACGCACAGGTCAGCGAAATGCACTGCAATTTCCTCATTAACCGCGGGCGCGCGACCGCCGCCGACATCGAGGCGCTCGGAGAGGAAGTGCGCCGGCGCGTGCTTCAGGCGAGCGGCGTCGAACTGCATTGGGAGATCAAGCGGATCGGCGTCGCTTGAGAAGAAGGAAACGGCGAAATTGCATGGTCGGCGCCGAGACCTTAGCCTGGACGCTTAGGGAGACCGAAGTCATGAAGCGTCGCCAAAAATCGCCGACCGGGCTGGACGCCCAAGAAATGGCGGCGAGATCGAAGCGCGGCGACGATCAACGAGTCAAGGAACGTCCTTCGACCAAAGATCGAGGCCTCGCGAAGACCGACGCTCAAAGCGATGACGCCTGCCCTTTCGCCACATTCACCGAATGGGCTTTTGACGCTGACGAAGCCGCCTACCGCGATCTTTAGCTCTTTCTTCTCAATCCGAGACCAACATGACCAAACATGTCGCCGTTCTGATGGGCGGGCTCTCCGCCGAGCGTGAAATCTCTCTGCGCTCGGGCGAAGCCTGCGCGAAGGCCCTCGAAGACCAAGGGTTCAAGGTGACGCGTGTCGACGCCGGACATGACGTGGCGAATGTCCTCGCGGCGCTTAAGCCCGACGTCGCCTTCAATGCGCTTCACGGCAGGTTCGGCGAGGACGGCTGCATTCAGGGCGTATTGGAGCTGCTGCGCATCCCCTATACGCATTCCGGCGTGCTCGCGTCTTCGGTGGCGATGAAAAAGGACGTGGCCAAGACGGTCATGGCGGCCGCGGGCGTTCCGGTTCCGAAAGGGCGCGTCCTGCACCGGCTGGAGGCCGCCAAGGCGCATGCGCTGCCGCTTCCCTATGTGCTCAAGCCCATATCAGAAGGCTCATCCTTCGGCGTGTTCATCGTCAATGAGGGGCAGGAGCATCCGCCGCAGGAATTGTGGCGCGAGGATTGGACGCATGGCGACATGATGCTGGCCGAGCAGTTCATCGCCGGCCGCGAACTCACCTGCGCCGTCATGAACGACAGGGCGCTGGACGTGATCGAAATTCTCGCCGCCGACGGCGGCTGGTACGACTATCACGCCAAATACGCTAAAGGCGGTTCGAAACACGTTCTTCCGGCGAATCTTAAACAGAATATTTACCAAGAGGTCCAACATTTGGCCCTTGAGGCTCATCGAGCTCTCGGCTGTCGCGGCGTGAGCCGCGCGGACTTCCGATACGACGACCGCCCCGGAGGTACGGGCGAGCTCGTCGTATTGGAGGTGAACACCCAGCCGGGAATGACGGAGACCTCGCTCGTGCCAGAAATGGCGGCATACGCAGGTTTTTCGTTCGGCGAGCTGGTCAAATGGATGGTGGAAGACGCTTCCTGCGATCGATAAAGGAGTCGTTTACGGCTCGGGATTCGCTCGTCCCGATCGTTTCCGCGGGAGCTCCTTACGCCTTCGCGACTGCGGCCGCCGTCGCGCCCGCCCCGCCGGCGACCGCCGCCGCTCCCGCTGCGGCGGTCCCGCCGCGCGCGCCGGCGCGCAAGGGTCGCGGCAAGAGCCTTGCCTCGCGCTTCGCCTTCCTCGGCCGTCCCGGCGTCGGCACGCTGGCGGTGCTGGCGCTGTTCGGCCTTGTCGGCGCGGCCGGCTTCGTCGAGAACGGCGGCTATGCCGCGCTCGTCGCGAGCGACGGCGAACTCTATGACATCGCGGCCCGCGCCGCCGGCTTTCCGATTTCCGCCGTCACCATCACCGGCCAGTCGCGTTTGCGCGAGCGCGAACTGCTCGACGCGGCGGGCGTCGGTCCGCGAAACTCCTTGCCCTTCCTCGATGCGACGGCGGTGCGCGAGCGGCTGATGCAGGTTCCGCTCGTCAAATCCGTGCGGGTCATGAAGCTCTACCCGGATCGTCTGGTGATCGCGATCGAAGAGCGGCAGCCGAGCGCGCTCTGGCAGCGCGACGGACGCGTCGCGGTCATTTCCGAAGACGGCGTGCCGATCGATGAATTGCGCGACGAGCGCTATCTCGGCCTGCCCTTTGTCGTCGGCGAGGGCGCGCAGAAGCGCTTGCTCGAATTTCACATGCTGCTGGGGAGGGCGGGCGATCTCGCGCATCGGATCAAGGCCGGCGTGCTCGTCGCCGGCCGCCGCTGGAACCTCGATATGACCAATGGCGTCACTGTGAAGCTGCCGGAGCTGGATCCGTTCGGCGCGCTGGACACGCTTGCGCGCCTGCAGCGAGAGGCGCGGATTCTCGACAAGGACGTGATGTCGATCGACTTGCGCCTTCCCGATCGGATCGGCGTCCGGCTCACGGAAGAAGCGGCCGCGGCGCGCGAAGCGCAGCTCGCGCCGCACAAGTCGTCAAAGAGTGGTGGTTAGCAGCATGATCTCGCCCATCGTCCCGCCGCGCATGAAGCCGCTGTCGCCGCGTCGCTCGGCGACTTTCGTCGCGCTCGACGTCGGCACATCGAAGATCGCCTGCCTCATCGCGCGGCTGACGCCGCTTGGCGCGGTCGCGCCTGGCGACTGGCGCACCCATCGCATTCGCGTCGTCGGCATCGGCCACCAGCGCTCGCTCGGCGTGAAGAACGGCCTTGTCGTCGACATGGACGCCGCCGACGCCGCCATTCGACAGACTGTCGACGCCGCCGAGCGCATGGCCGGCATTCAGGCGGATCGCGTGATCGTCACCGCCGCCGGCGGACGATTGTCGTCGCAGCATTTTCAGGCGAAACGCGTCATCGGCGGCCGCGAGGTCGCCGAACACGACATCCATCGCGTTCTCGAAGCCTCGGCGGCGCATCACCTCAATCGGGGCCGCATCGCCGTGCACTCGCTGCCGATGGGCTTCTCGCTCGATGGCGTTTCGGGGATCCGCGAACCCAAGAACATGATCGGCGAGGAACTGGGAGTCGATCTGCATGTCGCGACCTGCGATCAGGCGGCGGCGCGCAATCTGATCCTCGCGGTGGAGCGCACGCATCTCGGCGTCGAGGCGATGGCCGCCGCGCCCTATGTCGCCGGCCTCTCGACGCTCGAACCCGACGAGGCCGAGATGGGCGTCGTCGTCATCGACATGGGCGCCGGCTCCACGTCCGTCGCCGTCTTCGAAAGAGGCGAGATGATTCATCTCGACGCTGTCGCTCTTGGCGGCGGCCACGTCACGATGGACATCGCGCGCGGCCTCGACGCGCGCCTTTCCGACGCCGAGCGGCTGAAGACCTTTCACGGCTCTGCGATCGCTTCCACCTCCGACGAGCGCGAAACCATCTCCTTCGATCACGTCGGCGAGAACGATCACAAGGCGCATGCGCCAAAATCCCATCTCGTGCGCATCATCCGCCCGCGGGTCGAGGAAACGCTCGAATTCCTGCGCGACCGCCTGGCGAAAGCCGGCCATCCAAGCGGCCCAGGCCGGCGCATCGTGCTGACCGGCGGCGCGAGCCAGCTTACCGGCGTCGCCGAGGCGGCGCGCCGCATTCTCGGCGGACAGGTTCGGGTCGGTCGTCCGATCGGCGTCGAAGGGCTGCCGGAGTCGGCCAGGAGCCCCGCCTTCGCGGCCGCCGCCGGACTGCTCATCTATCCGCAGGTCGCCGGCCATGAATATTTCGAGCCGCGGCGGATCGAGCGCGCGGCGACGGGAACCGACGGATACATCTCGCGCGTAGGGAGATGGTTAAGAGAAAGCTTCTAGTATCGCGTGTGAGTGATTCTTTCGATCCGGCGCCGTTCGACAGCGACGCGCCGAGAATGATTGCCGAGGACGACGCGTTCGGCGACCGGGCGTCCAATGGCTAAGGACAACGGTCGCCGAGTCGCGAATGCAATGGTGAGAGGCCTGGCAGATGACGATCAACCTTAAAGCCCCCGAACTTCGGGAATTGAAGCCCCGCATCATGGTTTGCGGCGTCGGCGGCGGCGGCTGCAACGCCGTCAACAACATGATCTCTTCCGGCCTCTCTGGCGTCGATTTTCTTGTCGCCAACACCGACGCCCAGGCGCTTGCCTCGTCGGCGGCAGAGCGAATCATTCAGATGGGCCTGCAGGTGACCGAAGGGCTCGGCGCCGGCGCTCAGCCCGAGGTCGGCCGCGCCGCCGCCGAAGAAGCGCGCGAGGAAATCCGCGAGCATCTGACCGGCGCGCATATGTGCTTCGTCACCGCCGGCATGGGCGGCGGCACCGGCACCGGCGCCGCGCCGGTGATCGCGCAGATCGCGCGCGAGATGGGCATTCTCACCGTCGGCGTCGTGACCAAGCCGTTTCATTTCGAAGGCCAGCGCCGTCTGCGCATCGCGGAATCGGGCATTTCCGAACTGCAGAAATGCGTCGATACGCTGATTGTCATCCCCAATCAGAATCTTTTCCGCATCGCGACGGAAAAGACGACCTTCGCCGACGCCTTCGCCATGGCCGATCAGGTTCTCTATTCGGGCGTGGCGTCGGTCACCGATCTGATGGTCAAGGAAGGCCTCATCAACCTCGACTTCGCCGATGTGCGCTCGATCATGCGCGGCATGGGCAAGGCGATGATGGGCACCGGCGAGGCGACGGGCGAGAATCGCGCCAATCTCGCGGCCGAGGCGGCGATCGCCAATCCGCTGCTTGACGAAGTGTCGATGAAGGGCGCCCGCGGCCTGCTGATCTCGATCACCGGCGGCCATGATCTGACGCTTTACGAGGTCGATGAAGCGGCGAGCCGCATTCGCCAGGAGGTCGATGAGGACGCCAACATCATTCTCGGCGCGACATTCGACTCGACGCTCGAGGGCGTGGTCCGCGTCTCGGTCGTCGCGACGGGCATCGATCTCGCCGCGATCACGGTCGACGATCCGATGAGCGAATCGCGTCTCGCCGAGGCCGCCGAGCGTTTGCGCGCGCAATTGCAGCAGGCGCGCGCCCAGCAGGCCGCGCCGGCGGTCCAGCCGGCGCCGCTCGTGCGGCATTCCGAGGAGCCGACGGCCGCGGCCGGCTATTACGCCGAGCAGGCGCCCGCTCATGGCGTCTATCTCGAGCCGGCGCCGCCTCGCCTCGCCTATGGCGAGCCGCAATACGACGCCGTCGGCCACGACGCGCCGGTCGGCGCCTATGTGCCGCCGGCGCCGGAGCAGCCGCGCGCGCCTCGCATGCCGCAGATCGAGGATTTTCCCCAGCCGATCCAGGACCAGCTGCGCCAGCAGATGGGCGGCGGCGACCATCGTCGCAAGTCGCTCTTCGAGCGTCTCGCTTCTTTCGGCGCCAGCCGTCAGGAAGATTCGCTCTATGGCGCCCCTGCGGCGCCTGCGCCGCGCCAGCACATGGCGCCGGGCGGCCAGCCGTCGTCGACGCACGCCGAATATGGCAAGCGTCCGGCCGCCCCGGCGCCGCAAGGCGGACATGCGGCGCTGGATCCGCACGGCCGTCGCGCCCTGCAGCAGCGTTCGGCCGAGGAGGATCATTTGGAAATCCCGGCCTTCCTGCGCCGGCAGGCCAATCACTGAGCCGCGCAACGCTATGAAAAGGCCCGCCTCGCGGGGGCCTTTTCTTTTGGGCGTCCTGCTTTGTAACAAACTGTAGGAAACCGTGACTGGAGCGTCGGCGCTCGGATTTGCTATCTTTTGTCCGGGCTTTAGGGAGGGTTGCGCCATTCGCTCCGATTTACGCCGACATGCGCCGCGCGCGAGGCGCGACGCGTTTGCTTTCAGCGCCGCCGCGCCAGCGAATCAGCAAACCATCGGCCGCAGCGTGACGCTTGTCGGCGAGGGCGCGCACGGCGGTCGCCGCGCCAGCCTGACGATCGCCCCCGCCGGCGCCGGCGCCGGCGTCGTGTTCAATGTCGGCGGCGCCGAAATCGAGGCGCATTGGTCGCGCGTCGACGCATCGAAACTGCGCACCCGACTGGCGGGTAGCGGCGTCAGCGTCTCGACGGTGGAACATCTCATGGCGGCGCTGGCGGCGCTTGGCGTCGACAATGCGCTCGTGCTGCTCGACGGCGACGAAGTTCCGGCGATGGACGGCTCGGCCCGGGACTTCGTCTCGGCGATCGACGAGGCGGGATTCGCCCCGCTCGCCGCGCCGCGCCGACGCTGGCGCGTGGCGAAATCCGTACGGGTCTCGGACGGCGCCGGCTGGGCGGAGCTGCGTCCCGCGCCGGCCGGCCTTCGGCTCGATGTCGAAATCGCTTTTGCGAGCCCAGTCGGCCGGCAGCGGCTGTCGCTCGATCTCACGCCGGAAAATTTCCGGCGCGAACTGGCCGGCGCCCGCAGTTTCGGCTTTCTCCATGATGCGGAGCGGCTATGGCGCGAAGGTCTCGCGCTCGGCGCCAATCTCGACAATACGCTGGTCTTCGACGCGCGCGGCGCCGTCAATCAGCAGGGATTGCGATTCGCCGATGAATGCGTCCGCCACAAGATGCTCGACGTGATCGGCGATCTGGCGCTGGCGGGGGCGCCGATCATTGGCGCCTTCCGCTCCTATCGCGGCGGACATGCGCTTAACATCGCGCTGCTCGAAGCCGCGGCGCGCGCGGGCGCCCTGACGCCGGAATTCGAGCGCGCGCGCGGCGAAATCCCGGTGGAAGCGGCCCATCGCCCGTCGCCATAATCTCGCCAGATGAAGGTTCTTTTTTCAGGCGACCGCGAAGGCGTCGCGCGCCGCCGCGCTTTTGGCGCAGGGCAGGGGCGTCCTGCGGCGCGATTTAGTTGATCGGGCTTGGAAGGCGTCGGGACGCGCGGGCGTCCGACGGCGTCGCAACGGGGCAACAAATGGCGATTTTCGCTCGTTCATTCAGTGTGTTGGCTTTGGCGTCGGCCTTGTCGATCGGCGCCGCGCCGGCGCGCGCCGATCTCATGGATTCGATTACCAGCGGCTTCGGCCTCTTCGGCGGCGGCGGGTCCAAATATACCACGGAGATCACGCCCGACATTCCCCCCGACGATCTCTATAACGCCGGCCTGGCGCGGCTGAAGGCGAGGGATTACGAAGGCGCGGCCAAGAAATTCGGCGAGCTGGAGAAGCAGCATCCGTCATCGGATTGGGCCCGCAAGGGTCTGCTAATGATCACCTTCGCTCAGTTCGAACAGCCCAAATATGACGACGCGGTGCAGTCGGCGCAGCGCTATATCGGCCTTTATCCGAATTCGCCCGACACGCCCTATGTCTATTATCTCGCCGGCATGTCCTTTTATAATCAGGTGCCGGACGTGATGCGCGACCAGCAGTCGGCCGAGAAGGCGCTGGACGTTTTCAATCAGCTTATCCAGAAATTCCCGAAATCCGAATATGTGAACGACGCCCGATACAAGATTCAGGTGACGCGCGACCAGCTCGCCGCCAAGGAGATGAATGTCGGGCGCTTCTATCTCATCCGCAAGAATTACCCTGCGGCGATCAATCGCTTCCACGACGTTCTCGGCAAATATCAGACGACGCGCCACACCGAGGAGGCGCTCTACCGCCTCACCGAGGCCTATCTCGCGATGGGCGTCACCAATGAGGCGCAGACCGCCGCCGCGATCCTCGGGCATAATTACCCCGACTCGCAATGGTATAAGGACGCCCACGCCCTGCTAAAGAGCGACGGCCTGGAGCCGCATGAACACACCGATTCCTGGCTCTCCAAGGTCGGCAAGACGCTGCACGCGATTTAGCCGTCACGCGCCGAATAACATGCATGAATAAAGGCGCCGGCATGCGCCAGTGCGCGCCGGCCTTCTTCAAGACGCGCGTTCCATAGAGGCCACGCGTGAATCATGCGCGGCCAGATCTCCAATGTGACGGAGACGTCGGCCGCGCCGGCCGCCGCGGCGAGACGCGTCGAATCGGCGAGCAGCGTTTCGTTGGAGCCGACCTGGATCAGGAGCGGCGGCAGGCCGGAAAGATCGCCAAAGAGCGGCGAAACGCGCGGGTCGCGGCGATCAGTCCCCGCCGGGACATAGGCCTGCGCCAGCTCTTCGAGATAGGGCCTGTGCAGCAGGGGGTCGACGCCATCCTTGTTCGTCAGCGTTTCGCCGGAGAGCGTAAGGTCGGCCCAGGGCGACGCGAGCCAGGCGCAGGCGGGAAGCGCCTCCTTAAGATCGCGCAGGCGCATCAGCAGGGCGAGCGTCAGCCCGCCGCCGGCGCTGTCGCCGCCAACTGCGATCTGATGCGCAGCAAATCCCTGTTGGCGCAGAAACCGCCACGCCTTTAGCGCATCGTCATAGGCGGCGGGAAACGGATGTTCCGGCGCGAGCCTGAAGTCGATCGCAAGCGCGCTTGCGCGCGCGGCGCGTCCGGCCTCGCTCGCCATCCGGCGGTGGCTGACGATAGAGCCTGAGCAATAGCCGCCGCCGTGAAAGAAGAGCAGCGCGCGCGAGGCGTCACTCGTCGGCGCGCGGGACCATTCGGCGGCCATGCCGTCGATCGAAACCTCTTCAAACGAAATATCCGGCGCCGCTGGCCAGGCCTCGCCCACCTCCTCGATGCGGGCGCGCCGCGCCGCCCAGCCGACCGGCCTCGGCTTTTCGCCGAGCAAGGCGCGGATGTCGTTTATGCCGAGATCGGCCAAGAAATTCTCCATTTGGAAAAACCCGCCCGCGACTATAATCCCGGCGCGTTCCTGCGTCGCGGCGATGGATTCGCCGCGTCTCGCGCCGGGACCCTAAGCAGGGCCTCATGCTGGTTCGTCTCTCTATCCGCGACATCGTGCTGATCGACGCGCTCGACCTCGACTTCGCGCCGGGTCTGACGACGCTCACCGGCGAGACCGGCGCGGGAAAATCGATCCTGCTCGACGCTTTCGTTCTGGCGCTCGGCGGTCGCGGCGACGCGTCGCTGGTGCGCGCCGGCTGCGAACAGGGACAGGTGACGGCGGTCTTCGATCTTACGCCGGACCATCCCGCCCATCTCGCGGCGCGCGAATTCGGCCTCGCCAGCGAAGACGAATTGGTGCTGCGCCGCGTGCAGTCGGCGGACGGGCGCACCCGCGCCTTCGTCAATGATCAGCCGGCGACGGCGCAGGCGCTGCGCGCCATCGGGCGCGAACTCGTCGAGATTCACTGCCAGCATGACGAGCGCGCGCTGGTCGACCCGAGCGCCCATCGCGCGCTGGTCGACGCGCATGGCGGGCTCATGGCGCAGGCGAGCGACGTGCGCGCGCGTTACGGCGCCTGGCAGGCGGCGCGGCGCGCGCTGGCCGAGGAAGAGGCGCGCATCGCCAAGGCGCGCGCCGACGCCTATTTTCTCCGCCACGCCCATGCCGAACTGTCGGAACTCGCGCCGCAGCCGGGCGAGGAAGAGACGCTCGCCGAGCGGCGCCTTTTCATGCAGCGCGCCGAGAAGGTCGCCGCCGATATTTCCGACGCGCTCTCGGCTTTCGCCAATGACGGATCGCCGGCGCGCGACATCGCCCAGGCGGCGCGGCGCTTGGAGCGGCGTCTGACCCAGGCGCCGCAGTTGCTGGACGCGCCGGCCCGCGCGTTGACGCAGGCGGTCGACGCGCTGGGTCTTGCCGAAGAGGCGCTGGAGCGGGCGCTCACTGAGACAAAATTCGACCCGGCGGAATTGGAGCGGGTCGAGGAGCGGCTCTTCGCGCTGCGCGGCGTCGCCCGCAAGCATCAGGTCGCGGTCGCGGACCTTACGAAGCTTGCCGAGAAATTCGCCGACGATCTCGCGGCGCTCGACGCGAGTGAAGCGCGGCTCGTCGCGCTTGCAGGCGCGCTTGCCGAAGCCAAGCGCGCTTTCGACGCCGCCGCCCTGGCGCTCTCGCTCGCGCGCCAGAAGGCGGCGCAAAGGCTCGATGCGCTGGTCGACGCCGAATTGAAGCCGCTGCGCCTCGAGGGCGCGCATTTTTCGACGCAGGTGACGAGCGATCCGGACTCCGCCGGGCCGGAGGGGATCGACCGCGTCGAATTCTGGGTGCAGACCAATCCGGGCTCGCGCCCCGGTCCGCTGACCAAAGTCGCCTCGGGCGGCGAGCTCGCGCGCTTCATGCTGGCGCTAAAAGTCGTGCTCGCCGATCGCGGCTCGGCGCCGACGCTGGTTTTCGACGAAATCGACACCGGCGTCGGCGGCGCGGTCGCCGACGCCATCGGCCAGAGATTGGGGCGCCTCGCCAAACGCGCCCAGGTGCTCGCCGTCACCCACGCGCCCCAGGTCGCCGCCCGCGCCGGCCAGCATCTGCGGATCAGCAAGGGCGCTTTGCCCAAGGCGGGCAAGGAGAAGCGCGTCGCGACCAGCGTCGCCGTGCTGGCCGAAGGCGAGCGCCGCGAGGAAATCGCCCGCATGCTGTCGGGCGCCGCGATCACCGAGGAGGCGCGCGCGGCGGCGGCGAGGTTATTGGAGGGTGCGGGGTAGTTGCCGCCTTTTCGGCGGCGTCTCCGTTTGCGTTCCGCCATTGTCGAGAAGCGGAAAGTTTTGGGTGGCTCGCGACATGGCTGTTATGCGCCCCCGCGCCGACATTTGGTGGGAATTGCTAATGAGAGGCTTGCCGATCGCTATGGTCGGGAGCTGCGCGTGGCTGCAGTCATGCCATTCGTGGAGGACAACATAGGCCCGGCCCTGTCCCTAGACCTTCGGAGTGGTATGCCGAGCCTAGGTAACTAGGTGTTTGCTCCTTGGGATGGCGCTGGCGACATGCAAATTCGTAACAGCGTTAACCTCATGAAATGCCTCCGCTTGCGGTTACGGGAGAGCGCCCCGCTTCAATATCCCTCAAGACGGTCAAGGCCCTCCACGACGAGGACGTGGCCTGACGGGCACTCTGGGCGTATAAGTCCATTGCTGGACGCCTGATTCCATGAAACTGATCATATGATCCGCTACCGCGGCGAATTCTACCACCTATTGCGATGCTCACCATATGCTTCGATCCATAGAAGCAGTTGATTGGCAGCGTTCCAGGAAAGCGCAGAGAGCCTATCGCCCGTGCCTGATCTGACGTTCATTTCGCAGACACAACATGCACTGTTCGACGTCGTCTTCGTCCACGGGCTTGGCGGTGATTCCCGCGCCACGTGGTCTTCGAACTCCGGCTACTGGCCGGAATGGGTTGCTGAAGCCAATCGTTCCGCACGCGTCAGTGTGGTCAGCTACTCGTACAACCTTTCTATTTTTCGGCGCAAATCCATGACGATTGGAGACCATGCCATCGCGTTGCTCGAGCTACTGACGGTACACGAGGTCGGTACGCGTCCGTTGGTTTTCATCGCGCACGGAATGGGCGGCGTCATAGTCAAGGAGCTTCTTCAGAAGGCGACGATGAGGGCGCCCGCTTACAGGTCTATTTGGGGGCAAACCGTAGCAGTTGTTTTTCTAGCCACACCTGTTTCATTGCCGTCTTTCTTACAGCATCCGCTCTGGAGTTCCTTTGGTGGTGGATTAGTGACCGGAGCTGAACTTCATACGCTTGAAAATGCAAATAGGTTCTATCGAGACGAAGCGCCACGTAAGGGGATCACGACTCTCGCCTTCGCTGCCGCCAAAAGCCTATTGATTGCTCCAGATAGATCGGACCCAGGCGTTGCGGATGCAGTGGTTGTCCCACTTGACGCCTCCGACGTCGAAGTCGCTAAGCCAGAATCGCGAAGCTCTCTGGTAGTCGTAAGTGTTCAGCGGCTGCTCACGAATATTGAAGAGTTAATTCTCGAACATCGACTCCCTACGGGCTCAATTGGTGATGGCTCAATTGCCTAATGATGCCGAACTGTCTGGCGAGATCAGGACCAAGCAGGGGAACAATTCCTGGTTTTGGCAGGACGGAAAGGCTACCGTCCTCGTCTTTCTTCACGGCGTGCTGTCGGATTCATCGAAGTGCTGGCTCAATAGCCGAACGGGCACATACTGGCCGGACTTGGTGAGATTGGACGCGCGCACTGCCAACCTCGACATATTCTTAGCAGGTTTCTACACCGCGCTAGACAGCGGTGCTTACGAGATAGGTGACGCTGCAGAGGAAGTGATGAGAGCACTCCGCCGGAGAGACTCGCTTTTGCGAAAGCCGGTAATGGAATATGCCAATATTGTATTTGTCGCTCACAGCCTGGGCGGTGTTGTCACGCGGTACTTGCTCGAGAAGCATCGGGAGGAGTTTAAGGAGAAGAAGGTCGGTCTGATGCTCTACGCGTCGCCATCGTATGGATCGAAATGGGGCGACAAATTAGCGTTTGTGGGCACGTACTTCGCCCACGCGATGGGACATCAACTCAGATGGGGAAGCTGGTCGTTGGAGGATCTCGATGGTCGCTTCAGGGACCTAGTCAAGGAACAGAAAATTCCCGGACTATCGGGAATCGAAGCGGTAGAAAACCACTTCATTCTTCATTGGAAGTACTTGCCATTCTTCAAGAGAACACTTGTCGTAACGAAGGAATCCGCAGGTATGTATTTTGGAAGGGCTCAACGGATTCCTGGTTCAGACCACTTCAGTATTGTGAAGCCTGATAGCCACCATCACGACTCACACCTACTGCTCGTAGATTTCCTGGCCGAGAACAGGTTTATGTTGTAAGGCGTTGAGTGAGGGCGCTGACGCCCCGTTACAAGGGGCGCGATTCTCTGGGTGGTCTGCCGCTGAAGAACCGGAACGCCAAGCCGCATTGAAGCGGATGACTATTATCGCGTCTATGAGCTTGCCCTCACAGCGCAAGCGCGCCCTCGGCTAGCTTCCGGTGCAAATCTGGGTGCAGGAGTGAGGCACGTTGGGCTTCATTGAAATTGCCGACGACAGGCCCGCGCGATCGGGCGGTGCCCGCACCAGGGTCGCCGCCCCCGCCTACGCCTTCAGCATCACCACCTTCGTCTTCACCGGCGTTCGCGAATAAAGATCGAGCATGTCCTGGCTGAGGAGGCCGGTGCAGCCGCTGGTGATGCCCTGGCCGATCGTGTCGGGGTCGCTGGTGCTGTAGATCGTATAGACCGTATAGGCGCCGTTCTTGTAAAGATAGAGAACGCGGGCGCCGAGAGGGTTTTCCAGGCCTCCCGGCATGCCGCCGGCATATTTGCGCGCCTCCGGCTGGCGCGCCATCATCTCTTTCGGCGGCGTCCAGGTGGGCCATTCGGCCTTGCGCCCGACATAGACTTCGCCGCTCCACAGGAAGCCGGGGCGGCTGACATTGGCGCCGTAGCGGGTGGCGTTTCCGTCGCCCTCGATGCGGTAGACATAATAGTTCGCGGGATCGACGATGATCGTGCCCGGCGCTTCCTTGCTCTCGTAGCGCACGATCTTGCGAAAATATTTCGGATGGAGCCTGCCGATGTCGACCGCCGGGATCGGATATTTCTCATTGGGCACGGCGGCGTAGAACTTCGCCGCCTCGGCGCGGCCCATGTCGTCCGACACGCAGCCGGCGAGCCCGGCCGCGCCGAGACCGGCGGCGGAGCCGACCAGAAACGAGCGCCGGTTGAGCCGCGTCGATCGAAGCCCGAGCGAAGATTCCTCATGTTCGCCGGAACCGGCGACCCCATCGTCCATGATCATGATCTAGCCCCCATGACCCGTCGCCTGACCTGAAGAATCGTCCGGCGTAAATCCGCTGAACTTCAGTGCATAGCTTGGATCGCCGCCGTTTGTTTTCGGAATGAGAAGAGCCTCGCCTATGACTGGAAATTCCGGTCATTCTGTGGCGGCGAGGGCGAAATTCAAACCCACGAACGAGCGCCCTTTCGTTTTCGTTTTGCAATCCTCGACAATGCTTCCAGCGTAACGTAACATGTTACGATAAGTCGGACCTCGCCATGCCTCGCAAGCCCAAGCGCGCCAAGCCCTCCAAGCCCTCCAAGCCCGCCTCTCCGCGCAGTCGGATGGCGAGCTATCGGCAGAGGATGCGCGCCGCCGGCCTGCGCCCTGTGCAAATCTGGGTAGCTGACAGAAGCGCGCCGGATTTCGTCGACAAATGCCATCGGCAGGCGCGCGCCGTCGCCGCGCATGATCCCGCCGGCGACGAGATCATGCGTTTCGTGGCGAGCGTCTATGAATGGCCGGAGGCGTGACGCGGCGCGGCGCCTTCATCGTCGTCGCGACCGCCGGCGATTACGGCAAGCCGCAACCCGCTCTGGTGGTTCAAAGCGATCTCTTCGTCGAACTGCCCTCGGTCGTGGTCTGTCCCTTGACCACGACGCTGCGCGACGATGCGGATTTGTTTCGCCTCGACGTGCAGCCTTCCGCGCGCAACGGGCTTCGAGAATCGTCGCAGATCGCGATCGACAAGCTCACGGTCCTGCCGACGGCGAAAATCGGCGGCGTGATCGGCGAGGCTGACGAAGCGCTGCTGACGCGCGTCAGCCGGGCGCTCGCGCTTTTCCTTTGCATTGTGTGAGGCCGTCGCCTTTCGTTGCCTCCCGCCCGCCGCTGGCCTAAGAGAGGGCGCCATGCAGAATGCGCCTTTGCTCAAACCTGCCGCTGACACGCTCGCCGAATTGCGCGGCGAGATCGACCGCATCGATCGCGACATGCATCGGCTGCTGATCCAGCGCGGCGAGATCATCGACCGGCTGATCGCCGCCAAGCGCGCGCAGGGCGGCGGCTGCGCCTTTCGGCCCGATCGCGAGGCGCAGATGATGCGGGCGCTGGTCGAGCGCCATGAGGGGACCCTGCCGCTCGACGCCGTCGAGGGCGTCTGGCGGGTCATCGTCTCGACCTTCACCTATGTGCAGGCGAATTATTCGGTGCATGCGGATGATTCCGGCGGCGACGCGCAAATCCGCGACTCGGCGCGTTTCCATTTCGGCTTCACCGTGCCCTATGTCGCGCATCACGGCGCCGGCGCGGTGATCGAGGCGGTCGCCGCCTCGCCCGGCGATCTGGGGATATTGCGCGCGACGGGCGGCCTCGCCGACGGCGCCTGGTGGATGCGACTCGTCGGCGAGGATACGCCGAAAATCATCGCGCGCCTGCCTTTCGTCGAGCGGCCCAACCATCCCGCCGGCCTGCCCGTGTTCGTCGTCGCGCGGCTGGCGCCCGAGGCGATGGCGCAGGGCGTGACGCTTTACGCGGTCGGCCTCGCCCGCTGGACCCACGCGCTGCCGGCGGCCTTTCAGACGGTGAAGGGCGAAATTCTGGCGAGCGCGCCGCATCCCGAAGGTCTGGCGCTGCTCGTCGCTGCGGCAGGCGACGCCGGCGCCCAGTCCTTCGCCAAAGCGATGGCCGGCGCCGGGGTCGAAGGCGCGCGCGTCGACGTGATCGGCAGCCACGCCATGCGCTTTCAACTCGACGACGCCCGCAGCGGCGTCTTCGCGCCCTGATTGGCTACTGAGCGTCCGAACTCTCGAAAGGGTCCAGCAGCTCAGCGCCGGTAAAAGAAACGTCGCGCGTATTGCGCGTCACGAGCACGAGTCCGCGCGCGAGCGCCGTCGCCGCCATCAGTCCTTCGACGAAGGGCAAGGGATTGGGAACGCTCAATCGCGCCCATCGATCGGCGATGGCTTCGTCGACAGGGATGACGCGGTCCTCCAACTTGTCCCGCATCCGTGCGAACCAGGCGTCGAGCTTGTCGGCCTGGTCGGCATCTTTCAGCCGCTTCAGCTCGATGCCCCGCCGAATTTCCGCAAGCACGAGGACGCTTGTCGCAAGTTCGTGCGGGTCGACGGATCGCGCCCAGGCGGCGACATTGGAATCGGCGCGCGTTCCCTTGCGCAACTCCGAGATGACGTTGGTGTCGATGAGAAATTTCACAGATCGATCTCGCGCCAGCCTTTTTCGCGTCTTGGCGGAAAGACGCCTTCGAAAGCGTCGCCCGGCAAGTCGGACGCAAAAATATCGAGAACGGATTCGGCTTTTGGGGTCGAGAGAGCATCCATAATCGCGCGTCGAAGCCTCTGCGCTTGAACTTCGTCATCGCCGCGCAGAGCCGCGACGACGCGCTGGATGAGCGTGAGATCGTCGGGCGGTTGCGGCGCGGGCGCGGCGGGCGGCGTTTCGGGGTCGGGCGGGCCGACGCGTTCGAAGGTCAGGCGCTCATTCTCCATATCGACGTCGCGCGTGCGGAAGCCGGCGCTCAGCCACGCCTTGGTCATCACATTGTTGGAGCCGTTGTTCGACCACCAGGCCCGGTGCTGGCGCGCCGAAGATGGCAGTTCGAACCCGAGAATTTTCTCGAGTTCGCCGAAACGGCATGGGATTTCCCGATAAGGCTGTTTGCGCAGATGCGCGGTCAAGGGCTCGTATTTGGATATTTCCATTCTCCTAAAAGTTAGTGTGTGTTTTGTAACACACACACTGTGTATGTCAACGAGGGCGCCTCGAAAAACTTTGCGCTCACTACGCCAAGGCTTATGAGAGGACGCTCCCGCTGCGCCGCCGAAAAAAGACAAATGACAAAGCCCACACCCCGCTCGAGCGTTCTCGCGATCGACGCTTACGTGCCCGGCAAGAGCGCCGCGCCGGGGGCGGCGCGCGTTTTCAAATTGTCGGCCAATGAGACGCCGCTCGGACCGTCGCCGCGCGCAGTCGAAGCCGTCCGCGGCATGGCGGACCATATTGCGCTTTATCCCGAGGGTTCGTCGCGCGCCCTGCGCGAGGCGATCGGCGCGCGCTATGGGCTCGACCCCGATCGGATCATCGCCGGCGCCGGCTCTGACAATCTTCTGGAGCTGCTGGCGCTCGCTTACGTCAGTCCGGGAGACGAGGGCGTCTACAGCCAATACGGGTTTCTCGAATATAAAATCGTCACGCTCGCCGCCGGCGGAACGCCCGTCGTCGCGCTAGAGACGAATTACACCGCGGACGTCGACGCGTTGCTCGGCTGCGTGAGCGAGAGAACCAAAATCGTTTTTCTCGCCAATCCGAACAATCCGACCGGCACGTTTTTGCCCGCGAGCGAGGTTGCTCGGCTGGCGCGTTCGCTGCCCTCGCATGTGCTGCTCGTCATCGACGCCGCCTATGCCGAATATGTCGTGCGTGAGGGTTACGAAGCGGGCGTCGCGCTCGTCGATGCGCATGAAAATGTCGTGATGACCCGCACCTTTTCGAAAATCTACGGACTTGCCGGACTGCGCGTCGGATGGGCTTACGGACCTGCGCATGTGATCGAGGCGCTGAATCGAATCCGCTCGCCTTTCAACGTCTCGAGCGCGGGTTCGGTCGCGGCGATCGCGGCGTTGTCGGATCGCGCCCATCTCGACGCGGCGATCGGGCATAATGCGCGCTGGCTGCCGTGGCTCACCAGGGAAATTACCGCGCTCGGGCTCGACATTCTGCCGAGCGTCGCGAATTTCATCGCCATCCGTTTCCCGGAGACGCCGGGATCGACGGCCGCCGACGCCGACCGTTTCCTCACCTCGCGCGGTCTGGTGCTGCGCGCCATTGGCGCTTACGGCATGCCGGAATTCTTGAGGCTCACCGTCGGCGGACAAGAGGCCAATGAACGCGTCGTCGAAGCGCTCGCCGAATTCGTGCGGAGCGCGCCTTCGCAACAAGACGCGCGAGCAAACGCGCAAGCGGACGCGCATGGCTGAAGTGATTTGCGAACGCCTCGCGCTGATCGGCGTCGGACTGATCGGCTCGTCGATCGCGCGCGCGGCGCGCCAGTTCGGCGCGGCGCGGCATATCGCTGTCGCGGATTCGTCGCCGCAGGTCGTCGAACGCGCCGGCGAACTCGGCCTTGCCGACATTGCGACGCAGGATTATGCGCAAGCCGTCGCCGGCGCCGATCTCGTCATCATTTGCACGCCGGTCGGCGTCTGCGGCGAGGTCGCGCGCGCGATCGCGCCACATCTTAAGGACGGCGCGGTCGTTTCCGACGTCGGTTCGGTAAAGGGGGCGGTCGTCGCGCAGAGCGCGCCGCATCTTCCCGAACCCGCGCGCTTCATCCCCGCCCATCCGATCGCAGGCACGGAGTTTTCCGGGCCGGACGCGGGGTTCGCCACGCTTTTTCAAAACCGCTGGTGCATTCTCACGCCGCCCGAGAACGCCGCCGCCGAGGCCGTGGAAACACTGACAAAATTCTGGGCGCGTCTCGGCGCGAATGTCGAGACGATGAGCGTTTCCCATCATGACGCGGTGCTGGCGCTCACCAGCCATCTGCCGCATCTCATCGCTTACAATATCGTCGGCACGGCGGATGATTTCGGCGATGAGACGCGCTCGGAAGTGATCAAATTCTCCGCCTCGGGCTTTCGCGATTTCACCCGCATCGCGGCCTCCGATCCGATCATGTGGCGCGATATTTTTCTCGCCAACAAGGACGCGGTGCTGCAGATGCTCGGGCGGTTCAACGAGGATTTAAGCGCGCTGCAGCGGATGATCAGACGCGGCGACGGGCAGGGACTCGAGGATTTTTTCGCGCGCACGCGCGAAATTCGGCGCTCGATCGTCGAACAGGGCCAGGACACCGCTGCGGCGGACTTCGGAAGGCGCGGGCAGGGGCGGTGAGCGCATCTCACCAGGCGCAGGCAATGCAAGGATCACAAATGATCGAACCCGATCGCGATGCTTTGCGCTCTGCCTTCGAAAGCGCCGTTCCCGGCTATGATGGGCTGCGCCGAAAGCTCATTCCGCATTTCGACGCTTTCTACGGAACCGCGCTCGACCTTTTAGAAGAGGCCGTCGGCGCGGATGAATTTCGATGCGTCGATCTTGGCGTCGGCACCGGACTTCTGTCGGAAATGATTCTCAAGCGCTTCCCCGGCGCGCGGATCGAAGGCGTCGATTTCGCGCCGAAAATGCTCGATGCCGCGCGGGAAAGGCTCGCGATTTACGGCGCGCGGCTGCGCCTCTCGGCCGCCGACTATGCGACCGCGCCGCTTGCTGCGCCGCTCGACGCGGTCGTCTCGGCGCTCTCCATCCACCATCTCGAAGATGACGCGAAGCGCCGGCTGTTTCGCCGGATTCACGATGCGTTGAGGCCCGGCGGCGTGTTCATCAACGCCGACCAGTCGCTCGGCGCGACAAGCGAGATCGAGGATGCCTATCAGCGCCGCTGGGAAGCGGACGTGCGTCGTTCGGAAATCGCCGAAGAGGATTTCGCGGCGGCGAAGAAGCGCGCCGAACTCGATCGCAGCGCGACTTTCGCCGACCAGATCGCCTGGCTGAAAGAAGCCGGGTTCCGCTATGCCGACATCGGCTGGAAGCGCCACCGCTTCACGGTGTTTTACGCGCGGCGCTAGAATCGTCTTTCGACCCGTGGCCAAGGCGCAAGGCCTCGTCGGCGTTTCGCGCGATGACCTGCTGCACCTTGCCGGAGAGCGCGGCGAGCACCCACGGCAGCTGAATATCGATGCGCAATAGATCATTCAGCACCGCGATCTGCGCCGTCGCCGTCTGACCGAGCGCCGCGACGCGCACCGTCGCGACATCGCCCGCCCATGTGACTTCAGAATGCGCGACCTTGTCGACATAGGCGCGCTGCATTTTCGTCAGCTGTTCCGAAATGCGGGCCTTGGCCGCTTCGACGCCCAGTTTATGCGGCACGGTGATGGTGATGGCGTTCGGCATGGTTTTCTCCACTGGCCTCAATGTAGGCGTCCGAGCGCCTGTTTAAATGGCGCGGCTGAAGCCGATCGATGATCTCTCGAATATTGGCGCCGCAGGATTGATGAGGTTGCGCCGTCAATTTCGCGCCCTGGCGCCCAACCTGGACGATCGTCGGCGTCGAACGACGCATGAGCCGCCGGGCGTTTGCCGACGACAGGCGCGTCATATGCAAAGGCGATCGCTCTTAGTCTCAATTCCCGACGATTAAGCCCGGAACGATTTCGAGCGCCTGCCCTGGCTGCGCGAAGGGGATGGCGTTGACTTGGTCGCCGGAGAAGGTCCTCACGCTTGACGCCGCGTCTGGCGCTTTCGGCTGAGTCAGTGGCTTCCGCGCTTCTTCATAGGACCAGGGAACGGCGGGGTTCGCCGCAGCGGCGGGCGCATTCCGGACGATGCGCGCTTTTGAGCCGCCGATTCTGACGGTCGGTCGCCGTTCGATTTGTGGCGCGGCGCTGGCGAGCGTCGCAGCCAGGAGGCTAACGGCCAGCGGGAGAAGGTATCGTCCCATGTTAATTCTCGATCTCGGAAGAGAGAACAGGTTCGATTGCTGAACCCGCGCCTTCTTACATATAGCGCGATGTTGCGCCGGATTGCGCGTCTGCGCGGTCAGATCGGCTGCGCTTCAATTTCCCGTCGTTTGACGATCGATTGCGCGGATATTTGAAGATGCGCGGGTCGAAAATCATAGAATTCCTCGCGCTGAAACGTTAAGGTGCCGTTCATCTTTCATGATGAACCCGAATCGCCGGCGTGGCGCGCCGCTGTGATGCAGCGTTGTCGCTCCCAACGGGCAATAAGAGGAGGCTTGGAATCGTGATCGACGACTATGGAGAGATCAACACGGCCAAGGCGAATTTCGACGAAATCTATGTAATGGATGATCCAAGGTCGTACTATTCTGTCCTCGGCGGCTTGGATTACATGATCCCCGACGTCGCCGAGCCGGTCATCCGGCAAGTGCTCGCGGCCAAGGCTACCGGCGGAAACAGGCCGATCGTCCTCGATGTCGGTTGCTCTTACGGGATCAATGCCGCGGTACATCGATTTCCGCTCAGTTTCGATACGCTGAGACGCCGATACGCCCGGCGGGAGTTGGTGGAATTATCTTCTGACGATCTGTTGCGGCTCGACGCCAATTTTTTCGCGGCTTGGCCGGACCGCGGTCTGGCGCGCTTTATCGGCTTCGACATTTCGGCGCCCGCGATCCGTTACGCCAAAAGCGTCGGTCTGATCGAGGATGGCGTCGTCGCCGACCTGGAAGAAAATGAATTGACGTCGGACGCCGCGCGCATCGTCTCCCGCGCCGACGTCATTCTCTCCACGGGCTGCATCGGTTATTTGGGCGAGGCGACGTTCCGCAAGCTGCTTGCGAAGATGAATCGCCGGCCATGGGTGATTTCCTTCGTGCTGCGCATGTTTCCTTTCGACGGCGTCGCGCAGGCGCTCGGCGAGCATGGCTATGTCACCGAACATTTGGACGGCGCCACTTTCATCCAGCGGCGTTTTCGAAACGGCGGCGAATTCGAACATACGCTGGAGACGCTCGCGGCGCTCGGAAAGGACACCCACGGGCTTGAGGCGGAAGGCCTCTACCACGCCGATCTCTACATTTCCCGTCCCGCCGAGGAAGCGGCGGAACTGCCGCTCTGCGAATTCGTGACGATCGCCAGCGGGCGCTATCGGTCGTTCGGACCGCGCTATGTCCATGTCGAGACCGAAGACGGCAGGCTCGTTACGCTGGAGCCCTGAGTATTGGAACGGATAGGCTGCGAAAAAGTGGGAACCGGCTTTTCGCATAGAGCGCGCTCTAAACTTTTGGAATCGATCACGTTATCTGCGTTTAGGCGATTCCGCCTAAACGCAGTGTGATCTAGGGCGTGGCGCCCTGGCGATGCGTCTGAATAGACGCGACATGAATTCAATAATCTCACAGGCGCGCAATAAAAAAACCGGGAGGCGAAGGATCGCCTCCCGGATCGCTTGGTTGCAACCGGCCGGAAAGGCCGGCCTCCTCCTTAGTAGGAGTAATACATGTCGAATTCGACCGGATGCGGCGTCATCTCGAAACGGATCACGTCCTGCATCTTGAGGTCGATATAAGAGTCGATGAAGTCTTCGCTGAACACGCCGCCGGCGGTCAGGAAGGCGTGATCGGCCTTGAGGCTTTCAAGCGCTTCGCGCAATGAGCCGCAGACCGTCGGGATCGCCTTCAACTCTTCCGGCGGGAGATCGTAAAGGTCCTTATCCGACGGCGCGCCGGGATCGATCTTGTTGGCGATGCCGTCAAGGCCGGCCATCAACATCGCGGCGAAGGCGAGGTAGGGATTGGCCGTCGGATCCGGGAAGCGCACTTCGACGCGCTTCGCCTTGGGGTTCGTCGAGAACGGAATGCGGCAGGAGGCCGAACGGTTGCGCGACGAATAGGCGAGTAGCACCGGCGCTTCGAAGCCCGGCACCAGACGCTTATAGGAATTCGTCGACGGGTTGGTGAAAGCGTTCAGCGCCTTGGCGTGCTTGATGATGCCGCCGATATACCACAGGCATTCCTGAGAAAGGCCGGCGTATTTGTCGCCAGCGAAGACCGGCTTGCCGTCCTTCCAGATCGACTGATGCACATGCATGCCCGAGCCGTTGTCGCCGTAAACCGGCTTCGGCATGAAGGTCGCCGACTTGCCGTAGGAATGCGCCACCTGATGGATGCAATATTTGTAGATTTGCAGATGGTCGGCGATGGTGACGAGCGTCTCGAACTTCAGACCGAGCTCGTGTTGCGCCGAGGCGACTTCGTGATGGTGCTTCTCGACCTTGGCGCCCATGGCCGCCATGGCGGCGAGCATCTCGCTGCGCATGTCCTGCGCCGAGTCGACCGGCGGCACCGGGAAGTAACCGCCCTTGGTGCGCACGCGATGGCCGAGGTTGCCGCCTTCATAGGCCGTGCCGGAGTTCGAAGGCAGTTCGGTCGAGTCGAGCGAGAAGCCTGTGTCGTAAGGCTCGACTGAAAAGCGCACGTCGTCGAAGACGAAGAACTCGGCTTCCGGGCCGAAATAGGCCGTGTCGCCGACGCCGGCGGATTTCATATGGGCGAGCGCCTTTTTGGCGATGCCGCGGGGGTCGCGGTTATAGGGCTGGCCCGTCGTCGGCTCGATAACGTCGCAGACGATCGAAAGCGTCGACGCCGCGAAGAAGGGGTCGATGGTGAGGGACTCCAAATCGGGGACCAGCGTCATGTCCGATTCATTGATCGCCTTCCAGCCGGCGATCGACGAGCCGTCGAACATGATGCCTTCGGTCAAAGCGTCCTCATCGACGATCGAAACGTCGAACGTAACGTGCTGCCACTTGCCGCGCGGGTCGGTAAATCGGAAATCGACGTATTTCACGTCGTTATCCTTGATTTGCTTAAGTACGTCCTTGGCCGTCGTCATTTGGTTCGATGCCTCTCTTTGCTGATCCTGCTGTTTAGCTGATTTCGTATTGGGCGCGGCAGAGCGTTTGAAAATATTGGCGAGGAAGCTCATGGGGCGGGGGCTCAGTGCTAAATGGCGTCAGCGCCGGTCTCGCCGGTGCGGATGCGGATCGCGCCTTCTATGTTGGAAACAAAAATCTTGCCATCGCCAATTCGGCCGGTCTGGGCGGCGGTGCGTATCGCCTCGACGGCGCGTTCTACGGCGTCGTCGGCCAGCACGATCTCGATTTTAACTTTCGGCAGAAAATCAACGACATATTCAGCGCCGCGATAGAGTTCCGTATGCCCTTTCTGACGACCGAAGCCCTTCGCTTCGGTGACGGTAATGCCCTGGAGACCAGCCGCCTGCAGAGCTTCCTTCACCTCATCGAGCTTGAATGGCTTGATGATCGCCTCGACCTTTTTCATCAAATCCCCCGCGCGCTTAGCTTAAGCCCCGGCCCCGCTAGCGTCTTTGGCTCGGCTGAAGAACCGCCGAGCTTCTAACACTGCCGCGTTGGTCGCGCCATGGCCAAAGTTCCGGCGCCGGATTCGATTTGGCGCCCAAGCGAAGTGCGATATGCATATAAATTATGCATTAAGCACAATAATCAGGCGATGCCTCGATCGTCGACGACCGCAGGCAAATCTTCCCTTGCGCCCCATTCCGTCCAGGACCCGTCATAGACCGTCGCCATCGGTCGGCCCATCGCGGCGAGCGCGAGGCTGATGATGCAAGCGCTGAGCCCGGAGCCGCAGGTCGCGATGACCGGCGCGTCGGGATTGACGCCCGCCGAGGAAAACGCCGCTTCGAGGCCCGCTCTCTCCTTCATTACGCGCCCGCCGTCGAGAACATTGCCGTAGGGAAGATTGAACGCGCCTGGCATATGGCCGGAACGCAGCCCCTGTCGCGGCTCTGGCGCCCAGCCGTGGAAACGCTCGGCGCCGCGCGCGTCCACCACTTGCGGGTCGCCAAGTTCGATCGCGCGCCGCACGGCGTCGGCGTCGGCGACGAGGCGCGCGTCGATACGGGGGGTAAATCGCGCGGGCGCTCTCTGATGCGCCTCGCCTTGTTCGAGCGGCCGGCCTTCGGCCTTCCAGGCGGGCAGACCGCCGGCGAGGACAGAAACTCTTTCGGCGCCAAAAACATTGAGCGTCCACCACAGGCGCGGCGCCGAGAAAATGCCGACGGCGTCATAGACGACGGCCCGCATGCCGTCGCCAAATCCCAGCCGGCTCATCTCCGCGGCGAAGACGTCCGGCGCGGGCAGCATATGCGGCAGGTCGGTCGAATGGTCGGCGACGGCGTCGATATCGAAGAACACGGCGCCGGGGATATGGCCGTCAAGATATTCCGCGCGTGGATCGCGCTTGGTCGCGGGCATGTGCCAGGACGCGTCGAAGACGAGGAGATCGGGCGCGCCGAGCTGGTCGGCGAGCCATTGCGTGGAGACCAAGAGGCTTTTGGGATCGATTTGGCGCGCCATGAATTTGCTCATACCGCGTTGCGGCGACCGGCGCCAACTCATCACGACCTGACGATGGAAGCTTGGGCTAGCTGCGATTTCAGCGCCTCTTCGCGTCCTGTCCGCCAGACATCGTTCGCAATGGCGCGTCGGCCTTGTCGTAAACGCCGAATGAAAGCATTCTCGTTTCCGAATCGGAGGCCATCTGGAGCATCCCGGCGCGGCTGTCGAGAAAGAGCAGCCGAGAGTCGATTTACGCCTACACTCGCTCTCATGGCTTGACCGTTTGCCGCTTCCCTGCCGCATGCGTTATTCGCCCGAGCGTTCCGACAAGAGCAGGAATTGAAAGCGATGATGATCGATGACTCAAAATATATGTTTCTACAGACCGGCGACACGCACCGGCGGACAATACTCGATCACATCCTGAGACATATTACTGTCGAACGTGATCGCAAACTTGTCGATCTTGGCGCCGGGCACTGCATTTTTTCATGCGCCGCCGCAGCGCATGGTTATCGCGTCACCGCCGTCGACGCGCGACAAGACAGAAAACCCGCGGTTCTGCCGCCGAACGTATCGTTCAAGCTGCAAGACGTCCGCACATTCGACCTGGCCGGCTTTGACGTGATTTTGATTCTTGGGCTCTTATATCATCTGACCCTCGACGATCAGATCGACTTGCTGACGCGTTGCCCGAAAGGCAGCCGGGTGATCATCGACACCCAGGTCCACATCAGAGATCTCGTCGCGCAGGATGTCTGGGATCAAATGAAATTGGACGCGGACGCGATTGAGCGTCAATCCGGCTATGAAGGAATCTTGTATCCGGAACAAACGAATCTGCAGGCGTCCGTCGGCAACGCGCATTCCTGGTGGCATACAGAGCCCAGCATCTTGAGACTGTTCAAAGAAACAGGCTTTTCAAGGTGCGTCATGATCGGTCTGCCCTATGTGTCGAAATATGGCGGCAGGCGGTGGTATGCGCTGTCAAAGCAACCATAGTCGATCGGCCTACGACCCGGCTTCGTCCAAACCGGACCGAAGCGAGCGGCAAGCGTCCCGAGCGCAGCCTTGCGCGCCGACGGACTGATCCGCCCGAATTCCCTGTTCATCCGCCCGGCGCTGCTTGCATCCGGCGCGCTCGCGTTCACAATACGCCGATTCGAATCTCTCGCCATCGGCGCTTAACCCTCATGCTCGACATCCCCGGCAAGGCCTGCGGCTCCTGCTTCTTCTGCTGCAAGGTGCTTGAAATCGAAGAATTCAAGAAGCCGGCCGGCAAGCTTTGCGAGCATTGCGCGCAGGCCGGCGGCTGCGGCGTTTACGACACGCGCCCGCAAGTGTGCCGCGACTATTATTGCCGATGGAAGGACGAGCGCAGCTTCTCCTCGCAACTGCGGCCCGATCGGGTCGGCGCCCTGCTGATGGACGACCCCGACAGCGACGAATATCTCGCCGTCTGCGACCCGGAAAAGCCCTTTTCCTGGCGCAATCCTCTCGTATTCAAGCATCTTGTCTCTGAGGCCAAGGCGGGACGTCTCGTTGTCGCAAAGGCTGGATTGCGGGCATGGCGCATATTCGAGGACGGACATTGGCAGGAATGGGCCTGAGCCTCTGCGCCGCCGCGGTTGAGCAACGCCTAAAAACGTTGGGCCGGGACATCGTCGCCCTCGCCATGCCTCTGGCCCTTTGCCTGGCGCTTGGCGCGCCGGCCGGGGCTGAGACTCTCAGGGCGCATTATGCGTTGAGCCTGATGGGGCTTTCGATCGGCAGCGCCTATGCGTCGGGCGTCGTCGATCCGCAGACCTATCGGGTCGAAATCTCGATGCGGACGACCGGCCTCGCCAATCTGATCAACAACGCCCGGGGCGCCGCCAGCGCCAGCGGCGGGCTGACCCTGGCGGGCCCCTCGCCGGCAAGCTACGCCAACACCACTTCGAACAGCGACGAGACGCGCACGGTGCGCATGTCGCTCGCCGGCAACGCCGTGCGCACGGTCGACGTAAGGCCGGCGCCCTGGGACGCCGAGGCGCGCATCCCGGTCACGGAAAGCGCCAAGCGCCACATCGTCGACCCGGTCAGCGCGCTGATCATGAGGGTGCCGCCAGGAGAGCAGCTTACCGGTCCATCAGCGTGCAACCGGACCATTTCGGTGTTCGACGGCGTCACGCGCTTCGACGTGGAACTCGCCTACGCCGGCGATCACGTGGCGCAAATCAGAGGCTACGCCGGTCCCGTCACCGTCTGTTCGGCGCGCTATATGCCGATCGCCGGCCACCGTCCGGACAGTTCGTCCACCCGCTATATGGCGAATAATCACGACATCAGCGTCTGGCTCGCGCCGCTGCCCGACGCCCATGTCGTCGTGCCGATCCACATCGCGATCGGCACCGCCGCCGGCAGGCTCGTCATCGACGCTTCTGAATTCGAGATCAATCAGCGCCGCGCCGACTCCAGGCGTTGAACTTCTCGCGCCGATTTCAGTTGACCCGAACTTCCTTCGTCTTCTTCCGGTTCATGCGATCAGACTCATATTCGAGATATCTGACTTCTAGAGGCTCGGCGTTCGCGCCCGGGCGCAGGCAAAATGAGGGCTGGGGCGAAAAGCCTCCTTCCGGGGCCTGGAAACAGTCCGAAAAACGCACTTCGCACTGAAACATGGTCTCGGTTTTCGGCGCCGCCCGCACGACGACCGCGCGCGCTTTTTCGATCGCCTGCTTGCATATGTCGGGCGCGAAGCCCCATGCCTCGCAGTCGCTCCGCGTCGCCATATATTTGCCGTCGGCGGAACAGACGGGCGAGCGCCGGAAGGCGTAAAAGGCTGAAAACCCTGCGGCCGCCAAGGCGACGGCGATGATCACGAACCTGAACATGGAAGGTTTGCTCGCGAGAAGGACGGGCGCCGCGCTTTGATAGATAGTCGCGGAGGCGAGGCGACGGCAAGCGCAAACTAAGCCTGTGCTTGGGGCCGTCGATGCGGCGATGCAGCGCATCTGCGGCCATTTCAGTCGCTTGACAGGACTGTGCGTCTGCAATACTTCCAAACGACCGCATTTCGGAACAGCGGCCGAGAGCTGCGAGCATTATGGCTCTCCGGGCGCGGCTAGGGCCGAATAAGCGATGCAGACGCGTTCCCGCCTAAGTGAGGTCGATGTTGAACTGAGACCGAATTGGGCCGGCGTCAGCCATGCTATCCACTTGACCAATTCTACAACGACCGCAATGCCGCATCGCGGATTGCAGCGTGAATCTCGGCATGTGGCAAACCCGCAGTGTGTGACAGAAGGAGGAAACTATGGGCGCTATTCTTGAACTGACGAGCTATGCAGCGACTCCGGTCGGCATGATCGCGATCATCGTCATTGGCGCGGCCGCTTATTTCGCCGCCCGCTGGGTGTTCAGCGACTAAGACCAGCTCTTAAGCAGCTTATAAATACGGCGCGCTGGCTCGGCCAGCGCGCCGTTTTTCTTGCCGGCCGACCCTTCTCCTGCGCCCGAAGAGGCTTGCATCCGCCGGCGCCTGCGCTATGGTGATACGCCCACTTCGATCGGGCGGGCAGCGCCGACCCGACGGGCCAGAATTTGCTCTATGTCCGAGTTTGTTGGGGGCGAATCGGACACATGCGCCGCGCTCGCGTGGCGGTGGAGGCTAGATGGCTCCTACCTCTTCGACCAGGGCCGGAAACGACCATAAGGATGGTGGCCGCGCCGCGCGCGCCAATGGCCCCGACGGCGCGCAGGCGACGGCCGAAGTGGAACGCATCGACGTCGCCGTCGCGGACAAGAGCCCGCTGATCCTTGCCGGTCTCGACAAGCTGCTGTCGGACGATCGCCGCTTCAACCTCGTGGCCAAGCTGACCGACGGCGAGGAATTCCTTGAGGCGGCGCGCCAGCAAAAATTCACCATCGCGGTCATCGGCTGGCAATTGCCGACGCTGCACGCCCGCGACGTGCTGCGGGCGCTGTCGCGCCAGGTCGCCGCGCCCAAAATCGTCGTCTACAGCGGCACCAATGATCCTGCTGCGCCGGCCGAGACTCTCCAGCTTGGCGGCGCGGGCTTCGTCTCGAAGCGGGCCCCGCCGGAGCGGCTTCTCGACGTGCTCGCCGCGGTGGCGGCCGGCGACATGGTTTTTCCTTTCGTCGACATTCGCAAAATGCGCAGCGACCCGCTGGAAAATCTGACCTTGCGGGAGCGAAGCCTGCTGTCGGCGCTCGGCTCCGGCCATACCAACAGCCAGCTCGCAAAGGATTTCGGGGTCTCGATCAACACGATCAAGTTCCATTTGCGCAATCTTTTCGAAAAGCTCGAGGTGCGCAATCGCGCCCAGGCCATCGCTCTTTTCCTGGAAATGAAACACGGCGCTTATCCTGGCGGCGGGGGCGGGCGCAGCATGGAGCCGGCGGGCGCGTCGCGCGGACGGCGTAATCGCTCGGATTGATCACGGCGCGGGAAAGAGCGTGTCGGTCTTTCCAGTCAGCCAATAAGCGACAAGCCCCGCCCATTCATGCGCGGCGGATTCGAAGAGGGCGAATGCGCCGAGCGCGCCTGGAATTTCTAGGCGCCGGATATCGCGATGCGTGCGGTAATCGACCGGAAAGGCGATCACCGGAAATCCCGCTTTGCGAAAGACGCCGATCGCGCGCGGCATGTGCATGGCGGAAGTGACGAGCAGCCAGCGTTCGCCCGCCTTCGGCTGAACCAGGTCGCGCGTGAAGATGGCGTTTTCGAGCGTATTGCGCGAGCGCTCTTCATAGAAGACGCGGCTTTCGTCAAGGCCGACGTCGTTCCAAAATTGTTTCGCGACCTCCGTCTCCGGAATGCCAAGCGGCGCCGCCGATCCGCCGCTGAAAATTAGTCGCGCCTCTGGATATTTGCGCATCAGCGCGATCGGCGTCGTCAGGCGTTCCGCCGCCTCCGACAATATCGGCCAGCTTCTCTCGGCGCTCAATTCCGCATCGGCCGCGCCGCCGAGCACGATGATTCCGTCAGGCGGCGCCGGCAGATCGCGCGGCGCTTCGTGAAAACGGCCTTCGAGCGGCGCCGCGAGCATGGCGCCGAGCGGCGTGAAACCCATGAGCAGCAGCGCGAGCGCGCCCATGGTGGCAAGCGCGCGCCCCCATGCGCGCCAGCGCGTGTAGAGCAGCATCGCGCCGATGACGCAAAGAAAGACGGCGACATGGATGGGCGCCAGAAGGTAGCCGAGGATTTTCGAGGCGAGGAAAAACATTTGCGTTTAGGGACTCCTCCGCGCTTCTTTGCGAGGCGCGAGGCGACGAAGCAATGACGGCTCCATGCAAAGAGCGCCGCCGCCGCCCTCGTCCTTCGCGCCGCGCTTCGCCCGCTCTTCGGACGGAAAACCGCTCACATATTCGGGTAATTCGGACCGCCGCCGCCTTCCGGCGGCGCCCAGGTGATATTCTGCGCCGGGTCCTTGATGTCGCATGTCTTGCAGTGGACGCAATTCTGCGCGTTGATGACGAATCGCGGATCGCGGCGCATCTCCTCGTCGGCGTAGACCACTTCATAGACGCCGGCCGGACAATAGAGCCGGGCCGGCTCGCCATAGACCGGAAGATTGCGATCGATCGGGATCGTGGGATCGGCGAGCTTCAAATGAACCGGCTGATCTTCTTCGTGATTGGTGTTCGAGACGAACACCGACGACAGTTTGTCGAAGACGAGATCGCCGGCGCGTTTCGGATAGACGATCGGCGTCACTTCCGAGAGCGGCGTTAAGGTCTCGTAATCGGCCTTGCCGTGCTTGAGCGTGCCGAAGAGGGAAAAGCCGAACAATTCGTTCGTCCACATGTCGAGGCCAAAGAGCGGCGCGCCGACATAGGTGCCGTATTTGGACCAGAGCGGCTTGACGTTGCGAACCGGCTTTAGATCGCGGCCGATGTCGGACGCGCGCCACGCCGCGTCATAGGCGGCGATTTCGTCATGCGCGCGGCCTTCGGCGATCGCCGCCGCGACATGATCGGCGCACAGAATCCCGGAGAGCATCGCATTATGCGACCCCTTGATGCGCGGCACATTCATGAAGCCCGCGGCGCAGCCGACCAGCGCGCCGCCGGGCATGACCAGCTTCGGCACGCTCTGCCAGCCGCCCTCGGTCAGCGCGCGCGCGCCATAGGACAGGCGCTCGCCGCCTTCGAGCGTCGGCGCGATCATCGGATGCGTCTTGAAGCGCTGAAACTCGTCGAAGGGAGAGAGCGTCGGATTCGAATAGTTGAGATGGACGACGAAACCGATCGACACGAGATCGTCGTCGAAATGATAGAGGAAAGAGCCGCCGCCGGTGTCGCCGGCGAGCGGCCAGCCGAAGGAATGCTGCACCAGCCCGTCCTTATGCTTTTCCTTTTGAATACGCCAAAGTTCCTTGAAGCCGATGCCGAATTTCTGCGGCTCGCTCTTCGCGCAAAGATCGTATCTCGCCAGCAGTTGCTTGGTCAGCGAGCCGCGCGCGCCTTCGGCGAAAATCGTATATTTGCCCCTAAGCTCCATCCCGCGGGTGAAACTGTCCTTGGGTTCGCCGTCGCGGCCCACGCCCATGTCGCCGGTCGCGACGCCGACGACCTCGCCCTGATCGCCATACAGGACTTCGGCGCCGGCGAAGCCGGGATAGATTTCGACGCCGAGGGTTTCAGCTTCGGAGGCGAGAAAGCGAACGACATTGCCGAGCGAGCCGATAAAATTGCCATGGTTGTTCATCAGCCGCGGCATCAACATATTGGGAATGCGAAACCCGCCTTTTTCCGACAGCAGCAGAAAATGATCTTCATGCACCTGAGTTTTGAGCGGAGAATCGTCGCGCGTACGCCATTCGGGCAGAAGTCGGTCGAGGCCGATCGGGTCGATCACCGCGCCAGACAGAATATGCGCGCCGGGCTCGGAGCCTTTTTCGATGACGACGACTGAAAGATCTGGCGCGACCTGCTTCAAGCGAATCGCCGCGGCGAGGCCGGCCGGGCCCGCGCCGACGACGACCACGTCATATTCCATCGATTCGCGCGGCGGCAGCTCCGTATCTTCAGTCATTTTCAATCCCTTTTGCCTTTCTTGGAGACATTCTAGCCTTTTTGCGCGGGCTGCGGCAAAAGGAGTTTCGCGTTTGAGCAAGGCTTTGATCGAGCCATTTCCGGCGAAAGTTCGGGGCGCGGCCAGAGAGGTGCATAATCAGATCATGCGCGATCCGATTTCCGCCCCATGAAGCGTCTCCCCTATTTCATTGCGATCGCGCTCCTCGCCTTTGGCGTCTGGATCGTCACCGCTCGCCCGGTCAATCCCGGCGACGTCTTCCTCGGCTATGTCGAGGGGGACATTCTCTACATCGGCCCCTATGAGAGCGAAAAGATTGCGAGCGTCGCGGTCGCCGCCGGTTCGGCGGTGAAGAAGGGCGATCCGCTGTTCGCGATGTCGACCGCGCTTCTCGATCGCGCTCGTGACGAGGCGGCGGCGCGCGTCGCGCAACTCGAGGCGCAAGCCGAAAATCTGCAGGCGGCGATGAATCGGCCTGAACAGATTGCTGTTTTGCAGGCGGCGCTGGAGCGCGCCGAGGCGGCGTTGCAATTGTCGCGCGCCGATTATGACCGGCAACGCAAGCTCTATGCCGACGGCCATGTCGCCAAGGCGGCGCTTGATCGCGCCGAGATGGCGCGCGCCCGCGATGAAGCGAGTGTGAAGGAGGCGCGCCGGCAGGTCGAGGCGTCGCGCATGGCGAGCCGCACGCAGGAGATCGAAGCGGCCGAAGCCAGTTTGAAACAGGCCCGCGCGCAGCTCGATGCGCTCAACATTCGCATCAAGCGCCAGAGCGTCGTCGCGCCCGCCGACGGCGTCGTGCAGGACGTGTATTTTCGGCCCGGCGAAATCGTCAACGCCGGCCAGCCGGTCATCGCGCTGCTGCCGCCAGAGAACCGCAAAGTGCGCTTTTATGTCTCCGAACCGAAATTGCCGAAAATCGCGCTTGGCGAGCGGGTGCTCGTCGCATGCGACGGCTGTGCGAACGATCTTTACGGACGCATTTCCTTTATCGCCGGACGCGAGGAATATACGCCTCCTGTCATTTTTAGCGACAGGGAGCGCGCGAAACTCGTCTTCAAGGTCGAAGCGCATCTCGAAGGTCCGGCGCGCGCCCTGCCTTTAGGGATGCCGGTCTCCGTGAGCCCCGCGCCGGAATCGACGGAACCGGGGCGATGAGCGTCGCGAGCGACATCGCGATCGATGTGCGCGGGCTGACCAAATCCTTCGGCGCGAAAAAGGTCGTCGACAATCTCACGCTGCAGGTGGCGCGCGGCGACATCCAGGGATTTCTCGGCCCGAACGGCAGCGGCAAGACAACGACGATCCGCATGCTCTGCGGGCTGCTGACGCCCGACTCGGGCGAGGGAACATGTTTCGGCTACGACATCCGCCGCGAGCAGGAAGAGATCAAGCGTTATGTCGGCTACATGACGCAGGGCTTTTCGCTCTATCGCGACCTCACCATTCGCGAAAATCTCGAATTCGTCGCGCGCGTCTATAATCTCGAAGCGCCGGTGCGCGCGGCTCAGGCGGCGCTTGAGCGATTGGGGCTCGCGGCGCGCGCCGATCAGCTCGCCGGCGAATTGTCCGGAGGCTGGAAGCAGCGGCTGGCGCTCGGCGCCTGCATCCTTCCCGGACCGTCGCTGCTTCTTCTCGATGAGCCGACCGCCGGCGTCGATCCTAAGGCGCGCCGCGATTTCTGGGACGAGATTCATCATCTCTCGACTCAAGGCCTGACCGTGCTGGTTTCGACCCATTACATGGACGAAGCCGAGCGCTGCCATAAGATCGCTTACATCGCCAACGGCCGGCTCCTCGCGTCGGGGACGATTCCGCAGATCATCGACGGCGCGCATCTCTCGACATGGGTCGTGACCGGCGAGGATCTCGATGCGCTCGGCGGCGAATTGAAACATCAGCCGGGCGTCGACATTGTCGCGCGCTTCGGCTCGGCGCTGCATGTGGGCGGGCGCGACGAAGCGGCCATGGAGCGCCTTGCGCGCCGCTATGGCGCCGAAGGCCGCCACCGCTGGAAGCGCGACGAGCCGACTCTCGAGGACGTGTTCATCGATTTGATGACTCGCGCCGGAGCCGACCGATGAGCGCGCCGCAACGCCCGCCAAGCGCCGCCTCGCGTTCGGCGCGCGGCGCGCTGGCGCAGTCCTGGCAGCGATTCGTCGCCATGTTCGTGAAGGAATTTATTCAGCTTCGTCGCGATCGGCCGACCTTTGCGATGATCGTCGGCATTCCGCTCATGCAGCTGATGCTGTTCGGCTATGCGATCAACAGCGATCCCAAACATCTCCCGACGGCCGTGCTCACCACGGATGACAGTCCGATCGCGCGCGCGCTGATCGGCGCGTTGCGGGCGACCGATTATTTCGACATCAAATATGTCGCGCGGGGCGAGGCGGACGCCGACAAATTGATCCTTTCGAACAAGGTGCAATTCGTCATTCAGATTCCGCCCGATTTTTCTCGCCAGCTGGTTCGCGGGGAAAAGCCGGCGCTGCTGCTGACCGCCGACGCGACCGACCCGACCGCGACCTCGGGCGCCGTCGCCGCCGCGCTCGGCGCCGCCAATCAGGCGCTCGATCGGGAGTTGATCGGACCGCTGGCCTCGCTTGCGCAAAATGCGGCACCTTACGATATCCGCGTGCATCGCCGCTACAACCCGGCGGGAGAGACCCGCCGCAATATCGTTCCCGGATTGATCGGGACGATTCTGACCATGACGATGCTGATGTATACGGCGATGTCGGTGACGCGCGAAATCGAGCGTGGAACGATGGAGGCGTTGCTCGCCATGCCGATACTCCCGGTCGAGATCATGCTCGGCAAAATCGCGCCCTATGTGGTCGTCGGCGGCGTGCAAATGGCGACAATTCTCATTGTCGCCTCGGTGCTGTTTCAGGTGCCCTTGGTCGGATCGCTGTTCACTCTCACCTTGCTGACGCTGCTCTTTATCGTCGCCAATCTTTCGGTCGGCTATACGTTCTCGACGGTCGCGGTCAATCAGCTCCAGGCGATGCAAATGGCCTTCTTCTTTTTTCTGCCGAGCATGCTTTTGTCGGGCTTTCTTTTTCCTTTCTATGGAATGCCGACATGGGCGCAATATCTCGGAGAGGCGATGCCGCTCACCCATTACCTGCGGATCGTGCGGTCGGTGATGCTGAAGGGCTCGACCTTCGGCGAACTCGCCATCGACGCCGGCGCGCTCGCGGCTTTCACGCTTGTCGCGATGAGCGTCGCGGTGATGCGATTCAGACAGACGCTCGATTAGATCACGCTGCATGTGGGTGGAAGCGCCCAAATGCAGCGTGATCGATTCCAAAAATTTGGAGCGCGCTCTATGCGAAAGACCGGGCCGCATTTTTTCGCAGCGCGCTCTATCGTTGACGGCGGATTTTATGGCGGCCTAATACGAATTCCCGCTGATCCGTTAGCTTGGACGGCGTCATTCCCGGCAGGCCGAAGGCCTGGCCGGGAATCCAGAGCCGACCCGGCAAAGCTGGATTGCTCTGGATTCCCGATCGCGCGCGTTGCGCGCGTCGGGAATGACATCCGCGCAGTTCAAACGGGTTTCGTATAACTCTGGCGCGGAGATAAAAATGTCCGGCACTGAAGATCCGCAACAGCGGTTCAATTTGATCATGAAGGTCGCCGCGCTCGCCGCGGTGCTGCTGACTCTCTATTACGTCTGGTCGTTTTTCGTCAGCAGCCGCTACCAGGCGCTCTGCGGCGGCTCCTATTGGGAGCTGGACAAGAAGGAGATCGATTCCTGCATCGATCGGAAAAAGGAACTCGAAAAATAGGGCTAGTCTGGCGATCAGAGCAGAAACATCGCGCTTTGCGCGAAGAAACCGGCGAACAGCAGCAGCCCGGCGTCGCGATTGGAGCGGAACAGGCGAAGCGCGGTCGCCGGCGCGGCGTCTTCCTTCGTCTGCGCGGTCTGCCAGACGAGATGCGCCGCATAGGCGGCGACGCCGAGATAGGACAGCCATCCGCCGCCCGCCAGAAAAGCCGCGAGCGCGGCGCTCGCGGCGGAAAGGGCATAGAGAGCGCCGACAGCGAGCTGCACGCGCGGCCCGAAGAGACGCGCCGTCGAGCGCACGCCGACGATCGCGTCGTCGCGCAGGTCCTGAAGCGCATAAATCGTATCGAAGCCGATGGTCCATAAGATCGCGGCGGCATAGAGGAATAGCGCCGGGGCGCCGAGCGCGCCGGTCTGCGCCGTCCAGCCGAGCAGCGCGCCATAGGCGAAGGCCGATCCGAGAATCGCCTGCGGCCAGGACGTGAACCGCTTGGCGAAAGGATAGATCAGCACGATCAGCGGCGAGATCAGTCCCAGCGCGATCGTCAGCCCGTTAAACGAGAGAAGCACCGCAAGACCGATGAGGCATTGCGCGACGATGAAGGCCAGCGCGGCGCGCGGCGTCACCCGTCCGCTGGCCAGCGGACGCAAACGCGTGCGCTCGACCTTGGCGTCGATCTTGCGATCGACATAGTCGTTATAGGTCGAGCCCGCGCCGCGCATGACGACGGCCCCGATGAAGAACAGGGCCAGATGCCAGAAATTTGGCCCTTCGCGCAGCGCGACCGACGCGAGCGCGCTCGACTCCCAGCAAGGCAGCAGGAGCAACCACCAGCCGATCGGCCGGTCGAGGCGCGCAAGCTGGAGAAAAGGCAGGAGCGCGGGAGGCGCGCGACGCAGCAATGCATGGTCCGCGATCGCGTCGGGCAGCGCGGTCGCTCCCGACGCATCGCCGCTTCGTCTGATGGTCACAGCGGCCCGGCGGGCAACTTCGGCGGCGCCATCATGCCGCCGCCCCCGGCGGCCGCCTGATCGCGCATCTGTTTCATCTTCGCCGCGGCCGCGCAGGCCTGCGAAGCAAAGCCCTGGGTCTTGCCGCGCGCATCCTTGAAGCCGTCGACGACATTGTCCGGAATGTTGCACCACTCCTTGTTCTTGGCGAGGTAATTCATCATCTCGGTCTCGATCGCGACGAGACGGCGCGCGGCCGGGCAGGCGGCCTCGGGATCCATCTTGCCCTTGCCCGCCTTGCCGATGGCGTTGAGCGCCTCGATGCCGGCCATCCGCTTGACGGTGAGCTTCTGAAAATCCTCCTGGCAGCTTTGCGCATGCGCGCCATTCGCCGCGATCAGCGTCGCGAGGAGGGCAAAGATCGAATGTCGCGCGAGGGCGCGAGGAAAAGCGACAGCGCCAATGATCATGTCTCTTGGTCCGCTCATAAGGCTTGCAGCAATACCAGCAGGCTTGCCGCCGACGCAAGTTTTAGCGAACCTGCGCGCAACAAAGCGGCGGCTTCATGGCAAGCGCGCATCGCGCTCGCGTCGCCGCTCGGAAGCGATTGTGTCAGCTTATGATTTTACCGCCCAGCGCCTGTTCGTTCGCGACGAGCTCGCTCCTGGCGTCGACTTCGCGCCTTCAGCTGAGGCGTTGAACTATCTGCTCAATGTTTTGCGCCTGCGCGAGGGCGCCGCGATACATGTATTCAACGGTCGCGACGGCGAATTTCGCGCGACGCTCTTCGATGTTACGCGCCGCGCCGCAAGATTGCGCGTCGCGGAGCGGTTGCGCGTCCAGCCCGAACGCGCCGACCTCGATTATTGCTTCGCGCCCTTAAAGCAGGCGCGTCTCGACTATATGGCGCAAAAGGCCACGGAGATGGGCGCCGGCAGGCTCCTTCCGGTGATTACCCATCGCACCCAGGTCCGCCGAATCAATGCCGCGCGGCTTCAATCGAATGTCGTCGAAGCCGCCGAGCAATGCGGCGTGCTGGCCGTGCCCGAAGTCGCGCCCGCCGTCGAATTGCCCGATTTCCTGGCGGGTTTCCCGGCGCGGCGGCTGCTCATTTTTTGCGACGAACATGCCGTTCTCGCCAATCCGATGGACGCGCTCGCCGACTGCACGGCCCGGGAGGGCGTGAGCCTGCTCATTGGGCCCGAAGGCGGCTTCGACGATTCTGAACGGGGATCCATTCGACGATTGCAGAATGTCGTTTGTCTCTCGCTTGGACCGCGCGTGCTGCGCGCCGACACCGCCGCGGTCGCCGCCTTGGCGATCGTTCAGGCCGCGATTGGCGATTGGCGACCGCCAGCGCAAGACAAAATCTAAACAAAAAATAAATAAATAGAAAATAAAGCGTAAGGCGCGTGTGACGCGGGCGGGCTTCGCGCGCAGGGCGTGAGAGACACGATCCTGCCACGATGTTTGGCTCTAGTTGGAATGTGAGTAAACAGCGTCGGGCTCGACGCGAGCGTTTGTCTTCGCCGTCGGCCCAATTTCGTCGCACCGAGAGACAGGTCGGGATTGCAAGGCTCCTGAAATATCGCGCCCGGGCGCGAATTTTCGGAAGTGAGGCCAAAAAATTATGACGACCCAAGACATCATCCGCCGCAGCGAAGGTCAAATTCCGGGGCGCCTGTTTGCAGTCATCGCGCTCGCAACGTTCGCGGTCACGCCGGTTCGCGCCGAAAATGTGAGCCAATGCGCGCGCTATGGCGCCGATTATGTCCCGGTCGCCGGGTCGAATGGCTGCGTTCGATTGGGCGGACACGTTCGCGTCACCATGCCGAGAACGCCGGTCGCCCCGATGGGCTATGCCGAAATGCCGCGCGACGGCATGCGGCATGCCGCCGCGCATTCCTCATGGCTGCCGATGGCGCCCTTCGGACTGCACGATCTCTTCCCGCGCTGAGCGCGGTTCAAAGCGCCTATAGCGGCAGGACGCAGTCGACGAAGGCGGCGTCGATCGACTCTCCCCATCCGCCGTAATAGGCGTCGAGCCGCTGCTGCGCCAAACATCGTCCTTCTTCGACAATGGCTTCTAGGGGCGCGAGAAAAACGCTCTCGTCACGGCCCTGCGCGTCCAGTCGCGCGCGCCGGCGTAACCCGTCCTTCGCCAGCGAAAGAACGTCGCGACCGATGTCGCGCAGACCGCGGCCCCCGATCGTCGCATCGAGCGCCAACGCCGGAACGTCGTCGCGCAGCGCCTGGCGGGCGTCGGCGGTCCAATCCTTGGTGAGTTCGCGCGCCGCGTCGAGCGCGCCGGAATCATAAAAGAGGCCGGCGAACAGCGCGGCGAGGGCGGTGAAATGCGTGCGGGGCCCGGCGTCCGCGCCGCGCATTTCCAGATAGGTCTTCAGTCGCACCTCGGGAAAAATCGTCGAGAGATGATTGGCCCAGTCGGACATTGTGGCGCGTTCGCCGGGCAATTGCGCGAGGCGCCCTTCCATCAGATCGCGAAAGCTTGCCCCCGCCACGTCATGATAGACGTCGCCGCGCTTGACGAAATACATCGGCACGTCAAGCGCATAATCGACGTATCGCTCGAAGCCGAATCCCTTGTCGAAGGCGAAAGGCAGCATGCCGGTGCGATTCGGGTCGGTATCGAGCCAAATATAGGATCGTTGCGACAGTCGGCCGGTCGGCTTGCCGTCGAGAAACGGCGAGTTGGCGAAAATTGCCGTGACGAACGGCTGCAGAGCGAGGCCGACCCGCATCTTTTGAACCATGTCGGCTTCATCGACGAAGTCGACGTTGACCTGCACGGTGGCGGTGCGAAACATCATGTCGAGGCCGCGCGCGCCGACTTTCGGCATATAGCTCCGCATGATGGCGTAGCGCTGCTTGGGCATCGCCGGCGTTTCCGCGCGCGACCATTTGGGGCTGCAGCCGAGATCGAGGAAACGCACCCCGAGCGCGTTTGCGACTGGCGCAAGCGCGCCGAAATGCGCGTCGAGTTCCTCCTTCGTCGCGTGAACGTCGAGCAGCGGCGCGCCGGAGAGTTCGAACTGGCCGCCGGGCTCGAGCGAAATCGCGCCGCCGCCTTCCGGCTGATAGAGGCCGATCAGCGCGTCGCGGTCGAAGATCGGCGCCCAGCCGAGCGCATCGCCGAGGCCCTCGAGCAGCGCGCGCACGCCGCCGCGACCGGCCGAACCGTCATAGGGGACGGGCGCGTTGTCTGCGGCGTAAAAGGGGATTTTCTCGTGTTCGGTGCCGATGCGCAGCGGCGCGCCGCCGGTCTTGCACCCGGCTTCCAGCCATTCGACCAACATGTTGCGCGACGTGATTGGCGTCGTGTCGGATACGTCGCGGGCCATCTATCGGAAACTGTCCGTGTTCGAGGAGGGGCGCGATCGCGGCGCGGACGCGCCTCGCGCTGTCGAGGAATCGCGCCGATGGATTGCAGGAAAGACGGCGCTGCGCAAGCCTCCGTTGCGCCGGCGGGGAAGGGCGCCTCGTTAACGATCGGCCGCCATTCCCCTGGGGCTTGCGTCGCCGCCGATGGCGGCGCCGCCTTGCTCAGCGCTTGCCCAATATTTGACCGATGATGCTTTCGAAATCCGAGCGCGCCGCCGCGGTTTCGCCCTGGCCGCCGCGCCCAATCTGCAGTGTTTTCTTGATGTCTTCGATCGCTTGCTTGATCGATGCCTGATCCATTTCCGGGGTCCCCTGGGAGCTCCCTCGGCCTGGGTCGAGATCGAAGGGGCCGCCGCCCGTATCGTCCGCCGGTCCCCGATAGGGGCCGGGCGCCGGTCGGCGGCCGCCGCCAAGCAGCGATCCTAGGATCGATCCGAGGATTCCACCCAGCCCGCCGCCCAGTCCGCCGCCACGCGGTGTCGGCGTTGGCGCGGGCTCCGGCGCACGGCCGCCGCCGAGCATTTGTTCGAGGATGGACCCCAGCGCGCCCGAATTGACGAGTTGGCCCAACACGCCGCCAAGTCCGCTGGTTCCGATATTCTTGAACAATCCGCCGATGAGAACCGAGACCAGAATTGGCAGAAGCTGCGAAAGAATATCGGGACGCAGGCCTGATTCTCGCGCCGCGACCTGGACGATCCGGCCGACAGCCGCCGGCGAGCCAAAGAGATCGTCAAGCAGCTGTCGCGATTGAGCGACCGAGTCAATGTCATGCGCCGCGCTGGGGTCGTCGAAGGCGGCCGCGCGTCCGGGCGACGCGATGTCGCCCAGAAGCCTTTGGAACATCGCTGGCTGTTCGGCGGCGTTGCTCAACCCGATTTCGAGCGCGGGGGCGAGCGCCTTGATCGCGCCTTCCATCTGTTCGGCCGTCAGGCCGAAGCGTTGAGCCAGGTTGGCGACCAGCTGGCCGCCTTGCGCCGATTGCAAAATCTCGTCGAGATAGGACATGCGCGCAGCTCCGTTCATTCGGGCCCGGGATGCGGGCGCCGGCGTCATCGTGTCACAGAGCGGCGGCGCCGCCAATCGACGGCGATATCGGGAAACCGTTAGGGACGCTCGATATTCTGCAACGCTTTGGCCTGGCTCACGGATGAGTCTCTCGCCGGCGCCGCAAGCGTCGCGGCCGGCTTGACACCGTCGCGCATGCGCGACATTGCTTGCCGGCGTTCAATCCGGGGGTCCGGATGGCCGCGTTTGGCGCTTGAGCGACTCTCCGCCTGGCGCCGCCTCTGCCTAAGGCGCGAAGATGAACGTCCACTCCCGGCCCGCGAAGCCGCCGCTCAAGATACTTTTGTGTTCGCCGCGGGGATTTTGCGCCGGCGTCGTGCGCGCGATCGACGCCGTCGAGCGGGCGCTCGCCAAATTCGGGCCGCCGGTCTATGTGCGGCACGAAATCGTCCACAATCGCTATGTCGTCGAGTCGCTCAAGGCCAAGGGCGCGATTTTCGTCGAGGAGCTCGACGAGATTCCAAAGACTGCGGCGCCGGTGATCTTCTCGGCGCACGGCGTCGCCAAATCGGTCTCCGCCACCGCGGCTGAGCGCGGGCTGCTTGCTATCGACGCCACCTGTCCGCTCGTCACGAAAGTGCATCGGGAGGCGGAAATTCATTGGCGGCGCGGCCGTCGGGTGCTGCTCGTCGGACATTCCGGCCATCCGGAAGTCGTCGGCACGATGGGGCAGCTTCCGGAGGGCGCTGTTGTGCTGGTCGAGTCCGTCGAGGACGTCGATCGACTCAAATTCGACGACGAATCCAATCTTGCCTATGTGACGCAAACGACGCTGTCGCTCGATGATTCTCAAGTGATCGTCAATGCGCTGATGCGGCGCTTCCCGAAAATCATCGGCCCGCATAAGGAAGACATCTGCTACGCGACGACGAACCGTCAGGCCGCGGTCAAGGAGGTCGCGCCTTACGTCGACGCGGTGATTGTCGTCGGTTCGCCGAATTCCTCCAATTCGCAGCGGCTGCGCGAAGTAGCGGAGCGCGCTGGCGCGCCGGCGCAGCTCGTGCAGGGCCGGGGAGAGATCGACTGGGAGATTTTCGGCAGCATCGCGACGCTTGGCATCACCGCCGGCGCGTCGGCGCCCGAAGTGCTGGTCGAGGAGATTATGGACGCTTTCGCCGAGCGTTACGACATTGTCGTCGAAACCGTCTCCAGCGCCGACGAAAACGTGTCCTTCCCCCTGCCAAAGGAACTGCGGGCGATCGCCTGAGGGCGGCCTGCGGGAACGGTCGGCGCGCATGGCCGTCTATACGCTCGTCGACGATGAAGAGCTGATCGCTTTTCTCTCGACTTATGACCTCGGCGAATTGCTGTCGTGCAAAGGCATCGCCGAGGGCGTCGAGAACTCCAACTATTATCTCCATACCGGCGCCGGCAGCTTCATCCTCACGCTTTACGAAAAGCGCGTCGCCGAAGCCGATCTGCCGTTTTTCCTGAATCTCATGGAGCATCTCGCGGCGCGGGGCGTCACCTGCCCGCTGCCGGTGAAAGACCGCGCCGGCGTCGCGCTCGGGCGGCTCGCCGGCCGCCCGGCAGCGATCATCACCTTTCTTGACGGCTATTCCGTCCATCATCCCGAAGCCGCGCATTGCGCCGCGCTCGGCGCGACGCTCGCGCAACTTCACCTCGCCGGCGCCGATTTCGCGCAGCGGCGCCACAATGCGCTGTCGGTCGAGGGGTGGCGGCCGCTTTTTTCGACCTGCGCGTCGCGCGCCGAGGAAGTCGCCTCGGGATTGCGCGCGCTTGTCGAAGCCGAACTCGACCATCTGGAGCGCGACTGGCCGCGCGACCTGCCGTGCGGCGTCATCCACGCCGATCTTTTCCCGGACAATGTGTTCTTTCTCGGCGAGCGCATCTCGGGTCTGATCGACTTCTACTTCGCCTGCACCGACGCCTACGCCTATGATCTCGCGGTCTGCCTCAATGCCTGGTGCTTCGACGCCGAGCATTGCTATCAGCCTCAGAAGGGCGCGGCGCTGCTTGACGCCTATCGCCGAATCCGGCCGCTCTCCGCGGCCGAGATCGCGGCCTTTCCGACGCTTGCGCGCGGCGCCGCGCTGCGCTTTCTGCTGACCCGCTACGTCGACTGGCTCAACGTGCCGCCTGGCGCCTTGGTGCGTCCGAAGGATCCGCGCGAATATCTCGCCAAGCTCCGCTTTCATCAGTCCGCCGCCGATGCGCGTGTCTATGGCCTCGTCTCGTGACGCGCCGAGTCGCGATCTGGACCGACGGCGCCTGCTCGGGCAATCCGGGCCCCGGCGGCTGGGGCGCGATCTTGCGATTCGGCGATCGCGAAAAGGAGATCAACGGCGGCGAGCCGCTCACCACCAATAATCGCATGGAGCTGATGGCGGCGATCAGGGCGCTTGAAACGCTGACGCGGCCATGCGCCGTCGACCTTCATACTGATTCGCAATATTTGCGCGGCGGAGTCACGTCATGGATCGCAGGCTGGAAGGCGCGCGGCTGGCGCACCGCCGACCGAAAGCCTGTGAAAAACGTCGATCTATGGCAAAGACTCGAAGCGGCGGCGGAGCCGCATGACGTCGACTGGCATTGGGTCAAGGGCCACTCGGGTCACGACATGAACGAGCGCGCCGACGAATTGGCGCGCGCCGGCATGGCGCCCTTTCTCCCGGGAAGACCTGCGGCAAGCGAGCGCGCTTCCTCGAAATAGTCTTGTCGGCGCGCTGACAAACTCTATGTCTTAGTCAACCAGGACTCTTCTTCGCCTTTGGGGAGCGCGGCGCGGCCGTGTTCCCCATTTTGCTTTGGATATCGCTGAGCGTTCGCCATCATATTGACATCACGCCGCGCAAAGGGAGCCATGTGCGGTTAAAGTATGCGCGTCTTCGCTGATTCTCTCTTCGATGGAGGGCAAGACGTCGATGCTCCTTCCCAAGAAATGGTGGATTGGTCTGCCGGTCCTTTTCGGACTCGGATATTTTGCGCAGCAGGCGCTGACGCCTGTGCTCGAGGATGAACTGCGCGACGCGGTTCTCTCTCGCATCGCAAAATCGCCTGACGCGATCGACAGACCAGAGGTCCGCGTCGGGGGCCGCGACGTGATCCTCGCTGGGATTTCGCTGTCGCCTGATGTGAAAGCCCGCCTGCTGACGGCGTTGGGAATCGAAACGCCGGCGCGGCGAATCGTCGACGCGACCGAGCCGCTTTCGCGGGCGACGCCCTTCGTGCTGAAACTCGAACGCCACGGCGGAAAGGCGACGATCTCTGGCAATATCCCGCCGACAGGCGCGCGCGAAAGGCTGCGCGCCGAGATCGCCTCTTTGGGCCTGGAAGTGAGCGACGCCGCAGCCTATGCCGACGGCGCGCCGCAATCCTTCGCCGAGCTTGCGTCCTTCGCCATTCGCCGACTCGCCGAACTCGATCCGGCGACGACGACGATCACCGACGCGACCTTAGCGGTCTCGGGCGAAGCCCGCAGCGCCGCCGATTACGACAGAGCGATCGCGGCGCTCAAATCGCCGCCCTTCGACGCGGGCGCCGTAAAGGCCGCGGTGTCGCCGCCGCGGGTTTCGCCTTACGTGTTTTCGGCGGCCTTGCGCGACGGCGTCGTCAGCCTGTCCGGCCATCTTCCGAATGACGATCTGCGCAAAAAGATCGTCGCCATGGCGGCGACGGCCGGGGTCGGCGCCGCGGTCAGCGACGCGACGCAGCTCGGCGCCGGCGCGCCGGAGGGCGATTTCGCCGGCGCGCTCGCATTCGCGGTCGGCGAACTCGGCAAGCTCTCGCAAGGCAAGGTCGTCGTAACGGACGGCAAAATTGTCATTGAAGGGCAGGGACGCGAAAACATCTTAAGCGCGACGATTCAAGCTGACGCCAAAGCCCGCCTGCCTGCGCGATTCGCAATCGCGCGGCTCGACGTGACGGCGGGTCCGGTCGCGCCTTATGTGTTTGACGCGCAGCGCGCCGGCGGCGAAGTGACGCTGACGGGCTATGCGCCGGATGAAAGCGTCCGCAATCGTCTCGTCGAAACCGCGCGCAGGAGTTTCTTCGACGCCGCGGTCGTTGACCGACTCGCCATCGCGAAGGGCGCGCCGCAGAATTTCGCGGAAGCGACGGATCATTCGCTTGCGGCGCTCGCGCGGCTCGACGAGGGCAAGCTTTCGATCAGCGATTCGACAGTATCGCTGGCCGGCGTCGCGCGTCATCAGAACGCGCGCGCCGATATCGCAACGGCGTTCGACGAGGGGCTGCCGCAGAGCTTCCATGGCGACGCTCAGCTCTCGACGCGCATCGTCGGCGCGCCGCTCGACGCCGGCGAATGCGGCGCGACCTTGTCTCGGCTGATCGCCAAATCGCCAATCGTCTTCGCCTCGGATGATGCGACGATCGCGCCTGAATCCGCGCCGCTCGTCGATGCGATCGCCGCGACGGCGCTGCGCTGCCAGGGCGCGGTCCTCGAAGTCGGCGCGCATACCGACAATGTCGGCATCGCCGAAGTGAACATTGGACGCAGCAAGCGTCGCGCGCAGGCGATCCTCGATCGTCTCTCGAAAGCTGGCGTCGACCCGTTCAAAATGACGGCGGTCGGCTATGGCGGCGAGCGTCCGGTCGCACCCAATGACAGCGACGAAAATCGCGCCCGCAATCGCCGCGTCGAAATCATCGTCAAGTAGCGTCAGAAAAGGAGAAAGCAGATGGCTTATGTGCTGACGCTCGGCTGGCCCTGGTTCGCCGCCGCTTGCGCGCTTGGCGCGCTGATCGGTTATGTCACGACCGCGCCGGCGAAGGATTCGCCCTCGGCCCCCGGCTGGAACGTCGTTGCGGTCGCCTCGGCGCTCGCGGGAGGCGCGGCGGCGTCCTGGCTGGGACTCCTCGAAGGCCGCGCCGCGCTGACCTTGGACATATTGCTTGTCGCGGCCTTCGCTTATCTCATCGGACTGCCGATCGGCGGCGCGTTCAAGCAGGTTCAGGGGTCGGCGCCGGCCCATGCGGTGAAGCGGCCGACGCTCATTCTTCGCGGCGTGACGGCCGAAATCTCCGAACCAGTCGTCGCGCCGCCCGCTGAACCGCTAGCCGACATCGCCGCGACGGCCGAGCCCATAACGCCGATGAGCGTCGAGCCGGCGTTGGAGTTGGCGGCTTCGGCCGCCAAGGCGTTGAACGAGAAAGCCGCGCAGATGCGCGCGCCAAGCGGCAAGATGGCGGCTGGCGCACGACCCGCCGTGCTTCCCGCGCCGCGCGGCGGCGCGGCCGACGATCTCGCCAAGATCAAGGGGCTCGGACCAAAGAGCGTCGAGAAGCTGCACGCGCTGGGGGTTTTCCATTATGATCAGATCGCCGCCTGGAGCGACGACAATGTCAAATGGATCGAATCATCGATCGGCGCGGCGGGCCGGGTGAAACGCGGCGGCTGGGTCGCGCAGGCGCAGGCGCTGAGCGGCGGCGCTGATCGGAGCGCCGACGCGGCGTAGCGCCAAAGAGGACGAGTTCGAGCGTATGCGTCAAGTCCTGAGCTTCGTCCTTCTTTGCGTCGCGCACCTGTCGGCGCCAAGCGCTCGCGCTCAGGACATGCTGCAGGGCGTCGACCTTGCGCAGCCCGCCTATTCCAAGGCTGAATTGACGCGCGCCGACGTCGAGGCGGCGCTGCGGCAGCGCAGCAACGAACGCAAGGTCGATCTCTCAGGTAAAAGCCTCAACGGGCTCGATCTCTCCGGACTCGATCTGCACGGCGTCGATTTTCGCGCGGCGCGCATGAACAAGACGCGTCTCGCCGGCGCGCGGCTTGATGATTCGATCCTTGATCAGGCCTGGCTGATCGAAGCCGACCTCTCCGGCGCGTCGCTGAAAGGCGCGCACGCCTTCGCATCGCAGATGCAACGGATGCGCGCCGACGGCGCGGATTTCGCCCATGCGCGACTCGCAGGCGACCTCACCGGCGCATCGGCGCGCGGCGCCAATTTCGCCGACGCCGATCTTTCCGCCGACATGAAGAACCAGTCGATGGGCCTGATGCGCGCGGTGCTGCGCTCGGCGTCATTGGAGGGCGCGCGTTTTCACGGCGCCAATCTCGCGAGCGCCGACCTTCGCTTTGCGAAAGCCGCGCGCGCCGATTTTACCAACGCAAATCTGACTGGCGCCGACGCCGCCGGCGCTGATTTCACCGACGCCAACTGGGCAGGCGCGAAGACCGAAGGCCTCGATCTCGATTCCGCGCAGATCGACTCTTCCGCCCGGGGCGCGCTCTCCGATGCGCAGAATCTCGATCGCGCCCGCGTGAAATGACGCGCGATCTCATTCGCATCGGCGTCGATCTCGGCGGCGCCAAAATCGAGGCGATCGCGCTCGACGCTAAGGGCGAAACTCTGGCGCGCCGCCGCGTCGCGACGCCCGCGCATGATTATCAAGCGATCGTCAAGTCGATCGCGGCGCTCGTCGGCGACATCGATTCAGACATCGGACGGCGCGGCGCCGTCGGCGTCGGCGCGCCCGGCGCGATTTCGACCCATACCGGGCTGGTGAAAAACTCCAACACCGCCGTCGTCAACGGCAAGCCGCTCGACGTCGATCTTTCGCAGGCGCTCGCACGGCCGGTGCGCGTCGCTAATGACGCCAATTGCTTCGCGCTGTCCGAGGCGGTGGACGGCGCCGGCCGCGGCGCTGGCGTCGTCTTCGGCGTCATCCTCGGCACCGGCGTCGGCGGCGGCATCATCGTCAATGGCGGAATTGTCGAAGGCCGCAATCGCGTCGCCGGGGAATGGGGCCATACGCCGCTGCCGTGGATGACCGAGGACGAATATCCGGGAGAGCGCTGCTTTTGCGGTCATCGCGGTTGCGTCGAGACGTTCCTCAACGGCGCCGGCCTTTCGCGCGACTATGAGCGACGTTCCGGCGAAGGTCGCTCTGCGACCGAAATCGCCGTGCTGGCTGAGGCAGGTGACGCTTTCGCGCGCGAGAGCCTCGAGCGCTATCAGGACCGGCTGGCGCGGGGGCTCGCGGTAGTCGTCGATCTCATCGATCCCGACGTGATCGTGCTTGGCGGCGGTCTTTCCAATATCTCACTGATCTACGACGGGCTTGCGGCGCGGGTCGGGGAATACGCCTTCACCGACGCTTTCGACACGAAAATCCTGCCCAATGTACATGGCGATTCAAGCGGCGTGCGCGGCGCGGCCTGGCTGTGGCGCGCCGGGGAGATCGGCTGAGCGGGGCGGCCGCGGCGCCTTTCCCTAACGCCGCGCGTCGGTGTATGCGAAAGGATCGCGGCGGCTGCGGACGCAGGCGAGGGGAGTTGTGATGGGCGCCGCCGGAGACCAGCCGAATAATGTGAAAAGGCCCTTCTCCAAGCTCGCCTTTCTCGCCTCGGGCGCGCCGGACGCGGAAGAGGCGCGCCGGCGCCTCGCCGAAAAATACGGCGACTGCCCGCCGGAAGAGGCCGACTGCATCGTCGCGCTCGGCGGCGACGGGCTGATGCTGCGCACGCTGCATCGCTTCATGGACGCCGGCAAGCCGATCTATGGCATGAACCGCGGCTCGGTCGGCTTTCTGATGAACCAATATCGCGAGAGCGGGCTGCGCAAGCGGATCGCCGAGGCGAAATCCTCGATCGTCCACCCGCTGCTGATGCATGCCGTCAATGTGCGCGGCGACGAGTTTTCGGCGCACGCCATCAATGAAGTTTCGCTGCTGCGCCAGACGTCGCAGATCGCCAAGCTGCGTATTCTTGTCAACGGCCAGGAGCGCATGCCGGAACTCGTCACCGACGGCGTGCTGGTGTCGACGCCCGCCGGCTCCACCGCCTATAATCTTTCCGCCAATGGTCCGATCCTTCCGCTCGACGCGCCGTTGATGGCCTTGACGCCGATCTCCGCCTTCCGCCCGCGCCGCTGGCATGGCGCGCTGCTGCCAGACGCCGCCAAGGTGCGGATCGAAGTGCTGGAGGCGGCCAAGCGCCCGGTCTCGGTCGTCGCCGACCATGACGAATTCCGCGATCTCGCTTATGTGGATGTCGAGATGGACCATGCGACGACGCTGATCCTGCTCCACGACCCCGGCCATTCGCTGGAGGAGCGGATTCTGCGCGAACAATTCGGATATTGAATGCCTGATACAGCGATCAAACCTTTCCGCAGCCATATCTTCGTCTGCGTCAACCAGCGCGACGGCAAGCCGGCCTGCGAGGACCACGGCGCCAAGGCGGCGCTCGCCCAGGCGAAGGAGGCGATGAAGGCGCTGCCCTTCGCCAAGCGCGACGGCGTGCGCCTGTCGCAGTCGGGCTGCCTCGGCCAATGCGAACACGGCCCGGTCGCCGTTGCCTATCCGTCGGGGAAATGGATCAGCTATACCTCGGCCGACGAGCTGACCCGTTTCGTGCTGGAGGCGTGCGAGGCGGAGTGATCAGCGGCCGGGCGGGCGGCGGACCCAGCGGGGGGTGAATTCGCGGGTCGGATATTTGTAATAGTCGGCGTGCTCTTGCTGGGGCGCGCGCGGGCCGGCGGCGTCGAGCCGCGCCATCTCGGCCTCGTAACGCTCCCGCCATTCCTCGGCCTCGGCGTCGTCGGCGATGAGGCCGTAATAATATTCGGCGCTCTCGATCAGGCGGAGGCGCGCCCAGGCGTGTTCGTCGGTCCAGGCCTTGACCGCCTGAAATTTTTCGAGCGCGCTCCTAGCGCCGCTTCGAACGGCCTCCGGCTTGGGGATATAGACGTCCCGGCGCGGCGCCGGCTCCTCGCCGAAGAGGTCGGGCTGGTCGGGCGGGAACAGCCCCGGTTGCTCGTAGGATTGACGGGCGGTGCGACTCGACATGCGGGAAATATAGCCCCGCGCTTCGCAAGGGTCTCGCGTGCCGAAGAGTTATCCCCTGTCGGGATAGGCCTTAGCCCAGGCCTTGTCGATCCGCGCCATCTGCTCGATCGTGAAGGCCAGCACTTCGGCGACGGCGGCGATATGGTTGATCTCGTCGAGCGAGAGTTTGCGGCCTTTGCGCGACTTCAGATATTTGTCGAACACCTGATAGCCGCCGATGTGAAATTCCCAGACGTTCTTGGGCACTGGCGCGAAGGATTGCGTCTCGTTGATAAGGACGCGCGCTTCGGCTTCGACATAGCGGGGTTTCTCGACGCTATTGTCGCCGCGGCCGTGATAGTCGGCGAGACCGCGGCGGGGAAATTTGCGCAAAAGATGCGCCTCGATCAAATCCGCGCCGAGTTTCGACAATTCTTCGAAATCCTCGCGCTTCTCGGCGAAGGGAATGCGTGGGAAATCAATGCGCAAAAATTCGGCGTAGCGGCGCCGGTAGCTCGGCGCGTGTAGGATCGCGTAAATGTAGCCGAGGATTTGTTCGGCGCTGTAATGATGTCCGTGGTAGCGTGCGTCGACGAAAGAACGAAATGCAGGCGAGAGATTTTCCCCACTTTCGGTATAGAGTGGGAATGCGTAGCCGCGTTCCTTTGTTTTGTTGGAGACAAAGGAGTCATCGACCAGGTCGCAAATGGCCATTACGTGGCGCCAACTACCGACGACGAATCTGCAGACGTCGATGCCAATCGTGCCCCGCCGAAAATGCTTCATTACGCTATTGCGTGGCCGACAAATGAATCCTCTTGCTTTGCCGGTATAGTAGGTCGAACGCAAATCAAATGGTCTATACGCGATTTGTTCAATGTTACTTGGATCGAGGCTAGACTCGACGAGGTCCGCTTGAGCCCACGCCACTCGCCAATCTTCGACGTCCGGGCCCAAACTATATTTGATTCGAGCGTCGTTGGGCTCCGAACGCGAAAAATCGGATATGACCTGGACCACGTCGGCGTCCGTAAACTGAATCGTCAGGTGATCCCGAGCAGTAACTATACCTACGCTATTGATTGGGAAAATTTGGTTGATCGATAAACCGTCAGAATATTCGTCTCTATCGTCCGCTGATTGATCTAAGAATAGGTATGTCGGCTCGGTTACCTCAATTCCTTTATGAGCAAGATTTTTGAGTGCCAATTCTGACCCCGCTCGATATTTCTCTATCCTCTTGCCCCACATATCTCCGCGCCAAACTCCGCGTTCCAGGACCGGCTTTTTGACAAAGACGCTGATCGCCACGCCTTGTTCGATGTCGAAAATATTCTCGTCCTTCGAGCCGTCGGGCGCGACTTCCTTCTTCTTGGCATTGCCGTGCAAATCGAGCACGTAAATCTGATCGAAGCTACGCATCAGCGACTGACGCATCCCGCGAAAGGTCGGATTGTCGAGCCAGGAATGATTGGTGATGATTCCGACAACGCCTTCCTCGACGGCGTCCATCTTCAACTGCGCGAAACGGATGAATTTTACATAGTCGTCGTTGAGCCATTTCGGGTTGCGTTCGCCAAGCGGCTTGTTGAACTCCTTGCCTTTGTCGTCTTTTTCGACTGTGTATTTATATCCGTCGATCGCGGTCGTGATCCACGCGCCCTTGTTTTTCGAATGGCCCGAATACGGCGGGTTCCCCAATATCACCAATATCGGCTTTTCCTTAACCGCCTGGGCGGCTTCGACCTCGGCCGAAATCGCCGGCAGCAGGAAATTCTTCTGCGGCTCGATCGGCTCCAGTGTATTGGTGAGAAACACCTGCAACCGCTCATTGTCCTTGAGCGCATGGCCTCGGTCGCGCAGGAATTGCGACAGTTTCAAATGGGCGATGGTGTAGGGCGCGATGAGATATTCGAAGCCGTAGATGTTCTTCAAAATATGTTCGCGGACGATCGGATCGGCGCGGCCTTTGTCGGCGCCGCCGATATTGTCGAAGATGCGTTGAAACACTTCGAGCAGAAACGTGCCGGTGCCGCAGGCGAAATCGAGCACGGTGACGCGCTTTGAATCCGCAAGGCCCTCACGAATGTCGAAACTGTCTTTGAGAATGTCGTCGACCGCGCGGACGATGAAATTCACGATCGGCGGCGGCGTGTAATAGACGCCGCGACTCTTGCGCATCTTGGCGTCGTAGGCCTTCAGATAGTCTTCATAGAAATAGATGAAGGGATCGCGCTCGAAAAGCCGATGCTCTTCCTCATCCGCTGCGCGCACCTTGCGATTGATCGCCTTGCGGGCGCGGAAGGACAAATCCTCGTGAATGGCGGGAAGATCGAGCCCGTTGACGATGGAAAGAACCTCTTCGACCACCCATCGCACGTCGCGGTATTCCTCCTTCTCCAGCTCGGTGAGGAAATCGACGAGTTCACGAATGAGACGGAAGGAGCCGGGGATGAACTCTTCGGCGTTTCGCAGCGTCACTTGCTGGTCATCCGCGTTGAGCTTTGCAAGGAAGAGCCCATAGGCGAGCATTTGCGCGAAAGCGTCGGCGAAATCGGCCGTCGTCAGTTCGTGAAAGACTTGATCGCGGAAAATCTGGAAGAGTCCGAAGAGACGGCCTTCGGTGTGTTCACGCTGCTGCCGTATCAACTCCTCGCTCAAGAATTCGCGCAGCAGCTTGCTACGGGTCGCCAACGCCAGCGCCAATTGCTGCGCGCGGCCAATGCCCTCGGGCGCTTCCGAGAAGAATGCCGATATGAGCTCGCCGACGGCTTTGGCGCGCTCCGGGGCGATGCGAATTTTGCGGGCGCCGAGGTCGGTCGGGAAGGCGAGCGCTTCGCGCGCCTTGACATGCGCGCCGTCGATCCAAATCCACTGCAGATAATCCGTAAGGACGATGTTGTCGGAGAGTTCGCGATAGCGCTTGATCTGGTCGGACTTCAGAACCTTGTCGAGGTTCGTCCCGATTTCCTTGACCTCGACATAGCCGAGGATCATGCCATGGCGCGAAATCTTGAAATCCGGCGCGCCTTTGTCTCTCTCGCGCTTGGGTTCATGCTGGACCCGCAGGCCTTTGTGCGCATCCTTGGCGAATTGACCCAGCAGCGTTTCGAGAGCCGCGCGGCCGGTGTGCTCGGTGTGCTCCGCGAGCGGCGTTTCGCGCAGTTTTAAAAGATAGGTTTCAAAACGATCGATCATTGATTGCGCTTATGCGCGCCGCCCTGGTCGCCGTCAACGCGACCCCGCTACGCCGCGCCGTCCCGAGCGTGATAGAAATGGCCGAGGTCACTCGGAACCCCGCTTAATCATGCGCGCCTGTCTGATCCTCGACTCCGACGCCGGCGATGTCGACCTCGCCGTGGCGCTCGCTTGCGGCGCGGATGCGCTGCTGTTGCGGCTTGGCGACTGCGTCGAGGACGACGCGCGGCGCGGCGCGCGCGCGAGGGCGAGCGCGCTCATCGACGCGGCGCGCGCGAAGAGCGGGGGCCCGAAGCTCTTTGTCGAAGTCGCGCCTCTTAACAGTGAGCTCATAGAGGCCGACCTCGATGCGCTGTTCGGTCCCGGACCGGATGGCGTCTTTCTTCCCGCCCGCGACGGCGCGGCCTGCCTGCAGCGCCTCGCGGTCAAGCTCGCCGTGCGCGAGGCGCAGGCCGGCCTCGCCGACGGCGCGACCAGGATCGGCGCTCTCGTCGGCGCCGATCCGGCCGGCGTCCTGGCGCTGTCAAATTTTGCCGGCGCGTCGCGGCGGCTCTGCGCGCTGTCCTTCGACGAGGCTGGGCTTTGCGTCGCGCTCGCGCTGCTTGAGGGCGGCGGGGCCGCCATCAATGCGGCGCGCGCGGCGATCGTGCTGGCGGCGGCCGCGGCCGGCGTTCCCGCTCTGGCGCCGCCTGTCCGTGTCGGGGAAGAAGCCGCCCATGTCGCGGCGCGCCGCGATGGATTTACCGGCGCGATGGCGCTTGATCCTCGGCAGGTCGCCGCCATCCACAAAATCTTCCCGGCGGGCGAGAATCGACAAAAGCCCAATTCGCCGGCATAGACAGACCGATGAGCAAGGTCCGATCGGGCGCGCCAGATCACGCTGCATTCGGGCGGGATCGCCGAAATGCGGAAATCGTGATCGAATCCATAAGCTTAGAGCGGGCTCGACGCGAAAGGCCGGTTCCCGCCTTTTCGGGGCGCGCGCTATGCGGCGTGGCCGCCGCGACATTGTTGAGCGCGGCGGTTCTTTCCCAGCCGGCGCAGGCGCAACAGCAGGCGCCGCCGCCCCATCATCCCCGCCCGCCGCATGGCGCCGCGGAACCGGCCGTGCCGGCGCCGCCGCCGGCCGAGAAACTGTCGACGCTGCGGCTGAGCGCGACGCTTGCCGCCAATGATCAGCAGCCGGTCCGCTCGGGAATCATCTGGCGCATATTCGAGGACGGCGCCCAGCCGGACGGATCGCATAAGCTTGTGGCCCAATCCGAGGAGGCGTCGCCGACCCTGCCCCTGCCGGACGGCGCCTATATCGTTCACGCCGCCTATGGGCTTGCCGGCGTCACCCGTCGCGTCGCCATAGAGGGCGCCAATGTTTCCGAACGGATCGCATTGAACGCCGGCGGGCTGAGGCTCATCGACAGACTGGGCGACGCGCAGCTTCCGGCGCAGCGGCTGTCGATTTCGATCTATGTTCCCGAACGCGGCAATTCCGAAGCGAAGCTTATTCTCGCCAACGCCAAGTCGGACGAGATGATCGGTCTTCCCGAAGGCGCCTATCACGTCGTGTCGACATTGCTCGATACGGGCCAGGGAGCCCAGGGCGGCGCCAATGAAACCAATTCCGTCGTCACGGCGGATTTGAAAATCCCCGCCGGCAAGCTCATTGAAGCCACTCTGCGCCATCACGCGGCGACGATGACGCTAAAGCTCGTCAAGCAGCCGGGCGGCGAAGCGCTCGCCAACACGAGTTTTTCCGTGTTGACCCCGGGCGGCGACGTCATCCGCGAATTGATCGGCGCCTTCCCTTCGCTTGTTCTGGCGGAAGGCGAATATGTCGCCATCGCGCGCCACGAGGGGAAAACCTATCAGGGAACTTTCCGGGTGCAGTCGACGAAGGACGCCGACGTTGAAATTCTGATCCGCGATCAGCCGAGCAATCGCGGCGACGAGAACCTTCCACAATAAGAGGACCTTCCGCAATAAAAAAGCCGCCCGGCAAACCGGACGGCTTTCTGACGCGCTTGGGATGTTGCGTCTAAAGCAGCGAGAAGGGAATAATCACGTCCATATTGAACATGCCTTGGCTACTGCTGCGGCCGTTGCCATTATTCCGGAAGAATGGCGTCGTGCCATTGACCGCCTGATCCCAGCGGAGTTCAGGACGCAGGATCATTCCAGTGATAATCGGCATCTTGGGCAGATCCGGCGTGATCGTTACGCCGGCGGTGAGTCCGAGATAGCTCGTGCCGACATTTGCCGGTTGGGCGATGCAGGACGGGCAGGCGTAACCGTGAAAAGCGGCCACTGAGTCGAAGTAGCCAGGGAAGCCGGCGACGAAGAAGTTCTTATTGTCGCGGTAAAATTCGACGCGGGCGTTCAGCTTGAAGAGGTCATTGACTTTGTACGAGACATATTGCGCCACCGCGTAAGAGTCCGCGCCTTGCGAATGCTGTGGCAGGGCCACGACGCCTGGCCAATTGGGGACGACAGCGCCCAAGACCTGGTCGACCCCGCCGTACCAGTTGGCCGGGAAGCCAGTGTACGAGATCGGGTTCCAACCACTTTCTCTATTATAGGCGATGTCGGTGATGAACGTCAGATTCTCGGTCGCTTTCCAAGTCGTCGTCAAATTCGTGAAAGTGCGGTTGGCCGAGTTGGGGTTACACACGCAGGCCCCTGGTATGCCCTGGAGGGTTAGGTTCGGCCAGTACAGGCCGGCGGCGGCGAAGTCCGGCGGCGTGTATTGCCAGTTGAATCGGCCCTGGCTCGAGTTTTGAGGCCCGTGGTGGACAATAGCCAAGACGGTCAGATTGCCGTCCAGCAGATTGAGACCGAAGCCGCCGTGGAAAGAGGGAGACGAGTTGGGCTGACCAGGATAGCCGATGAAGTTGTTCACGCCGGTCGTCACGCCCGAATATACGTCTAGCCAATCTCTCACATGGTTCGTCACCATCACGCCGGTGTGAAGGAAGGGGCCGAAATTGAAGATATAGGAGTGCGAATAGAACAGATTGTCCTTCGCGTACATGAGCTCTGCGCCATTGTACGTCGGGAAGATGCCCGCCTTTACGTCGATGCCGCCCTCTGAGACAACGCTCTTCCAGGGGAGATGCGCCAAGGCGTTCGCCTCCAGGAAGCCAATCTGTGTGCGACTATGGATCGCGTAATCGAGAAAGCCGGTGAGGTGGTTGTATCGCATGTCCTCGCCGATTTGCGGCTGGAGCTTGAAGCCGAAGTCATAGCCTTCGGCTTTTGGGTCAAGCGGACGCTGGATAGTCACCGTTAAGCTATTGAACGTCGGCCAATTGGCGCGGTCCGTATAAAGATGGCCCCAATTAAGCTTGTTGAAGGGCTGATTGAAGTTGATGGCGACGCCGCCTTCGACGTAGCCATCGATCGTCACGGTGTCGATCCAGGCGGGCGGAGGGGGAGCCTCGGCCGGGCCCTTAACGATCTTTCCCTTCTTCGCCGGCTTGGCCGCCGGAGGAGGCGCGGGTTGATTTTCCTCGATCAGCGTCGGATCGACCTCCAACAATTTCGACTGAGCGTGAGCGGCGCTCGTGATGCTGGTTGCCAATGTTAGAGCGGCGACGCTCGATAGATAGTACCACTTCATTGCTGAGAACTCCGGCTGGAGGCGAAATCTGATTGATATCACTCGCGACCGGAGTTCCATTCAAGTCTAAGGTCCGCGCATATGCCTAATATTTGAGCAAAAATGGCCTGGCTGAATATTTGTTCTGGTGAGTGTGGCGTCAATGTCACAATTTTTGGGTCCGCCATAGCCGCTCCCTTGATTTTGCGCGGCCTGGTTTGTTTGAAATATAACATGTCATGTTCGCTTTCCGCCGAATCAGCTCGATTCGATCGTTAAGCGACACTTGTCCCTGCTCAAGCGTCGCCCTTTTTAAGCGATGCGTGTCCCCGGCCCCGCCGAGGGGCGGACCCGGCGCAAGAGGGAGAGCGGCATGACGGAAGAGGGGCGCAAACAACCGGAGGGCCCCGACTTCTCGCAGGGCGTCGCTGGCCGGGACGTCCCCGACGATCGCCCTTTGCTCGGACATGTCGCGGGCGAGGCGGCCATCATGACGCGGCAAGGCGACGCCTTCTTCGTGATCGGGGCCCATTGCACCCATTATCACGCGCCGCTGGCCGACGGGCTGGTGGTCGGCGGCTCGATCCGCTGTCCCTGGCATCATGCCTGTTTCAGCCTGCGCAGCGGCCGCGCCTTACGGGCGCCGGCCTTTGACGCCTTGGCGCGGTGGCGGGTCGAGCAGGCTAGCGGCAAGGTTTTCGCCCGCGAAAGACTTCCGGATCCAGCGCCGGCCGCGCATAAGGGCGCCGCCCAACCGCGCGGCGTCGTTATCGTCGGCGGCGGGGCGGCGGGCTTCGCCGCCGCGCAGATGTTGCGGGCGGAGGGCTATGACGGAATCCTCGAGCTGATCAGCGCGGATACGGCCGCGCCCTACGACCGGCCCAATCTTTCCAAGGACTATCTGGCGGGAACCGCCCAGCCCGACTGGCTGCCGCTGCGCGATCCCGCCTGGTATCGGGACAATGGCGTCCAGCTGCGGCTTAGCTGCCGCGTCGAGTCGCTCGATCCGGCCGGCAAGCGCCTGACGCTCGCTGACGGGGCGACGCTCTCTTACGACGCGTTGCTGCTCGCGACCGGCGCCTTTCCAACCAAGCTGCCGACGCCGGGCGCCGATCGAAGCCATGTTCACTATCTGCGTTCGCTCGCCGATTCCGACCGTCTCATCGCCGCCTGCGCTGGCGCTCGCCGCGTCGCTGTGATCGGCGCGAGTTTCATCGGCCTTGAGGCGGCGGCGTCGCTGCGCGCCCGCGATCTCGAGGTGCATGTCATCGCGCCCGAGGCCATCCCGATGGCGCGCATTCTCGGACCAGAAATCGGCGCGCATGTGCGGAAGCTGCATGAGCGCCACGGCGTCATATTCCATCTCGAGGATACGGCGACCGAAATCGGCGAGCGCGCGTTGACCTTAAAAAGCGGCGCGACCCTCGAGGCCGACCTCGTGGTCATCGGCGTCGGCGTCAGGCCGGATCTTGCCCTCGCTGAGTCGGCGGGCCTTGCCGTGGACCACGGCGTGCTCGTCGATGAATATCTGCAAACCAGCGCGCCCGACATTTACGCGGCCGGCGACATCGCCAGCTGGCGCGACAAGATCACTGGCGAGCGAATTCGCGTCGAACATTGGGTGGTCGCGGAGCGACAGGGGCAGACGGCGGCGCGCAATATTCTCGGCTGCGCGGAGAAATTTGACGCCGCGCCCTTCTTTTGGAGCCAGCACTACGACCAGGCGATCTCCTATGTCGGCCATGCCGCCTCATGGGACCGGCTGGAAATATCCGGCGATCCCGCGGCTGACTGCGCCGTATCTTATTTTAAGGACGACCGGCTGCTCGCGGTCGCGACGATCGGCCGAGACCTCGACAGTCTTCGCGCCGAAGCCGCATTTGAAGCGCGCATCGGCGCGGCGCCGCCGGAAGCGATCGAATAGCTTCGCGCGCTATTCGAAACGTCCGCAGGCGTGCCCGAGCATGGTGTAAACCTTGCCGGCGTCGCCGGTCAGCAGTTCGAGCGCTTTCGAGCCGTCGCGATCGGCGCGGCTCGTCTCGACAAGCAGTTCCTCGAAATGCTTGATGTAGTGATCGGCGGTCGCACGAAAATCCTGATCCAGACGATAGCGACGCTTGATTTCCTCGAAGGTCTGATGGCCTTGCGGCGTGTAGAGACGCCGACCGAAAAGTCCGCCCTTCTCGCCGCGCTGATAACGGCGCCAGAGCTCGGCGACGGCGGCGCCGTCGATCATGCGCGCAATGTCCAGCGTGAGGCTGTCGAGCGCGCCGGCGCCGGCCATGGACCGCGCCGGACGCGACGGCTGCGCGGCGTCGTCGAAAGAGGCGCGCGCCAGCAGGTCGCTCAGCCATCCGCCGTTGGGCTGGCGGTTCGAAGGATTTTGCGCGCCGCCCCGCTGCGTCGCGGCTTCCCTGCGCGCCGGCTGGTCGGGGCGGCGGGGCGCGGGAGCGCTCGGTTCGGCGGCCTCATAGGCCCCGCCCGAACGCGCCACGATATCGGTGAGTTCGTTCAGCGCCTTCACCTGATCGCCAATGACTCGCCTCAGGGTCGCCGTTTGCTCCGCCGCTTCCTGCGGTATCTCGCTCGCGCTGCGGCGCACTTCCTGGCGGGTCTTCTCGATATCGCCGTGAATGGCGCGCGCCATGCCGCGAATTTCGCTCGCCGTTTGCTCGAATTTCGAACGCGCGCTGTCGAACAGCCCGGCGATTTCCGCATTGGCCTGCGCATAGGCGGCGTGCAGCGCCTCGGCAGTTTGCTCACGTTCGCCTTCCGCAGCGGCGCGCATCGCCGCAAAGCGCGACTCGATGAGTTCGGCGGTCTCCTTCGAGGTTTTGTTCAACGCGCCGCCAAGCTCGCGCGATCGCGCTTCGATCGACTGGAATGAGCTTTCCATCAAATCGCTGAATGTTGCGATGGCGCTTTCGAGTTCGGCGCGCCGGCCTTCGATCGCCGCCGCCGCCTGTTCGAGCGAGCGATGGCGCGCGGCCATCGTGGCGTCGAGCGCCTGCTGGCTTTGCGCCAGCCTGTCGGCGCTCTGAGCCAGAGTGTGCTGTCCTTGGTCGAGCGCCTCGACGATCGCATTGGCGTCACGCACCGAATCGCCGGCCGTCGCGGTGACATGCTCGATCTGCGTCGAGGCCGATTGCAGCGCGCCACGGAACTCCTCGAGCCTCGCGCCAAGCTCATATTCGAGCGCGACGAGACTGCCGCCGGTCTGGTCGACGATCGCGTGCAGCGAGGCGTTGGTCTGGCCGAGCCCGTCGAGCAGGACCGGCAGTTCGGCGCGAATCTTGTCGTTCGTCGCCAGAAGAGTCGCGATTGAATTCTGCGCGCTCGACTCCAGCGTCAACGCCAGCGCCTCGCGCGAAGCGTTGAGCGCGTCGGTCAGTTCGTCGCGCTTCACGCCGAGCTGCGAGACAAACTCGGCCCCGGCGTTTTCGACGGCGGCCGCCGCCAGATCGGCGACCGCGGTCAATTCTTGAGCGACCGCCCCGCCGCGCTCGTCGAGCACCGAGCGCATCCGCATGAGCCGCGCGTCGAGCGCGCTGCTGACTTCAGCCACTCGCTCGGCGAGCGACTGGCCGAGATCGCCGGTGCGCGCGTGCAGCGTCGTATCGAATTCGCGCTGCGCGCCGGCAAGAATTTCCTTGATGTCCAGCAACCGCGCGCTGATCGTGTCCACGACCAGCCGGCCTCTTTCGTCGATCTCCGAAGAAACCGCGCCGAGCTGGCTGACGACATTGGTCTCGAGATGCGCGATGCGATTGTCGAGAGTCGCCTCCAGCTCCTTGGCTTGCGCTCCCAGGATTTGATTGATCTCTTCCGTCCGCGACGCCAAAGCCTGGGCGAGTTCGCTCGATCGCGACAGGAGCACCCAGTCAACGTCTTTGATCTTGGCGTCCAACGCCTGCATGACTTGACGTCCGCCGTCTTCCATCGCGCGCGCGACGTCAGTTGCGTGTTTGGACAGCGCCTCCTTCAGCAGCTCGCCGCCCATGCCGAGGCCGGCGTCGACGCGTCCGACGAGTTGATCGATGCGGTCGGCGGCTTCCACCGTCCGAGCGCTGGCGACGCTTTCAAAGGCTTCGATCTTGTTGGAAATCGTCGAGGCGATGTCGATCGCGCGCGCGCCGAGCCGTTCGAGGAGATGGCCGCCCTTGCTCTCGATCGCTTCGTCGATTTCGGCCAATTTCGCATCGAATTCATCGGCGAAATGGCGAGAATTGTCGCCGATGCGGGAGTTGTAATGCTCAACTTGCGCCGACAATCGGTCAACAAGCGCGCCGCCCTCTGCGCGTAGCGTTTGATCGAGCGACTGCAACCGTTCGTCGAGCTGATGCGCGATCTGCTGCGCTTGCACGTCGAGACGCGCCGCGGCGTCGGTCGTCCGCGTCGTCAGTTCGTCGACAAGCTGTGTTCCCTTGTTGCCAATTGCGTCTTCGACGGCGGCGAGACGCTGCGTGAGTTCGCCGGAGAGTCTTTCGGCATGCGCGCCGACTCGATCGGCGACCGCGCCGCCGTCACGCAGCAGCGCATTCTCGAATTGCGACAGGTGTTCGCCGAGCGTTTCCGCAATGTGCCGGCCGTGATTGGCCAGCGAGGCCACGACCTCTTTGCTGTCCGACAGGACGGCGTCCTCGAAGGAGCCGAGCCGGTCGTCGAGAAGTTCATGGAGCCTTTCGCCCTGCGTCGCGATCGCGAGCACGGCGTCGTTCGCCGTCGTCGACAGGCGCTCGTGCATCGTTTCGGCGTTTGCGGCCAGCGCCGAGGAAGCATCGGCGACGCTTTCGTGAAGCTTGTCGCGCAACGCCGCGCCATGCGCTTCGAACTCCTGCAGCGCAAGCTGGCGCGTCGTCTCCATCGTCTTGGCGACGAGCATTCCCGCGGTCTCCAGCGCGTTTAGCCGCTCGTCGAGCAGTTCGTCGACGCGCGTCGCATGTTCGCCGACCACCGACGCGACGTTATCGCTGTGGCGCTTGATGGCCTCCTCGAACGAGCCGAGCTTTTCGGCGAGGCTCACGTCAACGCGATTGGCGTGCGCCGCCAGACGGTCGGCGATCTCGCCGCCGCGGCCGACAAGCACGGATTCGATCGCTTCGAGACCCTGCGCGACAGCGTCATTGACCTGGCCGGCATTGCCGGCGACGCTTGCTTCGAACGCGGAAAGCTTTTCGCCGAGTTCGACGGCGGCGCGCTCGGTGCGGGCGGCGACCCGGGCCGCCAATTCTTCGCCTTGGCCCGCGACCAGGTCTTCGAATCTCGAGAGGCCCTGCGACAGGGCGGCGGTCGCGCGTTCGCCATGTTCGCCGACCCGCTGGACGATTTCCTCGCTGTGGCGCGTGACCGCCTCTCCAAACGCGGCGAGCTGGCCCGAGAGGTCCGATATGGCGCGTTCGCCGCGCTCGCCGACGCGTTCGGCGATGTCGTCGCCGTGGCGCATGACGGCGTCCTCGAAGGCCGCGAGCTGCGCCGACAATGTCGACGTCGCGCGTTCGCCCTGCTCGCCGACGCGCTGCGCGATCTCGTCGCCGTGTCGCGTGACGGCGCTTTCGAATGATTCAAGCTGAGCCGCGAGCGTCGACGTCGCGCGCTCGTTCTGTTCATTGACGCAAAGCGCGATTTCCGCGCTGTGTCGCGCGACCATCTCTTCAAAGCCGGCGAGCTGGCTGGCGATCGTCGAACTCGCGCGTCCGCCGTGCTCGCTCACGCGCGCGGCGACCTCGTCGCTGTGGCGCGTGACCGCCTCCTCGAACGCGGCGAGCTGCGCCGACACTGTCGCCTTGGTCAGCTCGGCTTGCTCGCTGACCCGCTCGGCGACTTCGCCGCTGCGGCGATCGACCGCCTCTTCGAATGCGGCGAGTCCGGAGACGAGAGCCGACGTCGCGCGTTCGCCGTATTCGCCGACGCTTTGCGCGACCTCTTCGCTTCGCGAGGCGACGGCGTGTTCGAATGCGGCGAGCTGGTTGACGACGGCAGTCGCGGCGCGTTCGCTGTGCTCGCCGACGCTTTGCGCGACCTCTTCGCTGCGCGAGGCGACGACGTTTTCGAATGCGGCGAGCTGATTGGCGACGACAGTCGCGGCGCGTTCGCTGTGCTCGCTGACGCTTTGCGCGACCTCCTCGCTGCGCAAGACAACGGCGTTCTCGAATGCGGCGAGCTGATTGACGACGGTGGTCGCGGCGCGTTCGCTGTGTTCGCCGACGCTCTGCGCGACTTCTTCGCTGCGCGAGGCAATGGCGTTTTCGAATGCGGCGAGCTGATTGACGACGGCGGTCGCGGCGCGTTCGCTGTGTTCGCCGACGCTCTGCGCGACTTCCTCGCTGCGCGAGGCAATGGCGCTTTCGAATGCGGCGAGCTGATTGACGACGGTGGTCGCGGCCCGCTCGCTGTGTTCGCCGACGCGCGAGACGACGTCGTCTCCGTGCCGCGAAAAAGTGTCCTCGAAGGCGGCGAGCCCGTCCGAAATGACGGCGCTGACGCGGTCGCCATGTTCGGCGATGCGCAGGGCGGTTTCCGTGCTGTTGCGCACGACGGCGTCTTCGAAGGCGGCAAGCCGCTCTACGACTGTGGTCTCGAACTGCTTGCCCCGTTCGGCGATGCGTTCGGCGACTTCGCCGCCTCGGCCGAGTACGGTCTCTTCGAAAGCGTGAAAATTGTCGGCAAGCGCTTCGGTGACTCGATCGCCATGCTGCCCGATCGCCGATACGGCTTCGTTGGCGGCGGCGACGAAGCGCTCCTGCAACGCGTCGACCTGTTCGACCAGCGCCGTGGAGTTCTGGTTCATGCTGCGCGAGATCTCCTCATGCAGCGCCTGGCCGCGCGCGTCGAATTCGCTCTGCGCCTTTTGATGCGTCTCATCGAGCAGGCCGACGATACGCGTTTCCGCCGTCTCGAGCGTGGTTCGAGCAGTTTCGACATGTTCGGCGACGCGTGCGGTGAGGCGTTCCTGGGTTTCGGCGAGCGAGCGTTCGAACGAACCGCCCTGCATTTCGATCGTTTCGCGAATGGCGTCGCCGGTTTCGGCGAGTTGCGCGACGATCCGCTCGCCCTGGCCGCCGACCGCCTCGGAAAAACCTGCTCCGATTTCTTCGAACCGTTCGAGCATTTCGGCGCCGCGCGCGCCGAAGTCGCCGGCGATCGTTTCGCCCGCGGCTTCCAGCTTGCGTTCGAAGTCCTCGACGCCTTCGGTGAAGCGGCGGCTCACGTCGTCGCTTGCGCCGGCTACTTTTTGCGCGACTTCGTCGCCCGTTTGAGCGAGCGCGAAGAGCACGCGTTCGCCATGACCCGCGAGCGTCGACTCGAAGGCGTCTCCCGCCTCGTCAAGCGCGAGCCGGATCTCTTCGCCCTTCGAGCCGAGCGAGGAGGCGACCCGCGCCCCGGCCTGGCTCACCGCCTCGGCGAGATGGACCGAGGTCGTCGCGAGTTCCTGAGAAAGCGTTTCGCGCGCGCCAAAGAGCGCCGTCCGCGCGTTGTCGGCGTTGACGATGATGGCTTCGCGTTCGCGCGTCAATTCGTCGATGAGCAGACGAATGCGCCGCTCATTGTCGGTGTAGGAGCGTTCGAGATTGGTGACCTCGGTGCGCACGATCACTTCAAGCTCGCCGGCCCGGGCCAGCGCGCGTTCGATGCCGTCGCCCATGGAGGCGGCTTCGCGTCGAATGGCCTGTGACAGCGAGACGATCTGCTCGGTGGCCACCGTCTCCGGCTCGATGAGCCGGATGGCGACTTCGGTCATGGAGTTTGCGATGAGCCGCATCTCATGGGCGCGGCGCGCCATCAGGCCGGTGAGGAAGAGAAAGATGAGCGGCGCGACGAGCGCGGCGAGCGTCAGCACCGGCTTCGGCGCGAGCAACGAATTTTCGGCGTCGAGGATTTCGCCTTGATGGAAATAAAGATACGCGACCCAGCAGGCCGCCCACAGCGCCATGGAGACGAAGGTGAAGGCCATGATCGAGCGGTTCGGCTTGATCTGGAGCGCCTGCCGCAATTCGCCAACGGTGCGACGGTCGTCGTTCGCCGGCGCATAGGCGGGGGCGATGACGCCGTGCGGCGGCGGTTGACGGTTCTGCGGCTCGCCGTAAGCTGGGGCCGAGCGGCGCGGCTCCGCGGCATTCGGGTCCGCCCTGGGCGTCGCGGCCTGGTCCGATCGGTCGTTCGCCTCGTCCGCGGCTGGCGCCGCGGCGTCCGGCGTCGCGCCGATCTCCAGCGCCTCCTCGACCGCCGACAGAGCCGCGGCGGCCGCGTCCTGGATCTTTCCCGATGTCGCCATTCACTCCACTCCAGCCGGCGCAGAGCCTTGCGGTCCGGCCGAAATTCACGGCCTGCCGCCAAGCGACCGCCGGTGAATAAAGATTAACCAAACTTTACAGCCCATTCCGGGCAATTGAAACATCGGGGCGGCGCGTATCGGGAAACTTCGTTAACGCGTCCTTCAGGTTAGGCGCGCCAATCATAGAGAGAAGCGTCGTGCGGCGCGCTCGCCGCAGGCTCCCAGGCGTTGCCCACTGCTTTAGATATCAAGGAGAATAGGGAATGGGGATGGCGAAACTCGCGGGATCAGCGTTTCTGAACTGCGATGCGCAGCCGCAGCCGCTATTGGCGGGGCAGTCCGAACCGGCGATCGACCTTGTTCATCTCTCCCGCCAGACCTTCGGCGACCATGAGCTCGAACGGGAGCTGCTGGAGCTGTTTGATGCGCAGGCGGCGCAATGCGCCGAGCGCCTGCGCGCGCCCGCCAAGCTTGGCGACGGCGATTGGCGCATCGCCCTTGCGCATACCGTCAAGGGTTCAGCGCGGGCGGTGGGGGCGTTTGGGGTTGGAAATGCGGCGGAAGCCTATGAGCAGGCGCTGCGCGACGAGGAGCCCAGCGTCGGCGAGAAGCGCGACAGGCTCGACGCCGCGTTAATAAGCGCGCGCGACGCCATCGCTCTATTGCTGGGCCGCGCAGTTCAGAATGGCCCGACCGGGAAATATTTCAAATAAAGCTCGGCGAAGACGCCGCGTTGGGCGAGCCGGGCGAGCGCATAATCGAGGGCGCGGCGCAGCGGCGCATTGCCCTTCTTCACGGCGATGCCGATGCCTTCGCCGAAATATTTCGGATCGGTGAAGGGGCCGTCTCGAAAGACGCAGCAACCGGCGGCTTCCGCGCCGTTCAGCCAATACGACAGAGAGATCGCGTCGCCAAAGAGCGCCTGAACGCGACCGGTTTTTAGGGCGTTGCGCGCCAAGGCCGGCGTTTCGAAAGTCATCAAAGTCGAGTGCGGATAGAAGGCTTTGAGAAAAGCCTCATGCCGAGAGCCGGCGACCACGGCGATCGGCCGGTCGGCGAAAGTGGCGGGAGAAGCGGATTTCAGGGTCGTGTCGGCCTGCACCGCGAAGCGCCCCGGCGTCATCATGTAAGGCCCGGAAAAGTCAACCTGTTTCCTGGTCTCATCGTTGATCGCGAGCGACGCGATGATGGCGTCGCCGCTATTGTCGTTCAGCGCGGGGATGAGCAAATCCCACCGCCGTCTCTGGATCGTGCAGGCGATGTCGAGTTCGACACAGATCGCGCGCGCGAGATCGATATTGAAGCCCGCCACCTGACCGTCCGGCAACAGGAAATTAAACGGCGGATAATCGTCCTCGGTCAGGAACCTGATCTGCCGCAGCTGGGAGAGGTCCGGCTTTTCCGGCGTGCGGTTGGGGTCCCAGAACGAGGGCGCAGTCGCGCCGGGCGTCGTCGACATCGGCGGCGTTGCGGCGCTTGGGGCGTCGTCGGCGACGGCGACCGGCGGCAAGGCGCAAAGGAGGAGCGCGGCCAGCGCCGCGCGGAGCCAGGCGAGGCGCACGAATCTGCGCGACTTGTCGACGGGGCGCAAAAAGTTCATACGGCGCATAAAGTTATTGCATAGCTCCTGCTAGAGAATGATAGTCGCGTGAAGACTGTCCGCGTTCGCCGGAATAATGCATGAATTTCGTTCCGATCGATAGTGCCGCCGCGGCTAAGCCGATCGAGGACGATCTCCGCCAGACTGTCCGCCGACGCTCTCCGCCAGACCCCTCGATCGTTCGCCGACCGGCGGCCTCGCGCGCGACCGCGCCGCGCCCCATTCCCGTCGAAATCGCCTTTCTGTCCGGCCATGGCGTGCCGGAGCAAGCGCTTCAGTTCGCCGCGGCCACGGCGCGCCGTCAGGGCGTTTGCGCCGACGAAGCGCTGCTCGCCGAGGGGCTCGTCGCGGAGGACGTTTTCTATCGGGCGCTGGCCAAGCATCTTAACGTCGACTTCATCGACGGCCGCGTCGATGTCTGCGCGTCTGGCGCAGCGACGGTCGAGCGCGGCTATGCGCGGGTTCGCGACGCGTCGAGCGGCTATCTTTGGCTGTTCGCGCCGAGCGGCGCCGGAGTCTTCCGGCTGATGAGCGTGCGGCGCGCGGCGAAGGGCCGGGCGCTTTTCGCCATCACCACCCGAACGCGCTTTCTGGAATCCGTGCGCCGCGCCGATCCTGAAGGCGCCGCGCGCAACGCGGCCTTCCTCGCTGAACGCGTCGACAGCGAGCTTTGCGCGCGCGGCGGTCTTCAGCGCGAACAGGTGGGACTGCTGCTCGCGACGCTGATCGCGCTCGCGGCGAGCCTTTATGCGCCCTTTTTCCCGCTGCGCCTGGCGTCGGCGCTGCTGCTCGCCGCCATGTTCTTTTGCGGCGTGTTTCTGCGGCTCTTCGCCTGCGCGGCGAGCTTTCAGCCGAGCGCCGAGACGGAGCCGCTCGACGGCGACGCGCGACTGCCGATCTACACAATCGTCCTGGCGCTCTATCAGGAAGCCGCCGTGGTCCGTCAACTCACCCGCGCGCTCGACCGGCTCGATTATCCGCGCGCGAAGCTTGATTTGAAATTCGTCATCGAAGCCGATGACGAAGCGACGGCGGCGGCGCTGCGGGCGCATCCGCCCCGCGCGCCGCATGAGATCGTGATTGCGCCCGAAGGCGCGCCGCGCACCAAGCCGCGCGCCCTCAATGTCGCGATGCCGCTCGCCCGCGGCGCGCTCGTCGCCGTATTCGACGCCGAAGACCTGCCCGAGCCGCGGCAATTGCGCCGCGCGGCGACGCGCTTCGCGAACGCGCCGAGAAACGTCGCCTGTCTGCAGGCGAGCCTCGCCATCGACAATGGCGCGCTCAATTGGATGACGGCGCTGTTCGCTCTCGAATATGCCGCGCTCTTCGATGTCTGCAACAGGGGGCTCGCGCGGATGGGCCTGCCGCTTTTTCTCGGCGGCACCTCAAATCATTTCCGCATCGAGGCGCTGCGCGAGATCGGCTTTTGGGACGCGTTCAACGTCACCGAGGACGCTGACCTCGGCCTGCGGCTGGCGCGCGCCGGCTTCGACGTGCGAACGCTCGACTCGCAAACCTTTGAGGAGGCGCCGGCGGTTTTCACCGCCCTGGTGAAACAGCGGACCCGCTGGTTCAAGGGCTGGATGCAAACCTTCATCGTGCATTGCCGCCGGCCGGCGCGGCTGTTCGTCGATCTGGGCGCGTGTCGCGCCATCGCGGCGCTGGCGATGTTTGCGAGCGGACTCTTCGGGCCTCTGCTCGGTCCGTTCCTGGCGGCGCGCATGGCTTATGACGCGATTTTCGGCGCGCTGCTGACGCCGGCGACGCCGTGCGAAATCGCGCTCAGCACGCTGTGGTGCTTTCTCGCGTTCGCCGGCGCGGCGGCGCTTGTTTGTCCGCTGGCGATCGGCATGCGCCGTCGCAATCTGACCCGGTTTCGCCCCGCGCTGATCTATCTGCCGCTATGGCTCGCGATGCTGAGTCTCGCCGCTTGGCGCGCGATCTATGAACTCTGGCGGCGTCCCTTCCACTGGGAAAAGACCGAGCATGGGCTGACCACGCGCGGCGGCGTCGAAGCGGAAATAAGTATCGACCCGTTCGGCTCAGGAGAAGAGCCATTGTTTGATCAGGAAGCCGGCGCTTAGCGCCTTGCTGTAATGCTCATACAGCGCGACATGACTCATGCCGGCGCGGGGCAGGTCGGATTTCTTAAGCCGTTTGAAGAAGGGAATGAGCACGTCCTCGAAATTCGCCACCGTATATTTGCCGCCATGGCGGTCGGCGACGCGCTCGGCGACATTGGCGAAGAGCAGCGCCAGCGCCTTGAACAGCGCCGGATGGGCGATCTGCTCATCGGCGTTGTGCAGGCCGAGCCCGTGTCGGCAGGCGCGCAGATAGGGGTTGAGCACGGCGTAGACTTCCTCGGCGCTTGCGTCGTCGAAGGCGCCCTTGATCGAGCGCAGCGCGGCGTTGAAGGTGACGCGCGAAATCGTGCCCTTGCGCCGCTCCGCCGGGCTGAGCAGGCCCTTGAGGGCGCTGTCATTGCGATTGTGGAAGAGATCGAAAACGTCGTGCAACAGCGCGTCGGCTTTGGTCTCGACTTCCGAGAGCCGCCGGATGTCGAGCAGGAGTTCGTTGGGCACCGGCCGCTGCTTGGTGTTGATGTCCATGAACAGCCGGCATTCTTCCGAGCGCTTCAGCCGGTTGTAGATCACCACGGGGACGTCGACCGCGCCTTTCGCCAGCTTGAAGCCGAAGACGCGATGCTGCCCGTCGATGATGAGAAAGGCGCGGGGGTCCTGCCGGAAGGTGAGCGTTCCCGCGGCGCGGTCGTAATGCATATGGGCGCGGGATTGCGCCGAGAGCACCACGGCGCCGGGCACCGTGCCGAAACCCGCGTCGATATATTTGGCGATGGATTTCGCGCGCTTTTCGTCGAGCAGCCGCTGGAAGCCCTCCATCGGATTTTCGACCCGAGGCTCGACGACGCAGGTCTCGGCGAGCAGCCCGCTCGGCAGCACGAGGGCGTAAAAGCGGTGCTTGCCCTGGGCGACGACCTGCGCCGGAACGGTGACGGAGTTCTTGCCGGCGGGGGAAGCGGCGGCGCTGCGATCGTCGACGCTTTCGCCCGCTAAGGGGGCGGCCTCGGCGATGTCGCCGAGCGTATCCCGATCCATGTTCTGATCCCTCGAAAGCGCGAACTTTAGACAGCGTCCGCGACAGCTGACTCGACGAATCGACCGGCACTCGTGCGCAAACGCTAAGCGGGAAAAGAGTCAAGAGCAAGACGCGTCGCGGGAAGAGCGTCGATTTCAGCTCCGCCGAGCGCCGCAGGCGGTCATGGGACGGCGAACGAACCATGCGGGGCTCGCTCGACCGCAACATCGCAGCCGCCGGCGCCAGGAAAGGTTCAGCTCAAGGGCCAAAACCATCGCATCACGAGGATTGAAGCGATGGTTCGGCAAGCGTTTCGTCATGGTTGCGAGCGTTGAGCAGAAATGATTGCTGGCGCCCCTTGATAACTTGTATCTTAATCGATGTTCATTGGCCCAGTCAGCGGCGAATGGCGAAAGGCGATTTCATCCGCGATCCGCTGGCGTTGGCCGATGGACAGGGCGACTCAGCCCTGAAAGTTGAAGCGCGGAGCGCCGCCAACGACGCCTACGCCGATGGCGCAATACGCGAGGCCGCCGAGTGAACGTTTCCGCGCCCTTCATCAGACGGCCGGTCGCGACGACGCTGCTTGCAGGCGCGCTGTTCCTCATCGGCGCGGTCGCTTATTTTTTCCTGCCGGTGGCGAGTCTGCCGGCGGTCGATCTTCCGATCATCGGCATCTCGGCGTTGCGGCCCGGCGCCGATCCGCAGACGATGGCGGCCTCCGTCGCGGCCCCGCTTGAGCGGCATCTTTCGACCATCGCCGGACTGAACGAACTCACCTCGACGAATTCGCTCGGTTCGACTCAGATCATGGCCCAGTTCGACATCACGCGGGACATCGACGCCGCTGCGCGCGACGTGCAGGCGGCGATCAACGCCGCGCTCACCGACCTGCCGAGCGATTTGCCGATGACGCCGCACTATCGTAAGGCGAGCCAGTCCAGCATGCCGGTGATCGTGCTGGCGATGACCTCCGACACTCTGCCGTCGAGCGCCGTTTTCGACGCCGTCGACTCGGTCATCGCGCAGCGCGTTTCGCAGGTTCCTGGCGTCGGCGAGGCGCGCCTCGTCGGCGCCGAGCAGCCGGCGATCCGGGTCCAGGTCGACAGCGCGCGGCTCGCCGCCATGGGACTCGGGGTCGACGCAGTCGCCGATGCGCTCTTTGCCGCCAACGCTCATTCCGCCGTTGGCGCGCTCGACGGCGATACGCGCGAGATCACGCTTGCGACGACCGATCAGCTGTCGACGCCCGACGATTATCGCGACATCGTCATCGCCTCGCGCAATGGCGCGGTGCTCAAGCTCGGCGACGTCGCCAAGGTCGAACTCGGCATCAAAAATCGCAACGCCGCCGGATGGTTCAACGGCAAGCCCGCCGTGCTCCTGATCGTCACCAAACAACCCGACGCTAATGTGATCGAGACGGTCGATCAGATTAAGGCGTTACTGCCGCGGCTTCAGGAATGGATTCCGAGCGGCGTCAAGATCAATGTGCTGTCCGACCGTACCCAGACGATTCGCGCCAGCATTCACGACATTCAGCGCACGCTGGCGATCTCCATCGTGCTGGTGATGATCGTCGTCTATGTGTTCCTGCGCCGCGCGACGCCGGTCATCGCCGCCGGAATTACGGTCCCTCTGTCGCTTGTCGGCACCTGCGCCGCGATGTGGATTGCTGGCTACTCGATCGACAATCTGTCGCTGATGGCGTTGACGATCTCGGTCGGCTTCGTCGTCGACGACGCCATCGTGATGATCGAAAACATTCAAAGCAACGCCGAGCGCGGTCTGGGTCGCATGGAGGCGGCGCTGCTGGGCGCGAAGCAGATCGGCTTCACCGTCGTCTCAATCAGCCTGTCGCTCGTCGCCGTGTTTATACCGCTGCTCTTCATGAAAGGCGTGATGGGCCGGCTGCTGCGCGAATTCGCCTGGACGCTGACCTTCGCCATAGCGATTTCGACGGTCATCTCGCTGACCGTGACGCCGATGATCTGCGCGCGCTTGCCCGCCCACCGCGAGAAGCCGCCATCGCGTTTCGATCGGATCGTCGGAGGCGCGCTCGACCGGGTCGTCGACTTTTACGCGCGCAGTTTGCGTCCGGTGATCGATCACCCTTGGGCAACGCTCCTTGTCGTGGTGATCTCGATCGCCTGGACGGTGCGGCTCTATGAGACGATCCCCAAGGGCACGCTGCCCCAGGACGATATCGGACTGATCAATGGTACGACCGAAGCCTCCGGCGACATTTCATTTACTGAAATGGCGCGGTTGCAGCGGCTCGCTTCCGACACGCTGCTCGCCGATCCCGATGTCGCCAATGTCGGCTCGTTTATCGGCGGCGCCTATATGGCCTATTCGATGAATCAGGGCCGGCTGTATGTCGCCTTGAAGCCGCCCGACGAGCGGCGTGCGTCGAGCAAGGAAGTGATCGCGCGTCTACGTCGAGAATTCGTGAAAATCCCTGGGCTCGGCGTGTATCTGGTGCCCTCGCAGGATCTGCGAAAGGGCGCGCGGATGAGCAAGTCGCAATATCAGTTCACGCTGTCGAGTCCGTCGGTCGAGATGCTCGAAGCATGGCGCGACAAGGTGCTGGAGCGCTTGAAGCAGGCGCCCGAACTCGTCGACGTGACCTCCGACCAGGAGCGCGGCGGGCTGCGCGCCAAGGTCGTCATCGATCGCAAGGCCGCCTCGCGCATGAATGTGCAGATCGCCGCCATCGACGCGGCGCTGAACAGCGCCTTCGGCCAGCGGCAGGACGCAATCATCTATACCCAGCGTAACCAATATCGCGTTGTTTATGAGACTCCGACCGAAAGGCAGCGCGACATTCGCGATCTCGCGGGAATTTACGTCTCTTCAGCGACCGGCGACCAGATTCCGCTGACCGCGCTCGCCCATATCGAACGCAGCGCGTCGCCGCTGGTCGTCAATCATCAGGGCGTCGTGCCGGCGACGACGATTTCATACAATGTTGCACCCGGCTACAGTCTCGACGCGACTGTCGCGGCGATCGAAAAAGCGATCGCGGAGCTCAATCCGCCGGGCGCGCTTCGCGCCGAATTCGCCGGCGACGTTGCGGATTTCCGCAAAGTTGCGGGCGGCATGGCGGCGCTGATGCTGGCCGCTCTGCTCTCGGTCTACATCATTCTCGGCATTCTTTACGAAAGCCTCGTCCATCCGATCACGATCATCTCGACGCTGCCGTCGGCCGGCCTCGGCGCGCTGCTGTCGCTCGAACTGTTCGGCGTCGAATTCACCATCATCGCCTTCATCGGCATTTTGCTGCTGATCGGCATCGTCAAGAAGAACGGCATCATGCTGGTCGACTTCGCCTTGCAGGCGGAGCGCGACGGCGGCATGTCCGTGCATGACGCCGCGCTCGCGGCGGCGCGCGAAAGATTCCGTCCGATTCTGATGACGACGCTTGCCGCGACGTTCGGCGCGCTGCCGCTCGCCTTCGCGACCGGGATCGGAGCCGAACTTCGGCGTCCGCTCGGCATCACCATCGTCGGCGGCTTGCTGCTCAGTCAGGCGCTGACGCTCTATACGACGCCGGTGATCTATCTCTTGATGAGCAAGCTCAGCCGCAACAAGCCCGCCGCGCCTTCGCCCGCCAAGGGGGCCAAAGAGGCGGATTCGGCGATGTCGCCGAGCGTATCCCGATCGATGTTCTGATTGCTCAAGAGCGCGTATTTTTGACGCGTTCGTGATAGCCGGCTCGATGAACCAAGCGACGCTGTGGCGGGAACGCTCGGCGGGAAAGGAGTCGAGAGCGAGATGGGTTCGGGCAGGCGGGGCGCCACATCTCGACCGAGCTGCGTGGCTCAACATGAATGCTGCCAGCGAATCGGTCGTCATCCATGGAAGATCGGAAGCGCCTGAGGCTGGATGATGATCAACAGGCCGTAGGCGAAGATGATGACGCCCGCGGCCTGCGCCACGGCGGCGCCCCAGGGCAGGGTCTTCTCGGCGAAAACGATAGCCGACACCGTCGCAAGCGCGGCGACGTTCATCATGCCGAGCGGAAACATGATGGCGCAAAGCAGCCAGCAACAGCCAAGGCACCAGGCGCCGTGGATCGCGCCCATCTGCAAGGCGCCGAGCGTTCCTTCGCGCCAGGAGGTCATGATGAAGCTCATCGGCGTGTGGCACTTGGTCAGGCAGAGATCCTTTAACGGGGTAAGCTGATAGAGCCCCGCCGCGACGAGGATCAGACCGCCGATGCGCGCCGACGTCGGCGCCGATAGATCGAGACGCGTCGCGATCGACTCCGCGGCAAGCGCGCCAACATAGGCTGCGACGCCTGAAGCGACCCAGACGACAAGATATCCGGCGAGGAAGACCCATGTTCTGACGAAGGCCTGTCTTCGTTTGCGCCGTGCGCTCTGCGCCTTGTGGAAGGTGAGCGCCATCGGCGCGGCCGTCGGAAACATCATCGCAATTGTCATCGCCAGCCAGACGGCGAGGAAGAGCGGCGCGCCGAGACCCATGGACGGGGAAGCCATGCGGACGTCGGTCTCATGCGCGGCGCCCTGCCAGATCAGAACGAGCCAGGCCAGAAGCGACAAGGCGATCAGCGCCGCGAAGATCGCCTTGCGGTAAATGGCGATCGGGTCCGGACGGCTCAGTTCCATGCGCTCAGCGACGCCATTCAGTTCGACCATTCGATCGGCGCGTAATGACCGTTGCGGCCGGAGTTGTTCCAGTTCCAGCCGTGATCGTTGAAGCCGTTGCCCGCGCGCCCAACGCCGAAGGCGATTTTCTCCGGGGCGAGCGGATGCCCGGTCATGCCCCAGATTTCGCCGCTCGGATGCATGCTGGCGAGCGGGTCGACGGCGACGGAAAGCACGCCGGGAATTTCGACCAAGCGCGATTTGCCCTCGATCGCATAGCGGATCGGAGCCTTCTTGACGCCGAGATGCGCTCCGACGAGCGCCCCGAAGATCGCCATCGGTCCGCCTTCGTCGCCGCCGAAAATTGCTTCGAGAGCCTCCGTCTGCTTGTCGGTTGCGCGCTCGTCGATATAGGCGGCAAGCGTCCAGTCGCCCTCCGCCATGGGACCCGGCGCATGCGCCGCAAGCACGACGTTCAGCCCGTCCAGCACGACGTCGCCATAAATTCCCAGGTTGATGTGAAACGCCAGAATGTTGTCACAGCAACCTTGCGTCGGCGTCGCCATCATGGCCTTGGTCGAGACCAGGCAGGGACAGACGATGTCGCAACTGCAGTTCTCGAGATAGTCGCCGATAAGCCGCCATTTTGTTCGCGTCGGCATTTTCCGATGTCTCCGCCGCCGTTATGTACGGTCCTAGAAGGGTTCTTTGAAGGGCCTGAGGTCCATTTCGTGAGTCCAGGCGCTGCGTTTCTGACAGTGCAGCGCCCAATAGGCGTCGGCGATGTCGTCCACGGCAAGGACGCCGTCCGGGCCCTTGGAGCGCGCGTATTCGGCAAAATTCGTCGCCGCATATTCGCCGGCAATGACGCCGTCGATGATGATGTGTGCGACATGAACGCCCTTTGCGCCATACTCGCGGGCGAGGCCCTGGGCGACGGCGCGCAAGGCGGCTTTGGCGGCGGCGAAGGCAAGGAAGGGCGGACGCGCCCGCAAGGACGCCGTCGCGCCGGTGAAAAGGATCGTGCCCTGTCCGCGTTCGGAGAAGCGCAGGGCGGCTTCCCGGCCAACAATGAAGCCGCCGAGGGCGTTTTGTCGCCAAAGGCGCTCGAAGATTTCGGGCGTCGTGTCCCGAGCGGAAGCTGCGAAATTGTTCCCTACATTATAGGCGACGAGCTTGAGGTCGCCGTCGCGATCCGCTTCCTCGATAAGGGCGGCGACATCGGCTTCGCTTGTGGCGTCGGCGGGTTTGATCGAGACTGCGCCGGCCGTCGCGGCGATTTTCTCGGCGACGACCCGCAGCCGCTCCGGCGTGCGGCCGGCGATCGTGACTCGCAGACCTTCTCGCGCAAAACGCCGCGCCAGCGCCGCGCCGAGACCAGTCTCGGCGCCGACGCCAACGACGATTGCGGCGCCCTCATTCAACGTCGGCTCTTGTGTCATCGCGCATCAACTCTCTTGGCCGCCCTCATGCGCGCCCAAAGAGAAGAATGAAGTTGTTCGCCGGCATGTCCACGATTCTCTTAAGCGCGATATTGTGCGGCTTGGCGGCGCGTTCGAGATCGCGCACGTCCTTGAGGCCCCATTCGGCGACCTTGGGGGCGAGTATTTCCTGATCGAAGGCGGCGTTCGACTCAGTCGTATATTTGCCGTCGACCTTGAAGGGCCCATAGATTGCGACAAACCCATCCTTGGTCAATACGCGGTCAGCGACTTGAGCGATGCCGTCGCAGATCGACGCTGGCGCGACCTGGAAAAGGTTGACGACGAAAATGACGTCGAAGAGCCGATCGCTGGCGCTGGGCCAGCTCTCGGGCGCCGTCAGATCGATCTTAATGGGATCGAGGATGTTCTTGGCGCCAGCTTCGGCGCGCTTCTTTTTGATCGAGTCGAACACCTCGACGTTATAGTCGGATGGCTGGAAAGACAGAGTCGGGAAATTCGGAGCGAAATAGCTTATGTGGTTGCCGGCGCCGCTCGCAAGTTCGAGCACATTTCCGCTTTTCGGAAAAATCTCCTTGAATACTGCCAGGATGGGATCCCGGTTTCGATTCCCCGCCCATGCGACATAGGGGCTTAGCGGATGCGGATCGATCTGCGGACGGTCTGCAGGCACATTGACGGACATGGCGGCCCTCCTCAGCTTTCCTTAAACGCTTGCGTCGCTCACCCGGCGGGGCGAAAGCGCCCTTAGGTGCATTGCGCGCGGTCTATTTTGGCTCTTTTCGTGAGCGAGCTCGCGCCGAAGAGCTTTATCGAACGCGGCCGACACGGTAAAATTCGAAAAATTCATGAGCCTATTCGGGAAATTAAAATCCCGGAAAAGCTGCAATGCGAGTGCTCGACCGCGGACGCCGCTCGCGATAGTCGGGCTGAGTCATGGTCAACCTCAGGTCTTTCGACCTCAATCTGTTGCTGGCGCTAAAAGCTCTTCTCGAAGAGAAAAACGTGTCGCGCGCCGCCGAAAAGCTATGCCTGAGCCAGCCCGCCATGAGTCATGTCTTGGGCAAGCTGCGCCGCCAACTCGACGATCCGATACTGGTGAAGTCGGCGTCGGGCATGGTTCCTACGGCGCGCGCGCTGGCGTTGCTGGAGCCGACGGTCGCGGTGCTTCGGGAGATTGAAAGGATCGTCGAGTCGCCGCCGAAGTTCGATCCGGCGACAAGCCGCCGGCGTTTCGTCATCGCCACAAGCGACTACGTCGTGTTCGCGGTGCTGCCGAAGCTTGCCGAGTCGATCATGCGCACCGCTCCCAACATAGAAGTGCATATTCGGCAGCCGATTGTCGGGCCGCCTCACATCGCGCTCGAGGAAGACAATATCGACGTAGCGATCGGCTTCGACGCCATCTTTGGCGCCACGCCGCATATCTGCTCGGACGCATTGATGGACGAGAGCATGGTTTGCCTGACAAGGCAGTGCAACGCCGCGGTCCCGGGCGATGAGATCACCCTCGCGCAATTTCTGGAATGCAAGCATATGCTGATATCATGGCGGGAAGTGGGGACGGGCCTCATCGACGACTGTCTCGCCAAGCAGGGACTGCGTAGAAACATATCCTTCATCCTACCGAATTTTTTGACGACCCCTTGGATTCTCGAGAGGACGGACTTGCTGCTCTGTCTGCCTCGGAGGATGGCCGATAAGTTCATAGAGCTCGCTCCGCTCAAAATCCTGCCGATCCCGATCGAGCTGCCTCACTACGAGTTGAGGATGCTCTGGCATCCGCGCCACGAGAAGGATCGCGCGCATATGTGGCTAAGAGAGCGCCTGCTTATAATTTGCCGCCGCGACAGCGACAAAAATGCGAAGGCCGAGGATGGGGCCATGGGACTGCTTCATTAGGCCGTGTGCTCATAAACGATAGCTGACCTATCTTCGCTTTCGGCGCAGCTACGAAGCCTATCAATCGACCGCGGAGGTCTGCGACGCGGACTAAGCTGTCATTCAATACCGTCGTTTAAGCTGTTTCCACTTCTGCGGCCAAGCGGTCAAGCAGCACTGACCAACCGCCTTCGTGTTCGGCCCGCATATTTCGGCCGTGGAACCACGCCACCTGCTCATGACAAGTAAGGCGTGTTTGTTCGCCCACTGCTCGAAATTCCGCCGTATGTTGCGAACAGGACATGGCGTTACCGCCTGCGACTGCGCGAACATGTGAGACCACCCGACTACAATCAACAATGTCAATAAACCTGGTTTCGAACTCGACCAATATTTGACCGTCCTTCGACATCCGGCTTTTTTCATAACCGCCTATCCGGAAATCGTGGCCATCATACTCGGCTGTAATTCCCTCCGGCGTCGGTTCCCAACGACGGCGTGCCTCATGATCCGTCCAAGCGGCGAACACGCGGGCAGGAGACGCTTTAAGAAGGCGTTCTGCCTTAATTGTATCGTGAACAATCGCGGGGATGTCTGACATGCGAAATTCCTCACTGTTGACGGTTGCGATCAAGATACGATTCAAGGGCATTCAGGCGCGATTCCCAGAGAGCGCGGCGGTCGGAAAACCAGTCTTCAATCCGGGCCATGGCTTTCGGATTGATCGCGCAAATTCGTATGCGTCCAACCTTTTTGCTCGTAATAACGCCAGAGCGCTCTAGGACGCTGAGATGTTTCATGAAGGGCGCCAACGCCATGTCAAAAGGCTTTGCAAGCTCACTGACCGTTGCGGCGCCCCTCAAGAGTCGCTCGACGACGGCCAACCGCGTCGGGTCTGCGAGGGCACGGAACTGCGCGTGCAATTGATTACCCATTTGGATAAGTTAGATCCAAATGTATGGTCCCGTCAACAACATTTATCCAAAAAGCTAAGTGTTTCATCAAACACTTCAACGCCGATTTCAATGCGGGCCACGGGCGCGGAACAGTCGGTTCGCCAAAATCAAATCACCGATTCTCGAGGCATAGTGGACATTGAACTTTGGCATGTCGACGTGATCCAACTCGAAAAAAAGGAGCCTGGAAGATTCGACACGCCCTTAGCGACGCCGAATGGCGGATGATTTGTCGGATCCTTCCCTGTAAGCCGGGAGGCGTCCCGAGTGCGGATGACAGGCGAGCGCTCAACGGCATCTTTTTAGTCTTGAAGTCAGGCGCGCCTTGGCGTGATCCGCCAGCGCATTACGGCCCCTACACGACCTGCTACAACCGGTTTGTTCGGTGGCGTCGGGCAGGCGTCTGGGACCGCATACTGATTGCCAGCTCGCATCGAGATAACTTCGACGTTCAAATGATCGATGGCACGATTGTGCGCGCCCAACATGCGACCTGTATCAAGCACGGGGCTAGCGAACAGCTTGGCCGCTCCCGGGGCAGGCTGACGACCAAGATTCATGCCATAGTCGATTCGAACGGTCTGCCGCTGCGTGTTGCTATCACGGGCGGTCAGCAGCATGACGGTTTGGCGGCGCGTGCACTTCTTGATGGCTTGCCAAGCGGCGGAATGGTTCTCGCCGACAAGGCTTACGACTCAGCCGAGATCAGAACGTTTGTGAATTCACGCGGAAGTTGGGCGAACATCCCGCCTCGACGGAACCGGCCTGATCCAATCTGCTTCAGCCCCTATCTCTACCGTAATCGAAATTTGGTCGAAAGGTTCTTCAACCGTATTAAGAACGGTCGCCGCATTGCAACGCGCTAAGAGAAACGCGCCGCTAACTTCCTAGTCTTCGTCAAGCTCTCAGCCATCCGTCTATGGCTGCGGGTTTACGAATCCACGTCTTAGAGCGAAACATCTATTCAGTCGCTGGTGCGAGACGACCAGGTCGCATGGGAGACGCCGTCGAGGCGGGCGAGGGATTCGACCACGGCGTCGAGCTGTTCGCTGGTGGCGCTCGACGTCGCCAGCGTCGCGATGATTTCGACGTCGTCTTCGCGCTCATGTTCGGCGACTTCCTGAATGGGGTAGGCGGCGGCCTCCAGCCTTTCGATCATCTGGTCGCGAATGGCGTCGCGCCGCGTTTCGCTCGTCGCGACGCGGACCTCATAGACCGCCTCGGTCGCACTCTCGTCGATCGGCGCGCGTTCGATGAGATGCACCAGCGGCCGGAGGAATGTATTGCCCGCAAGAATGAACGCCGTCAGCAAGACGGCTTCCGCCGGCCGGTCGGCGCCGGCGAAACCGCCCATCACCGCCGAGCACCATATGGTCGCGGCGGTGTTCAGCCCGCGGATGTTCATGCCCTCCTTGAGGATGACGCCGGCGCCGAGAAACCCGACGCCCGACGCGACATAAGCAAGGACCTGGGTCGCGCCCTGATTGCCCATCAGCCGCATGCCGAGATCGACGAAGGCCGAGGCGCCGAGCGCGACCAGCGCATTGGTGCGCAGCCCGGCGGTGCGCTGGCGATATTGCCGCTCGGCGCCGATCGCGGTGCCGAGAGCGAGCGCCACGGTGAGCGAGACGAAGGTGTTGAGAATTTCCGCGCCGTCGAAATTTGCGATTGCGTTCATAGCGCCTGGTCCATCGGCATTTCGCTTTCGGGCTTATAGTCGGACCGACGAGGGCTGTCGCGCCTAACGCCGACCTCGCGGTTTTGTTTTGACCGCAGCCCATTGCTCCTGTATGAAGGCTGCGCTGCGTCGCAGCATGAGGCGCTCCAGCCGCGTAGGGTCGATCTTTCGTCGACGAGCTGTCGAGCGCCCCCTCTTCCCATACCGACGGTCCGTTACGCGGGACCCGAACTCCTTTTTGGCCCTGGGCCGGCGCGATTCACGCGTCCGGTTCTCGCGGCTCGAATCGACAACTGAAAGCAACAACGAAGTGACCACATTCTCCGATCTCGGCCTGAACGAGATCCTGCTGCGCGCGCTTAACCGCGAAGGCTATGAAATTCCGACGCCGGTCCAGGCGCAATCGATCCCCGCGCTTTTGCAGGGACGTGATCTTCTTGGCGTCGCCCAGACCGGCACCGGCAAGACAGCGGCTTTCGCTCTGCCGATCCTGCATCGGCTGCTCGAAGACCGGCGCCGTCCGGCGCCGAACACGGCGCGCGCGCTGGTTCTCGCGCCGACGCGCGAACTCGCCACCCAGATCGCCGACAGTTTCCGCGCTTACGGCCAGTTTTTTCGTCCGAGCGTCGGCGTCATCGTCGGCGGCGTGTCGCATCGTCCGCAGATCGATATGCTGGCGCGCGGGCTTGACGTGCTGGTGGCGACGCCGGGCCGGCTCCTCGACCATATCGGCAGCGGCAGGCTGAAACTCTCCGCGACCGAGGCGCTGGTGCTCGACGAAGCCGATCATATGCTCGATCTTGGATTCATCGTGCCGATCCGCCAGATCGTCGCGAAACTGCCGAAGCGCCGCCAGACGCTGCTGTTCTCTGCGACCATGCCGCGCGAAATCGCGGCGCTCGCCGACGATATGCTGCATGAGCCGGCGAAGGTTTCCGTCACCCCGGCGGCGACCACCGCCGAGCGCGTCGAACAGCATGTCTATCTCGTCGCCAGCGGCGCCAAGCGTGACCTGCTGGTGGAATTGCTGGGCGATCGCGACATTGCGCGCGCCATCGTGTTCACCCGCACCAAGCGCGGCGCCGATCGCGTCGCGCAGCATCTCGAAAGCGCCGGCGTCGGCGCCGACGCGATTCACGGCAACAAGAGCCAGAGTCAGCGTCTGCGCGCGCTCGATGGATTTCGCAAGGGTCGCACGCGGGTGCTGGTCGCGACCGACATCGCCGCGCGCGGCATTGATGTCGACGGCGTGACTCATGTGGTCAATTACGAATTGCCGGAAGTCGCCGAAGCCTATGTGCATCGCATCGGCCGCACCGCGCGGGCCGGCGCGACGGGCAGGGCGATTTCGCTCTGCGACAATGGCGAGCGCCCGCTGCTGCGCGCGATCGAGAAACTGACCCGCCAGACGCTTGAATTCACCGACCGGCGCGGCGCTGATGCGCGGGAGGATGACGCCGCGCCGCCGCGCCGTCAGCCCAACCGGGCGCCCGCGCCGCATCGAAACGGCGCGCAGCATCCGCGCCGCGACGGCCAGCGTCCCGCGGCGAAGCGATCCGGCGCGCCGAACGGCCAGAAGCGGCGCGCCAATGGCGGCGCGCGCCATAAGCAGGCGGGCCGTCCGCAAGCGTAGCGCTATAGTCAAGGCGTCTCGAATCGAGTGACGCCATGATCTATGACCTTCTCATCGTCGGCGGCGGAATCAACGGTTGCGCGATCGCCCGCGACGCGGCGGGGCGCGGCCTGTCGGTGAGGCTCGTCGAGCAGGGCGATCTCGCGCAGGGCACGTCTTCGGCATCGACGAAGCTTATTCACGGCGGCCTGCGTTATCTCGAACTCTATGAATTTCGCCTCGTGCATGAGGCGCTCGCCGAGCGCGAATTGCTGCTCGGCGCCGCGCCGCATGTCATCTGGCCCTTAAAGTTCGTTCTTCCTTACGAGAAGGGGCTGCGGCCGGTCTGGCTGCTGCGTCTCGGACTTTTCCTTTACGACCATCTCGCGCGCCGCAAGCGGCTTGAAGGCTCGCATACGGTGCGGCTTGCCGGCGACGCGCTCGGCGCGCCATTGCGCGAGACGTACCGCGTTGGCTTCACTTACGCCGATTGCTGGGTGGATGATTCTCGCCTGGTCGTGCTGAACGCGCGCGACGCGGTGGAGCGCGGCGCGGCGATCAGCGTCGGCGCGAAGCTCATTCGCGCTGAACGTCACGGCGAGTATTGGCGGGCGACGCTTGCTGGCGGCGAGACGATCGACGCGCGCGCGCTCGTCAACGCCGCGGGGCCCTGGGTGTCGCAGGTGATCGAAGACGCGCTGCGCATTCCTTCGCGTAAACATGTGCGTCTGGTGAAGGGGTCGCATCTCGTGCTGCGCAAGCTTTTTGAGGGCGCGCAGGCCTATATTCTGCAGAACCCCGACGGCCGCATTGTCTTCGCCATTCCCTATGAGCGCGACTTCACGCTCGTCGGCACGACGGACGTTGCTTATGACGGTCTGCCCGGCGCTGTCGCGATCAGCGAGGAAGAGACGGATTATCTGCTCGCTTCGCTCAATCATTTTCTGCGTCAGCCGGCGACGCGCGACGACATCGTCTGGAGCTACGCCGGCCTGCGGCCGCTTTATGACGACGGTTCGCTCAAAGCGTCGGTGGTGACGCGCGATTACGCCTTCGATCTCGATGCGCCAGAAGACGCCGCGCCTTCGCTCTCGATTTTCGGCGGCAAGATCACCACGGCGCGCCGCCTCGCCGAACATGCGCTCGATGAACTCGCAAGCTTTCTTCCGGCGCATGGTGGCGCCTGGACGGCGGGCGCCGTCTTTCCCGGCGGCGACATGCCGCAAGGCTTCGATCAATTTCTCGATGATCTCAAACGCGACAGGCCGTTTCTCGGCGATGAGCTGACGCTGCGTCTCGCGCGCGCTTACGGAACGCGCGTCTTTCAAATATTGAACGACGCGCGTTCGCTCGACGATCTCGGCCGTGACTTTGGTTGCGGGCTGAGCGAAGCGGAGATCGCCTATCTGCGCGAACAGGAATGGGCGCGCACAGCCGACGACATTCTCTGGCGCCGCTCAAAACTCGGCCTGCATGTGAGCGATGCACAGCAGCAGGCATTGCGCGCGTTCGTCGGCGCCTGACGATTTCTCTCGCGTCATGGCCGCGCTTGTCGCGGCCATCCACGCATCGCCGCCACGGTCCATTGACGATTATTCGGCTAGGTCGTGGCGTGGATGGCCGGCACGAGGCCGGCCATGACGTCGTTGGACCGCGCCCGGAGTTTCCTTATTCCCCAAGCGCCGCATGCGACTCGTTTACCGACGCCGCGCCGTCGATCACCGTCTTCGCCAGCCCCGGCGCGGCGACCGCGAAATGGTCGGCGAAGAAGCGGGTGAGCGCGGCGTAGCGGGCTGCGTTGGGATTATTCTCTTTCATCGCAGTTTTGGCACCTTTCGCCTGCAGCGTGGCGCCGCGCGCCAGCGCGAAGAGCCGCAGATAGGGCGTCGCGCCGGCGAGCGCGGTAGTCGCGTCGGCCTTCGTCAGAAATTCGCTTGCCTGCGCCAGCGCTTCGACAGACTCGCGCAACGCCTCCTGCGAGAGCTCAGCTTCGCGTGCGATGGCGCGCATGTCCTCGATCTCGGCGGCGAGCGCCGCGCCGTCGCTGTCGCGGATTTTGCGCGTGACGAGATCGATCGCCTGAATGCCGTTGGCGCCTTCGTAGATCGCGCAGATGCGCGCGTCGCGCATGAGCTGCGCGACGCCGGTCTCTTCGATATAGCCCATGCCGCCGAAGACCTGAATGGCGAGCGACGTCGCCTCATTGGCGATATCGGTCGAAAACGCCTTGGCGATGGGCGTGAGCAGGCTGGCGCGCGCATGCGCCGCCGCTGCGCGCGCGGCATCGCTATCGCGGCGCGCGCGATCGATGGACGCGGCGGTTTCGTAGCAGATCGCCCGCGCGGCGGCCGTCGAACTCGCCATCGTCAGCAACATGCGTGCGACGTCGGGATGTTCGATGATCGCGCTCGTCTCCTTGGCGCCCGGCGCGTGGCCCTGTTTGCGCTCGCGCGCGTAGGCAAACGCCATCTGCGTCGCGCGCTCGGCAAGCGCCACGCCTTGCAGCCCGACGGCGAGGCGGGCGTTGTTCATCATCGTGAACATGCAGGCGAGGCCCTTGTTCTCCGCGCCGAGGAGAAAAGCGACGGCGCCGCCCTCATCTCCATAGATCATCGTGCAGGTCGGCGAGCCGCGGATTCCGAGCTTGTGTTCGATCCCGGCGCAGCGCACATCGTTGCGCCGCGTGAAGGCGCCCGCCTCGTCGGGCAGGAATTTCGGCGCGAGAAACAGCGAGATGCCGCGCGTGCCCGCCGGGGCGTCGGGCAGACGCGCGAGCACGAGATGCACGATATTGGGCGCGAGATCATGCTCGCCGTAGGTGATGAAAATCTTCTGGCCAAAGAGGCGGTAGGAGCCGTCGCCGGCGCGTTCGGCGCGGGTGCGCATCAAGCCGAGATCGGAGCCGGCGCCGGTCTCGGTCAGATTCATCGTCGCGGTCCATTCGCCGCTGACGATCCTGCGCAGATAGGTTTCCTTCAGGGCATCGCTCGCATGCGCCTCGATCGCCTCGATCGCGCCATGGCCGAGCAGTGGACAGACGGCGAAGGCCATGTTGGCCGCGTTCCAAATCTCGGTGCAGCCGGCGTTGAGCAGGGCAGGGAGGTCGAGTCCGCCATAATCCGCGCCGGCCGCGATGGCGTTCCAGCCGCCGTCCTTCCAAAGAGCATAGGCCTCTCGCCAGCCGGGCGGCGTCGTCACCGCGCCATTGGCGTAGGACGCGCCGACGCGATCGCCGATCTTGTCGAGCGGCAGCAGAATTTCTTCGGCGAATTTCGCCGCCTCGGTCAGCGTCTGCTCGGCGACCCCGTCGGCGAGATCGCTATAGGCGCCGCCGGGCTCGATCGCGCCTTCGCCGGCCGCGAGGCGAAGCGCGAAGAGAATGTCGTCGAGCGGCGCGCGGTATGTCATCCGAATGTCCCTGATACGAATTAATGGACCGGTTCTAGCGCGCCGCCTGAAAGGCAGGGCCCGTCTCGCTTCCCCGACACGCCTTGCGCCGGGCGAGCGGTCCGGTAAAATCGCTTATCCATCCGACGAGCCGCCTGAGAGGGCTAATGCCGCTTTTCGCCTATCGCTGCAATGATTGCGCGCATGAATTCGAGACCCTGTCGCGTTTTGACGAAACGCCGGAATGCCCGGCCTGTGGCGGCGCCCAAGTCGAGCGCCAGCTCTCCTTGATCGCGCGTCCCGCCGCGGGCGGAGAGTCCGGTGAAAGCTGCGCGGCCATGATGGGCGGTGCGCCCTGTCCGAGTTGCCCGGCGCTCGCGGGACAGATGTGACGTCGGCGGCGACCCTTCTCGGGGCGCGTCGCATCATCGTTCCAGCCAACGGCATTGAATTCGAGGTTTTCGAAGCTGGCGCGGGCGACCGTCTGGCGCTCCTGCTGCATGGCTTTCCCCAGCACGCCATCATGTGGCGCCACCTCGTGGGTCCGCTCGCCGCGGCGGGATTTCGCGTCTGGGCGGTCAATCAGCGCGGCTATGGCGCGACCACGCGCCCCGCGCAAAAAGACGCCTATTCGCTCGAGGCGCTGACGGCCGACGTCGCCGGATTAATCGACGCCGCGCGTCCCGCTTCGGTCGCGCTCATCGGCCATGATTGGGGCGGCTTCATCGCCTGGGTCGTCGCGATACGCCGGCTGCGTCGGATCGACGCGCTGGTGTTCTTAAATATTCCGCATCCTCTTTGCTTTCGGCGGGCGCTCGAACAGAAATGGCGGCAGAAGCTCAAATCCGCCTATGCCGCCTTTTTTCAGCTGCCCTGGTTGCCCGACCGGCTGTTATCGGCGCGCGGCGGCGCCTTCGCGGAGTGGCTGATGCGATGGTCGGCGGGCCGCGAAAGCATCTTCTCGAAAGACGCGATGGCGATCTATCGCGCCAATGTCGCTTCGCCCGGCGCGGCGACGGCGATGCTCAACTGGTATCGCGCCGCGGGGCGCGAGATTCTCGAAGCCGAGGACCTCGATTCGCCGATCGATTCGCCGACGCTGGTCGTCTGGGGGCTTCGCGACGCGGCGCTCGGCGAATCCTGCCTTGAGGGCGTCGAGCGTTACGTGCGCGATCTCAAGATCGAACTTCTGCCGGGCGTCTCGCACTGGACTCCGGAAGACGCGCCGAAAGAGGTTAACGCGCTGATTTTGGGTTTTGTCTAACAATATTCGACGCTCGCTGCGCAAAAAGCGGCGTCGGGGAGCCTCGAAAGGTTGACTTGGCGCGCTGGCGTGGGAATCTGTCCCATGGTCCCGGACCTGCGAGTCCGGCGGTCGCTGTTTTGCGCCTATGGCTCTGCGGCCGGCTATTGGCCAAGAGAAGGAGATGATCCATTCGCCGTCCACAGAAGAGCGTCGCAGCCCCCCAGAAGGAAGGGCCGCGCATCAATCGGGAAATTCGCGCGCGAGAAGTGCAGCTAATCGATTCCGAGGGGAAAAATCACGGCGTCATCCAATTGCCGGAGGCGCTGGCCATGGCCGAGGGCGCGGGCCTTGATCTCGTCGAGATCGCGCCAAATTCCACTCCCCCCGTCTGCAAAATTCTTGATTACGGGCGTTTCCGCTTCGCCGAGCAGAAGAAGGCCGCCGAGGCGCGTAAAAAGCAAAAGGTCGTCGAGGTTAAGGAAATCAAGCTTCGGCCCGGCATCGACGACCACGACTATGACGTGAAAATGAAAGCGGTGCGTCGCTTCTTCGAAGAAGGCGACAAGGTCAAGGTCACCCTTCGCTTTCGCGGTCGCGAAATCGCGCATCAGGACATCGGCTATCGGCTGCTGTCGCGCGTGAAGGCGGAAACGGCCACGCTGGCCAAGGTCGAACTCGAGCCGTCCATGGAAGGACGGCAGATGGTGATGGTGCTCGCGCCTCGATAGCGCGCGCCTCGCCGCTCGATCACGCTGCATTTTGGCGGAATCGCCAAAATGCAGATAACATGATTGATTTCAAAAGTATCGAGCGCGCTATGCGCGAAAGGCCGGTTCCCACTTTTTCGTAACGCGCTCTAGGGCAGGGGCCGGGCCGCGGCCGGGGGATGGCGAACGCCATGTTTGAATCAGGGTTTCGGACTTTGGCGGCGCGCCGCGCCCGCATGTTCGGCGCGGCGGCGCTCATTGCCGCCGGCGTCGCTTCCGCCAGAGCGCAGCTGGTGCTCCCCGGAGCGGTTGCGCCGAGCCCGGAGGGGACGGTCGCCGGCGGCGCGAAGAAAAAGGACGTCGGCGGCGAGATGGGCGCGGCGGCAGGCCCGGCGATCATGCCGAAGGCGCCCGCCGAAGACGCCATCGTCGGAAAATCGCTCAAGCGCGACGGCGAGGGGAGCGCCATCGAATTCTCCCGCGCCGGCGCCGAACTGCAGGTCGCGAAACTCACGCTCGTCGGCGATGACTTGCGGCGCTCGGGCGAAGCCTGCCGGGTCGAGGTCGCCGGCATGCCGCTGAAACTCACGTCGCGCGAGAGCGACACAGGACTGCGTCGCTATCAGATCGCCTTTCCCGCCTGTCCCTTTACCTTCAGCGTTCTCGACGGCGCGATCCTTGTCACCAATGAGGGCAAGGCCTGCGAATTGAAGGAGGCGGGCTGCCGCGCCGATCCGGAAGGGCTGTGGGGCATGGGCGCCGACGAAATCGACCCCAAGAAGGGCGCAGAAATGCTTGGCGCCCGCGCCCGCGTGGAGAAGACCGTCCGCAACACGTTTCGCGAACTCTACGACCGCAACAAGAAGGAAAAGCCGATCCGCAACTATCTCGTCAAGGAGCAGGCGGGCTTCTCCTCCTGGCGCGAGGAAGTCTGCCGCTCCTATGCGCGCGAACCGGATTTCGGCTATTGCGCCCTGCGACTGACCGAGGCGCGGGCGATCGCGCTCGGCGCCCAGCTCGCCTCCGGCGTCAAGCTGCCGCCGGGAGTCGCCGAGGAGATCGCGGCCGAGAACGCCAAGAAGGATGTGAAGAAATAGGCGCGAGCGGAAACGGAGGGCGCGATGTCGAGATTGGCCGTGACGACGATCTTTCTGGCGATGCTTTTCTGGCCGCATGCCGTTACGGCCAGCGCCTGGACCGAAGGGCAGGCCGAGTGGTTTAAACATGGCGCGCGGCACGGGCGCTGGGACTGCTACGGCAATTGTCCCGAAGGCCGCGCCCATCGCGAAGGGCGGCGCCACTATTATCGCCAGCGTTGATGCCGAGAGCGCCAGCGCTCCTCAGCCGCCTTTTCGCATCAACATGCCGCGCGCCGGGTCATAAGCGAGGATCGCGGCGATGAGGAACGCGCTCGTATAGGCGGCGACAACCGCAAGCGACGTCCAGGCGACTTTTTCGTAAAAGGCGAAACGGATCAGTTCGACCGCGTGGCTGAACGGATTCACCTCGCAGACGTAATAGAGCCAGGGGCTCGACTCTTTCACGCGCCACAGCGGATAGAGCGCGGAAGAGGCGAAGAACATCGGAAAGATCACGAAGTTCATTACGCCGGCGAAATTCTCGAGCTGTTTGATCAGCGAGGAGAGCAGCATGCCGAGCGCGCCGAGCATCAGCCCGCTGAGCGCGAGCGCCGGCAGCACGGTGAGATAACCCCATTTCGTCGGCGGCTCGATCTCCCAGAAATAGGCGATCAGCAGGAAGGCGTAGACCTGCAGAATCGAGATGGCGACGCCGGCGAGAAGCTTGGAGCCTAGCAGAAACCATCGCGGGAAAGGCGAGACGAGCAGGGTTCGCATATTGCCCATCTCGCGGTCATAGACCATCGAGAGCGATGATTGCATGCCGTTGAAGAGCTGGATCATCGCCATGAGGCCCGGCGCGATATAGACCTCATAGAGCACATAGGTTTCGTAAGGCGGGATGATCGATACGCCGAGCACCTGCCGAAATCCAGCCGCGAAGATGAAGAGCCAGACAAGGGGGCGCACCAGCGCCGAGACGAAGCGTTCGCGCTGATGCAGAAAGCGCAGGCCCTCGCGCCAGACGACGCCCGAGAGGCAGATGAGATATTGGCGAGGGGTAAAGCCCTTGGGCGCGGCGAATTCGCTCATGCCGAAAGCTTCTCCTCGCCAGCGCCGGTAATGCGCGTGAAGGCGTCGCTAATATTCGCGGCGCCGCGCTCGGCGACGATCGTCCGCGCATTGTCGGCCGCGAGCACTTTGCCGTGATGCAGGATGACCACCTGATCGTCGTCGGCGATCTCGTCGATGAGATGCGTCGCCCATAACACGCCGAGCCCTTCGTCGCGCACAAGGCCCCGCACAAGCGCGAGAAGATCGGCGCGCGCCTTGATGTCGAGTCCGACCGTCGGTTCGTCGAGCAGCACCAGTCGCGGATCATGCAACAAAGCGCGGGCGATTTCGACGCGGCGCATCTGTCCGCCGGACAGGGCGCGCGCCTTGTCCTTCGCGCGATCGGCGAGCCCCGCCCGCGCCAGCGCCGCCTGTGCGAGGCGATGCGCCTCGATCGGGCCGATGCCATGCAGCGCCGCGTGGTAGATGAGATTCTGCATCACGCTCAATTCGAGATCGAGCGTGCGCGCCTGAAAGACGACGCCGAGCCGGCGCAGCGCGGCGCCCGGTTCGCGCATGACATTATGGCCGAAAATATCGATCTCGCCGTGGCGCGCCGCGTAAAGCCGCGTGATCAGCGAGAACAGCGTGCTCTTGCCGGCGCCGTTGAGGCCAAGAAGCACGGTGAAACTGCCCGGCGGCACGCAGAAGCTCACGTCTTCGAGCGCCTGGCGCGCGCCATAGGAATGGCTGACGTTTCTGATCGCAAGCGCGGGGGTCATTGCGGCGCTCGCGTCATCGCGAGCGAAGCGAAGCAATCCAGAATCGCGCGCGCCGTTCTGGATTGCTTCGTCGCTGACGCTGCTCGCAATGACGTTGTCCTCATTGCGGCGCCACGACGACGCCCCAGGGGAAGGCGCCGACAGGAATCGACTTCACCACTTTCAGCGATGCGACGTCGATCACCGATACGTCGTTGGAGACGCCATTGGCGGTGAGCAGATATTTTTCGTCGGGCGTGAAGGCGAGATGCCAGACGCGCTGGCCGACCAGCAGATATTTTTCGATTTTCTTGGTTTCGGCGTCGATCACCGCGACGCGATTGGCGGGCCCGAGCGCCACGAAGGCGCGTTTTCCGTCGCGCGTGATGGAAATGCCGATCGGCTGAATCGCTTCCTTCGACATCGCCGGAATGTCAAAACTGATCTTCTGCTTCAACTCGCGCTTTACCGGGTCGATGATCGCGACCGTCCCCCCGACTTCCGACGACACCCAAAGCTCGGAGCCGTCCTTCTTGAACTCGGCGAAACGCGGCCTGCCGTCGACGAGAATATTGGCGACGATCTCTTTCGACTGCGTGTCGATGAGATGCGCCATATTGGTGGTCTCCGACGTGTTGACGAGCAGCCTGCCGTCGGGACTGACCGCCATGCCCTCGGGTTCGACGCCGACCGGAATGTCGCCGATCATCTCCTTCTTCTTCACGTCGATGAGCGTGACGAGATTGTCGTTTTCGTTCGAGACATAGATGATATTGCCGTCGGGACTGAGGGCCAGAAGTTCGGGATCAGGTCCCGACGGCAGCTTGCCGGTGATTTTCAGAGTCTTCGTGTCGAGCACCTGAATCGCGTCGTCGTCGCCGGCGCAGATGTAGAGTTCCGAGCCATCTTTGTTGAGTTCGATGCCGCGCGGTCGCCGGCCGACTTTGACCGTCGCCGTCGCTTCGAGCTTCTCAGTGTCGATGATCGTGATGGAATTGCCCTTCTCGTTGCTGACATAGGCCTTATAGGCGTGGGCGGGCGTGATCAGCATCGCGAACAGCATCGCGACGCCGAGCCCCCTCCCTCTCCCTCCCCCGTTTCGCGGGAGAGAGGACGCCAATGATCGGCGTTTCGCGAAAAGAAAGAAAAGGCCGAATCCGCTCCCTCTCCCGCGCCAGCGGGGGAGGGTTGGGGAGGGGGCTGTCGTCACTTCAATCTGCATTTCGTCTCCGGCTGGTCGAGACCCAGCGTGTCGAGTTCGCTGACTTGATGGAGGAAGCCTTCCTGCGGCGAAACCGAGACGACCATCCGTCCGTCCGACAGCAGGATCGGCTGGCGCAATTGCAGATTCCATGGCCGCAGCGTCAACCGCACGCCCTTAAAGGCAGCGATGGAGAATTCCTTGCCGAGCATATAAAGGCGCAGCGTCTCGGGATCGTTTGAAGCGGCGCGCGTCGCGGCTTCGCCGATCATCCGCATGGCGAGCCAAGCGGCATTGTCGCGGGCGTTCATCAAACGCCGGAACGTTTGGATGAAGCGGTTCTGCAATTGCAGCGCGCCCCATTGCTCATGCGCCGGATCCCAATTCGTCGGCATCAGACCGGCCGAGCCGGCGACGGGTCGCGGATCCCAGCTGCGATAGGGAAGATAGTTGGCGAAGACTTGGCTCTCGTCGGCGGCGATGAGCGCGTCATAGGCGGGCGCGTTCTGGGTCAGCACGGGAATCTGCCGCTGCGTCTGCACCGAGCCTGAGTCGCTGCGCCGCCCGCCGCCGGTGTCTTCATAGACTCGCTCTTCGACGATTTTCGCGCCGAATTTCCTGGCGCTGTTGCGCAAGGCCTGCGCCAGGAGCTCGTCCTTCGGATGCGATCCTTTGAAGAGCAGCCAGCGTCGCCATTGCTTCCAGACGAGATATTGCGCCAGACCGTCGGCGAGCATCGAACGCGTCGGCGCCACATGGACGACATTGGCGCGGCAGTCTTCCTCGCGCAGCCTGTCGTCCGGCGCGGAGACATTGAAAAGTAGCGCGCCCTTCGCTTTGGCGCGCTCGGCGGCTGCGAGCAGGCGCTCGAGCGAGAGATCGGCGATGATGAACAGCGCGCCCTTGTCGATCAGCGCGTCGAGAGCCACGACGGCATCGTCGCCTTCCTCGAGTCTGGCGTCGATCGCCTCAAAACTTTGGTTGGTGAACTTGCCCGTCGTATTGTTGTCGGCGACGCCGAGCAGGACGCCGGCGAGCGTGTCGTCGGCGGCCGGTATGTCGAGTATTGAGAGGGTCTCGCGCGAATGCGTTTCGCGCAGAACGCCGACTTTGAGATTGAGCGTTTCCGCCGCGACCGGCGCGGCGAGCAGCAGCAAACAGAAGGCGGCGACCAAGCTTTTCATCTCGCCTAAATGGCCGCTTTGGCGCGCGGGATCAAGTTGCTCGGCGCTCCCTGGCGCCCTCGCCAATCACCTCGTCATGCGCAGCAGCGCCTTGCCCTTCTTGGAGGCAAGCTCCTTGGCGTCGAGCGTGCCGTCGCTGTCGGGGTCCGCGTCCTTGAACATGCCGGCGACGAGCGCGAGAAATTCCTCCTTCGACAGCGTGCCGTCATTGTCAGGGTCTGCCGTATTGAAATCCTTCTTGGAGACGCGGCCCTTCATCTCCTTGAGGTCGACGGTCCCGTCCGCGTCGTTCTCGAGACGGGTAAACAGGTCGCTGGCGGATTTGTTGATCTCGTTGAGATCGACTGTGCCGTCATTGTCGGCGTCCAGCGCGGCGACCGGGCCGGCCGCCTTCGCGAGCGCCGATGTCGCCGGCGACGCCAAGACTCCGGCGAGCGCCAGCGCGACGAGCAGCAATGCTTTGTTCATTGGCGACTCCTTTGAATAAGTCTATCGGGAAGAATATAACGCGGGCGTCGTCGAACCGGCTAGAGCCGAACTTAAGGCGGCGCGTGCGACACGCCGGAAGGCTTCCGGCGCAACGGCAGGCTCGCGATCAGCACCGCAAGAATGCCGGTGACGAATATGCCGTCAAAAGTTCCCGCGCCGCCAAGCGACGCGATCGGCGTCCCGATCGCTCGCATCTTGTCGAGATTGAGCAGATCCGCGCCGATGAGCGTGCCCAGGCTGCCGCTGACATAGGCGACCGGCGCCGCATGGTCGCGCGACAGCAAGAGCGCCAGCGCCGCCGAAACCAGCGGCGGCGCGACGATCGGAACGCCGACGCCGACGCCGGGCACGATTCGCGCCAGGAGATGGACGACCAGAGCGACGATCGCCGTCGCCGCTGCGCCGACAATCCAGATACGGTTGCGGGCGAGCAGATAGATCGACAGGAAAAACGGAATCACGGCGCCGCCGACATTGACCGCCAGTATCATGCCCGGCCAATCGACGACCTTGGGAACGACATAGCGCCTCCCGAAAAAGTCGATCACTTCCTGCGGCACGACGCGCTCGCCGGAAAAATGCGCGATCGGTATATTGACGTAGCTGCCGAGAAGCGAAGCCAGCAACATAAGCGTCGCGGATTTAGAGCTAAGGCCGATGCGGCCATAGGCGTAGCTGAGGACGCCGATCTGGATCAGCACGAAGAGCGCCAGCAGCGCGCCCAGCAAGAGCGCATAGACGATCGGCGGCAGAGGAAGATAATGAAGATGTTGCGAGTACACGCGTCGCCCTTGGATTCGTCAACCGTTAAGCGGCATATAGCGGAAGAGCGACGCGGGTCGAGTTGACGCGCATCAAAGAGGCGAAAGACTGGCGAGCCGAACGGAAGGCTTGGACCAGACGCGAGCGCGGCCCAAGGATGCATCCTTGCGCGTCGTTCACAAGAGCACGGCTTGAGCATGCCCTAACGGTCGTTGAGAAGTTGTAGTCGTGTAGCTTGGTCGTTCGATTGGAGCGCAAAATGCTGATGGACCCTGCGAGTCGCAGCGACCTGAATGTCACGCCGCAAGACCTTGCGACCAATCCTGTGGAAGGCCTGACGCGGGACGAGGCGACGCGCAGATTGTCGCGCTTCGGCGAGAATAGGCTGGCCGAAAGCCGCGAAGGCCTGTTCTCGCGCCTCCTCCGCTTCTTCTGGGGTCCAATTCCCTGGATGATTGAAATCGCGGCGATCCTGTCGGCGGTGGTGAGGCATTGGGCGGACCTGGCGATTATCCTGCTGATGCTTGTCGTGAACGCCGCCGTCGGCTTTTGGCAGGAGTTCAAGGCGGACAATGCGATCGCGCTGCTCAAGCGGCGCCTAGCGCTAAAAGCGCGCGTGCTGCGCGACGGCCAATGGACGGAGACGCCGGCAAGTCAGCTTGTGCCCGGCGACATTGTCAAGATTGCGTTGGGCGCGGTCATTCCTGCCGACGTTCGGCTGATCGACGGCGAATATCTCAGCGTCGACCAGGCGGCGCTGACCGGCGAGTCGCTGCCGGTCGACAAGAAAGTCGGAGACGTCGCCTATTCGGGTTCGATCGCCAAGCTCGGCGAAATGACGGCGCTCGTGACCTCGACCGGAATGCACACCTATTTCGGCCGAACGGCGCGGCTTGTGCAGCAGGCGAGGACCGTCTCACATTTTCAGCGCGCCGTGCTGAAAATCGGCAACTTCCTCATTCTCTCGACGATGGGGCTCGTGGCGGTCATCGTCGTCGTCGGGCTGTTCCGTCACGATCCGTTGATCAAGACGGCGCAATTCGCGCTTATTCTCGCCGTCGCCTCCATACCTGTGGCGTTGCCCGCGGTGCTGTCGGTGACGATGGCCGTCGGCGCCGAGCAGCTGGCGAAACTCAAGGCCATCGTCTCCCGTCTGGTCGCGATCGAAGAACTCGCGGGAATGGACATATTGTGCTCGGACAAAACCGGCACCCTGACGAAGAATGAATTAACGCTCGGCGATCCGCAGCCGGCGCAAGGCGTCGATGCGCGCGAATTGGTTCTGGTCGCAGCGCTCGCGTCCGAACGCGAGGCGCCGGACGCGATCGATGCCGCGATTCTCGCCGCGGCGCCTGAAGACATGCAGCGCTATCGTCTCAAGGCGTTCCATCCGTTCGATCCGGTCAGCAAGCGAACCGAGGCCGAATTGACGCTGGACGACGCGCCCATTCGCGTCGCAAAAGGCGCGCCGCAGGTGATTTTCTCACTTTGCGAGATGCCGGAGGACGCAAAGCGGGTCGCCTCGGCCGAGGTCGACGCCGACGCCGCGAAGGGCTTTCGCACGCTCGGCGTCGCGCGCGCGGAGGAGAATGGCGCGTGGCGATTTTTCGGCCTGCTGCCGCTGTTCGATCCGCCCCGCGATGACTCCGCCCAGACGATCGCAGACACGCGCGCGATGGGCGTCGACATCAAGATGGTTACTGGCGATCACGAAGCGATCGCGCGCGAAATCGCGGGAAAACTGCAGCTCGGTCAGAACATCGTCGTCGCCGACAAGGTTTTCCGCGGCGAGGCGGCGAGCGTGAGGTTGCCGGCGATTCTTGCGGCCGACGGATTCGCCCGAGTCTTTCCAGAGCATAAATTCGCCATCGTCGAAACCTTGCAAAAGGCCGGCCGCATCGTCGGCATGACCGGGGATGGCGTTAACGATGCGCCGGCGTTGAAGCAGGCCGACGTCGGCATCGCGGTCAGCGGCGCGACGGACGCGGCCCGCGCCGCGGCCGATCTGGTGTTGACGGCGCCGGGCTTGTCGGTGATCACGACGGCGATCGGTGAAGCGCGCCGCATCTTCGAGCGCATGACCAGCTATGCGATCTATCGCATCGCCGAGACGATCCGAGTCTTGTTGTTCATCGCCGCGAGCATTCTCGTCTTCAATTTTTATCCGGTGACGGCGGTGATGGTCGTCCTGCTGGCGCTGCTCAATGACATACCGATCATGATGATCGCCTATGACAATGCGCCGGTGGCGGAAAAGCCGGTGCGCTGGGACATGGCGCGCGTTCTGACGATCGCTTCGGTTCTCGGCGTTTACGGCGTTATCGCAAGTTTCGGACTGTTCTGGATCGTGCGCGACTATCTGATGCTTCCCGAGCCGACCGTCCAAGCGCTCATATTTTTGAAGTTGCTCGTGTCCGGCCATATGACGATCTATCTCACGCGCAATAAGGGCCCGATCTGGGAGCGTCCCTGGCCGAGTTGGAAGCTCGTCGTTCCCTGCGAGGCGACGCAGCTCATTGGCACGCTTGTGGTTGTCTATGGCCTGTTCATGGAGCCGACCGGCTGGCGGCTCGCGGCGCTGGTATGGGCCTATTCGCTGACGATATTTCTCGGCGCCAGCGCGGTCAAGCTCGCCGCCTATCGACTGATGGAACATCGACTGCTCGAACAGGCGCGCCATCTCGCGCGCGTCGAACTCTCTTTCGTCGGCCGGCCCGCAGAGGCGTCAGTTTCGACAATGCTGCTTGGACTCGTGGCGGCGACGGCGATCGGCTTTGGCGCCTATTGGGCGGTGGAGCGGATAGAAGCGCCGCCGACTTATCGCACGGCGGAGATCACGCGGGGCGCCGTCACGCGGACGATCGAAGCGACGGGCGTGGTCGAGCCGACGCAAATGGCGGCGATCTCGGCGCGCGTTCCTGGAATCGTCGAGAGCGTGTCGTGCGACGTGGATATGGCCGTCCAGCCAGGAACGGTTTGCGCCAGGCTCAATCCCCGTCGCTACGCCGAAGCAGTCGCGGCCGCCTCGGCCAATCTTATTCAAGCCCAGGCCAAACTCGCCAGAAATGAGATCGCGATGGCAAAGACGAGAGTCGCGTTCGATGCCGCACAACGCAGAAGAGGGCGCCATCCCTTATCTCGTCGTCAGCGCATCGCTCGCAAGGCGGCGTATGATGCGGCGCAATCGCAAGTCGTTCTTGATCGAGCGGCGATTGACGATCAGGAAGCGCTACTGCGCGCCGCCAGGATCGATCTTGCCGCTACCGAGCTCATAGCGCCTTCGTCCGGCATCATCGTCGCGCGGAATATTGCTGTCGGACAAAGAGTGACTGCGACCGCCGATTCCGCCGCTCTATTCACCATTGCCAGCGAGACGGCGGAAATGCGCGCCGAGGCTCACGCGCCGGCGCGCGATATGGGGGAAATCAAGGTCGGCGACAAGGCGTCCGTCTACGTCGAGAATTTTCCCGGCCGCGCTTTCGAGGCTTCGATCTCAAAGCTGCGCCTAACTCGGACGACCCAAGACGCCGTGATCTATGACATCGCTCTTGATGTCGATAATTCGCAGATGGCGCTCAGGCCGGGAATGTCGGCGAGCGCGAAAATCATTGTGGCGCGCCGCACGGACGCGCTGAGAGTTCCGGATGAGGCGTTGAGCTTTTCGCCGCGCGGCGCGTCGCCTGTTCCAGAAGGAAAAGCCCGAGTCTGGGCGTTGCGGGAGGGAAGTCCAGAGCCGGTTCCGCTTACCCTCGGCCTGGATGACGGCGAGTATTCGGAAATTCTCTCAGGCGCCGTGGCGCCAGGAGATCAGGTCATCGTCGGCGACTAGCGCGCGCTTTCCACGCGCGTCGCTTACGATCGCCGCTCGACAAAATTTCAGGCGCCGTCTTCAAATCATTCGCGGAAGCGCGAACTGCTACGAATTCCAGCTGATCGGTTCGCTTGGGCTGTGTCATTCCCGGCAGGCCGAAAGCCTGACCGGGAATCCAGGGCCAGTCCAAGAACGCTGGTTTTGCACTGGATTCCCGATCGCGCTGCGCGCGTCGGGAATGACAGCCGAGCACATCAAAGGGATTACGTATGGCGCAATGTCCAGGGTTCTCGAGAGCGGAAAGTGTAAGGGTCAAGGCTTGCGCTCAGCGGCCATATATTCTCGCGCTCTTCATTTAGGGAGAACGCCGGTGATCGAGCGGCTGCCGAATTTCCCCGAGAATGTCGTTGCCATTCTCTGCAGCGGTCGCGTGACCAAGGCGGATTATGACTCCGTCCTGGTTCCGGCGGTCGAGAATGCGCTCAAGAAACATGAGAAGGTCAGAGTCTATTATGAGATTGCGCCCGACTTCTCGGGAATCGATCCCGGCGCAATGTTGGAAGATTTCAAGGTTGGGATGGAACATCTTTCCCGCTGGGAGCGAATCGCGCTGGTTGCCGACGTCGAGTGGATCAAGCACACGATGCAGCTTTTCAGCTTCATTACGCCTGGCGAGATGAGGCTGTTTCCAAGATCGCAAGCCGACGACGCGCGCGCCTGGATTTCAGCCTAACGAGGCTATTCAACGCCCTCGCGCAAAGGCAGCGATGCGGCAAGCCGCGCGCCGCCTTGCGGGTCGTTGGTCAGCGTGAGCGCGCCGCCAAGCGCGCCGACTCTTTCACTCATCCCGCGCAAGCCGAGGCCGCCGCTCGACGATGGATCGCGCGTCGCGTCGAGACCGGCGCCATTGTCGCGGACGACGATATGCAACGCGCCCTTTGCCCGCGCGACGCTCACCTCGACCTCTTCGGCGCCTGAATGCCGCAGCGCATTGGCGAGTCCTTCCTGCACGATGCGATAGGCGGTGAGCGCTATTCCTTCTTCGAGGTCGCCGGACGCGCCATCGAGCGAAAGCGCGATGGCGACGCCGGGGTTCGCCTCGCGCCAACCCTGCGCCAGCGCCTGCAAGGCGTCGGCGAGTCCCATCTCTTCGAGCGCGGCGGGCCGCAACCGCCCGAGAATGCGCCGGTTGACCTGCTGCAAAGCGGCGATCTGCGCATCGATGCGCGCGCAATCTTCGGCGAGACGCGCCGGCTCGGCGCCGGGCGCGGCGGCGCGGCGCGCTAATGCGCCGACGCCGGCGCGGACAGTGAACAGGAAGGGACCGATCTCGTCATGCAAATCGCGCGCGATGTCCTTGCGCTCTTCGTCCTGCACATGGATCATCCGCCGCACCAGCCGGCGATTTTCTTCATCGAGCTGCTGCAGCGTCGCGGCCAGCGCGTTGATCCGCTCGGCGATGACGACGAATTCCGGCGAGCCGTCGGCGGGAACGCGCAGAGAATGTTCTCCGCGCTCCAGACGCTGCAGGCCATCGGCGAGAGTCGCGACGGGGCGCAGCGTTCGGGACACGGCGAGCGAAACCAGCCCAAAGGCGGCGGCCGCGATGCCGGCGCCGCCGATCGTCAGCCAGACGATTTCCTGCCAAATCTCGGCGATTTCATCGGCGGGATTGGGGGAGATCAGGATCGCGCCATGGCCGGTCTCGATCCGCATTACGGCGGCGTTCGGCAGCACGAGACGGGCAAACCACCGCGGCGCGCGATCGACATCGTCCTTCGCTGGCGTCGTCTCTCCAGCGAGCGTAACGTTGATATGGCGCAGCCGCCGCACGTCGGCGAGAAGTCGCGCGATCTCGGCCTGTGGATCCGGCGCCGCTTCGAGTCGCGGCAGAGTGGCTTCGACAAGTTCGCGCGCCAGTCGCGTCGCGCCGTCGGCCTCGGCGCGAACCCGCGCGCCGGCATGCAGGACAAGCAGGCCGACGCCGAGCGCCAATCCCAGCGCAAGCACGGCGCCGAGCAGCAGCGACAGGCGAAGGCGCAGGGAGAGCCTTCGAAACATGGCCCTGTCTCTAGAGAAGCGCGCGACTTTACGAAAGGCCTTAATGCCGTCAATGTCCTGCCGCCGGTTCAGCAGATTGGGGCAGTGGAGCCAATTCGAATATGCGCGTTCTCATCGTCGACGACCATCCGATCATCGTTTCCGGCTGCGCGGCGATGCTCGCCGGCGAGGGCGACATCGAGGTCGTCGACGCGCGCGACGCGGAGACTGGCCTTGCCGCCTTCACGGCGGAAAAGCCCGACGTAACGGTTGTCGATATCGGGCTTCCGGGCGTTTCCGGCTTCGAACTGACGCGGCGGATTCTGGAATCCGATCCTGCCGCGCGCATCGTCATTTTCAGCATGAATGACGATCCGATCTTCGCGGCGCGGGCGATCCAGATGGGCGCCAAGGCATATGTGACGAAGAACGACGACCCCTATCTCCTGCTGACGGCAGTGCGCGAGGTCGCGTCAGGCGGCGTTTTTCTCATGCCGAAAATCGCCAACCGGCTCGCATTCGAAAAAAGCGGCGCGGCGGCCAGCCCGCTCTCGGCGCTGACTGCGCGAGAATTGGAGATTTTACGGCTGCTCGGACGCGGGCTCGGCATGGCGGAGATCGCCGAGGCGACGAAGGTCTCCTACAAGACGATCGCCAACAGCTGCTCGATCATGAAGCGAAAGCTCGGCGCCCGCACGCCGATGGAGCTGATGCGCATCGCGCTTGAGCACAGGCTGACGTGAGCGCGCGCATTCACCCGGGGAAGGTCGGCGCGAAGCGCCGGGATGGGGTGGAGCGACATCGCAAATCTTTGTGGCGGCGCGGTCCGCTTTTGAGGGATTCATCCGGGTGTTCACCCCTCCCCGTATTGCTTCGCAATGCGACCCTCCCCCTCAAGGGGAGGGTGTCTCCGCCCTACTTTCCTGGCGCGTCCGGATAGGGCTCCAGCGGCGAATAATTCGCCGGGACGGGGCCGGTCAGCGCGCCGAGAAAGGCGACGATGTCGGCCGCGTCCTTGTCCGACACATCCTGTCCGAGCTGAGTCTTGCCCATAATTTTCACGGCTTTGGTGAGATCGTCGACCGACCCGTCGTGAAAATAGGGCGATGTTTTCGCGACATTGCGCAGGCTTGCGACCTTGAAGACATAAAGGTCGGCGTCGTTCTTGGTGACGTCGGCGCGGCCCTTGTCGGGCGCCGCGACGCCGGTTTCCTTCCAATAGTCGCTTGCGACGCCAAATTTCTGGAAGGAATTGCCGCCGACGCCCGGGCCGTTGTGGCAGGAGACGCAGCCGAGATCGATGAATTTGCGCAAGCCCGCCTGCTGTTGCTTCGTCAGCGCCGAGGCGTCGCCGGCGAGGAAAGCGTCGAATTTGGAGGGCGTCAGCAAGGTGCGCTCGAAGGCGCCGACCGCGACGCCCCAATTATGCGAATTGATCGGGTCCTTGTCGCCGGGGAAGGCTTTGGCGAAGGCGTCAGCGTAAGCCGGAATCGCCTTGAGTTTGCTCATCGCCGTCGCCTGATCGGGATTGCCGAAGCTTGCGGCGCCGAGCAGCGATTTTTCCGCCTGGTCTTCGAGCGACTCGCGCTCGCCGCGCCAATGCTGCTTGAAATTCAGCGCGGCGTTGAAGACCGACGGCGCGTTGCGCGGATTCTCCTTGCCGAACACGCCAATCGCCTTCGGCAATCCGTCGCTCGCCTGATTCTCCGGCGGATGGCAATGGGCGCAACTAACATTGCTGTCCATCGACACGCGATTTTCGAAAAACAGCCGTCGACCAAGCTCGATGCGCGCGGCCGCCACGGGATCACTCGCGGGGGAGGGGACGGCGATCGGCTGAAAATTCTGCTTCGCGTCGTCGAGGAGCGACTTGGCGTTTGCACTTTCCGCTCGGGCGGTCGTCGCGGCGAATAGTGCGAAGACGCAGACGATGAAAAAAGTAGACTGACGCATTTTGAGGCCTCCCGCTGGCGGCCAGCCGCGCCGCCGTATCGCCGTAAAAACGATTCGAGCCGGCGTTTCGAAAAGCGCGGCCGCTTTGCGCAGCGCTCTTCATGCCGGCTCGATTCGGGAATTCTTTGTCGCCTTCGCCGGGGCGAAGGCCGCGCCGGATTTAGATCTCGGCGGACTCGTAGCTGGTGATTTCCATGCCGACGCAAACTTCGACAATCACGGGGGTCGTCCAGGCCATTTTTTCCTCCGTTTGGGACTCTCTTCGGCTTTGCCCTGCTTATCTTGGCGTGCGCCCGCAGGTTTAAGCTCGGCGCAGCATTTAACATGATCGCCGTCGCCGCGCAAATGGGATGCGGCGCACAATCGATATCTTCCGCCGCGCGTCAAAAATCCTCTTGTGGCGGCCGCTGATGCAAATGACGCAGCCGGACGTCTCGACAGGCGACGTGACGGCTGCTAGGCATAGCGAAACGCGGGAGGAGCCGCCCGGCTCGGCGAGTAGGCGCTAAAAAACAATTGGATAGCGCTAATTCGAGCGATATTATTTTGAGCTTGGCCGGGACAGGTCGCAAATCGGGGTAGGGATGGGGACAGCGACGCTCGACGGCAAGGCGATTGCGCTTGACGACGCCTATCGGCATGCCGCCAAAATTCTCAACAATGCAGCCTTTCCGCTGATCGCGGGCCTCGGCGCCGACATCGCCGGCGCGCGCGCCGCGATCCTTCTGGCCGAGCGGCTGAAGGGCGCCTTCGACCATCTAGCGTCGCGCGAGACGCTGGCCGACATCGACGTCAAGCGCTCCTTCGGCATGTTCACGACGACGGCGAATGAGGCGCGTCTGCGCGGCGACTGCGTCGTGCTCATCGGCCCCGGCCTCACGCAGGCGTGGCCCGGCATGCTGGAGCGGCTGGCGCTCGATCAGCCGCCGCGCCGCGGCGCGCAGGCGCAGCAGCCCCGCAAGGTAATCTGGCTTGGACCGGCGGAGGGCGAAGCCAGCGCCGTCCCCGGCGCCAAAATCATCCCGGCTTCCGTGCAGGAACTCTCGCATGTGCTCGCAGCGTGGCGCGCCCGATTCGGCGGACGACCCGTCGCGCTCGACGCCGCGAAGGTCGGCCTCATCGACGGTCTCGTCGAGACGCTGCGCAACGCCCGCTTTGGCGTGTTCGTCTGGTCGGCGTCGACGCTCGATGCTCTGGCGATCGAGATGATGCAGGGACTGGTGATCGATCTCAACGCCACGACGCGCTTCACCGGAGTCCATATCGGCGCCCGCGGCGGCGCTTCCGGCGTCACGCAAACCGCCGGCTGGATGACAGGCTTTCCGCCGCGCACCGGCTTTGGCCGCGGCTATCCGGAGCACGACCCGTGGCGCTTTGAAGCCACACGCCTTGTCGACAGCGGCGAGGCCGACGCCGCGCTGTGGATTTCCGCTTTCGACGGCGAGAAGCCGGGCTGGTCCCGCGCCGATATTCCCCTCGTCACGCTCGCGCCGGCGTCGGCGGCGCCGTCTCGCGGGCTTTTCATTGAGGTCGGTCAGCCCGGCGTCACCCATGATTCTGTGCTGATGAGTCAGGAAACCGGCGGCATGACGCTGCGCAAAGCCAGCGCGCCGACCGACGCGCCGAGCGTCGCGCAGGCGATCGACGCCATCATGGCGGAAGTTTCGGAGGGCGCATGGCGCTGACAGTTTTGCGCGGCGGCCATATCGTCGATCCGGCGACCGGCCAGGATTCGATCGGCGACGTCTGGTTCGAGAACGGCCGCATTGTCGAGCGTCCCGACGGCCGCAGCGCCGATGAGGAGATCGACGTCTCCGGCCATATCGTCATGGCCGGCGCGATCGACATTCATTCCCACATCGCCGGCGGCAATGTGAACACGGCGCGGCTGCTACTGCCGGAGCTTCATCGCGCGATTCGGGCGCGACTTGCCGGCACGCCGCTGTCGACCGCCAAATGGTCGAGCTATGAGATCGGGCGTCTTTACGCGCAGATGGGCTTCACCACCGTCGTCGAGCCGGCGATGGCGCCGCATCACGCGCTGCAGACCCATCTCGAATTCAACGACGCGCCGATCATCGACAAGGGCGCGCTCACCGTGCTCGGCAATGACGATTTTCTGCTCGGCATGCTGCGCGACGGCGAGACGGAAAACGCGATAAACGATTATGTCGCGCAGACCGTCGAGAACACCCGTTCGCTCGGACTAAAGTGCATCAATCCCGGCGGCGTCGAAGCCTTCAAGGAAAACATGCGCGCCTTCGGGCTCGATGATGTCGTGCCGTTTTACGGTCTGACGTCGCGCCAGATTTTCCAATCCTTGCAGAAGGCGACGCAAGCGGTGGGCGTCGCCCATCCGTTGCATCTCCATATGAACAATCTCGGCATCGCGGGAAATATTGACACGGCGCTCGCGACCATCGACGCGGCGCAGGGCCTGCCGCTGCATCTCGCCCATGTGCAGTTCTATGCCTATGGCAAGGAAGGCAAGAACGGCTTCTCGTCGGCCGGCGCGCTCTTCGCCGAGAAGATCAACGCGAATCCCAATGTCAGCGTCGATGTCGGCCAGGTGATGTTCTCCGACACGGTGACGATTTCTTCGGACGTTCTGAAACAGTTCAACAGCCTGCCGGGCGCGATCCCGAAGAAGGGCGCGATTTTCGACGGCGACGCCAATGGCGGCGGCATCGTTCCTTACGTCTACAAGATTTCGAACTACTACAACGCCATTCAATGGGCGGCGGGGCTGGAGCTGTTCCTGCTCATCAACAATCCCGAGCAGGTGTTCTTCACCACCGACCATCCGAACGGCGGTCCGTTCACGACCTATCCGGAACTCTTCGCGCTGCTGATGAGCGCCGACCTTCGCGCGCAATATCTCTCGCGCTTGCCGGCCGACGTGCTGGAGCACACCACGCTGCCGTCGCTCTCGCGCGAATATACGCTTTACGAAATCGCCCAGATGAGCCGCTCCGGCGCGGCGAAGCTGTTCGGCTTTAAAGACCGCGGCCGGCTTGGCGCCGGGGCGGTCGCTGACATCGCCGTCTATAAGCCGGGGCGCGACGTCGCCGGCATGTTCCGCCGCGCGGCCCTCGTGTTCAAGGACGGAAATCTCGTCGTGCGCGATGGCGAAGTCTCGCATTACACCCGCGGCAAGACGCTGCATATTCGTCCGCGCTACGATCAGCAGATCACCAAGCGCCTCGATTCCTATTACGACGATCTTTACGGCCTGCCGCGCAGCATTTTCGACGTGCCCGACGCCGCGCTGCCGCATAAGGACGCCTTTTCGGAGGTTCCATGCCGGATATAATTCGCAACGGCGTGAAGATAGACGACAATTTCGCCGAAGCCTTCCCGATGAGCGGGACAGGCATTCTGATCACCGCGCCGAACGCCAAATGGGCGCGGCAGGCGGGACTGACGATGACCGGGTTCGCCACGTCCGTCATCGGCTGCGGCTGCGAGGCCGGCATCGATCGCGAAGTGCCGCCGGAAGAAACGCCGGACGGGCGTCCGGGCGTGCGGGCGCTGCTCTTCGCCATGTCGTCGAAGGACGCGGAGAAGCAGCTCGTCAATCGACTCGGCCAATGCGTGCTGACTTGCCCTGGCTCGGCGGTCTATTCGACGGTCGCCGGCGAATTCGAGATCAAGGTCGGCGACGCGGTGCGCCAGTTCGGCGACAAATGGCAGATGTCCAAGGTCGTCGACGGAAGGCGTTATTGGCGCGTGCCGGTGATGGACGGCGAATTCTTCTGCGAAGGCAAGGTCGGGCTGACCAAGAAATCCGTCGGCGGCGGCAATCTTTTGATCATGGGCGCGGACTGGGACAAGACCATGCGCGCGACAGAGGCCGCCGTCTCGGCGATCGACGGCGTCGCCGACGCGATTGCGCCATTCCCCGGCGGCATCGTGCGCTCAGGCTCCAAGGTCGGCTCGCAATATAAGGGCATGAGCGCCTCGACCAATGACGCGTACTGTCCGACTTTGCGCGGCGTCACGAAGAGCGCGCTCGACGAAGATATCGGCTGCGTGCTCGAAATCGTCATCGACGGGCTGACTGACAATGCGGTGAGCGAAGCGATGCGCGCGGGGCTGCGCGCCATCATCGAGATGGGGCCGGAGCAGGGCGCCAAGCGCGTCGGCGCCGGCAATTACGGCGGCAAGCTCGGCCCGTTCCATTATCATCTGAAGGATTTGCTGCCGTGAAGCCGTTTACCTTCACGCTTCGTCAGGAGCCGTCCCAGCGCGTCGATCTTTCGCCGCTGACGCCCGATCGTCTCGCTGGAAAGTCGATCGCGCAGATCGAAGCGATCGAGCTCGGCGAGACGCGCATTTCGACGAAAGTCGGCGATCTTTTTAAAGTTTCCGAGGGCGATCTAAGAAATGTTCGCTACGAAGGCGGCTCGTCGCGCTTCGATCTTCTCGGCGCGAAACTTCTGCCCGGCTTCGCGATCCATGTCGAAGGCGACGTCGGCGCGCAATGCGGCCGCCTCGCCAAGGGCGGCAAGATCACGGTCGCCGGAAGCGCCGGGCCCCATACGGCGTCCGGCAATCTCGGCGCTGATTTGGAGATCAAGGGCGACGCCGGCGATTTTCTCGCCGGACCGCTCGCCGGCGAACTTACTGGGATGGCCGGAGGCCGGATCGTCCTGCGCGGCAAGGCTGGCGCCCGCGCCGGCGACCGGCTGCGCCGCGGCATTATCATCATCGAGGGCGACGCCGGCGAAGATCTGGGTGCCCGCGTCATCGCCGGCACGATTCTCTGCCTGGGCGAGGCTAAGGGCCGGATCGGCTATCTCAACAAGCGCGGCTCGATCGTGCTCGCGCGCGGCGGCTGCTTCGGCTCGACCTATGTCGATTGCGGCGCGCATGAGCTGACTTTCGCGCGGCTTTTCGCCCGCAGCCTGCGCGACCACAGCGCCGCGGCCGCCGATCTCCTGTCGCAGAAGCTGCGCCGCTACGGCGGCGACACGGCGGTCTATGGCAAGGGCGAGATATTGACCCCGGACTGACCGGCATTACCCTTGCTAAGAAGCAAACGTCCGCTGAGCGGGCGCTTAGCCAGGGGATTGCGATGAATTTCGTCGAACTCATCCTTACCGTCTGCACGCTGGCGCAGCCCGCCGCCTGCGACGAACGCAAAATCGTGCTCGAATCCGCCACGGGCTCGACCAACAATTGCATGATGCAGGCGATGCCTTATATCGCTCAGTGGTGCGGCGAGCACCCGCAACTGACCGTCACCAAATGGCGCTGCGCCCGGCCGGGATCGGAAGGCGACAAGATCTGATCAGCCTTCGGGCGCTGTCTATCCATGACGAATGAGTCGAATGGACGATTGGCCGGCGCCCTTTGCGGCGCCTTACGCGCCTCCCGACGAGAGCTTCGCCGAGGCTTTCCTGAAGTCGCGCCCGGACGCCGCGACGCGACACGCTACGGAAGAAACTGCGTTGACGCTGGTGCGCGGCATTCGCGCCAGGCGCGATCTTCTCGGCGGCGTCGAAGACTTTCTCCACGAGTTCTCGCTCTCGTCGCATGAGGGTCTCGCGGTGATGGCGCTCGCCGAGGCGCTGCTGCGGGTTCCCGACGACGCGACGGCCGATCAACTCCTCGCCGATAAGCTCGTCGAGGGCGATTTCTCCCATCACGAATCATTGAGCGACGCGCTTCTCGTCCAAGCCTGCGCTTTCGCTCTGGGGATTTCGGCGCGCATCGTCGATGTGACCGAAGCGCGCGGGCTGGTCGCCGATCTTACGCGCCGTCTCGGCGCGCCAGCGTTGCGGACCGCGTCCCGACAGGCGATGCGGCTGATGGGCGCGCATTTCGTTTTCGGCGAATCCATCGAAGCGGCGATCAGACGCGCTGAGGGACGGGGCGAGCGCTTTTCCTATGACATGCTCGGCGAAGGAGCGCGGACCGCGCAAGACGCCGAGCGCTATTTTACGGCCTACGCCCATGCCATTCGCGCCATCGGCGACTCTGCTGTCGCCGTGCGACTGCCGGCGCGGCCCGGCATTTCGATCAAGCTGTCGGGATTGCATCCGCGCTATGAGGCGATGTCGCGCGAACGCGTATTGCGCGAATTGCCGCCGCGCGTCCTCGACCTCGCCCGCCTCGCCAAGGACCGCGATCTTGCTTTCACCATCGACGCGGAAGAGGCGGATCGTCTCGAACTCTCGCTCGATGTGGTCGCGCGCGTGATCGAAGACGCGTCGCTTTCCGGCTGGGAGGGCTTCGGCCTCGCGGTGCAGGCCTATCAGAAGCGCGCCTCGGCGGTGATTGACTACGCCGCCTCGCTTGCCGATGCGTACCATCGCCAGTTGATGGTTCGGCTCGTCAAGGGCGCCTATTGGGACAGCGAGATCAAGCGGGCGCAGGAGCGCGGCCTCGCCGACTATCCGGTGTTCACCCGCAAGGCGATGAGCGATCTCAATTTCGACGCCTGCGCGGCGCGGCTTTTCGCGCAGCCGCGTCTTTTTCCGCAATTCGCCACCCATAACGCCCGCAGCGTCGCCGCCGTTCTGTTGATGGCGGGCGAGCGGCGCGACTTCGAATTTCAGCGTCTGCATGGCATGGGCGAACCGCTTTACGAGTCGCTTGCCGAGATCAGCGACGCTGCGGTTCGCGTCTATGCGCCGGTCGGGCCGCACCGCGATCTCCTTGCCTATCTCGTGCGGCGTTTGATTGAGAACGGCGCCAATTCTTCTTTCGTTGCGCGCGCGGCCGATCCTGATACGCCGGAAGGCGCGCTCGTCGCCGACCCATATGAAGCGCTCGGCGCGCCGGACCGCGCGCGCCATCCGCGCCTGCTTTTGCCGAGCGACATCTATTTGCCGCATCGCGCTAATTCGAAGGGCGTGGAGTTCGGCGATCGGAGCGCGCTCGCGGCGTTGACTGAGGAGACGCGCGCGCGCTTTCCATCGCCTTTTGCGCGCCCGAGCGTCGAGACGCGCAATGCGGCGCGCAATGTCCCGTCGCCGATCGACGGCTCCATTGTCGGTCAGGTGGTCGAAGCGGATGAAGCCGCCGCGCATGCTGCGATGGCCGCCGCCGCGCGCGCATTCCCGGCCTGGGCCAGAACGCCATCCGAAACGCGGGCGCGGATGATTGAACGCGCCGCCGATCTCATCGAAGCGCGACGCGGTCCGCTGATCGCGCTTCTGCACAGCGAAGCGGGCAAGACTCTCGACGACGCGCTCGCCGAAGTGCGCGAGGCGGCCGACCTTTGCCGCTATTATGCCGGTCAGGCGCGCATCGTTTGCGCCGACATGCCGCTCCCGGGCCCGACCGGCGAAGCCAATGTTCTGCGTCGTCATGGGCGCGGCGTTTTCGTTTGCATCTCGCCCTGGAATTTTCCGCTGGCGATTTTCATCGGCCAGGTCGCTGCTGCGCTGGTTACCGGAAATTCCGTCGTCGCCAAACCCGCCGAGCAGACGCCGCTTGTCGCCGCGATGGCGATTGAGCTCCTGCGCGAGGCGGGCGTTCCAAAAAATGCGCTGCAATTTGTTCCCGGCGACGGCGCGATCGGCGCCGCGCTTGTCGGGGATTTGCTGACGGCGGGCGTCGTCTTCACCGGCTCGGCCGAAGTCGCGCATCGCATCAACCGCGCGCTCGCCGCGCGCGACGGCGCGATCGCGCCGCTCATCGCGGAAACTGGCGGGATCAATGCGATGATCGTCGATTCGACGGCGCTGATCGAGCAGGTCGTCGACGACGTTTTGACCTCCGCCTTCCGATCGGCCGGCCAGCGCTGCTCGGCCTTGCGGCTTTTATGCCTGCAGGAGGAGATCGCGCCCGCCTGTCTGAAAACCCTGATCGGGGCGGCGAGCGAGTTGCGCGTCGGCGATCCGCGCGTGATCGGGACTCATGTCGGGCCAGTCATCGACGCCGAGGCGAAATCGAAACTCGCCGCCTATCTTTCGCGTCAGCGCGCATCGGGCAAAATACTTTACGCCGGCGCGGCGCCGGAAGCCGGAATCTTCGTCGCGCCGCATATTGTCAAGATCGATCGGGTCAAAGACTTACAGGAAGAAATCTTCGGGCCGGTGCTGCATGTCGCGACCTGGCGGTCGCAACGCCTGCCGCAACTCCTCGCCGAGATCGAAGCCAGCGGATATGGGCTCACATTCGGCATGCATACGCGCATCGAGCAGCGCATTCGCGCGCTGTCGCGCGAAGCGCCGGCTGGCAATATCTACGTCAATCGCAATATGATCGGCGCCGTCGTCGGCAGTCAGCCGTTCGGCGGATTCGGCTTGAGCGGCACCGGACCCAAGGCGGGCGGGCCGGATTATCTTTTGCGATTCCTTCATGAGACAACGCTGACGATCAACACCGCATCGTCCGGCGGCGACGCCAGCCTGTTGTCGCTCGAAGAATTCGACGAACTTGATCGCGACAAATTGGCGCAAACGCTCGGCTTGAAGTCACATCGCTGACGCGCCACTTCACTAACGTTTCCATATCGATCGTCGGCTCCATCGTTGCTGAAGAACGGCTGCCCGGCGATCGTTTGATCACGAGGGAGATCAGCATGGCCGAAGAAAGCAAGCTGCCAGCGTCAAAGCAATCGGATCAGCCGCCCGGCATTTTCGATTGGCATCCTTTGGAATCCTTTCGGCGCCAGTTCGATCGCCTGTTCGACGAGTTTCCGTCGCGCCGAAGCCTCGCCGAGTTTCAGCCGTTCGACCGGATGATGTCGCAATGGTCGGCGAGCCCGCCTGTCGATTTCGTCGAAAAGGACGGCGGCTATGAAATCACCGCCGAACTTCCCGGCCTCGACGAAAAAAGCGTCGACGTAAAGCTCTCGAATGGCGTGATTTCGATTTCCGGCGAGAAGAGCGAAGAGAAGGAAGAGAAAAAGGAAGGCTATTATTGTTCGGAGCGCCGCTACGGCTCCTTCCGGCGCGCGTTTCGCGTGCCTGAGGGCGTCGACCAGGACAAGATCACGGCGGATTTCGAAAAGGGCGTGCTGAAAATCACGCTGCCCAAAACGGCTCAAGCCAAGAAGGAAGAAAAGAAAATCGAAATCGCCGCGAAATAGCGCCGCGCTTTATTCGGCGCCAGTCGCCTGCGGTTTCAAGATCGCCAGCCGGCGCGCCCGTGCGGCGCGTCGTCGATTTCATGTTTATGCGCCGGCCGGCGCATCAGCCGCGGCAGCACGAGATGCGGCAACACGCCCTCGCGAATGACGGCGCGTCGCAGCGGACCGAGCGCCGCCATCGCGATGAAGCCGGCGCCGCGCAGCAGATCGACCGGCAGATAGGGAATGATCAGCGACCGGTTGAGCAGATCGACGCCATGCGTTCGAAAACCGATGTCGGCGCGCCGGTGACGGTCGTAGCGCGCCAGCGCGCGTGACAATTCGCGCGGATTCTTGAGATCGACGCTGGCGAGACAATCTTCGAGGTCGGCGACGTCGCGCAGGCTCAAATTCAAACCCTGCGCGCCGATCGGCGGAAAGATGTGACAGGTCTCGCCAACCAGAGCGAGACGCCCGGTCGCATGTTTCGACACCTGCATGCCGCCCATCCGGAACTGCCCGACGTCGCCTTCGATGCGCATCGCGCCGAGTTCCGACTTGGCGTAATCCTCGATTTCATATTCGAGCTCCTCGCGCGGCTTGGCGAGCCGCCGCCGCGCATCGGCGACGCTCATCAGCCAGACGAGGCTCGAACGATGCGGCGCATCCTCGCGCGGGGGCAAGGGCACCAGCGTGAAGGGTCCGGAGCGCGTGTGATATTCCGTCGAGACATTCTCGTGCGGAAACTCATGGCGCAGAAGCATGGTGAGCGCCATCTGCGGATAGGTCCATTCCTTCACGTCGATGCCGGCGACAGCGCGGGCGCGGCTGTTGCGGCCATCCGCCGCGACGATGAAATCCGCCTTCAGGCTTCGCCCGTCGGCGAGAATGACGACGGCGCCGTCGCTGTTGAATTCATAATCGGCGATATCGGCGTCGACGAATTCGATTTCAGGCCGATCGCGACTAAGATCGAGCAGGATCGCGACGAGGTCGTCATTCGACACATTGACGCCGAGCGCCGGCAGGCCGATCTCGCGGGCGCGCAGGCTGAGTTCCGGCACCGGCAGGAACTGGTCGGTGTCGTCGACCATATGGATCGCCTCGACCGCGCAGCCCCGCGCCCTGACGCGCTCCAGCGCGCCAAGCGCGTCGAGGAAGCGGACGGATGCTTCAAACAGCGCGACAGTGCGCCCCGGCAGCGGCGGTGGAATTCGTCCGGCGAGCGTCGTTTTGAATCCGGCGCGCGCGAAGGCGAGCGCCGCGGCGAGGCCGGTCGCCCCTGCGCCGGCGATAAGAATTTCCGAAGTGCCGTTTTCCTGCGCCGTTTCCATTTCGCCCAGTCTCCTTGCGACTGTTATAGCGTCAGATGTTTCGAAGCGCGAGCAACGCGGCTTTGGCGAGGCGGCTTTGGTCGCTGGCGCGCGGCGGTGTAGTCTTGCGCTCAGCGTCTTCACATTTCACCCGCGCCCCCAACGTGATCTCTTCCCGGCTCATCGGCCTTTCCATCCATCTTTTCACGGCGAGCGGCGCGGCGCTCGGCATTGTCGCGCTGTTCCTCGCGGCGGAAGGGCGCTTCGCCGCCATGTTTGCCTGGCTTGGCGTCGCGCTTGTCGTCGACGCGGTTGACGGCCCGCTGGCGCGGCGCTTCAAAGTGACCGAGACGGCGCCCTTCATCGACGGCGTCGCGCTCGACCTCGTCGTCGATTTTCTCAATTATGTGGTCACGCCGCTTGTGGCGCTGTGGCGCTCCAGCCTTCTCGAGCCGGGTGTCGCCGGCGCGGCGAGCGCCCTGGTCTGCGCCTCTTCGGCGCTCTATTTCGCCGATCGGCGCATGAAGACCTCCGATTGCTGGTTTCGCGGATTCCCGGCGCTCTGGAATGTGGTTGTGTTCTATCTTCTTGTCCTGCGGCCTTCGGCGAGCGCGAGTCTTGCGCTGATTTTGGCGGCGGCGGCGCTGATGTTCGCGCCGCTCGTCTTCATTCATCCTTTGCGCGTCAAGCGCCTGCGCGTCTTGACCATCGTCGTCACCGCCATTTGGGCCGCGGCGGCGATTGCGGCGGTGGCGCAGGACCTTACGGCCGCCTCATTCGGCGTGAAGGCGGCGTTGGTCGCGACCGGGTGCTATTTTATGGCTTTGCCGCTTTTTCGCGAGGGCGGCGCGGTCGCGAAAGGAGAGGTCGATGGTTAAGGCGATACGGGTGCATCAGCCCGGCGGACCGGACGTTCTTGTCATGGAAGAGATCGATCTGCCGGCGCCGGCGGACGACGAAGTGCAGATCCGCCACCGCGCCATCGGCGTTAATTACATCGACATCTATCGCCGCTCCGGCGCCTATCCGGCGGACTATCCCTTCATCCCCGGACATGAGGGCGCCGGCGAGGTGATCGCCGTGGGCGAAAAGGCGAAGTCGTTCAAGGTCGGCGAGCGCGTCGCTTATGTCGGGGCGCTCGGCGGCTATTCGGAAGCGCGCAATATCGCCGCCGATTCAGTGATCCATCTGCCGAAAGCCTTCAGCTATGAGCAGGGCGCGGCGATAATGCTAAAAGGGCTGACCGCGCAATATCTGCTGCGCCGCACCTTCAAGGTGAAGAAAGGCCATCGCGTGCTCGTCCACGCCGGCGCCGGCGGGGTCGGGCAAATCCTTTGCCAATGGGCGAGCGCGCTTGGCGCGAAGGTCATCGCCACCGTCGGTTCAGCTGATAAGGCGAAGATCGCTGAAGAGGCGGGCGCCAGGCACACGATCCTCTACCGGGAGGAAAACTTCGTCGAACGGGTAAGGGAATTGACCAAAGGCAAGCTCTGCGACGTCGTCTATGACGGCGTCGGTCGCGCGACCTTTCCCGATTCGCTCGACTGCCTGAAGCCTTTCGGCATGTTCGTCAGCTTTGGCTCGGCGTCAGGTCCGATCGCCGCTTTCGACATCGGCCTTCTGGCGCTTAAAGGTTCGCTTTACGCCACCCGTCCGTCGCTCTTTACCCATATCGCGCGCCGGCGCGATTATGAGGCGATGATGGACGATCTCGTCCGTGCGGCGAAGCGGGGCTTCGTGACTTTCGGCGAACCGGCGCGGTTTCCGCTGGCCGAAGCGGCCAAGGTTCATGCCGCGCTCGAATCACGCGCCACCAGCGGCTCCATGGTCCTGATCCCATGATTTCGCCATAATTGACCCCGTGAAAAGCAGCGCTTTAGCAACAAACTTGACATGTGTTGTAATTTGACCACTGGGCCGATTAGGCGCTTCCCAAGACATTGTTAACATGATCAGATTCTGCGCAAACGCTGCGGTTTTCGGGGCGCGATTCGGCGGCTTTTCCCCGCTTTTCGCCCCGCCGAAGCGGCTAACGATAAATTCGCACTACGTTTTCGTCGCAAATCGATTATGCTTCGCATGTTCCGGCTTTGAGGTTCCTCCCGCCTCTCGATTAGCCCGAACCGCCTTCAAAAACCCGGCGCCCGAGCCGGGTTTTTTTCTTGTTGGCGCTCGGCACACCGTCGTTTCTATTGCAATTTTTTGGGAAGGGCCGCATCCTTGTCGCGCGGTCCCCCTACTCGCGGGCTTTGGGCCGCGAAGCATGAGGGTTGCAACGCTGTCGACAAGTGTTCATCCGGGGGCGGATCCTGTGCCGCTCCGGCCGGGAATTGGCGCAGGAGCGCCGTTGGCCGGCTCAATCGTGCAAAAGGTTCTCGCCAGCCTGGACGAAACGAAGGCCGAGGACATCGTCTCGATCGATCTGCGCGGAAAGACCGCCCTCGCCGATGACATGATCGTCGCGACGGGACGTTCGACCGTGCATGTCGGCGCCATTGCCGACAAGGCGATCAAGGCCCTGAAGGCCGCGGGCGTGGTTGCGCCGCGCGTCGAGGGCCTGTCCCAGTGCGACTGGGTGCTGATCGACGCCGGCGACGTCATCGTCCATATCTTCCGCCCCGAAGTGCGCCAGTTCTACAATCTCGAAAAGATGTGGGGCGGCGACCGTCCGGTGGAGATTCGCCTGGTCTGACGGCGCCGACCGAGCGTCTCCCTTGGGCGCTTGTCGGTCCGCCCGTCTTGCTGGGCCGCCGGATGAAACTGGGCCTGATCTGCATCGGCCGCCTGAAAGCCGGTCCGGAGCGAGAGCTTTACGCGCGATACGCCGAGCGCATCGGCGCGTTCCGGCGGCTAGGCCTCGAAGGGCTCGACCTTAGGGAGATCGACGAGAGCAAGGCCGCGGCTGCTGCCGAGCGGGCGTCGCGCGAGGGCGCGGGACTGCTCGCGGCGCTGCCGCCAGAGTCGCGTCTAGCGGCGTTCGACGAACGCGGCCGCGCGATAACCAGCGCCGCTTTTGCGCAATTTCTCGCGGACGAGAGAGACCGGGGGCGTAAGGCGCTGTGGTTCGCCATCGGCGGCGCTGAAGGACTAGATGAGAGCGTGCGCGCGCGGGCGTCCGCGGTCTTTTCCTTTGGCGCGATGACTTTGCCGCATCAGCTGGCGCGCATTCTGGCGGCGGAACAGATTTATCGGGCGATGACGATTCTATCCGGCCAGCCCTACCACAGGGCGTGATCACCGACGAAGCCTGATGCCCGTTCGTCTGGCGTGGGGCTTTTGGAGCCCCGCGCTTTCCTGGATGCCGAGCCCCAATCTCCTCGTCGGCGCCGGCGCGGCGCATAGTTGGAGATCGGAGCGTCGGATTTTCAGCTTAATAGCAGACCCAAATCCAGCCGGCGGGAGTCCATCTCCAGCACCGACCGACGCCAAAGGGGTACCAGCGGCCGCCCCAGTAGCGGCCTCGTCCCCAGCCGCCGCCGTGTCCGCCCCAGCCGCCGTGTCCGCCCCAGCCGCCGTGTCCGCCCCAGCCGCCATGACCGCCCCAACCACCATGGCCTCCCCAGCCGCCGCCATGTCCGCCCCAGCCGCCGCCGTGGCCGCCACCGCCCCAGCCGCCGCCACCATGACCGCCGCCACCGCCGCCACCGCCGCCATGTCCGGCGAGCGCGGCCGATGGCAGCGCGAAGGCGCCGAGCAGTGCGAAGACTAAGGATATTTTGCGAAGCATAGCGTTCCTCCGTTTCAGATTCAAAGAGAGGGCATTGAGCGGCGCCTCTTTAGTTCCTCCGGTAGAAGCATTCTAACTATGTCACTCGGTTCAAGCGACAATAACAAGCGTCCCTGTTATTTTCTTGTGCGTCAAATAAATTAGCATAAGCTACTCCACCGCTGCGTATAATCCAAAAAACCTCGCGGATACCCTGTCTCGGATGTTTTTATTCTGGCCTGAACTTAATTGGAGTCAGCCAGGTTTTGCACTTGCCCGGAGGCCGGACTCGACCTGCGCTCAAGCCTTCAAGCTCGTTCCCGGTGCGACCAGGAACCGACTGTGACGCATTTGACACATAATAAGCTTTTTTTATCGTAGTACGATATGTTAGGTCTTGTCATGTCGCAAGTGATTGTAAAGGATTGATCGCTGAGTTTTCCTGAGGAATGGCGAATGCGCCTCCCACTGCTTCGCGCGCTGCTGCTTGTGCTCGCCATGGTCTCACAGACCGTGGCCGGTACGGCTGTCATGGCGCGCGCCGCATCGGGATCCGCGCAGCAGACGCTTTCGGCTCCGTGTCGGCTTTTGCCGGCGGCCGAAACCGTCGGGCAGGGCGATCAAGACAAAGCCCATCGACATCACGGTTGTGAGCCGTGTTGTCGACACTCCGAGCCGCCGCCCCTATGGAGCGCTGATTGGACCGACCATGCTCCAGCGTTTTTCAGCTATCGGCCGATCAGCTTCCAATTCGTAGAATTTCCTTCTTTAGCCGCGAGCGCCGATAGACGCGAGCGCGCGCGAGGGCCGCCGACCGCCTGACGCCATTAGGCTAGCGCGCGCCGCATCGGCGCGTGACGCGCATCCTTTGGGCTCTGCGCGCAATTCACCACACGCCGACATCGATACACGCCGACATTCCGTCCGGCGCGCCGCCTCGCCGCGTCCAACTTGAGTTGGCCGCGGGTTGCAATGGCGCGTCCGCGCGTCGGCATCGCCAGGAAGCTACTGTCATGAACCGTCGTTTTCATCACCTCGGAGGAGCATCCTTCTCCGTGCTCAGCCTATTCGTCGCCTCGGGCGCCGAAGCGCAGCAAGCGCTCCCCACCATCAACGTCGGCGGCGCGCGGGCCGCCGCGCATCGCGGCCCGGCGGGCCATACCGCCGGCGGACCGGGACGCGTCACCGCGGCGACGCCGTCGCCGGGGACCGGGTCTGGGAATGGGGTGGCGGATCGCTACGCCGAGCCAAAGCCCGCGCCTTTCAGCCGCACCTTGCCGGCCAATATTCCGGCGGTGGTCGAGAGCAGGACGCGCAAGGAAATCCAAAAAACCACGAATATCATGACGTCTGAAGACGCATTCAGATACATGCCGTCGATTCTCGTCCGCGAGCGCTTCATTGGCGATCGCAACGCGATCGTCTCGACGCGCACGAGCGGGACGATTCAGAGCGCCCTGGCGCTGGTCTACGCCGACAATGTGCTGCTTTCGAATCTGCTCGGCAACAGCTTCAACTTCGCCCCGCGCTGGGGCATGGTTTCGCCCGCCGAAATTTCGCGCGTCGATGTGATGTACGGGCCGTTTTCGGCGCTCTATCCCGGCAATTCGATCGGCGCCGTGCTGACCATGACGACGCGCATGCCGGACGAGTTCGAGGTCCACGCCATGGGCACCGCGGCGGTGCAGCCGTTCAGTCTCTATGGCACCAAGGAACTCAATCTCGGCGGCGTGGCCAATGTGCTGATCGGCGATCGGATCAACGATTTCCGTTACTGGGTTGGGTACGAGCATCTCGACAATCAGGGTCAGGCGCAAACCTTCCCCGGCAATTTCCTGACGCCCGGTTCAGGCGCGGCGTTCTTTGGCGGACACCAGGACTTCGACCAGCAGGGCCGGCCGCGCATCATCACCAATTCCGCCGGCGCCGATTACTTGCAAACGGATCTGGCGAAGGTGAAAGTCTCCTATGACATCGCGCCGCTGGTGCGCGCCAAATATCAGGTCGGTTTCTGGACGCTGAATGATACGACCAGCGTCGAAAGCTATATTCGCGACAGGAACGGCATGCCGATCTACAACACCCAGACCGGGCGTGTGCAGCTCGGTCCGTTCTCTGTCACGCCGGGCGGCGTCAATCCCAACCATGGCGCCGCCAACCATCTGATGCAGGCGTTCGAGCTGAGACAAGATACCGGCGGGGTCTTCGATTACGATTTATCGGCGACGTCATTCAATTTCCTCCGCGACTACACCAACAGCGCGCAATCCTACGGACCGCGCATCAATAATGCGGGCACCGCCTATAATATCGATCCGCGCGGTCGCAACACCAATAATGGCGGAACCTTTTGGCGCACCGGCGACGCGCGCTTCATCTGGCGCCTGCCTCAGGATTTACTCGGCAAGCATGAAGTGTCATTCGGCGCGCATGGCGACCTTTATTCGCTGGCCACGAAGCAGACCAGCACCATATCCTGGCCTAACAATTACTATCTGGGCATCCTGGCGCAGAACTATGGCAAGACCGAAACCAAGGGCGTCTATGTTCAGGAAGTCTGGCGGCCTCTGCCGGACTGGAAATTCACCGCTGGCGCGCGCGGCGAATGGTGGCGCGCCTTTGGCGGCATGAACGCCACCGGCGGCTTCGGCAATCCATCCAATCCTACCGGACTGCCAATCGTCGGCATTCCGCTTCGAGCCGCGAGCATCACCTATTTCCCCAATTCCTATAAGGGCGCGTTCTCGCCGAAGGCGGCGTTGGAGCACTATTTCACGCCGGAACTCTCCGTGCGTGGATCGATCGCCCGCGCCTATCGTTTTCCGACCGTCACCGAACTGTTCCAATCGCTTTCGAGCCCAAGTTCTGTGATCATCAACAACCCGAATCTGCAGCCTGAAATCTGCACCTGTTACGATGTGACCACAGAATATCGGAAAGTCGACGCCTTCGGCGGCGCGATCGGTCTCTTCAACCCGCGCATCAGCTTCTTTCTCGACGATAGGTGGAACGCCATCGCCAGCCAGACCGCGCTCTCGCCCTTCGGCATACAGGTCTCGCAGAACGCCAATCTGGACAAGGTGCGGTTTCGCGGCGTTGAGGTTGCGGCTCGCATGAAGGACATTTTCATTCCAGGGCTGGACTTCGAGGGCGGCTTCACGCTTACCGACGCAAAAATCCAGACCAATCTTTCGAGCCGCAATCTCGACAGCATTCTTTTCGCGGGCAATCAATTCCCGCGCGTGCCCAAATATCGCTTTCGCGGCGTCGCGAGCTACAGCCCCAATCCTGACATGTCCTTCGCCCTCGGCCTGCGCTATTCGTCCCCGGCCTACGTCACCTTCGCGAACACGGACTTCAACCACAACAACTATGGCAATGTGGACAGCGAAATCCTGGTTTTCGATATGAAGGCGAGATACCGGCTGGAGCCGAATTGGTGGCTGTCGGTCGGCGTCAACAACATCGGTCGCTGGAAGGCCTATGTGAATCCGAACCCCTATCCGCAGCGCACCTTCTTCATCGCGCTGAACTACGACTTCGGCGGCCCGGACGGCGCAGGCGTAACGATCGATCGGGGCGCCTCCGGCGGCACATCCACATTCAGGTGATGGTCGCTCGCCGGACCCGGCGGGCGTGCGGTCATGATTTCTTGGCGAGGCTGCCGGTTCGAAGGAGCCTCGCCGATTTTTTACGGCGGAGTTTCTGGAGGAACGCCAGGGACTCCCCACAATCAAAATGCCGAGACGTCACGGGATGTATTGGGCGAAGCGCGCGCAAAACATTGGCTAAGCCTGGTGGAGGAGACGGGTTCCTCGAACCGGTCTCCACAGGAGAATTCCCTGCTGATGCGGGAATTGCGTTGCAAGCGACGAAAAACGCTTCGTCCAGGTCTGGAAGGCTCGGCAGCCAAGACTAGTTGCGTGTTGAGTCCTGGCGAAAAGAAGAAACTTCGACCGAAAACTTCACGGTTTATCCTCGCGACTTGTAGGAGGTACAGATGTCGCTTTTCGCAAGAACCGCCGCGGCCAGTGCAATTTGCGCGGCAATGGCCATCGTGACGCTTCCGGCCAGCGCCGGTGTGATGACGGTCGTCGACAAGGCCAGCCTGGGCGTGGCCTCGGTCACGGATCAGGTCGATTGGCGACCCTATTGCCATCGCCATTATCGGCGCTTGGGCTACTATGGCTACGCCGCGCCCGCCTTTTACGGTTATTCCGCGCCTGTTGTGAATGGGGGAAGCGTGGCGGCTGGCGGAAATTATTGCGCAACCTCTGTTAAGACATGCCTGCTCTATGAGCCGGGATGGCTTGGAACTGGCTGTTCCTGCAGGGTTCCCGGCGGGCTCGCGCGCGGGACGGTCATTCAGTAGAGTTTCGCAAATTCGCACGATGCGAAACGTTCGACGAGACTGCGGCCGAGTGAGGGGCTCGGCCGCAGTTGAGCGTCGCTTCTACCGCAGTTGAGCGTATGACCCGCTCCAAAACGCGTGGACCGGACGGCGCGTCCTTGATTCGCGTCTATGAATTTTCGAATAGCAAAAGGGTTTTGATTGGCGGATTGGTGAGAAAAGTTTTGAACGATTTGCGAAAGAGGTCAGTATGACATTGATTTTGCTGGTGGGCCGGGCAGGACTCGAACCTGCAACCAGACCGTTATGAGCGGCCGGCTCTAACCATTGAGCTACCGGCCCCGAGAGGGGACGCCTCTCCTATACCGCAACCCCGAGGCGCGCAAAATCGCCCGGTCGGGTCCGCGCTTGTCATGGCGGGCGCCGCGCCTGTAAGGCTGTTCGCATGAACGAGAGCGACGCGCGCGCGGCGATCGTCGAGGCCGCGCGGGAGATGGAGCGGCTGGGCCTCAACCACGGCTCCGCCGGCAATCTGTCGCTGCGCGCGGGCGACGCCGCGCTGGTCACGCCGAGCGGCGTGCCAAGCCGCGAACTCTCGCCCGAATCCATCGCGCGCATGCCGCTCGCGGGCGAGGGCGCTTTCGACGGTCCCTTGCCGCCGTCGAGCGAGTGGCGCTTCCACCTCGACATCTATCGCGACAGGCCGGACGTGAACGCCGTCGCCCATATGCATTCGCCCTATGCGACGACGATCGCGACGCTGCGGCGCGAAATTCCGGCGGTGCATTACATGATCGCGGCCTTCGGCGGCCCGACGGTGCGCTGCGTCGATTACGCGCCTTACGGCACAGCCGAGCTGTCGCGGCTCGTCGTTACCGGACTTAAAGATCGCGACGGCGTGCTGCTCGCCAATCATGGCGCGATCGTCACCGGCGCGACGATGCGCCGAGCCCTGTGGCGCGCCGTGGAGCTTGAAGCGCTCGCGCAAGTCTTCTATCTCGGCGCGCTGGCCGGCGAACCCGTCGTGCTGTCCGACGATGAGATCATGCGCACCGTGGAGCGCTTCAAGAATTACGGAACGCGCGAGACCGCGTGAGCCGCTGGTTGTGAAGGCTTAGCCTGCGAGGTCCGGGAACAATCCCTGCAGCCCTTTTTCCGTTGCGGCGCAGACGCCGCGCTCGGTGATCAGCCCTGTGACGAAGCGCGACGGCGTCACGTCGAAGCCGAAATTGCGCGCCGGGGAACCATCGGGGGTAAGCTGAATCTCGATCGGCGTCCCGTCGGCGCCGCGTCCGCTGATATGGGTGACTTCGCGCGGGCTGCGCTCTTCGATCGGAATGTCGCGCACGCCGTCGGCGATGCGCCAGTCGACGGTCGACGAGGGGAGAGCGACATAGAAGGGCACGTTATTGTCATGCGCGGCGAGCGCCTTGAGATATGTGCCGATCTTGTTGCAGACATCGCCGGCGCGCGTCGTGCGGTCGCTGCCGACGATGACGAGATCGACAAGCCCGTGCTGCATCAGATGGCCGCCCGCGTTGTCGGCGATGACGGTGTGAGGCGCCTCTTCGCCTAAGAGTTCGAAGGCGGTGAGACTTGCGCCCTGGTTGCGCGGTCGCGTTTCGTCGACCCACACATGAATGGGGATTCCTTGCCGCGCCGCCGCATAGATCGGCGCCAGCGCCGTGCCCCAATCGACGGCGCAGAGCCAGCCGGCGTTGCAATGGGTGAGAATGTTGACCGGGCGGTCGCCCCGGCGCGCCTTGTCGATGAGTTCAGCGCCGGCGCGGCCGATCGCCTGACAGGCGGCGACGTCTTCTTCGGCGATTTTCGCGGCCTCCGCATAGGCGAGGCTGACGCGGTCCGAGACCGGCGCGGAAAGGAGAAGCGCGCGCAGCCGATCGAGCGCCCAGCGCAGGTTGACCGCCGTCGGCCGCGTGGCGAGGAGCAGGGCGTGGGCGCTCTCGATCGCGGCGTCGCTCGGATCGCGCCAGGCAGCGAGCGCCATGCCATATGCCCCCGTCACGCCGATCAGCGGCGCGCCGCGCACGTTCATATTCGCGATCGCTGCAGCGGCGTCTTCGCAACTTGCAAGCGTTTTCGTCTCGAAGCGATGCGGCAGCCTTGTCTGATCGATGATGTGGACGCGCCGTCCGTCCGGGTCGAGCCAAATCGTTCTGTAGTCGCGGCCGTCGATTCTCATGCTTGATTTTCGCCTGCTCAAAAGTCGCGCTTGGATGGCGTCGCGATGAGCGCCATGATAGCGGGCGCCGCGACGCCATGCCAGCAGGCGCTTGAAACGCGGCGGCTTCACTGGACAGATGGCGCAAGGATTTTCGGTTCGATACGCGGAATCGCTCGAGTCCGTCGCCGCGGCGGACTGGGACAAATGCGCCAATCCGCCCGGTCCGCCGGACTCGGTCGGCGAACGCTACAATCCCTTCGTTTCGCACGGCTTTTTACGCGCGCTCGAACTGTCGAAATCGGTGGGCGCGCGCAGCGGCTGGATCCCCGCGCATACGCTCGTCGAGGATTCGCACGGCCGTCTAGTCGCCTGCGCGCCAACTTATATCAAAATGCACAGTCTCGGCGAGTATGTGTTCGACCACAACTGGGCTCAGGCCTATGAACACGCCGGCGGGCGCTACTATCCAAAGATTCAGGTGGCTTCGCCCTTCACGCCGGTCACGGGGCGCCGGCTGCTGGTCGCGCCCGACGCCCCGGAGGGCGCGCGCGAGGCGCTGATCGGCGCATTGGAGGAATTACGCAAGGCGACCGGCGCCTCTTCCATCCATGTGACTTTTTGCACGGAGGACGAGCGCGTCGCGCTCTCCGGCGCCGGCTTCTTCGATCGCGCCGGAGAACAGTTCCACTTCGTCAATGACGGCTATGCCGACTTCGAGGATTTTCTGGCGCGGCTGACGGCGCGCAAGCGCAAGGCGATCAGGCGCGAGCGGCGCGACGCGCTCGGCGGCGGGCTTGAGATCGATCTCCTCACCGGAAACGACATTCGGCCCGCGCATTGGGATTCGTTTTTCGCCTTCTACATGGATACGGGGGCGCGCAAATGGGGCCACCCCTATCTGACCCGCGCCTTTTTCGACGAGATCGGCGCGCGCATGGCTGACCGCGTCCTGCTGGTCATGGCGCGCCGCGGCGCGCGGCATATCGCCGGCGCGATCAATTTTCTCGGCGACGACGCGATCTATGGGCGCAACTGGGGCGCATTGGAGGAAGTCCCCTTCCTGCATTTCGAGGTCTGCTATTATCAGGCGATCGACTTTGCGATCCGCCACGGTTTCAAGCGGGTAGAGGCCGGCGCGCAGGGCGAGCATAAGATCGCCCGCGGCTATCGGCCGGCGATCACCCATTCGGCGCACCTTTTCGCCGACCCCCGCCTCGGCGAGGCGGTTTCGGCCTATTTGGCGCGCGAGCGCGCCGCCGTGGCGGAATGGGCCGCCGAACATTCGGCCGAACTTCCCTACAAGGCCGAAAATGACGGCTGATTTCGTCGCGCTGTGGCTTCGCCGCACTTGTGCGCTGGCCTGAAACTTGTAAGTCGTGGGCCGTTTGGCGCGAACGGCGGCGGGACTCTCATGACCTATTGTTGCGGCATTCTGGTGCGCGATGGGCTGGTGATGATCGCCGATACGCGCACCAACGCCGGGCTCGACAATATTTCGACCTTCCGCAAGCTCTATCTCTTCGAGCGGCCCGGCGAGCGCGTGCTGATGCTCGCCGCCTCGGGCAATCTCTCGGTGACGCAGGGCGTCGTGAATTTCATCAGCGACGGGATCGAACGGCCCGAGACCGACGTGGTCGAAACGGTGATGAACACGCCCAATATGCTGCACGCGGCGCAGCTCGTCGGACGCGCCGTGCGCCTGTCGCGCGCGCAGACGAGCAGCGCCGAGGGCGAGCCGGCGGCGCAGGGCGTCAATTTCGACGTGTCTCTGCTGCTCGGCGGCCAGATCGCCGGCGGTCCGCTCCGCCTCTTCATGATCTATACCGCCGGCAACAGCATCGAATGCACGCCGGACACCAATTATCTGCAAATCGGCGAGCACAAATACGGCAAGCCGATCCTCGACCGCGCCGTCACCTTTGACACCGACATTTATGACGCGCTGAAAATCGGGCTGATTTCGATGGATTCGACCATGCGCTCGAATCTTTCGGTCGGCATGCCGATCGACGTCGCGCTGCTGCGGCGCGATGCGCTGCACATCGAAATGGCAACTCGGATCAATTCGGACGACGCCTATTTTCGCAGCCTGCGGAACAGCTGGTCGCAGGCGCTGCGCGACGCGCATATGGCGATCCCGAAGCCGCCTTACAGCGGCCGCGACGCGTGACGATCATCGCGCCGGCCGACGCCGCGGCGATCGGCAAGGCCGCGGCGATCCTGCGCGACGGCGGGCTCGTCGCCTTTCCGACCGAGACGGTCTATGGGCTGGGCGCCGACGCCACGCTGGCCTGGGCGGTGGCGCGCATCTACGATGCCAAGGATCGCCCGTCGTTCAATCCGCTGATCGCTCACGTCGCCGATATTGAGGCCGCGCGCCGCGAGGCGGCGCTGCCCGAGCTCGCGCTGCGTCTCGCCGCGGCCTTCTGGCCGGGGCCGCTGACGATCGTTGCGCCGCTCGCGCCGGGCGGCTCGATCTGCGATCTCGCCCGCGCCGGCCTGCCGAGCGTCGCTGTTCGGATTCCCGCGCATCCGGCAGCGCAAGCGCTGATTGAGGCGCTGGGCCGGCCGATCGCGGCGCCGTCGGCCAACCGGTCCGGCCATGTCAGCCCGGTGACCGCCGCGCATGTCGCCGAAGACCTTGCCGGCAAGGTCGACATGATCCTCGACGGCGGCCGCACGCCGGCCGGGCTCGAGTCGACGATCGTGTCGTTCTGCGAAGCTTCGCCGGTTCTGTTGCGGCCCGGCGCGGCGCCGCGAGAGGCGATCGAGAAAATCCTGGGCGAGAAGCTTTCAGCGCCGGCGCGGGCGGAAATCCTCGCGCCGGGCATGACGCCGTCACATTACGCCCCGGCCGCGCGGTTGCGGCTGGACGCGCATGAGATCAACGCGGGCGAAGCAGCGCTCGATTTCGGCGGCAGGCTCGCCACGCAGGCCGGACCGGAGACTTTGGTGCTCGACCTTTCGCCGTCGGGCGATCTCGTCGAGGCGGCGGCCAATCTTTTCGCTTATTTGCGCGAGTTCGACGCGCGCGCAATCGCCAACGTCGCGGTGGCGCATGTGCCCGAGCGCGGATTGGGCGAGGCGATCAATGACCGGCTGCGGCGCGCCAGCGCGCGGAAGCTGGATTAAGCCGCGAGCGCCGTCGGCGTCGCTGCGCGCAGGCAGAAATCCTGCGTCGCCGCGGCAGGTTGACCCTTAACATAGGGGCATTCGTAACCTCGCGCGGCAAAATCGCCGGCGCCGACCGAGCACATTTCCACCGCGAGGCGGGTCAGCCGGTTGAGCACCGGCTCCTGCACCCAAGAGAAACGCGGGGCGTCGGGCGCCACGGCGCGCATCGCCGCCTTGCGGCTCAAATTATTTTCATAGCTCATGCGCGCCTGCCATCCGGCCTGCGGCTCTTGCCAATCGTTCACGACGATGACCGGCCCGCGCAGAACCCGCGCGTCGTGCTCGGTGCGCTCGATCAGCGCCATTTCGCCGCGCCTGACGCCGGCCAGGGTAAAGAGCGTCGGACGCGCCAGCGGCGCGCTGGCGATGCAATCGACCGCCTCTTCAAAATTCGCGCAATTTTCAAAGGCGTAGCGCAGCAGATGGTCCGGCGGCCAGCCGCCTTCGCTGGCGAAGGCGTCGCGCAGATTGAGCGCGGCGTCATAGGCGAAGCCGAGCGTCCCCTGGGTGCGCCGCTTCATCGGCGCCTGGTTGATCGCGGCGCAAAAGCGCCCGGGCGCCATGGCGCTGAGCACGCCGACCGCGCCGGGCCAGGTGGCGTTGTAAAATTCGCCGGCCGCGCCGGACTGCCAGGCGATCTCGACCGCCTTTCCGAGACCTTGGAAGGGCCAATCGAGCGTGCGCCGCAGCCGCGGCCGGCCGTGTTTGTCCTCATAGGCCTGGGTGGTGCAGGCGAAAAGATAGGACATGTTCAGCGTCATCGCGCCGGGAAAGCCGAGAATGGCGACGATGCGCTCGAGTTCCGCCCGATAGGCGGAAGCGGAGCGCTTCAGCCAATTCGCCGCGATGCGGTCAATCGGCGGCAGGCACACGCGCCCCACCGGCGCCACCGCGCCAAGGCAGGCTTTGCGCAGCGCCGCGGCCGCATCGACCCGCGCCGTCGCATGGGCGACGGGACCGCCGTCGCGCACGTCGAGGAAGGGAATTGCGTTCATCGTCGACCTGCTGTCAGAAAACCGTCATGGAACGGATATGGATTTCACATCCCGCTGTCACAATACAGTAAAAATTTAGGGCGCTTCGTTGCGTCGCACAGGCCGGCGTTCCCAAGACTGCGAATCGGTTACAAAGGGCCTCACTGTTTGCTCGTCGAGAATCCAATGTCGGACGCCGTCGCCGTCGCTTTTGACGCACTGAAATTTCACGCCGCCGCCTTGGAGCGGACTCGAACGCTCGATCTCTTCTCCGAGGACCCGACGCGCTTTAAAAAATTCAGCGTCCATCTCGACGATCTCATCTTCGACTTTTCCAAGCACAAAGCGACGCGCGAAACGATCGCGCTGCTGGTTTCGCTCGCGAATTCGCGCGATCTCGAAGCGCGGCGCGATGCGCTGTTCTCAGGGGATCCGATCAACAACACCGAAAAGCGCGCCGCCATGCATATGGTGCTGCGCGATCTCTCCATGCGCCCGCTTCTCGTCGGCGGCGAGGACATGCGGCCGCTGATCGAAGCTGAACGCGAGAAGGTTTTCGCTTTCGCGCGGGCGGTGCGTTCGGGCGAGGTCCGCGGCGCGAACGGCGCGCCGTTCAGCGATGTGGTCAATATCGGGATCGGCGGCTCTGATCTCGGCCCGGCGATGGCGTCGCGCGCGCTTTCGCCCTTTGCCGGCGAGGGACCGCGCATGCATTTCGTCGCCAATGTCGACGGCGCCGATCTCGCCGATACGCTGCGCAATCTCGATCTGGCGCGCACGCTGTTCATCGTCTCGTCGAAGACTTTTACGACGCAGGAGACGATGGCGAATGCAAGAAGCGCGCGCGCCCAAATCGTCGCGGCGCTTGGCGAAGCCGCGGTGAAAGCCCATTTCGCCGCCGTCTCGACGCGGCTCGACAAGGTCGCGGAATTTGGAATCGATCCTTCGCGCGTTTTCGGTTTCTGGGATTGGGTCGGCGGACGCTATTCGCTGTGGTCGTCGATCGGCCTGGCGCTCGCGATCGCCGTCGGGCCCAAGCATTTTCTTGAGTTTCTGCGGGGCGGCCACGATATCGATACGCATTTTTGTGAAGCGCCGCTCGAACAAAACATCCCCGCGCTGATGGGATTGCTCGGCGTCTGGCACAGGAATGTGATGGGTTGCGGCGCGCATGCGGTCATTCCCTATGACCAGCGGCTCGCGCGGTTCCCCGCCTATCTGCAACAGCTCGATATGGAGTCGAACGGCAAGTCGGTGACGCGCGACGGCGCGCCGGTCAGATTTAAGACCGGCCCGGTGATTTTCGGCGAACCCGGCACCAATGGCCAGCACGCCTTCTTTCAGCTGCTGCATCAGGGAACCGACGTTATTCCGATTGATTTCCTGGTCGCGGCCGAACCCACCGCCGCTAACGAACATCACCACGAACTGCTCTTCGCCAATTGCCTGGCGCAGGCCGAAGCTTTTATGCGCGGCAGGACTCTTCAAGAAGCGAAGGCGCAATTGCGCGGGCAGGGGCTGAGCGAAGAAGAAGTCGAGCGTCTTGCGCCGCACAAGACTTTTTCCGGCGACCGTCCGTCGAGCGTGCTGCTCTACCGCCGGCTCGATCCGCGCACGCTCGGTCGACTGGTCGCGCTCTATGAGCACAAGGTCTTCGTTCAGTCGGTGATCTGGAACATCAATCCCTTCGACCAATGGGGCGTCGAGCTCGGCAAGGAGCTGGCGAACCGTCTGGCGCCGATCGTCGAGAACAAGGATGAATCGACCCAAGGACTCGACGGATCGACGGCGGGGCTGATTGCTTGGAGACGGGCGCATTGAGTCGCGCGTCATTGTGAGCAAAGCGAAGCAATCCAGCCTTCCGCGCCCTCTTGGATTGTTTCGTCGCCTTTGCCTCCCCGCCATGGCAGCTTGCCCGTCACAGCAACTGTTCATAGAGATCGCGCCATTCGGGATTCATTGTCTCGATCAACGAAAGTTTCGTTTTGCGCGATCCGGCTTTGATCTGTTTCTCTCGCGCGATCGCGTTTGGCATCGTGTCGTAGAATTCATACCAAACGAGCTTGTTGCATCCGTAACGAGACGTGAAGGCTGGCGACGCAGCCTGACGGTGCTGCCAGATGCGCTGCGACAGGTTTGACGTGACGCCGGTGTACAGCGTGCCGTTGCGTTTGCTCGCGACGATATCGACAGCCGGGCATTTCATAATCCCGGACGTTATGCCGTCATTGCGAGCGAAGCGAAGCAATCCAGCAGCACGCGGCGATTTCTGGATTGCTTCGTCGCTGCGCTCCCCGCAATGAGGAGCTGGTCTCACACCGCCTTCGCCACAAGAATGCTGGCAAGCGCCGGCAAGGCGTTGCGCAGCAGCCGAAAATCGCCAAACCCTGCTTCGCGCAGCAGCGCCTCGATGTCTTCGACGCGGCGTGGTTCGCCGCGGCCCATCGCCAGCGTGTAAAAGCCGTAATAGGCGTCGAGCGGCTCGGCGCCTTTGACGCCGGACATGCCCTCGATGATGAGCAGCGTCGCGCCGGGCGCGAGCGCCTTGCGCACATTGCGCAAGAGTCTGAGCGCCGACGCATCGTCATGATCATGCACGATGCGGATGAGCGTTGCGACATCGGCGCCTTCGGGCAGAGGATCGTTGAGAAAATCGCCGGCGCAAATGTTTGCGCGCGCGAGCAGGCCCGCCTCGTCGAGCCGCACTCTCGCCCGCGCCGCCACGGCGGGAAGGTCGAAGAGAGTTAGCTGCAAATTCGGCGCGCGGGCTGCGGCGGCTGTGAGGAACACGCCTTCGCCGCCGCCGATGTCGAGGAGGCGCCGATGACGCGAAATATCGTAAGCGTCGAGCGCTTCCTGCGCGACCATCGGCTGAGTCGCCGCCATGAAGGCGCTGTAGGGGGCGACTTGCTGCGCTGAAAGAGTCTCCGGCGCGTTCCCGTCCGAATAGGGCCAATAGTCGGCGAGGCGCCCGCGCTTTTCCCCGCGCAGCAGCGCCACCGGATCGATAAGATCGGCATAGAGCATCGGCTGATGCTCGACGATCATGAGCGCCGCGGCATTGCCGGCGAAGGCGGCGCCGAGCAGCCCGAGCCCATATCCGCCGCCGCGCCGCTCGGCGAGATCCAGCGAAACGGCCGCCTCAAGCAGGCGATGCGTCGCGGGTTCCGACAACGCGAGTCGCGCCGCGAGCGCGTCGAGGCTCAAAGGGCCGTCGCGCAGCGCGTCGAAGAGCTTGAGTTGCGCGCATGCGACGAGAACCTGCGAATAGACAAAGCCGGCGGCGAGATCGAGTCCGGCGCGCGCGCCGCGCCGCGCCAGAGGCCGCGTGAGAGGATTGTTCAGCGCAAAGCGCTGAAATCGAGGATCGGCGACGCGCCTGTCGCGGACGCGGCGCAACCGATCCAAGCATTTGTCGAGAAAATTCAAGACGACGCCTCGGGTTGACGGTTTTCGCCTTAGCATGGCGAGTGGACGTCGTCTTGTCGGGCGGAACCGGCGCTGCGGCGCAATGGTCCTTCCTACGGGAAAGCCGCGCGTCTGCGCCCGTAGCTCAGTTGGAGAGAATGCTTCAACCGACGATCGCATGCGGCGTGAAGCGCGAGCGGTTGGAGGTGATGAGCGCGGTATCCTCCCGGATGCCGAGACCAGCCGGCGCATCGCCAACGAGCCAGCAGCCGAGGACCGGATACCGACCGTCGAAAGCGGGCAGGGGGCAAAGCGCCTGGCGCACATATCCTTCCTGGCCATAGCCGTCCGTTTCTCCGCGGGCGACGCAGTCGCCGTCGATCAGCTCGACGTCGGCCCCCTCGCGCGAGTAGAGCGGCTTGCGCGCATAACGCGCGCCGAGATCTTTCGCTCGCGGGTCGTCCTCGAAATAGCAGGGCAGAAGGTTCTTGTGTCCCGGCGCCATGTCCCAGAGCAGCGCCAGCGCGCCCTTGTTCGACAAAATCATCCTCCAGGGCGGCTCGACGAAGCGCGTCCGCCCGAGGGCGGCGGATTTGCCGAAAGGATCGGCGAACATCCATTCCCAGGGATAGAGCTTGAACAATAACTCGATCTTGCGCCGGTGCGGATCGACGAACTCCTCGCGCCACAACCCTATTCCACTCATGTCGAGAAGCTTCGTCCTGACCCCTGCCTCTCGGGCGCATTCGGCGAGATAGGCCGTCGTTCCCGCATCTTCTGCGTTTTTCGACATGCAGCAGAGATGCAGCAAGCGGCCCCGCGTAATCTCCTGCAATCGCATCACAAGTTTCTCATGCAGCGCGTTGAACTGATCCGCTTCTTGCGGCAGCTCGCCCCGCGCGATTTGCGATTGGAGCCAATGCCAGTGAACGACCGAGGATTCATAAAGGCTCGTCGGCGTGTCGGCGTTGAATTCGAGGAGCTTGGGATCGCTCTTCCCGTCGTAGACGAAATCGAAGCGGCCATAGAGCGAGGGATCGCGCCGCATCCAGCTCGCGCGAATTACGTCGAAGGCGCATTCCGGGATTTTCAGTCGCCGCATCAGATCGTCCCGTTCGACAACCTGCTCGATGAGCGAAAGGCAGAGCGCATTGAGCTCGGCCGTCGTCGCCTCGATCCTGTCCTCAATCTCCGCGAGCGAGAAGACGTAGCGGGCGCTTTCCTCCCAATAGGGCTCGCCATCCGCGTAGGCGTATTCGAAACCCATCTTTTTTGCTTCGGCTTCGAAATTGGGACGCGGCGACGAGGCCTCGCGCTTCATTAGCCGCCTCCGCCATGCCAGCCGCCGAAACCTCCAAAGCCGCCGAAGCTTGCACGTCCCTCACCGCCGCCCCCGCCGCCGCCTCCGCCACCGGACGATCCCGAGTGGGAGGAGCGTCTGGTCTCATCGGCCGAGTCCGTCGTGTCCCCCGACGTGCATCTTACCTGTTCAGCCCATAGAATCAGGAGAAGCAGCAGAAACGCCACCGCGAAAGGCGCGCCTATCGCGAGATAGACCGCCCGCTGCTGCTCTGCGTCGGACCGCGCTGGCGCGCCGGCGAAGCCTTTCGGCGCATGGGAGATGATTGGCGGCGGGTTGAGTCCGCGCTTGCCGGAGCTTCCGTCCTCTTGCGTCATGTCACGGACTCATGCAAGCGGCGCTGAGGATTCCGGCCGAAATCGATACGGCCGCGACCCAGAGCGCGGCGGCGATCGCATTCTGCTGGATGGCGTGCGACAAGCCCGGATGTCCGAATTTGGCGAGGCCATAGGCGAGGACTTGGACGGCGAAAGCGACGAGTCCCCACGCCAGGAACTCGATTGGCGACCGCGTATTGTGGATCGCGCCGGCGAGCGCGATGGAAAAGCCGATGAGGCTTCCCCCGAGCGCGACCGAGGCTGAGGCGTTGTGCTCGCGAACGATGAGTTGAAACTCGCGATGCGGCGTCAGCCGAACATAGACGGCGCAAAAGGCCACACAAAAGACGATGGCTGCGGCAAAGTAGGCCGCAAAAGCAAGGAGTCCAGATATAAGCTCGTTCAGAGCCGCGCCTCCGAAATCGAACTATTCGCCTGGTCAGGGTAACAGGCGTTACCGCTCCGCACAAGCTGTGCGCGCCTTCTCAAGTTCCGATTAGGTCGTGATGTTACGATCGTTGTATTCTATGCGAAGGAGGCTGCGCCGCTGCCATCAATGCGATAGAGGGAGCGATCTAAACGATCTATTGCGCCGAGAACGTTTGCTGCACGACCGCGACGCGCCCATCGCCGGCGCGGCGCCATCGCTCCCGCACTGGGTCGAGAACGGTCAAGAGACTCCTGACGCTTGCGGGCCGCCATAACACGAGGCTGTAACATTTATCTCATGGGCCGAGCCGCCGTTGCGGGGCGGCGGCCCTTCCTGTAGAAAAGCTACGCGTGCGCCCGTAGCTCAGCTGGATAGAGCGTTGCCCTCCGAAGGCAGAGGTCAGAGGTTCGAATCCTCTCGGGCGCGCCACTTTAGAACAAAACCGGGAACGCCAATTTCCGCCGAGATTCCGCAGCGGCGACGAGCGTGCGCAACAAGGCGCTCTTGCTGCCAATGATGCGATGTCGCAGCTAACGTGTCGGTCGCGCGCCCGGCGACGGCGCAATCGGCTCCGGGAGTCTCGGACCCGTCGTTCCCCCGGATGCGGGAAGCAGATCCGAAATGGCGTGGGCGGCGTCAATCATTGGCTGTTGGCTGATCGCTACGAAGCCGGCGCTCGGTCGTTCGATGTCCTGTATCAACAGGATGACGGCGGAAACCAGCGCGGCGGCGAAATACACGGGCCCGCGGCGGTGGCGGCGGCGAATGCCGCCCGCATAGGCCGTAAAGCCGAAGGCGAAAGCGGCGATTCCGTAAAGCGACAGCAGCACCGAGTCAGGCACATGCGCTCTCGCCGCCGTCAAGCGCTTTTCCTGGTCGTCGAACATTTCGTTCAGCGCCTGAATATAGAGGCCGCCGCGCGTCATTGAATCGTCTTTCGCCAGCGCGGCCACAGCCTGCGTCCACAAGGCTTTCTGCAATGCGTTCGACCGGGCTATTTCTGGCGCAAGTTTTTCGGGCGGCAACAGGCGCGTTGCGAGATCAGCGCGAATTTGCACGTATTCCCGGAACAGGTCGAGAGATTGGGCGCCATGCGGCGAAGGCAACAGACTCGCCCGCAGCGCCGCCGTGCCGATTGCGTTCGCTTCATTCAGCACTCCCTGGCGCCGTTCCTCGAAGCGCGCCAGTCCCATGGAGAATGTAAAGCCGAGCATAAGCGCCAACAGGCCAAGCACGGAAGCTTCGATGGGAGAGACATCCGCTTCCGACGGCGTGCGGAAACCGAGCCACGCCCCGACTTCGATCGCAACAAAGAGCGCCAGCGTGCTGACGACAAATATCAGAATCAACGGATAGCTAGATAATGTAATCATCATAGATTGGCCCGGAGAGCCGGCGTCTGACAAGGCGCTTGCCATGTTTGGCATATCCAGCACGCCCTAAGCAAGGCGCTGAGCGAGGATCTGGCAGACGGTGCTCGATGATCGTCTGCAACCTGGATGTTCGATCACGGGATTGGACGACGCAGTCCTTTCCATGGAGCGGAAGGATGCGCTATGGGCCGGATTCTGCTTGGCAGCGCCCACGCTATTGATGCGGCGCGTCGAGCGCTACATCGAAAAGTCCCTTGTAACGCTCGGCGTTGAGCCTTGGCGGCGCCACGCTTTTCCAGGGTTCTGGCGCGTCATGCGAAAGCGCCCAGCGCCGCTGGCCAGGGCATTGAAACGCCCTAGTTGGCAAGCGACGCAGGGCTTTCAACAGCGCGGACGGAAACATGAAACGACATTGCATGGCGGCCATCGTTTTCATCTGCGTGGCGGCCTTGCATGCGCGTCCGGCGGGAGCGGAAAAGGTCCTGCCGAAGCCGGAGCCGACGTTCAACGGCGTCATCGGCGAGACCTACAAGAATTCCAAGCCAGACTTTCCGAAGCAAATCCAGGCGCCAAAAGAGGCGCCAAACGTGCTGATTGTGCTCCTCGACGACGTTGGCTTCGGCCATGCCGGAACGTTCGGCGGCGCGGTGGCGACGCCAACGCTCGACAAGCTCGCAAAGGAAGGGCTGCGTTATAACCAGTTCCATACAACCGCGCTCTGTTCGCCCACGCGCGGCGCGCTGCTCACCGGCCGCAATCATCACAGCGTCGCCACCGGCGTCATCATCGAGATGGGAACGGGATTTCCCGGTTATACGGGCGTCGTCCCGAACGCCACGGTAGGTCTACCAGAAATTCTAAGACAAAACGGATATGCCACCGCCGCTTTCGGCAAATGGCACAATACGCCGGACAATGAAATTTCGCCCGCAGGGCCATTCGACCGCTGGCCGACCGGAAAGACCTGGGGCTTCGAATATTTTTACGGCTTCATGAATGGCGAAACGCATCAGTATTATCCGGTGCTCTACCGTAACACGACGCCGGTCGCGCAGCCTAAGACGCCCGAGCAAGGCTATCATCTCACCGAAGACCTGGTCGACAACGCCGTCGGCTGGCTCAACCAGGTCAACGCCACAAATCCGAAAAAGCCGTGGTTCATGTATTTCTCGACTGGAGCGATCCATGGTCCGCACCACGCGCCTCGAGCCTATCGCGAAAAATACAAGGGTAAGTTCGATGCGGGATGGGACAAATATCGCGAGGAGACATTTGAGCGGCAGAAACAACTCGGCGTCATTCCCGCCAATACGAAGCTGACCCCGCGTCCCAAAGAACTTCCTTCCTGGGATGATCAGCCCGAAAACGCCAAGCGCGTTTATCGCCGATTGATGGAGAACTATTCCGGCTTCCTCGAGCACACCGACGACCAAGTCGGACGCCTCATCCAAGCGATCGAGAAGGCCGGCGAAATGGACAATACGCTGGTCTTCTACATCGTCGGCGACAATGGCGCCTCGGGCGAAGGCGGTCTCGAAGGGACGGTAAATGAAGTCGCGAGCCTCAACGGGATTCAGCTCGGTCTCGCGGGCCTCGAGGCCAAATTCGACGAAATCGGCGGACCGGAAACCGAACCGCATGTGCCGGCGGCGTGGGCGTGGGCGGCTGACACGCCGTTCCAATGGACCAAGCAGGTCGCCTCGCATTTTGGCGGCACCCGCAACGGCCTTGTCGTTCACTGGCCCAAGGGTATCAAAGGGAAGGGCGAACTGCGCGCGCAATTCCATCACGTTATCGATGTGGCCCCGACCGTGCTGGAGGCGGCGCATATAGAGACCCCCGAGGTCGTTAATGGAGTGAAGCAAAAGCCCTTCGAGGGCGTGAGCATGCTTTATTCGTTTGACGCCAAGAACGCTAAGTCGCGCCGGACCACGCAATATTTTGAAATGCTCGGCAATCGCGGGATTTATAAGGACGGTTGGATGGCGACGACGCGACATGGCCGTCTGCCATGGCAAACATCCGGCGCCGCCACGGGCGATTTCGACAACGACTCCTGGGAGCTTTACAATATCGTCGAAGACTTTTCGCAAGCCGACAATCTGGCCGCGAAATATCCGGAAAAGGTGAAGGCGCTGAAAGCCGCCTTCATAGTCGAAGCAAAAAAATACAATGTGCTTCCCCTCGACGACCGCATGTCAGAACGTTTCGACGCGACCCTTCGGCCCAATCCTCTCGCAGGCCTGAAAAAATTCACCTACGGCCCGGGAGTCACTGGGATCAGCGAATCGGCCGTGCTCAACACCCATAATGTTCCCTTCGCGGTCACTGCGGATGTCTTGGTCGGCGACGGGGGAACGGATGGCGTGCTGGCGGCGATTGGCGGCGTCACCTCGGGCTGGTCCTTCTATGTAAAGGACGGCAAGCCGACCTTCTATTACAACTTCTTCGAAGTCGATCACGCAAAGGTCCAGTCATCTGAACAATTGCCGAAGGGCAAGTCGAAGCTGCGCGCCGAGGTGACGCCGACAGCGCAGGGGCCAGGCAAGCCGGCCGACGTCAAGATCCTCGTCAACGGCAAGGAAACCGCCCACGGCGTCGTGAGCAAGACTGTTCCCTTCCGCTACAGCGTCGAGCCTTTCGACATCGGTCGCGACTCTGTCTCTGCCGTGTCGAATGATTATAAGCCGCCCTTCGCCTTTCAGGGACGGATCGAACAGGTAACAGTGGAAATCCGATAAGCTCTCGGGATGCCGGGTCGGCCAGCTGCCCCGACGCGCACGAGAATTCCGCGGGAGGACAAATGATGGTCTTATCGAGCAAGAACGAGGCGCTCGCCGCCAGTTTGGCTCTCCTGGCCTTCGCCGCAGCTACCCCTGTTTGCGCTGCAGCAGAATTTGATCGGCGCGTGCTGCCGATACGTGAGCCGAAGCCGCCGATCTACAGGGAACTCGACGCCCGCGACGCCAAGCCGCCGCCGCGCTTTGAAGTCAAGGCCCCGGATGGCGCGCCCAATATTCTGATCGTGCTCATCGATGACATGGGCTTCGGCCAATCGAGCGCCTTCGGCGGACCAATCCATATGCCAACCGTCGAGGCGCTCGCGAATGAGGGCCTGCGCTTCAATCAATTCCATACGACGGCTCTGTGCTCGCCGACGCGTTCGGCGTTGCTTAGCGGCCGCAACCACCACATGAACAATATGGCGGGCATCACCGAGATCGCGACCGCGTTTCCCGGCAATACGGGGCAACGTCCTAACAGTGTTGCGTCTGTCGCCGAGATGCTTCGCCTCAACGGCTACAGCACGGCCCATTTCGGCAAGAACCACGAGACGGCCGCCTGGGAGGTCAGCGTTTCCGGCCCGACCGACCGCTGGCCGACGCGACAGGGCTTCGACAAGTTTTACGGCTTCATGGGCGGCGAAACGAATCAATGGGCGCCGCTCGTCTACGACGGGACAACCCAAGTCGAACTGCCGAAAGATCCAAACTATCACTTCATGACCGACATGACCGATCAGGCGATCAAATGGGTGAAGGCGCAAAAATCGCTGACGCCAGATCGGCCGTTTTTCGTTTATTTCGCGCCGGGCGCGACCCATGCGCCGCACCAGGCGCCCAAGAAATGGATCGACAAATATCGCAGCAAATTCGACCAGGGCTGGGATAAGGTGCGCGAGGAGACTCTCGCCCGCCAGAAGGCTCTGGGCGTGGTTCCGACCGATACGCCGCTTGCGCCCAAGCCTTCTTACATCAAGGACTGGGACAAGCTTTCGGCGCAGGAGAAGAAGCTCTTCGCGCGGCAGATGGAGGTTTTCGCGGGTTTTGGAGAATACGCCGATACGGAAATCGGCCGGCTGATCGACGCGATCCGCGACGTCGGCCAGCTCGACAATACGCTGGTGTTTTACATCGTCGGCGACAATGGCGCGAGCGCTGAAGGCAGCGAAAACGGCCTCTTCAACGAAAATTCCTATTTCAACGGAGTCGAGGAAAATCTGCAGAACGTGCTCGGCCATCTCGACGATCTCGGCGGTCCCGGCGCCTATAATCACTATGCCGCCGGTTGGGCGGTAGCGGGCGACGCGCCTTTCGCTTGGACCAAGCAGGTGGCGTCGAGCTATGGCGGCACGCGCAATCCTTTAGTGATGTATTGGCCCAAGCGCATTAAGGGCCATGGCGAGGTGCGATCGCAATGGCATCACGTCATCGACGTGGCGCCGACCATTCTCGAGGCGGCTGGACTACCTGAACCCAAGGTCGTGAACGGCACGCCGCAGACGCCGATCCAGGGCGTCAGCATGCTTTACGCCGTCGACGATCCGAAGGCCGCCGATCGCCACAAGACGCAATATTTCGAGATTACCGGCAACCGGGCGCTTTATAGCGACGGCTGGCTCGCCGGCACAATTCACCGCGAACCGTGGCAACAAAAGCCTCCGCATCGGCTCAAGGATGACGTTTGGGAGCTTTACGATACCCGACGCGATTTTTCGCTCGTCAACGATCTCGCCGCAAAGGACCCGAAGAAACTCAAGGATATGCAGCGCCAGTTCATGCGCATCGCCGCGGAAAATCATGTGCTGCCGATCGACGATCGCGCCGCGGAGCGCTTGAACCCGGCGATCGCCGGCCGTCCCGATCTGATGGCGGGACGCAAATCGCTTACCGTCTATCAGGGCATGCGCGGCATGTCAGAAAACGCATTCATCAACGTCAAGAACCAGTCGCACGGCATCACAGCCGACATCGTGGTTCCGCAAGATGGCGCGGAGGGCGTGATACTCGCGCAGGGAGGACGCTTCGGCGGTTGGTCGCTTTACGTGAAGGACGGCAAACCGACCTACGCCTATAACTGGCTCGGCCTGAATCACTACAGTGTCGCCTCCAAGGAGAAGCTCGCGCCAGGCAAAGCCAGCATCCGTTTCGACTTCGCCTATGACGGCGGCGGCGCCGGCAAGGGCGGCGCGGCGACTCTGTCGGTCAGCGGCAGAAAGGTCGCCGAAGGACGGATCGAGAAGACGCAGTGCTGCACCTTCTCCCTCGACGAAGGCGCCGACGTCGGCCGCAACGAGGGAACCTCAGTCACGACGGACTACGAAGTCCCCTTCGCCTTCACAGGAATCATCGAGAAGGTGACGATCTCGCTCGCCGAACAGGCTGAGAAGGAGCACGCCGAGTCCGATCTTATTCGGCGGGAGAATCGGACGAGACGACTGATGAGCGACTAACGCCCTCCCCACAAGGGGCGCGCCGGTTAACTTCCCCGTTAAGCAATCGACGCGTCGAAAGGATCACGAACTATTGAAGTTTTTCGAGAGATGTCGCCAACTGCGCGATCCCGGCATCGTCCGGAGCCAACTCGGCGAGCGTGCGCGCGACTGACGCCGCGCGCTTGGCGTCCTGAATCTGCAACGCGTCCTGCAACTCCAACTGCAACAGTTGCGGATCAAAGGGATTAAGACGCAATGCCTGCCCTTGCGCTGCGCGCGCTTCCTTTTCTTGACCGAGCGAATTCAACGCGACGATGAAAACGTAAGAAAAGCGCGCTTCCCCAGGCGCCAATTCCGTCGCACGACCCAGTTCAACGATCGCTTCGGAATACCGTTTCTGGCGAATGAGACTCAATCCGAGGGCGTGATGCGCGGCGGCGGCGTCGGGAGAGAGCAAGATCGCTTCGCGCAGGGCTTTTTCCGACTCAACTTCTTTTCCCTGCGCGCGGTAGAAATCAGCCAGGTTGACGGAGAGAGGCGCCGCCGACGGCTCCAGCCTCAGACCGGCAAGATATTCCGCCTCGGCTTCAGCGGGTTTGCCGCGCCGAAGCAGAAAGCCAGCAAGATTGGCGCGTCCCTCCGGCCGATCGGCATTCAACTTTTGACTTGCCTCATATTCCGCCCAAGCGGCCTCCAACCGCGCACGCTCTTCCGAGGATAACGCCTCGACGCTTTGGTCGGCTAGTGCGACGGCGGCTTCCAGGCGTACCGCCTTGACCGGGTCAGACAGCAGAGAATTGGCGCGACGCCAGCGTTGATTTATCGGCGACGATGGCCGAAGCGCGCGTAAGGCGGCGATGCGCACGAGCGGATCGGCGTCATTGAGCGCCTTGATCGTCGCCTGCTCCACTGAATTCGACGGCAGTCGTTGCGCTTCATTGACGGCGGTCGCGCGCACGACCGCGGGCGTCATGGGATCATTGGCGAGCTTAAGCAGCAGTTCTCGCGCCGCAGGTTCGCCGAGGCGCACTTTGTGGAAGCCCTCTGCCCAGGTCTGGAAGCCCTTGCGGCGTGGTCCATGCCACCGCTCGATCGCCTGAGTCGCCCATTCCGCTGATTTGTCCTTGTGGCAAGCATTGCATGTGTTCGGCGCGCCAAGCGTTGCGGAAAGGTCAGGGCGGGGAATACGAAATGAATGATCATGGCGTTCGTCAACAACCATGTAAGTGCGCGCGGGCATGTGGCACGACACGCAATCCGGCGCCTTCGGCCCGCTTTGATGTCCCGTATGCGCTGCGGAAGAAAAGCGATCCGCTTGATGACATTGCGAGCAGACCTCCGTCCGCGAGGCCTTAAGCCTGCCGGAATGAGAATCGTGACAATCGGAGCAATTAACCCCCCTGGCGTACATCAAACTCTGCTTGAATGATTGATCGTTGAAGACTTCGTCCTTCATCTGGCCGTCGTCTTCAAAGAGCTCCTGCGTCAGCAGCGCCGGCATATGCGTATCGGTTAGCGGCCTGCCGGGGCGCCAGTCTTCGCTGATTTGACCGCGCCGCGAATGGCAATGCGCGCAAAGCTCCACTTCATCGCCGATTGGGCGCGCCGCTGCTTGTGTGGGACTGCCCGTTTTCGGATCAGGCGACCAATCGACATGTTCTCGGCGCGCATGAACCGAGACGAAGCCCTTGTTCGCGACGCTTCCATCACGACCGCCATTCGCCCAAGCCACATGTCCCGGCCCTGGACCATGGCAACTCTCGCACCCGACGCCACTCTCAAAGAAGCTCGTATTGAAGCGATCCTTAACGGCGTCGTAATTCTTGCGCAGGCCTGTCGTGTGGCATTCAGCGCACATGAAGTTCCAATTCTGCATGGAGCGCGTCCAATGCAGCGGATCGGCGCTTGGCATTGGCCGATCCGGATAAAGGTGGAGCCAGCGCTGGCCGCCGGCTTCCTTTGGTCGCGTATCCCAGGCCCAGGGCAGCGCCTGCAGACGCCCGTCCGGAAATGTCACAAGATATTGCTGGAGCGGCTCGACGCCGAAGGTGTGGCTAACCTCGAAGCGCCCCGTCTTTCCGTCGCGTCCCTCCGTCTCGACGACGAAGCGATCGCCGTCTTGAAAAAACTTCCCAGTCGAGCCTCGAGTCTCGATTGCGGCTCCTGAGAAATCACCCTGCACGCTATCCTTCGTCGCAACCGCCATCGCCGCCGCGTGATGCGAACCCTTCCAGGCGGCGGTTTCCGCCGCATGACATCCGGCGCAAGCCTGGGAGCCAGCATAGAATGGCGCGGATGACTGTTCTTGTGCGGCGGCACAATAATCGGCAACGACAACGAGGCCGAATATCGCGCAGATGGACGCAGCCGCCAACGCAAGGCGCCGCGCGAAATATATCGCCCTCCGCGTGGCGAGCCGCATGCATCCACTCTTCTCCAAATTGCAGTTCCTTTGGCTGAGCGGTCGATATTTATTGTTGGGAGACATTTTTGTTGATTCTGGAATGCGATTGACGTTGTCACAAGTTCGAAGGCCACTCTATCGGCTAGCGCCAGCTGCGCAGTTTCGATCCGCCTTTTCGGGTTTTCTCCGGTTCAAGGGCCCTTCTCGGCGCCGTTGCGCTTTTGCCACGCCGCGAAATAATTTTTCGGCGGGCCATGATGAAGCGCGATTTTGACCTACTCTTGCACGAAGTTCGAACGACGTGATTTTGACGGGGACTTGCGCGGCATCGCTCCAGCATCCCTCGGTAGCGCTCTCGAGACGTATGATTTGTGATGTTCGTCGGCAATTTGAAAATTCAATCTCTTGCAGCGAGCGTGCTCGCGTTGGCCTGTTTGACGACGCCGTCGTTTGGCGCGGACCTTCCAGCGCAAAAAGCGCCGCCTGTCCCAACGCCGCCAGTGTTCACCTGGACAGGCTTTTACGTCGGCATGAACTTCGGACATGCCTGGACGGGCAGCGATCCTATCGCTGTCGCTTCCGCTAACGCGCTTGATCTCACGGCCGGCGGTTTCGGCCAGGCGTCGGGGCTTGGCGGCTCCGGCGTCACCCGCGCGCGACTCGACGACTACTATTTTGGCGGCCAGGCCGGCTACAATTGGCAATTCGCTGAAAAGTTTGTCGCCGGGCTCGAAGGCGACATCCAGGGCGCGGGAGTGCGCGGCGGCGGCGGTCTCGCCAATGTAACCGCTGCGCCCGGCGGTTTCGCCGTGACCAGCGCGAGGCTGCGTCGCAGCCTTGAGCATTTCGGCACGGTTCGCGGTCGCTTCGGCTATGCGGTGACGCCGACGATTCTTGTCTATGCGACCGGCGGCCTTGCCTATGGCGGCGTCAACATCATTTCTGCGATGGCGCAGACTCTGACGCCCTCCACTCTGTTCGCAAAAGTCGCGGAGGGCGATCGCTATGAGAATCGTTTGGGCTGGACGATTGGGGGCGGCGCCGAGATGGCTCTTGGCCATAATCTGAGCGCCAAACTCGAATATCTTTATTATGATCTCGGTTCCGCTTCCTTCGCCGTTCCGCTCGCGTTTACGGATCTCACGATTGGCGCTCTACAGCTTATCAACGTCATGCGCGTCTCGACGCGCTTTAATGGTCATCTCTTACGCCTGGGACTGAATTACCGTTTCGATTGGAGCATCCCGCCGACTTCCAATTCGGCGGCGACGCCGCTATTCGCCTCTCCCGAATTCGCAATGACGGAACGGTCAGCCTTTGCCGACTGGCGCATCAAGGTCATGCCCTATTTGTGGGCCATCAACACGAATGGTACATTGATCGCACGCGGCGACGCGATCGGGACTGATACGACGATCGTCGACGCATTCACGAAGACCAGCTCGTTCCCGCTTGCGTTTATGGGGCGGCTAGAGGCGAGCAACGGACCCTTGTCCCTTTATGGCGACTTCGCTTGGGCGCGGCTGCGCTTCTCCGGCTCAACCCTCAAGTTGCGTTCGCCGGTTGCGGATGTTGCGCTGGCGATCAGCGCGAGCGGACGTTTGCGGCAAACGCTCGCGATCGGCGAAGCCGGGGTCGGTTACGAACTTGCGCGCTGGAAGTTTCTTGGCGGGACGAACTCATCGACTGCGCTCGACGCTTACGCCGGACTTCGTTACGGCTATATTGGGTTGGATCTTACCCTCAATGCGTTCGGCGCCGCCAACTCAGAACTTCTTGAACTGGACGTCGTTGGCGCGCGGAGCACCGCAAGGTCTGGCAAGATTCAATGGGTCGATCCGGTTGTGGGACTGCGAGTCCGCCATGAATTCGCGCCCGGCGAGGAATTTCAGATGCGAGGCGACATCGGCGGCTTCGGCGCAGGCAGCAAGTTCAGTTGGCAGTTCTATGGGGGTTATAGCCGAGACTTTGAATTCAAAGGCCTGAAGCTCACCGGCATGGTCGGCTATCGCGCGGTAGGCATTGACTATTCCACTTGGCAAAATGGTCAGGAAAACGGTCTCAACGCCATCATCCATGGCCCCGTCACCGGGGTAGGCATGCGCTTTTAAAGCGGCGTCGCGCGCCGCCCCCGGCGTATGAGGCTGGCCGCCGAATTGCGCGCCGGCTCACATTCAAGGACGCTATCGGTTTCAGTCGAGCGCTTGGCGCTGACGTGCGACTGCATTTAAGTCAAACTTCCGGCGGCGGCGCGACATTCAAGCTGTCGTTCGATATCAAACTGATACGGTCAAAGGCGTCCGGACTGTGCGAACCGCCGCATCCCAGCGTCCGAGCCCTGTTGAAGAAGTCGGCGGCGTTCGCGGCGTGCTTGAAGATCGAGGTCGTGGAGTGGCGCGACGATGGACAGGTGTCATCGCGGGATCGCGCAGGCGTGTTGCCCATCTTCATCGACCGCTGCGCCCTCTGCCGGGCCAAACTCGCTGGCGCCTTGGGCGTGAGAATCGCTCCGGCTCTTTCGACTTCCGCCGCCGTATGCTCGGCGTCGAAGCGCGGCGCATCTCGCCGTCGGCGCCGAGGCGCAGTCTTTGATTCAATGATCGGCAAGATCGGCGACGCCGTTTTCGATCGCCTCGTAGAGCCGCGCGACGCCATTATTGACGCCGGTCGCGACGCATGGCGAAGGGGTCGTCGAACAACCCCAGACATTCGTCTCGATCGGAATGCGCGAGTGAGCGCATATCGCTTACGCGCCATCGCCTTTGGCAAGATAAATAAGGCCTGCCGCGCTATGATGCGTCGACAGAGGTTCCGCCTTTAATCGCGTCGATCGCTTCCTCGTCGCAAACTATTTCATATGACATTTGCGAATTCGCTGAATCGTCCAGCTCGTCCATGCGAGAAACGCTTCGGACATTGCTGGGGCGGAATAGGTACGAATCGAGGAAACATCGCATCGCATGAGCGACGCCCAAGGGATTCACTTCACGATGACTCTTTTCGTAATAGAGCCCGCCAGCGAACGAACCCGTTACGATTTCGTAAGACGGAAAATAATCAACAAAGTCGAAGCGCGAAACGGCGATTCCAGCGGCTACGCGCAAAACCGACTTGGTATATGTATTTGAAACGAGAACGTGTCGCTTTTCGAACGTCGCAATCATGGGAACGGGGGATACCGTCAGCAGCACCTTTATTTTCGGATTGCGCTCCTTCAGCTTTTTAAGAAAAGTGCAAAGATCGCCCGACACCTCATCCACGCCTAGGTGCAAAAATTCATGAAGCTCCGGATCGAAGGAGCCGCCCGCGACTCCCGGAGCCAGCGGGAACACCGAACCATCTTTTTTCGAACGCCACGTTTCGGTAAGTCCCAAAGTGAAAACCAGAACTTCGGACTGGAGAAAAACCGCGCGGACGGCTTCCAAATGCCGCTCCCGGGATTCGGCGACGGACCGAATGTCGGCGAATCCTTCCGGTTCGATCTGCGGTCGATACGGGTCGACAAAGCGGTTATCGGAGCTGCGAATCCACGCCCGTTCGTATCGGTTGCGTTGTTCAAAGGCTTCCTCGAACAATTGAAGCAGCTGCCGAGTGGTGTAGATATTCCCGTAACGGGCTGAGAATACGCCAAAATTGCGTCTAATTCTTTCTTCGACGGTAAATTCCTCTCCCTTCTCCGGGACAAAATATGAAAAACCAATTTCACGAATTTTGCGCGCGATGTGCTGCGCAAAGCAACTGCCCGCAGTTCCTATGATGCTCGACTTGTCAATCTTAAATTTTGGTTCGATGACGGGATTCAGTAAATGTGGCTCGACGTTAGAAACCGCCCGCCGCCACAATTGATGATCTTCGATATTATCGTACGGTGAGGTCATTGGATACACTCTTTGATCACGGACTTTACCCGCTCATAGCGATCCTTAAACAACGGATCGATTTTTATGCGGTCTCTTGGGAACTGTCCATAAACATGAAAACTTGCTTCGATAAATTGATCCAACGTTAGAAATTGCTGCTTGGTGTTCTTGAACAAATAAGAGCCGCGTACGCCTGTTCTTTCAGCAATGTCCGGATATATCGGGTAGCAAGGCCCATTCACCAAGTTATCGATGGGCAATATATCATTCTCAAAAATTTCAATGTCGTTGGCGATCAAATAAAGCCGCGCAATATCGAACAGACATCTGATCTTTGGGTGGTTGGTCGTATACATAAAGGCGTCGCTGCGCCCCCACCCAACAAAACATTTGATTATGTCTAGGTTGTATCTCTTAAACCTAGTAAACATTCGGTCACGCGCCAGATGCCAAACATCGTAGAAACGGCATTGCTGGAAAATCTCGTCAGCGAAAATTCTTCTTACCTTGTTTTTTGGGACGTCGAGCTCATAGGCGGCGAGGATAAGCATGGAATGGTATGAGTCCAACGGACCCTTCAACACAGAATTGTTATAGTAAGCGTAGCAAATATCCGGATGATATGCATCAAAATCGATGCTGGGTAAGACATGTAGCTTTCTGGCGACACTTAAATCGACGCCATCCGTGGTAAGAAATATTGGATTCACGATGACACGCGAATATTTATGGATTTCGCTATTGTTTTTTTCAGAATCCTTTTTGAAATCGAAAAAGCTAATTGCATTTATGTTTACTTTTGGATTCAAAAGGCGAACCGAGGCGGCAAGACCATAAACTTGGCAATTACCCAACATTAACCACGAGTCCATGGGCAGTCTCTGAACGTGAGCGCGTTAAACAGTCCAATTGGTGAGCGCCGGAAGACTACCCGACTTTCCGTCTGTCGTCGAATGATTCTTTGCGTTCCTGTCGGGCGATTTTGCCTTGCGATATTGCTGCTGAGGCTGCTTTCCGCACCCGCGCTCCGCGCTCGATGCTTTCGCGTAAATTCTGCGCAGATGAGAGCGGTCAGTCGTCTGTCGAACATGCAGAGTTCGTTCCGGACGTGAAACCCAAATTCGCTTTCTTCGTCATGCGCCATAGGGCGCAAAGTTTCGCTTTGGCGATGCATGGCGCGTAAAGCGACGCAGACCATTTACACCTTGATGACGTCGATCTACTGTCGGTTTTCCTGAATTCGACGGTGATTGGAAAAGCGGGCGTCGCCGTCTGCGACAGGATCAGACCAAACTCTACCGCCGTCGTCGGCGAACCTGCGATTGGTCGCATTGGAGATGGATCGGGACGATTGCAGATGGAAGGCGCTGTCGATTACGTCTCGGCGACGGAGATCGCCGGGTGGATTGCTTCCCACGATCAAAACAACGCGCTCGAATCCGTCTTCGTCGAGACGGACCGAATGGAAAAGCTCGAGTTCAAGGCGATCGTCTTTCGAACTGATATCGCTGATCGGTTCGCGCGCAACAAAAAGTTCGGCTTCGCGATTCCGCTCTCGTCGCTGCGTTATGATTCCGAAATACGGATTACCGACCGCAACCACAAATTGCTGGAGAACGGCGTCATACGCATGTCTGTTCCGTCGGAGCCCGCGACTCCCGGAGACGGACGTTGCCGGGTGTTTCTTCATATACAGAAAACGGCGGGCACCGCGTTCTCTTCCGCGATCAGGAGCCAGCTTGCGCACAGCGAGACCTGCCTCTTCTATCAGGGCCATTTCGCGGCGCTCGACTGGGATGAGGCGAATTCACTGCCCGAGCATCAATGCCGCGCGTTCAGGCAACTCATCGGTCACACGTTTTTTGGTCTCGACGGGTTCCTGAGACAGCCGACGAGATATTACACTTTTATGCGCGAGCCCGTCGCGCGCGTCAGATCGCACTACTGGCATTATCGAACCAATGGGTTCGATTCGTTGGAAATCGACGGCCAATCCGTGCCGCTGCATCAAATCGTCAATGAGGGTCTCACCGGCGAATTTGATAATCTTCAGACACGCATGATCGCGGGCGTCGGAGACAGGAATGTTCCGCTCGGCTCCATGTCGGATCACGTGGTCGAACTAGCCATGAGGAATATCGACCGCTTTTTCGATTTTGTCGGGATGACCGAAAATTTCGACGCTCATTCGAAGATGATGTTGGAAACGATGGGATTGGAGCCGGTGTCGATCGGGCGCCACAATGTCACCAATGTCGGACGCATCGACGAGAACGATGAAGGTTACCGCCTTATTGACTGGGCGAAGGTGGCCGAGATCAACAGATTCGATCAAGCGCTCTACCAGCGCATCGCTGCGCGCCACCGGGATCGCCAAAGCGACGCGCCCGAGCGCGAAGGCGCGTGAATTTCGATAAGGGCGAATTTGCCGCGGCATGGCAGCACGGCCCAATGCCTGCGATCTCACGTCGCCCGATGGGGGCGCGCCGCAAATATCTTTGCTCTTCCTGCTTGGGGCGCCATCTATTGACCCGCATTGTTTGCGCTGGAATGGACGCTCCATCGTCCCCTGCGTACAGCTCCGCCATAAACGGGACAGAACGGGTAGGGATGGGCGCGACACTGCGAGCGCGTCATGTCCGTCCAATAGAATTCCATACCGCCATTTGAGTCCGGCGAGTCGAGATTGCCCCACCGGTCCGTGAGCCAATAGGGTTGCGCATATGATCTTGCTCGTCCGTCGCGCGCGAGACCAAGCGCGAACTCCGAGGAGGTCAGGCGGAGATCGCTGAGGCCGCCTGGACCGAAGACATTCAGATTTCGCGTGTACTGAACGCAGATGTCCTGAATTTTTCCGACATAACAGCCGTACATCACGGCCCATCTGTCGAGCTTCCAGGCTTTCGCCACGCGAACCATCCCATGGCCAATCGCGGGACTGACGCGCTTCTCGGGCGACCATCCGTTGCGGCGAAGATCCGCGCTGGTGCGCAGGTATAAATTGACATCGTCTCCCTCCGGTCCGTAATCGAAATAGAAATAATAATAGCGGCCGTTCACGAATGAGATCGAGCCGATGAGACCCTGGGTGTGGCCGAGGACGCGCGCCGAATTGCTGCGTATGATGGCGCCCGACGTGTCCCGCACCGGCGCTGGCCGCACTTCGGGCGAGAACGGCGCCCATCCCCCTTCGGTCATCAGGTCGAAGGAAACAAAGTCCCGCGTGCGCGCTTCAAGCAGATAGTGGCGCCAATGGCTATGCGCGCGATCGCGCATGTGTTCGTCGTCATTGACGCCCAGAAAGAACACATAAAAATAAGGGTCGCCGCGGAGGCCCGAAATCGCGATTGGATTCGCCGCGCCGCCAACGCCCGCCGACGCCATCAATGACGCGGGATCGTCTTCGGGTCCCCACAGGCGAAAGTCATGCGGCGGCATTGTGGAAGCGTATGGGCCCTGATGAACGCCCGCCTTGACGCCGTCGCCGGTCTTGTAATGGGTTTTGGGCTCGGAATGATAGATTGTATAGAATTTATCGCCGTCATGTATCGTCTGAACGCTGTAGGCGACCTCGTTCTCCGGCGTCGCGTAAAAAACCGATTCGTCATTTTCGTAACAAACGGAAATCCCGCTGGTCTCGAAACAGGGAGCCTCGGCTTTCGCCGCGCCGCCTCCCAGCAAAACCATGGCGCTGATCAATAAGCTTACGGCTTGGCGTTTTGCTTGACGATGGCACGGCATGATCTGCGTGCAGTCTCCCGAGAGTTCGTTCGCCCCAGCTGAGTGACGAAATCATGTTTGGACGGCGCCTTCCCGTCAAGGCGAATTCGAAATTTCAATGCATCCAATAACTTCATTTTCTGCGACTCGCGGTTCGCGGTTAGGAGATCGGAAGCGTTTGCCGCGACTACGAAGTCGGCTCATTGGCTTCGCTGACGGCCTGATGCGGCGAGCCGCGGCGGCCAAGGCCACTTGAAGCGGGATATGAACCGAGTTAGCTTGTTTCAATCAAACAACGACGGAAGCCTCAGTTCTTAAGCATGACGAATGTTATGGCGCCGCGCTTTCGGAATCGTCTTTTAGTTTATTCAATTTTTTCGATGATATTTGGCGGCGTTTGCGCCCAACCGCTGGAAGATGCAGAATCCGCCGGCGAAAAAAGTCCCCGTGCTGAGTATCAGCGAGATATTGCCTACGGGTCGCAGAATGAGCAGAAGCTCGACTTATGTTTCAATCCGAAGGCGCCGCCCGGCGCGCGGCCGGGCCTGATACTCATTCATGGCGGAGGCTGGACTCACGGAAGCAAGACCGTGATGGCGACCGTCTGCAAGAATTTTGCGTCGATGGGATATATCGTTGCGAATGTCGAGTATCGACTGGCCAATCGAACGGATCAATTGTCGAGATGGCCCGGGCAGCTCGCAGATGTTCAACTCGCCGTCAGATGGCTTCGGCACAACGCCAAAATGCTTGGGTTGGACGCCAAGCGCATTTGCGCGATGGGCAATTCCGCCGGCGGTCAGCTCGCGATGTTTTTGGGGATGATGGACGCGCCGGCGCGCGGCGCTGCGGAGGGATCGAGCCTTAGTCAATATTCTTCAAAAGTACAATGCGTTATCTCACTTTCCGGTCCGACCGACCTTGCAACAATCGGCGCCCAGTTCCAAAATGTAATATCCGGGCCGCTGTTCGGCGGCGTTCGTCCCGAAGAGAATATATCCCTGTATAAGGCTGCGTCTCCTTTGTATAGCGTGTCCAAGAAAGCCGCGCCAATGCTTCTGATTTATGGCACGCAAGACAACATCGTCCCAATTTCTCAGGGACTCGCGCTAGCTAGCTCATTGCAAGAACACGGTGTGAACGCCAGGCTGCTGCAGTATAACGGCGGGCATTTGATGATTGGCATCAACATGAAAGAGCGACAGGAGATATTTCAGGCCATGGTTCAATTCCTGCGCGAACATCTGGGACCCATTGGCAATTGAACCAAACTTGAGTCAGAGCGCTTGGCCTCGCGCACGTCGAACCGGCGAAGCCGTTGAACGCCCTTTGACGCAAATCAGCGCGATCGTCTCGGCATGTTTTGATTACGTGCGCAGCCAAGAATCGTCGCCCCAGACGGCTGCGAGAAATTTAGTCGCGCTTCGATCGTAGCGCGTGGCCGCAGGTAGATCGGGGCTACAGAATGCGCGTCACATGGCCCATTTTTCGGCCGGGGCGCGTTTCCTTTTTGCCATAGAGATGCACGCAGGCGCCGTCCTCGCGCGCCAGTTCCGGCCATGCGTTGACCTCAACGCCGATCAGATTGCGCATTTCGACGCGGCCATGGCGTCGCGTTGAGCCGAGCGGCCAACCGGCGATCGCGCGCATATGTTGCTCGAACTGCGAGGTCAGCGCGCCGTCGAGCGTCCAATGTCCGGAATTATGCACGCGCGGCGCGATTTCATTGACGATCAGCGCTTCGCGTCCCTCATCGACGACCACGAACAATTCGACGGCGATCACGCCGACATAGTGCGCGGCCTCGGCGATGCGGCGAGCGATGTCGATCGCCCTTATCGCGGTTTCTTCGGCGATCTCGGCGGGCGCTAGCGTTCGCGCCAGAATGTGATGTTCGTGGAGGTTTTCGCAAACGTCATAGGCGCGAAATTCGCCATTCAATCCGCGCGCGGCGACGACCGACGCTTCCTTCGCGAAGGGCACTACGCTTTCGAGAATGCAGGGCGCGCCGCCGAGCGTGCGAAAGGCGACCGCAAGGTCGCCGCCGTCGCGCAATTGGGTCTGGCCCTTGCCGTCATAGCCGAGACGTCGCGTCTTGAGGATCGAATTGCGGCCGAGCCGCGCGACGGCGCGGGGAAGCGCGCCGGCATTGTCGACCGCGACGAAATCGGCGGTGGCGATTCCGAGACTCTGGACGAACTCCTTCTCGACGAGCCTGTCCTGAGTGAGCGCCAATGCTCTCGGATTGGGCCGCACCGGACGATGCGCCTCGAGCACCTGCGCCGTGCGGGCGGGAACATTCTCGAATTCATAAGTGACGACGTCGACCGATTCGGCGAAGGCGGCGAGCGCGGCTTCGTCGTCGAATTCGGCTTGCGTGCGCGCCGCGCAAACGTCGAAGGCGGGGTCGTCGGGGAAGGGGGAGAAGACATGCGACTTCAGCCCCAACCGGGCGCCCGCCAGCGCCAGCATGCGCGCGAGCTGGCCGCCGCCGAGAATGCCGATCGTCGCGCCGGGCGGCAGCATCACGCGCCGTCGCGCGGCGTCGACGCCACGTTCTCCGTCTGGCGCGCACGATAATCCGCGAGCCGCGCAGCGAGCGCCTTGTCGGCGCGGGCGAGAATCGCGGCGGCGAGCAGCGCGGCGTTGATCGCGCCGGGTTTGCCGATCGCGAGCGTCCCAACTGGCACGCCGCCCGGCATCTGCACGATCGAGAGCAGCGAATCCATGCCCTTCAGCGCGTCCGATTCGATCGGCACGCCAAGCACTGGGAGCGGCGTCATCGAGGCGGTCATTCCCGGCAGATGGGCGGCGCCGCCGGCGCCCGCGATGATCACCTCAAAGCCTTCCGATTCGGCGGACTTTGCGAAAGCGAACAGCCGATCAGGGGTGCGATGGGCGGAGATGACGCGCGTATCGCAGGCGATGCCGAGCGCCGCCAGCGTTTCGGCGGCATGGCGCATCGTCGCCCAGTCGGATTGCGACCCCATGATGACGGCGACGGGCGGTTTCAACTTGCCCACTCTTGCTTCCTCTCCAAAGGGAAGCCATGCGGCATAGACGATGGCGCCACGATAGGCAAGCACGGCGTCGGCGCCGATTGGCGTCGGCGGCGAACCGATTTCGCTTCGTGAAACTGGGGCGCGCGGCTAAAAACCCTGCACGATTTTGGTTGAGCGGAGCGGAGGCGTCATGGACGAAGGCCTGAGGCAAGCGGTTGCGGTGCTCGCCGTGGCGATGATGGTTGCGATCGCCGCCCGTCAGATCAGATTGCCTTACACCGTCGGGCTGGTGATCGTCGGCGCGGTCGTCGCGCTGTCCGACGCCGAATTGGCGCCGCATCTGACGCATGATCTCATTTTCGATCTGATCCTGCCGCCGCTCCTGTTCGAGGCGGCGCTGACTCTGTCGTGGCGCGAGCTGATGCGCGACTCGCTGCCTCTGCTTGCGCTCGCCGGCGCCGGAACGCTCGTTTCGGCGGTCGTCGTCGCGACGTCGATGACCGCATTCGGCTGGCCTTTGCTCTCGGCCATGGTTTTCGGCGCGCTGATCGCGGCGACCGATCCAGTCGCGATCATCGCCATGTTCAAGGACAATCGAATTAAGGGCCGCATGCGGCTTCTGGTCGAAAGCGAAAGCCTGCTCAATGACGGCGCCGCGGCGGTGCTGTTCGTCATGGCGCTCGCCTTTGCGCAAAGCGGCGGCGCCGAGCAGAGCGCTGCGGCCACCGCCATGACCCTGGCGAAAATCGTGCTCGGCGGAGTCGCGGTCGGCGCTTTATTCGGCGGCGGGGCGATTCTTGTCTCGCTGCGCACCTCCGAACATTTGGTCGAAGCGGCGCTGACGACGATCGCCGCATTCGGCTCTTTCCTGGTCGCCGAATATTTTCATGTTTCCGGCGTGCTGGCGACGGTGACGGCCGGACTGATCATGGGCAATCTCGGCATTTTGAGCGAGAAGGAAGGCGGCTATATCAGCCTCAGGGGCCGGGAATTCGTGCTGTCCTTCTGGGATTTTGCGGCGTTCCTCGCCAATTCGGTGGTGTTCCTGCTGATTGGCGCCGATGTCGCCACGATACCTTTCAACCGCGTCGGCGCGATTCCCGTGGCCGTGGCGATCGCCACGGTTTTGTGCGCGCGCGCCATTACGGTCTATCCGATAAGTTCGCTCTTCTTCTTCTCGCGCTGGAAAATCTCATTTCGCGAGCAGCATGTGTTGTGGTGGGGCGGCTTGCGCGGCGCGCTTGGGCTCGCCCTGGCGCTGTCGCTCCCCGATAGTCTGCCGATGCGCGACGAGATCGTCGCCGTCACCTTCGCGGTGGTCGGCTTTTCAATCGTCGTTCAGGGGCTCACCATGCCGCTGCTGCTGCGCGCGCTGGGCTTTCTGCCGAAATAGAGGCGATGCGGCCGCCTCCGGGAAGCGAGACCGAAAATCCCGGCCTGCGGCGTCATCCAACGATGCAAAAGCCATTTCCGAACGGATCGCTGCAGAACGCAATCGGCGGACGCCCGCCGCCTTCGAATTTCTGCTCGCATGTAGCGCCGGCGTTCACGGCCTTGGCCAGGAAGGCGTCAAAATCGTCGACATGAAAATCAATATGGACGGGCGTCCAATGACGCTCATAGCGGCGAACGTCATCCGTTCCTTGAGCGGGCTTGCTTCCGGCTGATTTTTCGATCAATCCGATTTGCGAAGCTCCACATTTCAAAATGACATAAGTCGCGACAGGTCGAGCGATCTCGGCAAGTCCCAAGGCGTCGCGATAAAATCGCAGCCCGTCTTCAAGCAGCGGAACGTCGATCGAAACTGAATAGCTGACGCTCATCTTCAATTACGCGATGATGTCGGGCGTGAGCTGGTCTTCGAGATAGGCGATGCGGTCGCGCAGCCGCAGCTTGCGCTTCTTCAGCCGCTGAATCTGAAGCTGATCGGCGACGCCCACGGCGAGCAACGCCTCGATCGCGGACTCCAGATCGTGATGCTCCAGCCGCAGCCGTTCCACTTCGGCGCGGATGGCGCTGATGTCGATCTCGCTGGCGTCATTCATCGAAGGCCGCCCTGGACCAACCACAAGCGCTCGGGAATCGATCGCTCTAATACGGAATTATCGCGCCGCAGGCGATAGGCGTTCAAGCGAATTGCTCGATTAAGATTCATAGGCGCTCCGCATCTCCTCGATCTCGGCGATTTTGGCGTAAAGCGGCGCCCAGTCGTCGCGCTCGGCGATCGGCGCCCAGAGCGCCTCCACCTCATCGATGAGCATGGTGCAGGGCGCCGGCCGCTGAAAATAGGGGTGATCGAGCCGCATATTCGGCGCCGGCCGATATTGGGCGAAAGCGGCGCGGATCGGCGCGAAAGCTTCCGCTTGGTAGTGGATCGCCGACGGGCTGCGTTCCGCGCGTTCGGCCGACGCCAATCCGCCGCGCCAGTCGAAGAAACATTGTTCGAACGGCGCTTTCGTCGCTGTAAGAAAATCGACGAAGGCTTTCGCCAGCGCGGCGTCGGCCTCGTCGCCGGCTGAAACGAGGCCGAGCCGATCGAGCAGGGCGCTTCGAAATTCCTTCTGGATGCGGCTCGGAAAACTCACGAGAATCTGTTCGGCGGGCTTCAGTCCGATGAGGTGAATCAGGCACTCGGCCAGCCGCGACAGATTCCAGCCGAGCGCGCCCGGCTGACGGCCAAAGGCGTAAAGCCCGATTTCATCGAAATAGGCGGCGGTGAAGGTCGGGTCGTAGACCGGCGCGAAGCGCCACGGACCATAGTCGAAGCTCTCGCCGGTGACATTGATATTGTCGGAGTTCAGCACGCCGTGAACGAAGCCGGACGCCATATAGCCAGCGCCGAGTCTGGCCACCCGGGACACTGTCTCGTCGAGAAAGGCGAGGGCTCGTTCCTTCGCCGGCAAATCCGCGATGGCCGGAAAATAGTGGCGGCATACATATTCGACGAGCCGGTCGATCGCCGCGGAATCGTCATGGAAGGAAAGGCGCTGAAAGGTGCCGATGCGGATATGCGAATGCGACAGACGCACCAGCACGCTCGAGCGCGCCGGCGAGGGCTCGTCGCCGCGCATCAGCGCCTCGCCGGTTTCGATCAGGCTGAAGGTCTTGGAGGTGTCGACCCCCAGCGCCTCGAGCATTTCGGTCGCCAAAATCTCGCGAACGCCGCCCTTGAGCGTCAGCCGCCCGTCGCCGCGCCGCGACCAGGGAGTCTGGCCGCTGCCCTTGGTGCCGAGATCGAGCAGACGGCCGTCTTGAGAGTCGCGCAATTGCGCGAATAGGAAGCCGCGCCCGTCGCCAAGATCAGCGTTGTAAACGCGGAACTGGTGCCCGTGATAGCGCAGCGCCAGGGGATGCGCGAAGCCGCCCGGCAGTGGCGCAAAGCGCCCGAAATGATCGATCCATTCCGCCTCGCTGAGGCTGTCCAATCCGACCCGCGCGGCCCAGCGCTGATTACGGTAGCGCAGTCGATGCTGCGGAAAGGCCGCGGGTTCGACACGGTCAAAGAACGGCTCGCCGAGGCCTTCGTGCAGCGTCTCGGCGCGGTAAAGCTCGGTGACGGGCATAAGGACGAGGTCTCGCAAATCGCGCGCCGCGGCGCGAATGCTTCAAAAAATATGGCGGAGAAATCTCTCCGCCCATGGCGTAAAGCGATCGTGAACTAGTCGGGAGGAGCCCGAGCGCGCTTAAAGCGCGCTCGAAGCTTTGAACCGATCCCGCGAATTGCGTCCAGGGTTCGTCCGGACGCGGCGTGATCTAGTGGCGCGTTTCGCTGATCGCCAGTTTGGCCAGCTCGTCCTTGATCAGCAATTTCTTGCGCTTGAGTTCCGCTATTTTCAATTCGTCCGCGTGGGGGTGCAGCTGTTCCTCCTCGATCTCCTTCTTGAGCGCCTCATGGCGGCGCTGGAGTTCGACGATATGGCCCTGCAAGGACATGCGAAACCTCCTTAACTGCTCTCCGCTGCGACCAGCGGGAGCCGTAATAAGTCTGCCACAAAGCCGGCCCGTCGCAAGACTTGAAATCATGCATCGTCACAATTCTTTTGCACAGAAAAGCTGCGGTCTTTACCGAGTGTCAATTTTTTCCATGACTTGCGCTGAGCCGCGCTCCCCAACGTCGCAGGGAGGGGGCGCTTGCGCGGCGCCACGTACGCCATTATAGACGGCGCGCCGGCCCACTGGGCCCGAGGGCGCGTAGCTCAGCGGGAGAGCACTACGTTGACATCGTAGGGGTCACAGGTTCAATCCCTGTCGCGCCCACCATCAAAATCAAAGACTTAGTAAGATACAAGAAATCCGCTCAGGGATTGGGGAAGCTCCGGGGAAGCAATCTCGCACTGCTTATAAGGCGTTGCTTTTGTTAGGTGATTTCTCACGCGCGAGGGTTAGTGTGTTGAGGGCCAATCTACGGCGTCGAAAGGTGGTGCCTGACTCGCGCAAGAGACGGTCGCCAACATTTTCCCCGCGCGTCGACGCGGCCTCGAATAGCTGTGGTTGCTGCTTACCACACGCTTATATAAATATGATTTAGAACATATCATGAACATATATGTATATCAGATAGTTACAGATATTCGTGAAGAGATTTACCGCTATGCTTCTCGGCCTCGTGTTCTCAAAAGCGCCTATCGTGGTCACTGCCATTACTGACAAAAGGTCTAGGCGCGATCTGGGAAAACGCCTATGAGACGGACTGCCAAAGCTGACAAAAGGTAGGGCGCAACCGCCTCCAGCCGCTCGCTTACTATCGCGGTCACCGGCCGGAGAGACTGCCTGTGCCGCGCTTCCGACAGTTCGCGGCTGCTCGTCGAGCGCTAGCGGCCCGGAACCCGAATTCCGCCATCCCCCACGGTCTCACCGAAGGGGATACACATCAAAAAAGCTATAAATAGTTCGTAAATTCAAGCATATGACTGCAACATACTCGCCAACTCCCCATTGGGGAAGCGCTGGGGAAGCCTATTGCCTCTTTTCGACGCTTATGCTCAAACAAAGCATATGCTTCGCGAAGGCTTGCGGGAGCGCGCTTTATGGAGCCCTACACGATCGTCCGGACGACGACCGATCTGCGCCGCGCGATCGATGAGCGCAGACGCGAGATCGGCCTCACGATGTTGGAGCTCGACGACGCGGCTGGCGTTCAATCGGGATATTCCTCGAAGCTCCTGGGTCCGGGCCGCATGAAATGCTTCGGCGAAATGTCGCTGAAAAGCCTCCTGGGCGCATTGGGCCTCAAGCTCGTCGTCGCGCTCGAAGATGCGCCGCACCTGCTCGAAGAGAGCGCGCCGATCGGCGACCTTGCCCTATCGTCGCTCTTGGGCGTCCTGGGGCTCCGGCTCGCGCTCGTGGCGGATGACGCCTTGATCCCGGCGCTCACGCGCCGCCTGCAGGAAGCGCGCTTGTCCGCCGCCCAGGTCGAGCGCCTCGAGCGCCCCGACCGACGGACGCCGCTTGCCGCCTGAACGAGCCGGCGCGGCCCGCTGATGCGCTTCACGGCGCCGGCGCGCCACTCCGCCCGCGATCGAGGAGCAATCCACCCGGGCGAGGCGTGGGAGGGGCGCGGCCGCGGCGCCGGGGGTGGGGGTAAAATCGAACTCCTGACCACGAGTTCCACCCTCCCGCGCGCGATTCTCGCTCCCGAAAACCCGGCTGACATGGAATTTTTCAACCTTCCGAAAAATTCGGAAAGTTGACGGACGAGCGTTCGGCGGGTCGCTTGCCTGAGTGGGAGGAAATCAGCCCCGCCGCCATATTTTTTCTCGGTCTTCGGGGATTTTAGCCCTCCGAGGAGATCGCCGTTTCAGCTGAGGCGAACACGTGACGCGGCGGAGCCATCAAATCATGGAGTGTCCTGTCCTAAATTAGGTTCGTCGATACCCGCGAAAGGGGGTGGTCGCCATGAATGAAGCCACACGCAAGACGGCGTTTGTGTTTGCGGGCGGCGGGAGCCTGGGAGCGGTGCAGGTTGGCATGTTGCGCACCCTCTTGGCGGCAGGTGAGCGGCCGGATTTCGTCGTTGGCGCATCGGTCGGCGCACTGAACGCAGCTTACTTTGCTGGCGCGCCAACGCGCGAAGGCGTGAAGAAGCTCGAGCAAATCTGGTGCGGACTGCGGCGCGTCGACGTGTTTCCGATCACTTGGGCAAGTGCATTCGGCTTGCTTCGGCATCCCGACAACATTATCGATCCCTCTCGCCTGCGGCGCGTGATCGAAACTCACCTGGCGTTCTCGCGTATCGAGGATGCAAAAATTCCTTTGCACGTCGTTGCGACCGACCTGCAAGGCTTAGCAGTCGCTCTTTCACACGGACTGGCGGTCGAGGCGATCCTCGCGAGCGCAGCAATTCCCGGCATCTTCCCGCCCGTCGAAATAGACGGTCAGATTTTGATGGACGGCGCCGTCGCCGCCAGCACTTCGATCCGAATGGCCGCGAAACTGGGAGCGTTGCGAATTATCATCCTCCCGACGGGTTACGCCTGCGCATTGAAGGAGCCGCCGAGGGGAGCCGTCGCCAAGACGCTGCACGCAATCACGTTATTGATTGCATGGCGGCTCATGAATGATCTTGAACACCTTCCAGATTGGATCGATGTGCATCTCGCGCCGGCGCTCTGTCCACTCGACATTTCCCCGTTTGACTTTTCGGCGTCGAGATATCTCATCGAACGCGCCGCCGAGAACACCCAGAAATGGGTCGAGCGCGGCGGCCTGACGCGCCGCGCTCTGGCGAGTGAACTCGCCGCACATCGCCATTGATCGACGCGATCGAGCCGGCCTGCTCGGATGAAAGCCAAATCCCCAATTTGGTGACTGCCACGCTGTCAGGAGCCATTTTGGCGGCCCTTGGGAGTCAAGCGCGTGCATCCGCTCAGCTTCTCCGACGTTGACGGTTGATTACACCCGCGGGTGCGCGCATCTCCTCGGGATCAGCCGTCTGGCTCTCCGACGATAGGATCAGAAGAAGCCGGTTCCCAAGGGATATTGGGCTTGACGAGACTGGCGCGCGGGGGGAAAGGCGTGCCGATAAAAAAAATTATCGCTGACGCCGAGTTCGAGTCCGATCAATGACTTGCGCGCAATAAAAAATTTATTCAAAACACCTTTATAAACAGACATTTACATCAATCGCGGGCGCTGCTATAAGGATGCGGCCGGGCGCGGCACTCGCCATGCCTTGCCCGGCCTGACCACACCGAACAACAGGAGTTCGACATGGCTACTGCTCAGAATACCAGAACCGCGCCCACGCAAGCATCCCGTCGGCAAGGACAGGCCGGCGCAGACCCGATTTTTGGGGCGATCGCGGCCTTGGACCGCGCGACGACCAAAGCTGAAACTGCGGAAGCCGCCTACGAGAAAGCGCAAAAGGCTTACGACGCCGCCTGCCGGAAGATCGGGCTCGTGAAATATCGAGGTGAGTATGTGCGCAGCATTGGGCGCTTTGAAGTAGTTGCAGGAGTAGCGGGTATCGGGATGCCGGTTTTCGGCAAAGAAGCTCGAATTGAACGGCTCCTTGAAAGTCCTGGGCGTGCTCGATCTGATTATCTCCGAGCGCGCGCGCAGCTCGAAGAGCGCGTTGGCGCCTTTGAGGAGGCGGAGCGTGACAGCCGCGTTAAAACACTCGAGAAAGCTCTGTCGCGCGCTTGGAGCGCTCAGTGGGAGGCCGAACGCGCCGTGATCGAAATGGAGCCGACGACGGGCGCAGGTGCGATGGCGCAGCTGCGCGTCCTGGCCACGGCCATAGAAGGGAACCCCGATTATTCGTTTGAAGCCCCCGACGTGATCCGGTTTGCGCTCGCTCTCATCGAGGCGCCCGCACGCTGATCCATCGCGGTCGCAACAGAACGCCCCGACCGTGGATGGAACGGCGGGGCGTTTTTGATTTTTTTAGCAAGGTTGCCAGCGTGCCGCTTTGATAACGATCATGCGTAAATCTGGTGGTTATATGAGACACGCTAGACCATGATCGCGACACTGTCGGTCGCGACCAGAAGGCCGATCGAGTAGAAGCGACGCTGCAGCATCTCAGCGTGATGTGCTTCCAAGAAACCGTTTCCCTCGATCCATGAGACCTGTTCGATCGACAAGCCCGTCCGGTCAGCGAATGTCTCTTTCGAGATTTCGTGAACCCGCCGATACGCGCGAACTGCAGAGCCAAACATTACGTATCTCCATAATCTTGAATCACTTTTTGCAAAATATCTCATTCCGCCCTAGATGGCCATCCGGCTCAAATCAAAGCGCCGCATGGCGCAAATCACGGATTGTTGCGGCAAGTTGCGCAAATCGCCGCGCGGCTCGGTGTCCGGCAAGAGGCCGAAAATTTATTTCTATAGGCAGTCCTTCGGGTCCGCTGTCAGCGCCCGCGCGATCGTCTGCGCGACGGGCGCGCCGCCATCCGCGCCTGAGAGGCGATTGACGAGCGCTCGCCTGGTCGGCTCGTCTTCGAAATAGACATAGGCGAGCGCAACGCCGCTCGCGTCTTCGACGGCTAAGGACTCACCGCCATTGCGGATGCGCGGCGCTGCTCACATCGCCCCTTACACGAAGCCGGACTAGCGTCGCCGCACAAGGAAGTCCTGGTTCTGCCCTTCGATCACGCTTTGCGCGTCGGCGCGAAAGCGAAACGGTACTCAGAATCGGTTGACGCCGTAGCCGATCAGCGTTGTCGCCTTGTCGAATTTGGGGCACCGGGCTACGATCGGTCGTCGATTGAAATCGCTCTCGCTACCGGCTCAGAGATATTGCATGGTTTCGCCTGTAATTAAATTGGAAGAACCCGCCGTTTCTAACCCGACTGCAATTGCTGGATGGGACACGACCGTGCTTTCGGTTATCATTTTACTTGGCGTGATCGGGCTGCTTGCATTTTTGGTCGGTCCACTGCGCCGACAGCGACGGGAGACATCGTCGCAATCAGAAACTAGATCGCCTGGTATCAAACTAACGGGAGAAACCGAGGCGCTTGCAAGGAGACTTGCAAGCGCTCAGAATTGTTCAATAGACGACACAATACGTCTCGCCTTGGAAGAAAAGGAGGATGAGGAGGAGGAAGGTGGATCGGTGCCAAAAGCTAATTGGAAGAAGGCTCTACACACAAGAAGTCATTTGCTTTTCTGGTTTGGTATCGTTTTAATTCTTGCGGGGGCTGCGCTCGGCAAAACGTGGGTCGAGTTCTTCGTTCCATCGAAAGAAATCGTGGCTACGTTCGTCGGCGAGCTAGGCTTCGCGACGCTGATCGCATATTTTGTAAGTACCGGAATAGAGTCTATTGCACGTGAGCGGCACAACGCAAACGTCCTCAAACAGATCAAGAGAATAAAGCGTGATGTTTTCGAGGCGATATATAAGAAGGATCATGACCCGCGATTGATAGATTTCATCGACAGCAACATTTTCAGGCATCCGTTTTATCGGACTGACTTCTCTTTAAGAGTGAGAATTTGCTACCTCGACGACTGTGATTACGCCAAGGTCCCCAACGCAGAAGACCCGGTTCTGGTGCACGTCACTTCCCGTAATGTCGTCAAGAACATATCTACGGTCGACCATGAGTATCCAATAAATGTCTTCATTGAGAAGCCATACATTCAAACGCTTAAGCCGAGAGTGGGCTTGAAGGGCCTGACTATCAACGGCGCTCCGCTGAGTGCGGCAGACCTGCAAGATGCGCTGAAGGAAGAAACCGAGGATTTTCTCCGATACGAAAAAATCGTACCGATCGGGAAAAAAGAGAGTGTCGTTGTCCAATCAGATTTGTGCTGCGTCAAATTTGCACGAGATGAAATGCCTTGGCGTAGTCACGATACATCCAATGGATTTTACGTGTCTGTGGAGCATCCGCCGGGGATCAAGGCCGACGCATTGCCCATTCACAGAAACACCTCAATCCGACCGCAGCATAATGCCGGCGCTCAGCTTGAACTACGAATCGACGAGCCGCTCTTTCCGCACAACGGGGTTACTATTTGGTGGGCTCCGCAAAATGTGACAACCAGGAACGAAGCAGATGGAACTTGATGCCTCTTGATACGTTGAGGTGTCGTAGCGATATGCCGGGTTGACTAAGACCGCACCAAGCAGATTCGACTCTTGCGAGAAGGGGCGCTATACCCTGAGAATGCCGAAAACTTAACGGTTCTTTAATAAGTCGGTGAGGATGCTGGCGCCGATCAAACAGGAAGCGATATGATCATGTCTATCCATGCAACTCCGGGCGGCGGCGGCGGTGGCTCTTGAGCGATCAAAACGTGGGTTTTCTGCGGGCGTGGAACGTCGAGGGAAGGTTGCTCAGTAGCTTTTCCACGATAACGGCATAATCCCCCCAGCCCATTGGAGCAAGCTCCTAGCGGTCCGCCGCTGGCGGATGACTTCGATCCTGGTCGTCGGCGCGATGTTGTAGCGCGGCACGAGGTTCCTGGGGTGGCCGATCAAGTCGGCGAGCCGTTGAAGCTCTTCCCAAGACGATGCTGCGCAAAACGTCCGCACATGGCGTTAGCATAGCATTAGCCGCTGCGGATGGTCGCGCTTGTTCGGATCGCCCGGCGCGCTTAGGAATCGGCCTGTCGCCTGCTAGCAGACGACGATCCTTTCAACCGCAAGACTCCAGCCCGGCCGGCGACGACCGGGCTTTTTCGTGCGTGGCCACGCGAGCCGCCCGTCGCTCAATAATCCTGGTTCGCGAAGCCGAGGCGCTTAAATAGCGACCCGCCCGCGAAAAGCAGCCCCGTCACATCAAGCTGTTGAGCATTCCGGTTTGCCGCGTTGATCGCATTCACGCCGCTGAGCGCGTAGAGCGCCGCGGAATTCTTGTCAGCCTGCGCCTGCATCCGAATGTTACTCGTCGCCGTCGTGCGCGCTTCGTCGGAAAGCTCCGAGAACCGATTCTTGACCGCCCAGGAGGACGGAGAACTGTCGGTTGTTCCAGTCGTCGCCAGCACGGCGTCGATGTTCGCCAACGCCTTCTGCTGCTCGCGGCGGAACGCCGTGTCAGTCTCAGTGGCCTTCAGTTCTCCAGCCTGCGCGGCGAGCTGCGCCTGCGCGGCGTCGTAGAAGCGCGATATCGCGGTATCCTGACCTTGGGCGCGCGCGTTCGCGGCGGCCGTGCGGCCTTTCAGGAAATATCCGCCCGCTGACAGGCCGGTTGCGGCGAGGGAGAGGCCGGTCGCGAGGCCCATGTCACGCAACTCCTTGGGGTTCGGCTAAGATCATCGCGTGCAATTGCTGTTCGGCCTCGGTGGGGAGCAAACAGTCGAGGGAAGGGATCATCCCCATCTCGAAAGGCGTAGGCTGATGACCCTCGCCGCGCGGCGGCGACGGCTCGCGTTCGATCCAGGCCAGCGCATGATCCGGGAAAACGCCGCTGCTCTCGGTGGGCCGCAGCGCGAGCACCGCGAAGCCGGCCGGGATGAATGGACTTAAGAGCCGTGCGAGCTCGACGGCGCTGCGATCGGATTTTACAAAATACTGATACGGCACGAACGAGAGCACGTCGCGGATCGTCGGGCCGCGCAACAGAACATCATGCAGCCCGACGATGTCGATGCCGACCGATGAAACGTTTAAAGCGTAAAGCTCGACAGCCCGGCGCGTCGCCATTTTAGAAATTCCCGAAACATGTTCCCGGATCACGCGCCGTAACGGGCGCGCCGGGCAAATTTCGCTCGCACGCTTCAATGTTAACGAGTTGCTGGGGATGGAATTGATCGAGATTGAGCAGCTTCATAAATTGCCGTTCATCAATCTTGGCGAGCGCCTGCTCCATCGCCTCAAGGTCGATACCTTGGCTCTCGATCTGACGGCGATTGAAGCCATGAATTTCGAGGGTGCGCAGAATGCTCCGTAAGATGCCCTTAGGAGTGCTTGTGGAGCCGAACGCCTTCGTCTCGCCGCCGACGTAGAATTTAATGACGCCTCTGTTTTCGAGTGACATGGTTTTCCCTTTCAGTTTTGCGCTATGTGCGCTTATTCACCACACGCGTCTCTTCGAACGCCGACGCCTTTTTGCTTCGCGCAATTCTTCCTCGGTCGGCATATTGCGCCTGTCCCGATTGCGCGCGACATGGGCGGCCCAAGTGGCGTCCCACGACGGGATGGCCGCGAACTCGTGGCGCGAAACGACGCGCCCGTTCGGGCCGTAGTCTGACCGATGGCCTGGCGGCGCGTCGTCGTTCACTAACTCAAGTCCCCGAAATGCGATGTGATCGGCCCGTTGTGCGAGGCTGCGCTGCCGTCCGGAATCGGCGTCGACTGCTCGATGACAACCAGCGCGGCGTGCGACGCGTTGAGTGCCTTTCGGAGGTTTTCCGCGTTTGCGCTTCCGAGCGCGGCGCTGAGGTCATCCCAGTCGTTTTGCGTGATCCCGGCGCGCGACAAGAGCCTTGCGCGCGTCTCGTTGCGCTGCGCTGCGCGCTTATCGATCGCGCTTAAAATTCCGAGAGGTGCGGCGATGCTTGCTAAGATCATTGTAGGTTCCTTTGCGCGTTGCGCTCATGGCTTCTTCACAAATCAGCAGCCGCCGTAAGCGATCCAGGTATTGGCCGTGACCGACGGCGTGGTGCCGCCGATCACCGCGTAGCAGCGCAGATAGCGGTAGGTGATTCCGCACTTCAAATTTGCGAATGGAAACTGGCTGCGCGTTCCGGCAGGACCGGGAGTCGAGCCGGGCGCCGGAGTGGCGCCGGGGATCGTCGCTAACAAACGGCCCGACGCTCCGCCGAAATTCTGCGATTGCAGGATTTCGACATTGCCGTTCGCCCAGCTCACATCGTTCGAGCCGAGTAAGTGGAATGTGTAAGACTCGTCGCCGGTGGCCTGGTCCATTGCGGTCATGCTGATCACCCACTCGCCGCGCACGTGACCATTGCCAATGTCGATCTGCGCGGGCGCGCCGAAATAGCCGGTCGAGGTTTTCGTTTCGGCGACGCCATTCGCGCCGAAAGCAAGCGTAGCGTCGAAGGGAGCCGCCAGAGTCGGCGGGGCGAAGGGTAATGCATTTGGCGTGAGCGGCATGTCTCTTTTCCTTGTTCTGTAGCCGGGGCTATTTCGAACCCTCGATCTGTTCCTTCAGCGCCGCATGATGTCGTGCGGCCGTCCACTTCTGCTCGAACGACATCGACTCGTCCTGCTCGCGCGCCATGGTGCGGAGCTCTTTTTCGAACGTCGCGCGATCGGCTGGCGACAATGCGCCGACGCGGCGCTCAATCTCGAGTTCTGCTGCGGTCCTCTTCAGCGGGTCTAAGTCGGCGGCATCGGCGGTCGGGAGGGATCGAACAAAATCGCGAATTTTGTTAGTCATCGCCGGCCTCGTTGTCAGCCGCGCGCGTGAGCATTCGCTCGTCGCGTGTCAGCGGATTGGTTTCGATGATCGATTTGGGTTCTATCCCGTTTTCGAGCGGCGTTGTCGGGATGTTCGCAGGCAAGCGGATCACGATGCCGGGCTGGAGATTTACGCCGACGCCAACATTCACATTGACGGAAGGCCCGCGCGCTTCGTCGCCGATGATGGTCTGCGCAGCTTGCAGCCTCACCTTTCGATCCGCTGCGGTGTTCTCCCCGCGATCGGACAATATCTCGCCGACCGTCATCAGCGCGTGCGCCTTCATGCCTGAACGGAGCGCTTGGAGTTGAAGGGCAAGTTCCTTCTGTGCAATCGGCTGCGAAAGAATGAACCTCGCGTGACGGCGACGGATGCGCAACAGGTCCGCCGCTTCTTCGAGCTTCATCGGCTCGCCGGGCTCAAGCGGCCGGCGGTTATCGGGGTCGAACTCCGTTGGCGCGGCTCTCGTGATTTGACTGACGTAGGCATGCGGGCATCCGCTGACCATGTAGCTGATCAGGAGTTGCGACTTGGCGTCGAGCGCGGTGAGCGGCTTTTTTTTCGATGCGCGCTGATGCCCGAGCACCTGCAAGCGGTTGCGCGGCGCAAGAGTCGAATTGCTGTTGTCGATGTCAGCCGTGTCAGACAAGTCCTTGATCCTTTGGCCGATCTTTACGCGCGAAGCCCGAATGCCTTCAACGCACCATGGGCGGCGCGCGGCGGGGCCGCGTGTATTCCTCGGGAATTTCAATTCCGGCGAGGCGCATCCATCCAATCACGCCGCTGACCGGCGCGCCGGTGAGTTTGGCGGCTTGCTCGATGGTGATCTTACCGCGGCGCAGTTTCGTGAGCGCTTCGCGTTTCTTGGGATTTTCGGCTGAGCGGACCATATCGCCTCGCTAGAGAGGAATGTCGTCGTTGAGGTCAGTGTCGGCAGCATGCCAACCATGAGGCGCGCTGGGCGAGCGATGGCCGCTGGCGCGCCTGGAGCCGCTCGACGAACGATTGGTGCGGGCAGGGTCGTTCGGCGAGCCGGCGAGCTGCTTTTCGGGCTTGCGCGGGGGCTGCTGCAGGGCGAGGACGCGATCGGCGACAAGCGAAAAAGAAAGGCGCGGCTCGCCGTCGTCGGGGCGATATAGTTCGGCGCGCATCGCGCCCTGCACTGACACGGCGTCGCCTTCGGACAGGCGCATGATCTCTTCGCTGGCGCTTTCGCTGAAGATGGTGACGCGCCAAAATTGAGAGCCTTCGCCGTCGCGAACGCGGATGGTGGCTGACACATAGGACTTGCCCGCGCGCGAGGTTTTGCGCTCGGGCGTGCGATAGAGCGCGCCTTGAATGAGAACATGCGCGGTCATGGCGCGGCCCTCCATTTCTGAAAATCGACAACGACCGTTTCGTCGCGGACGATGTTGCGGATCGTCAGCCGGCCGGCGCGCCAGCCTTCGACGGGCTGTTTCCACCAGTCACGGCGGCGCGCGTATTCGGCGGCCATCTCTTCGAATAGGCGTGCGACAGATGTGGAGGGATCGCGGTTCGCCATCGATGGCTCGGTCGTTTGGGCATCGAGCGCTTTGAGGCGGGCGAGATAGCCGCTCATTTCGCGGCCCTCGGATTGATCGCGAACGTTATGCGGGGACGGCCGGCGGTCTTGATTTCATTTGGCGCGATCCAATCAAGGTCGCAAAGTAAGTCGAGGCCGGCCTGCACTTGTTCGCGATTCGCTAAGTTCGTCCACTGGCTTCGGTAAATGTCGCGCGCCGAAAAGCGGTCTGTCAGATCGCCTTTACGGATGCGCGACAGGATCGCCTTTGCCGTCGTCGTCTCGGCCTGTGAACCCGCCGCGTAAGCGCGCCGCGCATGGCTTTCGAGATATTCACACAAGGCGAGCGCTCGAACGATCGCGCTCTCCCCGATTTTATCTTGTCCGCCGTCTGCGAGGTGGTTGATAAGCGCCAGAGCCGGAGCGAGCTTGCGATATTTCGCGATGTGACTTTCGAGCGCCTCGGACATTCCACCACCGGCGCGAAGCTTCTTTTCAAGTTCGGCGCGCCATTCCTTGAAAACGTCCAGCGCGGGGGCGTCGAAGCGCAGGAACGGCACGGGTTCGAACTGATCTTTTTCGGCGCCGATGGCGAGAGGGTTCAAATTGTCCAGACGCTCGAACGTCTCCCAAGCGGCCTTGCGGGCGGCGCTGTCCGGGTAATCGTCGACATCGCGCCATTCTGGCGATTGGTCGGGCCAAACAAGCAAGCCGAATCGCTGAATCAAACCGTCGTCGCCATCGTTTCCCGCATTGGCGCGCAGCATATATTCCGCGAGTTTCCCCGGCTGCGTCGATCCGAGCAACGAGACGCATGCGCACTCGACACGGGTCTTCCCGCGAATTATGCGATCGAAAGTGTAGCCGGTCTTACCGTTCCACGCCGACAGATAGAAACCACGCGCGGCGGCCTGCTCGTCGCGGTCCAACGTCTTCAACAGCGAAACAATCTCGTCCCGAAAGGCCAGCACGCCGTTTGGGTTGTCGGACAATATCTCGCCGAGCTTTTCGTAGCTCGTGTCATCAACGATGTATCGGCGCGGCTTTGGCTCTGCCGGCTCTTCGAATGACAGGTGCCGTTCGGCGTTTTCCTCGCCTTTCTTGATCGCCTCGCGGACTTTTCGCTCTGCCTCTTCTTTGCGAATTTTGAGAACGGTGCGCTCTTTTTCGTAGTCCTTAGCGGCGGCCTCGTTCGCCAGGCGCGCGTCGGCTTCGAGGCGGCGGAGAGGTTTCAGCGCCTCGCTCATTGCAGGCGACTTCATGACGCCGGGCCGGCCAATGAGCATGCCCCAAAGGTTCGGAACTTCGAACCAGTCGGTTTTAAGTTGCGGACGGATCGCCACCTTGCGGCCGAGAACCGCGCCAAGAGCGACGATCGCCGAAACGCCCACGAAATCCGGCGGACATTGCATGCGATCCGATATGTCGGCGGCCCAGGGACGAAGCGCATCTGGGAGAAACGCGTTGTCGAAGCGCGCGACAGGTAGAAGCCCCTCAGGGAGAGGCTTCGGCTCCGGCCATGGCGTCTTATCGCGACCGTTCACTTTCACGCTTTCCCCTTTCGGAAATTCAATGACGGCGGGCGGCCCATTGTCGAAAGGGATGTCGCTTAGTTCGTCTGTCATTGCGTCGCGCCTTTTTTCGATCTGGCGGCCGCAACGTCGGCGAAGTCGCCGTGTGGATGCTGCGGGGTGTGAATGAACCGACGCAAGTTAATGTGCGCGTCTGCGGCGTCGCGGGCCGCTTCCTGGCCCGGCGTGTCGGCGTCGGCGAAGATGCGAAGGCGCTTCACCGTGTGTGGAATTTTAATGCTCGCCATGCGTTTTGCGCCGAGGCAGGCCCAGACCGGAACGCTGTGCAGCTGCATGGCTGCGATTGCGGTTTCGATACCCTCGGCGATGCCGAGCTCTTCGCCGGCAGCGCCAAGCCGAACCGCGCCATCACGCAGCGCGCCGATGGTCAGGCGAGGCGGATCGGTCTTCGCTTTGCCGCAACCATCTGGCGCGATCCAAGTGAGCTGCGCCGCGATGATCTGACGATCCGGCGCTTGCACGGCGGCGATCAGCGCGTTGAACGGAACGCGTGACATGAAGCCGTGCGCGTCGCGGGGCAAAAAGCGCAAACTCGGCATTGCGTCGACGCGCAAGCCGCGATTGCGCAGATAGGTCTGCGCCAGGGTTCCGGCGATGGGCTCGCCTTGTCGCCAAAGATCGAGAGCGAGCGGATTCGGCGTTTGCGGCGGCTCGGCCATCGCCTCACAGCGCGAAGGCGCCCGGCGTTCGCGAAGGGCGCGATCGTTGTCGAGCAACCCGCGCTGACGCAGCGCGTCGAGCACGTCGAGCGGATCGCAGCCTGCGAAGCAATGGACGAGTAGGCGGCCGTCGTCGCCGTCGCGGATCGATAGGCTGGGGTTGCGATCGCCGCGCCCGTTTCCGTGTGACGCGACAGGGCAGCGGCAGAGGAATCCGCCGCCGTGACGATGGCCCTTCAAGGCGCGAGATATGGCAGCGGCGCTGGTCATTCGCGCCCCCCTCTGATCGCGAACAAAGCCGGCGCGAATTGGTCGCCGCCGTAGCCGCGAATTAAGGCCACCGGGAGGGCGGCATAGACTTCGAGGCGTTGGCGAACGTCCGCGCCAGCTTCGATCTCCCGAAGAAATTCGAAGAGCGGGCGCGGTCCGAGCGCGTGCAGTGCGGCGGCGAGATGTTGAAGGCGAATCGATTTTTCGCTATTGGAAGGATCGAGCCGGCCGCCAAGCTGCTCATTCCGAGGGTCGTTCCCGCATCGCGCGGGCGCGGCCCTCGCCGCTTTTGAGGGGCTCATTTCTCAAGCGGCCTCCGACGTGGAATGGATCGGGGCGCTCATGCGCGACAACGCCCATTCGTCGAGCGCAGCGGGCTCATAGACGACGATGCGTCCGATCTTGCGGAAAGCAGGCCCGCCGCCGATGACCGCCAACTTGGCGAGCGTTTTGGGGGAGCCGTGACCGTATCGCATTTTGAGATATTCTGCCGCTTCCGTGCGGCGCAGGAATTTTGTATTCATTGTCGCCTTCCTGAGATGGAGCGACCCTTCAATTACGGCCGGTTACTCGTTGGCCAAACGTGGGCTTTTAAACGAGACGGATTTGTCCACAGGGACAGCGACCGCAAAATATTGGAGGTATAGCTTCAAACCCTCGTCGAGCGCCGTGCTCTCCGCCAGTTTGGCGCGCTTCAAAATGTCAGTGGCGAAGGCGTCTGGCCCGGGCTCATTTTCGCGTTTGAACGCGTTGCTCCATCCGCGAATTGTATCGGCCGTAAATTCAAATCCACTGTTCTCGAATTTGGCGACACAGAGGCGCAACGCGACGCTTTCCTTAAGCTCTACGCCTTCCTTCATTAAATGCTCGGCTTGAACGGCGCGAACCGTGCCAACAACTACGATGTGCGATAATTTTCCAAGCTCGTCAGGCGACTGGCGGTTTGGACGAAATGCCGAACGAATTCCGGCGATATGTTTCGCGATCGGATGCGTTTTACCCGTGGTCAGATAGTCGAGAATTCCGTATGCTTCTCGCATGCCGCTGGCAGCAATATCGTCGGAAAGCGGTGTGACCGCTTTCATGTGCTGGTCCAGAAGCTTCCGGATCAGCGCGAGGCCGTTCGCGCATTGACGGACTTCACGGTCGGGCTTGCCAGGAGGCGGCTGTGACTGATCGGAAATTGCCCACTTGTAAAGTTTGACGACGGAACGAGCAAAATCGCCTTTGTCTTCAGGCGCTGGCGTGGTAATTTTTTTATCAGCCATGCGAAGCTCCATTTCGCTTGGTTCCTGGCCCGGCTGGCGTTGTGAGCGCCTTGCCGGGCCGATTTATCAGGCGGACCCTCCGCCAGATTTCGTGAAGGGCAAAACGTCGCCCGTATGCTCGTCGATCGCTCGCGCAATGCGCTCCGATGTCTTGTCAGCGGCAGCTATAAGCGCGGCGTCGGGACGCCGGATGTAGTGACGGGCCGTCACACCGCGCCGAGCGTGCCCGAGCAATTCGCCGATCGTCGCGTCGCCATACCCTTCGTCGGCCGCCATGCTGGCGAACGTCCGGCGCAGATCATGCGAGCGCGCATCGGCAAGGCCGGCGGCGTCGAAAGCATCCGCAATCTGTTTCTTGAGGTCTGTGCTTCCGGTCCCGTCGCGGTTGGGGAACACGAAGGCCGTGGAGCGTGGCAGGGCGGCGAGCAAATCGAGGGCCGGCTTCCCGATAGGGCGCATCGACCGGCCCGTCTTCGTCGCTTCGAGGCGCAGGCAACCCGTGGAAAAATCGATTTCGCTCCAGCGCAGGCCACAAGCTTCCTCGCGGCGAAGGCCGGTGAGCGCAATTAAGCGAAGGGCGGCCGTCGCGGCCGGATATTGCTCCGAGCGCTCGCGCAATATGGCGCCGAGCCGAGCGAGTTCGTCGCCTGACAATGTGCGGTCTTTTGCCTCGCCGCGATGCTTTTCTACGCCTCGCGCCGGGCTTTGCCCGCTGACCAGGCCGCGCCGGTCGGCCCAAGTCCACAGGCCGCCGAGCAATTCGACCGTTCGCGCCGCCGTGGCGGGGCCGCCTTCGACGACCGCCTTGCCGCGCGGACCGGTCACGAAGGTTCCGGCGGTCTTTCCCGCGGCGATGTCGTCGGCCATCCGCTGAACGTCGGAGCGCGAGAGTTTTCCGGCGACTTTGCGGCCGATCAACGGGACGATATGGCGACAGATGCGGCCTTCGTCGATCGCAATCGTGGAGGCGCGCTTGGGCTTGCCAAATCTGGTCATGACGAGTCCGGCGCGCGCCGCCTCGAGGTATTGGGCGCAAAGCTCTTCGACTGTCAGGGCGCTCCGCTCCTCATGGCGCTTGGCCGAGGGGTCGCCGCCGTCGTGGACTTCGGCCAGGAGCCTGCGCGCCTTAACGCGCGCTTCGTCCGGCGTGAGAGTGCCGACGCGGGCGAAGGCGAAGCGACGGGTCGCGCCCTGGGGCGTGCGATATTGGATCAGCCAGGACGCCGCGCCGGACGGCTTCATGCGAACGCCAAAGCCGCGAAGCTCGCTGTCCCAAGCCCACACGTCGCGGTCTGGATCGGGCTTTAGCGCGGCGATGACGCGCTTGGTCAGCTTATCCTTTGACATTGGAGAGGGCCTTTTGTCAGCTTTGTCAGTGGCCCCTATAGGCGTTTTTGGGGACAGGGGGCTTGCCATCGGTGTCGGTGGAGCAGAGCGGGGAAGCTCCGGGGAAGCGAGCGGGGGAAACCGTCACCTATCCCGAGTAAATGTTGGTAACGGAGAGATAAAGCTGATTCAGTATGATGTCAACGTCGGCGAAGCCTGGGGAAGCGCGAGAATACATGGGAAACGCTGCTACCATTACGTTGACATCGTAGGGGTCACAGGTTCAATCCCTGTCGCGCCCACCATTCAAGCGGCCCGGTCGAGGGTTCGCTCATCGTCGCGAAGCACCGAGAACTTTGGCGCGAACTGGAGACGCGGCGATCGCCGTCCGGCGAGCGAGAGACGGCTTGCTTCCCACATACGACCGCCGAACGCTCGGTCGCTCAAACACTTGCCCGCACAATCGAACATGAGCGAGCCGGCGTTGCGCGCGCGAGCGTCAAGATGTCCATCTGACTGAGGCTTTACCCTTAAATTCAATATATTACGTGGAACTTCGGACAAGCCGGTTCGTTTAGGTGTCAGGAGGTTGGTCATGTATCCGGCCAATCAAACCGACGACGATCGGTTCTCGCTGGTGATCCAGCGGGAAGTGGGAATGGCGCTGCGATTGTCGTTCGAGGCAGTTACCCGCGAGCCGCTGCCCGAACGAATGGTCCTTTTGCTGTTGCAGCTGGCTTTGGCCGAGTCGCTCGGACTCGCCGCCGCTGAGGACGGGGCGGAAGGCGAGGCCGGGCGAAACGAGGATTAGCGCGCCGACTTCGTTATCTTCGCTTGGACGCCGCTTAACCGCGATCTTCGCCGGTTCTGGCTCATTACGCCGATTGGCGATACCGTCTCGCGGCCAGGTCACTCGACCGATAGGCGACAAGCGCGAAGGACTGTCTCTAATGACTTACAAAAAACTGCTGGGCGCCGCAGCGCTCAGCGCGAGTCTAGCGTTCTCGTTCATTCCGGAGGCGGACGCCATGCCGATTCAGGCGCCGGACAATTCGCAGAGTTCTGTGCATCTCGTCTATGGCGGCTGCGGCCCCTATGGGCATCGAGGGCCTTGGGGCGGATGCCGTCGGGGCGGCCAATGGAGCGGCTGGCGGCGCGGTTGGCGCCGCTGGTGAGCGTAAGCGCTTGATGACGCATTCGCCCGCTCTTCGGGCATAGCAATCGCAGGGCGAGGCTTTTCGCTCGGTTCGGATTGCCTCGCTCGATTCCCCCGTCCATAGCTGCCTCCGCCTCGAACCGGGCCAGAGTGGAGGAGTTCATGGACCTGCCCAACATTGACCCGTTGATCGGGATCGGCGTCGCCGCTTCGACCGCGATCACCGACGCGGTCTATGTGTTCTTCAACGCCGCCGTGTCCGAACGCCGGCGCGTGGCCGCCGCCAGCTGGAGCAGCGTCTGGTATCTGCTCTCGGCCTTTGCTGTGATCAGCTACACCTCGAACTGGGCGTACGTGGCCTTTGCGGCGGTCGGCGCATGGATCGGCGGCTTCCTGTCGATCACGGTTCTGAACCGCCTTGTGCCCCGGCGCAAATAGAAATTCCGCGCAAAAAAAGCGCCGCTTGCGCGGCGCCGAATTACGCAAATGTCGGGGGTTCAGTCGCGCAGGACGGTCTCGCCTGCATTTTGGATCAACAATAGGGGCAGGCGCTTGCCGGCCGCGCTGGCGACGCTCATTTTCCGCTCGTCGCTCACGAGGCCGCGGGCCTTTGGCGCCGGAGCGAAATGGGTGGCGAGGCCCAGGGCGAGAAAGCCGACCCAAAACGCCAGCGGCATGAGGCGCGAGTTCGAAAACGGCATTTCCGGTCTCCATGGATCATTTGGGCGCTCTCAATGCGCCATCGCAAGATTGCGCAATCCGCTGTCGAGCAAAAGCGCCAGGAAAGAGAAAGCGGATGGCGCCAGACCCAAACTTTTTTCTGGCCGGCGGCATCGCCTGCAAGCCGCCTTGTTTGGCGCCAAAGCTTACATTCCCTGTGGACCTATGCGCGTTAAATAAAGCCGCATTAGCCTGCGCCCAGGAGAGTGCAGCGATGAGCTTTACGACCACGGATCGCCCGGCGCCCGTCGTTAAGAGCGGGCATGTGCAATTGTCGATCATTCTGGCCGAGTCGGAGAAGACCACGCTCCAGAACCAGATTTTCGACCAGATCCGCTCGATGATCCTCAATGGTCAGCTCAAGGGCGACGATCCGATGCCGACGACGCGCGAATTGAGCAGCCAGCTCGGCGTGTCGCGCAACACGGCGGTTCTCGCTTATGAGCGGCTGATCGCCGAGGGCTATATCCGCACCAAGCCCTATGTCGGCACCTTCGTCTCGCCCGACCTGCCGGATACGGCGTTTCTCTCGGCTGGGCGCCGCGCGCCCCCGGCGGCAGAGCAGGGCGCCGCCGACGAAGCGCCGCCGCCCTGCGGCGCCTTGCGCACCCATCGCCTCGCCGATCCTGAGCGGCGCCGTCTTGCCGCCGATTTCTGGGTCGGCCGGCCCGACGCGCGATCCTTTCCGCTCAAGGCCTGGTCGCACCACATCAAGAACCGCCTGAAGGCGGTCGGCTCGAATCTGACGAGCTACAGCGATCCCGCCGGACTGATGGAGTTGCGGCGCGCGATCGCCAAACATCTCGCGCCGGCGCGTGGCGTCATCGCCGATCCGGATCAGATCATCATCGTCGGCGGCTGCCAGGACGGCTTCAACTTGGTCGGGCGGCTGCTGGTGACGCCGGGCTGCGCCGCCGTCGTCGAATCCCCCTGCTATCAGGGCGCGGCCTTCGTGCTCGAAAGCCTCGGCGCGACGCTTCACCCCGTTCCCGTCGACCAGGACGGGCTCGACGTGTCGCTGCTGCCGAAAACGACAGGCGCCGTCGCCTATGTGACGCCCTCGCATCAATATCCGATCGGCGTGACCATGAGCCTGCAGCGCCGGCTCGAACTCCTCGCCTGGGCGACGCAATATGACGCCTATGTGATGGAGGACGACTATGACAGCGACTTTCGCTTCATCGGCTCGCCGCTGACCGCGCTCAAGGGCCTCGATCGCAATGAGCGCGTCATCTATCTCGGCACTTTCTCGAAATGCATGGGGCCGGGACTGCGTCTCGGCTATGTCGTGCTGCCCCGTCGACTCGCCGAGGCCGGTCGTCGGATGAAAATGCTGATGAACAATGGCCAGAGCTGGCTCGAACAGGCGGCGATGGCGGATTTCATGACGAGCGGCGAATTCGGCCGCCATTTGCGGCGCATCCGCCAGCTCTATCGCGATCGGCGCGACGCGCTGCTGAATGCGCTCAAGAATCACTTTGGCGATTGCGAGATTTACGGCGATCAGGCCGGCATGCATCTCGTGTGGAGACTGCCGGACGGCTTTCCGGACGCCGCCGAAGTCGAGAGGCGGGGACTCGCCGCCGGCGTCGGCGTCTGTTCGCTGGCGACCGGCTCGGCGCTGCGCTTCGACGAAAATGACGGCGGCGACCGGCTGCTGATGCTCGGCTTCGTCGCGCTCACCGAAAAAGAGATCGAGAATGGCGTCGCGCGCCTCGCGCAGGCGCTGAAGGCGTAACGCAACCCTCTCCCATCGGGAAAGGGTGGCTGCGAAGCAGCCGGGTGAGGGGGGCCCTCGCAGGACCGAGCCAAGCCGGCATCGATGCTCCGTTGAAACCGATCGCCCGCCGCGTTACACAAGACGGGCGCGGGCGTAGTTCAGGGGTAGAACGTCAGCTTCCCAAGCTGAATGTCGTGGGTTCGATTCCCATCGCCCGCTCCAATTTTCGTCAACAGGCGAGAAAAGCGCGGCGCGGCGCCGGCCGCCGCCTGTTGAGCATATTCGCCAAAAGTGCGAAGCGGGTGGCGATTGAATCGCGCTTCATCCGAAAGTGACCATGTCCAACGCCGCCGTCCATGCTCACGCGCCCGCCGCGCCGCTCAGCGCCCATAAGTCTGGGCCGCTTTTCGGCCGCGTGCGGCCGCCGGGCGACAAATCGGTCTCGCATCGCGCGCTGATCTTCGGCCTGCTGGCGATCGGCGAAACCAGGATCGAAGGGCTGCTCGAGGGCGACGACGTGCTGCGCACGGCGCAGGCCTGCCGCGCGCTCGGCGCGAAAATCCTGCGCCATGCCGAGGGGCGCTGGAGCGTCTGGGGCGCCGGGCTCGGCTCGCTGCTGCAGCCCGCCGAGACGCTCGATTTCGGCAATGCCGGGACCGGCTCGCGGCTGATGATGGGCGTCGTCGCCGGTCATCCGATCGTCGCGCGCTTCGACGGCGACGCTTCGCTGCGCAAGCGGCCGATGAAGCGCATCCTCGATCCGCTCGCGTTGCAGGGCGCGCAGGTGTTGGAGGAGGCCGAGGGCGGCCGGCTGCCGCTAGTGCTGCAAGGATCGAGCGAACCCTTGCCGGTCGAATATAAGACGCCAGTGGCCTCGGCGCAGATCAAATCCGCGGTGCTGCTCTGCGGGCTGAATTCGCCCGGCCAGACGACGGTGATCGAGGCCGAGGCGTCGCGCGATCACACCGAGAAAATGCTGGCGCATTTCGGCGCCAAGGTGACGAGCGAATCTTACGGCGCGCATGGACGGAAGGTCACGCTCGACGGGCGTCCGGAGCTTTTGGCGCGCGAGGTGCGGGTTCCGGCCGATCCGTCGTCCGCCGCCTTTCCGCTCGTCGCCGCGCTGATCGTCGAGGGCTCCGACATTGTCATCGAAGGCGTGATGACCAATCCGCTGCGCAGCGGGCTCTTGACGACGCTGCTGGAAATGGGCGCCGATATCGCCATGGAGAACCGGCGCGAGGAGGGCGGCGAGGAAGTCGCCGACATGCGCGTCCGCGCCTCTCGTCTGAAAGGCGTCGACGTGCCGGCCGAGCGGGCGCCCTCGATGATCGACGAATATCCGATCCTCGCCGTCGCCGCGTCTTTCGCGCAGGGCGAGACGCGGATGCGTGGACTGTCCGAATTGCGGGTGAAGGAATCTGACCGGCTGGAGGCGGTCGCCGCCGGTCTCAAAGCCAATGGCGTCGATTGCGAAATCGTCGGCGACGATCTCATCGTGCGCGGCGGCCGGGTCGCCGGCGGCGGCATGGTCGAGACCCATCTCGATCATCGCATCGCCATGAGCTTTCTCGTCATGGGGCTCGCGGCGGAGCAGGCGGTCGCGGTCGACGACGAGACGATGATCGCGACGAGTTTTCCGGCCTTTCGCGCGCTGATGGAGCGGCTCGGAGCGCGCTTCTCGTGAGCTTCGTCATCGCCATCGACGGCCCCGCCGCGTCGGGGAAGGGCACGCTGGCGCGCCGGCTCGCGGCCCATTTCGGCCTGCCGCATCTCGACACCGGATTGCTCTATCGGGCGACCGCCTGCGCGCTTCTGGACGAGGGCTTGCGGCTCGACGATGTCGAGGCCGCGGTGGCGGCTGCACGCAGCCTGTCGCTGGTCGATTTCGACGAGTCTCGGCTGCGGGCGCGCGACATGGGCGAGGCGGCCTCGGTGGTCGCCGCCATGCCGGCGGTGCGCGCCGCGCTCATCGACATGCAGCGCGGCTTCGCGTCGCGTCCGGAAGGCGCCGTCCTCGACGGACGCGACATCGGCACGGTGATCTGCCCCGACGCGACGGTAAAGATTTTCGTCACGGCCGCGCCGGAGACGCGGGCGCAGCGCCGCGCGCTGGAGCTGGCGCGCGCCGGCGAAGCGGCCGACTACGCCGCCATTCTCGAAGATGTGAGGAAGCGCGACGCGCGCGACAGCGCCCGCAGCGCCGCGCCGCTGAAGCCGGCCGCCGACGCGGTGACGCTCGATACGACCGACCTCGATATTGAGGAAGCATTCGCCGCGGCCCTCGCGATCGCCGAAAAAGGTCGGGTCACGGGACGATAATTCGCGGTGCGTCGGCGGTCGTCAGTCGGTTGGCGCATCAATATCGCGGCGCTTCGGCCATTCGACAGGAAAATGCGGCTGCGCAGCGAGCAACGCGGCGAGCTCGGACTGGCGGCTCGATCCCGTCTTGGCGAAGACCGATTTAATCTGTGTGCGAACGGTCGCCACCGTGACGGCCTGTCGGCTAGCGATCTGATTGACGGTTAATCCTTCGGCGACGCCGCTCGCGACCCGCGCTTCCGCCGGAGTGAGGTCGAACAGACCCTGGATGACCGTGACATTGGCTGCGGACGAGCCAAGCGGCGTGAGCGCCAGCACGCCGAACCCGCCGTCGAAAAGATCGCGCGCCTCGCCCGTTGTCGGGACCAGATGAACCACGACCGGAGCGCCAGCTTTCCCTTTCGCGGGAAAAGAGCGGACGGATGTTGCGGCCGGATCGGCAATCTCTGTTAGGGCTACTTGTAGTAGCGCATTGGCTCCAGGATCGACGAAGGCGAAGCGATCCCTCGGCAGCCATCTGACATGCGACGTCATTGTCTCGAAAAGCGCGTTGGCGGCCAAGGTCGTACCCTGCGCATCTAGAATTGCCGCAGGGAGCCCAATCATTTCTAACGCATCGGCTGCGGCGCGCAGCCGCTCCAGTCGCCAGCGGGCGGCTAGCAGGCCCGCCCGCGCGAGATGTGGGCGGAAGGCGTCGAGGCGGCAAAGGTCCGCATGGGTAAATCGAGGCTCGCCACTGCGGCGATTTATCTGGACCACCACTAAATCGCCAGTCGGAACAGGGATGGCGGTGGCGGTGGCATGGTGGAGACCGGCGGGCGTGCCCCATTCTGTCATCATCGGATCGGCAAGATATTCTTCTTCGCTAAACACTTCCATTGCGTCGACAAAGCCCGCTCGGTTAAAGGCGAGGAGACGGGCGGTGGCTTGACTGCGTGCAGCTGGGCCCGTCAAATATGCGTCGGCTCCCGGCTTGATCGCGTCCGAATAACGCCAGCCGATCCAGGCGTCGGCCCGCCGGGTGAGGATAATGCCGCCGGCAGCATCGACAGATCGAGCGAGGTCGTGCATGACCCGGGGCCATAAATCAGGCTTCGCTGCAGCTCGATATATATCGTCCACGACGGACTCGAAATTTGGCATCGCTCAGCCTGAACGCCTCATCCTGAGTGACCGAAGCGTCGCGTCGACGTCGGAGTCCGTGGTCTCGTCCGCCATTGACCCGCCCAGGTCACACCGGAGCTTCTTCAATGGGCTGCGGCGGAAAACACTGCGTCGTCGCAAGCAGGCGACAATCTGCGACTTCATGTTCGAGCCCGTCATTGTGACGACCGACTTCACCTAGCTGCGAACCGTGCTCAACTTCACATTATGCCGTTCGGCGGGGTGACCGAGCGTCAGCCCTTCGGCGAGGCTCCCGGCGACGCGAGCCTCGGTCGGCGTTAGATCGAAGAGAATTTGGACCAATGCGGCGTCCGGCGCGCTCCGCCGCGCGAGCGGCGTGACGTCATGCATGATCCGCGGCCAGCGCTCAGCCTCGGCCGCGGCTTCATAGATATTCTCGACGAGCGAATCGAAGTCTGGCATGCGCATTTCCAATAGCGTAAAGAGTTTAACTCAACATTTTGAAGCAGAGGCCGGCGCTCGTCCACCTGACGCGGTGACGTTCGATCAATTCGCCAGCCGCCAGGGGCGGCCTCGCCAAGTCGCTGATGATCATCGAAAAACAACGGGTCTTCCGCTTTGCGCCGTCGCCGAACGGCTATCTGCATCTCGGTCATGCCTATTCCGTGCTGTTGAATTTTGATCTCGCGCGGCAGTGCGGCGGGCGCCTGCTTCTGCGCATCGAGGATATCGACACGGGCCGCGCCCGTCCTGAGTTCGAGGCGGCGATTTATGAAGACCTCGGCTGGCTGGGGATCGAGTGGGAGCGGCCGGCGCGCCGCCAGTCCGACCATTTCGATGACTATGCCCATGCGCTCGAGCGGCTGGACGCGATGGGTCTCCTCTACGCCTGCGACTGCAGACGTTCGGACATCGCCCGGGCGACGGAAGGCACGCCGGACTGGCCGCGCGATCCGGACAGCTCGCCGCTTTATCCCGGAACATGCCGCGCCAAACCGCGCCGCGCCGCGCGCGAGGCGCTCGCGGCAGGCGGCGTCGCGTTGCGGCTCGACATGGACGAAGCGTCCGCGCGCGCTGGGCAGGGGCTGAAGTGGCGTGAATTCGGCGCGCTCCGGCCGTCAATTCGAGCAGGCGTAGCCGACGAAGCAATCCGGTCGAGCCGCGAGGGGAGAGGGCTTGTTCCGGCCGACCCGGCGCGATGGGGCGACGTGGTCCTCGCGCGCAAGGACACGCCGGCGAGCTATCACATCGCCGTCGTCGTCGACGATGCGCTGCAGGGCGTGACCGATGTCGTGCGCGGCCGGGACCTGTTTGAGGCGACCAGCCTGCACCGCCTGCTGCAGCGATTGCTCGACCTGCCGGCGCCGGACTATCGGCACCATGATCTCATTCTGGACGAGAAGGGCCAGAAACTGGCGAAGAGTATGGCGCCGACGGCGCTGCGCGCCTTGCGCGCCGACGGCTGGACGCCGGCCGACGTGCGCCGGCGGATAGGGCTATAGAATAGGAATTTCGAGGCGCTCGGCGACCGCTTGCAGTCGCTTGTCCCGAGTCCATAGCGATGCGGGGGCGGCGAGCAGGGCGCTCGCGAGAAGATGGGCGTCGACGTATCCGATGCCCGCACTGAACAGCGACCGCCGGTCGATCAATTCCATGACCTCGTCATAGTCGGCGAGCGGCGCCCTCGGAAGGTCGCGCAAGAGCGACAGCGCCATATTCCGATTGATGAAATTGCCGAGCGCGAGCTCGCCGATGACGAATGCGTGGGTCAAAACCTGCGCGCCATTCAGCAACGCGGCGAGCCGAAAATCCGGCCGGCGGAAATGGTCGATCCATATCGAACTGTCGACGAGAATCACTTCGGAGCCGACCGCCGTCTCGGTATGTCCTTGAGTTGCGGCTCCGTGCCGCCGAGAAGCGCCAGTCTTCGGGCGCTTTCCCGTTCAATGAGCGCCTTGAGCGCCTCCCGGATCAGCGCAGACTTTTCCGTAAGTCCAGTGAAATCCTGCGCTTTCGCGACGAGCTCATCGTCGAGCGCAACCGTCGTACGCATGCGCAGCCCCCTCGATAGGCACGAAAAATAACATCAAACGATGCTAATATCAATGCGGCAAACCGTGTCGAGGCTGTGCGTCGCCGCACGAACATTTGCGCGGACTCCCGCTAGCTTTTGATCATTGAGTTCTGAAGCGCCACGGGAGAGCGAAATGTTCGAGATCATTCAAAGCCTGATCGACCAGGAAGCCCAAATCCGCATTCCGGCGTCGCATCTGACGCCGCGCGCGAATCTCTATGAGCTGGGAATGACGCCCTATACGGCGATCCGTCTGCTGCTCGCGGTCGAGCGCGAATTCCGTATCGAATTCCCGCGCGACTCGCTCAATCGGGAGACGATGGCGACGATCGAAAATATCGTCCGCCGGGTTCGGGACAGCCAGTTCGTTCCGGCTTACGAGTGGCGCGACGCCGCCTGAGAAGACGCCGCTCGCCTCGCCCGCGCAAGGCGTTAATTGCAAAAACCATTTCGAGTAAAGCTATTTCGTCTGGCGAGTCGCGACCTTGGCGTCGCTATTGGGCGCCCTCGCCATGAGCCCATCGATGCGGTCGCGCTCTTTCTTGAAGTCGACGAGAAGCCGGCCTTCGATTTCACGCGTGCGCGCCAGCTTGACGCGCATCGGATCGACGAAATGGCCATTGACCATCACCTCGTAATGGAGGTGCGGTCCGGTGGACAATCCGGTCGAGCCGAGGAAGCCGATGACCTGACCCTGTTTGACCCGCGAGCCTTCCCTCACGCTGCGCGCAAAGCCCGACATGTGATTGTAGGTGGTGATGTAGCCGTTGGCGTGCTGGATTTCGACCCGGCGCCCATAGCCCGAATCCCACTGCGCCTTGATGATCGTGCCATTGCCGGCCGCCAGGATGGGCGTGCCGATCGACGCCGCCCAATCGACGCCCGTATGCATCTTGTAGTAGCCGAGGATCGGATGGCGGCGCATGCCGAAGCCGGAGCGCGTTTCGCCACTCGCAATTGGCTTGCGCACCAGGAATTTCCGGCTCGAACGGCCGTTCTCGTCGTAATAGTCGAGGAGCCCGTCGTCGGGCGTGAAGAAGCGGTAATATCGATACGACTCGGTACGGGTGGTCAGCGAGGCATAGAGCAGCGCGTCGCGTCCGACGGCCATCCCCTCATCCGCTTCGTCGTAGAAGACATCGAAGGAGTCGCCGGCGGCGACGGCGCGTTGGAGATCGACGTCATTAGCGAAAACCCGCACCAGCTCATTGATGATCGGTCGCGGAATTTGCTGCTTGAGGGCGGTTTCGTAGAGGGAGTCGTAAAGGCGCATCGCGCCTTCGTCCTCGTCCATCTCGTTTCGCGACTTTGACCCGCCTTCCGAGGCGAAGGACGAGGGGCCGGTCGGCGTTTGCACGAATGCGCCCTTGTCGGTCGCGGCGACGATCGATTCGATCGTTTCGTCGGTATAGACCGAGACGCGGGCGAGCTGCATGTTCTTGCCCGATCCGTCGAAATCCGCGAACAGCAGCTTGACTCGCTGGCCCTCGCGCACCGGCTCGCCGCGCCTGTCCTTGAAGGCGGCGGCGACCATGGCGGCGCGGGACTGAGGCACGCCGCCGGCGTCCAGAACGTCGAAAAGCGTCTGTCCGCGTTTAACGACGACGAGCTTCTCCTCCATTTGCGTCGGCTGCGGCGTGTCGCGCGGGGCGACGGTGACGTTTTCCGCCACCATGCGCACTTCGATTCCGGAGAAGGGCGTCGTGAGATTCCCGCCCGGCGTCGCATAGGCGAGCGCCAGCGGGTCGATCGCCGCGCGGCTGGTGCGCGTCAGCAGCATCTGGCCGGGCAGGGGCAGCGCCGAGGCCTGCGGTCCAGCGGCGAGGCTGGATTTGACCTGTTCGACGACCTGCGCCTGCGCTTCGGCGAGGGTGAGCTGAGCGCTCTGCGTCGTGACCGTGAATGCAGCCAGATCATGGGTTTCGAACGACACTTCCGCCTGATCCGGCGCGAGATCGGCCTCGGCGGCGTTTTCGGGGGCGCGGGCGTCGGTAATCAGCTTGAGCGGATTATAGGCCGGCACTTCGCTCGCGAAGGTCGAGGGCGCGAGCGAGAGCGTCGCGGCCACTCGGGTGAAGGCGCGGGTGCGCACGACCTCCTTCTCGCCAGCGCGCGAGGTGGTGGCGGTCTTGAAGGTCTGCTTGGCCGCGACGACGTCGACCGCCCGCATCAGCCGGTCGCCTTTCTTGGGATTGACGGTCTGCTGCTCTTCGGAGTCGGCGCCGCGGGCCGTCTGCGCGCGGGTCGGCGCCTCGGCGAAGCGGGTCTGTTGATCGAGCGCCGTATAGGCCGCGGCGCTGATCAGCAGCGCGCCGGACAGCCCGGTCAGCACCGTGCCGGAGAGCCAGCGCGTCGAGACGCGCCGCCGGTCGTCCGGCGTATGGCGACGGCCGTCAACCTCGATCGCGGGTTCGTCGCCCAACCAGTCGGGGCCGCCTTGCGCCGCGGGGACGAGGCGGCCGGTCATCTGCACTGCCATTCAATCTAGCCGTTACGTTTCTCTTGTTGGTTTGGGGAGAGGCGTCCTGGCCGCCTTCTCCCGCGCCCCGCCGTCAGCGACCTCTGTCGACTGGCGGTTTCGTCTGGCGCGCCTTAGCTCTTGCGCCGATGCTCAAATATTGCGCCCGGTTCGTCAAACTGACGGATAGGACGAAGCCTCGCCATTATGGCTCTATTGCGGCGGAGGGTAACCCCCCTTGTCCACCGGCTAACGCCATGAAAATCAGGGACTCCCCGGGGTCGCGACGAAATTGTAAAGTTTTTTTAGAACCGTGTTGACACCCGAAAGGCAGCCGAATATATACCAATCCATCGACGGCGGCGCTGCCAACGTGCAGCGAACGGTGTCGCTTCTTCGTCTGACGGCAGGAACCAGCCACCCGGCTGATTGGTCGGGACGAAGACGCTTCGCCGGAAAAGCGCGAGCTTTTCGCCTCAGTAATGCGCTGTTTGACAATCGAATCGGAAGAAAGAGAAACGTGGACGGCGGAGGTCCTTGCGGACCGCCTCTCCTCGGAGAGCGGTCGATGAGACACTCTGACGGTCACGTATTCTAAGTACACCATTGTCTTCATCGTCGTGAGACGAGAAGGCGAGTGTGCTTGGGACTCGTCAAGAGAAGTGACCAGTCAGGACAAATCTCAAACTTGAGAGTTTGATCCTGGCTCAGAACGAACGCTGGCGGCAGGCCTAACACATGCAAGTCGAACGCCCTAGCAATAGGGAGTGGCAGACGGGTGAGTAACGCGTGGGAACGTACCCTTCGGTTCGGAATAAGCCGGGGAAACCTGGTCTAATACCGGATACGTGCGAGAGCAGAAAGATTTATCGCCGAAGGATCGGCCCGCGTCCGATTAGCTAGTTGGTGAGGTAATGGCTCACCAAGGCGACGATCGGTAGCTGGTCTGAGAGGATGATCAGCCACACTGGGACTGAGACACGGCCCAGACTCCTACGGGAGGCAGCAGTGGGGAATATTGGACAATGGGCGCAAGCCTGATCCAGCCATGCCGCGTGAGTGATGAAGGCCCTAGGGTTGTAAAGCTCTTTCGCCAGGGACGATAATGACGGTACCTGGATAAGAAGCCCCGGCTAACTTCGTGCCAGCAGCCGCGGTAATACGAAGGGGGCTAGCGTTGTTCGGAATCACTGGGCGTAAAGCGCACGTAGGCGGATCTTTAAGTCAGGGGTGAAATCCCGAGGCTCAACCTCGGAACTGCCTTTGATACTGGGGATCTCGAGTCCGGGAGAGGTGAGTGGAACTGCGAGTGTAGAGGTGAAATTCGTAGATATTCGCAAGAACACCAGTGGCGAAGGCGGCTCACTGGCCCGGTACTGACGCTGAGGTGCGAAAGCGTGGGGAGCAAACAGGATTAGATACCCTGGTAGTCCACGCCGTAAACTATGGATGCTAGCCGTTGGGGAGCTTGCTCTTCAGTGGCGCAGCTAACGCTTTAAGCATCCCGCCTGGGGAGTACGGTCGCAAGATTAAAACTCAAAGGAATTGACGGGGGCCCGCACAAGCGGTGGAGCATGTGGTTTAATTCGAAGCAACGCGCAGAACCTTACCAGCTTTTGACATGCCCGGTATGATCGTCAGAGATGACTTTCTTCCCGCAAGGGGCCGGTGCACAGGTGCTGCATGGCTGTCGTCAGCTCGTGTCGTGAGATGTTGGGTTAAGTCCCGCAACGAGCGCAACCCTCGCCCTTAGTTGCCATCATTCAGTTGGGCACTCTAGGGGGACTGCCGGTGATAAGCCGCGAGGAAGGTGGGGATGACGTCAAGTCCTCATGGCCCTTACAGGCTGGGCTACACACGTGCTACAATGGCGGTGACAATGGGATGCGGAAGGGCGACCTCGAGCAAATCTCAAAAAGCCGTCTCAGTTCGGATTGCACTCTGCAACTCGAGTGCATGAAGGTGGAATCGCTAGTAATCGCAGATCAGCACGCTGCGGTGAATACGTTCCCGGGCCTTGTACACACCGCCCGTCACACCATGGGAGTTGGTTTTACCCGAAGGCGTTTCGCCAACCGCAAGGGGGCAGGCGACCACGGTAGGGTCAGCGACTGGGGTGAAGTCGTAACAAGGTAGCCGTAGGGGAACCTGCGGCTGGATCACCTCCTTTCTAAGGATGATCCTTTATGGCGACGGCCCTTCGGCCCGAGCCTATCGGATCTCTTCAGAACAAAACGGCCAGTCAGGCCGATCATGCGGGACAGCCGCCGTCTTCGTTTCTCTTTCTTCATCAAGGACGAGCCCGCCCGGCGCAGGGCGCGGGGCGCAGCATTGC
>NZ_JAXMCX010000002.1:0-75000 GCF_046349115.1 Methylocystis sp. | reverse complement strand
GGCGCTCCAAATTAATGCCGGCCAGCGTTTCGGGGTTTGCGAATGAATCGTTCGCCTCCTCGTCGCCTTTGGTCGGATAGCCCGCGACCGACTCTTCGTTAAACGCCGACGTCAGTTTGGAGCCGGAACGCCTCGGATCATTCTGCTCATCCGCGACCTCATTGCGTATGAGCACGCTCGACTCATGTCGTTCCTCAAGAGGGTTCCACTGGCGATCATGCGCCGCGACCGCAGATTCGGCTTCGCGAAGGCCGGCCTTCTTCCTTCGGGCATGTTTCCGTTTTTGTCGCATCATAGGTTCGATCAATTGGCGGAGCGGGTCGCTATCTCACGGTTTCTTGCTCGACGGAGGATTTTGCCCGGTAGAAGCCGCCGATTTCGCTTCCTACGGAACCGGGCAAGCCGTTTTCCCTTCCCTACAACCGTTGGATCGCATCGCTCAGCAACGTCGTTCGCGATGAACCGAGAATAGCGCTCGCAAGCATAACTTGCTTGCACGGCCATGGCCATGCCCTTTCGCGTCACGCGAAGCGGGGAGGAGACGGAATGCCCGGCCCCCGCTTTAGATCGCAGCATCAGCGGCGGCGCGCCGACGTCCGTTAACGGCGGGGGCGCCGCCCTTTCATTCGCGGCCGAGCGTCCGTCCCGGCCGGACTGAGCCCGTCAGGCCTGTCGCCGTGCAGTGAAACAGGGGCGATGTTGACAGGTCGCAAAAGCCAACCTATCGATTGAAGGCTCGCTTGCGCCGAGAAACGCAGGAGTTTTTTGTGTGAAATTTGACGTCGACAATAAAAAGAAGATCGACGCGTACTTCGGTGACCAACGACCATCGAATGCCCGGTACGAGGGCCAATTGACTCACTCGTTCCAGAGCGCCTTAGAAGACTGTCACGCCAAGGTCACGGAAGCGGACTCACATTTCTATCACATGATTGATTTGGGAGACGGCGAACTTCGTAACGGCGTCTGGGGCGACCACGAGCAAACCTATCTCGGCGGTTGCGGCCTAGTGGGAAAGCGCGTGCTCGAAATAGAGTCGGCAAGCGGCTTTTTGTCCGCCTATCTTGCTTCGAAATGCGCCGATTTGGTCGTTTTCGATTTGCCCCTCGGCTCCACTTCGGAATTGGCGCCGTTCGCGGAGATCGACGATATGGAAGAATTCGCTAGGGAAGCGCGGCGCTCAGTGGAGCAACTGCGAAACAGCTGGTGGATGACCAAACGCAAGCTCAGATTCAACGGTTCCGCCGTTTACCGCGACGTATATAATCCCCCGAGCGATCTGGGACGTTTCGACGTCACGGTGTTGGGCTCCATCCTCCTTCATCTGTCGGACCCGTTCGGAGCGTGGGCGCGCCCTCAATGAAGGCGGACAGCCAAGACTTGTATGGCGCCGCGCACATGATATTCGCGCCGAACCCTCTGCCTAATGGCATTGTTCATTGGTGGACGCTGTCCACCGACTCGGTTCGGCCCATGCTGGGCAAGCTGGGGTTCGCCGATTGCGTCGTGACCACCCATTCGCCAAAGCGAATGACGTCGTCTCCGCCGTTGTTCACAGTTGTCGCGCGCCGCGCCGGCAAGTCGGGACCGAAGAAATAGCTTTAGCGGGTCTAATGGCCGGAACCGGATCCATCTGCAATTCTCGGTTCCCGTCGGGAGCGGGTTATGCGAAAAAACGAGCGGCGCGAAGGCGCGAAGCAAAAGAGCGCTTTGCTTTCCTCCTTGAAAGGCCTATGGATCCGTAAGAAGGCGCCGCCCGTCGAGACCGCCCCCGTTAGACAGGTCAGTCCGCATCCGCTTTTTGACGCGGGCTGGTATCTGCAAAGAAACCCGGATCTTCCTGCCAATCTGGCGACATTCGCCCATTACTTCGAAGATGGATGGCGCGATCTGAGATCGCCGCATCCGCTTTTCTCGATCGAATATTACTATGATAAGCGACCCGACGTTAAAGAGTCGGGCCTCGAGCCCTTAGGCCATTTCATCGCTTATGGATTCAAGGAGGGCAGCAATCCCCACCCCTTGTTCGATGTGTTGTTCTATCTTCGGCAGAACCCGCACCTCGATGGACTCGATCCGTTGACGCATTACGTCATGACGGGATGGAAGGAGGGCCTCAAGCCGAACGCCCGATTCACGCCGAGCTGGTACATCGAACAACATCCCGATGTCAGGCGCGCTAAGATGGAGCCACTCGCACATTTTCTTATGCATGGCCTCTATGAGAAACGGCGTTATTCCGAGATCCATGAATTTGGAACGCACCCTCTCGAAGTCGAAGTCTTGCGACTGTATGGGACGGATATTGAGCTCATGCCCTGCTTGGCGCCGGAAGCTTCCGACGTTGGTAGTCGGCCGCTTTCAGCGGGCAGGCATTCATTTTCGCTCGATGTGGGGGCTGCCGCCGCGGCAGCTTCTAAATTCAAAAAGATTAAGCAGCCTTCTTCAGCGATTCATGGAAATGAAGCCGCACAGAATAGGTACGCTATCGCGCTGTCTGGCGACAATTCAAGGAATTCAGAGTTTAAGTCCCCAATCACTATGGATGACTATTATACGTCAACCCAATATTTTGATTCCTACGAATATACACTTTTATATCCCGATGTTGGTCGAGCGTTTAATTTCGATCCCGAAGCCTGTCGTCAGCATTGGCTCTCCAGCGGACGCAAGGAGGGCCGGTTTGGCCCAGGCGTCGCGCTCTTCCTTGGGCGCAAGGCGTCGGTCGAAAATGTTTTGAAGAAGCCGTTCGGCCTCAACATCTATGGCCCTTTCGGCGCGATCAGCGGGCTGGGCATTGCCGCGCGTAATTTGGCCGAAGCGGTTAAGAGCAGCGGCGTTCCTTTCGAGCTCCATGTCTTCGACGTGTCCCAGGGCTTGCCGCGCGTCACTCCTGACGCGAGAAGCCGGAAGGGGACATATCGCGCCAATCTCATCCTCGCCAACGCCGACCAAATTGAGAATGTCATCCGTCTCTATCCGGACGGGCATTTCGACGGATATTATAATATCGCGGAATGGGCCTGGGAGCTCGCGTCGTTTCGCCCCGATTGGTTTGGCGTTTTCAGCGCCATCGACGAAGTGTGGGCTTATAGTTCGTTCGCTGTCGACGCCATTTCCGCCAATGCGCCGATTCCAGTCCGCAAAATGTCGCTTCCGATCATCGCCGAAGCCGCGTCTTGCACTGACGCGCGCGAACGCTTCGGCATTCCGCAAGACAAATTTGTGTTCTTGACTGTCTTTGATGTCGGAAGCACTACGGCGCGCAAAAATCCGATGGCCGTCGTCAAGGCGTTTTGCGAAGGGTTTGGCGACGATCGTGAGGCATTTTTGATCGTTAAATTTCATGCGACGCAAAATTACGGTCCTGACCTGCTTCGCGAGCTGACCGAGGCGGTTTCGGGGTTGAGCAACGCGGTGGTGATGTCCGATTGCCTGTCCGAAGTCGACATGGATTTGTTGCGGGCCGCGTCAGATTGTCTTGTCTCGGCGCATCGAAGCGAAGGCTTCGGGCTGAACCTCGGCGAGTTCATGGCGCTCGGCAAGGCGGTTGTCGCGACGAATTATTCCGGCAACGTTGATTTTTTTTCAGAGGACGTTGGCTATCCGATCGATTATCGGCTCCTGGAGATTGACGAGCAGGTTGGTCCCTATCTTCCCGGCTATGTGTGGGCGGAGCCAGACTCTGCTTCGCTCGTGAAGCAAATGAGATTGGCGTTCGACGACCGAAAGCGATCGTCGCGCCGTCAAGCGGCCAAGGATCGGATCAAGGACTTTTCTCCGGCGGCGATCGGCAAGGCGATCAGAAGCCGGCTGGAGGCGCTCGACCTCGATAAGAACCTCGGCGAAAGCGGATTGGAGTTTAGAAAATATCTATGCCGTTCGCACACGGTCGCCAACCCGTCGCTCTGCGCGACGCTCAGCCGGGAAACGCGCGACAAAATTGAGAAAATGGCCTTTAGACCGCGGCTCTCGATCGTCGTGCCGGTCTACAATGTCCCTCCGCGATATCTTCAGGAATGCATCGAGTCGGTCCGGTCGCAGTCTTATCCATTCTGGGAGCTCTGTCTTTGTGACGATGCCTCTTCCGACCAGGACTCGGTGTCTGCGCTCGAGGCCTATCGAGGATCGGACGCTCGCATAAAAATTCGACGACTGGCCGCGAATGTGGGAATCGCCGGCGCCACCAACGCGGCGGCGGAAATCGCGACGGGTGAATTCCTGCTCTTCCTCGACAATGACGACGTGCTTGCACCGGACGCTTTGATGGAGATCGTTTTCGCGCTCAACGAAGATCAATCATTAGATTGTGTTTACACTGATGAAGAAAAGATCGATGAGCGCGGCGATCTGATCGAACATTTTTATAAGCCGGACTGGTCTCCGGAGCATCTCGAATCCGTCATGTACGTGCTTCACGCGCTTGTGCTGCGCAAGCGCCTGTTTTTGGAACTCGGGGGCCTGCGTTCGGAATTCGATGGCGCGCAGGATTTCGATCTGATGTTGCGCGTTTCTCGCGCCACGAAGAATATTCATCATATTCAGCGCGCGCTCTATGGCTGGCGCGCCATACCGGGATCCGCGGCCGCCGCCGTTGACGCCAAGCCATATGCGCTGGAAGCTGGTTTTCGTGCGATTGCGGATCACGCCGCTGCAAAATATGGCGCGCGGGCGAGTGTCGAGAAAGGCCTTCTGCCTGGCACTTTTCGCGTCCGCCGACCTTATCCCTCGGATACGAGGGTGTCGTTGCTCATCTTGACGAACAATGGCGAGATCGAGCTTCCCGGTCGTGGAACGATACGGATCGTCGACAATTTCGTCGACTCGATCTTGTCGAAAACGGACTATCCCAACTACGAGATCGTCGTCGTCGACAATTCGCGGCTCTCCGCGAGGCAGATAAAGAGATTCAAGCAATTGGGCGTACGGGTCGAGAATTACCTCGGACAGGTCAAACCGTTCAATTTCGCCGCGAAGGCGAACTTTTCCGTTCAATGCGCGCAAAGTGAACATATCGTATTACTGAATGACGATATGGAAGTTCTAAACGAGGACTGGCTGGCCGCGCTCATGGAACTGGCGCAAGATCCCGAGATCGGCGTCGTCGGCGCCAAGCTCATGCATGTCGGAGGCACTCTCCAGCACGTCGGGATGGTGCTCGGCATCGGGGGCGGCGCGGCGCATCCTTACCACGGATTTCCAGGCGACTATGTCGGCTACAACTCATTCACGCATATTATACGCAACTACGCCGCCGTCACCGGCGCCTGTTTCGCGACACGCAAGGGCGTAATCTCGGAAGTCGGCGGCTTTGATGAACAATTTGCGGTAGACTACAATGACACGGACTTATGTTTGCGGATGTTAGAGCGGGGGTATCGTATCGCCTACACCCCTTATGCGCAGCTCAGCCATTTTGAGGGGTTTTCCATCAAAAGACACGAACCGAACCCCACCGAAGTCGGGCTGTTCGTAAAGAAATGGGCGAGATATATTGAGAACGACCCCTATTACAATATCAATCTGTCACGAAACAAGCTCGATTTCTCTAGTCGCGAGGATCGCGAATCGACATTGTCGACCGCGTGTCAATCGAGTTCTTGATCGGCCGCTCAATCGCCGCTCACTGAAAGTGGTCTAGCGCGCAAAGCGCGCTCGACGCCTTTCGAGACGATCGCTTCATCCGCATTGCGAACAATCTTGCCCGAATGCAGCGTGATCGAGCGCCTGTGGCGGCGATGGCGGAATTGCTTGAAAGGCCGCGCGACTTCACGTCGTCGATTTTTGCAGCACGAGCGTATCCTGCAGGTTCAAAGCGAACCTGGGGAACCATGCAAGCAGGTTAAAATATCGCGACCAGGTTTCATGGACATATTTTATTTTGTGGAATGCCGCGCCATAGTATTCGGGCAGCGCCGCCTCGGCGGCCGTGCGGCCTTTTATATATAGAAATCCCTCCGCATTCATCGCGTTCATCAGGACTTGCGCCGTCTCCGGCTGTCCGGCGCGAATCACATCGTTATAGTACGATCTGAATGCATGATCGCCATGGACGGTGGTAATCAGCACGCCGCCGGGCTTCAACAAGCGACGCAGTTCGCCCAGCCACGCATGCTGGACGTCTTCGGGCAGATGGGTGAATACGCTGTGAGAGACGATGAGGTCGGCGCTATTGTCAGGCATGGACGCAGGCGGCAAGTCGGAGAGAACATAACCAATCGCGTCCAAATTGCGGACGACCCAATCGATCGCTTCAGCATCCGGATCGAGGCCGATCAGCGTCTGCGCGGCGGGATCCATTTTTGATCGAAGATGGCGTATCGCCCTTCCGCATCCGCAGCCGAAATCGACGATCGTCTGGAAATCACCCCACTTCTTGCCGATGGCGGCTAATGCTCTGGTCCATTCATCAACGGTCGCCGCCCCCGACAAATCGAAACTCTTGGGGTCTCTCGCTCCGGAGACGCGCTCGCGAAGTTCTTCTGGCGGTAGCGGCGCGACTCCCATATCAATCTCCATCTTGGCTCTTTCCGTCAGGGCCGGGTCGAAACCGCCGGCCAGCAAAGCCCTAAATTCGGGTTGGCCCTTATCTCAGCCGATCAAATATCACGATTGACCGATCGTGATGGTTTGAGGTTTTATATCATTTCAGCGTTAGGTTCATCGCCGTATACTGTCAATCTTTTGACGCGTCCGGCGGGGCGCTAAACGAAGTATGGGCGCTCCTATTGAATTCTGGAGCCGCGGCAGGCCCTTCCTGGAAACCAGTTATTTAATGGAACGAGGATCGCATGATCGTGATTGAAGTGGCGACTCCGTCCAATTTCTTCGCCGACGGATATATTCTCGCCAATCCAGATCTCGCGGAATTTCTGGAAAGGGGCGGCGACGCCGCCACCCATTTCAATGATTGGGGACACAAGGAAGGCAGACGTCAGGTCGGACGCGAGTTTCTCCAAAACCGCGGTCGATTGAACCGAGAAAAATATCAGCGATTCGTTGCTTCGATCGATCCGAACAAGCACTTTCAATTCCTGGGCGACATAGGCGCTTTTCCGATCGGATTCGGTGATAAGCACTTCGACGTCAGCCGCTATGATTCTGAGTCGGCGCATCCGGTCTATGGGCCCTTTGCGGCCGAGATGGCTCAAAATCCGAACAAGCTTTATGCGGACATCGGCGCGGGGCTCAGGAGCGAAGTGTTCGATAATTGTCTTTACATCGAGGTCTATCCCTCGATGACGACCGACATGCTTGTTGAAGCGGATTGCTTCTATCCGTTGAAATCGAACTCGCTCGACGGCGTCGGCTGTTTCGCGGTGCTCGAACATGTGTCCAAACCCTGGCAGGTGGTCGACGAAATTCGAAGGGTGCTGAAGCCGGGCGGAAAAGCATTCATCGACTGGCCCTTTCTGCAACCGGTCCACGGTTATCCGTCGCATTATTTCAACGCGACGCGACAAGGCCTTGAGTTGATGTTTTCCGAAGGGTTCGAGATCGAGTTTTGTCGAACCGAGGGCAATCAGACGCCTGCCTTCACGATCCAGTGGGTGGTCGGAAAATTTCTGCATGATCTGCCGCCAGAAAAGCGCGCGATTATCGGCGCGATGTCGGTGAGCGAGTTTGCCGCGCAAGTTCCGATCGGACCGTTCTGGCAACATATTTTGACGGGTTTGCCAGATTCGATGATTTCCGAATTTGCGTGCGGCAATACGCTCATCGCCACCAAGCGATAGGCGTCTCGTTCCGACTGGCACCCTGCAATTTCGAAAACTTTCAGACGCTGAGCAGTTCGTCGAGCGTGCGCGCTTCGTACGGGGCGCCGATGGCGGACGCATGAAATTTGCGCATGACTTCGTGCCATCGGGCAATTATACGCTATAAAGTCACAATACTTAACGCAGCGGCCGACGCCACTCATGGCGTCACGCCCGAAGGAGCCTTCTCATGATCGATTTTCGCAGCTTCGTCGTCGCCTTCTCGATTGCGTTGATCGCGACGAGGGCGGGCGCCGAAGCTCCAGCCGCGTCGGCGCCGGCGGGCGGACAATCCGCTGATCACTCCATTACGCTGTTCGCGGCAGCCAGCCTCAAGAATGCGCTGGACGCCGCCGCCGCCGCCTATAAGCAAAAGAGCGGCGTCGACGCGACGATCAGCTATGCGGGATCCATGGCGCTCGCCAAGCAAATCGAATCGGGCGCGCCGGCGGAGATTTTTCTTTCGGCGGATGTCCCGTCGATGGCCTATCTCGCCGACAGAAATCTCATCCAGCCAAAGACGCGCTTCGATCTCCTCGGCAATACGCTCGTGCTGATCGCGCCGCGGACGTCGAAATTGGAAAAGGTCGCTTTGACCAAGGATGCGCTCGCGGCGGCGATCGGCTCAGGCAAAATTGCGACGGGAGACGTCGCCTCGGTTCCGGTCGGCAAATATGCAAAGGCCGCCCTCGACAAGCTCGGTCTGTGGGACGTCGCCGAGCCGCATTTCGCCTTCACCGACAATGTTCGTTCCGCGCTGATGTTTGTCGCGCGCGAGGAAGCGCCGCTTGGCATCGTCTATCTCACCGACGCCAAATCGGAACCGAAAGTGAAGATAGTGGCCACGTTTCCGGCGTCGTCACATCCGCCGATCGTTTATCCCGTGGCGCTGACCGCCAACGCCAAGAGCGACGGACCGACGAAATTTCTCAACTTCCTGAAAGGACCCGAAGCGAAGGCGATTTTTAGGGAGCAAGGATTCGTGACGCTGCGCTGAGCGGTTGACGCCATGCGCGCGGTCGCCGGCTTTTCCATCGGCCGGGACCGCGCTTCATGATCGAGAGGCGAGCCTCGTCCTCCTAGAAGTAAACCTTGGCGCGCATCTCGAACAGATTTGGATGGGCGCCGGTCGAGTAGCTCTGGTTCAAGTTGCCGTTGAGGGGCGCCACGATATTCATGACCCGAGTCTAGCTGCGCTAAAAATTGACTCAACGATCGCCATGCCCTCGGAGCTGGCTGGCGCTGCTTCCGCCCCGATATCTCGGCGCTGGGCGTTCTTGACGGCGACTACCAATTGACCTGGGTCCGCACCAGGAAGGTATTGGGATGGGCGCCGTTGAGATAGGCGCGATCCCATGGCGCCATGAGCGTCGCGACATGCGTCCAGTTGAACATGAAGCGGACCCCTTTGTCGGGATACCAGTTGACGCCGACCGTCACGTCCTGCTCGCGCCCGCCGTTGATGCTCGAATTCGCGACATAGGCGCGCGTCGCCGCATTCGGCGCGAGGGCAATAAGATTGGCGAAAGCAGATCCCTGGTACGGACCGATATTGAGATTGACCGAGCTGAATCGCGCGGCGAGTTCCCATGCGCCCCACCCGCCGGCGCTCAAAGGCTGCAAAATCTTGATTTCTTCGAAAGTCGCCGGACCGGCGAGGTTCGATACGGAATAGCTAGCGGCGCGCGACTCGCCGGTGAGATACCAAGTGCCATAAACATAATAGCCATTGTAACTCAACGACGTTCCGCCTGGCGCATAAACGCCGGCGAGATTTGCCAGCGCGAGCGAACCGCCCCGGCGATTATATTGCGCGCCCATATATTCCGCTTGCACTGAGAAGGGACCATAGGACCCCATGAATTCGGCGCCATAGCCGATAACGTTGCGCACGCATTTGCCGGCGACGAGCGGATTGCCGGCAACCGAATAGGCGCCACATGAAAGATCCGGCGTTCCAAGCAGATTCGTCTTTAAAACATTGCTTTCCATATTCGTGTTGGAGCCTAAGAGCAAAACGCGATCGTCGTTCGCGCCCGTCGCGGAATTGGGCTGATGATAGCGCCCCGACGCGCCGAGATGGATCATCCTGTCTTTTTCGAGAATGGGCGCATAGGTCGTTCGGGCGGAGACATCGAAATATTGCGCCCCGCCGGTCGACACCCACCCGGCTTTGGGACTGATCCAGAAAGGCACGGGTTGGAGCGCTGCGGGCGCCAGCGCTTTGTCTTGCGTGCTCGTCGAAAACACGCCGGCCTTGAGCGTCCAATTTGATCCATGCGCCAGGAAGGAGCCTCCGAGATGGCGCGCCGCGCCGAATACGTCGCTCATCAGCGAGCGATCCATGAAGTCGAGCGTGAGCCTTGAATTGATCCGCTCGAGGCCCATCGGCTCCCATTGGTTGCCGATTTCGAGCGCCACGGGCTCCGTGGTGAATGGCAGCTGCAACGCCGGATGTTTCAGGACGAGATAGGCGTCGCGAATGCCGCCCAGCACCCCGATCGCCGAAGTATTGGCGAAATCATAGGAGAGCTTATATTCCCACATCTTCGCCGCGCGGCCTTCGACTTGCAGCCAGGCATACGTGATATTGGCAAAGCCATTGTAGCCTCTTTCAGGCTGCGATGAGCCGCCTCCGTCGACGATCAAGCGACCACCGAGCCGGAAGCTGTATGCCTTGTCCTCGGTCTCGACGGCGAGCCCGTTGCGAAAAGTGACCAGCACGGGTGGGGGCGGCGGCGGTTGCTGAGCGCCCTTGGCGCCCGCCAAGCCTTTCGCTGCGGCGGCGTTCACGATATTCGTCGACTTTTGCGCAGTGGCCTTGGCGTCTTGAGCCTCCTTGCGCAGCTTTGCGATTTCGCGCGCCTGCATCCGCTGAAGATTCTCGAGTTGTCGAATTCTCTCCTCTATCCCATCCGTGCTCGCATGGGCTCCAGCGGAAAAGAGCGCCGCGGACATCGCGGCGACGGAGATCGTCGCTGCATAATTGCTCGTGAATTTGGCCACCTGATCCTCTCGTCAGCTAGGGGCGCTCGAATAGCGCTATATATCTAGTCTCCATAGCTAAGGTTGGCGGTCAATACGTTATATATTTTAAATACCTAGTGAACGGATATCTGTTGCTTAAATGACACAGTACATTGCAAGCTAGACGAACAAAGCGCGTAAAGTTAGAGCAACATTTGAGTATTTCCTGGTCATCTCGCGATCGGTTCGGCGTTGGCGAACGCCTTCAACCCGCAGGCGCCCCGCCGTATTTCATCCGGAAACGCCTCGGGCGCGCTGCGTCGCTCATTCGCGGAAATTGTGCGGCGGTCGCATTGACGAACTGGCCGCGCGCGACGCCAGGCAGAAAACTTTTTTCGCATATTGTGGACGACAGGGGGATCGCACTACGCTCATATGCAGCGAACGCTTCCGTTGATTGAGGCGAGCGGCGTCCGCCCAGAGAAAGCGCTGATCGGCGCTATTAGGAGGCATAAGAATGAAGCTTTCGGCTCGAAATGTCATCGACGGCACGGTCAAGGAAGTCAAAAAGGGCGCGACCACCGCCCATGTATTGATTGACGTCAATGGCGCGATCATCACCGCCGCGATCACCAATGAATCGGTCGATGAGCTGGGCCTGAAGGCGGGCGCCAAGGTGAAAGCCGTCATCAAATCGTCCGACGTGATGGTCGCCGTCGTCTGACCACTCGACAGCCGCCAGGAAAGCTCTAGCGGCTCGTAGTGACCGCGCGGCATTTGGGCGCGACCGCCGAAATGCGGCGTCGATGACGCGCTCGATCCAAAACCTTGTTCGAGCGCGCTTTGCCCGACAAGCCGGCGTCCAATCCGCCACCGCGCCGGCGGCATGGGCCGGTCCAATACCGATCTGGTCAAAGCTTCCCTGTGCCGTCAATATATAGCGAATTAGTAACGCCTCGCCGCCTGCCGGCGCTGGCGGCGCCGATCTTGCGCGCCGAACGATCGCCTGGAGCGGAAGACGGAAGTCTCTCCGGCTCCATCGGTCGCGACGGCCGAGGTCGCTGCGTCGCTTCGCTCGCGCATTTGCTTCGGTCGGAAAAAGCGAGCGGCTGGCGACGGCCGCGGACCATGAAAGCGCCGCGCGAACGGACTGCATGGGGAATAGCGCCATCCAAACCGCCAAAGGACGCCGCATTGAACGACTTTCTCTCCGCCGCCATTTTCGAATTGTCGCCCGCCGAATGGACGGCGATACGGCTCTCGCTCAAGATCGCGACGGTGGCCACTCTCGCAAGCCTGCCCTTTGGGATTCTTACGGCCTATGCGCTGGCGCGCTGCCAGTTCCCCGGCAAGTCTCTCGTCAACGGCGTCGTTCACCTGCCGCTGGTGCTGCCGCCGGTCGTCACTGGCTTCGTCCTGCTCATGCTGCTCGGGCGCAAAGGCGTGTTCGGCCCCGCGCTCGCCGAGATCGGCATTGTATTCTCCTTTCGCTGGACCGGCGCGGCGGTCGCTTGCGCGGTCATGGGGTTTCCCTTGATGGTCCGCGCCATGCGACTGTCCTTCGAAGCGATCGACCGGCGCCTGGAATTGGCGTCGGCGACGCTCGGGGCCAACCGAATTTGGACGTTTCTTTTGGTTAATCTTCCGCTGGCCGTTCCGGGCGTCATCGTTGGGGCGATTCTCGCTTTCGCCAAGGCGCTGGGAGAGTTTGGCGCGACCATCACCTTCGTCTCGAACATTCCCGGCGAAACGCAGACGATTTCGGCTGCAATCTACAGCTACACCCAGGTTCCCGGCGGCGATGAAAGCGCGATGCGTCTGACGATTGTCGCGGTCTTCATTGCGCTTTCCGCTCTGATGGCTTCCGAGATCATTCAGTGGCGCGCGCAGAAGCGGATCGGGCGCGCCGAATGATCGAGGTCGACGTCAGACTGAAGGCAGGCGCGTTTTCCCTCGACGTCGCCTTCGCCAATGGCGCCGGCGTAACGGCGCTGTTCGGGCAATCCGGCTCGGGAAAATCCTTGACGCTCGGTATCATCGCCGGACTGGCGAAGCCCGACGAAGGATATGTCAGGCTGGATGGCGAGGCGCTGGTCGACGTTGCAAGCAATGTTTTCGTTCCGGCGTCGCGCCGACGCGTCGGACTCGTCTTCCAGGATTCCAATCTCTTTCCGCATCTCAGCGTCAAGCAGAATCTCCTGTACGGCCGCTGGTTCGCGCCTCGAAGCGAACGTCGGATCGATTTCGACGCCGTCGTCGAAACCCTTGGCATTGGCGCGCTGATATCGCGTTCGCCAACCCGTCTGTCGGGCGGCGAAAGGCAGCGCGTCGCAATCGGCCGCGCTTTGTTGTCCTGCCCGAAACTGCTTCTTCTGGACGAACCGCTGGCGGCGCTCGACATGCAGCGCAAGCTCGAAATCCTGCCGCTGATCGAACGCATCAGGGACGACTTCGACGTCCCCATCGTCTATGTCTCGCACGCCGTCGAGGAAGTGGCGCGTCTGGCGTCCCGCGTCGTCGTCATCGACGGCGGACGGGTGAAATTCGTCGGCGATCCCGCCGAAGCCTTCAATCGTCTCGCCAATTCTCCGGCGATGAATCGTTTCGATCGTTCCTCGCTCCTGACGGCTTCGGTCGACGAAGCATCCCTCGCTTATGGATTGACCAAGCTAAAACATCCGTCGGGAACGATCTGGATCAATGGTTCGGCAGGGCAGTCGGAAGGTCTGGCGCGCGTCATCGTCAAAGCGACGGATGTCGTACTCTCGCTCGTCGCGCCCCAAGAGATCAGCGCTCGAAGCGTCCTTTGGGGCACGGTGACGAACATCCATTTTGAAGGGCCGATCGCGACCGTCGAAATTGAGCTGAAGGACGACGGACCGCTTCTGGCCACGATCACAAGAGGCGCTCTGGAAGATCTATCCCTGAAAAAGGGCTCTCACGTCTATGCGCTGTTCAAGACTGCGGCGCTCGACGAGCGGTCCATTGGCGTAGTCAACGCTTGAGGCGCATGAGTGGTCGCGCCAAATGGGCGGCGCCCCCCTCTTCAACCGGCATTCTCGCTCCGCGCCGGTTGCGCTCGCCGCATTCCCGATAAGCGAGGCTTATCGGCTCATCCGTCGAAACGAATGGACCGCCGCGCTCGATCCCCGCAAAAGGCGGCGACGGCGTCGGCGTCGGCGTATAGGCCTTATATATAGCACCAGAAACTGGCCGGCGTCGCTCTCAAGACCAGAGAAACGTCCTAGAAGAGAGGATCCGGGCCATGGCAAAAGTTGTTTGCGTGCTCTATGACGACCCCATCGGCGGCTATCCAAAGACCTATGCGCGAGACGACGCTCCGCAGCCGAAAATCTATCCCGACGGCCAGACTCTGCCGACGCCCAAGGCGATCGACTTCACGCCGGGCGCGCTGCTTGGCAGCGTCTCGGGCGAACTCGGCTTACGCCACTATTTGGAGTCGAATGGCCATCAACTGGTCGTCACCTCCAGCAAGGACGGCGCCGACAGCGTTCTCGATCAAGAGCTGCCTGACGCCGAAATCGTGATTTCGCAGCCGTTCTGGCCGGCCTATATGACCGCCGAGCGCATCGCCAAGGCGAAGAAGCTCAAGATGATCGTGACCGCCGGCATCGGCTCGGATCACACCGATCTGCAGGCGGCGATCAAGAACAACATCACCGTCGCCGAAGTCACCTATTGCAACAGCAATGCGGTGGCCGAGCATGTCGTGATGTCGATCCTTGCGCTGGTGCGAAATTTTATCCCCGCCCACAACATCATCCTCAACGGCGGCTGGAACATCGCTGACGCCGTGTCACGGTCCTATGACCTTGAAGCCATGCAGGTTGGCACGGTGGCCGCCGGCCGCATTGGCCTGCGCGTGCTGCGTCTGTTGAAGCCGTTTGGCGTCGGGCTGCACTACATGGACCGTCATCGTCTGCCGGAAGCCGTCGAAAAGGAATTGGACCTTACCTATCATTCCGACCTCGAGAGCCTGGTCAAGGCCAGCGACGTCGTAACGCTGAACTGTCCGCTGCATCCTAAAACCGAGCATATGATCAACGAGCAGACGCTGAAGTTCTTCAAGCGCGGCGCCTATCTCGTCAATACTGCGCGCGGTAAGCTTGTCGATCGCGACGCTTTGGTCCGCGCGCTGGAGAGCGGACATATCGCCGGCTATGCGGGCGACGTCTGGTTCCCGCAGCCGGCGGCCAAGGACCATCCGTGGCGGACGATGCCGAACCATGCGATGACGCCGCATATTTCGGGCACCAGCCTGTCGGCGCAGACGCGTTATGCGGCCGGCGTGCGCGAGATCCTCGAATGCTACTTCGACGACCGTCCGATCCGTGACGAATATCTCATCGTGCAAGGCGGCCGGCTGGCCGGCGTCGGCGCGCATTCCTACAGCGAAGGCGACGCCACCGGCGGCTCGGAAGAAGCGGCGCGTTTCAAAAAGGCAGGCTGAAACGAAATAGAGATACGTGGAAGTGAGGGCGTGTTCTGTCTTGCCCTCACGCAGCGTTGATCGCTTTTCCCGCGCCGATTAAAAAGGAAGAGCGAAAGAAAAATCCGATTTCCTTGTGGGCAGGATGTTCATTCGACAGCTCGAATACCTCATTACGCTCGCCCGAGAACGACATTTCGCCCGGGCGGCTGAGGCCTGTTGCGTCTCGCAACCCGCCTTATCGTCGGCCATTCGCCATCTCGAGGAAGAACTCGGCGTTTCGCTCGTCGCGCGCGGACAAAAATTCGTTGGTCTGACCGAGGAAGGCGAACGGATTCTGGGCTGGGCGCGACAGACGCTCGCGGGTTGGGAGGGCCTGAAGCAGGAGGCGGCGCATTCTCGCGATACGCTCCGGGGCGCTTTGCGCATGGGCGCGATTCCGACGGCGATGCCGATCATGTCGCTCTTGACCGGGCCGTATTGGCGCGCGTTTCCGGCTGTGGTTCAGCAGGTTCAATCGCTGAGCAATGAGGAAATCATCCGTCGCCTCGAAAACTTCGAACTCGATCTCGGCCTGACCTATCTCGAAGAGCAAAATCTAGAAAGGTTTCGTGTGCTCCCTCTCTATCGCGAACGCTATGTGCTGCTCGCGCGCGACGCCGCCTCTTTGAACAATTGCGCCTCGATGAGTTGGCGAGACGCCGCCGAGCTTCCCTTGTGCCTGCTGACCCGCAATATGCAAAACCGGCGTATCGTCGACGCCGTCTTTCGCCGCACTGGCGTGTCGCCGCGCGTCGTCGTCGAGACCGACTCGGTTTTCGCGCTTTATTCCAATGTCAGATGCGCGGATATATACAGCATCATGCCGCACAGCCTTCTGGCGCTTTTCGAATTGCGCGAGGAGCTGACGGCGATTCCGCTCGAGCCGGAATTGAATCGCGGGATCGGACTTATCGCGCTACATAGCGAGCCCGCTGCGCCGATCCTCTCCGCCGTCTGGGCGATTTCCCAACGCTTTGATTTGGAATCGCGGTTCAATTTCCTGGCGACGATGAGTTCAGGGCGCGGCGGTCGGTCCGAAGCCGGCGATGATCCACTCACGACAAAAGCATCTAGCTAAGTCCTCAAGCTTTAGCGCGAAGTTGCGACGTTCCGCAGGCGATTTGCCTCGATCGACGCGATGTTGCGCGCGCTCGGCCTCGCGGCCGACATGCCGTCGCTCCCGCATTTTTGCGCTGATCGCCAAATGAAACCGGACTCCGAGCGCAACTTCCTCAACTGCGAAGGCCGGTTGATATCCCAAATCCTCAAAAGCGACATGGCTATGGTCGAAAGGCGCAAGCCCGAATCTTTCGAAAAATTCTAGCGGCCAGGGAGGGGCGCAAGATGGAGATCGCGCCGCATCGCCGCATAGGCGCCAAGAATCTTTTGAGCCCACAGGAGCGCGGTTTGTCCGTGGCAGGTCAGATGAACCGGCCCGCCTTCGCGTTCAACGACCGGCGCATCGAGATAATTCTCAAGCTCCGCGATTGATCGCCGCAATTGATCTAACGGGACCTGGCAGGCGTTCGCCGCCGATTCGAAGTCGCCTTCAGTGGCCAAGGCGACGAAATGAAAGAGGCAGCTTATCGACATCGAGGCTCGAGGGTCTCGATCGGCGATTGCATTGATGGGTTCATCCGATGCGAAGCTGGCCATCGAGCGCTCCTCACTGCTGCGACAGTTTTAATGCTTCTGCACGCTCGTCGACGCGATTTCCCCAATTCTCCCGAATTAGGCAATCGGCGACCGTCCCCGCCGCGCGCTCACCAGCTAAAGACTCTCATGCAAGTCTATCTCGATCAATAGCTCAATTCCGTCGCATAATTTGACTAAAGAATAATGGATATTTACTGTCCAGTGTAAAACTAGATGTCAGGAAAAGCATATCAGCCAGCCGGGGTGCGGCGCGAAAATGCTAACTATAGTTATGAAATAAATCATCTATATATAGAAAACGATCGCGCTTGTTATTGTAGGCGGCGACGCCTTTCCTACGCCATGCCGGTCCGCCGGGCGATTTGTCGCGCCGCCCCGTTGTGATGTCGTCGAACCAGCCTCGGGACTCTATTGCTGTTCGCTCGTCAGGCTAAGACCTCAGGCAGGCTAGGGGATCTGCGAACGAGAGCCCCAGCGGACGGCATCGGCATATTCGCCAAAAATGTGAGCTTATCGACAAATGTAAGTCAGCGGACAAATTGGCCTTGTCTTCTGAGGCCGCGCGCCGGCTGGAATGTCGTTATATAGCAGAACAACATAACGATGGCCCGAGGCTTGCTCAGCCGTTCCACAAGGAGGCGACAATGGCGGAATGGCGCGTTCATGGATTCCTGACAAGCGGAGCCGACAATTTTGTCATCATTCTCGGCACGAACGAAATCGCCTCGGCGATCGCGGCCCGGCTGTGCGGACAGCGCTTCAGGGTAGTGATGTGCCACGATCCCTTTCCGCCGGTCATTCGGCGCGGAATGGCCTTTCACGACGCTCTCTATGACGATCGCGCCGAGGTCGACGGCATTGTCGCGCAGCGCGCCGAGACCGCGATCGAGATCATCGACGCCTTAGCCGATCCCGGAAAAGTCGTTGTGACGCACCAGGGGCTGACGGAGGTCGCAACGTTGAAATGGCCGGCGGTCGTGATCGACTCGCGCCTGCAAAAGTCCCGGGTCACTCCGGATTTGCGGGGGCTCGCGCGATTGACCATCGGCGTGGGGCCAAATTTCGCGGTCAGTCGGAATTGCGATTTCGCGATCGAAACGCATCCGGACAGGACTGGGGCGCTCATGGAGAATGGCGAAACGAGATTCGCCGACGGCGTCGCTCGGACGCTGGGCGGCGTCGGCAGGGAACGGTTCGTTTATTCGACATGCGCCGGCGTGTGGCGGACCGCGCTCGACGTCGGCGCGCTGGTTTTCCGCGACTTCGTGCTCGGCTACCAAGACCGAATGACCGTTCGCGCCCCGATGGACGGCTATCTGAGGGGCATCGCGCGGGACGGCGTCCATGCGCCGGCCGACGAGAAGCTTGTCGAGATCGATCCGAGAGGCCGCTCGGCGCGCTGGACCGGCAGCGACGAGCGCGGCCGCAGGATCGCCGACGGCGTGGTCGCGGCGATCGCAAAGGCGCCAATGCGACGCCGTTTGTCGAGAAGGGAACTATCGACGCTTCATTAGCGAATGTGGAGGCAAAGATGAGCCTGCCTGCAAAACGCATCGCCGCGCTTCGGGGCGCGACGAGCCACGAACTCCAAGGCGCGCTTTCCGCCTTTGCGCGAGAGGTTCAATCCCAGGGATTTCGCGTGGCGGGCGTTATCGAGGAATCGGCCTGCGGCGGCGGCGGGTGCAAAAGCCTCAGCGTCAAGGATATCTGGTCGGGCGAAACCATTCCTATTTCGCAGAAGCTTGGCGCCGGTTCCGAGGCGTGCAATCTCGATCCCGGCGGATTGGCGCTTGCATGCGGTCGCATCGAGGCGGCGATCAGTCGCGGCGTCGACGTGGTGGTTCTCAGCAAATTTGGCAAGCTCGAAGCCTCGCGAAGCGGCCTCTGCGACGCCTTTCGCGCCGCCATTCTCGCCGATGTCCCCGTCGTTACGGCAGTATCCCTTCCCGTTTCGCGGGACTGGGATTGCTTTGCCGGCGAACTGTCGGAATATGTCGAGCCCGACATCGACGCTTTGGCGACTTGGTGGCGGGGCCAGTTTTCAGCGGCGGGAGCGCTTGCTCATTGAACGGCGCGCCGGCCCGATCACATTCGACTGGCTGAAGGGCGGAACAAGATTGATGAGCGAAGAGATCGGACCCGCCTCGTTCTTCCAGTCCACGTCGCGCGCCTTCGGCGAAACCATTAGCGCCCGTCGCACGCGCCCGGAGCTTGTCGCGCTGCTCTGCGCACAGGCTTTTGACAGCTTTACGAAAAACGTCGCGATTCAGGCGGAGGGCGATCCGGCTTTGGCCTGCCATGGCGAATGCGCGGGCTGCTGCCGTCTGCGCGTCGTCGCGACGGCGCCCGAAGTGTTTCTGCTCGCGCGCTTCATCTCCGTTAACGCCGCCGCCTTCGCCGAGCGCGGAATCATGCTCCTTCAGCGGGTCGCCGACGCCGATCGGGCGCTTGGCGCGCTATCCGAGGAGCAGCGCATGGCGGCGCAGGGCGCGTGCCCGTTGATCGAGCGCGAATTATGTCTCGCCTATAAAATGCGGCCGCTGGCCTGCCGCGGCCACGCGGCGTTCGACAAGGCGTCATGTCTCGCCGCCGCCCGAGGCGAAGCGGTCGAAGCGCCGATCTCGACGCCCCATCTCGTGGTCCGCAGCCTCGTCCAGAACGCCTTGATGGCGTCGCTGCGGCGCGCCGGACTGGCATGGGGACTCTATGAAATCAACCGGGCGCTGAATGTCGCGCTCTCGGCGCCGAATGCGCTCGAACAATGGATTTCAGGCGAGGACCCTTTGGCGTCCGCCCGAATTCCCGACTTCGACATGGCCGAGGCCGGCGCGATTTTTGACGCGGTCGAAGGATAAGGAATTGCATTCGCGGTTGTTTGATCGCGCGCGGCATTTCCTTCCGTGTTGAGATGAGGAGCGCGCGGCCTTTTTGCGGCCGGAGACCTCACGCCGCCGCTAAGCGGGGAGCCATGTACGACGCGAACCGTTGGGCGCAGGCGCGCGTTCGTGGGATTCTCAATGTTCTTTCATAGCCGGGGACCCCGAGAGCAAGTAGCGTCCCTTTTATGCATTCGGCTTCCTCGACAGCAGCCATAGCGCCGAGATGAGGAATCCCTTTGCAAGTGGGAGCAAGAACAAGACGAGCGCGATCGTTGTCGGCAGAACGATCAACATTTCGACCGCATAGGAGTAACGTCCGCTGCTCTCCAATATGAAGAGTAGCGACACGACGAAAATTGTTACGGCGCCGACCGTCAACCAGGCCGGGCCGTCATCCGCATCGAGGCCCGCAAAGCTTTCCCGGCAATGCTCACAAGAATCGTTCGGCTTGAGGTAGCTTGCGAACAGGGCGCCCACGCCGCAGTTCGGGCATTTTCGCGTAAGTCCGCGAAGCAGGGCCGTGACCGATGACGGTTCGCTCTTCATTGACGCCAAACCGAATGATGGCGATCGTCGCGCCATTGCGCGTAATCGCAGTCTCGCTTTGAGTTAACGGGATAGTTTCTTATCGGGCCGCAGGCAACCGTCGAAGGGCCAAGCGGCGAATCAACACATAGGCGACGCAGACAAGCGCGGCAATCAGCGTTAAGCTCGTCGCTGCATTTGAGCGGGGCCGGCATTTTCTTGAACGACGTTTCGCGCACGGCCGAGAAAGGAGAGGGGAGCCGCGATGTTTCATCGCGCCTCCTTCGCTTATCTGCGCGAGGATTAGCCGCAGCTTTGCGCGCGTCGCTCGAGCAGGAGCGGGCGCTGCGCCGACCCTTTCTTTGGCTGGTCGTCGCCGCCGGCGCCGGCGTCGCGCTCTATTTTTCGGCAGAGCGGGAACCCTCGCTAGCGCTTTGCCTCGGCGCGTTCGCAACCCTCGCCATTCTCGCCGCGCTTGCGCGCAGCCATGCGCGCGCGCAGGCGCTTTTTCTCGCGCTCGCCTTCCTCGCCGGCGGCTTCGCGTCGGGCGCCTGGCGGACGGCGCGGGTCGCCGCGCCGATCGTTCCGCGAACCGGCATCGGCGAACTGACCGGCTTCGTCGAGGAGGTCGATCTGCGGCGCGCCGGCGCGCGTTTCATTCTGCGCGTCGCGAGCGCCGAAGGCCTTCCCGATGGCGTCGTTCCCGCCCGCGTGCGGCTGACGACGCGCGGCGATCCGAGCTTTTCCGCCGGCGACTTCGTCGCTCTTAAAGCGCGGCTGATGCCGCCGGCGCGGGCGGCGCTGCCGGGCGGCTATGATTTCGCGCGCGACGCATTTTTCGCGCGCATCGGCGGCGTCGGCAATGCGCTCGGGCGCATCGAAACAATGTCGCCGCCCGATCCGGCGCCGCTGTCGCTGCGGTTTTTCGCGCGCGTCGATCGGCTGCGCAATGCGCTGGCGATGCGGGTCTATCGACTCATCGACGGCGACGCCGGCGCGATCGCCGCCGCGATGGTCACCGGCAAGCGCGACCTCCTGTCGGAAGACGCCAAGAATCTCATCCGCCGGGCCGGCATTTTTCACATCATCACGATTTCCGGCGTTCAGATGACGCTCGTCGCCGGCATCTTCTTCGTCGGCTTTCGCCGCCTGCTGGCGATGTCGCAGACGCTCGCGCTCAATTATCCGATCAAGAAATGGGCGGCGGCGCTCGCCATGATCGGCGCCGTTCTCTATGACATCGGCACGGGTTCGCGCGTCGGCACCGAGCGCGCGCTCGTCATGACTCTGATCATGCTCGCGGCGGTTCTGTTCGATCGGCCGTCGCTGTCGATGCGCAATCTCGCGATCGCCGCGCTCCTCATCGTTTCCTTCGAGCCGGAGGCGCTGCTTGGCGCGAGCTTTCAGCTTTCCTTCGCCGCTGTCGCAGCCTTGATCGCCGTCTATGAATGGCGCGGCGAATATCTTGCGACGCGCCGCATCGAGGACCGCTCGCCGCAGACATGGTGGCGTGCGTTTCGTGAAAGCGTCATCGAACGCCTGTTGCACGGTCCAGGCGCGGCGATCTTCGCGACGCTATGCGCGACTTCGGCGACGGCGTCTTTCATGGCGAATGATTTTCACGAGCTCAGCCCCTATGTGCTGATCGGCAATCCGCTGACCCTCGCCATCATCGAATTCTTCGCGGTTCCCTGCGCGCTTCTCGGCGCCGCGCTCTATCCGCTCGGCCTCGATGGATTCGTCTGGCGCTATCTCAAAATGGGCATCGACCTCGTGACCTATCTCGCCGGGCTCATCGCCAGCGCGCCGGGCGCGAGCCTGCCGGTCAAAGCCTTCGCGCCCTGGGCGATTATTTTTCTTGCTCTCGCGGTGTTGTCGCTCGTTCTGTGGCGGACATGGGCGTGGCGCGGCCTCGCCATTCCTCTCGCCTTGATCGGATTGATGGGCGCGACGGGCGGCGCGCCTTTCGACCTCGCCGTGCCGGCGACCGGAGAATCGGCGGCGCTGCGCCTGTCGTCGGGTCAGCTCTCGGTCCTCGGGCGAAGGCCGAGCGCTTTCGCCGCCGAACAATGGCTACGCGCCGACGGCGATGCGCGCCTCGCGTCGGACGCGAAGAGCGGCGTCGCCTGCGATGATTTAGGCTGCGTCGCCAAGTCGATCGACGGCCGCTTCGTCGCGCTCGTCGCCGAGCGCGGCGCCTTTTTCGAAGACTGCGCGCGCGCCGGCGTCGTCATTACGCCGCTCTATGCGCCGACTGGATGCGCGGCGCCGATCGTGATCGATCGCCGCAAGCTCAGTGAAACGGGGGCGGTGTCGCTGCGTTTCAAGGGTGACGAAGTCGAATGGACGACGGCGCGCGCGATCGACGAGGATCGGCCATGGTCGCCGGCGCCGCGCGAGCGCCGCAAGCCGGCGTTCCCGGCGCCGCTCAGCGATGACGAGCGTAACGAGGAAGACGCCCGCGCGACGGAGCCGCTGGAATAGGGCGAGCAATTTGTTCGTCATTGCGAGGAGCATAGCGACGAGGCGCTCCAGCCGGGCCGCGCGGCCCTGGATTGCTTCGCTTCGCTCGCAATGACGGCTCGCCCCTGCGTAGCGCTGAGGCTAATACTTCCGCAGCAGGCTGACGAGCTTGCCTTGAATCCGCACGCGGTCGGGGCCGAAGATGCGGGTCTCATAGGCGGGGTTCGCCGCCTCCAGGGCGATCGAGGCGCCGCGCTTGCGCAGGCGCTTCAGCGTCGCTTCCTCATCGTCGATCAGCGCCACGACAATGTCGCCAGTGTCGGCGTTGTCCTGTTTCTTGATGACGACGGTGTCGCCGTCGAGAATGCCGGCCTCGATCATCGAATCGCCGCGCACTTCGAGCGCGAAATGCTCGCCGCTCATCAGCAGGTCGGGCGGTAGGTTGATGGTATGGCTGCGGTTCTGGATGGCGGAGATCGGCGTGCCGGCGGCGATGCGCCCCATCACCGGAATCGCGACCTGCTGATCGCTCTCGTCCTCGATACGCTCGTTGAGCGGGCGCACGCGGCCGAGATTTCCTTCAATGACCGAGGGGGCGAACTTGCCGCCGCGTCCGCCAGCGCTCCGCGGCGTCGCTGATTCGGGCAGACGCAGGACTTCGAGCGCGCGAGCGCGATTGGGCAGGCGGCGGATGAAGCCGCGCTCCTCGAGCGCGAGTATGAGCCGATGAATGCCGGACTTCGAACGCAGATCGAGCGCGTCCTTCATCTCGTCGAAGGAGGGCGGCACGCCCGACTCCTTCAGGCGCTCATGGATGAAGCGCAACAGGTCGTTTTGTTTTTTGGTCAGCATCGCCGCTCCGCCTCGCAAGCCCAATCGTCGAATTTCGCCGCGCCGCAGCTTTTCGCTGGATAACCTAAACAAATCATGAACGAACGATATATGTTCTCACTGCGTTCCGCAAGTCTTATGTTCACGCTTTGGTTAAGCGATCATACCGGCGCTCTATATTCGCCGGGCGAGACGCGTGCTAGACGGTCCGACCCTTATAAAAGTTGAGGAATTCGCGGCGCTCATGTCACAAATCGTCACCCGCTTCGCTCCGTCGCCCACCGGCTTTCTGCATATCGGCGGCGCGCGCACGGCGCTGTTCAACTGGCTCTATGCCAAGAAGCACGGCGGACGGATGATGCTGCGCATCGAGGACACCGACCGCGAACGCTCCACGAAGGCGGCGATCGACGCGATCATCGACGGTCTCACATGGCTTGGCCTCGATTGGGACGGCGACATCGTCTACCAGTCCGCCCGCGCCGCGCGCCACGCCGAGATCGCGCAGGCGTTGCTGGCGCAGGGTAGGGCCTATCGCTGCTACGCCACGGCGCAGGAACTCGACGAAATGCGCGAGACCGCCAAGGCGGAAAAGCGTCCCTGGCGCTATGACGGCCGCTGGCGCGATCGCGATCCCGCCGAGGCGCCGGCGGGCGCGCCCCATGTCGTGCGCATCAAGGCGCCGCAGGACGGCGAGATGATCGTCGACGACGCGGTGCAGGGACGCGTCGTCTTCCAGAACAAGGATCTCGACGATTTCATTCTGTTGCGCTCCGACGGCGCGCCGACTTACATGCTTGCGGTCGTCGTCGACGATCATGACATGGACGTCTCCCAGATCATTCGCGGCGACGATCATCTCACCAACGCGGCGCGGCAGACGCATATCTATCAGGCGATGGGCTGGCAGACGCCGGCCTTCGCCCATATTCCGCTGATCCACGGGCAGGACGGCGCCAAGCTCTCGAAGCGCCATGGCGCGCTTGGCGTCGACGCCTATCGCGCCATGGGCTATCTGCCGGCGGCGCTGCGCAATTATCTCGTGCGTCTCGGCTGGTCGCAGGGCGACAAGGAGTTTTTCACCACGCAGGAGATGATCGACTCTTTCGATCTTGCGCAAGTGCATCGCTCGCCGGCGCGCTTCGATTACGCCAAGCTCGAAAATATGAACGGCCATTATTTGCGCGACGGCGACGACGACGAATTGTTCGAGACGCTCGTCGCGACGCTGCCCTATCTCGACGGCGGCGAGGCTGTGGCGCAGGCGCTCGACGACAGGAAACGCGCGCAATTGCGCGCTGCGCTGCCCGGCCTCAAGGCGCGCGCCAAAACCTTGAACGAACTTCTCGACGGCGCCGGCTTTCTCTTCGCGCATCGTCCGCTGCCGCTCGACGCCAAGGCGGCGCAGTTGCTCTCGACCGACGCGCGCGCTCGGCTTGCGACGCTCGTCGAAAAGCTCGCGGCCCTGCAGGACTGGACGGCGGCGGCCACCGAAGCCGTCGTGCGCGATCTCGCGACGTCGCTCGGCGTCAAGCTCGGCGATCTCGCCCAGCCCTTGCGCGCGGCGCTCACCGGCCGCGCGACCTCGCCCGGCATTTTCGACGTGCTCGAAATATTGGGGCGCGAGGAAAGCCTGGCGCGAATTTCCGACCAGGCCGCCCTCGGATAGCGCTCTACGCCCTCACGGCGCGCGTCGCTGACGAGAATTGTGGCGCCGCGCCGATTTGCGCGCCATAGGAAGACAAGCGGGCAATGCATGAGGCGCAAGAATCATGGCGCGCGCTTGACAGGCCTCGCCGTTGCTATAGCTTTTTGCGCTGCACAAATGATCGGAATGCGCATCGGCGTGCGACGGATGCGACGACATCGCGAAGGCGACGCAATTCATGCTTAGCCTTCGCCGCGCGTCGCGCCGCGAACCGGCTCGTCGCGAGGCGGGACGTTTGAGAGGGAGCGGGCATGCCGGAGAAGAACGGTATCTTCACGATCGGCGACAGATCGGTCGATTTGCCGGTCATGGACGGAACGCTGGGGCCGTCGGTGGCGGATATCCGCAATCTCTACGCCGAAACCGGCATGTTCACTTTCGATCCCGGTTTCACCTCGACCGCGTCCTGCGAGTCGAAGATCACCTTTATCGATGGCGAAGAGGGCATTCTGCTCTATCGCGGCTATCCGATCGAACAGCTCGCCGAGCACGGCGACTTTCTCGAAACCTGCTATCTGCTGCTCTATGGCGAACTGCCGTCGGCGGCTGAAAAAGCCAATTTCGATTATCGCATCACGCGCCACACCATGGTGCATGAGCAGATGGCGCGCTTCTTCCAGGGCTTCCGCCGCGACGCGCATCCGATGGCGGTGATGGTCGCCTCAGTCGGCGCGCTTTCGGCCTTCTATCACGACTCGACCAATATCGCCGATCCCACCCAGCGCATGGTGGCGTCGACGCGCATGATCGCGAAAATTCCGACGCTGGCGGCGATGGCCTATAAATATTCGATCGGCCAGCCCTTCGTTTATCCCAAGAACGATCTCGATTACACGTCGAACTTCCTGCGCATGTGTTTCGCGGTTCCTTGCGAGGAATATAAGGTCAATCCGGTGCTGTCGCGCGCGCTCGACCGCATCTTCATCCTGCACGCCGACCATGAGCAGAACGCGTCGACCTCGACCGTTCGGCTGTCCGGCTCGTCAGGCGCCAATCCCTTCGCCTGCATCGCGGCGGGCATTGCTTCGCTGTGGGGGCCGGCGCATGGCGGGGCCAATGAAGCGGTGTTGAAAATGCTCGGCGAAATCGGCACGCCGGATCGGATTCCGCAGTTCATCGCGCGCGCCAAGGACAAGAACGATCCGTTCCGGCTGATGGGTTTCGGCCATCGCGTCTATAAGAACTACGATCCGCGCGCCAAAATCATGCAGCGCACGACGCGGGAAGTTCTGAACGAACTTGGCGTCAAGGATGATCTCCTCGACGTCGCGCTGGAGCTCGAACGCATCGCCCTGCACGATGATTATTTCATCGAGAAGAAGCTCTATCCCAACATCGACTTCTATTCGGGCATCACCCTCAAGGCGATGAATTTCCCCACCGCGATGTTCACCGTGCTGTTCGCGGTCGCGCGCACGGTCGGCTGGATCGCGCAGTGGAAGGAGATGATCGAGGACCAGGGCTCGCGCATCGGGCGGCCGCGCCAGCTCTATACGGGCGAGAAGCAACGCGACTATGTGCCGATGTCGAAGCGCTGATTGAGGGAAGCAGGGCGATCGCCGCGGCGCGCCCTGAGATAATCCCTCAGTCCTTTCTCGCCCCGTGGCGTCGTCCAATAATGATTGAGGGCGAACAGCGGCCAAAGGACGGGCGCGAGGAAGCGCATGCCCGGTCGGTCGATTTTCACCTCGAAGAGCAGCGCGACATAAACATCGTCGCCGCGCTGCGTTAGCGTCGCGCTCCAGGCGCCGTCGAGATCGCCACAGGTGCGGACCGCCACTTTGCGCGGCGGCTCCAGTTCCGTCGCCTCGACGATGAAATTGAGGGTGAAGGGCAAAAAGCCGCGCACCTTTGCCCGCAGTCTCGCGCCGATCTCTGGCGCATCGCCCGGCGTCACCCGTTCGGCGTCGAGATAAACTCCCTTCCACCACCGGGGCAGGAGTTCGCCGCGCGCCAATATGTCATAGACTTCCTCGACGCTGGCGTCCGGAATGTCCCAGCTTTCGTCAAATTTGAAACTATGCGCCGACATCGCCGCCTCCCTATGCAAAGTCCTCTGGCGTAACGCGCAAAACGTCGCTTTGGATGCGCGCTCTATTCAATCCCGGCGGCTTTGGATTAGATGTGCCGCGACCATATCTTGCAGGTTGATCGACGGGAGCGGCCTTGACGCAATTTTCCGATCTGATGTTCGAAACGCGCGTCGCCGCCGAGAGCGTCGCCGATTTTCTCGCAGGGGGTCGACTGCGCCTCGGCGTCACCGGCCTGTCGCGCTCGGGCAAGACCGTCTTCATCACCGCGCTGGTGCATCAATTGACGCGCGCGCTTTCGGCGCGCGGCGCCAAGGGCGTCGACAGCAAGACTTTGCTGCCGGTGTTTCGTCCGCTCGCCGAAAGCCGTATCGTTTCGGCGCATCTCGACCCGCAGCCCGATTATAGCGTGCCGCGTTTCGCCTACGAGGAACATCTCGCGGCGCTCGCCGGCGCGGACCGGCATTGGCCGGAGTCGACCCGGCGCATTTCCGAATTGCGGGTGAGCCTCGAATATCGCGCCAAGGGCTGGTCGCTGCGCAAGGGCTTGAACCAGGGGCCGGCGCGGCTCGACATCGACATCGTCGACTACCCCGGCGAATGGCTGCTCGATCTGCCATTGCTGGGCAAATCCTATGCGCAATGGTCGCTTGAGACGCTGGAGGCGGCGAGCGTCTCGGCGCGCGCGACGATCGCCAGCGAGTGGCGCGGCCTGACGGCGCAGACCGACGTCAAGGCGCGTTATGAGGAAGAAACCGCGCAGGCTCTGGCGCGGGCCTTCACCCAATATCTACGTCTCGCGCGTTCCGATCGTTTCGCGCTGTCGAGCCTGCCGCCAGGGCGTTTTCTGATGCCCGGCGACCTTGAAGGTTCGCCGGCGCTCACCTTCGCGCCGCTGCCCGTCGCCGAAGGCGAAGAGTTTCCTTATCGCAGCCTCGGGCGCGAAATGGAGCGCCGTTATGAAGCATATAAGTCGCAGGTGGTGCGGCCGTTCTTTCGCGATCATTTCGCGCGGCTCGACCGTCAGATCGTTCTCGTCGATACGCTCGCCGCGTTGAATTCCGGCCCCGAGGCGGTGCGCGATCTCGAAACCGCGCTGACCGGCGTGCTGACGGCCTTCCGCACCGGCCGCGCCAATCTGTTCTCGACGATCTTTCGGCCGAAAATCGACCGCATTCTCTTCGCGGCGACGAAGGCCGACCATCTGCATCACACCAGTCACGACCGGCTCGAGGCGATCCTGCGCCACCTGACCGCCCGCGCCATCGAACGCGCCGAGGGAGTGGGCGCGACGATCGACGTGATCGCGCTCGCCGCCGTGCGGGCGACGCGCGAAGCGATGGTGCGCCACGAAGGCGAAAAGCTTTCCGCCATCGTCGGCGTCCCGACCGCGGGGGAGCATATCGGCGGCGAAATCTTCGACGGCGTGGCGGAAGGCGCGATTTTTCCCGGCGAGCTGCCGGCCGATCCGAGCGACGTGTTTCTCGGCGAAGCGCTGGCGGTTTCCGACGAGGAGGCCGACTTCCGCTTTCTCAAATTCCGGCCGCCGGTCGCGGCGCTTGGCGCCGACCGAAAGCCGCTGCCGCTCCCGCATATCAGGCTCGATCGGGCGATGGAGTTTCTTTTCGGCGACCGATTGAGCTGACGCTACGCGCCCGCCGGGCATGGCCTACCTATTGCAAGTCAGTATTAACAATCTGAATTGTGGGAGCCGAAGATGGAAGGCCATGTCTACAAGATCGTCGAACTCGTCGGCGCTTCGCCGGACAGCGTCGAGGACGCCGTAAGCGCCGCGCTCAAGCGCGCCGGCGAGACCCTGCGCAATTTGCGATGGTTCGAGGTAACGCAGATTCGCGGCAACATCAATAAGGGCGTGGTCGCCGAATATCAGGTGGTGCTGAAGGTCGGCTTCACCCTCGATCGCGACGACTAGGGCATGAAGTGACACGTCGCGGCTTCTGACCGATTCGGCGCCGTCGCCCCACCCCGCATTGCTGCGCAATGCGACCCTCCCCTTCAAGGGGAGGGTGGAGTCGCGCAGCATCAGATTTCCCGCCATCTTTCGACGCAGGTTTAAAAAGGGCGGTCCGGGACGCCTCGGCCCCGTTACTCGGCCGAGTGCGATAAGAGCGAATTGCGGTCGGGGCTGATGAGCCGTCCCGGACCCGGTCTTTTTCCGCGAGGCGCCTTTTTGTGCGCATCGCAAGAGCCTCATATTCGCCGCAGCGCGCTTTCCGATCAGACGAAATCGTCTGATTGATAAGAAATCGCGCCAAATAAAAAAGTGGAGCAAGTTCCGATCGAAAAAGTCTGTCAACTTTTTCGGAACTTGCTCTATGCCGCTGGAACTTTGCCCGTTCTAGGTACTCGTTCCCTGCGTGCAGCCTAAGCATTCGGCCGGGACTTTTCGCGCCTGTTGGACATGCGCCCTCCACGCGAGGAGGAGGCCCGATCGGCGGTCGGAGCGCCCGACGCAGGAGCGAGGGTCGTCGTCCTGCGCTTAACCGTCCCCGCCAGCGCCGACCCTGACGACGCCCCTTTTTAGTTGGCGAGGCGGGGGCAGGATAGGGGAGGTTTTGGGAGTGGGGATAAGTTTTGATTTTGAGGTGTCACCTTTCCACGTCATGCCCGCGCTTGTCGCGGGCATCCACGCGGCGCCGTCACCCGTTGCGCAACAAGCGCTGCGCAACGTCCCGGCGTGGATGGCCGGGACAAACCCGGCCATGACGTGTGTGGGACGGAGGCGTGGGCGACGAAAATCAGCTTATGCTTTCCGCTCGTAATCGATTATCATCAGCGCGTTTTGAGCGCCCGCCCATGCACGGGTTGAATATTGGAATGGCGATGGCCGAACTATTTCCCCTCTCAGAGCCTCAGGGCGAGGTTAAGCGTCACGTCATATTTGTTCACGGGCTCGACGGCGACCCGCGAAAAACCTGGACCAGTCCAGCGTCGCCGCAGCCGGATAACCGGCTTTGGCCGACTTGGCTTGCCGCCGACATCGACGGCCTCGCGGTCTGGTCGCTTGGCTATGAGGCGACAGCGCTCGAATGGCGCGATTCGACGATGGGTCTTGCCGACAAGGCGCGCAAAGTGCTCAGCATGCTCGAAGTCGAAGATCGACTGGCGACTGGCGAACTGATTTTCGTCGGACATAGTCTCGGCGGACTTCTCATCAAGCAAATGCTGCGCAAGGCGTCAGATGCGGCGTCGCTGCACGCGGAAGCGCTCAGTCTGATCGAGCGCACGCGCAAAATCGCCTTTGTTACGACCCCGCAGCTTGGCGCGCATCTGGCGGGCTGGGGCGACAGCTTTCGCCTGCTGTTTCGTCCCTCCGCGGGGGCGCGCGTATTGTTGCGCAACGACCAGCATTTGCGAGACCTGAACGTGTGGTATCGCGACTGGGCGCGCGAAAAGAAAATCGCTCAACTCATTTTGTATGAAACGAGAGCGACCTCTGTTTTCGGCATGCTGGACAAGCCGGACAGCGGCGATCTTGGACTGGCGTTGGAAGCGATCGCGATCGACGCCGAACACATTCAGATCGCGGAGCTGCTCAGCCCTGATCAACAAGTCTATAAATTGATCCGGGCCTTTATCGAGCGTGAGGCGGCGCGTCCAATCACGAAAGTGGAAAGGACAATTGAGGCGCTCGCCGACCGAGTCGCCAGGGAAAAAGGCGTTCTGGTCGAGCCCCTGCAAGCGATATTGGCAAAATTCAGAGAAGCAGGCGTCGCGCCTGAAACAATACCGACGCGCTTTGAGGCGAAAGCCGACGAATTAGTCGATTTACGCAGGCAGCTCGCGCGTCTGAGCAATGAACGTCCCGAACTCTCGGCGATCCGTGAGAGCGCCCTCGCGCTGATCGAGCGCGGGGATTTCGATGCGGCGCGCGCGGCGCTTGCGCGTGGTCGTGAGGCGGCGCGGGCCTTGCGCGTCGACGCTAGGCGTAGCGAGGCGGAATTGCTCGCCGACGAAGCCCGCGTCGACAATCTGCAGCTTGCCTATCGCGCCGCCGCATCAAAATATGCGGAAGCGGCGCGTCTGGTCGCCGATTTCGACAGCGAAGGCAACGTCAACTGGCTATTGGCGCGGGCGGTCGAGCTTTACGCGCAAGGAGACGAATTCGAAGATAGTGCGGCGCTTGTCGATGCGGTGGCGGCATATCGCGTGGCGCTCATGAAAATTTCGCGACAGCGCGCTCCGCTTCAATGGGCGGCGACGCAGAACGATCTCGGCGATGCGCTCGCGAGGCTCGGGGAGCGCCAGAGCGGGATCGCGCGTCTTGAGGAGGCGGTGGCATCCTATCGCGCGGCGCTGACGGAAAGAACGCAAGAGCGTGTTCCGTTGGATTGGGCGATGACGCTGAACAATCTTGGCAATACGCTCAGAACGCTGGGGGAGCGGGAGAGCACGCAAGAAGAATCCAATCGGCGACTTGAGGAGGCGGCGGCGTCCTATCGCGCAGCGCTGACGGAAGGGACGCAAGACCGCGTTCCGCTCCAATGGGCGATGACGCAGATTAATCTCGGCGATGCGCTCACCGCGCTCGGGGAGCGCGACAGCGGGCAAGAAGAATCGAATCGGAGTCTTGAGGCGGCGGTCGCGGCCTATTGCGCGGCGCTGACGGAAAGGGCGCTGGAGCGCGTTCCGTTCGATTGGGCGATGACGCAGAACAATCTCGGCGCTGCGCTCGCCAGGCTCGGGGAGTGGGAGAGCAGGCAAGAAGAGTCCACTCGGCGCCTTGAGGCGGCGGCGGCGGCTTATCGCGCGGCGCTGACGGAATGGACGCAGGAGCGCGCTCCGCTCCAATGGGCGATGGCGCAGAACAATCTCGGCGCCGCGCTCATGGCGCTCGGCGAGCGCGAGAGCAGGCAAGAGGAATCTATTCGGCGTCTTGAGGCGGCGGTCGCGGCCTATCGGGCGGCGTTGACCGAAATTGTGCAAGAGCGCGTTCCGCTCGACTGGGCGATGACGCAGAACAATCTCGGCAATGCGCTCACCAGGCTTGGGGAGCGTGAGCAGGGGCAAGTAGAATTCACTCGGCGACTAGAAGAGGCGGTGGCGGCGTACCGGGCGGCGCAGACGGAAAGGACGCAAGAGCGCGTTCCGCTCCAATGGGCGATGACGCAGAATAATCTCGGCAATGCGCTTACGGCGCTCGGAGAGCGCGAGAGGGGGCAGGAGGAATCTATTTGGCGTCTTGAGGAGGCGGTTGCGGCTTTTCGCGCGGCGCTGACGGAAAGGACGCAAGAGAGCCTGCCGCTCCAATGGGCGACCACGCAGAATAATCTTGGCGCTGCGCTCATGATCCTCGGGGAGCGTGAGAGCGGGCGAGACCAATCCATTCGGCGTCTTGAGGCAGCGGTCGCGGCCTATCGCGCCGCGCTGACGGAATGGACAACAGAGCGCGTTCAGCGCTGGCATGACATGGCGCAACAAAACCTGGCTTGGTGTTTGGCCTTGTTGGAACGGCGCCGCAACTCGTGAAGCGGCGCATTCCAACTCCCCGGTTCACAAATCCTTCGTTCTCGATTAGGGTCCGCGCCGAATTCCGCTCCCCGGCCGGGGCAGCGGGTTTTTCGCATTTTTCGCGCTTTTTAAGCCGCGCAGCCTAAGTCGCGGCGGAAAGCGCCCTGCAAGGAACCACATGGCCAAGGAAGAACTGCTCGAATTCCCGGGGATCGTGACCGAACTGCTGCCGAGCGCGATGTTTCGCGTCAAGCTCGAAAACGACCATGAAATCATCGCCCATACCGCCGGCAAGATGCGCAAGAACCGCATCCGCGTGCTGGAGGGCGACAAGGTGCTCGTCGAAATGACCCCCTATGATTTGACCAAAGGCCGTATAACATATCGCTTCAGGTAATTTCCTTCTGGCGGAGCGACCGTCTTGACAGCCCATCCTTCCATCGCCCGTCCCAAGCTCATTCTCGCCACCGCTTCGCCGCGGCGCCTGGCGCTGTTGCAGCAGGCGGGGCTCGACGCCGACGCGCTGCTGCCCGCCGACATCGACGAAACCCCGCATCGCGGAGAATCGCCGCGCGCCTATGCAATCCGAATCGCCTCCGAGAAGGCGGCCGCCGCAGCCAAGCTCAGGGCGTCGCGGCCCGAGCTGAAGGATTCATTCCTCATCGCCGCCGACACCGTCGTCGCCGTCGGCAGGCGCATCCTGCCCAAGGCCGAGACGAGGGAGGAGGCCGACGAGTGCCTGCAACTCCTGTCCGGACGCCAGCACCGGGTCTATTCGTCGGTCAGCCTGATCACCCCGCGCGGCTTCGAGCGCAAGCGGCTCGCCGAGGCGCGGCTGCGCTTCAAGCGCCTCGGCTCGACCGAGATCGAAGCCTATCTTGCGACCGGCGAATGGCGCGGCAAGGCCGGCGCCTATGCGATCCAGGGACGCGCCGGCGTGTTCGTGGTGAAGATCGTCGGCTCCTACACGGCGGTCGTCGGCCTGCCGCTTTATGAAACGCTGTCGCTGCTGGCCGGGGAGGGATATCCCGTGCTCACGCCGTGGTTCGCGATGGCGTAGGCGTTAAGGGCCGACGTAGCGCCGCGCGAATCGCGCGCCGAGCCGGGTGAGAATCTCATAGCCGATGGTGCCGGCCCGCGACGCCGCTTCCTCGACGCAGATGTCGTCGCCCAAAAGCTCGACCCATTCGCCGCGCCGCGCGGCGTCTTTCGGCGCATGGGAAACATCGAGCACGACATAATCCATCGAGACGCGGCCGATGAAGGGACAGCGGACGCCCCCGACCAGCGCTTCTCCCGCCGGCTTGCCGTCGCAGCCGGTGGCGCCGACCGGGACGCCGTCGGCATAGCCGACGCCGATTGTCGCGATTCGCGTGCGTTGCGGCGCCGACCAGAGCGCGTCATAGCCGACGCAGGCGCCAGGCTCGATCTCGCGCGTCGACAGGATGCGCGCCATGAGCCGCGCGACCGGACGCACCGGACATTCGGCATAAGGCGTCGGATTGCCGCCATAGAGCGCATAGCCGGGCCGAATGAGATCGAAATGCGGGCGCTGCGGCAGGAAAACAGCGGAGGAATTCGCCATCGACGCCGGAATGTCGGAAAAACGCGCGCGGGCGTCGAGGAAAGCCTCGATCTGGCGTTCATTGCGGGGTTCGTCGCGCATCTGCGAACAGACGAAATGGCTCATCACCAGGGTCGGCGTGATCTGGCGGGCGCGCTCGGCCGCCTCGGCCGCCTCATGGATCGGCACGCCGAAACGATTCATGCCGGTGTCGAAATGGATGGCGGCTTTCGGCCTATGGCCCGTCGCCGCCCATTCGTCGATTTCGCCGAGCGAGCCCAGGGCGGGAATGAGATCGGCGGCGACGAGGCGGCGCGCCGCGCCGGGCACGAGCCCGTCCAGGACATAGATCGTCGCGTCGGGGGCGGCCGCCCGCGCCGCTTCGCCTTCGACCAGATTGGCGACGAAAAAGGTTCGGCAGCCGGCCAGAAGCAGCGCGCGCACCGCCGGCGCAAGTCCTAACCCATAGGCGTCGGCCTTCACCACCGCGCCGCATTCGGCGCCGGATGCGAGGCGCGCCAGCATCCGCCAATTGTCGGCGAGGGCGGCAAGATCAACGGTCAAAACGCCGGTTTCCGCCGGATCCAAGGGTTCAGTCCGGGGCAGCAGTCGCGCGGCGGGTTCGATGATTCCCATCTCGACGCCATTTTAGGCGGTAAAAGGCGGCGTCTAGATGGCGGCGCGACGCTGAGGCTAATCCGGCCGCAGACTCTCGAATTTGGCCCGCACCTCCGGGGGCAGGCGGCGGGCGCGGCCGGCCTCGACGCAGACCACCGTGACTTTGGCGCTGACCAGCAGCTCGGCCTGCCGCAGCACCCGCTGCTCCAGCGCGAACGAAGCCCCGCCGATTTCTCGGGCCTCGGTTTCGACGGTCAGGAGATCGTCCATTGTCGCCGGCCGGCGAAAATCGATGTCCATCGAGCGGACGACGAAGAAAATCGGCGCGCCGGCGGCGCCGTCCAGCAACGCCTTCTGATCCAGCCCCAGCGCGCGCAGCATTTCCGTGCGCGCCCGCTCCATGAAGCGAAGATAGGAAGCGTGGTAGACGAGGCCTGAAAAATCAGTGTCCTCATAATAGACGCGGACGGGAATGCGGTGGGGGACAAAAACATTCGTCATCAAGGCTCGATAAGGCTCCCTGCGGGACCGCGCCCGGCGATCGTCAGCTTTTCTATGGGATTTAACGGGGAGAGGCTATGAACCGCGGTCAGTCCTTGATCCGAGGCACGAAAGTCGCATCATGGGGCTATGATGCGCCTCGGGCGACAGAGAGGCGCCGGCGAGACGACGAAACGAAGAATAGCGGAGGAGCTCCCACATGTCTTTCCAGATTGGCGACACGGCGCCGGATTTCGAAGCCGACACCACCCAGGGACGAATCAAATTCCACGATTGGATCGGCGATTCCTGGTGCATTCTGTTCTCGCATCCCAAGGACTTCACCCCGGTCTGCACGACCGAGCTTGGCTATATGGCGAAACTCGAGCCCGAATTTAAACGGCGCAACGTCAAAGTCATCGGCTTGAGCGTCGACCCGGTCGACAATCACGCCAAATGGGCGGTCGATATTACCGAAACGCAGGGCGCCACCCCGCATTATCCGATGATCGGCGATACCGACCTCAGCATATCGAAGCTCTACGGCATGCTGCCGGCCGCCGCCTCGGGCGACGCCAGCCAAAGGACGCCGGCCGACAATCAGACCGTGCGCAATGTCTTCGTCATTGGACCGGACAAGAAGATCAAGCTGATTATCGTCTATCCGATGACGACGGGCCGCAACTTCGACGAGGTGCTGCGCGTGGTCGATTCGCTGCAGCTGACCGCCAAACACAAGGTGGCGACGCCGGTGAACTGGCGGCCGGGCGACGATGTGATCATCGCCGGTTCGGTCTCCGATGAAGACGCGAAGAAAATCTATCCGGACGGCTGGAACGCGCCGCGGCCTTATCTGCGCATCGTTCCGCAACCGAAATGATCCGCGCGCAAGAGGCGCGCCATGATGTTTCGACAACTGTTCGATAACGCGTCGAGCACATACAGCTATCTCCTCGCCGGCGATCGCGGCGGGGAGGCGCTGATTATCGATCCGGTGCTCGATAAGGTTGATCATTATCTGCAGCTGATGCGCGAACTTGATGTCCGGCTGGTCAAGGCCGTGGATACGCATACCCACGCCGATCACATCACAGGATTAGGCGCGCTGCGCGATCGCACCCATTGCGTGACCGTGATGGGCGAACGCAGCAATGCCGACGTGGTTTCGATGCGCGTCCGGGAAGGCGACCGAATCCGCATTCCCGGCGTCGAGCTCGACGTGCTCTACACGCCGGGACATACCGACGATTCATATAGTTTCATGATGCCGGACAGGGTCTTCACCGGGGATACGCTGCTGATTCGCGGCACCGGGCGCACTGATTTTCAGAATGGCGACGCGAGGGCGCAATACGACTCGATTTTCGGCAAGCTGCTGAAGCTTCCAGATTCGACGCTCGTCTATCCCGCCCATGATTACAAGGGCGATACGGTCAGCACGATCGGCGAGGAACGGGCGTTCAATCCGCGACTGCAGGTCAAGTCCATCGATGATTATGTCGCGCTGATGGAAAGCCTGCATCTCCCCAATCCGAAAATGATGGATGTCGCGGTGCCGGCCAACAGGCATATCGGCCTGCATCAGGAAGAAATCGCCGAGCGCGGCTGGTCGTTGACCCCGCAAGAGGCGCTCGGTCTTCTCGATCAGCCGTCGATCGCTCTCGTCGATCTGCGTGAAGCGCGCGAACGCGAAGTGAACGGCATCATTCCTGGGTCTCTTCACCTGCCCTATGACGAGCTCGGCGAAAACATTCGCGATGGCGGCCTTTTGCATGAGCTTGCGGTCGCCGCCGGCAAGCGCGTCGTGTTTTATTGCGCCTATGGCGAGCGTTCGGCGATGGCGGTCGTGGCCGCGCAGGAGGCGGGATTAACGTCGGCCCGGCACATTCAGGGCGGACTCGACGCCTGGATCAAGGCCGGCGCGCCGATCGTCCGATAGCCCGGACATACGCCAATCCATGCTCGCTGTTAATCGCAGCCAGCTATTCCTCGCCTTCTTCAAACAGTCCGAACTGGCCTTGAGGCCTTGCCGGCTCGGCGAGGCCGAGGTGGCGGAAGGCGTGCGGCGTCAACAGCCGTCCTCGCGGCGTGCGCTGCAAAAAGCCCTGCTGCAGAAGGAACGGCTCAATAATGTCCTCGATCGCGTCACGCGGCTCGGAGAGCGCCGCGGCAATCGTCTCGATGCCGACCGGCCCGCCGCCAAAATTGACGGCGACAAGACTAAGGTAGCGCCGGTCCATCACGTCGAGCCCGATCGTGTCGACCTCCAGCAGCGACAAAGCGCGGTCGGCGAGCTTGCGGGTGATTGCGCCGGCGCCGTCGACGATGGCGAAGTCGCGCACCCGCCGCAGCAGGCGCCCGGCGATGCGCGGCGTGCCGCGCGAGCGTCGGGCGATTTCCTTCGCGCCGGCGTCGTCCATGCCGATCCCTAGGACGCGCGCGCCGCGCTTGACGATCAGCTCCAATTCTTCCGGCGTATAGAAATTCAGCCGGACGGGAATGCCGAAACGGTCGCGCAGCGGCGTGGTCAAGAGTCCCGCTCGCGTCGTCGCGCCGACGAGGGTGAATTTCGCCAGATCGATCTTCACCGAACGCGCCGCCGGGCCTTCGCCGATGATGAGGTCGAGCTGGAAATCCTCCATCGCCGGATAGAGAATTTCCTCCACCGCCGGGTTCAGGCGATGAATTTCATCGATGAACAGCACGTCGCGCGCTTCGAGATTGGTGAGCTGGGCGGCGAGGTCGCCGGCCTTGGCGATCACCGGGCCGGAAGTCGAGCGGAAATTGACGCCAAGTTCGCGCGCCACGATCTGGGCCAGCGTGGTCTTGCCGAGGCCCGGCGGGCCGACAAGCAGCACATGGTCGAGCGCCTCGCCGCGCGTCTTCGCCGCCTCGATGAAGACCCGCAAATTGGCGCGCGCCGCCTCCTGGCCGGTGAAATCGGCGAGCGACAGCGGCCGCAGCGACGCGTCGGCGTCGTCGTCGCGTTGTTCGGGGCTTAGAAGGCGCGCGGGCGTGGTCAAACGGGCGGCTCCATGCGCTGGCGCGGGCGCTGTGCTAAGATGCGGCAAACGGAGCCGCGCCGTGAATCGCCCGTCCTCGCAATATGAGTATATGTCCCTCGACGATTTCGAGGAACTTCTCCCCGACAAGCCCGCCGACGAGAAATGGGAGCTGATCGGCGGCCGGGTCGTGTGCATGATGGAGGGCGCGCGGTGGGAGCATCACCTCATCGCGCAGAATCTGGCTTTCGGGTTGCGTCGGCGGCTCTATGAGAAAGGCGCAGGCTGCCTAGTCTTTCTTGAAACCTTTTATATGAAGAAGAAATCGGTCGAGTCCGCGACCTTGCCCGACGTGATGGTCCGTTGCGGCCCCATGGAGCCGGGCGCAACTTCCGCTGACGACCCCACCGTGCTCGTCGAAGTTATGTCGGATGGCGGCAAGGCGCGCGACCGCTTCGAAAAATGGGCTGTTTATCAAAAGCTCCCAAGTCTCAAACATTACGTACTGGTTGAGCGCGATCGGGCGCATATCGAGGTGTTCGATCGTATCGGGGAGGAATGGGGGGTGCGTATCCTCGACGGTCTCGAGGCTACACTCGATCTGCCGGCGATCGGCGTTCGTGTGCCGCACGCCGAAATCTACCAAAGCGTGATCGCCGCCTGATCGCGCGCGCTCAGCGCGCGAGTTCGCGCAGGCCCTGCCGAATCAGCGCGCCGGCTTCGGCGGCTTCGCCGAGCTGCTTTAAACTTTCCGCCACCGCCGCGGCCGCCTGCGGGCGGCCGTAACCGAGATTGACCAGCGCCGAAATCGCATCGCGCGCGGCTGACGGCGCGCCCTCTCGCTCTTCGCCCGAGAGGCGGGCGAGGGCGGGGTCGACCGCGCCGAAGGCGGGCGCCTTGTCTTTAAGCTCCGCGACGATGCGCGCCGCGAGCTTCGGGCCGACGCCGGGCGCCCGCGCGACCGTCGCTTTGTCCTGCATGGCGATCGCCGAGGCGAGATCATTGGCGGAAAGAATCGACAGAATCGCCAGCGCCACTTTGGCGCCGACGCCCTGCACGCTCTGCAACAGCCGAAACCAGTCGCGCTCCGCCTCGCTGGCAAAGCCGAAGAGGCGGATCGAATCTTCGCGCACCTGCGTCTCGATGGCGAGCGACGACGCCTCGCCGACGCGCGGCAGTTTTTGCAGCGTGCGCGACGAACAATGCACGACATAGCCGACGCCATTCACGTCGAGGATGACGAAGTCCTCGCCGTAGCTGTCGATGAGTCCCTTGAGCTTGCCGATCATGGCGCGCAGCGCGTGAAAACCGCGCTCTTCGTTGCATCCGCCCAGACAATCTGCTGGCCGGCGGCGTCGACGATGAGAGTAAACGTCTCCTTATGAGGCTTCATCGATTCCTCGCCGACGCAGGATGTGGCGTTCGCCTTGTAGATGGCGCGGGCGCCCTTGTTTTCGGTCTGATCGTAGTCGACGCCCTTGCAGCTGAAGGTCGGCAGAACCGCCTCGTTTTCGGTGAGCGTGACGAAATAATCCTTCGCCGTGCAGGCGGCGGCGTCGAGCGCATAGCGCCCGATAGGCGAATCCTTGCCGACCGAGGCGGCGAGCGCCGGCGCCGACATCAAAGCGAGGATTACGGCGAGGCGTCTCATCCAATCTTCTCCTTGAGGGCGCGCGCGCCGCGATGCTGCGCATGGCAGATCGCGACGGCCAGCGCGTCGGCGGCGTCGGCGCTGGTCGCGCCGCTCGCCGGGAGCAGCACGCGCACCATCATCTGCACCTGCGCCTTCTCGGCATGGCCGGCGCCGACCACGGTTTTTTTCACGAGATTGGCGGCATATTCGGCGATGACGAGCCCGGCGAGGGCGGGGGCGGTCAGCGCCACGCCGCGCGCCTGTCCAAGCTTTAGGGCCGATTGCGGATCGCGATTGACGAAAGTTTCTTCGATCGCCGCCTCATGCGGCGCATGATCGGCGATGACGCCCATCAGCCCCTCATGCAATTGCCGCAGCCGCGCGCCCATATTGAGGCTCGCGTCGGAGCGCACGCGCCCGCAGGCGACGAAGGAGAGCCGCGAGCCCTGCGCCTCGATGACGCCCCAGCCGGTGTTGCGCAGGCCGGGATCAATGCCGAGGATGCGAATCGGGGCAGGGGTCATGCTGCAAGCGTAGGCGGAAAGCGGCGTCGGGGCGAGACTCTTGCGGCGTCTCGGCTTTTTAGGTCGGTCGCGTATCAGGCTGCTCGCGCGTTTTTCCGTCCAGCAGACAGCTGACCGTCACGTCGCCCATGACATTTATGGCTGTCCGGCAGCGGTCCAGGAACCAGTCGACGGTGAACAGCATCGCGATGTAGTCGGTGGGCAGCGCCACGGCCTTGAACACCATGGTCATCGTCACCAAGCCGGCTTCCGGAATGCCGGCCGCCCCGACCGACGCGACGACCGACGTCACGACGACGATGAACTGCTGGCTGAGCGTCAATTGCATGCCGAGCAATTGCGCGACGAACAGCGCCGACATGGCTTCGTAGAGCGCCGTGCCGTCATTGTTGAAATTCGCGCCGACGAGCGCGCCCATGCTGGCCGATTGTTCGCGCAGTCCGACATTTTCGCGAAGGCAGGCGTAGGTCACCGGCATGGTGGCGGTGGAGCTGCCGGTCGAAAACGCCATCACCAGCGCGTCGCGAACGCCGCGAAGCACACGGAGCGGCGGCGCCCAGGACTCCAGTCTCACGCGCATGAGATAATAGCCCGCCTGCAGCGTCAGCGCCGCGAGGACCGCGACGACAAAGCCCCCCAGTGCGAGAAAATCGCCAAAGCCTTTCACGCCGATGATGCTCGCGACAATGCCGAAAACAGCCAGCGGCACCAGTTCGATGATCCAATGCAGAATGGTGATCAGGCTCTCCAGCGCCACGTGAACGAGGTCTTCGACAGTGCGCACCTCATGATGGCGCAGGCTTCTCAGGGCGACGCCCATCGCCAACGCGATGAAGATGACGCCCATCACCGCGCCATTGTCCGAAAATGGCCCGGCGATGCTCTTGGGCACGTTGTCGAGGAATTGCGCGAGCGGATTGGCGGCGGCAGCGGCCTTGGCGGGCTCATGCGCCGGCACAGCCTCCGTCCATGAACCGGGTTGAAGGACGTTCGCGACAAGGAGACCGATGCCGATCGCCACCAGCGTGTTTGTCGCCAGCAGCGTGACCAGTCGCAGCGCCTGCCGTCCGCCAAGATGGGCGCGCATCAGCGCCTGCACGATCGCCAGCAGGATCAGCGGCGGCGCAAGCGCGCCGAGCAGGCGCAGGATGAGCTTCGCCGGAATTTCCAGCGGCGCGGCGTCCTGCCCAAAGGCGACGCCCACCGCGACGCCGACCGTCGCCGCGCCGAGGATGCGAAGGTAAAGCGGCGCTCCGCGCCACCAGCCGAGGACTTCTGAATCTTCCCGATCGAAGGTCAACCGCGCCGCTCCTGTCGCGGCTCAGCATAAGCCCGATGCGGTCGCGAAAGAAGGATGTCATCCGGCTGAAACGTTTCCCTTAGATAGCACTGTCGAGCCATAGCTTCTCGAATTTCGGAAAGATTTGCACATGCGCCTGACTAACAAACTGTGCGCCGGCGCGGCCTTGCGCGGCCTGTCCATCGCTCTTGCGTCATTGTATATCGGCGGCGCGTCGGCTGAGCCGACGCTGTCAATCGAAACCCGCCGCGTCTGGAGCTATTCCCACGCGCTGAGCAATGTTCCAGGACAAAAGTCGGAAATCGTCGCTTATGACGAGCGCAACGACACGCTGTGGGTGGCGGGCGTCGTCGGCGTCGACGTGCTTGAACGCGCCACCGGCAAATGGATCCGCAACATCAGCATTGCGCCCTATGGCGGGGTCAACAGCGTGGCGATCCACGACGGGCTTGCCGCGCTTGCGGTAGAGGCCAGCGATCGCTCGCAGCCTGGCGTGGTCCTCTTCATCAATACGCGCACCGGACAGCTCGTTGGCGACCCGCTCACCGTCGGCGCATTGCCGGACATGGTGACTTTTACGCCGAACGGCCGCATGGCGCTCGTGGCCAATGAAGGCACGCCCAATCCGCGCACGACCGGCCAGCCCTGTCCGGTGGATCCGCCCGGCAGCGTCAGCCTGATCGATCTGTGGACGCGCAATGTCACGACGCTGCCGATCAGCCCGATGCTGCCCGGCTATGCCGAGCTTCGCCAGTTTCCGGCGATCGGCAACGGCACGACGCGCCCCGATATGTGTCCTTACGATCCGGAGCCGGAATATATCGCCGTCGACCCACGGGGCGAAAAGGCCTATGTCGGCCTTCAGGAAGCCAATGGCGTCGCCGTGCTGGACTTGCGAACCCGCCGCTTTGAGCGGGTTTTTGGCCTTGGCCTGAAAGACTTCAGTCTGCCCGGCAATGGCATCGACCCGAATGATCAGGACGGCGTCATCAAGCTGCAGCAGGTCCCGGTAAAGGGACTTTATCAGCCCGATTCGATCGACGCCTATGAACATCGCGGCCGCACCTATCTGGTCATGGCCAATGAAGGCGATGCGCGGGACAATGGAAGCAACGACGGCGAGGACGAGCGTCGCGGCTCCGCCGGCAACTCCAGCGTGGAATATGTGCCGGATGGTTCACTGCTCGGCCGACTGGTGATGTCGAACGTCGAGTCGAGCCGGGACAATCTCGTCGCATTCGGCGGCCGGTCGTTTTCGATTCGCGAGACTTCGGGCCGCATCGTGTTCGACAGCGGCAATCAGCTCGACGCCGAGGCGATCAGCCGCGGCGTCTATGACGATGGGCGCAGCGACAACAAAGGCGTCGAGCCGGAAGGCGTGGCGCTGATGCATGTCGAGGGTCATGTGCTGGCCTTCATCGGCCTTGAGCGCACGACGAAGTCGGCCGTGGCGATTTACGACGTCACCAGTCCCTTCGCGGTTCGCTTCCTGGACACGATCGTCAGCGACGGCGATATCGCGCCGGAAGGCGTGACCGCGCTGCGCGTGCGCGGGCGCAATTACCTCGCGGTCGCAAACGAATCGTCCGCTACGACCTCGCTGTTCGAGATTCGCCTGCATCAAGGCTGGGTTTCGCGCTGAACAGTGAAACGGTTGCGGGTGGGCGGTAACGCCTTTGCGCCTCGCGCGTGTGGACATGCCGCGAAGTCTCGCGGGATCGGCGGCGGGGACGAGGGTTGCGCAGTGTCGCCCTCAAAGAGAGGGCGCGGCCTCCGCCTTCCCCACCGCTTCCGCCACCGCGTCAAACGCCAGCATTGTCGAACCATGGCGCGCCTTATAATCGCGCACCGGCTCCAGCACCGCGAGGTCGGCCCATTTGCCGGTCGGCGGCGGGCCGTTCTCCTTCAGCATTTTGCGCAGCGCCTCGCGCGCCTCGCGCAGCTCCTGCGGGGTCGAGCCGACGATGTTGCGGGCCATGATCGAGGCCGACGCCTGGCCGAGCGCGCAGGCCTTCAATTCTTGCGCGTAATCCGCCACCTTCCCGTCGCGCAGATTGAGATCGACGGTGATCGTCGAGCCGCAAAGCTTGGAATAGGCGGAGGCGGTGGCGTCCGGCCGCGCCAGCCGGCCGAGGCGCGGAATATTTCCGGCAAGCTCCAGAATGCGTTGATTATAGATGTTGTTCAGCATCGCCGCCGGCGCTTCCAAAGCCGAGGCCTTACCATCGCCTCGGTAAATCTCTATATAGGTTTTCGCGCGACCTCGCGAAAGCGATCGCCGCGCCGGGGCCGTCGACGGCCCTGTTCGTCTCGAATTCTCGCGTGATCTCGACACCATCAGGAGAGGGCGACGATTTGAGGGGCGCCTTGCACGTTTCGTGCTAGGCGGGAGGCGGCCGACGCGCTTTTGAGCGCGGGCGGCAAGAGTTTAGTCGGAGGCGCCACATGGATGACGTGGTTAAGACCTTTCCCCTTTCGTCGCTGGAGCCGCCCCCGCAGATCGAGCGCCCGAGCCGCGAAGAGGCGGAGGCCGCCGTGCGCACGCTGTTGCGCTGGGCCGGCGACAATCCCGATCGCGAAGGCTTGCGCGACACGCCGCGCCGGGTGGTCAAGGCCTATGAGGAATTCTTCAGCGGCTATCAGGAAAGCGCCGACGAGGTCCTCTCCAAGGTCTTCGAGGAGGTCGAAGGCTATGACGATCTCGTGCTGGTTCGCGACATTCCCTTCACGTCGCATTGCGAACATCATGTCGTGCCCTTCGTCGGCAAGGCGCACATCGCTTATTATCCCAATGGCGGGGTGGTAGGCCTCTCCAAGCTCGCCCGGCTCGTCGAGATATTCGCGCGCCGCCTCCAGACCCAGGAGGCGATGACCGCGCAGATCGCCGCGGCGATCGACGAGGCGCTCGCGCCGCGCGGGGTCGCCGTGATGGTCGAAGCGGAACATATGTGCATGTCGATGCGCGGCGTGATGAAACAGGGGTCGTCCACGGTCACCATGCAGTTTTCCGGCGTGTTCCGCGACGATCCGGCCGAGCAGGCGCATTTTTATACGCTGCTGCGCGGAGCCCGCTGATGGCGCCGGCCGTCAAGGAGCAGATGGACAAGAGGGATGTGGAGGAGGGGGTCGTCTTCGCGCCGAAATTCGACGCGCATGGCCTCATCGTCTGCGTCACCGTCGAGGCTGCGACGCGCGACGTGCTGATGGTCGCCTATATGAATCGGCTCGCCCTCGACAAGACGATCGAGACCGGCTTCGCGCATTATTGGTCGCGGTCGCGGCGCGAGCTTTGGCGTAAAGGCGACACCTCCGGCCAGACCCAAAGGGTTCTGTCGTTGCGCGTCGACTGCGATCAGGACGCCTTGCTGCTCGAAGTCGACGTCGGCGGCGACGGCAAAGCCTGCCATACCGGGCGGAAATCCTGCTTCTACCGGGCGCTCACGGGCGATGGCGCGCTGGTCTTTGCCGCCGAGGGTGAATAAGGCGACGCTATCTGACGGAAAGTTAACCTGAAAGCCATTTTCAAGGCGCAGCCTGATCGCCAAATATGTCTTGCGCCGATTCAATCCCAAGGAGAGAGCCGAGCAGGAACGCCGCATGATATCGCTACGCTCACGCAATCTTCAGAATAACGGCGCCGACGCCGGCAGCGCGATGACGGGCGCGCCTCTCGCCCCGCCGACCACCGTGGTTCGCACGGCGGATGCCCAGGCGAAGCACGAGAGACGCGGACAGCCGACCATCGGATTGGCGCTCGGCGCCGGGGCGGCGCGCGGCTGGTCGCATATTGGCGTGCTGCGCGAGCTTTCGGCGCATGGCATCTATCCGGATGTGATCGCGGGCACGTCGATCGGCGCGGTGATCGGCGGCTGCTACGCCGCCGGCAAGCTCGATGCAATCGAAAGTTTCGCGCGCTCGCTCACCAAGCGGCGCGTCTTCACGCTGATGGACCTTTCCTTTTCGGGCGCCAGCCTGATCACCGGCGAAAGGCTGCGCGCCGCGCTGGAGAAGGAGCTCGCCGATATAAAAATCGAAGAGCTGCCGATTCCCTTCGCGGCCGTCGCGACCGAGGTCGGCACGGGTCATGAAGTGTGGCTGCAACATGGATCGGCGGCGCTCGCGATCCGGGCGTCCTATGCGCTGCCGGGCATTTTCGAGCCGGTGCGGATCAGCGACCGCTGGCTGTTCGACGGCGCGCTGGTCAATCCGGTGCCGGTCACCGTTTGTCGCGCGCTTGGCGCCGAATATGTGATCGCGGTGAACGTCACCGCCGACACGATGTATCGCGCGCGGGTTATTCGCGACGATCCGGCGGCGCTGAAACGCGCCGCGGAGGCGGGGCCGTTCGCGGGCAAGGCCGACCTCTCCTTCGCTGATCGCTTCCTGCCGCGCTATTTTGACCGCCAATCGAGCGACGCGCCGAATGTCGCCACGGCGATGATCGACGCGTTCAACATCATTCAGGACAGAATCCTGCGTTCGCGGCTGGCCGGCGACCCGCCTGACGCGACCATCACCGCGCGCATGGAGGAAGTCGGGATGTTCGACTTTCACAAAGCCGAGCAGCTCATCCATGTCGGCAGCGAGGCGACGAAGCGGGCGCTGCCGAATATTTTCGCCCACATCCCGCTGCCGACCGCCGTTTGATCGAAGTCGGCGCCGCGATTCAGCAGCACCGACGCCGGCCGGTTCGCGCCCGTGCGAGCCTCCTGGCTCGCCAACGCTCGCGATTCAGTTAGTTCTTGGCGTCGCCTAAGCCTGGGCGATGTATTCGCGCATCGAGCGGTGTTCCTCCTCGATGACGCGTATCCGGTATTTCACCACGTCGCCGATCGAGACGAGGCCGACGAGCCGGGCTTCCCGAACCACCGGAATGTGCCGGCGCCGTTCGACGGTCATCACCCGCATCGTATTCTCTACCGCGTCCTCTTCCCGGGCCGGTTCGGGATGATGCTGCATGAAGGACGAAATGGGCTGCGTCATCGCTTCCGAACCATTGAGCGCGACCGCCGAAACAATGTCGCGCTCGGCGATGAGTCCCATCAACCGGCCGATGTCGTCGAGAATGACGATCGCGCCGATCCTGTATTGCATCATCAGCTGCGCCGCCTCTTGCAGCGTCGTGTCGGCGCTCGCCGTCACCACCTCTCTTCCTTTCTCCGCGAGTATGTTGGCGATCGTCATCTGGCCCTCCTCCAGTCTCTCGACCGCGCTCCCCGGCGGCCGAAAGGCGTCACAGCGAATTCGAAGCTCGTCGGCCGTCGCGGTCAAAAAAGCCGAAAAACAGCAGGCCGAACAAAAATCCCCCGACATGCGCCTCCCAGGCGATGGCGCTCGACGCGCCGGCCGCCCGAGGAAATGCGCCAAGAAGCAGGTTGGCCGCCAACCAGGCGATGAGGAAAAACATCGCTTGCCGGTTGAGCGCCAGTTGCGACAGAGAGGTGGAGCTTCGTCCCTTGTCGTATGGCGCCTGCGTGCCCCTCGCGTCCGCCAGTCGCGCGCCTGGCGTAAATGCGAAACGCACGATTGCCCCCATTGTTCCTGAGATTGCGCCCGACGCCCCGACAACCGGCGCGATTTCGTATGGATGCAGCGCAAGAAAGAACAACGCGCCCGCGCCTGCGCTCGCCGCGAGAAACAGCAGGTAGCGGGCGGCGCCGAACCGGCGTTCGACCGGCGTGCCGAAGGCGGCAAGCGCGAATATATTGACCACAAGATGCGTCCAGTCGCCGTGCAGCATCGTATAAGTCACCATCGTGAAATATTCGGCGCCGCCTTCGAGCGTCACCCGCGCCGGGACGAAGGCGAATGTCGTCAACAGCCACTGGCTGAATTCCGCAGGGCCGTAGGCGACGACGAATTGGATTGCCGCCAGCGCGACGATGAGCGACTTGGTCGCTTTCGGAAGATTGAAGATTGGCTCCCGCGCGGCGGGCATGTTGGCTCCTGTCCGTTTTCCGGGCGAGGGCCCGCAGAGACTCGATGCTAATCCAGCGCAAGTGGTCTAGGCGAGCGTCCCGATTTGAAGCGCCCGGCGGCGCCGGCCGAGCCACTGTGTCACGTCCCGATCGATTCGGACCAGCGCCGCCAAAATGTCTCATCTTATTGTTTTAAAGCCTCACTTTGAGTTGGTGAAGGATCGCGCCGCGGCGCTGCGGCCGCCACTGTGGCGATGGCACGAGCGCTGCTGTATCGGCGACAGGGCGCAAAGATTCGAGGGCGGCGTGCCAATCCGGGGCGGGTGCGCAAAAGCGTCGGACGAAAATAGATGAGACTGCCGGTTACGAGGGATCTTCACGACTATTGGGGTCGATTGAAGGGCAAGCGGGCGGCGCCGGATCGGGCGGACATCGATCCCTTAGCGATTCGCCAGATCCTGGCTGACACATTCATCATCGAAGTGGACGCCTCCCGTCGCTTTCCGATTCGGCTCTGCGGCGCGCGAATCAACGCGCTCTGGCTCGCCGAACAAAAGGGCCTCCATTTCCTCAACTGGTGGTCGAGCCGGCATTGTCACGACATCGCCGCGGCGCTTCGCCAAGTCGTCGACAATGAAACGCCGCTATTGGCCCACGCCACGGCGCCGGAGGGCGGCGAATCGACCGAATTCGATCTTCTGCTTTTGCCGCTACGCTGCTTCGGCGCCAGGCGTTCCCGAGTTTTGGGGTCGCTTGCGCCGGTTCTGGTGCCTGCGTGGCTGGGACTGCGCCCAATCGGACAGCTCGACCTCGTCGCCGCGCGGACCTTGCCTGAAAAAGTGGTGGAAGCGCCAGTCGACGATTGGTCCCTCGGCCCGACGAGGCGGATGGCCACGGCCGGCGGCGATTCCCGCTCCTTTCCCTGATCGAGCGCTGGTTGCGAAAGGCCGCGGCGCTGAGGCTTTCGCTCGTCACGCCGCAACGCGGTCAAGCGCCGCGTCGCAATTCGCTGTGGCGCCGGCGCAACACCTCCTGGAAATCCAACCAAACGCTAGGGAAACTAGGGAGTTTTGAATTGACTGTGCGCGGTTGCGACTGATTGATTGCGTCCATAGCGAGCAATCGCTGTTTGGTTCCACCGGGGTCGTTCGGGCGAAAATTTTTTCGCCTTAATCTAGGCAATGAGGATTCAAATGAAAAAAACACTTTCCATCGCCGCTCTGGCGCTCGCGATGACCGGATCGGCCTTCGCAGCGGATCTTCCGCACTACAAGGCGCCTCCGCCGCCGCCCCCGCCGCCGCCGCCCCTGTGGACGGGCTTCTACGTCGGTCTGAACGCTGGCGGCACATGGAGCAATAGCAACAACACCACCGTTCAGAGCGCGACTATTTTCAATAATGCTGCGGTTCTGTCGCCTTTGGGACTCACATATGGCCCTGCAGCCGCTCTCGGTTCGAGCGGCGTGGTGTCGTCGCAGAACAGTGGCTTCATTGGCGGCGGTCAGATCGGCTACAACTGGCAATTCTACAATAGCTTCGTCGCGGGTATCGAGGCTGATATTCAAGGGATCGCTGGTTCAAATAAAGCCGGGAATTATGCCACTATCGTCGATCGTGGTCTGCCGGCCGCGGGCACGAATTTCGTAGGCACATTCGCAACTACTTCCCGAAGCCTGGACTATCTGGGCACGGTGCGAGGCCGTCTTGGTTGGCTATTTACCCCGACCTTGCTGGTTTATGGCACGGGCGGCTTGGCATATGGCGGCGTTAATTCTTCAGTGAGTTTCATTGGCCTCCAGATTCCTAACACCGGCTCCTCCCCTTTTTCCGGCGCTGGGGCGTTTTCCGATACGCGGGTCGGCTGGACGGCTGGCGGAGGCGTCGAGTGGATGTTCTGGCCCAATTGGTCGGCAAAGGTCGAGTATCTCTACTATGATCTCGGCACCGTGGCTTATGCAAACTCTGCGAGCGTCGCGACTTTGATTGCGACAGGCGATACGACCTTCGTCAATATCTCACAGACGAGGACGCGTTTTAACGGCAACGTTGTCCGCGCCGGCGTGAACTATCACTTCAACTGGGGGGCGCCCCCGGTCGTTGCGAAATACTGATCGACCGAACAGGTCGCATCACGGAAAGCCCGGTCCAAAAGACCGGGCTTTCTCTTTTTGGGTGACGACTCCGATTGAATTTCCCCTAGGCATCGCAAGTGTATCTTTGGCGCCACATCCTCCGAGAATGTGTTGCCGTCTTCAGCTAATTCCCTTTCTCGCGATTGACTGTGTGCGCCCACTCCGTGTTTGAGTGAGCGCATAAGCAGTCGTGAGAGTTTCTGAAGTCCAGGCCTCGCGACGCTTCGGGTCGGCGGAGAAAATGCAGATGAAAAATTTCCTTCCTCAAAAATTGCTTGCCGTAACGGCTTTGGCGCTTATGTCCGGCGCGGCCCTCGCAGCCGATCTTCCGCACTATAAGGCGCCTCCGCCGCCGCCCCCGCCGCCGCCGCCCCTGTGGACGGGCTTCTACGTCGGTCTGAACGCTGGCGGCACATGGAGCAATAGCAACAACACCACCGTTCAGAGCGCGACTATTTTCAATAATGCTGCGGTTCTGTCGCCTTTGGGACTCACATATGGCCCTGCAGCCGCTCTCGGTTCGAGCGGCGTGGTGTCGTCGCAGAACAGTGGCTTCATTGGCGGCGGTCAGATCGGCTACAACTGGCAATTCTACAATAGCTTCGTCGCGGGTATCGAGGCTGATATTCAAGGGATCGCTGGTTCAAATAAAGCCGGGAATTATGCCACTATCGTCGATCGTGGTCTGCCGGCCGCGGGCACGAATTTCGTAGGCACATTCGCAACTACTTCCCGAAGCCTGGACTATCTGGGCACGGTGCGAGGCCGTCTTGGTTGGCTATTTACCCCGACCTTGCTGGTTTATGGCACGGGCGGCTTGGCATATGGCGGCGTTAATTCTTCAGTGAGTTTCATTGGCCTCCAGATTCCTAACACCGGCTCCTCCCCTTTTTCCGGCGCTGGGGCGTTTTCCGATACGCGGGTCGGCTGGACGGCTGGCGGAGGCGTCGAGTGGATGTTCTGGCCCAATTGGTCGGCAAAGGTCGAGTATCTCTACTATGATCTCGGCACCGTGGCTTATGCAAACTCTGCGAGCGTCGCGACTTTGATTGCGACAGGCGATACGACCTTCGTCAATATCTCACAGACGAGGACGCGTTTTAACGGCAACGTTGTCCGCGCCGGCGTGAACTATCACTTCAACTGGGGGGCGCCCCCGGTCGTTGCGAAATACTGATCGACCGAACAGGTCTCAACGTAGAAGCCCGGTCCATCAGACCGGGCTTTTTCGTTGCGGACAACGGCTCCGATTGACTTTGCTTTCGACATCGCAATGCGTCTTTGGCGCTACATCGTCCAAGTATTTATTCCGGCCTTCCCTCTATACCCCTTATTGCGATTGACTGTGCGCGTCTGCTCCGTGGTTGAGTGCGCATCGGCGGTCGCAAGAACTTCCGCCGCAGCTGTGACCCTTCGACCAGGCGGCAAGAATGCAGATGAAAAAGCTCCACTCAAGAAAAATGGTTGCCGTGTTCGCTTTGGCGCTGTCGTCAGGCGCCGCGATGGCCGCCGATCTTCCCCACTACAAGGCGCCGCCGCCCCCGCCGCCTCCCATGTGGACGGGCTTCTATGTCGGCCTGAACGCGGGCGGAACGTGGGGCAACAGCAACGCCGTGTGGACCACGTCGGCCCCAATTTTCGCCTTGGGCGGCGGCGCGGCCACGACCCTTTTGGCCGCGAGTTCCGCGCTGGGCGCCTCGGCCGTTTCGCCGGGAAAAACCAGCGGATTTATCGGTGGCGGCCAGATCGGCTACAACTGGCAGTTCTACAATAGCTTCGTTGCGGGCGTCGAAGCCGATATCCAGGGCGTCGCCGCGAGCAACAGCAACACGACGGCGGGCACCGCTGTCGGCGCGTTCCCCTTCATCGGCGCCGCCGAGGTTCTCGTGACAGGGATCGCCGCTTCGAAGAGACTCGATTACATCGGAACGGTTCGGGGTCGTCTTGGCTGGCTCTTCACCCCGACTTTGCTCGTCTATGGCACAGGGGGTCTGGCTTACGGCGGCGTTTCCGTGTCAACCGGGATCACTCAGTTCAACAATGACTGCGCTCAATTCCCGGGCGCCTGCCTGGCGCCTGCCGCTTTCTCGTCCGGAGCCTTTTCCGACACGCGCGTCGGCTGGACGGCCGGCGGCGGACTGGAGTGGATGTTCTGGCCGAACTGGAGCGCGAAGGTCGAGTATCTTTATTACGATCTCGGCAATGTCAGCTATTCCGCCGGCGTTCTTGCGACTGGCGGCGACACGTTGTTCGCTGGCGCCATCGCCGCGGCGGTGGTTATGCAATCGCACACCCGCTTCAACGGCAATATCGTTCGCGCCGGCGTGAATTATCACTTCAACTGGGGCGCGCCCCCCGTCGTCGCGAAATTTTGATCCTGAACGATCGAAATCGAAGGAGCCCGGCCGAAAGCCGGGCTCTTTTTTGTTCGTCTTGCCAGCGGTTATGCGCGCGCGGCGCATTGCCTGATTCGGGCCTAAGCATTATCAGATTACTGCTTGGCTCGCGCTTGATGGGCGAAAATGTATCGCGAAGACGTTTTCGATCTGATCGATCGGCTCGCGCGCGCCGACAGGCGATCCATTCTCAACAGTTTCCTCGACGAATTCCTGCACGAGACGGGCCTCGCCGACGTCGCTTACGTCGCCTTCAATCTCCCAACGGAAGGCGCAGACCGCGCCCTGCTGTCCGCCGCTTGCGGGCCGAATTGGCGTAAGCTCTATGTCCAGTCCGGCCGCGTCGACCTTGGACCCTTGCTGCGCGCCGGTCTGGGCGGCGTCGCGCCAGTGGACTGGGGCGCGCTGGAGCGCGACGATCCAATCATTGGCAAATTGCTCAGCGAAGCGCTCGAGCTTGATGTTGGCGCGACTGGCGTCTCGTTTCCCCTGCGCGGCCGGGATGGCGCATATGCGCTGTTCAACGTCGCTGTCCCGGACGCCGGGCTGTCGGCGATGTCGCGCCAAGATTTTATCCGCCGGCTCATGGTCGCGAGCGCGATCTTCCACGCGACGGTCCGGCACGTCTCCGCATCCCGAACATCGCGCGGCGATCTTCTGACCGACCGCGAGCTCACCTGTCTGCGCCTCAAGGCGTCGAAAAAAACCGATGGCGAGATCGGCCTCGCCCTCGGCGCCAGTTCGAGTGCCGCGCGATTCTGGTTGGAAACGGCGCGCGCGAGGCTTAACGCCGCGACGGTCGCCGCCGCGATCGAAATCGCGGCGCGAATGGGATCGGAGCGGCCTGTCGGCGAGGCGCCTTCCGCCTCGCTCAATTCAATTCCTCTCGCGCCGTCGATCGTCTGGCGCGCGCGATGATCGCGCTGCTTCCCGGCGAATCGCGCGCGCTCTATCCTCGACTGACCAAAGACATGTACGGCCTGCGGCTGAGCGCCGCCCGGGCGCGCGGCGATCGCCCGCCGGGCGCGGCCAATCAGCTGGCGGTCGTCGATTATTTTGATTCGCTCGATCCGCTTTACGTCCTGGCGCTCGATGACGCGGAGCGAATCGTCGGCGCATTGAGACTGTTGCCGACCACCGGCGAGACGATGCTGAATGATGCTTTCGGGCCGCGTTCGCCGCAGTTTGCGCGAATCGAAAGTCCGTTGATCTGGGAAGCCAGTCGCCTGACTTTGTGCGCGAGCGAAAATTGTCAGCCGCGGCAGCCGCTCATCGATCGCGCGATTGGCGAAATCGGCGTGGCGCTGAACGGGATCGCCACGAATGCGGCGCTGACGCATGTGATCGGCGTTTTCGACAGCGCCGCCCATAGATCGCTGTCGCTTCGCGGCTGCACCGGCGAAGCGCTCACGCCGCCGATGAGCCTGGACGGCTCGGAATATAATGTCGTTCTTTATGAAGTCGGCCCAGCGATGGACGCGCAATTCCTCCGGCTTGGCGGCAAGGACGCTTGCCGGCCGGTCGATCTCGCCAGCCTCGAAAGCGCACGCTTTCGCGGGCGCTAATTTTTAAAACTCGCCGACGGGCGGCGAGCGAGGCTTATGCGCGGGCTCAGGCGTTGACGATCGCGGTGATCGCCAGCGTGATGGCGGCGGCGGCGGCGAAGATCGAAAGAATCGCAGAGATGGCGTTCATGGCGCTTTGTCCTATGGCTCGCAGCCCTGTGGAGACGAATGACCGCACCGGGAGCAGACGCGACAATTTAGCGCATCGACTTCATATTTAGCCAAGTGGGAAAAGCTGCTGCGATGCCGTAGACTTGCCGCTCGACGGTGCGCTGCGCCGGTTCGCTTCGCCTCCGGTATTCCAATTTCAATCAATCATTACTCCGTCAAGTTGCAGGCGCCTGTGCGGCGCAATGACGATTAATCCGGCAACGACATAAGCTTAGCTTTGAGGTCGCCGATTTCCAGCTCGGCCTTAACTTGGTCGCTGACGTCATATTGCACGCCGAGGAAATACAGGAGCCGCCCATCGGGGTCGAACAGGGGCGTTATGTTGAGCCTGTTGTGAAAGAGCGTCCCGTCCTTGCGGTAATTGCGCAGCGTGACTTCGACCTGCTGGCGATTGCCGATGGCTTCGCGCAATCGCAGTCTTCCCTCCTGGTCTCGATCGTCGGCTTGAAGAAAGCGGCAGTTGCGGCCGATCACCTCGTCGAGTTCATAGCCGGTGATTCGCGTGAACGGCCGGTTGGCGTAAATGATCGGCAAGTCTTCGAGATCGGGGTCGACAAGGGTGACGCCGTTGACGCAGGCGTCGAAGATGGTCGTGAGCATTTTCGGAAGAATTTCCGTTTCCTTTCGCAAAGCGAAAAGCTGCCCCTTGTTCTGACTTCTGGCGCGCGCCCAAACCCGATAGGCGCTCGGCGCCATGCCGGCGACGCGGTGGAAAGCGCGGCGAAAGCTTGCCTCGTCGGCGAAGCCGGCGCTGGATGCGAGTTCCTTGACCGGCTTGGCGCTGGTCTCGAGCAGCATCCGCGCGGTCTCGACCCGAATCCGATCGATAAATGTCTTCGGCGATTCTCCGGAGGCTTGCTTGAGCTTTCGGTGCAGCGTCCGCTCGGAGGTCGAAAGCGCCCGCGCCAGCTCTTGAGCGTTGAACGACGAGTCGGACTGCCGAACGATCCGCTCCGCCTCGGCGAGAAAGGCGTTCGCGCCTTCGTTCAACGTCGTCGCGCGATAGGCGGCAGGGCCGCGCGGGGCGCCTTTCACCAGCGCCGCCTCGCCAACGGTGAAATCCGCGGCGACCCGCGCGGTGTCGACCCCGCAAAGCGCTCGAACGACGTGCAAGGCGACGTCGATCCAGGAAAGCGGGCCGGCGGCGGTGACGATCCGACGATCCTCGATCAACCGCGCGCCCCATGCGGCGTCGATCCGCGCATAGCGCTGCCTCAGCTCCTCGTGATGCCACCAGCTTGTCGTGCAGCGTCGGCCGTCGAGGAGCCCCGCTTCGCCGAGAAGAAACACGCCCGAACCGCAGCCCGCGATCAGCGCGCCCCGCGCATGGTGGCGGCGCAGCCAGGCCGCCGCCGGCGAGAAGCGAGACATGTCCGGCGGCTGGCCGTCCTTGTCCGGCGAGAAGCTCGGCACGATGATTGCGTCGCAGGCGGCGATCGCCTCGAAGGAGGCGGCGACGGGAAAACTCGCTCCCGTAGGATCGCGGACCGGCTCGCCATCCGCGCTCGCGGCGACGACGTAGAAAGGGTCGTCCGCGCTTTGGCCAGGCGCGCTGGCGCGGACGATCGCGCGGCGCGCTAGCGCCAAAAGGTCGGTCAGTCCTATGAAAGCCGAGCCCAGGCATTGGTTTAGGCCGGCAATGACAATCTTACGCATTCGCCTCTACTTTTGGCGAATTATGGTGCCTGTTTGGCGATTGCGCCATCCTGACCTAAATTACTTCTAATCCCATCCTGTTCTGGTCGGGGCGTCTTCGCTTCTGGCCCAGGATGCACGAAATCTGGCGATGACGCCGGGCGAAGCCCTGGCTCTCGTCATGGAGGTGAAAATGAAGGCGAATTGGAAGAAATATTTGCCTTGGGTCGTCTTCGTCGCGCTCGGCGCCTTGCTGTTCGGGCTGTTTCAACACCAGCAGACCCGCACGCCGGCGCGTGAAATCACCTTCAGCGAACTGCTGGTGCAGATCGACGAAGGCCGCGTCCATGACGTGACGATGTCGGGCAACGAAATCTCCGGCCATTTCAACGACAACCGCTCCTTCACGACCTATGCGCCCAATGATCCGGGCCTCGTGCAGAAGCTTGAGTCGAAGAAGGTGCAGATCAGCGCCAAGCCGGCGAGCGACAGTCCTGGCTGGCTTTCGACCCTGCTGGTCAACGGACTGCCGCTGCTGCTGTTCATCGCCGTGTGGATTTACATGGCGCGGCAGATGCAGGGCGGGGCAGGCGGCCGGGCGATGGGCTTTGGCAAGTCGAAGGCGAAGCTTTTGACCGAGACGCAAGGCCGCGTGACGTTCGAGGACGTGGCCGGCGTCGACGAGGCCAAGGAGGATTTGCAGGAAATCGTCGAATTCCTGCGCGATCCGCAGAAGTTCCAGCGCCTCGGCGGGCGGATTCCGCGCGGCGTGCTGCTCGTCGGACCGCCCGGCACGGGTAAAACCTTGCTCGCCCGCGCCATCGCCGGCGAAGCGGGCGTGCCCTTCTTCTCGATCTCGGGCTCCGACTTCGTCGAAATGTTCGTCGGCGTCGGCGCGTCGCGCGTGCGCGACATGTTCGAACAGGCGAAGAAGAACGCGCCCTGCATCATCTTCGTCGACGAAATCGACGCGGTCGGGCGCCATCGCGGCGCCGGACTTGGCGGCGGCAATGACGAGCGCGAGCAGACGCTCAATCAGCTGCTTGTCGAGATGGACGGCTTCGAGGCGAATGAGGGGATCATCCTGATCGCCGCGACCAACCGTCCGGACGTGCTCGACCCGGCGCTGATGCGTCCGGGCCGTTTCGACCGTCAGATTCAGGTGCCGAACCCGGACTTCATCGGCCGCGAGAAAATCCTCAAGGTTCACGCCCGCAAGGTGCCTCTGGCGCCGGATGTGGATTTGAAGGTGGTGGCGCGCGGCACGCCTGGGTTCTCTGGCGCCGATCTGATGAATCTCGTCAACGAGGCGGCGCTGCTGGCGGCGCGTCGGTCGAAGCGCATCGTCACGAACCAGGAGTTCGAAGACGCGCGCGACAAGATCATGATGGGCGCGGAGCGCCGCACCCTGGTGATGACCGACGAGGAGAAGAAGCTCACCGCCTATCACGAAGGCGGCCATGCGCTGGTGCAACTCTCGGTTCCTGGCGCGATGCCGATTCACAAGGCGACGATCATCCCGCGCGGCAGAGCGCTCGGCATGGTGCAGGGCCTTCCCGAACGCGATCAGATCTCGCAGACATACGAGCAGCTGACCGCGATGCTCGCCATCGCCATGGGCGGCCGCGTCGCCGAGGAGATGATCTTCGGTCACGACAAGGTGACGTCGGGCGCGGCCTCCGACATTCAGCAATGCACCCGCGTGGCGCGGGCGATGGTCACGCAGCTTGGCTTCTCGGACAAGCTCGGCGCCGTCGCCTACGCCAATCCTGAGCAGGAGCAGTTCCTCGGTTATTCGATCGGACGCCAGCAGACGCTTTCCGAAGCCACTCAGCAGACGATCGACGCCGAGGTGCGCCGTCTGGTGCAGGAGGCCTATGACGAAGCAAAGCGCGTCCTGACCGAAAAGCGCGGACAACTCGACACGCTCGCCAATGCGCTGCTCGAATTCGAGACGCTGTCGGGCGATGAAATGAAGGGGTTGCTTGTCGGGAAGCGGCCGGTGCGCGACGAGTCGACGACGCCACCGCCGCCGCGCGGCTCCGCGGTTCCGACCACGGGACAAAAGCCGGAGCCGGACGTCGGCGGCATGGAGCCTCAGCCGGTCTAAATCCGGCGATCCAAAGCCAAGGCCCGGCGTTCGCGCCGGGCCTTTTTGTTGCGGCGCGATGAGCGAGCCGCGCTCGGGCGCTCCATTTGGCGGATTCTGCGCCCAGCTTGGCGACAAAGTCGCTATTTCCGACGCGAGGCGGCGCGCTAAAATGCAACCAGCCTCGAAGAAGCGTCTCTTCGAGCCAATGTCGATGGAGGAATACCTATTATGAGCTCGACGACTGACACAGCGGCCCGGGCGGCTGCTGGCTCGGAAGCTGTAGTAGACCTTAAGGGCATGTGGATTGGCCTTGCGGTTCTGAACGGCTTTTATCTTGTGGTCCGGATTTACGAGCAGATTTTTGGCTGGCGCGCCGGCCTTGATTCGTTTGCTCCGGAATTCCAGACCTACTGGATGGCGATTCTTTGGACGGAGATTCCGCTTGAGCTGATCTCTGGCATTGGCCTTGCGGGCTTTTTGTGGAAGACGCGCACGCGCGACTTCTCGACGCTGACGGCGCGCGAAGAGATGCGCCGGATTGTTGTCGAAATCCAGTGGCTGGTTGTTTACGCCGCGGCCATTTACTGGGGCGCGTCGTTCTTCACCGAGCAGGACGGCACCTGGCACATGACGGTGATTCGCGACACGGACTTCACGCCGTCGCACATCATCGAGTTCTACATGAGCTACCCGATCTATTCGGTGATCGCGGTTGGCGGCTTCTTCTATGCGAAGACTCGTCTGCCGTATTTCGCGAAGGGCTATTCGGTGGCGTATCTGATCGTGGCGATTGGCCCGTTCATGATCATCCCGAACGTCGGCCTGAATGAGTGGGGCCACACGTTCTGGTTCATGGAAGAACTGTTCGTTGCGCCGCTTCATTGGGGCTTCGTGTTCTTTGGCTGGATGGCGCTTGGCGTGTTCGGCGTCGTGCTTCAGCTGCTGAGCTGCATTGGCCGCCTGATCGGCAAGGAAGGCGTCGCCCTCCTGACCGAGTAATCGGCTGAACGAATGAGACATGGCGCCGCCCGCCCTGGGGCGGGCGGCGTCGCCAAAAACAAAAATCCATCCGGGAGAGGCTCCATGGTTGTCGCCATGCTGCTGATTGCCGCGGCGCTCTCGCCGCTCTGCTTCCTCTATGCTGCGCCGCGTCGCGTCCCGCATCGCGTCCGCGCCGAGGTGGTGCGACCGCGTCGTCGCCAGGATTGACGTTCGTCGCTAAATAAGACTGCCATTCGTCGACAAAGTCGGAGAGCCGGCGTCGGCTCAAGGCATTGCGGCCGGCGCCGGCTGTTCGCGCCGCCCCAGCGGCGATTGGCCTCGCGAAGAACGAGCCGCGCCGCATTGTCTTGAGCTATTCACTGAACTAGATCGTCAATGGCGCCGCGCCGCGATCCTGCGCGCGAAATAGGAGAGCCAGATGAATGATCTTCTCGTGATTGCGTTTTCTTCGGAAGAAAAAGCCGAGGAAGTTCGGCAGAAGCTCTTCACCATGCAGAAGGAATATCTGATCGAGCTCGGCGACGCGGTCGTCGCGGTCAAGAACGCGGACGGGGCGGTGAAGCTCAATCAGCTCTTCAACACCACGGCGCTTGGCGGAGTCTCCGGCGCGTTCTGGGGCGCTCTGATCGGATTGATCTTCATGATGCCGCTCGCCGGCGCGGCGATCGGCGCCGGCGCTGGCGCCGTGTCCGGGGCGCTGACCGATTTCGGCATCGACGATAAATTCATGAAGGACGTGGCCGCCGCGATCCCGCCCGGCGGCGCAGCCCTGTTCCTGCTCGTGCGCAAGATGACGACCGACAAGGTGCTCGAAGGCTTGAAAGGCGTTGGCGGCGTGGTGCTGCGGACTTCGTTCGACAAATCGAAGGACGAGGCGATCCGCGCCGCGCTCGCCGCGCAACCGGCCTCCGCCTAGATCGCGTCGCCTTTGGGCCGAATTAAAACATGCGCCCGACGAAACGTCGGCGCAGGTTTTATGCGAATTCCGGCTGGTCGGTTCCCTTGGCCCGTATCGTTCCCGGCAGGCCGAAGGCCTGACCGGGAATCCAGCACCACTCCAAGAACGCTGGTTTTGCTCTGGATTCCCGATCGCGCGCGTTGCGCGCGTCGGAAATGACAGCGGAGCGGATCAACGGATTTCTTGGCGTTCAGGCGATATCGTCTTCGGCGGCTTTGGTTTGTCGGCGATGCGCATGCATCGTGATGTAGATGCTCGCGGCGACGAAGCCGACGCCGAGGACCGAGACGAGTATGAACAGCGACGAGCGCTGAATAATCGCCACCAAGGGGACGAAGAGTCCGAGAAGGATTCCGACGACGCAGATTTGCCAAGCGGCGGCGTGGACGCCGGCGACGAAGGTCGCGACGGCGAGCAGCACCATCAGATTGAGGCCGGCGGCGTTGACGTCAATCAGCTGGCGCAGCGGCGGCGAATAGATCAGCCACATGCCAAAGAGAAACGCCGCCCAGTGCAGGATTTGCGTCCAGACGAGCCGCGTGCGTTCATGTCTCGTTTCAGCATGTCGCCATCCGACGTAAATGCAGATCGCGCAATAGACCGGCGTCAGGAACTCCCAATATAAGGCGACCGGTTGTCCGGTGAAGGTGACAATGCCGATGCCGAGCACTGCCGTCGAGAGCATGACGATATAGGGCAGATCGATTTTGAGGACGTCGAGGAAGAGAACTTCCGCCGGCTGGGTCCTGATCTCCTCGAAACCATGTTCGAGCGTCTCGATGCCATGCCCGATCGTCGTCGCCCAATTGTCTTCGTGCGGCGGCGTCGGTTCGGCCGGGTCGGAGCTATTCGACATGAGCATTCCTCGCTGGTTCGGGCGCGAAAGACGTTGCGGCGCCTTCGCCTTGCGCTTCGCGCCTGTTGGCCGAATTTGGAGGCCAAGATAGTTCGTGCTCGGGAAGCGGGCAACCGGCGCGCCGCGAATTCGGCGCTTCTGCTCTCATGCAGCGCCGCCAGGGCGCCGCGGCAGGCGTCGCCGCGACGCGAAAAAGCATGCGGACTTCGGCGACGCTCTTGTCATGGCGGCGTCACATAGGCGCCGGCAAAGGCTATTTGCCGCAGACAAAATCCCAATTGGCCAAATATATCTTGAGTGGCGCGCCAAGCGAGCGCGGCAGGAGCGGATCGTGACCCAGATTGACGGCAAGACGGCGATCGTAACGGTCGAAGGATTGCAGGCCTTGCTGCAGACGATCCAGTCGCGCGGCTATCGCGCCATCGCGCCCACCGTGCAAAATCAGGCGATCGTTTACGACGACATCGAATCGATCGACGATCTGCCGCGCGGATGGGCGGATGAGCAGGACGGCGGCCGCTACAGGCTGGCGCGCCGCGACGACGACGCCTTGTTTGGATATTCGGTCGGGCCGCAGTCGTGGAAGAAATTTCTCCATGCGCCGAAGCTGCGGCTTTGGACGGCGGAGCGTCGCGGCGACGATATCAGCGTCGCGCCCGAGGCGCAGCCCGACGACCGACTGGCCTTCATCGGCGTTCGCGCCTGCGAAATCCGCGCGATTGAAATTCAGGATCGGACGCTCATAGGCGATCTTTACGTCGATCCGCACTACCAGGCGTTGCGCGCGCGCGCGCTGATCGTCGCGGTCAACTGCGGCGAGGCGGGGGGCACGTGCTTTTGCGCCTCGATGCAGGCCGGCCCGCGCGTCGAGAGGGGCTTCGACATTGCGCTGACTGAACTGCTTGACGGCGGCGAACATATTTTTCTCGTCGAGACCGGCAGCGACGAAGGGCGCGCGCTCGTCGCGCAGATTCCGCATCGCGCCGCTTCCGATCGCGAGATCGAAGCCGCCAAAGCTTTGATCGAACGAACCGCTTCCTCGATGGGTCGCGACATGCGTTCGGATGATCTCAACGAACTGCTGACGAAAAATCTCGAACATCCGCGCTGGGACGAGGTGGCGACGCGCTGTCTCGCCTGCGCCAATTGCACGCTGGTCTGTCCGACCTGTTTCTGCACGTCGGTCGAAGACGTATCCGATCTCTCCGGCGAGCGCGCCGAACGCTGGCGTCGCTGGGATTCATGCTTCACCATGGACTTTTCCTATATCCACGGCGGCAGCGTGCGCGCCAGCGCGAAATCGCGCTACCGCCAATGGATGACCCACAAGCTTGCGACCTGGATCGACCAATTCGGCTCTTCTGGCTGCGTCGGTTGTGGCCGCTGCATCACCTGGTGTCCGGTAGGCATCGACATTACCGAGGAGGTCCGCGCTATTCGCGGACATGACGCCTCGGCCGAGGAGCCGCGATGAAGGACATTGCCGATCTGCTTCGTCATCATCCCTTCGCCGAGGGGCTGGATGACGACACGCTGGCGCTCGTCGCCGGTTGCGCGAAGAACGTCGTGCTGCAACAGGGAGAATATTTTTTTCGCGAAGGCGCCGCCGCCGACTCCTTCTTTCTCGTGCGGCATGGCGCCGTGGCGCTCGAAACTTTCATGCCCGGGCGCGGAACTTTCGCGTTTCTCACCATCAAGAGCGGAGAGATACTCGGCTCCGACTGGCTCATTCCGCCCTATCGCTCGTCATTCGACGCGCGCGCCGTCGAACTGACCCGCGCCATCGCTTTCGATGCCAAGTGTCTGCGCGGCAAATGCGAGGCGGATCCGCGCGTCGGCTATGAAATGATGAAGCGCTTCATTCCGCCGCTCGTCAAACGTTTGCAGTCGGCGCGGATGCAGGCGCTCGGGATGTATGATGCCGCAAACGCTTGAAGCCTGCGCGACGCAGCCATATCCGATGGTCCCGCGCATGACGCCCGTGACGCGCTTCATCCGCGAGTCGGAAGACGTGTTCACCTTCGATCTCGCGCCGGAGCGCGCGACGCCCTTCGCGCCGGGACAGTTCAACATGCTCTATGCCTTCGGCGTCGGCGAGATACCGATCAGCATCAGCGGCGACTCGCAGAACCCGGAGCTTCTCACCCATACGATCCGCGCCGTCGGGCCGGTGAGCGCCGCGCTCGGCAAATTGAAGATCGGCGATCGCGTCGGCCTGCGCGGCCCTTTCGGAGTCGGCTGGCCGGTCGACGCCTACAAGGGCTTTGACGTGCTGCTGATCGCCGGCGGAATCGGACTCGCGCCGCTCCGGCCCGTCATCTATTGGCTGTTGCGCCATCGCGCCGCCTATGGCCGCGTCGGCGTTCTCTATGGCGCGCGCGCGCCGGACGATCTCATCTTTCGCAGCGAATTGGAGGAATGGCGGCGAACGCCCGACTTCCAATTGCGCGTGGCGGTGGAGCGCGCCGGACCCGAATGGACGGGCGACGTCGGCTATGTCACGCCCTTGCTGTCGAAGCTGCGTTTCGATCCTGCGGATACTGTCGCGATGATCTGCGGGCCGGAAGTGATGATCCGCGCGAGCGCGCTTGCGCTGGAGGATGCCGGCATTGCCGATTCAAGAATCTTCGTGTCGATGGAGCGCAATATGAAATGCGCGATCGGCCATTGCGGCCACTGCCAATTCGGTCCGCTGTTCATCTGCAAGGACGGGCCGGTGCATCCTTATGACCGAGTGCGCAATTTTCTTGCCTGTCGGGAGCTGTGACGTGACCCGCATTCGACCGAAGCTCGCCCTCTGGAAATTCGCGTCATGCGACGGGTGCCAGCTCAGCCTGCTCGACTGCGAAGACGAACTGCTGGCGATCGCCGGCGAGGTCGAGATTGCGTATTTTCTTGAAGCGACGCGTGCGACAGTCGAAGGCCCTTATGATCTCTCGCTCGTCGAGGGCTCGGTGACGACGCCGCATGACGCCGAGCGCATTCAGGAAATCCGCAAGAAGTCGCGCTTGCTGATGACGATCGGCGCCTGCGCCACCTCGGGCGGCATTCAGGCGCTGCGCAATTTCGCCGACGTGCGGGAATATTTGTCCATCGTCTATGCGCGGCCCGACTATATACAGACGCTCGCCAAATCGACGCCGATCGCCGATCATGTGCAGGTCGATTTCGAACTGCGCGGCTGTCCGATCAGCACCAGGCAGCTCGTAGAGGTGATTTCGGCCTTTCTCGCCGGACGCAAGCCGAAGACGCCGCGGCATAGCGTCTGCGTCGAATGCAAGATCGCCGGCAATCTCTGCGTCATGGTCGGCCATGGGACGCCATGTCTCGGGCCTGTGACTCACGCCGGCTGCGGCGCGATCTGCCCTTCCTACAATCGCGGCTGCTATGGCTGCTACGGGCCGATGGAGACGCCGAACGCGCCGTCGCTTTCTGCGTCGTTGCGCAAGCTCGGCATGGATGATGACGCGCTTAAGCGCGTCTATCGGACCTTCAACGCCAATGCCGACGCCTTCCGGAAGGAAAGCGAACGTCATGACGGTTAGGACGATCAAGGTCGATCAGCTTGCGCGCGTCGAAGGCGAGGGCGCGCTCAGGGTCGTGGCGCGCGACGGAATCGTGCAGTCGGCCGAACTCAATATTTTCGAGCCGCCGCGCTTCTTCGAAGCCTTCTTGCGCGACCGCATGTTCACCGAAGCGCCGGACCTCACCGCGCGCATTTGCGGCATCTGTCCGGTCGCCTATCAGATGAGCGCGGTGCACGCGATGGAGAATGCGCTCGGCGTCGTCGTCGACGGACCTCTGCGCGATCTGCGGCGGCTCATTTATTGCGGCGAATGGATCGAGAGCCATACGCTGCACGTCCATATGCTGCACGCGCCGGATTTTCTCGGCTATGAAGGCGCGATCGAAATGGCGCGAGATCATGGCGACATCGTGCGGCGCGCGCTCAATCTCAAGAAGGCCGGCAATTCTATTATCGCGCTGCTCGGCGGGCGTGAAATTCATCCGATCAATGTCCGCGTCGGCGGCTTTTATCGCACGCCGCGCGAGCGGGAGTTTCAGCCGCTCGCCGAAGAGTTGAAGCGCGCGCGGGAGCTGGCGCTCGCCACCGTGCACTGGACCGCCGGCTTTGATTTCCCCGACGTTGAGCGCGACTATGAATTCGTCGCGCTGCGGGGCGACGGCGAATATCCGTTCAGCCAAGGCCGCATCGCCTCGAGCCGCGGACTCGATATATCGGCCGCGGAATATGACGAATATTTCGAAGAGACGCAGGTCGCGCACTCGACCGCGCTGCACGCGCATTTGAAGGCGCGCGGAGCCTATCTCACCGGCCCCTTGGCGCGCTATGCGCTCAACGCTGCATCTCTCTCGCCGCTGGCGCGCGAGGCGGCGCAAGAAGCCGGACTGGGGACGGTCTGCGCCAATCCATTTCGCAGCATCGTCGTTCGCGCCGTCGAAGTTCTCTATGCCTGCGACGAGGCGCTGAGGATCATTGCGAACTATGAAGAGCCGGAGCGGCCTGCGATCGAGATCGAGCCGCATGCGGCGACGGGCTTTGCGGCGACCGAGGCGCCGCGCGGCATGCTGTATCACCGCTATCGTCTCAATCCCGATGGAAAAATCGCCGACGCGCGCATTGTGCCGCCGACCTCGCAAAATCAGCCGAGCATCGAAGAGGATTTGAAGACGTTCGCGACCGCCTGGCTCGATCTGCCGGACGACGCGCTGCGCCATCGCTGCGAACAGACGATCCGCAATCACGACCCCTGCATTTCCTGCGCGACGCATTTCCTGCGGCTCGAAGTCGATCGTGGCGGATAGAACGCGAGAGCGCCGGCGCATCGTCGCGCTCTGCATCGGCAATCCCCAGCGCGGCGACGATGGCGCGGGCCGCGCAGTCGCACTAACGTTGCGCGCGTCTCTCGACGGCGTCGACATCATCGAGGAAGAGGGCGAGGCGACAAGCGTGCTGGCGCAACTCGAAGGCGCCGACGCCGCCTTCATCGTCGACGCCTGTCTTTCCGGGGCGGCCCCTGGCGAGATACGTCGCTTCGACGTTAGCGCAGCGCCGCTTCCGCAAATGGCCTTTGGCGCGTCGACGCATAGCTTCGGCCTCGCCGAGGCTCTGGAGCTCGCCAGGGCGCTCGGCGTCCTGCCGGCGCGCTGCGTCGTTTACGCGATCGAGGGCGAAAACTTCACGATCGGCGCGACGATGTCGCCGAAGGTCGCGGCGGCGGCCGAGATCGTCGCGGATCGGCTGCGCGCGGAACTTCTCGGGCAATGATCGCGGAGGCGCCACATTCGGCGCGGCGTCAATCTATGGTTAAAAAGCGGTAAGGCGAACCGCGCGACGTTTTCGCAGCTCTTGTCCATGCGGCGCCGATCTTCAGGTTGGCCCTGAATGCTGGATAAATAAGCGTTTTTTGGTCCGGGATGGCGATTCTTGGAGCCACGGCGGAACGGCGACGGCCTGATCGCCCCGCCCATCCGCGCACAAATTTGACGCAAGGCTGAAACTGATCGGCAACATTGCAGCAACCCGCCTGAAACGTCCGCATGGCTAAATGCAGGCTCGCGCTAGCCATCGGCCGCCTTCCACTCCCCGGGATGAGCGGCGCGCCAATAAATGGAGCTGTGAATGCCGCGTCTCGTTTCTTCGACCTTCTCGACGGTTCGCATTCTCGTCAGGCTGCCGATGAACATCGCGCGTCGGATCGCGGCTTCGCCGGACGCGTTCATTGACGCCATCGAACGTTTCGCGAAGCGCTAGTCGCGCGCCCTTGGGCGACATCGCCCAGGGCGGATTTTGTGAACCTATCGAGCGCGCCTCTAAGCGAAGGACTTGGTGAAGGACTTGGCTCCGGTTTTTCGCGCCGGCGCTCTAAGCCTGAGCGTCGGCGCGACAAATATTTCCGAACTTTCACAGACGCTCATGCATCAGTAATTATGTTGGGCCTGCTTGGGGTTGAATGATCCAGCGCGCATCCCAGTTCGATTTGGCGAACGACAATCAACTGGGAGGAAGCAATGCTCAAATTCACGCTAGTGATGGTCGCGACGTTCCTGGCTTTGGCGACATCCGCTCAGGCTCAGCGAGTCGGCGCGCTTCCTTACGACGGCGATATCCAGGCCTATGGCGGGCCCTGGCGCTATCAGCATCGGGATTGGAGCAGTCCCGGACATCCGCACGATCCAGGCGTGTGCTACTACTGGAACGATCATATGGGCCTGTGGGAATGGCGCTGCTGAAATAGCGCGCATAAACTCGCTGATACGAATTCCGGCTGATCGCTTCGCTTGGGCTGTGTCATTTTCGGCAGGCCGAAGGCCTGACCGGGAATCCAGGGCCAATCCGAGAATGCTGGTTTTGCTCTGGATCGCCGATCGCACTTCCGCGTCGGGGTCGGGAATGACAGCCGAGCGGATCAAACGGAAATCGTATGAGACGCTAAAAACGCCCCGCCGCGTCGCCGCAGTCGGGGCGTTTATGTTATTAGATTGAAAGGCGCCGTTAAACGCCGCCAATATTGTCGTTTATGAATCCTTAGAGCCGTCAAAACGCGCGCATGTCGACCGTATTGTCCGCATATCGAAAGGCTCGAATTCGCAATCTGCGCGCGCTGCGAGCGGTTGCGCTTTTGTCTTTGCTTCTTGCGAACGCAGCGCATGCGCGGGGCGCCAAGGTGACCGCTGAGCCGATACCGGACACGGTCTGGGCTTATATGCAGGGGAGATCGTGGCGCGCGGAGCTGCCCTGTCCGAGACGGGACGAGCTGATTCTCTTGCGCGTCCCTTATCTCGATTTCGACGGCAATGCGCAGACCGGCGCGCTGATCGTCGCGAGAAGCGTCGCCAAGGCGGTCGCCGCCGCCTTTCAGGAAATCTACGACAGCGGCAAATTTCGAATCTATCGAATGTCGCTGATCGATGAATTTGGCGGCGATGACGCGCGATCGATGGCGGCGAACAACACCAGCGCCTTCAACTGCCGAACCACCGATCGCGGCGCGATGTCGCGACACGCCTATGGCATGGCGGTGGACATTAATCCTGTCCAAAATCCCTATCGGGAGGGAAATCTGACCGAGCCGGAAGCCGGACGCGCCTATGACGCGCCCGAGAAGCGCAGGCGAGATATCGTCGGGATCATCGTCGACGGGGACGTCGTGACCAGGGCCTTCTCACGGCAAGGCTGGCGTTGGGGCGGACATTGGAAAAGAAGCGTCGACTATCAGCATTTTTCCAATGATGGTCACTGACTGAGGAAGCAGGGGAAACGACCAGCGATTGAATCGCCAGGAAATATTGAGCGAATCTGTGAAGTTAAGGTCCCCCATGGCAGTGCCGAATGAGGAGCGTCGCGAACGGCGACAAATCCGGATGCCTAGGTGGGGCCGTATGCCGGCCACAATCACGGCCGTTAATCGAGATAGAGGAGCGACACTCCATCTTTGAAGGCGAGGCATGGGCTTTCTACGAGCGCCATCATCTATCGGGCGTGCGCCCAGAAAAAAAGAGATCGCTCTGGTTTGGGCGAATGCGGTCGCCGCCGGTCCTCGCAGGCTGTTCGGCGAGTTGGCGCGCTTGGCGAGGGCCAACCGGATTTTTGCCTTCTCCGAGATTTCGAAGGGACTCGCGATACTCATCATCGGCGACATGGTGATCGCGGACGGAGTCGGCGAATTTGTATGCATGGCGGCGTTGACCTTCGATGCGATGCCATCGTTACGATTGCTGTCATTGGCGCCAAGCCATTAAGCAGAATCGCCTTGCTCATCATGAGCGTCGCGACCCTCCGCGGCTCGATGCCGGGAAAAGCCGACGCCGCGGCCACGCCTTGGCGGCCGATGCGTGCAGAATTCCTGAGCTGTTGAGAAAACGGGTCGGAGCGATAGGCGAAGGCGTGCTTGCCGAATTTGCATGTGATTTCAATCCATTTCGATCCGATCGCCGTTGAACCTTCGCGTTCAAGCCATGCAGCGCGGCGTTTGCCAAAGTCTGTATGATCCTGCTCGACGGCGTTCCCAAGACAGGCATGCGGCGTCGACGATAGGCGGACAAGCAAGAAATTGACTCCGTCATTTGATGTGACGAAAAGCGCGTCGAATTGATTGAGCGAATCGCACTGTGCGTGCGAGACAAATGGGAAGATTTTTTCGAATCGGCCGCAAAGGAGCGTCGCAATGACTGCAGGACCTCAGGGCGCTTCGGATCTTTCAGCAGGGATGCCGGCGCAAGCCGGAACGCCGGACGATCCAATCGCCAAACTGAATTTGACGTTCCGTTCGCTATACGGCGCCAACCGCGAACAGGTTCTGGCCGAAACCCCGCTCGCCGCGCTGACTCTCATCGGCACGGGAGAAATCTGGCGCGTCGAACATGGCGAGCTGACGAAATGCTATCGGCCGGATCAAATGCTGCCGAAGATCAAGGGATTGATGCACGCCGTGCTAGGCGCTCATGGCGCCTGGAGCCTGTCGCTGCGGGGCTGGGATTCGACCGCGGCATTGCAGGCGGCAAGGCAGCTGAATGACGCATTGGGCGAGGCGCTCGAAAGCGCGTCGGCGGAGCTGCCCGTTGACCTGGCTAACCCTGCGCGAGATGTTCTTACTGAGCTAAAGCGCCTCTCCGATGGGTGGCTGTCAGGGCGCCATACGACAGCGGACGAATTTCCGTTAGCTCTCAAGAGAGTCAATCCGCAACTCGAACGGGCCATCGCACTCGTCGGTCAGGCCGTTTACGGCGCGCTGAGGGACGGATTCGAAGCGCTTCGAAACGAGAGCAATCCGAGCGACTGGGCGCGGTGCTATGTCGGCGTTTGCGGTCCCGGACAAGGCCGCCGCGACAATATCGAGATTGCCGCGGCGATGTCGGTCATGGGCCACGAAGCTGTGGGGATAAGGCTGCTCTATCTCGAAAACGCCCTGACGCTCGCCGATGGGCTGAGGTTCTTGGCGGCTGCGTTGGTTGAGCGCGATCTCGGCCAGGCGGTCTTCAACGATCAATATCGCATGTGGCGCGACCTCTTGGCCGATGCGGCGATCGAACATGCCGGCGGCGGGTTTTTCCCGCAAATGGGGCCGGGGTGACTGGTCGTGGAGGCGCTGGGCTTTTCTAATGTATTGAGAAGATTGGTCGGAGCGAGAGGATTCGAACCTCCGACCCCCTCGTCCCAAACGAGATATGCTTTCTGAATAGCGCGTATTTGCAATGAGTTCTGATACCGTTCGCCACTGACTGCCCGCGTTCAGTTCCGCTCAATCAGTGGCCAATCAGTGGCCACTTCATGCCCGAACCGGACTTTGGAGGCTCAGGCGACGACACTGGTCACCACCAGGAACGCAGCGTCGCGGCGCCGGCATAGGTTTGTACGCAGCCGACGCACTCATCTAAACCCGCGCATTGGTAGCTGAGTGTACTGAGGGCGGTCCACAATCGGATGCCGCCTCCTGCGCCAAGGTAACGGGCTTGCCTGCAACAGACGACCGAATGCCCGATTAACCCGTCGTCAATTCGTCGCGGCTGACCCAGCCCGCATTTGCACAGGATGCCGGCGTCGCTCCAGTATCAACGATCGAAATATTCGCTCGACAGGTAGGCGGCTGGCGGCATGCACTCCATGACATGGCGCATCCAGTCGAGGTTGAATCCGCCGGGTTGAGTGTAGGAGAGGTCGATCCCAAGCATGCGCGCGGGCCAGTCGGTTATCGACAGCAGCCTTTTCGGTGACGCATCGACCGACCCGAAGCCGTGCATTCGGAATTCGCAGAGCTATTCAGGGCATCTCAATATTGCCTCGCCATCCAGCCAGTACGGCGGCCTGGGTGATCGTTTGCTCACCAGTTCCCGTCGCGCCATGCCGCGGACATTCTGTGCCCGACCAACCGCAAATTCTGATCCGGGCGATCATTTGATCAACGAACCATTTGGCAGGAGAGACTGCCTGAGCCTCACTGCCTTTGTGCACGCGCGCGTCGGGTGAGCGGGCCCCTAGGCCTGCAGCCTTGTGGCAGAAATCTCCTGCACTTTGGCAAAATCCGTTGCTGCTAGGGATGAGAGAGGCGCCAAATTCAGCGACATGAAATGCGCTGTCAGCGCAAAAGTTCTGGAGGTTGAAATGAGCGAACTGATTATTTGGGCGGGGGCCGCCATACTGGTCGTCGGTCTTCCGATCCTCCTTGCGCGCAATTCAGGAAAGCTCTGAACACGTAAGTACTCTGGCAGGCTGTTGGAAAAACCCAAACCGACTGGTCGAATCCAGAACACAACAGGCGGAAACCGACCCCCAATCGGATTCGCACTGCGACGGAATGGGTTTTTCAGCGGCCTGCTAGGGGCATCGCGTCGCCTAGCAGCAATGGAAAGCTGAGACGAAACTCATAACCACTCAGCAAACTAAAAAGCGTTCATCTGCCGGCGCAAATCGCCGGTTTGCGAGAGAGGTTAGCGATCATGTTGAATATATCGCATGAGCCGAGCACGCTTAGGAAACTCGCCCTTAGAGCCGCTGATTCCATCTACAGTTTGTGTTTCTATTCCGTCGCCGGTTTCACCTTGGCGCTTATCCTGGCCGGGGTTGTTTCCATCGCAGTCGCCAGCAGCGTTGTCGAGGTGCCAGAATTCCATTCAAGGTAAGGCCCGACGAAGAAAATGCTGCGCTAATGACCTGGCGCCTAATCGGAAGGAGTGTGTTGTGATCGATCCAGCGCGATACAAGTTTGCATTCTATGAATCGAAGCTGGCTTCCCTCCTGTCTGTTGCGGTGTTCTCGGCAGCCAGCCTCTCATTTAGCTTCGTGAGAGCTGAGACGCATCCCTTCAGCGCAATCGACGGCCGAGCGGATATAAGACATGCGGCTTCCGATTTGGTCTCTCCGACGGAAGCCAGAAGATTTCGGTCGACCGTTCTTGCGCTCGACTCCACTGTCAGTGATCGTTCCTCGAGAGCGGCTTGCGAGTTGGCAAAGAAGCAGGTCTGTGAAGAACTGGTACAAGACAATATTCTTTGGAGGATCGACGATCCTGAGAATTCCGCCTCGAGACACTGGCAACAAAAGAACCTCGACGACCTGTGCGCATGCACGAGCGATCCTTACGAGACGGTCAATTGCTTCCAGATTCAGGTCAACAATAGCCGCAAGTCTTGGCAGGAAGCGATCGCGACGTGTCGCGCCAAACCCTGAGCAAAAAGACAATCGTGTCCACGGAGCGGTTGAAGTTGACGCTGGAGGATAGGCTGAAGCAAGGCTCCCGTCGCAGAGCCGTTAAGGAAAGGACAAGCGCACAGCCTCTGTCGTAGAAAACGCCGTTCATATTTGACCCACAGCGCACCTGGCGTTCGTCTAAATGGAGCGGGACGTCTAAAATCGGGAAAAGACCTAGGCTTTTGGAGTTGGTCTTCGCAGCGGAGCGCGCAATTTGCCCGTGATCATAGATCGCAACGTAGCCTTGAAAATAAACGCAAGTGGAATATGGACGGCGAGAAATACCACAATTCCAACCATCGCGAAAAAATGCGCCTCGCGCGCAGTGTCATAGCCGCCAAAAAAATTCGTGAGCGTCTGAAACTGGACCGGTTTCCAGATTGCGAGACCGGAGACAACAGCAATGATGAGCATTGCGGCCACAAAAATGTAGAGCGCACGTTGAATCGGATTGTAGACGCCCGGGGTATGAGCAGCCAATGCCGCTAATTCTGATTTCAAATCGCGATAGGCGGCGATGGGTGGGAGCGAGAGAGGGTTTCTCCAAAAATGGCCCGTCATGAGCCCGAAAATAAAATACCCTATGATATTCGCGACGAGCAACCACATCACAGCGAAATGCCAAGCAAGCGCGCCCGCAAGCCATCCGCCGATCGTAAGTTCGGAAGGAATGGTGAAACCGAAAATCGGCGATGCGTTATAGATCTTCCATCCGCTGCCGATCATCGCAAAAACCGCGAATGCATTGATCCAGTGAAAGATGCGCACCCAGAGGGGGTGGACGATCTTGTCATCGTTACGAATGCCGGACATTTGACGCAATTTTCCACAACGGCGACGGAACGAAATGTTGCACCTTAAAAATCTCTCGGAATGATCGTCGTAAAGAAGCTCTCAATTTCTCCGCTCTGCGGGTCAACGATCGCCCATTTAAAAATGTCGAAAACGCGCTCATTGCCGGGAAACGTGACGTCTCGAAGCGCGCCACGCTTATCTGGCCGCTGAACGACGATTTCATCGAGACTTCGAAAAATCGGCGCGACCTTCGGCCCCCATAAGGTATCGTGATCCATATCAATTATATTGTCGCGACCCATACTGAAAGGAACCAAAAACGTACGTATGAATTCGTCGTTGCAATAAATATATCTTCCGCTACGTGCTGAGCGCGCAAACTCCGGGAACGGACGGGGTAATGTGTTCGAATTTAGAAGAGCGAGAGCCCCTTCGTTGGCGCGGTACATGTTAGTTACGTCGTATTGCACTCCTAAGAAATAAACAACCTTACCATCGGCATCAAAAAGTGGTTTTACAACAAGCCTATTCAAAAATAATGTCCCATTTTTGCGATAATTGCGCAATGTTACTTCAACCGCTTCGCATGCTTTTAACGCTTCACGAAGCCTGTCAAGCTCTGGCTGATCGCGATCCATTCCTTGAAGAAAGCGGCAGTTTCGTCCGACGATTTCATCTTGAGTATAACCAGATATGTCTTCAAAAGCTTTATTGGCATAGACAATTGGATTGTCCTCGATGTCTGGATCTGTCAGGGTGACCCCATTCACGCATGAATCAAGTATCTGAGTTAGCACCCTCGGGATTAAGCCGCCGTCTTTCTGCACAATAAACATGCTTTTTCTCCGGTTAAGACAAGGAAGAGCGCTTTGCGCCTGACTCGGTCTCATGCTGCTCCAGTAGCGATGCGATGTTCTGAACAGTTGCTTGAGCGCCTTCGATCAACGCTCGCTCTATCAGCTTGCGAAAAGGTCTCATCGCAAAATCTATTTCTTGAAATTCAAATTGAAAGAATATCGTTGTTTCATTTGAATTTTTCTTGCTGAATTTGTATTCGCCTCTAAAACGATCCGATATCCCCAGGATTTCAAAAGAGTTTGGCGGATCGAGTTTGGATACCTCAAATGTAGATGTCGTTTGAACGCCATTCTCGAGAGTTGTTTGGCGGGCTCTGGCCCCGATGTGAACGACGTCACTGTCAAGCGGAATGACCTCGACAACTTGAGGACACCAACGGGGATAGTTTTCAAAGAATTTTTCTGCGACAAAATCGAACACACGCTCGATAGAGACGCTGGTGTCATGCGCGGCATGGCCTGACACCGATTTCGGCATTCCCAGTTCAAACATTTCGGCTCCTGTAATGCCGAGCGCCTTTACCAGCGAATTTGGTTGGAGATGGGCCATTTAAAACAGCGAAACTCGCCAATCGCGGAGCAAAAGCCGCCGACGCTACAAACCAGCGCCAATTTCCGGCGCATTGTCCGGGTGTTTCGCATAGAAATTTTTAGAGGATGAATTCACGCGGCAAACGATAAATGCCGAACTCCTGTATTCGAAGCCTGAGCAGCGAAGAGCAATAATTTCCGAGACGTTTTGAGAGACGTCTTGCCGCAGCAGGTCGCGTCTCGACTCTTGCAGCGTCTCGACTCTTATTGATGCGCCCGCCGGTCGATCGCTTCGACGGCGCCCTTCTGGTTGTCGGGATGATGGCGCCCGTGGTTGCTCTCAAGCATCTGGACCGTCATCCCGAGATAGCCAGCCGCCTCCCATATCTCGCAGCGGTTCTGCACGAGCCATGTCGCGCCGGCGTGCCGTAACGTGTGCGGTGACACGCCTTCGAGTCCAGAGTCGGCGGCCGATCGCGCGAACGCCCTGTTTCACGCGTTCGTTTCAGTGGCCGCGGACGCGTTCAAATTTCGTAATCTATTGAAAAAACTGGTCGGAGTGAGAGTCCTCTAATCTAGCCTCCCCCGTCATTCCTCATCATGTCAAATATCCCGGTTTGTCTGCGATTAACAGCGACGCTGCCTCTTTACACATCCCAAATCATGCCCCACAATCCCACCCGATTTGTGGGGAAGATTGTGGGGAACCGCAACCATGAGCGGCAGACTGACGGCGCGTAAGGTGCAGACTGCGGATCCAGGCAAGTATGCCGATGGAGGCAACCTCTACCTGTTCGTAGATTCCAACGGGGCGAGGCGCTGGTTTTTCATCTTCAGCTGGAAGGGCCGCCGTCCGGAAATGTCGCTCGGGCGATTTCCCGATGTATCGCTCGCCGAGGCCAGGGAAGGCGCCGTTGCCGCCCGTCGTCTTCTACGCTCTGGCGTCAATCCGATCGAGGCCAGGAGGGCAGGGCAGTCCAGC
>NZ_JAXMCX010000001.1:0-1188845 GCF_046349115.1 Methylocystis sp. | reverse complement strand
ACTCGATGATGCTGGCGACGACGCCGGCGCCGACCGTCCTGCCGCCTTCGCGGATGGCGAAGCGCAGCTTCTCCTCCATGGCGATCGGCACGATCAGCACGACGTCCATCGTCACATTGTCGCCCGGCATCACCATCTCCACCCCGTCGGGAAGCGTGACGATTCCGGTCACGTCCGTCGTGCGGAAATAGAATTGCGGGCGGTAGTTGGTGAAGAACGGCGTATGGCGGCCGCCCTCTTCCTTGGTGAGGATGTAGGCCTCGGCCTTGAACTTGGTATGCGGCTTCACCGAACCCGGCTTGCACAGAACCTGGCCGCGCTCCACGTCCTCGCGCTTGGTGCCGCGCAGCAGGCAGCCGACATTGTCGCCCGCCTCGCCCTGATCGAGCAATTTGCGGAACATTTCGACGCCGGTGACCGTCGTCTTGGTGGTCGGACGGATGCCGACGATCTCGACTTCCTCGCCGACCTTGATCACCCCGCGCTCGATGCGCCCGGTCACCACCGTGCCGCGGCCCGAAATCGAGAACACGTCCTCGACCGGCATCAGGAAGGGCTGATCCTTGGGACGCTCGGGCTGCGGAATATAGCGATCGACTTCCGCCATCAGCTTCAAAATCGCGTCATGGCCGAGCTCGGGATTCTTGCCCTCGAGGGCGCACAGCGCCGACCCCTTGACGATCGGAATGTCGTCGCCGGGGAACTCATATTTGCTGAGCAGCTCGCGCACTTCGAGTTCGACGAGTTCGAGAAGCTCGGGATCGTCGACCATGTCGACCTTGTTCAGAAACACCACCAGCGCCGGCACGCCGACCTGACGGGCGAGCAGGATGTGCTCGCGGGTCTGCGGCATCGGGCCGTCGGCGGCCGAGACCACCAGGATCGCGCCGTCCATCTGCGCCGCGCCGGTGATCATGTTCTTCACATAGTCGGCGTGGCCGGGGCAGTCGACATGGGCGTAGTGGCGGTCCTTGGTCTCATATTCGACATGCGCCGTCGAAATGGTGATGCCGCGCGCCTTCTCTTCCGGCGCCTTGTCGATCTGGTCATAGGCCGTAAAGGTCGCGCCGCCCGTCTCCGCCAGCACCTTGGTGATCGCCGCCGTCAAGGACGTCTTGCCATGATCGACGTGTCCGATCGTCCCAATGTTGCAGTGCGGCTTCGTGCGTGAAAACTTTTCCTTGGCCATCGTTCTTGTTCCGGCTTTGGCGGGGCCTTCCCCACGTGCGGCGGGGGATTTAAGGGCAATAGTGGCGGAGAGCAAGAGGGCTTCGCCTCATAATCTGGACGCCCCGCTTTCCGCCAGGATCCAATTGGCGGCGAGCATATGAAAATCCTTGAATGTGAGTTCCCGCGGCTCCAGCCTTCGGAGCTTCAAAATATCAGGCAAATCCACTTGGAATTTCTTGAATTCGTCCGCTATCGCGCGACCGCCAGGCACCCGCGCGTCCCCCGCCTCGTCGCGAAACCAAGTCGCGATTTCCTCGATGAGCCGCCCGACCTTGCCCTCATGCGCATGAATGTCCTGCCCTGAAATGTCAGAGATGAATTGTTTATATCGATATTTCTCGCTATCGAAAATGAGGGCTTTCTATTGTGAATCAGACTTTTTCCCGAAATTCCGCGCGCCCAAGAAGAGGCCTAGTTCAAGAGGCATATTGAAGCGCGGCAAGCCCGACGCCGCGCCGTATCGACATTCACGAATGATCCGGCAAATCTTTTCGATCCGTACCTCGCCGCCATCGTCGTTTTCTCTGGCGCACCGCGGCGTATAGCCCGACCTCACCACAGCAAAGACAATAGCCTGGAAAAACTCGCTATAGTCCGGAGAAAACGGACAATTGATAAAAACGTCCTTGTCGTTCATCAAGCTCGCTTAGCGGCGCGAACCGTGGAAATGGCGTCTCGGATTTCTTTCGTCGAGAAATGAGTAGCCTTGCCTTTCGGCTTCAGAATGCGAACGCCATCCTTAGTCACGCCCAGCACCTTGGGGGCGTTCGTGAGCGAACTAACCGCAACTTTGCGGAACTCGCTGGCGCCGAGTGTTTTTTTGGGGTCTTTTGCCATTTGGAAATAATGCCGCGCCTTCCTCTGCTTCGTAACACACATATTGCAACTTCCGCAATGATAGCCGGCCGGAATCGCGGCGAGGAGAAGCCTTAACAAGACCGTCGGTCACCGCGCTAGCGGACGCCGAGTTTAGCTGCATCCTGAGCGGCAGGTCACCTGCGTGATCACCGGCTTTGTCTCGCCCACCGTGAGCACATCGATCACGACGCCCTTTCGTTGCCAGCGGAAGATGCAATTGGCCAGGCCCGTTCCGGCGCAATTGACCGTTTCGGGCCGTCCGTTGCAGCGCGGATCGTCCTTCTGGCAGACAAACCCGTCCTCTGGTTCGTGAACAGGCTTCCATCCCTTTTTCAAAAGATGCTTGCGCGCCTTGGCGTAGGGCTCGTCTTTCGGAAAGCTCGGAACCTGTGCGAAGGCGCTGGAACACAGCGACAACGTGACGAAAATCGCGGTCGTGGCGAAAAGCGCTTTCATCAAAGTCTCTCCCTTATCGAAACAATCGCAAATTGATAAAGCGCCCGTCGCGCATCGGGCAAGGGCCGGCGGCGTGGACATGGCTAAAGCGTCGCATGTTGAAATCGCCGCCTGACGCGCCAATTGGTTCCGATGCGGGGCGCCAAAATGCGGCATCATCAATTGGCGTATGATTTCTTCGGTGATCCGGTCGATTGGGCGTTCGCCGCGCTCTTCGCCATGCTCGCGCTCGGCGCCTGGGGACTGCGGCTGTGGGAGCCGTCGATCGGCGGTCCGCTGACAAATCTGTCGCTGAACTTTTCAGCGCTCGTCGGCATCCTGCTCGCCACGCAATATCTGTGGCGTGCGGGCTTTGCGAAATACCCGTTTAGCGCCGGACCCGCATGGCGGCGCCTTGTCGCCTATCCGCTGCGGCAGTTCCTCTACGCGGCCGCTGGACTCCTGATCGCCAGCGGCGGATTCGAAGCGATTTTCAGCGGCGTCTCATTTGACGTCATCGGGATTTCGGGCGGATCGCCCGGTTTCGCCGATGAGAGCTTCGTAAATGCCGCGCGCGCCGCGAACCAGCTCGCGGCCATTCTCCTCCCGGCGGCGTTGATCGCCTATCTCGGCCTCATCATGCTAGCCGAACCGTCGCGGCGGACGACCTCCACGGCGCTGGTCGCCACGTCGCAGCCGAGAGGCGCGGCGGCGCTTTCGCCGGAATCGACTCTGATCGGCCAGGATCTTGCGCGTCGCATCCGCCTCGCCGGCTGGATCGGGTTCTGGCTGGATTTCGTTCTGGCCTTCCTGACCGCGCCGCTCCTCGCGTTTGGCGCGGTCGGCCAGTCGATCAGCTCGACCATCTGGGTCAGCGATCCGATCCATTGGGGCTATTTCGGCCTCGCTTTGTTGTTCGCGTCGCTCTTCCTTGATTTTTTCTCGACCGTCGCTTCCGGCCGTCTGGTCAGCGATCCGGTCAGCGTGCTCGCCGGCGACCAGCCCACGGCCTTGTGGTTTCTTGGAGTCGGCTCATTGATTAACGTTCTGGGCGCCGTCGTGTCGTTCATCGGCGTCGGTTTGAGCATCGCTCTCCTCGTCGCCAAGACCGTTTCGCAGCCGCCGGGGATCGCGATCACCGATCCGGACAAGATCGTGCGCGCGCTCGACGTCTTCATCTTAATGGCGAACTTTAACTTGTTAGTTGCTCATTTCATTGGTGCTGGAGCCACGGTCTGGCTCAGCATGGAGGCGCTGAAGGCGCGACACAGATTCGCGATCGCATTGGGCTGAGCAGCCCTGATCGAAAAATGCGGCAATCAATCGAGGCCTGACGAAGCGGCGTCGCCGGTCTTAATCTTCGTAAACGACTTCGCCTCCGACGACGGTCAGTCTCACCGCGCCCTGCAGCAGCGCGCCGTCGAAAGGCGTGTTCTTGCAGCGCGAATGAAGCTTCGCAGGATCGACGACGAAGGGCGCGTCAGGGTCGAAGCGCACGATGTCGGCGGGCGCGCCCTTTTGCAGCCTGCCCTGCGGCAAGGCCAAAATCTCCGCCGGGCGAGAGGTCATCGCGCCGAGCAGGCGGGGAAGCGTGACGTCGCCGGAGTGAACAAGGCGCAGGCCGGCGGCGAGCATCGTCTCGACCCCGATCGCGCCATATTCGGCTTCGGCGAAAGGCAGGCGCTTCGTCTCCACGTCCTGCGGATCATGGTCGGAGACGATCACGTCGATGAGGCCCTCGGCGAGCGCGCGAACCAGCGCCATGCGTTCGTCCTCTTGGCGCAGCGGCGGCCGAAGCTTGAGAAAGCTGCGATAGTCGCCAATGTCGTTCTCATTCAGCGTCAGATGGTTGATCGATGTCCCGCAGGTCACGGCCAGGCCCTCGTCCTTGGCGCGCCGCAACGCGTCAAGCGATAGGGTGGTCGTCACGATCGCCGAATGGTAGCGCGCGCCGGTCAGGGCGACGAGCCGCAGGTCGCGGTCGAGCATGATCGCCTCCGCTTCGCGCGGCGCGCCGGACAGGCCAAGTCGATGCGCGAAATCGCCCTCATTCATGACGCCGACGCCTAGATCCGGGTCTTGCGCAAAATGGACGACGAGCGCATCGAAATCGCGGGCGTAGGTGAGCGCCCGGCGCATCACCAGCGCATTTCTCACCGCGCGCGCGCCATCGCAGAAGGCGACGGCGCCGGCTTGCTGGAGCAGGCCGATTTCGGCGATCTCCTTGCCCTCGCGGCCCCTGGTGAGCGCCGCCATCGGCGCGACGCGCACCCGCCCGGTGTCGCGCGCTCGACGCAAGACGAAATCGACGACGGCGGGGTCGTCGACCGGCGGCAGCGTCGCCGCGGTCGAGAGCAGCGTCGTCACGCCGCCCGCCGCCGCGGCGAGCGTCGCGCTGGCGATGGTTTCGCGATGTTCGGCGCCCGGCTCGCCGACGAAGGCCTGCATATCGATGAGGCCGGGCGCGACGACTTCGCCGGCGCAGTCGACGACGCGCGCGCCGTCGGGAGCGTCGGCCGGTCGCACCGACTCGCCAAGTTCCGCGATGACGCCGTTGTGCGCCACGAGTCCGCCTCGCCCATCCCGGCCCGAAGCGGGGTCGATCAGCCGGGCGTTGTAAAGGAGCAGCGGCGCTGGAGCTTGCAGAGGCGACATGGCGCTTGCTTAGGCTATTTGTCGGGGGTTGCAAATGCGTCCGCCGCGCAAAGGCTTGACCTTCGTTCCAAAGCGTCTAGCTACCGCAAGATGGGAGCAAGGCGTTGGCTGCGCGCCCCGGGGGCAGTGTATGCGTTCCCTCAGCGGTCGGGAGTCCTCTTTGGCGCCGGTCCCGGCGAGCGTCGAGGGCCGCCTTGATCTCGCCGCGACGATGGCCGGCGCCTTCGACGGAATCGTCGCGCTCGACGTCCGCGGAACGGTGCGCGCATTGGACGCCGAAGCAGCGGCGTTATTCGGCTATGCGCTGGATGAGGTCATTGGCCAAGACTTCGAGATGCTGACGCCTGAGTCGGATCGCAGCTATCGTGATGATCTTCATCCCGGAACGCCAAGCCTTCGTCGGCGCATCGACGGCCTGCGCAAGGATGGGTCGATCTTTCCGATGGAGCTTTGCGTCAGCGAGGTGGTCTGCGACAGGGAGAGTCTTTTTATCAGTTTGATCCGCGATCTCAGTCAGCGCCGCCGCTTCGAACAGGGCGTTTACGAGCTTCAGGCGAACCGGCTCGACCTGATTGAAAACATGGCCGCTGGATTGGCACATGAGCTCAAGCAGCCTTTGACCGCGATCGGCGCCTATCTCAATTTCGCCCGCCGCCAGCTTAAGGAAAAAAGCCCTTCGGTCGAGAAAGTAGCGGAGTTGCTCGACAACGCCGATGCGCAGGTCTTCCGCATCTCCGAAATCATGGACAATCTTCGCCAGTTCATCGCGCGCGGCGAGACGACGAAAACCCCGCAACATCTGAACGCTGTGATCCGAACCGCCTGCGAATTCACCGATGCGCTGGCACGGCAGCATAGCATAAAAACGACGGTCGACCTTGCCGCTTTGCCGGATATGGTGGTGATCAACAAGGTTCAGATTCAGCAGGTCGTCGTCAATCTCAAGCGCAATGCGGTCGAAGCGATGCAAAACTGCGAACGACGCGAAATGAGGGTTTCGACCCGCCTGATTGACGGCAATCTCATTCGGGCCGACGTCGCCGACACCGGTCCAGGCCTGCCCGAGGAAGTCAAAGCGAGGCTCTTCGGCCAGTTCACGACGACGAAGCCGCATGGGCTCGGCGTCGGGCTCTCCATATCGCGTTCGATCATCGAAGCGCATAAGGGGAAAATCTGGGCGGAGCCCAACCCGGGCGGCGGCGTGGTCTTCAGCTTCGTGTTGCCGTTGGCGGACAATTGACGGAACAGCGAGGCGCGATGTTCATTAGGATAAATCCCGTCGCCGCGGCGCAACCCTGTGTTTCGCGCCTGTCGTTAACCGGACATAGAGGTTGCGGCGTAAGCATTCGGCAAGACGAATGTGGCTAGGCGGCAAGGAACTGCTATTGTTCCACGGCGCGCGAAATCACGCTGACTATGGGCGTAAAGGCCCGTACGCAGATAATGTGATCAAACCCAAAAGGGTTGGAGCGAGCTTCACGCGAAAAGCCGGATTCAACTTATTCGCAACGCGCTCTATGTCTCGAGCGTCATTGTAATCATAGGGAGAGAGGGCTTCGTGCTGAACTTCGAGAACGTCGGCTTGCGCTATGGCGTCGGCGCCGAAACCCTCCGCGACATTAATTTTCAGATCGCGCCGCGTTCTTTTCAGTTCCTCACCGGCCCATCGGGCGCAGGCAAGACCACCTTGATGCGCCTGATCATCATGGCCCTGCGGCCGACCCGCGGACTGATCAATATTTTCGGCAAGGACACGGCGGCGCTCAGCAATGAGGAGGTCGCCGATACGCGCCGCGGGATTGGCGTCGTCTTCCAGGATTTCCGTCTGCTGGACCATCTGACGCTCTATGAAAACGTCGCCCTGCCCCTACGCGTGCTCGGCCGCGAAGAATCTACCTATCGGGCGGAGGTGACCGAACTCCTGCGCTGGGTCGGGCTCGGGGAACGCGCCCATGCGCTGCCGACGATCCTTTCGGGCGGCGAAAAGCAGCGCGCCGCGATCGCCCGCGCGCTGATTTCCCAGCCCAAACTGCTGCTCGCGGACGAGCCGACCGGCAATGTCGACCCGACGCTGGCGCGGCGGATCCTTCGCCTGTTCGTCGAGCTTCACAAGGCTGGAACAGCGGTCATCATCGCAACCCATGACATGAACTTGATGGATCAGTATGAGGAAGCGCGACGTCTCGTGCTCGCCGACGGCCGGTTACACATTTTCGAATAAGCGGACGATGGCCGTGATGCAATTCTTGTCCCCGACCCGCCCTGATGCGTCAGACATCGACGTGGACGCCGATGAATTTCCGGCGCAGAGCGCGCTGGTGCCGGCAGATTCCGTGCCCGGCCGTTCGCTCGTCATCGTCATTGCGATCATGACGTTTCTTGCCGCGCTCGCCGCCAATGTCGCCATTCTGGTCGCGGACGCCAGCGTGGAATGGCGCAGCGACATCGCGCGCGAGGCGACCGTGCAGGTGCGTCCCACGCCCGGCCGCGATATTGAGCTCGACGTCACGGCGGCGGCCGAGGCGATGCGGAAGACGCCCGGAGTCCGTGACGCGCTCGTCTACGCGAAGTCCGAATCCGAGGCGCTGCTGACTCCCTGGCTCGGCGAGGGGCTGGATCTTTCGGAACTTCCGACGCCGCGGATGATCGTCCTGAAACTCGAGACCGAAAATCGCCCGGATTTCGACAGGCTGCGCATGGAGCTCGAACGCGTCGTCCCCAACGCCGTGCTCGATGATCACCATGTATTTATCGAGCGGCTTGGCGACATGGCCCGCGCCGCGGTGGCGACCGCCGCCCTTGTTTTCATTCTTATTCTGGCGGCCATGGCGGTCGCGGTGGCGTCGGCGACCCGGGCGGCGGTCGCGACCAATCGCGAGATCGTCGAGGTGTTGCATATCGTCGGCGCCGCCGACGCTTTCATCGCCCAGGAATTTCAGCGCCGCTTCATGGCGCTTGGCTTTCGCGGCGCGCTGATCGGCGGCGGCGGCGCGGTCGCCTTTTTCGTCCTGGCGCAATTTCTGACGCGGCGATGGCGCGCGACCGGCGGCGGCGAGCAGATCGAGGCGATGTTCGGCGATTTCTCGGTCGGTCCCAGCGGGTTCCTGGTGATCCTGCTGCTGGTGGGCGCGGTCGCGACTCTGACCGGCTATCTGTCGCGCTATATTGTGCTGCGCCATCTGTGGCGCCTCGGCTAGATCACGCTGCGTTTAGGCGGAATCGCCTAAACGCAGATTACGTGATCGATTCCAAAAGTTTAAAGCGCGTTCTATGCGAAAAGCCGGTTCCCACTTTTTCGCAGCGCGCTCCAGGCCGGCGCCAATAACATCGGCGCCAAAATCCGACTATAGTCGCGACAGAATCGCGTTTCGCGCGTTTAAGGGCATGGGCGAAGGATTACAAAAGTGACGATTCCCCAAAGCCAAGGAGAAAACAAAGGGTTGAGAGTCGTCCGCAAGCTCGCTGGCGCGATCTTCGCCGGCGGCGCGCTGATTGGCGCGGCGTTTCTTTTTGGCTTTGCCGGATTCGCTCTGTCGCTGCCGCGCGAGGAATTCGCGGTTCCGGCGCCGGCGGAGGGGATCGTCGCGCTGACCGGCGGCTCGGACCGGGTGCTTGACGCCGCGACCCTTCTGGCGAGCGGACAGGCGCGCCGCATGCTGATCACCGGCGTCAATCGCGCCACCCGCAGCGCCGTCATCGCGAAAATATTGCCGGTGTCGCGCCAGCTTTTCGATTGCTGCGTCGATCTCGGCTACCAGGCGCTCGACACCGCCGGAAACGCCAAGGAAACCCGCGACTGGGCGCGCCAGCACAATATCACCCGCACGCTCATCGTCGTCACCTCGAATTACCACATGCCGCGCGCCCTGGTCGAAATCTCGGCCGCCCTGCCGGATGTCGAACTTTATCCGTTTCCGGTCGTCAGCGAGCATATCGATGTCGCGGATTGGGTCAGCAATCCCCGCGTTGCGCGCTTCATCGGCAAGGAATATGTGAAATATCTCGGGTCGTTGTTGCGCACCAGAGTGCTGAGAGAGTTTGAAGATTCGGAGCCGGCGCCGCAGCTTCGCCAGAGCGTCGCTTCGGCGGCGCGCGATTTGCGCTGAACGGTCATCACGGTCGTTCGATTTGACAAGGGCTGACACAGGCCGTGAGACGGCGCCTCCCAGCCCGGCCAAAGATCGCCCTCTTCAGGCGGCGGCGCCGGCGCGGTCGGTGTCGAACTGCAGTTTCGCCAGTCGCGCATAAAGACCGCCGGCGGCGATCAGGCTCGCATGATTCCCCTGCTCCACCAGCCTGCCGTCATCGATGACGATGATGCGATCGGCTTCGAGCACGGTGGCGAGACGATGGGCGATTACGAGGCTCGTGCGTCCCTGCATCACGTCATGCAGCGCGGCCTGCACCAGCGCCTCATTCTCGGCGTCGAGCGCCGAGGTCGCCTCGTCGAGCAGCAGCACCGGCGCGTCGGCCAATATCGCGCGCGCGATGGCGAGTCGTTGGCGCTGGCCGCCCGAGAGCGTGACGCCGCGCTCGCCGAGCAGCGTGTCGTAGCCCAGCGGCAGCGCCATGATGAAATCATGCGCCTGGGCGCGTTTGGCCGCGGCGACGATTTTTTCGCTGGACGCTTCTTCGCGGCCATAGGCGATATTTTCGGCCACGGTAAGACCGAAAATCACCGGATCCTGCGGCGCAAGCGCGATGGCTTTGCGCAGCGCCGCCGGATCGAGGTCGCGCAGGTCCACGCCGTCGAGGGTAATCGCGCCGGAATCGACATCATAGAAGCGTAAGAGCAGCGCAAAGGTCGTCGACTTGCCCGCCCCCGACGGACCGACAAGCGCGACTCGCTCGCCGGGCTGGACGACGAGCGAGAAATTGTGCAAGGCGGGCCGGTCAGGCGCGGTCGGATAGGCGAAGCTCACATGATCGAAGGCGATGCCGCCTTTCCAGCGGGCCGGCGGATGAACCGGACGCGGCGGCGCGACGATCCGCGGCGCGATGGCGAGAATATCGGCGATACGCCCTGCGGCCCCGGCGGCGGCGGAGAGCTCGCTCCAGGTCTGCGAGAGTTCGCCCAATGAACTGGCGCCGAGCACTGCGTAAAGCACGAATTGCGACAGTACGCCCGAGGTCATCCTACCCGCGAGCACATCCTGCGCGCCGAGCCACAACACGCCGACGACGCTGGTGAACACGACGAGAATCGCGCCGGCGGTCACGAAGGCGCGAAGCAGCGTCGCGGCCTGGGCGGCGTCATAGGCGGTCTCGACCGCGCGCGTGAACCGCCCCGTCGTATAGTCCTGCGCGCCATTGGCCTGCATCGCCCGCACGGCCGAGAGGTTTTCGCCGGCATAGGCCGAGGCCTGCGCCAGCGTGTCCTGCGCATGGCGCGAGCGCCCGCGCACCGCGCGGCCGGAGCCGATGAGCGGCAGGACGATGATCGGAATCGCCGCAAGCGCCAGCCCCGCAAGCTTGGGACTGGTCGCGACCATCATCACGATTGCGCCGAAGAACATGAAGAGATTGCGCAAGGCGACCGACGCCGACGAGCCGAAGGCGGATTTCAGCTGCGTCGTATCCGCCGTGAGCCGCGAGAGTAACTCGCCGGTCTTCGCCGTGTCGTAGAAGGCGGCGTCGAGAGTCGTGAGATGTTTGAAGAGATCGGCGCGCAGATCGGCGACGACGCGCTCGCCAAGCGTCATGACGAAATAGTAGCGGGTGCCGGACGCCATCGCGAGAGTCGCGGCGACAGCGATCATCGCGCCGAAATAGGCGTTCACCGCGCCGGCGCTGTCGGCGGAAAAGCCGTGATCAATCATGCCGCGCACCGCGAACGGCAGCGTGAGAGTCGCTCCCGCCGCCATGAGCAGCGCGATGAAGGCGAACCCAATGGTTCGCTTGTAGCGGAGCGCATAGGGCAGCAGCGGCCGAAGCGGCGCGAGCGTGGCCTTGAAACCGCGATCAGTTTTGCGAGCTGCTGGATCGGCGGAATCGACGTCAGAGTTCTTTTTGGTCATCGGCTGGGGGTATAGCGTCCGTCTTCGACGAAAACGAATTTGGGCGGGAGGTTCGTGACCGACGGGCGGTCACAAAAGCGTGTTGAAGATGAGATTTGATTGTCTCCTCAAGCCGCCAAAATCGCGTCGTCGGTTGAATATGATTTTATATCATACAATTAGACGCGCGACATCCTGTCGCATCCACGATTGACTCATCGCCATCTTGTGCTAACCTCCGCCTGCGTCGAAATGACGCGCCCTCAATAGGTGAGAACGCGCCGAGCGAACAAGGCGCGACTCAGGGAACGAATTAAAGAGGAGTGAAGAATAATGGCTAAAGAACTCGAACTCACCACGAACACCTACGTTTTCGCCGGCATTGGCGCGGTTATTCTCGGCGGTCTCGCCTCTGTGGCGCTGGGCGGCCTGGCGAACACGATCGCGGCTGCCGTCGTCGGCGGTCTCGCGGGCGGCTGCCTCGGCCTGTTCTTCTAATTTTGAATTAATCGCGAGGCGCGGAAAGGTTCGGCCTTCCGCCCTCGACGCGAAGCCGGCAGTCCAAAGGACTGCTGGCTTCTCAGTTTTTGACGCTGCATTTCGAACGTCGGCGCAAGCTTTCGAGGCCATCACAGAGACGCCGTGGTCGGATTCGCGGGCCAAATTTCTCGTGCGCGTTCCCGTAAGACATATTTGCGTATTTTCCCCGTCGAGGTCTTCGGCAGTTCGCAAAAGACCACATGGCGCGGGCATTTGAAATGCGCCAAATGCTGACGCGTCCAGGCGATCAATTCCTCCGCCGTCGCCTCTTCGCCGTCCTTCAGCTCGACGAAGGCGCAGGGCGTTTCTCCCCATTTGTCGTCGGGGGCGGCGACAACCGCCGCGGCGCGCACCTTGGGATGGCGAAACAGCGCATCCTCGACTTCGATCGACGAGATATTCTCGCCGCCCGAAATGATGATGTCCTTCGAGCGATCCTTGAGCTGGATGTAGCCGTCGGGATGACGCACGCCCAAATCGCCTGAATGGAACCAGCCGCCGTGGAAGGCTTTGTCCGAGGCGCCCTTGTTCTTCAGATAACCTTTCATGACCACATTGCCGCGAAACATGACTTCGCCCATCGTTTCGCCGTCGCGCGGCACGGGCTGCATCGTATCGGGGTCGATCACGTCGAGGTCTTCGAGAACGAGATAGCGGACGCCCTGACGCGCCTTCATCTGCGCCTGCGCGGCTCCCTCGAGCGAATCCCACTCGTCCTGCCATTCGTTGACGGCGGCGGGACCGTAAGTTTCGGTCAATCCGTAAAGATGCGTGACTTCGAAGCCGGCCGCCTTCATCCCGGCGAGCACTGCCTGCGGGGGCGGCGCGGCGGCGGTGAAGAAGCGCGCGGCTTGCTTCAACGGCCTCTTCTCAGATTCCTTGGCGTTGAGCAGCGTCGACATGACGATCGGCGCGCCGCAGAGATGCGTGACCCCATGTTCGGCCATCAGCTCATAGATATGGCCCGCGCGCACCTGCCGCAGGCAGACATGCATGCCGGCGTTGACCGAAATCGACCAGGGGAAGCACCAGCCGTTACAGTGGAACATCGGCAGCGTCCACAGATAGACCGGGTGGCGGCCCATGTCGCCGGTGAGCACATTGCCGAGCGCGGTCAGATAGGCGCCGCGGTGATGATAGACGACGCCTTTCGGATCGCCCGTGGTGCCGGATGTGTAATTGAGCGAAATCGCATCCCATTCGTCGCCGGGCGGCGACCATCGATAATCGGCGTCGCCCGAGAGCAGGAATTCCTCGTAGTCGACGGAGCCCAGCCGCTCGCCGGGCCCGTCAAATTCCGGATCGACATAGTCGATCATCAGCGGTTTGGTCTTGGCGAGCGCGAGCGCCTCGCGAATGACGGCTGAAAATTCCCGATCGACGATCAGCGCCTTGGTCTCGGCGTGGTCGAGCGTGAAGGCGAGGATCGCGGCGTCGAGCCGGGTATTCAGCGTATTCAGCACGCCGCCCATCATCGGAACGCCGTAATGGCATTCGAGCATCGCCGGCGTGTTGGCGAGCATGACGGAAATGGTGTCGCCGCGCCCAAGTCCAGACTTTTCCAGTGCGCTCGCGAGCCGCCGGCTGCGCGCGTAAAAATCGCGATAATTGCGTCGCAGCGGACCATGAACGATGGCGATGCGCTCGGGAAAGACCGCCGCCGCCCGCTGCAGGAAGGTGATCGGCGTCAGCGGCTGGAAATTGGCGGGATTTCGTTCGAGGTCGCGATCATAAGGCGAATCGGGCATCCGGCGAGTCCATGATCCGATATGGCGCCGCGCGCCGGTTAGCGAACGAATCTAATCGCCGCGACGACGAAGCCCGCAAGGGCGATTTGCGTCACGCTGAGCCAGCGAAGAAATTCGACTCGCAAATTCGCTGCCGAGGTTTCGATCTTGGCTTCGAGCCTTGTCTCGACCTCACCGATTCGTCGACGCAAGTCGCGGCCCCGGTCATCCAACTCATTTCTGATTACGACGGAATCCCTCAAAGCCGCGTCGAGCGCCTCGACGTGGACGCGCGCCTGCCCTTCTTCGATTCCCCCATTTCGGAGGCGATCGACATAGGCGAGCCGGTCGAAAGCGAGCGCGGAAGACGTCATAAGCGAAGGATACGCGCGAGAATGAGGTTGATCAATTGGCCCACGCGTCCGCGCGGCGCTATTCGCCGAAATCGACGTCCTTTAGCCGACCGAACACGCGATCGGCGTCGAAATTGTCTTCTTCTTCGGACGGCGCCGGCGGAGTCGCCTTGCCGAAGACATCCTCGGTGGTCGCCGGTTCGGGGCGCGGACTGGTGGTGACGCTCGCGGGCACCAGCGTCTGACCATGATCCTCGACCGGCGGCTTGTCCTTCGCCGCGCGGTTGACCTCGAAGTCGAGTTCGATCTGCGAGCAAAGTCCGAGCGTCACCGGGTCCATCGGCGTCAGCGCCGCGGAATTCCAGTGGGTGCGCTCGCGGATCGCCTTCAGCGTGGTCTTGGTGGTGCCGACGAGACGCATGATCTGGGCGTCCTTCAGCTCGGGATGATTGCGCACGAGCCACAGAATGGCGTTCGGACGATCCTGACGGCGCGACAGCGGCGTATAGCGCGGACCGCGCGCCTTCTTGACCTCCGGCACGACCACTTTCGAGACCGAGAGATGAAGACGATGGTCGGGGTTTTTCTCGCCCTTCTCGATTTCCTCGCGGGTGAGCTGGCCCGAAGTGATCGGATCATGGCCGCGAATGCCGGCGGCGACCTCGCCGTCGGCGATGCCCTTCACCTCGAGCGGATGCAATTTACAGAAGTCGGCGATCTGATCGAACGACAGCGACGTGTTTTCGACGAGCCAGACGGCCGTGGCCTTCGGCATCAGCGGGGCGTTGGTCATCTTGGAAACTCCTCGATCAAGACACAGCGGCGGCGTCCGGCGCCGCGCCTCCGGCGCTAGCGACCCACAGAACGACCGTCCAAGTTGGGATGCCGCCTATATAATCCGCATCCGCCTAAAGCGCAATCAATCCCATCTGCGCCGTCGCCGCACGAGGACTGGGCTGACGGCCCAGCTTTACTCTGGTTCGCGCGCATGGGCCGGGCGCAGTCCACGCAAATGCGCCGGCAGCAATTCGCCGATCTCCGCGCTTACGACCGCGCCATAGCGATGGAACATGAGCCCGAAGACGATCAGCAGTACGCCGATCCCCGATAGCGCGAAGGGAAAGAGGATCGAATCCTGAAAAACGCTGCCAGCGAGATAGCCGAGATAGATCGTGACCCCCACGGCGCCAAAGACCGCATAGGCCCGGCGCATCAGGAACACCGACAGGAAAATCAGCGCGACATTGATGCCGCAGTACAGCGCCTTGCCCATTTCGTCGCCGCTGTGCTGCGACGTGAGCCCGCCCCAAAAGGCCATCAGCCCAAAAAGATGCAGCCAGAAGGCGAAATCGCCGCCGCGCCAGCGCTTGAGATCGACAAGCCAGGCGACGGCGAGCACGGCGAGGCCGAAATACATGCTCACGCTCGCCCGCTGATCCCACGAAAACTCTTGCACGCCCATCAGCCAGGGCGTCAGGTCCATCGACATGAACCACAGCGAGAAGGCGATGATCATCACGAGGAACGGGAAGGGAAAGGCGAGCAGCGCGATTGAGGCGGCGCCGATCGTGCCAAGCTCCATCGGCAGCCAACTCGATTTGATCCAGACGTAAAAGTCGCCATAGGGACGCGCCTCTCCCGCCGGATTGACTCCGAACATGGATTGCAGCGCAAAAATCGCCAGCGGCGCCATGCCGACCGCGCAGGCGACCAGCAGACCGCCCGGCGTGCGCAGATCGCGCTTCTTCCACAGATAGGCGCCGGCGAATGTGAACAGGACGGCGTAGATGATCGCCGTGACGAGCAGCGCCTTGTCGCCCCAGAGGCCGAAGGCCGTCGTCGAGAAGAGGCCCATGGCGCTGAGTACGATCAGCGCGCCGGCGTACCAGAGCACATTGACGACGTCATAGCGCGGCGACTGGGACGCCGTTTCCGCCGCGGCGGCGCGCCCCGCCGCCAGAAATTGCGACAGGCGTTCGAATGTCTCGGCGTCGATCGCGCCGGCGTCGCGCGCGGCGGCGATATCATCAATGGTGAAACGAAACTTCATGGCGCTACTCCTTTGAAGCCGCATTCAACATGGCTCGCCACAAAAATATTTGTGCAAACGCACAATAGCGTATCCCGTCCTGGCGGATTTGACAGCGCCCGCCGCTTGCGCCCATCTAACCGCCGGCGCCCCTGCGCGAAGGATGAGATGCAACAGCGAACGTCGGGCCTTACCTACGCCGAAGCCGGCGTCGACATCGACGCGGGCAACCGGCTCGTCGATCTGATCCGTCCCGCCGTCCGTTCGACGCGGCGCTCGGGCGCCGATGGCGAGATCGGCGGCTTTGGCGGCGTGTTCGATCTCAAGGCCGCGGGATTTTCCGACCCGGTGCTCGTCGCGGCCAATGACGGCGTCGGGACCAAGGTGAAAATCGCGATCGAATCCGGTCTCAACGACACGATCGGGATCGATCTCGTCGCGATGTGCGTCAACGACCTCGTCGTTCAAGGCGCCGAACCGCTGTTCTTTCTCGATTACTACGCCACCGCGAAACTCGACCCGATCGCCGCCGCGGCGGTGGTGAAGGGCATCGCCGCCGGCTGCGTCGAGGCCGGCTGCGCACTACTAGGCGGCGAGACCGCGGAAATGCCGGGCCTCTATGCGCGCGGCGACTATGATCTCGCCGGCTTCGCCGTCGGCGCCGCGGAGCGCAACCGCCTTCTGCCCCGCGACGTTTGCGCGGGCGACGTCCTCTTTGGACTGCCCTCCTCCGGCGTCCACTCCAATGGCTTTTCGCTCGTGCGCGCCATTGTGAAGCGGGCCGGACTGGCGTGGAACGCCACGGCGCCTTTCGCGCGCGATCTTAATCTCGCCAAGGCGCTGCTGACGCCGACGCGCATCTATGTGAAGCCGCTTCTCGCCGCCCTGAAGGCGACGCCGCATATCGCCGCCCTCGCCCACATTACTGGCGGCGGCTTTCCCGACAATCTGCCGCGCGTGCTGCCGGACGGACTCGGCGTCGCGCTCGATCTCTCGGCATTCGAACCTCGGCCGGTTTTTCGCTGGCTGGCGCAGACGGGCGAAATCGCGCCCGGCGAAATGCTGCGCACCTTCAACTGCGGGATCGGCATGGTTGTCGTGGCGTCAGCGCCCGGCGCCGGCGAAGTGGAGAGCGCGTTGCGCGCCGCCGGCGAAAAGCCCCTGCGCATCGGCGAAATCATCGAGGCCGACGGCGCGGAGCGCGTCGTGACGCGCGGAACCCTGGCGTTGTGACGCGGCTGCGCACAGCTATTCTCATATCCGGGCGCGGCTCAAATATGGACGCGCTGATCGCGGCGGCGAGAGATCCGAGCTTTCCGGCCGAGATCGCGCTCGTGCTCTCGAACCGTCCAGATGCGCCCGGCCTCGCCAAGGCGAAGGCCGCCGGCGTGGCGACGGCCGCGGTCGATCACAAGATTTACGCGGGGCGCGAGGAATTCGAGCGTTCGCTGCAAATCGTGCTCGAAACCTATCGGATCGAGTTCATCTGCCTTGCCGGCTTCATGCGCATGTTCACGCCCTGGTTCGTCGGCCAATGGCGCGGGCGCATGCTTAACGTCCACCCCGCCCTGCTTCCCGCCTATCGCGGACTCGACACGCATGCGCGGGCGCTCGCCGACGGCGTAAAAATTCACGGCGCCACGGTGCATTTCGTCGTGCCCGAAATCGACGAAGGTCCGATCGTGGCGCAGGCGGCCGCGCCAGTGCTTGATGACGACACGCCGGACACGCTCGCGGCACGCGTCCTGGCGCAGGAACATGTCATCTATCCAATGGCGCTGCGGCTGGTCGCGTCAGGCGCCGTGCGGATCGATGGCAATCGGGTGCTCGGCGCCCCGGCGCCTGATGACGCCTGCCTTATCGTTCCCGACGTAACAGCGGCGCTCAGGAGTATTTCATGACCATCACGCTCTATTGCTTTCGTCCTGTCGCCGGCCTGCCCGATGCATCGCCTTTCGTGACGAAGGCGATGCTTCTCTTGAAGATGTCGGGACTGGATTATGTCGAAGACCGCGGCGGATTTTCCAAGGCGCCGAAGGGCAAGCAGCCCTATATCGATGACGACGGCGAAATCATCGCCGACTCGACCTTCATCCGTTTCCATCTCGAACGGAAACACGGCGCGGACTTCGACGCGCATTTATCGGACGAGCAAAAGGCCGTCGCCTGGTGCGTCGAAAAAATGTGCGAGGAACATTTCTATTGGATCGTCGTCCACATGCGCTGGATGGACGACGCCAATTTCGAACGCGGCCCGGCGCGGTTTTTCGACAGCGCGCCGGCGATCGTGCGCCCGCTGGCGAAATGGCTCATTCGCCGCAGGGTCGCGAACTCCCTATGGGCGCAGGGCATGGGCCGGCACAGCGCGGCGGAAATCGACGCGCTCGGCATGCGCGACGTCGAAGCGCTGGCGACGCTGATCGGCGACAAACCCTATCTCTTTGGCGATGCGCCCTGCGGCGCCGACGCGACCGTCTTCGCCTTTGTGGCCACGGTGCTGGCCCCAATGGCGGAAAGCGCCATTCGCGACGCCGCGCTCGCGAAACCCAATCTTGTCGCCTATCGCGACAGGATCATGTCGTCGTATTTTCCGCCGACCGCTTGACCGGCCGAGTCGCGCCGAGCCGGCGCCCGCGCAGCAGGCGCGGGAATGGCCGCTCAGCCGACGATTTCGTTGCCGGAGAAGAACTGGGCGATCTCCACCGCCGCCGTCTCCGGCGCGTCGGAGCCATGCACCGAATTCTCGCCGACGTTCAGCGCATGTTCCTTGCGGATCGTGCCCGGCGCGGCGTTGGCCGGATTGGTCGCGCCCATGACTTCGCGATAGCGGGCGATGGCGTTCTCGCCTTCGAGCACCTGCACGACGACCGGTTCGGAAATCATGAAGTCGACCAGTTCGCCGAAAAACGGGCGCTCCTTATGCACGGCGTAAAAAGTTTCCGCCTGCTCGCGCGTCATGCGGATGCGCTTTTGAGCGATGACGCGCAGTCCCGCGCCTTCGATCAGCGCATTGATCTTGCCGGTGAGATTGCGCTTCGTCGCGTCGGGCTTGATGATGGAAAAAGTGCGTTCGATCGCCATAGAGCGCATCGCCTCGTCGTTGGAGAATAGTCGGGCGTCGCGCTTATATCGGGCGTCCCGCGGGGCGGCAAGCCTATAGAGCTTGGGCCATTTCCGCTTCGCTGGTTCGCGGCCCCGGCCGGAACTAGGTCCCGGGATCGTTGCGGTCCGTGCGCCAATAGGGATGGTGGAAATGCAGCACGTGATCGCCATTATAGGAGGCGACGGCGTTATCGAAAGTTATCGCGCCAATCCGCCGCCAATTGCGAAAAATCCCCTTCTTGAATCCCGTTCGGCCGGTCACTTCGCCATCGTCGGTGACGTCGATCGTGAATACAATTTTGCGTTTGGGCGTCGGATCGCCCTTGTCGAACATCATCGCCAGCAATTCGTCGCGTGAATCCAGTCCCTCTCCTTCAATCCGCGGATGGTTCGGCGCCAGCCTCAGGCGCATGAAGCGCGGAGCGCGCGTCGGAAGGTTTGGAGGCTTGCCGAGTTCGGCGATTTCATGGAGCTGACGCTCGGTGGCGTTCTTGTCGACCAAGGTGAAGACGACGCCCGCCACCATGATGATCGGCGAGGTCGGCCAGTCGTTCGACAAAGTGACATTCGGCGCGTTTACGAATTCGACATCATTGATGTGGCGCGTCGACGCGCCGACGATATCGTCGATCACGAAGAAATTCGCCGTTCGCAACGGCTCTTTATGGTCAGGATCGGTTGTCGGGAAGAGCTTGCCGGCGACGCCCTGCCCGCGCGGCTTGCCGCGCTGCACCGCGCCGCCGTCCGAATAGCGCGCGACGATCAGCGCCTTGCTGCCCTTCTGGAAATAGCCGGTGTAGCCGCTGTCTTCGGTGATGTCCCAAAGCCCGGTCAGAACGACGCCCCAGGGATGGACGATGCGTCTGAAGCCTTTTCGGTCAGGCCCCCACCTCAGATCGCTGCGCGAGTGGACCGATCGCCTGGCGGCCTCGGTGAGGAAGTGCCTGCCCTTCCATATCTCGCGCATCATGTCGACAAAGGTCGGCATTACGAAGGGAAGCGGCGGTTCTCCCTCCCGGCCCCAAACCTTTTGATAGGGATTGGCGAAAACCGCATCGCGAACTTCGCCGAAGCGTGAACCGGAATAGTCGTTATCGCCGGCGCCCATCCCAATGGCGCCGAAATCGTTAGGGTCCATGATATGTCCCCTCATCCAATCAATTTCGATAGCGCCGCGCTTCTCCAACACGGCGACTCTATCGGCCTTAATGCGATTGTCCAGCGCTGCTCAGCGATAAACGCCAGCGACGCCCATAAAATCTTTGGCGGTGAGACTCGCGCCGCCAACGAGCGCGCCGTCGACATTCAAGACGCGCATTAATTCGCTGGCGTTCGACGGCTTCACGGAGCCGCCGTAGAGAATGCGGACCTGCGCGCTCTTGCCGCGGCCAAGCCGCGCTTCAATGCGTTCGCGCGCGAAGGCGTGCATTTCGGCGACGTCCGCCAACGTCGGCGTCAGGCCCGTGCCGATTGCCCACACCGGCTCATAGGCGACGACGATATGGCTTGGCGCATCGGCCGGCAGCGAGCCGTCGATCTGCGCGCCGACGACGCTCAAGGCCTCGCCCGCTTCTCGCTCGGCGCGCGTCTCGCCGACGCAAATGATCGGTGTGAGCCCGGCGCGCAGGGCGGCCGCCGCCTTGGCCTGCACATCCGCATTGGTCTCGCCGTGATCCGAACGGCGTTCGCTATGGCCGACGATGACATAAGACGCCCCGGCGTCGTTGAGCATTTCGGCGGAAACGTCGCCGGTGTGGGCGCCGCCGGGCGCGGCGTGGCAGTCCTGACCGCCAAGACCCAATCCGCCCTGCGCCGCCATGTCGCGGGCGAGCGCGATGAGCGTAGCCGGCGGGCAGACGATCAGTTCGGCGCGGGCGCGCAGCGCGCCGTCATAGGCGGCGCCCATGGCCTCGATCTCGGCAAGCGAGGCGCGCAGCCCGTTCATTTTCCAGTTTCCGGCGACGAGCGGGCGGCGGGTCATGAAAAGCGCTCCTGACGTTCGAAAACGGGTAACAGAGCAAAGGCCGCGCAACAATCCGCCGACTGGGCGGCATGGAAGCGTCCGCAAGCGCCGTCATTGCGCCGTCATTTATTTCGATATATCTGGAATTATGGAAATGGAAGCGGCTCTCGCCTGTCTCGCCGCGCTGTCTCAGCCGACGCGGCTCGAGGCCTTTCGGCTGCTCGTCCGGCATGAGCCCAAGGGACTGCCGGCCGGAGACGTCGCCCGCGCGCTCTGCGTGCCGCAAAACACGCTGTCGGCGCATCTCAACGTGCTGTCGCAGGCGCGACTCGTGATGAGCGCGCGCAACGGCCGCAGCATTGTCTATCGCGCCGACCTTTCGCGGCTCAACGCGTTGACGCGCTTTCTCGCCGAGGACTGCTGCGGCGGCGCGGCATGCGCGAGCGCCGACCGCCTCGCCGCTATCACATGCGAGTCTTCCCGATGACTGACAGGATTTACAACGTGCTGTTCCTCTGTACCGGCAACAGCGCGCGATCGATCATGGCCGAAGCGCTGCTCCGCGCGCGCGGCGCCGGCCGGTTCAACGCCTTTTCCGCCGGGAGCCATCCCAAGGGCGAGGTCAATCCTTATGCGCTCAAGACGCTGGAGACGATGGGCATGCCGATGAGCGGCTATCGTTCGAAGAGCTGGGATGAATTCGCCGGATCGGACGCGCCGCGCATGGATTTCGTCTTTACCGTCTGCGACGACGCGGCGGGCGAAATCTGCCCCGCGTGGCCCGGTCAGCCGATGACCGCGCATTGGGGAATTGAAGATCCGGCGGCGGTCGAAGGAAGCGACATCGACAAGCAACGCGCCTTCGCCACCGCCTTCCGCTATCTGCGCAACCGGGTCGATCAGTTCTGCGCCATTCCGCTGCATCGTCTCGACAAGCTCGCGCTCAGCCAGCGACTGCGCGACATCGGCGACATGGAAGGCGCAACGTCACGAAACGCTGTCGCGGAATAAGCCATGACCATCTTCGAACGCTATCTTTCGCTCTGGGTCGCGCTCTGCATCGTCGCCGGCGTCGCCCTCGGCCATTTTATTCCCGGCGCGTTTCACGCGATCGGCGCGATCGAAATCGCCAAGGTCAATTTGCCGGTCGCCGCGCTGATCTGGCTGATGATCACCCCGATGCTGATGAAAATCGACTTCGCCGCGCTCGCCGAAGTCGGACGTCACTGGCGCGGCATCGGCGTGACGCTGGTCGTCAATTGGGCGGTTAAGCCATTCTCGATGGCGCTGCTCGGATGGCTCTTCATCGGCTATCTGTTTCGACCCTATCTGCCGGCGGACCAGATTGATTCTTATATCGCCGGCCTCATCCTGCTCGCGGCGGCGCCCTGCACCGCCATGGTCTTCGTGTGGTCGAATCTCACGAAGGGCGAGCCGCATTTCACCTTGAGCCAGGTCGCGCTCAATGACGCGATCATGATCGTCGCTTTCGCGCCGATCGTCGGCTTGCTGCTCGGACTGTCCTCGATCGTCGTGCCCTGGGACACGCTGTTCCTCTCGGTCGTCCTCTATATCGTCGTTCCGGTGATCGCCGCCCAGATCATGCGCAAGCGGCTGCTCGCGGCGGGCGGTGAAACGGGACTCGCGAAAACGCTCGCGCGGATCGGCCCAGCGTCGCTCGTGGCGCTGCTGGCGACGCTCGTCCTGCTCTTTGGATTTCAGGGAGAACAGATCATCCGCCAGCCGGCGATCATCGCCATGCTTGCGGCGCCGATTCTGATCCAGGTCTATTTCAACGCCGGACTGGCCTATCTGCTCAATCGCGCGACCGGAGAATCGCATTGCGTCGCCGGCCCGTCCGCCTTGATCGGGGCGAGCAATTTCTTCGAACTCGCGGTCGCGGCGGCGATCAGCCTGTTCGGCTTTGATTCAGGCGCCGCGCTCGCTACTGTCGTCGGAGTCCTGATCGAAGTTCCAGTGATGCTGAGCGTCGTCTGGATCGTCAATCGGAGCAAGGGCTGGTATGAGCGCGGAGCGCTTCGATCCGCCGATCGACTCTCCGCGCCCGTCGACATACCCTGAGGATCAGCAGAGGCGGTAGCCGTAAGCCGCGAGCTGGCGGCCGGTGATGCGCAGCATCGGGCCGGGCGCGCGATTGCCGTGGCGATAGACGTGTTCCATGAAGACGCGTCGCAGGGCGGGCTTATAATGGGCGGCGAAGACCGCGGTCATGCGCGGATCGATGACTCCCCCCTCGGGGCCGCCGAACCAGGGCGCATGGAAGCCGAAGACCGCGCCTTCGGAAACGCACGACTTGTGCGACGCCAGATAGAGCGTGCAGGAGGAATCGCATTCCGTCGGCCCGATCCGGATCGGTTCGCCCCGAGCCTCCGCCCGAGCCAGCCTGGCCTGGTATTGCTCGACGCGTCCGCCATAGTCGGGGGCCATGACGTCAAAGGCGTTCGCCGGAGCCGTTAAAAGTACAGCCGTCATCATTCCTGCAAGACCGAGAGATCGCAGCATAGGACTTCCTTTTTGGGGCGCTCGCTGAGGGCGGCCATGCCGCCAAATGGCTGTCAGGGCTCAATCGACCGAGCGCGTGTCTCGGGCCCTTCGAGAAGGGGAAGGGCAGCGACTCGCGCCTCTTCCAGCTTCAGCGTTTCATTTCTAAACAAGGGTTAATCACAGTGCAAGCGGGGCCTTAACTTTATAGTTAAATTTTTTTGAAGATGTCGCTTGTCTTCGCCCGAATGCGCCCTAGCAACCTTTAGCTGGAGATTGGGCAAATCAAGGAAAATACGCCTCGTCCCGCTTCGAGGCCATGGATATTGAAGAAGCCTGTCGGATTTAAGGCGGCTTAGGCGTCAGCGCTTGCGCTTTTTCTCGACGTCCATCGCGAGCGACTTGCCCAAAATGTGCTCGTCGCGGCCGATGACATGCGCGCTGGCCCCGACGATGAGCGGATCGGGTCCGTGAACGACGCTATGCGCCTTGTTCGGATAATCGAGGCTCGACAGAAAGTGCTGCATGCAGTTGAGGCGCGCGCGTTTCTTGTCGTCGGATTTAATGACGATCCACGGCGCGTCGGCCGTGTCGGTAAAGAAGAACATCGCCTCCTTGGCCTCGGTGTAATCGTCCCATTTGTTCATCGAAAGCCGATCAATCGACGACAGCTTCCACTGTTTCAGCGGATCGTGCATGCGCGAACGGAAACGCCGCTGCTGCTCCTCGCGCGTGACCGAGAACCAATATTTGTAAAGGCGCACGCCGGAGCTGACGAACATACGCTCCAGTTCGGGGCATTGGCGCATGAAGTCGAGATATTCATTGGGCGTACAAAAATTCATCACCCGCTCGACGCCGGCGCGATTGTACCAGGAACGGTCGAAGAAAACGATTTCGCCGGCGGTAGGCAGGTGCTGGATATAGCGCTGGAAATACCATTGGCTGCGCTCGCGCTCGGACGGTTTTTCCAGGGCGACGACCCGCGCGCCGCGCGGGTTGAGATGCTCCATGAAACGCTTGATCGTGCCGCCCTTCCCGGCCGCGTCGCGCCCTTCAAACAGTGCGACGATGCGTTGGCCGGTCTCCTTGACCCAGCTCTGCGCTTTCAAAAGCTCCACCTGCAGCAGCGCCATGCGCCGCAGATAGGCCTTTTCGCTGAGCCGCGTCTTATATGGAAATTCTCCCGATTCGAACGCCTTGCGAATAGCTTCCGGATCGGCGCGCAGCCGGCGGATATCCGATGGCGGCGCATGGGCGCGCGCCGCCTCGTCAACGCCTTGATCGAACCCGGCGCCATGCTCGATTTTAGGCAGCGAAGCCGCTGAGCCAGCTTTGGCGACGCCGTCGGCGGTTTCGTCCATTGTCGACTGCCCATATTCGGCGCCAGCGCCCCTCCGGCGCTCTCGGGATTTCCGGGGCTCGGGCGCGGCTTCAGGTCAAATGTGACACTGCAATCTTTCCGAATATAAAAGCAACATCCCATTTCGACGCTTCGGCCGAGCTTCCGGCGCATTGCCACGCGCGCGCCCCCTCCCTATAGTCCGCCGCCAAAAGCCGGGGAGCCGGCTCGAACGCACCCAAGGAAGCTTCCCTCATGTTAGAAGGCCTGCGCGTCGCTTCGCAGAACTGGATCGGCCGCGCCATCATGGCGCTGGTGATGGGCGTCATCGTGGTCAGTTTCGCGATCTGGGGCGTCGGAGACGTTTTTCGCGGCATGACGACGCAACGGCTCGCCCGCGTCGGCTCCGGCGAAGTCTCCGTCGAGACCTACCGCAACGCCTATCAGAACGAGCTTCGCCGCATTCAGCAGCGGATGCGGCGCGCGATCACCAATGAGGAGGCGCGTCAATCGGGACTGGACCTGCAGATTTTGGAGCGTCTGGTCACCGAGGTCGCGCTCGATCAGAAAGCGCGTCAGCTCCAGCTGGCGGTCAGCGACGAGACCGCCCAGCGCCTGCTCCAGTCTGAAAAAGTCTTCCAGGGCCAGGACGGCAAATTCGACGCGGCGCGCTTCAAGCAGATCGCCAATGACGCCGGCTTCACCGAGCGCGGCTTTCTCGCCGATCAGAAGAACGCCTATCAGCGCAAGATGATCACCGACATCGTCATCGCCGGGGTGGAGCCGCCGAAACTGATGATCGAGGCGATCCACCGCTTCCGCAATGAATCGCGAACGATCGACTATGTGGTTCTGGCGCCGTCCCTGGTCGCGGCGGCGGCCGCGCCGTCCGACGAAGAGCTGAAGAAATATTTCGACGAGCGCGAGCAGACGTTCCGCGCCAAGGAATATCGCAAATTGACGACGCTCGTCGTCAGCCCTTCCGCGATCGGCAAGCCGGAAAGCGTTTCCACGGAAGACGCGCGCAAGTTTTACGACGAGGTGAAGTCGAAGCGCTATGGAACGCCGGAAAAGCGCGACGTGCGACAGATCGTGTTCAAGACCGATAAGGAAGCCGAAGAAGCGATCGCGAAACTGAAAGCCGGCGCCGACTTCGACGCGTTGGCGGCGGAGCTGAAACTCAATCCCAAGGACGTAAATCTCGGACTTGTCGAATTGCGAGATTTCGGCGATCCCAAAGTCGGAGCGGCGGTCTTCGCGCTGCCGCAGCCGGGACTGACCGAGCCGATTCATACGGCCTTCGGCGCCGTCGTTTCGCAGGTCAAAAGCATTGTCCCAGCGGTCTACAGCAAGACCTTCGAACAGGCCGAGCCGGAGCTTCGCGCCGAAATCGCCGCGCAGCGCGCGACTCCTGAAGTGCGCAAGCTGCACGAGGCTATCGAGGATCAACGCGCCTCCGGCAAGGCGCTAGCCGAAGCCGCGAAAGCCGTGGGACTGGAGACCAATGTTTACGAGGCGGTCGACGACGCCGGCAATGACCGCGGCGGCAAGCCGATCGCAAATCTTCCCGCCGGTCCCGACCTCGTCAAGGCGGCGTTCGCGTCGGACGTCGGCGTCGACAACGACACCGTGACGACGCGCGACGGCGGCTATGTCTGGTATGAGGTCAATGGCATTGAGCCGGCGCGGCAGAAGACCTTTGACGAAGTGAAGGACGCCGTCGCCGAGGCGATGCGCGGCGAAGCGGCGCAAAAGGCGCTCGCCGCGAAGGCCAGCGACCTCGTCGCCAAGCTGAACGCCGGCCAGACGATCGAAGACCTCGCCAAGGAGCTCGGCGTTCAGGCGCAGCGCGCCAATGACGTGAAGCGCGAGGCGCGTCCGGACTTCAACACCAATGTGATCGTCCAATTCTTCGAAGTCGCGCCGCGCAACGCCGGCTCCGTCGTCGTCGACAATGGGCGGATGGTGTTTTTCGTGCGCGACGCGACGACCCCTGTCTTCGATCCAAACTCGATTGAATCGAAGACGATCGCTCAGCAATTGAAGCCGGCGTTGGATAATGATCTGCTGGAGCAATATGTCGGCGGTCTGGAGAAGGCGCTCGGCGTCGACATCAACCAGCGGGCGCTCGAAGCCGTGACCGGAGCGGAACGCGACAGGTGAACGGCGCGCTATTCGAGCCAGACTTCAACGCTTTCGGCCCCGATTACGACGCGGGACGGCCGCAGCTCATCGTCACGCGACTGGTCGGCGATCTCGAAACGCCGGTCTCCGCCTATCTCAAGCTCGCGCGCGAACGGCGCGGCCCCGCCTTTCTGCTTGAGTCCGTCGAAGGCGGCGCCGCGCGCGGCCGATATTCGATGATCGGCCTTGACCCCGATCTGATCTTTCGCGTCGTCGGCGACAAAGCGGAAATCAATCGCGCCGCGCTCGAAGGCGTGAACGGCTTCACGCCTTGCGCGGCGGCGCCGCTCGCCGCCTTGCGCGAACTGATCGCCGAATCCGCCGTGCCGCAGGCTGTGGGCATGCCGCCGATGGCGGCGGGCGTGTTCGGCTATCTCGGCTACGACATGGTGCGCCAGATGGAGCGCCTCGCGCCGGCGAAGGAAGACAAGCTCGGCGTGCCTGACGCGCTGTTCGTCCGTCCGACCTTGATGATCGTCTTTGACACGGTCCGCGACGAAATTTCGATTGTCACGCCCGTGCGGCCCACATCCGGCGTCGCGGCGAAGCAGGCCTATGAAGCGGCGCTGGCGCGTCTCGATAAGGTCGTCGCGACGCTCGAAGCGCCGTTGGACCATCGCGACGGCGCGGCCGATGCGCATCTCCTCGCTCAGGAGCCGGTGTCGAATACGCCGCAATCGCGCTTCCTCGACATGGTCGAGCGCGCCAAGGAATATATTCGCGCCGGCGATATTTTTCAGGTCGTGCTGTCGCAGCGCTTCACCGCGCCCTTCGCTTTGACCGCTTTTGCGCTCTATCGCGCATTGAGGCGCGTCAACCCGGCGCCTTTCTTATGCTTTCTCGATTTCGGCGACTTCCAGATCGTTTGTTCGAGCCCCGAAATCCTCGTGCGGGTCGCCGACGGCAAGGTGACCATCCGTCCGATCGCCGGCACGCGCTGGCGTAGCGAGGTCAAGACCGAGGACGAACGTCTCGCCGCCGATCTTCTCGCCGATGAAAAGGAGCGCGCCGAACATCTGATGCTGCTCGATCTCGGCCGCAACGATGTCGGCCGCGTCGCCAAGACTGGAACGGTGCGCGTCACCGACAGTTTCACGATCGAACGTTACAGTCACGTGATGCACATCGTCTCCAATGTCGAAGGCGAGCTCGACGCGCGCCATGATTGCATCGAGGCGCTCGCCGCGGGATTTCCCGCCGGCACCGTCTCCGGCGCGCCAAAGGTGCGCGCGATGGAAATCATTGACGAACTCGAGACCGACAAGCGCGGAATCTACGGCGGCTGCATCGGCTATTTCGGCGCGGGCGGACAGATGGACACATGCATCGTGCTGCGCACGGCGATCGTTAAGGACGGCAAGATGCATGTGCAGGCCGGCGCCGGCGTCGTCTACGACAGCGAGCCGGAATATGAAAACCGCGAATGCGTCAACAAGGCGAAGGCGCTGTTTCGCGCCGCAGAGGAAGCGGTTCGCTTCGCGACGCGCGCGCGGCGGGGCCAGTAGCAATTCCGCGGAAATGCGCGGACAGCGGAAAGGGCGGCGGCGTATCTCATGGACGGCCCAACGATCTACGACGACGGCGACGATCCTTCCCGCGCGATCCGCGTCGGCGAACCTAATGGCGCCGACGCCGCGAAATGGGGAGTCCTGCTCTCGCGCTTCATGCGCATCGTCGCGCTGTTCTGGCTCGTTCAGGGATTGATGCAGTGGCGGATCATTCTCGCTGCTGATCGTTCGATTTTTGAAACCATGCCGCAGAGCGCGGCCTTCGCTGTCATTTTCTTCGCGGTGCTCGATTTAATCGCCGGCGTCGGACTGTGGCTGGCGACGCCATGGGGTGGCGTGTTGTGGCTGCTCGTTGCGAGCGCGCAGATTTTTCTTACGCTCAGCATGCCGAGTTTCTTTATTGGCGGCTATTGGCTGATCGGCGTCGACGCCGTGCTGATCGCGATGTATTTCGGCCTGACGTTCGAGGCCGGGCGCGACGTGGAGGCGCAGCGCATGCGCGAACGCCGCCGTCGCCGCAGATTCGACAGAAAGCCGCCAAAACCTTCTTGAGCGATCGGGTCTGTTAGCGGCGCATTAGCGTAAATCGAACCTTTAGGTTCATCTCTCATTCACCGCAATCCTGCCGCGTCGCGGTAAACGCGCGATTCAGGCTGTTGCTTAAACCGCCTTTCACCGGCCCGACCTAATTTGACCTCATCGAACGCCGATAAAGAGATGCCCGACGCATCCGCCGTGATGGAGAAGACGATGAGCGCCTTGACCAAGACCGCCCCTCTGGCCCGAGAAGATCGCGTCAGCGATATCCGGCCGGTTTATCTCGAAGCGCTGACTCTCGTCGAACGCCTCCATCGCCGCTTGCTCGACGTCGTCAAGGACGAATTCGATCGCCGCGATCTTGGCGACGTGAATTCGGTGCAGGCGTTGCTGCTCTATAACATCGGCGACAAGGAGCTGACCGCGAGCGAATTGCGCACGCGCGGCTATTATCTCGGCTCGAATGTGTCCTACAACGTCAAGAAGCTTGTCGAGACGGGCTATATGCATTACGCGCGCTCGCGCCTCGACCGCCGTTCGGTGCGCATCAGCCTGACCCCGAAGGGCAAGCAGATTCACGACATCGTCGCCCAGCTTTACGAAAAGCACGCGCTGACCGTCGAGCAGATCGGCGGCGTTTCCTGCGACGAATTCCGCAACCTCAATACGTCGCTGACGCGGCTGGAGCGTTTCTGGACCGATCAGGTCCGTTATCGGCTGTAACGCGGTCTCGCGCGACTTCTCCTTTTTCGCCGGCAAGCGCCTTGGAGGCCGCTTCGCCGGCGCTTTTCGTTTCGCGCCGACCTAGCGGGAACCTCTCATCGGTCCTATCTTACCGGCTGTTAACTACGACCCAGGACGCCCACATGCGATGGTCCGTCACGATCGGCTCCTTCAAGGGAACCGCCGTGCGCATTCACGTCACCTTTCTGCTGCTCTTGGGCTGGATCGGTTTTGAGGCCTATCAGCGCGGCGGCGCGATCGCGGCGCGCGATAGCGTTCTGTTCATCGTCGCGATTTTCTTTTGCGTCATTCTGCATGAGTTCGGCCACATATTGACCGCGCGCCGCTATGGCATCGTGTCGACGGAAATCACGCTGCTGCCGATCGGCGGGGTCGCCGACATGGAGCGAATGCCCGACAAGCCGGGACAGGAGCTGCTGATCGCGCTCGCGGGTCCCGCCGTCAATCTGGTGATCGCCGTCGGATTGATCCTGTTTTTGGGCGCCGTCGACGTTTCCGACGTAATCAAGATCGGCGATCCGTCGGTCAATCTTCTGAAACGGCTGGCGGCGGTGAATATTTTCCTGGCGGCTTTCAATTTGATCCCCGCCTTCCCGATGGATGGGGGCCGCGTGCTCCGCGCCGCTCTGTCGAATTGGTTGGGCAAGGAGCGCGCGACGCGCATCGCCGCCCAGATCGGTCAGGGCTTCGCCTTTCTATTGGGTTTCGCGGGATTATTCGGAAATCCGCTGCTGCTGTTCATCGCGATTTTCGTCTATGTCGCCGCTGCCGGCGAGGCCCAGATGACATCCATGTCGGAAGCGGCGCGCGGTCTGAAAGCGGCCGACGCAATGGAGACACGCATCGCATTGATCGAGCGCGGATCGACCGTGCGCGAGGCGATCGATATTCTTCTGGCCACGTCGCAAGATGAATTCCCGGTCGTCGACGCCTCGCGTCGCCTCTCGGGCTTCCTGTCTCGATCAAACATTGTCGAAGCCTTGCGGGGTTCCGAACCAGGCGCGCCGATCGCGCCCTTCATGCGCCGAGAGCCAGCGACAATCGGCGCGAGCGACAGCATCGACGCCGCAATGCCCAAGCTCACCGGGGGCGAAGCGGTCGGCGTCATCGACGCGGACGGGCGACTGCTCGGCCTTCTGACCCGCCAATCCCTGGCCGAGATCATGATGATCAGGGAAGCGCGGCCGGACTGGCGCTTCGCGCCGCGCGACGACAGCCCTCCGACGGTTGCCTAAGGCCGGCCGGCGGCCTATTGCACTCTTTAGAATCGCGCCAAAAAAGCCCCAGCCAGGGGCGCCGGACCGCAGCCAAATGTCCAACGTCACCCTCATCGACAATTACGACAGCTTCACCTTCAACCTGGTCCATTATTTCGGCCAGCTAGGCGCGAATGTGACGGTGCATCGGAACGACGCGGTGTCGGTCGCCGAAGTGCTCGCTGGCGGGCCCGACGCAATCGTGCTGTCGCCGGGCCCCTGCACGCCGCATGAGGCCGGCATCTGCATGGAGCTGATCTCGGCCGCCGCCGAGACCGTGCCGATTTTCGGGGTCTGTCTCGGCCATCAGTCGATCGGCGAGGTCTTTGGCGGCGACGTGATCCGCGCGCCCCTGCCGATCCATGGCAAGATGGCGACGATCCTGCACCATGGCGACGCCGTATTTCGTGGCATCGGCGAGCCTTTTCAGGCGACGCGCTACCATTCGCTGATCGTCAGTCGCGACACCCTGCCCGACAGCCTGCGGATCACGGCCGAGACGCCGGACGGCTTGATCATGGCGCTATCGCATAAGACCCTGCCGACGCATGGCGTGCAGTTCCATCCCGAAAGCATCACCTCTCAGCACGGCCATAAGATTTTGCAGAATTTCCTCGACCTTGCGCGGGAATGGAACGACGGGCCGCGCCGCCGCGAGAAGGCGGCGTGACGGTGACGGAGCGAGTAGTGAATAGTAAGTAGTGAGTAGGATGAAGCTAATCTCTGACTACTCACTATTCCTCGCATGACCGACTTCAAATCCTACATCGCCGCCCTCGCCTCCGGCGCGCCGCTCGCGCGCGACGAGGCGCGAGCGGCGTTCTCTTCGATCTTCCAGGGCGAAGTCACGCCGGGGCAGCTTGGCGCCTTTCTCATGGGCTTGAGGCTGCGCGGCGAGACCATCGACGAAATCATCGGGGCGGCTGAGGCGATGCGCGCCGCCATGACGCCGGTTGAAGCGCCGCCGGGCGCGATCGACATCGTTGGCACCGGCGGCGACGGCGCCGGCACCTATAATATTTCCACCCTGGCCGCGATCATCGCAGCGGCCGCCGGCGCGATCGTCGCGAAACACGGCGGAAAGGCGGCTTCGTCGCTGTCCGGCGCTTCGGACGTGCTCGCCGAACTCGGCGTCAAGGTCGGAATTACTCCAGGCGCCGCCGCCGCCTCCCTGCGCGAGGCGGGCATCTGCTTCATGGCCGGCACCGCGCATCATCCGGCCATGCGCCACGCGGCGGCGGTCAGACGCGAACTCGGCGTGCGCACGATTTTCAATCTGCTCGGACCGCTCTGCAACCCGGCGCGGGTCGAGCGTCAGACGATCGGCGTCTTCTCCCGCGACTGGCTCGAACCTTTGGCGAATGTGTTGCGTGAACTTGGCGCCACGCGCGTCTGGCTGCTGCATGGAAGCGACGGACTCGACGAGGCGACGACGACCGGCTTCACGCATGTCGTCGCGCTCGAAGACGGGGTCATAAGCGCCTTCGACTTCTCGCCCGAAGACGCGGGATTGCCGCGCGCCACGACGCAAGAACTCGTCGGCGGCGATGCGGCCCATAACGCCAGGGCGCTGCGCGCGGTACTAGCCGGCGAGAAGAACGCCTATCGCGACATCGCCGTGCTTAACGCCGGCGTGGCGCTGGTCGTCGCCGGGCTGGCCGCCAATCCGCGCGAAGGCGTCTCGCTCGCCGAGGCGGCGCTCGATTCGGGCGCGGCGCGGGACAAGCTCGACGCGCTGATCCGCTGCTCCAACCGAGACGCCTGACCGCCGTCCGATCGGGATAGGATTGCGGCCGTTTATCGGCTATTCATAGCGGGCCGGCAGTTGACGGAATGAATTCGAGCGAGGCGGTCGCGGCCCCACTTCGCCGCAGGCGAACAGATGACGGACATCTTAAGAAAGATTGAAGCTTATAAGCGCACCGAGATATCCGAGGCGAAGGTGCGCATGCCCTTGGCGACGCTCGAGCGCAAGGTGCGCGATCACGATCCGCCGCGAGGCTTCGTGCATGCGATCGAGCAAAAGCTCAACGAACGCCGCATCGCGCTCATCGCCGAAATCAAGAAGGCGAGTCCGTCGAAAGGAATCATTCGGCCCGACTTCGATCCGCCGAAACTGGCGCGCGCTTATCAGGCCGCCGGCGCCGCCTGTCTGTCGGTGCTGACCGACGCGCCGTCGTTCAAAGGCAGGCTCGAAGACCTTGAAGCAGCGCGAAAGGCGACCCATCTGCCGGCGCTGCGCAAGGATTTCATGTTCGACCCCTATCAGGTCTATGAGGCCCGCGCTTTCGGCGCCGACTGCATTCTCATCGTCATGGCCGCCGTCGACGACGACGAAGCGAGAGCGCTGAACACCGCCGCGCATGATCTGCGCATGGATGTGCTCGTCGAGGTGCATGACGAGAGCGAACTTGAACGCGCGCTAAAGCTCGAGACGCGTCTGATTGGCGTGAATAATCGCAATCTCCATGACTTCAACGTCTCGCTGGAAGTAAGCGAAAAACTCGCCGAGAAAATTCCGCGCGATAAAATCATCGTCGCGGAAAGCGGCATCACGACGCATGACGACTGTCTGCGCCTCGAAAAGTCGCATATCTTCGCCTTCCTCGTCGGCGAAAGCCTGATGCGCAAGCAGGATGTGGAGGCCGCGACGCGCGAACTTCTGCAAGGCGCGCAAGCCAGTCATAATTCGGGCGCAGCAAAGTCAGCGGCCGGCGCATGACATGAGCGCGCTGACTCACCTCGGCGCCGCTGGCGAAGCGCATATGGTCGATGTGTCGGCGAAGGCCGAGACCGCTCGCGTGGCGCGCGCGCGCGGCGCGGTTAAGATGGCGCACGAGACCTTGCGGCTCGCTGTCGAATGCCAGGCCAAGAAAGGCGACGTTTTCGGCGCCGCGCGCATTGCGGGCATCATGGCGGCGAAGAAGACGAGCGAACTCATTCCGCTCTGCCATCCGCTTCCCTTGTCGAGCATTTCTGTCGAGATCACGCCGGACGAGGCCCTGCCGGGTCTACGTGTGCTGGCCGAAGCGTCGGTCGCCGGCAAGACCGGCGTCGAGATGGAGGCGCTCACCGCCGTCTCGGTCGCCTGTCTGACGATCTACGACATGCTGAAGGCGGTCGATCGCGCCATGCGCATCGAAAGCGTCGAACTCGTCGAAAAACGCGGCGGCAAATCCGGCGACTGGCGCCGCGACGAATAATTCGACTTGGGCCGCAATGAATGGTTCGACTTGGGCTGCGCGGCTCGATATCGTAACAATTCGACATATTTAATGATTGGTGGAGGCGCCGCCATGCGTCATTTTATTTTCGCTATCGCCTTGCTGTTGCTCGCAGGCGCGCCCGCGGTCGCCGACCGCGCGAGCGAATGCCGGAGCCAGTGCGGCGACGACGCGGCCTGCTATCGGCGCTGCATGGGCAATCCTCCGAGCCATTATGGCTATCCGGCGGGCGGCGCCGGCGGGCCGCACGCCTATCGGCGTGCGCCCTCGTTTAGAGCGCCGAGCCCTGCGACTCCATCGGAGCCGGGCGGCGGCGGAGGCGGCGGCCCCGCCGAAAGGCCCACCATCCTGGGCACGGCCTATGATTTCCTCTACGCGCCAGGCGCCGAGACGGCGGGCTACGGCCTGTATTCCTACGTCATCCTGCCACGACCCAGCGAACGCGCCGTCGCCTTTTTGCGCGAGATTGTGGGCCATTTTCCCGCAGCGTCGAACGTTACCGAGGCGAAGCAGCGGATCAACATCCTGTACCTCCCGACAAAGGCTTCTTCGCGCGGGCAACCCGCCTTCCCCGCCGACGCCGAGACGGCGGCGCTCACGAGCTTCCTCGACAGGAGCTATGATTTCGGCATGGCGCAGGGCTTGCTCTTCCATTTATGCGACAGACCGGCGCCGGCGGTTGCCCAGCTTTGCGCGAATGATCTTTCCGGCGGTCCCTATATTCTCACCTATGCGACCAAGATCAGCGATCTTTCGCCCCTTCCCCCGCCCTTCCTTTTCGTCGATCTTACTAATGTGCGGCCGCGCGCCTTTTCGCTGTTCGTCGCCGCCTATGCCGCACAGGTGAAACGACCTGACTTCTCCGATGGCGCGCGTCTTTCCGATTTCCGTCTCCAGCTCGCCAATATCGTCCTGACCGCCGCCGATTGGGTGCAGCCGGTCAGTGCGGCGGTGGCGGACATCGCGCATTTCGCCGAGGCCGCGAAGAGCGGCGGGGAGGCGCCGAAATGAAAATGTCCCTTCCTCGGGTCGTGGCGGTTTTTTTGCTGGCGATCGCCCTTGGCGCGGCGTTCACCTTCGCCTATCCCAGCGTCGACATTGACGCCGGGCTTGCGACGGTGATCGTGCTGGTCGCGCTCGCGGTCGAAAGCCTCTGCGCTTTCATCTACCGACGCGTCGCGAAGCGGGGATAAGGTTTCGATTGGATAAGCTGCTTTCGGTTTCGGACGCCCTCGTGCGCGTGCTCGCGGGAGCTTGGCGCCTTGGCGAAGAATCAGCGCCGCTGGCGCAGGCGCGGAGACGCACGCTCGCCGCCGATCTCGCGGCGCGCCGCACCCAGCCGCCGGTCGCCGTTTCGGCCATGGACGGATTTGCGTTGCGCGCCGCCGATCTTGCCGCCGGCCCGCTGCGCATCGTCGGTGAAAGCGCCGCTGGTCGCGGCTATGGCGCGGCGCTCAATCCTGGCGAGGCCGTGCGCATTTTCACCGGCGCGCCTGTTCCAGATGGCGCCGACGCGATCTTGCTGCAGGAAGACGCGCGCGTCGCTGCGGATGCGTTAACCGCGAGCGCCCCGCCCGGCCCGCATATTCGCGCAGCCGGCCTCGACTTTCGCGAAGGCGTGGTCGCGCTCACGGTCGGCACACGCCTCGGCCCGGCCGAGCTCGCCCTCGCTGCGGCGATGAACCATGCCGCTGTTGCGGTCGCCCGTCGCCCCCGCGTGGCGATCATCGCTTCCGGCGACGAACTCGTGCCGCCGGGCGCCGAGCCAGGCCCCTCGCAAATCATTTCCTGCAACAATCTGGCGGTCGCCGCCATCACCGAAGACGCCGGCGCCGAAATCGTCGATCTCGGCATATTCCGCGACGATCTCGCCGAACTCGAACGCGGCGTCGCCCTTGCCCGCGAGGCGCGCGCCGACGTTCTCGTCACGCTCGGGGGCGCCTCGGTCGGCGACCGCGATCTGCTGCGTCCGGCGCTGGCCCGCCAGGGCATGTCGCTCGACTTCTGGAAAATCGCGATGCGGCCGGGCAAGCCGCTGATCCACGGCGCGCTCGGCGACATGCGCATCCTTGGCCTGCCTGGAAACCCGGTCGCGTCGTATGTATGCGCACTGATTTTCCTCGCACCGCTGCTGCGCGCCCTGCAGGGCGATCCTGACGCAGGCGCCGATCGGACCGAATTGGCGATCGCAGGCAGCGCCCTCCCCGCCAATAAGGGGCGGAGCGACTATATGCGCGCGAGGCTTACGGCCGACGAAAACGGGGCGCTCGTCGCCACGCCGCTGCCGTTGCAGGACTCTTCGCTCCTCACCGAGCTGACTCAGTCCCAAGCGCTGCTGATCCGCGAGCCCGGCGCGCCGGCGGCAGCGAAGGGCGATCCCTGTCGCATCCTTCGGCTGCCCTGATTCGAGGCCACGCCTTCGTGACTCCGGCGCCGCAACATGGCAAAGGAAGCGCGCGCTCGCCGGCGATCCACGAAAGCAGGCCCGAATGTCGATCATCGATTCCGTCCGCAAATCGCTCGTTCCGATCCATCCGGAGGGCTATGTCTTCGTCGCCGGTTTCGCGCTCGCCGCCTTCTTGCTCGATTATTTGTCGCCGACGCTCGGCTGGATCGGTTTCATCGCCACCGCCTGGTGCGCCTATTTCTTTCGCGATCCGCAGCGGATCACGCCGCTGCGCGAGGGGCTGATCGTCTCGCCCGCCGATGGCGTGGTCAGCGCGGTCGGCTTCTTTCTGCCGCCGGCGGAACTTGGACTGGGCGCCGAGCCGATGCAGCGCATTTCCGTATTCATGAGCGTGTTCGACGTGCATGTGAATCGCGCCCCGATCACCGGCCGCATCTCGAAAATCGCCTATAAGCCAGGCCTGTTCCTTAACGCCGACCTCGACAAGGCGAGCGAGGACAATGAGCGCAGCGGCATGGTCATCGACGCGCCGTATGGGCGTTTCGGCGTCGTGCAGATCGCCGGCCTCGTCGCGCGCCGCATCGTCGGATTCGTCAAGGAAGGCGAACAGATCGGCGTCGGCGACCGTTTCGGCCTGATCCGTTTCGGCTCACGGGTCGACGTTTACATGCCGTCATCGGCGCGACCGATGGTGGCGGTAGGATCGCGCGCAATCGCCGGCGAGACGATTCTCGCCGACATGACCGCCGGCTCAGCCGCGCTCAGCTTCAAGGCGGGTTGAATATCGCCATGGCCGATCCCTTCTTCTCCGGGCATGATTCGCAAGAGGGCGCGCTGACGCCCTCGGAACGGCGTCGGCTGCGTTTCCGCAATATTCCGCTGCGCATCGTTCTGCCCAATCTCGTGACGCTGCTCGCGCTGTCGATGGGTCTGACCGCGATCCGCTACGGGATCGAAGGACGATTCGAGACGGCGGTTACCGCGGTAATGGCGGCGGCGGTGCTCGACGGCCTCGACGGGCGCCTCGCCCGCGCCATCAAAGGAACCTCGCGCTTCGGGGCGGAGCTCGACTCGCTGTCGGACTTCGTCGATTTCGGCGTCGCGCCCGGCCTGCTGCTGTATCTCTGGACGCTGCAAGAGATCAAAGGCCTCGGCTGGTTCGCCGTGCTGGTCTTCGCCATCGCCTGCGCGCTGCGTCTGGCGCGCTTCAACGTGTCGATCGACGACCCGGCGAAACCCGCATGGCAGGCCGAATTCTTCGTCGGCATGCCGGCGCCGGCCGGCGCCGTGACGGTGCTGCTGCCCCTCTATCTGCATTTTTCAGTTTTGGAGCTGCCGGCGTCCAAGGCCTTGACGCCCTTCTACATCGTCTATGTGCTGGGCATCGCCTTTCTGATGGCGAGCCGCATTCCGCATTTTTCCGGCAAAAAGATTGGCCGTATCCCGCGCGATCTGGTCATTCCCGTCCTGTTCGGGGTGGGCGTCACGGCGCTGCTGCTGGCGATCTACCCGATGGAGCTGCTCGCGGTTCTCAGCGTCGCTTTCCTCGCCGCCATTCCGCTCAGTGTGAGGCGTTACAACAGGCTCGCGAAAGCGGAGGCGGAAAAGGCGGCGCCGACCGAGGCGTCACAGGCGCGGCAGTCACAGTGACTTGGCTTTCGCGACATAGAGGACGCCAGGCAAATTCTTGAAGTGCGCGTCGCACGTCAACACGTCTGCGCCATGCTCCAAGGACGTGGCGTAGATGATGGCGTCAGCGGTCGCCAGATGATGTTTTGAACATAATTCCGCGGCTGTGAGCGCAATTTTTGTATCAAGCGTAGCCACCGTGCAAAGCTGCGTGAAGGCGATCACCTGCTCTGCCTTATCTTCGTCCGCCTCGCGGCTCATCCATTTGAACAGTTCCAGTTGAACGATCGTTGGAACAAGCCACTCGTCGCGTGAAGGAATCGCCGACTCAAGAGACTTTCCCGTGGGCGAGCCAATCAGCCATTCAATCCAAGCCGAAGTATCGACGAGCCGCATCAAAAGCGATCTTGGCGATCACGGTAATTTTTCGGCTTCGCTCCCTTTGCGATCCCTGCAAGCTGATCGCGCTCAGGAACGGGAACCAGTAGCACGCCCGACCCTTTAGGGATGAAGGCGAACTCCTGGCCAGCCTTCCACTTGCGCGCTTCACGAACCGCTTTTGGGATCGAGATTTGAAATTTTGCGGAAAGCGTGGCGGTGTCCGACATTTTCATACTGACGTTTGATCGATAGCTAATTCGTAAGAAAATAGAAGCTGATCGGTTTGAAATCAAGTCTACCGCGCCGCCAGCGGCGCCAGCGGCTGGGTCTCCACCTTCTGATTGAGCGGTGGCGGTCCGGCGGCGGCTGTTCCGCCGCTCGCGTCGATGACCGCCTGCGTGTCGGCCTCCGCCGCGCGCGGCGCGGTCAATTGCGCGCCGATCGTTCGCACCACGTCCGGCGCTTCGGCGAAGGCGCCATGGCCGACGAAGTCGGTCGAGAAGGACGAAATATCATGCACGGCGACGCCGAGCCGATCGAGCTCCGCCCGGTCTTCAGGGTCATTGGGATTCATCGCGCCCAAACGCGGACGGTCGCCGGCGATGCGCGACGAGAGCGACAGCGCGCGATCATTATTCGCCACGAATACCGACACATGCCGAGGATCGACGCGAGCGACCTGCTGACGAAACACATTGAGATCGATATCGGGCGCCGCGAGCATGACTTCGCCGAGCTTCCCGTCGAGATCGGCATGGCCTGATTGCGCGACGCCGCGCAGCGTCTCCATTGTCAACCATGCGCCCATCGAATGAGCGAGCACATGGATTCGTCCGACGCCCGGCGTGTGCGATAGATCGATGACGAGCTTTTCCAGCGCGTCGCGCGACACGGTGGCCGCTTCCTTGTCCGACTCATAATTGAACAATCCGCCTCGGGAATTCCAGACAAAAAGCGCGGGGACTCCAGAGAAATGGCCGTCGGCGACGATCTGCGCCAGCCGATAACGCGCGTCCTCGGCGCTCGTATTGAAGCCATGCACGAAAAGCAGCACGTCGCGCGAATTGCCGATACGGCCGGAGACATGCGAGGCGACCTCGTCGCGGAACTCCTGCCCATCCATATTGCGCTTTGACAGCACCGTAAAATGCCGCCGCCGGTCGGCTCCGCCGAAGCTTGGCCGTTCGACGCTTCCGGCGCGATGATTGAGTGGCACGCCGATCGAGGTCAGCGAAAAATGCGCGCGCCCGTCGTCCGCCGCGCCTTCCGAACGCCGGGTCGACGCGACAAAAATCGCGACATTCGCTGGCTCGCCTTCCGGTCCCGCGACGAACGACACCGCATTGTTGACATGGCCGTCGACCATGCGCACGCCGTCCGACACGCAGCCGGCGAGCGATGAGGCAAGCGACGCGGCGAGCAACAGCGCGCATAAGCGCGTGACTATGTTCATCCAAAGGTTGCGCAAATTGATTGGCTCGATGAGCCGCCGGTCGAAGACATCGGCGCTCTCAGACTGACGATAGCCTCTCCTTCCTCTCTCTTGCCCCGAGAAAACGACCAAAGCGGGGCGAAACGCCCGTCGCGACAGGGAAAAAGTCTCATCATTTCATGAGGGCGCGCAAATCAGTCGCACTTGCGCGAACGCCGCCCGCCTGCGCATAGTGCCAAGAAAACAACGTAAGGGAGAGCCGACGGCGCGGCGCGTCCGCCATGTCGGAATAACCAATGCAAATCAAGGTCTTAGGGTCGGGCGCCGGCGGCGGCTTCCCGCAATGGAACTGCAATTGCGGCAATTGCCGCGCCGTCCGCGCGGGAACGCCAGGATTCAAACCGCGCACGCAGTCCTCTCTCGCGGTCAGCGCCAATGGCGCCGATTGGCTTTTGCTCAACGCCTCTCCCGATTTGCGTCAGCAAATCTCAGCTGCGCCCGAGCTTGCGCCAAACGCCGACGACGGCCTGCGCGCGAGTCCGATCAAGGCGGTGGCGCTGACCAATGGCGACGTCGATCACGTCGCCGGCCTTCTCAACATGCGCGAAGCGCAGCCCTTCAGCCTTTACGCCGCGGGTCGGGTTCTTGATGCGCTCGGCGCCAATCCGATTTTCACAATCTTGCAGACGCCGCTCGTGCCGCGCATCGAACTGCATATGGACGAAGCAGTCGCCATAAGAGGCGCCGGCCTCGAACTGGGGCTCGCCATCCGCGCCTTTCCGGTGCCGGGCAAAATCGCGCTCTATCTCGAAAACGCCAATGCGCCGAATTTCGGCACAAGCGCGGGCGACACGCTCGGACTTGAGATCATTGAAGCCGCGACCGGCGATTCATTCTTCTACATCCCGGGCTGCGCGAAGGTGGATGCGCCGCTCGCCGATCGTCTGCGCGGCGCCAAGCTGGCGTTCTTCGACGGCACGCTGTTTCAGGAAAACGAGATGATCGAGCAAGGTCTGCTCGGCAAAACCGGTTCGCGCATGGGTCACATCAATGTGAGCGGCGCCGACGGCTCAATCGCCGCCTTCGCGCCGCTCGGCGTGAAACGCAAAATCTACGTGCACATCAATAATTCCAATCCGCTGCTCAACGCGTTCTCGAACGAATATGCGATCGCCCATGCGGCCGGCTGGGAAATCGGCGAGGACGGCATGGAGGTCAGACTGTGAACGAGATCGTAGCCATCGATTGGCGCGAGGCCGCGCCGCTCCCCCGCGACGAATTCGAAGCCGCGATCCGCGCCGTCGGCGCCGAGCGCTATCACGACAAGCATGAGTTTCATAAGCTGCTGCATGGCGGCAAACTCAATAAGGACCAGGTCGCCGCCTGGGCGCTCAACCGATACTGCTATCAAGAGGCGGTGCCGCGCAAGGACGCCGCCTTCATGAGCCGCGTCCATGACCGCGAATTGCGCCGCGAATGGATTCATCGCATCCATGACCACGACGGTCTCGGCGAGGAAGGCGGCGGCATCGAGCGCTGGCTCGCGCTCACCGACGCGCTCGGTTTTTCGCGCGATTACGTGACCTCTCGCCGCGGCGCCCTGCCCGCGACGAAATTCGCGGTCGAAGCCTATGTGCGCTTCGTCGTCGAGCAGCCGCTCACGGTCGCGGTCGCCTCCTCGCTTACGGAACTTTTCGCGCCGTCGATTCATCGCGAGCGTATCGCCGGCATGCTCGAAAATTACGACTTCGTCGATGACCAGGTGATGGCCTATTTCAAGCGCCGGCTGAGCCAGGCGCCGCGCGACTCCGAATTCGCGCTTGGCTTCGTCCTCGACAACGCCAGGACTCGCGCCGAACAGGAAGCCTGTGTCGGCGCCGTGCGGTTCAAATGCGACGTCTTGTGGGCGCAGCTCGACGCCTTACATCACGCTTACGTCACGCCGGCTCTGATCCCGCCCGGCGCATGGCGGCCCGGAGAAACGAATGTCTGAGGCGCATGCCGCGCGTTTCGTGATCGGCCCCGACTCGCGTCCGGCCTTCACGCGCTATGCGCGGCTGCACGAAGACCGCGCGCGTTCGCGCACCGTCATTCTCGCGCCCGAGCGCGCCTATGAACTCGATCAGATCGGGCTCATCGTTCTGCGCGCCATTGACGGCGCAACGCGCGTCGCCGATCTTTGCGCGCGCCTTGCCGAGCAATATTCCGCGCCGCTCGACATTATCACGCGCGACGTGAGCGCTCTGCTGCAGGGGCTCGCCGACAAGCGGCTGCTGCGTGATGGGCGCGATGAATTTTCTGCGCCGGCGCCTTCCGCCTTCGCCGCGTCAATCGCGCCATTTGCCGGTGGGCCCGCGGGGCTGCTCGCCGAACTCACGCATCGCTGTCCGCTGCAATGTCCCTATTGCTCCAATCCGCTGGAGCTTGAGCGCTCGAATGCGGAACTCACCGCCGATGAATGGGGCGAGACTTTCCGTCAGGCGGCGTCGATCGGCGCATTGCAGCTGCATCTTTCCGGCGGCGAACCCACCGCGCGGCGCGATCTCGAAGAGATACTCGCACATGCCGTCGACGCCGGACTCTACACCAATCTCATCACCTCCGCCGTGCTGCTGACGAGAGAGCGATTGCAGCGCCTCGCCGAGATTGGTCTCGATCATGTGCAGGTCTCGATCCAGGATGTCGTTCCCGAGAGCGCCGACCGCATCTCAGCCTTCCAAGGCGGCGTCGAAAAGAAGCGCGACGTTGCGCGATGGGCGCGTGACGTCGGCTTGGGATTGACGATCAATGCGCCGATGCACCGCCAGAACATCGCGCATCTTTCACGGATCATCGATTTCGCCGTCGAGGTCGACGCGCAGCGCATCGAGATTGCTCATATTCAATATTACGCCTGGGCGCAGATCAATCGCGCCGCGCTCATTCCGACGCGCGACGCCTTTATGGAAACGGTCGGAATCGTTGATGAGGCGAAGAAGCGTCTCGTCGGCGTGCTGAACTTCGATTTCGTCATCCACGATCATTACGCGACGCGACCTAAGGCCTGCACCGGCGGCTGGGGCCGGTCGATCATGGCGGTGACGCCGTCGGGCAAGGCCCTGCCCTGCCACGCCGCGCAGACCTTGCCGGGACTGACCTTCGACGACGTGCGCGAGAAATCTCTTGCCGACATCTGGCGAAACGGATCGGCCTTCAACGCGTTCCGCGGCGCGGCGTGGATGAAGGAGCCTTGCCGGTCCTGCGATCGCCGCGACATCGATTTCGGCGGCTGCCGTTGTCAGGCGTACGCGATTGCCGGCGACGTGGCGGCGACCGATCCCGCCTGCCACCTGTCGCCGGATCATGCGCGCTTCGCCGCTTACGCCGAAGTCGAATCGCATGCGCCCGCGCCCGACTTCACCTACCGCCGCTATGGCGGCGCCTCGGCGTCAACGGCGCGCGCCAAAGAGACGGCGTAGCGTTAGTGCGGACGTCAACACAACGCCGCCGCGAGAGATTGCGTCGCCAACTCGCGCTCCTCGCCTGATATGAAGTTCGTTTGAACGGCTCGGATGTCGTTGCCAACGCGCGCAATGCAGCAGCGCTTCTGGATTGACCGTGGTTTCCCGCTCAGGCCTTCGGCCTTCCGGGAATGACAAGCCTCAAGCGAACGGACTCTCCGGCTTCCGACACTGCGGCGCCGCGGCCACAGCCGGCAAAAAATTCACATCCGGTAACAAACGAGCAACTTCCGCGGGGCATATTAGGCCTCGTCTCGCGGAGTTAAGAATTTGTTTCGCATAATTCGCGTAACGGAGCATGTCGCATGAAGTCGCGGGATACGCTTGTCCGTCTGAAGCGGTTTCAGACCGAGGAAAAACGCCGGCGCGTCATCCAGCTTAATGGAATGATCGCCGAATTTACGCGCATGGCGAACGAGCTGGAACGTGAAATCGGCCAGGAAGAGCGGCGCGCCAACATCACCGACCTCAACCATTTCGCCTATCCGACCTATGCGCGCGCCGCGCGCGCGCGGCGCGAGAATATCCTCGCGTCGATCAACGAATTGCGCGGGCAGCTCGATGAGGCCGAGGCGCAGTATAAGGAAGCGAGTGAAGACCTCGCCAAGACTCAAAGCCAGGACGCGAGGGACCGCGGGGCCGAACGCATGATCGATGTCGTCGCCGATCGGCGCCACGCCGAAAGGCCCGAGGCCTTTCGCCGCGCTTAGCTCCTGAAAAGCCGCCAGCGGAGCCTGCCGCGCGGCGGGCGCGCCCAAACGCCGAATGTTCCTCGACGAAGAGCGTTGACCGCTTCGCTTCTGGCAAGAGACGTTGCGATCGACGCTACGTCAAAGTCGAATCGTCGAAGAACGAGCGCCGGGCCGGAACCGCCCGCCTCGATGAACGCGAGTTCGAAACGCGCCAGATCGACGATCCAGACCGGCCCCAAATCACGCTCCGTATGATTCTTTTTGAGAAGCGCGACAAGCGCCGCCGAGTCTGTGCGGCGCTTTCCGCCTCTCGCAGGCCGGCGAATCGCTTCCCGCAGAAGCGCATCGAACCGATCGCTCAATAGGCGCGCGGTGAGCGGCAACGCCCGACGCGCATAAAGCGTCCGCTTGCCGATAAGGCTTTTGGCAAAGGCCTCCGTTTCGCGCCGATCGAGTGCGGCGAGGCGTTGCACTTCATCCGCACCTAGCCCGTAACGCGCCGCAACGGTGATCGGCTCCTCGAAGAATTCGCGGCGCAGCTCATCATCGGTGAAGAGGCGCGCCAGCAGCGCCTGGGTCTCGGCTAGCGCCATCGGCGATTTTCCACGAGCGTCGCGCGCGCCCGCGCCACTTCATCGATGAGGTCGTCGAACGGCGGAATGTTTTCGTCGCGCTCGAGAACGACGCCCTTGACCGGCGCGCGCGCGACAACGCGTTCATAGATCCTCCAAACCGCATCGCTTGTCGCGGCGTCATGGCTGTCGATCAGCACGCCATTGCGTTCACGTCCGCCGGCATAGTGAACCTGCACGAGCCTGTCCCATGGCCAGCGTTCGAATTGCGCATCGAGATCGGCGCCGAAATTCATCGCGTTGACATGCATGTTGGCGACATCGCACAGCCAGCCGCATCCCGTCGCCTCAATGACGCGCGATAAAAATTCGGGCTCGTCCATTTCGGCGCCCGGAACCCGCACGACGCAGGTGATGTTTTCCAGGATCAACGCAGTCCTTATGCGTCTGCGCACGCATTCGACATTGCGCGCGACGACGTCGATCGCCTGCTGCGTATAGGGCAGAGACGCTAGATGGCCGATGCCGACGCCCCCTGCGCGCGTGAAGCACAGATGCTCGCTCCACCAAGGCGGATCGATGCGTTCGAGCAGCGCGGCGACCTTGTCGAGATAGCGCGAATCGACGCCATCGGCGCTGCCGATCGAAAGATCGAGGCCATGCGCAACGAGCGTGAAGTGCGATTTTAGCAGATCGAGCTCGTCGAGCTTTTCGCGCGATGCGTCGAGATAGTGATCGGCGATGATCTCAAGGAAGTCGACCTTCTCTCGAAACGCGAAAAGATCGGCGCGAAACTGCGGGCGATAGCCGAGGCCGGAGCCGAGCGCCCCTAACGAAAAGGCGGACGCCGGCGCGTCAATCGCCGCCGCCACAATCGCCCGCGCCGCCGTCGCCGCAACTGCCGCCACAGCTCGTTCCACAGCTGCTGCCACTGCTCCCTGAGCCGCGTTTGAAGGACTCGGCGAACATTGCTTCCGTCGTGCCTTTGAGAACCGAAAAGCCGTAAAGGCCGATGAGAAAGAGCGACGCGCCGTGAAAGGCGCGCGCTTCCGGACCGGGCGAGCCGATATGGGCCAGCGCCGTTTTGAGACGATCGGCATAGGCGAGCCGCATTGCTTCGAGATAGGCGTGGCCGCGGCGGCTGGCGTGGACGCGCGTCAGCACATAGGCGAGCGCGAACAACGCCGCGACAGAGGCGGCCGCGAGGAAGATAAGATAGGCGACGTTTCCCGGACCCTTCGCCGATTCGACATAGATTTTCGCCAGCGCCAGACTGACGATAATCAGGGTTCCGCCAATCTGCGCGCGGCGACGCCAGGCCTTTACCGACTCCGGCTTGATCAGATCTTCCGCGGCAAGTTTGGCGCGCACCGGCGCGAGCTGCTCCAGCAGCCGCCGCCGCAAATCGCGATTTTCGAATAATTCATGCGCTTTCGGCTTCGCCTGAACGGCGTCAAGCAAAACCGCCTCCATCGCGGAAACATCGCCCGGCTGCGGCTGCCTTTCCGTGGGGACCACATGATCCTTTGGCGCGAGCGCGACAAAGCCGCGCTGCGCCAGATCGTAGATCAGCGTTCGAATGATCTGATTGACGCCGCCCTGCAGGAAGGCGACCTCGATTGCATCGGGGCTTTGCGGCACGGGCGGCGGCGGGCGGCGATCGGTGCGATCCGCGAGGCGGATGCAAAGATAAACGGCGGCCAGCACGATGATAACGACGAGCCCGAAGACATTGAGAAATTCCGGGCCGGGAAGATTGAGAATGGGAAGATTCTGCACGCCGCCGCCTCAATGCATAACCGCGTCTCGCGCAAGGCGTCGCGCCTGCAGCGTCACGACCGCCAGCACTGCCATGCCGATCGCCTGATGCGCAAGCGCCAGCCCCAGATGCGGCGCGCCGGCGAAGGGCGGTTCGACCAGCACCAGTGTCGCGATGCCGAGCGCGATCTGCATCAGCACATGGCCGAAGACGATTCCGGCGCCGCGCCGCGCGCGCCCTTCCGCATTCATCCAAGCGTCGATGAGATGCCCGAGCGCCAGTGTGAAAATCAGATAGGCGATCATGCGGTGGAAGAATTGGACGGTCACCGGATTGTCGACGAGATTGGTCCAGACCGGATCCAATCGCCACAACACATCGGCCGGCGGGATGAAGACGCCATCCATCAGCGGCCAAGTGTTGTCGATCAGCCCGGCCCGCAGCCCGGCGACCAGGCCGCCGACGAAAATCTGCAAAAACACCACAGCGAGGATCGTCAGCGCGACCGCCTTCAACCGGCCCGCGCCCTCATGCACCAAAGAGACGGCGCGAGGTCCCAGACCCCCGGCCACCCACAGACAGGCGGAAAAAATCAGCGCCGCGATCAGCAGGTGAATCGCCAGCCGCTCCTGCGCCACCTCGATGCGATTGACGAGGCCAGAGGCCACCATCCACCAGCCAACGCCGCCCTGAAGCGCGCCGAGCGCGAGAATGCCGAGGAGCTTCGGCTTCAGCGAGCGCGGCAACTGGCCTCTCGCCCAAAACCAGATCAGCGGCACGGCGAAAACCACGCCGATCAGCCGCCCGAGAAGGCGATGCGCCCATTCCCAGGCGTAGATATATTTGAACCCGGCAAGGTCCATGTCCGGGAACAGTTCCTTATATTGGGGAATTTGCTTGTATTCCTCGAAGGCGTCCTGCCATTCCTGCTGCGACAGCGGCGGCAGCGCGCCGGTGACGGGCTTCCATTGCACGATCGAGAGGCCCGATTCGGTCAGCCGCGTCGCGCCGCCGACGACGACCATCAGAAACACCAGCGCCGCGACCACCCACAGCCAGTTGCGCACGGCAATGGCGTTCTCTTCGTTGACATGGTGTCTGATCGCGGGAACCGGATGAGGGAAGTGCAGCCAATCTTCCATGAGACGCCGAGGGTTTCGAGCCGAAATACGGCGGCCAGTTAAGGGATGGGGCGCCCGCTTGTCCACACCCTGCGGCCAGCGCCCGCAAGGCGGCCCGATTTTGGGCTGAAAAGAGCGCTGTGACGGATGTATGAATAAGCCTGCCTTGAGTCGAGGAATCAGGTGGCCAGGACCGAAGAAGCGATGCGCACGATTGGCGAGGTCGCGGCGAGCCTCGACCTTCCCGCGCATGTGCTGCGCTTCTGGGAGACCCGCTTCAAGCAGATCAGCCCGCTAAAGCGCGCCGGCGGACGGCGCTTGTACCGCCAGCGCGACATCGATCTCGTCATCGCCATCCGGCGCCTGCTCTATGAAGAAGGCTATACGATCCGGGGCGTGCAGCGCATCCTCAAGGAAAATGGGGTGGAGGCGGTCATCGCCGGCGCCGGCCGCCGGCAGGAGGGGGAGCCGCCGATCGGCGCGCCGCGCCTGCCATTCCCGGCTGGCGCGCTTTACGACGAGGACGGTCCGCCCGAATCTGATCAGGCCGAGGCCGATGACCAGGACGATGCGGCTTCAGACGAAGACAACGACCCGACTCTTGCGCCGTCGGGACATCGCGCCCAGCCGCGCCAAGCGGCCGAGCGCGAAGCGCGCCTGCTGCGCGAAGTTCTCGCGGAGCTCGAAGAATGCAAGCGCCTGCTCAGGCTGACCAAGCTCTAGCCGGCGTTGCCAGCGCCGCGCCGGCTCACTATAAGGGCGCCAGTCGGAGTGTAGCGCAGCCCGGTTAGCGCACTTGTCTGGGGGACAAGGGGTCGTGGGTTCGAATCCCGCCACTCCGACCAATATCCGCCGTCGGTCTGACTCTCACCCGGCCGCCTGAAGCTGCGCCAGCGCCTTCTTCGCCAAAGCGGCGCCTCTGCGCGAGAATCTCACCAAATGGGTCCCATAGGCGATCCTGCGCGCGCGGCGCAGATAGGCGATCGCCCTACTGACGCGGCGATTGGCGTGCGTCCTTTGCGCCATTACGGCATGATCGATGGCGTTGTCGACATGTTGAATGAAAGAGGAGCTGTGCGCCGGCTCTTTTCTGCGGGCAAAAGGGCTGACGCGAGGCTCCAACCGCGCCGACCGCAACTGGTTCAGCTCATTCGCCAAGGCGTAGCCGACGCCGCTGGCAGGCGACAACTCGAAAAACCGCGAATTGTCGCTTGGCGTCGGCGCGCTAACTAGCTTGTCGCTGCGCAACTTGAATGCGCGAGGCGCCAAATGTCGCCTGGACGGGATTATGATCGAATAGCTGAGACGTTACTGATCGTCATGATCCTGGCGACGGTCAACGCCACCCTGTTCAGCGTCATCTACCGAATGCTGCGATAGTGAAAATCTCGCATTCGCTTTGAGGCGCAGCCCGCCACAACATTCGCGCGCCGCCTATCGCGTGTACCAAACGTAGACGATGGAAAAGGCCAGAGCCAGCGCGAAGCCGATCATCATGTTGCGCACGAAGCCGCCGCCGAATTCATCCATCTCGCCTCTCCAATAACCCGCGCCGCGGCGGCACTTTGTCGAAAGCCCACGCGCCGCGCAACTGTAGCGCCTGGGGCCCGCGCGTTTCGTCTCGCCACAATCTTGAGTATAATTCGGCTCAGGCGCAATTCTCATCCCGCCGCGCCGACGCTCTGGCCGCACCAGGAAGGATGCCGCGATGAAAGTAGATCTCGGCGCGCTCTCCGTCGTTCTCAACCAGGGCACGGAAGCGCCGGGGCCGCTCGCCGGCGCGACATTCGTCGTCAAGGAGAACATCGACGTCGCCGGGCACGTCTCGACGAACGGCCATCCGACATGGGCGAAAACACACGCCGCTGCCGCGCGCAATGCGCCGGTCGTCGATCTCTTGCTTAACGCGGGCGCGCGTCTCGTCGGCAAGACCAATATGGACGAGATGGCCTATAGTCTGCTGGGGGCCAATCCGCATTACGGCACGCCGATCAATCCCGCCGCGCAGGACCGGCATCCTGGCGGCTCGTCGACAGGCTCGGCGGTCGCCGTCGCCGCCGGCCAGGTCAATTTCGCCATAGGCACCGACACCGCCGGCTCCTGCCGCGCGCCCGCCGCTTTTTGCGGAGTCTTGGGCTTTCGCGCATCGCATGGCGCAGTGTCGATGGAGGGGATCATTCCGCTGGCGCCGTCCTTCGACGCGATCGGCTGGTTCGCCCGCGACATCGACGCCATGGCGTCGGTCGGCGACGTTTTGTTGCCGGCCGATGCCAAGAACGCCGAGGTCGGCGAAGCCGTGCTGCTCACCGACGCCTTCTTAGGAGTCGAAATGGACTTCGCCTCGGCGGCGGCGCAGCCGATCGACGCCTTGAAGGCGTTCGAGCCCTGGCGCGAGGCGACGCTCGGCGAGGAATTCTTCAAGACGGCGCTCGGGCATTTCCGCAACATGCAGGCGTTCGAGGCCTGGGCGTCCGATGGCGACTGGATCACGGCGAACAGCCCCGCCTTCGGCAAGGGCGTCGAAGAGCGTTTCGCCTATGCGGCGAAAGTCACCGCCGACCAGAAGAAAGCCGCCGAAGCCTTTCGCGACGAAGCGCGCAAAAAAATCGACACGGTGCTCGGCGCGCGCGGATTCATCGTGATGCCGACGACGCCGTTTCGCGCGCCGCTGCTCAGCGAAAGCGAAGAAACGCTCGACGCCAAGCGCTATCAGATGATGCGGCTCTTTCTCATCGCCAGCTATTTCGGCCTGCCACAGATCAGCATTCCGCTTCCAACCAATGATGCGCCGGTTGCGCTGTCCTTCGTCGGCCGCCATGGCGCCGATCGCGCATTGATCGCCTTCGCACAGCGCCTCTGCGCGCAGATGAAGAAGTCGCTTTAAAGACAATCCAAAAATATGGGGTCTTGATCTGGGTCGCCGATCACTCGCGTCGGCGCCGCCTGCTGTCTATGGCGCGCGCTCGGCGCTTTGGCCCTTTGATGCATTTCTGCAACGCAGTCGGCTTTTTCGGACATTGCGGCGCGTCCGCAATTGACCTCGAGCATTGGATGCAGATTGGATGCGGATCGGTCTTGAATATCGACTTTATTGGGGTGGATGAGCAATGAAACGTCCTCTGGCGACCATCACTGCGGTTGCTTGGACCGCCACATCCGCGTTCGCGGCTCCGCCGCCGCCGATGTGGACCGGCTTCTACGCCGGTCTGAACTTGGGTGGCGGCGCAAACACGTCAACGAGCGTCTCGACCATCGGCTATTCCGCCTTTGATTGGGCGGCAGGCGTCTACAATCTGCCGTTCGGCTGGACTTCGGGGTACCGGAGCGGCGTCGCCAATGTCGGGCAGACCGGCGTCGTCGGCGGCGGACAGTTCGGCTATAATTTCCAGGTCAATCCGAACGTCGTGCTCGGCGTCGAAACCGATATTCAGGGAAGCGGCATATCGGGGAACGGGGCGAGTTACGGTCTCGCTGGCGGCTCTGGAAATACGCTAGATCCTCATGAAAACTTCCTGCACCTGCAGAGCGGCGCAGTAAACGTCTCCTCCGGACTGGGCTGGATCGGCACGGTCAGAGGTCGCGTCGGCTTTTTGGCGAATCCGTCACTCCTGCTCTATGCCACCGGCGGCTTCGCTTATGGAAACACCTACGCGAGCGTCCTCACAACCGGCTATCACTGGCACCCCGGACACGAGACGGCGCACCCCGATAATCCGGTTGTTCCGACATGGACTTCGTTCGACGCCATCAGCGTTGGTTGGACCGTTGGCGGCGGCGCGGAATGGATGTTCTGGCAAAACTGCAGCGCGAAAGTCGAGGCGCTATACTACAATTTTGGGTCTCAGTCTGTGCGCGGCCAATTCAGTCCGGTAATTAATCCGGCCGCCCCGAATTCGATTGCGATCATTAATGGAGCGACGACCAATTTCAATTATCAGGGCATCATTGCTCGACTTGGCGTCAACTATCATTTCAACTTCGGCGAAGCTCTGTGAGCGCTGCGGCCGACCTCAGCCGCTCGGCTGCGGCCGGCGTCCGAGCAGATCCTTGATCCGACCCGTCAGCCTCTCGCGCACGTCGCGATAGGCGTCGAGTATCGCTTCGCGCGATCCCTGCGCGGCGGTCGCGTCGGGCGTCGGCCAATAGACCACGTCGACCGCCATGGTGCGGGTAAACTCCAACGCCTTGTGATGCGCTTCGGGCGACAGCGTCACAATCAGATCGAAGTTGGAATCTTCGAGATCTTCAAAACTGTGCGGCTTGTGAGATGAAATATCGACGCCGATCTCCTCCATCGCCGCAATGGCGAAAGGGTCCGGCGCGCCGCGCTTCAATCCCGCCGAAGCGAAATAGATTTCGCGGCCAAAATAATGCTTCGCGATCGCCTCGGCCATGGGCGATCGAACAGTGTTTAGCGTGCAGGCGAAAAGGATCGACTGGGGTCGCGTCACGTCGCTAACCCGCTTTCATCGCCGGCTCGTCGTCCACTGCCGGTCCTGTTCAATGAAGGCGGCAAGCTCCTTCGTCTGATCGGTGAATAATTGCAGCGCGCCGATGTCGAGCGGCTCGCTCAACCGCTGCATCAGCAGCAGGTCGCCAACATCGGAAAAGGCCGGCGCCAGGCCGCAAAAGAAAAATCCGCAAGCGCGCGCCGCCTCAACCAGCAGCGGCAGGCCGGGATCGCCGATATGGGCGGAAAGCTGCACGGCGCGCGCGCCCAGACCGTCGACGTCGCTCATCGCCTGGGCCAGCTCGATGGCGGCGTTCGATCCGATCGTCTCGAAGCGAATCCTGCCGTAGCCGCCGTCGTTGACGGCGATGCTGGTCATCGATCGCGATTCTTTTGGCGTCCTGCCATCGAGCGGAGAAACGCTAACTCCAAGACGCCCATATGTCGCCGAAATGACGTCGCGATATTCCTGCGGCGCGACGATTTCGTAATCGCCCGACGGCTGCAGGAAACGGAAGGTCAACAGAAGGCTCTGGCGCTGCCCGGCCGTCGGCACCGGCAAATCCTTCGAATGCAGCGTCTCGGGCGCCGCGCCGAGCAGGATGGCGGTCGTCGGCATGCCGGCGCGCTCGTCATTACGCTGCGAGAATGTATGCGTGGTGACGGGCTCGGCGTAGATTCCGACGAGCCCGAGTTTTACGGCCTCTTCGGTCAGCCGCTCGGTCATCCGCTCCAGCAGATGGCGTCCCCGGTAAGTGGGCAGCACCACCGCCTCGCCGCGTTCGGCGACCATCGCGCCGGGCTCGCGCTCAAGCGCGACATGGCCGATCACCTCGCCGCGCGCGTCGCGGCTCACCATCGGGATCAGCTCGCCGCTCTCGACTTTCCGCCAATAGCGACGCGGGGAGAAGACTTCGCGATGAATGTAATTATGCCCGTAGACGGCGAGAAAGCAGCGCGCGATCGCCGCCGAGTCGCTTTGCCGAGGCGCGTCGATCCGCACTTCTTCCGTCGGCGCCGACACTTCGGCCGGCTGCTCATCCGCGCCGGCCGCTTGGCGAGCGATCTCGATGCCGCGATGAAGCGCGATCTCCCAGCCGTCGACGCCGCGCTCCCGGTAGGAAACGCCTGCTTCCCGCCGCAGTTGGGCGCCGAGCGAGAGGAGGATTGCCGAAAATCGGGAATGGCCGTCGAGCAGAATCCGCACGCGCACTTCGCGTTTGGATGACGATAGAAGCGCCGTAGCGCGTTCCTGGCCCGCGCTCGACTGGCAGAGAATACGCCAAATCTGCTCGGCGTCGCCGGCGATCAGGCTCGCTGTCGCCGCCGGAACGCCTTCGACAAGCGAAGCTTCGCGCACGAAGGCGCGCAGCAGTTCGCCGCTTTCCGCTTCCATCGACAGCCGCAGCTCGGCGAAATGATCCGAATTATTCTTGCCCATGCGAAGCGTTCCAACTGCCAAAGCGATCGCGCGCCGCGTTCACCCTTTCCAGTGCAGCGCCGTGATCAGCGTGAAGATGCGGCGCGCCGTGTCCTGATCCGTATCGATCTTGCCTTTCAAGCGTTCGAGGAGGAGCTGCGCGCCTTCGTTATGAAGACCGCGACGGCCCATGTCGATCGCCTCGATCCGGCTCGGCGTGGCATGGCGGATCGCCGCATAATAGTTTTCGCAGATCATGAAGTAATCTTTGAGAATGCGTCTGAACGGCGTCAGCGAGAGAATGTGAGTGACGAGACAGGCGCCTTCGGCGTCGCAGATTTTAAAAACCAGCTTCGCGTCGACGAGCGAAATCAGCAACGCGTAAGGCCCGCCGTCATGGCCGATCAGCGAGAAGCTGTTCTCCTCGATAAGATCGTAAATCGCGATGGCGCGCTCATGCTCCTGATCCGCGGAGCCGCGGCCGATCGAATTTTCGTCGAGCGTGACGGAAATCAGCCGCTTCGACTCGCTTGACTCCACGCCTTACGCCCCAAGCTGATTGAGGCGGATCGACACCGAGCGCGCGTGGGCCTCCAGGCCTTCGGCGTCCCCGAGCGTCACCGCGGCGGCGCCAATGGCGCGCAGCGAGTCGGCGTCGCATTTGAGGATCGAGGTGCGCTTGACGAAGTCGAGCACGCTGAGGCCCGATGAGAATCGCGCCGAGCGCGCCGTCGGCAGCACATGGTTCGAGCCGCCGACATAATCGCCGACGGCTTCCGGCGTATAGGCGCCGATGAAAATCGCGCCGGCGTTCGAAACGCGCGCCGCCAGCGCCTCGGCCTCCTCGCTGATGATTTCCAGATGTTCGGCGGCGATGCGGTCGGCGAGCGGAATGGCGTCGGCGAGGCGCTTCACCACGATCGTCGCGCCATAGTCGCGCCAGGAGGCGCCGGCGATCTCCTTGCGCGACAGCGTCGAGAGATGCCGTTCGACAGCGGCGACGACCGCGTCGGCGAGCGTCGAATCGTCGGTGATGAGGATTGATTGGGCGGATTCGTCGTGCTCGGCCTGCGCGAGCAGATCGGCGGCGATCCAGTCGGGGTTTGCGGTCGCGTCAGCGAGGACCAGCACTTCCGACGGCCCGGCGATCATGTCGATGCCGACCTGGCCGAACACCCGGCGCTTCGCCGCCGCCACCCAGGCGTTGCCCGGCCCGACGATCTTGGCGACAGGCGCAATCGTCTTCGTGCCATAGGCGAGCGCCGCCACCGCCTGCGCGCCGCCGACTCGGTAGATTTCGTCGATGCCCGAGCGCTTCGCGGCGGCGAGCACCAGCGGCTCGACATGGCCGCCGGGAGTCGGCACCACCATAACGATGCGCTTCACGCCGGCGACCTTCGCCGGCACGACGTTCATCAGCACGGAAGAGGGATAGGCGGCGGTGCCGCCGGGAACATACAGACCCACCGAGTCGAGCGGCGACCAGCGCCAGCCGAGCTCGACGCCGGCTGAATCGCGAAAGCGCAAATCCTGCGGCTTCTGCCGCTCGTGAAAGGCGGTGATGCGTTCGAGCGCGAGATCGAGCGCGGCAAGCTGTTCGGCGGAACACTTGGCTTCCGCCGCCGCGATTTCCTCGCGCGAGACGGCGATGCCGGTTTCTTCAAGGTCGATGCGGTCGAAGCGTTTGGAATAGTCGACGAGCGCCGCGTCGCCGCGGGCGACGACATCCTCGATGATCCCGCGAACGGTCGCGTCGACGTCCTGGGACGCCTCGCGCTTCATGGCGAGCAGCGACGCGAAACCTTCTTCGAAATCGGGCGCCGCGGCGTCCAAACGCAGGGTCATGATCCTCTCCAGCCGGAAGTCCGGCTGTCATGGCCCTCGGGGAGCGCCCTCGTCAAGTTCGCCGCCGAGTTCGCCGCCAAGATCGCCGCCAAGATCATGGGCCGGGCGGGCCCCGACTTTCCAGCGCGGACCCACGTCGCACAGCTGCGCCTCGACGCATTCGACATCGAGCGCGATCGACGCGCCGCCGGCAAAATGGAGGCGAATCACGCCAGACGGCGGCTCGGGGTCAGGTTCGAAAGTGACTGCGAGGAGTTCGAGAATGGCCTCAGGATGCTCGCGCGCGACGCGCTGGCAGCGCACGCGCTGCACCCCTTCGAAATGCAGGCCGCAGCGGCAGCGCTCCAGACGCCCGTCAAGCTCGGCGGCCCAGTCGAAACGCGATCCGACCATGGCGAAGCGGCGCTTGTCGGGAAGAAAGGCGATGTCGCCAACGCGCACCAGAGCGTCCTGCACATGCGCCGACAGCAGCGAAAGGTCTTCGCCGTCGAGCGCATGCAGGCGCAAGGCGTGTTTTTCACAAGGCCGGCTGGGCGGTTCCATGTCCTCTCCTCCTCCGCCCGATATGGCGAAGGGCGTGCGGCGACGCAAGCCTCACGAACGGCGCTCGCTTAGGTCTTTCGAGAATCGCCGAAGGGCGCTTCCCCACCCTCCCCTCGAGGGGGAGGGTCGCATTGCGACGCAATGCGGGGTGGGGTGACAGTCGGAAGAATTTCGTCAGAAAAGGCACAGCGGGCGGCGCGGTCCAACGAGAATGATGTGCGGCGCGGCTCCACCCCACCCCGGCGCTACGCGCCGACCCTCCCCCTCAAGGGGACGGTGAACGCTCAATCCTGAAACGGATTGTGCACGAGAATCGTGTCGGCGCGTTCGGGGCTGGTCGAGAGCAGCGCGACGGGCGCCTCGATCAGCTCTTCGATACGGCGGACATATTTGATCGCCTGCGCCGGCAGATGCGCCCAGGAGCGCGCGCCGCTGGTCGATTCCTTCCAGCCGGGGAAGCTCTCGTAGACCGGCTGCACGCGCGCCTGCGCCGCCTGCGAGGCCGGCAGTCGCTCGATGCGCTTGTCGTCGAGCATGTAATGGGTGCAGATTTTGATCTCGTCGAAACCGTCGAGAATATCGAGCTTGGTCAAAGCGAGGCCGTTGATGCCGGAGGTCTTCACCGCCTGGCGCGTCAGCACGGCGTCGAACCAGCCGCAGCGCCGCCGGCGCCCGGTATTGGTGCCGAATTCATGGCCGCGGTCGCCGATCAATTGGCCGATCGCGTCATGAAGCTCGGTCGGGAACGGGCCGCCGCCGACCCGCGTCGTATAGGCCTTGGCGATGCCCAGCACATAGCCGATCGCGCCGGGCCCGAGCCCAGAGCCGCTCGCCGCCGACGCCGCCACCGTGTTGGATGAAGTCACGTAAGGATAGGTGCCGTGGTCGACGTCGAGCAACACGCCCTGCGCGCCTTCGAAAAGGATGCGCTTGCCGGCGCGTCGATCATCGTCGAGCAGCTCCCACACCGCATCCATGAACGGGAGAATACGCGGCGCGACGCTGAGCAATTCCTCGCGCAAGGCGCCAGCGTTGACCTCCGGCAGGCCGAGGCCGCGGCGCAGCGGATTATGATGCGCGAGCGCGCGCGCGATCTTGTCGTCGAGAAGATCGGGCTCGGCGAGGTCCATGAGGCGGATCGAGCGGCGCCCGACCTTATCCTCATAGGCCGGGCCGATGCCGCGCTTGGTGGTGCCGATCTTGGCGCCGCCGCCAGCTTCCTCGCGATGCGCGTCGAGTTCGCGATGCAGTGAAAGGATCAGCGGCGCATTTTCCGCGATCTTGAGATTCATCGGCGAAATCTCGACGCCCTGCTCCCGCAGCCGGTCGATTTCGCCGACCAGAAAATGCGGATCGACGACCACGCCATTGCCGATGACCGAAAGCTTGCCAGGCCGCACGATTCCCGATGGCAGCAGCGCGAGCTTATAGGTCACGCTGTCGATGACCAGCGTATGCCCGGCGTTATGTCCGCCCTGGAAGCGCACGACCACGTCGGCTTCGAGCGACAGCCAATCGACGATTTTGCCCTTGCCTTCGTCGCCCCATTGGGCGCCGACCACCGCCACATTCGCCATGGCCGTATCTCAATCTCCAACAGAAAAAGCCCCGCGTGGTAACGTCGGGGCTCGTTACCGCCGGGGTTTAGCGCATGCGGTCTTGAGGGTAAAGGCCCGGCCGCCGACGCCGGCGATTGGCTCGCGGTTCGCGAAAAAACGGAACCCGGTCCTTCGCGTCAACACACGCTCTATGCAGCGTCGTCCGCAGCGGAGAGCAGGCATCCGTCGCCAACCGTCTCTCCGGTTTCCTTCAGGCCGATCCAACGGTCGACCGCTTTGGGATCGAAGCCCGCCTCGCAATGGTCGCCGATGCGCATCAGCGGGCGACGGATGAGCAGCGGGTCGAGGATCATCATCACCAATGCTTCCTGCGGCGTGACTTTCTCCGGGTCGACTTCGCCGGATTTGATCCGCGGCGAAGCGGCGTTAAACCATTCCGGCACCGGCTTTGCGCCGAAATAGGGACGCAGGCTGGATGCGGTCCAGGGTTCGCTCACGAGGCTTCGCGCCTCGACTTCATGTCCAGAAGCGCGGAGAAGCGACTTTTGCCGCGCATTGCCGGCGCAGCCCGGCTTTTCGTAAAAAATCACGTGAGCCATCCGCGACCCTCACTTTGCCCCATGCGCCAGTGAAAGCTTAGCGCGAAATTGTGCGGCGCGAAATGGGCTTAATCGAGGAAATTGCAGGCAATTTCGTGGCTCCGCGCCGCTTTGGCGGGCAGATGCGTTCTAACGCGCGAGTCCCCAAATGATGTTTACGCGGGACGAGAGACGCTGAAGTCCGGGGCGCAGCGGGATTTCCATGGCGGCGCCCGGAGCGCCGGCCTTCGCCGCGAAAGCGCGCGGACGCATGTCGGCTTCGTCGATCGGACGAATTTCCAAAACGCGCGCCAGCCGCATTCCTGCGGCGTCCGCGTAGATTTTCGCCTGACGTTCGGCGTCCTTGACCGCTTCGCGCCGCAAGACGTCGAGCCTTTGCTCGGGATGCGCAACCGCGAAATCGACGCCTTCGAAACTGTTGACCCCCTTGTCGATCAGGCTTCCGGCGACTTCTCCGGCCTTGGCGATCGGGGTCACCCGCACCTGGAGATCATTTCGAGCGCGGAACAATTTCTGCGTCGTCTTGAGCTTGCCGGTCTTGGGGTCCCGCTCTTCCATCGTCGCCGGCGCAAGCGTCACGCCCAGCGTCTCGACTTCGGCGTCGGCGACGCCAAGCTCCTTCAGCTGAGCGAGGATAGCCTCGACCGCGCGCGCGTTTTCAGTGGCGGCGTCCGCGGCGGACGGCCGTTCGGTGACGACGCCGAAGCGCAGAATCGCCACGTCCGGCGCTACGTCCTCGTAAGCCTCGCCAATGACTGAGAGATTTGGGACGCCATCCTTCAGCGTGTCGGCGCGGACGGCGGCCGAGAAGAGAGTCGCGCCGAGCAAAAGTGCGAGGAGGAAACGAATCATGGCATATCCTAGCGAAAGCTGAGCGCCATTGAGCTTATCAAGGCCGCAAAACCGCCCGGTAGCGGCGTTAATCCAAACAGCATACAGAACCCCGGCCCGATCGTCGTCACGCGTCTTCTCGAAAGCCTCATGCCCACGCTTTATCATCATCCGCTCTGCCCGCATTCCCGATTCATCCGGCTGATCCTGTCCGAATACGGCATTGACGCGACGCTCGTCGAAGAACGCGCCAGCGACCGCCGCCCGGAGTTTCTCGCGCTTGACCCCGCCGGCCGCACGCCGGTTTTTGTTGATGACGACGGGACGATCGTTCCTGGCGCCGGCCTCATCGCCGAATATATCGACGAGATTTATGGCCCGGAACGTGGCGCGCAACGTTTGCTGCCGCAGGAAATGTCGGCGCGCATCGAAACGCGTCGCCTCGTCGACTGGTTCAACGTCAAATTTTACGACGAGGTCACGAACTGGCTGATGACGGAGAAAGTCTACAAGCGCTTCGCGCCGCCCGGCGGCGCGCCGGACATGGACGTGCTGCGCGTGGCGCGCGCCAATATCCGTCACCATATGCGCTACATCGGCTATCTGACCCATACGCGAAACTGGCTGGCGGGCGATCGATTGACCTATGCCGATTTCGCCGCGGCGGCGCATATTTCCTGCGCCGACTATCTCGGCGACGCGCCATGGGAGGAAGATGAGTCCGCAAAACACTGGTATCAGCGGATCAAGTCGCGCCCGGCGTTTCGTCCGCTACTGACTTACCGGGCGCCAGGGCTCACGCCCGGACGCTACTATGCCGAGCTGGATTTTTAATCAGAGCCGACGTCGACTGGGCGACTCCGGTCGCGCTTCGGCCGCCGCGCACCATCCGGCGCCGCTTGACATTCGTTTGGCGGAAGCGCGTGAAAGTCCGCACAGGACAGTCCCATGAGCGCGCCCGACGATCGGGAAGGTGAAATAATCGAGCCCGCGCACGGGACCGATCCGTCGCGCGGTTTGCAGCAGCGCATTCGGCAGCAGGAAATATTGGCGGAACTCGGCGTCTCCGCGCTGCAGGGCGCTTCGCTCGATCAGCTGCTGAGCGAAACCGTGCGGCTGACCGCGCAAGGGCTGGACGCGGAATTCTGCAAGGTCTTGGAGTTGCTTCCCTCCGAGACCGAATTTCTGGTGCGCGCCGGCGTCGGCTGGTGTCCCGGCGTCGTCGGCGTCGCCAAAATCAGCGCGAACCTCGACTCTCCAGCTGGCTATGCGCTGCGCAACGGCGCGCCAGTCATCTCCAATCATCTTGAGAGCGAGACGCGATTTAAAACGCCCGAGATATTGCGGCGGCACGGGGTTCACCGCGCCATGAACGTGATCCTGCAGGGCGACAACAAGCCCTTCGGCGTCCTGGAGGTCGACAGCCGATCGTCGAACGCATTCGTCGAGCAGGACATCGCTTTTCTGCAGGGCGCCGCGAATATTCTCGGCATGGCGATCGAACGCGAGCGCGAAGAGCGCAAGCTCAGGGCGGCGCTCGCGCGCAACGAAGCGCTGCTCAAGGAAATGAATCATCGCGTGAAGAACAGCCTGACGATCGTTGGCGGCATGCTCCGCCTGCAGGCGAATGACGCGGAGGACGCGCTGGCGGGCGATCTTCTCAATGAGGCGTCACACCGCGTCGACGCCATCGCGAAAGCGCACGACCAATTGTCTCGCGGCTCCGACGTCGAGCGCATGGACGTCGGCAAATATATCGAAGCCCTTTGTCGTGATCTGGACGACAGCGTCGCGCAATGCGACGTGCGCACCGAGGTCGAAGACGGCATTGTCATTGTGACCGATCGCGCCGTCGCGACCGCGCTGATCGTCAATGAACTCATCGCCAATGCGGCGAAATACGCCTATGAAAGCCGGTCGGGAGTGATCTTGGTGAAGGTCGCTCGGGTCGGGGAAAAGAATTTCATGGCGTCGGTGCGCGACGAAGGCGCCGGCATGCCTGACGCCCTAGATTCTCAGGGCCGCAAGGGCCTCGGCATGCGGATCATTGGCGCGTTCACGCGCCAGCTCGATGCGACGATCGAGATGAAGCGCCATGATCCGGGCGCGGAGTTCATCGTCTCGATTCCTCTCGAAGCGCGCTCCTGACATGCAGGCGTCCGTCTCAAACGCCTCGACGGCTTTTCGCAAGGATCGAGATCAAGGCGCGAGGCAAGCCGGCGCGACGATGAAGATCGAGGAAGCGATCCGCGCCCATGCGATCGATCTCGGCTTCGACGTCTGCCGCTTCGCGCCTGCGGATGCGGCGCCATTGCAGGGCGAAAGGCTGCGCGCCTGGCTCAAGGACGGCGCGCATGGCGATATGAGCTGGATGCTCGACACGGCGGAACGGCGCGCCGCGCCGCGCGCGCTCTGGCCGCAAGCGACAAGCCTCGTGCTGCTCGGCATGAACTATGGACCCGAGGGCGATCCGCTCGCGTCGCTCGCCAAGCCCGATCGCGCGACGATTTCAGTCTATGCCCGCAATCGCGATTATCATGACCTCATCAAGGGCCGCCTGAAGCAGCTCGCGCAATTCATGCTGAAGCGCGCCGGCGCGGGCGACGCCAAGGTCTTCGTCGACACGGCGCCGGTCATGGAAAAGCCGCTCGCGCAACAGGCCGGCGTCGGCTGGCAGGGCAAACACACGAATCTCGTGTCGCGCGATTTCGGCTCCTGGCTTTTTCTTGGCGCGATTTTCACCACTCTTCCTCTCGCCGCCGACCCGCCTGAATCGGATCATTGCGGCTCGTGCCACAAATGCCTCGACATTTGTCCGACGGCGGCGTTTCCGGCGCCCTACCAGCTCGATGCGCGCCGCTGCGTGTCCTATCTGACGATCGAGCACAAGGGTCCCATTCCGCTCGAGTTTCGCGAAAAGATCGGCAATCGAATCTATGGCTGCGACGATTGTCTCGCGGTCTGTCCCTGGAACAAATACGCCAGCGCGGGACGGGAAGCGAAGCTCGCCGCGCGTCCCGAATTCGACTCCCCGCCCCTGGCGCGATTGGCGTGGCTCGACGATGCGGCGTTCCGGGAGAATTTCGCCGGATCGCCGATCAAACGCATCGGACGCGACCACTTCTTGCGCAATGTTCTAATCGCGATCGGCAATTCCGGCCGGCCCGAGCTTGCCGCGGAGGCCGAGCGGCTGTTGGGCGACGCCGCTCCCATCGTCCGCGGCGCCGCCGTCTGGGCTCTCGGCCGATTGGCGCCAGCGCGACTGGCCGAGCTGCGTCCACAGAGACTGTCAGCGGAACCTGACGAAACGGTTCGTCAGGAGTGGCGCCAGGCTGCTTAAATCACAGCGCCCTTTGCGAGTTAGCCCAAAACACGACGCGTTTCGGACAATAGCAAAAGCGCCACAGTCGCTAAAAAATTGCGCGCATTCCCAGATTTACTGCGATGCGGCGGACTACTCGGCGGCCATTTCGTTCTAATCTTACACCAAGACCCCCGTTCGAGCCGCATCTCGCAATGTCCATCCTTTCGCGCCGCAACACCGACGAACCCGCAGAAGAGGCCGCCCGCCTGCTGCTGCGGATTGGCGTGTTTCTGCTGTTCGTGGTCTCGCTCATCGCGCCGATTTTGGCGCGCCAGACGGTCTATGTTCTGCTGCCGATCGGAGCGGCCTTGCTTCTGGCCTCCGCGACGCTCACGCCGGAAGAGGGCTCGGCGCGCTCGATGCGCGCAAGCCTGCTTTCGCCGCCGTTTCTCGCCGCGCTGCTGCTCGTCGCCTGGACGGCGCTTTCCCTGCTCTGGACGCCCTTCGAAGGCCCAGCGGAACGCTTCGCCAAAATCGCCGCGACGCTCGCGCTCGTCGCGCTGGCGACAGGATTTCTGCCGCTTCGCACCAAGACCTCAAACCTCAATCTCCTGCCGATCGGCGTCGCGGCGGCGACGATCGCGCTGGCCGCGGTGACCTTGCTGCTGAAGCCGCAATATACGCTCGACGACATTCTCGACGTGGGGCCGCTCGGCCGCGCCGGACTTGGGCTTTCCCTACTGGTTTGGCCGGCGATGGGCGCGCTCGCGGTGCGCGACCGATGGTATTGGGCGGCGGCGCTCGCCGTCGCGACGGCGCTGGCCTGCTATCTGTCGCGCGCCCCGAATGCGATGCCGGCGCTGGCGGCGGGCGCGGCGGTCTTCGCCGCCTCTTTCGGCCGCGCGCAAGCGATGGCCGCGGCGATCGCGGCGCTGATGGCGGCGATCGTGCTGCTCGCGCCGCTCGCCGCCTATATGGCGCACGTCCTCTGGCCCGAAAATTCGCCGGCCTTTTTCAGACATCTCGCCTTCTGGGGCGAGATGATCAGCGCCGACGGCTGGCGCACGGCGATCGGCCACGGGTTTGGCGCGGCGACCTGGGGCGTGCTCGGCGGCTATCTGACGCCGGCCACGCCGCGCAGCCTCATCTTCAAAATCTGGTTCGATCTTGGCGTTCTTGGCGCGGCGGCGGCGGCGCTGGTCGCCGCCCGCGCCAGCCTGTTCGTCGGCCAGTCGCGTCCGGCGCTCGCGCCCTTCCTGCTCGGGGGCATTGGATCGGGTTTCGCCGTTTGCCTGTTCGGCCCGGCGGCCGAACAACTGTGGTGGCTGACGCTTGCCGGGCTCGACGCCATCGCTTACGCGCTGGTTATGCGCGGCCAGTTCCGAAAGCGCCTTCCCCAACTGCCCGCGGGCCTGGGCGCGCCCGCCGAGGATAGCGCCTAGCCGTGGCGTTGCCCCCGACTCTCACCGAGAATGTCGAAACGATCGGGCTTGACGAGCCGGTTGTGGCGGCGGCGTTCCTTGGGGGCGCGCCGGTCTTCGCGCTCGCCGACGGAACGCTTCAATTCGGCGATGGCGCCAGCGGGCGCCGTATTCCCGTCCATGACGACGCCGCCATTCTCGTCGCGGCGCAGGACGGCGACCGGTTCATCACCGGCGGCGACGACGGCCGCGTCGTCGCGACACACGCCAATGGCGTCGTCGAAACCCTCGGCGATGAAAAGGGCAAATGGATCGACGCCATCGCCGCGCGGGCCGGCGCCGTGGCCTGGACGGCGGGCAAGACGGCGCGCGCCCGCTCGGCCAAGGGCGAAGCAAAGTCGCTCGATCTGACGTCGACCTCGCGGGGCCTTGCCTTCTTTCCCAAGGGTTACCGGCTGGCGGTCGCCCATTACGGCGGCGCGACGTTGTGGTTCCCCAACGCCGGAAGGCCCGAAACGCTGGCCTGGGCGGGCTCGCATCTCGACGCCACGATCTCTCCCGACGGACGCTTTCTCGTCACCTCGATGCAGGAGAACGCCTTGCATGGCTGGCGTCTTTCCGACGGCAAGCATATGCGCATGGCCGGATATCCGGGGAAGACCCGCAGCCTGTCCTGGTCGCATGACGGCAAATGGCTGGCGACCTCGGGCGCCGACGCCTGTATCGTCTGGCCCTTCTCCGGCAAGGATGGCCCGATGGGCCAGGCGCCGCGCGAATGCGGGGTCCGTGGGGCGATAGCGACGCGCGTCGCCTTTCATCCCGCCGCTCTGGTCGTCGCGATCGGCTACGACGACGGCCTCATCATCCTGACCCGGCTAACGGATGGATCTGAAATTTTGATCCGCCATCCGGCGCAGGACCCAGATCGCGCCCAGATCAGCGCGCTCGCCTGGGACGAAAAGGGCGCGCGACTTGCCTTCGGCGCCGAGAACGGCGACGCCGGCGTCCTGACCCTGCCGAAGGCGTGACGACGCGCATGGCGCGCGTCTGTGCTATGCTGCAGCCATGAACGCGCAGCAGATCATCGCCGTCCTCCGCGAGAACGAAGCCGCCTTGAGGGCGCGCGGCGTCGCGCATGCGGCGCTGTTCGGCTCCCACGCGCGCGGCGAGGCGCGGCCGGACAGCGACATCGACATCATGATCGAAATCGCGCCGGACGCGCCCATCGGGGTCTGGGAATATGCGGCGCTAAAAGAATATATCGCCGATTTTTTCGATGGCCCGGTAGACGTCGTAAGCCGCGAAGGATTAAAGCCCTATCTTCGTCCCGCCGTCACGGCGGACGCCGTCTATGCCTTCTAGTAAATCGCCGGAGAGGGCGGCGCAGGACATTCTCTATCACATCGATCTCGCCGCGCATTTTGTTGAGGGATTTGATTACGCGGCCTTTTCTAACGACCTCCGCACAACATACGCAGTTACGCGCTGCCTTGAAATTATTTCCGAGGCTTCGAGACGATTGCCAGACGAGATGAAAGCGCGACATCCCGCGATCCCATGGAAACGTGTTGCTGGCTCGGGAAACATTTATCGCCATGACTACGAAGACGTGGCGGCTCGCTATGTCTGGGAGACAGCGCAACGCGATCTGCCGATACTGCGCGCGGTAATCCTCTCGGAACTCGCGCGCGACGAATAGGCCATGCCCGCCAAAATGCCCCGCCTTCTCTCCATCGCCGGCTCCGACCCTTCGGGCGGCGCAGGCGTGCAGGCGGACTTAAAAACCTTCTCCGCCTTCGGATGCTACGGCATGGCGGCGATCACGGCGCTCACTGCGCAGAACACGCGCGGGGTGATCGCCGCATATCCTGTCGCGCCGGAAATCGTCGCCGCGCAGATCGAGGCGGTTCTGTCGGACATTCCGCCCGACGCGATCAAGATCGGCATGCTGGCGACGCCGGACATCGCGCGCGCCGTCGCCGAAACGCTGGCGCGCCATGAGGCGCGCAACATTGTGCTCGATCCGGTGCTGGTTCCGACTCTGGGCGTCAGCCTCGCCTCGGATTGGCTGGAGACGGCGCTCATCGCGAATATGATGCCCTTGGCGCGGCTCACGACGCCCAACCTTTATGAGGCAAGCGCGCTCACGCAGACGCCGCTCGCGACAGACGCCGACGAATTGGCGGCGCAGGCGCGCCGTCTCTGCGACCTCGGCGCGCGCGCCGTGCTGGCCACGGGCGGCGATCTCGCCGGCGAGCCTATCGACGTTCTCTTCGAGAGTGGAGAGAAGCGCATCTTTCGCGGCCGGCGCATCGCCACGCGCAACACGCATGGAACCGGCTGCGCGCTGTCATCCGCCATCGCCTGCGAACTCGCCAAGGGCGCGCCGCTCATCGACGCCATCGCGACAGCGAAAGTCTGGCTCGAAGGCGCGCTCGAAGCTGGGGATGCGCTGCATCTCGGCGAAGGCCGCGGCCCGCCGCATCATTTTTTTGCGCTGTGGCGGTAGCCCCCTCCCCGACCCTCCCCCGCGGGAGAGGGGGCGGGTCGCGCGCTTAATCCTTCGCCTCGGTCACCCCGACAGCGCCGCCTTCACCGCCGCGCTCGCCTTGGCGAAATCCATGCGGCCTGTGTATTTCGCCTTGAGCGCGGCGACGACCTTGCCCATGTCCTTGATCGACGTTGCGCCGGCCTCGGCGATCGCCGCCTTCACCGCCTCGGCGACTTCGGTCTCCGAGAGCTGCTGCGGCAGATAGGCGGAAATGACCGCGATCTCGCCCTTTTCCTTATCCGCAAGATCGGCGCGCCCGGCCTTTTCGTAGATGTCCAGCGATTCCTGCCGGCTCTTGATCATCTTCTGCAACAGCGCCAGCACATCGTCGTCGCTGAGCGTCTTACCGGTCCCGCGCGCCTCGATGTCCTTGTCTTTCAACGCGGCGTTGATGAGCCGCAGCGCGTCGACCTTGGCGCGCTCGCCCGCCTTCATCGCCGCCTTGAGGTCCGCCGCAATCTTCTCGCGCATGTTGTGTCCTTGGGGTTTCCATTTCCGTGGCGGATGGATTACATCCATCGCCAACGCCGCTGCGTCATGCCCGCGCTCGTCGCGGGCATCCACGCCGGGCTGCAGCGCGTGGATGGCCGGGTCAAACCCGCCCATGACGCGCGGGACGCACGCTGTCAAGGGTGGCGGCGCCGCTGGATTTGGGACGCGGATGACCCTCGATCAAGACAATGGCTGGAAGAAACCGATCCACACCGGCGTGCTGGTTCTCGCCAGCGGCGAGGTGATCGAAGGCTATGGGCTCGGGGCCGTCGGCGAGGCGGTCGGCGAAGTCTGCTTCAACACCGCGATGACCGGCTATCAGGAAATCCTCACCGACCCGTCCTACGCCGCGCAGATCGTCACCTTCACCTTTCCGCACATCGGCAATGTTGGGACCAATGAAGAGGATGTCGAGACCGTCGACCTCGACCGGAGCGCCGGCGCCGTCGGCGCCATTTTCGGCGCGCCCGCGACGGACCCTTCGAATTTCCGCGCCGAGGCGCCGCTTGGCGACTGGCTGGCCTCGCGCGGCATCGTCGGGCTCTGCGGCCTCGACACGCGCGCGCTGACGACGCTCATTCGCGAACGCGGCATGCAAAACGCCGTCATAGCTTATGCGCCGGACGGCTGTTTCGACATTGCGGCGCTGAAAGCCAAGGCCGCGCGCTGGCCGGGCATCGACGGAATGGACCTCGTGCCGAGCGTCGGCGCGAAGGAGCGCTATGACTGGCGCGAGACCACCTGGCGGCTCGGCGGCGGCTATGGCGCCCGCAACGGGGCGCCCAGATATCGCGTCGTCGCCATCGACTATGGCGTGAAGCGCAACATCCTGCGCCTTTTGGCGGAACAAGACTGCGAGGTGATCGTCGCCCCCGCCACCGCGACCAGCGGAGAAATCCTGGCGCTGAAGCCCGATGGCGTCTTCCTCTCGAACGGCCCCGGCGATCCCGCCGAGACCGGCAAATACGCCGCGCCGGTCATCCGCGATCTGCTTCTGGCGAAAATCCCGACCTTCGGCATTTGCCTCGGCCATCAGATGATGGCGCTCGCGGTTGGCGCGAAGACGAAGAAAATGCCGCAGGGCCATCATGGCGCCAATCATCCGGTGAAGGATTTCACCACCGGCAAGGTCGAGATCGTCTCGATGAACCATGGCTTCGCGGTCGATCGCGACAGCCTGCCGGCAAACGCCGTCGAGACTCATCGCTCGCTCTTCGACGGCTCGAACTGCGGCATCGCGCTCACCGACCGCCCGGCCTTCTCGGTGCAGCATCATCCCGAGGCCTCGCCCGGCCCGCAGGACAGCCATTATCTGTTTCGGCGATTCGTCGAGATGATGGAGAAGGCGAAGGCGGCCTAACGGTCAATGCCCGTCCCCGCCTCTGCCCGGTTAGCTAATTTCTCGCAAGCCGGCACGAGGTCATCGAGCGACTTTTCCTTTGTCGGCGCCTCGCGCAAATCGATATCCTTGACCACTGTGAGATAGGCGCCAGAGGGCTGCGTGCGCAAATAGGTCGTCAGCAGCAGCGGACCTTCTGGGAAGTCGCCGCGCCGGCAGGCGTCGGCGCTGACGCCAAATGAGCCATGCGTCTTGCCGGGATTGCGCGCCTTCTCTTCGAGAAATTCCTTCTGGCTTGCGCGGATCGCGCCATAATCGGCCGGGCCGACGCGATAGGCGAAAATTTGCGCGCCAGCCTTCTTCTCGCCGGCGAGCGGCGCCACGTCCTCGGCCGCGGTCGTGTCCTTGAGCGCCAGTCTGAGCTCATGTTTGGCGCTGTTTTCCTCGCCGTCGCGCCACCAGCCGATCTTCAACGTCACGCCGCCCTTTTGCGGCTCGAAAGTTTCCGGCAGGCGCACCGCCGCGCGCAGCACGGCCGGATCGAAGGACGACGCGTCGAAATTGCGTAGCGCCCAAATGGTCGAGACCGGCACATGGCTGCAGGCGGCAAGCGACGCTTCAAGCGCCATGACCAGCGTCAGGGCTGACAGACGACAGAGGATGGGTGGCATGGAATGCCTCATGTTTAGATATTATATTTTCATGTTTGACATTAAATATTTCTTGTGTCAACGTAAGCGGCATAGGAGACCGCCATGACCGACTTCACTGCCCTTTCCTTTGAAGACAGCCGCCTCGACTCGCTCCGCCGCCGCATCGGCTGGCTCTGCCAGACGCTTCGTTTCGCGCTCGTCGCTTATTGCCTTTGGATATTCGTATCGATCGCGACATTCTGGAGCGACGAGGCCCAGGTCGTCTCGCGTTTTGCGTCGCTGAAGGTCGATGTCGACGGAATCTCAGCCGCTCAACGGCTCGCCGCCTTCGGCCTCAGCTCCACGACCTGGGCGTTGGTCGTTCTCGCCTGCTACGCCGGCTGGAGACTGTTCTCCGGCTATCTCGACGGGCGCATCTTCACGCCCGATGCGGCGGGATGGCTACGCTCGCTTGCGTTGATGGGCCTCATCGCGGCGCTCGTCGACATCGCCGCGCGGCCGATCATGTCGCTGATCCTGACGGCGCATAAGCCGGCGGGCGGGCATTTTGTGTCCATCTATTTCCGGCCCGAGGATCTCTCGACGCTGATGCTGCTCGCGACGCTCCTCGCCCTTGCCCATATCCAGAAGACGGCGGCCGACATCGCCGACGAACACGCGCAGATCGTCTGATGCCGATTATCGTCAACCTCGACGTGATGCTGGCGAAGCGCAAGATGCGCTCGCGCGATCTCGCCGCCCAGATCGGCATCGCCGAGCAGAATGTCAGCCTGTTGAAATCCGGCAAGGTGAAGGGCGTGCGCTTCGACACGCTCGAAAAAATCTGCGAAATTCTGCAATGTCAGCCGGGCGATCTTCTCGAATATCGCCCGGAAGACAAATCCGCGTAACAAGGCGCGATAGGCTTTCTACGCGCTTTCCCTTGGGTCGGGGCTAACCTTAATCTGGGTAGACGCCCTTCAGCACAACGTCAAAGTGTCTTTTGACGTTCTCGTTGCAATCGCAGGCGCGCGCCGCAAGCCTATCCTTGCTCTTCACGATCACCTGACCGCGCGCGGTCTGCAAAATGCCTTCCGACTTGAAATTCTGGATCACGCGGCTCGTATAGCTTCGCCCCACGCCGAGTAGCGAAGCGAGCTGTTCCTGGGTGAGAGGCAGCGTGTCGCTTCCGGTTCGATCGAGCGCGGCCATCAACCATTTTGCCGAGCGCTGCTCGATCGTGTGGATGGCGTTGCATGCGGTCGCCTGAAACATTTGCGCCATCAAGCAATCCGCGTATCGCGCGAACAACCGGCGAAATGAGAGCGACTGTTCTTTCGCCGCTTGAATGCTGCTGATGGACGCGCACATGAATGGCCCGTCGTGCTTGACTGTGATCCGGCAGAACGCTGGTAGAAAGCCCGAACTCACAATGCCGCCAACGGCGCCTTCGCGCCCGACCAGGACCGTTTCCACGTCCCGACCGTCTTGGTTCGACACCAGATAGGATACGAGGCTGGGTCCCATCGGAAAGTATACTTTTGAAACATTATCGCCTGGATTGTAGAGAAGGTCGCCGGTCTCCCTTTTCTCGCTCATCAAATATCGTTCGATCAGCGCGAAGTCGGCGTCGCGCAAAGCATGCAAAAGATTATTGTCTGGACGAGTCATATCTGGTCCGTCGTCTGTCTAAGCTGGAATAATCATGCGGAAATCCGCTCGCTGTGTTCACTTGTGAACAGACTACAAACCGCCAAGACGCGAAAATGTTTCGCTAAGGATGAAAATTGTGGAGGGGCGACACTGTCCGGCATCGGGACGCGACACGCTATGTTGCGCGAGGCGACGAGACTCCAGCATCGGTTGCTCGATGCGCGAATCGGCGCGCTTGCGAACAAAGCGGAGTATCGCCGTTATCTCGCGACCATGACCGGGTTTCGATGCGCCGTGGAAGAAGCGCTGCCAGATAGATTTGGCGCATTCGAAAAACTGAGCTTGAAATCAGCGCTTCACGCCGATTGTCACGACCTTGGGATCGACTGGCGCCATCAGAATTTCGTCTTCGCCCTCGGCGTGGGACGCGAGAATTTTTTTGGCGCAGCCTATGTTATGGAAGGCGCCGCGTTGGGCGCGAAGATTCTGTCTTTTCGGGCGCAATCAATGGGTCTTCGCGAAGATTTCGGCGCGCGGCATTTGGCTTTGCAGACGGCCGATTCAGGCCGTTGGAGCCGATTTCAGCAGCTTTTGGAATCCGAAACAGACCTTTGCGACGATCGCCTGAGGCAGGCGGCGAACGAGACTTTCGCCTTCGCTCTCTTCGTCTATGAAAGCATCGATCATGCCGCAACCCGTTGACCTGACGAACTGCGACGATGAGCAGATACAGTTCCCCGGGAGCATCCAGCAACACGGACTCCTTTTGGCCTGTGACGGCGCAGGCCGCGTCCAACGCTATTCGGCCAATATCCGTGAAGAGCCCGACCTGCGGTCGATTGATGTCGGCATCATGCTCGGCGACGCGCTAACGCCCAAAATCGCGCATGATCTTTTCAACGCTTTGGCGATAACAAGCGATCCGAGCCGACCGGCTTTGTTGCGTGGACTGACGATCGGCGCGGCCACATATGATGTCGCCTGTCACAGCCACGCCGGTTATTCGATCTTCGAATTCGAAAGGGGCGAGCCCGGCTCGACGGCGAACGACCCGCTGGAGATCACGCGCGCCCTCATCGCCAAAACGGCAAAGCTGACCAGCCTCGCCGCGCTAAACAGGCCTCTTCCGAATTATCTAAGAGCGATGTTCGGTTACGATCGGGTCATGATTTATGAATTCGCGGAGGATGGGAGCGGCGAAGTCGTTGGCGAAGCCAAGAACCATGTTCTTGAGTCCTTTCTTGGCCAGCACTTTCCCGCAAGCGATATTCCCAATCAGGCCCGCGAACTTTATCTGAAAAACACCATACGGGTCATTTCGGACGCCAACGGCCCCAGCAACCCGATCATACCGGAATTCGACGCCGCCGGCGCGCCGCTCGACCTGTCATTCGCGCATCTGCGCAGCGTTTCGCCAATTCACCTCGAATATCTTCGCAATATGGGCGTTGGCGCCTCGATGTCCGTGTCGATCATTGTCGACGGCCGCCTATGGGGCTTAATCGCCTGTCACCATTACGCGCCGAAAACCCTGACGATGTCGCAGCGGACCGCCGCGGAACTCTTCGGCGATTTCCTTTCGTTGCATATCACGTCGATCTATCAAAGGATGCGTGCGACATCGTCACTCAATGCGCGCGCCGCCTTGGATCGCGTCCTGAAATCATTTTCCTTTCATCATACTGCCGAAGGTTTTTTGCGCGAGTCGCTGGCGGATTTTGGAAATGTCATCCCCTCCGATGGCGTAGGGCTGTGGATGAACGGCGTCTGGACGTCGGACGGATTTGCGCCCCCCATGAAAGCGGCCGGTCTCCTCGCTGACGTGAGCGCGCAAAATGGCGGCGGCGGCGTTTGGCGGACGAACAACATCTCCGATCATGTCGCGTCGGCGTCGGCCTATGCCGCCGACGCAGCGGGAATGCTCGCCATTCCGCTTTCGCTGACAAAGCGCGACTACTTGTTTTTCTTCCGTCGAGAAAAGGTGCAAACGTTGAATTGGGCCGGCGACCCGAACAAGACTTATGCCGCCGGTCCGCATGGCGACCGTCTGACGCCGCGCAAAAGCTTCGCGATCTGGAAGCAGACGATCGAACGCCAATCCGAGCCCTGGACGGAAGATGAATACGCCGCGGCCGAAGCCGTGCTGTTCGGCATTCGGGAACTTATCCTGAAGCAGAACGAAATTCTCGATGCGGAGCGCAAGAAGGCGGAAGTCCGCATGCGCATTCTCAACGACGAACTCAATCATCGGGTGAAGAATATTCTGGCGCTGATAAAGTCGCTCGTGAACCAGCCTTCCGCCGGACATAGCCTGGAAGAATTCGTCGTTGGCCTGCAGGGGCGGATTTTGGCTCTGGCGAATGCGCATGATCAGGTCGTGCGTTCGGACGGCGGCGGCAGTTTGCGACAGCTGCTGCTCGCCGAACTATCGCCTTACCCCGCAGATCAAATCCAATTGGACGGCCCAGACATTGGGCTCGAGGCGCGCGCATATTCCGTCATGGCCCTCGCCATCCACGAGCTTGCCACCAATGCCGCGAAATATGGCGCGCTTTCGGATTCGAACGGAACGCTCTCCATTTCCTGGCGCCAGTCCGACGACGGCGATCTCGAAATCGAATGGCGGGAGCGCGGCGGCCCGCATGTTACGCCGCCCACCAGAAGCGGATTCGGATCAGTGCTGTTGGCTCGGAGCATTCCCTTCGATCTGCAGGGCAAAAGCGAGGTTACCTACGCCTCGGCTGGCGTCGAAGCGTTCTTCTCCCTGCCGCTACAGTTCATTGCGCAACTGCGGAGAGCGAGGGACGTCTCCCCAGCAAGCGAAGCGGCGCCGCAAGCCGCAAGCCATAGCTTCGATGGCTGGAATTTTCTTCTCGTCGAAGACCAGCTTGTCATCGCGCTCGAAGCCGAAGATATGCTTCGCGAGCTGGGCGCCAGAAATATCTCGACGGTCGCAACCGAGAACGGCGCGCTCGAAATATTGCACAGGTCTCGGCCCGATTGCGCGATTGTCGACGTCAATCTCGGCTCGACGACATCCGTAAGCGTGGCGGATGAATTGGCGCGCCTCGGCATACCTTTCATTTTCGCGACGGGCTACGGCGATTCAGTGATGATTCCGCATCGCTTGCGTAGCGTGCCCGTCGTTCGTAAACCATATACGGGCGAGACAATGGCTGCAGGACTTGCTCGTGCGATCGAGATGTTGCAGAGGCGTGGGACGCCATCCGCGACGCCGTAGCGCGCCGGCGACAACGCGCGCGACACGCGCTTCGCGCACGATAAAAATCGCCGGAATATGGAGCGCGGCGCTCATTCTCGGCGTCGCGATTGCTTTCGCGGTCAGGCCGACGCTCCGCCATGCGGTCGCGGCGCTCCTCAACGATCCGGCGACTCTTCCGGCGCTCGACGGCGTGGCGAACGTCCATTACGAGCCGCGCGCGCTGGCCTGCGCCGAGGCCGTGGCGGCTCTGGCGCCCCAAGCGATCGAGCGCGTCGAGGCCGCGCATGGCCGGCCTTTCGCGCAAAAACCCGTCATCGGCGTCTATGCTTCCTACGAACATTACGCGCGCGCCAATGGCTTGGGCGATCCGGGCGTGGCCGCCGTGACGCGCGCCGGCGCCGCGCTTCTGTCGCCGACGCTCTGCGACAAGGAGAGTGACCGGCTCGAAGGCGTCGTGACGCATGAGCTGTCGCATGTGCATCTTTCCGGCTGGCGGCCGTTTGGCGCGCCGCGCCCGCCGCAATGGTTCACCGAAGGTCTCGCGGTGATGGCGTCGAACGGCGGCGGCGCCGAAGGCGTCAGCGACGACGAAGCGGCGCAGGCGATCCGCGACGGCTATCGAATCGTGCTCGACGGGCGGCGCTGGATCGACTTCGCCGCGCTTGGTTTTGAGCGCGAACCGCCGCGCGATCCAACGAAGAGCGCGCTCACCCAGCGCCAGCGCCTCGCCTATCGGCAAGCGGGCATGTTTATCTCCTGGCTGCGAAGGCGCGACGAGGCGGCGTTCCTGCATCTGCTTCGCGCGCTCGAGGCGGGAGAAGCATTCGATCTGTCTCTCGAGTCGGCGTTTGGAGAAAGCGCGCCTTCCCTTTGGCGCCGCTTCGTTTCAGCTCTCTCTCAACCCTCCGGCGCCGGTTAATCCTCGAAGACCTCGCGAAGGCCGTTCGCTTGGGCCTTGTCATTCCCGGACGGCCGAAGGCCTGACCGGGAATCCAGCGCCATTCCAAGAACGCTGGTTTTGCTCTGGATTCCCGATCGCGCGCGTTGCGCGCGTCGGGAACGACATCCGAGCAGATCAAACACAATACGTATCATTTCAAGAACACGTAAATATCCACGTCGACGGTTGCGTCGTCGCCCTTAAAGTCGGTGAGATATTCCTCGATGATGAGGTCCTTGGTGTCGAGGCCCTTCTCGTCGAGATAGGCGGCGATCGCCTCATAGGTCGCCTCGATCTCGTCATAGGCGCCGCGATGCTGAAATTTGAGCGCCTTGCCGGCGGGCGAAGCGCCGATGCTGACGCCCTCGGGAAGTTTCGGCGCGCCTTCCGGCGCCGCCGAGAGCGGCGCCATCGCTTCAAAGGAAAAGCCGGAGTCGTCGGTCTTGGTGAAGACGGCGAAGGGATGCCCATTGACCGCCAAACCCGCCTTGCCGACCGCGTCATTGAGCTTGGCGAGCGCTTCGGAAAGCGTCTTGGCCGCGTCGTCCCACTTGCCCTGCCCCTTGATGACGGCGGCGGGCCGGGCGTCCACAGTCACGGTCTGGCTCATCATCGCCTGGGCCGCATCGTCGGCGGCGCTCCCCGGCGGGCCGGCCTCGGCCGGCTTCTCCTCGCCCGGTTTCGCCTCGCCGGGCTTGGTCTGCCCTGGCTGCGCCTCCCCCGGCTTGGCCTCGCTGGGCGCCGCGGGCGCCTTCTCGCCGGGCTTTTCGTCCGGTGCGGCAGAGGGCGGCGGCGCGACCGCCGGCGGGACGGATTTCTCGGTTTCTTCCACGCCGCGGCCTGGAAACAGCGCGCGCTCGGAATAGATCGCGGCGCCCGCGACAAGCAGCGTAAAGATCGCCAGCGCCCGCCAATGGCGTCGCAGGCTGTCCAGTAAGCCCGGTTCGTCTTCCATGGTCGAGCGCCCTATTCGGCCATCATGGCAATTTGGCGCTCGCTGCGGCAGGCGTCCGGCGGACGCAGTGGCGCTTCGGCGCGGCCTTCTCTATATACGAGCGCGTCCCCCGAAGAACAGGCGAAATCTGCCGCATGGCGCATCCGCTCGACCATCTTCCGATTCAGCGCATGAACGGCGCGGGAAACGAGATTCTGGTGCTCGATTTGCGCGGGAGCGACCACGAGCTCGCGCCCCAGGAAGCCCGCGCCATCGCCAATGCGCCCGGCCTGCGCTTCGATCAACTGATGGCGCTCTATCGGCCGCGCCGGCCGGGCGATGACGCCTTCATGCGCATCTATAATGTCGACGGCTCGCTTTCCGCCGCCTGCGGCAATGGAACCCGCTGCGTCGCCTATGTCTTGGCGCGCGAGGGCAAGGACGCGCTGCATCTAGAGACCGACGCCGGCGTCATCGAGACTCAGCGACGGGCCGACACGGCGTTTACGGTCGACATGGGCCGGCCACGACTCGATTGGCGCCAGATACCGCTCGCGCACGCCGTCGAGGACACGCGCAAGGTGGCGCTCGATCCGCCTGTCGCCGGCGCCCCGGCGCATTTCTCAGCGGTGAGCATGGGCAATCCCCACGCGGTGTTCTTTGTCGACGACGCGGCGAAGATCGATCTCGAAACGCTTGGCCCGCGCATCGAGTATCATCCGCTCTTTCCCGAGCGCGTCAACGTCTCCTTCGCGCAGATGTTTGCGCAGGGCGACATTCTGCTGCGCGTCTGGGAGCGCGGGACCGGCGCGACCAGGGCCTGCGGCTCGGCGGCCTGCGCGACGCTCGTCGCCGCGGCGCGCGCCGGTCTTGGCGATCGCGCCGCGCGCCTGCGGCTGCCGGGCGGCGAACTTACGATCGACTGGCGGGCTGATGATCACGTGCTGATGACCGGGCCGGTCGAATTCGAATTCGAAACGACGCTCGATCCCCAAATCTTTCGGGACCTCGCCGCATGAACGCGCCGCTGCGCAACGCCGAGGTGGTGAGTTTCGGCTGCCGGCTCAACGCGGTCGAGTCGCAGGAGCTCGCCAAGACGCATGCGAGCGCCCGCGACGCCGTCATCGTCAACACCTGCGCCGTCACGAGCGAAGCCACGCGCCAAGCGCGGCAAGCGATCCGCCGCCTGCATCGCGAACGGCCGCAGGCCGAGATTGTCGTCGCCGGCTGCGCGGCGCGGCTCGATCCGCAAGGCTTCGCCAAGATTGACGGCGTGACGCAGGTTCTCGCCGAACATGCGCCGAACCGCGCGCGCGCCAGCGTCGAAGGCACCCGCGGGCTTCTCGCCGTCCAGAACGGCTGCGATCATCGCTGCACCTTCTGCATCATTCCGTTCGGACGCGGCGCGGCGCGCTCGGCGCCGCCGAGCGAGGCCGTGGCGCAAGCGCGCGCGCTGGTTGCGAGCGGCAAGAAGGAAATCGTGTTAACTGGCGTCGATCTGACGAGCTATGGCGTCGATCTTGACGACGGCTGGACGCTTGGACGGCTCGTTCGCCTGTTGCTGCGCGCAGTTCCAGAGCTTGAACGGCTGCGCCTTTCATCCGTCGACTGTATCGAAGTCGACGACGATCTCATCGCCGCTTTTTCGGAAGACTCGCGACTTTGCCCGCATCTTCATCTGTCGCTGCAATCAGGCGATGATCTGATCTTAAAGCGCATGAAGCGTCGCCATTCACGTCAGGACGCCATCGACTTCTGCCGCGCGCTGCGCAAGGCGCGGCCCGACATCGTCTTTGGCGCCGATTTCATCGTCGGCTTTCCGACCGAGACGGAAGACATGTTCGCCACGACGCTCGATTTCGTCGACGACTGCGGACTCACCCATCTTCACGTCTTTCCGTTTTCCGCGCGTCCGGGCACGCCGGCGGCGCGCATGCCGCAGGTCGCATCACAAATCACTAAAGAGCGCGCCGCGCGGCTGCGCGAAAAGGCGAACACGGCGCTGCGCGCCCATCTTGACGGGCAAAGGGGGCACAGATTGCGGCTGCTGACTGAGCGCGGCGGCATGGCGCGCGCCGCCGATTTCACGCTTGCGCGCACGCCGGACGTTGAAGCGGGCCTGATAATCGACGCGCTCTGCACGGGACACGACGGGCGCGCGCTTGAAACGCGCCTCACGGCTTTTGGTAGGTGATGCGGTAGATCGCGCCGTTCTGATCATCCGTCACGAGAAGCGAGCCGTCAGCGAGTTCCGCGACGTCGACCGGACGACCAAGATAGGATCCCGAACCAATGTTCCAGCCTTCCGCGAAGGGGGCGCTCGTCGTCGTTCCCGGCAGCGTGACCATTACACGCGCGCCGATCGGCACGGAGCGGTCCCAGGAACCATGCTGCGCGTAAAACAACGCGCCGCGATATTCCTTGGGAAACATTTCGCCGCGATAAAATGTGATGCCGAGGCCGGCGGCGTGCGGCGCGGTTTCGACGACGGGGAAGACGACGTCCTTTGGCGGTTCGACGCGCGCATATTCATTGGTGCGCACATGTCCGCCGCCATACCAGGGAAAGCCGAAATTCAATCCTGGCCGGTCGGCGCGATTGATTTCTTCGGGCGGCTGGTTGTCGCCCATCGAGTCGACCTGATTGTCGGTGAACCAGAGCGACCCGTCCCTATCGAAGGTCATACCGACAGAATTGCGAATCCCCGTCGCGAAGATTTCGCGGTGCGATCCGTCAAGGTTCATCCGGATAATGCCCCCGATCCCGGTTTTCTCGTAGAGCGGGATTTTGTCCAGAGGCGAGACATTGTACGGCTGGCCGAGCGAAATATAGAGCTTGTTGTCGGGACCGATCCGGCAGACGCGCGATGCATGGCCACGGCTCTCTTCATTCCTTGGAATGAGATCGCCTGACTTGACGATGACCTTGCCCATCGCGGCGGCATCGCGCCATGTGTTTTCAGCGTCGTCGAAACGCGTGACCCGATTGCGCTCGACGAGAAACAGCACGCCATCCGTTGAGAGGCACACGCCATGCGGCATGACGAAGGGCAGCGACGGCGCGAAACGTTCAACTTTGGCCGCTCTGTTCTCGCCTGGCGTCATCACATAAACATTCTTCTCCTCCGTGCCCACGAAGATGGCTTTGCCTTCGCGTCCGACGGCGAGCGTGCGGGCGCCGGGCGCGATCGCATAGAGCGATATCGAGAATCCGGGAGAAAGTTTGATGCGCTTGAGGATCGACTCAAGTTCAGCGCTGCGCGCATTTTGCGAAACAGTTTCGCCGGCGGCGACGCCGCTGCTCAGGACGCTGCATAAGAAGAATGCGGCTAACGCGATGCGCATGGACTCGAGCCCTCATGAAAACTTGCAACGCAAGTCTGCAAGATAGATATAGGACGCGAGATAAGCGACGCCGCTTTCGCGTCATCCCGTCACGTCAACGTCACCGAAGCTGGCTGTCACATAGGCGAAATAACCGTCAAGAAACGACCAATGTTCCTGGAGACCATATTGGCGCCGCCAAAGCCGCTGAGGCGCGCCTTTCTTCTTGCGTGAAATGCCGCTAATGCAGAGGCGCGGCGGGCGATCGCTCCAGATGAAAATCCCGTCTCCTTCAGAATGAACGGGCGTCGCCCGGCAGGTAAGGACGCATGTCCCACGAATTCGCCATCGGTTGGGAAGTCTTCGAGATCATCTGGATCAATCTGCTGCTCTCGGGCGACAACGCGATCCTGATCGCGCTCGCCTGCCGGCAGTTGCCGGTCCGCCAACGGCGTTGGGGCGTCTTTCTCGGCGCGCTCGGCGGAATCGCGCTGCGCATCGCCTTCACGCTCGTCATCGTCGAGCTGATGGCGATTCCCTATCTCAAACTCGTCGGCGCGGTCTTGCTGCTGATCGTCGCGGTCAAACTGCTAATCGATGAAGGCGAACATTCCGACGTAAAGGCCAAGCCCAATCTCTGGAGCGCGGTCGGCGCGATCATCATGGCCGACGCGGTGATGTCGCTCGACAATGTGATCGCCATCGCGGCGGCGGCGCGCGGCTCGACCAGTCTCATCGTCTTTGGCCTGTTGCTCTCCGTGCCGATCGTGATGTTCGGCGCCGGCGCCCTCTTGAAAGTGCTTGAGCGGTTTCCCGTGCTTGTCTGGGCCGGAGCCGGCCTGCTCGGCTGGGTCGCCGGCGACATGGCGGCGGCGGACCCGGCGCTCCCAGGATTTGTTCATGCCACGAACCATGGCGCGCTCGAACTTTGGCTGTCGATCGGCGGCTGCGCCTTCGTGTTGGCCGTCGCTTTGTCGATCGCGGTCTATCGGCAGTGGCGCGAGGATCAGCGCGCTTAAGCGCTATAGCGAGCCAGGAGGCTCGCGTTCCAAGGGCGCGCATCCTGGACCGCGAGCCTCCAGGCTCGCATGGGTGCGAGCGAGCCAAAATTGGCGCGCTGACTAACCGCGTCCCATGCCCTGTTTGGCGATCGGCTGCTGCGGATCGAGGGTGAGCGCGCGCTGATATGATTCTTGCGCCTTCGGCCGATTGCCGCTCTTGTCATAGGCGACGCCGAGCCAGGCCCAGGCGAGCGCGCTTTTGCTGTCGACATTGAGCGCGGCGTTGAAGTCCTCGACCGCCTTGTCATATTTGCCGAGCGCCACGAAGCTTTCGCCGCGCGCCAGATAGGGCGCGGCGGCGAAGGGGTCGCGATCGATCGCATTGTCGAAATCGGTCACGGCGCGGGCGTCGTCGCCGCGCTTCTGGTGAATGAGGCCACGCGCGTGAAACGCCTGCGCGCTTTCGGGGTTGAGCCGGATCGCCTGATCGAGATCGGCGAGCGCCTGATCGAGATTGCCTTGCGCGCGCAGCAGATTGGCGCGGCCGACATAGGCCGGCGCATGTTTGGGATTGGCCTCGATGGCGCGGTCGAAATCGGCGCGGGCGGCGTCGCTCTGCCCCATCTGCCGAAGCGCCAACGCGCGATTGGTGTAAGCCGGCGAATTATTGGGCTCGAGCTTGATCGCCTGGGTGAAGTCGCTGACCGCCTCCTGAAATCGCCCGACGCGCGCATAAGCGACGCCGCGCGTATTATAGGCTTCGGCGCTCGACGGATTGCGGCGAATCACTTCGCTGAGCGAATCAATATTCGCCGAGGCGGATTTGGGATCGGTGTCGGCGATTTCGGCGATGCCGCGTCCCGGCGGCCGAATGCCGCTCGCGGTTTCACAGCCTGCTAGAGCGACCATTGCGAGCGCCGCCACGCCGCGCGTCAGGGCCTTATGGGATAGGGGCGTAGCTTGGCGGGGCGCAGCCGCCGCACGGCTAAAGACCATGCCTTCCAAACCTCCCAAGCCGCAACTGTCGTCTCGCTCTCTTTTCGTCGGGCAATTCTTAAAAAAACGCCCGCAATCTGTCGAGAATTCGACGACGGGCCGGCTCAGCGGCCGACCGCCTTCGCCTTTACCGGCAGCAGGCCTTCGCGCTGGAGTTTCTTGCGGGCGAGCTTGCGGGCGCGGCGGACCGCCTCGGCCTTCTCACGCGCACGCTTCTCGGATGGCTTTTCATAATGGCCGCGCAGTTTCATTTCGCGGAAGATGCCTTCGCGTTGCATCTTCTTTTTCAGTGCTTTGAGCGCCTGATCGACGTTGTTGTCGCGAACGAGAACTTGCACGTATCCATCCTGTGTTTGCGCGCCGCGACGGAATCGTCGAGCGGCTGAATAGGGAATAGCTCGCCGGGCGCTGACGGAGCGCCTGACCCGTGCGGCAGCAGATAACAGAGTCGCCCTTGCCTGTCCACGGCCAATTGGCGCGAATACGCTCCAACCTATAGGCTCATGGCGCGACGCGCCTCCCCTTGGGAAGCATAGAAAGCTCAGTCGCCGACTTGTTCAATACTGGCGTTACATTATAACATTGGCCATGTCCGACATGACGACCCATCAACGCGCCCTGCCCCAGCATGCGAAGGTCGATGCCCAGATTGTGGGCGCCGGCGCTGAAGCGACGCGGCTGTCGGCGCTCGGCGCCTCCGCCGGCGCGCGCCTTGGCGTCGCGGCGCTTCTGATCGCTGCGCTGTGGGTCGGCGCCTATTGGGCGCTGCATTGAGCTCGGGCGCGCATGCGCCGGCGATCCGGCTGGTCAATCTCACTCTCGGCTATGATCGCCGCCCGGCGGTGCATCACCTCGACGGCGTGATCGCGCCCGGCGAAGGCCTCGCCGTCTGCGGCCCGAACGGCGCCGGCAAATCCACCCTGCTCAGGGGCCTCGCCGGGCTGCTCGCGCCGCTAGGCGGCGCGATCAATTTCGTCGGCGCGTCGCGCCGCGCCGCCGCCTATCTGCCGCAGGTCGTCGAGATCGACCGCGGCTTCCCGATCAATGTGCGGGATTTCGTGGCGATGGGCGCTTTGGCGCGAATCGGCCTGATGTCGGCGCTGAACGGCGCCGAGCGCGCGCGGGTCGCGGCGGCGATCGAAACGGTCGGTCTCGTCGGTTTCGAAACGCGCACCTTGGAGACTCTGTCCGGCGGCCAGATGCAGCGGGCGCTGTTCGCTCGACTCATTGTGCAGGATCAGCCGATCGTGCTTCTCGACGAGCCGTTCGGCGCGATCGACGAAGCGACGATCGACGATCTTTTGGCCCTGATCGCGCGGTGGCGCGCTGAGGGACGCACCGTCGTCGCCGTCTTGCATGAATTGGACATCGTCCGCAGGGCGTTTCCGCGAACCCTGCTGCTCGCGCGCGAATGCATCTATTGGGGCGCGACGCGCGACGCGCTTTGCCAGGAAAATCTCATCCGCGCCCGCGCCATGTCGGAAGCCTTCAATGAGCGCGCGGGCGAATGTCTGCGCGACAACGATCACGGCGCCGAAGATCAGCTCCATGTTCACTGACGTCTTCGTCACGCCCTTTACCGATTATGAATTCATGCGGCGGGCGCTCGTCGGCTCGCTGGCGCTCGCTTTGTCGGGCGCGCCGCTCGGCGTGTTCCTGATCCTGCGGCGCATGTCGCTTGCCGGCGACGCGCTCTCCCACGCCATCCTGCCGGGCGCCGCCGTCGGCTATCTCGTCGCCGGCCTCTCCCTGCCGGCGATGACTGTCGGCGGCCTCGTCGCCGGCCTCGTCGTGGCGCTCGCGGCTGGCGCGGCGTCGCGCTTCACCACCCTGCGCGAGGACGCGTCGCTCGCGGCCTTTTATCTCGTCTCGCTGGCGCTCGGCGTCACGCTGGTGTCGCTGCGCGGCTCGAACGTCGATCTGCTGCATGTGCTCTTCGGCTCGGTCGTCGGGCTCGACGACGCGGCGCTGCTGATGCTGGTCGGCGTCTCGACCGTGACGCTTATCCTGATCGCTCTATTCTATCGGGCTCTGGTGATCGACACGCTCGACCCGCTGTTTCTGCGCCAGACGAGCGCCTTCGGCGAATTCACGCCCTTCCTTTTCCTTGCGCTGGTGGTGCTCAATCTCGTCGCCGGTTTTCAGGCGCTCGGCACGCTGATGGCGGTCGGCGTGATGATGCTGCCGGCCGCCGCGGCGCGCCTATGGACGCGCGATCTCGCCATCGCTTTGCCGCTCGCCGCGGCGATCGGCGCGCTCTGCTGTTACTTTGGCCTCGTCTTCTCCAATGAGACCAGCGCGCCGACCGGGCCGGCGATCATTCTCGCCGCGGGCGTCGTCTATTTCGTCTCGATGATTTTCGGCCGCGCCGGCGGACTGTTGCGATTGAAACGGCCGCGCCGGCATCTCGAAGGATAAAGCGATGCTCACACGCCGCAGCGCGCTCGCGCTTGCCCTTTCCGCGCTCACTGTCGCGGCACAGGCGGAGACGAAGAAAATTCCGGTCGTCGCCAGTTTTTCGATCATCGGCGATCTCGTCCGCGAGGTTGGCGGAGACCGGATCCTAGTCACGACGATCGTCGGTCCGGACGGCGATGCTCATGTCTATGAACCCAGTCCCGCCGATGGAAGGCGCATCGCCCAGGCGCGACTGATTTTCGTCAACGGTCTCGGTTTCGAGGGCTGGCTCGAACGCCTGATTGCCGCCGCTAGAGGCAAAGGCGACGTCATTACCTTGGGAAAAGGCGTCGCCGCGCGCAAAGGCGAGGAAGGGCTCGATCCGCATGCCTGGCAGGATGTGGCGAATGCGAAAATCTACGTCGAGGCCATTCGCGACGCGCTGACCGCCGCCGATCCCGAAGGCGCGCCAGCCTATAAGGCGAACGCCGACGCCTATCTCGCCAGGCTCGACGCGCTCGACGCCGAAATCCGTCGGGCGATCGACGCCCTGCCGAAAGAGCGTCGCCGCGTAGTCTCGACCCATGACGCCTTCGGCTATTTTTCTGCGCGCTATGGCGTCGAATTCATCGCGCCGCAGGGCGTCTCGACCGAAGCCGAGGTCAGCGCTCGCGATGTCGCCAAAATCATCGACGCGGTCAGGACGCATAAGGTTGCGGCGGTCTTCATCGAGAATATCGCCGATCCGCGCCTCGCCAAAAGGATCGCGAGCGAGACCGGCGCCCGTATCGGCGGCGTGCTCTATTCGGACGCCTTGTCCGACGCAAAAGGCGACGGCGCAACCTATATCGACATGATGCGCCATAATGTGAAACAACTCGCCAAAGCCCTGGCGCCGTAGCCGCCCCCTCCCCACCCCTCCCCCACTTCGTGGGAGAGGGAGCAGGCCCGGCGCTTCACAGAGAGATTCGCGAATGGCCGATCGTTAGGGTTCCCTCTCCCGCTTGCGGGGGAGGGACAGGGAGGGGGCGATCCAAACTGGAGCAAGCCGCATTGACCGACAAAATCCCCGTCACCGTCATCACCGGTTATCTCGGCGCCGGCAAGACGACGCTCCTTAATCGCATTCTTACCGAACAGCATGGGCGGCGCTACGCCGTCATCGTCAATGAGTTCGGCGAAATCGGCATCGACAATGACCTCGTCGTTGGCGCCGACGAAGAAGTCTTCGAGATGAACAACGGCTGTATCTGCTGCACCGTTCGCGGCGACCTCATCCGCATTTTCGAAGGGCTGATGCGCCGTCGCGGCAAGTTCGACGCGATCGTCGTCGAGACGACAGGACTCGCCAATCCGGCCCCGGTCGCCCAAACCTTCTTCATGGACGCCGATGTTAAAGAAGCGGCGCGCCTCGATGCGGTGGTGACCGTCGCCGACGCCAAATGGCTCGGCGAGCGCTTAAAGGACGCGCCTGAAGCGAAAAGTCAGATCGCCTTCGCCGACGTGATCGTCCTCAACAAGACCGATCTCGTTTCAGACGACGAACTCGCCGAAGTCGAAGGCCGCATTCGCGCGATCAACCCTTACGCCGCGCTGCATCGCACGGTGAAGTCGGACGTTCCGCTGCAGGCCGTCCTGGAGCGCAACGCCTTCGACCTCGATCGCATTCTTGAAATCGAGCCGGCCTTCCTCGACGCCGAGGGAGAAGCCCACGATCACGCCCACGACCATCACGACCATGATCATGACTGCGGTCCAGACTGCGGCCATGATCATCATCATCATGACCATCATGACGCGCATCTTCATGACGGTCATGAGCCGGATCCCGCACATCACGGCGGGATGAAGCATTTTCATGATGACGAAATGCATTCGATCTCGATCCGTCACGAAGGCGCGGTCGATCCCGAACGCTTCGTCCCCTGGCTCAATGACCTCATTCAGCGTGAAGGACCGGACATTTTACGCAGCAAGGGCATCATCGCCTTCACCAACGAACCGCGGCGCTTCGTCTTCCAGGGCGTCCATCAGATTCTCGACGGCGATTTGCAGCGCGAATGGAAAGAAGGCGAGAAGCGCGAATCGCGCCTCGTCTTCATCGGCAGGAAGCTCAAGGAACACGAAATCCGCGAGGGTTTCGAAAAGGAAGTGCTCGGCGCGATCTAGGCCGAACGCAGGAAGGCTTATTCATAGGAAATGATCTCGCGCTCTTCGGCATGGACCATCTTGGCCCGTCCGGGATCGCCAGCCTTGCGGCGAACGAGAAATCGGGGACGGCGGTTGCGGACATTGGCGTCGCCGCGGCGGCGCGCGCAAGCGGCGACGGCGTCTTCGGCGGCCCCGTCGAGCGCCCGCAGTTCGCCATCCTTTTCGGCAAGGCGAGGCAGCCCGAGCCAGGACGCCCAATAGCGCCAGTCGGCGGCGACGGAGCCGCAATCCTCGGTCTCGCCGAGAAGAATGTCGAGGTCAGGGTCGCTGTGCGCCAGCGACAGGACATAGCGCGGCGATCCGTCGCCGGCCGGCTGCACGTCGAGCGCGACGCCGCGATAGGCGGCGACCGGCACCGAGATGACCATCGCGACGCCGCTCAGTCGGCGGGCGATCAGCACATCCTCCCGGGTCATCCGGATGCGGCGGGCGCCGCCATCGGCGCGCCGGTCGCGCTGAACATAGACGCTGTCTTCGATCCTGCGGGCGGTTTCGGCCTCAATCATGGGTCGCTCCTTAAGGCTTGAATTCATCTCGGCGCCGATATTGCCGCAGCTCTGCCGGAAAGGCGCTAAAAAGCCTGGTGAACATGTCGTAAATCATTGCTTTGACGCCTGATTTAGGCGATGAGGGTGAAGTCGATGGAAATGGATTCGATCAAATTGCTCCTATTCTGCGCAACGGGCCCGCTTGCGGACGGCGGACGCCTCGCCTACTCCTCCCGATGATGGGCTTCAGCCAGGCGGAACTCGCCGCTTTTCTTCCCCAGCTCGAAAACGTCACGCGCCGCGCCGGCGACATCGCCATGGCCTATTTTCGGCCGGGCGCGCGGACGACCGCCGCCGTCTCGTATAAAGGCGGCGGCTCGCCGGTCACCGAGGCGGATTTTGCCGTCGATCGGTTCCTTTTCGATGAGATGGCGCGGCTCGCGCCGGAGGCGGCATGGCTCTCCGAAGAAACCGCCGACACCGGCGCGCGACTTGAGCGCGACGCCTTGATTATCGTCGACCCGATCGACGGAACGCACGCCTTCTCGCGGGGCGATGCGCGCTGGTCGGTCTCCATCGCGCTCGTCGTCGGCGGCCGGCCGGTGGCCGGGGTCATCCACGCGCCGGCTCTGGGGGAAACCTATATCGGCGCGCGCGGGCTCGGCGCCTTCCTCAACGCCGCGCCGATCCGCGCGCCCCAGCGCGCCGAAATCTCAGGAGCGGCGCTCGTCGCGCCGCGCGCGATACGGGACCAGCTGGCGGCGTCGCCGCAGGGATTCGTCATGGCGCCGCGCACCCCCTCGCTGGCGCTGCGGCTTGCCGACATCGCCTCGGGCCGGCATGATATTGTCGTCGCCGCGCCCAATGCGCGCGACTGGGACATCGCCGCCGCAGACGTAATCCTCGCAGAGGCCGGCGCCATGCTAAGCGAGCCCGAAGGCGTCGCGCTCACCTATAATCGCGCCTCGCTCGCCCGCGACATGCTGATCGCGGCGCCGGAATCGCTGTTCGACGAAAGCCTCGCGCTGGCGCGGGAGGCGCTGGAAGGAAAATTATGAACAAGGCGACGAAAGCAACCGCGAAGAAAGAAAAACAGCTGTTGCATCTTGTATTTGGCGGCGAGTTGGAGACGCTTGACGGCGTCGCGTTCCGTGACCCGAGCAAGCTCGACATCGTCGGCATTTTTCCGGATAACGACAGCGCGCTCGCGGCATGGAAGGCGAAAGCCCATTCGACGGTCGACAACGCGCATATGCGTTATTTCGTGGTGCATCTTTATCGGCTGCTCGATCCTGACGTGGAGGAGCTATAATCATTTCCAAAATTCGCCGTTTTGCCGGGCAATAGATTCATGCTTCCAGAGATGGCCGCGAGGCGCGGAGAAGGCGCGGTCATTGAGCCCGCACAAACCTGGAACGATTCCGAATAGACAGGAAACATGTCGCTTCTGAAATTGTACCGGCTGGCGACGATCGCGGCGACTCCCTTCGCCGGCGCTTTGCTCGACTGGCGCGCCAAACATGGCAAGGAAGATCCGGAGCGACTGGCCGAACGGATGGGCGAGTCACACCGTCCCCGCCCTGGCGGACGACTCGTCTGGCTGCACGGCGCAAGTGTGGGCGAAACACTGTCGTTGCTGCCTTTGATCGAACGTTTCATTCAGCGCGGACTGGAAGTGCTCGTCACCAGCGGCACCGTCTCTTCCGCGCAGGTTCTCAGCGCGCGCCTGCCGGCGGGCGCCTTCCATCAATATGCGCCGCTCGACACGCCCAAATTCGTCGAGCGATTTCTCGATCATTGGCGCCCGGACATCGCTGTCTTCGCCGAGTCGGAGCTGTGGCCCAATATCGTCGCCGCGGTGCGCGCGCGCGGCGCGCCGCTGGTTCTCGCCAACGCCCGCATCTCGCGCAAATCCGCCGAGCGCTGGCGCGCCATTCCCGGCGCGGCGAAATCAGTGTTCGGCGCCCTCGATCTCTGTCTCGCGCAGGATTCGGATAACGCCGCAAGATTCCTGGCGCTTGGCGCGCGTTGCGTGCGCATCGCCGGCAATCTCAAATTCGACGTGCCGCCGCCGCCGGCGGATTCCGCGAAACTTGCCGAATTCAACGGCGCGATCGGGGCGCGGCCGGTCTGGGCGGCGGTGTCGACTCATGCCGGCGAAGAGGAGATCGTCCTCGACGCGCATGTCGAAATGGCCGCCAAGACGCCCTCGCTGCTGACGATCATCGCGCCGCGCCACCGCGAGCGCGCCGCCGAGATCGTCGAAGCCGCCCGCGCCAGAGGGCTGAACGCCGCGCTTCGTTCGCAAGAATCCGAACCGCGGCGCGACATCGATGTCTATGTCGTCGACAGCGTCGGCGAACTCGGCCTCGTTTTCCGAAGCGTTGGAGTCGTGCTGATGGGCAAGTCGCTGCTGCCCGGCGGCGGCGGACAAAATCCAATCGAGCCGGCGAAGCTCGGCTGCGCGATTCTCCACGGCCCCTTCGTCGAAAACTTCTCGGAAGTCTACGGCGAGTTCGCAGCTGCAAAGGCGGCGGCGCGCGCCTCGGACGCCCCGTCGCTAGCGCGGGCCGCACATTACCTCCTCTCCGAGCCGGCGCGCATGCGCAAGATGGGGCGCGCCGCGGCGGAGACCGTGGAGAGACTGGGCGGCGCCTCGCGCGGGATCATGAACGCGGTCGAACCCTATCTCGCGCAACTGGCGGTCGCCCAGCGATGAGCGACGCGCGCGTTCGCGCTCGCTAAAATGCGCGCACCCGGCTTCTGGCGCGACGACTGCGCCGCGGCGCGCGTTCTCTCTCCGCTCGGCGCCCTCTATGGCGGCGTCGCCCTCAGACGCCTGGCGCGCGAAGCGCCGCGCGCCAATCTGCCGACCATCGTCGTCGGCGGATTGACGGCGGGCGGCGACGGAAAGACGCCGCTCGCGATCGAAGTTGCACAGCGTCTTCGCGCTATCGGCGAGCGGCCGACGATTCTGACGCGCGGCTATGGCCGCAAGCGGAGCGTTGCTTTTCCTCTGGCCGTCGATCTCGATCGTCATGACGCTGACGACGTCGGCGACGAGGCGCTGCTGCTCGCGCGCGTTGCGCCGACGATCGTCGGCGCCGACCGTATCGCCAGCGCGGCTGTTGCGGAGCGCCTCGGCGCCAGCGTGATCGTGCTTGACGACTGCTTTCACAGCCGTCGCCTCGCGTCCGATCTGACGCTCATCGCCATCGACTCGGACTATGGCGCGGGCAATGGCCGCTGCATGCCCGCCGGGCCTTTGCGCGCGCCGCTCGACGCGCAGCTCGCCAAGGCGGACATGCTCATCGTCATCGGCGACGGCGCGCGCGGCCGCGACATCGCCGCGCGCGCGAAAAAACCCATCGTCGCCGCGCATCTGGTTCCCGACCCTGACGCCGCCGAGGCGCTAAGGGGAGCGCGCATCGTGGCCTTCGCCGGCGTCGCGCGGCCCGAGAAGTTTTTCGACTCGTTGGAAAAATGCGGCGCAATAGTCGCGGCGCGGCTGTCATTCGACGATCACCGCCGATTCACCGAGCAGGATTACGCGACGCTGTCGGCGTTGCGACAGCGACTTAGCGCGCGTCTCGTCACCACGGAAAAAGATGCGGTCCGTATCGGCGATGAGATCGCGACGCTCGGCCTTGATACGCTTCCGGTCACTCTCGACATCGACGACGCCGTCGCATTGGACGACGCGCTCGGCAGGCTTCAACGCGCGAAAGAAGCGCGCCGCGCCAATCCCTAATCAGGCTTCTTGACGCCTAGACGCATCAGCTTGGCGTGCGGGCCGCTGTAAGGCTCCTGCAGATCGACGTTCCAGTAACGCAGATCCTCGAGCGGGATGGGCTCGCCGGTCACCGCGCAGCGGACATAGGCGCCAGGCTTGCGCACGCGATATTCGCCGTCGAGATATTCGACGACGGCCTCTTCAGCAGGCTGAGGCTGGCGGTCATACCGATTCATGCGCATTCTCAAGTAGCGCCGCGGAAAGGTGCGCCCGACCCATCGCCTGAGCGTCATCACGAGCGACCTCATCGACGAACTCGAACGCTACCTTGCGGGAAAATTAGAGCTTGTCGACCATATCACCCCCGGACGCGCGATGAAAAGCCCGCCCGAATTCGGCTCTGTTCCCACCTGCCGAACCGTCCCCCGGCGCAAAGCCGAGCGCTTGAATGATCGCGGTCGCCCGAGCATGCTAGGGTCTTGCGAAGACGGCGAAACGGGACCACTCTTTCAAACAAGCCGGCATATCTCGCGCCAAACTTTCCAGCTCCATTCGGATCGGAGGCAAGCGATGCTTCGAGAAATTCATTTGTCCGTCGCGATTGCTTCAGCTCTCCTCATGCCGCCGACTGAAGCCCCCGCCGCCGGCGCGACCGGATTTCATGGCCGATATCGTGTCGGTTACCATCGCAGCTACGACGTCGGATATCATGCGGGGTATCAACGCGGCTTTCGCCGCGGTTACGACAGCGGCGCGTTATATCCTCGCAGCTCCCCCGGCGCCGCAGCGTCCTCGGCCGCAGCTTTCGCGGCCGCGCTGCTCGGCGCCACCTATGGTTATTGGAGCGACGGATATCGGACGTATGGCGGGGACCCCTGCTACGTCTACAATGACCGCGACTGGAACTGGGACAAGGTCTGCTGATTTTTCCCGGGACCTGCGGCGACGGTGACGCATTCCTTTACGCAAGGCTGAAGAAAGTTCCGCGCCGCCGATGAAGCGCGGAATATTTTCGAATCGCGGCGGCTAGAAGTAGACCTTCGCTCGCATTTCGAGGAACGTCGGATGGGAGCCGCCCTCATAGGACGACTGCGGGTTCCAGTTCAGCGGCGATTTCAGGGACATCACGTGAGTAGCGTTGAACTGAAAGGCGAGGCCGTTGTCCGGATACCAGTTGACGCCAGCCGTCACGTTCTGTTGGTAGCCCCCATAGACGCCGGAATTCGCGAAAATGTTTTGCAGGAGCGTCCCATTGGCGATCTGAGCGGGCGTTCCCGGCAGGGCGCCGAACAATCCGAAGGCGTTATTGGCGACCAGCAGATTGTTGTAGAGCAACGCGCCCTGATACGGCCCGTTGTTCAGATTGAGAACGCTCCAGCGGCCGACCAGTCCCCAAGCGCCCCATCCGCCCTTCGAGAACGGCTCCTTGATCTTCAACTGGCCGAAAGTGACGCCGTTCTTGTCTTTCAGATCATATGATTGCGCCTTCTCTTCTCCGGTGATCCACCACTCGCCCTGCACATATCCGCCGCTGGCCACGTAACGGGAATTGCCGGGCGACAAATACAGACCCTGGCTGGGCGAAGAGACGCCCAACTGACTGAGTTGGGCTAGTGCGAACTGCTGAGCGGCGAAGGTGTTGCGGTTGTAGTTGGCCAACAGCCACTCGCCCTGCACAAAGAAGTTCTCATAGGACAACGCCGCCTCGACATCGATCTTCTCGATATCCTTAATGCAATTGCCTGCGGCGTTATACTGGTTGAAGGTCACCGTCGGCGTCACGAAGGCGACAGGCTGAGGGAAGCGGCCGCACGAAAGATCCGTCGTGCCGAGGAAGGACGTGCCGAGGACATTGGCTTCGGAGCCGAGGCGATTGCCCGGCGCCGAGTTACGATCATCGCTGTAGGCGGTCGCGTTATTTGGCTGATGATAGCTTCCGGCGACGCCCACATGCACGAGTCGATGCTCGTCCAGGATGGGCGCCCAGGTTAGGCGGCCGGTCGCCTCCCAATAGGCGCCGCCTCCCCAGGGCTGGTACCAATTGGCGTTTTTCACGCCGAACCCATTATAGGCGGGCGCCAAAACGCCGACATTGCCCGACGACGTATTGACCGGACGCGCATTGAGGTCCTGGAAGCTCAGCGAGTAAAGACCAACATGCGCCGTCCAATTGTCCTTGCCGATCAGGCCGGCCGCCACGCCAATGTGACGGAAGGGCGCGATGGCGTCGACGGCAAGCGGCCGCTCGATCGTGTCGCGATATTTTGAAGACGCGAGCGCCTCCAGGCTGAAGGATTCGTACTGGCTGCCGATCTTGAAATAGACCGGCTCGGCGAGCAACGGATGAGACAAGCGCGGGTCTTGCAGGCCGATATAGGCGTCGCGCCAACCGCCCCACAGGAAGTTGCGATCGGTGACGTAGTTTCTCGTCCAGAACGCGGGGCCGGTGAGCGTGTTCGCATTCGGCAGATTTGTATTCCAAAGCTGAATGGTCGAATTCGCGAAATCGAACTGCATTTTATAAAACCAGGGCCGATACCGGCCTTCGACTTCGAGTCGCGCCTGGCCGAACCCGACGCTGCCCTGCCAGCCGTTGCCGGGAGACCCGGCGGTTCCGCCGCCATCGACAAAGAGTCTTCCGCCGATCTTGAAGGCGAAGGCCTTGTCCTCGGTTTCGACGAGGAGCCCGCTCTTGATGCTGACAAAGACCGGCGGCGGCGGCGGCGGGCCGGGCGGCCCCTTCGCCGCGACCGCGGCGTTAGCGACATTTGTCGCGGCTTTCGCCTGCGCCTTCGCTCCATATGCCTCGCGACGAAGCTTGGCGACCTCGGCTTCCAGCGGACGAAGTCTGGCGATTTCCGCTTCCAGCATGCGCAGTCGCGCCTCAATGGCGCTGTCTGTCGCGTTCGCGCCGCTCGTCGAGAGCAACGCTCCAAGCGTCGCCAACCCAGCAGCTTGTTTCGCCCGTTGAATCGCCAAGTCCAGCCCCGCGCTATAGTTGCGTTGGGCTCTGACAATGAAATGTTAACCTTTATGAAACGTTACCGTCTTGCCGGCTTGGTCCTTTGGGCAAGCGTTGCATGGACGCGAAAAGAAAAACCCGCCGAACGTTGAGTTCGGCGGGCCAGTGAGAGAGACAGAGAGAGCTGCGTCTACCAGTAAACTTGAGCGCGGACTTCGAAGAGGTCCGGATGCGCCTGGCTCTGATAACGTCCTTGGAGAGCCGCCAAGGCTGGCGGGACAAGGGCAAGCCCCGTGAACGCCGCCGCAGAGCCCCCGCCGAGCGGCGCCGACCAATGCAGCACGTGAGTCCAGTTCGCCTGGAAATGGAAGCCGTTGTCCGGATACCAATTGATGCCTAAGGTCGTATTCTCCTGGCGACCGCCAACGACGCCAGCCTGATTGGCGATGAGCGCGGTGGTGGTGGTATTCGGCACAATGAGCGTCGAATAGGTGAGCATGTTGAAGAGGCCAGAACCCGACCAGCGACCGCTGTTGAGATTGAGCGCGCTGTATCGGGCGACGAGGCTGATGGCGCCAGGACCGCCCTTGCTGAAGGGGTTGAGAATTTTGACCTGTTCGAAGGACGCGCCATTCTTGTCCTTGACGCTATAAGCCTCGGCGCGCTCTTCGCCGGTGACATACCACTGGCCGTATCCATAGAAACCATTGAAATAGGCCGAGGAGCCGCCCGGCGCAAAGTTGCCGAGGATCGCCGACTGCAGCATTTTGCTGGGATTACGGTTCACCTGCATGCCGATATATTCGCCCTGGAACGAGAGCGGTCCCCAGGCGCCGGCCAGTTCGAAGCCGTACTGGACTTCGTTATTGACGCATTTGCCGGACAGGCCGGACGTAGTTCCGATGACGCCGTTCCCCGGAAGTCCGGCGAGCGGATAGGTCACGGTGCTGCAGGAAAGGTCGGGCGTGCCCAGCGTTTGCATGCCGAGGACGTTCGCCTCGGAACGCTCGCGGTTGCCGACGCGCAGCATACGGTCATCGCTGAGACCATTGGCGTCATTCGGCTGGTGATAACGACCGGCGACGCCGAGATGCAGAAGTTCATGCTCGGTCTTGATCGGCGCATAGGTAAAACGGCCGGTCACATCGAAATAATCGCCGCCGCCGCGCGGCACCGGCGCCCAGAAGGTCGCGGGAGCGCCGATCAAAGTGGGGTTGAAGTTGGCGTCTTCGAAGCTCGTCGTGAAAACGCCAGCCCTGGCCGTCCAGTTGTCGCCGTGAGTCGCGGCGGAGACGCCGATATGGCGGAAGGGCGCGAGAGCCGGAACCACCATCGGGCGCTCGATGAAATCGATATATTTCGATGAGTTCATCGCGTCCAGGCTGAACGGCTCGTACGTCGAGCCGACATGGATCCATACTGGGCTGGTGGCGTAGGGAAGTTCGCTGTTCGGAACCTTCAGCCCGATATAGGCGTCGCGGATGCCGGCCAGGCCAGCGCCGGCGAAGTCATATTGCAGCTTGTAGAACCAGATTTTCGCGGCGACGCCTTCAACCTCGAGACGGGCGCGACGGATGCCGGCGTGGCCCGTGTATCCAAAGTTGTTCGGAACGCCGATCGGGTTGGTGATGCCGCCGCCGTCGACCTGAACGCGGCCGCCGACTTTAAAGCTGTAGGCTTTGTCCTCGGTCTCGACGAACAGGCCGTTCCTGAAGCTAACGAAGACCGGCGGCGGCGGCGGCGGACCGGGCGGTCCTTTCACAGCCGCGGCGGTAGCGGCGTTCGCGACATTCGTCGCCCGCTTGACCGCGATGTTCTGCTTGGCGACCACCGCCTCAAGCTGCTTCAGTCGCTCCTTCAATTCGCGGATTTCGGTCGCGGTGTCCGCCGCGGCCGGAGCGGCCGAAGCCGTTGTAAATAAGCCGAACGCCGCGATGGCGAGCGCGCGTTGTCCAACTCCAAGTTTCATAACATTGGTCCCCCGGTTAACTTTCGGGCGACAGTGAAGCCGACGCTGGATGACAGAGCCGTGACAATTGCAGCCGTGGATGGAATGTGACGTTGCAAGAGCAAGGGCTTGTGGCGCCGTTGCAACAGTTTTGTCGATTGATCCTTGTTTTTTGTGGCCTTCAGGACACAGCCAAGTCTTTTTTCTCGATCTCCTTTCGAAAATCGAGCGCCTGATATAGCCGAATCTCAACCCTGTTCAGCGCTGCGCAGCCGCACGACGCTGACGCCGCCGCCGCGGCGCTCGACGCAGATTTTCGTCGCGATCCGCTGCTGCAGGGAATCGACATGACTGATCACGCCAACCCGCCTCCCCTGCCCCTGCAGCGCCTCCAGCGCGTCGATGGCGATGTCGAGGGTCGCCGAATCCAGCGCGCCGAAGCCTTCGTCGATGAACAGCGTGTCGACAAAGGAATTGCGCCCTTCGAGGCCGGCCAGCGCCAGCGCGAGCGCCAGCGACGCGAGGAAGCGCTCGCCGCCGGAAAGCGAACGCGTCGAGCGGCGCTCGTCGCCAAGATCGCGATCGACGATCTGGAGGCCGAGCGCGCCGGCCTCGCCCGAGCGCTCGAGAGCATAGCGCGGCGCCAGCAGCTTCAGCCGTTGATTGGCGAGGGCGACGAGATGCTCGAGGGTCGCGGCCTGGGCGAAACGGCGAAACCTGTCGCCGCTCGCCGAGCCGATCGCCTCGCCGATCTCGCTCCAGAGCCTCGCCTTTGCGCGCGCCTGTTCGAGCTCCTCGCCGAGCGCGGCGGCGCGTTCGCGCGCCTCATCGTCTCTCGCGCGACGCTCGCGCAAGGCGCCGAGCCGCGCCGACAATTCGTCGAGATGGCAGGCGAACCCCTTCTCCTGAGCGGCAAGCGCCTCACGCGATGTCTCGTCCGGCGCGATGGCGCGCGCCGCCTCAAGGTCCGCCTGGCGTTCCGTCACGGCGACCTCCGCCGCCGATCGATCAGCTTCAGCGGTCTGAACGGCGCGCCGCAGCTCGGCCTGATCGTCGCGCGAGATCGCAAGAAACCGCGCCGCCGCCGCCTCGTCGAGACCCACGGTTTCGAGCGCCGCGATAAAATCCCCCCGCGCCTGCTCGGCGCGCGTCGTCGCAACCTGCTCCGCGCTTAAATGGTGGGAAAGACTCGCATCGTGCGCGGCCTTGGATTGTTGCGCCGCAGCTAATCCTTCACGCGCCCCATCGCGCGCTTCTAGCGCCAACTTGCGGCGGTCTCCGACGCGGGCGCGATGCGCGGCCGTCGCTTCGCCATCGAGAAGCCGCGCGCGTTCGCCCTGCGCATCGGCAAGACTCTCGGCGCGCGCCTTGTAATCAGTTTTGGCGTCGGCCTCGCGGGCGCATAAGGCGTCCGATTCAGCGGCGAGACGCTCCGCTTTAAGATTGGCGGCCGCGAACGCCGCGCCAAGCGCCTCCGATCGCGCCGACGCCTGCCGGTATCGTGCGCCCGCCGATTCGAGCAAACGGCGCGCCGAATCGGCGTCGCGGTCGATATCGCCGGTTGAAAGTTCGCACAGCCGCAGAAAGGGCGCGAGCGCGCGATCAATCGACTCAAGGCGTTCGACAAGTCCTGAGATTTCCGCTTCCGCGCGCGCCCGCGTCTCGCGGGCTAAATCCAGATTTTTCGCGAGCGCGGCGCGTTCCTTTTGGCGCGCGTCGAGCGCTAGACGCGCATCCTCTCGCGCGCTGCGCAGCTGATCGCGCTCGCCGCGCAACCGACGCGCGGCCAAAAGCTTTTGCGCGACGGCGTCGCGCGCCGCCGTGAGCTCCTTCGCCAATTCGTCCAACCGTTGCGAAGCTGATACGATCGACGCCGGCGGCGCAAATTCAGGATCGATGCTCCTCGCGCGATCGTCGCCGAGGGCCGACGCATATTCAGCTTCCGCGCGCGCGCAAGCCGATCGCGCATCCGCCGCGCGACGCGTCGCGTCCGCGTAAAGCGCCTGCGTCTGCGCGGCAAGCGCGCTTGAGGCGAAAATCTCGTCGTCGAACCAGTTCAGCCGATGCCGCGCCTCGTCGCGCCGCGCGCGCAATGCTTCGATCAAGGCGTTCGCGGCGTCATGCGGGCCGGCGAAAGGATGGTCGCGCGCGCCGCAAACCGGGCATGGCGCATGCTCGCTCAGCGCCGCGCGCAATCGCAGCGCATGGGGATCGGCGGCGGCGTCCGCCAAATCGCCAAAGCGCTCGGCGTCGGCGCTCTGCGCGACATGCGCCGCGCGGCGCGCGCGCAAATCCTGCAGCTCCTGTTGGAGTTCGGCTTCCTCGTCGGCGCAGCGCGCAATATCCTGTTGCGCCGTCGCCGCCGCCGCGTCGGCCTCATCATAGGCGCGCGCCGATCGGCGCAAGCCTTCGACAAGCTCCGACGCGCGCGCAAGGGCGTCGGCGCGCGTGAGCGAGCCCGGTTCATTGAGCGCGAAGAGCGCCTGATCGCGCTCGTCGATCTGTGTCGCCAGCTTCTCGCTCGCTTCGCGATCCTGGGCGTCGCGCGAGTCGAAATCGGCAAGCGTCGCATCGCCGCGGACAAGATCGGCGACGGCCGCCGCCAAGGCGCGGTCGCAGGCGCGCTTGGCTTGCCAAAGCTCGCCGCGCTTCGTCAGCCACTCCTCAATCTCCGGCCAGCGTTCGCTGAGCGGCCGCGCCGGCGCGAGCCGTTCGAGTTCGGCGTTCGCCCTCTCCCTCTCCTGCTGAATATTAGCGTGCTCGGCGATCGCATCGACGCGCTCGGCGCGCCTCTCTGCTGCGCGTGTTGCGGCGTCTTCAGCGATGCGACGCGCTTTCTCCTCCTCGCTGGCGAGATTGGCGATGCGCGCGTCAAGCGCCGCCGCCTCGTTCCAGATCGGCGCCAATCGGGCGATTTCCGCTTCCGCCGCGGCGCAGGCCTCGGCGGCCGATCGCGCTTGCGCGTCACAAGCGGCGAAAGTCTCATGCGCCGCGATCGCTTGAACTTTCGCCTCTGTGGCTGCGCGCATCGCTTCAACTTTTGCCTCTTCGGCGCGGCGCAATTCATCGCGCGGCGCGCGCAGGGGTTCGATTTGCGCCAGCGCCGCCAGCGTCTCGCGCTGCTGCAACAGCTCCTCAAACGCGCGGAAAGCTTCGGCGCGCGCCGCCATCGCCTGCGCGAGCTTCTTTTGCGCCTGCTCCAAGGCGTCGAGTCTGCCAAGCGCCGCCAGGGTTTCGGCGCGAATCCTGGCGACTTCAGCGCGTTCGCCGTCACGCGCGGCGAGGTCATTCTCGATCGCGTCGCGCTCGTCGTCCGACATCACGCCGATCTCGGCGCGACCGCGTTCGACAAGCGCGACCGTCTGTTGCGCGTCGCGCGCGCGCTCATAGGCGCGTTTCGACAAGAGGCCGTAAATTTCGGCGCCGGTGATCTTTTCCAAAAGCTCGGCGCGCTCTTTGGCGTCGGCGCGCAGAAAGGCGTCGAATTCGCCCTGCGCCAGAAGCGCCGTGCGGCGAAACTGATCGAAGGTGAGATCGGTCAGTTCGACGATGCGGGAATTGACCGGCTCGATGCCGCTTTCGACCGCCGCGACGACGACGCCGGCGTCATCGATTCGCGAGAGCGACCGTCCGCGCTTTTGCAATGCGCCCGCCGCTTTGCCGCGCGCGCGCTGCAACTCGCAGCGCGCCCGATAGCGCTGCCCGTCCCTGCCGATAAAATCCACCTCGGCGAAGCCGCGGCCAGCGCCGCGGCGAAGAATCGCGCGCGGGTCGCCGGCGCCGAGCGTCTCTCCCGATGGGTCCGGCGCGCCTTCGCCGGCGCCGGCCGTCGCGACTCGCGGAAACTTGTCGTAGAGCGCAAGGCAGATCGCGTCGAGTATCGTCGATTTGCCGGCGCCGGTTTCGCCGGTGATGGCGAAAAGGCCGGCCGAGCGCAGCGGCTCGGCGTCGAAGTCAATGACGAACGCCTCGGCGAGACTGGCGAGATTGGCCCCTCTGATCGCCAGAATGCGCATGATCACGCCTCGTGCAGAAGACGCTCGAAACAGCCGAGATGGTCGTCCGTCGGCGCGACGCCGTGGGTCTGCTCAAAGGCTTCGCGAAACAGATCGACGGGCTTGCGTTCCGCGAGGCGCAGCGGCGTCGGGGCCGGCGTATGCGCTTGCGGTCGCTCGACCGTCATCGACACGACCCGCAGCGGAAATTTTTCGCAAATCGCGTCGACCTCGGCTTTCAGGCCCACGGCCGGACCCTCGACCCTGATCGCGAGATGCACGAAAGGCCAATTCTCTATCGGATCCGTTGGGTCAAGATCGAGCGCCTGAAGCGCTGGCTCGAGTTCGGCGATCGACAGAGCGCCCGTCGCCGGCGTCCGCAAATGTCGAACGCTGCGGCTGAACGGCGCATGTTCGACCGCGACGGCGCCGGCATCGTCGATTACGACGATGCTGACGCCATGCGCATAATCAATCTCGGTCTTCGACATCGGAATCAGCGAACCGGAATAGCGGATCGTATCGCGGCCGACCGACTGCGGCCGATGCAGATGGCCGAGCGCGACATAAGCGATATCCGCCGAAAATATCTCGGGCGGAACCGCATGTTCGCCGCCGACGAGAATGCGTCGTTCGGCTCCTTCCGATTCGAGCCCGCCCGCGACATGAAGATGGCCGGTGACGATGAGCGGCGCCATGCCGCTCTCTCCGCCGCTCTCCCCTTGGCCAATCTCACGCCGCGCGCTGTCGACCGCTTGACGATAGGCTTCGCGCACGGCGCCGACTGCGCTTTCGCAGCCCACCGGCAAATCCGCCGCGCGCGGATAGGGCAGCGCCAGCAAATATGCGCCGACTCGGCCCTGCGCGTCGCGGATTGGCGCCAAATGCGGGCGCGCGTCGAAGACGCCGTCGCGCCGCGCGAAGGCGCCGATCGACATCACATCCGCCATCTCGAACAGGGCGCGCGGCGCTTCGAGCCGGCCCGCCGGATCGTGATTGCCGGCGACGAGCGCGATACGCGCATGCGGACAGGCGGCGCGCAAGTCGCGCAATGTGTCGTAGAGCAGCCGCTGGGCGTCGGCGGAAGGGTTGAGGCTGTCGAAGACATCGCCCGCGACGATGATCGCATCGACCGCCCGTTCCTTCGCGATGGCGACGAGCTGCGCCAACGCGGCGCGATGCTCCGCCTCGCGCGACCAACCCTGCAGAGTCGCGCCCAAATGCCAATCGGCGGTGTGAAGAAGGCGAATCACCCGACAAGTAGGCAATGGGCGGCCACGCTCGGGCAAGCGCAAAGCTCGGCCACATATGATGCAGGATCAAAATGATTCTCTGGCTTCTATCCGTCAATCTCCGCGCCAAGAGAAAAAAGATAAGTGTTAAATTACACCGATGTTGTTAGACTACTCCGAAATTCAGCCAAGAACATACGCCTAGGTCTACGCTCACGTGCTGATTCAATAGCCAGTCTTACTTAGATATCGACGTTTTTCATCTCAAAATATGAAGCGCCTTGGCTGCGTCGCGGCGCCTTCACAACCTTGTCGTCGTGCCTGTAAAATATGCGCCGTCGCAAAGGGCTGGACCTTGGCGCGGTCCATCAGGCCCTCCCACATCGAGAGGCAGCCAGGGTGACCGCTTACTTTCGTCAACAGACCGTGTCGCCGCAGGCATGTCCCGCGCTGGTGCTCAACGCCGACTACCGGCCGCTAAGCTATTATCCGCTCTCGCTCTGGGGTTGGCAGGACGCGATCAAGGCGGTGTTTCTCGATCGCGTCAACATCGTCTCGGAATACGACCGGACGGTCAAAAGCCCGAGCTTCGAAATGCGTCTGCCGTCGGTCGTGTCGCTCAAGGAATATGTGCGGCCGACGCGGCAGCCGGCGTTTACGCGATTCAACGTGTTCCTGCGCGATCGCTTCACCTGCCAATATTGCGGCGAGCATGAAGAACTGACGTTCGACCATGTCATTCCGCGATCGAAAGGAGGCGCGACGACGTGGGAAAACGTCGTCGCGGCGTGTTCGCCCTGCAATTTGCGCAAAGGCGACCGTCTTCCGCATGAGGCGCATATGTCGCCGGCGCAGTCGCCCTATCAGCCTTCGATCGCCGATCTGCATCGCAACGGACGCCTGTTTCCTCCCAATTATCTGCACGAAAGCTGGATGGACTACCTCTATTGGGATTCGGTGCTCGAACCATAATTTGGCGCGCGTCCGAGAGAGGGCTTTGATGATTCGCCGAATCATCGTCATCGCTTTCGGCTTCCTTCTCGCCGTCGGCGCGGGCGCCATTTTCCTGCTCGTTGCTTCAGTCTTCGACCCGGCGATGCGTGAAGCCGGATTTGAAGCGGCCCTTTCAGGCCTCTTCGCCTTCTTCGATGAAGACATGCGGGCCGGCGAGTTCAACGATCCTGTGGCGACATTCGGAATCATCGTCTGGGCGATCGTCATCGCCACCTGCGCCGCGCCGCTCGCGGTCGCGGCGTTGATTGGCGAGATCGCCGGCGCGCGCTCGCTTTTGTGGTATTCGGGTGTGAGCGCGACGTTAGCCGGCGCCTCACCTTGGATCGCGCGCGCGGCGAAGGGGCTTGAGCGCGCCCGGGACGCGAACCCGCTCGAACTTCGCATCGCTCTGCTTTTTTTCCTTACCGGCGCTGTGTCCGGGGCGATCTACTGGCTGATCGCTTCGCGGTCCCCTGCGCGCTTCTAATCATTCTTCGAGCGTCAAAGCGCGACGCCTCGATGGTCAAGCGCGATCAAATCAAGGCCGGCTTACGCCGCTAAGACAATTCTTTGCGTTCGTCGCTTTACGGCGAATTTGCGTGGCGCGGCATGAGCGTGTCGACCAATGTCTTGCGAATTCGCCGCATCCTCGCGCCGTAAGCGCGCGGCGCCCCAGAATCCCCCGATTTTCCTGGACTCTGGCGGCGTCAGGATTGACGCCCAATGCCGGAAATGCTCATAAACTGACATGGCAGACTACCATTCTCTGATCGCGCGGGCGGTCGCCGCTCTGCCGCAGTCCACATCGGACGCGCGCGAAGCGGTGTACGAACGCGCCCGCAAGGCGCTGTTCAACCAGTTGCGCAGCATCCAGCCGCCGGTCGCCGAAGCCGACATCGCCGCCGAAGGCCGCGCGCTCGAAGAAGCGATCGAGCGAGTCGAGACGGAGAGCGCCGCTAAGCACGCGCAGGCGCCGAAGCCTGGCGCCGAAGCGGCCGCGCCACAGTCGATTACAAGCGCAAAGCCGACCGAGCGCGCGTCGACCGAGAACGGAGAGTCGAATTGGCGCGACACGCCTTTTCCGCCCGTAACCGGCAGAGGCGACCTTCCGCCGCGCGAATTGCAGCGACCGCCAGCGCCGCTGCGCGCGCCAAGGCCGAAACGCTCGCTGCGGATGACTTTGTCCATTGCTGGCGTTGTCGTCGCGCTCGTGGCGATCGTCGGAACGCTTGCCTGGCAGCTTCGCGAACAGCCTGACGATCTCGCCAAACTCAAACCGGAGCAGTCATCGGCCAGCGCGCCCGAAAGCGGCAAGATCAACGATCGCGTCGGCGGTCAGGGAACCGCGGTCAAGACGGCGACGCCGCGTAACCCGGCCGTGCCGGTGGCGCAAAAAGCGGAAATGTGGGTCGGCTCGGTCGCCGAACCGACCAAGGTCGACAAAATCTACAATGGCTCGGTCGTTTGGCGCCTCGAGAATGTCGGCGGACCCGGCGAGCCGGTCGGCTCCGCGATTCGCGGCGACATCGACATCCCCGACGCCAAGCTGAAAATGTCGCTGCTGTTTCGCAGGAACACCGATGCGACGCTCTCCGCGTCGCATACGATCAACGTGTCGTTCACATTGGCGCCCGACAGTCCGATCGGCGGCGTCAAGGCGATCGGCCCGATTCAGATGCGACGCTCCGACGCCCAGTCGGGAGAAAAGGTCGTCGGCATTCCCGTGCCGATCACCGAAAACAACTTCCTCATCGGTCTGATGCGCGGCGATCACGAGTCGCGCAATATTCTTCTGCTCAGATCGCTCACCGCGCTTGATCTGCCGATGCAGCTTGCCGACGGCCGCGCGGCGACGATCAACATGGAGAAAGGCCCGTCGGGCGAGCGCGTCTTCGCCGACGCCATCGACGCCTGGGGAAAATGAGTGACGAGCTTCGCCTGGCTGCGGCGCTCTGAACAAGTGAGCGCGCCAATGTATTACATCACCAGCGTCAGTTTTTTCGCCGCCCTCGTCACGCCCGTGTAAAGCCAGCGCGCCCGATGTTCGCGGAAGGCGAAGGACTCGTCGAACAGCGTCACATCGTCCCATTGCGATCCTTGCGCCTTGTGGACGGTAAGCGCATAGCCGAAGTCGAATTCGTCGGAGTCCTTGCGAAGCGCGTAAGGAATGTCGCTCTCGGCGCCAAACATTTGCGGAATGACGGCGACGCGCTGAAATTTGACGCCTTCGCTTTCTTCCGGCGTCACCAACATTCTCACCTTGCCGCGGCGCACGGCGCCGGCGCTCTTCACGGTGAAGAGCGCGCCGTTCAACAGCCCCTTCTTGCGATTGTTGCGCAGGCAGACGAGCTTGTCGCCCGACTGCGGCAGTTCGCCGGTAAAGCCGCGCAATTCGCGCAGGCGCGCATTGTAGGCGCGGCGAGTCTTGTTCAATCCGACCAGCACCTGATCGGCGCCGGTGACGAGCGCCGGATCGAGCGAATCGCGGCGAACGATTCGCGTCTCTCCAAAAACGCCCTGCTCGACGCCCTCGCCGGCCCGGATCGACATCGAAAGCCGAATAATCGGATTGTCCGCCGCCTGCCGATGCACCTCTTGCAGCATCACGTCGGGCTCGGCCTCGGTAAAAAAGCCCCCGCCCTTGACCGGCGGCAATTGCGCCGGATCGCCGAGGACGAGCACCTTTTTTCCAAAGGAGAGGAGATCGCGGCCGAGTTCCTCATCGACCATCGAGCACTCGTCGATGACGATCAGCTTCGCATGCGCCGCGTCGCTGTCGTCGTTGAGAACGAAGGAAGGCTCCTCGGTCTCGCTGTCGGTGGCGCGATAGATGAGACTGTGAATCGTGCGCGCGTCCTTGCAACCCTTCGAGCGCATGACCAGCGCCGCTTTGCCGGTAAAGGCCGCAAAGGCGACATCGCCGTCGACATGTTCGGCGAGATGACGGGCGAGCGTCGACTTGCCGGTTCCGGCAAAGCCGAACAGACGAAACACTTGCGGCGCGCTCGGCGTCTCCAGCCAGCGCGCGACGGCGTTCAGCGCTTGGTCCTGTTCGGGCGTCCAGACGGGCATGGTGCAAAGTCGAATCAGCGCCTCACGATGGCGGAGGCGACGATGGCGGACAAGCGCCAATCTCGACCTTTCAGGCGCTAAACCCAGCGATCAGCAATGCGCCGCCAAGGGCGAAGGAAACAAGCGCGAATATCGGATAGCGTCGTTCATAGCCCATCTTCGAAAAAATCTCGCGCACGGTCTGCGGCGGCAAGAACAGCGTGAGCACGCCGCTGATCAGCGTGATCCAGCCGACAAGCGAGACCAGCGCCGCAGTCGCGTCGCTCCAATTATCATGGCCGATCACGATGGCGAGGCCGATCGCCAGCCGGATCATGCCGATGAAGGCGATGGCGACAGGCTCGCGCGAAATGCTCTCGATCATCTGGAGCGCCACGTCCTTGCGCACCAGCATCCAGGCGGACATGATCAACGCATAGGCGCCGATCAGCTTTGCGATAAAGAGCGTAAGCGCCGTCATCAGCGTCTCCTTGCCGAAGCGCTTCACACCGCCGAGGAATGGCGGGCTGGCGAAGTCTGCAGGTAGGCGTCGAAGGCGGCGGCGACAAGCCGAACGAAGGGCTTTCCGCGTTGCGTCACGACGACGCGCCGGCCCTGCGTGTCTACGACGCCATCCTTCGCCAGCGCGTTGAGCGATTCCTGCGCGTCGTCGAAAAATTCATCGGCATATCCGTAGCGCCCGGCGATGGCGCCATAGTCGACCTCGAAATCGCACATGAGCCGTTCGATCAGATCGGCGCGGGCGCTGTCCTCGCGCGTAAAAGCCACGCCGCGGCTGGTGGCGAAACGCCCGGCGTCGATCGCGCGCCGCCAGCCCGCGAGATCGACAGCGTTGCCGACGTAACCTTGCGGGAGACGCCCGATCGAGGACACGCCGAACGGCAGCAACGCATCGGCGGCGTCGATCGTATAGCCCTGGAAATTGCGACGCATCCGCTTTTCGCGCGCGGCGATCGCCAGCGGATCGTCGGGGCGCGCGAAATGATCGAATCCGATCGTTTCATATCCTTGCTCTTCGAGCATGAAGCGGACGGCGGCGGCCTGCGCCAGCCGCTCGCCGACCCCAGGCAGCGCAGCGGCGTCGATCAGCTTCTGGTTCGACTTGAACCAGGGCACATGCGCATAGCCGAAAACCGCAAGCCGCTGCGGCTTGAGCGACGCGGCGAGCGCAGCGGTTCGCGCCGCGTCTTCGACGCTCTGTTTCGGCAGGCCGTACATAAGATCGAGATTGATCGCCGCGATCCCGGCGCCGCGCAGCAATTCCACGGCGCGCGCCACCGTCTCAAACGGCTGAATGCGGCCGGCCGCCGCCTGCACATGGGCGTTGAAGTCCTGCACGCCGAGCGAAGCGCGGGTGATTCCCGCCGCGGCCAGCGCTTCGACGAGATCGTCGTCAACGAGGCGCGGATCGAGTTCGATCGCGTGCTCGGCCGCGGCGGAGAGTTCGAAAAGATCGCGCAGAACTGAAACGATCGCCGCGAAGCGCGAAGGGCCGAGAACGCCAGGCGTGCCGCCGCCCCAATGGATGCTCGTCACGCGCCGCGCGCCGGTCGCCTGCGCGGTCAACGCTATTTCGCGCTGGAGCGTGTGCGCATAAAGTTCGAGCGGCGCCTCCTGACGCACCGCTTTTGTGTGACAGCCGCAATAGGCGCAGATCGTTGCGCAGAACGGCACGTGGAGATAGAGCGAGAGTGACGCCGAAGGAGCGAGACTCGCCAACCAGGCGCGCATCTCGGCGTCGCCGATCGACTTCGAAAAATGCGGCGCGGTGGGATAGCTCGTGTAGCGCGGCGCGGACCGTTCGGCCAGAACCAGCGACGCAGCGTCCATTCCTGTTCTCCCCTGCCGCATCGCGGCGCCTCCGAAAGTGATATCGCGACGCGGCTTGCCGCGCAAAAGCCGCGGCTGCCGCACTTTGACGCGGGCGGGCGCGAAATCGGCTTGGCCGTCGGCCGTTTAAAAGGCAAACTGGGACATATTTCACGAGGGCGGGAGCGATGGCGCAGATGGCGATATTTTTCTGGCGAAGGATTTATGTGCTGGGGTTCTGCCTTACGGTCGCCGGCCTCACGGCGCCGCTTGCGCTTGCCGCAGGACCGTCAGACGTCGCCGGCCGCTATTCGATCCTCCGCGAGGGCGATAAGGACACCGGCTGCATGCTGACGCTCGACGCCCGCGTACGCGGTCGCGCCGGGCTGAAAGCGCAGCTTGCGCCAGCCTGCCGCGACAATGGCGTCGTGATTTTCGACCCGGTCGGCTGGGGAATCGATCAGGGCCGTCTCGTGGTGACCGCCCGCAAGGGTCATAAGGCTCATTTCGACAAGGACGCCGCTGGCGTTTGGCGGCGCGACGGCAAGGAAGGCAAGGCGCTCGGCCTCAGGCCGCTGTAGGAGCCAGCGTCCGTGAAAAAGCCTCCCGGATCGCTCCGGGAGGCTCTATGCCCGTCGCCGCTCGAGAGGGGCGGGGTGACGGCGACGGTTAGCGTGACGCGGTCGTCGAATATTCGCGAACTCTTACCTAGCGATCGTCGACGACCTCGCCACGCTGATCAAACAGTGTGTCTCCCTCGATCTGGCGCTCGCCATATCCGTAATAGGCGTCGGCATGATCGGCCCAGGAGCCGACATTGGGCGCGAACCAAGCCTCGGAACCATCGTCGAAAGGATCGTAGCCATGACCGAAGCTTTCGCTGCGGCGAGGCGCGCAGTCCGCGCGCCCCTGATCGTCCCCGGCGATCGCCGGCGACGCAGCGAGCGTCAGAAGAAAGACGAGGACAAGTGGCTGACGAGACATCTCGACTCCGGTCCGCCGAGGCCCCGCAGATCGCGGCGCCTCATTCGCATTAACATGACCCAGATTGTCTGAACCGGACATGGCAGCGCCATTCATCGGCCAGTCAGATTTACGGCGCGGCGGCGAGAGCGCTGCGAAACTCGCTCAGTCTGAAGTCTCAGAACAGGCGCCGCATTCTTCAAAATGATCCAACTTTAGCCCATTCGTTCCAAAATAGCACATACTGTCTAAGCCCACACAGCGGCGATCTGGGCCGATTATTAAAAAAATCGCAGCGCACCCGCCGTTCGGCGCGCAAGAGGCGGAAGCCGGCAAGCTAGCACGCAATCTGCAGATTAGCGAGATATTGCGCCAAGTTGCGTCAAACTGGAACGTGCGGCGGCGGTCGTCGATGGCAAAAAGCTGCGCATCGCGACCGATGTCAAATGGCATGACGACCCGAGCGCTCCAGAACAATCAGGTTCTGATGCAATCTCGGCGCAATCCCCCGGCGCGCAAGCGTTAAGCCAAGGCTACGCTTCGGCCCAAGACTGAGGATTAGTGCGCTGATGTCAAACGCCAATCCAAAAGAAATGCCCGACTCCTTCATAAATGCGGGAGACGAGGACTTCGAAAATGAAGCTGCGTTTCAGGACGAGAGTTCGCGCGGCACGCTCACGCGCCAGGACATCGCTTTGGCGATCCATCGCCGGATCGACGGCATGTCCTGCAGGGAAGCAAAGCGGCTGACCGATTTGGTGATCGAGGAGATGGCGGCGACGCTGGCGTCCGGCGAGTCGCTCAAGCTCCACGACTTCGGTTCCTTCCTGGTGCGGGTCAAGCGCGAGCGCGCTGGTCGCAATCCGCGCACTGGCGAGCCGGTTCCGATCGAAGCGCGGCGCGTCATCACCTTCAAAGCGTCGCCCAACATGAAGGCGGCCATCAACGGCAAGGCTCCACCGACGAAGCCCAAGAAGCGGGCGCGCGGCCGAGTGGCGGATAAATCGGTGCGAGCCGAGCCCGAACGACTCTCCGCCCCCTGAGTTTACGGTAGTCCGCGCTCCTCCCTGTGAGCGGACCTGAGGCCCGATCATTCGCCGCACGCCCCGGCGTCTGATCGGGCCTCTACTTTTACGGCAGGGCGGCGCGATTGAGCTTGCCATTGGCGTTGCGCGGCAGCGCGTCGAGGAAAACGACCGCGCGCGGGCATTTGTAGGCAGCAAGATGCGCGCGGCAATAGTCGAGAATCGCGACTTCGTCCTGCGGCGCGCCCTCGCGGGTCACCACATAAGCCTTGATGATCGTCGCACTTGCGTCGCGTCCGGGCCGCTCCGCCGCAGCCGCTTCGACCACGCCGCCGATCTCGAGCAGGCGCTTCTCGACTTCCGCCGGCGAGACCCGATAGCCGCCGGCGTTCATGACTTCGTCGACACGGCCGTGGCGCCACATATAGCCATCCGCGTCGAACTCGACGAGATCGCCGGAGACGAACCAGTCGCCGCGAAACGCCTCCAGCTCTTCCTCGGGACGGTTCCAATAGCCGAGCATCATGCCGGGATCGTCGCGACGCACCGAGAGGAGGCCGGTTTCGCCCGGCGCGAGCGGAGTCTCGCCGCCGTTTTGCGGGAGCGCCGCAACCGCCCTGCCCGGCTGCGGTCTGCCGGGAGAATCGAGTCGCACCGGCGTCGTCGGCCCGCTGGAGACGAAAGTCGAAATTTCGCTCATGCCGAAAGCTTCATAAATTTCCTTGCCGGTGCGGGCGCGCCAGTCTTCGAGCAGGCTTGACGGCAGCGCCGCGCCGGCCGAGAGCGCATGCCGCAGGCTCGACAGATTGGCGGTCTCCGGCGCGCCATATTTGAGAATCTGGCGAAAAACGCCGGGCACGGCGGCGAAAATCGTCGCGCGATGCGCTTCGATGAGCCGCGGCCATGCCGCAGGGTCGGGCCGACCATTGTAGAGCACGGCGCTCGCCCCGGCCGACAGCGGATCGACGACGCCGACGCCGAGCGTATAGGTCCAATTGATCGCGCCGGCGTGCAGCATGACGTCGCCCGGACCAAGGCCCGTCCAGTGCGCGCGCATCGGCCGGCGGCCCCAGGCGGCGCGATGGGCGTGCAGCACGCCCTTCGGCCGGCTCGTCGTGCCTGAAGTATAGACCAGATAAGCGGGATCGTCGGCGGCGGTGTCGGCGTAATCCGGGAGAGGCGCGGTCTCGCCAAGACGCGCCAGATCGGCGCCGCGCAAAATATGCGCGTCGCCGCCATGCGGCTCACTCTCGAATGACGCGCCCAGCGCCAGGACCGAGGCGCCACAGTCGCGCGCCATGAATTCCGCTTCCTCAAAGGTCAGCTGAGAAGAGGCCAAGAGCGCCACATAGCCGGCGGCGATCGCGGCGAAATAGGCGAGCGCCGCATTGGCCTCATTGCCCATGCGGATCATCACGCGCGCGCCCGGCGGCAGGTCGAGCTCGCGCAGGCCGGCCGCGAGCCGCCTCACCTTCAGATCGAGTTCGCCATGGCTCCAGCGTTGGGCGCCGCCATCGCCGACGATCGTTAGCGCCGTTGCGTCGGGACGCAGTCGGGCATTTTCGGCAAGGCAATAGCGAGCGAGATTAAAGCGGGCGGGAATGGGGTCCAGCGTCGGCATGGCGTTTTGTGTCATGCGTCATCTTTTGGCGCCCGACTCGATGCCGAGGCAAGTCCGGCGCGCCGCGCCTGGGCGCCCGCGCGCGCCCTACAATCGCTCCAGCAATTTGTCGTAGTCCGCGTGGGATCCAATCCAGAAGCAAACCACACCTTCATCGTCTCGCTCGCCAAGCGCGCGATAACCATTTGCGATGCGAACAGAGTAGATGGGAAGGCTGGGATGCACGGGCTTAAAGCGCAAGCCAGGACGCCAAGGGTCCTGCTGGAAGCGCCCATAGGCGAGGCGCGCTTATTCCTGAACCTCTTTCGGCAGGCCGGCGAAAGCGTTCCGAAATCGGGCCGTCGTCCGGGATTTCACAGCCTGTGGGGGTCGAGCGGCTGCGTCCTTTTCGTACGGTCTTCCGCCGCCGCCTCTTCCGCAAGGGTCGCAAGGGCGTGCGGACTCGCGGCGAACGCCCTATCCCACCGCGCCTCGTCTTCCAATTCGCCCAGGATCAAATCGGCGATGGAGTTTTGCTCTCGCTCGGGAAGTTTTCGCGCCTTGTCGAACGCCTGATCGAGTAGCTTCGTCATATCGCTTCGCCGACAATCTCATGGCGTTTCGCCAAAATATGCCCGTTTGGCGCGCATGCAAAGACCCGTTCGCCTTTCCCCTAATCGAACAGGCTCGAAACGCTCTCTTCCCGCGCCGTGCGGGCGATCGCTTCGCCGATCAGATGGCCGATCGGAATGACGCGGATATTCGGCGCGGCTTCGACCGCGGCGGTCGCGCGGATCGTGTCGGTGACGACGAGCTGCTTCAGCTTGGACTTGGCGATACGTTCCGCCGCCGCGCCCGACAGCACGCCATGGGTGATGTAGCCGTATACCGAGCCGGCGCCTGCCGCCAGCAGCGCTTCCGCCGCGTTGCAGAGCGTGCCGCCCGAATCGACGATGTCGTCAATGAGAATGCAATTGTGGCCGTCGACGTCGCCAATGATGTTCATCACTTCCGACTCGCCGGCGCGCTCGCGGCGCTTGTCGACGATCGCCAGCGGCGCGTCGATGCGCTTCGCCAGCGCCCTGGCGCGCACCACGCCGCCAACGTCCGGCGACACCACCATGACGTTCTTGAGGTCGAGGTGCGACTTAATGTCCGCCACGATCACCGGCGCGGCGAAGAGATTGTCGGTCGGGATGTCGAAGAAGCCCTGAACCTGGCCGGCGTGAAGATCGACGGTGAGAACGCGGTCCGCCCCCGCCCGGGTGATGAGATTGCTGACCAGCTTCGCCGAGATCGGCGTCCGCGGTCCCTGTTTGCGATCCTGACGGGCGTAGCCGAAATAGGGAATGACCGCAGTGATGCGACGCGCCGAGGCGCGACGCAGCGCGTCGACCATGATCAGCAGCTCCATCAGATGGTCATTGGCCGGCGCGGAGGTGGACTGGATCACGAATGTGTCCTGCCCGCGCACGTTCTCCAGGATTTCGACCCAGATTTCCTGGTCGGCGAAGCGACGAACCTGGGCGCGGCACAGCGGAACCCCGAGATGCGCGGCGATCGCCTCCGCCAACGGCCGGTTGGAATTGCCAGCCAGGAGTTTCATCGCCGCCATTCAGTCCGCCCCCGCGCCTTAAACGCCGCGGCGTCATAGCAGCGATGGCGGCGACGAACAATATGACGCGAGAATGGCGGCTTCCCCGTCATAAATCTGCGACAGGATTGCCTCTCGCAGGGGTAATGCTCTACATGATTATGGCGGCCTCACCGATGCGCGGCGGGCCGGGCGTTTGGTTTGCGCCTTCACCCATCTCGCCCAACGGCTTAGTAGACAGGCGTCGCTTCCGTTAATGACGAATAGCGTATCGGATCATGCGCCGCAGCCGTCCTCGCCGCGCGAGACGCGAATCGTCGTCGCCATGTCGGGCGGCGTCGATTCAAGCGTGGTCGCCGCCTTGCTGAAGGAGCAGGGCTATGACGTCGTCGGCGTGACGATGCAGCTCTATGATCACGGCGAAGCCACCCATCGCCGCGGCGCCTGCTGCGCCGGCCGCGACATCCACGACGCCCGAAGCGTCGCGGCGCGGCTCGGCATTCCGCATTTCGTTCTCGATTATGAGAGCAGATTTCGCGAGAAGGTGATCGACGAATTCGCCGCGAGCTACGCCAAGGGCGAGACTCCGGTACCCTGCGTCGCCTGTAATCAGTTCATCAAATTCGCCGATCTGATGGAGACGGCCAAGGACCTCGGCGCGCATGCGCTCGCGACCGGCCATTACATTTCCATTCGCGACGACGGACATGGCGGACGCGCGCTCTATCGCGCCAAGGACGCCTCGCGCGACCAGAGCTATTTCCTGTTCGCGACGACGCGTGAACAATTGCGGATGCTGCGCTTTCCGCTCGGCGACTATACGAAAGCCGAAGTTCGTGAGATGGCGCGCCGCATCGGCCTCGAGGTCGCCGACAAGCCGGACAGCCAGGACATCTGCTTCGTGCCGACCGGGCGCTATACCGACGTCGTCGAAAAGCTCGCGCCCACTTCCGTCGTGCCGGGCGAAATCGTTCACATCGACGGTCGCATGCTCGGGCGCCATGCCGGCGTCATCCATTACACCATCGGACAGCGCCGCGGACTAGGGCTTGGCGCGAAGGTCGCCGGCCGCGACTCCGAGCCGCTTTACGTCCTGCGTCTCGATGCAGCGAAAGCTCAAGTGATCGTCGGTCCGCGCGAGGCGCTAGAGACCCGCGCGGCGAAATTGCGCGACGTGAATTGGATCGGCGAAGGAACGCTTTCATCCTTGCCGCCGGGCGGCCTGGACATTATGGCGCGCGTGCGCTCGACCCGGCCGCCGGCGCCGGCGCGGCTGATCGCCGGCGACGACGGCGGCGCGACGGTGGTGTTCGCGTCGAGCGAATTCGGCGTTTCGCCGGGACAGGCGTGCGTGTTCTACGACGCCGACGACAACGACGCGCGCGTGCTCGGCGGCGGATTCATCGCCGCGGTCGAGCCGGCGACGCTGATAATGGGATCTAAGGCGCCGCCGCTGCGCGCCGCGGAACGGCGAAGGGCGCCTTAATGAGCGAAGCAAGAAACTATTACCGAGACGTCGAAACGCTCGACAATGGCAATGTCGAAGCCGCCTATGCGCGCTGGGCGCCGATTTACGATTTGACCTTCGACGTGCTGCTGAAACCCGGACGCCGCGCCGCGGCGGCGGCGGCTTCAGGGGCTCGCGGACCGATTCTTGACGTGGGCGTCGGCACCGGCCTCGAACTGCCGCTATTCTCTCGGAATGCGCAGGTCGTCGGGGTCGATCTGTCGGAGCCGATGCTGCGCCGCGCCGCGCAGCGCGTGCGCCGCGAACGCCTCGATCAAGTCGCCGGCCTGGTGAAGATGGACGCGACGAAGATGGCTTTTGCTGACGCGAGCTTCGCCTGCGTCGTCGCGCCCTATGTTCTCACGGTCGTGCCCGACCCGGAAGCGCTGCTCGACGAACTCGCGCGCGTGCTGCGGCCAGGCGGCGAGATCGTGCTCGTCAATCATGTCAGCGGCAAGGACGACGCGATTGCGCTGTTCGAAGCCTGGCTCGACCGCCATATGGCGCCCAAGCTCGGCTGGCGCCCGCAATTCCCCTGGTCGATCATCGGCGGCTGGATCGACCGTAATCCGCAGATGAAACTCATCGAGCGCCGCCCGCTCGCGCCCTTCGGCCTGTTCACGCTGACGCGGATTAGGCGGATGTCGTCCGATTGCAACGAACGGGCAAAGTCGGCGCCGTTAGAACTGGCGCTCACATAGGCGAAACCACTACTAGCGTCGCGCCCCTCGGAACGCTACATTCCTCAAGCGGCGCTGCGGGGTGCGTGCAGGACTATTATTCCCCGGGGCCTTATCGATCCTTATGGGAGCTGTCCCTGGCCTCGCTCGTGGGCTTGGCCATATGGCGCCCACCTACGTTGTAGGTTCCCGGGATCGATGTCCCACGGCTCTTGTGGCCCGCACTCTCCTTCCCTGTTATGGCTCTCGGATGAACGATCCGAAAGCCGAGCTGCGGCGCCGTTCGCTGGCGCGGCGCGATCTCGTCACCCAGCATGAAGCCCAAGAGGCCGCCGCCGCGATCGCCGCGCGGGGCCTCGCGCTCGTTGAGCGGATCGCGCGCGACGCGGCGCTCGAGGCGCCGATCGTCTCGGTCTATTGGCCGATCCGCAGCGAACTCAATACGCGCCCCCTGATCGACGCGCTCGCCGCTAAAGGCTGCCGCGTGACGCTGCCGGTGATGCACAAGGTCCGCCAGCCGCTGGTCTTCCGCGCCTTCGCGCCCGGCGACGATCTGGTCAAAGGACCGTTCGGCCTCTCGGAGCCTTCCGAGGACAAGCCGCCCTTTGACCCTGACATCGTCTTCTCGCCGCTCGCCGCATTCGACCGGCGCGGCTTTCGGCTGGGCTATGGCGGCGGCATTTATGACGCCACGCTCTCGGCGCTTCGCGTCAAAAAGCCGGTCGTCGCGATCGGCGTGGCCTATTCCTGCCAGGAAGCGGATCACGTGCCGGTCGAGCCGCACGACCAGCGGCTCGATTTTGTCCTAACCGAGCAGGGGATGCTGCAATTTTCCGCGCGTGACGCGAGCGTCAACGCCGGTTCGGACGCAGCCCTCTAAGGGGCGCCGCGCCTTTCCGTAACTTCACGGAATCGCCGCCGCCGGCAGTTTGACGAGCTGGCCGGCGCGGAATTTCTTCGCCTTCAGCTCGGGATTGGCGTCGGCGAGGGACCGCCATTTGTTCGCCGTTCCAAAGAGCCGCTTGGCGATGGATTTGAACGTGTCCCCCGCGCGGGCAGTATAAACTCCCGGGTCCTTCGCCACGGCGGGCGCAGGAGAGGCTGCTGGTTCGCTGCTTGCGACTTGCGACGGCGTTTCCGGCTTTTCGTTCGCCGCGTTCCCGGAAATTGCCGCGTCGTCCGGAGCCGCAGGCTCCGCTGGCGCCTCCCCGGACGCGGATGCTTCGCCGGCGGCGGCCGTCTCCTCGGCGACCGCCGTTTCGCCGCTCACGGCGGTCTCGTCGATCTGCGGCTCATGCTGCTGCGCCGTCGCGGAATCCAGAACTACATTTGCGGAACGCGGCCCAACCACGAGCAGATAGACGACGGCAAGCGCCGCGACGGCAAGCGAAATTTCCGCGACGCCCCGGCGCCGCTGCGGCGGGAAGAGCGGCGGCCGCTTCCGATCGTCGTCGTCCGCCTCGGACCGCTCATCCTCCCGTCCGCGCAGCCAGACCGCGGCCTCGAACAGGAAATACAGGAAAAGCGCCGCCGTCACCGGCGGTTTGCGGAACGGCTCGGGCGCGAACATATAGGCGACCACGCCGAGCTGGATCAGCGCCGAGAGCCACGGCAAGCCGACGGCGCCGAGCGCCAGACGCCGACGCGCGGCATTGGCGAGGGTCAAGACAAAAAGCGCGAGATAGGCCCAGAGCAGCGCGCCCTGGCCGCTAAAATCCCAGCCGAAGGCGCCCGCGCCCAGCAAATAGATAAGCCCCAGGGCGGCGGCGGCATAGGCCGCATGAACCCAGCGCTGCCGTCCCAGCGTCCGGCTGAGATGAAAGACAAGCGCCGCGACGAGCGCCGCGATCAGAATCGCAGCGAGATAAGGCGAAGGAAGTGAGATCATGAAACCGCGCTCCTTAGCGGTTCAGCGGCCGGCATTGGGCCTTTTGACTTCAATGCGCATGTGCATGTGACAGTTTCTTGCTCGCGGAACCGAACCATGGGCGATTATTTCGACTTCTCGGACACGCCAGCGCTTTCAAAGGTCGCCATGTCGCAGTGACAGGCAAGCGCAGCTTTGATCAGGCCGATCGCGAGCGCGGCGCCGGAGCCTTCGCCCAGCCGCATGTCGAGATCGAGCAGCGGACGCTTGCCGAGCCGCGCCAGGACCTCGCCATGCGTCCCCTCCGCAGACATATGGCCGGCGACGCAATGGGCAATCGCGTCAGGCGCGATCGCATGCAGCAGCGCCGCCGCGGCGCAGCCGACATAGCCGTCGAGCACGACGGGGATGCGGTTCAGCCTTGCCGCTGCAATGGCGCCCATTATCGCGGCGATTTCCCGTCCCCCGACCCGGCGCAGAATCTCCAAAGGATCGGCGAGATGCGGACCATGCAACGCCAGAGCGGCGTCGATCGCGGCGTTCTTGCGCGCAAGGCCGACGTCGTCGAGCCCCGTGCCGCGTCCCGTCCAGCGCGACGCCGGTCCGCCGTAGAGCGCCGCATAGATCGCCGCCGCGCTCGTTGTATTGCCGATGCCCATCTCGCCCGGCGCCAGAAGATCGATCTCGCCGTCGATCGCCTCCATCCCATAGGCGAAGGTCGCCGCCGCCTCGCGCTCGTCCATGGCCGGCGCCTGCGTGAAATCCGCCGTCGGCCGTTCGAGCGCGAGTTCATAGACTTTCAGGCCGACGCCATGCGCCTTGCAGATCTGGTTGATCGCCGCGCCGCCGGCGAGAAAATTCGCCACCATCTGCTCCGTGACGCTCGCCGGAAAGGCGGAAACCCCCTGGGCGACGACGCCATGATTGGCGGCGAAAACCGCGACCAGCGGCCGTTCGATCGCCGGCGCCGCCCTGCCCTGCCAGGCGGCGAGCCATTCGACGATCTCCTCGAGACGCCCGAGCGCGCCTGGCGGCTTGGTGAGCAGGCGATCGCGCGCCCGCGCCGCCGCCGCGGCTTCCAGATCGGGGCCGGGCAGCGCCGCCAGCAAGATGCGGATTTCTTCGAAGGGACGGATGTGTTCGACCATGCCGCCGGCTTTACCGGGTCGCGTCGCGATTGGCGAGCGCTTACGCCTCCCGCAACGCCGCGAGGCTTCGCATATGCTCGAATGCCGCCAGCGCGCGTTCGCGCGCCTGCGCGTGATCGACGATCGGATGGGGATAGGTGACGCCGAGCCGCACGCCGGCCGCGCGCAGAATATCCTCGGGCGCCGCCCAGGGGCGGTGAATGTAGCGCGCGTCGAGCCCAGCCAATTCCGGCACATAGCGGCGCACATAGGCGCCGTCCGGATCGAATTTCTCGCCCTGCAGCGCCGGATTGAAAATCCGGAAATAGGGCGCGGCATCGGCGCCGCACCCCGCGACCCACTGCCAATTGGCGCTGTTGTTGGCGAGATCGGCGTCGACCAGCGTGTCCCAGAACCAGCGCTCGCCCTTCCGCCAATCGATCAGCAGATGTTTGATCAAAAAGCTCGCCGAAACCATCCGCGCGCGATTATGCATCCATCCCGTGATCCATAATTCGCGCATCGCCGCGTCGACCAGCGGATAGCCGGTCTGGCCTCTTCTCCAGGCGTCGAGCGCGGCCTCGTCGTCGCGATAGGGAAAGCGCTCGAAACTCCGGTCGAGCGGGCAGTCGGGCATGTCGCGATGGGCGATCAGCAAGTGATGACAGAATTCGCGCCAGCCGAGTTCGCGCAGATAGGCTTCGCCGCCGATGCTGGCCGGCTCGCTGATCGCGCGCCAGACTTCCCGTGGCGACAATTCGCCGAAATGAAGATGCGGGGAGAGTCGCGAGACGCCTACCCGTCCCAGGAAGTCGCGTTCCGATTTGTAGTCGGCGACATGGTTGCGGGCGAAGTCCGACAGCTCGGCGCGGGCCGCCGTCTCGCCGACGAGCCAGGCGTTGCGTAGGCCGACCGCCCAGTCCGGGTTCTGCGGCAGCAACCGCCAAGCGTCGAGGTCTTCGCTGTCGGGCGTGAGCGGCGCGGCGTGCAGACTTTTCGGGGCCGGCAGCGGGCGATCGGGCGGCGGCGCGGCGAGACACGCCCGCCAGAAGGGCGTGAACGTCCGGAAGCTCTCGCCCTGCTTGGTGCGGACCGTCCCCGGCTCGAACAGCAGGGACTCGTGGAAGCAATGGGCTTTAACGCCATCATCACGCAGCTGCGCGATGATTTCCTCGTCCCGCCGCATCGCCCAGGGTTCGTAAAGTCTGTTCCAGAAGACGGCGCCGGCGCCGGTTTCGGCGATGATCTGCTCGAACACAAATTGCGCGCGCCCGCGGCGCAGCGTCAGCTGAACGCCCCGTTCGGCGAGCGTCTCAGTCAGCGCCGCGAGAGAATGGTGCAGCCACCAATCGGCCGCCGCGCCGGGCCGCCATTGGCCGGGGCTCGCGTCGTCCAGAATATACAGCCCGACCAGCGGGGCGCCGCTTCGCGCCGCCGCGGCGAGGGCCGGATTGTCCGCGATCCGCAAGTCATTGCGAAACCAGACAATCGCCGGGGCATTCATGTTGAACGAAGCCAGTTCGACTCTTCCAAAAGGTTACGCCGACCGCGCCGCGTCGGCGAACGATCGTTGACTTAAATCGTAACCTTTCCGGGAGCATAGAGTTCCATCATCCGCGCCGTCCGACCTCAACCTCGGCGCGTCGCCCGGTCAGCCGAGCCGTTTGGCGTGTTTGAGCCCGTAGAGGAAATAGATTCCTATCCCGATCGCGGTCCAGATCAGCAGCCGCAGCCATGTGTCGAGCGGCAGCGCGACCATCAGCGCGAAACAGGACAAAATGCCGGCGATCGGCAGCCAGGGGATGCCCGGCGCGCGGAATGGCCGGGCGATCTCTGGATACATCCGGCGCAGGTGAATCACCGCCATGCAGACGAGCGCAAAGGCGGCCAGCGTGCCGATGCTCACCATCTCGCCGAGAATATCCAGCGGCAGCAGGCCCGCCGCGAGCGCGACGACGACGCCGACGAGTATCTGGCTGACAGCGGGCGTGCGCCATTCCGCGTGAAGTCTGGCGAAAATCGGCGGCAGCAGCCCGTCATGCGCCATCGCGAAGAAGATGCGCGTCTGCCCATAAAGCAGCACCAAGATCGCCGTCGTCAGTCCGGCCAGCGCCCCAAGTTTCACCGCCCAGGCGAGCCAGGCTACGCCGGTTCGATCCATCACCAGCGCCATCGGGTCGGGGACGCCGAGTTCCTTGTAATTGACGACGCCGGTCGCGACCGCCGCGACCAGGATATAGAGAATCGTGCAGACGATGAGCGAGCCGATGATGCCGATCGGCACGTCGCGCTGGGGATTATGCGCCTCCTGCGCCGCGGTCGAGACCGAGTCGAATCCGATATAGGCGAAGAAGACGACCGACGCGCCGCGCACCACCCCGCTCCAGCCAAAGACGCCGAATTCACCGGCATTGTCGGGAATGAGCGGCGTCCAATTGGCGTAGTCGATATGCGCTGCGCCGAAGACGATCACCATCAGCACGACGGTGACCTTGATCGCGACGATGATGTTATTGAACAGCGTCGACTCGGTGGTGCCGCGCACCAGCAGCGCCGTCAACAGCACGATGATCCCTGCGGCGGGAACGTTGAAGAGCCCATGCACGGCGCCGGGCGGCGCCCCATGCGCCGTCGGATCAGCGAAATAGGCGGTGGTGAGCTCGGGCGGCAGGTGGATGCCGAACCCTTGCATCACGCGATTGAAATAGCCGGCCCAGCCGACCGCGACCGTCGCGGCGCCGGCGGCGTATTCGAGTATGAGGTTCCAGCCGATAATCCAGGCGAAAATCTCGCCGAGCGTCACATAAGTATAGGTGTAGGTGCTTCCGGCGACGGGAATGAGCGCCGCAAGCTCCGCGTAACAGAGGGCGACAAAGGCGCAGGCGAGCCCCGACAGAAGGAAGGAGATCATCACGCCGGGGCCGGCGTAATTCGCCGCCGCCGTGCCGGTCAGGACGAAAATGCCGGCGCCGATGATTCCACCGACGCCAAGCGACATCAGCGACGCCCAGCCAAGCGCGCGCTTCAAGCCGTCGCCCTCGGCGGCGTTGTGTTCGGCGATGATCAGATAGACGGATTTGCGGGTGAGGTAGACCTTGCTGGCGGGTTGCGACAAGCTTCGCCCTTTCGCGCTGCGCGACGGCCATGCGCCCGCGCCTTTGCTGGCGCCGATTATCAATGCGGCGCCAAAACATACAAGCGGAAAGGTTTGAGGCCCCCGCGGCAACGGCGGCGCAACGCCAGATTCGCCTTCGACATCCTTGGCTTATCGTTACTGATCGCGCCCGCCCTAGCCTGGCGCGGCTTGCTTTGGGCCGTTCTTTGCGATAGCACGGCTCAAGCGCGGCGCGGCCGCTTTTTAAGAGGCCTGCTCGAGAATGGCGTCATGAGCCAAAAGCCGATCAATTATTTGCACCTGTCGACGCTCGTCGCGGTCGCGATCCTCGTCGGCACCGAGCTCGTCGGCGCGTCCTGGGCCGCGGGCTGGGCGCTCGGCGGCCTGTTCCAGCTCGATCCCCTCGTCAGCCGGGCGCTGGAAATCATCTTCTCGTTCGCCGGCCTGATCGGACTCTATTTCTTCATGCGGACCGCCCTCCGCAATGAGCCGATCCGCGGCTGAATAAAGGGTCTCGCGCCCTGATGTCTCGCGCCCCACGGCAGACTCGCGGCGGACGCAGGCCCAAGCGCACCTCTCCCAAACTTCGTAACAAGGACGCCGAGATGGTCGAGAAGCAGGATCGTCGCTCGTTTCTCAAGGCGGCGGCGGCCACGAGCGCATTAGGCGCCGTCGGCGCGCCCCGCAGCGAGGCGGCGACCAGCGTGACCAATCTCCGGCTCGGCGATCCGCAATCCTTCTCCTTCGAGACGCTGAAGCAGACGGCGCAACGGCTGATCAAGGAACCCTACCGCAAGCCGAATATCCCCTCGCCGGAAATCACCTCGCAGATCGATTACGAGAAGTGGGGACAGATCACCTACAACACCGACCATGCGCTCTTCGCCAATACGAACGAGCGTTTCCCGATCGAGTTCTTCCATCTCGGCATGTTTTTCAAAAAAGCCGTGCGCATGCATGTCGTCGAAAACGGCGAGGCGCGCGAGGTTCTTTACGACACCAGCTATTTCAACATGCCGGAGGATTCGATCGCGCGGCAGCTTCCGGCCGGCGCTGGATTTGCGGGATTTCGCATTCAGGAGGCGAAGGACGGCGCGCTCGACTGGAAGCGAAACGATTGGGTCGCCTTTCTCGGCGCCTCTTATTTCCGGGCGATCGGCGAATTGCGCCAATATGGAATGTCGGCGCGCGGCGTCGCGCTCGATACTTGGCAGAGCGGAACGAATGAGGAGTTCCCCGATTTCACCGAGATTTACATCGGACCCGAGACGGCCGACGGCGTCGTTCTGCATGCGCTGCTCGAAGGGCCGTCGATCGTCGGCGCCTATCGCTTTCTGATGACGCGCGGCAAGGGCGTCGTCATGGACATCGACTGCTCGCTCCATTTGCGCGGCGCCTTCACCCGCTTCGGCGTCGCGCCGCTCACCTCGATGTTCTGGTTCTCGGAGACCGCCAAGCCGACGGCGATCGACTGGCGGCCGGAAGTGCATGATTCCGACGGGCTGAGCATGTGGACCGGCGCCGGCGAGCGGCTTTGGCGACCGCTGAACAATCCGAACCGGGTGATGGCGTCGGCGTTCGGCGATGTTAATCCCAAGGGCTTCGGCCTGATGCAGCGCGACCGCAACTACGACCATTATCTCGATAATGTCTTTTACGATCGCCGCCCCAGCGTCTGGATCGAACCCAAGGGCGACTGGGGCAAGGGCGCGATTCAACTGATCGAAATTCCGACCGACGACGAAATCCACGACAATATCGTCGTCGTCTGGGTGCCAGAAAAGCCTGCCGTTCCCGGCGCCTCCTTCGAATATTCCTATCGGCTGCACTGGCTCGCCGACGAACCCAATCCGACCAAGCTCGCGCGTTGCGTCGCGACCAGGCTCGGCAATGGCGGACAGCCCGGCAAGCCGCGCCCCAAGGGCGTGCGCAAATTCATGGTCGAGTTTCTCGGCGAGCCGCTGGCGAAACTCCCCTTCGGCGTGAAGCCGGAACCTGTTTTATGGGCCTCGCGCGGAACCTTCTCCTATGTCTTCACCGAAGCGGTGTTCGACAATGTGCCCGGCCATTGGCGAGCGCAATTCGACCTGACGGTTCAAGGAGCCGAACCTGTCGAAATGCGTCTGTACCTCAAGAACGGCGACGAAACGCTTTCGGAGAACTGGCTCTACCAGTACCACCCCTTCTGATTCCGTGTCGGCAATACGCCGGCGCCGCATTCGAATTTATTGCGACGAACCGAATAATCTATTTTGCGAGCATTGGCGCTAGCGTCGCGCTCACCGCCGCGCTGTAGGCCTCCATGCCCTTATAATTGAAGTGCATATCATTCTTGAAATAATACTTTTCGGGATGGCCGTTAAATGCCGCCTGAAGATCGGCCAGAGAGTCGTAGATTTTGACGTTATTGGCTGTGGCGACCTCCTGAACGGCCTCAAAAATCACATTGTTAAACGATGGTCCGCTGGCGCCGCTCAGATGTTCGAGATGCGGGTGCCTGATAAAAATAAGGCGATCCAAGTCGAAGTCATATTCCTTGAGCGCGCCGATGATCTCTTCAACATTGCCTTTGAAAAAAGATAATTCGTCTTTGAACTTGGCGCGCGCCGACTCGGCGTCGAGTTTGGATAATTCGAAAATCGCGTCATTTTCCTTTGCGGTCTGTCCGGAAGATGAGCTCAAAATGTTCAAATATTTAGAGAGCTTAATTTTGATTAATCTCATGATGTAGGAGTTATGCGCTCTGACGCCATCCAATTCACTCATGACCTCTCGATAAGCGCTTCCAGATTTTACAGCAATATTTCGACCCTGCGCGTCTCTGCTGATATACTCCTTGTAACGAACATTATCATCATAGAAATCCGTCTCGTCAATGTCTATTATGATGTAATCAGGCTTTATTATCGGATACAATAGCCTTATTTGCGCAACAAATATTGCCGGAGAATAAGATGATAGTCCAGCATTAAACGGCTCAATGCAAATATTTTCCTTGGCGAAGAATTTCGTTATCAGATACGGGATGGTATGCGCCTCATCGTAGCCCTCCATGAACGAATCCCCGAGAAAGAGCATCTTCTTGGATTGCGCGCATTTTTCCGGTCGTTCAAGCGATGAATATTGCCGGACGCCCAACTTGTCGAATTTCCGTCCGGCGATGGCGGCGCTCGTATTGGGCGCATGATTGACGACGTCCGACGGCGTCTGATTGATCAAACTGATGAATTCCAATTCATAAATTGGCCCGAATATCTGCTGCAATCTAAGTATGATTTCTATGCCGGCAATGCAAAGCAGCGTCATAATAACGTAAAAGGCGAGAACGACCGCGGCGCTTGGTTTTTTCTTGACGGTTTCTATTTTATTCATATCCGAAGTCCCTATACGCCAAGATGTAATATTAGCGAACCCCCTCCGAAAGAGCAACTCTAGTTATCCGCGGCGCTTCAGGACGCGACCAGGGGCTTACTGAAAATTTCTCAAGGAAAGCCGTCTGTTACAATTCTGCATAAAAAAATGAACAGGCTACATTAACCTATCTTTAAGCTTAGGTCATTCGAAAATGAAGCTTGGATGATGTCCTCGCGGTCGCTAACTCCATTAAATGAGAGCTATTGACCCGTCGACGCCGCGCTTGCTAATTTCGACAAGCGACGCTTCGTTTTGCCTCTGACGGACGCGATGCAGAGGCAAAGAAACCGGGAAATCGCCATGCGCCGTCATAAATGCGACTATTTCACCTAGGAAGGCGCATATGATCGGGTCAGCGAACTTTCAGGAGCGCGCCTTCTCCCTGAACGAGTGCAGCGACGCCTGCGCCTTGTTCGAGCAGTTCAGCGCGCTCGCCAGAATGTGTGGTCAAAATCGCCGCTTCCGCCAGTTCTCCCAACGATCGCCAGCGTCAATGTCGGCTGGAAACCGCCAAGATTGAGAGCGTCGTGAACTCATTTTCGAAGAGCGACAACGCCGATGGGGACCGGGGGCGCGAGGTCAAGGACAGCCCCAACCAGTAGCGCTCGTAATTCGAATTTGATGTTCAAATTCGACCAGCAGGATTCAACCAGCCAATTCGTAAGAATAGAAGCGAATTATTGTTGACGCCATGGAGAATATTGGTGAAAGATAATTATCCAGATGAGCATTATTTCTTGGAAAAGCTATACCGTGAACTTTTTTTCCAACAGGAGCCAAGAAAAAACCGGCTCGCAGAATATATTCGGACGCGGTTGCTGGAGCTGCTCTGGACGATCACCAGACTGATGGGTTTGGGCTTCCTCCACGATGGCCGATGGCGATCGGAACGACGATTGCGACAGGCCCTCGCCGAACGCCCCTCGCTCCCTACAGCCGTCCAAGACCGCTCCCACAGTCCAAGAATATTGATCGACGTCACGTCGACTCATTTTTCGGGCAAGAATACGGGGATCCAGCGAGTCGTTAAAGAAGTCGCTTTCGCCGCCGCCGAAATGGGGCTGGCGCTTCCTGTGTTCCAGTATAACGCCAAGCTCCATCCCTATTTCAAAAATGCGTCCGCTACCGAAACGATCGAACCTGAGTCTGGAGACGTCTTTCTGATGATCGATGCGCCATCGGGGATGTTGGCGACCTATTCGGCGATCATTGACCAAGTCAAAAAGCAGAACGGTCAAGCCGTCGCTTGCGTTTACGACCTTCTGCCGAAAACGATTCCGTGGGCTTTCAGTCCCGAGCAACGAGAGCATTACGACAATTGGTTCAGCGCCGTCGTCTGCAATTGCGATGCGGTGGTTTGCATCTCGGAAAACGTCGCAAATGAGTTGCAGGCGCACTTGGCCGCCTTACCAGAACCGCGTCAAATGCCGATAGGCTGGTTTCATCTCGGCGGCGATTTTCGGTGCGATCTCACCCAATCCGTATCACGCGACGTAGCCGCCATCACCCAGGTAAATTCTCCATTCTTCCTTGGCGTGGGCACTTTAGAGCCGCGCAAAGGATATGATATTGCGCTCGACGCAATGGAGGAACTCTGGAGATCGGATATCGACGCTCGCTTTGTCGTGGTCGGCCGCTATGGATGGGCGAGCAATGCCTTGCAGCAGAGAATTCTTGAGCACGAACAGTACGGGAAGCGTCTTCATTGGTTGGCAAACGCAAACGACGCCGACTTAATTTGTCTGTACCGGAACGCGCGCGCGCTTGTCTATCCGTCGCTTGCAGAAGGATTTGGTCTACCGATCATGGAGGCCGCAAACCATGGACTGCCCGTCATTGCCTCCGACATTCCGATTTTTCGAGAATTGGCCGCGGAGCACATAAGTTATTTCAAGAAGTTGGACAGCTCAGCTCTCGCTACGCAATTGCGAGCGGCCGTGTCCACAGAAAAACAGGCCCCAAAAATTGAGGTTGCAACCTGGAAGCAATCGACTCACACATTGTTGGATATGATACGAACTCAATCCTATCAGTTGAACGCCGGCTCGCGCCGCCGATAGCGATGCTCAATTTGTAATTTCAATCGGATTGCGCGATTGGCCGCGCGTCCAGCGGCCTCTTGGCCCTTGGCGCGATAGCTTGGCGCCCAGATATCCGACTCGACGGCTTGGTCGAGATGGGCTCGGGCTCACTCTCATTTAAGCCGGACTTGTCTCTGGGAGCCGATCATGCGATTTGAGCCACGTTTGCCAATAAAAAACAGATTGCTTAAGAGACGCTAGTCCAACCAATAATTTGGCGAACACGTATAGGAGTATGGACAAACTATATTGTGAATGATCATTTACGGGCGCCGTCAGCGACGGTTGAGGAGACAAAATGCAGGTCGTGATTCTAGCAGGCGGCATGGGGACGCGAATTTCAGAGGAATCCTATCTCCGCCCGAAGCCGATGATCGAAATCGGCGGCCGTCCGATCCTGTGGCATATTATGAAAATCTACCACCACCATGGCGTGAACGACTTCGTCGTCTGCCTCGGCTATAAAGGCTATATGATCAAGGAATACTTTGCGAATTATTTCATGCATAACGCCGACATTACCGTCGACGGCGAAACCGGACAGGTCGAATTTCATAATCGCAAAAGCGAATCCTGGAAGATCACGCTCGTCGACACCGGCGACTCATCGATGACCGGCGGGCGCCTCAAAAGAGTCCGCGGCTACCTTCGAGAGGCGCAGCCTTTCTGCTTCACTTACGGCGACGGCGTGGCCGACGTGGATATCGCGGCGCTGATCAATTTTCATCGCGCGCATGGGCGCAAAGCCACCCTCACCGCCGTGACGCCGCCCGGCCGTTATGGCGCCTTGTCTTTGCAAGGCGACGCCGTCACCAAATTCATCGAAAAGCCGCCCGGGGATCAGAGCCTCATCAACGGTGGATTTTTCGTTCTGGAACCTTCCGTAATCGACTATATCGACGGCGACGCGACGCCCTGGGAGGAAAGGCCGCTCGAACGTCTGGCGGCGGAGGGAGAATTACGGGCATATAAGCATGAGGGATTTTGGCAGCCGATGGATACGCTGCGCGACAAGAATCGACTCGAAGCCTTGTGGGAGAGCGGGCGCGCGCCATGGAAGGTATGGAGCTGAACGGTATTTTGCCGACGAGCGCGAAATCGAGGGAATATGAAGCGGGACTGGCGGGATTAAAGCGTGGATAAATCGAAGACCTTGGCCGGCCGGCGGGTTCTTTTGACCGGCCATACCGGCTTCAAGGGCGCTTGGCTCGCGCTCTGGCTTGATCGATTAGGCGCCGAAGTTTTCGGCTTTGCGCTGCCGCCCGAGGGCGACGCAAATCTTTACGAGATGGCGCGGGTCGGCGAGCGTCTGAATTCGACGTTCGGCGATTTGAACGATCTCGAATCCGTTGAGGCCGCCGTTGCAAAGGCCCGCCCGCACATCGTTTTTCATCTTGCCGCGCAGGCGATCGTTCGCCGGTCGCATGTCGATCCCCTCGGCACGCTCGCGACCAATGTCATGGGCGCCGCGCATTTGCTGCAGGCGCTGCGCCGCGCGCCCGACGTTTCGACGATTTTAGTCGTCACCTCCGACAAGGTCTATGCGAATGACGAGCAAGGCGCCGCCTTCGCGGAGGACGCGCCGCTCGGCGGCAAGGACCCCTACTCGGCCTCCAAGGCGGCGGCCGAACTGGTGACGCGTTCCTACGCTCAGTCCTTCTTCAAGGACTCGGGCGTGAAACTCGTCACCGCGCGGGGCGGCAATGTCATCGGCGGCGGCGACTATGCGGCCGACCGCATCGTTCCCGACATCGTGCGCGCTGCCGAGAAGAACGAACGTCCCGTGCTGCGCATGCCGCATGCGACGCGTCCCTGGCAGCATGTGCTCGACTGCCTTCACGGCTATCTGACCTATGTCGACGCGCTCGAACGCGGCCAGAGCCTTCCGGAAACATTGAATTTCGGGCCCGATCCGACAACGCCGATCACAGTGGGCGAACTCACCGAGGAAATGCTCAAGGCGCTCGGCCGCGACGCGAGCTATGAGCATCAGCCGGCGGATTCGCGCGAAATGAACGTTCTCGCGGTCGATTCCTCGCGCGCCCGCGCGCTTCTTAACTGGCGCGACCGGTTGCCCGGCCGGATGGCGATCGATTGGACCGCGAACTGGTACCGCGACGCCGTCGCGGGAAGGAGCCCTCTGGCGACAACGCTCGCGCAGATCGACGCCTTCGAGAAACTTCCTGGATAAGAAAATGCAAATGCCAGCCTGCCGTTTTTGCGGCGCACCGCTGAATCATGACTTCGTCGATCTCGGCTCGACGCCGCTCGCCAACTCCTATGTCACGGAGGAGGAAATCGCCCGCGGTCTCGACAGGAGCTTTCCGCTCCATGCGCGGGTTTGCGACGCCTGCTTCTTGGTGCAGGTGGATGCGCCGGTGTCGTCCGAGGCAATCTTCTCTGATTACGCCTATTTTTCCTCCTATTCGGACAGTTGGGTCGCGCATGCCCGGCGTTACGCCGACGCGATGATCGAACGTTTCGGACTTGGCCCGCGCTCGCTCGTCATCGAAGTCGCGTCAAATGACGGCTATCTGCTGCAGCATTTTATCGCGCGCGGCGTGCCGGTGCTGGGGGTCGAGCCGGCGGCCAATGTCGCCGAGGCGGCGCGCGCCAGAGGCGTGCCGACGGAAGTCGCGTTTTTCGGCAAGGAGACCGCCCGCAAGCTGGCGGCGCGCGGCGTCGCCGCCGATCTCACCGCCGCCAACAATGTGTTGGCGCATGTTCCCGATATCGGCGATTTCGTCGCCGGATTTGCGGAAATTCTCAAGCCCGACGGCGTCGCGACCTTCGAATTTCCTCATGTCTTAAACCTCATCCGCGAACTGCAATTCGACACGATCTATCACGAGCACTTCTCCTATCTCTCGCTCGTGGCGGTGGAGCGCGTTCTGGCCGCGAACGGCCTTGTCGCCTTCGATGTCGAAGAACTGCCGACGCATGGCGGCTCCCTGCGCCTTTACGTGTGCCGCAAAGGCGCCTCTCATGCGCCGACGCCGCGCCTGGAGGCGGCGCGAAGCGCTGAGCGCGCCGCGCGTCTCGATGCGATCGAAGGCTATGCGGGCTTTGCAGAAAAGGTCGAAGCCGTGAAAGCGTCGTTCTTGAATTTTCTTGCGCGCGCCAAGGCGGAGGGAAAGACGGTCGCCGCCTATGGCGCGGCGGCCAAGGGCAACACTTTCCTCAATGTCTGCGGCGTGAACGCGAATGATATCGTCTGCGTCTATGACCGCAGCGCCGCCAAGCAGGGAAAGCTCCTGCCGGGGAGCCATATTCCAATCCGCGCGCCCGAAACGATCGGCGAGACGCGCCCCGATTATCTGGTGATCCTTCCGTGGAACCTTAGGGAGGAAATCATGGGTCAGATGGCCGACATACGCAGCTGGGGCGGCAAGTTCGTCACCGCGGTCCCTGAAACGCGAGTTCTCGACGCTTGAGATTCGCGCCGACCGAAATACCGGACGTGATCGAAGTCGCGGCCGAGCCGCGCGCTGACGCGCGAGGCTTTTTCGCGCGCATCTATTGTCCGCAAGAATTTGCGGCCGCCGGCGTTTCCTTCACATCGACGCAGATCAATCTTTCGCGTAACGATCGTATCCATACGCTGCGCGGCATGCATTGGCAGGACCCGCCTTACGCCGAGGCCAAGCTGGTGCGCGTGACGCGCGGCGCGATCCATGACGTTGTAATCGACTTGCGCCGCGACAGCCCAACATTCCGGCGCTGGATCGCCCGGCGCCTCGACGCCGATCGCGCCAGCGCGCTGTTCATTCCCGAAGGCTGCGCGCACGGCTTTCTGACCCTCGAACCCGATACGGACGTGCTCTATCAGATGGGCCGGCCCTATGTCGGCGGCCAGGCCCGCGGGCTGCGCTACGACGATCCGGGATTTGCGATTAGCTGGCCAGCCGTTCCCGCCGTGATCGGCGAGGTCGATCTCGCCTGGCCAAGTCCATGGACGCCAAGTCCGTAGACCCCATGACGGCGGGGTTGTGCCCGAATAGGCGACACTTTACCAACAAGGCGCCAAGGCGGCCCGAAGGAAGCGATCTTTCGGGCAAAGATCGCGAGAGGTTGAATGATCGTCGCCCCTGAACGCATTCCGGTCGCCGGGCCGTCGATCTCCGATCGCGAGGTCGAACTGGTCGCCGACGCCGCGCGCAACGCCTGGTACAAGAATCACGCCGAATTCAACAATCGCTTCGAGCGCATGCTCGCCGACTATGTCGGCGTGAGTCATGCCGTCTCCACCCCCCATTGCACGGCAGCCCTACATTTGGCTTTGGCCGCGCTCGGCGTCGGCCCCGGCGATGAAGTGATCGCGCCGGATGTGACCTGGATCGCCTCTGTCGCGCCGATCGTCTATGTCGGCGCCGAACCCGTGCTCGTCGACATCGATCCCGTGACCTGGTGTCTCGATCCTGACGCCGTCGAACGCGCGATCGGTCCGCGCACGAAAGCGATTATCGGCGTCGATCTTTATGGTTCAACCTGCGATTGGGCCCGATTGCAGGACATCGCCGATCGTCATGGACTGGCGCTGATCGAGGACGCCGCGGAGGCGCTCGGGTCTGTCCATCACGGCCGGCGGGCTGGCGCGTTTGGGCGCGTCTCCGCCTTCAGCTTTCACGGCTCCAAGACCGTCGTCACCGGCGAAGGCGGCATGCTGGCCACCAACGACAAGGGACTATTCGACCGCGTGCTTTTCCTGCGCGACCATGGACGCAACCCGGGCGACCGCTTTTTCCTCAACACGGAAATCGCGTTCAAATACCGGATGAGCGCCGTGCAGGCGGCGCTCGGCGTCGCGCAAATGGAGCGGATCGACGAATTGATCGCCCATAAGCGCGCGATCTTTAAGTGGTACCACGACCGCCTGTCGGGGGTGAACGGCCTGACGCTGAACGCCGAGCCCGCTGATACGCAAAACAGTTACTGGATGGTCACGATGATTCTCGACCCTTCGCTCGGCCTCGACAAATTCGCGATGATGGCCGAGCTCGACAAGCGAAATATCGACTCGCGGCCGTTTTTTTCGCCTCTGTCGAGCCTTCCGGCCTTTGACGAACGACCGTCCGCCACGCGCTTTGTGACGCCGCAAGATGCGGGTAAAATCATCGCCGCCTACGGCGTTAATCTGCCGTCTGGCTACAATATGACTGAAGACAAGGTCGATATCGTCGCCGCGGCGGTGCGCGAAATTATTGCGGGCCGCGGATGACGCTCGCTGATTTGGGGACAGGCCATGGTCAATGACGATCGCGTCGATTTCGAGCGGCAGAAGGCGCAGTCCATCGCCGATATGGGGAAGGACGAGGCGATGTTTGAAGCCTCGCTCGATTTGATCCGGAAATCCGACGAACACCGCTACTCTTATGTATGGAGTTGGATGGGCGTTCCGATCATCCAGCGTCCGGCAGATATGGCGGCGTTGCAGGAAGTCATATTCGAAACCCAGCCGGACGTGATCGTCGAAACCGGCGTGGCGCGGGGCGGCTCCGTCGTCTATCAAGCGGCTTTGCTCCAGATGATCGGCAAGAAGGACGGACTCGTCATCGGCGTCGACATCGACATTCGCGCCCATAATCGCGACACGATCGAAAAGCACGTCATGGCGCCGCACATTCGGTTGATCGAGGGCTCATCGATAGCGCCTGAGACGGTGGAGAGTGTGCGCATGCTGATTCCTCCCAGCGCCAAGACGATGGTGGTGCTCGATTCAAATCATGCCCGCGATCACGTGCTTGCCGAATTGCGCGCCTATTCGCCCCTCGTGTCTCCCGGCCAGTTCTTGATCGCGGCCGATACGATTCTTGGCTATTTCAAGCCGGAACAGGCGCCGACCTATTACTCGCAGCTCCTCGTGAAAGGCGACGAACCACTGGCGGCAGTTGACGAGTTCCTGAAGGAAACCGACGCCTTCGTCGTCGATCCGATCAATGACAAGCTCATCATGTCCAGCTCGCCGGGAGGATTCCTCAGGCGCGTGAAATAGGCCGCGCGGATGGCTGTCGCAATCATGGCCGACGGGCCGGTCGGTCGAGATATCATCGCCTTCGTCCTGTCGCGCCACGCGCATGACTTGAGCGCCGTGGTGGTGACCGACGCCGGCGTTCATGCCGAGGAAATCGCCGCCCTATGCGCGAATGGCGGCGTGGCGACGCTGCGGTGGTCGGAGCGCCGCGCGCTTATCGACCACAAGCCGGATGTCTTGCTCTTGGGCTGGTGGCCCTATTTGCTGAAGGGAGCCGATCTGGATTTGGCGCCGGTAATTTTGAACACGCATCCGAGCCTGCTGCCCTTTTGCCGCGGAAAGGATCCGAACTTCTGGGCGCTCGCGGAAGGATCGCCATTCGGCGTCACGATCCATCATGTCGAGGCGCAGATCGACGCCGGTCCGATCGCCTTTCAAAAGGAAATCGAGATCGGATGGGAGGATACGGGCGCAAGCCTTTATCATGCGGCCGAACGCGCCATGGTGGCGCTCGTCGCGCAGAGCTGGCCCGCGATCCGCGAAGGCGAAATACCGCGAATCGCGCAAGACCTGGCAGGCGGCAGCTTCCACAAGCGCGCCGAGCTCGATCCCGCGTCTTGCATCGATCTCGACGCGCCGACGACGGGCCGCTCGCTGCTCAACCGCCTGCGCGCGCGCACCTTCGCGCCCTACCCTGCTTGTCGGTTCGAAGATCAAGGCGTAGCGTACGAAGCGCGGGTCGAAATCAAACGCATCGGGCCAAAAGGCGATCGGACATGAGCGAGGTCGAATTCAGCCTGGTGATTCCGACACGGGAGCGCGCCCATTCGCTGCGCTATACGCTGCAAGCCTGTTTGCGAAGCGATTTCGACTCCTATGAGATCGTCGTTTGCGACAATTGCAGTTCGCCGGCGACCCGCCAGGTCGTCGAGGAGATCGGCTCGCCGAAAATAGTCTACCACCGCGCGCCCGAAATTTTGTGCATGCGCGACAATTGGAACCTCGCCTACAGCCTCACGCGCGGCAAATATGTCATCTACATCGGCGACGACGACTCGCTCATGCCCTTCGCCTTTTCGACGCTTCGCGGCCTGTTCGCACGCCAGAATGTGAAGGCGATCCGCTGGGACAGCGCCATCTACTCATGGCCGAACATCGCCCGCGACGATCTTGCGAACCATCTGCAGGCGCCGCTCACACGAAAGGTCGAACGGATCAATGGCCGCAGGGCGATGGAGGAAGTTCTGGCGGGACGCGCGCCCGCGACACTGTTGCCGAACATCTATCACGGCTGCGTCGCGCGCGAAACGCTCGAACGGATCCGCGCGACGACGGGAAAGGTTTTCGAAAGCTTCCACTGCGACACCTATTCCAGCTTCGCCGTCGCTTATCTGGCGCAGGAACATCTGTCGCTCTCAGCGCCGTTGTCGATCAGCGGATTCTCCGCATCAAGCAACCACATCGCGTTTAGTTTCCTTCGCAGCAAAAATAAGATCGCCAAGACGTTGCGCGCCGAAAACGACGCCGCGGGCCTACGCCTGCACCCCAGCATTCCCGATCTGCCTACCGGATTCGTTTGCGTCGCGGACTCCTTTCTTCACGCCAAGGCGGATATTTTTCCAGACGATCCGATAACCCTCGATCGCCAGGCGATGGTGGAGAGGTTTTTAGCGTCCTTGCCAATCGACGAGATTGATGAATGGCCGGGAATAGAGAAGGAATTGCGGCGATCCCTGTCTGACGATCCTGCGCTGGTTTCGTGGTTTGACAAGCGCATTGAAAACTTTACGCCGCGCCCGTCGCCCCGCGACAGTTATCGCCCCAACTTGGAAGGGATTCACGGCGAGCGTTTATTTCTCGACGCGAGCAGCTATGGCGTGACGGACATTGCCGGCGCGACGCGCCTGTCGTCACGTTTGCTGGGTTATCGGAGAAAGACGCCTGAATGGATTGCCGGCCTTGCGCCCGCCGATTCCGACTTGCATTCCTTCTACCGCCAAAAGCGACTGGAGATTCTGTTGAAACTCCTCAAGGCGCGAGGTCGGGCGGGGTCGGCGCGCCTTCCCGCGCACCGCGAGCGCTCCACCGGCGTCAATCAGTGATGTAATTTGGCGCGCCGAGCTCCGGCGATCCGAACAGCGGCGGCATTGACGCTAATAGCGCCTTTCACGCCCATTTCAGCGGGCGTGAAACAGCAAATTCAAAGCTTGGGACGCCGAGCGCGGGCGATCCGCGAGCCCCGCACGGACTTCAACCTGACCGCGACGCGCCGCCGCCCTTGATTTTAGCGCCGGCCTCCATAACTCGCCCTTGCGGGCGCTTTCAGAAGGATTTTGCCATGGCTGACGATGAAAACCCCACAGTCCAGAAGAACAAATATCTCTTCGCCGGAGTCGGCGCCATTCTCGGCGGCTTGACCGGCGTCGCGATCGGTGGCCCGCTCATCGCCGTTGTCGGCGCCGGGCTTGGCGGCCTCCTCGGCTACAATATGCTGAAGCGGCTGTGACGCCTTAGGCGTCGGGCTGACCAAGGAAAAGCATGACCAGCGCCGCGCAGCCGATAAAGCGGAACGCGGCCTGCTGCAGGTCGGTTCCGACTCGCCACATCTGGAACCATTCCCCGCCTACCGCCATGAAGCCGAAGAGATAAAGGCCGACGGCGAGCGCCAGCCCGGCGATCGCGACATTCTTGGCGGCGTTGAAACGCGCCGCTTCGGCCTTGCGCATCAGCATGAGCCGCCACACGCCGGCGACGATCAGCGCGCCGGCGGCGAATTCGACCGCGATAATGAAGGCGTAAAGCAGGCGATGCGTCGTTACGCTGGTGACGGCGCGCCACTCCAGCGGGCTGCCGGCCGGCACCTGATCCATCGACATCACATGGCTGACGACCTGATAATTAGTGTCGTAGTCCGTCACATTATTGATCGCGACAAGCAGTATGAGCACGCCAAGCGCGGCGGACAGCAATATTTTCGAATATCTGATCAACATGTCGAGCCACTCCCCACGGCCCAGCCTAGCATGACCTGATCGATTGATCTTGGGGCGAGAGAGCTTACAACACGGTTTGGTCTCCCTTCGGACATGCCTTCATGATCGATCTTCACTACTGGCCGACGCCCAACGGCCACAAGATTACGATTTTTCTGGAAGAAACCGGGCTCGCCTACCGGATCAAGCCGGTCGACATCACCAAAGGCGACCAGTTCAAGCCCGAGTTTTTGGCGATTTCTCCCAACAACCGGATGCCGGCGATCATCGACCGCGCGCCGGCTGACGGCGGCGCGCCCGTCGCGCTGTTCGAATCAGGCGCGATTCTGGTCTATTTCGCCGAGAAGACCGGCCGGCTCCTCCTCGCCGACCTTCATGGCCGGGCGCGAACGCTGCAGTGGCTGTTCTGGCAAGTGGGCGGGCTTGGCCCGATGGCTGGACAGAACCACCACTTCGCCAAATATGCGCCGGCGAAAATTCCCTATGCGATCGAGCGCTACCGCAGCGAGACCGCGCGGCTCTATGGCGTCATGGACCGCCAGCTCGCCAAGACGCCCTATCTTGCCGGCGACTATTCGATCGCCGACATCGCCTGCTATCCGTGGATCGTCCCGCATGAGGATCAGGGCCAGGACCTGCACGACTTCCCGCATCTCAAGCGCTGGTTCGAGGCGATCCGGTCGCGGCCGGCGGTGATCCGCGCCTATGCGGCGGGCGCGCCCTACGAGCGGCGGCGTTTGGATTTTACCGCGCTGGAGCGCGAAATCCTCTTCGGCGAGACGGCGGAGCGCGGCGAGGCGAAGTAGGCTGTAGCGGCGCGGCGTCTTTCGACCGGTCGAAGCCGCATTGCCCGCCGAGCGAAGAGAATGACGTTCCCGGCCGCCTAAGCCTTGCTGTATCTGGCGTAGAGCCGATCGGCGTTCGACCAGTTGAGCGCCTCCATGACGACTTTTACGTAGTTCGCGGCCTTCGCGCCGAAATCCATCTGATAGGCGTGCTCGAACATGTCGAGGACCAGCAGCGGTTCGCCGCCAGCGATATTTTGAGTGTGATCGCTGGCCCATGAATTGACGAGCCTCTTGCCATGCTTGTCATAGGCGAGGATCACCCAGCCGGAACCGCCGCCGAGCGCCTTTCCCATGCCGACGAATTCGGCGCGCCAACGCTCGAAGCCGCTGAAATCGCGATCGATCGCCTGCGCCAAATCAGCGCCCGGCGCGTTCCCCTCGCCGAGCCCGGCGAAATAGATTTCATGCAGGATCATCGAATTTGTCGCGATCAATTCCTCGCGCTTCAATCCGTTGATCTGAAATCCCGGCGCCTTGTCGAAATCGAGCGCCGCAAGTTCTTGAGCGATCGCATTGAGGCGTTTGACCGCGCCGACATAGTTATTTTCGTAATGCGAAAGGAGGAGCTTCTCTGACAGCCCTTTGATCTTGGCGGGATCGAACGGCAAAGGCTGCGGCGCATTGAGCGCGGCCGCGCGCGAGACGGCTGCAGCTCCCTCGGCTTTCGCCTCGGCGGCGCTCATGTCAAGCGCGACGCCAGCGGCGGCGGAAGCAGCGAGAAATCGGCGTCGGTCCAACCGCTTCGTCATGCCCGTCCTCCGGACAGCGCGCTTGCCAGACGATCATCGGCCAATCAGCCCCATGACTCAAGAGCAGCTGATGAATTCGCGATAGATCCAGCCGAGACGTATGCCGCCGGGGCTCGCCACATAGGCCCAGGGCTTGCCGTGATCGTCCTCGCCATAGCGCTGCACGACGATCGGCTTGCCGTCCTCGATCGCGCCGATCACCGTCTTTTGCTGGTCGCGGATGGCGATGGAAGCGCCGAGAACATCGGTCGCGACGCAGCGGTCGCCGGCGAGCGCCGTCGCGCCCCAGGCGACCCCCGCGGCGAGCGCGGCGATCGTCAGGCCGGTGAAAGGGGCGTATCTCTCTCGCATCTGAGGGCTCCTGATTGAGTTGGAGAGACCTATAGTCAAGGCTTGGCGACCCTCAATTGCGCCAGCACACACGGAGCCTGCATGCGCAGATTGACGATTTCACTCTTCGCCGCGCTTTCCGCCTCCCAAGCGCGCGCCGACGACCCGCCGCCGGGCTTCGCGCGCCTCGCCGACGTGGCGCCAGGCATCATTCAGGATATGCGCTACGCCGGCCCGAAAAATTTCACCGGCGCGCCCGTGCCCGGTTATGACGCCCCGCAATGCTGGCTGCGCGCCGAGGCCGCCAAGGCGCTCGCTGCCGCGCAGCAGGACGCGAGCGCGCAGGGCGTGTCGCTCGTCGTCTATGACTGCTATCGGCCGCAACGCGCGGTTTCGGCCTTCGTCGACTGGTCGCGCAATCCGGACCAGCGGACGAAACCGACGCATTATCCGCATCTCGACAAAAGCGCGCTCTTTCCTGAGGGCTATATCGCCGAACATTCCACACATTCGACCGGGCTTGCCGTCGATCTCGGCGTGAAGGGCTGGGACTTCGGCACGCCCTTCGACTTTTTCGACCCTAGCTCATGGACGAAGGCAAAAACCTCGACAACGGCGCGCGAGCATCGCGACGCGCTGGTCGCGCAGATGCGCCGCCACGGCTTTGAGAATTATCCGCGCGAATGGTGGCATTTCACCTACAAGGGCGCCGACGGCGCGCCGAGCTATGATGTCGAGATTAAGTGAGTCGGCGCGCGCCGTCTGGTTGAACTGAACCCTTATGCGTCCGTCACTGCTCGATCCTCTCTTCGGCCGCGTCGCCGCGCTGCCCGGCGTCGGGCCCAAGACCGCTAAGCTTTTCGACCGGCTGCTCGCCAGGCCGGGCGCCGAGGCGCGCCTCGTCGATCTGCTGTTCCACCTTCCGTCGAACGTCATCGACCGCAGCGCCCGGCCGACGATCGCCGCCGCGCCGCTCGATACGATGGTCGTGCTGAAGGCTTGCGTCACCGAACATCGCCGACCCCAAGGCCGCTTTTCGAAATCGCCCTATCGCGTGCTCGTCGAGGACGACACCGGCGATGTCGAACTTGTGTTCTTTCTCGCCAATCCCGACTGGATCGAGCGCAGCCTGCCGCTTGGCGCGACGCGCTGGGTATCGGGACGCATCGAGCTTTACGACGGCCGCCGCCAAATCGTGCATCCGGACCGCGTGCTGGATGAAGCCGGATTTGCAAAACTCCCCGCCTTCGAAGCTGTCTATGGACTCACCGAAGGGTTGCAGGCGCGCTATGTCCTGCGCGCGAGCGAAGAGGCGCTGGCGCGCCTGCCGAGCCTTCCCGAATGGCAGGACGTAAGCGTTCTTTCCGCCAACAAGCTTCCCACCTTCGCCGAGGCGCTGCGCGCCGCGCACCGGCCCGCTGGCGCCGACGCGCTCTCGCCGGAGCATCCGGCCCGCCAGCGTCTCGCGCTCGACGAGTTGCTTGCGAGCCAGCTCGCGCTGCGGCTGATTCGCGCCAAAATGCGCCGACCGCAGGGTCGTGCGCATAAGGGCGACGGCCGCTTCGCCGGCGCGATCGAGTCGGCGCTGCCCTTTCGCCTGACGCGCGCGCAGCAGCGCACGCTCGAAGAGATTCGCGCCGACCTCGCGTCGGACAAGCGCATGCTGCGGCTGGTGCAGGGCGATGTCGGCTCCGGCAAAACGGTCGTCGCAGCGCTGGCCATGGCGAGCGTCGCCGAGACCGGCCGCCAATGCGCTTTGATGGCGCCGACCGAAATCCTCGCGCGCCAGCATTATGAACGGCTCGCACCGCTGCTCGAGCCGGCGGGATTGCGCGTCGCGCTACTGACCGGCCGGATCAAGACAAGCGAGCGCGCGGCGCTCCATGCGGCCATCGGAGACGGCGAGGTCGATATCGTCATCGGCACGCATGCGCTCGTGCAAAGCGATTTCGCCTTTTGCGACCTCGGCCTCGCCGTCGTCGACGAGCAGCATCGCTTCGGCGTCGAGCAGCGGCTGGCGCTCGGCGCCAAGGGCGACGCGGTCGACGTTCTGGTGATGACCGCGACGCCGATTCCGCGCACCTTGGCGCTGACCGCCTTCGGCGACATGGACTGTTCCGCGCTCGACGAAAAGCCGCCCGGCCGCACGCCGGTCTCGACGCGCGCGCTTCCAGCCGAAAGAATCGACGAGGTGGTCGCCGGACTTCGGCGCGCCTTGACGCAAGGCGCGCGCGCCTATTGGGTCTGCCCGCTCGTCGAAGAGAATGAGGACCTCGACCTCGCCGCCGCGCAGGAGCGCCACGCCGATCTTGCGAAGCTGTTTGGACCGGCGGTCGGCCTCGTTCACGGCCGGATGAAATCCGCCGAAAAAGACGCCGTGATGGAAGGCTTCCAGCTCGGCGACATCAAAATTCTGGTGGCGACCACGGTGATCGAGGTCGGCGTCGACGTTGCGGAAGCGACCATCATGGTCATCGAACACGCCGAGCGCTTCGGCCTTGCGCAACTCCATCAATTGCGCGGGCGCGTCGGGCGCGGCGCGGCGGAATCGTCTTGCCTGCTGCTTTACAAAGGCCCGTTAAGCGAAGCCGCCAAGGCGCGCCTGATGATCATACGCCAAACTGAAGACGGATTCCGCATCGCCGAGGAAGATCTGCGCCTGCGCGGCGAAGGCGAGATACTCGGCGTGCGTCAGGCCGGTTTGCCGAGCTTTCGTCTCGCCGATCTTGCCGCTCATGCGCGGCTCCTCGCCATCGCCCGCGACGACGCGGAATTGATCCTGCGCCGCGATCCCGAGCTTTCGAGCGAGCGAGGCCAGGCGCTGCGCGCCCTGCTTTATCTATTCGAACGCGACGAAGCCGTCCGCCTCCTGCGCGCCGGTTGACGTTGCGCCGTCATCGCGAGCGAAGCGAAGCAATCCAGCACCGCGCGACGATTGCTGGATCGCTTCGTCGCTGCGCTCCTCGCAAAGACGCAAACATCAAATCCGACGCGCGACGATCACCCGGTTGCTGTTGACGCCCTTTACATTATTGGCGACGCCCCAGCAGTTGCTGGTCTTCGTGAAGCTTTGCGCATTGACCAGCACGCCAAGCCTTTCGAAAGGAAGATCGTCGAGAGCGCGCCAGACCAATTGCTCAAGAGGAAGCGCGCCGCCCCTGACTTCGCCGACCTCATAAGCGACATGGCCGCCGGGCTTTAGGACCCGGGCAAGTTCCTCGAAAACCGTCCGCGTCATCGCGCTCCAGTCCTGCGGCGCGCGAAGCTGCGACAGGCTGATGCGCACGCCGTCGATCCCGGCGAACCAGTTGCGCAGCCAATTGTCGCCGCGATAGTCGACGACATCGAGGAAGGGCGGCGAGGTGACGACGAGATCGACGGTCGCGTCGGCGATATGCGTCAAAGAGGCGGCGTCGGCCACCGCGAGCCGCGCGTCGCAGGCGTGCGGCGCGCCTTGCGCGAGCAGCGCGCGCGATTTCTTGTAAATCAGCTCAGCGATGTCGCGACGCGGCGGCGTCTGTGCGCGGCGCGCGTTGATCCTCAGTTGCGCCTTAACCGACACGGCCTGGTTCGGCGGCATCGTATAGACCGAAAAGAACCCCGATGAGTGGCCAGTCAATCGATTGAGCGCCACCATTCGAATCCAATCGTCGACGGCGTCGAGGCCGCCGTCCTTTTCGCGCGCGAGTAAATAGCGGCGCAGCGCGCAAATCCGACGCAGCGTCTCAACATGAAAGAAGGCGAGAAGATCGTCGCGCTCGATCTCGCCGCGGCCCCAGGGCGCCGCCGCGAGCCGCGCCTCGATCTCGTCAAGCGCGGGAAGGTTCAGCCGCGGCCGCGTCAGCAGCAGCGACAGCGGGTTGGCGTCGGAGCCGATCGCCTGTCGGCCCATCAGCGCCGCCTGCAGAATGCTGGTGCCGCGGCCCATGAACGGATCGCAGACGACGTCTCCCGGCTGCGTCAGCCGATCGATGAAGAACGCCGGCAGTTGCGGCTTGAAACAGGCGCGATAGCTGATCTCATGCAGCGGATTCGCGCGCCTTTGCGCCGAGGTCCAAAAGGCGTTGACGTAATAGGGAATGGCTTCGGCGATGACGACGCTTGTCGGCGCGCCGAAATCGGACCGACGCAGCTCCAGAAAAAATCCGGAATCGGTGAATTCTAGAGCGGCGCTCATGCCTCACTCGCGCCGACGATCGGCGAGACTCGGCAACGACTTGATCCTCGCGCCGGCCGCGCGGCGCGCGAGCGACAGCTCATATTGAGTTTGCAAATCAAGCCAATCCTCGGGATCGACCCCGAACCAGTGTCCGAGCCGCAGCGCCGTATCGGCGGTGACGCCGCGCTGCCCGTTGATGATGGCGGTGACTCGATTGACCGGCACGTCAATATCGCGCGCCAGGTCAGACGCCGTCAGTCCGAGGTCCTGCAAATGACGGGCAAGAATTTCGCCGGGGTGCGACATTCCAATCTCCATCGACGCCAGTTTGGGCTTTACCGGACGCGCGCGAACGCTCTGGCGTCGCAGCCGCGTCACGCGGCGTGCGCTTTCGGGCGCTTCCCCCCTTACGCCGCTCAAAAATCTCCTGGTGAGTTCTTCATGATAGCGGCCCATGCTCCGCCCCCGCCGAATATAGTTTGCGTAAACCATATTATCCGGCCCGTAAATCTTCTCCCGCGCTACGCGCTTTCGCCTTCGATCCATCCGGACTTAGTTTCGGCGATGAAGTCAGCAAGACGACCGGCGGCGATCGCCGCCCGCAGCCCGGCCATCAATTCCTGATAATAGGCGACATTGGCCTGGGTCAGCAGCATCATGCCGAGAATTTCCCCAGCTTTGACGAGGTGATGCAGATAGGCGCGCGAATAGTCGCGAGCGGCGGGACAGGACGATTTCTCATCGAGCGGCCGCGGATCGTCGGCGTGGCGCGCATTGCGCAGCGTCACTCTGCCGTACCGAGTGTAAGCAAGGCCATGTCTGCCGGCGCGAGTCGGCATCACGCAATCAAACATGTCGATTCCTCGCGCGACGGCCTCAACGATATCGTCCGGCGTCCCCACGCCCATCAAATAACGCGGCTTCGATTCGGGCAAATGCGGGGCGGTCGTCTCCAACATGTCGAGCATAACGTGCTGAGGCTCGCCGACAGCAAGGCCGCCGACGGCGATTCCGTGGAAGTCCATGGCGGCGAGCGCCTTGGCGCTTTCGATGCGAAGGCGCTTCGACTCGCCGCCCTGCACGATGCCGAAAACCGCCCTGCCCGGCCGCTCGCGAAACGCCTTGCGCGAACGCTCGGCCCAACGCAACGACAGGCGCATGGCCCGCTCAGCTTCGCTTTCGGAACAGGGCAGACGCACGCATTCGTCGAGCTGCATCTGAAGGTCCGAACCGAGCAGTTCCTGAATCTCCATCGAGCGCTCGGGTGAAAGCTGATGGCGCGATCCGTCGATATGCGATTGAAAGGTGACGCCGCTTTCATCGAGCTTGCGCAGCTTGGCCAGCGACATCACCTGAAAGCCGCCAGAGTCGGTCAGGATCGGATAGGGCCAGCGCATGAATTGATGCAGGCCGCCAAGCCGCGCGATCCGCTCCGCGCCTGGCCGCAGCATGAGGTGATAGACATTGCCGAGGAGAATGTCGGCGCCGGCGGCGCGCACATCCTCGGCGAACATCGCCTTCACCGTCGCCGCAGTGCCCACCGGCATGAAGGCCGGGGTGCGGATCGCGCCGCGCGGCGTCATAATCTCGCCCTGGCGCGCCAAACCGTCGGTCGCGTGAACGGAGAAGAAAAAATCCTGCGTCATACGACAGCCGTTTGAACGGCTCGGCTGTCATTCCCGACGCGCGCGCAAGGCGCGCGATCGGGAATCCAGAGCAAAACCAGCGTTCCTGGATTGGCTCTGGATTCCCGGTCAGGCCTTCGGCCTGCCGGGAATGACAAGGCCCGAGCGAACCGATCAGGCGCAATTCCTATCATTTGTCGTCCTTTGCGCCGAGCGCGGCGATCTTCACGATGCGGTAGAGGCCGCTGTCGCGCTCATTGAACCATATGACGAATTCAGACCCGACCTTCACCGTCGCTTCGCGCAGATTCGTTCGCCAGCTTTCGCCGCGCCCGAAGTCGATCCCGCCGTCGCGACGCAGGATAAAGGGACGCGCGCTATCGCTGTCGAGCGCGAAGGCGCCGAAAAGGTCCCATGTCGAAACGATGCGCGTCTCCTCGATCCGCGCGTCGATCGTCATCGGCGCTTCTCTTGGATCGTCGCGCCAGAGCGCCAGGATGCGCCGATCACTAGAATCATTCATGTGTCGCAACGCTCAAGCAGACAGGCGTCGCCATAGGAATAGAAGCGATAGTCGCTTTCGATCGCATGCGCATAAGCCGACTTCATGCGCTCAAGGCCGGCGAAGGCGGCGACCAGCATGAACAGCGTCGAGCGCGGCAGATGGAAATTGGTGAGCAGCATGTCGACGGCGCGAAACCGATATCCCGGCGTGATGAAAATGCCGGTGCGATTGGCATAAGGTATAATCCGGCCGGCGTCGTCCGCCGCGCTTTCCAAAACGCGTAGCGCCGTCGTGCCGACCGGGATGATCCGGCCGCCCTTCGCCCGCGCGTCGTTGAGCGCCTGAGCCGTCGCCGCGTCGACCCGCGCGAATTCCTCGTGCATCCTATGCAAATCCGTGTCTTCCGCCTTCACGGGAAGAAAGGTGCCGGCGCCGACATGGAGCGTCACGCGATGCAGGCTGACGCCGCGCGCATCGATCGCTTCGAGCAGTTGCGGCGTGAAATGCAGGCCGGCGGTGGGCGCCGCAACGGCGCCAGCTTCGCGCGCGAACATCGTCTGGTAGTCGGTTTCATCGCGCGCGTCGGCCGCGCGCTTGCCGGCGATATAGGGCGGCAGGGGCATCACGCCCGCCTGCTCTATCGCCGCATCGAGCGCCGGTCCGTGAAGCTCGAAAGCGAGCATGATCTCGCCGTCGTCGCCCTTCGCTTCGACGCAGGCGTCGAGTTCGCCGCCATGGCCGACAAACCGAACGCGATCGCCAATGCTAAGCTTTTTCGCCGGGCGCATCAGCGCCCGCCAGCGTAGGGCGTCGAGCCGTTCGATCAGCGTTGCTTCGACATTGGCGCTCAATTCGCCGCGCAGTCGCCGGCCGGCAAGGCGCGCGTGAATGACGCGGGAGTCATTGGCGACGAGCGCGTCCCCCGGCTGCAGATAGTCCGGCAGATCCAGCACGCGCCGGTCTTCGAAGTCGCCAGTCGACGGCGCGACCAGCATCCGCGCGCTGTCGCGCGGGCTTGCCGGCCGCAAGGCGATGCGATCCGCGGGAAGCTCGAAGTCGAAGAGATCGACGCGCATCGAGGCTCAGATAAAGATGGCCGGGACGGGCCCGGCCATATCGCGCGTCCATTGTAGCAAGGACGCTAGCCCAGCGTCGCCTTGACGATCTTGTCGGGATCTTTCACCGGCTCGCCGCGCTTGATCTTGTCGACATTCTCCATGCCGGAGACGACCTCGCCCCACACCGTATATTTATTGTCGAGGAAGCGTGCGTCGTCAAAGCAGATGAAGAATTGCGAATTGGCGCTGTCGGGACTTTGCGCGCGCGCCATCGAGCAGGTTCCCCGCACATGCGGCGCGCTGTTGAACTCGGCCTTTAGGTCCGGATATTTCGAACCGCCACTGCCGGTGCCGTGCGGGCAACCGGTTTGCGCCATGAAGCCGTCGATCACCCGGTGAAAGACGATGCCGTCATAGAAGCCTTCCGAAACCAGCTTCTTGATATGCGCGACGTGGTTGGGCGCGAGGTCTGGACGAAATTTGATGACGACCGGCCCTTTCGTCGTCTCAAGCGTCAGTGTGTCGGCGGCTTCGGTCATTAGCGCTTCCTTCGTTTCTTGGCGGCTCTTTCAATCTCAGCTCTCGTCGCCGGCGACGCGCATCTTGATGATCTTGTCGGGATTGTCGACCATGCCGTTGTTCGACTTCTCGCCCTTCTTGATCTTGTCGACGACATCCATGCCCGACACGACTTCGCCGAACACCGTATATTTGCCGTTGAGCTGCGGCGCGTCCGCGTAGCAGATGAAGAACTGCGAATTGCCGGAATTCACGTCCCCGCCTTCGCGCGCCATGCCAACCGTGCCGCGCTTGAACGGCGTATCGGTAAATTCCGCCTTCAGGTCAGTATAGCGCGAACCCTGCATGCCGGTGCCGGTCGGGTCGCCGGCCTGCGCCATGAAGCCGTCGATCACCCGATGAAACACGATGCCGTCGTAGAAATGCTCCTTGGCGAGCTTCTCGATCCGCTCGACATGTTTGGGCGCGAGATCAGGCCGAAGCTTGATGGTGATGCGGCCATCCTTGGTGTCGAGATAAAGAAGGTGATCGTCGGCCGCCGTAGCGGGCGCGGCGTAAAGCGCGGCGGCGGCCGCGGCGGCGAGAACGAGACGGCGGGTCAGTTTCATGAAGCCTCCCTAAGTATTGTTGCGCCTGTTGACGGCGCGTTCGAGCGCTGCGACGGAAGCGGCCGGCGCGAAGGCCGACACGTCGCCGCCAAGCGCCGCGATCTGGCGCACGAAGGTTCCGCTGACATGGCGTAGCCCTGGCGAAGCCGGCAGGAAAATCGTCCGAATGTCGGGCGCGAGCGTCCCGTTCATCCCCGCCATCTGCATCTCATAGTCGAAATCGGCGCCGTCGCGCAAACCGCGCAAAATCGCGCAGGCGCCATGCTGGCGCGCGGCCTCGACGACGAGGCCGTCAAAGCCCGCCACGTCGAAGGCGCAACCCGAACAAAGCGCGGCGCAGGCGTCGCGAATGGCCGCCGCGCGCTCCTCGAACGAAAGCCAAGGCTTCTTGCCGTGGTGCACGCCGATCGCGACGACGATCCGATCGAAAAGCGCCGCGGCCTGCGCCATCACGTCGAGATGGCCGAAGGTCAGCGGGTCGAAAGAGCCGGCGTAAAGCGCGGTCCGCGCGGTCGTGGCAGGGGCGGCGGTCATCGCAGCGGTATAGGGGATTTCGTCGCCTTCCGCGAGGCGGCGGGGCGCGGTCGGCTCTTCCGCCGGCCTCCCGCGCCAGGACTTGCCAAACGCTGCAATTCGGCGCCGCTCGCACTCCCTGGCTGAGAATGGAGCGCTACAATAGTCCGGCGCGTTCGGCGAAAAGATCCCGGACGCCTGCGAAGGAGACTCCAGGATGGGACTTTTGGATTTTCTGACCGGCAAGGGCAAACAGGCGCCCGCTTCCGGCGCGCCCCAACAGTCGGCCGCGGCGACCCCGGCGGCGCAAGAGAAGCCTGCGGACGGCGGCGCCGCTGCGGCCGAGACCTTCTACGTCGTCAAGGAGGGCGACACGCTCTGGAAAATCGCCGAAACGCACTACGGCGCCGGCAAGGGCGCCAAATATATGGAAATTTTCGAAGCCAATCGGCCGTTGCTGAGCGATCCCGACAAGATCCAGCCCGGTCAGCGCTTGCGTATTCCCCATGCTGCGGCCGGACCCGTGGCCGCCGGCGAGTGGCAGCCTCCATCCGAAATCGCCGGCAAGCAGAGTTAAACGGCGCCGTCGACTTTTGAGAGAGCTGAGTCAGGCCGAGCCGGACGGCCCATGGACGACAATCACGCCTTCGTCGCTTCGAAGGCGGGGACGGCGCGCATGAATTTTTCGAGCCAGGCGACGAGACCCGGATGTTTCGTCCGCCATTCGCCCACGAAGCGCAAATCCAGATAGCCCAGCGCACAGGCGACCGAAATATGGCCGATATCGACGGGACCCGCCGGAGGCGCCGCTTCGAGCGCGTCGAGCGCGCGGTCGATCTTGCCCTGCTGATGCGCGATCGCCTCGCCAGAGCGCAAGGCCTCGGGCCGACTGACGGATTCATAGCGGATCAGTAGCGCCGCGTCGTTGACGCCGTCGCCGAGCGCCTGCAAGCGCAATGCGGTGAAGCGAGCCGACGGATCGGCGGGAATAACGCCGCCGCCGGCGAGATGATCCAGATATTCGACGATAACCCGGCTGTCGTAGAGCGCCGAACCGTCCTCCAAAATCAGAGTCGGGATTTTGCCGAGAGGATTTTGTCGACGCAGACTGTCGGCCGGATCGGTCGCGTCGGCGGCGGCGACTTCGATTCTTTCTGAAAGACCGAGCAGGTCGGCGGCGATCCGAACCTTGCGGGCATAGGGCGAGGCCACAGAAGAGCGGAGGATCAGCATAGGCGGTTCCTATCATTCGCTTATCGAACCAACAACAGCGTTGAATTTCGCCAATTAACCTTGTGGACCTCGCACACTTGATAACGGCGCGGGATGAGCCAGATGTCGAAAGGCCGGACGCTCGGGGCCGCGTGCGGCGATGAATCCTTTTGCTGGGAGAGGCTGAAATGGAACGCCGCACCTTCATCACAGCGCTGATTGCTGGTCTTGGCGCAACTTTTGTCGCCACGCAGGCGCAGGCGCTTTCGGGGCTCGCGCCGCCCGTCAAGGAGGGAATGACGCCAGCGCGGCCGGAGTTCGGCGTCGCGACGCCGGAAGACATGGCGAAAGCGCAGGTCGAAAAAACCTGGTGGCGACGTCGCTGGGGTTGGCGGCGCTGGGGATGGCGGCGGCCCTATTGGGGTTGGCGACGTCGCTGGTACTGGCGTCGCCGTTACTGGTACTGAGTTAGCCGCAAGGACGCGAGTCTGCGCAAAATGTCCTTCCGAGACCGGCGCGGTCGGCCTCGGAATTCTTATCGCGTCACTCGCCGGCGAGCCACGCCGCCTGAGCGCCCGCGTCATCTCCCTGCGCCAGCCGCTCGGCGAGAAAGCCGAGAATCGTCTTCGCCTCCTGTTCGAAAACGAAGGGCGGATTGACGACGACCATGCCGCAGCTTCGCAAGCCCTCTTCGCCGCCGCCGATGCTGAGCGACAGCCGCAAGATGCGTCTTATGCCGCTACCCGTCAGCTGAAGATAGAAGTTGCGAACGTCGGATTCGCTTTTCGACGGATGCCACAGCGCGTAAATGCCGGAACTCCATTTCGCATAGGCATTCGTGAAGGCGTCGAAGGCGGCGTCGAACTCGTCTTCGCGTTCGAAAGGCGGATCGATCAGAACGAGCCCGCGCCGCTCCTTGGGGGGCGCATAGGCGCCAAGCCCCATATAGCCATCGATCTGAATCGTCTTGATGCGCGCGTCGCGCGCGAACCGGCGGCGCAACGCGGCGAAGGCGTCAGGCCTTAATTCACAGAATATGGCGCGGTCCTGCGGACGCATCAATTTCTGCACGATCGTCGGCGAACCCGGATAGAGCGCGGGCCTGCCCTCCGGATCGAGCGGTCCGAGACAAGCGAGATAAGGCGCGAGCAGTTCGCGAACCGCTTCGCTCGCGTCGGGCAGCGCCGCGAGACGGCCGACGCCGCCGCGCCATTCGCCGGTGCGCCGCGCCTCATCCGAGCAAAGGTCGTAGGCGCCCTCGCCCGCATGGGTGTCGATCACGCGAAACGGCGCTTCCTTGCGTTTGAGATAGACCAAAAGCCGCGCGAGCAGCGCATGTTTGAAGACATCGGCGAAATTGCCGGCATGAAACCCGTGGCGATAGTTCATATGCGCTATAGCGGCGCGGGCGCGCTGATTTCGCGAATGTGACAGCCGCGCTGCGCGACTTCCGGACGGGCGCGAAATTCGCGCAAATCCTTGGACAGGCAGATGCGCACGCCGTCCATGATTCCCTTGCGGCAGGACACCGCCATCATGCCGGGACGCAGCCTGGGATTGGCTTCATAAAATGCGCGCTCCACGTCGATCGGCGTAATCTTCTGATCGCGTGCAGGTTTGACGAAGAGCGGCGGGATGGTGACCGCGGCGTTCGCGCGCGCCACGTCGGAAAAATAGTCGCTTGGGCTTTTGCCGGCGCAGGTTCCGTGTTTTCGCCACTCATGGCGGGCGAGCCCTTCGTCGGGAAATAACCCCCCCGCCTTTTCCAGCGCGACGCGCGATGGCGAGCGCGCGCCCGGACATTCGCCGAGAGAGCCGCCCCGCTCCAATTGTGGCCAAAGTCCGTGGACGACGAAACCAAGTCCCTTTCCTGGTTCGCATTGGTCGCGCGCGCCCTCGACGTTTTCGCAGAACCCCGGCGACCAGCTCAGCGCCAGAACATAGAAGTCGAAGTCGCGCGCGGCGGCGCCGGTCGGTGAAGCGCCACGATTCCCGCAACCCTCCGCAGCGCATTCGCCTTCCTTCGCCACGGCGTCGCCAACCCAAGCGCAGGAAGCCATAAGAAAGGCCATCGCCGCGCAGCTCTTGAAAGCTCTTCTCATGTCGAGCGACTCTGCAAATTGGACGCCTACGGCCCTGCGGCGCGGCAATTGGGGCTGAAGGCGTGATTGGGGTCAAGACCGACGACGCACCATGTGACGCCCGGTCCCGCGCCGATAAAGCCCAGTCCTTCGCCAATATTGTAGACGACCTCGCGTCCGACGCCGTCGTTGAACAGGGCGCGTCCGCGACAATACCGCCGCGGAATATAGCTCAGCCCGTTGTTGCGCACGCCCGCCTCGGCGACGCCTTCGAAACTCACGATCGCCAGCGGCGAATTCCAATACCCGGCCTCTCTCGCGGCGAAATCGTAGACAATTCGGGCGAGAATGATCGGATCGGCGCAATAAGGCGTTTGCCCCGAGTAGGGCAGGATTCGATATTCCGCCGGCGGATTTTCTTCGCGCGCGGGCTGCGCAGCCGCGGTCGCCGCGCCAAACGCGAGAAGCGCGCCCGCCGCCGCTCGCGCCCAGACCTTGCCCATTCCGGGATTGCCGCGCCGCATCTCGCTTCTCCTCGGTCCCGCCAAATCGCTGACGATTGACGCCAAAACGGCCCCGCGCGTCAAGGCCGTGGAACACGGCGTCAACGCCGTCAGCCTCGCAATTAACCGAAGCATTGCTACGAGGATGTCAAGGCGCTCGGGACGCGCTATAATGGCCCGCATGTCGATCAGCGTACAGAGCCTGCGCCGCGTCCTCGTGCTCTTTATTGGCGCATTACTGACGATTGCGGCGCCCGACGCGTCCTTCGCGCAGGACCCCTTTACGGAATTCTTCGGCGGGCTTTTCGGCGGTCCGCCGCACGGCTATGGGCATCGCGGCGAGCCGCGGGTCCGGCGGATCATGCCGCATCGGGAAAATCGCGGGCCCACCTATTGGCACGGCCAGACCGACAACCCTCGCCGCGCCGCCAAGCGCACGGACGGCGCGACGACAGACCAGTCGCAGACCGCCGCCGCCACGCAGCCGACATTCTTCGTCGCGACGGTCGGCGATACGCTGGGCCAGCTTCTCGCCGACGGCCTTAAGGAAGGATTCTCGGATCGCCCCGACGTGGCGATCTTGCGAATGGGCAAGGAAAGCAGCGGCCTTGTCCGCGACGACTTCTATGATTGGCCGAAGTCGGCGAAGGAGATCGCCGCCGACGCGCAAAAGATCAATGTCGCCGTGGTAATGCTCGGCAGCAATGATCGTCAGGCGATTCAGCAGGGTCAGGAATCCTATGAGCCGCTGTCGCCGCGCTGGCGGGAAATCTATGCGGCGCGCGTCGACGCGGTGATCGCGGCCTTCAAGGAAAAGAACATTCCGGTCATCTGGGTCGGTCTGCCGGTCATGAAAAACGAGCGCCTGTCCGCCGACATGGCGCAGCTCAACGAAATTTTCAAAGCCCGCGCGGCCCACGCCGACATTCCCTATGTCGACCTTTGGGACGCGCTGACCGACGAACATGGGCAGTACAGCGCGTTCGGGCCGGACATCAACGGTCAGATCGTTAAGCTGCGCTCGGCCGATGGCGTGCATTTTACCGAGGCCGGCGCGCGCAGCGTGGCGCATTTCGTCGAAGGCGAGATCAAGAAATATTACGACGCCTATCGGCAACAGGCGCCGGTCGCCGGCGTTCCCGCGGCGACGCCCTCCGAGGAGTCGAAGGACGCGGCCGCGCCGCAACAGCCGGTGGCGGCGGCGCCGGCGAATGGCCAGCCGATCATCTTCCGCTCTCCCGTGGGCGGTCCTTCGGCCGCCCCGACCTTGCCTGAACGGCCGGCGGTCGGCCCCGCTCAACAGCTGACGGGCGTCGGCTCGGCGACCGAACTCGCCAAAAAAACGCCGGCCGTCAGGCCGGTCGACCCCGGCGCGCCGGCGCAGGCGCTCGTTCGACATGTCTTCGTCGAGGGCGGCGATCAAAGCCCGCGCGACAATCGCGCCGACGACTACAGCTGGCGTCCGCCGGCGAACGCCGCTACGCCGCCCAATTAACGATTTGTGCGTTTGCGCACGGAACGCTTTTCGGGGGTTCTGCATTGTCTCTGCACAACAGGGAAATTGTGGAGCCCCCGTTATGTCCCACCTTGAGTTCGCCGCCCGTCGCTTTCTGAAGGTCGCCGCCGTCGCCGCCTTCGCGGGTCTTTCATTGACCGCCGCAAACGCCCAGGAACGCTCCTTCATGGCGCTGTTCGGTCTGGCGGACGGGACTCAGCAGGACTCGAGCGCCGCCTATTATGACGCGCGCGCGCAGCAGGCCTATGACGGCAGGGAACAGCAAGACTATGCCGCGCAGGATCCGCGGTCCTACTACGCCACCCAAGAACCGCAGCAGGGCTATTACGGCTCTCAGGACCAGCAGGCCTATTACGCTTCCCAGGACCCGCAAGCCTATTACGGCGACCAGGACGAGGCGCGGCTCGCCCGCGAATATCCGACCACGACGCGCGAGATCGTGCCGGACCCGACCAATGAGCGTCCCGGCACCATCACCGTCGACACCAGGAACCGCTACCTCTATCTCTCGATGGCGAATGGACAGGCGGTGCGCTACGGCGTCGGCGTCGGCCGTCAGGGCTTCACCTGGAAAGGCCGCACCCATATCGGCCGCAAGGAAGCCTGGCCCGGCTGGACGCCCCCGGCGGCGATGTTGAAGCGCCGGCCCGACCTGCCCCGCCACATGGCCGGCGGCGAGGACAATCCGCTCGGCGCGCGCGCCATGTATCTCTATTCGGGCGATCGCGACACGATGTTCCGAATCCACGGCTCCAACGAGCCCTGGACGATCGGTCAGGCGGTGTCTTCCGGCTGCATCCGCATGCTGAACAATGACGTGACCGATCTCTTCAGCCGCGTGAAGGTGGGCACGACGGTCGTCGTTCTGTAGGCGAGCCCTGCGTCAAAAAGAAAGGCTCCGGTCTTCGGGGCCTTTTTTGCGCCTACTCCAACGAGCAATTGAATACGAGGTTGGTGAGCGCCGAAAAGGTCACCTGGACGAATATCCATATGCCGATCAGCGTCCAGGCGAGTCTGTATTTCTCGCGGCCGTAAAGAAACGCGCCGATCAGCGGCAGGATAAGGAAGAAGAACTGCCAGGGCGTGCTGACGAAAGTGTCGCAATACCAGAGATTCAGTTTCTCGCTGACCATTACTCTCACCTTGGCAGGTTGGTTTCGCCCATCAGGAATTCATCCACCGCATGGGCGCATTGGCGGCCTTCGCGAATGGCCCAGACGACGAGCGACTGACCGCGCCGCATGTCGCCGCAAGCGAAGATTTTCTCGCCGGACGCCCGATAGGCGCTCGTGTCGGCGGCGACATTGCCGCGGGAATCGAGCGCGACCCCGAGCCCTTCCAGCAGACCTTCGCGCACCGGCGACACGAAACCCATCGCGAGCAGCACGAGATCGGCTCTGATCTTGAAGTCGCTTCCGGGCTCTTCCTGCATCTTGCCGTCGACGCGCACGCAGCGTAGCGCCTTCACCGCGCCGTCCTTGCCTTCGAATTCGCGAGTCAGCACCGAAAATTCCCGCGCCGACCCCTCGTCGTGTGAGGAAGAGGTGCGCAGCTTCAGCGGCCAGTCGGGCCAAGTGAGCAGCTTATGCTCCTTCTCCGGCGGGCGCGGCATGATTTCGAGCTGAGTCACCGAAAGCGCGCCCTGGCGCACCGACGTCCCGATGCAGTCCGAGCCGGTGTCGCCGCCGCCGATGACGACGACATGCTTGCCGGTGGCCAGGATCGGCTCATTGGTCGAGAGCGGCTCGCCAGAGACCCGACGGTTCTGCTGAGGCAGAAAGTCCATCGCGAAATGAACGCCGCGCAATTCGCGGCCGGGGACCGGCAAATCGCGCGGCTGTTCGGCGCCGCCGGCGAGCACCACCGCGTCATGGCCGGCGACGAGTTCGTCGGCTGAGAGATCGACGCCGACATGGACGCCGCAATGAAACGCGACGCCCTCCGCCTCCATCTGCTGAACGCGGCGATCGATGAGACTCTTCTCCATCTTGAAGTCAGGAATGCCGTAACGCAGCAGGCCGCCGGGCTTCGCGTGCTTTTCATAGACATGCGCGTCATGGCCGGCGCGCGCGAGTTGCTGCGCCGCGGCGAGCCCCGCCGGTCCGGAGCCGACGACCGCGATTTTCTTGCCCGTCTTGCGCTTGGGTGGTTCGGGAACGACCCAGCCGTGCTCAAATCCGCGGTCGACGATCGCACATTCGATGGTTTTGATCGTGACTGGCTGGTCCTGGAGATTCAGCGTGCAGGACGCCTCGCAGGGCGCCGGGCATACGCGGCCGGTAAATTCAGGGAAATTGTTGGTCGAGTGCAGATTGACCAGCGCGCGCCGCCATTCGCCATGGTAGACGAGGTCGTTCCAGTCGGGAATCTGGTTATTGACCGGGCATCCGTTGTGACAAAAGGGAATGCCGCAATCCATGCAGCGCGACGCTTGGTTGCGCGTCGTTTCATCAGACAATGGAATGACGAATTCGCGATAGTGGCGAATGCGGTCGGCCGCCGGCTTATATTTGCGGTCCTGCCGGTCAATCTCGAGAAACCCGGTCACCTTACCCATTTTTTCTCGCACCTTTCGCGCCTCGACCGCGGAGGCGACGGCATTTCATAACGGCGCGGCGGTCTTCCGCCGCAAGCGAATTCGCATTCCGGCAAAAGCGCCCGGAGCCGCCGCAATCTTGGATGTTTTCTAAACGCTTTCGAGGCGTCGGCGTCAAGCCGCGAAGCTTCGAAGCGAACCGCGCCGTCACGCGAAACTATTGGGTCCTGGCCTCATGCCGCCGACGACAGGCGCGACGCGGCGAAGCTGATCCTCCTTGACGCGGCTATGCAGCAATTTCACCTGCCGCTGCGCCTTCGCCTCATACAGCGCTTCGTCCGCCACCGCGAGCAGCGCCTCGGCGTCCGCGCCGTATTCCGGCACCAGAGCGACGCCGACGCTCACGCCGATGGTTGCGCGAACGCCGTCGCCCAGATCATACGGCGCCGATATGGAATTGGTCAGCCGCTGGCTGAGCTCCGCCGCCTGCTCGCTGGTAAAGCCCTTGGCGAGGACCACGAATTCGTCTCCGCCGATCCGCGCCGCCACGTCGGTGGCGCGTAAGGACTGGCGAAGGCGCTCCGCCGCCAGTTTGAGAAGCTTGTCTCCGGTGGCGTGACCATAGGTGTCATTGACGCTCTTGAAATTATCGAGATCGAGGAAAAGAACCGCGAGATCGCCGCCATGCGGGGGCGCGCCTTGCAGGCCGGCGTCGACGGCGGCGGCAAGGCCGACCCGGTTCGACAGGCCGGTGAGCGCGTCGTGCTTGGCGCGGTGGTCGTTCTCGCGTTCAGCCAGCATCGTCGCGACAAGCATCTTGTTTAGATTGTAGGCAGCGGCGATCATAGCGGCGAGGTAGAACGGAATCTGAAGGAACACGAGGTAAAATAAGGGTTCGCCGGAGAGAGCGGCGCCCGGCAGAAACGGGCCGAGGCTGGTGAGGATCATTGCGCCAGCGAGACGTGGCGCGCCAAAATTGCGAAATCCAATACCGCCGGCCATGCCGGTTCCAGAAAGACAGGCGAGAGTCGCACAAACCCAGTCGCCGCTCGCAAGGCTGATGAATGCGCCGTAGCCTACGCCGCTGCTCCAAAAAAGCTGGAGCAGAAGATAAAGATCGGTCGGCGTGGGGCGATGCGCGAGCGCGGCGCGACGGGAGACGACCAAGACGATCAGACGCATGGCGCCGAGCGCGATTTCGAAAACGAACCAGGCGATGAAAGGCATCGTCTGTTCGCGCGCGGCGATCGCTCCTGCGACGAAGATCGTGTTGACGATTCCGCCGAAGAACACAGGAAGAGTCCCGAAAAGACCGCCGATCAGTTTCAGCTGGATCTCAACGGGAGCGCCTGGACTCGGGCTAACGAGCCAGCGCATCGCATCCCAGCGCGGCATGCTGTAAACCCTGGAGTCGTCTCGCATCAGGCTTCCCAGCCGCCGTTAAGGAAAACTGCCGAGTTTAAATCGACTTAGCTAAACGCGCCTATTTTGCAATTCTTGCCAAAAAACGCAAGGCGGCGCTCGCGCGCCGCCTCGCTAGTCTCACTGCGCCGGCGTCACTCGCCGGCGGCCCTCAATTGCTGAGGCTGTTTCCTGCGCGCATTCAGCTCGTTGAGCGCGCGCCGATATTCGACCGGCATCACCTTGCGGAACCTGCCCATGTAATTTGGCCAGTCCTCGAGAATGTCGCGCGCCCGCGTCGAGCCGGTATAGCGCAGATGATTGGCGATCAGCTGGCGCAGACGTTCGGCGTCGAAGCGCGTCATATCGCTCATCACGTCGACGCGGCCATGGCCTTCGAGATCGCCGGACTGGTGATAGGTCTCGGTCATGACGGCCTCTTCGCTACGCACCGGCTCGAGATCGACCATCGCGAGGTTGCAGCGCGTTGAGAAAGCGTCGTCCTCGTCCAGCACATAGGCGATGCCGCCCGACATGCCGGCGGCGAAGTTCCGGCCGGTCTGGCCGAGCACCACCACGACGCCGCCTGTCATATATTCGCAGCCATGGTCGCCGACGCCCTCGACGACGGCGATCGCTCCAGAGTTGCGCACCGCGAAACGTTCGCCGGCGACGCCGCGGAAATAGCATTCGCCGGCGATGGCGCCATAGAGCACCGTATTGCCGACGATGATCGAATTCGCCGGGTCGATCTGCTTCGCCGCGCGCGACGGATGGACGATGAGCTTTCCGCCCGAGAGGCCCTTGCCGACATAGTCGTTGGCTTCGCCTTCGAGACGCAGCGTCACGCCGCGCGCGAGAAAGGCGCCAAAGCTCTGGCCCGCCGTTCCGGTCGCGCGAATGTCGATCGTGTCCTCGGGCAGTCCCGCATGGCCATAGATTCGCGCGACCTCGCCGGAGAGCATCGCGCCGGTGGCGCGATCGACGTTACGAATCGGCGTCTCGATCGAGACCTTTGCGCCGCGATCGAGCGCCGCGCGCGCTTCGGCGATAAGCTTGTTGTCGAGGACCTTGTCCAGTCCATGGTCCTGCGCGGCGCTGTGCCGAATGGCGGCGCCCTCTCCTTGCGGCTTGAAGAACAGTTTGGAGAAGTCGAGCCCGCGCGCCTTCCAATGCGCGATCGCCTCCTCCTTGTCGAGCATTTGCATCTGCCCGGTCATCTCGTCGAAGCTGCGGTAGCCCATGGCGGCCATGAGTTCGCGCGCTTCTTCGGCGACGAAGAAGAAATAGTTGATCACATGTTCCGGCAGGCCAACGAAGCGCTTGCGCAGGACGGGGTCCTGAGTCGCGACGCCGACCGGGCAGGTGTTGAGATGGCACTTGCGCATCATGATGCAACCCGCCGCGATCAGCGGCGCCGTCGCAAATCCGAACTCATCCGCGCCAAGCAACGCGCCGATCACCACGTCGCGGCCGGTGCGCAGGCCGCCGTCGACCTGCACGGCGATGCGCGAGCGCAGATTATTCAGCACCAGCGTCTGATGGGTTTCGGCGAGGCCGATTTCCCAGGGCGAACCCGCGTGCTTGATCGAGGTCAGCGGCGATGCGCCGGTGCCGCCCTCGAAACCGGAGATCGTCACATGGTCGGCGCGGCCCTTCGAGACGCCCGCGGCGACGGTGCCGACGCCCACTTCCGAGACGAGCTTCACCGACACATTGGCTTTCGGATTGGCGTTCTTGAGATCGAAGATCAGCTGCGCCAAATCCTCGATCGAATAAATGTCATGGTGCGGCGGCGGCGAGATCAGGCCGACGCCCGGCGTCGAGTGACGCACCTTGGCGATGACCGCGTCGACCTTGTCGCCGGGCAATTGACCGCCTTCACCCGGCTTCGCGCCCTGCGCCATCTTGATCTGAATCATGTCGGCGTTGACGAGATATTCGGTTGTCACGCCGAAACGTCCCGAGGCCACCTGCTTGATGGCGCTGCGCATCGAATCGCCGTTCGGCAGCGGCTTGAATCTGTCGGGCTCTTCCCCGCCCTCGCCGGTGTTCGACCTGCCGCCGATGCGATTCATGGCGATGGCGAGCGTCGTATGCGCCTCGCGCGAGATCGAGCCAAACGACATCGCGCCGGTCGAAAAGCGCTTGACGATCTCGCTTGCCGGCTCGACCTCATCGAGCGGAACCGGCGTGCGGCCGTCCTCTTCGGCGCTCTTGATGCGGAAAAGACCGCGCAGATTGAGAAGCTTCTCGTCCTGCTCGTTCAACAGCTTGGCGAAGGCGCGATATTTATCCTGCGCATTGCCGCGCACCGCATGCTGCAACAGCGAGACGGTCTGCGGCGTCCAGCTGTGCGCTTCGCCTCTAATGCGGAAGGCGTAATCGCCGCCCACATCCAGCGCCTCCTTGTAGACGGGCGCGTCGCTGAAGGCGAGACGATGGCGGCGCACGGTCTCGCGGGCGATCTCCTCGAGCCCGACGCCTTCGACGCGCGTCGTCGTGCCGGTGAAGAACTCGTCGACGAAGCTTTGCGCAAGTCCGACCGCGTCGAAAATCTGCGCGCCGCAATAGGACTGATAGGTCGAGATGCCCATCTTGGACATCACCTTGAGCAGTCCCTTGTCGACCGCCTTGATGAAGCGCTTGACCGCCGTCGGACCATCGACGTCGGGGGGAAACTCGGCCGCCGAGGCGATCAGCGTCTCAAACGCGAGATAGGGATTGATCGCTTCGGCGCCATAGCCCGCGAGGCAGCAGAAATGATGGACCTCGCGCGCCTCGCCGGTCTCGACGACAAGGCCGACGGAGGTGCGCAGCCCTCTGCGGATCAGATGATGGTGCACCGCCGCGGTGGCGAGCAGCGCGGGCACCGGAATGCGATCGGGCCCCACCATTCGGTCTGAGAGAATGATGATGTTATAGCGGCCGCTGACCGCCTCCTCGGCGCGTTCGCACAGTCGCGTGATCGCCGCGCGCATGCCCTCGGCGCCCTTCTTGGCGTCATAGGTCACGTCGATCGTCTTGGTGTCGAAACTGTCCTCGACCGTGCCGATCCAACGGATTTTTTCGAGGTCTTCGCTCGTCAGGATCGGTTGGCGCACTTCCAGGCGCTTCTTCTTCGCCGAGCCTTCATGGTCGAGGATGTTGGGCCGCGGGCCGATGAAGGACACGAGGCTCATCACCAGCTCTTCGCGGATCGGATCGATCGGCGGATTGGTCACCTGCGCGAAGTTCTGCTTGAAATAAGTGTAGAGCAGCTTCTCCTTGTCGGAGAGCGCCGAGACCGGCGTGTCCGTGCCCATCGAGCCGACCGCCTCCTGGCCGGTGACGGCCATCGGGAAGAGCAGAAGGTCGAGATCTTCCTGCGTGTATCCGAAGGCTTGCTGGCGATCGAGCATCGACACGTCCCAGCGCGCCGGACGGGTATCGACGGGCTTCAAATCCTCAAGCTGAATCTGCGTGCGGGCCAGCCACTCCTTGTAGGGATGAGAGCCCGACAGCTCCTTCTTGATCTCGTCGTCCGAGATGATGCGGCCCTGCTCGAGGTCGACGAGCAGCATTTTTCCGGGCTGGAGGCGCCATTTGGCGACGATCTTCTCTTCGGGAATGGTCAGCACGCCCATTTCGGACGCCATGACGACAAGGCCGTCGTCGGTGACGAGATAGCGCGCCGGCCGCAGCCCGTTGCGATCCAGCGTCGCGCCGATCTGCAGCCCGTCGGTGAAGGCCATTGCGGCGGGACCGTCCCACGGCTCCATGAGCGCGGCGTGATGCTCGTAGAAGGCCTTGCGGTCGGCGTCCATCAGCGGATTGCCGGCCCAAGCCTCGGGGATCAGCATCATCACCGCATGGGCGAGGGAATAGCCGCCGCGCACCAGGAATTCGAGCGCATTGTCGAAACAGGCGGTGTCGGACTGGCCCTCATAAGAGATCGGCCACAGCTTGCTGATCTCGTCGCCAAAGAGCGGCGAGGAGACCGACGCCTGGCGCGCCGCCATCCAGTTCAGATTGCCGCGCAGCGTATTGATTTCGCCATTATGCGCGACGAAGCGATAGGGATGCGCCAGCCGCCACGACGGGAAGGTGTTGGTCGCGAAGCGCTGATGCACGAGCGCCAGCGCCGAAATGAAACGCTCGTCTTTCAAGTCGAGGAAATATTCGCCGAGCTGGGAAACGAGCACCATCCCCTTGTAGACGATGGTCCGCGACGAGAGGGAAACCGCGTAAAATTCCCGTCCGCCGTTGCCGAGCGCGTAGATTTCGTTCGAAGCGGCCTTGCGCGCGAGATAGATGCGCCGTTCGAAATCGTCGGCGTCGGCGACGCTGGGGCCGCGGCCAAGGAAAATCTGCGCGTGATGCGGCTCGACCGACTTCACCGCCGCGCCGAGATCGCTCGAATCGACCGGAAGGTCTCGCCAGCCGAGGACGACGAGCCCTTCTTCCTTGGCCGCCGACTCGATAATGCCGCAAGCTTTGGCGCGGATCTCGGGATCGCGCGGCATGAAATATTGACCGATCGCGTAATCGCCGGCGGCGGGAAGCTCTATGCCGAGCTTTGCGCATTCCGCCTTGAAGAATTCATGCGGGATCTGCACGAGAATGCCGCAGCCGTCGCCGAGCTTGGGATCGGCGCCCACGGCGCCGCGATGGTCGAGATTGAGCAGGATGCGCAATCCCATTTCGACGATCGCATGCGACTTCTCATTGCGCATGTTGGCGACGAAGCCGACGCCGCAAGAGTCGTGCTCCTTGGCGGGATCGTAAAGTCCCTGCGCCGGGGGAAGAGCGGGATCGCGGCCGAGCGGCTGCGCTCCGGCTTCAGCGAAATGCTCGGCGGCTTTCGTCATCTCGGCGTCTCCTCGACGGATCGCGCGCTTCTTCACGCGCGCCTGCCGCCCGTTCATCGAACCATAAAACTGTCGCCGGCGTGACCGAAATCGTCACGGCCCTGTTTCTGCTCTCGCCGTCAGAGCAGGTCCCGCAACGGCGTGTTGCGAGCCCTTGCGTTCTTGTCTCGCGATTCCGCGCAAGGCAAGGGACGCGCCACCCTTACGAGCCCTTTCAGTTCTCGTGGGTTACGGCGTCCTGTCGAGCGCCGACCACCGAGATGAAACAAAGGCTTCCAAAAGCGAGCCCCGTTTTAAGGTCAGCATCGCTGACATATCTGGGGGCTAACTTACTGCCAGATTTGCGCTGAAGTGACAAGCAATCCGACGCGACTTGAATGCTCCTTGGGCGCCGGGGCAGTCCAACGCTCGCCGCATTGTTGTCAGAGCATCCTGCCAGCGGCCAAGAGGCGTGAACAAGGAAAAATCGATGCGGTCATTCGATCGGAAAGCGGGTCTGACTATCGCCTTGGCGCTCGCGGCGAGCGCCGCCGCGCCGCAGCACGCCTTCGCCCAATTTTTCTTCCGACCTTTCGCCAATGTCTTTCGCGCCCAAATTCCCAGCGAAGGACCGCCCGCCTACGCCTCCCGTCCCGCCGTCGCCGCCATTCTCGGGCGCACCGGCTTTCAGCTGGTCGGACCGCTCGGCCGCCGGGGCGATCAGATCCTCGCAACCGGCGTCAGCCGCCGCGAGGGCGAGATGCGCTTCATCATCGATCCCTATGAGGGACGGATATTGCGCGCTGTTCGGCTCGGACGGGCGCCGAACCGGGGAGCGCCCTATTCGCCGCCGATGGCCGGCGGTCCCGCTCCGGCCGGTCCCGGTTTCGATCATGCCGGCGTTCCCGAAGCGGCCCAAGAGGGCGCGCGGCTGAACGGCGCGCCTAACGGGCCGGGCCCGCAGCGAGCAGCAGCCGCTAAGGTTGGAGCGTCTTCGAGGGCCTCGCGCGCGATCACGCCGCCCAAACCTGGCGTCGGGCCTGCGGTTCACGCAGATCATCCGGCGTCCGCCTCGCCGGCGCCGGCCAACGCAGCGCCGGAGTCCTCGGCTGACGCCGAGAGCGCCAAGAACACCAAGAGCCAAGCGCCGACCCCGGCGTTCAGCGAAGCTAAACCGGAGTCGGCCAGTTCCGAGCCGGCAAGCGCTCCCTCCCCTGCCGCCCAAGCGCCAAAGGCTGAGGCCGAAGGCGCCGCTGCGCCGCAGGCTCCCGCCGTCGCCGAGAAGACTTCCGACAGCAGCGCGGCCGCGCCGGCGGCGCAATCGCCGGCGCAACCCGCCGCCTCGGCGGAGCGTAGCGCGCCTGCGAAGCGGGCGGCGGCGGCGCGCGCCGCCTCTGCGCGCCGGGCGATCGTGCCGCCGAAGGATGCGGGCGGAACAACAGTCATGGCGCCCGCTGCCTCCGCGCCCCCAGTTCCGGGCGCAAATGGCTCTGCCATTGCGCCTGACGACGGCGGAAAGCCGAACGCCGGCGGATAAAGAAAAAGGCGCCCGCGAGGGGCGCCTCTCTAACTCAACCCTGATTTTCGCCGTTACGCGGCCTTCGACTCGACGATCTTCGCCGAGGGCGCGCTGACGCCGATGTCGATGCGGCGGGGCTTCTGCGCCTCCGGGATTTCGCGCACGAGATCGACATGCAGCAAGCCGTTGACGAGGCTCGCGCCGGTCACCACGACGTGGTCGGCGAGCTGGAACCGACGCTCAAAGGCCCGCGCGGCGATGCCCTGATGCAGGACTTCGCGGCCGTCGGCGGGCTGCGCCGCCTCTTTCGACCCCTTGATCGACAGGGTGTTTTCCTTGGTCTCGACCGACAATTCGTCGCGCGAGAAGCCCGCGACCGCGAGCGTCACCCGATAGGCGTTTTCGCCGGTGCGCTCGATGTTATAGGGCGGGTAGCTTTGTGACGTCTCGAAACCGCTGGCCTGATCGAGCAAATTGAACAGACGGTCGAAGCCGACGGTCTGACGATACAGCGGCGAGAGATCGAACTGACGCATGACATATCCTCCAGTTGAGCGACATGCGGCGCGCTTGCGTGACCGCGCCGCGCCTCTTCGCGCGTCCGTTACGGCCCGCGCTGGCCACGATCTAGGAAGCGGAAAAGCGTCGTTCAAGGGGCGGCGGCGATGTGGCGCGGAAACCTCAAGCCGGCAGGGAATGGCGCTCCGGCGCGCGGAACGGCGATTCGAGCGCAAGCACGAGCTTCACGAGATCTGCCTGGCGGGTCGCGCCAGTCTTCTGGAAAATGCTCTTGAGATAGCCCTTGACCGTTCCCTCGCTCAGGCCAAGCGCGCGCGCCGTGGCCGGAACCCCGCCAACCTCGGCGATCGCCAGCAGCACCGAACGCTCGCGCGCCGTCAGCCCGAACAGTTCCGCGGCCACGGCGCCGCCGTCGTCCGCGGCGGCCGCCAAGCGGCGCAGGAACAGCGCCGAGAGCCCATTCGGCAGGGGCAGCACATGCATTACGCAGCAGCGGGACTCGCCGCTCTTCACCATGATCGCGAAAGCTTCGCCGTCGGCGCCGGGAATTCCGGCGACGGCGCGCTCCAGCGCCTCCTTGGCGCGCGGATCGCGCATCGTCAATGATTCACCGACGGCCGCAAGCGCATCGCCTTCGCCGAGCATGTCATCCGCGCTGCGGTTTCTGCGCAGGATGCGCATCTTGCCGTCGACGATCAGCACGGGCGTCGTCAACTCGTCGAACAATTCCGCCAGCACGGATGGGTCTGACGCCGCCGCGTGATCGGCGATCGCGCCGGCGAGCAGCGGCAAAAACCCGTCGAGACGCGCCTTTGTTTCGGCGTCCGCCACGCCAGCGCATTCGTCCCGAAACGCCACGATTAGGCAAACGCCCGTCTCGGATCGGTGAATGATTCCGCCGATCACATCCGCCAATCCGAAGGGCGCCATCCAACGTTGATAGGCGCCGCTATGATGAAGCGCCTTAAGCGAGACGAAGTCTACAGAGGAGAACGCCCGACCGATCACGATTTCGGTCAGCACGCGCGCCTTGACCGGATCGAGTTTGCGATGATTGCGCAGATATTCGACGATCCACGCCTTTTCCGCATGCGTCGAATATTTGAGCTCCAGCAGCGCCGAAGCGCGGTCTTCGAACAGCAGGGCGGCGAAGCGCGCATTCAAGGCATGCGCGATCTCGTCGAGCGCGTCCGGCCAGCATCGCGCGTCGGAGCCCGCGGCTTTTATCGCCGCGGCGACGCGCGCGTCCCCATCTTGCGAAAGCGTCATCTCTTCACCCGGTGCGACCTCTCGCCACACCTTCGCAAAGCCGGTTCCTGCGATGGCGCGCGCCGCGCGGCGAGCTGTCGAATTGCCCTGGAGCCCCAGAAAAATCAGCAAAATTTCAAGGACGCCAATTCAATGCATGTTAGCTTCTGTGTTGCGCGACTGCAACAACTACAGGAATTTGCGCAAAGTTGCGTGATGGCCCTCCCAATCGGGGGGAAACGAAGAAATGCGCTGCAAGTAAGTTTCAAAAAAACGAATCCAGCGACGCCATGTTACGCGGAACATCAATCAAGACCGGCAAGACGGACGCAAGACGGACGGGCCTGCGCGCCCTTCTCGTCGCGACGCTTTTGGTCGTCTCGGCGATTATGCACGCGGCGATCGCGCCGCACGCGACTCTCTCAACGACTTTCGAACTCTGTATCGACGACCACGCGTCGACCGACGGCAAAGCGCCGAACGGCCTCCCCGCGCTCGGCGGACAGGCGCATTGCGGCGCTTGTCCGATCGCCACGGCGCCGTTCATTCCCGAAAAGCCGCTGATTGCGCGCGTCGAGCAGACGTCGACATCGCTGGATTATTTCGACGCCTGGTCGTTCAATCCCCAAGAAAGACGCCGTGCGGGCGAAACGCGGTCGCGCGCGCCTCCCCTCCTCTCCTGACGAAACAACAACTCGCATTGTTTCAACCGCCGTTCGGCGGATCAGGAGAACTGCAACATGACTTTCACCGCTCTTTCACGCGGCGCCAGCGCCTGCGCTCTTTTGCTCGCGTCGGTCGCCAACGCCGAGGCTCAAGTGTCTCTTCCTCAGATCGTCGTCGGCGCGGCGCCGGCGCCGACCGCGCCGCCCCCTGAAAAGGCGGGCGACGAGGCCGTGGTCACGCCGAAGCAAATCGAAGCCGAGAAGCCGGACGTGACCGACACGGCGAAGATGCTCGAACGCCAACCCGGCGTGAGCGTGCAGACCGGCGGCGGCGTTTCCGGCCTGCCGGCGATCCGCGGCCTCGCCGACGACCGGCTGAAAATTGTCGTCGGCGGCGCGCAGACGACGGCCACCTGCGCCAATCACATGAATTCGCCGCTGAGCTACACGGATCCCAACACGATTGGCCGGGTTGAAGTCGTGACCGCGGTGTCGTCAGTCAGCAAGGGCGGCGATTCGATCGGCGGATCGATTCTGGTCACCCCGATATCGCCGGTGTTTGTGAGCCCCGCCGCGCCGGCGGTCGTCGGCCCTGGCGCGCCAATATCGCCGATTGTCGCGGCAAGCCCCTATGGTCCAGTCCCCTATCTGCCGCTGCCGGTTCCAGGGATGCTGCGTTTCGGCCCGAACAATGAAGTGCTGACCACGGGAGCGATCTCGGCCTTCTTTCGCGGCAACAACAATGGCGTCGGCGTTTCCGCCAACATCAACATGGCCAATGACCATTGGAGCCTGCTCTACAACGGGTCCTGGCAGAGGGCGACCGACTATCACGCCGGCGGCAATGGCGACAAAGTTCTCTCCACGAGCTTCATCTCGGAGAACCATGCGGTGACGCTCGGCTACCAGAACAACGGACATCTGTTCACGTTCCGAGGCGCCTATCAGAACATCCCCTATCAAGGCTTCCCGAACCAGCGCATGGATATGATTCGCAACCGTTCCTATACGCTGGACGCCAATTACAAGGGCGCTTACGCCTGGGGCACGCTCGATGCGCATGTCTATTGGCATCAGGTCTTCCACAAGATGGGATTCCTGGAGGATCGCTTCTATTTGAACCATCCGATGATCGCGCTTGGCCGCGACTTCGGCTATTCGGTCAGGGCGGAAATTCCATACAGCGAGCAGGATACGTTCCGCATCGGCAATGAGCTCCATGGATTTCGGCTGCAGGACTATTGGCCGTCCGATCTCTCCGGCTTCCCCAATTTCGCCGGGATGCCGCGGCAGTTCGCCCAGATCAACATCAACGGCGGCCAGCGCAATCGCATCGGAACCTACGCCGAATGGGAACGCCGCTGGACTCAGGAATGGTCGAGCCTGATTGGCTTGCGCAATGACGTGGTCTGGATGGATACGGGCCCCGGCCGCAGCTATACGCCCTTCGCCTTCGCCAATCCCAATGTCATCGCGGTCAATCTATTCAACGCGCAAAATCGCGCCCGCACCGACGTCAATTTCGACATGACCGCGCTCGGGCACTACCAACCAGAGCCGGGCAGCTTTTACGAATTCGGCTATTCGCGAAAGACGCGCTCTCCCAATCTCTATGAACGCTATATCTGGCCGGTGTTCAGTCCGTTCACCGCGATGTTCAACTGGTTCGGCGACGGCAACGGCTATATCGGCAATGTCAATCTCAAGCCGGAAGTCGCCCATAATGTCGCGATCACCGGCGCATGGCGCGACATGTCTGGCGCCAACAATTGGGAAGCCCGGATTTCGCCCTTCTATACCTATGTCGAAAATTATATCGACGGCGCGCGGACCGGCGGCACGTTCAACACCTTTCCCGTGGCGAATTCCTATATTTTCCAGATCATGCAGTTCCGCAACTTCAAGGCGGAGCTTTACGGGGTCGACGGCTCGGGCAGGATCAAGCTGCATGAATCGCCGGAATACGGCAGGCTGCAGGCGGTCGGCGTGGTCAGTTTCGTCTATGGGCGAAATCTCGACATCGGCAATCCGCAATATTGTCTGCCGGGCAATGGTCTGTGCTCGGTCGCGTCATTCCTGATCAAGAAAGGCGACGGTCTGTGGAACCTGATGCCGGCCAATGCGCGCGTCGGGCTCGAACATCAGATCGGCGGGCTGAGCATGGCGGCTGAAACGCAGCTGGTCGCGCCCAAGGATCACGTGTCGGCGAATAAAGGCGAGTTCAGGACGCCCGCCTACGCGCTGCTCAATCTGCGCACGGCCTATGAGTGGAGCAACATGCGCATCGACCTTGGCGTCGATAATCTCACAAACGCCCTCTACTCTCTGCCGCTTGGCGGATTTGACCTGTCGAACTATTCCTACAATGCGTTCGTTTACGGTCGCAACGCGGGGCTTGCGAGCGTGCGTCAGGTGCCGGGAATGGGCCGGAATTTCTATGCTGGCCTCACCGTGAAGTTCTGACCGCGACGAAGTGGATGGCGGCGCGCCGATGCGCCGCCCTTTTCTGGGACGCTTGTGATGTGGCGCTCTATTGGTCTGGCCATCTTGCTTTGCATATCTTCCGTCCTAGCGCGGGGCGAAATTATCGGCGCGCCGACGCCGCGCTCGGTCAGCGAGGAGGAGATGAAGGCTTCGCTTCGGGAGATTGACCTCGTCGGCGCCAATGGCGCGCCGGTCGACCTGCGGGCGCTGATGGCGAACGGCCGGCCGACGCTCATCAGCCTCTGGGCGCATTGGTGTCCCAATTGCCTCGCCGAAATGAAGGGCTTCAAGGCGATCGCCGCGACCTGCCCCGAGCGCTGGAACATTGTCTTCGTCTCGGCGCGCGCGAGCGACAACGCCAGGGACGCGGCGAAGTTCAAGACCTACGGGCTCCCATGGAAAATCTTCCGTGTCGGCGATTCGACGAAAACCGATGTGGCGAAAGCGAAAAGCGCGCGCGCCTTTTATGGCGCGACCGCAGACGGCGGCGTGGTCACCCCGCTGCACTATTTTGTCGGCGCGTCCGGACAAGTCGACGCCATCGTCAGCGGCAGGCTGCACTTTGAGGAGCCGCAACGCCTCGCCGCCTTCTGCGCCGACTGAAAAACCTCGCGGTTCGGCCTCGTCGCCAAAATGCATTATCTTCGCGTGAAGAATCGGCCTCGAGCGCCGAGGAGGCCCCATGCGAGAACTTATTGCGTCGCCCAACAATCCCGTTCCTGAAGGCGCCTCGGTTTACATGCTGACGACGCGGGACGGGCGAAGAGTGCGCGCCGCCGCATTTCCGTGCCGCGAAAAGCCGCGCGGCACGGTGGCGTTGTTTCAGGGCCACAACGAGTTCATCGAGAAGTATTTCGAGACGATCGAGGCTTTGCGCAAGCGCTGCTTCGACGTCGTTACGCTTGACTGGCGTGGCCAGGGCGGCTCGGAGCGAGAACTCGCCGACCGTCGCAAAGGCCATATCGACGATTTCTCGCAATATCAGCGCGACCTCGAAGTCTTGATCGCGCAAGTATTGTGCGACCGGCCGCAACCCTGGTTCGCGCTCGCCCATTCGATGGGCGCCGCCATCATGCTCGAGGCGGCGCATTCCGAACGAACGCCCTTTCAGCGTTTCGTTCTGACCGCCCCGATGATCGATCTCGCCAATTTGCGCTTTCCGCGCGCGACGCGATGGCTCGCCGATACGCTCGACATGTGCGGCTTCGGCGGCATGTACGTCCCCGGCGGGAAAGGCGCCTCCTTTATCGAGAAGCCTTTTGAAGGGAATTTGCTGACCTCGGATCCGGTTCGCTTCGAGAGAAACGCGGCGATTCTCAGGGTCGCGCCGCAGCTCGCGATCGGCGATCCGACGATCGGCTGGATCAACGCCGCCTTTCGGCTGATGAGGGGATTTGAATCGCCGGACTATGCGCGAAGCATCCGCGCCGCCATTCTGATGTTCGGCTGCGGGCGGGAGATGGTCGTCTCCAACGCCGCGATCGAACGTTTCGCGCAACATCTCGACAGCGGCGCGCTCGCGATGATCCCGGGCGCCAAGCATGAACTGCTGATGGAGCGCGACGAGTTCCGCAGCCAGTTCTGGCGCGCCTTCGACGCCTTCGTTCCGGGAGAAGCCTACGTCGCGTGATTTACGCGCCGAGCAGCGTCAACGCTGCTTCGTGCAGCGCCGGGTCGCCGGCGGCGACAATCGCGCCGCCTTGGGCCGCCGCGCCGCCGCTCCAATTGGTGACGACGCCGCCAGCGCCCTCGATGATCGGGATCAGCGCGACGATGTCGTAAGGCTGCAAATTGGTCTCGACGACCAGATCGACATGGCCGGACGCCAGCGCGCAATAGGCGTAGCAGTCGCCGCCATAGCGCGACAGCCGCGCCGCCCGCTCGACGCGATGGAAATTTTCGCGCAGCGACGGGTCGATCAGCAATGGCGAGGTCGTCATCAGCGTCGCCTGGTCGAGCTTGGCGCAGGCGCGGGTCGCCAGCCGTCGAGTCTCGAAGGCGCCGCGCGCGCCCCCCGCCCCTCGCGCCGGACCGCGCCAATAGGCGGCCTCGCCATCGCTATAGAAGCGCTCGCGGGTGAAGGGCTGGCTCATCAGCCCGTAACAGGGACGCCCGCGATGGGCGAGCCCGATCAGCGTGCCCCACAGCGGCAGGCCGCAGATGAAGCTCTTGGTGCCGTCGATCGGATCGAGCACCCAGACATATTCGGCATCTTCGCGTAAGGGACCGAACTCCTCCCCGTAAATGCCGTGGCCGGGAAAGGTCGATTCGATCAGGCGCCGCATGGCGAGTTCGGCGGCGCGGTCTGCCTCGGTGACGGGATCGAAGGCCCCGCCATGCGCCTTGTCGTCGGCGGCGAGCGCGGTGCGGAAGAAGGGCATGATCGCTTCGGCCGAAACATCGGCGAGACGATCCACGAATTTCTCGAAATCAACGGCGGTCATACGATCTCCACGGCCGAGCGGCGGAAGCTCCGGCTACTCGGCCGCCGCCCGTCGCTCGCCGCCCAGAATCTCGGCCAAATCTTCATGCCGCGCCACCGCCGCCAGCACGTCGCCGAGATCGCGGGCGACGGCGTCGAAGCGCTCATTCTTCTGGAGCGTAGACTCGTCCATGTAAAGCCCGCGCGACACTTCGATCTGCAACGCATGCCAGCCGGCGGCCGGCTTGCCGTAATGTTCGGTGATGAAGCCGCCGGCGTAAGGCCGGTTGCGCATGACGTGATAGCCGCGGGTGCGCAGCCGGTCCTCGACGATGTCGACGAGGCTGGTGGAAGCGCTCGCGCCGTAGCGATCGCCGATGACGAAATCGATGCGCCGCTTATCGCCTCGCGCCGCGAGGACGGGATCGCGCGCGCCGGTCGAGGGCATCGAATGGCAGTCGATCAGCACGGCGACGCCGAAACGGGCGGCGGCGCGCTCCATCAAGCCGCGCAGCGCCGTATGATAGGGCTTGTAGAGGGCGTCGATGCGGCGCAAGCCTTCTTCGAGCGAGAGCCGCTTTTCGTAAATTTCGCGCGCGTCGGCGACCACCCGCGGAATCGTCCCCAGCCCCGCCGCGACGCGCAACGAACGCGCATTGGCGAAGGCCGGCAAGGCGCCGTCGAAGAGCCTCGGATCGAGTTCATAGGGCTCGCGATTGAGGTCGAGATAGGCGCGAGGAAAGCGCGCCCGCAGCAAAGGCGCCCCGATCGACGGCGCCGAAGCGAAAAGATCGTCGACATAGGCGTCTTCGGAACGGCGCAGGGTCGCCGCGTCGAGCGGCGTCGAGGCCAGAAAACGGGCGGGATAGATCCGCCCCGAATGCGGCGAGGAAAACACCAGCGGCGAAGCGAGCGCGTTCGGCTCGATAATGTCGAAGGCGCGCTCGAATTCCGGTTCGCAACAGGGCGCCGCCACATTCGTTTCGCGCCGCTCGCGCATGCCCTCGTTCATTCGCTCATCTCATTTCCGCGCCGCCGCGGACTTCAAATTAGCGCCGGCGCTGCGGGCAGGCGCTCGAAATTGACGACCCCTCCCGCTATATTGAACCGTTACGTTAACGCGGCGCCGCCTCGGTTTCACCTGAAATTTACGAAGCTCGGTCCATATGGGGAAAAACCAGAGAGGATGGCGATGAACGATAGTCCCGCCGCACGAATTCTGCTCGCCGAAGACGACCACGACATGCGGCGTTTCCTGGTCAAGGCGCTGCAACAGGCCGGTTTTTCGGTCACGTCCTTCGACAACGGGCTTTCCGCCTATGATCAGCTTCGGGTCGAGCCCTTCGAACTGCTGTTGACCGACATCGTCATGCCCGAGATGGACGGGATCGAACTCGCCCGCCGGGCGACCGAGCTTGATCCCGACATCAGGGTCATGTTCATCACCGGCTTCGCGGCCGTGGCGCTTAATCCGGACAATCAGGCGCCGCGGCAGGCGAAAATCCTCTCCAAGCCGTTCCATCTGCGGGAGCTGGTCACCGAGGTGCAGCGGATGCTCGCGGCCTGAATCCTAAAGCCTGTCCGTAGGCCCAATCGAAATCGACCGCCTCCTGGTCGTCGATGGCGCGCCGCCATCAGCTGTCGCGCCGGCCAACTTGCCCATTTTCCCGCGTTGCGCTATCAGCGCCGTCAAATTCGCTTGTTTCGACCGGCCGACCCCGCGCCGCCGCGGCGCGGGGCTTCAGCCGTTTCCATCGCATAAAGGATGCGTCGTTATGAAAAAGGACATCCACCCCGACTATCACACGATCAAGGTCGTGATGACCGACGGCACGGAATATACGACCCGTTCGACCTGGGGGAAGGATGGGGACACGATGCATCTCGACATCGACCCCAAGACCCATCCGGCCTGGACGGGCGGATCGACCCAGCTCCTCGACCGCGGCGGCCGGCTGTCGCGCTTCAACTCGCGCTTCGGCAATCTCTCTTTCGGCAAGAAATAAAAGAAGGCGGCGGTTCGACCGCCGCCTCAAGTTGGTTCGCCTGAAGAATTTTACTGGCTGAAGGCGGCGCGCAATTTCGCGATCTGCGCTTCGACCGGACTTGAAGCCGGCGCTGGCTCGGCGGAAGCCGGCTCGGGCGCATAGATCAGCCGGTCGAGATGGATGATCCGGGCCTGCAGGCGCAGCGAGTGCAGCGCGAGCTCGCGCAGGCGCTCCGGCAGGCGCTGGAAAATATCGGCCGCCGACGCCAGCTCCTGTTCGCGCAGCTTCACGCGATGGCGATTGCTCGCCGCCTGATGACGCGTCAGTTCGCCCTGATTGACCGCCCGCTGCAGCAACAGCCATGATGCAATCTGCATCAGCCGGGTCGTCAGCCGCATGCTCTCGGCCGCATAGGCAAGGGCTTCGGCCTTGGCCAGTTCCCTAGACTCTGAGCGCCCCTCCCCATCGAGATAGGAGGCGGCCTCCTCGACCAGGCTCATGCCTTCGCGAAACAGCGCGCAAAATCCTTCGGATCCCGCCAGTTTCTCGATGAAAGAGACCGGCTGCTGCTTTTCTCCGGCGCTGCCGGTGACTCGAGCCATACGACGCTCACGCAAATTCGGCGCGACGGCGCCTTTGATCTGCGAACAGTAACGCAGGCGGCAGGCCTTCGCGCGCTTAGCCTTTCTTTAACCTTAATGGGATCGCGCCTCGCCATGCCCACAAAAAGAGAGCCGCAGGGCGGCTCTCAAGGCTTCTTAACAGGGAGGCATCAAGGACGAGTGGAGAAGAAGCCACTCGGACATCCCACTGAAGGGATACGCCCAGCGTAAGACGGCAATCATTAACATGAGGTTAACGCCCGCTCCCGATGGACGCTTGCCGGCACAATTTTGTGTTGAACGACATGCCAAAATTCAACTCGGCCAATAGGTTATTCCGAATAGGGAGCCATCGGCGGCCGCCCGCCTAGCTCATCAGCGCAAGGCTCTGTCGGCGAAGCAAAAAGAGGCTGGCCCTGGGACGAAAACTGGCGCATTTGAAGTCTCCCGCCGCGTTCTTCGGAACGTCCCGCCGCGCTGGAAAGCGTTGATCTCCCCGCAACTGTCCTCCTAGGCTCTCCCTGAATGATTCGCTCCGCCTTGATGAATGTGATGACCGCCGCCGCTCTCAAAGCGGGCCGCGGCCTTAAACGCGACTTCGGCGAGGTGGAGAATCTGCAAGTCTCGGTCAAAGGTCCAGGCGATTTCGTCACCGCGGCAGACCGGCGCGCCGAGAAAACCTTATTCGAGGAACTGTCGAAGGCGCGGCCCGGCTATGGCTTTGTTCTTGAGGAGGGCGGCGTCGTCGAGGGCTCCGACAAGAGCCACCGCTGGCTGATCGATCCGCTCGACGGCACCTCGAATTTTCTCCACGGCGTTCCGGTCTTCGCCATCTCGATCGGGTTGGAGCGCGAGGACCGTCTCGTCGCCGGACTCGTATACAATCCCGCCACCGACGACATGTTCGTCGCCGAGATCGGCCAGGGCGCCTATTTCAACAATCGCCGCATGCGGGTCGCGGCGCGCCGCTCGCTTTCGGACTCCATGGTGGCCTGCGGAATCCCGCCGCTGGCGCGCGCCCGCGACCATGAGTCGTTCAAGCGCGAACTCGCGGCCGGCATGGGCAAGATCGCCAATATTCGGCGCATGGGGGCCGCCGCGCTCGATCTTGCCATGGTCGCCTGCGGGCGTTTCGACGGCTATTGGGAGCGCGGCATCAACTCGTGGGACGTCGCGGCGGGCATCGTGCTCGTGCGCGAAGCCGGGGGCTTCGTCAGCGACCTTTCGGGTGGCGCCGACATGCTTATGAAGGGCGAGATATGCGCCGGCAACGAAACAATTCATCGCCAACTCCTCGACGTGATGAGGAAGGCGTGAACGCCCCTGCTCCACCCGCCTCGGTGAAACTGCGCCTGCGCGTCGAAGACGATTGGCCATCGATTCTCGACGTGTGGGTCGCCTCGTGGCGCGCCACTTATCCGGAAATCGACTTCGACGCGCGCCGTGACTGGCTGATGCGCCACGTTCGCGAGCTGGAAGCCGTGGGCGGGGTGACGCTCTGCCTGTTCGACGCAGGCTCGACGCTTGCCGGCTTCGTCGTGATCAATCCGGCGGATGGCTGGCTCGATCAGATTTGCGTCGCGCCGGACCGCTTCGGCGCCGGCTTTGGCGCGTCGCTGCTGACGGCCGCGCGCAATGTCTCGCCGAGCGTGATCCGACTCGACGTCAATGCCGATAATCTTCGCGCCATTCGATTTTACGAACGCGACGGATTTTCGCGCGTTGGACGCGGCGCCAACACATTGTCTGGGCGCGAAACCATCATGATGGAATGGCGGCCGCCGCGCTGACTCCGTCGTGGTCGAGGAGCGCCTGCAGGATCAGGCTTGCGGCGGGCTGGCCTGCTCGCCGAGATGCGCAATGCGGATCATATTGGTCGCGCCCGGCGTGCCAAACGGCATGCCGGCGACGATGATTACACGGTCGCCGGCGACGCCGAACCCCTCGCTCTCCGAATATTCGCAGGCGCGCCCCACCATATCCTCGATGTCGACCGCGTCGCGCGTTTCAAGCGCATGCACGCCCCAGACCAGCGCCAGGCGACGGGCGGTGTCGCGTTTCGGAGTCAACGCCAGAATCGGCGATTGCGGCCGTTCGCGCGCAATGCGCAGCGCCGTCGAACCGGAGGACGTCCAGGCGATGATCGCCTTCGAGTGGAGCGTCTGCGCGACGTCGCGCGCCGCGACGGCGATGGCGTCGGCCGACGTCGGATTGGGCAATTCGCCGCGCTGGGCGTTGATGATCGAGCGATAGATCGCATCGGTCTCGACCTCTTCCGCGATCCGGCTCATCGTCGCGACAGCTTCGTGCGGATATTGTCCCGCCGCGCTTTCGGCGGAGAGCATCACCGCATCCGCGCCCTCGAACACCGCCGTGGCGACGTCAGACACTTCGGCGCGCGTCGGCAGGGGCGAAAGGATCATCGACTCGAGCATTTGCGTGGCGATCACCACCGGCTTGCCGAGGCGCCGCGCCGAACGGTTGATGCGTTTCTGGAGCCCCGGCACGCGTTCGAGCGGCACTTCGACGCCGAGATCGCCGCGGGCGACCATCAGCGCGTCCGAAACCTCGATCACATCCTCGAGCCTCGAAATCGCCTGAGGCTTCTCGATCTTCGCCATGACCAGCGCCCGGCCCTGGGTGATCTGTTTCACCTCGATCACGTCTTCGGGCCGCTGGACGAAAGAAATCGCGACCCAGTCGACGCCCTCTTTCAGCGCGGCGTCGAGATCGGCGCGATCCTTGTTCGTCATCGACGTGATCGGAATCTCAGTATCCGGCAGGCTGACGCCCTTACGGTTCGACAGGCGTCCGGCGACATCGACGACGGCATGTGCACGCTCGGGCGTCGTTTCGACGACATGAAGTCGCACCCGCCCGTCGTCGATGAGGATCGAGTCACCGACCTTGAGCGCCGCGAGAATTTCAGGATGCGGCAGGCGCACGCGCGTCGCGTCGCCGGGCTTGGGGTCGCTGTCGAAGACGAACACGTCGCCCTTGCGCACATGCACCGAGCCTTCCTCGAAGGCGCCGATGCGCAGCTTCGGGCCCTGGAGGTCGACAAGCACAGCGATCGCGCGCGACATGTCGCTCTCGATCTCGCGGATCATCCGCACATAGCTTGCAAGCCCCGCGTGATCCGTATGGCTCATATTGATGCGGAACACATCGGCGCCGGCGCGCACGAGGCCGGCGATGACCGCCTTGTCGACCGTCGCCGGTCCAAGCGTTGCGATGATCTTGACGCGCCGCGACCTTCTCATGGCGAAGACGTTCCTGAGCTCAAGTTATTGCGTGGGCGCGGCATTGGGATCGGTGAGCTGAACCGTCCAGCTCTTCGCGTCCCGTCCCGTGTCGATTTCGAAGAATCCGGTGCGGTCGAACCCGCGCGCGAAACAATCTTCTCTTCCGTCGATGCGAAATTCCCGGTCGCGCGTGCACATGAACGCCTTGCCCTTCCACTCGCCGCCGCGTTCATCCATGGCATAGACATAATAAAATTGTGCGGCGAGCGGCCCGCGCAGAAGCGTTTCGCAAACGCTCGGCCGTAGGTTCCACCAGCCTTCGGAGAGCCAGTTGCGGCCGTCGGTATAGGCGATGGCGACACTGACGCGGGCGCTCGTATTGTTACAGAGGCGAAAGTCGGCGCGCGCCGGGGCGGCGGCGCAAAATGATAGAGCGGCAACAAGAAGGGCGCGTCCAATCATAGTATTAGCGTTGCCTGGAGGGGCTGAAGACGGGTCGCTGGCGCCGGCGCGAGATCGGCGCGGCAGGCGGTTCTGCAAACCATGCCTTCGAGGCTTTGTCCACCCCGCGACGCCGCAGTCCTGCCGCCAACCGGCGCGCGTCAGTCTTTTTCTCGCAGCGCCTGCGCGGCGCGAAGCGCGAAATAGGTCAGGACGCCCGACGCGCCCGCGCGCTTGAAAGCAAGCAGGCTTTCCAGCATCGCCCGATCGCCGTCGATCCAGCCGTTTTGCGCCGCCGCCGTGATCATCGCGTATTCGCCGGACACCTGATAGGCGAATGTCGGCGCGCGAAACGCCTCGACGACGCGTCGCACCACATCGAGATAGGGCATGCCCGGCTTCACCATTACCATGTCGGCGCCCTGTTCGAGATCGAGCGCCACTTCGCGCAGCGCCTCGTCGGAATTGGCGGGATCCATCTGATAGGTCCGTTTGTCGCCTCGTAGCGTCTTGCTTGTGCCGATCGCATCGCGGAACGGCCCATAGAAGGCTGATGCATATTTCGCCGCATAGCTCATGATCTGGACATTCTCGAAACCCTCGGCGTCGAGCGCCTTGCGGATCGCTTCGACTCGTCCGTCCATCATGTCCGAAGGCGCGATGACGTCCGCGCCGGCGCGCGCCTGGGTCACCGCCTGTCGCGCCAGCACGGCGACGGTCGCGTCATTGACGATCTCGTCGCCGACGAGAAGGCCGTCATGGCCGTGGCTCGTGTATGGATCGAGCGCCACATCGGTGATGAGGCCGATGTCGGGCACGGCGCGCTTGATCGCCCGGCAGGCGCGACAGACGAGATTCTCGGGATCAAGCGCCACGCTTGCGCGCTCGTCGCGCAGGTCCGGATCGGTATAGGGAAAAAGCGCAACGGCGGGAATCCCCAGCGCGGCGGCCTGCCCCACGGCTTCGACCGCCGCATCGATCGAATTACGGAAGACGCCCGGCATCGACGAGACCGGCTCGCGCCGATCCGCGCCGTCGATCAAGAAGAGCGGCCAGATCAGATCGGAAACCTCGAGCGCGTTTTCCCTGACGAGGCGCCGCGCCCACACGCTCTTGCGATTTCGGCGCGGGCGCCGGAGCAGGCTCAGCCGCGCCGTCGCGTCGATCCGCCGTTCTGCGTCTTTCATGGGGCCTCCGCCGTGTAGCGCTGTTTCGCCGCTCATCTCCTTCATCCGCTTTCGAGGCGAATGAACTTCAGGCTATAGAGGATCGACGGCCGTTGCGCATGCGCGAGGAAAAACCATTGAAAATCGGCTCGCGCAACTTTTCATTGCGGCGATCGGCGCCTGCCGCCGCGATCGGCGTCGCCGCGCTTGTCGCGGCCAGCGCGACCCTGGCGCAAGTCAAATCCGCAGCGCCGACGCCCGCCAGCCGTACCATTCCGACGCCGCCAAAGCGAAACGCGCCGGCGCCTGAACAGAATGTCCGGCAGCCAGCGCGTCCGCCGGTCCAAGACGCCGCGCCGCCAAACGCAACGCCTGCTCCGCAACCGACACAGCCGCCCGGGGTGAGCGCGCTGCCGCCGCCGCAAGCGCCGCCTCCAGTCGATACGAGTCAACCGCCGCCGTCGCTTCCGCGCGCCCCGCGCGCGAAGATGCGCGCCTGCGCCGAGGAATGGGACAGGATGAAGCGCGAGTCGAATAAGGGCTTGCCGATTTGGCGCGATTTCGCGACGGAGTGCCTGACGCGGTAGGCCTGCAAAGAATCGCCCGGCGCGTCGGCGGCGCGCGCATAAAGCAATCAGCTGTGACAGCTATCGCCCGGGACGCGCCTCGGTTGACGCGCCCTCGGGCGATGAGTGCGTGAAGCGCTGCCGCGACACGCGATATGATCAATCGCGCATGCGAAGGCGCTTCGCCTACATGGCTTCCGGCGGAGCGGACGGGGCCGGCGCCTTCGCCTTTCGCGGCGCGCGCTTCTTTGCGGTCGCCTTGCGAGCGCCCTTCTTGGCGCCTGCCTTCTTCACGCCGCGCTTTTTGGTCGCCGCCTTGCGGACGCCCTTGCGAGCCGTCTTCTTCGCAGCGGTCTTTCGCGTAGCCTTGCGGGCGCCTTTCTTTGCCGCCGACTTCTTTGTCGCGGCCTTCTTCGCGGTTTTACGCGCACCCTTCTTCGCCGCAGCCTTCTTGGCCGGCTTACGCTTCGTTGTAGCTCTCGCCATAATAAGTCCCCTTGATCCGAATTGCCGGAACTATGCTCGACCGACAATACGCGCAAATAGCGTAACGCGGTTAATCAGTCGTTCAAGAGCTAAGCGCGCAGAAGTCATCGACGCTACGCATGACGAGGCATGTTGAGCGCTGTCGAACGACAAGCAAAACGCTCGCGAAGCTGCTTTGCGAACGCTTTGTCGAGACTGTCGCGACAGGTTTGCGTCTTGCGTTTTATTGCGACGATTGAAGCGCCGATTCCGCGCGCGACATGTCCTCGCACGAGCCTTCGACAAATGCGCGCGCTTGCTGGGCGATACGCCGCGTCCCTTCTTCAATTACTTGATTTAATTTTGCATCCGCCAACGACCGCAAGCCGCCGTCGCTGACCGCAAGCGCCCATCCGAAAATATATCGATACACGATGAAACTGCGCCGGCGACCGCTTAGGCGGATGCGCGAATCAACCTCCGTCGAGAAGCGGCGCGCGTCAAACGCGACGAGAGTCGCACGCGCCTGCACAACGCGTCGCGAAGGCGCATTGGGACAAAAAAAAAATTGTGGCTAGCGTTGACGGACCGAAAAAAATCGCCGCGCAACGCCTCCCTTTGGAGAGGAATCGCGCAGCGTGCGTCGAAAACTGATTCGTTTTTGGCGGCGAAGGCGCGCGTCAAACGCCCAATTTGCGCTTCAGGAGCTCGTTCACCGCCTGCGGATTCGCCTTTCCGCCGGTCTGCTTCATCACCTGTCCGACAAACCATCCGAGCATCGTCGGCTTCGCCTTCGCCTGCTCGACCTTGTCGGGATTGGCGGCGATGACAGCGTCGACGGCGGCCTCGATCGCGCCCGTGTCGGTCACCTGCTTCATGCCGCGCGTTTCGACGATCTCCTTCGGGTCGCCGCCCTCGGTCCAGACGATCTCGAAAAGATCCTTAGCGATCTTGCCCGAAATGACGTTCTGCGAGATGAGATCGATGATCGCGCCGAGAGCCTCCGACGACACCGGCGAGCGCGTGACGTCGAGGCCTTCCTTGTTCAGGCGGCCGAACAGTTCATTGATCACCCAATTGGCGGCGAGCTTGGCGTCGCGGCCTTTCGCCGTCTCCTCGAAATAGTCGGCCGTGGCCCGCTCCATCACCAGCACGCCGGCGTCATAGGGCGGCAGACCATATTGCGCGATGAAGCGCGCCCGCTTGGCGTCGGGGAGTTCCGGCAACTCGCTCTTCAGCGCGTCGACATAGGGCTGATCGAATTCGAGCGGCAAAAGATCAGGATCGGGAAAGTAGCGATAATCATGCGCTTCCTCCTTGGAGCGCATCGATCGCGTCTCTCCCTTGCCGGGATCGAACAACCGCGTCTCCTGATTGATCTTGCCGCCGTCCTCGAGAATGCCGATCTGACGGCGCGCCTCGACCTCGATCGCCTGGCCGATGAAACGGATCGAGTTGACGTTCTTGATTTCGCAGCGCGTGCCGAGCGCGGCGCCGGGGCGGCGCACCGAGACATTGACGTCGGCGCGCAGCGAGCCCTGCTCCATATTGCCGTCGCAGGAGCCGATGTAACGCAGGATGGTGCGCAGCTTCGACACATAGGCGCGCGCCTCCTCGGCCGAACGCATGTCCGGCTTTGAGACGATTTCCATCAAAGCGACGCCGCTGCGGTTGAGATCGACATGGCTTTCCGTCGCCGAAAGATCATGCAGCGACTTGCCGGCGTCCTGTTCGAGATGCAGACGCTCGATGCCGACGGTGATGCGCTCGCTCGGCGATACGTCGACAACAACGGCGCCCTCGCCGACGATCGGGTGCTTGTACTGCGAAATCTGATAGCCCTGCGGCAGATCGGGATAGAAATAGTTCTTTCGGTCGAAGACCGAACGCAGGTTGATCTTCGCTTCCAAGCCGAGGCCGGTGCGGATCGCCTGCTTGACGCATTCCTCGTTGATCACCGGCAGCATGCCCGGCATGGCCGCGTCGACAAGCGATACGTGATCATTTGGGGCGCCGCCATATTCGGCGGAAGCGCCCGAGAAGAGCTTGGCGTTGCTCGTCACCTGGGCGTGAATTTCCATGCCGATCACGACTTCCCAGTCGCCGGTCGCGCCTTTGATGAGCTTGGTTGGAGCCGCCTCTGTCGCCATATCTGCCTCGCTAAACTTGCTTCTTTTATATAAACCACGCTTGGCGGGAGCGGAACGGCCGGCGCAAGGCGAAGGACAAGCGACGAAATGGCCATCAAGCGGAATTCAGACGACAAGCGCGGAAAGGGACTGATTGCGCGCATGCGCAACGCGCCACGCCATGTGAGCATTCCCGTCGGCGTCGGCTTGATCCTTGGCGGCACCATTCTCGCGCCGCTGCCTGTCTTCGGCGTCTGGATGTTCCCTCTCGGCCTCGCGATCCTCGCCCCGCACTCGCCCGGCGCCCATAGATTGTCGCGACGCTTTCACTGGTGGTCAATCAAATGCCTGCGGTGGTCGATCCGCCACGGCTTCGTGCGCATCAAGACGACGCCGCGCAACGGCGATCAGGATGCCGGGCCGCCGCCTGAAGAGGACTGAGAATCGCGCGTGGGCGCGCGGTCGCCCATCAGCCGCTCTTCATATTGGATCGACCAGTCGATCACCGCGCGCCAAAGATTCATCGTGAGCTCCACCGAGAGACCCTCCCGGCGCGCGACGCCAAGCACATGCGCGAGGACTTCGTCGACGCGCTCGGGCACATTGGCGGGAATCCCAAGCGCCGGTTTGACCTTCGCCGCCCGCTCGATCTGTCTTTGGCGCCTGGCGAGAAGCGCAACCAGTTCTTCGTCCAATTCGTCTATCAGACGGCGGACGTCGGACATCTCGTCCTGCAGCTCCTTTTCGGAGCGTTGCGCGATATCTTTTTGAGCGCCCGGCGTGGTCATCTTCAGCCCTCGCGCCACCATGGCCGAGGACGTTCGATCGTCGGCGCCGCCTGCTCGACCGCCGCCGCCAGAGAAAACAGCGTCTCTTCGTCGAAGGGCCGGCCGATGAGCTGCAGCCCCAAGGGCAAGCCATTCGCCGCGAGACCGCCGGGAACCGCGACGCCGGGAAGGCCGGCCATGTTCACCGTGACGGTGAACACGTCGTTGAGATACATTTCAACAGGGTCGGCCGCGCCCTTCTCGCCTTGCGCGAAGGCCGTCGACGGCGTCGCCGGCGTCAACACGGCGTCGACGCCAGAGGCGAAGGCTTCGTCGAAGTCGCGCTTGATCAGGCTGCGGACTTTCTGCGCGCGCACGTAATAAGCGTCGTAATAGCCGGCCGACAGAACATAGGTGCCGATCATGATGCGCCGCCGCACTTCGGAGCCAAATCCGCTCGCGCGCGTCTTCTCGTACATATCAATAATGTCGCGGCCCTGCTCGCGACGGCCATAGCGCACGCCATCGTAGCGCGCGAGATTGGACGACGCCTCGGCCGGCGCGATGATATAGTACGTGGGCAAGGCGTAGCGGGTGTGCGGCAAGGAAATTTCGACGATTTCCGCGCCTGCGTCCTTCAGCCATGCGGCGCCTTGATCCCACAGGGCGGCGATCTCCGCCGACATGCCATCGATGCGATATTCCTTCGGCACGCCGATGCGGCGCCCTTTCACCGATGCGCCGACTGCGGCTTCATAGTCCGGAACTGGCGCGTCGACGCTGGTCGTGTCTTTCGGGTCATGACCCGCCATCGACCTCAGCATGATCGCGGCGTCGCGCACGCTGCGCGCGATCGGACCCGCCTGATCGAGCGAAGAGGCAAACGCAACGATGCCCCACCGCGAACAGCGGCCATAGGTCGGCTTGACGCCGACCGTCCCAGTGAAGGCGGCGGGCTGACGGATTGAACCGCCGGTGTCGGTCGCGGTGGCGCCGAGACAAAGATGCGCCGCGACCGCAGCGGAGGAGCCGCCCGATGATCCTCCCGGCACAATCTTGGCGTCGGGATCGCCGGCGCGCCGCCATGGCGAAACGACGGGACCGAAGGCGCTCGTCTCATTCGACGAGCCCATCGCGAATTCATCGAGATTGAGCTTGCCGAGCGTCGCCGCGCCGTCGCGCAACAGATTGGCCGAGACGGTCGATTCATAAGTGGGCGTGAACTCGTCGAGAATGCGACTCGCGGCCGTCGTGCGCACGCCTTTCGAACAATAGAGATCCTTTATGCCGAGCGGCAGACCTTCGAGCGGGCGCGCTTCGCCGCGCGCGATCCGCGCATCGCTGTCGCGCGCCTGGGATAGCGCAAGGTCCGGCGTCTCCGTAATGAAGCAGTTGAGCGCGCGCGACTTCTCGATCGCAACGACATGCGCCTGCGTCAGCTCGACCGCGGAAAGCCGTTTCGATTTGAGCGCGTCGCGCGCCTCGGCCAATGAAAGATTCGTGGGGTCGGACATTTGTCCCTTTATTTCTGAGAACGCTCCAGGCGCGGCGGCTGCGCGGGAAGCGCTATTCGACGACCTTGGGCACGACGAAATAATGATCTTCGCACAGCGGCGCATTGGCGAGAATGTCGTCAGGGATGCCGCCGTCGGTCACCACATCGACGCGCTTCTTCATTTGCATCGGCAGTGCGGAGGTCAAAGGCTCGACCCCGTCAACGTCGACCTCGCTCAAGGTCTCGACGAAAGCGAGAATGGCGTTGAGTTCGCCGCGCAGCCGCTCGACCTCGCCGTCGTCGATGGCGATGCGCGAGAGATGGGCGATCCGGCGGACGGTCGCGGAATCAACGGACATTAGGTCTCCGCAAGAAAGGTCTCGACGGCGCTATAGCGCCTGCCCTATCGCGGCGCAATGTTGGCGGTCCGTCGGGGGCTCAAAAAGGGGAAGCCCGCAACCCTGCCGGTTTGAGGCGCGATGGCGGCGTGATAGCGGAGACGCGGTGACCATGCGCGCGACATGTTTGGAAGATTTAGCGGCGCTTCTGCCGGCGAAGGGCCGGCTGATGGGCCTGGATCTTGGGACCAAGACCATCGGTCTGGCGCTTTCCGACGTTGAGCGGCGGCTCGCCTCGCCGCTCGACACGATCTCGCGCGTGAAATTCTCCCAGGACGCCGCCGGGCTGCTCAAGCGCGCGGCCGATTTCGAGGTCTGCGCGCTCGTCGTCGGTCTCCCGCTCAATATGGACGGCACGGAGGGGCCGCGCGCGCAGGCGACGCGCGCCTTCATGCGCAATCTGTCGAAGCTTGCGTCACTGCCCTTCGCCTTTTGGGACGAGCGCCTTTCGACGGCGGCGGTGACCCGCGAACTTATTGCGCAGGACGCTTCCCGCGCCAAGCGCGCGGAAGTCGTGGACCGAATGGCCGCCGCCTATATTTTGCAGGGGGCGCTTGACCGTCTGAAACGGCTCTAGCGCGGCTTCGTCGGAACAATTACAACCTTTGATAGAATTTTGGCCTTGACATGGGATGGGCGCGGTGGAAGAAAATGCAAGAAAGTCCGATGTTTAACTAATTCATAACCGCCTTGTGGTCCGTGGAGACCGATAACGATGTCCCGGCCGGATTCTTCCAAACACGACTCCGACAACCCCCGCGAAACGACCGCGGAGGACGCAAAAGCCAACCAGGAAGCAGCCTCAATCGCGGCTTATATCGCTGATATGACTGATGAAATGGCAAAGATCGCCAGTCGCTGCGACATGCCCATGCTATGCTATTTCCTGAATCTGGCGCGCGCCGAGGCGGAAATGCGGGCGCGCGAGCTTGGCGGCTATCCGATCAATCGCCCCGCCTAAATCACAACTTATAATTGTATACAAGAGAAACCCGGTTGGAGCCATGACGCTGCAGCCGTCCCTCGACATCGAGTTGGACCAGCACGCCCTGCACCTCGCGCGCCGTCAGTCCGGCGACACGGATGAGATCATCGACCAAAATCGGCGCGGGCCCCAGCAGAGCGACGATGATTTCATGCGCATCCTGTCGCAGCGAGGGCTCGCCCTGCCCGCCGGCGTCGAGCCCGGGGCCGCATTCCGCCGCCGCCGCCGGGTAACGCGTCGGCGCGGCTCTCTCCTCGAACGCCGACTCGTCGAGGGCGGGAAAAAGGTCCAGTTCGTCGATCAGCGTTTCCTCGCTTTGGAGCGCCTCGTCATCGAAGAGAGTCCGGCGCGAGGGCGCGCCGGCGTTCTCGGCAAGAACCGAAATCACGTCCTCGGGTCGCGCGCACAAGGTCGCGCCCTGGCGGATAAGATCGTTGACGCCTTCCGCGCGCGGATCGAGCGGCGAGCCGGGAACGGCGAAGACCTCGCGCCCCTGTTCATTGGCGAAGCGCGCGGTGATCAAAGACCCCGAACGGCGCGCCGCCTCGACGACGATCGTCCCGCGGCTCAGCCCCGAAATGATCCGATTGCGGCGCGGAAAGTCGCGGCCGCGCGGCTCCCATTCGATCGGCATTTCGGATACGATTAGTCCTCTCTCGGCGATTTCCTCGACAAGCTGCGTATGTTCGGCGGGATAAGGCCGTGCATGGCCGCCGGCCAGCACGGCGATCGTTCCGGTGTCGAGCGCGGCGCGATGGGCGACCGCGTCAATGCCGCGCGCCAGACCCGAGACGATGACGTAATTTTCCTGCGCCAAACTGCGTGTGAGCCGCTCCGTGAAAGCGAGGCCCGCAGCGGAAGCGTTGCGCGAACCGACAATGGCGACGCCGTCGCGTTGTGCCGCCCAGGAGGCGCCGCGCAGGGCGATCAGCGGCGGCGCATCGGCGATTTCCTTCAGGAGCGGCGGATAGTCGGGATCGACCGTGGTGACGAAGCGCACGCCGAGCGCTTGCGCCGTCTCGATCTCGCGCATCGCCTCCTCGCGCGTCGCGATGCGGATCGTCCGTCCGCGCAGGGAACGCGCCGCCAAGGATGGCAGCGCGTCCAGCGCCGCGCCGGCGCCGCCAAAACGATTGACCAGCTGCCTGAAAGTGCGTGGCCCGATATTCTCGCTGCGAATGAGCCTCAGCCAGTCGACGAGCTGCGCCTCGCTCAACCGACCTGCTGGCGCAGCCTCGCTCACGCCTTTTGTCCGATCCGCGTTTCGGAGCCGGCGCGCAGACGGGCGATATTGTCTCTGTGCCGGTAATAGACGATCGCGGTCATGATCGCGACGGCAAAGGCTTCGCCGCTGTGGCCAAACAGGAACAGCGCCAGCGGGGCCGCCGCGCTCGCCGTCAGCGCGCCAAGCGAGGAGTAGCGCGTCAGCGCCGCCGCCGTCAGCCAGACGGCGCAGAAAATCAGGGCCGTCGGCCAACTGAGGCCAAACAGCACGCCAAGAAAGGTCGCGACGCCCTTGCCGCCCCTAAATTGCAGCCAGACCGGCGCGACATGGCCGATAAAGGCGGCTAGTCCGGCGATCATGCCGCCTTCCGGCGTCAGCGACGCGCCGATGAGCGCCGCCGCCGTCCCTTTCAGCCCGTCGAGTAGCAGCGTCGCCGCCGCCAAATCCTTCCTGCCGGTGCGCAAGACGTTGGTCGCGCCAATATTTCCCGAGCCAATCGAGCGAAGATCGATCGTGCCCGCGAGACGCGTCAGCAGCAGACCAAATGGAATCGAGCCCAGCAAATAGCCGATCGCAAGGGCAAGGAGGTCGTAAATGATGGGGGTCATGCGCTAAAACGCGATACTTCTCGACAGCGAAAGGCGCAGGAATGCTAAAGGAGCCGCAATCGCGCCGCAACAAGCGTTTTGGGCGGCAACTTCGCCTATTTCTTCAGACCCTAACGCCCTGGCGGGGCCTTTCTGACGTACGATCGCCGCTCTAAAGCTCCGGCGACAAGATGCGCTTCGCCTTTTGCCGCGCGAGGGGCTATGGAAGGCCAAACCAGGATTGCCATGACTGAGCAACGACGGCCGCGTCCACGAGCTTTCCGCCTCGAAGGCGACCAGACGGTCACCGCCAAATCGGCGCCGCCGTCGGTCGAGGTGGTCGAAGCCGAATTCGACGTTTTCGCCCGCGAGGCGGCGGAGTTCGCCGACGGGATGACCGGCGATGAAGCGGCTGTCGAAGCGGCCCAGGCTGACGGCATGCTGCGCCGATACGTCTTCTCCTGGGGCGGCGTGTTCCTATCGTCGGTCACCGGGCTGATCTCGCTGGCGTTCTCGGTGTGGCTGTGGAGCTTCGTCGAAGATCTGTTCCGCCGCTCGGCCATGCTCGGGACCATAGGATTAAGTCTTGCCGGTCTCGCCGCCGTCGCCACTGTCATCTTCTTTGGGCGCGAATTTCGCGCGATGAGTCGGCAGAACCGCATCGCCAAGCTGCATGCCGCGCTTGCCGAAGCGCATGCCAGCGACGATGGGAAGGCGGCGCGCGAGCACGTCGGCGAACTCTGCAAGCTTTACGACGATCGTCCCGACACCGGCCGGGCGCGCGCGCTGATCAAGGACTATCTGAAGCAGATCATCGACGGCCGCGATCTGATCACGTTGGCCGAGCGCAATCTCGTCGCGCCGCTCGACGAAGCGGCGCGGCGAGAGATCGCCGGCGCCGCCAAGCGCGTTTCGGTCGTGACCGCGATCAGCCCGCGCGCGCTCCTCGACGTTCTGTTCGTCGTCGGCCAGGCGATCGTGCTGATGCGAAAAATCGCGGAAATTTATGGCGGCCGGCCTGGGCTGTTCGGCTTCTTCAAACTCGCCCGCTCGGTCGGCGCGCATCTTGCGATCACCGGCGGCATGGCGGTCGGCGATTCTCTGCTTCAACAAGCGCTCGGCCATGGGATCGCCGCCCGGGTTTCCGCAAAGCTCGGCGAAGGTGTGCTAAACGGGCTTCTCACCGCGCGAGTCGGCCTCTCCGCCATGGCCGTCTGCCGCCCGACGCCGTTCATCGCCGAGAAGCAGCCGGGCGTCAGCGACGTCGCCCCTTTCCTCTTCCGCGCCGACAAGACCAAGAGCTGACCATCATTGAAATCGAAAAACCTCAAGATCACCACCTGGAACATCAATTCCGTGCGGCTGCGGCTGCCGCTCGTCGCGGAATTTCTCAAGAGCTGGGCGCCCGACGTGCTCTGCCTGCAGGAGACGAAATGCCGGGACGCCGAATTCCCGATGAAGGAATTGCAGGCGCTCGGTTATGAACATGTCGCGATCAATGGCCAGAAGGGCTATCACGGCGTCGCCGTGATATCGAAACGTCCCTTGCGATTTGTCGAGAAGCGCGACTTCTGTGACAAGGGCGACGCCCGTCATATCTGCGTTGAGATTGAAGCCGCGGGCGGCCCGATAGCGCTGCATAATTTTTATGTGCCGGCGGGCGGCGACGAGCCGGACGTCGACATCAATCCGAAATTTCAGCACAAGCTCGATTTCCTCGACGAAATGCGCGACTGGATTGTCGCCGAGGGCGTTTCGCGCGGACGGGTGGTGCTGGTCGGTGATCTAAATGTCGCGCCGCTCGAACATGATGTCTGGAGTCACAAGGCGCTGCTGAAGGTCGTGAGCCACACGCCCGTCGAGGTCGAAAAACTCACAAGAGTATTTCGGGACGGCGCTTGGATCGACGCGATGCGGCATTTCGTGCCGGCTGAAGAAAAGCTTTATACTTGGTGGAGCTACCGCGCCGCCGATTGGCAGGCTTCGAACCGGGGACGCCGGCTCGACCATATTCTGGTGAGCGAGGCGCTCGCAGGCGGACTTGAACGTCTCGACGTGCTGCGCGACGCGCGCAGCTGGAACCGGCCGTCCGATCATGTGCCGGTGACGATCGAACTGTCGGGCTGAGCGCGCAACAAGGATCGGGAGGCGAGACGGCGGCATGATCGCGCGCGATCTGATGAACAGCGACTTTCCTTATGTCACGGCGGATGCGGACCTCGATTTCGTCGCGAAACTGCTCGCTGACTGCGGCCTCGGCGCCGTGCCGGTCGTCGACGACGACCTGACGCCGATCGGCATCGTCACGCGCAGCAATCTCGAAGAGCCGCGCCTTCAATCGCCGCCGGACCTCGGCGCCATTCCGGCGTTTCTTCTGCGCGACAGGCCTAAGCCCGCGTTTCACGCCAATGGGCGCGCGCTGCGCGAAGTGATGACGACTCCGGCGATATCGATTCCCGACGTCGCCAAAATTCCCGACATCGCGCGGATCATGGAGAGCCACAGCCTCAAACGCATCCCTGTGGTCGAAGGCCATAAAATCATCGGCCTCCTGCTGCGCAAAGAAGTCACCGAGGCGATGGCCGGCGGCTTCGCGGCGATGGCGCTCGAGGCGCATCGACGCCAGCCGCTGATCTCCATTCCGCAAGAGAGCGACCGCTGCGCGGTGGCGACAGCTTCGGAATTTCGCGAACTCGTGGCGGCGCATGAGCGCCAACTCGAAGAGGAGCGCGCCGAGCGTCGACGCACGGCGCTCGAACTGCGCGATCAACGCATCCGCGAACTCGCAAGTCAGCGGCTGACCGAGGCGCAATGGCGGGAGATGCTGGAGCAGGCGCGGCGCAGCGCGAGCGCCGGGCTCACCGAACATCTGCTGATCCGCTTTCCGTCGCAACTTTGCGTCGACGGCGGCCGCGCGATCAATGCGCCCGATCCCAATTGGCCGGCGACTCTGCGGGGCGAGCCGGCTGACGTCTTTCAGCGCTGGCGCAACGAACTGCACCCGCGCGGCTTTCGCATCGCGGCGCAAATCGTCGATTTTCCCGAAGGCCTGCCGGGCGACGCGGCGCTGTTCCTGATGTGGAGCGCGGCCCGCAATTGAGCGCGGTTATTCGCCGCGCACGCCAGTTTCGGCGCGCAGCGCCGCGAGCGAAGGATATCGGTGCGAACTTCCTTCGGTCTGCACTTCCACCGAACCGTCGGAAAACATCACATAGACCGAGCCGCCGGCGCTGTAGCGGTCGACTTCGACGGGCGGCTTCGGCGGCGCGGACGCGGCGGCCGGCTCCCGATCCGCCGACGGCGCGCCTTCGATCGATTCCGCCGTCGACGGCGATTTTGTCTCGGCGGTCGCTTGCGACTTCGGCGCGCCATCGGCGATGCGGCCCAGCACGCCAATCGCCCGCCCAAGCGCGATCGTGACCACGCCGCCCGAGACCGCCGTCGCGCCGCCGATGAACAGGCTCCAACCGCGTTCGAGCTGAATATAGTCCCAGCCCGTCCACATGCCGTAGAAGCCGGCGAGCGCAAGCGCGAGACCGAGGACGGTGACGCCTAGGCCGTGACGTTTCATCGTCATCCTTCACTTTTTCATTCGGCCAGGAAACTATCACAATCCGGGTTCATGGCCATAATCCTGACGAACGTCGGATATCACAAGAATTAAGCTCAGAATAATACTTCAACTCGACAAAAAGCGCCGTCGTCGTCGCAGAACGAAAAAACGCATATATATGTATGTTCAGATATCTTACATCAATATATAGATGCAAACGAATTCGTACGATCGTCCAAGTCATTATGTTAATTCTTTACTTTTCAATATGTTATAATCAACATTAAGATGTGTCAAGATGACGCATGGTATTTTCGTCGACCAATACAAACCTCATCGTCACAAGCGCCGACCGACCATGCGGCGGGAGATGCATCCGGCATGGGCCGGAGCGACGTCGGCGATCGTGGGGAGAATCTAAATGTCGAGTGTAAGTTGGATGCGCGGCCTGTTCGCCGGCGCGGTGATTGCGGCCACGGCCTGTTTCGCTGCGCCGACAAGCGCCGTCGCGCATGGCGGCGTCGCGCTTGAGCAAGACGAATGCGTGCTGCGGATCGGTCCGAACACGATGCATTTCATCGGCTATCAGCGCTCGGGAGAAGAGGCGGAATTTTGCGAGGACATCGCCAATACCGGGCCGACGGTAATCGCGCTCACCCCGGTTTCGCCTGACCTGCGCGACATGGCGGTGGGCATCCGCATCATCAAGGCTGTCGGCGAGGAAAAGGAAAAAGCCGACCTCGACGCGGTCACCGTCGCCTACATTGCGCCGAAGGTCTATCGCAACGGCGCCATGACCTTTGAGCACGACTTCAAACAGGCCGGACATTATGTGGGAATCGTCACGGTGCGCGACGATCTCGGCAATGAATGGGTGTCGCGCTTTCCGTTCTCGGTAGGGCTCTACACCTTCTGGGGAATGATCGAATACATCCTCTATGGCGTCGGCTTCTTTTCGCTGGTCGGACTGCTGTGGTGGGCGCTGCGCGCCAGCGCCAAAAAGAAAGCGCAAACCAGCGACGCAATCGCTTAAAAAAGCGGCCCGAAGATTGCAGCATGGCTCGGCCCTCGCCGAGCCATGCTTTTTTTGTCGCCAAAAAAGCCAACATAGCGGCGCCGTCGCCGATTGCGCGATATTGCCGCTTGTCGCGCGGGGGTTTAGTTAACGCATGCAGCTGAGGCTGAAAGGCTATGCTCGGCTAACTTATTCGGGAGAGAATTATGTCCTTCACTCTGGAAGATCTGCCCTATCCCTACGACGCTCTGCAGCCTTATCTTTCGCGCGAGTCCTTTGAGTATCATCACGACAAGCATCACGCGACCTATGTCACCAACGCCAATAATCTGATCAAAGGCACGGAATACGAAGGCAAGCCGATCGAGGAGGTGATCGTCACCGCCTATAATCGCAACACGCCGATCTTCAATAACGTCGCCCAGCACTACAACCATCACCATTATTGGAAGTGGATGAAGCCGAATGGCGGCGGCACCATTCCCGGCAAGGTCGAGAAAGCGATCATCGACTCCTTCGGTTCGGTCGACAAGTTCCGCGAAGACTTCCAGAAGGAGGGACTGGCGCAATTCGGTTCGGGCTGGGTGTGGCTCGAAGCGAAGGATGGAAAGGTCGCCATTCGACGTACGCCGAACGCCGAGAATCCGCTGATCCACGGCGCGGCGCCGATTCTCGTCGCCGACGTCTGGGAGCACTCCTATTACATCGACTATCGCAATCGTCGCGCCGACTATCTCAAGGCGTTCCTCGATCATCTCGTCAATTGGGAGCATGTCGAGGAAATGTTCGACGCTGCGTCGTAGCGCGACCCCCATTCCGCTCTTCGCGCGGCGCGTCTTAAACGGCGCGCCGCGAATTTTTTATGCGGATCAACCCGCGGCGATCTTCGGCTGCGATTCGACGACCCGCTTGAGGTCGGCGAGGCCCTTTTCGAACTGCCCGCCCACCGCTTTGTCGACGTTATAGAATTTATAAATCGCCTTGCCGATGAATTCGTGGCGGCCCGACATCGCCCAAGTGACTTCCGTTCGATCTTCGCCCAGCGGCTTGAGATCGAATTGCACGTCGTGCTTGGCTTTGAACGGCTTCTCGAAATCGAGCTTGATGCGGATGCGTTCGCCCTGACGACTCTCGACGATCTCCATGCGGCCGACGCCGACCTGCTTGTTCCCCGACCAGGAATAGGTCGCGCCATAGCCCTGCGGCGTGCCTCCGTATTCGCTCGTCATATTGGGGTCGAGCTTGGCCCAGGGCGACCAGTCGCGCCAATTGTGAAAGTCGTAGATGTGACGGAAAACGGTCTCCGGCGACGCGTCGATCGTCGTTGAGCGCGCGATGCGGAAACTATCTGGCAGGAGGGAGATATAGGCGACCAGCGCGCTAAGCAGAGCGAGGAAAAGGAGAGCGAAAATCGTCATATGCAGGTCTCCCGCAAGATGGCGCCGCCTGACCGGCCGAAGGCCGACCAGCCGGCGACCCGGTTTCGCGCTCCCTGGCGCAAGACTTCGCTCTTTTGACGAAGCGCTCGCGCACGGCCGCCGCCTGACGCGCCGCGCGTCAGTTTAGGCCGGCGCGCGCCACGCGCAACGGATTGTCAGGATTAAACCAGGCTTCCGCAGAAGGTCTGGATTTTTCGACAGGCGTCTTCGAGCAGAGCATTCGACGCGGCGTAAGAGACGCGGAAATTGGGGCCGACGCCAAAGGCCGAGCCCTGCACCACGGCGACTCCCTGCGTGTCCAAAAGTTCGGTCACGAAATCCTCGTCGGTTTCGATGACCTTTCCGTTGGGCGTCTTGCGGCCGATGGCGTCGGCGCAGGACGGAAAGACATAGAAGGCGCCCTCGGGCGTCGGGCATTTCAGATATTTGGCCTGGTTGAGCATCGACACCACGAGGTCGCGGCGTTCCTGGAAGGCCTGGCGGAAGACGGCCAGATGGTCCTGCGGCCCTTCGAGCGCCTCGACCGCGGCCCATTGCGCGATCGAACAGGCGCCCGAGGTCTGCTGCCCCTGGAGCAGGTCCATGGCCTTGATCAGGGCGCTCGGCCCGGCGGCATAGCCGATCCGCCACCCGGTCATGGCGTAGGCCTTGGAGACGCCGTTCATCGTCAGCGTGCGCTCGATCAGCGCCGGCTCGACCTGGGCCGGGGTGACGAATTTGAAATCGCCATAGACCAGATGTTCGTAGATGTCGTCGGTGAGGACATGCACCTGCGGATGGCGCAGGAGAACGTCAGTCACTTTCTTCATCTCGTCGAAGGCGTAGGCCGCGCCGGAAGGGTTGGACGGGGAGTTGAGCACCAGCCATTTGGTCTGAGGCGTGATGGCGCGCTCGAGCGCCTCCGGCTGGAGCTTGAAGCCGTCCTCCATCCTCGTGTCGACGAAGACCGTGGTTCCGCCGCAGATCGCCACCATCTCGGGATAGCTCACCCAATAGGGCGCCGGGACGATGACTTCATCGCCCGGGTTGAGCGTCGCGAGAAAGGCGTTGAACAGAATATGCTTGCCGCCGGTGGCGACGATCGTGTCGGACGCCTTGTAGTCCAGCCCGTTCTCCCGCTTGAATTTTTTGGCGACGGCCTCGCGCAGCGGCGCAATGCCGAGAACCGGCGGATAGCGCGTTTCGCCGCGATCGATCGCGGCTTTCGCGGCGTCGCAGATGTGCATGGGCGTGTCGAAGTCCGGCTCGCCGACTGAGAGGCTGATCACCTCCCGGCCCTGGGCCCGCAAGTCGCGCGCCTTCTGAGTGACGGCGATGGTCGCCGAGGGCTTCACGCGCGACAGGGCGTGGGCGAGAAGGGTCATGGTTGTGGGCTTCCTGCGAAGGGAGAGTGCGCCGCACCATAAGTTGCGCGCCCAAACGCCGCAATGAGATTTACTGGGCTCGGAGATTTGCGAGGCGCGCCATTTCGGGCCGGTCGACGAAGAGTTTCGAAATTTTTCTGGACGCGCGGATTGGCGTGAGGGAGAGTTAGCTTGGCCATGCGGCAGACGCGCTTGGCCTATAAGCCGCTTGTCAGCTTTTATCTGGAAAATCAATGGATTTGGCCGAATACGACGGAATCCGCGACGAAGACTTGGATAAACTTGAGCGAACCAATATTGCCAAACGTTAACCTGGTTTCACGGATTGCTTAAAAATTTATAAAATTTCTGAAAAGTCATGCAACTTTTTTAGCCCATCCTCGTTTCTGTCTTGAGAACGCAGCGACGCGAGTTAATCGTGCGCGCGCCCTGGGGAGAGGCGCAAGCGTTACAAAGGGCGAATGCGAGAGGATCAGGGACAATGTCGCTCGTTGATAAATTTGAAGATCAGATGGAGCCGGCCTTCACGCGCAGCTTCGACAGGGAGTCGGCGCGCCGCCAGTTCCGAGTTTCACTGCTTCTTGTTGCCGCGATGGCGACCGCCGCGTTCGTCCTCGGCTTCGCCTTGCCCATCAGTTCGCCTGCGCAGAAGGCCACGCCCGTCGCGACCGACGGCGGCGTCTTCGCCGGTCGACTGGTGACGATCGACCGTTAATCAGTTCCTGGATTTCGCAGCAAACTGAGGAAGGCGCGCGTTCAGTGACGCGCGCACTCTTTTTTCGCGATCCAGCCCAGTAAGCCGGCCGCCTTTCGAGCGGCCGGTTTTTGCTTTGCAGGACGTCGATCGACCGCTCTTAAAGCGAGCGATCACTTCTTATCCATGTGATGCTCGTGATGCTCGTGATCCTGGTGGGCGGCGCCCTCCTTGGGACCGGCCGAATCCTGGCCATGCGCCTTCTGCCAGCGCTCCATGGCTTCGGCGTCATGGGCATGCGCGGCGTCCGGCGCGTCGATCGCCGCATCGATTTCCACTTCGCCGGCTTTTTCGAAGACCAGCGTCATCTCCAGGCCCCAGCCCACTTCCAGATGTTTCTTGATGTCGAGGAGCGCGACATAGGCGCCGCCGGGCGCGAGCGTGAGCTTCGACTTGGGCGGCAGAACGATCGGCGTGATGAGGTCCAGCTTCTTGGCGTCGCCGTGGATCTCGGCCTTGCCGAATTTTTCCGATTTGACGGCGATCAGCTTGTCGGGCGTCGCGCCATTGTTGTGCAGCATCGCGTAGAACTGCGCCTTGTTGTCGCCGTCGACCGGGGCGCGCAGCCAGGGATGCTCCACTTTTAATTGGCCCACGTCATATTCATGAGCGGAGGCCGGACCGCGCGAGGCGAAGAGCCCAAACGCCGTCCCCGTCAGCAGAGTCCCTCCGGTCAGCAAAAAATCACGCCGCTTTAGCATCTGGCTTCTCCCTTTCTGCGCCGGACTGTTCTCCGCCGGCCTCACTGCATCATGATGAACGACTCAACCCTCCGAAACCGTCGCGCGACAGTCGCGCTTGCGACAATGTGGCGCGCCGGAACGCGCTGCGAAGAGCCCAAAAGGGCGACCTAATGCGAATGCAAACTGATTTCGATGAAGGGTTCGCGGACGAATTCGGCGACAAGTCCAGCCAATTTCTGGGAGTTGCCGTCGTCAGGCGCGAAAGTGCGAAAACGCGCCCGAATATAGCCCGACCGATCGACGACAAAATGCGCCTCTTCAATCTCCTCTGACGGCAGCACATTGGGGTAGCGATTGATCACCGAATAGGCGGTCTCGACCGCCTTGGGGTGAACCGGCTCCCGGCCTTTCGCCTCCTGCGGACAGGCGGCGTCATAGATCGTCACATGGGCGGCGCCCGCGGCTTTCGCGGCGTCATGCGCGAGCTTCACGCTTTCGGCGCGCGCCTTCGGATCGCCGTTCGGCGACCCGCAGCGCGCGAAGGAGATCAACGTCGGCGCGCCGCGCAGCCGGTAGAGCGACGTCACCTCCTCCTGAGGATCGATCAGCGCGAAGTCGGGCGCGATCAGCCATTGAATCATCGGCTGCGCATTCATGAAGCGGGCGCGGTTCGAATAGGAGATCATCAGCAGGAAGTTGATCACGTCCCAACGATCGTCGACGTCGAGCTGATCGGCAAATCCCGGCATGACTCCGCTTTGCCCGCCATGAGTCAGCCAGTGGAAAATATCGCCGATCGTATGCGTGCCGACATGGGGCGCCGTCAGATCGGCCGGCTGCACCGGAAGCCCTTTCGCGTTTTTGAGATCCTTGGCGAGCGGACCATTGCCTTCGCCCTGATCGCCGTGGCAGGCGATACAGTTTTCCTTGAAATGCGCCAGCCCGCGCGTGACAGATTCAGCGGTGTAGTCCTGCGTCGGATCGTCGTAAGTGTCGGTATAGGCCTCCGTCGCGAAGGAGACGGCGAGCGAAATCAACGCCGCGGCGGAGACCGCCGGCGTCGCGTAAAGACGATACTCGCGGGTTCTCGGAGTCCACCAGATCAGCGCGGCGATGATGGCGAGAACGACGGCGGCGATGCCCCACCACCAAATCGGGCTGGACATCGTCGGGCCTTGTCCCCACGTCGCGATATAGGACAGGCGAAACGGCAGCGGCCAATAAAGACTCGTCTCATGCGCGGCCGGCGTAATGACCGCGATATAGCCCGCGATCGACAGCAGCAGCAGCGCGAAAACCGACTCCCCTGCCCCGACCTTTCCGTACCAGGCCATATCGAATTCGCCCTCTGGCCGTCGGGTGATGTAACGCGCAAGCGCCAGCGCCGCGAGCAAAACGCCGCACAGACATAGTAGCTTCAGCGTCAACAGCCGGCCGTAGCTCGTCGCCAGCATGTTGGGAATGCTGCCGACATTCTCCCAGGCGATCGCGAAGCCGGTGATCGCGACGATCGCCATCGCTACTTTGGCGATCAAGGACCAGCGTTCCGCGAGCTGCGCCGCGACTTCCGGCGACTTGCCGCGCGCCGTGAACATCCACCATACCAGCCCGAGCAATCCGCCAAGCCAGGTGAGGCCGGCGGCGGTGTGCAGAAGGAAGCTCGCCTGCGTCCAGCGCGGCAATCCGTCGTCGACGGCATGGCCAGTCACCGAAACGACGGCGACGACGACGACTCCGACCCACAGTGTCACCCGATCGAGCAATTCAGAGGCGACGAACAGCCGCGCCACCGTGAGGCCGGCGAAAAGGAATGCGATCAGCTGCGTCGCGAACCAGGCGTTACCGACAGTGGTGCTGGCGGCAAATTCCCACAACGCGCCGAAATCGATCTGACGATCGGCGGGAAAGATCGCGAGCGCGGTGACATAAAGCAGCGCGAATCCCAGCAGGGCGCGCATGATCGCCAGCGCCGCCACGGCCAGTTTGAAACGCGCGCCATCCTCGCCGATGAGACGCGGCAGGAGAAGAAGCCCGACCGCAAGGGCGGAAGGCAGGCTCAGAAGGAGGCGGATGGCCGCTAGTGACAGATACATTTTTCTTTCGCCCGAAGTGCAGTGGCGTTCAACTCCTCAGCTCGCGCCAAGATGCGAGCAATAGCGGCGCGTCGCTTCATTTGCCGCGCGCCGGCTCGTCACGCGGAAGAGATCCTATTTGGCGTCGACCGTGAATTCGTAGTTTCCCTCGACGATATGGCCGTCGCTGGAGAGCACGCGATAGCGGACGATATATTTGCCGGGCGCGAGGTCCGGCGCATTCGCCGTCAATTCCCGCGGCTTGCCTGGAACGCCGGTATTGCCTTCGCCAAGAACTTTTCCATCGGGCGTTTCGACGGTGATCTTCGAGTAAGGCGGCTCGACTCCGCCGCCAAACTTCAGTTTGATGGTCTTTGGCGGCGCCGCCACATGCTCCTTCGACGAAGGCGTCGCATCGACCAGGAAGGAATGCGCCAAGGCTGACGTCGGCCCCGCGACCGAGAGGACGATGGCGAAAGCGCAGCCGGCGACGAAATTCACGCCCGCCTGACGGCGCGCGCCCATTGGCGAAGTCTTGTCAGCATTGGTCATGGCGCCTCCCTGGAGGCTTGCGCCTCCTCTTTCGTTTTTTGAGATGTTGCCGCGCCGCGCCGCGTTCAAGACGCGGCGACGCCGGCGGCGTCCTTCTTCTTGGACGAAGGATGGGTATGTTTCCAATAGACGAAGACGATGCCGGCGATCAGCACCGCGCCGGCGATCTGCGGCACCCAGGCCCAAAGGGTTTCGCCGACCATGAATTTGAACTCCGACGTCTCCTGCGAACCGTTCGGACGCGTCAGGGTGACAAGGCCGATGTAATGGCCGTTGTTCTTGAAGTCATGCTGAAGATTGAAGGTGCCCTTGGTGTATTTCGTCGCAGGGCGATAGACCTCGGTCAGCGCCTCAAGATCGGTGTCCTTGGAGATCGGCGTCAATGGATCGCGAATGATCCGCAGTTCGAGCGGCATGTCCCGGAACGCCGGATTTTCGATATCGAACACCAGAATGGTCGGGCCGGTGGTCGGGATTTCAGCGCAATATTCGCTGCGCGATTTGCCGGGCTGATAGGCCGTGATGTGGATCATGTCATAGCCGAACATGACCATGCACATATTGCCCATCGTCATTGCTTCGGGGCCGGCGCCGCCTTCCGCCCATGATGGGGCCGACCACGCCTGCGAGAAAAGCGCGCCGAGAACTGCGGCTGCGAGGCTACGCCATTTCTTCATTTCCATCCCTCTATCGATTGTGATTTCGGGCCCATCGCTCATCTTGGCGATCTTTATGAGCCCTGTCTCCTCTATAGCGGATTTTTGGCTCTCGGCTCCATCTTTGTCGTCGCCGTCAGCTCCTCGCGACGCCGACCTCTGATCGTCCACTTTTGACAAAAGCCACAAAATGACGCGAGCGAAATCGTCGGCGAAATTTGCGTCGAAAAGACGCACCATGACTTTCGCGCGCAATACATCGCGTCACGATATCTTTTTTTGGCTCCTTCGTTCGACGCGCGCGGGCATCGTATGGTCTCCGGCCGAACCGTTCGCTGGCATGGCGTCATTCCGTTTGGTCTGTTCTCAACACAGGCGAACCGCGGGCTCGCGCTCCCGGGTGATCTGGACCGCGAGCCGCCGACTCGCACGAAGCGACCCAACCGATAGCGGGTGAAAAGCTCCGAGCAACCGGGTCAAGCGGAATTCCTATCAGGCGACGTCGAACAGTTCCTCGCCGCACACAGCGACTGGCGCCGAAGATAAAAAAAACCCCCGGCTTTGCGGGCCGGGGGCTTTTGGTTTCAACCGTCGTATCGCTTAGGGCATATCGCCGGCGACGAACTTCGGAATCACCGGACCGCCGATTTCGGCCGCGAAGCGGCGTCCCGTCGGCGAGAAGAACATCAGCAGGCCGCCGATCTGGCTGTCGGTGTCGTAAGCCAGGTCAGACAGACGCTCGATGTCCCAACGCGCGTCCTGCACCTTAACCGCGATTTCCTTGGTCTCGCCCGGCGCCAGCGGCGTCGGATCCGTCGACAGACCGCGGTCGGCCAACAGATAGTCCGGGAAGTCGGGCTTGGTCGTGAACACGTCAGGGTTCAGGAAGCGCAGGCCGGCCGTGGTGTATTCGCCAAGACGCAGCGGCTCGGAGGTCGTGTTCGTGACCTTGACGTTGATCGTCAGCTCACGGCCAGGAACCTTGTAGACGCCGCCGTTCAGCTCAGCCGTCACCCGCTCCTTGCCGACGCCCGCCGTGCCGTCCGTCTGGATCGGCGTCAGAGGCTTCTGCAAGCCCGCCTGAAGCGGGATCGTGCGCGGGAACGTCGAGTTCGTCACGGCATAGCCGACGATCGTCGCAAGAATGGTCAGCGCCAGAACAATCGCGCCAATCCGCTTGTCGTCGTCCGTCACCTGCTCGTCGACCTTGCCCGTGGCGACGCGCAGATAAGAGGCGATGATGCCCTTACGCACGAACCAGAACAGGATCCACGCCGCGCCAACCGCAAGCCACGGCAGATGCCACGCATAAACGCGGCTGATGCCATAGGTCTCGAGGTCGACCGTCGAGCCGTCAAGCAACGTCACCGGATCGGTGAAGTCCTTCATGTCGCCCTTGATCTCAATCCACTGGCCCGGGCCGATGATCGGTCCGCCGCCCTCGACGTTGATCTGCGCATGAACATGCCAACGGCCGGCGCGACGACCGCGCAGGTTAATCGAGAAGGCGTAGTCGTTGCCAGGAACCAGCGACACCGAACGCGGCGCAAACTGCTCGCCGATAAACTGCGCCGTGCGCACCAGAACCGGACCGGGCTCGCCGGCGTTCATGAACGCAACGCGCGGATTGGCGACCGCCTGCGGCCAGGCCGAGAACACATGGATCTTGCCCGACAGCACCATCTCTTCATTGACGTTAACCGTCGTCTTCGACCACGAAACGTCATACCAGTTCAGCGTGCGCATCCGAAGAAACGCCTGCTGAGACTTCTCGCCGTGCGCCGACGCAGGAGCGACAGCTCCAAGGGTCGCCGCCACAGCCGCCGCCGCGCCAATCGCGGCCAGCTTGACGAACTTTTTCATCGATAAACCTCCCAGGTTCCTCTTCCCGGCCGCCGCCTCGCGCGCCAACCGGTCTTGCTTCTCTCGCAGCGGACCAAAGGCTCCCTCAAAAAAGCCCAAAGCCCGCCGCTCTCTTCTTTCCTTGCTGGCCGCGGCCCCGCCCAAGGGGCCGCAGTCCGCGACGAGGCGCTTAAATCGTGTCGATGACCTTGGTCGTCGAATACCAACGACCCATGAACCACCACAGGAAGTAAACCATCATCGAGACGAAGCCCGAGAAGAACGCCGCGACCGGCACAACGTCCTTACCGAAGGTGCGCAGCGTGCCGCGCTCGACCATGCGGATATATTCAGGCATCGACGTGCGGACGAAGTGGAAGCCAATCAAATCCGCAAGCGTCATCAGCTGGCCATGCTGCTCCGTCGCCTGGTGGAACGCCGCGATCGCCGGCCAGTTGTTCGGATAGAACAACAGACCCCAACCCAGCGAACCGACAATCGCCGTGATCACATAGGAGCCAGACAGAAGCAGGATCACGTCAAGCCAGATCGCCGGAACGATCAGAGCAGACGGGAACACAAGGCTGATCGGGAAATAGGTCCAGCCCCAGAAGTTGACGTAGCGGTTGATCCACTCGCCAATCAGAAGGCCAAGAGCCGCGAACACCGCGCCAAACGGCAGACGGAAGTTCACCCACCAGAACGCCTGCGTCGCCGCGCAGAAGGTCACGCCAAGAATCGGCACGACCGTCGGCCACATACGACGATCCTTCCAGTCAATCCAGAAGTCCCAGTCGCCCGCCGTCAGCATGAAGTGGACGTGATAGCCGCCCAAAACGGCGAAGAACAGAAGAACCAGAAGCATCCAGTCGACCGCCTGTACGCAACCCGCCGCCTCGGCGACGGAGTTGAACGGACCGACCGCCCCCCCGCTTTTCGATTGTGACATCACTCTTCTCCTTGGTGTTTCTCGAACCTTAAAAAGCCCGAGCTCTTTCCTTAGTCGCCCCAGCCTCCCCGGCCGGCGCCCGGACGGCGGATATTCCGCCGCCCGCATCCCTTAAAACCCTTCGCGCCCGAGGATCCCCCGGAGCCCTCAAAGCCCCGTCAAAAGACCGCAGAAAACCAACCCGCTCGCCATGGCGATAAGGCAAATGCTTCCTGTTTTCGCGAAAAGCCCGGAGCCAGACGCCGCCCGCCCCAGGGCGGGCGGCGCCATGTCTCATTCGTTCAGCCGATTACTCGGTCAGGAGGGCGACGCCTTCCTTGCCGATCAGGCGGCCAATGCAGCTCAGCAGCTGAAGCACGACGCCGAACACGCCAAGCGCCATCCAGCCAAAGAACACGAAGCCCCAATGAAGCGGCGCAACGAACAGTTCTTCCATGAACCAGAACGTGTGGCCCCACTCATTCAGGCCGACGTTCGGGATGATCATGAACGGGCCAATCGCCACGATCAGATACGCCACCGAATAGCCCTTCGCGAAATACGGCAGACGAGTCTTCGCATAGAAGAAGCCGCCAACCGCGATCACCGAATAGATCGGGTAGCTCATGTAGAACTCGATGATGTGCGACGGCGTGAAGTCCGTGTCGCGAATCACCGTCATGTGCCAGGTGCCGTCCTGCTCGGTGAAGAACGACGCGCCCCAGTAAATGGCCGCGGCGTAAACAACCAGCCACTGGATTTCGACAACAATCCGGCGCATCTCTTCGCGCGCCGTCAGCGTCGAGAAGTCGCGCGTGCGCGTCTTCCACAAAAAGCCCGCAAGGCCAATGCCAGAGATCAGCTCAAGCGGAATCTCCGTCCAAAGAATCGCCATCCAGTAGGTCTGGAATTCCGGAGCAAACGAATCAAGGCCGGCGCGCCAGCCAAAAATCTGCTCGTAAATCCGGACCACAAGATAAAAGCCGTTCAGAACCGCAAGGCCAATCCACATGCCCTTAAGGTCTACTACAGCTTCCGAGCCAGCAGCCGCCCGGGCCGCTGTGTCAGTCGTCGAGCTCATACCTTTCTCCTCCTAATGTGCTCCCAGGGAATTGCGCGTGACCGGTATCGCTCCGCCTCCCACAACGGAGCCGCTTCGTCCTCGTTTCTCAAGCAAAGCGAAAGCGCGTCTTCTTCCAAAAAACACGCAAACCCGCCCTTGTCTCTCGCGCAGCCTTCCCAAAATTTCAAGAAACCGTCCCGCCCGAAAGCAAAGACCCTCTCCCAAAATCCCAGAACCCGGCTGCTTGTTGTTATCGGACGAACACCGACGTCGCCGCCTAAGCCAAAATCTCCCGCCCGCCCCCTAAAGAAGCAGATCGCAGACCCAGCTCAGCGTGCCGCAACAATTCCAATAACCCCTCCTACACACAATACCCCTTGGTATAGAGAATCACAATCTATCGAATAGCCAATACAACCATTCTGGGTGGGAAGAGAGCTACCTGATCAATCGGGTTATGACGCAGATGCGTCTTCGTCATGGCAAAGAAATCTGTCAAAAAACCAACTGCTTGCCTAGGCCAGACGGCGACCCCGGCAATTTTTTGGCGCAAATGTGGCCATTTGAGCGTCATCCTCGCCAGACGGACAGACAGACTTTTTCCCCGCTCGACGCGCTCAAGGTTTAGTCTACGCGTTGCTCAAGTCCTTCGCGTTGGCGTCTCGCTTATATGGCAAATGCGCGAGAAGCGAACCGGCTGTTCCTGCGCCAGGACGGGCGCGCAGGCCGACGTCATGACAGCCGCAAGCAAAACTCCCGCAAACAAAATTCTAAAGCAATCTGCGAATTTCATTTGACGGCGTTTGTCTCGCATCTTGTGCGGCGAACGACCATTGGCGAAGCGCCAATCCACAATTGTGACAAACAAGGGCGCAAGCGCCGATCGACCGGAGTCGGCGCTCGCTTTTTCGCTTCTCTAACCGTGGTTCGCGGCTTACTGCGGCAGCGGCGTGCCCGACGCGCGCGGCGGCAGAATCGGATAGACGATTTTCGGCTGATCGCCGGTCAACGCTCCCAGGAAGGCCACGATCGCCTTGACGTCCTGATCGGAGAGAGATTCGCCAAGCTGATCTTTCGCCATGAGGTCGACCGCTTCTTCGAGCGTCCAGACGGCGCCGGTGTGGAAGTAAGGCGCGCGCAGAGCGACATTGCGCAGCGGCGCCGAGCGGAAGACGAATTCATCCGCCGCGTCATTCGTCACCTTGGCGCGGCCCTTATCCGCGACAGGCAAAATCTCGACGCTCGGCTTTTGCGCGACGCCGAAGGGGAAATAGCCATTGCCGCCGATATTGACGCCGCCGTGACAGCCGGCGCATCCCTTGTCGAGGAACAGGCGCAGCCCCTTCTTCTCCACATCGTTGAGCGCGCTCGCGTCGCCCCTGAGGAATTTGTCGAAACGCGAATTGGGCGTCGTCAGCGTCGCCTCGAAAGCCTCGATCGCCTTCGCCATATTGTCGAAGCTCACCGGGTTCGGATCGGCGGGAAAGGCCGCCTTGAACTCTGTGACATAGGCGGGAATGCTGTTGAGCGTCTTCTCGACCTGCGCCGGCGTATTGTTCATCTCGACGTCGGCCTGCACCGGACCTTTCGCCTGCGCCTTGAGGTCGACGGCGCGCCCGTCCCAGAATTGCGCGACGTTGAATACGGCGTTGAGCACCGTCGGCGCGCGGCGCGGCCCCTTCGCCCAGCCATGGCCGATCGACGTCGGACCCGCGTCGGCGCCGCCCGTTCCAAGATTGTGACAGGAATTGCAGCTGATGATCTGACTCTTCGAAAGCCGCGGATCGAAAAACAGCTTGCCGCCGAGTTCGATCTTGGCGGGCGTGATCTCATTATTCTTGACGACCGCCGCGACGCTGGCGGCGTCGATCGGCTTGAAGACGGCGTTGGCGTCGGCGCGCAGATCGCCCGCCGCGGCCAGGGTCGGCGCGAGCAGAGCCGCTGCGAGCGCGGCGAACCGTGTCAAATGCATTGCTTCCTCCTCCAGTGGATTTTGCCGAGGCGATTTCGCAGCGCGAAGCAGGCCTCTCTCGGCCGTGAGCTATCACAGCCGCATCGGCGGCGGAAGGCCGCGCCGAAGCGACGCTCTTTAAAAACAATCTGATGTAGCATGAACGTGACAGACGCCGGGAAAATGACGAATTGCAGATCAACCGAACAGACGAGCAATTTATTGCGCAGCTTTAGTGCAACGCACAATCATTACTGATGAACGGGGAATATTCCGCTTTCGAATTCTTCGTATTCCCTGCCGGGCGTCACAACGATGACTTGCCCTGTCGCTAAAACCAGCGCAAACTTAATGTGAAAACAAGAGCCGGCGAAAAGCCGAGCGGCAGCGGAGGGAGCTCATGGCGCGCATTCCTAATGTCCGGAAATCCGTTGAGACGACGCTTGTCGCGCTTCCGCTGGCGGCCCTGCTCGCCGGCGGCTGGGCGCTCGCCGAGCCGCTTGGGCTGCCGAGGGTCCCCATACCGGCCGACAATCCGCAGTCGCCCGACAAGGTGGCGCTCGGCGACAAGCTCTTCCATGACGCGCGCTTCTCGATCGATGGGACGGTGAGCTGCTCCACCTGCCACAATGACAAGAAGGCCTTCACCGATAGTCCGCTGCGCGTTTCGGAAGGCCATCACAAGCTCACCGGCACGCGCAACGCGCCGACGGTGATCAACGCCGCCTATTACACCTCGCAGTTCTGGGACGGGCGCTCGCCGTCGCTCGAGGACCAGTCGCAGCATCCGATGGTCAATCCCGTGGAAATGGGAATGCCCAATCACGACCCGGTGCTCAAAATCGTTCGCGAAGATCCGGCCTATGTCGACGGCTTCAAGAAAGCGTTCGGCAAGAGCGGGCGCGACGTGACGATGGACGACGTACAGAAGGCGATCGCGAGTTTCGAGCGCACGATCGTCTCGGGCGATTCCCCCTTCGACAAATGGTATTTCGGCGGCGACCGCAACGCGATCAGCGATCAGGCGAAACGCGGCTTCGACCTTTACGTCGGCCAGGCGCGCTGCGTCTCCTGCCATGTCATCGAAGAGACGCAGGCGCTGTTCACCGACAATCGTTTCCACAATATCGGCGTCGGCATCAATCGCATTCAAAGCGACGTGCCGCGCCTCGCCGCCGAATTCCTCAAGGCCAAAGCGGCCGGCGCCTCCGTCGACAAATCCGTGCTCGCCGATCCGAAGGTCTCCGAACTCGGCCGCTTCGCCGTGACGAACGCCTTCGATGAAATCGGCGCCTTCAAGACCACGACGCTGCGCAATATCGCGATGACCGCGCCCTATATGCATGACGGATCGCTCAAGACGCTCAAGGACGTGGTCAAACACTACAATGAGGGCGGCAAGAGCCCCGGCGACCCGACGCCGGTCAATCCCTATCTCTCGGGCGGCATCCGGCCGCTGAACCTCACCGATCAGCAGGTGGACGACCTGGTCGCCTTCCTGGAGACGCTGACAAGCCCCGCCTATGCGACGGCGCAGATGAAATAAGACGCAAGAAAAGCAAGCGGCGTCGCCCGCGCAAAGGCGACGCGGCGAGGGAGGATGAAATGACCAGACTGATCACCCGGCGCAGCGTGATCGCCGCCGGCGCCGCGGCCGGGACCCTGACGACCCTGCCCATCTCCATGGTGCGCCTCGCCTTCGGCGGAACCCGCGAGGATTTCAGCTTCACCTACATTTCCGATTCGCACATTCAGCAGATCAAAGGCGCGAGTTTCGTGCGCAATTGGGACATGGGCCTCAAGCGCGCCGTCGCGGAAGCCAATCTGATCACGCCGGAAGCCGATTTCGTCATGTTCGGCGGCGACCTTGCGCAGCTCGGCAAGAAGGAGGAGCTCGACCATGGCGGCGAGATGCTGTCGCATCTCAAGAGCAAGCTCCACTGCGTCATGGGCGAGCACGACTATTATCTCGACCTCGGCGACTATTGGTCGAAACTCTACGGCCCGCAGTGGTACAGCTTCGATCACAAGGGCGTGCATTTCGTCGTGCTGAATTCAATTCTCACGACCGACGACTGGACGTTTCATCGCTGGCCGAGCGCCGAGCAGCGCATGCTCGAAATGGCTGGCCTCGACAATCCCAACGGCTCGCCGTTCATGGTCGGCGACAAGCAGCGCGCCTGGCTCCAGAGCGATCTCGACAAAGTGTCCAAGGACACGCCGCTCATCGTCTTTTCGCATTCGCCCTTGCAGAAAATCTATAAGGGCTGGAATTTCTGGACCGACGACGCCGAACAGGTGCAGGCGTTGCTGCAGCCCTTCAAGAACGTCAGCGTCATCTACGGCCATGTCCACCAGATCCAGTATAATCAGATCGGCAATATTTCCTTCAACGCGGTGATGGCGACGGCCTGGCCCTGGCCCTATCCCGACACTTACGCGCAGGCCGGCGCGCATGTGCCGGTGCTGACGGTGCCGATGAACCGCGCCGATCCCTTCTTCGAACGCGACGCCACCGGCTGGCAGATGATCGACGTCAACTCCGGCCGCGTCACCGCGCGCTATCAGCTGTGGGACAATCAAGAGCGCGTCGTCGGCTATGATCCGAGGTTCGGCAAGCCGGTCGACAAGAAATATCAAGAGGCGATCATTCGCAAGGCGCCGCAACAGCACTACTAAGTCGAGGAGAAAGAATATGCGCCGCTATATGATTGCGCTTGTTTTGGGCGCCGCACTGCTGTCGCCGGCAACGCGCGCCGATGAATTTACGACGACGGACGTTGACCGCTGGCAGGGCGAATTCGATTCCGTCGCCAAGAAGGGCCGCGATCTATGGACGAGCGGCGCGGTCGGCACGAATGGCGTCGCCTGCGCCCAGTGCCACCCGAACGCCGCCAACACTCATCCGGAGACCTATCCGAAGTTCCAGAAGCAGCTCGGCAAGGTCGCGCAGCTCTTTGAAATGGTGAACTGGTGCATCAAAAATCCGCTGCAGGGAACGGCTCTGGCGGCGGACGATCCGAAGATGACGGCGTTCATCGCCTATATCCATAAGGAGCGCAAAGGCGTCGCGATCGACGCCGGCAAGCACTAAAGCGTGCTCTAACCTTTTGGAATCGGTCACGTTCGCTGATTTTGGTCGATACGGTCGAAACGCAGCGTGATCCCTCGCCAATTCGGCGGCCGGCTGGAACCATCTCGCCGGCCGCACGTTTGCATAGGGTTTATTGCAAGCGCTCACGTCTTAAGCGCGGGCGCCTAACATGAGATATTGAGGATGGTTCAGCAGCTCATCGATCGCATTTACGAATGCTCCTTTGCGCCGGACATGTGGCCGGATGTCCTCGACGAGCTTTCGCATCTGGCCGAAGCGCAGGGCGGCGTGCTGTTCGCCGCGCGCGAGAAAGTCTCGCGCTGGACCGCGTCTCCAGCGCTCAGCGAGCATGTTGAGAATTTCATGCGCGGCGACTGGCTGAGCAATTGCACGCGCGGCGGCAAGCTGTTCAGCCGCCGCCATCCGGGCTTTCTCACCGACGACGACGTCTATACGGCGGAAGAGCTCGAACGCGACCCCAATTACTGCGATTTCCTGCGGCCGCGCGGGCTGGGATTCAGCGCCGCGACGGCGATCGCGCTGCCTACCGGCGACACCGGCATTATCTGCCTCGAACGCTCGCATAATCGCGGACCGGTCGAGCCGTCGATCATCCGGCGACTGGACGAATTGCGCCCGCATCTGGCCCGCGCGGCGTTTCTCGCGACGCGGCTGCAGCTCGAACGCGCCCGCGTCGCCGGCGAGACCTTCGCGCTCATCGGTCTTCCGGCGCTCGTGCTCGACGACGATGGGCGGGTCATTTCGGCCAATGACCCCAGCAACTCGCTGCACAGATATGTCCGCTGGCGCGCGCATGACCGCGTGTCGCTCGTCGACGCCGCCGCCGACAGCCTTCTGCGCCAGGCGATGGATGCGCTGGACCACGACATCGTCGGCGCGCCGAGGTCCTTCGCGGCCCGCTCGGGCGAAGACGCGGTTCCGATGATCGCCAATCTCGTGCCGATCCGCGGCGCGGCGCGCGACATATTCGTGCGTTGCGCGGCGGTTCTGGTGATGACGCCGGTCGGATCGCCCCAGGCGCCCGCGGTCGAACTGGTCCAGTCGCTCTATGATCTCACGCCCGCCGAGGCGCGGGTCGCCCGCGGCCTCGTCGCCGGCAAGACCCTCGAGGAAATCGCCGCCGAACAGTTCGTTTCGCGCAACACCGTGCGCACCCATCTGCGCGGCGTGATGGAGAAGACCGGATGCAACCGGCAGGCGGAAGTGGTTGCGCTTCTCGGCGGACTCGCCGCGCTCAGCGGGTCCGGGAACGACTAAGCGTATACAATTGATTTAGATTAATTATGACGCTGTCTCATCCATTTGGATGATGCCGTCCCATTTCCATTGTCTTAACTTTTGTTTCGAACGTCGGGGGGGGGCGGTCGTAATTGCCGCGGACGCTTCAGTAACTCGGGGTTCCACACTACCCGCTCAATTTTCAACGGCTTTTTGAGCAATTCTACGAGCAGCCCTTTCTGACTGAAATTTGGAGGGCCCTCGCGAGGCCCTCTCTACAACTTACCAAAGAGGGCTCCGTTTAGTTAAAAAAAATTTGCCTTCATCACCAATTCGAGTGACGCGCAGTGGTTGCTCTCGTTGTAGTTTCGAGATGAACAGTGAGGGGCGCAAGGCATTTGACAAGCGCACATACTTTCATTGTTCACCTATTCAACGCTTATGTTTCAACTTTTATTGCTAACCATACTTTCCTCCTTCACTTTTCTACCATAACTTTAGGGGCCGTTGCGCGGCCCCAATTTTTCGCGCCTTAAACGCCTGTCGGATAGTTCGGGCTTTCGCGCGTGATCGCAACGTCATGGACATGGCTTTCGCGCAAGCCGGCGTTGGTTATGCGCACGAATTGTGCGCGCTCCTGAAACTCCTTGATCGTCGGGGCGCCGACATAGCCCATCGCCGCGCGCAGGCCCCCCGCCAACTGGTATAGAATCGGCGCGATCGGGCCGCGATAAGGCACCTGCCCCTCGATGCCCTCCGGCACGAGTTTGAGCTGTTCCTTCACATCGCCCTGAAAATAGCGGGTCGCCGATCCGGCTGTCATCGCGCCCACCGATCCCATGCCGCGATAGGCCTTGAACGAGCGGCCCTGATACAAAAACACCTCGCCGGGCGATTCCTCGGCGCCGGCGAAGAGCGAGCCGATCATGACGACATCGGCGCCCGCCGCGATCGCCTTGGCGAGGTCGCCGGAATATTTGACGCCGCCGTCGCCGATCACCGGCACGTCGGCTTTGCGCGCCTCTTCCGACGCCTCCATGATCGCGGTGAGCTGCGGCACGCCGACGCCGGCGACGATTCGCGTGGTGCAGATCGAGCCGGGGCCGATGCCGACCTTGATCGCGTCGGCGCCGGCGCCGATCAGCGCCTTCGCTGCTTCGGCGGTGGCGATATTGCCGGCGATGATCGACACTTTGTTCGAGGCTTTCTTCACCCGCGCCACCTGGTCGATCACCGCCTGCGAATGGCCATGCGCGGTGTCGATCACCACGCAGTCTACGCCGGCGTCGATGAGCTGGAGCGCGCGTTCGAAGCCATGATCGCCGACGGTAGAGGCCGCGGCGACGCGCAATCGCCCTTCATGATCCTTGCAGGCGTGAGGGTGGAGCGTCGCCTTCTCGATGTCCTTGACGGTGACGAGGCCGACGCAATGGTAATCTTCGTCGACGACGAGGAGCTTCTCGATGCGATGTTCGTGGAGCAGACGTTGCGCCTCCGCCTGCCCGACGCCCTCCCGCACCGTGACGAGCTTTTTGGTCATCAGCTCGGCCACCGGCTGGCTGCGGTCCTGGGCGAAACGCACGTCGCGATTGGTGAGAATGCCGACCAGCCTGCCCTTGCCGCCGTCGCCGGCGCGCTCGACGACCGGAATGCCGGAAATGCCATGGCCGGCCATGAGGGCGAGGGCATCGGCCAGCGTTTCGTCGGGGAAAATGGTGATCGGGTCGATCACCATGCCGCTTTCATAGCGCTTGACCTTGCGCACTTCCGCCGCCTGAGCGGCCGGCGACAGGTTCTGATGAATGACGCCGATGCCGCCCGCCTGCGCCATGGCGATGGCGAGACGCGCCTCGGTGACGGTGTCCATGGCGGCCGAGACGATCGGCAGATTGAGCGAGATTTCGCGGGTCAGGCGGGTGGTGACGTCGACGCCCGACGGCATTACCCGCGAATGGCCGGGCCGCAGCAGCACGTCATCGAAGGTCAGCGCTTCGGTCAACGTGACGGGCGATATGGCCATTGGCGCCAACTCCTTTGCGCGGCGGCGCGAACGCGCCAGCCGCGGAGGGTCATTTGACGGCCGGCGCCGTCAGGGGTTGGCGGGTGCTCTTAGCATCATTCAGGCCGAAGGCAAATGACAGGCGTCGGCGGAATGGTAAAGCCAGGGCGGCGCTGAAGATCACGATTTGTCGTTCAGCGCAATCGCCCGCCTAAAGGAGAGCGGCTGCGAGGCAACAATCACCGTAACGATATTTGAAAACATCTATGCCGCCGTCGTTGCCCTCGTGCTTCAAGGTTGTGCGCTTCTAAGCGCAGTCCCGTAGACCCAAAATGGAAAACCTAAAGCCCGCCTTTTGGCGAGCTTTTGCATTGAAGGATTCTTTCTACGATTTCTCAGAAACGACCATATTCGAGAGGCCGAGGCGCAACGGCGTCCCTTAAATATAGGGCAAGCGAACCATGCAGGACCGCGTGGCTGCCACGCCACTCGACGCCGTTCGGCCCTGCTAAAAACCGGTGCTTGAAGAATTCCGGGGACAGGAGCGTTCCATGAAATTCGTCGGCCTCGCTTTGCTTGGTATCCTTGCAGGCGCATTGAGCGGACTAACCGGCATAGGAGGGGGCGTTATCATCGTTCCGGCGCTGGTGTATATCTTTCACTACTCTGTGCACTCGGCGCAGGGCACAACGTTAGCATTACTTGTGCCGCCTATAGGCGCTTTTGCAGCATGGACTTATTATAAGCATGGATACGTCGATATTAAGAGCGCCACAATTATAGCTGTTTCCTTCGCTATCGGAGCATTCGTGGGAGCGGATATCGCAGTTATGCTACCTGAACGCGCCGTTCGGAGAATATTTGCAGTAGTCCTACTCGTTGTTGCAACAGAAATGTTTTTGACGTGACGTACACCAATCCGCTTCAGCCCGCTCCACGGATTGTGCTGCGGACAAGGCGCGGATCGTGGATCGATTTGCCTCGTTCAGGAACTGTGACGCCTCGGCCAATCGCGCGGATGCGCCGATGCAGAAGTTGAAGCTTGGCCTTCATCGCGTCGGGTAGGCGGACTTTGGCATGTTGGGTCGTTTCGCCTCGGCGATAGAAACGCCTGCTATTCGTTATCACTCCCGCTCGACGACAATCTGAATGAGACCGTTTCAGTTGGAGGACTTGCTATAATTCCAACATTTTTTCAGAGGCTTGACAAAACTCTTGCCGTCTTCCGCCGATTGAGGAGTTTCAACGCAAGAGTCGTCCAACTGTGGTTGCAGCCCGCCATCTCTCAAGCATCGTTCAACGTACGCTCCAATCGCAACGTGCTTCTTTTCGTCGGTTAGAGGCGAATCCGCCATCGCATATTGTGCCGACATCTGGCAATCTGTAATTAAACGTCCGAGCGCTTCGTCTTTTTCTCCACTGCCGCATGCAGACAGTGATATTGCACCTAAAATGAGGCCCAATATTTGGGTTGGCTTAGGATACATGCCGCCCTCCCCGAAGTTTCTGTTTCCCTAAATTTCAGGAGCAATGTTACTCTATAGCGTTGAAACACTGTTACAAGAACTTTGCGCCCTCATATGGAGCCCCGAAACGTCCACTCTTGGCGCGAGTCGGAAATTCAAATCGACCCACGACCGCGGATCGGCGTCGGCGCGACCGTCATAAGCCTTGTTTCGGCGCGCCCAGGCGCCCTAAAAAGCCCGCGACCTCTCCTCGCCCCGGCCTCGCCATGCTTTTCCTGCGCTCGCTCGTTTTTCAGATCGTGTTCTTCCTGAACACCATCGCCATCATGATCATCTGGCTGCCGGCGATGCCGATGCGCCGGCAGATCAATCAGGAGCTCGGGCGCACCTGGGGGCGCACCACGCTGTGGCTGCTCGATAAAATCTGCGGCTTGAAGATCGACTGGCGCGGGCTCGAAAACATTCCGAAGGGGCCGGTGATCGTCGCCTGCAAGCATCAGTCGATCTGGGAGACCTTCGTTCTGCCGATCCGCTTTCCCGACTTCAGCTACATCTTGAAACATGAGCTGATCTGGCTGCCCTTCTTCGGCTGGTATCTTCTCGCCGCCGAGCAGATCGCCATCGATCGCGCCAAGGGCGGCAAGCTGCTGCCGCAGCTCATCGCCAAATCGAAGAAAATCTTCGCGCAGGGGCGCCAGCTCTTCATCTTCCCCGAAGGCACCCGCCGACCGGCCGGCGCGCCGCCGCAATACAGATTCGGCGTCGCCCAGCTTTACGCCGCGACGGATACGCCGGTCCTGCCGGTCGCGGTGAATTCGGGTCTGTTTTGGCCGCGCCGGTCTTTCATCGTTCGGCCCGGAACGGCGGTGATCGAATTCCTGCCGCTGATCGCGCCGGGCATGGCGGCGCGCGATTTTTTCGATCGGCTAACGAGTGAGATCGAGGATACGTCAAACCGGCTGATCGAGGAGGCGGTGGCGAAAGACCCGTCGCTCGCGGCGGTCGTCGAAATGGGCCGCGCCAAGGCGGCGGCCGGGCGGACGGTGAAGGAAGCGCCGGAAACTTGACCGGCGCGCTTTCTCATCGCAGGGCCAGCGTCTTCGCGCGCAGAAAATCTTCGCCGCCAAAGCGATTGAGTAAACGATGAGCCGCCGGGAAGAAATTCTCAAACACGCCGCGAAAGACGCGCGGGGGATCGAGCTCGGCCCCTATTTCTCGCCCCTCGCCGCAAAGCGCGACGGCTATAATTGCCTCTATCTCGATGTGTTCGACACGGAGACTCTCAAGCGTCGCGCCGCCGCCGATCCTTTTTTGACGCCAGATCGGGCGGCCCAGGTCGAATCCGTCGATCTTGTCGGCGACGCGATGCGCCTCGACGACTTATGCCGCGACGCCGGCGAGACCGAGCCGTTCGATTACATCATCTCCGCCAATAATTTCGAGCATTCTCCCAATCCGATCAAATTCCTGCAGGCCTGCGGGCGCGTGCTCAAACAGGGCGGCTATCTCTCGATCGTCGTTCCCGACAAAAGCGGATGCCTCGATTTCTATCGGCCGCGCACGAGTCTCGCCGCCTGGATCGAAGCTTTTTTCGAGGAAAGGACGCGTCCGACAGACGCTCAGATATTCGAACAGGTCAGCATGATCGCGCGCGGCGCCGGCGACGACGCGTCCGCCGCCTCCTTCAGCTTCGTCGCCGAACGGAAGTTGCGCGAAGCGTTCGACGACTGGACGAGAAGGAAATTGGAAAAAGACGAAACCTATTTCGACGTTCATTGCTCGACCTTTACACCGAACAGCTTCAGACTTCTGTTGACTGACGCGTATTTTCTCGGCCTGTCGCCTTTCGTCGTCGAGGAAGTGATCGACGATAGAGTTCAGGGCGGATTTTACGCGCATTTGCGCCTCGACTCGTACCGAACCTTCTTGGCGCAGGAGACCGCCGCGCATTACGCCGAACGCCAGAAAATCCTTGAGCAAATCATCGTCGATGAGGCGAATGTCCTCGAGGCCGAGCGCATCGCTCAAATCTTCGAGAACATGTCGCAGCGTTATGCGCGCTCGCGCGTCAGCCAAGTCCTAGCGGCGCCGAGAGCCTTCGAATTATTGCTGCGCCGGCGCGAACTGAAACTCGTCAAACCTTTTTTCGCCCTCAGAAGCTCCGTCCTCTTCGATCCCGCCTTCTATGCCGAACGCGTCTGGTTCAAGGGCGACGCCGCGATGCATTATCTGCTCCACGGGGCGAACGAAGGCGTCGACCCGGGTCCGTTCTTCTCGACCAACGGCTATTTGCGACAAAATCCCGACGTGGCGCAGAAAGGGATGAATCCTCTCGCCCATTATGAGCTGTTCGGCCGCAAGGAGGGCCGCAAGCTCGCGTTGCGGTGACGCGTCCGCCGCGCCTTAACCGCCGGCCGTTCCCGTCAGCGCCTGCGGCGCCGCGCTCAGCGGATATTCGGCCTCGACGATATAGGGGCCGCCGCCGACTGAATCGCGCGACGAATAGAGCACGAAGCGCTCGGCGGTGAAGCGCAGCGGCGGGAAATAGCCGCGCGTCCCGAGATAGGCGGCGACGGCGACGGCGCTGGCGCCGCGCAGCCGCGCCAGCGTGACATGCGGGACGAATTTGCGCGGCTCGGGCGGCGCGCCAAGCCGGCGCAGCAACCGCTCCTGCTCCGCCTGCATCTCGATGAGCGCAGCCTCCTGCCTTGCGCGCGCAACGATGGCGCGGGGCTTGTCGCCGCCGAAGGAGCCCAACTGATCGAAGGTCACCGTGACTTCTGGGCGTCGGACGAAGGAGAGCGCATTCGCCGCGTCGCGCGCGAAAGCGTCATCCACGTCGCCGATGAAGCGCAAGGTGACATGATAATTCTCAACGTCGATCCAGCGGGCGCCGGGGATTCCGCCGCGCAGCCGCGCCAGGCTCTCCGCGATCTCTCGGGGAATCTCCAAGGCCGTGAACAGTCTGGGCATGACTTTCTCCCCCGAGCGGGATCGCGCCGCCTCATTGCGCGCGCGAATTCTTTCTCGCCCCCATGGAGACGAGCGTTTTTTCGACATAGGGCGCAATCTTATTCACGATTTTCGTCACGCCGGCCGCGTTCGGATGAACACCGTCCCAGATGAGCAGCGCAGGCGTTCCCCAGACGCCTTCCAGGATGAAAGGCACGAGCGGCGCCTGATGTTTGGCGGCAAGCTCCGGATAAATCGAATCGAAATCCCGCTTGTAAGCTTGCCCGTGATTCGTGCTCGACGCCATGGCCGTCAGGATCGGACGAACGCCTTTTTGCTGCAACACGGTAAGAATTTGATCGAGATTGGCGCGCGTCGTCTTCGGGTCGTGCCCGTTCAGCATGTCGTTGGCGCCCAGTTCGACCACGGCGACGTCGAACGGACCGGCGTCCAGCGTATAATCCAGGCGCGCGAGACCGGTCGTCGTCGTGTCGCCGGAAACCCCGCCTTGCACGACTTCGACGTCGAACCCATCTGCGCTCAGACGCCGCTTGAGCTGCGCCGGCAGCGAATCCTCGGCGGCGATGCCTGCGCCGGCCGTCAGACTGTCGCCGAAGGCCAGAATTCGGACGGGTTGCGCCCGCGCCGGCGAAAGCGCGATCGTCAGCAGCGCAATGGCGGCAAGCGCCGCTTGGAGAGAACGGCGGAAAACGCCATAAGGCGACTGGACCAGGGGCGTCGAAGGCGGCGCGTCAATCAAGGCAAGGCTCCGTGCGGCGACAAATTATCGAAGTCGAGGGCGTCGATCTCACGCTTGGCGAAGGCGCCGCCCGCGTGCATGTGCTCAAGAGTATCAGCTTGAACGTGACGCAGGGCGAGACTGTCGCTCTTTTGGGTCCATCCGGCTCGGGCAAATCGACGTTGCTCATGACCCTCGCCGGACTGGAGCGGCCTGACGCCGGCAGCGTCAGGATCGACGGGCGCGATCTCGGCGCGCTTTCGGAAGACGCGCTGGCGCGTTTCCGTGGCGAAAACATAGGAATCGTCTTCCAGTCTTTCCAGCTGATCCCAACCATGTCGGCGCTGGAGAATGTCGCCGTTCCGCTGGAACTGGCCGGAAAATCGGACGCTTTCGAGCGCGCCGCCGCCGAGCTTTCGGCCGTGGGACTCGCCGAGCGCCTGTCCCATTATCCGGCGCAGCTATCGGGCGGCGAGCAGCAACGGGTGGCGCTCGCTCGGGCGCTTGCCCCCGACCCTCTCATCCTCGCGGCGGACGAACCCACCGGCAACCTCGATTCCGAAACCGGCGCGGCGGTGATCGATCTTATTTTTGCGCAGCAAAGGCGCCGCGAAACGACGCTGGTGCTCGTCACCCATGACCCGGCGCTCGCGGCGCGCTGCAGCCGGCGGGTGCGGCTGCGCTCGGGCCGGATCGAGGCGCGCGAGCCGGCGGCGTCATGAGGGCGCTGCGCTTCGCCGCCCTGCCCTTCGCGCTGCGCTTCGCCCTGCGCGACCTCTTGGGCGATCCGCGCGGCTTTGGCGTGTTCATCGCCTGCATCGTCATCGGCGTCGCGGCGATCTCGGGCGTCTCCGGCCTCTCGCGTTCGCTGGCGGAGGGGCTCGCCCGCGAGGGCCGAACGATTTTGGGCGGCGACGCCTCCTTCAGCCTGGTTTCTCGGGAGTTTTCGCCCGAGCAGCGGGAGTTTTTCGCGGCCCGCGGAAAGCTGTCCGAAATTTCCCTGATGCGGGCGATGGCGCGGCGCGACGACGGCGACGCGGCGCTGGTCGAAATCAAGGCCGTCGATCCCGCTACCTATCCCGCCTTCGGGGCGGTGGCGCTCGAACCCGACATGCCGTTGGCGGAGGCGCTGGCGACGCGGGACGGCGTTCCCGGTCTCGCGGTCGACCCGATGCTGCTCGCCCGCCTCGACGCCAGGCTCGGCGACATTGTGACGATCGGCGTTTCGCGCTTCATGCTGCGGGCGATGCTGCGCAGCGAACCCGACAAGCTCGCGGGCGGAATCGGCTTTGGCCCGCGCGCGATGATGACCCGCGCCGCGCTCGCCGGCGCGCAATTGGCCTCGCCGGGCTCGATTTTCCGAAATGTCGTCCGAGTCGCGCTCAAAGGCGAGGCGAGCGACGCCGAGGTGAAGGCCTTCGCCGAAGACGCCGAACGCGCCTTTCCGCTGGCGGGATGGGAAAAACGCCGGCGCGACGCGGTCTCCCCGCAGTTCTCGCGCAATCTTGATCGTTTCGCGCAATTGCTGACCCTCGTCGCGCTCACCGCGCTCGTCGCCGGCGGCGCGGGCGTCGCCAATGCAGTTCAGGGCTTCGTCGAGCGCAAGCGCGCGCAATTCGCGATCCTGAAGGCGCTCGGCGCGCAAGGCACGCGCGTCTTCGGGATCGCCCTCGCCGAGGTTCTGGCGGCGGCGTCGTTCGCCATTGTGATCGGGCTTGTGGTCGGCGCGCTCATTCCCATGGCGGGGGCGCAGGCGCTGCGCGACCTCGCCGATCTGCCGATATCCGCCGCCCTCGACGCGCGCGGCGCCATTGTCGGCGCGCTCTACGGCTTTCTCGTCGTTCTCATTTTCGCGCTCATTCCGCTCGGGCGCGCCCATGCGACTCCTGTCGCGGCGCTGCTGCGCGACGATTCCAGGGGCGCGACTCTGACGCGCTATCGCGCCGGCGCCGGGGCGGCGGCGATCGCGCTCGCCGCGCTGGTCATGGCGACATCCTTCGACATCAAACTCGGGGCGGCCTATGTCGGCGCCGCCTTTGCCGCCTTCGCTTTGCTGCGCGGCGCCGCCTGGGCCGCGATGCGGCTGGCGCGCGCCCTGCCCCGCCTGCGCGACGCGCGGTTGCGGTTCGCGCTCGCCAATATCTGGCGGCCGAAGAGCCTGACGCCGGCGCTGATGATTTCGATCGGCCTGACGCAGACCTTGCTCATCGCGCTCGCGCTCGTCGAAGGCGCCATCCACAATGAGCTGGCGCGGGCCGACGCCGGGGAAATTCCCAATTTCTTCTTCATCGACATTCCCAAGGCCCAGACCCAGGCCTTCGCCGATTTCGTTTCGGCTGAAGCGCCCGGCGCCCGCATCGAGCACGTGCCGATGATGCGTGGCCGCATTATCGCCGTGAAAGATACGCCGGTGGACAGAATCGCCGTCGCCGACGACGCCAAATGGGCGCTCGAAGGCGACCGCGGCGTGACCTTCTCCTCCGCCCTTCCCGCGAACTCCACCTTGGCGGAAGGCGAATGGTGGCCGGCGAACTACGCCGGTCCGCCGCTCGTCTCGCTGGAGCAGAAAATCGCCGAAGGCATGGGCCTTACGATCGGCGACTCCATTCGCGTCAATGTGCTCGGCCGCGAGATCACGGCGAAAATCGCCAGTCTGCGCAAGGTCGACTGGCGCAGCTACGCGATCAATTTCGTCATGGTGTTTTCGCCGAACGCCTTCGTCGGCGCCCCCTACACCGAGCTTTTCACCGTCGCTTACGGCGCGCCGACGGTCGCGGCGCGCGACGCCAAGGATACGAGGCTCATCCGAGAAACGGCGAAGCGCTTCCCGAACGTCGTCTCGGTGCGGGTGAAGGACGCGCTGGCGGCGATCGACAAAATCGCCGGCCAATTGGCGCTCGCCGCCCGCGCCGCGGCGGGACTCGCCATCGTCACGGCGGTGCTGGCGCTGGCCAGCGCGCTGGCGAGCGGCCAGCGGGCGCGGCTGCATGATGCGGTGGTGCTGAAAACGCTCGGCGCGACCCGCCCTTGGCTCGCGAGCGCCTATGCGCTGGAGTTCGGCCTCGTCGGTCTCGCCGCCTCGCTGATCGCGCTCGCCGCCGGCGCCGGCGCCGCCTATGCGATGACAACGATGTTGATGAAGATCGACTTCGTCTTTCCGCCCGCGACGGCGGCGCTGATCACGCTCGCAACGATCATCGTCACCATTACGCTCGGACTCGCCGGAACCTGGCGCGTGCTGTCGCGAAGGCCGGGACCGGAACTGCGGGAGTTGTGAAGAAACCAATTAACTGGTGATTTCCTCTTTCATTCGCAGTTGTGTGTGTTCAATACGATGACACGTTGGGCATAAGAGCAAATAGTCCGCCGTCGTCGTATACCGAAACCCCTCCGCAAGAGGGTCCTTATGATGCACGTCAAATAGTGACCGCAGTTTCAAGAATGCCAAGTCTGGCCTTTTCGCCGGGTCGAAACCACAGTTATCGCAAACAAGTAAATTCGAGCGAGCCCTTTCGCGAATAAAATGCTCAGCCATCCAAGCAGCCCTGATTCGAATTTTTAACAAACGCTCTCCCGTCATCCCCTCAGCTGCCCGCTCAGGTATGTCGATGTTGATCAAACGCGAGATACGCCGATAGATTGGGCTTCGTTCAGCTGCCTCAAATATCCTCGACTGCAATCAGCGCATTTGTCGCGGGAATTCGCTCAATCTCCAGATTAGCTATTGCCTGCCGATCAGATTCCTCCAGCGGCAGTAAAGTACTGGACTGACGAATGAGTCTTGAGTAAGCCTCTTCCCCAAGTAATCCCTTTGCCTTCGGTCTTTCTATAATCCTGAAGCTGTCCACGATCGGGAACGCCACCGACCACCTGTGTCGCGCGCCCGTTTTTGCCCACCTATCTTGGAGGGTTCCAAACTCTTTTGCACCAATGATTTTCTCTAAAGGTCGCGATGTTGTTCGGATCTTATGAACGGCGGTAAAGCGGCCTGCCAGCTCTTTGTGTTCGGAACGTTCCCTCAGATACTCTTGGTGATTTTCAAAACCAACATTCGGTGAAGGCATAGATTCTTGACGTATTCGATTACATATCCGTTTCTAAGCTGGCGTCGAATTGTGCTCTGGCACTTATTGCGAGCTTCCTGATTGTCCGCTCTCGGTGTGAACCCAAGCCACGTTGTTCCCGGCAGCCAGTCGGCCTTGCAAGCAGTTACGGGCGCGTTCAAGTCTGAAATTCGCATTCATGGAGCCTGGGAGAGCCAAAAAAAGTCAGAGAAATACGTCACGCGTCCGCGAGCCTAAATTTGAATTCGGGAACCGCCGCGCAGCTCAGCGGTTCGTCCGGTCCTCTGCGCGTCACGCTCGCCCAGCCGGTCTCGCTTGGTCCGTGGTGGATGAAGGCGATCCGTTCATTGGCGTCGACGACCCAATATTCCTGCACGCCGTGCAGCGCATAGAGCTTGGCCTTGAGATCGAGATCATAGGCGAGGCTCGACGCCGCGACCTCGATCGCCAACTGCACATCCGGCCCGCGCACTTCTTGCGAGCGAAGGCGCTCGGCATAGAGCGAAATATCGGGCTCGACGAAGGTGTTCGGCGAGAGGAAGATTGAAGTCTCAAACCCAACGATCAGATCGGACGGACATGCGCGAACGAGCGCCATCGCGATTTTCGACTTGACGCGCTCATGCGCGGAATATTTCGGCCCCATCGGGACAATATCCCCCTCGATCAATTCGAAATTTTCTTCTTCCGAGATGATCCCGGCGTCCTGCATGGCGATGATCTCATCGACCGTAAAGGCGCGGCGGGGGTAGCCTTCGGCGGCTTTGGTCAAGGCGGAGGGCATGGTCGGCTCCTTGGCGGCATCATATCACGCAAGGCCTTGGGCGAGAACGCAACGCCTTCCAAGGCTTGCCCTTCCCGCCCTCACGGCCTAAAAGCAAGCGCGCCCGGACGGCTCCGCCTCTCGGCGCTTCTAGCGCGCCTGCCCTGTCCGCGCCCGGCCACGTCAACCCGAAAGCCCGATCGCCCGTGACCGACAAGAGCGTCCTTTCCTGGCCGAATTTCGCCGTGTCGATACTCGGCGGCGTCGCGGCGGCCGTGATTTTCGCCGTCGTCATCCGTGGCGGCCTCGGCGGGCTGCTTCTGGCGCATCTCGCGCCGCTGCCGATCATGATCGTCGCCTTCGCCTTCGGTCTCATCCATGGCGCGACCTCGGCGATCCTCGCCTCGGTGATCCTGTCCTTATGGCCCAACCCGGTGATCGGCATGGCCTATGCCCTTCTCGTCGCGGCGCCGGCCTGGTCCGCGGTCTATGCGGCGTCAGGCGCGCCGCGCGGCGGCAGGGATTTGCTGACGAGCAATCTGCCGGGCTGGGCGGCGCTCGCACCGGCGATCTTTCTGGCGACGGCGGTCATATTCTGGCTGATTGTCGCGAGCGTCATCTTCGGCTCGCTCGACGAGGCGCTCAACCCGATCCGGGCGCGCGTCTTCATCCTGCTCGACCTCATGGTCAAGGAGCGCGACCTTGGCGACAAGATCGACCCGACGACGCTTTCCGCCTCGGTGGCGCGCGCCATTCCGGCCTTTCTCGCCAGCTATGGCCTCCTGATCCACGTCGTCAATCTGTGGCTTGCCGCGAGGATCGCTGAAGCCTCCAAGCTGCTTGGCCGTCCCTGGCCGGACATCGCCAAGGAATTCCGGGTTCCGAAGGCGATCGGGGGCCTCTTCCTGGGCGGGATCGCGCTCACCTTTTTCGAAGGCGTCGCCGGACCGGTCGGAATGGTGCTCGCGACCACCGCAGGACTGCTTCTCGCCTTCCAGGGACTGGCCGTCGCCCATATTTTCCTGCGCGGTTCGCGCTCGAGCGCCCTTGTCCTCGCGATCATCTATTTCACACTGGGGTTCCTCGGCTGGCCGATCCTGATTTTCGCCGCGCTCGGATTAGCCGACCTCATCTTCAACTATCGGGCCCGGAGGGCCGACGCCGGCCCCGCCGCGATGCAAAAACCGGATTGACTTTCGCCCGGTTTTTCTCGACATAGCCCGCAATCCTGGAGAAATAGGACAGATGGACGTCATTTTGCTTGAACGCGTGGCCAAGCTCGGCCAGATGGGCGACACCGTGAAGGTGCGCGACGGCTACGCCCGCAATTTCCTGCTGGCGCGCGGCAAGGCGCTGCGGGCGACGGAAAACAACAAGAAGCATTTCGAGACGCAGCGGGCTCAGATCGAGGCGCGCAATCTCGAAGCGAAGAAGGAGGCCGAGGCCGTCGCCGAGAAGCTGAACGGCCAGAGCTTCATCATCATTCGGCAGGCGGGCGAGAGCGGCCAGCTCTACGGCTCGGTATCGGCGCGCGATATCGCCGAGGCGGCCACCGCCGGCGGTTTCTCGGTCAATCGCAATCAGATCGTCCTGATTCACCCGATCAAGACGCTCGGCCTGCATTCGATCCCGGTGCATCTGCATCCGGAAGTCGATGTGAGCATCACGATGAACATCGCCCGCTCGGAGGAAGAAGCCGAACGTCAGGCGCGCGGCGAGAGCGTCACGCTCAAGGAAGAGACGTCGATGGACGATCTCGGCCTCGAAGTCGGCGCGGCGCTTGCCGAAGCCGGCGACGTCGAACTGTAAGAAGATCTCACGCTTTTCGAGAATTCAAACGGCGGCCGTCTCGGCCGCCGTTTTTGTTTGCGGATCGATTCGAGCGATGCAAGAGCGACGCGGGCGACAAGCCAAGATTCTTTTTTTGCGATGTGGACGAATGTGCAAAGGACTCGCAACCCGGCGTCGACCCGCGGCGCCTCCAAAACCCGCTGGCGGCGGACGCGTTTTAATGTATCGTTGATCACGCCTCGACGACTCGCGCGTCGCGTTCGGAGTTGAGAGGCGCACACTCGCACAGTCAAAAGTTCCATGCCGCCGATCGAACAATTGGCGGGCCGGCGCGCGATTCAGATCGCGCAGCCAGAAGCGCCCGCCTATCGCGCCCCGCCCCACAATATCGAAGCCGAGCAGGCGCTGCTCGGCGCCATTCTCGTCAATAATGACGCGTTCGACCGCGTGTCGGACTTTTTGAAGCCCGAGCATTTCTCGGAAGAGCTGCATCGCCGCATCTTTGAGGTCGCGGCGCAGCTTATTCGCGCCGGCAAGCTCGCGACCGTGGTGACGCTGAAGACGTTTCTCGCCGACATAGAGCTTCCGGCCGGCGTGACGATCCAGGCCTATCTGGCGCGGCTCGCCGCCGAGGCGACGACGATCATAAACGCCGAAGACTATGGGCGCACCGTGCATGATCTCGCGGTGCGCCGGGAGCTCATCGTCATCGGCCAGGACATCGTCAACACCGCCTATGATTCGCCGATCGACTCGCCGCCGCGCGCGCAGATCGAAGAAGCCGAGCGCCAGCTCTATTCGATCGCCGAGACCGGCCGCTATGACGGCGGATTTCAACGCTTCGCCGATGCGCTCACCACCGCGCTCGACATGGCGAGCAGCGCCTATATGCGCGACGGCCATCTCTCGGGCGTCGCCACCGGACTGCTCGATCTCGACGACAAGATGGGCGGCCTGCAGAAATCCGACCTTATCATCGTCGCCGGACGTCCCGGCATGGGCAAGACGGCGCTCGCCACCAATATCGCCTTCAATGTCGCGAGCGCCTATCGTGCCGAAACCGAACCGGACGGAGCGCAAAAGACCGTCAATGGCGGCATCGTCGGCTTTTTCTCCTTGGAAATGTCCGCGGAGCAATTAGCGACCCGCGTCATCGCCGAACAGTCCGGCGTCGCGAGCTATAAAATCCGGCGCGGCGACATCAACGAAGACGATTTTCGCCGCATCGCCGACGCCGCCCGGCACATGCAGAGCATTCCCTTCTACATCGATCAGAGCGGCGGCATTTCGATCGCGCAACTCACCGCGCGGGCGCGGCGCCTGAAACGCCAAAAAGGCCTCGACCTTCTGGTCGTCGACTATCTGCAATTGTTGGCCGGCTCGCGCACTCGCAACGACAATCGCGTGCAGGAACTCACAGAAATCACCACCGGCCTCAAGGCGCTCGCCAAGGAATTGAACGTTCCGATCATCGCGCTGTCGCAGCTCTCCCGCCAGGTCGAGAGCCGCGACGACAAGCGTCCGCAACTTTCCGATCTGCGCGAGTCAGGCTCGATCGAGCAGGACGCCGATGTCGTGATGTTCGTGTTTCGCGAGGAATATTATCTGCGCAACCGCGAGCCGCGCGAAGGCACCGAAGAACATATCCAATGGATGGCGGAAATGGAGCGCGCCCATGGCCGCGCCGAAGCGATCATCGGCAAGCAGCGTCACGGTCCGACCGGAACGGTGCAACTCGCCTTCGAGGCGGAGGTGACGCGCTTCTCAAACCTCGCCGATGAGGACAAACTGCCGGCGCGGATGTGAGGCAGACGCGAAATGCGCGCGTTTCGGGCGGCGGCGATTCAGATCGGATCCCAAAGTCCCGTGGCCTTGTCGAATTTGTATGCGACGGCCTTCTTGAGCAGTTCCTTGGTCGTGTTCATCGTCAGCCAAGTCTTGTTGTTCTTCTGGGTGATGGTGATCGCGGATACCGGAATGGCGATGTGCTTCACGCCGATTCCCAGAAAGCCGCCGACGTTCAGCATCACCGCATTGATCGAGCCGTCGGCGGAAAACAGCATGTCGGCGATCGTGCCGAGCTTCTTTTCATTGGGATCGTAAACCGGCTGCTTGTACCAGGCAGAGACGACCGAACCATAGACCGGAAGCCGCTCGAGCGGCACGATGACCATGGTTTCGGATTCGGCCGGTTCCGCGCCAGCCGGCAAAGGCGTGAAAGCGACAAGAGCGAGCGAGGCTGCGATGATGGTTCGTTTCAACATGAAAAAATCCTCTCGCGAAAGGTCTGACGAGGCGCGGGTTGGGCGTGAGCGAAGCTCGCGCGCGGGCGCCGCCTAGATTTTCTTCCAGGCGTGTTCCTTCGCGTCATATTTGTAACCGGTCGCCTTCTTCACGATGTCCTTCGTCGTGTTGATGGTGAGCCAGGTCTTGTTGTTCTTTTCGGTGACCGTGATGTCATTCGCCGGAATGGCGACATGCTTCGCGCCGATGCCGAGAAAGCCGCCGACGTCGAGCATGACCGCGTTGACCTCGCCGCCGGAAAACAGCATGTCGGTGATTATGCCGACTTTCTTTTCATTGGTGTCGTAGACCGGCTTCTTGTACCAGGCGGATACGAGCGAACCATAGCGCGGCAATGCTTCCATGGGCACGGAGAGCTTAATTTCCGGCGCAGGCGTCTGGGCGACAACCGGCTGGGCGACCGCCATGGCCACGCCTAAGGAAAACGCAACGAGCAGAGTCTTGTTCATTCGACTAATCCCCCCAGATCGCTGATAGGACCGCGCATCATAGCTGATTCAGCGCGGCAGCACGCCCCAATAATCAAGATCGAGCAGCACCGCCGGGTCGGGCTTGCCGTCGGCGCCCTGGAGCGGGAAGTCCGCGCAGGGCCTGTCCTTGGTCGCAACGAGCCGCAGCCGCAGCGCGCCAATATCCTTGCGCCCGGGAATCTCCGCCTTATCCAGCACTTCCGACCAGGCGAAGACCGTCCCTCCGGCGAACAGCGGATTGACGTGGCGCCCGCCGTTCACAGCCGAGATATGGAAGACATTCTCCAACCCGTTGAACGACAGGGCCCGGGCGAGCGATATGACATGGCCGCCGTAGATGATGCGTTTGCCGAACCGGCCCTGCGCCTCGTAATACTGATTGAAATGAACCTTTGAGTTGTTCTGATAGAGCCTGGTCGCGAGCTGGTGCTCAGCCTCCTCGACCGTCATGCCATCGATATGGTCGATCTTCTCGCCCTTTTCATAATCGCCCCACACATAGGGCGAGCCGGCGAGCGCCATGTCATAGGCGCCGACGTCGATCGGCGGCGCCGCCTTGCCGAGCGCCGACGGATCGACGGACTTCGGCAGATCGGGAACGACATCCGGCCCGACCGGCGCGTCCTTGTCGCGCTTCTTGACCATCACCCATCGCGCATAGCTCAGCACGGTCTCGCCGCGCTGGTTGGCGCCCGTCGTGCGCACATAGACGACGCCGGTTTCCTTGTTGGAGTTTTCCTTCAAGCCGATGACTTCGGAAGTCGCCGACAACGTATCGCCAGGATAGACGGGCGTGAGAAATTTGAAGTCCGCATAGCCGAGATTGGCGATGGCGTTGAGAGACACGTCCGGCACTGTCTTGCCGAGCACAAGATGAAAGACCAGAAGATCGTCGATCGGCGCGCCTTCATAGCCGATCGCCTGCGCGAAGGCCGTCGACGACTGGACGGCGAAGCGCGGCAAATAGAGCGCGGTATAAAGCGCGACCTCGCCGACCGTGACCGTGCGCGGCGCGGCGTGGCGAATGACCTGCCCGATCTTGAAGTCTTCGAAGAAATTGCCGACGTTGATCTTCGACTTCATCATGTCCTAACCATGTGTTGGCGCCAGCCTCGCCAGCGCGTCGAGATAGAGCGCGGGCGGACCCGCGATGAAAACTGTCTTGACCCGGCTGGTCGCGCCGGCGCGGATCGCGACCGCGCTTTTGGGGACTCGCAACGCCGACGCGATCAGTGCGATCAGCGCGTCATTCGCCCGACCGTTTTCCGGCGCGGCGCGCACCCGCGCCTTCAACACGCTGCGGCCATCGGCCAGAGTCTCGACGCCGTCGATGGCGTCGTGTCCGCCCTTTGGCGTGAGCCGCACGTAAAGCGCGACGCCGTCAGGCTCCGCCGCCCAGGCGTCCCGCTGCTTAGCCGTATGCAAGGCCGCCGGCGGCGCCCGCGATCAGATCGCGCAGGAATTGCATGAGCAGCAGCAGAATCAGCGGCGAAATGTCCAGCCCGCCGACGCTCGGCAGCACCGACCGGATCGGTCCGAGCAGCGGCTCGGTGACGGCGTTCAGCCATTTCCAGATCGAATAGGCGGCGTTCGAGCGCATGTTGATGACATCGAAGGCAATGAGCCAGGACACGACCACCGTGGCGAGCAGAATCCACCAGTAAATATCGATGATCGTCAGAAGGAGCTTGACCACAGCGTAGGACATGACCGGTTTCCAGCGGGAAAGAGACCGCCGACTGTCTAACCTCCCTGCCCGGCCGCGGCAATCCTGAACGGCGTCCAGGTCCGGCGCGCTTCGGCGCACAGCATTCGATTGACAGGATATCGCCCCCCGTGTACCCCACGCGCCGGAGCGGGGCTGTAGCTCAGATGGGAGAGCGCTGCAATCGCACTGCAGAGGTCGGGGGTTCGAATCCCCCCAGCTCCACCAAAATCGGACGCCTTCGGAGGACGCCCGCGTTCTTGGCGCACCCGCGATTATCGATCCCGGCAAGCTTCGCTCGGATCGCGCATCGGCTTCGGCCCTTTCGTGATATTTCCAAGCGCGGCGGCTCCATGTGCGGCGGCGCAACGCCATCTAAAGCGTCGGCGAGACATGTCGCTCGCTGAACGAGATTGTCGTCCGTCCTTGCAACGGCGCGGATAAGATTTAAACTGCCTTTAGAATTTTATCGATTGGACTAAAATTGGCTTCGAAACTTGAAGAGTTTCATATCGGCTCATGCGAGCGCCCCGTCCTCGGGATGATCGGACCGGAGGGCGCGTCCACTCGGCGTTGTTCCCCCGCTTCGCATCATAGCAAGTCGCGGCGCGAGATGTCGGCTTCGATAGCGGCGGACGGCTCTTGACGACAACGACAGAGCCAGCCTCGCTCGCCGATGCGGAAGCTCCGCGTGCGGATTCAACTCCCCCGCAGGAGGTCGCGGGTTCGCTCGCCGGCCGCCAAGCAACATTAATTCCGTCTTCTACGAAAACCGCCGCTCTCGTGCTTGGCATGCATTCGAGCGGAACTTCATCCGTGGCCGGCGCGCTCGTTGGGCTGGGGGCAAAAGCGCCCAAATCGCTCATGGGACCCGATTCGATTAACGTAAGGGGCTATTTCGAGTCAGTTGCGCTTATGCGCCTAAACGACGAGATTTTGGCCTCGGCGGGGTCCGTCTGGGACGACTGGCGCTCATTCAACGAGGAGTGGGCGGCCAGCGCCGAGGCAGGCGAGTGGGAAGCGAAGGGCGTTGCGACGCTTACGCAAGAATATGACGACGGCAGTTTCATTGCGGTCAAGGACCCGCGCATTTCACGAATGTTGCCGTTTTGGATGCGCATATTCGATCGGGCCGGTTATGCTGTGCGAGTGCTCCTGCCGGTGCGATCGCCGCTCGAGGTCGCGCGTTCACTAAGAACAAGAAATGGGTTTTTTATCAGCAAGGGATTGCTGTTGTGGCTACGTCATATTCTCGATGCTGAAGCAGCGAGCCGCCACTTGCCCAGGGCAATTTTTCAATGGCCTGATTTTCTGACGGACTGGCAAGCGACAATGGCTCGGGCGGCCGAACAGACCGGTCTGATCTGGCCAAACCTTTGCGAGTCATCCATTGCGGAAATTGAACAGTTCATTTCATCGGAGTTGCGGCACGAGGTTGCGGAGGCAGAGGCGACGCTCGTTCATCCCGAGATAAATGATTGGGTGCAGGCCACTTATTGCGCGATGACCGCGCTGGCAAAGGACCCGACGTCGCCTAACGAGCGACAAACGCTTGACGATGTAAGAGCGGAATTTGGCAGGGCCTCCAAACTATTCGGCCGGTTGTTCGTCGACATCGAAGAGAATGTCGCGCGAATTTTGGCATACGCAGTTGAAGCGCGTACGGAAGCGGACAAGTTCAGTCAACAAGCCGCCAGCGAGCGTAATCGAGCGGACACGCTGTGCGCCGAGCGAGACTTTGCTGTCGCCGAGCGCGACGCGCTCGCGGAACAGCTGAAAGCGGTTTGCGCAGAGCGCGACCGGCTAGCGACGGACGCCGCTGAACAACAATTTCAGGCTGATGCGCGCGCCGCCGAGCGAGACTTGGCGATCGCCGAGCGGACCGCGCTCTCGGGACGGCTGGCGGCGGTTTGCGCGGAGGTCGCCCGGCTGGCGGCCGCGGTGGCCGCGCAGCGCATTCCGGATGACGCGGCGACCGGCGACCAGCCCGCCGTCGCTGCATCGGAAAAGGGCTGAACGCCTATCGATTGCTTCGCGGCGATCCTGCGCCATATCCGGTGAGAGCATCTCCCCGGAGCACGCTGATGTATCGCAAAATTCTCCTGCCGATCGACATCACTGAATCCGCGATGACCGACCGCGCGGTCGGCGTCGCGCAAGCATTGGCGAAACCCTTCGACAGCGAACTGCGGCTCGTCAACGTGCAGTCGCTCCTGCCGATCGCCTTTCTCGACTACGTGCCCGAAAATTTCGACCTGCAGGTGCGTCAAGGACTCGAAAAGGAGATCGCGGCGGTCGCCGCCAAGATCGACTGCGCGCCGGAACGCGTGTCCACCGTGGTGCTGTTTGGACCGGTCTACCAGAGGATTCTGGCCGAAGCTGAGGAATGGGGCGCCGATCTCATCGTCTTATGCTCGCATCGGCCCGGCATGGATCGGTTTCTCATCGGCTCCAACGCAACGACGATCGTCAATCACGCACAATGTTCGGTGCTGGTGGTGCGCGGCATGGCGCTCTAGCGCTTTTGAATTCGCGTCGACGGATTTTGTTTTCGCCGCTCGCTCGCGGCGACGGCGACGCTTCGCTCGTCGCGCCATGATGAACCTATGATGGCGGCGCGATGACGGCGCCTTCACGAAACTCTCATCACGCCCTCACATGACTTTGGTACCGACCCATTGATGCGGCGGTCATTCGATGTCGCGGGAGGATTCCATGTCGAAAGAGGCGATGCAGAACGCCGGCGGTTCGGCGACGGAAAAGGCTGAGAGCTACACCGGCAAGATCGTTGGCGGAGTCGTCGCGGCGGCGATCGGCGGCGTAATCGGCGCGTTGCTGCTCGGCGGTTACGCCGTGCTGCCGGCGGCGGTCGTCGTTGGTCTGCTCGGCGTCGCGCTGGGCGCTGTGTTCGACTGATCAGGAGTTCGCGCCGGGCCACATGCAGAAGTGGGGTCCAGCTCGAAGCGTGCGTGTTTTTGAGTTTCGCGCGTGAAAAACTGGGCGGCTTAGCCTTCGTTGAGGGCGAAGCCGCTTTTTTTGCGGAAGCCGCGGCAATTCTCCACAGCCCAGCAGATAACCTTAAATCGAATTGCGTCTAGCGCTTCCGGCTCCGGCTTGGTTAGATCGGCGCGTGGGAATATCAGAATCCCGCAAGGCTTTTGTCCTTGGGCGGAACCGTTTGGTTCGAATTTCGTTACTCCTCAAAGCCAAAGCCTCGCGCTGATAAGGCCAAGTTTCAACTGGGAGGAAAAAAATGAATAAAGTTCTTGGCTTCGCTGCAGCGGCCGCCGTTCTATTCGGGAGCGCCGCGTTCGCCGACCCGGTGACCAGTCCCGCCAATGTCAGGTCCGGCCCCGGCCCGAAGTGGCGCGTCGTCGCCAGCCTGCCGGCCGGAACCGATGTGACGGTGATCGACTGCGGCGCCGGCTGGAAGCGCGACTGGTGCGAGATTCAGGCGGGCGCCGTCCACGGCTTCGTCGCCGCCGGCGTGCTCGGCACGCAGGGAAACAACGTCCTCGTCGCGCCGGTCGTCACCAATAATGACGTCGCGATCTACAAGGGCCCTGGCGTCAATTTCAAAATTATTGGAAAGATTCCCGAAAATCAAACGGTCAACCAGGGCGCATGCGTTTACGGCTGGGGCGAGGCCGTCTGGTGCAAGGTCACCTACGGCGGCAAAACCGGCTACGCCATCCAGTCTGAGTTGCAGCGCCAGAACGCGCTTTTCCCAATGTGATTTTGAGCCGCGGCGATGGGCCTCGCCATCGCCGCGCCGCCCTATCCTAACCTTTCCTCGCGCCCTATGATGGCTTGCGGATCTATGGCCGCAGCGAGGGCCCCTCATTCGAACCGAAACTTCCCGAGCCGCCGCCGAGCGGATCGCGCCGCTGACCCGGCGTGCGCTCGCGCCGAATCCCGGCCCCTTCACCTATACGGGAACGTGCAGCTATATCGTCGGATCTGGTGATGTGGCGATCATCGATCCCGGTCCTGACGATCCGCGTCATATCGAAGCGCTGCTTGCCACGATTAGCGGCGAGAGACTGCGCTACGTTCTGGTCACCCATACGCATCGCGACCATTCGCCGGCGGCGAGAGTCTTGAAGGAAGCGACGGGCGCCACGATCGCCGGATGCGCTCCCTACGCGCCTTGCGATTCATCAAGCGTCGGCGGCCCCAATCTCGACGCCGCCCATGATCTCGCCTACGCGCCGGATATCGTGCTGGATGACGGCGCCGAACTGGCGATCGGCGACATATCGCTTCTGGCTGTGGCGACTCCAGGCCACACGGCGAACCATCTCTGCTTCGCGCTCGCCAAGGAGGGCGCGCTCTTTACCGGCGACCATGTCATGGCCTGGGCGACGACCGTGATCGCGCCGCCGGACGGCTCGATGCGCGACTATCTCACTTCGGTCGAGCGGCTGCTCAAGCGAGACGACCTTATCTATTGGCCCGCGCATGGCGGGCCGGTGCGCGATCCTCCGCGCTTTCTGCGCGCGTTGATTCACCATCGCCGTGCGCGCGAAGCCGCGATTCTCCGACGTCTAGAGGCAGGAGACGAGACGATCGCCGAGATCGTCGCGCATATTTACGAGGGCGTCGACAAACGCCTCCATCCGGCCGCGGCGATGACCGCGCTGGCGCATCTTGAAGATTTGATCGCCCGCGGCCTTGTCGATTGCGCGGGACAGCCGGTCCTCGAGGCGCGTTACTGGCGTCGTTCAGTTTAGGGCTGGCCCGAAGCGGGGAGCAATATCACGACGTCGTTCTTGTGGGCGCGCCCCAGCCGCTTGCGGGCCTCTTCATCCAAAATGTCGGCGTCGACCGTCTGGCCTTTGATGAGCGCGAGACGGCTTTCCCAAAGCATGCGTTGAAGCTTGAGGATATTGCGCTCCAGACGCAGCTGTTCGAGCTTCTGCTCATATTCCTCGCCGGTCTTCAACCCACGCTGGCCATGGACGCCATGCCAGACGAAATACGCGGCCATGACGCCCGCCACCGTGTAGAGGCTGAGCGGAAGAACGAGCGCGCGAACGAGAACTCGAAGACGATGCATGACCGCCACCCTAGCCGCCACGCGTTTATGCGCCGTTAAGGCTGAATGGATTTCCCGGCCGAGGCCGGAATGCGACTTCCCGCCCGCGTGATGCGTTCAATTTCGCCGCGCACGAGCCGCTCCACGAGCGACGGCAGATTGTCGTTGAGCCAGTTCTCCACCATCGGCCGCAGCAAATCTTGCGCGCATCGGTCGAGAATGTCGCTTTCGCTGAACGCCACGCCCGCGGCTAGGGTCTGAAACTGCGACGCGACCGTCGCGGCCGCTTCGGCCGACAGTAGCGGCGCGTCCTGCCCAGACGCCAAGCCGACGATGTCTGGGTCGAGATTGTCCATTTGGGTTGCACTTTCGGCTTTCGACGGCGTTCCGATGTTCGAAGAAGCCTCTTCGCGCGCCTGTCCGGCGTCGTCGGCGCCAACCAGCGGCCGCAGCGCGGCTGCGTCGCCTTTTTGGTCGCGCGCGCCGTCGGCGATCGACAGCGGCGGCTCATCCTGACCGCGCTCGAGCGCCGGCGCCGGATAGGCGCCGCGCGCCGTGGACGCCGCGTCAATATCAACGCGCGCGCGGCGACGGACGTCGCGGAGCACGCCCGGCATGCTCTCATCGTCGGCGATGATTCGACGGATGGAGGCAAGAATCTCCTCCATCGACGGCTCATTTGCGCCAGCGTCATCCGGAAGCGTGTGCGATGTCGCGGAGGCCTGCGCTGCGCTCATGGAATTCTGCCGCTTTGCGCGGAAAGCGCCGCGCATGAGAGGGGACCGGATCTCAGACTGCGCCATACGGCGAATCGACTCGACCTGAATGAATTCGACACGCTTCGCGCTAAGATGTCATCCGCATTCGCAAAATTCTTATCGGCCGTCGGGCGTATCGATACCAAACCACTTCTCGTGCACCTGATCGAGATGAACGTTCGGATCATAGAGGGCGACGGCGAGGTCGAGTTCTTGCGCCGACAAGCGCCCGATCGAACCCAGTGCGGCGTAAGAGGCGACGACGCGATCGCGCTGCGAGATGATGAGATTGACCCTGGCGTTCAAAAGCGACTGCTGCGCATTCAATACGTCGAGCGTCGTACGCTGACCGACCTTGGCCTCCTCGCGCACGCCGGCGAGCGCGGTCTCGGCGGCCTTGACCGCCGCCTGGCCAGAGATGATCGACGCCTTCGCGGTGTCGAGCAATCCGTAGCTAGATACGACGCTGGCGCGCACGCTGTCGCGCTGAACGTCCGCGTTGAGCCGCGCCTGCCCGAGTTGCTCCTTCGCCTGACGGATCGATGCGTATTCCGCTCCGCCCTGGTAGAGGGGAACGTTCAACTGGCCCGTCGCTGAGGCGGTAAACTGCCTGGAGCCCGGGAGGCCCAGAAATGAATCAAATTGATTCGAAACCTGTGTATTGACCGAGAGATTGGGCATTAAGGCGGCTTCCGCGACCTTGACCGCGAGTTCGGCGGCGTCGACCTGATGCAGCGCCGCCGTCACGCCAGGATGTTCCACCAGGGCGATGGCGATCGCCGCCTCCAGCGACTTCGGCAGCAAAGGCTCCAGACTGCGGCCGGGCTGCAAACGTTTTGGCTCGGCGCCGATAATCTGGCGATAATTCGCCATGCTGTTCTTGAGCTGCGCCTGCGCGGCGTAAAATTCCGATTGGGCTAAAGCGACCGAGGCTTCCGCCTGGGCGACGTCGGTTCGCGTCACTTCGCCGACCTGAAAACGGTCGCGCGTCTGCTTGAGCTGTTCCTCAAGCACCGTAATGTTGTTCTTGCGCAGGGACAGGACCGCCGTGTCGCGCAGCACGTTCATATAGGCGGTCGCGCCATTCTGAAGCGTCGCCTGCTCAGTCAGCCGCATCGTCGAGCGCGCCGCGAGCACGCCGGATTCCGCCTGACGCACCGAATTTTCTGTGCGGAAGCCATCGAACAATGTCTGCGAGACGTTCAACGTCGCGCCGCGCGGATAACCGACATAGGTACCCTGGATATCTCCGCTGGCGCCCGACTGCGTGCCGGACTGCTGATTGGCGAGGACGCCAAAGGGAATTCTAACCGCAGCGTATTGCGCGCCGTATTGAGCCGTGATGCTCGCCTTCGGCCGCAAGCCCGACTTGGCTTTCGGCGCATCCTCGTCCCGCACCCGCACATTGGCGCGGCTCTGGTTGAGGTCAGGATTGCCGTAATATGCGCGGGCCAAAGCCGACATCAGGCTTTCGGCCGACGCCGGCTCGGGCGCGGCGCACAGGAACGCAAGCGCCAACATGGCGGATGAACAAGGCAGGAGCGCGGCTGATCGCCGCCCTGCGAAGCCATGCCCGTCAGTCGCCATGGTTCTCGAACCTATCCTCGCGCGGCCGCTCTGCGGCTGGATGAGTCGCAACGATGAACGCCGAATACAACGCTAGTTAAAATTTAGGCGAATTGGCGGCGCTAAAGACTGAATCCCGGCGCTTTGGCGAAACCATCGAGAACCGGCGCATTGGCCGAGAACAGAGGCCGCTCTCCGGCGGCGCGACCCGCTTGTCGCTCGAAACGCACCGCTTGCTGGCCGCCACGCGGCTCCGGCCTGACGATGGCCAGAAGCCGCCCATCGGGCGTCAGCTGCTCGAACAAGGCGTCGAGGCCCGCCTCGGCATGGCCCTCGACGATGATGACGTCATAGGGCGCGGAGGCGCGGCAGCCCGCCTCCAGCGGCCCCAGCTCCAACTGCACGTTTTCGCACCCGAGCGCGTCGATTCCTGACTTGGCGCGCGCCAACAGATCGGGATCGCATTCGAGCGCGACGACCTTCTCGGCAAGTCCGGCGAGCAACGCCGCGGAATAGCCGGCGCCGCCGATAACGAGCGCCTTGTCGGTCGCCTTGATCTCCGCGGCCTGAAGCATGCGCGCCAGCACGAGCGGCGGCAGCAGGTGGCGCTTGCGGCCGCCGGCGGACCTCGCGGCGATCGCGAGATCCGAATAGGCGAGCGGCGCGAGCGCGTCGGAAAGGAAAACTTCGCGCGGAATGTCCAGGAATCGTTGCAGCAAGGGGACGTCTGTCACGTCGAAGGGACGGAGCTGGCGCTCAACCATTGTGCGCCGGAGCGTCGCCGTCCCCTCGCCAGTCTTCGCCACTCGCGCCACCAAGTCCAACATTCGATGTCCGGCCGCCGGCCGTCCCCTTAAGGCAGATGCTGCAGCGCAGGAAACGCCGCCGGCGCTTTATAGGCGCCGTCTTGCGACATGTCCATATGGCCAGTCCAACGCGGGCCGCGTTACACCTCCGCGCCGACGAGCAGCTGAACGCCTTCGCCGCCCACGCCCAACTGGCGCATTTGTTCAAGCGACGTCTTGTCGAGAACCTCGGCGATCGCCTCGCGCGCCCGCAACATGACGAGACGCACCGCGCAGCGCGTCTCATCGACGCAGTCGTCGCATCGACGGTAGACCGTCTTGCTCGCGCATTGGATGGGCGCCAGCGGCCCGTCGAGCGCGCGCACGATATTGCCGATGCCGATGTCCTCGGGCCGGCGCGCCAACATATAGCCGCCGCCCTTGCCTTTTTTCGAATGGACGAAGCCCGCGTTGCGGAGTTCGCCTAAAATTGCGTCGAGAAATTTTTTTGGAATTTGGTTCGAGGCGGCGATGTCCGCGACCAGGGCGGTCTCCCCCGGCCGCACCCCGGCGAGGTGAACCATGGCCTTGAGGCCGTATTTGGCTTTCTTCGTCAGCATTCCTCATGGCCTTCGGGGTGAGCGCCGATCGCGCGGTTTGCCCGCTGCGCCGGCATACTACGGCAAGTCTGCAGGTTTTCTATAATTTAGAAGTGGACCGCCCGACGGGTCGTCGAATTGACAAAGTCGACCCGCTTTATAGAGTATGACTTGGGTCTCGGCAGGAAAAGCGAAATGGCGGCAATTTTTGACGCGTTGAGCGCTATCAATCCGCTCTATTCGATTTCCGGTTTCGGCGTCGGCGCGCTTGTGGGCTTCACCGGCGTCGGCGGCGGCTCGCTGATGACGCCGATCCTGGTGCTCCTTTTCGGCATAGCGCCATCGACGGCGGTCGGCACCGACCTGCTCTACGCCGCGATCACTAAGACCAACGGCACGCTGGTTCACGCCTTGCACGGCACGGTCGATTGGCGCATCACCCGCCGGCTGGCCTATGGCAGCGTGCCGGCGACCATCGCGAGCCTCGTTCTGCTCTCCTGGCTCGGAAAGTCGGGCGGCCAGGCGGCCAACGGGCTGATCACCTCGGCGCTTGGATTCGCCCTTCTGCTCACCGCCTTCTCCATCCTCTTTCGTCGTTGGCTGCTCGATCATATCGCGAAACACACCAACGCGATGAGCGACAGACGCCTGCTCTGGCTGACGGTGACGCTCGGCGCCTTTCTCGGCGTTCTGGTGTCGATTTCCTCGGTCGGCGCCGGCGCGATCGGCATGACCGTGCTGCTGGCGCTCTATTCGCATACGCCCACCGCGCGCCTCGTCGGCTCCGACATCGCCCACGCCGTGCCGCTGACGCTGATCGCCGGCTTTGGACACTGGCTGATGGGCGGCGTCGACTGGCTGCTGCTGCTTTCGCTGCTGATCGGTTCGCTTCCGGGCATCGCCATCGGCGCCCATTTCGCCGCGCGCGTTCCAGATCGCTATCTGCGCCCGGCGCTGGCGAGCGTCATGGCGCTCGTTGGAATCAAGCTCTCCATCTAATCGAGGTTTCGCTCAGGAGTTGGATATGTTGCAGGCAGCGCCAAAGTTCACCCCGCCGACAAAACCCGGCAGAGGCCGAATCTATGATTCGATTACCCAGACGATAGGCGATACGCCGTTGGTTCGGCTGGACCGGCTGGCGCGAGAGCGCGGCGTCGAGGCCAGTCTCCTCGCCAAGCTCGAATTCTTCAATCCGATCGCGAGCGTCAAGGATCGGATCGGCGTCAGCATGATCGAATCGCTTGAAAAGAGCGGCAGGATCACGCCGGGGAAATCGGTGTTGATCGAGCCGACGTCAGGCAATACCGGCATCGCGCTCGCCTTCGTCGCGGCGGCGCGCGGCTATCGGCTGATTCTCGTCATGCCCGAGTCGATGTCGCTCGAGCGGCGCAAGATGCTGGCGCTGCTCGGGGCCGAACTGGTGCTCACCCCGGCCTCGCAAGGCATGAAGGGCGCGCTCGCCAAGGCCAGCGAACTTGCCGCCGAGAACCCGGACGCGATCATCCCGCAGCAGTTCGAGAATCCCGCCAATCCCGAGATTCACCGCGCCACGACGGCGGAGGAAATCTGGAACGACACCAATGGCGAAGTCGACTATTTCGTCTCAGGCGTCGGCACTGGCGGCACGATCACCGGCGTCGGCCAGGCGTTGAAGGCGCGCCGCCCCGCCCTGCGCGTCGTCGCCGTGGAGCCTGAGGATTCGGCGGTGCTTTCCGGACGGCCGCCCGGTCCGCACAAAATTCAGGGCATCGGCGCGGGCTTCGTGCCGCCAATTCTCGACCGCAGCGTGATCGACGAAATCGTCACCATCGGCAATCAGACGGCCTTCGAGACGGCGCGGCTGCTGGCTCGCATCGAAGGCATTCCGGTCGGCATCTCGTCGGGCGCCGCGGTCGCCGCCGCGCTGGAAATCGCCGGACGACCCGAAGCCGCCGGCAAGAATATCGTCATCATCATCCCCTCCTTCGCCGAACGCTATCTTTCGACCGCGCTGTTCGAGGGGCTGTAAGCGCGCCGGCGCCGGCGCGCGTCCTTCAGCTTTTCGACGAACCGCTTCTATTGCGCTTTTGCTGCGGCTTTGGCGCGGGGCTCGGCTTTGGCGCCGGGGCCGGCGCGGCTTGAGCGCTCTTGCGTTGATACAGCCACTGTCGCGAATAGGCGCCGATGACATAACCGACCGCGACGATCACGATATAGACGATCACCAGGAAGCCGCCGCGCATATTCGCCGACGCCGCCTTTTCCAGAATGCTGACTACTTCACTTTGATCGACGTATTTGTCGGCGATGACGCCGCAGATGATGCCGACGATCGGCACGAGCCAGGACGGCAGCCGGAAATAGCCGAGCGCCGCTGCGACGAGAAAGGCGACAAGCCCGAACACATGCAAGAACTCGACTAGGATCGACTGTATGATCAGTCCTACGAAGCGGACGAGCTTGACCATCTTACTCCCCTCGGATCATTTGTTTTTTGGCGAGCTTACACATTCGGCAGATGCTGCGCGAGCGCTTCCAGCACCGCCATGCGCACCGCGACGCCCATCTCGACCTGTTCGCGAATAAGCGAGCGGGCGCTGTCGGCGACGGCGCTGTCGATTTCGACCCCGCGATTCATCGGCCCCGGATGCATCACCAGCGCGTCCGGCGCGGCGCAGGCGAGCTTCTCCTCATCCAGTCCGAAGAAATGGAAATATTCGCGCGCGCTCGGCGTCAGCGCGCCGGCCATGCGCTCGCGCTGAAGCCGCAGCATCATGACGATGTCGGCGCCCTCGAGCCCGCGCCGCATGTCGTGAAACACGTCGACGCCGAGCCGAGAGAGACTGTCCGGGACGAGCGTCGAGGGCCCAATCACGCGGACAACGGCGCCGAGCGCGCCGAGCAGCAGAATGTTCGACCGGGCGACGCGCGAATGCAGAACGTCGCCGCAGATCGCCACCGTCAGCCCTTCGATGCGGCCCTTGTTGCGCCGGATCGTCAGCGCGTCGAGCAGCGCCTGCGTCGGGTGTTCATGCGCGCCGTCGCCGGCGTTGACCACCGAACAATCGACCTTGCGCGCCAGAAGATGGACCGCCCCCGCCTGCGCATGACGAACGACGATAATGTCCGGCCGCATCGCATTGAGCGTCACCGCCGTGTCGATCAGGGTCTCGCCCTTCGATTCCGAGGAGCGCGCCACCGACATGTTCATCACGTCCGCGCCGAGACGCTTGCCGGCGATCTCGAAGGACGCCTGGGTGCGGGTCGAGGGTTCGTAGAACAGATTGATTTGCGTGCGTCCGCGCAAATTCGAGCGCTTCTTATCGACCCGCCGGGACACTTCGATCGCCTCCTCGGCCATGTCGAGAAGAATCTCAATGTCTGGACGGCTCAGCCCTTCAATGCCGAGAAGGTGCCGGTGCGGGAATAAAGCCTGCGTCTTCCCAGTTTCCATGCGCCGTCTATAGCAGCTTTGCCCGGCGCCGGAAGCGTCCGCCGCCGCCTCGTTCAGGGTCGCCCGCGCCAGTGTTTCGCTTGACATATGCTCGCGGCGAGCACATGTCATGCGCAACGACGGTTGCGAGATCGTTAATCGCGGCTTAGTCTTGAAGGCTTGAGCGCTCCGGGCGGGGACCCGTCTCGGAGATTTTATCGGGTCTACTTATACTCACTTTGAGTATAAGTAGGAGGCATTGAACCATGACTCACCTGACTGGCGATGTGCGCGGCGTATCGAGCATGACGCGCGAGCCTTTGGCAAACGCGCTTGGCGTCGGCCCGAACGGCCGGTTTCCGATCCTGCCCCGCCCGGCTCTAGAATGGACCCCTGAGGTTCAGGCCGCCACCGCGCATCTTTATGAGCGCGTGGCGCGAGTCATTCCGCCTGTCGAATGGCCGTTTCACGCGCCTTACGTGAAGGCGATCAACGATCTGAAACTCGCGCGCAACGCCACCATTCTCGCGCATAATTACATGACGCCGGAAATTTACCATTGCGTCGCCGATCACATCGGCGACAGCCTGCAGCTCGCCAAGCTCGCGGCGACATCCGACGCCGAGATCATCGTGCAGGGCGGCGTGCATTTCATGGCGGAAACGTCGAAGCTGCTTAATCCCGATAAGGTCGTGCTCATGCCGGACCTCAACGCCGGCTGTTCGCTCGCGGAGTCGATCACCGGCGCCGACGTGCGCTCCTTGCGCAAGCAATATCCCGGCGTTCCCGTCGTCGCCTATGTCAACACCTCGGCCGACGTGAAGGCGGAAGTGGACATCTGCTGCACCTCGTCGAACGCGGTCAAAGTCGTCGAAAGTCTCGGCGCCGATCGCGTGATCATGGTCCCCGACCGCTATCTGGCGCAGAATGTCGCCGCGCAGACCAAGGTGAAAATCATCGCCTGGCATGGCGCCTGCGAAGTGCATGAGCGCTTCACCGCCGAGGAGATCGAGAATTATCGCGCCGATCATCCTGGCGTGCAGGTGCTGGCGCATCCGGAATGTCCGCGCGAAGTGGTCGAGGTCGCCGATTTCGCCGGTTCGACGGCGGCGATGATCGACTTTGTGCGCAGCAGAAAGCCGGCCCGCGTGCTGCTCGTCACCGAATGTTCGATGGCCGACAATGTCGCCGCCGAAACGCCGGACGTCGAATTCGTACGGCCTTGCAACTTCTGCCCGCATATGAAGCGGATCACGCTGCCGAAAATCCTCGACAGCCTGCTTTACGTTCGCGAAGAAGTCACCGTCGATCCCGCAATCGCCGCGCGCGCGCGCCGCAGCGTGCAGCGCATGATCGATCTGGGCTAGACTGCTGGCCGCTTCGGCCTCTCTTGAACAGGGCGAACCATGCCGGCGCTCGATGCGACGATTGCGGCCATCGACGCCGCCAATGCCGACGACCCCCGCCAGATCGAGGGCCGCGCCTTCGAACTGGTCTATGCCGAGCGCATGAGCGCGCGGCTCGCCGCGCTCTATCCCGACGCTTCCGATCTGCTCAAGATCGCGACGCGGGCGCAACATGTGCGCCGCTGGGAGATCGACCGCGCGGATTATGACGAAGGCCGTCGCGGCTACAACGACTGGCGACGCGCCTGCCGCATCCATCACGCTAATCTCGTCGCCGACATCATGCGCGCGCATGGCTATGACGCGCCGGCGATCGCCCATGTCGGCGCGCTGATCCGCAAGGAGCAGCTCAAGAAGGACCCTGAGTCGCAGGCGCTGGAAAACATCGCCGCGATCGTCTTCCTCGAACATTACTTCGACGATTTTTTAGAAAAGCACCGCGATTACCCCGACGACAAGCTCGTCGACATTCTCGGCAAGACCTTGTGCAAAATGTCGCCCAAGGGACATGCGGCGGCGCTGACCCTGTCATTTCCCCCACGCGCGCGCGGGCTTGTCGAAGCCGCCATCGCCCGCGAAGCCGGAGCGCTCGCGCGGCTCGCGGCGGTCGCGATCGATTAGCGGTCGATGCGCGAGGATTTGCCTTCCATCATCATCGTCGGCGGCGGGCTCGCCGGCGTGTTCTGCGCGCTAAAGCTGGCGCCGACTCCGGTGGCGATTTTCGCGCCGACTCCGATCGGAATCAGCGGCGCATCCTTTTGGGCGCAGGGCGGCATCGCCGCCGCCGTCGAAGAAGGCGACACGCCTGAAAACCACGCCAATGACACGGTGGCGGCCGGCGGCGGCATCGTCGAGCGCGACATCGCGCTCGGCATGGCGCGGGAAGCGCGCGCCCGCGTTGAAGATTTGGCCGCGATGGGAACGCCCTTCGATCGATCGGTCCTCGGCGGCTTTCTCCCGTCGCAGGAGGCGGCGCATTCGCGCCGGCGGATCGTTCGCGTCCAAGGCGACGTCGCCGGGCGGGCGATCATGGACACGCTGGCGAAGGAAGTCGCCAGAACCCCGTCGATCCGCGTCTTCGAAGGCTATTTCGCGCAGGAAATCGTGATGCGCGCCGGCCGGGCGATCGGCGTGCGCGCCCGCGACAACGACGGCATGATCCATGACATGCCTTGCGCGGCGCTCATTCTCGCGACCGGCGGCATCGGCCATCTTTACCGGGTCACGACCAATCCGCTGGAGGCGCGCGGCATCGGCGTCGCGATGGCGGCGCGGGCCGGCGCAGCGATCGCCGACGCGGAATTCGTCCAGTTTCACCCGACGGCGATCGACATCGACGCCGATCCCGCGCCGCTCGCGACCGAAGCGCTCCGAGGCGAAGGCGCGGCGATCGTCGACCGCAATGGACGACGTTTTTTGCTCGACATTGATCCGGCCGGCGAACTCGCGCCGCGCGACATCGTCGCAAGAGGAGTCTTCGCCAGCATCGAGGCCGGCAATGGCGCCTTCCTTGACGCCCGGTCGGCGGTCGGCGCTGAGTTCCCGACACGCTTTCCAACAGTTTACGGAAGCTGCGTGAGCGCCGGAATCGATCCGTCGCGCCAACTGATCCCGATCGCGCCGGCGGCGCATTACCATATGGGCGGCGTCTGGACCGACGCGCGTGGACGCACCAGCCTCGACGGGCTTTGGGCGGTCGGCGAAGTTGCGTCGACCGGCGTTCACGGCGCGAACCGCCTCGCGTCGAATTCTCTTCTCGAAGCGATCGTATTCGGCGCGCGCGTCGCGGCGGATGTGCGCGCGACGCCGGTCTCGCCCGTCGAATGGCGACCGCAGGCGGATCGGATCGAACCGGCGCCGCGCGAGCGTGATTTCGCCGCGATCGAGGAGTTGCGCGATCTGATGTCCGCGAATGTCGGCGTCATCCGCAGCGGCGCGGGACTGACCGCCGCAGTGCGATCGATCCGCCGGATGATGTCGCACGCGCGCGACATCGAGGCGCATAATATGCTGACGACGAGCCTCGTTGTCGCATCTGCGGCGCTGGCGCGGCGCGAGAGTCGCGGCGCGCATTTCCGATCGGACTTTCCGCAGTCGGACGCCGCGCTCGCGCGACGCTCCCACATTACGCTCGACGCTGTGCTTCGAATCGCTGACGAGGTTGCGGCATGATTTACGAATTGCCGCCGATGCTGGTCGAAGAAATTGTTCGCGCCGCGCTCGCCGAAGATCTGGGCCGCGCCGGCGACGTCACGACGCAGGCGACCATTCCGGCGAACGCCCAGGCGAACGCCGCCATCGTCGCCCGCGACCGCGGCGTCGTCGCCGGACTTGCGGCGGCGCGCGCCGCCTTCGCTCTCGCCGACGGGGGCATCATGTTCGAGGCGCAGGCGAACGACGGCGACCAAATCGCGCCAGAATTGCTGATCGCGCTTGTGTCAGGCCCGGCGCGCGCGATCCTTACCGCCGAACGCGTCGCGCTTAATTTTCTTGGCCGGCTCTCGGGGGTCGCCACGCTTACCGCCCGCTATGTCGAAGCGGTTGCGGCAGCGTCGGCGCGCATCTGCGACACCCGCAAAACCACGCCGCTGTTGCGCGCCCTGGAGAAATACGCGGTGCGCTGCGGCGGCGGGGTCAATCATCGCTTCGGCCTCGACGACGCCGTGCTCATCAAGGACAATCACATCGCCGTCGCCGGGGGCGTTATTCCGGCGCTCAGGGCGGCGAAGGCGAATGTGGGCCATCTCGTGAAGGTGGAAATCGAGGTCGATACGCTCGACCAGCTGCGGGAAGTTCTCGACGAGGGAGCCGACGCCGTGCTGCTCGACAATATGACGCTCGACGATCTGCGCCGCGCCGTCGCGCTCGTCGGCGGTCGAATGATCTGCGAAGCTTCTGGCGGGGTCACGCTCGCGAATGTCGCCGAAATCGCCCAAACCGGGGTCGATCTCATCTCCGTCGGGGCGCTCACCCATTCCGCGCCAAGTTTCGACTTCGGCTTAGATATTGAAATCAGCAGATGATTTCCTGTTAAGTCAACGATCGCGGCGCAAAGTCGCCGGTCGCTTTCTTGGGATCGCGCGCGCTGCTATAAACCCTCTCCCGGTACCTCGAAAACCCTCAGGAGCCATGCCTTCCTTCGTTCGCAAGCTGATCAGCCGAGCACGGCGAAGGCTTTGGAGCTCCCCGATCTCGTCAATGCCGGGCCCGCTGCGGGCAGAGGCGATTCGCGACAAAACGCTCGCGGCCGAAATCGGCGACTATGAGCGCGACTACGGCTTCGCGCACAGCGCGGGATCGATGCCGCTGCGCACCTTGTTGCGCATCGAGCGGCTGCTGACCGGAACGTCGATCGTTTCGGCTGAAACGGGTTGCGGCAAGTCGACAATATTCCTGTCGCGCATCGCCGACCGCCACAAGGTGTTCTGCTATGACGATCGCGGACAGGAAAACTCCAGCGTCGATTATTTCTTGAACTGTCCGGCGACGCGGCAAGATCGTCTCGACCTTGTCTTCGGTCCGACTCAGCTGACGCTGCCGCGCTACGAGGATCACCTGCCTTACGATCTCGTCCTGATCGACGGACCGCACGGCTTTCCGTTCCCCGAACTCGAATATTACTACTTCTATCCGCATCTGAAGCCCGGCGGGCTGCTGGTCGTCGACGACATCCATATTCCGACGATCAGCCGGCTCGCGGACTTTCTGAGCGAAGATCGCATGTTTGAGAAGGTCGAGTTCGTCGGCTCGACCGGCCTATTTCGCCGCACCGACGCCCCGGTCTTCGATCCGTTGGGCGATGGCTGGTGGCTTCAGGACTTCAACCGCCGGCGCGCGTCCTTCCTGAAGGACATCTATCTCAAGGACGGAAAGAAGCGGGCGCCGATTTCCTTCGAGGGAATCTACTGAGCCGCGGCGGCTTGCGCCTCCGGCGGCCTTCTGTCCGTTTGCGACAGACGGGCCAGTCTAAGGCCGCGCTGCTCGAGCATTTCCGGAAGCTTCGGCGATAGAAGGAAAGCGAGTTCCTGTTCGCGGGTGATCGTCACCGGATCGAGCTGCCGCAGGTCCTCGTCGACATGGCCCGGATGGCACATGATAAGATGCCGGCGGCCGGGCGCCCGAAGATAGCTTTGAAAGATTCTCGCGTAATCGAAGCTCGGATGAAAATCCGAAAATCCCGCGAAGCCGTCGTTGACGCTAAAGCCGCGCTGGCGCGCCTCCCGGCGAAAGCCGCTGGCCAGCGAAAGCACGGAGAGCGCCTTGCGGGCGTTGGCGCGGCGCGCCAGAATGCGATGCACCCCGTCTCCCGCATCGCGAAGCCAGACTCGGCCGCCAAGCCGCCGCGCCGCCATGGCGTCAAGCAGCGCGGTTCTGATGCCGGGAAGGACGTGGATATGCTGGTGGCCGTCGACATGATCAGGCGGGCGATCCATGACGGCTTCGAACCTGTCGAACTGCCGGTCGATCTCCACGCGGATTTCGTCCATCGGCAACCGCCGGCCGTAGGCCATCTTGACGACTTGGGCGAGCGGCGGGAACTCGCCATTGGGCGCGAATTTCGGCATCGACGAAAGCGGCCGCCCCAAGGTGAGATTGAAATGCAGGCCGACGTCGGCGTCGCGACCGTGGCGAACCAGCTCCAACCCCATCGCCGGCCAGCGCGGACCGTTCACCAGCGCCGAAACGGCGGTGATCCTTCCCGCGTCGAGCGCCTCCAAAATGCCGGCGCTGACCCCGTAAGACAGGCCATAATCGTCAGCGCACAGCGCAACAATCTGCTCCCTAGCCATCGGCCCGCCTCTCCGAATTCGGCGATAATCCCTATGCCGCACCATTAAATATTGGTTTAACCCATCCATGAACAGCCCAGACGTATCGCTTGTCATCCCTCTTTTTAACGAAGCTCAAAACCTTCGGCGGCTGGCCGCCCGAATCGAGGCTGCACTTGGCGCCTGCGATGTCTCCTACGAGGCCATTTTCGTCGACGACGGGTCGGCCGACGAGAGCCTGGACATTCTACGAGAGCTTTGCGCCGAGGAGCCGCGTTTTTGCGCCCTGGCGCTATCGCGCAATTTCGGCAAGGAGGTCGCGATCGCGGCCGGGCTCGATCACGCCAGAGGGCGCGCCGTGGTGATCATGGACGCCGATCTTCAGCACCCGCCGGAAGTCATCGCCCAGTTCATCGAAAAATGGCGGGAAGGCTATAAGAACGTCTATGGTCAGCGCATCGATCGCGCGACCGATCCCAAGCTGCGCGCGGCGCTAACTGGCGTCTTTTACCGTTTGCTGGAGAAGTTTGGCGACGTGCGGCTGCCGCCCGGCGCCGGCGACTTCCGCCTCCTCGACCGGCAGGCGGTGGACGCGCTGCTGACCATGCGCGAACGCGCCCGCTTCAATAAGGGGCTTTTCGCCTGGATCGGGTTCAAATCGATCGGCGTGCCCTTCGACGTCGACGAGCGCGCGGGCGGCAAGTCAACGTTCAACTTCGCTCGGCTGACGCGTTTCGCGCTCGACGGGCTGATGTCCTTTTCCTCGATTCCGCTGAAGGTCTGGACTTATGTCGGCCTGTTGATTTCGGCCTTCGCGCTCGCCCTGGCCGGCTATTATTGGACCCGCACCATGCTGTTTGGCGTCGATACGCCGGGCTTTCCGACGCTGGTGGTGTCGATCGCCTTCTTTTCCGGCATTCAGCTGATTTCGCTCGGCGTGCTCGGCGAATATGTCGCGCGCATTTTTAATGAGGTAAAGGGAAGACCGCTCTATCTCGTCGCCGAGAAGCTGGGCGCTAGGGAGGCTGACGCAAAGGCGGGCGATCCGTCACAGTAGGCGCAGGGGCCGGATTTCGGTCGTGGAAGCTTGGGCGAGTCTGGAGACTCGCGTTTCAAGGTGGCGCATCCTGGGACCGCGAGCCTTCAGGCTCGTATCGCCGCAACGCGCCGCCGCAAATTATAGACGAGGCGCACATTCATGAGTTCCAACGCCAGCCGTTCGTCCTTGCCGGGAAAGAACCTCATCATCGCGGCGGCGCTGATCGCCCTGTTCGCCGCCTTCGGCGTGCGCATGTTGCGTTTCGCGCTGAGCGGAGAAGTCCCGAGCCTGCTCGAGGGCCTGCCCCAGTCGAAGACCGAGGCTGACCAGCAAATCTTCCAGTCGCGGCTCGCCGAGCGCTTTCACGTCGGATCGACCGAGGTCGACGATCTCATCGACGAATTGCGCGCGGACGGATTTACGGTCGACGCCGATAAGGACATCGCCACCTATGAGCGCGGCGCGGGCATTTCCGACAAATGCCGCCGCAGCGCCAATATTCGCTGGTCGCGCGGCGAAGGCGACGAACTCGCGACGATCACCGGCGGCTATTCCCTGCATTGTCCCGAGCATTGAGGAGAGCGCGGGCTTAACGGAATCCTGCTAGGACGATTGCGATGATTCGCAATCTGCTCTCGGTCGGCGGCTTCACCCTGCTCTCGCGCGTGACAGGCTTTCTGTCGCTCGCCATGCAGTCGGCGATCATGGGCGCCGGCGCGATATCCGACGCGTTTTTTATCGCCCAGCGATTGCCCAACAGCTTTCGAGCGATTTTTGGCGAAGGCGCCTTCAATGCGGCCTTCGTTCCCTCCTATTCCATGGCGATCGAGCAGGAAGGCGATGCGGCGGCGGAGGAGTTCGCCGGCGAAGTCTATACGCTGCTTCTCGCCTCGCAGATCATCCTGCTCGCGATCGTCTGGATGTTTGCGCCGCAATTCGTCTCGCTGCTGGCGCCGGGCCTCGACGACCGTCCCGAAAAATTCGCGCTGGCCGTCAATCTGACCCGCATCACCTTTCCTTACTTGCTCCTCATCACGCTCTTCGTTCTGCATCAGGGCGCGTTGAACGCGCGCGGTCGTTTCGCGCTTCCGGCCTTCGCGCCCAATTTGATGAATCTTTCGGTGATGGCGGCGCTCGCCGTCGCCTTTCTCTTTCCCAACGCCGGCTATGCGGCGAGTTGGGGGATTACGGTCTCCGGCGTTCTGGAGCTCGGACTGTTGATGTGGCAGGCGCGACGCATCGGCGTTCTGAAGCGCTTGCGCGCGCCGCATTGGCCGCGCGTGCGCGATTTCTTCATCCGCCTCGGACCGGCGATCATCGGCTCGGCTAGTCCGCAGATCGCCGTGCTTGCCGATACGATTCTTTCATCGATGCTGCCGGACGGCGGGGTTTCGTCGATCTCCTATGCGGAGCGGCTTTATCAGCTTCCGGTCGGCGTGATCGGCATCGCCGCCGGCACCGTGCTCCTGCCGGAAATGAGCCGGCGTCTCGCCGCGGGCGACGAAGACGGCGCCCATCACGCGCAAAGTCGAACCATGGCGCTCACCGTCGCGCTGGCGGCGCCGTTCTTCATCGCCTTCGACACGATTCCGGAACTGATCGTCGCGGGGCTTTTCCAGCGTGGAAAATTCTCGGCGGCCGACGCCTATGCCGCCGGCGATGTGCTCGCCGCCTATGGCGCCGGCCTGATGGCGCTGGTGCTGATCGCCTCGGCGCGCGCGAGTTTCCAGGCGCGCGGCGACACGAGAACGCCGATGCTCATCGCGCTCGCGGCGCTCGCCGCCAATGTCGCGTTGAAAGTCGCGCTGTTTCGCCCGCTCGGCGCCGTCGGACTGGCGACGGCGACATCCGTCGGACTGTGGATCAACCTCGCCGCGCTGGTCGGCGTCGCGCTCGGCCAGCACTGGATGCGGTTCGACGCCGTCTTCGTCAAAACGCTCGGCGCGACATTCGTCGCCTGCGCCTTTCTGACCGGCGTCGCGATTTTCGGTCGTTCCTCGGCGCTGGCGCTCGGCGCGCATTTTGGCGTTCTCGCCAATCTCGTCGCGCTTGCGGCGCTCGGCTTCGCCGGCGCGCTCGTCTACGCCGGCGCGCTCATCGGCGCGCTGCGCGCCGGCGGCGTGACGATTCGAAGCCTCAGGCGTTAAACGAATTGCGCGAGACCGGGGATTGAATCGACAATTTCCCGAAGCTTTTCCGGGCCGAGTTCGGCTTCGGCATAAGCGAAAATCTCGTGACCGAGCGCCGGGATCTGGTTCATGGCGATGCCGGCGCCATTGAGCTTGACGCCGAGCCCCATCAGCCCGCCCATGCCGCCCATCAATCCGCCAAGACCGCCCCCATTGCCTGCGGCTTCGGCTGACTCAATCGCCTCGCGCGCGCCAGGAAGCTTGTCGAGCAATTGGGCGACCGCGCCGTTGGGCGACTCCTTTTGCAGGAAGCCCAGCACAAGCCCGATCGCGGTCCGCGCAACTTCCGCGTCAACGCCAAGCGCAGCGGAAACGCGCGCTGCCAGTTCATCCATAGCCCGGGCTCCCATTTCGCAGTCCGAAAACGCGAGGACTGTCGCCGCGACGGAGAGGAAAATCAAGCGCCGCCGCGCTCACGTTTGGGGCGCCTACGAGACCGGGGAAAGGCTGGCGCGCGGCTCGCGCGCCAGCTCGACAATTACGCCGATCGACGCAAATCCGTCGGCGAATCGGTGCGCTCGCGCAGGGCGGGCAGCATGTTGCGGATCTTCTCGGCGCCTTCGGCGCCAAGGATATTCTCGGCGCGCTTCAGAACCTGGCGCACCAGAGCGTCGGTTTGCTCTTCGCTGATTCCCAGCTTTTCGAGCTGTCCAGCTAGAATGTTCAGGTCAGCGCGGCCGTGGCCGATGAAGCTTGACATGCCTTCGATGACCTGGGTGACGCCGCCGTCGCCGACAAACTGCGACGCCTCGATGACCTCCAGGGCGCGCGGCATCTTGGCGATCATGACCTCCATATTGCCGGTCTTGTCCTTGTCCCGCAGGAAACCAAGCACGAGGCCGAGCGCGGCCTTGGCGATCGCAGGATCGAGCTTCGTATCGGCGACGACGTTTGAGGCAAGTTCTTCCATTGGACATCCTCCGCGCAAGCATTGCGTTTGCAGGGAAAGATGTCGCGGCGAGGCTCGGCTTCAAGCGTGGCTATATTTGCAAGCTATGCGGCGTCGAGCCCGTAAAGCGAATGCAGCGTACGAACAGCGAGTTCGGTGTAGGCCTCGTCGATCAGCACCGAAAACTTAATCTCCGATGTGGTAATCGCGCGAATATTGACGCCCTTTTCGGAAAGGGCGCGGAACGCCTCAGCGGCGACGCCGGCATGGCTGCGCATGCCGATGCCAATCGCCGAAATCTTGGCGACGTCCTTCTCGCCGGTAATATGCGCGAAGCCGACCTGGTCCTTGACCTTTTCGATGATGGCGAAGGCGCGCTCATAGTCGGCCGTGCCGACGGTGAAGGTCATGTCGGTCATGCCCTCTTCGGAGACGACCTGGACGATCATGTCGACATTGATCCCGGCCTCGGCCAGCGGCATGAACACCGCGGCGGCGACGCCCGGCTTGTCGGCGACGCGGCGAAGCGTGATCTGCGCCTCGTCGCGCGAGAAGGCGATGCCTGTGACGACCTGGGCTTCCACAATGTCCTCCTCGTTGCAGATCAGCGTGCCCTGTCCCGGATTCTCCGGATCATCGAAGGATGACCGCACATAGGTCGGCACGCCATGCACCATGGCGACTTCGACCGAGCGCACCTGCAGAACCTTCGCGCCGAGCGACGCCATCTCCAGCATTTCTTCAAAGGCGACCTTGTCCATGCGGCGCGCCCTCGGCACGACGCGGGGATCGGTGGTGTAGACGCCGTCGACATCCGTATAGATGTCGCAGCGATTGGCTCTGATCGCCGCGGCGAGCGCGACCGCGCTGGTATCCGAGCCGCCGCGCCCGAGCGTCGTGATCCGCCCGCTGTCGCGATGCACGCCCTGAAAGCCGGCGACGACGGCGACTTCGCCGCGGTCGAAACCTTCGACAATGCCCGAACCGTCAATCGACTCGATGCGGGCCGCGCCATGCGTATCGTTCGTGTAGATCGGCGCCTGCCAGCCGAGCCAGGAGCGCGCCGGCATGCCCGCCTGCTGCAAGGCCATTGCCAGAAGCCCGGCCGTCACCTGTTCTCCCGAGGCGACGACGGCGTCATATTCGCGCTGGTCGCACAGCGGCGCCGCCTCCTTGCACCAGGCGACGAGTTCATTGGTCTTGCCGGCCATCGCCGAAACGACGACCGCCACCTGATGCCCGGCGTCGACCTCGCGTTTGACGTGGCGCGCGACATTGTGGATGCGTTCGACAGTGGCGACCGACGTGCCGCCGAATTTCATGACCAGGCGTGACATGCAGACCGGGAATTAAGCGGAACTCTCGCGTCCCGCGGGAAGCGGCGCTATATGTGTCCGCGCCGGCAGGCCTGTCAACGGCGGCGCCGCGAAGGACGAGGCCGGCGCAATTACCTAATTTCTCCGCATCTTCACGAGGCTTCCTTTTGCCCGAACGGTCTGCTCCCCACTCCGCCAGCGTCGATCCCGAAGACGTCGCGCGCTTCAACCGACTGGCCGAGCTCTGGTGGGACAGAAGCGGCAAAATGGGGATTCTGCACGAGATCAATCCCCTGCGCGTCGCTTATATCCGCGACCACGTGCGCCGCTTCATCCGTCATGATTCAGGCGCGCTCAATGAGCCGGGAGACCTGCCGCTCGCTGGCGTGCGCATCGCCGACATCGGCTGTGGCGGCGGCATATTGAGCGAATCTCTGGCGGAGCTCGGCGCGCAGGTTACGGGCGTCGATCCGGCGCCCAACAACATCGCCATCGCCAAGCGACATGCAGAAAAATCCGGACTGGACATCGACTACCGCAACATCACCGCCGAAGACCTTGCCGAAGCCGGCGAGCAGTTCGACGCGGTGGCGGCGCTCGAAGTCATCGAACATGTCGAAGGGCCGCGGGAATTCGTCGCCATGCTCGGGCGGTTGTTGAAACCCGGCGGCCTCCTCTTTTTAGCGACGATCGACCGGACGATGAAGAGCTATCTGCTGGCCATCGTCGCCGCCGAATATGTGATTGGCTGGGTTCCAAAAGGCACGCATAATCATAATAAATTCATCCGTCCGGACGAGCTTTCGTCCTGGCTGCGCCAGGGCGGCATGCGGGAAATCGACCGGGCCGGGATGACCTTCCAGCCGCTGACCAGACGCTGGCGCAAGAGCCACGACACGGATGTCAATTATCTGATGGCGGCGCGGAAAGCAGACTAGGCTCGACGCGGGAGAAGCGTCTACAATGGCGCTGAAGCTCTTGTTCGCGCCTGCCGCCGCCGCTAGTCTCTCGGCCTATGCATAGAAAATATCCGCGCTCCAGATTTTTCGTCATTCTCGCCGCGACCGCGCTGGCCGCGGCCTTCGCCTTCAATGCGGCGGAAGCGAAGCCCAAGCCGGGAGAAGAAGCGCCGGCTGAAGACGCCGGCGCAAAGGCCGTCGCGAAGCGCAAGCCGGCGAAGACCGAGGCGAAAAGCGAAAAGGCCGAAAAGACCTCATTCGACAAAGGGTCGGAAAAACCGGAGCAGCTCGGCAGCTTCGGGGAATGGGGGGCCTACGTCGCGCAGAGCGGACGCAACCGCACCTGCTACGCGCTTGGACAGCCCAAAGAGCGCGCGCCGAAGACGAAGCTCAAGGACTCCGCAGCCTACATCTTCATCTCGACGCGGCCGGCGGAAAAAATCCACAATGAAGTGGCGATCAATCTGGGCTATCCGACGAAGGACGGTTCAGCCGCGGTCGCCGACATTGACGGCGACGGTTATGAGCTGATCACCAAGGGAACCAACGCCTGGGTGAAGGATCAGACGCGGGAGCAGGAATTCGTCGGCGCACTGCGCGGCGGCTCCAAGCTCATCGTGAAGGCCTCTTCGTCGAAAGGCACAAGCACCACCGACAGCTATTCGCTCAAGGGATTGTCGGAAGCGCTGGCCCGCGCCGTGCAGGAATGCAAATAGCTGCCGTCGCGAGCGCGCACCCTGGGTTCAGGCGCTTCGCGCCAGTTGCAAAGCAAATTCGTTTCCGGCATAACGACGCCCGCGACGGTTCGGCGACAGGCTTTGCCGGCGCGACGGATGCGGGTGTAGCTCAGGGGTAGAGCACAACCTTGCCAAGGTTGGGGTCGAGGGTTCGAATCCCTTCGCCCGCTCCAATTTGAGAGGCTCCGCAATTTCCCCATATGCGGAGGCCGGGGTTCGATGCTGACGACGCGCGCCCCCGCGAAAATCAATCTCACGCTTCATGTGCGCGGCCGCCGGCCGGACGGCTATCACGACCTCGAAAGCCTCGTCGCCTTTTCCGGCGCGGGCGACACGCTGTCCCTTACGCCCGGCGAACCGCTGTCGCTGGATATTTCGGGACCGACCTCTTCCGCCGCCGGCGCCGGCGACGACAATCTCGTGCTGCGCGCCAGCCGCCGCCTCGCCGAAGACGTAAAGGGGCTGCGGCTGGGGCGATTTCGCCTCGAGAAACGCCTGCCCGTGGCGGCCGGCATTGGCGGCGGCTCCTCGGACGCCGCCGCCGCGCTGCGCCTTCTGGCCAGAGCGAATGATCTTGCGCTCGACGACCCGCGCCTTCGCGAGGCGGCGCGCGCTGTCGGCTCGGACGTGCCGGTCTGCCTTGAGCCCCGGGCGCGGATGATGCGCGGCGCCGGCGAAAGTCTCGGCGCGCCGCTCAATCTTCCGTCGCTGCCGGCGGTGCTGATCAATCCCGGCGTTCCGGTCGCGACGGCGCCGGTCTTCGCCGCGCTCGGACTGCAGCCGGGCGCGTCGCGCGGCGACGGCGCGCATATTGAGATCGCGGCCCAGCCCAACGCAGCGCAGCTTCTCGCCGCGCTGGCAAAATGCCGCAACGATCTCGAAGACGCCGCCTGCCTGCAGGCGCCGGTAATCGTCGGCGCGCTCGCGATTCTGCGCGCGGCGCGCGGCTGCCGGCTGGCGCGCATGTCGGGCTCCGGCGCGACATGTTTCGCGCTGTTCGCGACGCGGCGAGACGCCGTGCGCGCGGCCCGCGTCATTCGCGACCAGCATCCGGCGTGGTGGGTCAAGACCGCCATGCTGCGATGACGCGCCGGCCGCCGCCCAAGGACCGCGGCGCGCCCGAGAAGCGCCGCCACGCCCCTGCCCCGCCGTCGGACGCGCGCGGTCCGTTCCGCCCGGCCTTGCCTGACGTCGTCGCGCTTTACGGCGCGCATCCGGTGCGCGCCGCGCTGAATGCGCGCCGGCGCAAACTGCTGACGCTTTACGCGACTGAGACGGCGCTGCCGCGCATCAAGGATCTCGCCCATGCGGCGGGGCTCGAACCGCGCCTCGTCGACGCGCGCGATCTCGAGCGCCGACTCGGCGCCGAGGCGGTGCATCAAGGCCTGATGCTCGAAGCGCGGCCGTTGCCGGAAGCGGATATATCCGACATCGTCAGCAACAGCGGAATCGTGCTGGCGCTCGATCAGATCACCGATCCGCACAATGTCGGCGCGATTCTGCGCACCGCCTGCGCCTTCAATGTCGACGCGGTGATCGTCACCGAGCGTCACAGTCCGGAATTTTCCGGCGCGCTGGCCAAGGCGGCGTCGGGCGCCTTGGAATTCGTGACGATCGTCGCGGTGGTCAATCTCGCCCGCGCGCTCGACGAATTCGCCGAGCGCGGCTACGCCCGCATCGGACTCGATTCGGAAGGCGCCGAATCGCTGTCGACCGTCGCGCTGTCGAGACCGCTTGTGTTGGCGCTCGGCGCCGAGGGCAAGGGACTGCGGCGTCTCACCCGCGAGCGTTGCGACGCCGTCGCGCGGCTCGATCTGCCGGGTCCGATCAAGAGCCTCAACGTATCGAACGCCTGCGCCTCCGCCTTGAGCGTCGTGACGACACGGCTCGGATGAACGCGCCCGGCGCGGGATTGACCTCTCTGCTGGCTTGGACGCATAGAGTAGTCGCGCGACGCGCTGATCGACGCCAGGGCCGGTTTAGCTCAGCTGGTAGAGCAACTGATTTGTAATCAGTAGGTCGCGGGTTCGAATCCTGCAACCGGCACCAGTAACGGCAAATCCGATGCCATCGGCGCCAGGATCGACCGCGGTTCGTCGGACTGGTTTTCCCGGCGAGCGAGCGCTATGGCTCTGCCAAGACTAAGTTGAGTTAGCGCGCTGCTCGCTATTCTTGTCGGGCGGTTACGTAAGCTGCGCCCAGTCACTCGAAAGACAAACTCAGAAGCGACGAAAGGCATCTCGATGGCCAATACGACGACAGAACTCGAGGCGCTCCTGATGCAGCGGTCGCTCAGCGACCCGCAGCTTTTGGCGGCGGCGGAGGCGGCGGCGGACTATCGCATTCTCCCGGACGCGACGGTCATCAAGATCGGGGGACAAAGCGTCATCGACCGCGGCCGCGCGGCGCTTTACCCGCTGGTGGAGGAGATTGTCGCCGTTCGCAAGTCGCACCAGATGCTTATCGGCGCCGGCGCCGGCACAAGAGCCCGGCATCTCTACTCGATCGCGGCGGGACTTAATCTGCCCGCGGGCGTGCTCACGCAACTCGGCGCCTCAGTCGCCGATCAGAACGCCGCGATGATCGGTCAGCTCCTCGCGAAATATGGCATCTCCGTCGTCGCCAGCGCCGGGCTCTCGGCCGTGCCGCTCTACCTCGCCGAGGTGAACGCCGTGGTTTTCAGCGGCATGCCGCCTTACGGCCTCTGGACGCGCCTCGCGCCCGATGGCGTCATCCCGCCCTACCGCACGGACGCGGGGTGCTTCCTTATCGCAGAGCAGTTCGGCTGCAAGGCGATGGTTTTCGTGAAGGACGAGAACGGGCTCTATACCGCCAATCCGAAGACGTCCAAGAACGCGAAATTCATCCCGAAAATTTCGGTCGACGAAATGAAGGCGCAGGGACTGCACGACTCGATCATCGAATTCCCCGTGCTCGATCTGCTGAAGGCTGCGCGCCATATCCCGCAGGTGCAGATCGTGAATGGCCTCATCCCCGGCAATCTGACCCGCGCCCTCGGCGGGGAGCATGTCGGCACCATCATCACAGCCCGCTAAGAGTTTCCGCCATGACCCATACAGACGATAGCATCAAGCACGTGGCTTCCCCGCTCGCGCGCCAGACGCTCCTCGATAATGAGCTCACACGCCCGGTCGCCGGCGGACGTCCGATCCGGCTCCTCCCGTGGTTGCAAGTCGTGAAGATCGGCGGCCGATCCATCATGGATCGCGGCCGAGACGCGATCCTCCCGATCGTGGAGGAGATCAGAAAGCTGCTGCCCGAGCACCGTCTGCTCATTCTCACCGGCGCCGGCGTGCGGGCGCGCCATCTCTACAGCGTTGGACTCGACCTCGGCCTGCCGGTCGGGTCGCTCGCCCCCCTCGCCGCCAACGAGGCCGGCCAGAACGGCCACATACTCGCGTCGTTGCTTGCGCCGGAGGGGGTCTCCTATATCGAGCACCCGACCATCGCAAGTCGGCTCGCCATCCACCTGTCCGCCGCCCGAGCGGTCGTGGGCAGCGCTTTTCCTCCCTATCACCACCATGAATTTCCGACCTCGCGAATTCCGCCTCACAAGGCTGATACCGGCGCGTTTCTGCTCGCAGACGCGCTCGGCGCCGCCGGACTGACGATCGTGGAGGACGTTGACGGCGTTTACACGACCGATCCCAAGGGGCCAGGCGGGGAAAAGGCGCAGTTGCTCCGCGAGACGACCGCCGCGCAGCTCGCGCAACAGGAAGGCCCATTGCCATTCGACCGGGCGCTCGTCGAAGTTATGCGGACCGCTCGCCACCTCGAACATGTGCAAGTCGTCAACGGTCTCGTGCCGGGCCGACTTACCGCCGCGCTGCGCGGCGAGCATGTCGGGACGATCGTTCACACCAAAGCGTCCGCGGTCTAAAACCCCAGCCTTGCGTTAGGCGCCGCAGGCCGGCGCGGTCATTGCCGCGCCGCCGGCTCACGCATTGGTCGAGCTCGCCGCCCTACGAGCCGCCTCAGAAGCGATATCCGATCTTCGCCATGATCGTGCGCGGCGCGCCAGGAAAGTAAATTCCCGAGCTCGACGTCTGCTGATAATAACCGTTGCTGATCTGTCCGATATAGGCCGTGTCGAAGACGTTTAAGACAGCCAGACTGGCGTTAAGCGTCCCGAAGCCCACGTTCTTTTCATAGCCGAAATTTAGATCCAGCGTCGCATAGCCGGCGATCGGCTGGAGCCCGGTCGTGTCGCCGGAACGCGAACTGACGATGTGGACGATCGGGGTGACGATAAAGTCCAAAAACCTCAGATTGCCGCCCACCGTTGAAATCCAGTGGGGAACGTCAGGCAATTGCCGTCCGTTCACCTGGTTATTGAAGCGCGTGAGCAAGGATGCGGTCGCGAAGGAGGGAAGATCCTGGACAAAGACGGCGCGCTGATAGCCGACGGAGCCGAACAGGTCGATTCCCTCGATCGGAGAAATTTGCCCGATGGCCTGGGCGCCGTAATTTTCGCTTTCGCCGACGTTCTGCCCATATGGGGTTCCGATGCCGGGGTCGTAGATGACGGCCTTGTGGTGATTGCGCGAATAATACGCGATCGGCTGGATATAGCCCGCTCCGAACCATTCATCGAATGTCCAACGCGCGCCGGCGTCGACCATTGCCGCCGTTTCCGGCCGCATCGACCGCCAAACCTGATTGGCGGTTAATCCGTTCTTGAGGAAAGTGGCGGAGTTCTGCTGATAGGCAGGCCACACATCGAAGGAGGGCCCGCCATAGCCGCCGCCGCCGCTTACTCTGAACTGCAGATTGTCGGTGACGTCGTAGCTCAGCGCCCCGAAGGGCAGCGCCGTTCCGACGGTGAAGCTGTCGACGCTGCGCGTCGGAATGATGCTTGGCGACAGAGCGAGCGCCAGATTGTAGGGAAATGCGCCAAGTCCCGTCGCCGTGCGCTCGTCTATGCCGGCCATCGTCTCCCAATTATAGCGGAAGCCCCCGGTGGCGCGCAGCGGCCCGAAATTACGCGTAGCGACGCCATAGGCCGAGTTATTGACATGAGACCCCGTCTGCTGGGCGAGGATTGACCAATTTGGGTTCGTCAATCCGCCAAACGCGTTCGGCGCATACATCTGCCAGGCGTTCGGCGGTCCTGGCAGGTTCTGCACGCCATACCAGTGGCCAATCGTGACGTCCGTTTCCAGAATGCGCGATTGCAGCTCGCTCGTGACCCCGTAGCTGTCGTGATTGATCAGCCAATTGCGAACCATGCCGTTCGCCATGCCGTCGAGATAGTATCCATCCTCCCGGAAATAATAGGGCTTGACGACGAGACGCGTCGCATCATTGAACCTCACCGTGAATTCGCCGAGCGCGGTCCAACTGTCGAAGGACTGCATATTGTAGTTGTAGTAGTTGACGGCCCAGGCCGGAACGCTGCTTGATACGGGAAGGAAATTATAGAAACGGTTGGCGCCGAGGAAGGTCACCTGATTGTAGTTCAGACCGGCGTAGGTATTGGCGTTATAATTGCTCTTGGCGATGAAGACCTTGGCCTCGAAAAAATCGGTCGGCCGCGTTTCAATGCCCACTGCGAAGCTGGCCTTTCCCTGCGGCGCTTTGCCCGGCCCGCGCCAGGCATGGGCGTCCGTCCAGGAGCCGGAAAGAAAGAACTTGGTCGTGCCATTGAGGAACGCCCCCGAGTCGATGCGCGCAAAAGTTCTCAGAAAACTCACCGAACCGACGGACTGAGAGGCTTCGGCGCCGAATTTGTCGGAACTCCATCTGATGCGCGTGTCGATCACCCCGGGCAGCGTGAAGTAGGAATTGATGTTTGACGGCACGGGTCCCTGGTAGAGTTCAATCCTCGACAGATTTTCGCTGTCGATCATCATCGTCGAGCCAGGTCCGGGATTGATGCCGTTAATCGGCAGTCCGTCGACGAGCGTGATGCTGTTGCCATGCTGGCTCACCTCGCCGCGGATGCGTATGCCTTTGAAGCTGCCGGGTAGATTCGCAAGTCCGTAGGGATCGATCGGCGGCGCATCCACGGATGGAAGATAGCCGACCGCTCGGATTGGATTGGTTCCGCCGCCGCCCGTCGCAAGTTGAATGCCCCGACTATCGACGCGATAGGTCGTCGAGGGCGACTCCGGCGCGACGCCGATAATCGGACTTCGCTTCGGGGTTGGACCGCGTGACCCGGACTGAGGCGCAGGAGCGGCGTCGTTTTCGCCGCCGCTCGCGCCGATGGTGATCGTCGGCAAAGTCGATTGCGCCCTCGCGCCCTGTGCGCAAAGCAGCGCCACGAGCGAAACGGCCGCCCCGACGGCGCCGATATTGCGTTTACGGAGTTTTCGGATGCGAACCATTTGAGCCCCTCGGTCGCGTATTTATTATACGCTATATATTTCATATATACACCGCGATCCGAGGCTGCGCCGCAAGCATATAATTCGAGCTTCTTTCAGTTGTTTATGAGTGTTGCCGAACCGCAACATTATGTCGTTCGCGCAGGCAAATCGCCCATGTTTTACTCGACGCGAGGAATCGGCCGTCGCGTCAGCGCCGATTCAATATTGATCGGCGAAGAGCTGACACGGAACCGCTGCAACAACGGGCTGCTGATGCTTCGATTGGTCGGAGCGTCTTTCACTCGCAAGTGCGAGACGGCCCCCCCCACATCATTGCTCGACGGCACGCGCCGACGGCGGGCAATCCAAGGGCCGACCGGTGGAACTCAGCTTTTCGAGAAGATCGCCACGATGAGCTGCGACAGAAGAATCCCCGCGTCATTTTCCCCTTCAAACGAAACAAACCGCCTAAAAATTAAGCTTGTTTACGGAGCATCGTTATATACACTTACTACTTAACGATGAGCGGCGGTTGAGAGCCGCGGTAGGAGACCACACGAGATGGCTGCAATCAGCTCACTTCGCGTCAGCGCCGAGACGTCGCCAACCGCACCAAAAGGCGATGAGAGCGAGGCCGCCAATCCTGTTCTTGTTCACATCCGTTTCCGACCGGACGGATCGATCGGGCATATCAGCAACCTTCCCCCCCTTTTGAGCGAAGATGATTGGTTCAAATTGCTTTGCTCAGCCATCGGCCAAAAATATCTAACGCGTGCGGGAGGAAGGGGATTTTTCAGAACTACCCGCTTCGAACTCGAATCGATCAGCGCCCGGAAGCCGTGAACGCTCCATCGGCTGCATCGATGCGCGAACCCAATGAAGTCTTTCGATTTCGCGCATGGGCGCACGACCGCATCGAGGTCAGCATCCGGCCGATCTCCTGAGCTGGCGTCGTCCAAATTAATCTGCTGAGAAGCTCCCCCGACAACGGAGTTGATCGGCGCCTCAGGCGCGCCATTCGGCGCAATAAGCCCAATGTCGTGATTCATTTCGGTTGTCAGAGGATTCGCCGTCGATTGCTTGCGCAGTTCGAAACGCGCAAGTCAGGCTGAGCGCGGCGCCGTCGTCGACACTGGAAAAAAAGCGGCGCAGCCGTGAACACCCGCCCGCAAGATTGGCCGCCTTCGTCGCTGCCGCCTGCGGCCTTTCGAAATCCGGCCGCGGCGCGACGATCGCCATTCTTCACAGAAAGCCGTCGACAAAAGAAAAGCCCGGCCGTCGGGCCGGGCTTTCCTCGATCAATCTACTCGAAGCAATCGATCAGTATTTCGCCAGCACCGGCGCCGGGGCGCCGAAGTTGAAGTGATAGTTCACGCCGGCGCGGATCGTGTGGAAGCGCGTGCGGTTGTTGGTGCTGTTGAGGCCCCAGCCCGGGTTGAAGAACCAGCCGCCGTTGTTGTTCCCGTTGCCGCTGATCTGCGTGTAAAGATATTCGAGCTTGAGCGACCAGTTCGGAATGACCATCCACTCGCCGCCGCCGCCGACGGTCCAGCCCGTCTGCACCGCGCTGTTCTGGTTCCACCAGCCGTTGCGCTGCACTTCGCCATAGGCGAAGCCGCCCGTGCCGTAGATCAGCACCTTCGAATTGAGCAGCGTCAGGCCGGCGCGGCCGCGAACCGTGCCGAACCAGTTCAGCGTCGCCGTCGTCACCGGAGGCAGGCCGAAGAACCAGTTGTAGGTGTTGCCGCCGGCGCCGGAGCCGATGCTCGTGCCCTGGAAATCGGTCTCGACGCCCACGAGGAACATCGGCGTGACCTGGTAATTGTAGCCGATCTGGCCGCCGCCGACGACGCCCGCGCGGCTGCCGCCATGATTGTTAAAGCCGGCGCCCCACGCATTCGACGAATTGGTATCGTAAAAACCGACGCCGAAGTTCAAACCGCCATAGAGGCCCGTCCAGGTGATAAGCGGCGGCGGCGGGGGCGGCGGGGGCGCTTTGTAAGACGGAAGGTCGGCGGCCATCGCCGATCCGGCTATCAGCGCTAAGGCCGAGGCAGCAAGGATTGCCTTTTTCATGTACCTTCCTCCTAATGAGTTATCAATTTGAGCGCGCGGCGAGATTCGCCTGAGGCCAAGTTGGTAGAAAGAAACCTGCTACACAGTCAAAGGATATGACTGGTTTTTAGCCCCCCAAGCGCGCTTTCTGGGCGACTGTGGCAGCCGCGCAACAATGGACGCTGGGTCGACGCTCCCGTGGAGGAAGCGCTTTTGGCGCCGCAGCGACGTCGTGCCGAGGAGAGGCCGGTCTTGACGAGGCGCGGCCGAATATCGGCTATATTGGCTGAGCGAGAACGGCGCCGCCGATCCTGACCGGCGCGCGATTTCGAGAGGAGCGTCATGAGCATCCCGCTGAACCGCGCGCGACTTAAGGCCTCGGCCGGGCGCGTCGGAAGACTCAAGCTTCAAGGCGCCTGGATCGGCCTCAACAGCGGCGCGCTCGCCGCCATTCTGCTCGCGGTCGCGCTGTCCGGCGCCGCCGAGGCGAAGCAAAGGCAGGCGATCCCCGCGCCGACGCCCGCAGGCGCGGCGCCGGCGCCGACCGTCGACCGATGCGGCCACCCGATCGTGTTGGACAATGTCGGAAGCCCCTATACGGACCCTGTCTGCACCGCCCTCTCCGACAGGCTGCAGCCCCCGCTCTATATTCCCGATCCAGATTGCAACCGGGGCGTCGAGCCATATGATTCGCACTGCTTCATGGAGCGACTCCTGACGGTGATCACGGCGTCGCCGGGTCCGCCGCCGCTCGCCCGGCCCGCCCCGTATCCGGTGAAATAATCGCCAGGCGATACGCGGCCGCGCCGCTCGCCGCGCACCGGCGAGGATTGACGACATTTCGCCGCGATTGAGGCGCAGCTTGCGATTTCCTTCGTTTCCGACGGCAGGACTCGCGTATGAACGACCTCATTATTCCGCCGGAGCCGCCGCAGCCGAAAGGGAGCCGCGCGCCGGCCAAAGTGCCGGTTGAAATCGTCATCGATCGCCGTCAGCGTCGGCCGCTCCGCTATGGCCTGATCGCGGCTGCGATCGGCTTGGCCGGAGTAGCCGCCACGCATTTTTATCCCGCCGACCGTCCCAAACAGCCGGCGACCGAAAAAGTCGAGGCGCGTGCGCCCCAGGCGGCGACTCCGGCGCTGGACGAAGCGACGAAAAATCGAATCGCGTCTCTCCAGGGCGAAGTGCAGGAGCTGCGCGCGAAACTCGACGCCGTGGAGAAACGGCAACAGGCCGACCGGCTCAGCGCCCAGGCCGCCAGCGCGCCGCCGCCTGCGCAGGACAAGGCCGCCGTCGGCGCGTCGGAAGCGGCCGCCTCCCCGCAGCGTCCGTCAGAAAAGCCCGATGCGAAAGTCGCTCGCGCCGCCAAGCTGGAGAGCGCCAAGATCGACATGACGCCCGTCCAGTCGATCGCGCCGGCCCCGAAAGTGGTGAGCGGCTACAGAGTGCGCGACGTATTTCAGGGCGCCGCGCTGATTGAATCCGACAGCGGCATGATCGGCGTCGAACCCGGCGAAGTCGTGCCCGGCGTGGGGCGCGTCATCGCCATCAAGGAGCGCGCCGGCCGCTGGATCGTCGTCACCGAGAGCGGCGAAATTATCGGGAACGCAAATGGGCAGTCGCATGCTCCGCCGCCGCGCCAGCGTCAATTCGCTCGGGAGCTCAATGGATTCATGCCGCGTCCCTTCCCGCCGCCGCCGATGTTCCCGCCTTACTGATCGCCGGCGACTGGGCTTATCTCAACCATCGCGCCGCATCGGCCATAGGCGAAGAGTTTCGAACGGTCCCCAGGCGAATTTGCCATTGTCGAAGGCGAAATCGCCATCCTCGACATATTCGGCCACGAGTTCGGAAATCTTTCGCCATTCGTCCGGCGTCGGCGTCTCCCAAATCGCTTCGGGACTTCGTGCGTCGCTGGACAGAGCGAAAATCGCTTGAGCGATCGCGGGATGCGTTCGCCGGTTGACGCTCCACCCAACCGGCGGCGGTACGCAAGAACACAACGCATTTTTCATCGTCGCCCCCTCGGGCTGACTTGCCCGGCGCGAGGCGCGCCAGAGAGTGATTTTAGCATAATTCGAGCAGGCTGGCAGCTCCGCGCCGCCAGTGCGCGAAGCTCGAGCGCGGCGACGACTTGTTCGAAACGTCCGGGAGGAGCAGAATCGGTTTCCAGCGCAACGCTTGCGCGCGCTCGACCGAGCGAGGGACCGTCGCCGGCGCTGTGTCGGCATAGCGCGTCATCGTGGAGGCCTCATATGCGAAAAATGTCCGTGACCGCGGCGGTTTGCGCAGCCCTGAGCATGACGGCGGGACCGGCCGCCGCCGGGGCGATGAGCGCCAATAATTTCATGCTGCCGTCGAAAGACGTGGCCTTGACCTGCGCGCCGCTGCGCTATTCGATCCATTGTTCGATTTCACTGCGCGCCAATCCGCAATACAGCACCTATTGCTTCTATGTCTCCGCTGGTCGGTCGTATCCGATGAAAACCGACTACCGCTGGGGATTTTACAACAATATCGTCAGCCTCCGTCTCGACGACGGCGAACGCGTCACCGCTCAACTCAGGGATCTTCGCACAGGCGCGCAGGCGCGCTGCATCGAGTAATCGCGCTCGCGCGCAAAGCGGCGATTTCGCTCGAAGGCGGCGTCGGCAACAATCGAGACACAGTGCAGCAAATCCGCCAAGAGCTGGCTCTGCTATCAAGGATGCGCACTCAGATCGTGCGTCGCGCCGCGGGCGTCGCTTCCAAGCAGCGGTCGCCTGCGGCCAACTCCTGGCGGGTCCTTCGCGGCCCGCCTTTCTGTTTTCGAGGCGGCGACGACCGGCGCGCCCCGGTCCAACGCAAAACGCCCCGCCTTTACATCCGAGGTCGGGGCGTTCGCTTGCGACGGCGAACCGTCGACTTTCCAAATATTATCGAAAAGATATGGCGTGCGCATGGCGCCGATCCCGGCGATGCGCCGCGCCGCCGCCGAAGGCGCTTCGCTTGCCATCCCGCCGGACCTTTGCCATATGTCGTGCGCCGTTTCGCCGAAAACCGCGGAACGCCGGAGACGTGGCCGAGAGGCTGAAGGCGACGGTTTGCTAAATCGTTATAGGGGAAACCCTATCGTGGGTTCGAATCCCACCGTCTCCGCCAGAAACACATGCAAGTAACTGAGATTAGGAAAGTTTTATAGATGGACGAGCGCCGGTCGCCGGGGAGCGCTTACAAGGCTCGACGCGACTGATGTTGACGGCGCTGAGTTTTGAACGAAATTCGCTAGACAGCTGGACGCGGCCGGCGACGCTTAAGAGAGCGGCGCCGATCGTCTACCGGCGGAGAATGTACCAGAAGTTGCGGCTATCGACGGTATCGCGGAAGAGGAGGCATTCCGCGATACCTGGCTATGTCGTCGCCGGCGTCCTTGCGGTTGGTCGCTTACTATAGGAACAGAGCTTGACGTCGGCGCTCATCGACCGGTCAGGACGCATTGAACAGGATGCCCAAGAATGCCGATCGACATTGGCGCCCCTTATGACAATCTTCCGCTCGCCGAACTGAAAGAACGCGTGGGGGAGAAACAGTAATGAATGCTGCTCCGTCGACGATCCCAATGGAAGTTTCGTTAGAGTTTCGCTCTTTCGGCGAGTGGATGGCCTGGCGGCGAGACAATGCCTGGGCGATCGACAGTCAGCATATCGCGAATATTGTCGCCGACATCCGGCGCGGCGGTCTGATCGATCCCCTTTGGGGCTATATTCCTCCGGATAAAATCGATATCGGCGGCGCCAATTACCGCGAGGGATTGATCGCCGAAGGCCTGAATTCGCGGCTGCGCGCCGTGTGCCTGGCGCTCGTCGAGGAAATGCTCGTCAAAGGCCCGCGACTGAGCGTTTACGCTTCCGAATGGGTGTCGCCTTTCGCGAATGTCATGCGCAGATTCGTGGCTTATCAGGGCAGCGAATATTTGCCGACGCCGGAAGACCGCGCCAAGCATCCGGAGATTCGCCACGAAGACGTGATGGCGACCACTTTCGCTGACGGCAGTTTCGACGCCTATATTACAAACGAAGTGCTCGAACACGTGCCGATCGTCGAAGCCGCGTTGCTTGAGGCAAATCGAATTCTCGCGCCGGGCGGCTTGTTTTTTGGAACGTTCCCGATGGCGTATGCGTCGGCAAGAACGGTCAGGAAAGCCGAACTAAGGGACGGTCAAATTGTTCATCTAACGGAGCCAGAATATCACGGCAATCCAATCGATCCTTCGGGCGGAAGCCTTGTCTTCAACATTCCAGCCTGGGACATTCTCGACCAGGCGCGCAACTCAGGTTTTCCCGACCCGCGTATCAGATTCATATCGTCACGCCGGCACGGGATTTTGGGCGCGGAGATATGCGGTATTCTCCTTTTTCTGGCGCAAAGAAAGTAGACTATCTTTGACTTCGCAATGGGTCTGTGCCGGCTCGCCCCAACTTACGGGAATGATCATCGCGACGATCCAAAGGTACCGCAAGAAACGGGTCGCTCGGAAATGCCGTCAACGAAAAATTACGAATCAATTTTGGATGTCTGCCCTTCTACGGTAGTCAGCCTCTTGGCGGTTTGCATTGTTGTGATCTGCCCAGCGGCCGCGCAAAGCGGTGGAATCAGACCTTTCGATTTTTTGCAACCTACGGGACAAACGCTAGACGAATACTACCCGCTTAGAAAGCCCGAGAGCGGGGTTATTTTCAGTCTCAAAGATGGACGTCCGATGTCGAAATGGAGAACTGAACCGACAGGCACAGATACTGTGGACGTCATATGGGAGGACCCTCGGAGCCCGAACAAACCAGAGAGGATCGAAGAGTGGGCCATTAAGCGTAATTGCGCTGGGGGGGCGAATTTTGTCTGGCTAAATGCCTACAGAAATGAAGCTCTCGATAACAGTACGAGTCACCGCTTCGCAATTCGAACCACTAGGGCAGAAATCAAGGTAAATAATGAAGGTTGGTTCGATATTACAAGTGGCGGAAGTTGTGGTACCGATGGTCAACCGTACGCACTGTACGACGTGATGTCGGCTCCCTATAGTCTTCGGGTCTGGGGAGAGATTATTAGGCCCAACGGAGTAACGGTCGGAAGGCGATTCTTTTGGCAGCATGCCGTGTCATTGGACCGACCTTCGCATAGCCCATGCTTGCATGGAAAGGGCGCAGAAGAACGGCCGGCGATCAAACGGTCCGAAGCTTGGTGGGATACTTCGCATGGCTGGACACTCGGATCATCCGGAAGTACTGGGCCCAATGGTGAGCCGGATGGGCAGGTGGTTAACTACGGGCGGTGGGGACTTGTTGCTAAAGACCGCGGATGGGGCTGGGTTGTCGGCGGCGGGCGCAATGGCCAAGCATACGGCTGCATGATGGAATAACCAAAGTTGGCTAGCGCGCACCACGACATGGGTCCGTGGTATATAGAGGAAATAGGAGGAGTGCGCCTGTGGCAATCATCAACAATACCCACCGGTTTATATTTATTCACATCCCCAAGGCTGCTGGTACATCTTTATCCCAATATTATAGCCAGCAGTGTTCAACTATCGCCGATGTTGAAATCGGCGGGTCGGCTATGGGTGAGGCTGTCCAAGCATTCTACATGAAACGATTTAAAATAACAAAACACGCAACGGCGCTCGAAATCAAAACAGCGCTTGGTATGAGCGTTTTCAATCAATATTTTAGGTTCTCTTTCGTTAGAAACCCATTTGATAGGACGATTTCTACTTTTAAATTTCTCAAAAAGTGGCTGCCAGGTAGCGCGCTTGTTGAGCACGCTAATGTGTTTCGCCAATTCGATAATGTCAATGATATGATAGGCAGTCCATATTGGGAAAACCCAGGGATTGAAAGAATATTTCAGCCACAATGGCGCTGGCTCTATGACGAAAGCGGTGTACATTTAGCAAACTATATTGGAAAGGTCGAGGCAATAAGCGCTGATGTAAAAGAACTTAATTGCCGACTCGGCCTAAATCTGGCTCCTCTTTCAATTCATAGTAACAAGACGACCGAAGATACGATTCAGTTATCTGAGTCTTCTATCGAAAAGATTAGCAACCGGTATAGGAAGGATTTTGAAATCTTCGGATACGGTCCTTCGGAGGGAGAGAAGGCGGCCTGATTCGCGGTCGGAGTATATCGAAGCCTTCGGCTAATTGCCGAAGTTGCTGCTCTACTTTCGCTTGGTGATTGGGGTCAGTCGCAATTTTCGGCAGTTGCGGCATTTGACGTCGGGTCAAGCCGGCGGATGGCGGAAGACAAAATGCGGATAGATTTGTTCTGATAACAGCCCGTCGCGCTGAATCACGAAGGCCTCGACCGCCTCTGTCGCGCCGATGCAACTCGACGTTGTGGCGTCGTCGAAGACATAATAGCCCATCGGGAGCATATGCGGTTTTGAGACTTCGTAGGAATATTTCACGGCGCTATAGATGTCGCAGTCGATATGCGCGAGAGCGATCGGACCGATCTGCGGGAGAAGCGTCGGCGCCGTGTCCTGAAACAGGCCTTTGACGAGGTGGAGATTGTTCAAGCCTAGCTTGTCCGCCGCCTGACGAATCTCTTCCATATTCGTGTTGGCGAAATCGCCGGCGGAGTGCGCATCAATCGCGCGATCCGTCGCCGGCATGCCCTCGAATGTATCGAGCGCATAGACCTGCGCGCCTGGCAGGAATCGCTGCGCCAACGCCGCCATGAACATCGCCGAGCCGCCCCGGAACGAGCCATATTCGACGATATGCCCATGGGGCAATCGCGGCAGGAAGAATTTGCACAACAGAAAAAGATTCATCATGCGCTCAAGCAGCAGCACGGAGCGCGCCTTGGCGATCTCCGCCGCGTAGCGATAGTCGGGGTCCTCGCTGACGCGCGCTTTCAGGTCGCCGAACTCGAGGCCCCAACCACGTTGATAGCCGTCGTAAACATTACGGCCGCCCCTCAATTCGTTTTTCTTGCCGCCGAGGACAGGAAGGTAGTCGGACATATTCGCAGCTTTCGTTGATCAAGGGGGCCGCTCGAACGATGAGCGTTGACGCCGCCAGCGCGCTAATCGCCAGTCTTTCTAACCTTTTTCACTGATGGGGGAAACCGGCTCGCCACGCGCCGAACCCGCAAATTGCGGCACGGCGTCAAGCCGAGCGCGTAAATCTCCCCCCTCGAAAAGATAGCCCGGAACGCCCGCGGCGCGCGCGGCGGCGAGGTCGCTGTCCTTGTCGCCGATCAGGAAGCTCCCTTCGACATCGACCGGCCAATGCGCCAGGAGATCGAGCAGCATGCCGGGCGCCGGCTTCCGCCACGGCGAATCCGAGCGATATTCCGGCCGCGCCGCCTCGATATGGTAGGGGCAGTATCGGAAATCGTCGACATGGCCGCCCGCCTGCGCCAGCTCTTCCTGCATGAATTCATGCAGGCGATCGACATCGCGCTCTTCATAGAGACCCTTCGCCACGCCCGCCTGATTGGTGACGACGAACACCAGGAAGCCGCGATCATTACAGGCGCGCACCGCGTCGATCGCGCCATCGACCCAGCGAAAGCGATCGACCGTCCCGACATGATGCAGGTCCACGTTCAAGACCCCGTCGCGATCGAAAAAAGCGGCGGGCCGGCGCAGATGGCGCGGAATTTCGGTTTGCGCCGCCGCATAGGACTCGGGCAGGCCGATATCGAGGAAATAGCCGTCGCACGCCAGGCCGCCGAGCGCGCCGCGCGCGGACAGCGCCGGCATGACATCCGTTTCGAGCGACAGCGCCATCTCCCGGTTCGGCGCCAAAGCCTCCATCGCTTCGAACAAGGCGGCCTTGCGGCACACATAAACGCCGCCGTTGACCAGCCCCGCGCCGAGACCCTGCGCTTTTTCCCGAAAGCCCGTGATCTTGTCGCCGGCAAGCGTCACCGCGCCATAGCGTGAAACATCAGGCATCGCGCGCAGCGCCAGAACCATCGCGCTTTCGCCGCGGGCCTGCGCAAACGCCGTGAGGCTCCGCAAATTCACGTCGAACCAGGAGTCGCCGTTCATCAGCAGAAAGACATCGTCGAGCTTAGCTTCGGCAAAGCGCACCGCCCCGCCCGTGCCGGCGCGTAGCGGCTCGACGGAAAGGTCGATCTCGACGCTACGCCGCTTCGCGGCGGCCGATGACCGCACAAAGGCTTCGATCTCCTGCGAGAGATGGCCGGCAAGCAGCAGCACGCGGTTGAAGCCGCAGCGACCGACTTCCTCCACCAGCACGTCGAGGAAAGGCGCGCCGGCGACCGGCAGCAGCGGCTTCGGCGTGCTTGCCGTCAGCGCGCCGAGCCGCGTCCCCTGCCCGCCACAGAGTATGACCGCCTGTCGGATCACCCGCCCGCGCCGTGATATTTTTCCGCCGCTTCGGGAAACATCGCGTCTTCCACCAGACCGCAGATGATATGAGCCGCGACAATATGGATCTGCTGAATCAGCGGCGTCCAGTCGCTCGGCGCGTGCAGGCAGAGATCGACGGCTCCGGAGAGCTTGCCGCCGCTCATTCCGGTGAAACCGACGGTAGTGACGCCGATGCTGCGCGCGACCTCGACCGCATCGAGAATATTCTTAGAATTGCCGGAGGTCGTGATGGCGACAAAGACGTCGCCCTTTCGCCCGAGCCCCTTGACCTGACGAGAAAATACGTCGGCATAACCATAATCGTTCCCGATCGAGGTCAGCACCGACGTGTCGGTCGAAAGCGCCAATCCGGCGAGCGGCGCGCGGTCGTAATTGAGCCGCGAGACAAATTCGCCGGCGATGTGCTGCGCGTCCCCCGCGCTGCCGCCATTGCCCGCGAACAGCGCCTTGCCGCCGTTCTTGAGACTCGCGACAATGCAGTCCGAGATATCGAGCAACGCCCGCTTAAATTTCTCGTCCTGAGCCGCCGCGTCGAGCGCTGCGACGGAACGGGCTAAATAACCCTCGATGCGGCTCAAGTTGTCGCCTTCCACGTCACGCTCCCCGTATGAGTGAACGCCACGGCGCTCGCGTCGCCGCCGGCCGCACGCAGGGCGACGACCAATTTCTGGCGATCCTCCGGGCGTACGAAAAACATCATGAAACCGCCGCCGCCGGCCCCGGAAATCTTGCCCGCCAGAGCGCCATTCTCAACAGCCAAAGCATGGAAATTGTCAATCGCGGTGGTGGAAACGCCCTTGGCTGTGGCGCGCTTGGCGATCCAGGAGCGACGCATGACTTCCGCCATTCGGGGCATGTCGCCGTGAACGAAAGCCAATTTCATCTCGAGCGCGTCCGCTTTGAGCTGATGCATGGCTTCCATGGCGTTGGCGTCGGCGGAGACGACTCCGCTCGTCTGCTGAAGGATAATGTCGTGAGAGCTGCGCGATTGGCCGGTAAAGCAGATCACGATGGATGACTCGATTTCCTCCATTGCGCCGGGAACCAGCCGCAGAGGATTCACAATGACGCGATCGTTGGATAGAAATTCGACGAAATTTACCCCGCCGAAGGCCGCCGCATACTGATCTTGCCGACCGCCGGCAAGACCAAGATCGATGCGCTCGATCTCCCATGCCAGATGCGCAATTTCATAGCGGCCGAGCGGCAATTCGTAGCGCGCGCGAAAGGCTTCGACGAGCGCCACCATGAGCGCGGACGAGGAACCGAGACCAGACCCGGCTGGGGCGTCGACCGTCGTCTGGATCGACAACGCCGGCTTTTCGTCGCCGAGGTAATCCTTGCAGATTCTTCGGTAGACGCCCTGATGCAACAGCAGCGAGGTGGACGCCGAACAAGAGTCGTCGACATCGAAGATTTCTTCCACGCCCATGTCCAGCGCGGCGAAGCTGGTTTTACCGTCGCTGCGCGATGAGATGAAAGCATATGCGTGCCGGTCGATGGTGACGTTGAGAACCGCGCCGCCGTGGAGCTGACAATAGGGCGACAAATCCGTGCCGCCGCCGGCGAGACCAAGGCGAAGCGGCGCTCGTGCGCGGATCAACCCGTTTTTTCCGTCGCCTCTACCCATCGGTCCGATCCCTAATTTACCTCCCCATCCCCCACCAGCTTCTGGGTCGTTACGGCGCCGTCGCCGCCGCGTCGGTCTTCTCCCGCGCGCCCAGTTTTGGAATAAAAGGCAAAAAAGCGCGCCGCATCGCGTCGAGCGAATAATGTTCTTCAATAAAGGAAGCGCCCCGCTCTGCATGCAATTTTGCGGTCTGGCGATCTGTCTGGGCTGAAATCACCGCTTTGGCGAAACTCTCCGCCTCATCGGCGACATAGGCGATCGGCTGTTGCGGATAGAGCCCTTGCATGCCAACTGACGTCGCGACAAGCGGTATGGCGTGGAAAAGCGCCTCGATGGTTTTACCCTTTACCCCGCCGCCGAAACGAAGCGGAATGATCGCGACGCCTGCAGTCGCATAAAGTCTATCAAGCTCTTCATCGCTGATGCGCCCCTTGATGATGATCTCCTCCGACTCCAGCGCGGCAATTTCAGGGACGCGCGACGAACCGACGATATTGAGCTTGGTCCGCGGACGCTCGGCGATGATCAGGGGCATGACTTCCTTAGCGAACCAGAGCAGCGCGTCGACGTTTGGCGGATGAGAGCCGCCGACGAACAACAGCTGATCAAAATCCCGAGCGTCGAATTGCGCTATATTGGCGTGCGCTACGCCGAGTTCTGAAGGAAAATAGCCAAGCATCGGCACGGCGCTGGCCACCGCGCCCGGCAATGCCTTTTCGACTTCGACGCGCTCCTCGTCGCTGGGATAGAGGACCACGTCCGTCTTCCGCCAGTTTTCAAGCTCCAGCCTGCGATATTGTTCGATTTCTTGCGGAAGTCGAGGATCCTCGCTGGTCAGTCGTTCCGATTCGAGCCGCTTATAGTGGATGTCATGACCATAGTAGAGAATCACGCCGCGCGAGTTAGCGCGGATCGAATCGTAATATTTGGGCGCGATATGCGGACGATTGACGAGCGCGTAATCGATATAAGATCCGTTCGCCGCCATGAACGCGTCAAAACGATCGACATAGGCGGCGGAATAGATCACCTCCACGCCGGCTTGTTGGAGCATCGCGCAATATTCGCGATCCTCGTTGAGATTATCGGGCCAGAAGCTCACTTGAAAACCGGCGTCGATGAACATGCGCAGAAAATGATAGACAGTGCGAGACCCTGCATCCCGATCCCATTGCGGAATGTAATGGTCCACCACGAGAACGTGTGGGCGGTTGCGCGATCGATCGCGCGCCAAAAAGACATTTTCGCCGTTGGGGAAATGATCCTTCTCCAGAACGCTTCGCCAGCGATCGAGCAATTTTTTCTGGTTGGAGATCTGATAGGCCTTGACGCCGCCGCTCGTGTCGCGGCCGTGGCTCTTGCCCTCATGATGCACGAGCGCCGAACGGGGCGCATAGATCGTGCGCAACCCTTTGTCTCGGACCCGAAACGCAATATCCGAATCTTCGCAGTAGGCCGGAGAATAAATCGGATCGAAGCCTTCTAGCTCGTTCCATAATTTCGTCGGCAAGGCGATCGAAGCGCCCGAAATATAATCGACCTCCTTGAGATAGTTGAACTCAGGAAGGCGGGCATCGCTGTTGCGGCCAAAATTCCAGGCGGAGCCGTCATTCCAGAAAATGCCTCCAGCCTCCTGCAACGTGCCATCCGCGTTGATCAGCTTGGAGCCGGTTAGGCCGACGCGAGCGTCTTTCTCCATCGGCGCAATCAATTCATCAAGCCAGCCGGGCAGCGTGATGGTGTCATTGTTGAGCATCACGACATAACGGCCGTTCGCGCGTTGTGCGGCAGCGTTGCAATTGCCTAGGAAGCCAAGATTTTTCTCTTGCCTTACATAGACGATCGGCGGGCCAGCCGACGAAAACACGTCCTGCGTCAGATCACTGGAACGATCGTCCGCAACGATGACTTCGAACGCGTAGCGCGACTTGTTTTCCAGCAGACTCAGGGCGCTCGTAAGCGTAAACGCCAGATTATTGTAGACGGGCATGATGATCGAGACGTCTGGCTGTTTGACTCGCCTGGCGCGAGAGCAGCATCTCCGCAGCCGACTTCTAAGCGTAACCAGCTCGTTCGATTCCGCGAAAGCCTCAGGCCGATCTCCATAGCGGTCGATGATCGACATCAAATAGAGGTAAAACGGGATTTCCTCTTCGCCATAGCGTTCGATGATGTAATCGCGTAGCTGCTGCGGGAGCCAATAAGCAACCTCCGGACATGGCGGCCAAGCACAATCGAGCTGATCGCCGCCAATATCTACCTGCGCTGGCACCGAGATGCGCGTCTCGCCAAAAAAAGTAAAAGCGGAGATCGGATCAAACCGATTCCAGTATGCCGTCGGCACGATCTCCTTCATGTCGTCGACTTTGATTTTCTCGGTCGTTTCGCGCCGTTCCTCGGCTCCGACGGTGACGTAATGCGTCAGCACGTCGTGTTTTCCAGTGCGTGCGTCGAGATTCTGACGCAGATAGAACCTCGTGTCGAAGAGCGGATGCGGCGAGCGATCCTCCCATGCCCCCAACGTAACGAAATGGAGCAATGGATTGATCTGCGCCGATAGAACGTCGAGATTTTGTTCGAGATACCAATCGCCGGCAAAGGCTCGGTGCGGTTGACGGCCTTCGCGCCAGCCCACCGCGCAATAATGCAGCAGCGGACATAGGTCGTGCTTGCGTACGTCCTTATTCTCATGGAGATAGAAGTCGCCATCGAATAATGGATGAACGCTGGCGAGGTAAAAGCGGGAATCGCTGATATATGCTCGTAATGGCCGATCGACGCCTTCTAGGCCAGGTTGAACGGCCAGACGATCCATCCAAATCAGCGGGTGCGGGTCGCGCCTCTCAGCTTCGCCAACCTCGATAAAATGCTTGAGCGGGTCGAGATTGCGCGCCGCGACTTCCTTGTTTTGACGCAGATAGAACGCCGAGTCGAACAGAGGATGCGCGGCGCGTTTGTGACCGCCGCCGTTGCGCAGGAAATGAATAAGCGGCGATACGCCATCTAGTTCACGACGATATATCGCGCGGTACCAAGCGGCGTTGAACAGCGGATGAGGGTCGCGATCCTCGATGAATCCGTTGCGCACATAGTGCGCCATTGGATCTATACCGTGCCTGGCGACATCTGGATTCTGATCCAAATACCACTGTGGATCGAACAAATAACTGCGCTCAATCTCCTTGCGATCGGCGCGATCTAGCGGCCTGCTGGGGGCGGGAGCGGCGAATATGGCGCGCAGACGCCCGCGGTGCATCACAAGGCCGAGGGGGGCCTGGGACAAAGCGTTCCGCGTCGCCCGCGCCGCTTTGACCAATTGCAGATCGACCGCGTGCTTCGCGTTAACAATCCCCAGCTGTCGCTCGAACAGCCGCAGCCTGTCGCGCTGCTGGCTGAACAGCGACTCATATTTTTCCAGCTGCGAATTTGCCGTCAGCAGCTGCTGCTCAACACAGGCGAGATTTTCCAGCGCTTTGAGCGCTTCGCTCTCCTGCGCTGTCAACGCTCGCCGCGGGTTGAGCGCTTCTTCGCGGCCGCCGAGCCCTCGGATTTTTTCCTCGGCATAGCCCTTCGTCAGTCGGCTGACTTCCGTCTCGGCTCGTTTACGAGATCGGGCGGGTTCCCCACTGGTCTTCGCTCGTGGCGCCTCATCGTCGCGCTGTCGCGGCGCTTCATCTTCATCTTGCAGTCGGGAAGCCCAGCGCAATATTCGGTCAGCAAGCCGCATCACGCACCTGCTTTCCGCGGACAAGATCGCCACTAAACGCACAAAAATCACGAATCTTGCAAACTGTCGCTTCGACGAGGTCTGGCATAAGTCTCTCCAGATCCTGCATCATGCCCTCAATGCGATGGATTGGGCCTCCTCGCGTACCGATTCAGTCGATCGCAGAAATCGACAGAGTTCGAAACGCCAAACCAAGTGTTCTTTCGTCGTTGCTTACGCCGACGTCGCGCGGACATAATGCTTTTGGCATTAGTAAAGAAATGACGCTATCACGGGCTCCATGGAACGTGGATTCGATTCGCGCCTTTTTTATGCCCGACTGCGCCACCGGCCAGTACGCCACGAACGCGCCATTCATGAACACGAACAGTTCTTGATCCACGCCCCTTGCGCGTAGCGGAATTACATCGACTTCCAGTAGGAGGTCATTGTTGGTGAACTCAAGCATAACCCGCAACTTGGCGAGGTGGTTAGCCCAAGTGTGCTCGCGATCATTCGCGTCGTGATGCCAGCCATCCGCAGCCCACAGCTTATAATCTCCAGACGCGCCGAACTGAACCTTGAACGGTAGACGCGGCATTACGTTGCCTCCCTGGCCCCCTGTCTCTAAACGAGTCAATTGCACGCATCGCACTCAAGCTCAAGACACAAGAACCGGCACGACTCAATCGTTCGTCTAGCCAGCTAGGCTTCTATCGTTTTGCTCGTCGCATGACAATAGCTTGGATCAAGCCATTAGGGAGAAAACGAAGGGGTAGAAGGGATTTATGGATCACGAACTGCGCGATTTCCGATCGGCGGCCAGATTATGGAGCCGCCAAGAACCCTGACTGCGCCGCGTTCGAAAAACATCTCATCAGAAGATGCATGTCGAGCGCTTCTCGACGTTTCCGATTCGCGCGATCGTTCGTCCGTTACGCTTCGACTGAGCGTCGCTCTGCGGGTTTTCGAACGGCGCAATTGCCGAGTGCGACGACTTTGACAGCATCGCCGCCTAGACGCGTGCTTAAGGATTGGGCCGAAGACCGCCGCCCTGGTAGCATTGCGGCGAAACTCTGTCTTCCCTCGTAAAGCGAATGCCGCGAATCAGGGCTGAGATCACGCACCTCAACCGTTCAGGGATCGGTTCGTTCTCCGATATCCGATAGCGTTAAGACGACAATCGCGCGGCGTGGCCGCCTCGCCCACGATTAAGTCATTGTCGAAACCGGCAACCAGAGCGTGCGCTCAGAAACCCACGCCCGGGGCCAAACCCGCATCCGCGGGATGGTCGATCGCCAAGAAGCGGCGCGGCCGGCATCGATTCGAGCTTACGCGCGCGAATTCGGTCGCGGCTTTCATTCCTGCAACAGCTGAAGCATTGCATCGAATGACCCATCGGCGATCGCGTGATCGATGACCAAATGGTCCTTTACGCCGCGAACCGGCATCAGGGTGACATTGTCGAGTTCCTTGAGACGTCGCGCCTGATGCGCGTCTTCGGCGGCGTCCTCGCCGAAAATCTGAAAAAACTTAGTCTTTCCGCCGCGACGAAGCAGCGGAACCAGATCGACCGGCATCTCACTTTCGCGTTGCAATTGAAGCTTCACGAAGTAGCTCGGATTCCAAACGGAACTCTTGGCGGTGTCGTAAACGGAATGCAGTTCTGTCGGCCCTGCAAAGGATAAGGCGGCGTATGCGTCGAGCAACGCGCCATAGCGAAACGCCGCGAATCCGCCCATGGAAGCGCCAATGGTCACGATTCGAGGCGCGCCGAGGCTTGCGACAATCTCCTTGAGCGCGCCGATGGTTTCCGCCTCGTCGCGCCCGAGACTGGCGACGCCGCTGGTATACGCCCGCTTGCGGAAATCTCGCAGGTAAATGACGTTGATCGCGTGCTCGGCGAACAAAGCGTCGATCATCGCGGGCGGCAGAAAGCCGAAGGCGATTCCGGTCGGAAGCACGACAGTCAAACGCGCGCCCTTGGACCGCGTGATTTGAACGTCCAGCGTGCGGTCGTCCATAAGACGCGATCGGCGTTTCCAAAAATCGATCGGTCGCGAAAGGAAAGCCTTGGCGACCGGGGCCGCGAGATCGTCGACCGGCGGCGCGAACGGCGCCGAGAACAAGTCGCGCGCGCGCTCCAACTCCCCTGCGTGAAGGCAGGCGAGCGCATAATGATATCTGAATCGCTCATCGCGGAGCGCTTCAGCGTCGGCCGCTGTGCGGATCGTGTGAAAGATAGACGTCAGGCGCTTCGGTTCGACAGGAAGCCGGTTCAGTCGAAAAAGCAGAAGCCAGTCGCACGGCCAGCGTTCAAGCGCCTCCTGCATGACTTCTCCGGCCTTCTTGAAGGCGCCGATGCGCTGAAGAAGGCTCACCAATTTTCGATAGGGGTCTGGCCGGTCGGGGGCGCGCGCGATTTCCTTACACAGCACTTCGACCGCTTCGGATTCACGCCCGCAGACCGCCAAAAGCTCCGACAGAAGTGAGATCGCGGCTTCGTTGTAACGCCCCTCGTCATATGCGCTAGAGAGAATGCGGATCGCCGCTTCGGCGTCCGCCGCTTCGGTTTCCGCTACGGCGAGCTTCCATTCGAGACGGAAAACCTTCGAGTGTGGCGCTACCGTTCGCAGGAAAGCCCGCCTCTCTTCTGGACGAACCGCCTTTGCGAGCGCATCGAAAACCGAATCGCGTTCGGGGCCGTCCAGTTTGGCCGCGAAAAGCGCGTCTGCGATCTGCGTTGCGTCCTGCGCCGAGAGCGCCTCGCCGTTCAATACCGCCTTGAGACGCGCGAGCGCCCAAGGATGAGCGGGCCGCTCATCAAGAAGGGTGGAATAATAATTCGAAGCCTGCGCGGCGCCGGCGAATTTGTGGAACACCTCGCCTTGCGTCAATTGGAGGCGGGTGTAGTTTGGCCAGCGCGCCAACGCCTCCCGTATGAGCCGCGTCGCCTCGTCCCCCTCGCCCGCTTCCATCGCCTGGACGATTTCGGCATTCGCTGCTTCCGGATCCTTGACCGCGGTTACTGACGTTTCGGCGCTTGGGGATTCCGTGCAGTCCATTGGGCTCCTCATTTTGCGCGAATGAGTCGAGGCGTGACGGGCCCGCTTTGGCGGCGTCGCGCCGAACCCGCAATCCTTGGCTATGATAACGTAGAATCGCGATGCTCCAAACCGGAAGAGCTCGATGCCTCCTGTCCCGTCTAACGGCGCCAAGAGAATTTTTCTGACTGGCGTCTTCGACATGCAGAATTACGGTGATCTCCTGTTCCCCCTGGTCGCGGCGCGGCGCCTAAGCGCTCTCGGCGTCGAGGTTGTTCCCATCGCGCCGACGAAAGCGCATGCCGGCGTGCCCGACGCTCTTTCGCCTCTCGACATCGCCGAAATGCTGAGCGGCGACTTGAGGGTCGACGGCATCGTCATCGGCGGCGGCTATCTCATTCACACGCACCGGATGGATATTCTGCGCGAATATCAAGGAACGAATGTCGGAGAATGGGCCGGCGCCGGCCTGTGGCTCGGCGCCGCGCTTGCCGCCGCTCTGCGCGATGTTCCCCTCGCCTGGAACGCCCCCGGCGTGCCCCATCCAATCCCGCAATCGCAACGCGCGCTCGTCGACGCCGCGTTGAGGTCATCTTCCTATGTTTCGGTGCGCGACCGCGGCGGAGCAGAACTCCTGGCGGCGCCGGAAGGCCTTCCGGTCGAAATCGTGCCCGATCCGATCGCGGAGCTCGGCCGACTCTGGACAACGCGCGATCTCGAGGAACCTTTCCAGTCTTTCCTTGCGCGCAAGGGATTCCAAGGGCGAACCAACTTCGTCGCGGTTCACTTTCGCAACCGGTCGCTCGCCGGGCAAACGCCCCAGGAAGCCGCGGCGATGCTGTCCGCCTTCGCCAAGGAAATGGAGCTTACGCCGATCCTGAGCGCCATCGGGCGCGCCCATGACGACGACGTTTTGGCGCGAGCGATCTCTCTCCATCTCCCGATTCCGCACATCTTGCTCGATGATCCCGCGAGCCTTCGAGAAGTCGCCGCGGCGATTGCCTTTTCCAGATTTTATGTTGGAGCGTCGCTACATGGCTATATCACCGCGGCCGCCTATGGCGTTCCGGGAATACTCGTCGCCAGGCCTGCCTATCGTAAGTTCGCCGGTTTCCTGGAGCACATCGATCGAATGGAAGATCTCGCGCGCGACTGGGCGACCGCGTATGGCGCGGGCGCTGCCCGGAAGGGCGAAGCGCTCGCCTGCCGCATCCCCCAAAGGACGTTTGACGCGCTTGATCGGCACTGGCGGCGCATTGAAGACGCCATCGCGACCCCTGAACAGTTCTCGGAAGCGCGCCGGCGCTTCCTGTCGGCGATATTCGCCTTTGGACTCCGCGAACTTGGCCCCCAATGGGCGATGCAGCCGGTTGTGCGCCGTGCGGCCGACTTTGCCGCGATCAGGAAGTGAGTCCGTCATCGAACGCCAAGGCCGCCAGCTGAATCCGCATATTGCATCGGAGCCTTACTTCATGCGAGTGCTCGGGGCCTCGGCTTTTGCCAATGATGGCGTCGGTACGGATTGGCGATCGCAGGGAGAGGGCGAATGAGCGTTGCCAATCGTCTAACCCAGGATGAACTCGATCGCTTTTCGCGCGATGGGTTCGTTTTTCCGATCAAGGTTCTCGAACCCCAGGAAGCGAGCGATTGCCTGGCGCGGCTCGAAGCGATGGAAGCGCGGCGCGCCGGCCGGCTTTCGCCTGTCTTCAACGCCAAGCCGCATTTGCTCGTCCCGTGGCTGTGGGACCTCGTGCACGACCCCAGAATTGTCGAGCGAATCGAAGCTCTGCTTGGACCGGATATTCTGTGTTTTGGAACGAGTTTCATTTCCAAATCGCCTGGCGGTTCGCGCTACGTCGCCTGGCACCAGGACATCACTTATTGGGGCCTAAGCACGACGGATGCGGTGACCGCCTGGCTGGCGCTGACGCCGAGCGTCCCAGAAAACGGCTGTGTGCGGGCTGTCCCCGGAACCCATCGCCACAGCTTGGCGCACACAGACTCCGGGGACAGCGCCAATCTGCTCGGTCGCGGAGAAAAGATGGTCGCGCAGGTCGAAGCTTCCGACGCGATCGATTTAGCGCTCGCGCCAGGAGAAATGTCCTTGCATCATTGCCTTGCTGTCCATGGCTCCGCGCGCAACAATTCGCGCCTGCGCCGCGTCGGCTTCGCGATACGTTATATGTCCGGCGCAACCATGCCGAGGGACGGGAAGCGAAACTCCGCGACGCTCGTGCGAGGCCGCAATCTCGGGAGCTTCGCGCTTGAGAAGGAGCCGGAAGGGGAATTTCATCCCGCCGCCGTCGCTCGTCACATCGGCATCGTCCGCGACGGGATGAGAATCATCTTCGATGGCGCGCCCAGCGCCATCAAAACGGAGAGCCGCGCCAGCGACTGATTTTCAGTGGAGAGAGGGATCGGACCAAGTGGCTGGAATGACGCGACTCGACGCGGGCCGAATTGAGGCCTACCGCCGCGACGGCTATCTGACTCCGCTGAGCGCCTTCGAGCCCGATGAAATGGCCGATCATTTGGCGCGGCTCGACGCGATTCAGGCCAAGCGCGGCGGACGGCTGTCTCCAACATTCAATATCAAGGCGCACTTACTGATCCCTCAACTGTGGGATCTGGTGCGCGACGAGCGCATCTTACGACCTGTCCAGGACATTCTTGGACCCGATCTGCTGTGCTGGGCCGCAAGTTTCTTCATGAAGGAGCCCGGCGAGCCACAGCATGTTCCCTGGCACCAGGACGCAACATATTGGGGACTTTCCGAGCCGCGCGCCCTGACGGCATGGGTTGCTTTTTCCGCAAGCGGATCAGAGAACGGCTGCATGCGGGTCCTTCCCGGCTCCCATGCCGGAACGGCGCCTCACCGCGATAGCAACGATGCGTGGAACATGCTGCCCGGCCGGGAAGAAATCGCGTTCAACGTCGATGAATCGCAGGCCGTCGACATTATCCTGAGGCCGGGAGAAATGTCGCTGCACCATCTCTTGTTGATTCATGGCTCGAAACCAAACGCCGGCGGGACGCGCCGGGTCGGCTTTGCCATTCGCTATATCGCCGGCGACTTGACGCAAACCGGGAGCGAGCGCGTTTCGGCGACGCTCGTGAGCGGACGCGACCATGGCGGCTTCGATCTCGAATCGGCGCCCGAGGACGAATTTCATCCTGCCGCCCTGCAGCGTCATCCAGATATCGTTCGGAAATGGATGCGCATGGTTTCGGGGGAAGTGAGCAAACGGCGCGCCTGAATTTTTTCGCAACAAAATTTCCAGTCCGCGCCTCGAGGTCAGGCAAGTCCAACTGAAATTTTCTCAATTCCAGCCAACGACTTATTTCCATAAGGCGGCTCTAGTCGCATGGGCCGCTTAAGTTTTCGCCCATTGACCGACGTTGAAGAGGCCACTAACAAAAAAATTGTCGCAGGAGATTAACGATCAAAGCCCTCGCCGGCCGGAATGGGTAAGAGCTTGGAAGACGCTTGCACATCGGCACGTTTGCTCATGGCGCCGGTCGCCCATTCGACGTTCTTGTCCTTCAGGAACAAGCTTTATCTGGTTTCCTCGGCGGAGACGGCGTCGCGTCTCGCGCCCTATGTGCCGATAACGCTGATCGACGCGCGTGGAAATAACAATCCTCTGCAACGGGTTCAGGGCGTTGCGGATGTCATGTTTACAGACGAAACCAAAGCCCTGGTGCGGCTGTGCGCCCACGACATCGACGAGATGATCGAACTAAAGTCCGACTATGCCGACGCGCCCTTCGCGGACTGGTTATACGGCGCTTTTCACGATCAATGGATCGCAACCGAGGCGGAAATCGAAGTTGTCGATGCGACCTTGGTCGAATTCGAACTTTATTTGCCGGAACGCAACGCGCCGGGCAAAGTCGTGTCCTTCGAATGGGAGGGTGGACAAATTTCTGTCGACATTCCGCGCGGAGAGATCGTGAAGCCGCCGCCGATCCGGCCTGAGCGCGGAAGGCGGCGCATCCGCATTTCCACGGACGCGAACGAAGACCATTCGAATTCGTCCGACCTCAGGCTTCTGGGCGTGATCGCCTCCGTCCTGCTCGACGAGAGCCGGATTTCGCCTTGGCTGCTTGAAGGAGTTATTCCCTTGCTCGCCAAGCGGCGCAAGAGGACCGTATAATTGGCGGGGCGTCGGCTTTCACAAAATATCGAACTGCTGATGTCGACGCTTGGCGCCGAAATGCGCCACGCCGACGATCTCGAACGTCATATCCTGCGTTTGGAAAACGACCTGAGATCGGCGCGAACCGAGCGCCTCGCCAATGTCGCCCGGGCGCACAACGACGCCGCTGCGGTCAAACGCGCCTCTGCCGGAGGGCGCGCGGCGATCATCTCCTGGGACATGGGACACAACCCCGTCGGGCGCGCCTATGTCTTGCAGCGCCTTCTGTCGCAAGACTGGAGTCCCGTCGTTATTGGTCCTGGTTGGCGACGCTACGGCAATGGTCTGTGGCCGCCGCTAGTGGAGAGCGGGTTAGAGGCGCGTGTCTTTCCGTGCCGCACGCTGCTGGATTTTTATCCGCGCGCGGCGCTGGAGGCGACCAAAGAGCGCTTCGATCTCGTATATGTCTCGAAACCGAGGCTGCCATCGCTCTTTCTCGGCTTCCTGATCAAGGAGCACTCGGGATGCCCGCTCGTCCTCGACATCGACGACCACGAACTTTCCTTCTTCGAGAACCGGTTGCGCGCCGATCTTGCCGAGGTCCGAAACGCCGGCCCCGCCGCGCTGATGGAGCCTTATGAAGAGATCGCCACGCGCTTTGCTGAAAATTTCATTGAAAGCGCTGACGTTCTGACGGTTTCGAACGTCGCGCTTCGAGACCGTTATGGAGGCTCGATCGTTCGGCACGCCCGCGACGAGAACGCCTTCGACCCCACGCGCTTCGACCGAGCGTCGGTTCGTCGCGAGCTGGGCGTGGCCGACGACGAGTTCGCGCTAATTTTTGTCGGAACGGTCCGGCCGCACAAGGGCGTGATCGAAGTTTTGCAGGCGATCGACGAGATCGCCGACGACAAGATCAGTCTCCATATCGTCGGCGACGGCGCGCCCGCGGATTTGGGCAAAATGCTGAAGCGCTTCCAGCGCACGCGCGTCGTACAGCATCCGAGCTGGTCATTTGACAATCTGCCATGGCTGCTTTGCGCGGCCGACTGCATTCCGCTGCTTCAAGACCCGGACCATCCCGTCGCCGCCTATCAAATTCCATCGAAGATTTCGGATGCGACGGCGATGGGCGTTCCCGTGCTCATTACCGACGTTCCGCCGCTGCTGGATCTGCGCGAACTGCCTGGCCTTCACCTAGTTCGTCACGAAACGCTGAAGGATAAACTTCTCGAACTGAAAGCTGCCAAAGACGAAGTCGACAGGAGCAAAATTCGAAGCGGCTTCCTTACTGAATTCAGCGAAGCCGTGAACAGGGCGCGCTTGCAGCTCGCAATCGGCGAAATCAAGAGCGTCAAGCCGTTGCCGCAAGTGTTTCACGACGTGCGCGCATTGATGTCGGAAGCGATCGGCGAAGCGGCCGCGCACACCGCTAAATCACATTTTCCGATTCCGGCGCTCGCCAGATCGCCGCGGCCCTGCGCGAATGTCGTTTTTTTCTGGAAGCAGAACGACACGGGGATTTACGGCCGGCGATCCGACATGATCGCCAAGCATCTTTTGCTTTCCGACGAAATCGACAGGATTCTGTTTTTCGACGCCCCAATCGGGGCCGCTACTCTTGACGCGCTCGCCCAGAATGCCAACGCCGCGCCGCAGGATCAGTCCGCGCTCGTCTTGCGCAACACCATCGCGCGTTTCGAACGACGCCTCGACACGGACCGTCTCCTGCAACGAAGTTTCATCCACAAGAGCGCGTCGCGATCGCGGCTTTTGGGGCGCGATTTGCCTGAACAAGCGGATTTTCCCGCCTTCGTCGCCCGAGAGATGCAGGAGGCGGGCTTTGATCCGAAAGACACGATCGCCTGGGTGTGTCCGGTGGTCTGGCAGTTCCCGCAAATCTTTTCGGAACTTGGCTTCAAGACGTGCGTCGCGGACATCATCGACGACCAGCGATCCTGGGATATTGACGACGGTTACCGAAAGCGACTGGACGATATCTACCGACAGACGCTTTCTTTCGCGCAGGTGACGTTCGCGAATTGCGCGCCGGTCGCCGCCAATTTCGAAAATTATGTCGCGAACCCGATACGGATCGTGCCGAATGGTGCGGAACGCTTCGACGCCATCGCCGACAAATTGGCCCCAATTGAGGGTATTGCACAGCCAGGTCGGCCAACCATTGGCTATGTGGGAAATCTTCGTGACCGCATCGATTGGGAACTCTTGGAAGGACTCGTGCGCATGCGACCCGAATGGTCGTTCGTTTTTGCAGGTTCGGCGGAGAATAATTCGAATATCGCCTCAATCGCGAAGTATGAAAACGTCAGGTTTCTAGGCGTTGTTGAATATCATGACCTACCGTCGTTTCTAAACTCGATCGACGTTGGCGTTGTTCCCCATACGGTGAACGATCTGACCAATTCGATGAATCCGCTCAAAGTATATAATTACCTCGCGGCCGGCGTCCCGGTCGTATCGACGGCGATTCCGAATTTGAACGAGCTTGCCGATTTGATTTCCACCGCCGACGGACCGGAGGAGTTCGCCGCGGCGATCGAGAACTGCCTGGCGAAGGCGTCGCGAAAGGCCGACGCGGAAGACCATCGCGACGTCCTCGACAAGATCAGCTGGAAAACACGGGTCGACGAAATTCTCACCTTTCTTCGGCCCTATCTGAATTAGAGGCCCACCGGCTCGACGAAGCAAACGTGTTCGCCGAGAAAGAAGAGGACGATTGGCGGGCGCCGCCTTTGACGCTCATCGCTCCGCTTCGGGGGATCGGTACAGCCAGCCCGGGGCGCGGATGGGCGCGAGGGCGCGACCACGTATCGCGCGATATTCCCTGCTCGCTTCCTTGACGTAATCCAGAGTCGGCTTCAGTCCCGCCGTGGTCAATCCGCCGTGGATTTGATGGAATGTTCCCTCGCCGGCGATGCGTATCAGCTGTGCGGCGGGAAGACCGACGGCGCGAATAAATATGTCCGGATTGGCCATGCCGCCGCCCTTGGACGTAAAGGCTTCGTCATACCCGCCAAGTTCGTCCCACAATGCGCGCGGCAGAAACAATGCGTTGCTCTCGAGCATCGGCGCGGTCGGCTCGGCGATCTCTGGGGTCGCAATGTCGAAGAGGCGATATCCGTTTTCAAACCATCCGATGTCGGAAAGGAGCGCGTCCTCGGCGGCGACGTCATAGCCCAGGTCCGCGCTGATCGCCTGGCGGGCCGGGCCAAGCTGGTAGTTGAGCGTCGCGATTATCGGTCTCGAATGCAAGCGCGACGCTTCAAGGCAGGATCGCAACAACCCCGGCGAGGCCATGCGCGCGCCATCGATCCACACGCCAATCAATTTTCCGCGCGCGACCGTCAGTCCCTCGTTTATCGCCGGCACGGGCGAAGTCGTTTTGCGGGAACAGGAAATAATCGTCGTCCGAGGGACGATGTCGGGAAAATCGGCGAGAGACGGCGGAGAGCGGGAGCCGTTGTCGACGATGACGATCTCATATTGGCCGGGATCGACGCCGCGCTGGTAAGGAGTGGAGAGAGATTGCAACGTGCGCGGCAGCTCTCGCGCCATTTCATAACAGACGACGACGAGGGAAATCTCCGGCGCGTCAAGGGACATGCCATCAGCGCCGTTCGGAGAGGACCGGCGCGAGGAAATCCGCGAATTTTGCGACGCTCGGATTTTGGAACAAGGTCATCGGGTCGATCGGGACGCCGAATTCCTCCTCCATAAGTCCCGCCATGATCACCGCCTCGATGGAGTCGAGCCCATAAGCGTCGAAGCGCTCTTCGATCGGGAAGTCGTCTTTCGGCATTTCGAGAACCGAGCCGATATGCCGCACCATCCAATCAACAATGCGCTCACGATCCGTTTGCGTCACGACCGGATCCTGCATGTCTCCCCTCCATTCTTCCAAAATCACGCGTTGGTGAGCCTCGACGCCTCCGCGATCCTGCCGGCGAGCCATTCGGACTTGCTCACGGAACGCTGAATTTTTCCGCTGGTCGTGCGAGGCAACGCACCATACGGAACAATCGCCAACTGCGGCAAGACGCCAAAAGACTCCGCTATGATTTTCTTAAGTTGCGCGGCGAGTTCAAGTGCCGCTCCCTCCCGGAATCGCTTGCGATCCATCTCGCAAACAACGACCAGCTGATCGCCCTTCGCCGTCTCTATCGAAAAGGCGCAGGCCGCAAGCAGTTCGGCCGACAAGCGATGCGACAGCAAGGTTGCTTCAATATCCGCCGAATGGAGCTTCTGACCATAGACGATAATGATGTCCTTCAGCCGATCCAGCGGCACGAGTTCGCCGTTCACCAGCGCCCCAAGATCGCCGGTGGCGATGTAACGATCTCCCGCCTCATCGACGAAGGAGTCGTTGAAGGGATTCACGCCTCCCTCTTCTCCGTTCCAGACGCCGGGGGAGACGTGCGGCCCGGCGACCCAGATTTCCCCCGCCTCCCCGTCGGGCAATGGCGCGCCGTCGGCGGCGCGCACCAGAATTTTGCATTCCGGCGCCGGATAACCGCAACCGACCGCCAAAGTCGTCGTCCCCTTCGATCCCAGGCCCGACGCCGGAAGTTCTCGCGCGCCATTGCCGGGGTTCGCCGAAGAAACAATGAGCGTCGCTTCGGCGAGGCCATAACAGGGCGTCAATGCGCGAGGGTCGAAGCTCGCTGAGGCGCACGTCGCCGCAAAGGCGTCGAGGGTCGCGCGGCGTATCGGCTCCGCGCCGCAGAAGGCGACCCGCCAAGAGGATAGATCCAGCTTCTCGATGTCCTCTGGCGCGCAATGTCGCGCGCAGAGGTCGTAGGCGAAGCATGGTCCGCCCGCCGTCGTCGCGTGAAATCGGTCGATCGCGCGAAGCCAGCGAATCGGCTTTTGGATGAAGGCAAGCGGGTCCATGAGGACGGTCGATCCGCCGACAAATAAAGGCTGAAGGATGACGCCGAGAAGGCCCATGTCGTGAAAATGCGGAAGCCAATTGGCGCCCACGCAACGCTCGTCGTGGCCGAAGGCGGACTGGATCATGCATTGATTGGCGAAAAGATTGTCATGGGTGATGACCGCGCCGCGCGGTTCGCTTGTAGACCCCGATGTATATTGGATAATCGCCGGCGCGTCGCCTGCTCCAGCGAGCGGCTCGAGCGGCGAGAGATTTTCATCCGCGAGAGATGAAATGTCCAATATCCTCAAAGGCGCGCCCGTCTGCGGCAGGGACGGAATTTTCGCGACGCCATTCGCGTCCGTGACGAGCGCGACAGGCCGCGAGTCGGCGACCAAGGCATGAAGCCGATTCAGAAGTCGCGCATTGCTAGGGTACGGCGCCGGTATCACGATGACGCGCGCCCAGAGACAGGCAAGGAAAAGCCTCACGAAAGCGATTCCTGCCGGCAGCGCAATCACGATCGCCTTGCCGGAAAACCCTTCGGCCGCCAAGCGACGGGCCATGCCGCCCACCTGCGAAACAAGACTTTCATAAGTCAAGCGCGTCGATACCGTTTCGCCTCGGTCGAGGAAGATGATCGCCTCGCGATCAGGCGCGCGTGACGCATGGCGAAGGATGCGCGCCGTCGCGGAATTCCGTGTGGCGGAGGATGGCGTCATTGGTGTACGGTTCGAAAGAATATATGCTCGCCCGTATTCTCCAACCGAGCCTCGCAAAGAGCAAGCGCCCGCATGCCAGTTTCGATCGACTATCAACCGGTGGGCAAGCCCTATTGCAGGCCTTCGGACAACGCGTGGATCATAACGCGTTACGAGGATGCGATCGGCGCGCTGCGGGCGCCCAACGTGTCGGTCGCCGCCGGAGCCAGCACGCTGGCCGCGCGCGTCTCCGACCGGATGGGCGGATCTTTCGAGAATCTTGCCGCGCTCGTCGGCAGCCTGCCGATCTTGCAAAATCCCCCCGAACACGGACCGTCGCGCGACTTCCTGCACGTCATCATCCGGGAAATGTCGAAAGCATATTCCTACGCGAGAATCGATCGCGCCGCGTCGCGCCTATTCGAGCGCTCTGCCGGAGAAATCGACGGCATGACCGAACTCTGCTACGACCTTCCCGACGGGCTGCTCGGAGAGTCGTTGGGGTTTTCTCGCGACGAATTGCGCGACCTGCGTCTTGCGGGCAGACAAGTGCTCGAAGACTGGCAGCCAGCGATGCCGCTTCGTGAATATGAGCGTCGACAGTCGCTGTCGCTCTATGTCCATGATCGTCTCACGGAGCGCTGGGCCAGTCACGGCTGTCCGATTCTTGGCGGGAAGGCGCGGCTCGACGAAATTGATCTGTCATTGCCGGCGCGGCAGAGGGAATCGGCCGTGTTTTTCCTCATCGCGATCGCCAATGAAACCATCGCCGCCTTTTTTGGGAATGTCTTGCATCTTCTGGCGAACCGGCCGGATTTGCAGGATATGCTTCGCGGCAAGCCCGAGGTTGCATCCGCTTTCGTCGAGGAGGCGCTTCGCTTTTGCGGCTCCATTCGCCAGCGCTCGCGGGTCGTTGGCGAAGGCGGTTTGAGGCTCGGCGACACAATGATTCCCGAAGGCGCTCTCGTACATGTCGTCATCGAAAGCGCCAATCACGATCCCGAGGCGTATCCCGACCCCGACAGATTCGATATCGCCCGCCGGGGCCCGCCCACTTTGGCTTTCGGCGCCGGATCGCATTTATGCGTCGGCGCCGTGTTCGCGCGACGACAAGCACGGCGCTTTCTGACCGTTCTGTTGCAGCGATATTCCATCCTCCCCGGCGAGGCGCCGGCGCGCCTGATGGAGCAGCAGGAAATCCGTCAATTCGCAACGCTGCCGCTCCGCCTTCAGCCCCGTCAGCGAGAGAACTAACACGCGATGAACAGCGACGCTCCTAATACGCCGGACACCGATTTCAAAGTGGCAATGACGCCTGAAGAAATCGAAATGCTCTCGCGTCACCTCGTTTCCGGCGTCAGTTATCTCGAATTCGGTTCGGGCGGCAGCACCATTTTCGCACTTGAACGCGGCGCGCGCCGCTGCTTAAGCGTTGAAAGCGATCCGGCATGGGTTGATAAATTGCGGCAAAACCCTGTCATTCGCCAAGCGGAATCGAACGGTCGTCTAACGATCAATTGCGTGGACATCGGACCCGTGATGGATTGGGGCATGCCGGCCAATCGCAGCCGCCTGGAACTCTGGCCTAATTACTTCCTGCCGGTCTGGGAAAAGTTGGACTGGGTCCCTGAAGTCGTGCTGATTGACGGCCGCTTCCGCACGGCCTGCGGGCTCGCGTCGTTTCTGGTCTGCCCCGAGACGACAGCCATCCTCATGCACGACTTTTACGACGCCCTGTCGATCCGCAAGAATTATCGCAGCCTGCTCGATGTCGCCGATATCGTCGAACAACAAACCAATCTCGTGTCACTGCGTCGAAAGCCGAATGTGACGGCGACATCGCTGCTCTCCCGACTTTCCGCGGTTTGGAGTGACTTCGCGTGAGCATCAACAAGAGCGTCGAAACTGAAAAAGCGTGCCCGGCCCCGGCGCCGGCCGCGCCCGTCTCCCGTATCCTGTTTGGTCTCAACGCGTTGCGGCGCGACAATCCCTGGCCCGAGTTCATTTATGGCGAGATCGAACCGTTTTTCCTCCCGCTCGACGGCGGTCGGCGGGCAGGCTGCGAATGGGGCGGCGGCCGTGAATTGATTATCGACACGATAAAGGCAAGAAAGGTCGAGCTGATGGTGGAAGTCGGCTGCTTCCTTTGCGGCTCGACTCTCCAATGGCTTCGCGCGTCCGACAAGTTGACGGTCATCGGAATCGATCCCTGGGATAGCAACTGGGCCGCCTATATCGAGCGTCTCGCCGTCGATCCACTGCAAATGCGCACGGTATTTCATCTCACGGACGAACAGATTGCGGCGATCGTCGCCAATCTGCGTCGCCATGGCAATTTTGCGATCGCGCTCAATAATGTGCGCCTTTACAAGAGCCGGTTCATTCCGGTGCGTCAACGTTCGCCTGAAGCGCTTGAATATCTCCATGCGCGCGAAATCAAGCCGCAGATGATCTACATCGACGCCGGCAAGAAACGCGATGATCTGGACATCGCACACGAATTGTTTCCCGAGGCGGTTCTCTGCGGCGATGATTGGCTATGGCCGGACGAAACGGGCGTCATGCGGATGCAGGAACATGTCAAGGACTTCGCGAGGGAACATAACCTCGAAATTCGAAACCAACGACAATCGTGGGTGCTTTTGCCGAGCAAAGCGCCTGAAACTCGTCCGGTCGACGGCTGACGCTTAGTTCTTTGTTTCCCGCTCAAGCAGCATCGCATTGATCGCGGAAAGCAACTCGCCGACTTCCTCTGGCGTCCAATAGAGGAACCGATGGTCGTCCATTCGCTCGGACGCGTTCTCCTCTTTGGAAGACAAGCCGAAACGGTCATAGAGCAGCGCGTTTTCCTGTGTCAGCAACGAATGCATCCGCAAAGTCAGGGTTTCGGGCGGCACGAACCTCGGGCCCTCCATGCTCGCGAGCGCCGACGTGAGCAACGACGCGTAACGCGGGGAGGTTTCTCCATTTTTGCGCAGCGTCTCGTTCAGAGCGAGCAGCGCCTTGATCGACGTGAGGCTCGCGGCTTTGCTTGAGGCGCTCGCCTCCCCCGGACGATCGATCGGCGTGGCGCCCATCCCAATCAGCAGGTCGCTGATCCGCGAAGTCGGCCGGTCGGCCGCATCGCCGATCGAAAATCTATCTTGGAACGCCTCCGCCCATGCGGTGAGACGCGAATAGGAAAAACGCAGCTTGCGAGCGACGCCAACGCCGAGATCGGATAGCGCGAGGCCCGCAGTGCGGGTCTGACGTTCAATCAAAGCGGTAAAATAAGCGTCGGGCTTATAAACGAAGCAAAGCACATGCGCCTCAACGCCCCAGGTCGAAAGCTGCGATTGCAGCAATCGTACTTCGTCGGCGGTGAAGGACCACAACGACACGGCGTCGACATAGCCAATATGACCGTCCAGCGTTTCCAGGAATGTCTCCAGAGCTTCACGGGCGGCTTCTTGAGTTGGCGGGCTCTCGCCCTGCCGCAACGATCGGGCGAATGGCAGATCGCCAGACGCGATACGACGGTCGCTGGCGAAACCCATGAACATGAGTTTTTCCCGATCGGGGTGACGCCAGCACGCCACGCCGCTGGCGGACAATTGGGCATGTTGCTCGGACGTCCATTTCTGGATCGCAACACAATGCGCGCCAGGCATGCCGATATTCAGCAACAGCTTTCGCCCCGACGCACCCGGCTCCGCGGGTTTTTCCATCGCGCGCTGACGTGGCTTGGGCGCGGGACTCGACGGCTCACGATCGACGATGGGACGAACATGATGAAATATCGAATGGCTCGAATAGCCAGACCATGCCGCGGGCGGGATCGCGGCGGTGCGCAACTTCTCTTCTGAAAAAATCTCGCTCGGCGTGACGAGCGGGTTCCCCGCATCGCCCCAGACGCGGGAAAGCATCTCGGCCAAGCTTTTCGAGCCGAAAATGCGAAGATGATCTTCTTGGCCAAACATCAGGGCGCGATGTTGCGGCGTCAGATCTTCCGATATGTCCTCGCGCGTAATTTCTCCCCGGATCGGCACGGAGAAAAAATGATGTCCGCCAGGCGCCAGAATGCGCTCCATTTCCTGTAGCGCATTCTCAACGTCGCAGGCGATGTGCTCCAAGACATGGGTATGGATGATCAAATCGAAGCTGCGGCTCGGCATTTTTGCGAGATCAACGCAAAGATCGATCGATCTGATCGGCGCAATTCTGGACGCATATCGCGAAGGATCAATGTCGCAGCCGTGATATCGGTCGCCGCTCAGCTCGGAGAAGCGCTTCGTCAGCGCCAGTTCAGGCGCAATGTGCAGAACCCGCTGTCCCATTCGGAACAGATCGAATTTCTCTAGCATCATCCAAAGAAGGCGCGTTCGCTCCATCGAGCCGCAGCGCCCGCAGCGCGCATTCTCACGTCCATTGAATGCGAGAAATTCATTCGAACCGCAGGCCGGGCATGTCAGCGTGACCGTCAAGGCGTCATCACCGTTCAAATCGCTGACCGAGTTTTCCGGGAGAGGAAGGTTGCGTTGACATAGCAGGGGTCAAGCGGCGAATGCCGCCGCACGACCTGCGTATGGCAACCAAACTCCGCGATGATATCAACGATGTCCGCTCCGTAGTCATTGTAAACGAGACAGGGTGTTCCGTCGCCGCTGACGTGATGGCGCGCCGGCTTGATATGCTCCTCTACGCCATCGACGAGCGCGACGCGCGGCTCAGTGCGCTCGGGAAACGGCCAGTCATTGGGAATCGAAAAAATATGCACGCCGCCGGGCTTGAGAACCCGGGCGATCTCGGAAAAGGCGCTTCGAATATCGTAGAGATGCTCCATGACGTCGCTGGTGATGACGAGATCGAAACTGTTCGCCGGCAGCGTCAGGCGCGTGAGATCCTCGTTGCGCACGCCGTCGGCGTTGATTTCCCCGAGCGGGCGGTCGGGCCAGAAATAGCTCTTCACATATCCCTTGAGGCCCTTGAAGGCGTTGACGAACGGTCCGCGCAGCGCCGCCTCGAAAATCGCGACCTCATTGAGCATTCCCGACGAGACGAGGTTGCGCAGGAAAATCGAGCGGCCGCGCGCGAACTCGTCCACGATCAACGCCGCCTGATCGCGATACCTCAAGGCCGCGCGGCACCCTGGACAGGCGAAGGATTCGCGAATCGAGCGGCCTTCGCCACGGACAAATTCTCCCTTCGTCCCGCATATATTGCAGATGCCCGGATAAGATGCTGGTTGGACCATCTTCGCGATGTCTCCAAATCGGCCTGAGGCGGCGGCGACATATTATCGACGAACAGGCAAGGAGCAACATTCGGCGGGCCAAGGAATGCCTGAACGCGCTTCGGAACCAGCAAAATTCGCAAAGTTCCGCAAACGAGCCTGATCGCCGCCGTCTTCGCCTTCTGCGGCAACGCTCGGCCACGGCCTCGCGGCCTGTTAGCCCCCGACGCGCAAAGCGGCGCCGCGTAGCGGCGGCGGCTTTCCGCACGCCCAAATACATTGGTCCGCCGGCTTGCCGGAGCAAAATGATTGATAGAAGGCATAGTACCAAACCGAATAGGGAACCGGCTTGTTCGGCGGAATAAAAATCGCTGCGCCGTAAGCATAGTCTTCTGGCGGTATGCGGAGGATCGGCACGCATTGTTTAGGAGTCTTGACGCAGCATCCTTCGGCTCTTGCTCTGGCCGCACCGCCGGCGAGAGCAAGACCTAGCAGCGCGAGGGCGACATATTTCTTCATGGGCGCGCTCCAAAGGGGTAGATAGGCAAGTCTAGCAGCAATCTTTCTATGTCGACCAGATGGCGCAGGCGTCAACTCGGGCAAGCGAATGCCCCTCTGCGCATCGACGGCGGCCTCGAGCATCTCATGGCGGGATCGCGTCGTCGTCTCGACGATGAGATTGATAGATTGCTGAGGCTGCGTGCGCAACGTAAGGCCTTCGGCGCGTCGATGCGCTCCGCGACAAGTCCAACGCTGGCCTCGACATGCGACGAGAGCGGCGATCTCATTGGTTTCAGCGCAAGGTGGACGCCCCCCGTTAGATGGGAAGGCCGCTGGCGGTTGGAACAGAAATAAAGATCAAATCGCCGCGAGATAGGCGCTGAAGCCGGCGACGGCGAGCAGCAGCGCCGCCAGGACATACAGGCTGACGCTGGTGGAATTCGCGGTATAGGGCTCATCGCGCGACAACAGCCGCGCCGTATGAATGAAGCGGACGGTCGATATCACGATGAGCGTCACGCCCGCGGCGACGAGCGCCGTCCCGCCATAACGTCCCGCCGGATTATCGAATCGATGGATGCGCAGCCGGTCGGCGTCTTCCGCCAATGCGCCGGCGATGCTCAAGAGAAACAGATTGAACCGCTCGATGACGAAGCCGAGCGCAATGACCGCGACGCCGGTGCGAACCCAGGCAAGAAAAGTTCGCTCATTGGCCGCGACATTGTTGTAATCGCGAATCATTTCTGTTCTCCCTTACGCAACGGCCATAACGACCGATCATTGCCGCGGCGGCGGCGAATGCCTATAACATTGGCGACGCGGCGCGACCGCCGCCCAATTCCCTTCTGCGAGACGATATGCCCTGGAGCGATCAAGGCGGGCCGCGCAATCAGAATAACAATCCTTGGGGTCAGCCCGGAGGGCCATGGGGACAGGGCCCAGGCGGCCAGCCGCCGGACCTCGAGGAGATGCTGCGCCGCAGCCAGGAAGGCCTCAAGCAGATTCTGCCGAGCGGATTTGGGGGACGCGGCTTCGCGATCCTCGTGCTGGTCGCCGTGCTCGCATGGCTGCTTTCCGGCCTCTACACGGTCGGACCCAACGAGATCGGCCTCAATCTGATCTTCGGCAAATATATGGGAAAAACCCAGGCCGGCCTGAACTACAATCTCCCAGGTCCGATCGGGTCGGTGCTCAAGCTGGCGGTCACCGACCGCAACATCACCGATGTCGGCTTCCGGGAGGAGTCGGGCATCGTCCTCGAAGGTCGGCGCCGCGGCTCGCCCTCGGCCCCGCGCGGGCCGGAAGCGCCTGAAGAAAGCCTGATGCTGACCGGCGACGAGAACATCGCCGACGTCAAATTTCGGGTCATCTGGCAGATTGATCCATCAAAGCCTGAAGACTACGCCTTCAATGTCGCCAATCCGCCGCTGACGGTGAAAGCCGTCGCCGAGAGCGCGATGCGCGAAATCGTCGGCCAGTCGCAAATCCAAAAAATTCTGACCGCCGACCGCAAGCTGATCGAGCCGGCAAGTCAGCAACTGATGCAGAAGGTGCTCGACGACTATCACGCCGGCGTTCTGGTGCTGCAGGTGCTGCTGCTTTCCGTCGATCCGCCGCAACAGGTCATCGCGGCGTTTCGCGACGTAACCGCCGCCCAGCAGGATTTGCAGCGGCTCGGCAATGAGGCCGAAGCCTACGCCAATCGGGTGGTGCCGGAAGCGCGCGGCGCGGCGGCGCGGATTCTCCAGGAGGCCGAAGCCTATCGCGAGCAGACGGTCGCCGAAGCCCGCGGACAGGCGGCCCGCTTCGAGAAAATCTACGAACAGTACCGGAATGCGCCGGCGCTGACGCGGCAGCGCCTTTATATCGAAACGATGGAGCGCGTGTTGGGCGGCGCCGACAAGGTGGTTCTGGACGATCCCTCCAAGGGCGGCGCGAGCGTCGCGCCATTTGTGCCATTGCCCGCCTTCCCGGCCTTTCAGGGAGGCCGCAAATGAAGTCTGGCCTGCTGTTCACGCTCGCCGTCGTCGCGCTCCTGGCCGTCCTTGGTCTGGCCGGCGCCCTGTTCACCGTCTCGCAAACCGAGCAGGCGCTGGTGCTCCGTCTTGGCGAACCGGTCGCCGGCCGCGGCCTCATCACCCAGCCCGGCCTCCACTTCAAATTGCCGCTCATCGAAAATGTCGTGACCTTCGACAATCGCATTCTCGACGTCGAGAGTCCCAATCTCGAAGTGCTCGCCGCCGACAATCAGCGGCTCGAAGTGGATAGCTTCATCCGCTATCGCATCATCGATGCGTTGCGCTTTTATCAGACCGTCAACAGCGTCATGGGCGCGAATAATCAGCTCGGATCGGTATTGAACTCCGCCGTCCGCCGCGTGCTGAGCGAAGCCAATCAGCAGCAGATCGTTCGCGACGAGCGCGCCGACTTGATGGTGAAAATCAAGGAGCAGGCGGATCGCGAGGCGCGCAAATTCGGCGTGCAGGTCGTCGACGCCCGCATTCGCCGCGTCGATCTTCCCCAGCAGATTTCGGAAAAAGTCTTCGGGCGCATGCAGACCGAGCGCCAGCGCGAAGCCGCGGAATATCGCGCCCAGGGTTCGGAGCAGGCGCAAAAAATCACCGCGAAGGCTGATCGCGACGTTATCGTGCTGAAAGCCGAGGCGCAGCGCCAAGCCGACCAGACCAAGGGCGAAGGCGACGCCGAGCGTAATCGGATTTTCGCCGAAGCCTTTGGCCGTGATCCCGACTTCTTCGCCTTCTATCGCTCGATGCAAGCCTATGAAAACGCCTTCAAGCCGGGCGAGACGCGCTTCCTGATCAGTCCGCGTTCTGAATTCTTCCGTTTTTTCTCGGCTCCGGAGGCGAGCGCCGCGCCGAGCGCGGACAGACCGTCTCCGGAGAAAGGCAAGTAAAACGCAAACGCGGGCCTCGACGACGGTGAGCGCGGTCGTCGTCCGCTGTAAATGGCGCGCAATCACATCAGCTTGCGCGCAAGAGCGAGAATTTCGTCGACCGGCGCCTCGAAGGAAAATGACTCTCGTTCATATGCGCGATTTGGGGGCGACTCCGCCGCAAAATTCGCGCCCACAGAAATGCAAATGAGCAGATATCCGCTTCAAAAGCGCGCGCCGAAGCTCCAGCCGAGACGCCTCTTTTTGTCGAAGGCGTTTGCGCCTATATCTGCTCCCTCTCATCTTTGGAGATATCGGATGAAGGTGCTCCAGGCTTATGTGGCCGCTGGTTTTGCGGCCCTGCTGATATTATTGACGCCAGCCGCCGCGAAAGGCCCGGATTCCCTGTCCGAACTCGCCGAGAAAGTTCAGGACGCCGTCGTCAATATTTCCGCGACGCAGACTTTCGAAGCCAAGCACAACAAGGGCGGCGAGGGCCCGCAGCTGCCGCCGGGAGTCGGACCCGGCGCGCCGTTTGACGATCTCTTCGAGGAGTTTTTCCGCCGGCGCGGCCAGGGCGTGCCGGAAATTCCGCGTCAGCGCAGGTCAAGTTCGCTGGGCTCCGGCTTCGTGGTCGATCCTTCGGGAATCGTCATCACCAACAATCACGTCATCGCCGACGCCAATGAAGTGACGGTGATTTTCAACGACGGCCAGAAGCTCAAGGCGGAAATTCTCGGCAAGGATCAGAAAGTCGACGTCGCCGTCCTGAAAGTGAAGCCCGAAAAGCCGTTGAAGGCGGTCAAGTTCGGCGACAGCGACAAGGCCAAGGTCGGCGATTGGGTGCTCGCCGTCGGCAACCCGTTCGGGCTCGGCGGGTCGGTGACCGCCGGCATCGTTTCGGCGCGCAATCGCAATATCGATAGCGGTCCCTACGACAATTACATTCAGACCGACGCCTCGATCAACAAGGGCAATTCCGGCGGACCGCTGTTCAACATGGACGGCGAGGTCATCGGCATCAACACCGCGATCCTGTCGCCCTCCGGCGGCTCGGTCGGCATCGGTTTCGCGACGCCGGCCAATACGGTTGAGCCGGTCATCGGGCAGTTGCAGCAATTCGGCGAGACGCGCCGCGGCTGGCTGGGAGTCCGCATCCAGAATATCGACGACGGAATCGCCGAGACGCTCAATCTCGGAGCGACGCGCGGCGCGCTTGTCGCCGGCGTCGACGACAAGGGACCGTCAAAGCCGGCCGGGCTGAAGGTCGGCGACGTGATCGTCAGATTCGACGGCAAGCCGATCAAGGAATCGCGCGATTTGCCTAAGCTCGTCGCCGCGACTCCGGTCGGCAAGGATGTCGAACTGGTCATCGTGCGGGGCGGCAAGGAGCAGACCAAGACCGTCAAGCTCGGCAGGCTCGAGGATGGCGAGAAAGTCGCGTCGAAGAACGGCGACAAGGAGAAGTCCGACAGCCCGGGCGGATCGTCGCAGAGCGTGCTGGGGCTTGAACTGTCGCGACTCTCAGATGAGTTGCGGGCGCGGTTCCAGATCAAGGACGCCGTCAAGGGCGGCGTCGTCATCACCGCGGTCGATCCGCGCTCGGATGCGGCGGAGAAGCGACTTCAGCCCGGCGAAGTGCTGCTTGAGGTCAATCAGGAGGCGGTCAGCGATCCGGCCGATGTGGTCAAGAAGGTCAAGGCGCTGAAGACCGACGGCAAGAAGACCGCGCTGCTGATCGTCGCCAACGGCCAGGGCGACGCCCATTTCGTCGCCTTGCCGGTCGAGTAACGCCGCGCCATCGCCCCCGCCGGGAGGCGCCTCACTTCGGCTTGCCCTTCACCGTGCGCGTGCCGGGCTTGCCACCGGATGAGCGGCCGACCGGACGTGGCGGCGGCGCGCGCCCCAGCGGCCGCGCTTCGCCGCCGCCGAAATTATGCGGCCCCATGTCGGCGTCGGTCGGCTTTCGCGCGCGCGTGCCGGGAACATCCCCTCCCCCACGGCCCGCGCGGGCCTGACGCGAGAGCTGGATGCGCAGCATCGGGCTCGCCTCGCCGAGCAGCTCCGCCCGCTGCAATCTTTGGATTTCGTCGCGCATACGCGCCGCCTCCTCGAAGGCGAGATCGGCCGCCGCCTCCTTCATGCGCTTCTCGAGATCGGCGATCGTCGCCGCGAGATTGTGGCCGGGCGCGATGTCATAGCCGGTGTCGACCGTTACATGATCCTGCTCGGCGACCGAGCCGAGAATGTCGGCGATGCCGCGCTTGATCGACGCCGGTGTGATGTTGTTCTCGCGATTATAGGCTTCCTGCTTGGCGCGGCGGCGATTGGTCTCGTCCATCGCCCGCTTCATCGAGCCGGTGATCTGATCGGCGTAGAGGATCACGCGGCCGTCGACATTGCGCGCGGCGCGGCCGATGGTTTGCACGAGCGATGTTTCGGAGCGCAGAAACCCTTCCTTGTCGGCGTCGAGAATGGCGACGAGGCCGCATTCGGGAATGTCGAGACCTTCGCGCAAGAGATTGATGCCGACCAATACGTCGAAGGCGCCGAGCCGCAGGTCGCGGATGATTTCGATGCGCTCGATCGTGTCGATGTCGCTATGCATGTAGCGCACGCGCACGCCGTTCTCATGCAGATATTCGGTCAAATCCTCGGCCATGCGCTTGGTCAGCACCGTGACCAGCGAGCGATAGCCGATCTGCACCGTCGCCCGCGCTTCGTCGAGGAGATCGTCGACCTGGGCGCGCGCCGGCCGCACCTCGACCTGCGGATCGATCAGCCCTGTCGGTCGGATGACCTGCTCGACGAAGATTCCGCCGGTCTGATTGAGCTCCCAATTCCCCGGCGTCGCCGAGACCGCCACGGTCTGCGGCCGCATCGCGTCCCATTCTTCGAAGCGCAAGGGCCGATTGTCCATGCAGGACGGCAGGCGGAAGCCATATTCGGCGAGCGTCGCCTTGCGGCGGAAGTCGCCCTTATACATAGCGCCGATCTGCGGGATCGACACATGACTCTCGTCGGCGAAGACCAGCGCATTGTCGGGCAGATATTCGAACAGAGTCGGCGGCGGCTCGCCCGGCTTGCGGCCGGTGAGATAGCGCGAATAATTTTCGACGCCGGCGCAGGAGCCGGTCGCCTCCATCATTTCGAGATCGAAGCGGGTGCGCTGTTCGAGCCGCTGCGCTTCGACGAGACGCGACGAACGATATAATTCGTCGAGCCGCACCCGCAGCTCCTCCTTGATCGCCTTGACTGACTGCAGCAACGTCGGCCGCGGCGTGACATAATGCGAATTGGCGTAGACCTTCACGAATTCGAGATCGACGGTCTTCTTGCCGGTCAGCGGATCGAATTCGGAAATCGACTCGACTTCGTCGCCAAAGAAGCCGACGCGCCAGGCGCGGTCCTCATAATGGGCCGGGAAAATATCCACCGTATCGCCGCGCACCCGAAAGGTGCCGCGGGTGAAATCCGCCTGCACGCGGCGGTAATGCAACGCGACGAGATCGGCGACGAGCTGGCGCTGCTCCAGCTTTTCGCCGAGCGTCACCGAGAAGGTCATCGCCGTATAAGTTTCGACCGAGCCGATGCCATAGATGCAGGAGACCGAGGCGACGATGATGACGTCGTCGCGTTCGAGCAGCGCGCGCGTCGCGGCATGGCGCATGCGGTCGATCTGCTCGTTCACCGAGGATTCTTTCTCGATGTAGGTGTCCGAGCGCGGCACATAGGCTTCAGGCTGATAGTAGTCGTAATAGGAGACGAAATATTCGACGGCGTTCTTCGGGAAGAAGCTCTTGAACTCGCCATAGAGCTGCGCCGCCAGAGTCTTGTTCGGCGCGAGAATCAGCGCCGGCCGCTGGGTGCGCTCGATCACGCTCGCCATGGTGAAAGTCTTGCCGGAGCCGGTGACGCCGAGCAGCACCTGATCGCGTTCCTGCGCGGTGATTCCCTTGACCAGCTCGTCGATCGCCGCCGGCTGGTCGCCTTTCGGCGTATAGTCCGAGACCAGCTCGAATCTGACGCCGCCTTCGGATTTCTCCGGGCGCTCGGGCCGATGCGGGACCCAGGGCTGCTTGTCGCGAATATTGGGATCGCCGAGCCGCAGCAGTTCGGCGAGTCGGTCGGCCGTCGCCTGCACCCCGCCGGTGTTCTGGGCGGCGCTTCCCGATGTCGCGCCGCCCGCGTAAAACCCTTCGCCAATGGCGTATTTATCGATGTCCGCCTCATCGAGGCCTTGAACCGAAGAAGCGTCGTAGGGCGCCTGGGGCGCCTCGCCGAATCCCGGCGTGAGCGCCGGATTGAGCAGCTGCGCGAGATGCGGCGCGAGCGGCGCGACCACCGGCTTCGACGCCTTGGCGCGCGTCGGCCGCGCCGGGTCTCTGGGCTTTCCGGGGGTTTTGGCCATGGCGCCAATATGGGCTTGATAGACGTGGGATGGAAGCGGCAAGGCTCAGCGCCCCCCCTTCTGGACCGGGCGCGACGCTAACGATCGGCGCGCCTGATCACGCACACGTAAAACCCGTCCGTGCCGCTTGTCGCCGGCGAGAGGCGGATGCCGGGCCCATGCGGCGAGGCGAAGCGGGCGAGGTCGGGCAAGCCAGCCTTTTCCGCCAATGCGGCGCCCGAAAGCGCGGCGAAGTCGGAGTGCTCCGCGAGAAAGGCGGCGATCCGGTCCTCATTTTCCTCGCGCAGGACCGAGCAGGTGACGTAAGCAAGCCGCCCGCCCGGCTTCACGAAGCGCACGGCCGCTTCCAGCAGCGCCGCCTGTTCCTTCAGCCTCGCATCGAGCGCGCCCGGCGCGAGGCGCCACTTCGCGTCGGGGTGGCGACGCCAGGCGCCGGTTCCGGTGCAGGGCGCGTCGATCGCAACGAGATCGCAGCGCGCGTCGAGATCGGCGAGCACATCGGCCTTGCCGCGCGGCGCCCGGACCTGAACATTACGGACCCCCGCCCGCTCCAGCCGCTCATGGATCGGCGCGAGGCGGCGTCCGTCGGAATCATGGGCGTAGATCTGCCCGCGATTGTGCATCTGCGCCGCGAGCGCCAGCGTCTTGCCGCCGCCGCCGGCGCAAAGGTCGAGAACCTGTTCGCCGGGCGCGGCGGCGCAGAGCAGCGCTGCAAGCTGCGAGGCTTCGTCCTGAAGCTCGACGAGACCTTTCACATAAGCGGTCTCGGCGGTCAGCGCCGGCCCCCGCCCCCGCCCAACGTCGATACGCAGACCGATTGGCGAGAGCGGCGTCGGCGCCGGCGCAAGATGCGCGAGCTTTTCCAGCGCCTGTTCGCGCGAACATTTGAGAAGATTGACCCGCAGATCGACCGGCGCGCGGGCGGCGAGCGCCGCGCCCTCCTCCGCCGCGCGGGCGCCGAAGGCCGCTTCGAAACGCGGCGCGAGCCATTCGGGGTAGTCGCCGCGCATATGGTCCGGCGCGGCGTCGAGCGACGCCGTCTCCAGCCTCTCGCGCTCGGCATCCGAGAGCGGCGCCGGCGCATGGCGTTCGCCCGAGCAGACCGCCGCGATCGCCGCGGCCTCAAAGCCGCGCGCCTCGCGCAGCGCGCCGAGCATGATCGCGCGAGACGTATCGTTTCCCATGACAAAGGCCGCCGAAGCGCGCTTCCTCAGCGCGTCGAAGACGAGGCTGGCGATGGCGGCGCGATCCTTGGAGCCGGCGAAGCGATGGGCGATGCCCCAATCCTTCAGCGCATCAGCCGCCGGCCGGCGGCGCCTCGCAATGTCGTCGAGCACTTCGATCGCGGCGGAGACATGGGCGGCGGGAGTCATTGGCGCGGCGCTGCTACCTTTCGCAATCGAATTGGTTTCGTCTGCAATGCGACGGTCTCGTCGAGAACCAGCTGCAACGCCTCAATCGAACTTCCCCACCGCCTGGTGCATCGCGTGGATGCGGCGGATCGTGCCGGTCGCCGAGCGATAAACGATCGTCTCGGTGTCGATCGTCGTCTGGCCGAGCGATACGCCGCCGACCAGCGGTCCCGCGGTGACGCCGGTCACGCAAACGACGACATCGCCGGCCGCCATGTCGCCGACCGAATATTTGCGGCGCGGATCGATCGGGCCGAAACGCTGCGCCTTGGCGATCTGATCGCGCGTTTCGAGCGCCAGCCGGCCCTGCATCTGACCGCCGGCGCAGCGCAGCACGCAGGCGGCAAGCACGCCTTCCGAGGCGCCGCCGCGGCCTAGATACATGTCGACCCCGGTTTCGGAAGGATGGGTGGTGAGAATGATCGCCGCGACATCGCCGTCGGTGATGAGTCGCACGCAGGCGCCGGCGTTGCGGCAGGCGCGGATGATGTCGGCATGGCGCGGCCGATCGAGAATGCTCACGGTAATTTCGCTCGGCCGCACGCCCTTGGCGATGGCGAGCGCCCGGACATTGTCGCCCGGATCGCGGTCTAAATCGACCGTGCCCTCGGCATATCCCGGACCGATCGCGATCTTGTCCATATAGACGTCGGGCGCATGGAGCAGCGACCCCGCCGGCGCCATGGCGGCGACGGAAATCGAACCCGGCATGTCCTTGGCGCAGAGCGTCGATCCTTCGAGCGCGGCGACGCCGAGGTCGACGCGGGGACCGACGCCCGCGCCGATTTCTTCGCCCATATAGAGCAGCGGCGCGGCGTCCTCGTCGCCCTCGCCGATCACGATGCGCCCGCGCACGGGAAGCCGCGCCAGTTCCTCGCGCATCGCCGCCGCCGCCGCGAGATCGGCGGCCATTTCATCGCCGCGACCGCGTAGCCTCGCCGCCGCGACCGCGGCGCGTTCTGAGGCGCGCGCCAGCTCCAAGGTCAGATAGCGGTCGATCTGCGACGCGTCGGTTTCGGGCTGCTGCGTCATGTCGCGCTACTCGCGTTCGATGCGGATGACCTGGGCGCGCGAGACGATGACGCCGTCCTGATAGATCATGTCCAGCGCCTCGCGCACGAGATGTTCGCTTGTCGCATGGGTGATGAGGATCACGTCGACGCAATCGCCTGGCGCGCCGCGCTTGCCGCGCTGCACGATGCTCTCGAGCGAGATGCGCCGCTCGGCCATGCGCGTCGCGATCTTGGCGAAAGCGCCGGCCACGTCGCGCACCGACATGCGGATGTAGTAGCCGCCCTCATGGCGGCGCATCGGCGTGCGCGTGAGTTCGGCGAGCTTCGACGACGGCAGGCCGAAGGGCGCCGAGCGCACGCCCTTGGCGATGTCGGCGATGTCGGCGACGACCGCCGAAGCCGTCGCGTCGCCGCCCGCGCCTGGGCCGACGAGGGTCAGCTCATGCACCGCGTCAGCGTCGATCGTGACCGCGTTCGAGACGCCCATCACCTGGGCGATGGAGGATTTCTTGCTGACCATCGTCGGATGGACGCGCTGCTCGACGCCGTCAACGGTGCGCTGCGCGACGCCGAGCAGCTTGATGCGATAGCCAAGCTCGGCCGCCGCGTCGATGTCCGCGAGAGTCACATTCTCAATGCCTTCGATGTCGATGGCGTCGGCGGCGATGCGCGTGCCGAAGGCGAGCGAGGTGAGGATCGCAAGCTTATGAGCCGTGTCGAAACCGCCGATATCGAAGGTCGGATCGGCTTCTGCGTAGCCGAGCCTTTGCGCCTCCGTCAGACATTCCTCGAAGGAGAGCTGCTCCTGCTCCATCCGCGAAAGGATGTAATTGCAGGTGCCGTTGAGAATGCCGTAGACGCGTTCGATCGAATTGCCGGCGAGGCCTTCGCGCAGCGTCTTGACGATCGGGATGCCGCCCGCGACCGAAGCCTCGAAGGCGAGCGCGGCGTGTTTCTCCTCGGCGAGCGACGCGAGATGCAGGCCGTGCGCAGCGAGCAACGCCTTGTTGGCGGTGACGACCGGCTTGCCATGGGCGAGCGCCGTTTCGACGCTGGCGCGCGCCGGCCCTTCCGAGCCGCCGATCAATTCGACGAAAAGGTCGATCGAGGGCGAGGCCGCGAGCTTGACCGGATCATGGAAAAATTCCGCGCCGGAAAGATCGGCGTCGCGCTCCTTGGCGGCGTCGCGCGCGGAAACGCCCGCTAAAACGATGCGCCGTCCGGTGCGGGCGGTCAGCGCCTCGGCCTGCCGGCGGAGCAGACGCGCCACCGCCGCGCCGACGGTGCCGAGCCCCGCGATGCCGACGCGCATAATCTCCGACATTGCAACCTTTCCGGGAAAAACGGCGAGCAATCGACGCCTAAAGGACGTAGCGCCTTGTGCCCGATTTGGCGCCTTCGATCAAGAAATCGCCGATGTCGGCGCCGCCGCTGAACGGCGCCCCACGCAGGACAGCGCGCCCCTTAATGCGGCACGTCCGTCCAGATCTTGCGCTTCGTGTAATAGAGCAGGCCAACGAAGACGAGCAGGAAGGCCACGACACCGAGGCCGACGCGCTTGCGGGATTCGAGATGCGGCTCGGCGACCCACATCATGAAGGCCGCAACGTCCTTGGCGTATTGGTCGATGGTCTGCGGCGCCCCGTCGTCATAAGTCACGACGCCGTCTGAGAGCGGCGGCGGCATCCCGAGACGCCGGCCCGGCATATAGGGATCATAGAACTGGCCGTCCGGCATTTTGACGTCTGGCGGCGTGTCCTCATAGCCCTCCATGAGCGAGACGATGTAGTCGACGCCGTGTTCCTGATAGGAGAAGCCCGGCAGGACGTCGAGCAAGAACAGCGGAAATCCCCGCGAATAGCCGCGCGCTTTGGCAAGAACCGACATGTCCGGAGGATAATTGCCGGCGAGGGCGGCGCGCGCCGCCTGTTCATTGGCGAATGGCGGCGGAAAGCGGTCGCTCGGACGCGCCGGCCGATCGTAATATTCGCCCGACTCGTTGGGTCCGTCCTTGACCTTGTAGCTCGCGGCGAGCGCCTCGACTTCCTTTTCTGAGAACTCGGGCCCGCCCGGCTGCGAGAGATTGCGGAAGGCGAGCATTTTGATTGAATGGCAGGAGGAGCAGACCTCCTTATAGACCTTGAAGCCTCTGCGCAGCTGCGCCTTGTCGTAGCGGCCGAAGGCGCCGGCGAAGCTCCAGTCGAAGCGCTTGGGCTTCTCCTCATGCTTGACGCCCTCGTGATGCGCTTCCTTTTCCTTAGCTGGTGGCGCGGCGGTCTTCTCAGCTTCCTTAGCTGGAGGCTCGGCAGCCTTGTCGGCTTCCTTGGCCGGAGGCTCGTTGGCCTTGTCGGCTTCCTTCGCGGAAGGCTCGGCGGTCTGATCGCTTTCCTTCGCCGGCGGCGCTTTGTCCTGATCGGCGGCGGACGGCTCAGCACTCTGATCAGCGGCGGTTGGCGGCGTCTCGTCCTGCGCCCAGGCAGGGCTGAGCAGCGCCAGCGTCGCGGCCACGGCGACGGGAATGAGCGCCCCACGCTTCATCGAAGCGATGAAGCGGCGCGATATTTCATGCGCCTCAAACATGGGAGGTTTCCCCTCTCACAATCGAAGCGTCGATCGACTCTGGCACGGGCTCCGGCTTCTCGATCTTGCCGAGGACCGGCAAAATCACCAGGAAGTGCAGGAAGTAATAGGCCGAGAACACGCGCGCGAACCAAAGGAAAGCGCCTTCGGCCGGCTGCGCGCCTAGATAGCCGAGGCCGATGCACACCGCCAGAAACAGCCAGAATTCCTTGCGAAAGAGCGGGCGGTAAGACGCCGATTTTACCTTCGACGTGTCGAGCCATGGCAAGGCCGCGGTGATCAAAATCGACGAGAAGAGCGCGATGACGCCAAGCAGCTTATTCGGAATCGCGCGCAGGATCGCATAGAACGGCAGGAAGTACCATTCCGGCACGATGTGCGGCGGCGTCACCAGCGGATTGGCTTCAATGTAATTGTCCGGATGGCCGAGATAGTTCGGAACGAAAAACGTCAGCCAGGAATAGACGACCAGGAAAGCGACGATGCCGACCGCGTCCTTCAGCGTCGCATAGGGCGTGAAAGGAACGGTGTCCTTCTTGATGTCCTTCACCTCGACGCCCGACGGATTGTTCTGGCCCGTCACATGCAGCGCCCAGACGTGAAGGATCACGATGGCGACGATGATGAACGGCACAAGATAGTGCAAGGCATAGAAGCGGTTCAGCGTCGGATTGTCGACCGAATAGCCGCCGAGCAGCCAGGTGGTGATCGACGTGCCGACGACGGGAATAGCGGAGAAGAGATTGGTGATGACCGTCGCCGCCCAGAACGACATCTGGCCCCAGGGCAAGACATAGCCGAGGAATCCGGTGGCCATCATCAGCATGAAGATGATGACGCCGAGAATCCACAACACCTCGCGCGGCTCCTTGTAGGAGCCGTAATACATGCCGCGGAAGATATGGATATAGACGGCGAGAAAGAACATCGACGCGCCATTGGCGTGCGCGTAGCGCAGAAAGGTTCCCCAATTCACGTCGCGCATGATCTTCTCGACGGAATCGAAGGCGAGCGTCGTCTCCGGCGTGTAATGCATGGCGAGAACGACGCCGGTCACGATCTGGGCGACGAGCATGAAACTCAATATCGCGCCGAACACCCACATGTAGTTGAGGTTCTTCGGCGTCGGATAGGCGACGAAGGAATCATGCACGAAGCTCAGAATCGGCAGCCGGCGCTCCAACCAGCGCGCGAAGCCGCTTTTGGGCGTGTATTGGGAATGTCCTTCCATGGGCTTTGTGCTCTCGCAATCTCGCGCAAAAAACGAACAGGCGCTTGGCCTGGCTAGCCGATTTTGATCTTGTTTTCGGCGATGAAGGCGTAGGGCGGCACTTCCAGATTGGTCGGCGCCGGGCCGCTGCGAATCCGTCCCGAGAGGTCATAGACCGAACCATGGCAAGGACAGAACCAGCCGTTATATTCGCCTTCCTTGCCGGTCGGGATGCAGCCGAGATGCGTGCAGACGCCGACAATGACGAGCCATTGAGGCTTTTGCACGCGTTTCGCGTCGGGCTCAGGATCGGGCAGTTCGCTCAAGGGAACGTCTTCGGCCGCCTTGATTTCGGCTGGCGTGCGGTGCCGAATGAAGACAGGCTTTCCGCGCCATTTCACCGTGACGATCTGTCCTTCGGGAATCGCTGACAGGTCGACTTCCGTTGAAGCCAAGGCCAGGGTGGACGCGTCGGGATTCATTTGCGCGATCAGCGGCCACGCAACGCCGGCCACGGCCCCCGCGGCGGCGACGCCCGTCGCGACATAGAGAATGTCGCGCCGGTTCGGCTCCGCCGGTTTCACGGCGGCGTCTTTGCTTGTCACGCTCGAACCTCTCCCAACGCTCTCAAGTCTTCGCGGCCGAGGCGGCGGCTGCGCCCAAGGCGACCGTTTTACGCGAATCTCCGCCGCTGTCCACAAGCCGCGCCTGGGAAATTTGGCTATTCCCTCGGGCGCACAAGGACAAAGCGGCATTCGCGGCGATATGCCGCAAATTCGCCCATGTCATCGGACGGAACGCGCGCATGGCTCCTCTAATGCTAGCTTTGTACCAGCCCGACATCCCTCAGAACGCCGGGACCATGCTGCGAAGCTGCGCCTGTCTCGGCGTCGCCGCGGCGATTATCGGACCGGCGGGCTTCCCGATCAGCGACCGCGACTTCCGGCGCGCCGGCATGGACTATCTCGATCGCGTGATGATTGACCGACATGCGTCCTTCGCGGCCTTTCAGGACTGGCGCGCCGCTTGCCGCCGGGCGGGCGAAACGCGCCGCCTGCTGTTGCTGTCCACGCGGGCGAGCGTATCCTATCTCGATTGCGACTACCGCGACGGCGATATTCTGCTTGTCGGCCGGGAGTCCGCCGGCGCGCCAGAAGAGGTCCATGCCGCCGCCGATCTGGCCTTGCGCATTCCTATTCGGGCCGGTCTGCGTTCGCTCAACGTCGCCGTGGCCGCGGGAATCGTCATGAGCGAGGCGTTGCGACAGCTTCGCACGTTTTGATGAGGTGCGGCGTCGCACAGCGCGTTATAAAAAGACCCTCCATTTTGGAATTCATCGCCAGTTTTTAAGGCGATGTTAATGAATTTCTGGAGGGGCGACATGACACATCAAACAATTCGCGTCTCGCTGGCGCTCTGGGACAAGCTGCTCAAATCTCTCAACGCGGCGCTGTTCACCGGACTTCTCTGCGTCGGGCTTTATGCGCTGGTGACCAATTTTTCGCGGGCCGAAGGCGCCGCCGGCAAACTCTTCGACAAATTCACCCAGATCGAAAGCATCGAAGGGTTCAATGTGAAAGCGGCGTTCAAGGTCGATCAGATCGCCGAGTCGTCGGCGATCTATCAGGCTTTGCCGGCGGATATGAAAGAAATGCTGCCCGACGATATTTTGTCGCTTCGGCCCGGTTGGGTGGAACGCATTCTCTATGTCGGCGATCAGGGCAAGCTGTGCGACTTCGAATTCGCCAATCAGAAAATGAGCGAGGACCTTAACGCCGATCGCCATTTGGCGGCCGATGGGCTGATCACCATGAAGGACTCGCGCGAAGTAAAGGCGCAAGTGCTCGAAGAGATGCGCCAGGCGAAAGCGCGCAATCATGAATGGCCGAACGGCGAGCCCCGCGCCTGCTACGTCACCGAGCTCACCGAGCGCGGCAGAAACGTCAAGACCGCGCTCGTGCAGTTCCTGCGCGCCGGCTTTGCGGCCGCGGCGGCAGCGCCGGCTGCGCCGCATGACGGTTCGAAGCTGAAGGTCGCCAATATCGCCCGATAGGCGTCCGCCAAATTGACATAGCGCGGCGCTGGCGTGATGAAGCGGCGTTCAAGGAGAACGTCATGAACGCCGCGCAGGATCAGCTCGAAACCCGCAAGAGCGCCGCGCGCGCCTGGTTCGAATCTCTGCAGCTGCGCATCATCGCCGCCTTCGAGGCGCTGGAGGATGAGGCGCCGGGGCCGTTCGCGCCCGACGCCGAGGGGCCGGGGCGGTTCAAGCTCACCCCCTGGAACCGAACGGATCTCAGCGAAGCGACTTCAGGAAGCGCCGCTCAAAACATCGGCGGCGCGCCGGGCGGCGGCGGCCGCATGGGGATGATCCACGGCCGCGTCTTCGAAAAGGCCGGCGTGCATTGCTCGACCGTGTTCGGGAATTTCGCGCCAGAATTCGCCAAGCAGATTCCGGGCGCCGCCGAAGACCCGCGCTTTTTCGCCACCGGCATTTCGCTGATCGCGCATCCCTGGAACCCCAATGTTCCCGCCGTGCATATGAACACGCGCTTCGTCATGACGACGAAAGCATGGTTCGGCGGCGGCGCCGATCTGACGCCGGTGCTCGACGCGCGCCGCACCCAGGACGACCCAGACACGATCGCCTTTCACGCCGCGATGCGCGGCGCCTGCGAGCGCCATAAGGTCGCGGACTATGCGCGGTTCAAGCAATGGTGCGACGAATATTTCTTCCTCGCCCATCGCAATGAGCCGCGCGGAATCGGCGGCATTTTCTATGATTATTTCAACAGCGCTGGCGACGCGGGGAATTCCGCGTGGGACGATGATTTCGCCTTCACCCGCGATGTCGGCGAAAGCTTTGTCGACATCTATCCCGAGCTCGTGCGGCGCAATTTCGCCAAGCCGTGGAGCGAAGCGCAGCGCGACGAGCAGCTCGTGCGGCGCGGCCGCTACGTCGAATATAATCTGCTTTACGACCGCGGCACGATTTTCGGATTGAAGACCGGCGGCAATGTCGATTCAATCCTCTCCTCGATGCCGCCGCTGGTGAAGTGGCCGTAAAAGCGATGATGCGAGGCGCAGGTATGCATGTCGACCCAAAGCGGCATCCACCTCCGTCGTCACTCTCGACGCTTTGCCGTCGGCTCCGAGTTTGCCAGTCTTGATAGAAAACGATGCGGCTTCTGTAGCGCTCGCTCGACCGCGTCGTCTCGAAAATTTAGAATTGCGCCCGGTCCGGGCTGAATTACGACATCGCTCGCGGCTGGAATGATTTTGCAGCTCGGGCATGCGCCCGAGCTGTCGAGAACAGTTGAGCAAATGGCGTGAGAGAAAATCCGTCGCGGCCCACGTCGCGGCGCGTGATACGCTTCGCCCCATGCGGCGAGACCGTACAAGATCGGCCACAAGGCCTCGCCTTGTTTGGTCAGCACATAGTGGCTTTGTCCAGTTCTATACTCTTTGCGCTTCAGCACGCCAGAATCGACCAACTTGGCCAAGCGTGAGCTGAGCGTCGCTTTTGGAATGTCGAGGTGTTCGAGGAAATCATTAAACCGCGAAACACCCAAAAAGCAGTCGCGAATGATAAGCATAGTCCATCGCTCACCTATAAGTTCGAGCGCACGTGCAACGGGACAATCCTGCTGATCGTAATTTTGCGCCAACGCCATGAAGGTTGATTCCCCCTTCGTCAATATTCGAACATTTGACTTCGGCCAGCGAGCCGTCGCCGCGCCGAGAGGCGCGTCACTGACATTCGCGCGAGAACCTGCGTGCGCGAAGCCTCCGTTCGAAACATAGCAGAGTTCTGCGCCAAGATCGAAGATAGGTCTTGTCAATGAACTCGTCATCATCTATTGTCGGTTCAATGAACAGACTTATTAAACTCTTGACCGCGCGAGCCCCTGGCGCAGGCGGCTGTGAAGACGACGAGGACCGAGAAAATGCCGCTATGGAAAATTTATCACCCTGTCGGGGCGTTTACCGCTGAAGACAAAAAGGCTTTGGCTGAGCGCATCACGTCCGTCTATGCAAGCGTGCCGATTCCTAAATTTTATGCGGTGATCATTTTTGAAGAGATTCCGTCGGGCTCTTGCTTCGTGGGCGGCGAAGTCCACAACAAGTTCGTTCGTTTCAAGATCGATCAAATCGCGAGGACGGTTCCCGGCCCCATCCTCAGAGAATGGTGGATCAGGACTCTCGACGAAGTCATCGCTCCTTGGGTCAAGGATCGGGGATACGACTGGGAAATCTCCATCGATGAGACGCCTTTCGATTTGTGGTCTCTTCAAGGCGAGTTGCCTCCCCCATTCGAATCCGTCGGCGAAAAGCGATGGGTGAGCGAAAATAGGGCAAGTCCATGTACTTTGGCGGAACGACTCCCGGTCAATCTTCAACTCGCCCCAGGAATTGCGGACCACTAAATTTCGATCGGCTTGCATTTCGGGCAAAGGTCGCGCCGCCGCCATATATGCGCGCGCGGTTTTTCTGAACACTTAAGTGACCACTTGACTTTCAGTGCGCGGCGCCGATGCTCAAGCGCATGGTTGAGTATTCTAACGAACTGGATCGGGCCTTCCACGCGCTGGCGGATGCGACGCGACGCGGCATTCTCGAGCAGCTTTCGCGCGGACCTGCTTCCGTCAGCGAGTTGGCGAAGCCCTATGCGTCATCGCTCGCGGCGATCCAACAGCACGTCCAAGTGCTCGAAGCGAGCGGTCTGGTCGTCACGCAAAAGCGCGGCCGCACGCGCGAGTGCCGCATTTCGAGCGACGCCGTCTTGCGCGTGGAACATTGGCTCAGCGAATGCCGACAATTGTGGGAGCGCCGTTTCGACCAGCTCGAAAGATTGCTCGAAAGCGAAGGAAACCCGGTCGATTCCAAGCATTCCAGATCCGCGACGAAGAAAGGCGAGAAATGACTGCGCTTCCGTTGTTTCACGGCACATTTACGATAAAGCGTTCCTGGACGGCGACGCCGGAACGCATCTTCGGCGCATGGTCTGATCCGGCAGTGAAGGCGCAATGGTTTCGTGGGCCGCCCGAGCAATGGACTGAAGTGCGCCGCTCGATGGATGTTCGCGTCGGCGGTCTCGAAGTCGCTGAAGGGCGTTTCGATAATGGCGTTACGACGCTTTTCGAGGCTCGCTATCACGTCGTCGAACCGAACAGCCGCCTTATCTATGTTTATGATCTTCACCTTTCCGGCGCGCTTCACTCCGTCACACTGTCCAGCCTCGACCTTCAACCTGACGGCGATCGGACTCGCGTGTCCTACACCGAGCAGATCGTGTTCATGGACGGCAAGGATGGCGTCGAGATGCGTCGCAGCGGCACCGAATGGCATTTCGAGACAATCGAGCGGCTGATTCAATAAAGCAGTGCTTGTCGATAGCGCGCCCGCGATGATCTCCGCTTTAAAGCGACGCCATGAAAAAACTCTATCGGTCGCTGGAGCTTCGGCGAGCCTGGAGGCTCGCATTATTGGCGCATTTAATTCGCGGCGCCGACTAAAGACCGGCGGCGACATCCACCCGATCCTCTTCTCAGCGCCGCCGCTGGCGAGTGGCCCTAGACCCGCCAAAACGCCGCCGCGCCGGCGGGAAGCGTAGCTAACACGCGCTCGAACTCTGCTTCGTCGACGCGCGCGCGCAAGGCGGCGGCGACATCGTCGATACAGGTCTCCGGCGAGAAATTATGATCGCGCCGCAAATCCTGAACGTCGCGTATCATCGAGGCGCGATCGCCGAAGGGCGCCTGCGGCTCCTCCGGGTCCCAATCGGCGACGAAAATCGCCCTAAGCACCGGCGGCAGCGCGCCGGCGAAGCGGATGGCGTCGGCGATCGAGAGCCGACGCCGAAAGGTCTGCAGCACGCCCTGCGCCATCGTATAGGTCTGATTGCGCGTCGTGAGGCCCGAGCGATCGCGCGCATCCGCGAGGAAGGCTTCGAACTCTTCAGTTGCATGCTGGATGTCCATCGGGATGGGCATGGGAACTCGCTTTCCAAAAGGTCGGGCGCGGGCGCGAAACTCAACCGAAAATCGATCGCGGGTTGAGGCGCGCGCTCTTCGTCTCAGCCGCGGCATGCCCTCGCCTGTCGCGGGCTAACATGTCATCCAAATGTCCATCGCCGGTTCAGCGCGAAAGTCGCGAACATGGCGGCGACCGTCGTGACAAGCTGCGCCGGCAGATAGGGCGCGCCCCAGCGATCGACGAAGAGACTCATCAACACGAAAGTGACGCAGAAGCCGATGAAGGCGACCAGCGCGAAACGCCATGTCGCCTCGGCATGCGGACGGTCGCTCGCGAAGACGTGGCGGCGGTTGAGGACATAGGCGACGACGCCGCCGACCATATAGCCGCAGAGCGTCGCCGGCACGGCCCGCCAGCCGGCGTTTTCGACCAGCCCGATGAGAACGACGTAATGCGCCGCCGTCGCGACCGCGCCGACCGAAGCATAAGCGGCAAGCTGTCGCGCCGTCGACATGCTCAACGCCGCATCCCGGCGTAATAGCGCGCGATCTCCCGCATCTCGGCCTCCGAGAGCTGGCGGCTCATATAGCGCATCTCCTTATGCGGCCGGGCGCCGGAACGGAAGGCTTTGATCTGATTGAAGAGGTAAAGCTCCTGCTGTCCGGCAAGATGCGGCACGTCGGCGCTTTTGGCGATTCCCTCGACGCCATGGCAGGCCGCGCATTGCGCCAGAACTTCTGACACATCGCCGGCATCGGCGCGCTTCGCGCTCGGAACGAGAAGCAAGATCGAAATGAGACAGGCCGAAATTCGCATGGCGTTCGATTCGATAGGGCGCGGAAGGGAATGATAGCGCAATTCGCCGTCACTTGATCCCAGCCCTTCACATCACCGTCATTCTCGTCTAGACAGGCGGCGACTTTCGAGCCGGGCGCGACCCGCTCGCCGCCCGCATCAGCGGTCCGCCGACGACATGACGGGCAAGTTCGGGACGCGTTCCGGTCCAGGGGCCGGAATCGCGGCCCTTTTTTATGCGCGCTCCCCAGCTTGGCTGGCGGCCATTAGGATCACATGCCGAAAAGAACCGACATTTCCACAATCATGATCATCGGCGCCGGCCCGATCGTCATCGGCCAGGCCTGCGAATTCGATTATTCCGGCACCCAGGCCTGCAAGGCGCTGAAGGCCGAGGGCTACCGGATCGTCCTGGTCAACTCCAATCCGGCGACGATCATGACCGATCCGGACATGGCCGACCGCACCTATATCGAGCCGATCACCCCGGACATCGTCGCCAAGATCATCGAGAAGGAGCGCTATGCGGCGCCCGGCGGCTTCGCGCTGCTGCCGACAATGGGCGGCCAGACCGCGCTCAATTGCGCGCTCAGCCTGGAAAAAATGGGCGTGCTGAAGAAGTTCGACATCGAGATGATCGGCGCGACCGCCCACGCCATCGACAAGGCCGAGGATCGCGAATTGTTTCGCGAGGCGATGACCAAGATCGGTCTCGAAACGCCGCGCTCGCATCACGTCAAGACGCTCGCCGCAGCGCTCGACGCGCTCGATGACATTGGCCTCCCCGCGATCATCCGCCCGTCCTTCACCTTAGGGGGCACCGGCGGCGGCATCGCCTACAACAAAGCGGAGTTCATCGAGATCGTCGAGCGCGGCATCGACGCCTCGCCAACCAATGAAGTTCTGGTCGAGGAGAGCGTCCTCGGCTGGAAGGAATATGAAATGGAGGTCGTCCGCGACAGAGCGGACAATTGCATCATCGTCTGCTCGATCGAAAACGTCGATCCGATGGGCGTGCATACCGGCGACAGCATCACCGTCGCGCCGGCGCTGACGCTGACCGACAAGGAATATCAGATCATGCGCGACGCCTCGATCGCGGTGTTGCGCGAGATCGGCGTCGAGACCGGCGGCTCCAACGTGCAATTCGCGGTCGATCCGAAGAACGGTCGGATGATCGTCATCGAGATGAATCCGCGCGTGTCGCGCTCCTCGGCGCTCGCGTCGAAGGCCACCGGCTTTCCGATCGCGAAGGTCGCGGCGCGGCTCGCGGTCGGCTACACGCTCGACGAAATCGCCAATGACATTACTGGCGGCGCGACGCCAGCGTCGTTCGAGCCGACGATCGATTATGTCGTCACCAAGATTCCGCGTTTCGCCTTCGAGAAATTTCCGGGCTCCGAACCGATCTTGACGACAGCGATGAAGTCGGTCGGCGAAGCTATGGCGATCGGCCGCAATTTCGCCGAGTCGCTGCAAAAGGCGCTGCGCTCGCTCGAAACCGGACTGTGCGGCCTCGACGAGATCGAGATCGAAAGCCTCGGCAAGGGCGACGACATGAATGTGCTGCGCGGCGCGCTTGGCACGGCGACGCCAGACCGGCTGCTCGTCGTCGGCCAGGCGCTGCGGCTCGGCATGACGACCGAATCCATTCATGAAGCCAGCAAGATCGACATCTGGTTCATTGAGCGCATCGCCGAAATCATCGCGCTCGAAAAGAAGGTGAAGAGCTACGGCCTGCCCGAGGACGCCGAGAATCTTCGCAAGCTCAAATTCGCGGGCTTTTCCGACAGCCGTCTTGCGACCCTCGCCGGCCTCGAGGAAGAGGACGTGCGCGACTTGCGCCATCGTCTCGACGTGCGTCCCGTCTATAAGCGCATCGACACTTGCGCCGCCGAATTCGCTTCGCCGACCGCCTATATGTATTCGACCTATGAAGCGCCCTTCATCGGCGTTCCGGCGAATGAGGCGCGCCCCACCGACAAGAACAAGATCGTCATCCTCGGCGGCGGCCCGAACCGCATCGGCCAGGGCATCGAATTCGACTATTGCTGCTGCCACGCTTGTTTCGCGCTTGGCGAAGCCGGCTTCGAAACGATCATGATCAATTGCAATCCGGAGACGGTGTCGACCGATTACGACACTTCCGACCGACTCTATTTCGAACCGCTGACCAATGAGGACGTCGCCGAAATCCTCGACGTCGAGAAGTCCAACGGCCAGCTTGTTGGCGTCATCGTCCAATATGGCGGCCAGACGCCGCTGAAGCTTGCGCATGGCCTCGAACAGGCAGGCGCGCCGATCCTCGGGACGCCGGTCGATTCGATCGACCTCGCCGAGGATCGCGACCGGTTCAAGCGGCTGCTCGACAAGCTCGGGTTGAAGCAGCCCAAGAACGGCATCGCCTATTCGGTGGAACAGTCGCGCATCGTCACGCAGGAGCTCGGCCTGCCGCTCGTCGTGCGGCCGAGCTATGTGCTCGGCGGCCGCGCTATGGCGATTATTCGCGACCAGAGCGATCTCGACGATTATCTCCTCGGCACGCTGCCGAGCCTAGTGCCTTCCGAGGTCAAGGCGCGCTACCCCAACGACAAGACCGGGCAGATCAACACGGTTCTCGGCAAGAATCCGCTGCTCTTCGACCGCTATCTCACCGACGCCATCGAAGTCGACGTCGATTGTCTCGCCGACGGCGAGGAGGCGGTCATCGCCGGCGTCATGGAACATATCGAAGAGGCGGGCATTCATTCAGGCGATTCCGCCTGCTCGCTGCCGCCCCGCTCGCTCGCCCCCGAAACCATCGCCGCGCTTGAGGCGCAGACCGCGAGCCTCGCCAAGGCGCTCGGCGTCGTCGGGCTGATGAATGTGCAGTTCGCGCTCAAGAACGGCGAAATCTACGTATTGGAAGTCAATCCGCGCGCGTCCCGCACCGTGCCTTTCGTCGCCAAGGTCATCGGCCGGCCGATCGCCAAGATCGCCGCCCAGATCATGGCCGGCGCGAAGCTTTCCGACTTCGATCCTCTGGAGACGAAGCCGGCGCATGTCGGCGTGAAGGAGGCCGTCTTTCCCTTCGCGCGCTTTCCCGGCGTCGACACCGTGCTTGGCCCGGAAATGCGCTCGACCGGCGAAGTCATGGGCCTCGACAGTTCGTTCGACGCCGCCTTCGTCAAGAGCCAGCTCGGCGGCGGGACCAAGGCCCCCCGCGAGGGCGTGGTGTTCGTTTCGGTCAGGGATGCGGACAAGGGCCGCATAATTCCGGCGGTTCGCCTGTTGAAGGAAGTCGGCTTTTCCGTCGTCGCCACCGGCGGCACGGCGCGCTATCTCGTTGAGCGCGGAATCGCCGCCCAGAAGCTCAACAAGGTCTCGGAAGGCCGGCCGCATATTGTCGACGCGATCAAGAATGGCTCGATCGCGCTTGTTTTCAATACGACCGAGGGGGCGCAGGCGCTCGCCGACTCGCGCTCCTTGCGCCGCGCGGCGCTTCTGCATAAGGTTCCCTATTACACGACCCTGGCAGGGGCGGTCGCGGCGGCCCAGGGGATACGCGCCTATGTTTCAGGGGACCTTAAGGTCCGGGCGCTGCAGGATTATTTTCCGCCGAGCGCGACCAACTGAACATTGAGGAATTCCGCGACTCAGTCGGCCGCGCGCCGACTTTTAGCCGCGATCGGACGACTTGATCTTGATCCGTGGCTGCGCCGACCAGCGCGCCAACTGCGCCGTCTCCCCATCACGGACCAAACTGAAGAAAGGCGAAAAGCGAGAGCAATGGTCGACAAGGTGCCCATGACCGCCGCCGGCTACGCGGCGCTCAACGAAGAATTGCGTCGCCGGCAGCAGGAAGACCGTCCGCGCATCATTCAACAGATCGCTGAAGCGCGCGCCCACGGCGACCTTTCGGAAAACGCCGAATATCACGCCGCCAAGGAAGCGCAGTCGCTCAATGAAGGCCGCATCGCCGAGCTTGAGGACAAGCTGTCGCGCGCCGAAGTCATCGACGTGTCGAAGCTCAACGGCTCGACGATCAAATTCGGCGCGACGGTCACCGTCGTCGACGAGGACACCGAAGAGGAGAAGGCCTATCAGATCGTCGGCGAGGCCGAAGCCGACGTGAAGAGCGGCCGGGTGTCGATCACGAGCCCGATCGCCCGCGCGTTGATCGGCAAAACGGTCGGCGACACGGTCGAGGTCACGACCCCCGGCGGCGGCAAGAACTACGAGATTCTCAAGGTCGCCTTTGGGTGAGGGGCGGCGTCGCCCACTCCCTGTCCCTCCCCCGCCAAAGCGGGAGAGGGAACCCTAACCACGAAGGTTGTGCGGTTTGTTGCACGGGCCTGAACCGAACCCGCTCTCCCGCGAAGCGGGGGAGGGCTGGGGAGGGGGCGCTTCGAGCATCCCCGCCCTGCCGCCGCACACGACGCTCCGCATCCTCTCCGACGGTCGCATCGGCCATGAGGCTCAAACCCTCGGCCTCGCCGAAGCCTTGGGCCTGACGCCCGACATCCGCCGCGTCGCGCCGCGCCCGCTCTATGCAGCGCTCGCGCCTTTCGCGCCGCCCGATCCGCGCGACGCGCGCGCCTATGCGCCGCCCTGCCCCGACATCGCCATCGCCGCCGGACGCCGCACGATCCCCGCGCTCCAGCGCCTGAAGCGCGCTTCGGGCGAGCGGACGTTCACGGTCTATGTGAACAGGCCGGCGAATGGGCTTGGCGCCGCCGATCTGATCATCGCGCCGCGCCATGACGGACTTTCCGGAGACAATGTGCTTTCGCCGCTGACGCCGGCGAACCGCTTAAAGCCGGAGCGCCTGGCGCAGGCGCGCGCCGCGCCCGACCCGCGCGTCGCCGCCCTGCCCCGCCCGCGCGTCGCGCTGCTCATCGGCGGCGACAGCCGGCATGGCGCCTATGGCGCCGCGCGGATCGCCGAACTGGCGCAGATCGCCGCTTCGCTGCTCGCCAGCGGGCGCTCCGTGATGGCCACCGCTTCGCGCCGCACGCCGGTTGCACTGCGCGATGCGCTGAAGAAGACGCTCGGCGCGCCGCGCGGCTTCTTCTGGGACGGCGAGCGAGAGAACCCCTATCTCTCGATGCTGGCGGGCGCCGATGCGATCCTCGTGACTGGCGACAGCGTCAATATGGTGGGAGAGGCGGTCGCGACTTGCGCCCCCGTTTATGTCGTCGCGCCGCCGCGCCGCGCCCGCAGGATCGACGCCTATCTCACGGCGCTCGCCGACGCCGGCGCCATCCGCCTGTGGCGCGGCGGGCTGGAGGACTGGGCGCGCGCGCCCTTCAACGCGACGCCCGACATTGCTAGCGCAATTGCACTGGCCTATTTGGCCTTCGCGCCTTCGCGCCTTAAATCCTGAGCGCCGCCGCCCCGCGAGGCGCCGGGCTGCTTGAAAAAGCCGCCGCGCGCCGATAAGAGTGACGCGCCGCGCGCGCTTCGCGCAACGCAATCGCCGCAATAGCTCAGCTGGTAGAGCACATCATTCGTAATGATGGGGTCGGGGGTTCGAATCCCTCTTGCGGCACCATAAAAATCAACGACTTAAACCAAAAAGCTGAATCACCGGATCATCGCGCTCGATGATCCGCCGACTCCTTTTCGCCGCTCTCCTTGAAGCATTGCGGGCGCCGCCGCCAGCGCGTCTTGGCGCCTTGAAAATGGGCAGAGCGCGTTTTCACCTCGTTCGAGATCGATCACCTGTCGCAAGAACGCTGACCAACGGTGCGAATCTCCCAAAATCGACCACCGCCAATCAACAAATAATTGTTATTATTATGAACAATTAACTCCGCTATGACTCGGCAGCCTGCCCCGCTCGCGTTGGCCTCACCACTTTCTCCCCGCGTGGCTCTTTAGCCGAGCGAAAGCTCGTGAATATTTATTATGCATACTGATTATTCAGTAGGCTCAAATTGTTCATGGAAGCGGCAGACTTCCGTTGAGAAGGGGAATGAAATGATCGAAAGCGCCCTCCTCCGTCCGGCAACCCTGGCCTTTGCAATCGTCGGCTTCGCCGCCGCGATCGCGCCGGCGGCGGCCGCTAGCCGGGCGGAACGCGCCCAGGCCCGCTACTCCGAGTTTTATGCCCTGGCGCCCTCGGCGACGGATTCGGGCGCCGCCACGCGCCACGCCGGCGACTGCTTCCAGACCAACAGTCCGGTTGAGGCCGCGCGGGGTATCCGCCACTGGACAGGGGCTTGCGCTGGCGGCCATTGATCCCTCCGCAGGTCTCGTCGAGCCGTCAATCCTGGAGCGGGCGCCGCCCCTCACTCCCCCATTTCCTGCAGCGCCATCAACGACTCGGGCAGAACCTGCCCACCGTCGACCACCAGAGTCTGGCCGGTGATGTAGCGCGCTTCGTCGCTGGCGAAAAACAGCGCCGCGTTGGCGATGTCCTCGACGGTGCCCAAACGGCCCTGCGGGATCGAGGCCGCCATCTTGGCCGCATAGGCGTCGCCGAGCGCGTCGAGCCCCTCGGTTCGCACATTGCCCGGCAGAACGGCGTTGATCGTAATCCCGAGCGGCGTTAGCTCCAGCGCCGCCGTCCGCATAAAGCCGAGCTGTCCCGCCTTGCTCGCCGCGTAATGCGACCAGCCTGGATAACCGGTGATCGGGCCGGTGATCGAGGAGGTGAGCACGATCCGACCCCGGCCGCCGCGCGCCAGAGCCGGCGCGCAGGCCCGAACGCATAGAAACGCGCCGGCGAGATTGGTCGACAGCACCTCGTTCCATTGCTCGAGCGTCATCTCCATCAGCCGAGCGGCCGGAAAGACGCCGGCGTTGGCGCAGAGAATATCGAGGCCGCCGTGCCGCTCCAGCGCGGCGGCGGCCATGCGGTCGACATCGCCCGGATCGCCGACGTCGGCGGCGAAACCGCTGGCTGCTCCCCCTTCCGCCCGGATCGCGCCCGCCGTCGCCTCCGCCTGAGCGAGGTCGCGGCCGACGACCAGCACCTGTGCGCCCTTTGCGGCAAAGACGCGGGCGATTCCGCGTCCGATGCCCCGGCTCCCGCCCGTGACGATGACCGACCGGCCGGCGATTGAGGTCAGCATTTCACTATTTCTCCGCTCATTTTTCGACCAGGAAGACTGTGTCGAACGGCCGCCATCGAGCGGAATATGGCAGGTCGCCGATCGCCGCCGCATCGGCGTGGCGCATATGAACTCATCAAGGCGCCGAGAAATATGGCGTCGGCAGGGACCGACTCGGCGAGCGGGGCCTCTCGGTCAGGAAACTCTACGCGGAAAGTTGATGACATTCCCGCTCTGCCGCGATGCGGCGATCACCGCGCCTTTGATGTCCGCCGCCGCTTCGCGCACCGAGCGCCGAAGGAACACGCCGGCGGGTCCGTCATAGTTCATGCTCAACAAATCATGAGCGCATTGCTCGGCGCGAATGAGCGATGTTTCCGCCAGGGCCGGAATCTGATCGGACTCCGACAAATCGGATAATGCGTTCAACTCGCTTTCGAGTTCGCGGCGCGCGAATTCCGGCAGCACGGCAAGCACTTGCCGCTCGAAATAGGTTCGAAACTTGTTCGCTGCCTCTTCAAGCAACGCCACGGTCCGATTGTCAGTCGAAAGCTTTGCATTGTTGGGGTACGTCACGGCCTACTCCTGTTAACCTGCACCTCAGCTTTGACCAGCAAGAAACGCTCGAATTTTTCTCTTCCGTCTCGCACGTCAATTACAGAATTACGGCAAACAAAAGGAAGCCGTAAGAAAAACCGCACCCGCAAGCGCCAGCGACGCAGGATGAAACCGCTGCGCTTCGCGCAATGATGAGAGCGCGCGAGATCGGTGCAGCGTGGGCGCGGCGAGCCGCCGACGCCGCGCGCATGAGCGCCATCGCTCGAGGCGTATTTTGCGCGGAAGGCCGTTCGCCGCGAGGCGTCGCCGGCTGTATTCGCCGAGACGCGCGCCGCTGAAGCCCAGGCGCAACGCGCGGCTTAGCCCGCCGATATTTTCCGGTCGCCTCGCGCCGGAGGGCCGTTGCGCACCGAAGCCAATTGCGGGGCAATCGGAAAATTCTCGTCTTGGTCCGATGTAATCTCGCCCTGGTCCGAATTCATTTCGTCCTGATCGAACGATAATTCGTCGTCCGCGGCGTCTTGTTCCTGAAGCCGAACCAGCGCCAAATCTCGTCGAACGATCAAAATGAACACGATAAAGGCGAATATCGACAGCCCCCCGACGACGACGTCGAGCGCGGCGAAGGAGAGAATGCGTTGCGCGGCGAGTTCATGTCCGATCAACGCCGCGGAGAGCGACCAGCCCATCACCAGCAGCCGAACGCCTTTGGGCTCGAATCCGCCGCGCGGATAGCCGTCGCCATGGATCACCACGAGCAAATATTTATACGAGCTGAGCAACAGATAAAGGGATAGTACGAGCAGCGCCGACGGAATGGTGAAATAGGGCGAGAACCCAAGCGCCATGATCATCAGCGTTTGCGCGACGAGGTCGGCGGAATTATTGATGAAATAGCCATAGTAATGGAAGTTGACGCCACGGCGCACAGAAACGGCGCGTTCCAGATTCTCGCCGAGCCAGTTGATCGCGAGCCCAATGGCGACGAGCGCCAAAAACCAGTTTGACCAGCGGGTTGCGATAAAGCCGGCGGCGACGAGAGCCGCGCCGGCCAGCCCTACGAAGGTTAGATGATTGGGGGATATGACTTCGGGAATTCTTCCAGCAATGGCGCCGACCAGGCCGCCCTCTTCGTACGTCTGGCTTGCATGTGCTCTGACGTTCGGCACCTAGACCTCGTCACTGCGCCAGTCACACTGACGGCGAATTGCGCGGTTGGATTGAACCCGCGCCGCCACGGGAAACCATGCCTTAAAAGGAATTGATCGTTTGCATCTTGGCGATTTGCGCCGGCTCGGTCAATTGATTTTATTCAATTGTGGGCTTTGACCGTTCAACGTTCGGTTTGGGGGTCTGTCGCGCATGCGCCGGGACGATTGTATTCATCTCTCGAATTGACCCTCAACCGACCACCTCGGCTTTATCTGGCGGCGACCGACAATCCCGCCGCTTCAATCGTATGGCGAGCGATCATCGCTTCCTCGTCGGTCGGCGTCACGAAAACCGGAATGCGCGATTGAGGCGCCGAGATGAGCGATTCGTGACGCGCGTTCGCCGTCTTGTCGAGCGCCAGCCCCAACCAGCCGAGCCCGTCGACCACGCCGGCCCGAATGCGCGTCGAGCGCTCTCCGATTCCGGCTGTGAAAACCAGCGCGTCGAGCCCGCCGATGACCGCCGTAAGCGCGGCGATCTCCATTTTGATCCGATGAATGAAGTATGCGATCGCCGCCGCGGCGCGTGGCTCCTTCGACGCCTCTAGCACGCGCATGTCATGCGACACGCCGGAAAGGCCAAGAAGGCCGGAGCGCTCGTAGAGAAGATGCGAAAGCTCGCTGGGAGTCATCCCTTCGCTATGGAGCAAATAAAGCAGCAGCCCGGGATCGATCTCGCCGCAGCGCGTGCCCATGGGGAGGCCTTCCAGCGCCGAGAAACCCATGGTGGTGGCGATTGAGCGGCCGCCTTTCAACGCGCAAAGCGACGCGCCATTGCCGAGATGCGCAACGATGACGCCGCCCTCGGCATGAATCGGATCGATGATCCGCAGACGCCGGGAGATATATTCATAGGACAGGCCATGGAAGCCGAAACGACGCAATCCCTGCTCGTAATAGGAATAGGGAAGCGCATAGGCGTCGTCGACGAAAGCATGTCCGCGATGAAAGGCGGTGTCAAAACATGCGACCTGCGGCACATGCGGAAACGCCTCGCAGGCGCCTTCGATGCCGGCGATGTTGTGCGGCTGGTGCAATGGCGCGAGCGGGATGAGCGCCTTCAACTCGGCGAGCGTTTCCGCATCGATGATAACGGGCGCGGAGTAGCGCAGCCCGCCATGCACGACGCGATGGCCGATCGCGCTGACCGTCGCCGCCGGGTAGGAATCTTCGACCCAATTGAATATCTCTGCAATCGCCTGCCCGTGACCGAGCGTCGCGTCGAGCTTTCTCTCGCTCGCCTTTCCGTCGACGATTTCGACGCGAAAGCGCGGCCTGGCGCCGAGCCCTTCGACCGCGCCGGAGACCATCAGCCGCGGCCATTCTGCATCCGCGGCGAAGAGAGCGAACTTCACCGAAGACGACCCGGCGTTGAGCGTGACGACGAGATCAGCCATGTCCTCCGCGCCTCCAGTCATGCTACCAGACGCGACGACGTTTCTCCGCTTCGAACGTCTTGCCGAGATAGACTACGCTCTCCAGCCGCAAATCGCCCTTGGCATGGAAAGCGTCAGGGCGCGGCTTCAATTCGCCATTCTCGAATTCGAGCCCGAGCAGCGCATACGCCGCTGACAACATGCGGGCCGCCGCGCCGGTGTACCAGCTCCAGCCGCCGCGTCCGTAATAGCCCTCGCCATTATAGACGTCGGCCGGCTGCTGATGCGGCGGCAGGCCGTAAATGTCGGCCGCCTCGGGCGTCGTGAGCTTGGAAATCGGCGAGATCGCGATCCATGTCTCGAACGCTGAACGAAACAATTCGTCGGCGGCGCGTGAATCGCCGTCTTGTTGCGCCTGCGCGGCGAGCTTCGCCAATGCGTCGACGAACCAGGACACGCCATGCGAATATTGCCCGCCGTTCTCGCGCACGCCGGGCGGATATTCGGCGCTGCGTCCCGGATAGGGCCGCGAATGTTCGTCGTATGGCGGCGCGACGAGCAGCACCCTGTCGCCCAGGCCGAGAACGGCGAGGGCTTTCTCGATCGCCTCGCGGCCGCGCGCGGCGTCGACGGCGTTGGTCAGCGTCGGCCATGACGAGGTCATCGCGCTCATCGGCGCGACTTCCCCGCCGTCGTCGGCATAGGCGCGAATATAGCGGTCGCCGCGCCAGCAGCCTTCCAGCGCGCCGCGAAGCTTCTCGGCGCGCGCCCGATAGCGCTCGGCGCGTTCGGAATCGCCTTTCGCCTCGAAGAGCGGCGCGATGTCGAGAAGAATGCCGTGCAGGAAGAAGCCAAGCCACACGCTTTCGCCGCGGCCTTCGTGGCCGACGAGATTCATGCCGTCGTCCCAGTCGCCCGTGCCCATCAGCGGCAGGCCATGCGCGCCGAAGCGGTCCAGAGTCCATTCGATGGCGCGCGCGCAATGGCCGAGCAGCGTGTCCTTGTCGCGCGAGGTGAGCGGCACGGTCGCTTCACCTTCCTGATCCTTCGGCACCGGATTGGCCTCGAGGAAGGTCTCGACTTCATCGAGGATGGCGTAGTCGCCGCTGCCGCGGACGTAGCGGATCGTCACATAGGGCAGCCAGAGATGCGGGTCCGACGCATGGGTGCGGTCGGCGAGGCCGGTGCCGCCATTGGGCGCGCGGTGCCACCATTTGCACGCGTCGCCCTCGATATATTGATGCGCGGCGTGCAAGAGGATTTGCGCGCGGGCGCGCTCGGGCGCGAGATGGATCAGCGGAATGACGTCCTGCAGCTGGTCGCGGTAGCCGGTCGCGCCGGAACGCTGCGAGGGGCCGGTGCGTCCCCAGAGACGCGCCGCGAGCAGTTGATAGGGCAGCCAGTCATTGATCATGCGGTCGAAATCGGGGCGGTTGGTCTTGATGCGCAGCACCGACAGCTGATCGTCCCAGGCGCGGGCGTTCGCCGCGAGTTCGGCATAGGCGTGCTGAGGCTCGCGCGCGTAATCGGCGAGCCGTTTTGCTTCTTCGATCGTCGTCGTCTGTCCGAGCGCCACGACGACGACGGCTTCTTCTCCTGCCGGCACGTCGATGGCGGCGCTGAAAGCGGCGACCTTTCGTTCATGCGCGGGGGCGCCGGCGTCAGGATGGCCGTGCTCGACCATGTATGGCAAATAAGGATCGCGACTCTCATGGCCAAGAAAGCGACGGCGCGACGTCTCGGCGAATTCGGCCGGCATCGAGGTCGTGACAAAGGCCCAGCCGCGCACAAAATTATTGCGCGGGTTGCGGAAGTAGATGGAGCGGACATTCTCGTCGATGACCGACTCCAGCGCGCCGAGACTTTCGTTCGGCGTTTCCGCCAAGACGATTTCCATCGAAGGCGTGATCTGCAATAGCCGCTCATGATCGCTCTTATTGCGGATCTTGAGAATTTTGAACTCAATCGGCTGCGTCGGACTGACAAATACGGTCATCTCGAGATCGAGACGGTCGCGCTCGGCGCGAAACACCGCGACGCCCGGCGAAAATGTCACTTGATAGTCGGCGTCGCGGCGGCGCAGCGGCACGAAGGTCGGACTATGCGCGTCGGTTCGGGCAAGATCATAGACGTAGAACTTCTGCCCGGCCGGCGCCATGCGGCCCTCGCCCATGCGAAACGGCGTGAAACTGTTGAGCCGCGAATTGCCGTGGAAGGAAAAAATATCGCCGTCATTGGTGAGCACCGCGCCCTGCCCGAAGGCGTTGGCGATGACATGAGCGAAGGGACGCGGCGTGCCCGGCGTGAGCGTGACGCTTCGTCCATCTTGCGAAAAAGCGTAGCGCGGCTTTTTGGGCGGCGGCGGCAGAACGAGCCCGCGCCGGCGCGACAGAGCCTTGTTCAGCGTTTCTGGCGCAGCAGGCGCAATGCCGAGATGACGTGCGATGGAATCGGTCGCCCGGCCCATGTCGCGGGCCCAGCCGTCAACGATGATCAGTTCGGTGGCGCCGGCGGCGGCGAGTTCGACTTCGACGCGCAGACTGGCGCAAGGCTCGAAGCCATAGAGCAGGCCTTCGTCTTTCGGATCGCGCGGCGCCGCCAATCCGAGCAGGCTGTCGGGCGCATGAACCGAGCCCATGCCATAGAAGCGCGACTTCACGTCCTCATAGCCGAGGACTGAAATCTTCGCGTCGGCGGCGCCGCCAATGGCGTGAAAGCCGATTTCGGGCGACAGCCGGCGATCGGAGTGGCGGCGCGCGCCGCCCTTTAGCAAACGGTTCTGCGCGAAAATCGCATTGAGCGAGCGCACGTACCAGGTGCCGACATGAATGGCGTTGTAAGCCGCGTCGCGAAGCTCGACGCCGGTCTCGTTGAGCACCCATTCGCGTAACGAGGCCAGCGCCAGTTTACGGTGGCGCTGTTCGAGATTGACGATTTTTAGGCGGGTGATCTCGACCGCTTCGTCGGCGGCGAGCGAGACCCGCGCTTCGACCGCGAATCCATTGCGCTCCGCCATGAAGAACAGGCAATTCTCGCCCGCGTCGGTGAGCGACGCCTGAGCGGCTTTGCAGCGCGTCGGCGCCTCGCCGATCGACCAAAGCTCGCCGCCGTCTTCGCGCAAAAACAGGAAACGCCCGCGCGGATGGGCGTGATCGTCCGGCCGCCGAGTGAGATCGATCGGCGGTCCGCCGCGCGCCACGCCCTCGATGCGAATAGCGCCCTGCCCGTCCTCGAACCATTCGCTCGTCATCAGCCCATTGGTCAGTTTCAAGGGACGCGAGCCCGGCACGCCGCCGGCGCCGGTGATGCCTTTGATCGTCACTTTCTGGGCGCGCGCCAGCCGCCCGAGAAGGAAAATGACCAGGCCGAAGGCGACGAGTCCGGCGTAGATGAGATAGCCGCTAACGAGATAGGCGTATGAGGGCGGCCGCGTATGCGCCAATTGCTCGGAGGCGCTCCATGCGCCGTCCCAATCGGCGCCGCGCGGAATGTAAAAGGGAAGCAACAGCGGCGCCCAAGTGCCGAAGCGGCGAATCCCTTCCGGAATGGCGCGGCTGGTTTGCGACTTGCCGAGAAAGCGCGCGGCTTTTTCGTCCGCCACGTCGCCGCCGACGAAAGAAAGATTGACCAGCGTCGCCACCCGCAAGCCCATATGGTCGAACCAGATCAGCACGCGCAGCGCGTCATAGGCGAGGAGCGCGGTGAAAATATCGAGGCTCCAGGCGCGGAAATCGGAGTCGGGAAGGATGTAATTCATCCAGCTCGCGACTCCGGTTCTGATCAACCCGTCCTGATTGTACCAAGTGGGATCGGGCGACGCCTTGAGGAAGGAATAGATCACCGGCGCCATCCACAGGCCCCAGCGCAACACCCGCACGGCGTTTTCGACGAGCATGTCGAGGCCCTGCCAGCTCGCGAGCGTGCGAAGCGGTCGCAGGCTGCGCTCGACGAGCGCCGTCAGGAAAAACAGATTGATCGAAAACAGCGGCGCCGCGAACACCCATTGAATGACGCCGGAGAACGACTCGTCGAAGAACAGCCTCACGCCGCCGTCGACTTTGCCGAGATCGGTCGCGCCCCATTTGGAGAAGAGCGGACGAACGACATAGTCGTTGATCGGACGACCGTCCGCCGCATAGTCGAGCGACGTATAGGCGAAGAATTTCGAGACGATCGTTTCGACCTGACCCGCGTCGAGATACCAGGCGATCGCGCCGGCGACGAGCGCGCCAAGGAGCGCGCCGAGCGAATAGACTCGCCAGCTGCGCAGATGCTGGCGGCGACCTTTGGTCAACGCGGCGAAATCGATCGCCGCGTCGACGCCGGCATAGGCGATTGCGCCCGCGACGGCGCCGAACAGAAACCGATTGCCGCCGCTCGCCGCCGGAAGCCCGATCATCGCGGCGAGCGCGACGGCCGCGCCGGCGACGGCGCCGCGAAAATAGTTGGACGGATGCAGATAAAGCTCTTCGACCCGCGCAAAGAACGGCGGCGTCGAGTCGGTGCTCTCCACGATCGCGCGCGCCAGCGGGAACAGCGCCGCGCCGATCAACGCGCCGCCGATCGGACCCGAGGCGGAAATCACCGCCATCGCCGGCGGAAAAGACACCACCAGTCCGGCCGCGAGAAGCAGCGCCATGAACACCAGGCCATAGACGGCGCCCTTTTCGGCGCCTGATCGCCAGTCATGAAACACCACGACCTGCAGCGACGGCGTCGCCCGCAATAGACCGGCCATCGCCTGAGTCACGAGATAGGTTTGGCCCCATAAGCCTGCCTGCGCGAGCGCCGCCGCCACGGCCGCGACCGCCGCCGTCGCCGGATAGGGAAGATAAGGCGCAACGAAGTAAGAAACTGAGGTCGCGATATAGGGGGTCAGCGACGCGACGAAGGCGGAAGCGAAGAGAATGCCGTGCGGGCGCCATTGTCGCGGAAGGAACCGGCCAAGCGCCAGCGGCACGCCGACCACGATCGACTCATTGAGCAGAAACAGCACCAGCGTTCGGCCAGCGGTTTTTTTCAAAACCTCCGGGACGTCGAGGCCAAGCAGCAGCGCGTCGCCGATCTTTGTGACAACTGGCGAGCCGAGCGCGAGCAGAAGGCAGAACTGCAGCGGCAAAACGAACAGCGCCGCGCGCACCGCCATGCGTGAACGCGCCCTCAGCGTGACCACCCCGGCGAGATAGAGAATGGTGGCGGTCCCCGCGCCTACAGGCGAAAAGCGGAACAGTTCGGCGAAGTTTTCCGGCGCGCGCCACAACGCGCCCGAGCGGTCGCAGAGCAGCGTAAAAATCGCGACGACGAGGAAATCCACGGCGAAATCGGCCGCCTGACGCATGCTCTCGGACGAGCGGCGCAGCATGAAAATCGTGGCGCCGGCGAAAAAGCCGGCGACGATCGCATGCTCGCCGCCGCCCGCCGCCTCCAGCGCCGCGAAGACCGCGAAGCCGGCGCCGATGATGATGCGTTCGAACACGGCGCTCTTCACGTCCGATTCGCCACGATTGACGGCCATCTATCCCCTCCGCGCCTCTGTCGCATCCGGCGTTTTTATCGTTAATGGCCGGAATCAGCGGCGATCGTAAGGAGTCCCTTGCCGGAGGCGGGGGAAAAAGTCGACTCCCGCCTCGCCCGGGCGGCCCTGGCGCTTCGCACCGCCGTCGAGAGCCGCTATAGTCTACAATGCTTTATCGCCCCGGCGTCACGAGGGCTTCAGCGAGTGGACCAGATGGAAGAGCCCCTGCCCGCGCCGCCGGCCGACACTCGTGACGACGAGCGGAAGGGCGCATCCGATCCAACGCCCGCTGAACGGCTCTCGCTGCGCGTCGAGCGTGAGCGCTTCGCCCGCAAGGACGCGGGTCCGCTCGACGAGCGCATAGCGAGCCTTGCCGGCGCGCTGCGCCGCGCGCGGCTCGAGAACGCCGAGCGCTCGGCCGCGATTTCTGATTTGCGGGCTGCGGAAATCGCCCGCCTGGAAATGCTCGCCGATGCGCTGGCGCCGGTGCTGGCGCAGCTGCCCGATGACTGCGACATTTTCGACGTTGGCGTCGCGCCTGGGGAAAGGCCACGCCTGTTCATCGACCAGATCGGCTTTGTCGAGATGGATCGCGACCGGCGCACCTATCGTTTTCTTCAGGACACGCGCCACGGCCGGGTGGGGCTTTGCGAAAGCGACAGCGCCGACGATCTCGTCGAGGCGATCACCGCCTATATCGCGCATCGTTTGATCGAACGCGAAAAGGCGCTGGCGATCGATTATGCGAGCGGCGGCGCGGCGCAGGCGCTCGCCGTCAGGGCCGCCGCGGCGCGCGAAAAGACGCCAGCGCGCGACGCCGACGCATCCTTCTCAGGCAAAGTCTCTCGCGCCGCGGCCTTCATCGCCGAATTTTTCGGCGCGGCCGCTTTCTTCGCGCTGCTGGCCGTATTGGCGGCCTGGGCCTATCAGACCTATTTCGCATAGCTAGGCTTCACAATTCGACCGCTTCAAGCTCTACGATCTCTCCAGCCTCGTTCAATCCGCGCCTGCGCAGAATGATGCTCACCGCGTCGTCCTTGCGCGCGATGTCGTAGAGGTTGTAGGCGGCGCCCGGATAATGCCCGCCGGGGCGCGCCGACGCCGAGGCGACGCCGACCACCGGCGCCGTGGCGTCGGGGCCCGGCAGACGACATAGGCTCGGCTTGTGATTATGCCCATGCACGATGAGCTCGGCGCCATGGCGGGCGATCACGCTTTCAAACGCCGCCGCGTCTTCTAACCCGCGCAACAGCCTCGCGCCGCCGACATGCGGCGGATGGTGGAGGCAGACGACGCGCGCAAGCCCTTCCGCCTTCGAGGAATCCAACAACGCCGCGAGCGCCTCGCGCTGCGCCTCCCCAAGCCGGCCGGAGGCGACAAAAGGCGCGGTCGGCACGCCGGTGTCGAGACCGATCAGCGCAATCCCGCCGCGCCGGCGCAAATAGGGGAAGCCCGCGGCTGTTGCTTCGCTGCTCGTCCAGGGCGCGAAAACCTCGTGAACGAGATCGGTCACGCTTGCCACATAGGCGTCGTGATTGCCGGGCGTGAAGCTTACGTCGCTCGGCCCCCCGAGCGCGGCGAGCCAGTCTTTGGCCAGCGCGATTTCGGCGGGTAGTCCGATATTGACGATATCGCCGGTCATGACGACATGGTCCGGCGCCTGCGCCTTGATGTCGGCGACGATCCTGCCGAGCACGCCCATGTCGTGCTGAGCGCCGCGCTTATAGAGCCAGTTCACATAGCCGGTGACGCGCTTGCCGAGCAGCTCGGCGAGATTTGGCCGCGGAATCGGACCGATGTGCGCGTCGGAGAGATGAGCGAGCCGAAAATTCAAGACAGCCTCTTATCCCTCCACGCCCGTTCAGCCGCGGCGCTTTCCTGCTAGGATGGGGTGGCGATTAGTAGGGCCTCCGCAATTCATTTGCCAGAGTTTCAGCGATCGGAGTCGATTTTGACGGAGCAGGCGCAGACGGAAGAAGGGCGTTCGACGCGATCTCGTCTCACGCGCAGGTTCATCGCCTTTAGCGCGCGGTTTCAGCGTCCCATGACGCTGGGCGTGCGCGGCCTTGTGCTCGACGATCAGCGCCGCGTGCTGCTCGTCCGGCACACCTATGTCGAGGGTTTCTATCTGCCGGGCGGCGGCGTTGAAACCGGCGAAACGCTAGTCGACGCGTTAAAGCGCGAACTCCATGAGGAAGCCAACGTCCTGCTCGAGGAGCCGCCAGAACTTTTCGGCGTCTATTTCAATCGCCGCTTCTCTGTTCGCGACCATGTCGCGCTTTACGTGGCGCGTTCCTATCGCATCACCGCGCCGCGCGCGCCCGATCGCGAAATCGCCGAGGCCGGATTCTTCGCGCTCGACGCGCTGCCGGCGGAGACGACCGTCGCGACGAGGGCGCGCCTCGCCGAGGCGCTGGAGCAGGCGCCGATTTCACCTTACTGGTGAGGTCTCCCGGGCGTCGGCGACGCCGGCCAAGAGTCGTATGTCGCGCCAGCCATAGGCGAGATCGGGAAGGACGACGCCCGCAACTTCCCAGACGCCCTCGACGCCAAGCGGCTCCGCGCCGAGCGCCTCGTAAAAGCCGCGCGCCTTTGGCGCGTCGCGGAGCACCCACACCGCAGCGCTCGCGCAACCGACCGACATCAGATGTTCGGCGAGCCGCGCCATCAAGCCTCTGCCCAACCCCAGGCGCTGAACGCGCCGCAGCAGATAAATCGAGTCGATCTCGCCGTCGAAGCCGAGCGGAACGAGCTTCGGGTTGGTCTGGCGGCTACAGCGCGCGAAGCCGACCGACGCGCCGTCCGCGAGAGCGACGAAGACGGCCTGGCCGATTTCACCCGAACCGATCCTCTCCCGCCAGCGCCGCGCCCAATCGTCGAGGTCGATGCCTGCCAGCGCTTCCGCCGGCATGAGACCGGCGTAGGTCTCGCGCCAGGCTGCGGCGTTGACCCCGGCGATCGCCGGCGCGTCCTCCAGGGTCGCTCGGCGCACACAATATTCCGCCATGGGCTTCTCCCCGTCAGGCAGGCTCGCATGCGGCTTATCGCGCCGCAACCTGGCGTTTTGCGGCGCCGTCAACGCGTGATATGGCCTGCGCCCTAAGGTCAAGCCGCCATATGATCGATCTCGCCGTAAAATTCGCGCCGCTCTCCGCCGCCGATGACGCGCCTATCGAGAAGCTCGACGAACGCGCGTTCGGGCCGGGCCGATATGCGCGCACGGCCTATCGGCTGCGCGAAGGCGTCGAGCCGGATCGCTCGCTGTCCTTCGTCGCGCGGATCGGCACGCTGCTCGTCGGGGTCAATCGCATGACCCCGATCCTCGTCGGATCGACGCCGGCGCTGCTGCTGGGACCGCTGACCGTCGAGCCGGCGTTTCGCCAGCAGCGGGTCGGAGAGACGCTAGTCAAATATTCGCTCGACGCAGCGCGGGACGCCGGACACGGCCTCGTGCTGCTCGTCGGCGACGAGGACTATTACGCGCGGCTGGGCTTTGCCCGCGTGCCGCGCGGCAAGATCACAATGCCCGGGCCGGTTGATCCCGACCGCCTGCTCTATTTCGAACTGCGTCCCGGCGCGCTTGCCGAGACCAATGGCCGGATGCGGCGCCTGTGACGCCGCGCGCGCAACCCATCGTCGAGAAATATGACGCGCTCGTCGCCAAAGGCGCGTTGGAGCGCGACGCGTCGCAGCGCGCCGCCGTCGAGAAGCTTCAGGCGCTCGCCGATGCGTTATCCGGCCGCCGGCCGATCAGCAGCCGTGCGACTCTGGCGCTGCTTGCGAGTTTCCGCCGTCGCGGCCAGCGCCCGAGCGGGCTATATCTCTGGGGACAGGTCGGGCGCGGCAAGACGTTCCTGATGAATCTGTTCTTCAGCGAACTTACGCTCGACAGGAAACGCCGCGCGCATTTCCATGCCTTCATGGCGGATGTGCATGACCGGCTGCATCGGCTGCGTCGCAACCCGCGTGGCCCCGACGCCGATCCCGTGACCTGCGTCGCTCGCGAGATCGCGCAGGAAGCGCGCGTGCTCTGCTTCGACGAATTCGCCGTGAACGACATCGCCGACGCCACGATATTGGCGCGGCTGTTTTCTTCGCTGCTGGCGTCGGGCGTGATCGTCGTCGCGACGTCCAACGTCGAACCTTCGCGGCTCTATGAAGGCGGCCGCAACCGCGATCTCTTTTTGCCCTTCATCGCCCTGTTGCAGGAACGCATGGATATTGTGCGTCTCGACGCGTCGGGCGACTATCGGCGGCGAGGAGAGGATCTCGGACAGGTCTATTTCGCCCCCGCCGACTCGCGCGCCAAGTCGGCGATCGATGCGCTCTATGAGACGCTCGCCGACGGCGCGCCCCAGTCGCCGACGACGATCGAAGTCAAGCGGCGGCGCATCGACATTCCGCAGGCGGCCGGCCGCGTCGCGCGCTTCAGCTTCTCGGCGCTCTGCGGTCAGCCCCAGTCGGCGACCGACTATATGGCGCTCGCCGAGAGGTTCGACGCGATCATCATCGAGGACGTTCCGATTCTCGCCCCCGAGCAGCGCAATGAAGCGCGTCGCTTGATCACGCTGATCGATGTTCTCTACGAGGCGCGCATTCTGCTGATCATTTCCGCCGCGGCCGAACCTTGCGATCTCTACCAGGGCGACTTCGGCGCGGAGGCGCGCGAATTCGAACGCGCCGCGTCCCGATTGATCGAAATGCGCGGCAAGGAATACGTCCAGGCGCGCGCGCCGATCATGGCTTCGACATGCATTCCTTGATGTCGCTTTCGCGCTTCATCTGTTCGAAACGATCGACGCAATAGCGTTCGAGATCGGCGCGTTTCGAGGGATCGGCCGCCGCGGCGCGAATGCCCATGGCGCCGTCGAGCAGTTCCTTTTGCGCCGCATGCACCTGACGCGGCGACAATTGTCCCGAACAAGCCTCATAGCGCTTGAGCAGCGCGTCGCATTGCGGCACGCCGGTCGGATCGACGGCGAAGGCGGGCGTTGCGGCGATTAGGAAAACGAAAGCAAGACGATAGGTCACTTTTGCGGGTTCCTCCGGGATATGACCCGCGGCCTATAGCACTTTCGTCGGTCGAGACGCATCAAAAGACGAGAGCGGCGGGCCTTTCCTTGGACCCGCCGCTCCGAACTCCGGCGTCTTTTGTCTCGCGAACGCCGGAGGGTTCTGGCGTTTAGCGCTTACAGCCCGGCAAGATAGCGCGTGGGATCGACCGGCGTCGAACCCTTGCGCAGCTCGAAATGCAGCTGCGGCGAACCGACATTGCCGGACTGGCCGGACTTGGCGATCGTCTGCCCGCGCTTGACCTGATCGCCGCGCTTCACATCGATCTCGCCGTTATGGGCGTAGGCGGAGACGAATCCGTTCGGGTGGCGAATGAGCACCAGATTGCCGTAGCCCTTGAGCTCGTTGCCGGCATAGGCGACGACGCCGCCTTCGACCGCCTTGACCTGCGTGCCCTCGGGCACGGCGATGTTGATGCCGTCATTGCCGCCCGTCGAGAAGCCCTGAATGATGCGGCCGCGGGCGGGCCAGCGGAATTCCGGACGCCCCTCGTCGGAGGCGACGGCTTTCGGCTCATTGGCCGGAGGAATGGAGGCGGTCGCGGTTGAATCGACCTTGCGGGCGCTTGCGGCCTCCGCCGGCGCCGCGGGCGCGTTCGCCTCGGCTTCGACCGGCGCGCCGCGCGCGATCCGCTCGGTCTTGACGACGCGCGCCGGCGTTGTGGCGGCGGCGCGCGCCTCGGCCTTCGTCGGCGCCTTTTCAGGCGCGGCTTTTGCCGCGAGCTTCGCCTCTGCCGGCTTCGACTTCAGCGGCTCGGCTTCGGTTTTGCGCACCGGCTTCGCCGGCGCCAAAGTCTTCGCGGTCGCGGATTTGGCGGTCGGCGGAACGACGGCGGCCGCTTTCGTCGGCGCCGCGGGCGCATGCGCCGCGACGGCCGGAACGGCTCCGGCGCGATAGACCGGAATCACCAGTCGCGAACCGGGCCGAACCTGAGACGCGACATTGAAGCCGTTGGTGTGCAGCAGGGCGTCGGCGGGCACGCCGTAGCGGGTGGCGATCAATCCCGCCGTCTCGCCCTGGGCGACGACGATCGGGGTGCCGCCCTCGGCGCTCCAATGGCCGGCGCCGGAAGCGGCGGCGACGCGCCCCGGCGATTGCGGAACGGCGGGTGCAGGGGCGCGAGGCGCCGAGGCGCTGGCGACAGGAGCCGGCAGCGGACGGGATTCCACCGCGCTCGACGGCGCGCTCTGAGCGGGCGCGCTGGCGATGGCGCCGACCGGCGCCCGGTCGACGCCGAGCGCCGCGGTCTTGGTCGAGCCTGTGAAGGGATCGGAGAAGGGATCGCCCGCGAAACGCGAAGCGTCGGAGCAGCCGGCGACAAGGGCGGCGACGCCTGCGGCGGCCAGCAAGCGCACAGCGGCGCGGGAATTAGCAAATCGACGCTTGATAGCCATGACGCGACCCACCCGAACGCAACATTGAACCATTCATGGGTTACAGCGCGGCGGTTAAGGAGGCGTTTAAGATGAACGCGAAACGTCGCCGACTATGAAAATTTTCAGCATTCGGACGGGAATTCAGAGCGCCTGCGCCAGTCCGGGAATGGCCGAACCCAGACGGCACGGGCCTAAATCGGTCTCCCGCAACTCGCCGTCCTCGCTAAGATCAAGTTTGATTAATCTCTCCTTCGCCCGAGCGCCGGCCATCGCATGCGCCTTTCGGGCGAAGAGCATGACCCCGCCCGGCGCGAGCAATTGGATCAGCGCCGCCGGCGCGGCGCCGACCGAGGCCTGCACGATGATCCGGTCGAAGCGCCCGAGCCCCGCAGGCGGATCGAGTCCGTCGGCATGAATGGCGTTGGCGTTGGCCGCGCCATGAACGGCCAGGCGCCGCGAGGCTTCAATCGCCAGCGTCTCGAAGCGCTCGAGGCTGACGACCTCGCGGGCGAGCTGCGCCAGCGCCGCCGCGCCATAGCCGGACCCCGCCCCGATCTCGAGCACCCGATGGCCGCGGCCGGTCTTCAGCGCCTCCAGCCTTCGCGCGAGTTCGACCGGGCGCGACATGGTCTGGCCGCAGCCGATCGGCAGCGAAAGGTTGCGATTGGCGAGATCGCGAAACCGATAGGGCGCGAAGGCCTCGCGCGGGGTCGCCTCCATCGCGCGCAGCACCGAAAGATCGCGCACGCCCCCTTGGCGCAGCGTCAGCATCAGCGCCGCGCGCTCCTCGAATTCGACGGCGTTCTGCGCGCCGCGCTCGCCCGTCATCTTTCGTCCTCGAACGCCGCCGCGAGCCGCGTCACGGTCGGGTGATCGGTGAAATCGAGCTGCAGCGGCGTGATCGAGATTTTCCTTTCCTCGAGCGCCATCAGATCGGTGCCCCGGCCCGGCTTGAAGTCGCCGCGCTGGAAGGAAATCCAGTGATAGGGATTGCCGCGACCGTCCTTGCGGTCCTCGATCCTCATAATGTCGCTGCTGCGCTGGCCCTGCATGGTGATCGCGACTCCCGCGACGTCCTGCGGCGGACAATGGGGGAAATTCACATTCATCAGCACGTTCTTCGGGATTCCCGCGGCGAGCAGGCGGCGCACGACATCGGCGCCATGCGCCTCGGCGCATTCCCAGTGGATGGTGCGGCGGCTCGCGAAGAAATCATAGACCTGCGAGAGCGCAATCGACGGAATGCCGAGAATCGTGCCCTCCATCGCCCCGGCGATGGTGCCGGAATAGGAGACGTCCTCGGCGACATTCTGGCCGCAGTTGACGCCGGAAATCAGGAGATCGGGCGGATGATCGAGCATCAGCTTGCGCACGCCCATGATCACGCAATCGGTCGGCGTGCCCTTGACCGCAAAGTGTCGCGGCGAAATCTCGCGCAGCCGCAGCGGATCGTTGAGCGAGAGCGAGTGCGAGACGCCGGACTGCTCGAATTCCGGCGCGATCACAAAAATGTCGTCGGAGAAGTGGCGCGCGATCGCTTCCGCGATCGCCAGACCGCGCGCGTGAACGCCATCGTCATTGGTGATGAGAATGCGCATGTTTTAGCGGTTCCGCTCGCGCTTGGGGCGACCCGACGAAGCCCAGGTTTCTTTGGACGATTCGACGCCGAACGTCCACAATGGTCCAAATTGCTCAGCCTCATTCTCCGGGGGGTTTTTGATGCGCTTAAGACTGTCGCTAATGATTGCGGCGTTGCTCGCCGCCGCTCCAGGCCGCGCCGCCGCTTTCGAGGCCTATGTGGCGGCGGACATGCCGCTGCAGATAAGCCCCAATGTCGAGGCGCGGCCGGTGACGACCTTGGGCGCGAATATCCCCTTCAATGTGATGGGCTGCGGCCGCTGGTGCCAAGTGCAATATGGCGGGACGGCGGGCTATGTCCCGGCGGAATTGGTCATTCCCGGCGCGCCGCCGCCCAATCCCGCCGATCCGACGGCGCCGCTGTCGCTGCCCATCGCCGCGCCGGGCCTGCTCAGCGACGGCTATGCGCCGCGCACGGATTACGGCTATGGCTGGACGCCTGTTTTAGGGAGCTCGCCCGAGCCCGAATGTGGAGGCGCGCGACGCGGTCGCTGCGGCAAGCGCAAGACCGTTCACCGCGAGATGCGCGACAAGCCGCCCATGTAGGGCCGCAGCACGCGCGGCACGTCGACCGAGCCGTCTTCCTGCTGATAATTCTCCAGCACCGCGACCATGGCGCGGCCGACCGCGACGCCGGAGCCGTTGAGCGTGTGGACAAAACGCGGCCCCTTGCTCTCAGCGGGGCGATAACGCGCGTTCATGCGCCGCGCCTGGAAGTCGCCGCAGACCGAGCAGGAGGAAATCTCGCGATATTTCCCCTGCCCCGGCAGCCACACTTCAAGGTCATATGTTTTTTGCGAGGCGAAGCCCATGTCGCCGGTGCAGAGCACGACCTTGCGATAGGGCAGTTCGAGAAGCTGCAACACCTTCTCGGCGCATTCAGTCATGCGCTCATGTTCTACGAGCGATTGCTCCGGCGTCGTGATCGACACCAGTTCGACCTTGTAGAACTGATGCTGCCGGATCATGCCGCGCGTATCCTTGCCGGCGGCGCCCGCCTCGGCGCGAAAGCAATAGGTGCCGGCGGTCATACGCATCGGCAATTGCGCTTCGTCGAGAATGGATTCGCGCACGAGATTGGTGAGCGGCACTTCGGCCGTGGGGATAAGCCAGAACTGCTCCTGTGCAGGCACCCGCTCAACGACCGTGTTGTAGAATTTAACCTTCTCCTCAAGCGCAACTTCGTTAGCTTTTTTTCCCAGCGCCGCAGCAGCTTCCTCTCGGGCTAATTCATCCAACTTTGTGTAAAACTCGCTATTGGAAATTCCTCGCCCGGCAGAAAACTGATCCTCCCGAAACTTCGGCAATTGCGCCGTGCCGAACATCGCGTCGTCGCGCACCAGCAGCGGCGGGCTGACCTCCATGTAGTCATGCTCGTTCGTGTGCAGATCGAGCATGAATTGCGCGAGCGCGCGCTCCAACCGCGCCAGACCGCCCTTGTTGACGACGAAACGCGCGCCGGAAATTTTCGCGGCCGTTTCGAAATCCATCAGCGACAGACCTTCGCCGATTTCAAAATGCTCTTTCGGCGTAAAGTCGAAATTGCGCGGCGCGCCCCAGCGCGCGACCTCGACATTGTCGTTCTCGTCGGCGCCGTCCGGGACTTCATCGAGCGGAATGTTGGGAATGCTCGCCAGCGCGTTGTCGAGTTCGGCGATCGCATAGCGCTCGGCGTCCTCAAGCGCCGGCCAGTTCTCTTTGATCGACGCGACTTCAGCTTTGAGCGCTTCAGCTTTGGCGCTGTCTCCCGCCTTCATTGCCGCGCCGATTTCTTTCGACGCCGCATTGCGCCGCTCCTGCGCCTTCTGCAAGGCGCCGATCGCCGCGCGGCGGGCGTCATCAAACGCGAGAAGCTGCGCCGACAGCGGCTCCAACCCGCGCCGCTTGCGGCCGCGATCAAAAATTTCAGCGTTCTCGCGAATCCACTTGATGTCGTACATGGCTCTTCGGCAGTGATCGAGTGACAACGGGCCGTCATGGCCGGGCTTGTCTCGGCCATCCACGCCGAGCGGCTTCGGTCAAATGACGGAATATGCGCAGCGGCGCCGCGTAGATGCCCGCGACAAGCGCGGGCATGACGCGGGAGGCTCAGCGCGCCACCTTCTCCCGCAGGCGCGAGAGGCGGTCAAGCGCCGAGAAACCGCCGACGCGCTCATGGCTTCGACACAAATACTACAACCGATGGTTGTATTCCTGCTCATGGCCGGGCGCCGTCTACATCGCCGCCGGCCAGTCCAGGCAAAGCGGGCGGCCGGCTGCAAATCCAAGTTCCGGCTTCCGCGAAAGCAATTTGGAGGAAAATCAGATGAATAAGCTTAATCGCGCCATCCTGGCTTTGACGTTTCTTGGCGGACCCGCCTTTGCGGATTCGATCGACGCCGTGCAGATCAATGGGTCGATCGGCGGCCAGGGCGGTCATCACACATTGGTCATCGACGGCATCACCTGCAAACTGAAAAACTCGACCTTCGGTCAGAGCCAAGGCTGCAACTACACGCTGTCGGGCGGCATCGACGCGGAAGGCAAGGGCTCGGTCAAGGCGAGCACCGGCAATTCGGGCTGCAGCGCCACCTGCGAGTGAGGCGCTTAGCGGATGACGTTACGCCCGCTCCTCCTTGCGGAGCGGGCATTCGCCTCTCTGGCGCCTGCACGCTATGACGTTGCGCGCGCCGCGGCGCGCTTCTTCTCGACCATGCGCACGGCGTAGATCGACGCCTCATAAAGCAGCACGCCCGGCAGCGCGAGGGCGAGCTGCGAGAAAATGTCGGGCGGCGTCAATATCGCCGCGACGATGAAGACCAGCACGATCGCATAGCGCCGCTTCTCTTTTAAAAACTCCGAGGTGACGATGCCGACCTGCCCAAGCAGAGTCAGCACCACCGGCAGCTGAAACACGATGCCGAAGGCAAGCACCAGCGTCATGATCAGCGACAAATATTCGGAGACGCGCGGCAACAATTCGATCTGCGCCCTGCCCGGCTCATTCGCCTGCTGCATGCCTAGGAAGAAGCGCAGCAGATTGGGCATCACCAGAAAATAAACGACAAGCGCGCCGAGCGCGAAAAATATCGGCGTCGCGAAAAGATAGGGCCGAAAGGCGGCGCGTTCGTGCCGATAAAGTCCCGGCGCGACGAAGGCGTAAATCTGCGCGAACACGATCGGACAGGAGAGAAAGGCCGCCGTAAACAGCGCCACCTTGATCTGGGTGAAGAAATATTCCTGCGGCGCAGTATAGATCAGCCGGGCCTCGGGACCGGCGACCTGCGTGTAGGGAATGACCAGCAGATTGTAGATGTCCTTGGCGAAGAAGAAGGAGATCACGAACATCGCCAGAAAGGCGAGCAGCGCCTTGATCAGGCGTTCGCGCAATTCCATCAGATGTTCGATCAGCGGCGCCTTGCTGGCCTCGATTTCGGCTTCGTCGGCCTCGTTCATGCGCCGGCCTTCTTCGACAAATCCGACTGGTGGTTTTCAGGAAATTCAACGGGCTCAGCCTGAGGAGCGGCCGGAGGACGCGTCTCGAAGGACGCGTCGTCGTCCGTCGCAACGCCGCTGCGCGGCGCGCCTTCAATCGCGCCGACGATCTGCTTGCGGGCCTCGGCCATCGGATCGAACACCGCGTCGAGCTTCACGCTCTCCTTGATGGCGTCGCGCATCCCGCTGACCTCCTTGTGCAAATCGTCGAGTTCCGCTTCGCGCATCGCCTCCATGAACTGACCCTGAAACTCGGAGGCCATGCGGCGCATCTTTCCGGTGAACTGGCCGAGCGTGCGCAAAACGCGCGGCAGATCCTTCGACGGGATCGCAATCAGCGCGACGATGGCGATGACGATCAGCTTGCCGGGTTCAAGATCGAACATGCGTGTGGCTCGGGCCCTGCGCCCTCCCTTTGAGAGGAAAGGTCGAAGCGCGAAGCGCTTCGGGGTGGGGTGACGACGGCGAGGTTTAGGGGCGCTTTAGCCCCACTCCGCGCTTTCAGCGCGACCCTCCCCCTCAAGGGGAGGGAGTCAACGCTAAACTTTTTTGGTTTCGGAGGACTTCTCTTCGCCGATTTTCTCCGCCGCCTGATGCTGCAGCGACTTTGGCGTTTCCTTCACATCGGCGACGTCATCCTCCGCCATGCCCTTCTTGAAGGCCTTGATGCCCTTGGCGACATCGCCCATCACGTCGGAAATCTTGAACTTGCCGCCAAAGAAAATGAAGGCGACGGCGCCGACGATGATCCAATGCCAGATCGACAGACCGCCCATGGCGCGCATCCTTTTTTTGAGAGAAAACCGGCACGGCCGGCGTTTGCCCGGAAACTATGCGCCTACTGCCTTAAAAACAAGGACTGGAAGCGCTGCCGGCTGCGCCGCTCGCGTCTAACAATATGCAGGAGGGTTCATCGCCTGGGCGCGCCACGCCCCGGCGCCTTCAAAGCTCGTCGTCGTCCGGCTCCTCGGGCGCTTCCAGCAACTCGGGCTCGTCAGGAAACTCCATCTCGAGCAGCGCCGGCGCTTCGTCCTCGAGCGGCTCTTCGTCGTCCCGCAAAGCGGCGTCATCCGAGGGCTGCGGCACGCCGAAGCCCTTGGGGAGGCGCCCGTCGAAGAGGCCGGCGCCCTTGAGTTCGTCGAGCCCCGGCAGATCGCCGATCTGTTCCAGCCCGAAATGCATCAGGAAGGCGTCGGTCGTGCCATAGGTGATCGGCCGCCCTGGCGCCTTGCGGCGACCGCGCAGCCTGATCCAGCCGGTGTCGAGCAGCACGTCGAGCGTGCCCTTGGAAATCGCCACGCCGCGGATTTCTTCGATCTCGGCGCGGGTCGTCGGCTGGTGATAGGCGATGATCGCCAGCGTCTCCAGAGCGGCGCGGGAAAGTTTCTTCTGCTCGACCTGCTCGCGGGCGAGGATCCAGTTGAGGTCGGCGGCGGTCCGGAAAAACCACTTCCTGCCGACGCGGGTGAGGTTGACGCCACGCTCAGCATAATGGGCGCGCAGCCGCTCAAGCACGCGGTCGAGCTCGACGCCCGCTTCGAGACGGCGCGCCATTTCGGCTTCGTCGAGCGGCTCGGCGGAGGCGAAAAGCAGCGCCTCGATGAAGCGCTCCGCCTCGCGCAGCCGAGCCTCGGGACGGGCAAGCTCGTCGTCGCTGTTCACGTCAAACAGTTCGATTTTCTCCGCAGCCTGCGCCACGACGCGTTCTCCTATTTGTCCTGGCTAAACGCGCCGGCAGAATCTTCCGCTTGCGCCGGCGCGCGCCGCCGCACCCAGAGCGGCGCGAAGTGCCGGTCCTGACGTAAATCGAACCGCCCCTCCCGCACCATTTCGAGCGAAGCGGTGAAGGCCGAGGCGCGCACGGTGCGCGCCGTCTGCATGTCGACACAGTAATGAAGCAAAAAATCGTCCAGCACCGTCCATTCGGTCGCGACGCCGACGAGCCGTTCCAGCGCCTCGCGCGCCTCGGCCAGAGACCAGACCGCGCGCTGGCGCAGCACCACGCGCGAAGTCGCGGTCTTCTGGCGCTGGCGGGCGTAGGCCGAGAGAAGGTCGTAAAGGCTCGCCTGGAATTTCGGATGCGAGATGGTCTCGACCCCCTCCGGCCCGCCGCGCAGAAACATGTCGCGGCCGAGCCTGGCGCGTTCGGTGAGTTTGTCAGCGGCGCGGCGCATCAGCTCCAGCCGGCGCAACCGTTCGGCGAGCGCGGCGGCGAGATCGGACGCCGAAGGCTCTTCGCCCTTGGGGGGCTCGGGCAGCAGCAGCCGCGATTTCAGGAAGGCGAGCCAGGCCGCCATCACCAGATAGTCGGCGGCAAGCTCCAGCCGCAGCCGGCGCGCGGCCTCGACGAAGGCGAGATATTGCTCGGCGAGCGCGAGGATTGAAATACGGGCGAGGTCGACCTTCTGACGACGCGCGAGTTCGAGCAGCAGGTCGAGCGGGCCCTCGAACCCGTCGACGTCGACGAGAAAGGCTTCTTCGCCCGCGCCGCGGGGCTCGTCCATTTCGAAGCTCAATTCCTGCGCCATAGGAAGCTTTGCGTCTGTTTCCGTTGCCGAATCAGCCGCTGCGAGCGACTCGCTCCGAGAGTGGCCCCTAAGGCCCGCAATCGCAAGCGCCGCCTGCGCTTTAGGACGCCCGTCCACAGGAGAGGCCGCTTGGCGGTCGCAGGAGCTTTGGCGAGCCTGGAGGCTCGCGTTCCAAGGCGCATCCAGGACCGCGAGGCTCCATTCTCGCATGGTTTCGAACAAGCCGGGGTTGGCGTATGGAATTCACCGCGCCGCCCTAGCGGAAGGGATCGACAATCCGCAGATTGTCGATCACCTGCCCGTGCGAAAGGTCCTCGGAATAGAGCCGAGCGCACCCTTGGGCCTGCGCCGCGGCGATAATGGCGGCGTCCCAGTAGGAAAAGCCATAGCGCGATTTGACGTCGAGCGCGGCGTTGACGATCGCCGGCGTGATGTCCTGAACTTGAAATCTCTCCCATGCGCGCACCAGACCGGCGGCGATATCTTGCGGCAGAGCGTCGGCGCGCGAGGGACGAGTGGCCTGAACGTAGAACTCTTGCAGAACCTGGGTCGAAAGACTCCAGTCATCCTGATCCAGGAGCGCAATCGCGCGTTCGCGCTTTTCCGACTCAGACGGATCGCGGCTGATCGAATAGAGCAGAATATTGGTGTCGAGAAAGCCGATCACGCTTTTGGTCGCGCAGTTCGCCTGTCGTGAAGGCTCTCGCGCGACAGCTGGTCGGAAGCGCAAAATTCTTGGATTTGAGCGCGCAGTTCCTGCTCCTGGCGCTTCAGCCGCTCGAAGGCCGACCCTTCCGAAGCGAATTCGGTCAGGAAGCGGCGAACGACGGCCGATACGGAAGTATCCTCCCGCGCCGCCCTGATCCGCGCGCGGCGATAGAGTTCATCATCCAGTGAAACTGTGATATTTTTCATGTTATCACAGTAATACTGGATATCGAGGAAGCGCAAGCGATCCGATCATCGGTGGCCTGGCATCCGGCACGTTGGAGCGCGATCGCCCAAAATGCATCTGATCCGAATTCCGGCTGATCGGTTCGCTTGGCCGAAGGCCTGACCGGAAATCCAGCGCCAATCCAAGAACGCTGGTTTTGCTCTGGATTCCAGATCGCGCGCGTTGCGCGCGTCTGGAATGACAGTCGAGCAGATCAGCCGGAATTCGTATGACTTGATCCATCCCGTGCGCGCGCCTCATCGGCGGGACGGAGGGACGGCGCAGCCGCCTTTTTGGCTGGGGGTCTTGCTTGGCGCGGCGTGTTTGATATTCGAGCGGGTCGTCTGGATCGGCGCGTTATTCTGGTTTGCCGAACCATTCTCTGAATTCGCCGCCGCCTTGAAGCTTTCCGGAGGCTCCTCTCCGACCGCGGGATGCGTTCCCAATATCGCGGCGATCGCGACCACAATCGACGCAGGCGTGACTGGTTTCATGAGTCTATCCTTAGTCTATCCTATGAGGCGCGCCGCGTTGGCTCGCGGCGGCGGTCGCTCGCGGCGACCCGCGAAAAGGACGGAGGCGCGCGCATTCGGCGACGCTGTCACAATAGCACTGCTTAAGAGCCGGCGAGCCAGGCGCGCTCACGCTGCCGCCGACATCGCCGCCTCGAATTCGCTGGTCGCTTCGGCCGCGTCAAAGGGCTCGATCCGCCGCACGCATTCGAGCGCCTTTTCGGCCCGCGCCAGCGCCTTGCCCGCCAACGTCGGCGCGCCTTCGGCGACCGGCCGCGCTTCGGCGAGGTCGCCGTTGCAATGCAGGACCATGTCGCATCCCGCCCCGATCGCGCGCTCGGCGCGCTGTCGGAAGCCGCCGGTCAATGCCTTCATCGACAAATCATCGGTCATCAGCAGGCCGTCGAAGGCGATACGGCCGCGGATGATTTCCCCGATTACGGTCTTCGACAGCGTAGCGGGCGCCGTCGCGTCTATATGCGTATAGACGACATGGGCGCTCATCGCCATCGGCAGATCGGCGTTGGCCTTGAACGGCGCGAAATCGACCGCCTTTAGCTCCTCGCGGCTCGCCTCGACGACCGGCAGCTCCAGATGGCTGTCGGCGCGGGCGCGCCCGTGCCCGGGGATATGTTTCATCACCGGCGCGACGCCGCCGGCCATCAGCCCTTCCGCCGCCGCGCGGCCGAGCGTCGCGACGCGCGCCGGGTCGCGGCTATAGGCGCGGTCGCCGATGATATTGTGCGCGCCCTCCGACGGCGCGTCGAGCACCGGCAGGCAATCCACGTCGATTCCAACTTGCCGCAGATCATGGGCGATCAGCCGCGCGCCGAGCCAGGCGAGCCGCTCGGCCTGGGCCGCGTCGGCGCCCGCCGCCTCGAAGCGCGCCGCTGCGGGATAGGCGCGCCAATGGGGCGGTCCGAGCCGCTGGACGCGACCGCCTTCCTGATCGACCAATATCGGCGCCTCGCGGCCGAGGGCGTCGCGAATGTCGGCGGTCAGTCGAGACAGCAGCGCGGGCGCGTCGATATTGCGGCGAAAGAGGATGACGCCCCACGGCGCCGCTTCTCGCAGGAACGCGCGCTCTTCGTCGTCGAGCGCGACGCCCTTTAGTCCGCAGATGAAAGCGCGCATGGCTTCGCGTCAGTTCCCCGCAACGAAGCAGGCGCCGCCCGAAGCCTTCACCTTGCCGCAAATCGCGTTGGCGGACTCCTTGCTCACGCCCGCGACGCGCACGCGGTAGACCGTCTTGTCGTTGACCGTCGCCATTTTGAACGTCGGTCTCCGCCCGCCAAGCTGTGCGCGATATTTTTCGGCGACAGACTTCATCAAGGCGCGCGCATCCGCCTCGCTGCCGGTCGCGCCAAACTGCACGGCGAATCCGCCCGTGCTTGGCGCGGCCGCCTGATCGGCATCAGCTTCGGGCGCCGCGGCGTCCGGCGCTTCGTCGGCCGCGGCCGGCTTCGCGGCGACGGGCTTCGGCTTAGCGATCCGCGGCGGAGTCGCGGTCGGCTTCGCCTGGCTCGGGGGAGTCGCGGTCGCGGCGGCCGTGGCGGCGGCGCTGGCGGCGGGCGCCGCTTCCGGCGCGGGCCGGCTCGCCACGGCGACGGCCGGCGGCAGCGCTTCCGCATCGACCCGGCTTCCGTCCGGACGCACCGTGACGGTCTTGACCCTTTTTGGCGCGGACGCCGGCGGCGGCTCATGGGGCAGATCAACCGGCCCGTCGCCAAGCTGCGCCGCTTTCGGCGTCACGGCGGGATCGACCGCCTGCTCCTGATTGGTGACGACCTTCTGAACCGGCGCCTGCTCCTTGCGGTCGAGCACCACGGCCCCGCTGGCGTCAGCCGCGGCCTCGGTCTCGGCGGTTGGCTTGACCTTTACCGGTCCATCAGGCGCCGTGATCGTCGCGATCTCGCGGGAGGCGTTGGAGCCGCTGCGATGCCAGAAGGCGAAGCCGATGCTGAGAACCGCCACGAGCGAAATCGCGACGACGGCGTGCCATGGCCTGAACCAGGAGCGCCAGCCGCCGTCATATTGGGGCTCGTATTCGCCATCGTCATGGCCATAGTCGAGATAGGCCGAATCTTCGCTCCAATTGGCGTCGCCTTCGTAATAGCCGGTCTCGTAGGCCGCCTGCTGCGGATCATGACTCGGTGGCAGTACCTGGTCGCCAGGGCCGGCCGAATAGGTGCGCGCCAGGGGCTGCTCGATCGCCGGCTCCGGATAAAAGGGCGGTTCCGGCGCCACGGCCGGCGCGGCGTCATAGGAGCCCCGAAGGTCCGAAGCCTGCGCCCGAGGATCATGCGATTTCGCGAGAATTTGCCCATAGGGATCGGTCGCCGCCGGGTCCTCGCCGTGGACCAGTCGCGCGAGTTCGCCAAGCAGATCATCGTCCGCCGAGGCGGGCTGTTTCGCGCCGCGCAGCCGCCGTTCGAACTCTCCAAGGTCGATTGCCGGACCTCTAACGGATGTCTCGCGCATGATACACCTCGCTCGCTGATTCCTGTGGGGCGCGAAGCAAATTGATCGGCGCGTCCGACGCCCGGACGGGGCCCTTCAAGCGTCGATCAGCGCATTTCGTCGGGGGCGCTCACGCCAAGCAGCCTCAAGCCTGACCCCAGGACGATCGCTAGAGAGCCAACCAACGCAATCCGAGCGATGGTCAATTCTCTATCATCAGACTTAACAAAGCGTAATTGCGGCTGATCTTTGCCGCGATTCCAGTGCGAATGGAAGACGCTCGCCAGTTCGTGCAGATAAAAGGCGACCCGGTGGGGCTCATGCGCCGCCGCCGCCGCCTCGATTGCGCGTGGATATTGGGCGATGATCTTGGCCAAGGCAAGCTCGCCCTCATCGGCCAATAAAGCGAGATCCGCTCCGGCCAGGCTCTCGGCCGAGAGGTCGATGTCGGGAAAGGCGGCGAGCGCCTGCCGCAGCGCCGATTTTCCCCGCGCATGGGCATATTGGACATAGAAGACCGGATTGTCCTTCGATTGTTCGATGACCTTGGCGAGATCGAAGTCGAGCGGCGCGTCATTCTTGCGATAGAGCATCATGAAGCGCACGGCGTCGACGCCGACTTCGTCGACGACCTCCCGCAGCGTGACGAAATCCCCTGCCCGCTTCGACATTTTGACCGGCTCGCCGGCGCGCATCAGCCTGACCAGCTGACAGAGCTTCACGTCGAGCGTCACGCGCTTCTCGGAAAGAGCGGCGACCGCCGCGGTCATGCGCTTCACATAGCCGCCGTGATCGGCGCCCCAGACGTCGACCAGCGTGTCGAAGCCGCGGTCGATCTTGTCCTTGTGATAGGCGATGTCGGCGGCGAAATAGGTCGGCGAGCCGTCGGATTTCTTTAAGGCCCGATCGACGTCGTCGCCGAATTGCGTCGATCTGAAGAGCGTCTGCTCGCGGTCTTCCCAGTCCTCAGGCAATTGCCCCTTAGGCGGCGGCAGCCGGCCTTCATAGACGAGGTCCTTCTGACGCAACCACTCGATCGCGGCGTCGATGGGCGAGACGCCGTCTTTCTTTTCGTGCAGCGTCCGCTCGGAGAAGAAGGTTTCATGCGTGATGCCCAGCGCCGCGAGATCGTCGCGGATCATTCCCATCATCGCGTCGATGGCGGCGGCGCGAACCATCGGCAGCCATTCGCTCTCGGGCTTGCCGACGAGCGCGACGCCATGCGTCTTGGCGAGCGCAACTCCAACGGGCTTGAGATAGTCGCCGGGATAGAGCCCTTCCGGGATCGCTATCGTCTCGCCCAACGCCTCGCGGTAGCGCAGATGAGAGGAGCGCGCCAGAACGTCGACCTGGGCGCCGGCGTCGTTGATGTAATATTCCCGCGTCACCGCGCAGCCGGAAAAGGCCAGAAGACTGGCGAGCGCGTCGCCGAAGACCGCGCCGCGGCCATGGCCGACATGCATCGGCCCGGTCGGATTGGCCGAGACATATTCGACATTCGCCTTGCCCTGCAGCGCGCCGGCGCGGCTCTTGGCGACGCGGCCGAAATTTTCCGGATCGCGCAAGGCGGCGCGGAGAACGTCGGCGAAAATCTGCGACTTGAGGCGGATATTGATGAATCCGGGCCCGGCGACTTCAGCGCTCGCGACATTCTCGGTCTCGGCCAGCGCGTGGCAAATCTCGACCGCCAATTCGCGCGGCGACGAAAAATGCGGCTTCGCCTCCTTGGCGAAGACCATGGCGGCGTTCGACGCGAGATCGCCAAGCGTTGGGTCTTTGGGCGGCTCGACGACGAAGCGCGCATGATCGAGCTTCGGCAAACGCCCGTCGGCGGCGATGCGGTCAAGAGTGGCGGCGATGCGGGCGTGAAAGTCGTCGAAAATGTTCATGGAGGTCCGGGCGGGTGGGGTGCGCGGCGGTTTAGCAGAGCCGACGCGCGAACGCACCCCTGGTCGACCCACGCCGCGAAAGGAGGGTCACACCGCCTTCGCCAATGTCTCCGCCACCCAGGCGTTCAGGCTCTTGCCGGCGGCCTCAGCACGCATGGCGGCGCGTGCGTGCAGTTCCGGCGGCACGCGCAACATCAGCTTGCCCGAAAATGGTTTCTGCGGCGCCTCGCCGCGCTCGGCGCAGGTCGACAGATAGAAATCGACCGCCTCATGAAAGGCGTCGCGGATTTCGTCAACTGACGCGCCGTGAAAGGTCACGATGTCGCGAATGCCGGCGACGCGGCCGATGAAATCCTCGTCCTCCTCGCTATAGTCAATGCGGGCGGCGTAGCCCTTATAGGTCATCGGATTCATTGGATCATTCCGGTTCCGGCGTCACGCAGGGAGATCGGGTGAGGCGTGTTTTCCTCACCCTCGTCCTTCGAGACGCGTGCTGCGCACGCTCCTCAGGATGAGGAAGCCCTTCACCCGATTGCACGGCGTCACCCCATTCAGTTCAAGAAATCACGCGCTGCGCGAAACCGAAACGGCTTGGCTTCCGCACCTGCGGTATATCGCTGCTGCCATCGTAAGCAATCATAAAACGATACCACTTCTCTCACCCGCCAAACACCCGCTTCACCTCATTGAGCGCGTAACGATCCGTCATGCCGGCGATGTAGTCGGCGACGATTACCGCGCGTTCGGCGCCTTGCAGGGCGGCGGCCTGCGCCGCCCATTCGGCGGGCATCAGTTCGGGCCGCTCGAAAAAGGCCGGGAACAGGCGCGAGATCGCGTCGCGGGCGCGCTCCCAGACGCCCATGACCTTTTCGTGCCGATACATATTGTCGAAGAGAAACTTCTTGATGTCGCGCTCGGCCTCGGCCATCGGCGGCGAGAGGCCGACGAGGGTTTCTCCCGCTCGCCGCACGTCATCGGCGCTCGCCGGCGCGATGTGGGCCAGACGGCGCAGCGATTCGCTGATCGCATCCTCGACGAAGGCGGTGATGACGCGGCGCACAAGTTCATGGATGACGCGGCCCCGTTCGAGTCCAGGATGCACCTCACGAATCTGCGCGAGAACGCCGGCGATGAAGGGCGTCCGCGCGATGTCGTCGAGCGCGAAGAGTTCGGCGCGCAGCCCGTCGTCGATGTCATGGCCGATATAGGCGATGTCGTCGGCCTGCGCCGCCCCCTGCGCCTCAATGCCGGCGAAAGTCGAAAGGTCTAGCGGAAAGATCGCATCGAACTGCGCGATATAGCGCGGCAGCAGGCGGCCGATGAGCGGCCCATTATGCTTGGCGATGCCTTCGAGCGTCTCCCAGGCGAGATCGAGCCCGTCATAGCGCGCGTAGCGGCGTTCGAGCAGCGTCACGACGCGCAGCGCTTGGGCGTTGTGATCGAAGCCGCCATAGGGCGCCATGCAGGCCTCCAACGCGCCCTCCCCCGCATGGCCGAAGGGCGTATGCCCGAGGTCATGGGCGAGCGCCACGGCCTCGGCGAGGTCCTCGTCGACCCGCAGGGCGCGGGCGAGCGCGCGGGCGATCTGCCCGACCTCGATCGTATGGGTCAGCCGCGTGCGGAAATGATCGCCGTCGAGCGGCACGAAAACTTGCGTCTTATGCGCCAGCCGGCGAAAGGCGGTGCTGTGAATGATACGGTCGCGGTCGCGCTGGAATTCGCTGCGCGTTCGCGACGGCGGCTCCGCATAGAGCCGCCCGCGCGAGCGCGCGGCGTCGCAGGCATAGGCCGCGAGAGGGCCGCGAACCGCCACATTGCGCTCCTTTCATTGAAAGGCCACAGCTTTGGACCTATCTTGCCGCATGGAGCATATCCGCAAAGCGCTGGCGAGACGCGGAATTGGATATGCCGGAATTTTAATTTTCGGGGAGAGTTCCTTTCGATCGCGCGAGCGCGCTCGAACCGCGCTGTAACGCGCGACAGCCCACGCAAGCAAGTGACGGAGAAAGACGGATGACGACGGCGGCAGGCGACATCGCGCTCACCGAACAGGCGGCGCGGCGCATTCACGCGATTCTCGCCAGTGAGTCGCCCGGCGCGGTGTTTCGCATTTCGGTCGAAGGCGGCGGCTGCTCGGGCTTCCAATATCACTTCGCCGTCGATCCCGCGCCCGGCGAAGAGGATGCGCTGCTCGAGCAGAATGGCGCGCGCGTCGCGATCGACCCGTCGTCGATGGGCTTTCTCGCTGGCGCCAAAGTCGACTTCGTCGACGATCTGATGGGACAGTCGTTCCGCATCGACAATCCCAACGCCGTCGCCTCCTGCGGCTGCGGAACGAGCTTCGCGGTCTGAGGCGACAGACCAGATCGCACGCTCGGCGGCATCTTGGAGGTTCGTGCCTTGGACGCGCTTTTCATTGGCCACGCCTATATCGACGTCACCATGCTGGCCGATCGCCTGCCGCACGGCGATCAGAAGACGCTGGCCCGCGACTATGCGGTGAGTTTCGGCGGCAACGCCGTCACCGCAGGCTTCGCCTGCGCCAAGCTCGGCCATCCCGTCGGCCTCTTGACCACGCTCGCGCCCGACTGGCTTGGCCATATGTTCATGGACATGGCCCATAGCTATGGCGTCAATGTCCATCCGCGGCGCGTGTCGCGCTCGTCGCTCTCCTTCGTCTGGCCCAATGACGGCAAGCGTTCGATCCTGCGCGCCCGCGACGACAATTATCTGCAGCCCTTTCCCCGGCTCGACATTTCACAGGCGCGGCTTCTCCATCTCGACGGGCATATGGCCGACGCCGCGCTGCATTACGCCAGGGCGGCGCGGGCCCAGGGCGCGCTGGTCTCGCTCGACGGCGGCGCGCTGCGGCCCTGCATCGAGGAGTTGATGGGCTATGTCGATGTCGCGATCGTCGCCGAGAAACTCTGCGAGCAGATGTCGATGTCGGAACTCGACATGCTCGGCTGGCTGAAAGCCAAGGGCTGCCGGATCGGCGGGGTGACGACCGGCGAGAAGGGCATGTTGTGGTACGACGAAAGCGGCGAGATTTCGCAGATGCCGTCGCTCGCCGTGCCGCACGAACTCATCGTCGACACGTCCGGCGCCGGCGACGTGTTCCACGGCGCCTATTGCGCCTCCTATCTCGAGCGCCCTGACGCGCCCTGGCGCGAACATTTCGAATTTGCCCGCGCCGCCTCGGCGCATAAAATCCAGCATCTCGGCAATGAGGCGGGACTGCCCTCGCCGGGCGATGTGGCGGCGGCGCTCGCCGCCTTCGCTCCGGCCGACGCGCTGAGTCCGGCGTAAGCGGCGCGAGCTGGAATTCTCAACGGGAAGCGGGCTTGGCAAATCGCCCATCGGCCTGTATAGGCGGGACCGCATTCCCCGATAGCTCAGCTGGTAGAGCACGCGACTGTTAATCGCTAGGTCGTAGGTTCGAGTCCTACTCGGGGAGCCATTTCGGAACGAAACTGCCAACGCCCGGCGTCGCCGTTTCCACTCCGTAGCCTCTTCCAGACGCCGCGAGCGTCTGGAGGAGCCTTGGCCTTGAACCCCCTAATCCTAATTCGTCCGTTCCCACTTCAACGCGCTGGACCAGCGCCTGGATGCGGCTTCGTCGAATTCCTGCTTCGCGCGCCCTTATCTTCTTGCGCGCTTCGATCCCGAATCGACGCAAACGCTCAGGGCTCAGCCATGTCCGAGACCGCGTGCGGCCAATCCCGAATCCGGTAATCGCGTCGGCGCAAACGGGGCGGGACGAACCTGCCGAGCGAAGTGGAGCATTTAGTGAAAGCGAACGGCGTCCTGAACACGATCGACGCCAGGATTCGCATTAGGCGCGCTAGGTGACAATGCGGCGCCCGCCGGCGCCGCCGCATGATGGTCGGCGGCGAGCACGAGATAGACGGCCGGCAGAACGAACAGCGTAAAAAGCGTGCCGATCGAGAGGCCCGAGGCGATGACAAGCCCCATATTGTAGCGCGACGCCGCGCCGGCCCCGCTCGCCGCGATGAGCGGCAGCACCCCGAGCACCATGGCGGCGGTCGTCATCAAAATTGGGCGCAACCGAATCGAGGTCGCCTCCAGAATCGCCTCGCGCTTCGACTTGCCGGCATGCTGCAGCTCATTGGCGAATTCGACGATCAAGATGCCATGCTTGCTGATAAGGCCCATCAGCGTCACCAGACCCACCTGCGTATAGATGTTGATGCTCGCGTCGCCGAAGCCGAGCATGATGAACATCAGCGCGCCGGCGATCGACATGGGCACGGAGACGAGAATGATCAGCGGATCGCGAAAGCTCTCGAACTGTGCGGCGAGCGCCAGGAAGATGATGATTAGCGCGAAGCCGAAGGTGGCCACGAAGCCGCTCGACTCCTGGACGAATTGGCGTGACGGGCCGGCATAGTCGATCGTATAGGTCGGCGGCAACACCATGCGCGCGACTGCTTTCAACGTGTCGAGCGCCTCGCCGGCGATGACGCCTGGCGCGGCCACGCCCGAAATCGTCACGGAATTGATCTGCTGGAAGTGATTGAGCGATTCGGGAACGATCATGGTCTCGAGTTTTGCCACGGTAGAAAGCGGCACCGAGGAGCCGTCGGCAGTCTTGATGTAGTAATTAAGAATCTGATCGGGATTCAGGCGAAACCTCTGCTCGACCTGCGGAATGACCTTGTACGAACGACCGGCCAACCCGAAATATTGCGTATAGCCGCCACTCAATGCGGTGGTGAGCGCGCCGCCGACATCGATCATTCTGAGGCCGACCTGCGCCGTCTTTTCGCGGTCGATGACAAGCGACAGCTGCGGCTAGTCGATCTTGAGATCGGTGTCGAGGAACATGAACTTTCCGGTCGCCAAAGCTTTAGCCAAGAATTCGCGGGAGATGGCGTCCATCTTGTCGAACGGGTCGGTGCTCTGAAAGACGAATTGAATGGGCAGGCCCATCGAACCGGGAAGCGGCGGCGGCTGGAAGGCGACGAAGCGCACGCCGGGGACGGCGCTCAGCTCCTGCTGGAGCGTACGCTGTAACGCCTCGGCCCCGACCTTGCGCTCGTCCGCAGGCTTGAGCACCATACCCGCCAGGTTCGACGACGGCGAATTGATCTGAAACACGCTATCCGTCTCGGGATGCTTGGCGATGATCTTATAGGCCTGATCGGCGTAGTACAGCTTTTGCTGGAGAGTGGCGTTCGGCGCCGGCGTCGCTTGCGCCAGAATAATGCCCTGGTCTTCGTTCGGCGCGAGTTCGCTCTTGGCGTTGGAATAGAGCCAATAGATGCTCGCCAGCACCAAACCGCCGAAGACGAGTGTGACTGGGACAAAATTGAGCGAGGAGTCCAACAGGCCGTGATAGCGATCCCTGACGGCGTCCATCCTGGCGTCGATAATGCTGACAATGCGGGATTCGAGCGTCTTATTGTTCGGGTCCGGCGGCTTGAGCGCCAGGGCGCAACTCACCGGGGAGAGGGTGAGCGCGACGATCCCCGACACGGTGACCGCGGACGCTAGCGTAAAAGCGAATTCGACGAAGAGGGCGCCGGTGAGGCCGCCCTGGAAGCCGATCGGCACATAGACGGCGATCAGCACGATCGTCATCGCGACGATCGGTCCGGCGAGTTCGCGCGCCGCCAGCAGCGCCGCGTCGAAAGGCGTCAGGCCTTCGCCAAGATGCCGGTTGACGTTTTCGACGACGATGATCGCGTCGTCGACCACGAGGCCGATCGCCAGCACGAGCGCCAGCAGCGTCAGCAGATTGATCGAAAAGCCGAGCGCAAAAAGAAAAGTCAGGGAGCCGATCAGCGAGAGGGGGATCGCCACGATTGGGATCAGCACCGATCGCCACGATCCCAGAAAGGCGAAGACGACCGCGGTGACGATGAGGACCGCTTCGATCAGCGTGTGAATGACCTCGTCGATGGAGCTGTTCACAAAATTCGTCGTGTCGTAGACGATCTCGCTGTTCAGCCCCTCGGGCAGCGCTTTGACAATGTCGGGATAGGCGTCTTTGACGCCTTTGACGACGTCGAGCAGATTCGCGCTCGGGGCCACCAGAATGCCAATATAGACCGCCTGCTTGCCGTTGAACGACACCGAGGATTCATAGTCGTCGGCGCCGAGCGTGACATTGGCGACGTCTCTCAGCTTCACATTGGCGCCGTTCACCTGCTTGACGACGAGATCGCGAAACTCTTCGAGCGAGTGAAGCGAAGTCGCCGCCGAGAGATTGACCTGCACCCATTGGCCTTTGGTCGAGCCGAGGCCGGCGATATAGTCATTGCCCTGGAGAGAGGCGGCGACTTCGGTCGCCGTGAGGCCATAGGCGGCGAGCTTGACCGGATCGAGCCAGGCTCGAAGCGCGAATGTCTTGCCGCCGATGAGTTCCGCCGTCTGCACGCCCGGTACGGATTGCAGGCGTGGCTGCACGACGCGAATAAGATAATCCGTCACCTGACTCGGCGTCAGCATGTCGCTGTTGAAGCCGATATACATGGCGTCGGTCGTCTGGCCGATCTTGACGGTGATGACGGGACGCTGCACGGCCTGCGGCAATTGGTTGAGCACGGAATCGACCTTGGTGCTGATCTCGGTCAGCGCCTTGCCGGAATCGTAATTGAGCCGCAGATTAGCGGTGATCGTGCTTACGCCGATCTGGCTCGTCGAAGTGAGATAGTCGATGCCGTTCGCCTGCGCGATGGCGTTTTCCAGGGGGGTCGTGACGAAACCGGCGACGGTCGTTGGATCGGCGCCGAAATAGGACGTCATCACCGTGACGACGGCGTTTTGCGTGCGCGGATATTGCAGCACGGGAAGGGTCGTCAGCGATCTCAGGCCAAGCACCAGGATCAGCAGGCTCACCACGGTGGCGAGCACCGGGCGACGCACGAAAATGTCGGTGAAGCGCATCGGCGAAGTCTCCGTTCACTGATCCACGGGTTTGGGATCGGCGTCGACGGGCGGTTGCGGACTTTGCGAAATGGCGAGTGGCGCGCCGTTTCGCAGCTTGACCTGTCCCGCCGTCACGACGGTGGCGCCTTCTGCGACGCCTTCGAGCACCGACACTTGATCGCCGCGCGTCTCGCCGAGGCGAACGAAGGCCTGATGCGCGACGAGTCCGGCGCCTTGCGGCGCTTTCTTGTCGGCGCTCTCCTCGCCTTTTTGCGCGAGGAACACCGAATTGCCGAAAGGCGCGTAGACGATCGCGGTTTGCGGCAGCGTGATGAGGCGTTGGGGCTTGCCGGTCGCGATCTCGACCGAAGCGAACATGCCGGGCCGCAGCTTGCGATCGGCGTTGGCGAGGCTCGCGCGTATCTGCACATTGCGGCTCGCGAGATCCACCTTAGAACTGATGGCGTCGATCTTGCCCTTAAAGCTCTGGCCGGGAAAGGCGTCCACCGTCGCGGTAATCGCCTGGCCGACCGTGACGCCATTCAAGGCCTGCTGGGGAAGGACAAAGTCGAGAAAGATCGGATCGAGCGCCTGCAAAGTCACGATCCCCGTTCCCGCGCCAATATATTGGCCAATATCGACCTGGCGGATGCCGAGCCTTCCGGCGAAGGGCGCAAACAAGGTCTTCTGCGCGATCACCGCCTCCTGCTGCACGACCTGGGCGTTGGCGCTTCTCAGATTGGCGACGTCGGTATCCACCGCGGCTTGGCTCGCGGCATGGATTTTAAGTTGCGCCTGATCGCGGCGCAGGTTGATGGCGTTGAGCTCCGCCGTGGCTTTCAATGATTCGAGCCTGGCATTGTCCGTATCCTTGCGCAGCTCGACGAGAATCTTCCCGGCTTCGACGTCTTCCCCCGATTGGAAGTGAATCTTCTCGACGATGCCCGAGGATTCGAGTGAGAGGTCTGCGCCGTTCACGGCGCGGAACGTGCCGACGGCGGAAAGTTTCGGGAGCCATGGCTCATAGGCCGCCGTGGTCACCGAAACGGTCTGCGGCGGATTGGCCATGGAGGCGAGAAACTGCCCGATCATCATCGAGCGGAAGCTGACGAAGCCGTAAAGGCCGCCGAATACGACGGCGACGCTCCCCAGCATGATCATCATGGGCTTGAACATCGATCCAAGACGGTCTTGCAAAAGCGTCTTAACCGGCGAAAGCGTCTTAACGGGCATTGGTGCGTTCCTCATGCTCCGCGCGTATAGCCGCCGCGATCGGCATGGTCGAAATGAGGTCGGTGGGTTTGGGCAGCGACGCCGGCGTCTCGTCGATGCGATTCCACCAGCCGCCGCCGAGCGCCTGCATGAGCGCCGCCGTATCGGAAAAGCGCGCCGCCTGCGCCTGGACGCGATTGAGACGGGCGTTAAGCAGGGTCTGCGCGGCGTTAAGCACCGTCGGATAGGTCGTCGAGCCGGCGTCATACTGAGCTTGCGAAATGTTCAAGCTCTCGGCGGCGGCCTTTTCCGCCGCCACCTGCGAACGCAAGGTCTCCGCGTCATGCTTGATCGCCTGCAACGCGTTGGCGACATTCTGGAAGGCGTTAATCACCGTCGCGCGATATTGCGCTTCCGCCTGTTGGAGCGCGGCGAGCTTCGCCTCGCGCTGATGGAATAATCGGCCAGCGTCGAACGCCTGGCCGGAGAGCTGCGCCGCCAGACTGTAGACTGAGGTTTGAGGCCAGAACAATTGCGCGAAATTGGCTGCCTGACTTCCGCCATTGGCGGTCAGCGTGAGTTGCGGCAGCATATTGGCGGTGGCCACGCCCACATTGGCGCTCGCCTGATGCAATTGCGCCTCGGCCGAAAGAACGTCGGGACGCTGACGCACCAGATTGGACGGCAGGCTGAGCGGCAGATCGCGCGGCAGATGCAAATGCTCTATGTCGATCGCCTCTCCCTTATCGTCATTGGGAAAGCGGCCGAGATAGGCCATGAGCTGATTGCGCGTCTGCGCCCGGGCTTTTTCGAGCGGCGGGAGCGTCGCTTGCGCTTGGGCGACCAGCGCCTTCTCCGATACCACGTCGGCCGCGCTCACGGCGCCGAGCTCGAAGCGCTTCTGCAATATGTCGAGCTGCTTCTGATAGGCGGCGATGAGTTCGCGCGTGACTTTAATCTGCCACGCATAAGATGAATCGGTGATCGCGGCGGTCACGACATTGGCGGTGAGCGCGAGATAGGTCGCCTCGAGCTGGTATCGCTGATATTCCGAGGCGGCGAAATCGCCCTCGACGGTGCGCGCTGTTTTGCCGAAGACGTCGGGCGTAAAGGACACGGCGGCATTCGAATTGTGGAGCGTATAGATGAGCGCGACCGGTCCGCTCGACGAGGAGCTTGATCCACTCGACGAGGAGCTTGATCCGCTCGACGAGGAGCTTTGCCCCAAGCCGCCGAATTGCGCCGTCGTCATTTGCGTGCGCGACACGCTCTGTGACAGAGTGGCCGACGGCAAGAAGGAGGCGACATCGGATTCCGTGGTCTCGCGCGCCTGGCGAAGGGCAGCTTCCGCGGCCTCGATGTTTGGGTGATTTTCTACCGCCTCGGCCACGAGCGCCGAAATTTGCTTTGAGCGGAACAGCCGCCACCATTCGCCGGGCACGTCTCGCCCCGAGACGAGCCGTTGCGACGCGCCGCCTGCGGCGGCGGCGGATTGCGTGACCGGCGAGAACTTGCCCGATGTATAGCCCGCGTTCTCCGGCGTCGGAGGCCCGACAAAATCCGGACCAACCGCGCAACCTGGCAACGATAAGGCGCTCGCAATCGCGGCCGCCGCCGAAATGCCAAGACGCAGGAAACGCCATCCGCCGCGACCGGGCGGCTGAGACGTTTCGCCTCGCGCATTGATCTCGACCATAGCGGCGTCAGGACGACCCTGAGGCGTAAACGGCGGCATTAACAACCCTGTCTGAAAAACTGAACGGTTCAGTTCTGTCGGGTCATTATGTTGATGCGCTCAGCCCGAGTCAATGCTAAACTGAACCGTATAGTTCAGTTTGCTGACGGGAAAGGCGAACCGCCAATCGATCTGAATTCACGCCAAGATAACCTGATTTTGGGGTGCTCCTCTCGGCGAGAGCCGGTATCGTCCATTTTGGAATAATTCCGGGTCGGAGCGGACGAGGCGGAAAACGGAGTCGGCGGCGACGAACAACGACGGGAAGACCGAAATCATATGACGACGAGCGCACAGCCAGCTTCGGGAGTGGCGGAAGAGCCTGTCCAAGGCCGCAAGGAGACGCAAGTCCTCTCCGCGGCGCGCCTAGAGTTCCTGAAGCATGGATTTTCGGAAACGAGCATGGACGCCATCGCGCGCGCGGCCGGCGTTTCGAAGGCGACGCTCTACGCTTATTTCCCGAGCAAGGAGGCGCTGTTCAGTCATCTCGTTCAAAAAGAGTGCGACGAGAAATGTCGCGACATCCCCGCTCCCGATCTCGACGTCGGGCTGACGCCCGCGCTCGAAATGCTATGCCGGCACTTCGTCTCGCACTTTCTAACAAAGGAGTCCGCGGCCTTTTTCCAAACCGTCTCCAGCGAACGCTGGCGCTTTCCCGAACTGTGCCGCCTCTATTTCACCACCGGAAAGAAGACGGTGCTCGACTTTGTCGCCGGCTATCTCGACGAGGCGAAGAATAGAGGCCTGCTCCTGTTCGACGACGCGCAACTGGCCGCCGAACAATTGCTTAATCTCGCCGTCGCGGATCTTCCGATGCGCGTCGCGCTTGGCCTCGAACTGCGCAGCGAAGCGGAATATGAAAAGATGATGCAGTCGGGGATCGCGGTTTTCCTAAAGGCTTACGGCGCCTCGAACGCTTCCCTCGGTTGAAGCTCGCCAGATGGCGATAGCGCGCAAGGATCGCGCGCCTCCGCACCCGACACGATTACGAACCTGTGGCCCCCGCCTTCGCAGGCGATTTTTGAATACGCCCGAGTGAATGCAAGCTGCGCGAATTATGCAAGCATGAGCATGGGCGATTCGAATTCGGGGCCGCAACAATGAATGCCAATCGATCGAGTGAACCACGTTTCAACATCGTCATCTGGAAGGGCGCGAAGCAACTCGGAACGCTACGAGATCGCGACGCCAGCCGGGCCCGCAGCAATTTCAGCGGCGTTGTGGCGCGCTATAAAAATTCCACCGACATGCACCGGGTCGAACTTTACGACGGAGCGGACCTGATCGAGGTTTGGTCAAGCGAGGACGTACACGAGGCTTCTTCCGCAGAGAGGCCTGTCCCCGCCAGCGGACAAATTCATCGCGAGGGCGAGCCCGTCGGGCGGGTCAGTTCGATCCCCTGTCAGCTTGTGCCATCACGTTCGGCGAAAGCGTGAGAAAGTGAGAGGTTCTCACGTCTCTCACGCGCCGCCGTGCTTGCGCTTCGCGCATCCGCTCGCCGGCGATCTCGGCGAGGTCCACTCCTCCCTAATTGTTCCGGCGGGTTGCGTTGAATGACGGAACGCCGATGCTCGTCTGAGGCCTGCTTCTCGTGGTCGGCGTCGGCAAAGCAGGGCATCCGAAGCTGGCCACAATGCGACGATTCAAGCAGCCTTCGGAATGGCGGCCCGATACCGCCCGCGGCCGACCTTCACGAGCAGTCCCTCCTCGCACATACAGGATAGATAACACTGCGGCTGGCTGCGCCTTAAAACAATGGCTAGGTTGCTCTCCCTTGTACCTTCGTTCCTTCACGACGCTTCGCGGCGTTAGGTCGCGAGCTGCGTCGATTTGTTGGGGCATGATGTTCGCCTCAAAATGGCGGTCGGCCGCCATATCAACAGGGGCGATCGAGTTCAGCTTGAATTGCAGCGAGCTTGGTCGCCATTGCAGTCCGGCGCCCGGCGTTCAAAATCACGATTTCCCTGGTCGGATGGTGGTGCGAGGTCGGCTGTCCACAAATCCGCGCTCCGACGGCGTTCTCGGCGACAATGTCGTAATGTCGAAAGCACCAGGCCCTGGGAAGTCGCGTCCGAACAGGAGCTATCGCGCGGATCCCGATTCAATCCCCTGTTCGGATTGTTGGCACCGTCATTTCCATGTTAAAAGTCAGGACTGATTAAGGCAAAATCATCGTCACGCAAGAGAGTGTTGCAATGTCTGTGATTGTTGGAATTTCAATGCCACGATGCGGGCACCATTTTCTTGAAAGGCTTTTAGAAGCCGCCTACCACGGGAAATACGAATATTGCGATTTTTATGTCGCACAAGAATGCTGCAAAACTGTACCATGCATAAAAAACGCGTCGCTAATGGGCGACCACACGCGTGTCTTCTATCAGAAAAACCACGACTTGGATTTGACGCTGCCAAGGAAAATAAGCAGCGATTTGGCGCTGGTGCAATACCGAAATCCTCTGGAACAATCGATCGCAAATTTCGATAACTACACTCTTGTCTTCAAACATGAAAATTTTGCGCGATATTTGCCCCACTTCATGGCAGTAAACGCGTGGTATTATATCCGTTTTTTTCGAAAATGGATCCAGGAAACGCAGGAGAATGTATTCCTGCTCCAATATGAATATCTTGCCGCCCACCCGGTAGAATCGATTCAGAAAATAGCGGCGGCTATTTCCACGCCGATATCGGAGGCCAAGCTTGAAGAGCAACTGCCGAAAATATCCACAACACGCAACGCCGGACACGCCTTCGTTCGTCGCAACTACGCAAGCCATCGGTTTTTCGACCAAGATATTTTTGCCGCAACGGAACATATAATATTCAGCAATTGCGACGGACTCGATTATGATCCGATTTTCGAACAGGCGCCTGATCAAGACACGTTGATCTTGATGCAGGTTTTGTTGGCCAGCGAAATGGAGAAAGACAACGGCGTTGAAAGAGCCCGTTTGCTCAGACACGCGCTTGAAATCCGTCCTGATCTGCCAAACGTCGCCAACCTGCTTGCATCCACCCTTTTGTCCCTTGGCGAGAGCGAACAGGCTTTACGAGCGAGCGAGCAGGCAATTGCCTTGGACCCGCTACATCCCGATCTCTTGGCTATTCGCGGGAGCACCGCATTCGCGATGGGCGATTATGGCTGCGCGGAAGAGTTCCTGAGCGCTGCAGAGTCTGCAGGAGGCGGAACCGTGCCATACGCCGAGCTATTGCAGCGGGTGAGAGAGCTTCAGACCCCCAAATGGCGCAAGTCGGCGACGACCGAAGAGATCGACAGCTACTTTAAGACTGAATCGCACCGAAAGCACAGATATCTTGGCCAGTTGAATCCGTCATTTCAACAAGCGCTCGCCAATTACCACGCCGCGGTCGAACAAAAAGATTGCTTATTTAACCATACGATCGATTTTGGAAGCGGACGCGTCCTCGCCGGCGCGTGGGATTTGCGTGGCCATGAACAGGCCTATTTCGGCAACTTTGATTTTGCCAGGAAACGCGTTCTCGAAGCGCGGCCGGCCAGCGGCTTTCTGTCGGCTTATCTCGCGTCGAGCGGCGCCAACCTCGTCGTGCTAGATTTGCCGATCGGGCGTGGCCCCGAGTTGGTGCCGTTCCGAGGTCTCGACCTGACGGAACAGAGATTTGCTGGAACAAAGTCCGCAGCTGCAATGCGCAATAGCTGGTGGTTCACGAAACGCGCGCTCGGTTTCAACGCCAGCGTGGTCTATGCGGATATTTATGAACCTCCAGGCGATATTGGTCGCTTCGATGTGACCGTTTTTGGCGCGATCCTCCTTCACTTGTCGAACCCGTTCCTGGCGTTGCAGAGGCTCGCCGCCTTAACCGACAACACCATTATTGTCACCGATGTGGTCAGCGGACCCAGCTTGCGCGAATTGCCTGCTGCAGGAGGCGCAAACAATGGGGTCAACATGCTCTTTGCGCCGAGCCCGTTACCGAACGGCCTCGTCCACTGGTGGTCGCTGTCGCCTGAAGCAATTTCATTCATGCTTGAGAAGCTCGGTTTTCCGCACGCGACCATCACTCGGCATTCGCCAAAAATGATGGCTTCTCGTCCGCCTCTGTTCACGGTCGTCGCGCACCGCAACGCGCCGGTTGGACGCCATGCGCCATTCTCGGCGAATGGGGAGGTTGCCATGCGCGGAATTCATGAAGAAGCGTCCAAGGCCGAAGAGCCCCCGCCAGCGCGGCGTTTTCGATTCTGGCAGGGGCTGCAGGACCTTTTCCGTTTCCTCACTCGCCGGCTTCGCCCATAAAGGATAATTGGCGTCCGTGCGGTCGCGCATCGGCATGAGAATGCCGGACCGATCGACCGACTGCGCGCAATGAATAGTATTAGTCGCCATTGCAGTCCGGCGCCCGGCTTTCAAAATCACGATTTCCCTGGTCGGAAGACGGGCCAAGGTCGGCCATCCACAACTCCACGCGCCGGCGGCGGTGTCCGCGACAATGTGGTCACGTCAAACGCCGCCAAGCCGTGAGAAGTTGCGTTCGAACAGGACCATAGGTCGGATCCCGATTCAATCCCTGTCTGGAGTGTTGACAGCGTCATGTCAATGTTAAAAATCGGGACCGGATACGGCCGATTCACATTCGAGAAAGAGAGTTGTGCCATGTCCGTGATTGTTGGGATTTCAATGCCCCGATCGGGGCACCATTTTCTCGAAAGGCTTTTGAGAGCTGCGTACCACGACAAATACGAATATTGCGAGTTTTATCTCACAAATGAATGCTGCAAGACTGTTCCATGCAAAAAACACGCATCGCTAATCGGCGAGCATACGCGCTTCTTCTATCAGAAAAACCACGACTTGGATTTGACGCTGCCAAGGAAAATAAACAGCGATTTGGCGCTTGTGCAGTACCGAAATCCTCTGGAACAATCGATCGCAAATTTCGATAACTATACTCTTGTCTTCAAACATGAAAATTTCGCGCGATACATGCCTCACTTCTTAGCGGTAAACGCTTGGTATTATATCCATTTTTTCAAAAATGGATCCAAGAACCGCAGCAGAACGCTTTCCTGCTAAAATATAAAGATCTTTCCGCCCATCCGCTAGAATCCGTTCAGAGAATCGCAGCGGCGATTGCCACGCCGATGTCAGAGGCCCAGCTTGAAGAGCAACTACCGAAAATTGCCGCGACACGAACCGCTGGATATGCCTTTTTTCCTCGTCACTGCCCAAGCCATCGGTTTTTTGACCAAGATATTTTTGCCGCAACAGAACGTATTATGTTCAACAATTGCGCCGGACTCGATTATGAGCCGATTTTCAATCAGCCGCCTGATCGAGATGCGTTGACCTTGATGCAGGTTTTGTTGGCCAGCGAGACGGAGAAAGGCGACAACATTGAAAGAGTGCGTTTGCTGGGACGCGCGCTTGAAATTCGTCCTGATCTGCCAAATGTCGCCAACCGGCTTGCGATGAGCCTTTTGTCCCTGGGCCAGAATGAAGAAGCTTTGCGGGCGAGCAAACCGGCAATCGCCTTGGACCCGCTGCATCCCGATCTCTTGGCGATTCGCGGCAGAATCGCGCTCGCTTGAGAAGCTCGGTTTTCCGCATGCGACCGTCACTCGGCATTCGCCAAAAATGATGGCGTCTCGACCGCCTCTGTTCACGGTCGTCGCGCGCCGCGATGCGCCGGTTGGAGCCGCGTAGCTATTTTTTCGATGAACGACGAGGGCGGCGCGCGTGCGCGGCGCCTCGGAAATAGTTGCGAAACACTTTGCCGCAGAAGCTCCGCTACACTTCGTGGCGACGAGGGGCGTTCTTGGATAAGGGAGCATGGCGATGCTTCGAAGAATTGCTCTTATTTCCGCACTGGCCGCGACGCTCATCATCCCCGGAGAAGCTCTCGCTTGGGGACATGGCGGCTTCGGCGGCGGCCATTTCGGCGGCTTTGGCGGCGGCCATTTCGGCGGCTGGGGCGGCGGCCACTTTGGCGGTTGGGGCGGCGGCCACTTTGGCGGTTGGGGCGGCGGTCGTTTCGGCGGTTGGGGCGGCGGCTGGGGTCGCTGGGGCGGCTATGGCTGGCGGCGCCCGGGATGGGGATATGGCGGATGGGGTTACCGTCGCTATTTTTACCGCCCGGCGTTCTACGGCGGCTATGGCTACGGCTGTTATCGCCCGGTCTGGACCGGATGGGGGCGGACCTGGGTGAATGTCTGCGGCTATCCCGGCTGGGGCTACGGCGCCTGGGGTTGGTAGAAACGCCACGGCTTAGCCCGGCGCCCCATCAAAACGCCCCGACGTTCCGCGGGGTCGGGGCGTAACCTACGCAAACGACGCGCTTGCGCTTCTTCTTGAGGACTCGCGACGCCGACGGCGGCCTGCGAGACTGACGGGCGTTACGCGCGCGTCAGCGCCCCACTGTCCGCTCCTTGACGGCGGATATTCTCTAAACCCCGCGCAATGACGCGAAGAAGCTCGGCTTCTCATTCTTGCCGAGTTCAGCGCTCATTTCTTACCCTCGCGCAATGCGACGATTTCGGAGCTGATTGATATGCGTCACCCTGCCCGGCCTCTGTTTCTCTCCTTCGCGCTCGCTTGCTGCTTCGCGACCGCGGCGCCGGCGTTCGCCGCGCCGGTCGTGCGATCGCTCGCGTCCGACGCGCGCATCGAGCTTGCGAGCGGCGGCAATCAGCGCTGCTGGATCGTGGATACGCCATGGGGACCGCAGCGGCGCTGTCGCGGCGGCGGCTGGGGCGGTTATGGCGGCGACCACGGTTATCGGGAGCGAGGCGACCATGGCGAATTCGAGAACCGGGGCGGCTGGGGCGGCGTCTATGGCGGCTGGAACGGCGGTTATGGCGCCGGGCACGGCGATTGAAACGATCGGCGGTTAGCACGCTTATCCTACCGCCCGAAATTCGACGGCCTCCAATGCGCTCTCGCCAAATGTCGTCCCGCCCCTCTCCTCGCGTGCGCTATCGCCACTGGATTTTCAAGCTGCCCCTCGCGCGGAACTACCGCGGCATGGTGGTCGGCCGCACGATCCTCTTCAAGGGCGACGAGTCGGAAGTTTCAAAGACGCTCTTTCGGCATGAACTGATTCATCAGGAGCAGATCGACCGGCACGGCGTCGCGCGCTTCTATTTCATCTATCTGCGCGATTATCTTACAAACCTATCGCGCTGCCGCGATCACGACGCCGCCTACCGCAACATTCCGTTTGAGAAAGAAGCGTTCGAATGCGAGAACGAAGGCGGAAAAAATGATGATCGACAGAACTGATCGTCTGACATGAATTCCTGTTGATTGGCTTGATCGACCTGTCGTTACTGACGGGCCGGAAGGCGCTGGCCCCGCCTGTTCGCCCTTGCAAAACCTGGCGGATTTGGTTTTGCCCGCGTCCTTGTGAGAGCTCCTCAGCGTATCATTTGCGCAACAGTCAAGCGTAAAAATACGCAAGAAAAAGATTTTGCGGCTTATTTCTCAACAGCTTCAATGTAATTGAAAAATATTCCAATGTGCTGTTCAAGCTGTTGACGAAGGGTTTTCACGGTAATACTCAATCAAAAATTTGGTCGAACTCCGGTGGCGGCCGACTCATTTCCTTGCCCTGAGGCCTTTCGTGACCGGGTCGATCTCGCACAAAACGAAATGGAACCGCGTCCGAGCCAGCGTTTTTCTGATCGCCGCTTTTCTCTCCACCGATCCTTTGGCCTATGCACAGCAGGCGCTCCCCAGGATCGATGTTGGCGGAAAGAAAAAGACCGTCTCACATGCCTCAACGCCGCGCGCAACGCACGCGGTCAATGCCGCGCCCTCATCCGCGCCGCCTGCGCCATCGCCCGAGCCCGCGCCCTTTGTGCCCGCCGGACAGACGCTGGGCGGCGGGCCGAGCGGCGTCGTGGGCTATGTGGCGCATGGCACGTCGACGGCGACGAAGACCAACACGCCCATCCTTGATATCCCGCAGTCCGTTACGATCCTCACCAAGCAACAGCTGGAGGATCGTGGCTCCTTGAGCATTCAGCAGGCGCTCACTTACGTGCCGGGCGTGACGGTCACCGGAGGCGAAGGCAACAAGGACGCGATCACCATCCGCGGCCAGAGCACGTCGGCCGACTTTTTCAGGGACGGCGTGCGCGACGACGCGGAATATTACCGCGATCTATACAACATCAAGGCGGTCGAGGTGCTCAAGGGACCAAGCGCCCTGATCTTCGGCCGCGGCGGCGGCGGCGGCATCGTCAACCGGGTGACCAAGAAGGCGGATGGCGAGACGATCCGTGACATCCAGACGAGTTTCGGCAGTTTCGGCCGCAAGCGCGTAACCATTGATTTCGGGCAGGCGGTTTCCGACACGCTCGCGGTCCGCCTGAATGCGCTCTATGAAAATTCATACGGCTTCCGCAATTTCTTTCAGCTCGAGCGCTATGGCGTAAATCCAACAATCACTTGGAAGCCGCAGCAGAACACGTTCATTACGTTTAGCTACGAGCATTTCCGCGACTGGCGCACCAATGACCGCGGCATTCCCTCGGTCGGCCTCGGGTCCTATCTCGAGGGATTCCCCAATGGTCTGGCGAGTTCCTATCCCGGATATCCGTCCTTCGCGCCGAGTTACAGGTTTTTCGGCGACGCAAATCCCGAAGCGAAGAAGAACAATTATTCGAAGGCGGACGTCAATTGGGTCGACCTGTATTTCGACCACAAGACCGATTTCGGACTCGAAATCCGCAATCACACCGTCTACGCGACTTATCAAAAGCGTTACGCCAACACCTTCCCCGGCGAGAATGTCCTTTTATTCGAAGGCCCGCCGGGCGGGCAGATGGAGATAGAGGGTTATCTCCACAACACGCCGCGTCGGAACGTCTTCAACCAGACGGACCTCATCTACCGCTGGCAGATGACTCCCGAGATCAAGCACACGTTGCTGGTCGGCGCCGAAGTCGGAAATCAGAGATCCGCGAGCGAGCGCAATCTCTCCTGCTTCGGCGCGCCGGAAAACAATTTCGTCATCAATTGTGATGGCGGCGCGGTTGCGGTCGACGCGCCCTTCCTGGCGCCGACGATTTACTATCCAATGATCTACGGCGACGGGCGCGAGCGCCGTTACACAAATCTCATGCTGGCGTCGGGCTATGTTCAGGACCAGATCGCGATCACCAAACATATCGATGTGCTCGCGGGCGTTCGGTTCGATCGTTTTGACCTGAACTTCCGCGGCGCCGATCTTCCGCTGCCCCCTGGCGCGGACCCCGCCGGCCAGGCCGCCGAACAGGCGGAAGGCGAAATCGTCGATACGATCAATCAGACCATTCGAAACGTCACCAACAAATGGTCACCGCGGCTCGGTCTTGTCGTCAAGCCGAACGATGACTTGTCGTTCTATGGCGCTTATTCGCGCTCCTTCCTGCCTGCTTCCAGCGACCAGTTCGTCGTTCTGACGCCCTCGCTTGCGGCGCTTGCGCCCCAGGGCTTCCAGAATTTCGAAGTCGGCATGAAATATCAGATCACCCCGCTGCTTCTGTTCACTGCGGCGATCTATCAGCTCAACCGAACCAATCAGCCGATTACGGTCAACGCCTTCAACGCCGTCGCCGCCAATACAAGGACAAGGGGCGGAGAAATTTCGCTCGTCGGATATGTCACCGATCAGTGGCAGGCCTCGCTCGGCTATGGTCTCCAGTCCGGCCGCGTATTAAGCGCGAACGCCTTTCCCGATTCCGCGGACCCGTTCCTCGTCTATCCGGGAAAAGTGACGCCGAACGTCCCTCGCGACACATTTTCGTTTTGGAACAAATATGACGTGTCGTCGCTCTTCGAGGCTCGACCGGGCGCTCTCGGATTAGGCGCGGGCGTGATCTACAATGCAAAATTCTACCCCGCGATCGACAATGCGGTCTTGGTGCCCGGCTACGCCCGGGTAGATGGGGCGGTGTTTTGGAAGATCACCGATACGACCTCCGCCCAGCTCAATGTCGAGAACCTTCTCGGCGCACGCTATTATGCGGCGGCGACCAACAACAATAACATCATGCCCGGCGCGCCGCGCTCCGCTTTCGTGACCTTGAATGCGAAGTTTTGATTAACGGGTTGGCGAGTGCGCTACCACTCGCTGTAGCGGCGCTTGCGAGCGGCGTCGACCGGGCGGAAGAAGAGCTCGCCAAACCTGCGCGCTGATCCTCATCCGGCGCGCCGTTCGATCTCTTCCATATCGTCGTCGGTCAGACCGAAATGATGGCCGATCTCATGCACGAGCACATGGGTGACGATCGCTTCGAGCGTATCTTCGCCGTCGGCCCAATAGTCGAGGATCGGCCTTCGATAGAGCCAGATCATGTTCGGCTGTTCGCCGGTCTCGGAAAGATGCGCGCCCTGCGTCAGGCCGCGCCCGCGAAAAAGACCCAGAAGATCGAACTCGCTCTCGCATTGCATGTCGTCGAGCGTTTCGTCGTCGGGAAAATCCTCGACGCGGATGACGAGGCCTTGGCAGAGCCGCGTGAAGCGGCTCGGCAAAGCGGCATAGGCCGCGTCGGCGAGCGCTTCGATATCGGCCAGCGTCGGCGGTTTTAAACGGCTCCATTCCTGTCGAGTCATCGTCACATCACAACGCGCGCGAAGCCGGGCGGCTTCGCCGGAACATTCGGCGCGATCCAATGTTCAAGCAAGGATGATTGTGAGAGGAGATCGTCATGAGCAGATTGTTGATCGCAGCGCTCGCGCTTGGCGTCGCCGGCTTCGTGAGCTCCGCCATTTCCGCGCCCGCCGCCGCGCGCGCCGCGCTTGGCGCCGATGGCGTCATGCAGACCGCGGACGACCGCGAGCAGGGTCAGTCTCTGGAGCGACAGGGCGACTGGTGGGGTCGCGGCGGTCCTTCCTGGCGCGACCCGCGTCCGTGGAGCGAGGACGAGTGGCGCCGCAACCCGGATTGGGACGAAGAAGGACCCGGCCCGGACGGCGACTGATTTCGTTTGCGCCAGGGCCGCCAGCCTATCGCCAGTTGCGCACGTCGACGAAACGGCCGGCGATCGCCGCCGCCGCCGCCATCGCCGGCGACACCAGATGCGTGCGGCCCTTGAAGCCCTGACGCCCTTCGAAATTGCGGTTCGAAGTCGAGGCGCAGCGCTCGCCCGGCGCCAAACGGTCGGGGTTCATCGCCAGGCACATTGAGCAGCCGGGCTCCCGCCATTCGAAGCCGGCGGCGGTGAAAATTCTGTCGAGGCCTTCGGCTTCGGCCTGCGCCTTCACAAGACCGGAACCGGGCACTACCATCGCATTGACGCGCTCGGCGACCTTTTTTCCTTCCACCATCTTCGCCGCGGCGCGCAGATCCTCGATGCGGCCATTGGTGCAGGAGCCGATGAAGACGCGATCAATCTCGATGTCAGTCATCCGCTCGCCGCCCTTGAGGCCCATGTATTCCAGCGCGCGTTCGATCGCCGCGCGCTTTTGCGGCGTCTTTGCGCTCTCCGGCTTCGGCACGAAACCGTCCACTGTCGCCACGTCTTCCGGCGAGGTGCCCCAGGTCACGATCGGCGGCAGTCTGCTCGCGTCGAGGCGGATGATCTTGTCGAAATGCGCGCCCTCATCCGAGTAGAGCGTCTCCCAATAGGCGCGCGCCATGTCGAAGGTGTCGCCCTGCGGGCCCTTCGGACGGTCCTTGAGATAAGCGAAGGTCTTCTCGTCGGGCGCAACGAGGCCGGCGCGGGCGCCGCCTTCGATCGACATGTTGCAGACGGTCATGCGGCCTTCCATCGACAGGTCGCGGATCGCCTCGCCGGCATATTCGATCACATGTCCGGTGCCGCCCGCCGTGCCGATCTCGCCGATGATCGCGAGGATGATGTCCTTCGCCGTGGCGCCGTCGGCGAGCTTGCCGTCGACCTGCACCAGCATATTGGCGGCTTTCTTCTGGATCAGCGTCTGGGTCGCCAGCACATGTTCGACTTCCGACGTGCCGATGCCATGCGCCAGCGCGCCAAAGGCGCCATGCGTGGACGTGTGGCTGTCGCCGCAGACGATGGTCATGCCGGGCAGCGTGAAGCCCTGCTCCGGCCCGATAATATGCACCACGCCCTGACGCTTGTCGTGCTCGTTGAAATATTCGACGCCGAATTCCTTGGCGTTGATCGCGAGCTGATCGACCTGCGCCTTGCTCTCCGGGTCTTCGATCGGCAGCGAGCGATCGGTCGTGGGCACATTATGGTCGACGACGGCGAGCGTGCGTTCCGGCGCGCGCACCGAGCGGCCCGCCATGCGCAGGCCCTCGAACGCCTGCGGGCTCGTCACCTCATGAATGAGATGGCGATCGATATAGAGCAGGCAGGCGCCGTCATCCTGGCGGTCGACGACATGGTCGTCCCAGATTTTGTCATAGAGCGTGCGGGGCGCGGCCTTCGATGCCATAGACTGTCGCTTCCTTACGTCCCTACCTCCCCTCAAGCGGGAGACGAGACGCATTGCTATTGAATTGAGGGTCTTCTACCCGTTACGCAAGCGCCATGGAAGACCGCCCCTTTCCGAGGCCGTGGTGAGCCTCCCTTCTCCGGAACTGCCTGCGCAGCTTGCGGCGGCCGTCGAGGCGCGACTCTCGGGCCGCCCGCAGGCGATGCTGCGCGAAAGGGCGCGACGGCTGTCTGACGGCTATCGGGCGCGCCAGCCGACGCTCGAGACGATCCGCGACGAGTCCGACGCTTTGGCCTATGCGGCGACGCGCATGCCGGCGACCTATGCCGCGATCGTCACCGCGCTCGGGCGGCTCAAGGAGGAATGCCCCGAATTCGCGCCCCAGAGGATGCTCGACGCCGGCTGCGGCCTTGGCGCGGCCGCCTGCGCCGCGGCGACGGCGTGGCCGGGGATCGCCGAGATCGCGCTCCTCGACCGCAGCGCGCTGTTCCTGCGCCTCGCCGCCGGGCTGATGCGGGACGGCGGACCGGCCGCCGCGATCGAGACGATTCTCGCCGATCTCGCCGCGCCGCGAGCGACCGACGCCGCCCCCTTTGACCTCGTCGTCGCCGGCTATGCGCTCACCGAGATCGCCGAATCCGAACTGCCAGCCGTCGCCGATCGGCTTTGGGCGCAAACCGGCGGCGCGCTGGTCATCGTCGAGCCGGGGACGCCGCGCGACCATGCCCGGCTGATGGGGGTGCGGAGCCGGCTTCTGGCGCTCGGCGCGCATATCATCGCGCCCTGTCCGCATCAGGCGCCCTGCCCCTTGCCGGCGCCCGACTGGTGCCATTTCTCGGTCCGGCTGGCCCGGCGGCGCGCCCACCGGCAGGTCAAGGGCGCCGACGCCCCCTTCGAGGACGAAAAATTCGCCTATCTCGCCGTTGGACGGTTTCGAGCGGCCTCTCCCCCTTCGGCGCGCATCATCGGTCCGCGGCGCGCCAATAAAACGGGAGTTTCTTTAACGCTCTGCGCTGATAAAGCATTCCGCGAGACATTCATTCCCAAGCGCGACAAGCCGCGCTACGAAAAGATTCGAAGAAAGGATTGGGGCGATCCGCTGCGCGCCCCGGCGGAGGAAATTTGATGAAACAGCCACGTCCGAGGGTCGCGCCCTATTTGACCGTCAGCCCCGCCGCGGCAGCGATCGCCTTTTATACCGGCGCGTTCGACGCCAAGCAGCGCGCCCTGATGCCGTCCGTCGACGGGCTGCGCATCGCCCATTGCGAATTGCTGATCAACGGCGGCTCGGTGATGCTCGCCGACGTTTTTCCGGAATTCGGCCAGACCCGCGTGCCAATGCTGGGCGAACACGCCACCGTCTCCGTCAGCCTCGAATATGACAAGGCGCAGGAGGTCGACGACGTCTGTTCCCGCGCCACCAAGCTTGGCGGCAAGATCGAGACGGCGCCGACCAATTCCTTCTGGGGGACGCGCTACGCTTCGCTGCGCGACCCCTTTGGACATCGCTGGATCCTCAACGCGCCGTTAGAGAGCTAGCGGGCGGAGTCGAACTCGCGACGTTCTGATCCAACGGCTCCACCTTGATTGTCGCGGTCCCGCGGTTGTTCGCGGTAAAAAGTTTCGCGACAATGGGCAGCATCGGCGCGGCGTCATTCACATAAACGAAAAGTTCGCCGGTCTGCTGGGGCTTAATTTCCTGCGAAATGGAAAGAGCCGACTGAGGCGTCGGGGAACAGGCTTGCAGCCGCTTCGCAGAAGCGTCTGAGAGTCGAGCGTCAAAATAGAATGCGGGCTTTTCATATTCGACATCGTTGACGCATTTACTGTAGCTGTTGGGCACTTGCGTGCCCGCCAATAGGGGATACTCCTCGCCGCCCCAATCGCCCACGCGGATAATGGGCGTGAACCAGTTTAAGTCTGGCCAGCGCTTGAAAGGCGCAGACAATTTATAGGTCAGTGAACGCGAATCGGGAAAACCGATCACGTCGGTACGAGACTCTTGATCGAACCAATCTCCGTTTGATGTAAGCGTAATGCGATAAGTTTTTCCCTGTTCGAGCTTCAGTTTCGTGGGCCAGCACATTTGGTCGACGCTGAAATCGGATGTCTGCGGCACTCCTTCAACAAGCTTGGCGTCTACAGATGCCGTACAAAAGAGATTGGTGCCGCTGAGGGCAACATAGGCGGTTCGGTTGAAGAGCATTGCGCCGCCAGCGACGAGCGCAAGCGCGAAGAGCGCCGGAACAATGCTCTTAGTCAACACCGGATAGCCGTCACGAAATAGCGGGTATGTCCTCAAAACGCGCGCAGCGCGCTGAGCGGGCGTTGCTTCGAAGTCCAGGACATTTTTTTGGGCGTCTTCCAATATGCGCGGCACGAAGAACAGCGCGAAGACGAAGGCTATGCCGCTTGCGCCAAACAGTGCGTTCCCGATCCACGTCGGTGCGCCCCCCCAAACGGCCAGGAAGCCAACAAGAAGCGGCACGAAAATCCAAATCGCCGCACGCACTATGACGGCGCGTTTCGCGTCCGTTCTCGAACCAGCATACGCCTTTCGAAATTCTTCGTTCCACCCCGCGCGGGCAAGGTCGTGGATGCGCAATTGCAGCGCGGAACTCAAGCGAAGACAGATGACGATCGACGCCAAGACAAGGAACGCTTCGACATGATGCTCGTTGAGCCGCTCAACCCAGGGATTGAACCCGCTCGGAATCAGTCCGCCGGCGACATCGGCTCCTTGCCGTATGACGCCACGGGCCGCTGCGTCCTCAGCGTGATTCAAATATTCCCAAAGGTCGTTGACGTATGGAATTCCTTTCAGAGCGTAGTCGACCCCTTTTGTGAACGTCCCACCGATCCATCGAAAGGCCGCAAGATAAAATGTCAGCGCAAGCGTCAACACATAGAGGACGCGACGCCAGAAGATCGTGTCGAGGACGAGTTCGACTGATTTTTGTCTGTCGGCGCTTCGCGGCAACTGCTTGATGGTTGCGATCAGCGTCGCCTTTTCCGCGGCGGTCTTTTCCGGTTCGGCCACGAGGCTGGGAACGCTGGCGGGCGAGCATTTGGTGGCGTCAAGCGCCGGCATATCCTCGTCATAATCTCCCGGCAAAAGTTCGCCGTCTGGCGCGAGCACCCAGAACTTTCCAGGCAGGGGCACCGACGTATAATCGTCAGTCCCCCGCACCATCCGCGTAATCACGCTGCCGTGTATGATGGGCAGGATATCATTGCCCTGACTGTCTTTCTGCAACCTGATCTGGCGCGGACCATAGCGGTAATAGGCGCCAAGCCCCTGCCGTGAATCATAGAGTCGCGCAAACGGCGATTTGGCGTCCGCATATTGGCGAATGACGCCCTGATCGAGAACGAGGCCATGCTTCTCTGCTTCGCTCAAAATCCATTCGAGCGATACATAGGAAAGCTGATCCTCGGGATAACCGCCCCCGACATTGGAATGCACGCCGGAGAACCAGACCTGCGTAATCCGTCCGGGGCGAACCGGCGGCTGGTTCAGCTCCTCCCTCCTTTTTGGATCCTCCGATACTTCCTCCCAAAGCAGCGGGTGAAAAGTCTGTCTTTCATCGTCGAGCGCGAGCGCGTGACACGCCCGATCGACGTTGGGAGAGAGCTCGAAGCTGCCGAACACAAGCGGCCAGAGGAATTTGTTGACGCCGTCCTTGAGTTCCGCCACCGGCAGGCCGTAAGCCTCGACGGTGTCCCATAGTCCGAGGAATTTGATGCGAATATTTGCGCGGCCAGCCTCTTTCGTTTGCGCCTTGACCACAGAATAGGGCTGGAAACCAAGCGCCGAGTCCTTGATCCAGAAAAACAGATCGCGAATGAAGCGTCCGACCCATGTGAGCAGACGTAACTTGGCCGGAAACGCCGTCCGGCGATAATTCCGATAGGCGGCGCGGGCGTTGCGCTCCAGCTCTTCCTCAGAGCGGTAGCAGACCAACCCCTCCGTGACGATGAAGTCGACGAGGAGCCGAATCGTGAAAGCGCCTCGGCTGAAGCCGAACCCGTAAATATCCGGCTGGGGCGCGTCCGGATTTCGCGCGACGCCGTTGGGGTTGGGATAATTTCGACAGGCGAATTTATAGAGGTCCAGCACATTGCGCTTCAGCCCGATGCCGAATGCGCCCTCGATGATCGCCCAATATTTGAATTTGGAGGTCCCGACCCCATCGTCATAGGCGCCGACTTGATCCGGCCCGGAAAGATCGAGGGCCTGATAAAGACGCCAGACATTGGTTTTCTCGGATTTGGCTGAACTATTGCCTGTTCCGTCGGAACACAGAACGATTTTCTTCGGAGTCAATGACGTCACCATAGCAATTTCTCCAATAAACAATATTTAATCTCGCGCTAAACCGCGCGTCAGGCGCCAAAAACCGGCGCTTCTGCCGCGCTAAGATACAGGAATAGGCTCGACTCGCAAGCGCGCGGCGAAGACTTCGGCGGCCATAAAAAAAGCGACGCTGACTTTCGCACAGCGTCGCCGGTTCCTTGTGTCGATACGTGGTTACGCCTTATCGCTGGCCTTCGGCTTCGTCTCGACGCGCTCGGCGATGCGGGCGGATTTGCCCCGGCGGTCGCGCAGATAATAGAGCTTGGCGCGGCGCACCTTGCCGCGGCGCACGAGCTTGACCGAGTCGATCAGCGGTCCGTGAACGGGGAACACGCGCTCGACGCCCTCGCCATAGGAAATCTTGCGGACGGTGAAGCTCTCATTGAGCCCCGAACCCTGGCGGGCGATGACCACGCCCTCATAGGCCTGAACGCGGGTGCGCTCGCCTTCCTTGACCTTGACGTTCACCACGACTGTGTCGCCCGGCCGAAATTCCGGGATTTTCTTGCCTTCGATGAGCTTGGCGGCGTGTTCCGCCTCGAGCTGCTCGATGATGTTCATCACAAAAACTCCTGCCGTTTCGTCTTGACCTTTTGGCCGACGAGCGTTTCGGGACGCTGTTCTAGTTGAGGCCCGCTCCATAGCGGAAAGGCCGCCCTTTGTCGAGCCAGCCGGCGCCGTCCGACGAATGGGCTCCGCCGAGCGCCGAACAAGACAAACGTCACAGACTTTCCAGATGATTATCTTATATAGTCGCCCCGGGGGCGCTGGCGTTTCAAGCGAAGACGGAGAGACGCGCATGACCCAGCAGGAAGAGCGGCGTAACGAAGCCCCGCAGCCAAGCGCTGCGGCGCAAGCGGCGGATGGCCGGCGGCGACTGGAAGATTTCACCGAGGCGCGGGACGAGATTTGGGATCGCCTCCAGGACGCCAATCGCGTCTGGTTGGAGCGCATGCAGCAGGAAGCGGCACTGACCGCCGAGCTTGCCTCGAAGCTGACGGCGTCGCGCTCGCTTACCGACACCGCGACCGCCTTGCAGGATTGGACAAGCAAGCGCTTTGAATTAACGACTGAGGATACGCGCCGGCTATTCGCCGATGCGCAGCAGATCGTCAGCGCCGGCGCGCGCTTCTGGTCGAGTTCCGCCCGGGTCTCCAGTCCTGAAACCACGGCGCGGTTCGCGTCATAGCGCGCCTGGAAGCGGAAGCCCTTGACGCTTCCGCAGTTCCCGCCCGACGATGTGGGCGCGGCGGAAGGCGAAGGGCGGTCGGGCGCGCCCTAATCCTTGCCGGGAGATGTCGAAAGTTTAATCGGCCCCGCTTGCGCTTGGCTCTTGGCGGCGTTTTGTGGCGGGGCCATATGTTTGGCGCCGCGCCGAAAAGGGCGGCGACGATGGAGAAACCTATGTCACCGGAAGAACGCCAACTTATCGCTGGTCTGTTCGAGCGCACGAAGAGCGCCGCCTCGACGCCGCGCGACCAGGAGGCGGAAACCTTCATCAACGAACAGGTCAAGACTCAGCCGGCCGCGCCCTATCTCCTGGCGCAGACCGTGATCGTGCAAGAACAGGCGCTGCAGGGCGCCAATGCGCGGATCGAAGAACTCGAGGCGCGCGTGCAGGAGCTCGAATCGAAGCCCGCCGGCGGCTTCCTCGGCGGCCTGTTCGGAGGATCCCGTCCGGCGCCACAGCGCCCAACCCCGCAGCAGACCCGTCCGTCTGGTCCCTGGGGCCAGCAGCCGGGCATGAATCCCGTCGCCGGCGGTTACGCCCCGCAAGGCTGGGGACAGCAGCAGCCGCCCGTCTCTGACGGCGGCGGTTTTCTGAGGGGCGCGCTCGGCACCGCCGCGGGCGTGGCAGGCGGCGTGCTGCTCGCCGACGGCATTCGCAGCCTGTTCACCCATGGCGCCGGCTATGGCGGCATAGCGAATCTCGGGATCGGCTCCGGTTTCACGCCGACCGGCGGCGACACGATCATCAACAACTACTACGGCGACCAGTCGGGAGCGACCGACGCCGGCTACGACCCCGGCTATGACGACCCCATGGGCGCGCAGAACGCCGATTACGATCCCGGCTATGACGATGGCGGCGGCTTCGACAGCGGCGGCGACGGCGGCTTCGACGTCTGACGAAACAGGGCTCCCGGCGCTCAAAACGCCGGGAGTTCTTGCATTTGGCGCCCTGTGCGCCAGCGCACCGCGACCCCCGCGCGGGCGTTTTAGGGTCCGCTCATCGCTGACCGAGCGGGAAGGCCAACACGCCGGACCGTCTCGACGGACGGGGGAAATCTGATGAACCGCACGACGAACGGCTTCGCCAAATTTGGTTTTGCGTCGCGACCGGTGCGTATCGCTCTCGCGATGAAGATCGCCTTCGCGATTCTCGCCGCCAATGTCGGCTTCGCCGCCGCCAAGGCGCTGCTCGCCAAGACGCCGGAACCGCAGCCCGTGCGCGTTATCGCCGGCCAGTCGCCGGTCGCACCCTTCATCCTCCCTATCGACTGGGCTGAGTCAAAGGCTGTCGCCCAATCGCATTCGACGGCGGACTGTCGCGGCGTGGCCGTCGGGACTGGAGAAGGCGAGAGCGGACGGATGAACAGCGTCTGCCGCAACGCGCTTTGATCGGCCAGAGAAAGTGGAAACGTCGTTTTGAGTCTGATTCAGGCCGACGAGGCGAGCCGCGCCACCTGCCGGCGCAGCTCGTCCTGCGCGCGCGCGAGATTTTCATGGGCGCGCGCATTCCAAAGCTTTCGCGTCTCGTCGCGCCTGTAGAGCTGGTCTCCGCGCGCGGCGAATGTGTCGATCATTTGGAGTCGGCCAAGGCAAAACAGCGGCTCGGGCACCCAGTCATATTCGAAGCGTAGCTGCTCGAGATTTCGCGCGAATATCGGCCATGGCGCGCCGAGCGAGGAAAGATCGAGATCGAGGAACAAATCAAGGTCGCTGGCGAAACCGGGATAGTGCTCGGTCGTCGCGCGCGCGTTGAGGTGATTGGCCGTCGCCATGATCAGCTCGTAAATCGCGGCGGATTCCATTCGATCGAAGTTGGAATGGCGCTCGAACAATTCGGCGCTCGCGCGAACATTTTCCGCGTCGGGACGCAGCAGGCCGTCGCTGGCGCGCGTGACGTATACGGCGTCGTGCCAGAAGATCGCCGCCGCGATCAGATCGGGCCGCACGGCCAGCGACTTGAAGTCGTCGAGCTTGGCCAGCAAATCGCCGATATGGCCCCAGTCGTGGTAGCCGCGCTGCGGTTCGCGGTAGGCGGCGTCGAGAGCCGCGAAGGCGTTTGGGTCATGACGCGATGCGATCAGGCCCCAATAAGTCTGTACCGAATTTGAGATCATGCGCGAGTAGCGATCCTGAGATGAAGACGTAACGCATGCGATCACACGGCGGAAAGCTGTCGCGCTCGGACGATAAGGTCACTTGCTCGAAAGATTCCACACCGACGACCAGTTAACCTGCAACCCCTGTCCCGCCAGCATCCGATATCGCTCCTCCAGGGCGACATAGAGCGCCGGCCAGGGCTCGGGGACCGACCGCGCCAGAGCCGAAGCGCGCTCGGCGGCGGCGTCGAATCGGCCCGATTCATACTCCTCGCGCATCAGATCGTGCGATTTGCGCCAGCGCACATACGAATCGGAACCGGCTATGCCGTTGTCGCCGGCGATCGCAAAAACTTCAGTCGCCTCGCTTTTTCCAAGCACCCGGACCCGCCCGAGATCGATCCAGGCGAAGTCCGGCGCCGCGTCGCGCACCGCGGTTGACGCCACGATGTCGGTCTGAAAGGCCTTGCTTGCGCCTTCGAGCCTTGACGCGAGATTCACCGTGTCGCCGAGGATCGAATAGTCGAAGCGCCGGATCGACCCCATATTGCCGACGCTGCACGGGCCGAGATGGAGGCCGAGCCCCATCGCCGCCGGCTGAATGTCATGGCCGGAGGCCGCAGCGGCCTCGACGCGCCGCTGATTGAGGCCGACGAGCGCCTCGCGCATCGCCAGCGCCGCCCGCACCGCCCTGCGGGGATGATCGTCGATGTCGAGCGGCGCGTTCCAGAAGGCAAGCACCGCGTCGCCCATATATTTGTCGACCGTCCCTTCCTCTTCGAGAATGGCGTCGGTCATCGGCGTCAAATAATCATTCATGAACTGCGTGAGTTCGCGCGCGCTCATCCCTTCCGAAATCCGCGAAAAATTGCGCAGGTCCGAAAACAGCACGGTGAGTTCGCGCGTCTCGCCGCCGAGCACCAGCCGATCAGGATGTTCCGCGAGACGGTCCACCACGGCGGGGGAGACGAATTTGCCGAAAGCCTGACGCACATGGCGACGCGCCGAGGTTTCGGCGCGCCACAGCGTGACGGCGCCGAAGAGATAGGCCCCGATGATCGCGAGACTCGGATAGGCGGGATCGAGCAGCAGGCCGTGGCGATCGAAAAGATAAAAGGCGCCTGCGAAAAGCCCGACGACGACGAGCGGCGCGGCCGCCGCCGAGACGAGCGGCGGCGCGACGTAAAGCAGGCCCATGAGCAGCAGCAATGTGAGCGCGGCGACGACGAACTCCAGACCCGGCGCCCAGTCCGGTCGCGCGAGCAGCGCGCCGGAAGCGATCGACTCGATGATCTGCGCATGGACGTCCACCCCGGGCGCGACCGGCTCCAGAGGCGTGGCGCGGATGTCGCCGAGCCCCGTCGCCAACGCGCCGACGAAGATGATCCGTCCTTCGATTTCCTCTCGCGCCACGCGACCGTCGAAAACGTCCTTCGCCGAAATGTCTCGCGCCGCGGCGCTATGTGAATAGCGCGGCCGAACCTCCGCGTTGGGCCCGGTCTCGATTTCGAAGGCGCCGACCTTGATCGCATTGACGCCGGTCTGCTTGCCGAAAGCCGTTTGCCCGCTGGCGTTTGACGAGCGGATCACGATCGCCGACTCGCCCTGCGCGACGCGCAAGGCTTCGAGCGCCAGCGACGGCATCAGAACCTCGCCGGCGCGGATGACGAGCGGCACCCGCCGCACGATCTGGTCGTGGTCCGGCAGCCAATTCGTCGCGCCGAGCCCTTGAGCCGCGTCCGCCAGCTGACGCTCCGGGCCGACCGCGCCGGCGAAGGAGACGAGAAAGGGCGCGGGATCGTCGCCGGCGGTCGCCAGCCCCGACTTCGCCGGCAGCGGCGCGACGACCGCGTCGGTCAGAGTGACGCCGAGCGTCGCCGGCGCCCGCGCGAGGGCCTGAGCGAATATCTGGTCGCCGCTTGGCGTCTTGGCGACCAGCTTCGCCACCTCGGCGCGGGCGCGGGCGTCGGGAATCGCGTCGACGAGCTGTGAAGCGCCGTAGCGATCCGCTTCCGCGAAAAGGAAATCGAAGGCGATGGACGCCGCGCCGAGGTCGCGCAGCCGGTCGACAAGCTCGGCCAGCCGCGCCCGCGGCCAAGGCCACTGCCCATAGGCCTTCAAACTTTTCTCATCGACGCCGACGACCCGCGTCGGGGCCTCGGGGTCATAGGCGCGCGGCGCGATGCGCTGGAACGTGTCGAAGACGAAATTGCGCAAATCGTCGAGCGCCCTGGGCTGAACCACGCCCCAAGGGAGAATGAGCGCCGCAGCGGCGACAAGCGCGAGAAGATAGGCGCGACGCCGCTTCAACATTCGCACCTCGCATCACGACCGCGCGGTCGCCGCCAACGCCGTTGCCGCGTTATTCGCCTCCATTCCCCCCGAAGATGGGGCCGCCGCTGCCGCCGTTGCCGCCCTCGCCTTCTCCGCCGCCATAGCCGCCCTGGCGATGACCGTGATGCCGGTGTGGCGGCGCGGGCGTCAACAGCGTCGCAGGCTGATTGTCGACATTGGCGCGGCTCTGCACCAGGGCGTTGCCGAACCATATCGGGCCAAGCGCGTCGAGCCCAGGCGAGCTGACAACGTCCGGCGGAGGGTCGTTGCCCAGCGCCAGATTCGCCTCTTCGCTCGTCGGCTGGCGCTTGACGCCGCCGCGCTGCCTTTTGCCACTCTCCAGCGCCGCGATGATTTCCGCGATCTTCTCCGGCGGCACCAGGAAAGGCGCCGAGACCGGCCCGCCGTGCGGCGCGCAAACGCCATAGCCCGCGCGAGTAAGCGTCTGCCCGCCGACGTCGATCGAACCATATTGATGAACGATCAGCGTGCCGCATGAGCCGCCGATTTGAATCAGCGCCGTTCCGCCGCGCACGCCGATCGACGCCGTCGGCGTCCGCAGCTTGGTTCCGCCCTCATGGCTGACGCCGCCGCCGACAAAGCGCATCACGCCCTTCGCCATCGACACGCCCTGCTGACCGCGCCCGCCGGAATAGACGAAATTGTCGACGGTGACGGCGCTGTTGCGTCCGACCGTCATCGTCGACGTGTCGTCAAAGACGATCTGGGCGCTGCCTTCGGGACTCGTCTCGATGCGTTCGCGCCGCTGCACGCCGAGCCCGACCGAAAGCGCGCGCTTCGAGGCGCCGGGCGGCGTGCCATGGGCGCTTTGATTCACGGCGCCCACATTGCCGACCTTTTCAGCGAGCGCAGGGCAAGCGAGGAGCGCCAAAACGGTCGTTGCGGCCACGGAGAGTTTTTTCATCCGTCGTCTCCGTTAGAATTTCGCCGTCGGCCCGAAGCTGACGGACAGGTTCTGCGTCTTGAAATTCTGTATGTTCGAATCATTGCGCGCGAATTCGACGTTGCCGGCGAAACCGAAAGTGGCCGAGACCGGCAAGTCGACCAGCAAGCCGCCGATCCAGACGTTGTCGCGACGCGCGGTGAACGGGTTGATCAGCAGATTGGCGGCGTCGAAGGCAAGATGCGTGAAGCGGCCATAGGGCGCGACGGTCCATCGGCGCGGGATGATCTCGAACGGCGGATCGAACTCGAACCGCAGCATCGCCTGAACGTCGACCTGATTCGAAGATTGTTGCGGATTGCCCGCCCAAGCGCGGGAATAGGCGACGCGGCTCTCGAAACGCAGATCGCTGGTCAGCCTGTATGTCCCGCTCAGATAGCCGGTAGCGACATCACCCGTCGCCAACGTCGACAAGGTCTGGTAGGGCGACGCGCCCAGAAAGTTGAACGAGCCCGGAAGGGGATTGACGCTGATCGTCCGCCATTCGGCGCCCGGCTCGAACCAAATATTGGGGTTGAGTTCAGCCCCAAAACTCACGCCGCCGCCGCCCGCGTTCAGATAATTCGTCCCGCCGAGCATGGACACCACGCCCGTCAGATAGGGCTTGATCGACAGGCTCGGATAGAGATCAGGCGCGACATGGATACGCGGCCCGATCGTGCCGGCAAAGAGCGCCACGCTGTATTGCGGCAGGCGGAACTGTTCGGTCGCGTAGCCGGTGAGCCGCGTCTCCAGCTGATCGCCGCGCGCATTCTGAAAATCATAGTCATGGGCGGCTTGCACCAACTGGAAGCTGTTGATGTCGCCCTTCCGCGCGGCGGCCGACGCCACGCCGACGCCACCAACCTGGAACAGATTGTTGGTCGGAAAGAAATTGGCGTTCGACTGCGCCCGGAGACCGGTGTGGATTCTCAGATAGAGCCGGTTGGCCTGGGTGCGCTTCTCGATGTCGGGCAGCTGCGCCTCGATCTGCGCAACCTGAACCGGATCGAGGCCGCCTTCGTCGAGCGCCTTGCGCAGATGCTGGGCCGAAAGCTGATAGGACCCGAGCCGCGCATAGAGGAAGCCAAGCTCCTTTCGGGCGCGGGACAGATTGGGGTTGAACATCAGGATGCGTTCGAGCGCGCCGATCCCCGCCTCATAGTCGCGCAGCTCGGTCGACAGCAGGACGTAACGATACGTCGCCTCATAGTCAGTTGGATTAAGTTGAATTTGGGCGGCGAGCCGCGCCTGTTCGGCGCGCTGGTCTTCCTGCGCGATCGCCGGACCCCAACACGCCAAGGCGGCGAGCAGCGCGCCAACAAGCTTCGTCGCCACTTTAGATGCGGTCATGAAAGGCAAGCCCCTGAAAGTTTGGATCAGCGGCTCCCGCAACCCGACCGCCAGCTCTGCGGAAAGCTGACTCATGTCGCCTGGAGCGGCAAGCTTTCGCGCGCCTGGCGCCTTCGCCGCAAAGCCGGGACGGCGCGACGCTCGCACCGCGAATTCCTCTATGCAGCAAAGACTTGTCAATTTATTCAACGCCCTCTGCGCCCACGGCGGGGATGAAACAAATTGTCCGGTGTTGCGCTAAAACCACAGGCGGCGACGGCGCGCCTAACGGCGCCGCCGCCCGCAATCGAAGAGCAGGACGACTTCACCGCCGCTCTTAGAGGACTCCTGCGCGAGCGGCGTCGGATCGATCGCCCGCCGCCGGCGCGCCGAAGGCGTGCGGCGACGCGGGCGCGCCACGGCGGGCGAACTGTCGAGAGACGCTTCCGGTGCGAGCAACCAGCGCAGCACGATCAGCAGGTCGGCGGCGCGGCGCGCCGCGCCAATCTTCACGGCGCTGCGTATGTCGGCGACGACTCGTCCTCTCGCCGCATCGAGCGAAACGGCGCGGCGGTAACGCGCCAGCATGCGCTGGTGCTTGTCGCTCGGGCTCACGCCCAAGACAAGCTCATGACTACGCAGTCCAGCCATCTCCGCGCAACGCCCAATCGGCATTAATTCGGGATTCATTTTGGTTTCTCCCAATCACTTGCTCTGCCGTGGGTCCTTCGCCTCCTACCGGCAGCATAGCGACGGTAGCGCGCCGCGCATCATCTGTTTGTGCGAGAGCGCACACGGCTCATTCCGCTTCGTTGAGCGCCTCTTGAACGCGCTTTTCCAGAATTGACGGCCGTAACAGCACGAGCCCGCCGCGGATTTTTTCGGCGAGGCCTTCGTCGATCATCGCCGAAAGTTCGCGGCTGACCTGCTCGCGCCGGCAGCCGATTCGGGCGGCGAGATCGTGCTGAAACGGCGGCGGCGAGACAATCCCCTGGTCCGGCGAGCCTTTGCGGGGCGCCGACATGCGCAATAATTCGGAATAGAGCCGATGCCTGAGATCAAGCACCGACCGCTCGAAAAGCCGCGTGTTCAGCTCGCGCACGCGCAAGGTCAGCAGACGCAACAGCCTCTCGCATATTTCGGGCTCGCCGAACACGATTTCCTTAAAGACGATCGGCGGCACCAGCAAAAGTTCGGCGTTCGTCAGCGCCGTTACGTTCGCGGAGCGCTTCGCCCCGTCGATCGCCGCCATTTCGCCGAAGAATTTCCCCGGTCCGAAGTCGCCAAAGATCATTTCCTTGCCGGCGGCGGTCCGAATGAGCACCCGAACGTCGCCGCTGACGATGAAATAGACGTCGGTCGAAGGATCGTCGAAGTCGAGGACCAGTTCATGCTCGGCGTAACGCCGGCGCACGCATTGCCGCGCCAGCTGTTCCCCGCGAGCGGGATCTAAACCAAGGAAAAAGGGGATCCCGTCGAAGAGGGACACATCGCGCTCCCGGATTGGAAATTGCGCCGATATTGCCGCGAAACGTCGATGTCGTCGAGGCGCAATCTACTGGCGCGCGCCGGCGGTTCGGGCGATGATCGACCATGCAGGCGTTCCGGCTCGCGACGTTCAATCTTGAAAATCTCGACTGGTCGGCGGCCAAGCCGGACGCTTTCGCGCGCCGAACCGGCGCGCTGCGCCCTCTGCTGGAGGCGCTCGACGCCGATATATTGTGCCTGCAGGAAATCCACGCGCAGCGCGAGCATAAGCGCGGCGCACGGCAATATATCGCGCTCGACCAATTGCTGGCGACCACGCGTTACGCGGCCTTTCATCGGGCGACGACCGTGCGGCCCGGCGCCGACGTCCCCGCCGACGTGCATAATCTCGCAATCCTGTCGCGATGGCCGATGGGCGCGCGCCGCCAGATCCATCACGATATCGTCGCCCGATGGGACTGGCCGCCGCCGCGCGAGGCGGACGGCTCACAGCCCGAGCCGGTGGAGATCGTCTGGGACAGGCCGCTGCTCTATGCTTTGGTCGAGCTTCCCAACGGCCGTGCGCTTCATGTCGTCAATCTGCATCTGCGCGCGCCCCGCGCCATTCCAGTGGCGACGGCGCGCGGGCTGGGGTCGAGCGGCGCGCAGATCGAAGGCCAGTTCGTGGCGGCGCTCAAACGCGAGGGCCAGGCGCTCGAAGCCCGGCTGTTCGCCGAGACGCTGTTCGACGCCGAGCCCGACGCGCTCATCGCAGTCGCCGGCGATTTCAACGCCGACGCCCATGATGCGCCGACGCGACTCCTTCGCGGCGGGCAAGATGAAGCCGCGCGAGGGCCGCGCATTCTTGTCCCGCTGGAGGAGCGCGTCGAGCCGTCGCGGCGCTTCACCGTCATCCATGCGGGCCGGCCGACGCTGATCGACCACCTCCTCGCCTCGCCCGCGCTCGCCGCCGCCTGGCGCGAAACCACGATCCTGAACGAGGGGCTTCAGGACGAAGTCTATGCGCCCGACCCGATCGACGCGTCGCTTCACGCGCCGGTGGTCGCCGAATTTGAGCTGGTCTGAACATAAATCGAGCCGCAATGGTTTGGGCTCGAACCTTCCTGACGATTCAACTAGGGCGTGCGCTTGCGTCTTGCGCGGCGCCTTTCTTGAATAGCCCCGCAATAGCCAGTCGGCCGCGCTTAGCGATCTCTCGTCACGCGCCTGCGATGGAACGGCGCTAACGCTTCGGCGATCGGCGGCGATCGGGTGAGCAAGGGAGCCATATGAACGACAAGCGCCTCTTCGCGCCATCGACCGCTCGCAATCGAGAAGCGATTCTCGACGTCCTTCGCAAAATTCTGCCCACGACGGGGCTGGCGCTCGAACTCGCAAGCGGCGCCGGCGAGCACGTCACATTTTTCGCGGCGGCGTTCCCCGACCTGACATTCTGTCCGTCGGACCCGAGCGCCGAAGCACGCGAGAGCATCGCGGCCTGGATCGCCGCCGCCGGCGCCGCAAATGTCTGTGCGCCGCTACCGCTCGACGTCGAAAGATTTCCCTGGCCAGTGAGCGCCGCTGACGCGATGATCTGCATCAATATGATTCACATTTCGCCTTGGAGCGCGACGGTGAGCCTGTTCGAGGGCGCGCGCTGCGCCTTGCCTGGGAACGCGCCGCTCTATCTATATGGGCCATACAGGCGGGGCGGCGCCCACACCGCGCCAAGCAACGCTGAGTTCGACGCGAGCCTTCGCGCGCGCAACGCCGACTGGGGCGTCCGTGATCTCGAAGAAGTCGCGAGGGTCGCGCGCGGGAAAGGATTTGGGGACCCTCAGGTCGTGGAAATGCCCGCCAACAATCTCAGCGTCATCTTTCGCCGCAGCTTCGAAGCGGCATGAGCGCAGCCCTCCCGGCGGCGCTCAACTGCGCCGCCGGCGTTACGCGTGAGCGTAGTCAAGCCTGAAGTGAAGCCACTTGGAGAGAAACCATGCAACGTCGTGAATTTATCGCCGTCGGATCCGCCGCCGCGGTTGCAACCGCCGCTCAAGCGTTCGCCACTCAAGCATTCGCCGAGGCCGCCGGCGGCGCCAAAATGGAGGATATGCATCCCGCTCTCTACAAGGGGCTCGAAAAGGCCACGATCGACTGCGTGTCCACCGGCAATGACTGCCTCCGGCATTGTCTTGGCATGTTCGCGATGAAGGACACGAGCATGGCGGAATGCGCCGACGCCTCAATGCAGCTAGTCGCCGCATGCAACGCGCTCGCAACGCTGGCCGCGATCAACTCTTCGCATGTTCCTGCGATGGCGAAAGTGGTCGCCACGATTTGCGAGGACTGCAAGAAGCAGTGCGACAAGTTTCCACATATCGCCGAATGCACGGCCTGCGGCAAGGCTTGCCAAGAATGCGCCAACGAATGCCGTAAGGTCTAACGGACGCCACACTGCGAAGCCGAGAACCGCGATGAAGACCAAGCGTTTCACATTCCTCGTCGCGGCCGGCGCCGCCGCATTTTTCGGGATCGGCGGCGCCTCGGCCAATTCGGCGGCGGTCAATGCGCCGGGCCTCGTCATCGCCCAGGCGGCGGAGACGGCGGGCAAGACGACCGGTCAGGGCGACGGCGTCGTCAGGGCGATCGACGCCGACGAGCGGCGGATCATGATCACCCATGGTCCGGTCTCGGGACCCTTGGAAATGTCGCCGATGACGATGGCGTTTCGCGTCGCGCCGAACGTCGATCTTTCCAGCCTGTCGAAGGGCATGAAGATCAAATTCACGATCAGTCGCGACGCAAAGGGCCTTTACGTCGTCGAAGACGTTCAGCCCGAGAAGCCTTAACGCGCGCTTTCGCTTCGGCGTTATTTGCCGACGCCGTCCATGCCGATGCGGTGCATCAGATAGCACAGGCAATCCTGCTGAACCGCGTTCCGGTCGACCGTCAGCATCGCGGGGATCGCTGAACGCGCGAGTCTGATTTCGCCGCCGGCGTAATCAAAATAATTGAGCGGCTGGGTATCGAAACCGTCGCCCGGCAGGACGTCGAGCCGCGCCTCGTCGTCGCCGAGCGCGCCGAACGAGGCGCCTGCGCCCAATTCGCTGAAGTTGAGATGGTCGATGTCCGGCCGGAAGAGAAAATCCGCGGGCGTTCCATCGAAGGAGAAGCTCGCGCCGGCCGGCGGCTTCACGATCGCGTGAGTGCGCAGCAGCTCCACGTCTTGCGCCGCCGGCGGGTGGTCGGGGAGCTCCGCGATCGAGAGGCAGGCGTCGAGCAATTCGATGGCGTGTTGGGCGCCCGCCTCCAGTCCGGACTTGCCGCATTCGACCGTGATCGCCGGGCAAAGCTCCGCGAAAGCCGCCGCGCAAGTGCCGCGCGGACGCTGAAACAGCACCACGATGCGAGAATAGAGCTGCGCCAGCGCGACATATTTCGCGTCGAGCTTGCTGATGCAGCTGTAATGCGGATTGAAGCCGGTGTTGTTGTGGATGTCGACGGCGGCGAATGCTTCGCGCTTCGCGACGTAATCGTAAATCCAGCGCGCCATATGGGCGAGCGGATCGTCAGGAAAGGCCGTGCCCGGCCATACCCGGTTGAAGTCGCGCTGACCGGGCAGCGTCCGCAGATTCTGCGCGGCGGCGTCGACATTGCCGATGAACAGGATAAGCGAACGGTTCAATCCGCGCCCAACCCGCCGGCGCAGCGCCTCCTGCACCGCGGCGAGGCCGCTGGTTTCGTTTCCGTGCAGCAGGGTCGACACGAACAGCGGCCGCGGATCGCGGCCTTTCAGGTCGAACAACGTCGGTCGAGGCAGGATGTCCTTCAGGCGTTTGGCGGGACAGTCGAGAAATCCGTCAGGCAGCCGGTCGAGCAGGGCACAAGGCGCGTCGGTCACATTACTCCTCATATTTCCCATTGATGGACCGGCGCGCCGCTCCGCTGGCGTTCGCAATAGGCCGCCATCAGGCCATAAAGATCGCCGCCGCGCGCCTCAAGCGCTTTTCGCTGCCAGGCCGCGCCGGTCTGGCGCGTTCGCACACGCGCTTCGATAATGTCGAGGAAGCCGTCTTCGGCGACGCCGAGATCGCTGAGCCCCGCCCTGGCGTCGGGAATCAGGCGTTCGAGCAGCAGTCGGTCCGCCGCGATTTCCCCCTCCCCCGGCCACTCAAGCCGCGCGTCGAGTCCGAAACGCGCCGCGGAATAGAAGTTGCGCTTGGCGTCGCTAAAAGCGAGGCCGCCGGCGCCGTCTCCGGACATGGCGAGGCTGCGGGCGAGGCCGAGATAAAGCGCCGCATTCGCCATCATGTCGATAAAGGTCGGCCCCGCCGGCAGGATGCGGTGCTCGATGCGCAGATGCGGCGCGCCGCTCTCGTCGAAGCCGATCAGCGGACGGTTCCAGCGCCAGATGACGCCATTATGCAGGCGCAGATGCCGCATCGCCTCGGGCGGATCGTCGAACGCCATCGGCAGCAGCGCATCATAATCGCGCATATTCTCCTCGAAGATTTCGATCAGCGATCGCGTCGCATAGTTCGAGCCCATGGAGACCCGGGCCGGGCCCGGCACTTTCACCGCCTGTTCGAAGAGCGGGATGCGCGTTTCTTCCCACAAGGCCTTGCCGAAGAGGAAGGGCGCGTTGCCGCAGGCCGCCAGAATCGGCCCGGAAGCCGCCACCGAGGCGTTGTAATAGAGATGCGCCAGATCGGCCGGCGTCTTGAGATGGATCTGAAACGACGTCGTCGCCGCCTCGAGCATCACGTCCTGATGGACGGAGGCGAGCCGGTCGCGGCCGGCGATATTGACATGCAGCGGCTCGCCGCCGCGCTGCCGCAGCACTTCCTGGTTCAGCGCATAATAGCGGTTGAGCGGCGACATATTGGCCAGCGTGAGATCGGAGTCGCGGATTGTCGGCAGCGTGCCGATCAGCACGAGATTGGCGTCGAGCCGATGGGCCACGTCGTTGCAAGTCGCCCAGAGCCGCGTCAGCGAGTCATGCGCTTGCGTCAGCGCGTCGCCGGAAAGGCGCAACGGCGCGCAATTGAGTTCGAGATTAAACCGCGACAGTTCCGGCACGACGAGCGGGTGATTAAGGGCCTCGAGCACGGTCTGATTGATCGACGAAGGCGCGTAATTGTGGTCGACGATCCAGGTTTCGATTTCGAACCCCACCATGTGGCCGTCGCGCGAAAATCGCTCCTCCTCATACAGTCGGCGGGCGACCCTGGTTTCCTCGGCGAGGCGGCCCAAAAAGCGCGCCTTGTCGGCCGGGGTGAAGCCAGCCGTCTTGATTTCTTCGCCCAAGTTTCCCCCTTTCGGCCTCGCGGGCGTCGGCGTTCCGCGACTGGGTCGCATGAAGCCTATATCGATCGAGAGCCGATTCGCCGCGGATCGCTCTAATGTAGGCCTTCCGACTTATCGATAAAACCAAGAGCGTGCGCGCGACAAACCGCAAGCGCTGCGATAGATTTGCGCGTCTTCGCCCGGAGCCGAACTTGTCTGACATCGCCTATGTGAATGGCGCTTACCTTCCTCTCGCCGAGGCGCGCGTGTCGATTTTGGACCGCGGCTTCCTGTTCGCGGACGGCGTCTATGAAGTCGCCGCCATCATCGAAGGACGGCTCGTCGACAATGATTCGCATCTGTCGCGGCTCGAGAATTCCCTGCGCGAACTTCGTATCGCGAACGCCCCCGCGATACAGACGATCGCCGATATCGAGACTGAACTCGTCGCAAGAAACGAAGTGAACGAAGGCCTCGTCTATCTGCAGATCACCAGAGGCGCCGCCGGCGACCGCGACTTCGGTTTTCCGCGCGGAACGGCGCCGACAATCGTCGCCTTCGCCCAGAAGAAAAACATCATCGCCTCACCCGCCGCGCAAACCGGCGTGAAAATCCTCACCGTCCCCGATTTGCGCTGGGCGCGGCGCGACATCAAGACCATCGCGCTGCTGGCCCAGGTGCTGGCGAAACAGGCGGCGCTCGACGCCGGTTGTCAGGAAGCCTGGATGGTCGATCGCCACGGCCTGGTGACGGAAGGTTCGTCCTCCACCGCCTTCATCCTCACTAAGGCGGACGTGATCGTGACCCGTCCGAACTCGCCCGCGATTCTTCCCGGCTGCACCCGCAAAGCCGTGCAGACGCTCGCGGCGCGCGAAAAACTGACCATCGAGGAGCGATGTTTCTCGGTCACCGAGGCCTATGAAGCGAAGGAGGCTTTTCTTACCAGCGCCTCCAATCTCGTGCTGCCTGTCGTCGAGATCGACGGCCGTCCGATCGGCTCTGGCGCGCCGGGCGACAAGACGCGCCTGCTTCGGACGCTCTATCTCGAATGGGCGATGAATCCTGACGCGACGGGCTAGCGCTGAATTTCCAGTTCGTCATAGTTGGAGCTTCGCGCCCCTTCAATCGCGAGCGCGATAATCAGGCTGAACAGCGCGGCGGCGAGACACCAAACGGAATACCAAGCCGGTCGATTGGCGGCGAGCGCCATAAAGAAGGTGATCAAAACCGCGACGCCGAAAATATTGATCGCTCTTCTCTCGCTGAAGATGAGCGGCGTCACCGTTAGCACGAGGTAGAGAAAATCCGCCGCGAGCGGCGGACGCTCGAACAACGGATCATAGGCGAGCGAATGCCGATAGATCGTCAGATCGATGCCGTCGGCGCCGGCGAGCTTGGCGATCAGATAAATGTCCAAAACGACGCCCACCTGGCCCATGGTGCGCCACAGACGCTTCCGCTCCGGATCGGATTCGGCATAGGCGGCGGCGAAGGGCGTGAGCACGGGCCACGCCGTGAAAGCGATCAGCGTGTAAAGATAGCGAAACGGCTGGCCGGCGATCGGATCGCCGCGGGTGAGCCAGACCGCCGCCTCGACGAATTGATGCGCTGAAAACACCACCGGAAACAGGGCGAAGAGCAACATGCGCCGGTCGTGCCGCAGCGCTTTTGAAACCATGCCGTAACCGGCCAATCCCAGGCCGAGCCCAGCGGTAATGCTTGCCTCAAGCGAATAGCACATGACGTCCAACAGCAAGTGACGTTGATCAAGAGCGGGTGACGTTAATGCTGTGAACCATTTTAACGCCAATTTTGACGACGTCGAGACCTAAGCCATGCGCGCGCCTCAGCGGCTGGACCATCGGCTCTGGAACATCTGTGCGGTAACCGAGTTCTATGACGTAAGTTCGAAAGCGGAGGTTAAAATGGGCAACCTTCTGTATTGGGCCGTCGTTTTTCTGATTGTCGCGCTCGTCGCCGCCTTTCTCGGCTTCGGCGGCGTCGCAGGCGTCGCGGTTGAAGGCGCGCGCATCTTGTTCTGGGTCGCGCTGGTTCTGCTGATCGTGTCCGTTATCGTCAGTCTCCTCCGGCGCGCCTGACTTTCCGGCCACAGACGAAGAGCCGGCTGCTCTTCATGAGCGGCCGGCGTGTCGGCGTCAGGGAATGTCGTCGAGCGAGCTTATCCAGGCGTCCGCGACCGAATCCGATGGCGCGCGCCAGTCTCCACGCGGCGACAGAGATCCTCCCGAACTGACTTTGGGGCCGTTCGGCAACGCCGACCGCTTGAACTGGCTGCCCTCAAAAAAACGCTTCACGAAGACGCCGAGCCAATGTTTGATCGTGGGCAGGTCATAGGCGACCTTGTCGTTTTCCGCGACGCCGGTCGGCCATGATCCGGCCGCCGCATGCCGCCAGGCGCGCCAGGCGAGGAAGGCGATTTTCGCCGGCGTAAATCCGTAACGCGTCGCGTAATAGAGATTGAAATCCTGCAGGGCGTAGGGTCCGACTGTCGCCTCGGTCCGCTGCGTCGTCTCGCCGGGCACAAGCTCGGGCGAAATTTCCGTCGCGAGAATATCTTCAAGCACCGGCGCCGTTTCCGCGCCGAAGCGCGCGTCGCGGGCGCACCAGCGGATGAGATGCTGGATCAGCGTTTTGGGAACTGACGCATTAACGTTGTAATGCGACATGTGATCGCCGACGCCATAGGTGCACCAGCCGAGCGCGAGTTCCGAGAGATCGCCGGTGCCGATAACGATCGCGCCATGGCGATTGGCGAGACGAAATAGAAGCGACGTGCGCGCCCCCGCCTGCACATTCTCGTAAGTCGCGTCGTAAAGCGCTTCGCCGCGCGCCGCCGGATGGTCGATGTCGGCGAGCATCTGCTTGCAGGCGGACGTCACGTCGATTTCCTGCGCCGTGACGCCAAGCGCACGCATCAGCCGCCAGGCGTTCGCCTTGGTGCGTTCGCTGGTGGCAAAGGCCGGCAGCGTGAAGCCCAGCACATTCTCGCGCGGCAGGCCGAGCGCGTCCATCGCCGTCGCCGCCACCAGCAGCGCCTGCGTCGAATCCAATCCGCCAGAGACGCCGATCACGACCTTGTTGATCTTCGCGGCGCGCAGGCGCTGTTCGAGTCCATGCGACTGTATGTTGAACGCCTCGAAACAAAGTTCGGCCAGTCGCGTTTCATCGGACGGCACGAAGGGGAAGCGTCCGACGTCGCGCAAAAAGCCGAAATCGCGGTCGCAGCTCGGGGCAAGTTCGAACGCGATTCGGCGATAATGCGTCGCGCCCTGCTCCACGTCGGCGCAGGCGCCGAAGCTGCCCTGCCGCATGCGCTCGGCAAGAAGACGGCCGATATCGATGTCGGCGAGCGTCAATTGCGGCTCATCGGAAAAGCGCGGCGCTTTGGCGAGAATGTCGCCTCTTTCACAGATCAGCGCTTCGCCGTCCCAGGCGAGATCGGTGGTGGACTCGCCCTGTCCCGCCGCCGAATAGAGATAGGCCGCAAGGCAGCGCGCCGAATGCGCCGCGCAGAGCGTCTCGCGATAGTCCGATTTGCCGACGATCGCGTTCGACGCAGAAAGATTGAGCAGCACGGTTGCGCCGGCGAGCGCAGCGCGCGCCGATGGCGGAATCGGAACCCAAACGTCCTCGCAGATTTCCATATGGACGACGAGGCCAGAGAAATCCGTCGCTTCGAGAAGCGTGTCGGCGCCAAAGGGCGCAAACTGTCCGGCGATTTCGATTTCTTCGCCGGCGACGAAGGCGCCCGAAGCGAAGTGCCGCCCCTCATAGAATTCGCGATAATTCGGCAGATAGACTTTCGGCGTCGCCGCGAGAACGCGGCCGCGCAGGATCGCGACGCCGCAATTATAGAGGCGGCCGCGATGACGCAGCGGCGCGCCGACGACGATCAGCGGATGAATGCCGCAAGACGCTTCGATAAGTTCGGCGAGCGCCGCCTCGACGGCGTCGAGCAGCGCCTCCTGATGCAGAAGATCGTCGATCGCATAGGAGGACAGTCCCAATTCGGGGAACAGAACGAGCGACGCGCCGTGCTTGTCGGCGTCCCGCGCCAGTTCGATCGTCCGCGCTGCATTGAACGCCGGATCGGCGACCCGCACCTTCGGCGTCGCAACCGCGACCCGGACGAAGCCATGCGTGTGCAGACAATAGAAGGGGTGGGTCATGAAGTCCGCCTGCGCCGCCGAAACGCTCGTCCGCTGCGATAATGCAAGACGCCCGCGCGAAAGTCACATGCCTATTCGCCGCGGACGGCCTCGCGCCGATCGTCTCGACGCGCCGATCGGTTCATTCGGCGAGTTTCTCATAGAGGACGCCGTAGCGCTGAAGGCTCGATCTATGGACGTTCATGACGTGAGGTCGAGATTTCGCCCTGCTGCGTAGCGCGACGTGCGCTCGCAGAGCGTCCTCGATGACGGCGTGCGCCTGCCGGCCCTCTTGCTTCGCGAGCTTTCCTATCTGGGCCAGCAGAGCGCTATCCACTTGGAACGTAAACGTCTCGCGAACGCGGGTCATATCTCTTCGATCCTTGGAGAAGACTCTGACATTCTTCCAAGATTTCAGGACAGTTTCAAAAGAAAAGGGCGGGGTCTCCCCCGCCCTCTCAAAACCGCCTCGCGCTTCGCTCAATGCGCCAAAATCGCCAGCATCAGCAGCGCGACGATATTGGTGATCTTGATCGCCGGATTCACCGCGGGGCCGGCGGTATCCTTATAGGGGTCGCCGACCGTGTCGCCGGTCACCGCCGCCTTATGGGCGTCCGAGCCCTTCTCATGCTTGACGCCGGCCTCGTCGATAAAGCCGTCCTCGAAGGATTTCTTGGCGTTGTCCCAGGCGCCGCCGCCCGAGGTCATCGAGATCGCCACGAACAGGCCGTTGACGATGACGCCCAGCAGCAGCGCGCCGAGCGCGGCGAAGGCGTTGGCCTTGCCGCCGAGAATCCAAGCGACGATGAAGGCGACGATCGGCGCCAGCACCGGCAGCAGCGAGGGCACGATCATTTCCTTGATCGCGGCCTGGGTCAGCATGTCGACGGCGCGGCCGTAATCCGGCCGGTCCGTTCCGGCCATGATGCCGGGCTTCTCCTTGAACTGCCGGCGCACCTCGACGACGACCGAACCGGCGGCGCGGCCCACCGCCGTCATGGCGATGCCGCCGAAGAGATAGGGGATCAGGCCGCCGAACAGGAGACCCGCCACGACATATGGGTTCGACAGGTCGAAATCGACCTTGTCGATGCCCTTGAAGAAGGGCACGCCCGCCTCGATGAAATGCTTCAGATCATTGGTGTAGGCGGCAAAGAGCACCAGCGCGCCGAGGCCCGCCGAGCCGATGGCGTAGCCCTTGGTCACCGCCTTGGTGGTGTTGCCGACCGCGTCGAGCGCGTCGGTGTTGCGACGCACCTCCTTCGGCAGGCCCGACATTTCGGCGATGCCGCCGGCGTTGTCGGTGACCGGGCCGAAAGCGTCGAGCGCCACGATCATGCCGGCGAGGCCGAGCATGGTCGTCACCGCGATCGCGGTGCCATAGAGACCGCCAAGCTCATAGGTGAGAATGATGCCGAGAACGATGACCAGCGCCGGCGCGGCGGTCGCTTCAAGCGACACGGCGAGGCCCTGGATGACATTGGTGCCATGGCCGGTCACCGACGCCTGAGCGATCGACACCACCGGACGCTTGCCGGTGCCGGTGTAATATTCGGTGATGTAGACGATGGCGCCAGTAACAATCAGGCCGAGAACGCCCGAGAGGAACAGGCCGTAGCCGTGAATGGCTTCGCCATTCACTTTGCCGATCTCGCCCCAGCCGACGGTGACGGTGGTCGCCAGGAAGAGGCCGGCGATCGACAGCACGCCGGTGGCGATGAGGCCCTTATAGAGCGCGCCCATGATCGAATCGTCGATGCCGAGCTGCTTGAAGTAGGGCGCGGCGAATTTGCCCCATTCGGTGTCGTCATCGCCCATCTTCACGAAATAGGTGCCGGCGATCGAGGTGAGGATCGAGAGGCCGCCGATCGCGAGCGGATAGATCATCGCCGAGGCCAGTCCCTCCTGGCCGGCGAAGAAGATCGAGGCGAGCACCATGGTGGCGACGACCGTCACCGCATAGGTCTCGAAAAGGTCGGCCGCCATGCCGGCGCAGTCGCCGACATTGTCGCCGACATTGTCGGCGATCGTCGCCGGATTACGCGGATCGTCCTCGGGAATGCCGGCTTCGACCTTGCCGACGAGGTCAGCGCCGACATCGGCGCCCTTGGTGAAAATGCCGCCGCCAAGGCGCGCGAAGATCGAGATCAGCGAACCGCCGAAGCCAAGCGCGACAAGCGCGTCGACGACCGTACGATCAGAGGGCGCATAGCCGGCGTACCAAGTGAGGATCGCATAATAAACCGCGACGCCAAGCAGGGCGAGGCCGGCGACAAGAAGTCCGGTCACCGCGCCGGCCTTGAAGGCGATGTCGAGGCCGCCGGCGAGCGATTTCGTCGCCGCCTGGGCGGTGCGGACATTGGCGCGCACCGAGACATTCATGCCGATATAGCCGGCGGCGCCGGAGAGAATGGCGCCGAGCAGGAAGCCGAAGGCGACCGCCCAGCCGAGCAAAATGGCGAGGACCAGAAAAATCACGCCGCCGACCATGGCGATGGTCTTGTATTGGCGATTGAGATAGGCCTGCGCGCCTTCGGCGACCGCGCCCGAAATCTCCTGCATCCGCGCCGACCCCGGATCGGCCGCAAGCAATTCCTGAGAGGTCTTGACGCCGTAAACGATAGACATCAGTCCGAAGACGATGGTTAGAAACAGAACCATTTTGACTTCGCCTTTTCGTTCCTCGACCGGGGAATGGCCGAATTGGTCACGTCGCGGCGATCGTGTCGCGCAACGAAAAAAAGAGGACCGGCCCCGCCGAGCGACTCGGGCGGGGACACGGCTTTCCGGCGGGCTTTCTGCCAGAAACGTAGCCGCGCGGCAATGCTGCGGCGCTGCTATTTTTTAGAAGTGTTGGAAGGACAATTTTTTGAAAAAAGCCGGCTTTCCTTGAGCGTCGAGGAAGATCGGCGGCGCCTTTCCCGCCGCAATCTCGCCGATGCGGCCGGCGGGCGCCGGAGGGGCCGCGTCAGGCCCGGCGGCAATGAGGATTTCATAATCATCCCCGCCGGTCATCGCCGTCTCGAACAGCGCCGGCTCGATCGCGATCGCCTCTCGGGCGGCGGCGGACAGCGGAACGGCGGGAAGATCGACCATGGCGCTGACGCCCGAGGCGCGGCAGAGCTTGGCGAGATCGCCGGCGAGCCCGTCGGAAATATCCATCGCGGCGCTGGCGTTGGCGGCGAGCCACGGCGCGAGATCGAGTCGCGGCTTCGGCAGCAGGTAGCGTCCGATGAGATGGTCGCGCGCCTCGGCGGGGAGACGCGCCGCGAGCGCGGGATCGCGGCGAACGGCAAGACCCAGCGCGGCGTCGCCGATCGGCCCCGAGACGAAAATCGCGTCTCCGGGCCTGGCGCCGGTGCGCGGCACGAAGCGCGGCGCGCGGCCGAGCGCCGTGATTGAAATGGTCAGCGGGCCGGGCGTCGCCCCGGTGTCGCCGCCGATCAGCGGCGCGCGGTAAGCGCGCGCGTCCTCCGCGAGCCCGGCGGCGAAGGCGTCGAGCCAGTCATTGGTCCAGTCGCCGGGCAGCGCCAGGCCCAACAGAAAGCCGATCGGCTCGGCGCCCTTGGCGGCAAGATCGGAAAGATTGACGCGCAGCGCCTTTTTGGCGATCAGCGCCGGAGCGTCGTCGGCGAAAAAATGCACGCCGGCGACGACCGTGTCGGTGGTGACGACCAGCGGCGCGCCTTCCGGCGCAAGCAGAGCGGCGTCATCTTTTAACCCCAACGCCGCCGCGCCGGCGATCGGCGCGAACACGCGGGCGATGATCTCGTCTTCGCTATAGCGTGACATGACTTCGCCCACGTGCTTCGAGACGCGAGCTGCGCTTGCTCCTCATGCTGGAGACCTTTGCACGGAAGGCGGTTTTGGCGCGAGTAGGCTTTTTGGGGTGGATTGATTGCCAAGAAGGCGTCGTTTTGAGTGCGGGCTGCGGCTGCGCCTCGTCGTCGGGACGACTTGGGCCGCCGCCAAGGCGCTCAAAGAGCGGCGAGGACGCGCCAGCGCCGCAAATTGAAGGCGAGGCGGAACAACGTGAGGTCGGCGGCGTTGCGCAACTGGGTAAAGGCGCGCATGCGGCCGAGCCGGTAACTTCGCTTCATCGTGCCGGACAGGCTTTCGATGGCGCGTCGGGTCAGCGACAGTTGGTGATTACGCAGGACCTCCGCCGCCGTCAGCGGCCAGCCGCGCCTTCTGCGCATGAGGCCGTCGCCCAGTTCGCGGCGCGCCAGCTCCGCGCGCAATCCGTCGCTGTCCTCGCCGAGGTCCGCATAGACGACCCCAGCCGCATGGTCGAGACGCTGCGGCGCCACCGCGACATCCTGCACATTGGCGGGCGTCAACTTCATGTCGCGCACAAGACCCGAGCCGGCGTCGACGGCGACATGCATCTTGTAGCCGAAGGCGAAACGGCCGCGTTCACTGGTTGTGCCAAACCGCGCCGCCTTGTCTGTCGCGCTCATCTTGCCTTCGTCCATGCGCGGACGCCGTGCGGCGCTCGTCACCAGCGTCGCGTCAATCGGGGGTCCTTGCCTGAGCATCAGGCCGGCCAATGCGATCTGACGATTGGCCTCGGCAAGCAGCTTGTCGAGCAGATCGTGGACGCCAAGCTGCTTGCGAAATCGCCAGATGGTCGAGTGATCCGGCGTCGGATCGCCGAGCGACAGGCCAACAAAGGCCGTGAAACTCAGACGATCGGCCAACGCCGTCTCCATCTCGGGATCGGACAGGCCATGCCAGCGCTGCAAGAGCAGCGTCTTGAACATGACGAGCGCCGGATCGGACGGCTCGCCTCTCGCCGCGACGTGAAGAGCGCTCGAAAGCTTCTCGAACGGCGCCCAGTCGACGAGACTGGCGATGTCCATCAGCGCCAATGGCCGAGACCGCCCACGCTGCGCAACGAGCACGTCAAGAAATTCAAGCTGCCCGACCCGACGTTTCGGCATCTGCATCTCCCACTCTTCAGCACAAGTGAATCACGCCACCCGATTCGTGCAAAGGTCGCCAGGATGAGGAGACCGCGCAGCGGCTGTCTCGAAGGACGAGGGGCCGACTCGAGCTGGCGCGCGGCATGTGCGCGAGCGCACTTACAAAGGGGCGTGCCCAGTTGACGATGGCGTCGGATCGAATTTGATCCCGGAGCCGAAGGCAAACGGCGCCGCTGATTTTAAAAAGCACATATTCAGGAGAGCTTCATGAAAACCATGTTTCGTACTACCCTCGCGTCTGCGGCCCTCGCATTCTTATTTTCCGGAGCGGCGACCGCTCAGACGATCGAACTCAAGCTCCATCTCGGCGACGGCGAAGGCAAGAGCGCGTCTCAGGACTCGAAAGGTTCGAGCGGCGAGAGCCAGAAGCCGAAAGCCGGACGCCAGGGCGGCGGCCAGAGGTTTTATCCGGCCTATTATCGTCCCTACCCGGTCTACTATCCGCGGCCGGCCTATTATTACTATGGCCCGCGCTACGTCTTTTACCGCGGCTTTTGAAAAGATCGGCCCGGCGCCAGCGCGCCGGGGCGTTCCGCAAAGTCAATCCACAAATTCCTCCCGCCGAAATCCCTGCGCATAGAGCGCCGCCGTCAGATCGGCGTGATCGATGCGCGCGTCCGCCGCCGCCGCCACTTTCGGCTTGGCGTGGAAGGCGACGCCCAGCCCCGCCTCGCGCAGCATGTCGAGATCATTGGCGCCGTCGCCGATGGCGAGCGTCGCGTCGTGCGGCAGCGCGCGCGCGTCGCGCAATTCGATCAGCGCCGCTCGCTTGGCTTCGCGTCCGAGCACCGGCGCGACCACCGCGCCGGTCAGCGCGCCATCAGAAATTTCGAGAAGATTGGCGCGCGTCTCATGAAAGCCGATGCGGGCGGCGACCGGTTCGGTGAATTGCGTGAAACCGCCGGAGACCAGCGCCGTATGGGCGCCATGCGCGCGCATCGTGCGCACGAGCTGGCGCCCGCCCTGGGTCAGCGTGATGCGCGTCAGCAGAGTCTCGACTTGAGCGAGCGTCACCCCCGCAAGCAGCGCCACCCGTTCCTTCAAGGCGTTTTCGAAATCGACCTCGCCGCGCATGGCGCGTTCGGTGATCGCCGCGACATGTTCGCGCAGGCCGACGAGGCCGGCGAGTTCGTCGACGCATTCCTGTCCGATCATCGTCGAATCCATGTCGGCCACGAGAAGCTTCTTGCGACGTCCGATCGTCGGCTGAACGATGACGTCAATCGGATCATCGGCGACCGCCGCCAGGAGACGCGACCGCAGATCGGCGAGGTCATGTCCCGCGACGGACAGAAACGCGTCGACGGCGAGACCTTCCGCGAGCCAATCGCGTCCGGCGTCGATCAGCCCGGCGTCATAGAGAGCGCCCGACACCGCGCGTTCATTGAGCCCAGCCCCCCGGCCGGCGACAAAGGTCGCGACATAGTCGATGGGCTTTGACATCTCGATCGTTTCAGCGGCAATAGCGGCATGCGCGCGCGCGCCATTCTCATTGCAGGTCCAACCGCTTCGGGCAAGTCCGCGCTGGCGCTGGCGCTAGCGCGCCGCCGGCCGAGCGCGCTGGTCAACGCCGATTCGATGCAGGTCTATCGCGACCTGCGGATCATCACCGCGCGCCCGACGCTCGAAGAGGAAGCCGCCGCGCCGCATCTTCTCTTCGGCCATGTCGACGCGGCGGCGAATTATTCCGTCGGACGCTGGCTTGACGATTTCGCCGCCGCGCTGCGCAAGCTCGAGGCGCGCGAGCTGACGCCGATCATCGTCGGCGGCACCGGCATGTATTTCAAAGCCGCGCTCCATGGGCTTTCGGACATTCCGGCGGCGCCCGCGGAAGTGCGCGAAGCCCTACGCGCCTGGGCCAAGGACAAGACCTCGCGTGAGCTTCACGCCGAACTCGCCGCCCGTGATCCGGATACGGCGGCGACTCTGCGCGACACCGATCCGCAGCGGCTGCTGCGCGCCCTCGAAATATTTGAGGCGACAGGCAAGCCACTCGTCTCCTTTCACGGCCCGCGCAGCCCGCCGCTGCTGAACGCGGCCGAATGCGCCGCCTTTTTCCTCGCGCCGGAGCGCAAGCAGCTTTACGCGCGCATCGACGCGCGGTTCGAACGGATGGCGGGGCAAGGCGCGATCGAGGAAGTCGCGGCGCTCAAGGCGCGCGAATTAGACCCTGCGCTGCCGGCGATGCGCGCCCATGGCGTGCCGCATCTCATCGCCTATCTCGACGGACGACTCACGCTGGAGGAAGCGATTTCGCGCAGCCAGCTCGACACGCGCCGCTACGCCAAGCGGCAACACACCTTCGCGCGGCATCAGCTTCCGCATTTCAAATGGATCGCTGGCGAAACGCCGCTGAACGACGTCGACGCCGCGCTCAGCTCATGCGCGCCACCAACATCTGAAATAGAGTGAGGGCGATTTCCATCGCGATCAGAACGATGATCGTCCACTCCAGCCGAACCGAGCGCGCCGCGTCGATGAGATCGGTGAGCGCGCGAGCCGTCTCGCCGATCACGTCGATCTTGGCGCTCAGCGTGCGCGCCCGCGGCGTGAGTTCGTACTCATCCTCAAGACGCGCATAAAGCCGTTCGAGGTCCGGCCGATCCCACAGCACGTCCGGCTTGTCGTCGACCGCGACGCGGCCCGAGACGCGGTGGCGCACGAGCAAAGTCTGGCCCATCAGCTCCAACATGGATTTGCGCTTCCATGGCGGACTGCCCTTCGCCGCGAGTTCGGCGGCGAAAGGTTCAATCGTGTCGAAGACGGCGTTGACCCGGCGCTCGTCGCGCGCCAGCGCGACGCTTTTCGCCAGGACGTCGGCGATCACCAGCAAACGCGCCTCGGAAAGATCCTTGACCGCCAGACGCCCGTCTGGCAGCGCCTTCTCCTCGCCGTCAGGCGTCGCTTCGACGATCAGCGTCTCGTCGTCGCCGCGCGACGCGCCCGAGACGCGAAGGCCGGTCTTCTTGACGATTTCATCCTCCTCAAGCGGCGACAGTCCGAAGAGAACGGCGACCCCGAAGCGATACAGCACGGCGAATCCGCCCTGCCCGACGCGGAAGGCGAGCGGCGCCGTCGAAACCAGATCGGCCCGCTCGAGACCCTCCGTGTCGATTCGCTCGCCGAGCAGCAGCGCTCGGGCCATGAGCGTCTGCGGAATCAAGGCCGCCGCCGCCGGAGAATGCATTGTGTCGACCATGTTCTGACCTTGTGGCTTCGCGACGCGATCATATCTCTGACGCGCGCTTCTGTTCTGCTCGCCTTGCGTGACGCGGGCAAAAAAGCTAGCAAGCGGCGAGGTCGCGGAGAGATCACCCCCCATGACTTATGTCGTCACGGAAAACTGTATCAAATGCAAGTATATGGACTGCGTGGAAGTCTGTCCGGTGGACTGCTTCTACGAAGGCGAGAACATGCTGGTGATCCATCCGGACGAATGCATCGACTGCGGCGTCTGCGAACCCGAGTGCCCGGCGAATGCGATCAAGCCGGATACCGAGGAAGGCCTTGAGCAGTGGCTGCAGCTTAACGCTGAAATGGCGCAGAACTGGCCCAATATCACGATCAAGCGGGACCCGCCGGCCGACGCCAAGGAATGGGACGGCAAACCCGGCAAGATCGAGCAGTTTTCGGCGGAGGCCGGCCAGGGCGACTAAACGGCGTTCGGCGCCGCGGCCGACGCCTCAACCGGGGCTAGAGCGTTTCCACATCGTTAATTTTTTTAAAACTTCGTTATTTCATAGGGCTAGGCTGTCCTGCGGGCTTTTCGCCGGCGGAGCCTGAGCGCTTCCGCCTTTGATTTTCACGCTTGAACGTGTTATAAATCACACACTAAATGCACGCCTTGTCGAAGGGCGATGCGGCGCTGCAGCACCGTCTCGAATTCGAAAGCCTCTCTTTCCCAAGGCTCGGCCCAGAGGCCCGGCTGCCGGGCATGCGGCGCTAGCAAGGTTTCCACATGCCGCCTTCGCGGTGTCGCGGCCCGGCTGCCGGCGGCATGAGCGATTCGTCAGCGGCGGCGATCGTCCCGTCTCCACAGCGGGACAGCACAGGAGTAGCCCGCGTATGCCCTCCAACAAGAAGGCCGAGAAAAAGCCGACCGCAACTGCCTCCACCGCAGCCGCGCGCGCCAAGGGCTCGGCCGCGCGCTCCAAGACGCAGGCCAAACGGGCCGCCAAGAACGGCGCCACGAAAACCGCCGCCGCGAGAAATTCGACGGCGAAAAAGTCCTCCGCCCGCTCCGTTTCAACGGCCAAGTCGACGCGAACCGCCGCTGCCTCGAGCCGGAAAGCAAGCGCAAGAACATCGGCCAAGACCACAAAAAAGATGACATCGAAAGCACCGACGACCAAAGCCAAAACATCCGCCAAGGACAAGACCGCCAAGACTGCGGCGCGGGCCGCGGCGACGCGCCGCTCGGCCGCGGCCGGTCGAGCCGTCGCCCGGACAGTCGCCCCGAAAGCGGCGGCGAAGTCGCACGCCAAACCCTCGGTCGCGGCCAAATCGGCCGTCAAGAGCGCGACGAAGCGCGCCGCCGCCGCCAAAGCCGCCAAGACCGCGGCGGAAAAGGTGAGCGCCAAGCCGAAAACGCCGGAAATCAACACGGTCAAGCCTGCCGCGGCGAGCAAGCCTGCGGCGGTCAAGCCGACGACGGCCGCTGCGCCGATCGCGCCGGCGGCGAAGGCGCCGGCGAAGCCGGTCGAGCAGTCGAAGCCGGTCGTCGCGGCGGCCGCGCCCCCGGCCCTCAAGCCCGCCGAAAAAGCGCCAGCCCCCGCGCCGTCAGCGGCGCCGGCTCCCGCCGCCGCGCCGGTTAACGCCGCGCGGCCGGCCGCTCCCGCCAAGGCCAAGACCGCGATCGCTCCCAAGCCCGGCTTCAAGCTCAATGAGTTCATCGTCTACCCGGCGCATGGCGTCGGGCAGATCGTTGGCGTCGAGACTCAGGAAGTCGCCGGCTTCAGCCTCGAGCTTTTCGTCGTGAGCTTCATCAAGGACAAGATGATCCTGAAAGTGCCGACGAGCAAAGTCGCCAGCGTCGGCATGCGCAAGCTTGCCGAATCGTCGATCGTCGACAAGGCGCTGCTGACTCTGAGCGGCCGCGCGAGGATCAAGCGCACCATGTGGTCGCGCCGCGCCCAGGAATATGAGGCCAAGATCAACTCGGGCGATCTCATCACCATCGCCGAAGTGGTTCGCGACCTCTACCGTTCCGACACGCAGCCGGAGCAGTCCTATTCGGAACGCCAGCTTTATGAAGCCGCCTTGGATCGCATGGCGCGAGAAATCGCCGCCGTGCGCAGACTGATCGATTCGGAATCGCTGAAGCTGATCGAATCGTTCCTGCTCAAAGGACCGCGACGCGGACCGAAGGCCGAGGGGGATGTCGGCGATGACGGCGGCGACGAAACCGACGTCGACCGCGCGGCGTGATCGGCCAACAAAAACCCCGGAAGCGATTTCCGGGGTTTTCTTTTTCAGCCTTCCGCCTTATCGGCTCACGCTCTTGCCTCCTCGGCCGCCGCTGTCTCCTGCATCCGTGACAGAGCGCGCCTGAGTTTTACTAGCGCGCGGCTCTCGATTTGCCGGACCCGTTCCTTGGAAATGCCGAGGCGATCGCCAAGCGTTTCGAGAGTGACGAGATTTTCAGCGAGCCGCCGCTCGCGCACGATGCGCAATTCGCGCTCGGAGAGAATGGCGAGCGCATCCTTGAGCCAGCGCGCGCGCCGATCCGAATCCAGCGTTTCCTCGACGATCTGATCAGGCAGCGGTTTCTCGTCGACGAGAAAATCCATTCGCTGCGCGGAGCCTGCCGATTCGTCGTCGACGAGCTGCGCGTTCAGCGACACGTCGGAGCCAGAAAGACGCGAATCCATCATTTCCACGTCGGCGCGCGACACGCCGATCGCATTGGCGATCGTCTGATAGGCGTCGATTGGATTCGCGCCGTGATTCTCTCGCGCCAACCTCGCGCGCAAGCGACGCAAATTGAAGAACAGCGCCTTTTGGGACGAACTCGTCCCCCCGCGCACGATCGACCAGTTACGAAGAACGTAATCCTGGATCGACGCTCTGATCCACCATGTCGCGTAGGTCGAGAAGCGCACGTCTCGTTCTGGCGCGAAGCGCGCGGCGGCTTCGAGAAGTCCGACGTGGCCTTCCTGGACGAGGTCGGAGAGCGGCAATCCATAATGTCTGAATTTCGCCGACAGGGCGATCACCAGGCGCATGTGCGCCGCGGTCAACTTATGGAGCGCCGCGCGATCGTCGCGCTCTCGCCACGCCACGGCGAGTCGCTTCTCCTCGTCCCGTTCTAAAAATGGAGCTTCCGCTGCAGCTTTAATCAACTCACGCCCGAGCCCCGGCATATACGCCATGACGCCCTCCATGCGCGGCCGGCCCGACTAATGGCGAGACATGCCGCGCGTCCATATTTTTGTTCTCGGGAATAACTGACGGGGCGCGACACTTGTTCCCAAAGCGAGCAAAAACCGGAGCGTCAATCAGTTACGATTTTGTAATGTTCGCCGGGGACGATGGGGTCGCCGGCCGACAGCCCATTGAGAAGCATGAAATATTCGGCGGGCCGGTTGGGAACCACCATGCGCGCGGCCATTGTTTCGATCGTCTCGCCGGGGGCGGCGACGGCGACCGCAATCCTTAACGGACGAGCGTCGCTGATTTCGTCAGGCGCGAGGCGACGGAAGGATTTGATCGATTCCATGAAGCGCGCGTCGGCGTCGTCGCTCAACGCGCGCGCCGCGAAAATCAGCCGGTAGAGCAATTCGCCCGACCGGATCACGGCAAGCCGGAAGTTCCACTCGCCCGCCCGAGCCACGGCGACCACCGCGGAAAGTCCGTTGATGTCCATGGCGCGCACGGAGGAGGGAAGCAGCCCATCGACCCAGCCGGAACCGACATAGGATTCGAGATTCTCATCCGAAGGCGCGCGCACGCTGTCGAGCCGCAGGGCTTCATTCTCAGGTTCGCGCACGCCAAATACGGCTTCGTTGGAATTTTCGAGTAGAAATCCCTCGGGCGCGGTGAAAGTGAAGCGCAGTCGTGGATGGGTGAACTTCCTGTCGCGCACATAACCTTCGTTTGGATCATCGCCGAAGGCGACGCCCTTGACGGCTTCGAGATAGCCGCCGCGGTCGGCGACGCCGATTCCCGGCGCGCCGATTTCTCGCGCCGCAGCAACCGCCTTAGCGATGCGGTCGGGGGTCGAGGGATGCGTCGACATAATGTCGAAGTCGAGCGACTTCTTCTTTCCATAGAGCGCCGCGCGCAGCTCCGTGGAGCGTCCCAGCGCCGTCAGGAAGCGCGACGCGCCATAAGGGTCGAATCCCGCCCGCGCGATGACGCGGACTCCGGCGGCGTCGGCGTCGAGTTCCTGCTGACGCGAAAAGCTCGCGACCGAGAGCCGCTGGCTGGACCGCACCTCCTCGCCTTTCTGGCGGTTCTGAATGACGGCCGCGGCTTGCGAGATCACCGCCGCCTCTCGCTCGCGTTCGGCGCGCAATGCGCTGTGGCGCAGCGAAACATGGGCGATTTCATGGGCCATCACCGCCGCCGCCTCGGAGGCGTCGCCAGCGAGCGCCAGCAGGCCGCGGGTGACGTATAGATTGCCGGAAGGCAGCGCGAAGGCGTTGACGACGGGCGTATTGAGAATCGTCACCTTATAGGTCGGCTGGCCGGGCGTATCGCTGACAGTCGCGAGTTTGGCGAGAATGGCGTCGAGATAGCGCTCCGCGGCGGGCGCTTCATATTCGCCGCCGAACTGGGCGACGAGCTCCTTATGCTGGACCGTGCTGCGGTTGTCGGGGCGCGGCCCGGCCGGCCGGCTCGAATGCGTCGGCGCCGTGAACAGATGGCCTTGCCGCTCCAGCTCCGCGCAGCCGCCCAACGCCAGCGCGAGGAAGGCCGCCGTCAAAGACAGCGTCGCCCGGCTAGCGAGCGCCGCTGTCAATAAATTCGATCTCGGCTGGCGTAGCGATTTCGATGCGAGACCCGGTCTCAATAAGTCCTCGTACGCGGGCTCGCCGCCCGACAAGGGAGCGGGGCTCGATTCGCCCGAACATAGCCAAATTGCGCCGCGAAATCACGACGGAGAAGCTATCGCGCCATTTGTCGCCAAAATTAAGGTAGAAGGCGCGGCGCGACTCGCCGACCGATCTAATGTCGCCGATAGCGACGATCATTCCCCTGCGCCGCCGCAGTTCACTGGCGGCGTCAGGCGCTGCGAGGTCGATCGTGCGAAATTCGGCCAGCGACCAGAGTCCGACACCCGAATCGCGCGCCAAAGCTTCGGCGGCCAGATAGAGTTTGGCGCAGGCGGCAGCGATCGGATCGGGGCGAAAGCGCGCGTCGCCGGCCGAAAGCAGCGACGCCGCCACGGACGCCAGCGGGGCCGAGGCGCCGCCCGAGAAGTCGCTCGCATAGAGCCGGGCCGGCGTCCTGCCCCAGCGGTCGGGCGACGCGGCGAGCGCGCCCACAAAAACGTCTCGGCCGGAAAGCCAGGATGCAAGACGCTCGCGGACGGCGGCGCGCAGCGCGCCGGCCTCCGGCGGCGGAAAGTCGAGGCCGGCAAGCGCGACGCGACGACCGTCGTCGAGCAGGAGTTCGAAATCCTCGTCGACGGCGGCGACAGTCGCCGGAACGGCCCCTTCAAGCGAGCATTCCCCGCTCTCCGCCGCCGGCGGAAGCGCCAGGCCGGAAGGCGGCCAAGCCGACGCCGCGAGCAGGACGATCGCCGCGCTTCGCAGCCAATGGCGATCGACAAGGAGAAGTTTGAATGAGCGCATCGCCCAACTTTAGCCGGATCGCGACCTATACTCCGGCATGATCAAGCGCGCGTCGACTCTCGCGACGCGCTTAAGCGTAAGTCACGGCCTTCGCTACATGTTCGCACGCTGCGCTCTCATTTTCGCTCTTTCCTTCTTGGCGGCGGGCTCCGCCGAGGCGTTCGACCTCTCTGACGATCCGCCGCCGGCGCAGAATCCCCGCTTCGCCCAAACCTACAATGCTGGGCCGTCCGATATTTATGACAGCGACGAGCAGCGGCCGGGGTCCGAGGCGGCGACCGCGATGCGGATCGATCGGCTGGAACGCGAGTTGCGCCGGTTAACCGGACAAAATGAGGAGCTGCAGCACCGGGTGCAGCTCTTGGAGGAACAGCTGCGATCGGCCAAGACTGAGCCGCCGCATTCTGAAGCCGTCCCGAACGGTCCGATCAATTCCGCGCCAGCGGTGGCGCAAGCGGCGGCTCCCACCGTGGCGAGCGCCAGCAACGCCGGCAAGCGCGGCGACGCTTTCGACCCTGCGGCGCAGCCTTCGGCGCCGGGCGCGCCGAAGCCGCTTGGGACGACGACGCCCTCGGCGCCGCTCGACAACGCCGCGCGGGCAGCTACCGCTTCGCCGGTTCGGGAAGTGGGCCTGCCGCTCGATATCGCCCATGGCCGTCTGGTCGGCGATCAGCCCGCGCCGGCCGAGATCGCCGCCGCGCCTGCGATCCCCGGCCCGAAGGAGGAATATGATCAGGCGGTGAGCGCGCTGCGCGCCGGCAAATATGAAGAAGCCGAGAAATCGCTGACGACCTTTCTGTCGAAGAACGGCAAGGGAAAGCTTGCTCCCGCCGCGACATTCAATTTGGGCGAGAGTTACTTTTTGCGCGGCCGCCACCGCGAGGCGGCCGAGAAATATCTGGAAATCTCGACGAGATACGGCGATTCGCCGCAGGCGCCGGAGGCGCTGCTGCGACTCGGCCAGTCGCTGAGCGCCATGGGCGCGAAGGAGCAGGCCTGCGCCTCCTATTCCGAGATCAACGTCAAATTCCCAAGAGCGGCGACGCGAATCCGCGAAGCGGCCCAGCGCGAGAGCAAGAAAATCCAATGCTAGCCCTCCGCGCTGCGATCGGCGCGGGTCCGGCGTAGGCATGTCCGACGCCGAAGCGGAAACGGCAATCGACGAGTCGATCGAACGGCTGCGCGAACAGGCGCTCGAACTCCTGGCGCCCTACCCTTCCCTGCTGCTGGCGGTTTCCGGCGGACCTGATTCGGTCGCCTTGATGCTGCTGTGCGCGCATTGGTCGTTGCGATCGTACCGCGACATCGCGGTCGCCACCATCGATCACCGCTTGCGCAAGGCGGCGCGCGCCGAGGCCGAGACGGTTGGCCGCTGGGCGCGCGATCTCGGCTACGCGCATCATCTGTTGACGTGGGAGGAAGAAAAACCCGCGACGCGCCTGCAGGAGCGCGCGCGTCAGGCGCGCTACGCGCTGCTTGCGGCATGCGCGCGTCGGATCGGCGCGTCGGCTGTCGTCGTGGCGCATCACGCCGACGATCAGGCGGAAACGATTCTGTTTCGCTTAACCCGCGGCTCCGGAATTGCTGGGCTTGCCGGCATGGCGCGAATCGCGCGCTGCGAGGAATTTGCGCTGCTGCGGCCGCTGCTCGACTTTCGCAAGGCGGAGTTGGAAGCGATCTGCGCGCGCGCCGGACAAGCATTTTTTCGTGATCCGTCGAATGAAGACGACAACTTCGCCCGTGCGCGACTGCGCAAGCTCGCGCCGGTTCTGGCCGCGCAGGGCTTCAGTCAGGAAGCACTTTTGCGGCTTGGCGCGCGCGCGTCGCGCGCCGATGCGGCGCTGACCCAATGCGCCGCCGAAACGCTGCAGCGCGCCTGGCGCAAGGATGACGCCGCATGCGTCGAGCTTGACGCCGCGACGCTTTGCGCGGCGCCCCCGGAAATTCTTCAACGGGCGCTGGCGAGCGCCATCCTGCGGCTCGCGCCGGCCGCGACGCTTCGTCTCGAACGTCTGGAGCGCGCCAGCGCGCGCATCGGCGACGCGCTGACCGCGCGCAAATCGGTTAAAACCACGCTCGCCGACATCTCGATTGAAGCGAGCGACGGACGCGTTCGGCTGCGCCGCGCGCCGCCTCGGCGCTCAAGCTAGACATTAGCCGATTTGCGAGGCTCGGGACGTTCCTGTATGAAGCCGCTTAGCCGCTACACAGCAACGCCCGGATTCACGGTCGTTTCCGAGCCTTGGCAACGCCTTCCGGCGAGCCTAAATTAAGCGGATGACCGGAGCGCTGGAGGGATAAGCCCGACCGAGCGGCTCCCGACAGGTTTCCCAAATGAACCCACACTTCAGGAACCTCGCGCTATGGGCAATCATCGGATTGCTCGTGGTTGCGCTTGTCATGCTGTTTCAACAACCCGGCCAGCGCACGCCGATCCGCGATATTTCCTATAGCGAGCTGCTGACGCAGATAGACCAGGGCCGTGTCCATGACGTGACGATCGCCGGCAATGAGATCGTCGGCCATTTCAACGACAATCGGCCGTTCACGACCTATGCGCCGGACGACGCCAATCTCGTGCCGCGCCTGCAAGCCAAGAACGTCTCGATCAGCGCCAAGCCCAATAATGAGGGCGGCGGCTTCATGATGACGCTTCTGCTCAACGCGCTGCCGCTCGTTGCTTTTCTTGCCGTGTGGATTTTCCTGTCCCGCCAGATGCAGGGCGGCGCCGGCCGGGCGATGGGCTTTGGCAAGTCGAAGGCGAAGCTTTTGACCGAGACGCAAGGCCGCGTGACGTTCGAGGACGTGGCCGGCGTCGACGAGGCCAAGGAGGATTTGCAGGAAATCGTCGAATTCCTGCGCGATCCGCAGAAGTTCCAGCGCCTCGGCGGGCGGATTCCGCGCGGCGTGCTGCTCGTCGGACCGCCCGGCACGGGTAAAACCTTGCTCGCCCGCGCCATCGCCGGCGAAGCGGGCGTGCCCTTCTTCTCGATCTCGGGCTCCGACTTCGTCGAAATGTTCGTCGGCGTCGGCGCGTCGCGCGTGCGCGACATGTTCGAACAGGCGAAGAAGAACGCGCCCTGCATCATCTTCGTCGACGAAATCGACGCGGTCGGGCGCCATCGCGGCGCCGGACTTGGCGGCGGCAATGACGAGCGCGAGCAGACGCTCAATCAGCTGCTTGTCGAGATGGACGGCTTCGAGGCGAATGAGGGGATCATCCTGATCGCCGCCACGAACCGTCCGGACGTGCTCGACCCGGCGCTGATGCGTCCGGGCCGTTTTGACCGTCAGATTCAGGTGCCGAACCCGGACTTCATCGGCCGCGAGAAAATCCTCAAGGTTCACGCCCGCAAGGTGCCTCTGGCGCCGGATGTGGATTTGAAGGTGGTGGCGCGCGGCACGCCTGGGTTCTCTGGCGCCGATCTGATGAATCTTGTGAACGAGGCGGCGCTGCTGGCGGCGCGTCGGTCGAAGCGCATCGTCACGAACCAGGAGTTCGAGGACGCGCGCGACAAGATCATGATGGGCGCGGAGCGCCGCACCCTGGTGATGACCGACGAGGAGAAGAAGCTCACCGCCTATCACGAAGGCGGCCATGCGCTGGTCTCCTTGAACATGCCCGGCTCGATTCCGATTCACAAGGCGACGATCATTCCGCGCGGCAGAGCGCTCGGCATGGTGCAGGGTCTTCCGGAACGCGACCAGATTTCGCAAAGCTACGAACAGCTGATCGCGATGCTGGCGATGGCGATGGGCGGCCGTGTCGCCGAGGAGTTGATCTTCGGCTCGGCGAAGACGACTTCCGGCGCGGCCTCCGACATTCAGCAGGCGACGCGCATCGCCCGCGCGATGGTCACGCAGCTCGGCTTCTCGGACAAACTCGGCACGGTCGCCTATGCGGATCCGCAACAGGAGCAGTTCCTCGGCTATTCGCTCGGGCGCACGCAGACCTTCTCCGAACAGACGCAGGAGACGATCGACGCCGAGGTGCGCCGTCTGGTGCAGCAAGCCTATGACAAGGCCAGGCAGATCCTCAACGACAAGCGCGCCGACCTCGATACGCTCGCCAATGCGCTGCTCGAATTCGAGACGCTGACCGGCGACGAAATCAAGGGGCTGTTCGCCGGCAAGCGTCCGGTGCGCGAGGAGTCGACTCCGACGCCGCCGCCACGCGGTTCGGCGGTGCCGACGACGGGGCCAAAGCCCGAACCTGACGTCGGCGGCATGGAGCCGCATCCGATCTGATCGGCAAAATCGAAAAGAGCCCGGCGATGCCCGATCGCCGGGCTTTATCACTTCTGCCTGCGCCGCATCTGCTCGGAGGCATCAAGGATGACTGATACGAAATCCGTTTGATCCGCTCGGCTGTCATTCCCGACGCGCGCAGCGCGTGCGATCAGGAAACCAGAGCAAAACCAGCATTCTTGGATTGGCGCTGAATTCCCGGTCAGGCCTCCGGCCTGCCGGGAATGACACGATCAAAGCGGACCGATCAGCCGGAATTCGTATGACATTCAAGGCTTCGCACTCTCCGGGCTGCCGATCGTCGTCATCATCATCGCTGTCGTTTTGTCGGATTTGTCGCAGGCGGGATCATCGGCGTCGATCGTTGGCGAAATAGCCCTTCTATTTCTTCGCCCGCGCGATCAGCTCTTGCACGACTTCGGCCGGACGGCAGAGCGCCGCCTTGTCGCCGATGGTGACGATCGGCCGCTCGATCAAAATCGGATGCTTCTCGATCGCGGCGAAAATCTCGTCGTCTGACAGGGCCGGGTTATCGAGGCCGAGTTCCTCATAGGGCGTGCCGCGTTTGCGCAAAATGTCGCGCGCGCTCTTCCCCATCCGGCGCAAAATATCCTTCAAACTGGCGCGATTGGGCGGATTTTTGAGATATTCGACGACTTGCGGCTCATAGCCAGCCTCGCGCAGCGCGGCGAGAACCTTGCGTGAGGTGCCGCAGGCCGGATTATGATAGATTTTGATTTCCATGTGGACATCCGTTCAGGCGATGTGCGATTCTTCATTAACTCTTAAAAGGGCTGGCGAGAACGCAGCCTCGGACAATATGACATCATGTTCGTAACTGCGCCGGCTTGGCATTTAGCCGGCTTGGCGTTGCGCCAGCTGAGCCATGGCGCAGCTCGCTGAGGATAGTCAATGACCCGCACCTATTTCGGCACCGACGGCATTCGGGGACTGGCCAATGAAAAGATCACGCCCGAGCTCGCGCTCAAGGTCGGTCAGGCGGCTGGCCTCATCTTTCATCGCGGCGAAGGGCGGCACCGCGTCGTCATCGGCAAGGATACCCGGCTCTCCGGCTATATGATCGAATATGCGCTCGTCGCCGGCTTCGCCTCGGTCGGCATGGATACGCTGTTGCTCGGACCGATGCCGACGCCGGCGGTCGCGATGCTGACTCGATCGATGCGCGCCGACGTCGGCGTGATGATTTCGGCGTCTCACAATTCGTTCGAGGACAATGGCATCAAGCTGTTTGGACCGGATGGCTACAAGCTTTCCGACGAGATCGAGCACGAGATCGAGCGCCTCATCGACGGCGACATTACGCGTAAGCTCGCGGCGCCGAGAGAACTCGGCCGCGCGCGACGCATCGACGACGTGCGTGCGCGCTATATCGAATTCGCCAAGCGCACGCTGCCGCGCAACATGAGCTTCGAAGGCTTGCGCGTCGTCGTCGACTGCGCCAATGGCGCGGCCTATAAAGTGGCGCCCGAGGCGCTGTGGGAGCTTGGCGCCGAAGTCATTTCGATCGGCGTCGAACCCGACGGCTTCAACATCAATCGCCGCGTCGGCTCCACCTCGCCGCAGGCGCTGCGCGACAAGGTGCGCGAATTGCGCGCCGATGTCGGCATCGCGCTCGACGGGGACGCCGACCGAGTCATCATGGTCGACGAACTGGGGCGTCTGATCGACGGCGACCAGCTGATGGCGGTGGTCGCCGAAAGCTGGCGCGACCAGGGACTGCTGTCGAAGCCCGGCCTCGTCGCGACGATCATGTCCAATCTCGGCTTTGAGCGTCACTTAGCTTCGCTCGGACTGACCTTGGAGCGAACCGCGGTCGGCGACCGCTATGTGATCGAGCGTATGCGTGAAGCCGGCTACAATGTCGGCGGCGAGCAATCCGGCCATGTTATCTTGTCCGACTTTTCCACGACCGGCGACGGTCTGGTGACGGCGATGCAGGCGCTTGCCGTGGTGAAGCGCCAGAATCGTCCGGTGAGCGAGGTCTGCCACCGCTTCGAGCCGCTGCCGCAAGTGTTGCAGAATGTGCGCGCCCAGCGCGCCGAATTGGAGCGCGCCTCCGTGGCTTCCGCGATCGACGACGCGCGGGCGCGGCTCGGCGGCTCGGGGAGATTGATCGTTCGGCCTTCCGGCACAGAGCCGGTCATCCGAGTCATGGGCGAAGGCGACGATCGCGAACTGGTCGAATCTCTCGTCGCCCAGGTTTGCGGCGCGCTGAAGGAATCGGCCCAGGCGGCTTGACGCCAAATTGTTTCGCCGCCGCGCTCCAAGCCATGCAATTGATTAGGATCGACGGTTAAGGGATAGGGTTAACGCATCGTTAATCCTTGCCGCCCATGTTGCCATCGTCGGCCCTGCGTCATCGAAATGCGACAGGGCGCCCGAAACATGGGGACCGGTCATGGGCCGCACCATCACGCTGGCGCTGTCGGCGCTCATCGTCACCGGCGCTTTTACCGCCCGCGCCGAAGAGGGACTGCCGCCGCTACCGCCTCTCGATGTCAGCGGCTGGTTTCTTCGCGGCAATATCGACGACGACGCGCAGCAATCGCCCGAAGGACGGACCTATCTGCAACCGAACAGTCTCGCTGTTCTGCCGAATGGCGCCACTAGTTCGACGCTCTATTCGATGACCGAGACGAGGTAAAGTTCAGAAGCTAACGGTTCATTCTCCAAGCGGAGACGATATTGAAGTCGGCTTGGCGCAAAAAGCGGAAAGCGCCGCTGGATCAAGCCAGCGGCGATGAAGCATAGCTCCGCCTGCGACAGAGCGATACGGCTAGCGTTGAGCGACTGCGACTGGCCGCAGCTGCTGCGCTGAAGAGAGATACCAGAGCACTGCGGCGACCAGCAGTAGCGCCGGCACGTCGCCCACCAAATGGCCTATCTCCTGTCGGTCATAGATGGCCTGGATGGACATAATGCCGGCGTGCACGATGCTCGACCAGATCGTGAACGCGATAAGGCTGCGATGTTCCGACGGGTTGCGCGCGGCAGCGATGAGGAAGGCGCCGAGAACCGCGTAAATCCCGCAAATCATCTGCAAATAGTATTGACCGTGGCCGCTGTGCCATTGCCATCCCGAAGGCCAAATAAGGCTGAGCGGGTAGATCGCGAAGAAGACCGCGCCAATTGTCATAAGCGCGATCTTAAGGAGCTTTTCTCGCTTAACGTCGTCCATCCCTAACCTCCTGTCCGCGGACGAGCCATTGGCTGAGTAGCCCGCCCGTCGCCCAATTGAGTGGGTTGGTGTTTAACTAGGGTCGGCGCAGCGATGAATGATCGTCCGTCCGTGTATCATGACTGTTCGTCCAAATCTGCGGAGTGGCGGCGATGGTGGACCCGCTTGGTGAAGCGCTTCGTTCGATTCGCCTTACTGGCGGCATTTTCCTTGACAGCCAATTCACGGCGCCCTGGTGTGTGTACACCAAGGTCTGCGGCGAGGATTGTAAGCCGTTCCTCGCAGCGCCCAAGCAAATCATCGCATATCACTTTGTCGTCGCCGGAACGCTGCTGATCAGCGTCGATGATGACGCCGCCGTAGAGGCGCATGGCGGCGAGATCGTTCTATTGCCCCGCAACGATGCTCACACCTTGGCAAGCGGTCCTGGCCTTAAGCCCAAGAACGCCCGCGAGCTTATTCGGCCAGCCGTCGATGGCGGCTTGGCGCAGGTTCGCCACGGCGGAGGCGGCGAAGTCGTTCACTTGGTGTGCGGCTTTCTCGCACATGACCAACTCTACAACCCCTTGATTGCCGCCCTGCCAAGGATTCTCAAGATCGATATTCGCAAAGGGACGTCGCGCGACTGGATAGAGGCGTCGGTGCGATTTGCCGCCAGCGAGCTGATCACAGCAGGGCGCGCTTCATCGAGCGTCGTGCTGCGACTTTCCGAACTGCTGTTCATTGAAGCGGTGCGCAATTATTCTCAAACGCTTGGAGACCAGGAAGGCGGATGGCTGAAGGGATTTGCCGACCCACACGTCGGGCGAGCCTTGGCGCTCATCCATAGCCGCGTCGGCAATCCCTGGTCAGTGGAGTCTCTTGCAAGGGAAGTCGGGCTCTCCCGCAGCGCGTTCATCGACCGCTTCTCGACGCTGGTCGGCATGCCTCCCATCCGATATCTCACCATGTGGCGGCTTCAAACCGCAAAGCTGAACCTCTTCGAGACGAACATGGCGATCGGCCAGTTGGCAAGCTCGGTAGGCTACGAGTCTGAGGAAGCATTCAGCCGTGCATTCAAACGGGAATTCGGCCTGTCTCCCGCGAGGTGGAGAGAACAACAGGCGGTGGATTGATTTGCCGGCGGAGCGAATGACAAGGCGGCCATACAGTCATCGCGTGTTTGCGCCAGCTAAACTGGACCCACAATTCCTTGCGAGGAATAGCGCTCCTTCCGAAAAGCGCTTCAGTCCTTTCATCTTCCTTGCGCCGCTCCCGCCGCCCATTGCCCCTCGCTCCCGGACCCGGATTGAGCCATATCTCTCATCCATGTCCGACCTGACCGAGACCGGGGGAGAAGCTCCTCAGACCAATGCGCCGGAGATCAGCGTCTCCGAACTCGCCAATGCGCTGAAGCGGACGATCGAGGATCGCTTCGGGCGGGTGCGGGTGCGCGGCGAAATCTCCAACTATCGCGGCCCGCACGCCTCCGGACACGCCTATTTCTCGCTCAAGGATCCGAACGCCCGCCTCGACGCGGTGATCTGGAAATCGACTTTCGCGCGCCTGCGCACCAGGCCGCAGGAAGGACTGGAAGTCGTCGCGACTGGCCGGATCACCACCTTCCCCGGCAAATCCTCTTATCAGATCGTCATCGAGTCGCTGGAGCCGGCCGGACTCGGCGCGCTGATGGCGCTGCTCGACGCCCGCCGCAAGGCGCTCGCCGCCGAGGGCCTGTTCGACGATGCGCGCAAACGCCCCCTGCCCTTTCTGCCGAGCGTCATCGGCGTGGTGACGTCGCCGACCGGCGCCGTCATTCGCGACATTCTTCACCGCCTCAACGACCGTTTTCCGCGCCGCGTCCTGCTGTGGCCGGTGCGGGTGCAGGGCGAGAGCTGCGCCGAGGAGGTCGCCGCCGGCATTCGCGGCTTCAACGCGCTTTCTGCCGGCGATGCGGCGCCGCGCCCCGACGTGCTGATCGTCGCGCGCGGCGGCGGCTCGCTGGAGGATTTATGGGGCTTCAATGAGGAAATCGTCGTTCGCGCCGCGGCGGAAAGCGCGATCCCGCTGATTTCGGCGATCGGCCATGAGACCGACACGACGCTCCTCGATTTCGTCGCCGATCTGCGCGCGCCGACGCCGACCGGCGCCGCCGAGAAGGCGGTTCCCGTCCGCGTCGAGCTGTTGGAACATCTCGCCATGCGTGCGAGCCGCCTCGACGGGGCGCGCCGCCGCGCCATGGAGCAGCGCCGCGCCAATCTGTCGACCCTCGCGCGGCTACTCCCTGCCGGCGACGCCCTTCTCGCCAGCCCGCGCCAGCGACTCGACCGCGCGGCCGAGCGATTGGGAGCCGGCGTTCGCGGCGCCGGAGACCAGCGGCGGTTGCGGGTCGCGCGCGCCGCCACGCTGCTCGCCCGCCACTCGCCGCAGACCGAGCTGGCGCGCGCGCGGGAGAAAGCGCGCGGTCTTGGCGCGCGCCTGCGGCAGGGCTATCGCGCCCGGGCGGTTCTCGCACGCCAGGAGAACGTCGCCGCGAGGCAGCGGCTTGCCGGCGCCGCGCAGCGGCTGACCCGCGCCGTCGCCGGCCTCATCGGCCAAAGCCAGGATCGGCTCGACAGGCTCGCGCGGCTGCAGGACTCGCTCAGCCATCGTTCGGCGCTGGCGCGCGGCTTCGCGCTGGTGCGCGATGAGAACGGCGCGCTGGTGCGCAGCGTCGCCCAGGCCCCGCCCGGCACCGGACTCGACATCGAAATCGCCGACGGCAGGATCGCGGCGCGGGCCGGCGTCGCGACTCCCGACCCGCCGGCTCCTCCGCGCCCGCGCCGGCGCATGAAAAGGCCCGGCGAAGACGATCAGGGCTCGCTGTTCTGATCTATTCGAACTTCATCTGCCAGGCGACGATGCTGCGCTGCATGGGCGCCCGCGGCAGATAGCAGAAGACATTGGTGGAGATCGGCGCCTCGGCGCAGTGATAATGCTCCAGGCTCCAGTCGTAGCCCAGCATATCCATGCAGGCGACGATCTTGTCGTGAACGATCTTCGGATTGGAGCGGCGCTCGGTCGGGAAATCCCGTTCCGCCTGATATTCGCAGTCGGTCACGTCGAGCTTCTGGCCTTCGAAATAGCGACCGCTGGCGCCGCTGGTGACGAACATCGCCTCGGTGGCGAAAATGAACAGCAGGCCGACCGCCAGCGCGATCTTGCCCTGCGCCTTGGTCTTGAAGAAGTGGAGATCGAGTAGCGACAGCAATCCGATCGCCAGCAGGCCGCCGCCAAGCAGCAGCGTCAACGGCGAAAGGAAAGGCGCGATGCCTTCGTTCATGTCACGCTCCTCACCGCGCCGCCGCCGCGCGCATCTAATTGACTGATAGTAAGAGCGAGAACGCCGCCGACGCAACCGGACGAAAATCCTGCTTGGCGCGCCGGCGCCGGATCGTCAAATTCATGCCAAAACAGCGGATTAAGCTTCTATTAACCAATTAACCCTCTATTAACGAAGCGACCAAATTGCTCAAATGCAACAGGTCCGGGATAGCTCTGATCAAGGTTGACGGAACCTTCGCTTAACCCTGCCAGACTAGGACTATCGACGGTCGATGGTCGTAACAGGAGTTCCTCATGCTGCTTTCGCAACGCGCCTGCGGAGCCAAATTAGTCGTCGCGCTGACGGCGGCGCTGGCCCTTTCGGCCTGCGCCAAGACCACGGCGGACGAGGCCGCTGGCGATCTCGCGGGCGGCGGCTACGCCCGCGGACGCGGCGTGGCGAGTCCGGGCAGCCAGCAGGATTTCGTGGTCAATGTCGGCGACCGCATTTTCTTCGAGACCGACTCGACCGATCTCACCCCCACCGCTCAGGCGACGCTCGACAAGCAGGCGGAATGGCTCAACCGCTATGGGCGCTACAGCTTCACCATGGAGGGGCACGCCGACGAGCGCGGCACCCGCGAATATAATTTCGCGCTCGGCGCCCGCCGCGCCGAAGTCGCCAAGAATTATCTGATCTCGCGCGGTGTCGCTGCAGGACGCATCCGCACGGTCAGCTATGGCAAGGAGCGCCCGGTCGCCGTCTGCGACGACATTTCCTGCTGGTCGCAGAACCGGCGCGTCGTGACGGTGCTTTCGGGCGGCAATTCCTGAGAATTGGAGAGCGCGGCGCCACTTGCGTCCGGGGAGCCATTGCGGCATTGAAGGCGCGCGCCGTTCAAGCGCCCGCAGGAGTGTAGCTCAACTGGTAGAGCACCGGTCTCCAAAACCGGGGGTTGGGGGTTCGAGCCCCTCCACTCCTGCCATTTTACGAACAGTTAGTTAGCTCAAAATCTCCGATCCAGATTTTTGCAGGCGCAGTTGGCAGGCAACCAGAGCGCTTCGACCTCTCTCCGCACGAAAAAGCCCGGTCGTCGCCGGCCGGGCAGGAGTTTTGCGGTTGAAAGGATCGTCGTCTGCTCGCAGGCGACAGGTCGATTCGTAAGCGCGCCGGACGATCCAGACAAGCGCGACCAGCTGCGACAGTTAACGCTATGCCAACGCCATGCGCGGACGGTTCACGCCGACTTACGCTTGGGAGGGAAGTCGGTCGCTTCCCGAACGTCATCGGGCCGACGCGCATACTGAGCGGACGGAAACAATTTAGAAGTGGATAACAGTCGTCGATTTTTGGCTTAACTCCAAACAGTTCGCGAGCCTTGTTCTGGCCCACCGCAGGACTGCAATTTTTCTGACATCCGGTTGAGACACTCGCCACACAGTTTCGCCGCGCGCTGGCGGTCTCGCTTTCTATCCCGTTGCAGTTCTAACGGAACAACGCCGGCGCTATGCGGGAGGGGACTTCATGCGGTCGAAATCCATCTTTAAGATGCTTTGCCTGGGCACGAGCGCGCTTGGCGTGTCGCCTGCACTGGCGCAGCCCGAGAGCCCGACGACGCCGATCCGCCACGTGATCATCGTCGTGGGCGAGAACCACACGTTCGACAATCTCTTCGGAACCTATCAGCCGAAGAACGGACAGAATATCGATAATCTTCTGAGCAAGGGCATCGTCAACGCGGACGGCACGCCCGGCCCGCATTTCCATCGAGCCAAGCAGAAGATCGGCGCGGATGGCCCGCGCACCCACGACTACCTCGTCGAGACGCCGTCGGTCGGCGCCTATGCGACGCTTCCCCAGCCCTACACGACCTATGGCATCGGTCTCCCGCAGGGCGTTCCTGATACGCGCTTCCCGGCGAATATGCCGAACGGACCGTTCCAGATCAGTAAATACGTCCCCTACGCCGCCTATACTGGCGATCCCGTGCACCGCTTCTTCCAGATGTGGCAGGATTGGGACGGCGGCGAACTGGACAAGTTCGTCTGGGTCGAAGAAACGATCGGCACCGGCTCGAACGGCCAGCCTTACCCAGCGGGCGGCTTCAACCCGCACGAAGGCGCGATCTCGATGGGATTCTACAACATGAACCCCTATAAGGACGCCAAGGGCGCGCAACAGCCGGGCGACGCGCACATCTTCAAGCAGCTCGCCGACGCCTACGCCATCAGCGACAACTACCATCAGGCGATCATGGGCGGCACCGGCGCCAATTTCCAGGCGATCGTCTCCGGAGACGTGGCGTTCTTCACCGATCCGACGAAGCTCGACGGTTCGGCGGCGACCCCTTACCCCAATCAAATCGAGAATCCGAACCCAGCGCCGGGCACCAACAACTACTACATTCAGGATGGCTATAGCGGCGGCTCGTATGTGAATTGCGCCGATTCCAGCCAGCCTGGCGCCGGTTCGGTGCTGGGCGAACTGCGCAAGCACCATGTGAGAAACGGCAATTGCTCGGCCGGCCATTATTATCTGGTCAACAACTATAACATGTACTGGAACCAGACGAGCAGCGTAACGCGCGCTCTGGGCCCCAACTCCTTTACCCTCCCGCCGCAGAGCCTGCCCACTATCGCTGACGTGATGACGGCCAAGGGCCTGTCCTGGAAATATTACAGCGCTGACCGCGGCGACGACCCGACCGTTTTCGCCAATGCGGTCGACGGCGTGCCGCTGCTGTTCCATTCCTATTGCGGCATTTGCGACCCCCTCACCGGCTATCTAAAGATCATGAAAAATCCGTCGGAAGAGGCCAAGCTGCAGAATTACGGCGCATTTCTCAAGGACGTGAAGGACAATACGCTTCCGGCGGTGTCCTTCGTGCGTCCGTTCGAGTCGCTCGCCGGCCATCCTGCGGATTCCACCACGGACCTCTATGAGCAGTTCCTTGCAGATCTGATCAAGCAGGTGCAGGCCGATCCGGCGCTGTGGAATTCCACAGCAATCTTCATCACAACCGACGAAGGCGGCGGCTATTACGACTCGGGCTACATCCAGCCTGTCGACTTCTTCGGCGACGGCACGCGCATACCGTTCATCGTCGTGTCGCCCTACGCCAGGAAGGGCTATGTGGACCATACTTATTACGACCACGTCTCGCTGCTGAAATTCATCGAGCGCAACTGGCGCCTGCCGAAAATTTCGAACCGCAGCCGAGATAACCTCCCGAACCCGCTCATGGGCGACGGCGAACACAGGTACCGTCCGAAGAACCTTCCGGCGATCGGCGACCTGATGAACCTCTTCACTTTTGCCCAGTCAGCCAACGACGACAATTAAAGCGAAGGCCGGAAAAGAAGAAAGCGGCACGAGCGCCAAGCGTTACGGCTTTGCTTGGCGCCCGCCCGATCAAAAAACGCCCCGCCGTCACATCGACGGTCGGGGCGTTGACGTCATGGGAAGATCGCTGCGGTTAACGCCGAAGCAGGTGTCATCGCGCAAACCGCGAGGCGAAGCGCAGCGCCATCAATCACGGGAGCATCCCCTCAGGAGATGGCAAGAGGAAAATTCCGTCTCCAAAATCGGGAGTTCGGGGTTCGAGCCTCTACACTGTTGCCCTGCCAACCTCCACTCCCGCCAAGCCAATAGGAATATTAAGATAGCCCCCGCGCCGTGAGCGGCATCGCCTTTAGCGCCTTCAATTCATCATGGACCGCCTGGCCGCTTCCCTCACGCGTGATGCCACGAGCTTTGGCGACGTCGGCAAGAGCGGCATGAAAAACATCTGAGTTTTCGTCCTCGCACGCAGCCGTGAGATATTCGGCAATGACTTCCTCATTTTCGAGATAATCGGCAACGTCAAAGGTCGAGAAATCAGTCATTCGTCTTCTCCTATTTCAAGCGTCTCACCCATCGCTTGCGAGATCGAGCGGCTTCAGGTCTTAATTGCGTAGACCGGATCGAGAGGAGACATCGATGATCCCCTGGGAAATTCAGGCGCGCGAATTCGTCAATTGCAGTTGCGGCTACGCCTGCCCCTGTCAGTTCAATGAATTGCCCACTCATGGCCATTGCCAAGCCGCCGGCGCCATCGCGATCGACAAGGGATATTTCGGCGATGTCTCGCTGGGCGGCACGAAGATCGCCTTCGTCTTTAGCTGGCCGGGCGCGCTGCATGAAGGCAAGGGCAAATGTCTGCCGATCGTCGATGAAGGCGCGAGCGAAGATCAACGCAACGCCCTGCTGACCGTTATGTCCGGCGGCGAGACCGATCCCTTCGCCACCATGTTCAATGTTTTCGCCTCGACGCTGGAGACGGTTTACGATCCGGTCTTCACCAAGATCGACTTCGACGTCGACATCGACGGGCGGAAAGGGCGGATCAATGTCGAGGGCTATTTCGAAACCGTCGGCGAACCAATCCGCAATCCGGTCACTGGCGAACCGCACCGGGTGCGCATCGACCTGCCGGAAGGCTTCGAATATTCAGTCGCCGAGATCGGCAGCGCGTCGTCGAATGTGCGCGGTCCGATACCGCTCACATTGAAGAACAGCTACGGCCAGTTCGCGCGTCTTCATCTCAACAATCACGGTCCCGTCCGCGACTGATTGGCGGAAGCTGCGGTGGAAACGACGGCCTTTGAAGCTCTTCTCCGGCGTGACCGGATGATCGTCATCGGCGGTCTGATCATCATCTCGGCGCTCGCCTGGCTCTATGTCCTGACCGGCGCCGGCACGGGCATGAGCGTCATCGCGATGACCCGCATCGCCGTTTCGCCGGGCGCTTTCTCGGACGACGCGGCGATGCCGCAGCAATGGACCGGCGCCTATTGGGCGATCATGCTGGCGATGTGGTGGGTGATGATGATCGCCATGATGGCCCCGAGCGCCGCGCCGATGATTCTGCTTTACGCGCGCGTCACGCGTCATGAGCAAAGGAGCGGCAGGCTCGCGGCGGGCGTCGTGCCGACGGCCGGATTCGCCGCCGGCTATTTGCTCGCCTGGCTGGCCTTCTCGGTTCTCGCCGCCGTCCTGCAGTTTGCGCTCGAACAGGCCGGCCTCGTGCACTCGATGCTGATGTGGTCGCTGAACTCCTGGCTGTCGGCAGGCGCGCTTTTGGCGGCGGGGCTCTATCAGCTCACGCCATATAAAGAGACCTGCCTCAGGCATTGCCGCTCGCCGGCGCATTTTCTCTCCGCGCATTGGCGTCCCGGCCAGCTCGGCGCGATCCGGATGGGCGTCGAGCACGGCGCCTATTGCGTAGGCTGCTGCTGGGCGCTGATGGCGCTGCTGTTCGTCGGCGGCATCATGAATCTGCTTTGGATCGCCGGCCTGTCGGTCCTGGTGCTTTTGGAAAAGGTCGTGCCGTGCGGCGAGTGGATCGCGCGCGCGGCGGGACTCGCCTGCATCGCAGCGGCCCTTTCGATCGCGGGCCGCGCGGTTGGAATTGCCTGAACACGCCTGGAGCATGGCTAGAGAAAAGATGAAACTGCAGGCCGGCGACGCGCTTATTATTGTGGATTTGCAGCGCGACTTCTGCGAAGGCGGCGCTCTCGAAATTCCCGACGCCGACGCGACCGTCCCCGTGATCAACGGACTGATCGCGGAAGCCGACGCCGCCGGCGTTCCGATCTTCGCTTCACGCGATTGGCACCCGCCGGGCCATGCGAGCTTTCGTGAATCTGGCGGACCATGGCCAGCGCATTGCGTTCAGAGCGGCGCGGGCGCCGAGTTTCATCCCGATCTGCGCCTGCCCGAGCGCGTCATCATCGTCAGCAAGGGAGAGGCGCCCGAGCGCGACCAGCTTTCCGCCTTCGACGCCACTGGTTTGGCCGATCGTCTACGCGGTCTCGGCGTGCGTCGAGTCGTGATCGTCGGACTGGCGCTCGATGTTTGCGTGCTTGAAACGGCGCTGGATGCGGCGTTGGAAGGATTTGAAACGCACGTCTGGCTTGCCGGCGCCCGAGCCCTCACGGCGGAGGGCGCGAGAGACGCCGTCAAAAAAATGCGCAAGGCGAAGGTCGTCATCGAAAAGGACTGAAGCCTCAACTCATCGAACGCGAGCCAGGAGGCTCGCGGTCTAGGATCGGCGGCCTTTGGACCGCGAGCCTCCTGGCTCGCCATTGAGTCCCGCAAATTTGCCGGGCTGCAAGGCCATGGCTATGTTCGCGCCCATGCGCAGGCGTCGCCGCCATGCGCCCATCGCAGCAACAGGAAGCGGTTCGTGTCCAATAGCGCGCTTTTCGCGGACCTCTATGAATTCGCGATGCTGCGCGCCTATTTCGAACTGGGAATGGACGCGCAAGCGACGTTCAGTCTCTTCGTGCGCAAGCTGCCGCCGCAGCGCAATTTTCTGATCGCCGCCGGCTTGCACGAAGTTCTCGACGCGATCGAAAATCTGCGTTTCGAGCCGCAGCAGATCGACTATCTCGCATCGCTCGAATTTTCGACGAAGCCGTTTCTCGACTGGCTCGCCGGCTTTCGCTTCTCCGGCGATATCTATGCAATGCGCGAAGGCGCGCCCTTCTTCGAGAATGAGCCGATCATGGAAGTGGTCGCGCCGATCGCCGAAGCGCAGCTCATCGAAACGCTGGTCCTCAATCAGATCGGGCTGCAAACCATGCTGGCGTCGAAAGCGGCGCGCGTCGTCGGCGCCGCGCGCGGCCGCAGCGTCGTCGATTTCGGCGCAAGACGGTCGCAGGGTCTGGACGCCGCGATGAAAGGCGCGCGAGCCTTCTCTATCGCCGGCGTGGGGTCGACGTCGAATGTCGCCGCCGGCGCGCGCTATGGACTGTCCGTCGCCGGCACTATGGCGCATAGTTTCGTAGAGGCCTGCGCGTCGGAAATGGACGCCTTTCGGTCGTTCAGCGAAGTCTTTCCCGACACGACGCTGCTCGTCGACACCTATGACGCGATCGAAGGCGTCAAGAAGGTCGTCGCTCTGGCGAAGGAGCGCGGCGCGGATTTCAACATCCGCGCGGTGCGAATCGATTCCGGCGATCTCGACGCTCTGTCGCGCGAAACGCGTCGGATACTCGACGCCGCCGGCTTGAACGACGTGCGGATCGTCGCCAGCGGCGGCCTCGATGAAACACGCATCGACGCGCTCACGTCTCGCGGCGCGCCGATCGATATATTCGGCGTCGGCACGGATTTGGCCGTATCGAGCGACGCGCCCGCGCTCGACATCGCCTATAAGCTGACCGAATACGCCGGCGAGGGACGAATGAAACTCTCGGCCGGCAAGCGCTCGCTCCCCGGCCGCAAGCAGGTCTTTCGCGAATTTCGCGACGGCGTCGCGGTCAGGGACGTCATCGCGCGGCATGGCGAAATCCTGCCCGGCGTTCCTTTGCTGGAGCCGTTCATGCGTTCAGGGCGCCGGCTCGCGACGCAATCCAGCGACCTGCGCGACATCCGCGACTATGCGAAAGCGGAGCTCGCGGCGCTACCGCCGCATCTGCGAAAGCTTCACGCACAAGAGCCGCGCTATGAAGTGGCGATCAGCGACGCGCTCGCGCGCTATGAACGGGAGACCTATCAACGATTGATCGATTAAATCGCGCCGCCCTTGACCGGAATCGTTCTAATCGCGCGGCGACTCATTTCTTGTGATCGATAGGCTGGCTTTGGTTTTTTCCGTCAACGAATTCCGACGTGAAACGCTTGAGCGCGATTTTGAGATCGTCGGCATAGCTGATCGCCCCGAGCGATTGAAATCTGTCGATGTCAGCAAGCATGAGTTCTCTGACCGGCGCCTGTCCACGATGCAGATTGGCCAGATAACCGGACAGCAGCCGCCCATGCCTTGTGCGGACTTCCGATTTTCCGTCTCCCGTGGCCGGGCCCATCTTCATGGCGATCCCTAATGTTAGCGGCCAGAAGCGGCGCGACGCGCCTTATGCCGGCGCTTTCCCTAAGCAAGAATTGCGCTCACCGCGGTTCGGCGAACGCCGGCGCGTGGCCAAATCCGAAAAAGGCGTCGATCATGGCGGGAAGGTCCTGCACGCGCGGCGTCGCTTCCCGAGGCTTCCCCAGGGGCTTAGGCGCGCCGCAACACAGCTTCATGCCCAAATCTGGATAGCTGCGGGCAAAAATGCGCTCATTGGCGAGCTTGACGACGCCGGAATGGCGAGCGTCCTTGCGGATCCGCAAATAGAGCAGCGTCAGCGCGTCCGCAGGTCCCTCGAGAACCTGCAGAAAATTGAGGCCGTTGTAGTGAAGCGCGCCGCTGATTTGCATCCGCCGGTTTCGCTCGGCGGCCTCCTCCACCATCGCTTCGATGGCGAAAAAGTTCAATTCAATACTGACGTTACTGAAATAAACCAGTCGATGCACCGCTGACTCCGTAAATCTGCTTCAGACCAAGCGTGGCGTTCGGTCTGGCATCGCCTAGCTTAACCTCGGCAGCCCGAGTCATTGATAAGCCAATACTCAAGCTTATGCAATAACTGAACTGGCATGATATATATCAAGGCTCTGCTCCACTGTCATAGATTCATGTTGGAACAAATGTATAATAATTGAATATTGCATCACTTTTTGCTCGCAGAGGGGGCGTCGGCACGGCCGCATCCCCTCTCGATTTATGGGCAGGCAACTTTAAGGAGAGTAAAATGATCGCGCTCGACGCCACCTTCGTTTCGACGACGCTGAAGACCTATCAGGACTATGCGATCCGCTTGATGGAATTCGGCCAGATCAACACGCGTTCGGCGCTGCAATTCGTCCAAGACGTCTGGACGGCGAAATCGCCGGACGACTTCGCCCAAGCCATGGTCAACTACGGCCGCCGTCAATTCGAGTGCTGGTCCGAGGAGGTCGACGAACTGGCGGCCACGAGCGGCGGCGAACAGACGGAGGACGGCGAGGCGATCGGCCTCGGCGACTAACCGCCCGGCGGACGCACGGCTAGAGCGCCCTGCGAAAAAGTGGGAACCGGTTTTTCGCATAGAGCGCGCTCTAAACTTTCGGAATCGATCACGTAATCTGCGTTTAGGCGATTCCGCCTAAACGCAGCGTGATCTAGCCGGATCGTCCAACGCGTCGGCCTGCGAATTCGGCGTCTTGCCAGTCGATATCGCCTAAAGGCAATTGATGCGATTGATCCCAAAAGCTCAAAGCGCGCTTTGCGCAAAAAGCCGGCGTCCAATTTTTTCGAGCCGCTAGGTCCGGAAAACGTCGAGACTGACATCTTGAAATCTTCATAACGTATGGTCTGAAAGTATTCCAAAGAGTCGACATATGGATTGACGTTTGGCGTGCGACGCAGAACCTTTCCGCAATGGACGAGGAACTTGAAAAATCAATCGCTGCGTCTGCTGCGCGCGATGCGCGTCAAAGCGAGCCGATCCTGGAAGTCGATACGCGCGAACTGCTGGGCGAGCGGCGCGAGGCGACGATCATTCACGCAGGGGAACGATACCGGCTGCGCATCACTTCAAACAACAAGCTGATCCTGACGAAATAAGTCGGTCGTCGACTCCCGATGCGCCGCGCTTACGGCGACCGCATTTTCGCGAGCGGCGCCACATCGCCCGCGGATTTGGAGCGATCTAGAATCGATAGATCAGCGAGCCGATGATTGTGCGCCGCGGTCCCCAAAAACAGAAGCTCGTCTGGCATCCTCTATACTGCACATCGGCAAGGTTGCGCCCATTCACCTGGAGCCGCGCGCCGTTCAGGGCGGGGTCGATGTGAGAGAGGTCATATTGGAGATTGGCGTCGAGATAGGTCGTCGGTCCGGCCTTGAACGGCAACGTGTTGTCGTCGTCTCCGAACGTTGCGCCGGCGTAGCGCAGGCCAAAGCCTGCGCCGAGGCCGGCGAGCGCGTAACCTGGCTGAATCGTATAGCCGATCCAGGTCTTGAACGTCTCGCGCGGGACGCCTGAAACTCTGTTGCCGTGGATAGGAGAGTCGGCGGCGCCGGCAAATCGCAAATCGAGATTCGTGTAGGCCAGGGATAGATCCCACCCCGGCCCGACGCTTGCGACACCCTCGATCTCGAACCCGCGCGAGCGTACCGCGCCCGTCTGCTCCTGAAAATTGGGATTGAAGGCGGCGGGCTGAAGAATCCCTGACTGGCGAATGTCGAACCATGAGGCCGTGAGCAGAGCGTTCCAGCCTTCCGGCTGAAATTTGACTCCGAATTCCTTCTGCTCGCTGGTTTGGGACTTAAACGGCGTCCCGTCCGGTCCGGTGCCGAGCAAGGGAACGAAACCGGTCGCGTAATTGGCGAAGGGCGCGACGCCAAACGGGCCGAGAACGACTCCGCCCACACGCCATGTCGACGCCTTATCGCGCTGTATCGTTTCGACGTAGGAGACGGGAGACGAAAAGTAATTGGAGTCCGCAGTGTTCGTCTTTGTATAGACCCAGTCTTGGCGCCCGCTCGCCGTCAGGACAATCGGGCCGAACTTCGCCTGATCCTGCACATAAATCGCAAGCTGGTCCTGCTTCTGCGCCGAATTGTAAGAAAAGCCGGGCGACACGATTCCCACCGCGCCGTAGGACGGCCTGGGATAGAGCAGCAGGTCCGGGACCAGGTCGAAGCGATAACCCCATTTGCTGTCGTTTTGCGCATAGGTCCATTCCAGACCGGCGACCACCGTATGATCGACGGCGCCGGTCGAGAACCTCGCATGGACCTGGTTGTCGAGGCCGACAGTGTTCAGATGGTCGACGTCGCGTCCCACCTGGCGGTTGCCGACGCCGGCCGCGAGATCGATGTAGTTGAAGTCCGTCCAGCGCCCGTCGGCGACAACATTGACGTATCGCACGTTCTGCTTGAACGTGATGTGCTCATTGAACCTGTGTGCAAACTCGTAACCGATGCGACGCTGGTTTTGATCGTAATTGGCGAAATTCGGATCGCCCGTATAAAGCCGCGAGAGCAGGCCGTCGGTATAGTTCTGGTAAAAGAACGGCGATGCGTCAGTGCGGTTGAACATAAACTCGCCGAAGAAGGTCAGCGAGGTGACCTCGTCCGGCCGCCAGGCGAACGCCGGCGCGATGAAATGGCGTTGATCCAGGCCGCTCGGCAGCCAGTCCCTGCCGTCGCGGAACAGGCCCGTCAGCCGAAAGGAATAGACGCCCTGTTCGTCGATCGGACCGCCGACGTCGATATTTCCCTGATAGCGGTTCCACTCCCCGATCTGGAGCTGAACCTCGCGCAGGGGCTTCATCGGCGGGCGTTTGCTTTGGAGATCAATGAGGCCGCCGGGCGAACCGAGGCCATAGAGCGCTGAACTCGGACCCTTGACGACGACAATCGACTCCAGACCGTAGGGTTCTTGCCTGAAAATGCCAAAAGGCGCCGCTGGCTGACGCAGACCGTCGCGGTAAATGCCCGTATAGGTCATGTCGAAGCCGCGCAATTTGAATACGTCAAAACGTGGCTGATAGCCGAAGTCGTCGGCAACGACGCCGGACGTATATTCGAGCGCCTGGCCGAGGCTCTGAACGTTGCGATCATCAAGCTGTTTCCGCGTCACCACCGAGATCGACTGCGGAATTTCGATGATCGGCGTTGCTGTCTTCGTTCCCGCAGTCGTCGTCAGCGGAACATATCCGTCGACAACCGTCGGCGATCCGCCAACCAGCAGGCGCCTCTCCGCCGCCCGCGTCGCATCGACGTCATCCGATACGCGCGATGAGGTCGCGTCTGCGGGACGCGAGGCAGTCCGCGCGGTGGATTTCGCGCGCTGACCTCCAACGTCGATTGTTGGCAAAACTTGCTGCGCCTCGGAGCGCGAAGCCATCATCAGATTGAACGCCAAGACCACAGCCGCAGTACAGTAGATCGCGCGCGCACGTTCCCGAGCCATTTTGGCAACCCCAAGCCGGATTTTTCCAAATCTTTTGCTGGCTGGCTGGGGCGCGAAAACGCGAATCGGCGTCGCCGACTGGCTGGCTGGCTATTATTCAGCTTAAGCCACATCGAAACGACATTTCAACAATCTCAGCCAAGACATTCGTTGCAAGAATTCCAATAAGCTCAAATTCATTTGGCCCTTCGAATACTGGCCGTCGCGGCGGCGCGCGAAATTTGCGGTCGGTCGCGCGCTGGTTTAACTCAAGCGCTCTATTCAAATCGCGCTCGCCACGCCCCTTACCTGGACGTTTCCGCTTCGCCCACATGACCAAGCGCGCTCCCGCCCTTTCCGACTTCAAGCGCATCGTCGTCAAGGTCGGCTCCTCGCTGATCGTCGATCCCAACAGGGCGTCGGCGAAACGCGCCTGGCTGAAGCGTCTCGCCGACGATCTCGCTGACCTGCATCGCGCCGGCGCCGACGTTCTCGTCGTGTCGTCCGGCGCCGTCGCGCTCGGGCGCAGCGTATTGGGCTTTTCGCGCGGCGCGCTGAAGCTCGAAGACAGCCAGGCGGCCGCCGCCGTCGGCCAGATCGCGCTCGCCAGGCTCTGGGCGGAGATACTGCACGACCGCGGCCTCGTCGCCGGACAGGTGCTGGTCACGCTCGGCGACACCGAGGAGCGCCGCCGCTATCTTTACGCGCGCGAATGCCTCACGCGGCTCTTGTCGCTGCGCGCCGTGCCGGTGATCAACGAGAACGACACGGTGGCGACGGCGGAAATCCGCTATGGTGACAATGACCGCCTCGCCGCCCGCGTCGCGACAATGGCGAGCGCCGACCTTCTAATCCTGCTGTCCGACGTCGACGGGCTCTACAGCGCCCCGCCCGATTCAAATCCCGACGCCCAGCACATCGCGGTCGTGCCGCGCGTCAGCGCCGAGATCGAAGCCATGGCCGGCGGCGCCGCCTCGCAATATTCGCGCGGCGGCATGCGCACCAAGATCGAGGCGGCGAAAATCGCCACGACCGGCGGCGCCCATATGGTGATCGCCGACGGGCGCGAAGACGCGCCGATTTCGCGCATCGCCGCGGGCGGGCGCTGCAGCTGGTTTCTGACCCCGTCCAATCCGGTGACAGCGCGCAAGAAATGGATCGCCGGCTCCTTGGAGCCGAAGGGCGCCGTCCATATCGACGACGGCGCGGCGAAGGCGCTGCGCTCGGGCCGCAGCCTGCTGCCAGCTGGGGTGACGCGGATCGAAGGCGGCTTCGCGCGCGGCGACTGCATATTGATCCGCAACGCCAAGGGCGGCGAGATCGGCCGAGGACTCGTCACCTATGACGCCTCGGACGCGGCGAAGATCATCGGCCGTTCGACCAAGGACATCGAGTCGCTCCTCGGGTTCAAAGGCCCCGACGAAATCATCCACCGCGACGATATGGCGCTGAACGGAGAGTGAGGCTAGCGCCGGCGCAATGCAACCGACCAATAGCGTTCGCACCCGGTTTTGCCCGGCGGAAACAGCGCAAAATCAAAAGCTTCTTTTTAACCCATACTGCCCGTCTTTGCTGATTACCGCAGCGCATGAGGCGCAATTCAATCGGCTCGCGAGATGTTTCCTGAATCCGCTCTGAAGCCTATGCTGGCTGCGCCTCGCGTACCACCGGGGCCAACATCAGGGGAGGTATTTCTATGGAACGTCGCGAATTTATTTCAACGCTCGGCGCCGCCGCCACTGTTCTTGCGGCTTCGTCCGCCTTCGCGGAAGAAGCCGCCACACACGCAAATCACTCGCATCCGCCGAAATATAAGGCGCTCGCCGAGTCTGCATCCAAATGCGTCTTGGACGGCAACAACAATCTGCGGCACTGCTATGGCATGGTGTCGATGAATGACACGAGCATGGCGGAGTGCATCAAGCTTACCCATGACACAATCGCCGCCTGCTCGGCTTTGGAAAGTCTGGCGGCGGTCAATTCGCCCTCGACCCCAGCCATGGCGAAGGTCGTCGAGGCGATCTGCCTCGCTTGCAAGAAGGAATGCGACAAGTTCCCGCAATATTCGGAATGCGTCGCGATGGGCGCGTCTTGTAAAAGCTGCGCGGAAGAATGCCATAAGATCACGGCCTGACCGTTTGGGTCACGACGGCGGCGCGATTCCGACGCGCCGCCGTCTTCATTGGGAGCGATCGCGCGCATCGGGCGAGGCGGGATGGTCCAGACCCGCTCTATCTCGCCTTGCGCAGCGTTTCGAGAAGAAGCTCGGCGGTCGGGCCTGACGAGCCGGGGTTCTGGCCGGTGATCAGCTGGCCGTCGATGACGGTATGAACGCCCCAATTCATAACCTTCGAGAATATGGCGCCGCAATTCATCAATTCGTCCTCGACGAGGAAGGGCACGACCTTGGTCAATCCGACTGCTTCTTCCTCGCCATTGGTGAAGCCTGTCACGGCTTTACCCCTCACGAGCGGCGCGCCGTCCGGATTTTTGACGTGTCGCAGCGCGCCGGGCGCGTGGCACACCAGCGCGAACGGCTTGCCGGCGGCGAAGAATGATTCAATCAGCCTGATCGAATGCTCATCCTCGGCGAGGTCCCACAATGGGCCGTGGCCGCCGGGGTAGAAGACGCTGTCATAGTCTTCCTGCTTGACGCTATCGAGGCGCATCGTCGCGTCGAGTTGAGCGTTGGCGGCGGCGTCCTTCTCGAACCGGCGGGTGATATCGGTCTGAAAGCTCGGCTCGTTGCTTTTTGGATCGAGCGGCGGGCGGCCGCCCTTGGGCGATGCGAGGATAATCTGAGCGCCGGCGTCCTTGAAAACATAGTAAGGAGCCGCCAGCTCCTCCAGCCAAAAGCCAGTCTTGCGTCCCGTGTCGCCGAGCTGGTCGTGTGAAGTGAGAACCATCAGGATTTTCATGATGACACTCTCGATCTCGAACAGGAGACGACCTTAAGCCAGCCGTCAGAGGCAAAAAAGGATGTAGGCGCTTGATCCCTCGGCGCGGATCAGAATCCTCCGGGAAAGCGGCGCCATGATAACGGAATGCGCGCAATGGCGACATGACGCGCGAGGGAAGCGGCGAAGACTATTGGCAAGTCTTCTGTGGCGCGGCCTTCAGCAAAAAATCGCGGTTCTCCGGATCGCCCGGGCTGAGATAAAGAAACGGTCCGACGTCCGACCCCGTCTGCGGCAGTTCGAGCGTCTCCGCCACCACGACATGCGCCCCGTCGGATCGCGGCGAGATGCGGAAGCGGCCAGAATGCGCGTTCTCGATCCGGCAATCGCGAACGCCCGGGGCGTTCGTCCTGCACCGGCGCATCTCGGCGGCGGAATCCGAGCCGTTGCAGACAAGGCCGTCGGCCTCTGGCCAACAGACGCCAAGCGAGTCGAAGCTCGTCTGGCGCTGTCCCGCCCAGACCTGCAAAAGCGCGTCGGCGACGGGCGGCTTGTCGCCGCCCTCCGACGGCGACACTGACGTCGGCGCGATCTTCAGTCGCACATGGCGCACGATCTGGCGGCGATGCGCGCCAAGATGCGCCTCGTCATAGATGCGTTCGTAGCAGCCGGCGAGCGGCGTTTCGGCGCTTGCCTGGGTCGCCATCAGCAATAACGCCGCGCCGGCGCGCCACAGTCTCCTGGTCTTGGTCGCCCTCATCGTCCCCCGCCTTGTCATGCGCGCGCCAGATCCGCAACTCTAGATCGCGCGGCGTTCAGGCGGGTTCGCCTCAACGCAGATAACGCAATCGATTCTAGCGATTTAGAGCGCGCTTTACGCGAAACGCCGGTTCCCACTTTTTCGCGGCGCGCTCGAGCGTCGCCGTAGCATTCGTCGCGTCACAAAAGCTTCGCCTCTCCGTGATCTTCAATCGGATGGATCGATGCGGAGCGAGTCGCACATGTGGACGGTTAACGCGGATATCGGTCAGACGATCTTCGCCCTCGTCAATTTTCCGCAAACTGCTTCGAAACAGCCAAGACAGATGAAGAAAGCGCTCGCCGAAACGCTCGGCCGCTTGGGCACGCTCGAAGTGCGGCTCGCGCGCGGCAGAAAAGAAGTGCGCAAGGCGCAACGCCTGCGCTACCAGGTCTTCTACAAGGAAGGCGGCGCCATTCCCGACGCGCGCACGGCCTTCACCCGGCGCGACGCCGACCGCTTCGACAAATTCTGCGATCACCTCATCGTCATCGATCACGCGGCGCAGACCCGACTCGGCAAGATCAGGCCGAAAATCATCGGCGCCTACCGGCTGATGCGCGACGATATGGCGGCGAAAGCCGGCGGCTTCTATTCCGAAGGCGAATATGACGTCGCGCCGCTTCTTGCCCGTCACGCCGGCAAGCGCGCGCTGGAGCTCGGGCGCTCCTGCGTGCTCGCGCCCTATCGCGGCAAGCGCACGATCGAACTCTTGTGGCGCGGGCTTCTCGCCTATGTGCGGGCCCATGACATCGACGTGATGTTCGGCTGCGCCAGCCTGCACGGCGCCAATCCGCTCGCCCATGCGCAGGCCTTGAGCTATCTCGCGCATTACGCGCCGGCGGAAGACGAATGGCGCGTTAGCGCAAGAGAAGAGCTGCACACGCCGATGCGGATGCTGGCGCATGACGCCTTCGATCCGCGCAAGGCGCGCGACGCGCTGTCGCCGCTCATCAAAGGTTATCTGCGCGTCGGCGCCCGTTTCGGCGAAGGCGCCGTCGTCGATCGAAAGTTCAACACGACCGACGTTTTCGTGGTGATGCCCGTCGCCGAAATCGACGCGCGCTATCTCGAATTTTTCGGCGGCGCCTCCCACCGCCGCGCCGCTTAGGCGCGAACCGCCGCTTTGCGCGCGCCCATCGAATAACGAATGCGATCGACATTATGCGGCGTCAGGGCAGACGCGACGCCCCTGCGCCCGTGGCAGCGTAAACGCGGCCTTAGATTGCCAAGCTAAAAATTCAAGCATAGCATAAGCTTGGGCCGACCGCGGGCGGCGGGCGGCTTTCAGCCCAGCATTACGCCATGCGTGCGTCAGCGGTTTTTGTCGTGTCTTGCGTGACGGCCGCTGCGGCGCAACCGGCCTGCGCCGGCGCTTGGCTCATGCCGCCGGGCAAGGGACAGGCGATTGTCACCACCACCTTCGCCGATGCGCGCAAGGCCTATGACGCGAGGGGGCGACTGATCGAGACGCCTTCCTATCGAAAGTTCGAAACCAGCGTCTATCTCGAGCATGGCGTCCTCGACTGGCTGACGCTCGTCGCGGAAGGCGGCTATATGAAATTCAACGGCGCCGCCGCGCCCTCCGACCGTCTCAATTTGCTCATCGACGAAGCCAAGGCCGGCCTGCCGCTGTCGCCGCAGGCGCTGCCGGGCGCGCGCTATGAGGGCCTGGGGCTGGGCGCGCTTGGCGCCCGGACGCTGCTCTTTTCCTGGAACGATTACATCGTCTCGGCGCAGGCGGGCGTGCGCACGGCCTCGCCGACCGCGCGGCGGTTCCTCGACATGCGCGACGCCGTCCAGGGCGATGTGCGGCTGCTCGTCGGCAAGCCGTTCGAACTGTTCGGCCTTGCCGGATTCATGGATGCGCAGCTCGGTTATCGCTCGCGCGGACAGAATGGCGACGAAATCCGCGCCGATTTCACTCTCGGCCTGCGTCCCCTGCCCACGCTCCTGCTTCTCGCCCAGAGCTTTTCCGGCTTTGCGCCGAAAGGCGGTCCCGCCGGCGTCGTCGCCGCGCAGAAATTTCAACTGAGCGCGGTCTATGACATGACCGCGTCGCTCTCCTTGCAGCTCGGCGCGATCGCCGCGCTCGGCGGGGTGAATTCGCCGGCGGAACGCGGCCTGATCAGCGCTCTATGGTGGCGGTATTAGTCGGAAACCGGCTCGACTTTGACTTGGGCGACGCCTGCCGATCTGAAGCCGAGACTTTCGGCCGCCGCGACGGAAACATCGATCACCCGGCCGCGCGTAAAGGGACCGCGATCATTCACCGTGACGACGACCGAGAGATTGTTGCGCAGATTGGTCACGCGCACCTTCGAGCCGAAGGGCAGCGTGCGATGCGCCGCCGTGAGCGCGCCGACCCGCACGCCGCTCGCGGTCCGGCCTTTGAGCGCATAATAGGAGGCCTTGCCCACCCATTCCCCCGCCTGCCCGGCCGTCGCAACAAGCATGATCGCGACGCCAAGGACGATAATTCGGGGCATTGAATTATTCACCACGCTTCTCCCTTTTGAGGTCGCACGCATCGATGCGGCGTCCTGCAGCCACCCGCGCAATAAAAATTGCACGTGTCCAAACAAAGGCCGCACGTCACGTCGACCGCCGGCAAGACAGCGCCGCATTTTTAGAACTCAACAACGATTATCAATCCAATGTTGTTCCATTACTGCTGATCAATAACTCTTAACCATCGAAATTCTATTGCTCATCGAACCTGCAAATCCTGTGACAAAACAGCAACACAATCAGATTATTTTCGATCGAGGATCGTTTTTGTTCCGAGAGCCGCTGTGGCTTGAACTCCAGGCGTCGGGCGCAATGTACGGGGTCGCGGCGGACAATCGAGCGCGGCGCGCCGCGCATTTCCGTTCTCCTGCATAATTTCGAACGGAGAGGAGGCCGTACCTGTCCAAATCGACCAAAGCGGCGGCCGTGGCCGGCGCCCTGCTCATCGGCTTGACCGCCCATTCCGGCGTGGCGCGGGCGCAGCCCTGGGACGGTTGGCATGGCTTCGGCTGGGACGGCGTCGGCCGGAGCGGCGTCGGCGTTCGTGGCGCGATATTGCCCGGCGTCCATTGGGCCGGGCGTTGGGGCGGTCGCGCCGGCCCGGGCCGGCCCGCGGGATGGGGCGAGCCCTGGGGCTGGAGCTATTACCGCACCGACCTGCCCGCCTCTAGTTGGGGCGGCGGTTGGCCCGATGACGGCAACGCCGGCCATGGCGGCTGCTATCAGCTCCGCCGGGCGTGGACCCAATGGGGCTGGCGACGCCAATTGGTGAATATCTGCGACACCGGCTGGGGCTGGTAGCCGACCGACTTTTTGCAACCGCGCTCTGGCGGTTGCGGCGACGCTGAGAATGACTAGATTGCGGGCTTCGTCATTCGCGAGGCCACATTCATGCCGCAGCACGCGCGCGTCATCATCATCGGCTCCGGTCCGGCCGGCTATACGGCGGCGATCTACGCCGCCCGCGCTCTGCTCGAGCCGATGCTCATCGCCGGCTTCGATCAGGGCGGCCAGCTGATGATCACCACCGAGGTGGAAAATTACCCCGGCTTCGCCGAGCCGATCCAAGGGCCCTGGCTGATGGAGCAGATGCGCCTGCAGGCCGAACACGTCGGGACCAAGCTCGTCTCCGACCATATCGTCGAGGCGCGTCTCGACGAACGGCCGTTCAGGCTCGTTGGCGACAGCGGCAAGACCTATACCTGCGACTCGCTGATCATCGCCACCGGCGCCAAGGCGAAATGGTTGGGACTGCCGAGCGAGGAGAAATTCAAGGGCTTCGGCGTCTCCGCCTGCGCGACCTGCGACGGCTTCTTCTTTCGCGGCAAGAAGGTGCTGGTCGTCGGCGGCGGCAACACAGCGGTCGAGGAGGCGCTGTATCTTTCCAATCTCGCGTCGCATGTGACGATCGTTCACCGGCGCGATGAATTCCGCAGCGAGCGCGTGCTGGTGAAGCGCCTGCTCGCGCAGAAAAACGTCTCGATCCTGTTCAATCACGTCGTCGACGAAATCGTCGGCGGCGACAATCCGCCGAGCGTCACCGGGGCGCGGCTCAAAAACGTCGCGACCGGCGCGACGCATGAACTCGGCGTCGACGGCGTCTTCATCGCCATCGGCCATTCGCCGGCGTCGGAACTCTTCCGCGGCCAGCTGACGATCAAGCCCTCCGGCTATATCGCCGTCGAGCCGGGCACGACGCGCACCAGCATGCCGGGCGTCTTCGCCGCCGGCGACGTCGCTGATGAGACCTACCGCCAGGCGGTGACCGCGGCGGGGCTCGGCTGCATGGCGGCGCTAGAAGTCGAGAAATTCCTGCTCGACGCGCCAAGCGCGGCGGAAAAGGAAATCGCCTGAGATATTGTCGCACCGGGCGCTTGCATTCCCCTCCCCCCGCTTGCGGCGGGGAGGGGCTAGGGATGGGGGGCCGCGCCATGAACGATAAAGCTGATCGTTCAGCCCCTCGAACGCCCCACGCGCGAAAATTGCGCGGCGAAGCGACGCCGGCCGAACGTCGACTTTGGACTCAGCTCCGACAACTTGAAATCAAAGATGTTCATTTCCGCCGACAAGCGCCGATCGGCCCCTATTTCGTGGATTTCGCATGCCATCGCACGCGCGTCGTCATCGAGCTAGACGGCGAGCAGCATGGGTTCGACGCTGAACGGCTGCGCGACGAAAAGCGCACCCGATTTCTCGAGACGAGCGGTTATCGCGTGCTGCGATTTTGGAATCACGAAGTTTTACGCAATCTGGAAAGCGTTGTGGACACAATCTGCGCCGCGCTCTACCAAACGCCCGAGCCCCCCACCCCTAACCCCTCCCCGCCGCAAGCGGGGGGAGGGGAATAGACTGCGCGAATGTCCGATCTCCTTCTCGAATTATTCTCCGAAGAAATTCCGGCCCGCATGCAGCGGCAGGCGGCTGACGACCTCAAACGGCTCGTCACCAACGCCCTCGTCGATCGCGGCCTCACCTACGAAGGCGCCGCCTCCTATGCGACGCCGCGCCGACTCGCGCTGCAGGTGGTCGGGCTGCCGTCGCGCCAGCCCGATCTGCGCGAAGAGCGCAAAGGGCCGCGGGTCGGCGCGCCGGAGGCGGCGATCGCCGGCTTCTTAAAAAGCGCCGGACTCGCTTCGCTCGATCAGGCGAGGATCGAGAAAGACAAGAAGGGCGCCGAATTCTATCTCGCGGTCATCGAACGCGCCGGCGCCGAAACCATCGACGTGCTTGCCGAGATTCTGCCCGCCATCGTGAAAAACTTTCCCTGGCCGAAATCGATGCGCTGGGGCGCGGCGTCCGAGCGCACGGACTCGCTGCGCTGGGTGCGTCCGCTCCATTCGATCGTCGCGAGTTTCGGACCCGAGACCGAGTCGCCCGACGTCGTGGTTTTCGAGGTCGACGGCGTTACGTCGGACAATGTGACCTACGGCCATCGCTTCATGGCGCCCTACGCTATTCAGGTGAAGCGCTTCGATGATTACGCGCTGGCGCTCGAACACGCGAATGTCGTCATCGATCCGGCGCGCCGGCGCGACATCATTCTCCATGACGCGAAGGACCTCGCCTTCGCGCAAGGTCTCGAGCTGGTCGAGGACGTGGGACTTCTCGAAGAAGTCGCCGGACTCGTCGAATGGCCGGTGACGCTGATGGGGAAATTCGACGAGAGTTTTCTTGTCATTCCGCCGGAAGTGATCCGCGCGACGATCCGCGTGAATCAGAAATGTTTCGTGCTGCGCAACCACCCTCCCCTTGAGGGGGAGGGTCGCGCCGAAGGCGCGGGGTGGAGTGAAGCGCTCGCCGATGTCGCAACATCCGCGCAAAACCCCTCGCCCCTCACCCCTGCCCTCTCCCCGCAAGCGGGGAGAGGGAGCGAGCTCGCGCCGCGCTTCATCCTTGTCTCCAACATCGAAGCCAGCGATGGCGGCGCGACGGTCGTCGCCGGCAATGAGCGCGTCATCGCGGCGCGACTATCTGACGCCAAATTCTTCTACGAGACTGATCTCAAGATAAAGCTCGAAGAGCGGCTGCCGAAGCTCGACGCTATCGTCTTTCACGAAAAGCTCGGCACGCAGGGCGAGCGCGTGAAGCGCATCGCGGCGCTGGCGAAAGAGCTTGCGCCGATCGTTGGCGCCGACGCCTTTCTCGCCGGCCGCGCGGCGACGCTGTGCAAAGCCGATCTCGTTTCCGAAATGGTTGGCGAATTTCCCGAACTGCAGGGGCTGATGGGCCGCTATTACGCGCGCGCTCAAGGCGAAGACGCGAGCGTCGCTGCGGCGATCGAGGAACATTACAAGCCGCAGGGACCGAACGACCGTATCCCGACCGATCCCGTGTCGATCGCGGTGGCGCTCGCCGACAAGCTCGACACGCTCGTGGGCTTTTGGGCGATCGACGAAAAGCCAACGGGAAGCAAGGACCCGTACGCGCTGCGCCGCGCGGCGTTGGGAGTGATCAGGATCGTGCTGGAGAATGAATTGCGGTTGCCGCTCCACGGCGTCATGGCCGGGCTTGTCCCGGCCATCCACGCACAGCGTGACGGCGTGGATGCCCGGAACAAGTCCGGGCATGACGCGGCTGCTGACCTTCTCGAATTTTTTGTCGATCGCCTGAAGGTCTACTTGCGCGACAAGGGGGCGCGATACGATTTGATAGATGCGGCGCTTGGCGCCGTCGCCTTCGCAGACGCCGAGAAGGAAGAAGCCGCAGGCGCGCCGCTACAGGACGATCTGCTGATGATCACCCGCAAAGTCGAGGCGCTCGACAAATTCCTGGCAACCGACGACGGCAAGAATCTGCTCGCCGGCTTTCGCCGCGCGGTCAATATTCTCAAGATCGAGGAGAAGAAGGACGGGCCGGACGCCTATGCGCATCGCCATGCGCCGAACCTTCGCATCGAGCCGCAGGAGCATAAGCTCGCCGCCGCGATCGCCCGCGCCCGCGAAGAGACCGCCGAACATCTCAAGACGGAAGATTTCGCCGGCGCCATGCGCGCGCTCTCAAAGCTTCGCGCGCCGGTCGACGCCTTCTTCGACGATGTGACGGTCAATGCGGAGAACGCCGATCTGCGCCTCAATCGCCTGCGCCTCCTCGCCGAACTGCGCCGAGTGATGATGGGCGTCGCCGATTTCGGCAAGATCGCCGGAGAGACGGGAGCGTAACCCTCTCCCATAGGGAGAGGGTGGCTGCGAAGCAGCCGCGTGAGGGGTTACGCCATCCCCCTCTTATGCAGCCCCTCTTCCGACCCGGCCAAAGCCCGTCGCTTGCGACGGGCATCCTAGCGGACGCCCTGTGGCCGGGCCACCTTCTCCCTATGGGAGAAGGAGCGCGCCTTTTTATCGAAAGGGAGCGATAAAGCGCACCCATTCCCCTCGCCCTACGCGCCATTCCCCGTGAAATTGCGCGGCGCCGGCGAGATGATTTTCGCGGTGCCGCCGCCGATTTCCAGCACCGACAGGCCGCGCTCATTGACGCCGTCCGCCTTGAAGCGGAAGACGCCGTCGGCGCCGTTGAAGCCGGATGGATTGGTCAATACGCTTTCCGAATAGCGCTGCGAGCCCTGCGAGCGCGACAGCGCGATGGCGAGCGACACCGCGTCATAGGCGAGCGTCGCCACGCGCGCCGGGTCCGCGCCATATTTCGCCTTGTAACGCTGGGCGAACGCGTTGAAGCCGGCGTTCTCCGGCGCGGTGAACCAGGCGCCCTGCAGCGCCGGCAGATTCAGCGTGCGCGCGTCGTTCCAGAGACCCGTGCCGAAAATCTGCACCTTCTTTGAATCGATGCCGTTCGCCACAAGCTCCTTCGACACGGCGCTCATCGCCTCGGCCTGTTCGGGAATGAACAGCGCGTCGAACTGATCGCGCGCGGCGGCGAGACGCTTCACCGACTCGCCCGGCGCGCCGGGCTTGTAGCGCTCGATCACCGGCACGCGGACGCCATAGGTCGCGGCGCTTTGCTGGAACTGCGCCATCGCCAGCGTGCCATAGTCGTTCTCGGGAACGAGCGCGGCGATCGATTTCTTGCCGTGCTGCGAGGCATAGGCGACGCCGCGATCGACATAGCCCTCGACCGCGAAGGACAAAAGATAGCTGCCCCGGCCGGCGGCCGATGAATCGGTGGAGAAGGCGATCATCGGCTTGTTGGCGGCGCGCGCGACGCGGCTCGCCTCCTTGACGCCGGCGCCGAACACCGGACCCAGAATGATTTCCGCGCCCTCATTGATCGCCGCCTGTGTCGCCGACGCCGCGCCCGACGGCGTCGAGCGGTCATCCTTAACGAGGATCGTCACGTCATTGGCGCCGCTGTCGGCATATGCAAGCTTGGCGGCGTTCAACAGCGACCCGCCCACCGTCGAAGGGCCCGACGGCCCTGTCAAAGGCACGATCAGCCCGATCTTCACCGCGCCGGTTCCGATCGCTTCGCCTTCCGTCGGCCCAGTCTGGGTCGAGGCGCTCAACTTAAGGTCGCGCGCGCCCGGCCCCCAGGGGCCGCTCACGGGATTGCAGGCGGCAAGCAGCGCCGTAACGCCGAGAAGCGCGGCATGTTTCATCACGGCCTGGCGCCAGGGCGCGCCGGCGCACCGGCGAGAAGACAATGTCGGCATCATATCCCCTTGCGCCGAAAGCTCTCGCCATGGCGCGGCTCATCCGCGCTAAGGTCCGAGTCCCTGGCGGAAAGTCAATAGACGGGCCATTTGGAAGAATTGCGGCCAAGGGCGTCTTGAAGCGCATCCTGTGCGCAGTTTACGCTTGTCCTGTTAATCGAACACTGCGTATCTTATAAAGAACAAAGTAGAGCGACGCGCATGACCATCGAGGCCTCTCCCCCGCCCGCCTCAAGCTATGCCGCCTTCGGCCTTCGGGCCGAGGCGGAACGGATCGCGCCGGGTCTTCACCTTGTCGCGACGCCGATCGGCAATCTGAAGGATATTTCGTTTCGGGCGCTGTCGACGCTCGCGGCCGCGGATGCGGTGATCGCCGAAGACACAAGGGTCACCAAGAATCTGCTCGCCCATTACGGGATTTCGACGCCGCTCGTCGCCTATCATGAGCATAACGCCAGGGTCATTCGCCCGCATCTTCTGGCGCGGCTCGAAGCCGGCGCGAAGCTCGCGCTGGTTTCGGACGCCGGCACGCCGCTCGTCTCCGATCCGGGCTTCAGGCTGGTGCAGGAGGCGCTGGAGAAAGGCATACATGTAACCTCGGTGCCCGGGCCTTCCGCCGTGCTGGCGGCGCTGGTCGTCGCCGGACTGCCGACCGACCGGTTCTTCTTCGAGGGCTTTCTGCCGCACAAGAGCGGCCCGCGCCGGGCGCGGCTCGCCGAACTGGCGCACATCCCCGGCACGCTGGTGTTTTTCGAAAGCCCGCGCCGATTGGTCGAGACGCTCGCCGATTGCGCGGCTGTGCTGGGCAAGCGCAATGCCGCGATCGCCCGCGAACTGACCAAGATGTTCGAGTCGGTCCGGCGCGGGACGCTCGATGAACTTGCAGTCGCGCTTGCCGAGCAGGAACCGCCAAAGGGCGAAATCGTGCTGCTCGTCGCGCCGCCCGGCGCGGATGCGGCGCAGGCCTCCGCCGCCGATCTCGACGCCAGAATCGAAGAGGCGCTCGCAGCGCATTCGGTGAAGGACGCGGCAAGCGTGGTTTCCGCCGCGACCGGCCAGCCGCGCCGGCAAGTTTACGCGCGAGCGTTGGAGTTGGCGGCGGGGCGGGGGAAGTAAGATGAGCTTGCGCCCCCTCCCCAACCCTCCCCCGCTGCGCGGGAGAGGGAGTCCGACTCGAGTTCCTGCAATGAAACTGCGCAATCTGCGTCGTTAGGGTCCCCTCTCCCGCGCAGCGGGGGAGGGACAGGGAGGGGGCGCAATGATCTCGCGCGTTTTGGTATGAGCGAGCACGCCCGACGCGCCGCCTATGTCTACGGCCTGCGCGCCGAGACGTTGGCGACGCTGTGGCTGCGGGCGCGGCTTTATCAAATCCTCGCGCGCAATTTTCGCGCGCATGGCGGCGAGATCGACATTATCGCGCGGCGCGGCCGCGCCATCGTTTTCGTCGAAGTGAAGGCGCGCGGCGCTCTTGAGGACGCATTCATCGCCATCACGCCGCAAAAGCAGCGGCGCTTCTCGCAGGCCGTCAACCGCTGGCTCGCCGCGAACCCCTGGGCGATGAGCTATGCGCTGCGCGCCGACGCGATTTTTCTTGCGCCGGGCCGGTTGCCGCGCCATCTCGAAAACGCCTTCGAATTGCGCGTCGGCTGAGGCATAAACGGCGTTCAACAGGTTTGGATAAAACGCCGCTCGAAGCCTTCCAGCGCGACCGCCGTGAGCAAGCCGCTGCTCACCGCTTGGGTGTCGAGATTTATCCGGTTGGGCAAATCCTCGACGTCGCGATGCGGCGTATGCCCATGCACGATCACCTTGCCGAAGGGCTGGTCGCAATCGAGAAACCCCTCGCGAATCCCCATCAGATCATCCGGGTCCTGCAGATGTAGCGGATGGCTGCGCCGCACGCCGGCATGGCAGAAGAAATAGCCGCCATATTCCGCCCAAAGCTTGGTTTCTTCGATGAAGCGGCGATGTTCCTGCGGGAAATGCGCGAGAAATTTCACCCGGACCCGCGAGGCGCCGCCAATCGCGACTTCCTCGCCGGCGTCGACGCCATAGGAATGCAGCGTCGTCAGCGCGCCATTGTCGACCCAGTCGTCGAGCGCCGCGGCGTCGTCGAGAAAACGCAGCAGCGCTTCTTCATGATTGCCGCGCAGCGCGACGATGGGCGTCGGGAAATCTCCCGACGATAGCCGCTTCAAAACGCCGTTGGAGCCAAGCCCGCGGTCGATATAATCGCCGACCAAAATCGTGACCGCCTGTCGGCACGGGTGCGCGGCGATATCCTCGCCGATCGCCTCGGCGAGCGCATGCAGGAGATCGGCGCGGCCATGAATATCGCCGATCGCGTAAAGCCGCATGCCGGGCGGCGCTTCGGCGGTTCGCAAGGCGGAGGGGAAGGAGCGGATTGTCATGGCTTCCCTTCATTTATCGTCACGTCGCGGCTTGACGAGCGGATGGCGCGGCGGACGTGGCCTCATCGGCGGCGGCGCCTGTGGTCCTTCCCACTCGTCGCGCCGGAGCCGAGAATACAGCCAGAAGCAGCAGGGGCGAGGAAGCATGCCGATTTTCAAGAGGATTTTCGATTATGCGGCCCGCCTCGCGCCGGTCGTCGCATTCGCCCTGAGTTTCGCCGCCGGCGCCCCGGCCCTTGCCGACACGCCGGACGAAACCTTCAAGGCGCTGGGCCTTGCGAAAACCGCCACGCCCAAGGAGCTCTATGAGGCGCTGACCAGGCGCTACTACGATGAATCGCAAGGCGCCGGCAAAGGCTCCTTCTCGAAATATTGGGAGCCGATCCCGATCTCGAAATATCTCAATCCGCATGATTTCTATAAGCCGCCGCAGTCGATCGAGATCGACGCCAAGCGCACCGACTGCGTCGAATGCCACAGCCAGGTCACGCCCGGCTGGACTCATAGCTGGAAGGGCAGCGTCCACGGCAATCTCGATTCAATCCGCAACCTGCCCGACTCGGATGCGCGCGCCTACAAAAAGGCGATGATCGCTGAGGTCGAGAACAACCTCCGCTCGATGGGGACGCTCAAACCCGGCGAGAACTTGAAAGAAGTCGGCTGCATCGACTGCCACATGGGCGTCGGCAAGGATCATGGCCAGCACCAGACCGAATTGAAAATGCCCGACGCCGCCGCCTGCGGCCAGTGCCATGTGCAGCAATTCGCCGAACGCGAGTCGGAGCGCGACACCTTCACCTGGCCGCAGGATCAATGGCAGCCGGGCCATCCTTCGCATGCGCTCTCCTACAAGGCCAATGTCGAGAACGCTGTGTGGGCGGCGATGGAGCAGCGCGAAGTCGCGGAAGGCTGCACCTTCTGCCACACGCCGCAGACGACATGTAACTCCTGCCATACGCGCCATGAATTCTCGGCGGTCGAAGCGCGCAAGCCGCAGGCCTGCGCGATTTGCCACAACGGCGTCGATCACAATGAATTCGAAGGCTACATGCTCTCGAAGCACGGCACGATCTATCAGACGCGCGGCGATGCATGGGACTGGAACGTCCGTCTCGCCGACGCGATGGAAAAGGGCAAGATGAACGCCCCGACCTGCGCTTTCTGCCACATGGAGTATCAGGGCAAGTTCACGCACAATATGGTGCGTAAAGCGCGCTGGGCCTTCGTGCCGATGCCGAAGATTGCCGAGAATTTGAATCATCCCTGGTTCACGCAGCGTAAGGAGTCGTGGGTGTCGACCTGCTCCAACTGTCACTCCGACAGTTTCGCGCGCGCCTATCTCGACGGCATGGATAAGGGGATCGTCTCCGGCCTCGACATTACCGAAAAGGCGCGCAGCGTTCTCGTGAAGCTTTACAACGACAAGCTGCTGCCAGGTCAGACGACGAACCGCCCGGCGCCGCCGCCGCCAGAGAAGGACGATGCGGGCGGCTTCTTCCAGCTCTTCTGGCAGAAGGGCAATAATCCGAGCGCGATCGAATATGTCTTCGCCGACATGTGGGAGCATCATCAGATCAAACACTATAAGGGGCTCGCGCATATGAACCCCGGCGGCTACACCTATACCGAGGGCTGGTCGCAGCTCATCGGCGCGGCGGCGAAAATCAACGACGAGGATACGAAGCTGCGCGAAGCGGCGGAGATTCGCGCCGAGTTGAAGCGCATCGCCGGCCAGAAGCGCGGCGATCTCGAGCTCGATTCGCCGACGCGCCGTGCCTTCGCCGGCGGTCTCGGGCTGCTCGCCGTGATTGCCGGCGCCGGCCTATTGATGCGGCGCGGTCGCAAGAGCGGGTGATCCAACCTCGACACCGTCATTGCGAGCGAAGCGAAGCAATCCAGCGTAGCGCCCACGGTTCTGGATTGCTTCGTCGCTGCGCTCCTCGCAATGACGGCGCTGCTATGGTGGAGAACCCGCAACGTCATTCCCGATGCGCGAAGCGCGATCGGGAATCCAGAAAACAACACTGATTGTCGCAACGGCTCTGGATTCCCGCTGTCGCGGGAATGACAATCCCGGAACGACAATCCCAACTCGGATGTTTAGGCGCGCATGACTCCCCTTATACGGCTGATCGCCGGCGTCGCGCTCATCGTCTTCGGCTTCGCTCTGCTTGGCTGGGCGATCTACGCGGGCCTCAATCCAACCGTTCCGTTTGAAACGCGCTTCGCGCCGGTCTCGGCGGAAGCGGCGAAGGAAGCCGACGGCTTCGGGCTTAGGGCCGATCGGCTCCAACAAATCGAGATATCGCCAAAGGACGAGCGCCGTCCTCTCGCTGACGGCATCATCGCGCGCGATGACGCCGGCCGGCTGACGCCTCTGACATGGCGCAATGAAGTTACCGAGCCGATCTTTTTCTCCGACGTTTCAGCGGACAACGCCTCAAAGGTTCTCGCCGCGATCCGCGAACATGTGCCGCAAGACGCTGTCGTGCTCGCCTGGTGGGATTTTTCGCGCGCGATACGACTGATCGCGGGGCGCGCCGCGCCGCTCGACGATTCTCAAGCGCGCGGGCTTCTCCTGCCGGCCGCCTGGTCAACCGCCGCGGCGCCGGAGCGCGCGCGCTGGGGCGCGGGCGCGCCTGTCGGCTCAGCGGAGAGTTTCACTCGTTTCATCGACGCATTGCTCGACACTGACGAAGCGCGCGCGAGCGAAACTTTGAAGAAACTCGCCGACGGCAAGCCCGCCTATGTCGCCCTGCGAATCTCCGAGGTCTGGAGGCTCGCCGCGGCAAAGCCGCAGAAACTCTCGATCGCCTGTAAGGATTTCGCCGCGACCGGAGTCTCGCACGGGCTGATCAAATCAGCGCAGCAATGGCTGCGCGACCAAAAGATCGAAGGCGGCTTCGCCGTCGAACCGATCAGCGGCGCGACGCGGCTGCATTATTTTGCACGCAAGAGCGACGGCGACCGGCTGATCGCGCGGCTGCTGCCTTTCTCGACCTCCCTGCCCTCGCCGTTGACGCGGCTTTCCCTCGTCTATCAGCACAAGGGCTGGTGGATTTGGCGGGTGAATGATTGAACCGTCAAATCATCGCACGCCGCGCAGCACATGCAGTGGAAAATGCAGGAACGACCAGCTGACACCGGTGATCAGCTGTGGCGGAATTTTCTGTTCAATCGCGCGATGCATGTCGGGCAGTTTGCTCCAATGCACAGTCGGATTGAGATGGTGAGCGGTGTGGAACCCAAGGTTTCCGCTTCGGCGGTTGAACACCGGGTGAGTCGTATTGTTGGCGATGGCGAATGGATTGTTCGACATTTCCTGGCAACCGCAATGATTGAGAAAATCGACATAGCGGGTGAAGAAGAAGACGCTGAAGTGCCACGGCAGAACGAAGCCGAGCGTAAGCCACGGCCGCCACGCGAGTAGAGCAGCGATGAAGGCGAGATAGAGGCAGTGTTCGACGAAAGACCAGCGATAGTCGATCGGCTCCTTGACGTGGCTGAGAACGCCCTTTTCATAGGATTCGCGAAACGGCCCGACGATCGTCGGCCACATTGAGCGCCAGCAGAACGCCAAAGCGCGGCCGCCCGAGAAACCCGCGCCGACATCAACATTTGGCGCGCGATAATTTTCATCGCGCCGACAATGATGGCCGTAGACATGCTGAATGCGCCAGTTCGACGCGGTGATGCCGGTCGTCGCGCCAAGGACGAGGTCCAGCAGAAGATTGCACGCGCGCGACGTGGTGAACGGATGATGGACGTGAAGATGCAAAAGGTAATTCGCCGAGCCGTTAAAGGCGATGAGCGCCAGAATATAGGCGCTCAGCTCCGCCACGGAGAGCGACAGGAAGTAAGGAAGAAAAAATGCGACAGGCGTGAAAAGCGCCTGAAGAATGTTGCAAATGTCCTCTCGCCGGCAGAATGGCCGGCGGCCAGAAACAAAAACGCGCATCGCTGCAATCCTTAAAAAATTTGCGCGGCGTCCAGCCGCAGCGTCGCAATAAATCCTCGATCCAGATGGCGCGGTCAAAGCCTGTCTTCAAGGGGTCGAAATATTTGCTTAACCCTTACCGCTTGTTAACGCCCCTCCGCTATGGTTTGTTGTGCGCCGCACCGCAGCCCCACAAATGGCGAAATTGCGGGCGATAGACCGGGCGTCGCAGCCAAAGCCGCCGCAGAGCGCCTGCCGACTCAAGGACAAATCATGAATCCAGCCGAGATCGCCGCGGCTCCGCTCGCCGCACCCGCCGCCGACATCACCATCTGGACCATGTTCTGGGGGGCGCATATCGTCGTCAAGGCGGTCATGCTCGGGCTGCTCGCCGCCTCGGTCTGGTGCTGGGCGATCATCATCGACAAGACGCTGCTCTTTTCCCGGATGCGCCGGTCGATGGATCGGTTCGAGGAAAGCTTTTGGTCCGGCAATTCGCTCGAGGAGCTTTACAGCAAACTCGCCGAGCGGCCGCAGACCGGCATGGCGACGCTTTTCGTGGCGGCGATGCGGGAATGGAAACGCTCCTTCCAAGCGGGCGCCAGCGCCTCCTTCATGGGCCTGCAGGCGCGTATCGAGAAAGTGCTCGACGTGTCGATCGCCCGCGAAGTGGAGAAGCTCGAATCCAATCTTCTGGTGCTTGCGACCGTGGCGTCGGCCGGACCTTTCGTGGGCCTGTTCGGCACGGTCTGGGGCATCATGACGTCGTTTCGCTCGATCGCCGCCTCGAAGAACACCTCGCTCGCCGTCGTCGCGCCGGGCATCGCCGAGGCGCTGCTCGCCACCGCCATCGGCCTCTTCGCCGCCATTCCCGCGCTCATCGCCTACAACAAGATGCAGGGCGACGTCGCCAAGGCGCAGGCGCGGATGGAAAGCTTCGCCGACGAGTTCTCGGCGATCCTGTCGCGCCAGATCGACCAGCACGCGGCTTCATCCAACCGCGACCGCGCGGCGTAAGGAGCAGGCATGGGCGCATCGCTCTCGGCTCCGGGACGCAAGGGCGGCAGGCGGCGGCGCGGCGTGCCGCGCTATGGCGCCATGGCCGAAATCAACATGACGCCGTTCATCGACGTGATGCTGGTGCTGCTCATCATCTTCATGGTGGCGGCGCCGCTGCTCGCCACCGGCGTCGCCGTCGATCTGCCGCAGACCAAGGCCGGCGCGCTCAACATCGATCAGAAGCCGGTCTCGATCGCCATCGACGAAAAGGGACAGGTCTTTTTGATGGATCAGCCGGTCGAAACGAATCAATTGCTCGACAGGCTGAAGGAAGCCGCCAAGCAGGGATTTGACGAACGCATCTATGTCCGCGGCTCGAAAGCGGTAAACTATGGCCGCGTGGCGGAGGTGATGTCGCTCGTCACGAGCGCAGGCTACAAGAAAGTCGCGCTGGTGACGGAGCAGGAGAAGAAGTGAGCTGAGCGGAAATGAAAATTTCGCGCTCCGAACCAGGTCTTCCGCTCTCCTCGGCAATCCACGCCGGATTGCTCCTGGCGGCGCTCGTCCTGTTTTCCGACAAGAAATTTGACGATGCAGTGGAGATGGTTCCTGTCGATCTCGTCACCGACAGCGAACTCAACCAGATCATGAAAGGCGAGAAGACCGCACGACAAATCAAGTCGACGCCGCGCGTCGACAAACTCGCGCCCGAAGCCGAGTCGAAGCCGGAGCCGCCGCTCGCGGAAGCCAAGAAGGACATCGCCACGCCGCTCCCGCCGGCGCGTCCGCTGCCGCAGCCCTCAGCCGACGACGCGGAGCCGATCCCGCCAAAACGCGTCGCCGCTTTGCCGCCGAAGCCGGAGCCGCTGCCCAAGCCCGAGGAAAAACAGCCCGAGCCGAAACCGGCGAAGCCTAAAGCCGCCGCTCAGGAGCCGACCAAGAAGGAAGCCGAAAAGGAGCCGGACGAGGCCGAAGTGGTGAAGCCGAAGCCGCCGGCCAAGCCGGAACATTCGGCCAAGGATTCGGCGAGTCCGGAGAAACCGAAGGAGCGGCTCAAACTCGACGAAGTGGCGAAGCTCCTCGAAAGCAAGAAGCCGCCCGAAAAGTCCAAGCCCGACGCCTTAGGCGAATTGGCGGAAAAGGCGGTGAAGGAGACAAAGCCGAAATCGGGCGACGAGGCCCCGCCAAAAACCAAATTCGACGCCGCCAGCATTTCGAAACTGCTCAGCCGCGAATCGCCGCAGCGCAAGGCCGCGACCGGCAGAGCGACCGAGGCGGCGGCGCTCGGCGCGCCGACCGGGACGGCGGCCAAAATGTCGGCCTCGATGGAGGCGCGCATCGCCGCCTATATCCATGATCATTATTACCCCTGCTGGGCGTCGGCGCTGACGCTCGGCGGGCAGACCTATACGCCGATCGTCGAGTTTCATCTGTCGCGCGAGGGCGCCCTCGAGGGCCATCCCAAACTGCTGAACGCCTCGGCGAGTCCGACCGAACATGCCCGCGGCGAACAGGCGATGCAGGCGGTGCGCCGCTGCAGCCCGATGCGGATACCGCCCGAGTTCATGCCCTATTACGAAGAGGCGCTGCGCGAGGTCACGATCCGCTTCCAGGATGCGAATTAGTGACCGGCGCTCGTTCGACAACGTCCATCGCCGCGAGGCGTTACGGTTTCTTCATCGCGATGCCGGAAAGATTTCGCCCATGACACGCAACTTCACCCGTCGCGGCGCCGCCGGCCTGATCGCCGGCGCGGCCTTCGCCCCCTTCCTTCCCGCCACATTGGCGCGCGCCGGACGCATCATCGATCTCAAGGGCGGCGGCTTTCAGCCGATTAATGTCGCCGTCGCGCCTTTCGTCGGCGACGAAGCCGCGCGCACCGTGACGTCGGTGACGCTCAATAATTTCAAGCGCTCGGTGTTTCTCAATCCGATCGAACCCTCGGATCTGCCGGCGAACGCCGCGCCGCCTGACGCAGCGCCCTATCTTGCCGCCTTCAAATCGGTCAATGCGCAATTCGTGCTGACCGGGCGTTCGCAGCGCGCCGGCGACGGAAGGCTAAAAACCGAATTCCGACTGTTCGACGTGACGACCGGCGAACAGGTCGCCGGCCAGCAATATGTGACCGAAGCCGCCAACATGCGGCGCGTCGCGCATCTTCTTTCCGACGCCGTCTTTACCCGCATCACCGGCGAAAAAGGATTCTTCGACACCCGCGTCGTCTTCGTCGACGAAACCGGCTCGAAGGACAGGCGCCGCAAGCGCCTCGCGATGATGGATCAGGACGGCGCCAATGTGCGCTATCTGACGCGCAGCGACGAGCTCGTCGTCACGCCGCGATTTTCTCCTAATTCGCTCGACGTCACTTACATGTCCTTCGGCACCGACGGCGATCCGAAAGTCCTGCTGATGAATATCGAAAACAGCCAGCGCGAAGTCGTCGGCAATTTTCCCGGCATGACCTTCTCGCCGCGATTCTCGCCCGACGGGCAGAAAATCATCATGTCGCTGTCGCAGGGCTCGACGACCAATCTTTATACGATGGATCTGCGCTCGCGCAGCACCATGCGTCTGACCGACACCGCCGCCATCGACACGGCGCCGTGCTATTCTCCAGACGGCGCGCGCATCGTCTTCGAGAGCGATCGCGGCGGCTCGCAGCAGATTTACATCATGGGCGCGCAGGGCGGCGACGCGAGGCGCATCTCGTTTGGCGGCGGCCGCTATTCGACGCCGGTATGGTCGCCAAAGGGCGACTACATCGCCTTCACCAAGCAGAATGGCGGCAATTTCGCGATCGGCGTGATGAAGACCGACGGCTCCAGCGAGCGGATTCTCACCGAAGGCTTTCACAATGAAGGCCCGACCTGGGCGCCGAACGGACTCTTCCTGATGTTCTTTCGCGATTCCGGCGGCGGCGGCGGACCGAAAATCTACATGGTCGACGTCTTCGGCCGCTCAGAGACGCAAGTGCCGACGCCGAGCTTTGCAAGCGATCCGGCCTGGGGCCCGCTGCAGGACTAAAAGTTTGCGGCTCGCGGAGGCGAAACGCGCGCAACCATGAAGATGAGGATGCGCGCTGAGACGACGCCCGCCTCCCCTTCTTGTGCGAAGCGCTCCACGCGGACGAGATAAAGACACACGGAACGTTCGCGCCGTCACGCACGATCGGCGACGCGAACCTTGCGGCTTCGCACAATTGACAGCCTTCCGATTTTGGTCAATCATTTGAGCTATTCGATTGGAATGTTTTCTTGTTTGAGTGCTGTTTTTTTGTTTGAGCGCTGACCGTCTTTTTCGAAAACCGATTTATTCAAAGGTGCTTCATGTCCACACCCTGGCTCACCGTTTCCTTGGCGTTCCTCAATAAGAAAGAAGTTCCGGGACCTTCAGCCAACCCAGAAATTATCGAAATGTATCGTCTTTGCGGCCATAAGGTCCTGACGACTCTGATCGCGAGTTTCGGAGGGATGGGTCTGCTCGCGAAAATCGATCGAGCAATCAAGGCGCTTTCGATCGTCGCGACGGATGATAGTCGGCAGGCCCCGGTCCAGTAGCGGATGGTGAGACCGCGCAACGGCGCATCACGGCCGCCGTCGTCTATGCTCGGCGGATCCCCAAGCGCGCCCGCATCTTGGTGAGTCAAAACATGCGTCTTGCTCGCGAATTCGAGCGGCGCTGTATGCCGAACCAGGGTAATTCGTCCGAAACGAATTTGCGCGCCGACGACGATCGACCGCGCGCGAACCGGCCTGGGGGGCGCGGCAACATTAAGGATGTTGCGCTCCAGGACCGCCGCGCCGAGGAACTGATCTTCGATCGCTCGATGCGGGCATGTAGAGGCGACGCGGACTCAAACTGCGTAAACGTCACTCGTCTTGCTTTTTCAGAATCGCGCAGAATTCCAATTGTCCAAGGCGGGTGTTGTACACCCTGATCGGCTTCATCGTTATATAGTTTAAATCGAAGAGGCTCTCCAAAATGTGGAGGAATGAATAGGGCGTAAAGCGCCAGGCGTGAACGTCGATGTAAGCGCCATCAGCCAACGCGAATTCCTTTTCGGCGACGCCGATCAAGCGCCTCCTTGCGCTTTCGTCATGCACGACGCCGTGATCCCCGGCCCAATGTCGGATGGAGTCATTATGCGAAACAAACGCGCGGTGTTCGATGATGGATTTTAGGGTGTGTCGCCTGCGCCTTTCCTTGTGCGCCTGCTCGATCTCTTCGACACGGGTTTCGTCGAAAACGCAATCGAAACAATATCGCTTGTCGGGCACGACCAGATAATATTTGCCCGAACGCTTGAGCAGGGTCTCGACCTGTCTGAAGTGCCGGATCAAATCAGGCTGGTGCTCGATGCAATGCGAGCTGAACGCGCAGGAGAATTTCTCCGTCACAACGGATAGGTCACCCTCGCTTGACACGAAGTGGATGTCCGGCGTCAAGCTTTGAACATATCCGAGGGCGGACGCGCGCCGGGCCAGCGCGGTCGAGTCGAACAAATCAAAATATTTGACATTCTCTCCAACGATGGTTGGATTGGTAAAGGGCCCGATTTCAAGCACGCTTTCTTCAGCGGCGACTAGTTCGGTAAAATCCGTCTTCCTCGCGCGCCTGCTTCCCGGTCTTCCTTCGTTCTGTCCGAATTCGATGAAGTGCCGGAAGAGCGCGCTGTCCGAGTAAGCCGCGAGCTCCGGATTGTCGCGACGATAGAATTGCGGATCAAAGTCGATTTTTCGTTCGTAGCGCCCCATCTTCCGCTGCAGCGAATCCGGGACAATTCGCCGGTAAACCCTTCTCGCGGCGCGACGGAGCGTTTGAAATCTGGCGACCACGTCGTAACCTTAGTCTCGACATCGGCGCGCCGCCGATTTCCTTGCCCCGTCCATGCGCATCGTCGGTTTTCGACGCGCAAATTTGTCATTTGAACGTCGTAGCGGCCGAATGCAAGCCACAAAGTAAAGCGCAGTGACCAAGCCCGTTCGCATCGAGGATAGCTGGAAAAAACATCTCGCGCGGGAATTCGAACAGCCCTATTTCGCCGAGCTGCGCGAATTCGTGCGCGGCGAATATGCCGCGCGCAGTATTTTTCCGCCGGCGTCGCAGATTTTTCGCGCCTTCGACGAATGTCCATTCGATAAGGCAAAGGTCGTCATTCTCGGACAGGACCCCTATCACGGGGTCGGACAGGCGAATGGGCTCTGTTTCGCCGTCGGCGCGAATACGCCGCCGCCGCCTTCGCTCCAAAACATTTTCAAGGAAATCGAGGCCGATCTCGGCCATAAGGTTTCGCGCGACCCCGACTTGTCGCGCTGGGCGCGGCAGGGCGTGCTGCTGCTCAACGCCACGCTCACCGTGCGCGAAAACGCCGCCGGCTCGCATCAGAACAAGGGCTGGGAGCAATTCACCGATGCGGCGATCCATGCGCTGTCGCGCGAACGCGACGGCGTCGTCTTCATGCTCTGGGGCTCTTATGCGCGGCGCAAGGGCGCGGGGATCGACCGACGCAAACATCTGGTGCTCGAATGCGCGCATCCGTCGCCGCTATCGGCGCACAACGGATTTTTCGGCTGCAGACATTTTTCAAAAGCAAACGACTATCTGGTCAGCCACGGCCAGACGCCGATCGATTGGTGAGTTTCGAGAGCGCAACGTCATTGGGCGCCTCTGGCGCGAGGCTACGGCACAAACAATAGAAAAACATATGTCGCGAAAACGACAAGATGCACAAGGCCGGTCAGGAGATTGGTTCGGCCGGCGCCAAAGCTCACCACGCTGAGCAGCAAGGTCAGCAACAGCAGCATGGCGTCGCGCTTATCAAGACCGAACATAATCTCCCGGCCGGTCGCGAGGCTCAAGATCGCTACCGCCGGAACCGTAAGCCCGATCGTCGCGACGACCGAGCCAAGCGCGCCATTCAGGCTCGTCTGCAGCGCGTTGCGCGTCGCCGCGCGGACCGAATTCATCGATTCGGGAAGCAGGACCAGCATCGCGACAGCGGCGCCGGTCACTCGGTTCACGTCATCGACGCCAAGCCAGCGAAGCGCTTCTTCAAGGCCGGGAACGACGCGCTCCGCGAGCAGCGAGACGCCAAGCAGGCTGGCGCCAAGCCCCACGAGCGCGACAATCGTCATGAGGCGCGAGGGCTTCGCCGCGCCATGTCCCTCGGCGGCGACATGCACGTCGATAAAATAGGATCGGTGCCGCACCGTCTGAATGAAGAGAAACGCGCTGTAGAGCAGCACCGATAGAATGCTGACGAAAATCAGCTGACTTGTGGAGAGAGTCGGTCCGTAGCTTGAGGTCGTATAATCGGGCAGAATGAGCGTGAGCACCGATAGAGCGATGAGGATGGCGAGATAGGCGCTTGTCGCCATCGGCTGGATTTCCTGCTCGTGGTGGCGAAAACCGCCGAGCAGCAGGCAGAGGCCGACAAGACCGTTGCAGACGATCATGATCGCGGAGAAGACCGCCTCGCGCGCTTCGGTCGGATCTTCGTGGCCATGTTCAATCATCGAGGCCATGATCGCGACCTCGATAATCGTCACCGCGATGGTGAGCGCCAGCGTGCCAAAGGGCTCGCCAGTCTTGGCGCCAAGAATTTCGGCATGCTGCAGAGCGGCGAAGACGGCCCCGATCAACAAGATCGCGGCAAGAGTGGGCGGAACGAAATCAATGGAGGCCGGAATCCGCGCGATCCAAAGCTCGCCGAGCATAAGGACGGCGGCCAGCCCAAGCGCCAGCGCCGGAAAAAGCACCGCGCCAACAGTGACCCTCGCCGCCTGCATACCGCCCCCAATTCGTCGCAGCCCAAGCTTTGCCGGACTTTGACGGGACGGTCCGGCGCGCGCAAGCAGTGGCTCCGCGAAAATTCTGGGCACGTCGAGATTCTGCACAGCTCTTTGCTTCGGCCGCGCCCATCGAGCGACTCTTTCCTTCGCCGCTTGCGGCGAATAAATCTAGATCGATGACGCCCCAGCTTACAAATCCGCGCGATCTTCCGCCCGACGAAGACGACGCCTTCGACGCGGCCGAGGCGACTGCGCCGGCGGAGGCGGAGCCAAGCGAGGAGTCGGACGACGCGCCCCAGACTCCCGAAAGCGTCAAGCGCGGCGTCGACGTCATCAAGAAACATTGGCGCCACGCGCCCAATGGGCCCGGCGTCTATCGCATGATCGCCGAAAACGGCGAAGTGCTTTACGTCGGCAAAGCGAAGAACGTGCGCAAGCGGGTCGCGAGCTACACCCGCCTCGCCGGTCATGTGAACCGCATCGCGCGGATGATCTCGGCGACGGCCTCGATGATGTTTATCTCGGTCGAGACCGAAACCGACGCGCTGCTGCTCGAAGCCAATCTCATCAAGCAGTTGAAGCCGCGCTTCAACGTGCTGATGCGCGACGATAAATCCTTCCCCTATATTCTGATCGCCAAGGACCATGACGCGCCGCAGATTTTGAAGCACCGCGGCGCGCGCGCGCGCAAGGGCGATTATTTCGGGCCTTTCGCCAGCGTCTGGGCGGTCAATCGCGCGCTCAACGCGCTGGAGCGCGCCTTCCTCCTGCGCTCCTGCGCGCAAAGCTTCTATGACAATCGCACGCGGCCTTGCCTGCTCTATCAGATCAAGCGCTGCTCCGGCCCCTGCACCGGCGAAATCTCGATCGAGGATTACGCCGAACTGGTGCGCGAGGCGCGGGATTTTCTTTCGGGCAAGAGTCGCAATGTGCGCGAACAGCTGGCGCGCGAGATGACCGAAGCCGCCGAACGGCTGGAGTTCGAACGCGCGGCGCGACTGCGCGACCGCATCTCGGCGCTCTCCGCGGTTCAGGGCGCGCAGGGAATCAATCCGCGCAGCGTCGAGGAAGCGGACGTCTTCGCCATCGCCAAGGACGCCGGACGCTTCTGCATCGAAGCGTTCTTCTTTCGCGCCTATCAGAACTGGGGCAATCGCTCCTACTTCCCGCGCGCCGACGCGACGCTTTCAGAGGCGGAAGTCCTCGATGCTTTTCTCGCGCAGTTCTATCAGGAACATCCTTCGGCGCGCAGCGTCTTTCTTTCTCACGCAATCGAAGACGGCGCGCTCCTCGAAGAGGCGCTGACCGCGCGGCTCGGTCGCCGTGTGGAATTGCTCGCGCCCCAGCGCGGCGAGAAGCGTGAACTCGTCGACCATGCGCTCCACAATGCGCGCCAAGCGCTCGGCCGCAAGCTCGCCGAGGACGCGAGCCAGCACCGCCTGCTCGCGGCGCTCGGCGAGGCCTTCGGTCTCGCACCAGCCCCGCGGCGCATCGAAGTCTACGACAATTCGCACATCGGCGGCGCGCAGGCGATTGGCGCGATGATCGTCGCCGGGCCCGCAGGCTTCATGAAGGCGCACTACCGCACCTTCAACATCAAAAGCGCCGACATCACGCCCGGCGACGATTTCGGCATGATGCGTGAAGTGCTGACACGCCGCTTCGCACGGCTGGCCAAGGATAGCGAAAAGGATCAGGACAGCGACGCGTTCCCGTCGAAGCCCGACCTCATTCTGATCGACGGCGGTCGCGGCCAGTTCGAGGTCGCGCGGGACGTCTTGCGCGGTCTCGATGTCGAAGGCGTCGCGATCGCCTCGATCGCCAAGGGCGCCGACCGCAACGCCGGGCGCGAGACATTCTTCGTCGAAAGGCGAGAGCCGTTTCGCCTGCCGCCGCATGATCCGGCGCTCTATTTCGTCCAGCGGCTGCGCGACGAAGCGCATCGTTTCGCGATCGGCACGCATCGCGCGCGGCGAAAAAAGGAATTCACCAAAAATCCGCTCGACGAAATCGCCGGCGTCGGGCCGTCGCGCAAGCGCGCGCTACTGCTCGCCTTCGGCTCCGCCAAGGCCGTCGCCCGCGCGGCGCTGTCAGACCTCGAGAAAGTGCCCGGCGTCAACAAGGCGACGGCGCGGCTGGTGTATGAGCATTTCCAGCGCGAATAGTTTTCCCGAAGTCGCGCCCTACTGCCCGCCGCAGGAAACGTCGCCTTCCTCGCAATTGAACTGATGCTCCAGCCGTTTCGTCTGCTGTTCGGTCAGATCGGCAAGACATTGCGCCACGACCATGCTGTGAATGCTGCCGTCGATTGTCCCGAGAGTCTCGAAGGCGCATTGCGCGTCGCGGTAGGCGATCCAGGAATTTTGCGCCTCTCGCAGTTTTGACTGTCCGTCCGTGCTGATCTTTTTCATCAGCTTGCCATAGACGGCGTTGAGTTTCGCGTCGGCCTGCTTGAAATTGTCGCCCTCGCACAGATTGAGATCGGTCTGAGAACCGCGGCCGCCGCATGGCTTGGCGAGTGCGAAGCTCGGCCAAAGCGTCAGAACCACAAAGGCCGCGCCGATCGCCGACCATCGCACGCAGAATGTCCTCATCGACGAATTCTCTTCCTTGCCGCATCGCTATTCGAAACTAGCACGCTATCATGGGTTGGCATGCGAAACTTTCCGCGAATCCTTTACGACGCCTATCAGAAGTTCAACCAGGACGATGGTTGGGCGATGGCGAGCTATATCGCGCTGTCGATCCTTACGTCGCTGTTTCCCTTCCTCATTTTTCTGACCGCGCTTGCCGGTTTTTTCGGGCTGGAGGCGGAAGCGGACGCCGCCCGAAAGCTTCTGTTCAGGGCTTGGCCGGCGAGCGTCGCGGCGCCGATTTCGAGTGAAATCCGCAATGTGCTGACGCAGCCGCATGGCGGTCTTCTGACCCTCGGCGCCGTCTTCGCGATCTATTTCTCGTCGACCGGCGTCGAAGCGCTGCGCGTCGCGCTGAACCGCGCCTATAACTCGCCCGAGCAGCGTCCCTGGTGGTTGCTTCGCCTCGAGTCGATCCTGTTCGTATTTCTCGGCGCCGCTTCGCTGCTCGCCATCGCGCTTCTTCTGGTGCTCGCGCCGCTGGCGCGCGCGATCGCCCAGCAATACATTCCTCTTGTGGTCGAGGAATTGCAGCCGCTCTTTGAACCGGTGCGCTATGGCGTCACCACCGCCGTTCTCGCCATTGCGCTTTTCGCGGCCCACAAATATTTGCCGGCGACGCGGCGCGCCACGGCGTTCATCGCGCCCGGCCTGGCGCTGACGCTGCTCGCGTCCCTCGCCTTCGGCGTCGGCTTCGGCAATTATCTCGCAAGATTCGCCGGCAGCTATATTTCGACCTATGCGGGCCTCGCCTCGATCATGATCGCCATCGTCTTTCTCCAGCTCCTGGCGGCGATCTTCATCTATGGCGCCGAACTCAATCAGACGGTGGCGACGAACCGCGAGGCCACAAAAAGGCAGGGTTAAGTGCGCCTTAACCGAGGTTTTCTAGGCTGCCCGCATCCGCGCGCCACGGGCTCGCGATCAAGCGGGGCTTCTCCTCACATGCGCAGCCATGCATCCGGTCACTTCACCGAGCAGCTTCGCGAATTCGCGGCGCGGCGGCTGGCCGAGCTTCTCGGCGCGCTGCTTATCGTGACCGCCGCCGCGCTGACTCTGTCGCTCGTCAGCTGGTCGGCCCGCGATCCCTCCTTCAACCACGCGACGTCGGGCCATGTCCGCAATCTGCTGGGGCCGCCGGGCGCGGTTGTGTCCGACCTGCTGATGCAGCTTGTCGGCTTCGGCGCCATCGCGGCGATCGTGCCGATCGCGACCCAGGGCCTGCGCCTCATCCGGCGTCGCCGGATCGGCCGCGCGCTGTTGCGCATCGGCCTGTGGACCGTGGGCGTCTTCGCCACCGCCGCGACCGCTTCGCTTCTGCCCGCGACCGATCGCTGGCCGCTGCCCACCGGCCTCGGCGGCGTCGCCGGCGACGCCATACTCGCCGTTCCGCGCACGATTTTCGCCGGCTCGGGCGTGATGATGGCGGCGTTCGGCGCCGGGGCCGCTCTTATCGCGATCCTCGCCGTCACCGGCGCCGCGGGCCTCGGCTTCGAGTCCGAAGCCGACATGCGTAGCCGATCTTCCGAAGACGACGCGAGCATTCGTCCCGGCGCCGACGATGACGAAGACGATGGCGGCGAGCCGGGCTTCGCGCTGATCTCGCTCGGCGCGCTGATCCATTTCGGGCTGGCGCTGAAGGCCTGGGCGGCGCGCGCGGCCGGGAGGCTCCGGCGCGGCCCGCGCACGACCGAGAGGCCGCCGCCGCCCAGCTACCCGCGCGTCGAACCGACCTTCGAGGAGATGGACCTCTATCCGGCGCATGCGCCGCCGCGCGCCCGCGATCTCGACGAACCCGACACGATTGCGCCGCCGGCGCCCCGAAGGACGCGGGCGCCGACCCGCGCCGCTCAGCCCAGTTTCAACGCGCGCTACGAGCCGCCGGCGCTCAGCCTGCTCGCCGAGCCGAAGAAACAGGCGAATGGCGTGAAGCTCTCGCAGGAGGCGCTGGAGCAGAATGCGCGCCTGCTTGAGGGAGTCCTCGAGGATTTTTCCGTCAAGGGCGACATCATCAATGTGCGCCCCGGGCCGGTGGTCACGCTCTATGAGCTGGAGCCGGCGCCCGGCATCAAGAGTTCGCGCGTCATCGGCCTCGCCGACGACATCGCCCGCTCGATGTCGGCGGTTTCCGCCCGCGTCGCGGTGGTTTCCGGCCGCAACGCCATCGGCATCGAACTCCCCAACCAGCGTCGCGAGATGGTGCTGCTGCGCGAACTCGTCGCCTGCGAGGATTTCGCCCGCTCCAATCACAAGCTTGCCATCGCGCTCGGCAAGACCATCGGCGGCGAGCCGGTGATCGTCGATCTGGCGCGCATGCCGCACTTGCTGGTCGCCGGCACTACCGGCTCCGGCAAATCGGTCGCGATCAACACCATGATCCTGTCGCTGCTCTATCGGCTAAAGCCCGAAGAATGCCGGCTGATCATGGTCGATCCGAAAATGCTGGAGCTCTCCGTCTACGACAACATTCCCCATCTCCTCACCCCCGTCGTCACCGACCCGAAAAAGGCGGTGGTGGCGCTCAAATGGGCGGTGCGCGAGATGGAGGACCGCTACAAGAAAATGTCGAAGCTCGGCGTGCGCAACATCGACGGCTACAACGCCCGCGTCGCCGAGGCGCAAAAGAAGGGCGAGACGATCACCCGCACCGTGCAGACGGGTTTCGACCGCGAGACCGGCGAGGCGATTTTCGAGCACGAAGAAATGTCGCTGACGACGCTGCCCTATATCGTCGTCATCGTCGACGAGATGGCCGATCTCATGCTCGTCGCCGGCAAGGATATCGAGGGTGCGATCCAGCGCCTCGCGCAAATGGCGCGCGCCGCCGGCATTCATCTCATCATGGCGACGCAGCGTCCCTCGGTCGACGTGATCACCGGCACGATCAAGGCGAATTTCCCGACGCGCATCTCCTTCCAGGTGACCTCGAAAATCGACAGCCGCACCATTCTCGGCGAGCAGGGCGCCGAGCAGCTGCTCGGCCAGGGCGACATGCTCTACATGGCCGGCGGCGGGCGCATCTCGCGCGTCCACGGGCCGTTCGTGTCGGATCGCGAGGTCGAGGACATCGTCGCCCATGTCAAGACGCAGGGCGCGCCGCAATATCTCGACGCCATCACCTCAGAGGACGACGCCGGCGAGGAGGGCGAAGCGCCCCTGCCCGGCTCGATGGACGCCGAGGAAGGCGGCGATCTTTACGACCGCGCCGTCAATATCGTGCTGCGCGACAAGAAATGCTCGACGAGCTACATCCAGCGCCGCCTCTCGGTCGGCTACAACAAGGCCGCCTCGCTCGTCGAGCGCATGGAGCAGGAAGGCGTGGTGAGCGCCCCGAACCATGCGGGAAAACGCGAGATATTGGTGGGGGGCGGGATCGATCGCGGCGCCTATGATATCGAGGCGGCGGAGTAAAAGTAAATGCAATGGTGGGTCGAGCTAACGGACATCGTTCGCAATCTCGGACTGTTCGTTGGCGGCGCCTTCGGCCTTTATCTCGGTTGGAAGCGCGTGACCGTGGCCAATCGACAGGCTGAAGCTCAGACCCGCCTAACCGAGCTGACGCGCAGGGGACACGTCGCCGAACTCGTGAATAGATCGGTCGGACAATTAGGCGATGAGAAGCTTGAAATCAGGCTGGGCGCTATTTTTGCTTTGAGACTAATTTGTCAAGATTTTCCTGATTGGTCGCAGCCAATCGTGCAATTGCTGACTATATATCTCAAGGAAAATCCAGTAGATTACGGAGACGCCGAGCCGCCCGCCGATGTCCGCGAAATCATCCGGCTGGTGCAGAGCCGGACAGGAACTTCGAAATGACGGCGGCAGTCCGAGCAGATGGCGAGACGTTCAAGATTGATCTGAGCGGCGCCTTCATTCGTCGAACCGACCTGAGCAACGCCAATCTGAAAGGCGCCAATCTGAGCGGCGCGGATTGTGCAAACGTCAATTTTCGTGGCGCGAACCTGCAAGACGCCATACTCGACGGAACCAATCTCAAGGGGGCGGACCTTACCGGTGCGCGCAATCTTAGGCGCTCGCAGCTCGAACGAGCGATCATCGACGATCGGACGATCCTTCCGGCTGAACTCGCAGAATAGCGGCGGCCCGCAAATCCACTTGCCAAGCGCCGCACTTGCCAAGCGCTGCAATGGCTTAGTCTCCGCAGACGTTCTTCCGCCCCCAATTCCGCCAATTTATGCTAGCAAGACGGCAACCAGCCTCTCTCATGTCGGAACTTGCCGTGAAAAACGCCTCCGTCGCCGCACTGATCGCCGCGCTTTCCTTGGCCTTCCCGGCCGCCGCCGCCAATGTCGTCCGCGGTCAGAGGCCCGCTCAGGCAGAGTCCGTCGCGGCCGGCGAAAGCAAGTCCGTCGAAACGTCTCCAGCCGAGTCCAAGGCTGGCGAAGCCAAGCCCTCGGAAAACAAGTCCAAGTCGGCCGAGACGAAACCTGCCGATCCAGCCGCCCCGAAAGGAGCGAAGCCGGCCGCGCAGGCCCCCGCCGTGGCCGGAGCGACTATCGCGCCGACGCCCGCGCCGACCGAGCCATCCCTCACCCGCGCCGAGGCGCTTAAACGCGCCAATGCGTTCTTCAATGCTTCGCCGGTGATGACCGCCGATTTCGTGCAGATCGGCGGCGACGGCAAGCGCTCGGAGGGTCGGCTCCATGTGCAGCGCGCCGGCCGCGTGCGTTTCGAATATGCCCAGCCCGCGACGATGGAAGTCGTCGCCGACGGCGCGCAGGTCGCGGTGCGCGACCGCAAGCTCGGCACGCAGGATCTCTATTTCATCACCCAGACCCCGCTCAAATTCCTGATGAAGGACAAGATCGATCTCGAAAAGGACGTGACCGTCGAGGATGTGAAGATCGAGGATTCGGGCGTCACCGTCTTCATCGAGGACAAGGCGACCTTCGGCGGCACCTCGCATGTGCGCCTGATCTTCGATCCCAAGACCTTCAAATTGAAGCAGTGGCAGGTGAAGGACCCGCAAGGCTACGAGACCCTGATCTCGATCTTCAATATCGATCAGGCGAAGATTCCGGACGCCGCGCTGTTCAAGATCAACAAATAGGCCGTGCCGTCGACGGACGCGATTTTCACCGCGCTCCCCTATCTTGCGCTCGCGCTGGGTCTCGCCTGCGCGGCCGGCGGCGGAGAGCTTTTCGTCAGCGGCACGGTCGGAATCGCCAGATGGGCGCGCGTGACGCCAAGCGTCATCGCCGCCACGATCGCCGCCTTCGCCACCTCAAGCCCCGAGTTGACCGTCGCGATACAGTCGGCGCTGGCCGGCGAGCCCGAACTCTCGCTTGGCGACGGACTCGGCAGCAATGTCGCCAATATCGCGCTGATCTTCGGCGTGGCGTTGCTGTTCGGGCCGCTCGCCGTCATCCGCGCCCGAGTGACGCGGGACTTCTGGGTCGCCGCTGCGGCGCCGGCGGTCCTCTGCGTCATGCTGATCGACGGATCGCTGTCCCGGGCTGAAGCCGCGGTCCTCCTGACCGGCTTCGCCTTATGGTTCGTGAAAATCACACTGGAGGCGATCGCGCAGCGGCGCGCGGCGACCGCGCCGCTAGATGAATCTTCCGGCTTCCTGCGCGCCTTGTTCGACACGCTGGTCGGATTGGGGCTGCTGGTCGCGGCCGGAAGCCTGATTGTATTTGGCGCGAGCGAAATCGCCCGGCGATTTGGGCTGAGCGATTTCATCATCGGCGCCACGCTGGTGGCGGTCGGCACGTCGACGCCGGAACTCGCCACCGCGCTGATCGCGCGCATCCGGCGTCAGGACGACGTCGGTTTCGGCGCCCTGCTCGGCAGCAATATTTTCAACGGTCTGTTCATCATCGGCGTCGCCGCCGCGATCACGCCGATCCAGACGTCCGAAATGGAGGCCGCGCCGGCGCTGGTCGCGGGAATTATCGCGCTCGCCCTGGCCTATCCGCCACGCAACGGCGTCTACCGTCCGTGGCGCGGCGTCGCGCTGCTCGCCGTCTATGCGGCCTATCTCGCGGCGGTGATCGCCGACGGAAGTTAGGCCGCCTTCCTCTTTGGCGCGATGAGCTTGCGGTTCAGCAGCGTTTCGGCGATCTGCACGGCGTTGAGCGCGGCGCCCTTGCGCAGATTGTCGGAGACGCACCAGAGCACGAGACCATTGTCGACGGTCGGGTCTTCGCGAATGCGCGAAATATAGGTCGCGTCTTCGCCCGCCGCCTCATGCGGCGTGATGTAGCCGCCGGCTTCGCGCTTGTCGATGACCAGCACGCCCGGCGCTTCACGCAGGATATCGCGCGCTTCGTCGGCTGAAATCGGCTTCTCGAATTCGATGTTCACCGCCTCCGAATGGCCGATGAAGACGGGCACGCGCACACAGGTGGCGACGAGCTTGATCTTGGGATCGAGAATCTTCTTGGTCTCCGCCACCATCTTCCACTCTTCCTTGGTGAAGCCGTCCTCCATGAAGACGTCGATGTGCGGAATGAGGTTGAAGGCGATGCGCTTGGGGAATTTCTTCGCAGCGATGGGGTCGGAGACGAATACCGAGCGCGTCTGCGCGAAGAGCTCGTCCATGCCCTCCTTGCCGGCGCCGGAGACCGATTGATAGGTCGAGACGACGACGCGCTTGATCGTCGCCGCGTCGTGCAACGGCTTTAACGCCACGACGAGCTGGGCGGTCGAGCAATTGGGATTGGCGATGATGTTCTTCTTGGCGAAGCCCGCCGCAGCCGCCGCATTCACTTCCGGCACGACGAGCGGCACGTCGGGGTCCATGCGCCAGGCCGAGGAATTGTCGATGACGACGCAGCCCTGCGCGCCGATTCTCGGCGCCCATTCCTTGGCGACCGAGCCCCCCGCCGACATCAGGCAAATGTCGACGTCGGAGAAATCGTAAGTATCGAGCGCCTTGCACTTCAGCGTCCGGTCGCCAAAAGAGACCTCCGCGCCGATTGAGCGCGACGAGGCCAGCGCGACGACCTCCGAAACCGGGAAACGGCGCTCGGCGAGAATATCCAACATCTCGCGGCCCACGTTGCCCGTAGCGCCGACGACCGCGACCTTATACGCCATCTTCAAACTCCAGCCGGCGACCCGGCGTTTCTCGCTTTAGAAAGGAAGGCCGACCGACATGTTCCCGGAAGGGGACACGCCAACGGGCATTTTGCCGCTCGGCGAACTCGGCGTTTCGGCTTCCTTTTCTTTTCCTGGCGGCGCCTTGCCGGGCGACCAGCCCTCAAGCTCGCCGAACTGGCGGTTGCCGCCGCCGCCCTGCTGCTGCGATTGCTGGGCGCCGGCGCGCGGCGACTGCTGCGCTTTCGCTTTTTTAGCCTTCGGCGCAGTCGAGACGGCGCCGGACGTGTCGAGCGCGCTCGGGTCGAGCTGCTGGGCCGAAGCGACGCCGCCGCCCGCCGTGGCGAGAAAAGCGGCGAGAACAAGCGGGCCGAAACTAAGACGAGCGCTGGTCGACATGGCGCAACTCTCCATAGACGTTTGAATCCGTCCTAAACCTGCCAGGCGGCGGGATCAAGGCGGCCCTGGCTCAGCGAGATTGCGCCTCGTCCTGGGCGATCGCGATGTTTTTCAGTTCCGCGATCGCCTTCGCCGGAGACAGCGACTTCGGGCAGACCTGGGTGCAATTCATGATCGTGTGGCAGCGATAGAGACGGAACACGTCGTCGACATAGGAGACGCGATCCTTCGTCGCTTCGTCGCGCGAGTCCTGCACCCAGCGAAAAGCTTGCAGCAGCGCCGCCGGACCCAGAAAACGGTCGGAATTCCACCAATAGCTCGGACAGGCGGTCGAGCAGCAGGCGCAGAGGATGCACTCATAGAGCCCGTCGAGCTTGGCCCGCTGTTCCGGCGACTGCAGCCGCTCCTTCTCGGGGTCGGGCCCGGCCCTCAGCCAGGGCTCGATCGCCGCATGCTGCTCGTAGAAGATCGTCAGATCGGGCACGAGGTCCTTGACCACCGCCATATGCGGCAGCGGATAAATTTTGATCGCGCCCTCGATGTCTTCCATGCCCTTGGTGCAGGCGAGCGTGTTCAATCCGTCGATGTTCATCGAGCATGAGCCGCAAATTCCCTCGCGGCAGGAGCGGCGGAAGGTCAGCGTCGGATCGATCCTGTTCTTGATCCAGATCAGCGCGTCAAGCACCATCGGTCCGCAGTCGTCAGCGTCGATGAAAAAAGTGTCGAGCCGCGGATTGGCGCCGTCCTCGGGATTCCACCGATAGATGCGCAGTTCGCGCAGGCGCTCGGCGCCCTCGGGCTTCGGCCAGGTCTTGCCTTCGCCGACGACGGAGTTCTTGGGTAGCGCGAATTCGACCATTTTCCGATCCTACGCTCCTTGCTTGCCCGTCTCGCCCATGGGCCAGTCAGCGAGAAGTACGATGCGATTTCGATGCCCGTTGGCGACAACCTTTTCAAGGAATTTTCGGTCGTCCGTCACCAGACTCGCGCCATTCAGAACCGCGCATGCAAGATAGACGCAATCCGGGAGAGGATGACTAAGCCGTAACGCCAAGTCGAAAGCGGCGCGCAGAGTCTGTTCGGCATGAATGAGCCTGGAAAAGGAAGCAGGAAGATCATCCAGGGCGTTCAACGCCTGCTCCTTTGTCACCGTCCCTTCTGTCACCTTTCGCCGCAGAGCGTTCGCTACCTCGGTGAGAATGAAGTCGAGCGCGATCAGTTCCGCGGCGGTCGCCAACACGTTCCGCGCTTCATTGCGCCAAGCCTCAGCAACATACCATTTCACCGCTACGCTGGCGTCGATGACGACTACCACTGGTCGCGAGCCTCACGAATGATCGCGGTGCTGTCGGTCTGCTCCACATCGTTTGGCGTCATTGCGGCAATGCGGTCAACAGCGACAAGTCGGGCGGCGCGGTCAGGGAGTTTGCCTACCGCTCTCTCAAGAATATCAGCCGCTTCCTCTTCTATGGTACGATGATGGATTGCGGCGAGTTCCTCGATGCGCGCGGCGGCCTCGGCGCTAATGCTTTTGATCGTGATCGCGTTCATGGCCGCACGTCCCTACAAGCAGTCCCAGCGGCCCTCACGCGGTCGCTTTCAATTGCCGACATAAGTTACGACCGTGCGGGCGCAAAGGGGCGCCGAAGCGGCGCTGCGCATCCATCGACCCGCTATCGCTTCTCCAACATACAATCTCGCGTTCCCATTGTCTCAATACACCCGCGCCTTCGGCTCAATATAGGCCACTTCGTTGGTCATCGTGTAGCTGTGCACCGGGCGGTAGTCGATCGACGCGGTCTTTTTCTCGCGATCGATCGTCGCCAGCGTATGTTTCATCCAATTCTTGTCGTCGCGGTTCGGGAAATCCTCGCGGGCATGGGCGCCGCGCGACTCGGTGCGGTTGGCGGCGCTCTCCATCGTCGTCACCGCCTGCACGATGAGATTGTCATATTCCAGCGTCTCGATCAGATCGGAGTTCCAGATCAGCGAACGATCGGCGATCTTGACGTCGGCGCCGTCACGCCAGACGGCATTGATCTGTTCGACGCCCTCGGCGAGAACCTCGCCGGTGCGATAGACGGCGCAATGCGACTGCATCGTTCGCTGCATCCGATCGCGCAATGTCGCGGTTGACGATCCGCCATTGGCGTTGCGGAAGAAGTCGAGCCGCGACAGCGCGAGATCGGCCGAGTCCGCCGACAGTTCCGGCTGCGTATCATTCGGCTTGATCAGTTCGGCGGCGCGCAGCGCCGCGGCGCGGCCAAAGACGACGAGATCGATGAGCGAGTTGGAGCCCAACCGATTGGCGCCATGCACCGAGACGCAGGCTGCTTCGCCAAGCGCCATCAGGCCCGGCACCACTTCGTCGGGATTGCCGTCGCGCTTATGCAGCGCCTCGCCGTGAAAATTCGTCGGTATGCCGCCCATATTGTAATGCACGGTCGGAATGATCGGGATCGGCTGCCGCGTCACGTCGACGCCCGCGAAGATTTTGGCGCTTTCCGAAATGCCCGGCAGTCGCTCATGCAAAATCTGCGGATCGAGATGTTCGAGATGGAGATAGGCGTGATCGCGATTCTTGCCGACGCCGCGGCCCTCGCGCACCTCGACGGTGATGGCGCGCGAAACCATGTCGCGCGGCGCGAGATCCTTCACTGACGGCGCGTAGCGCTCCATGAAGCGCTCGCCTTCGCTGTTGGTCAGATAGCCGCCCTCGCCGCGCGCGCCTTCGGTAATCAGGCAGCCGGCGCCGTAGATGCCGGTCGGATGAAACTGCACGAACTCCATGTCCTGCAGCGGCAATCCCGCGCGCAGCACCATGGCGTTGCCGTCGCCGGTGCAAGTATGCGCCGAGGTCGCTGAAAGATAGGCGCGGCCATAGCCGCCGGTCGCGAGCACGGTGAGCGCGGCGCGAAAGCGATGGATGGTTCCGTCGTCGATCTTCAGGCACACGACGCCGCGGCAGGCGCCGTCCTGATCCATGATCAGATCGATCGCAAAGAACTCGACGAAGAATTTGGTGTTGAGCTTCAGCGCCTGCCCATACATCGTATGGAGCATGGCGTGGCCGGTGCGATCGGCGGCCGCGCAGGTGCGCTGCGCCGGCGGCCCCTTGCCGAAATCGGTGGTCATGCCGCCGAACGGCCGCTGATAGATCGTTCCTTCGCTCGTGCGCGAGAAGGGAACGCCCCAATGCTCCAATTCATAAACGGCGGGCGGCGCGTTGCGGCACATATATTCGATCGCGTCCTGGTCGCCGAGCCAGTCGGAGCCCTTGACGGTGTCGTACATGTGCCATTGCCAATTATCCGGCCCCATATTGCCGAGCGCGGCGGCGATTCCGCCCTGCGCCGCCACCGTGTGCGAACGGGTTGGAAAGACCTTGGTGACGCAGGCGACGTTCAGTCCCGCCTCGGCGCAGCCGACGACGGCGCGAAGCCCCGATCCGCCGGCGCCGACGACGACCACGTCAAAGGTGTGATCGACGATCGGATACGCCCGGCCGCCAATCGACACATTTGATGCAGGACCATTTGCAACCATCGTCAAGCCTTCTCAAGATTTCGTTCGATCGGACGCAGTTTCGGGTCGATGTTGCCGGGCGGGTTCATTGATACAGAACAAACGCTGTCGCCGGCGCTCCGACTATTTTGGGGCGGCGATGAGTAGGATGGCGAAGGCCCAGAGCGCCGCGATCGCGCGCGACGCCCACAGGTTGGCGACGAGCGCCTGCGCTTTCAACGCATCGTCGTGCACATAGTCCTCGATGATGTCGTCCATGCCCTTGCGGGCGTGGAGCATGCCGACGACGCCGAAAGCGAGAAGCACGTGCGCGGGCAACGGTCTGCCGATCTCGGCGCGCACGCCGTCCAGCGATTTGCCCGCAAGACCGAGAATCCACCAAGCGCTCATCACGCCGAGCGGCATGAGCGCATAGGCGGTCAGGCGCATGAACCGCGCGTGAGGCGAACCGCTGTGGTCGGCGACATAGGCCTCGCCGGACCCGGTTCGACCGCTCTTGAATCTTGTCGCGACCGTCATGAGTTCGCTCCGCTCAGTTCGCCAGCGTCTTGATGATGTAGAGGAGCAGCGTCAGCAGGATTCCGCCGACGAGCGTCCCTTGCGCCATCAGCTCGCGTCCCCGCGGGTCCATATACAGGCCGCGATCCCAGAACGCGTGACGCACGCCGCCAAGCAGATGATGGAAGATCGCCCAAACGATCATCAAGATGATGAGATTGCCGATGAATCCCGACGCGATCCAGGATACCGCGGGAAATGCGTCGCCGCCGATCGCGGCGCCGAGCAGGAAAAACGTCAGCAGCGCCATGCCGGCGTAAAGCCCGGCGCCGGTGATGCGATGGGCGATCGACATCATCATCGTCAGGATCGGCTTGAAGATGGTCAGATGGGGCGACAGCGGCCGCCGCGCGGCGAGCCTGTCTGTGTCGGCGTCGGCCATATGGAACCCTCTCGCATGCGGCCGATATACTTCTCGGAACGCTTCCAAGCAGATAATTCAATTGTTGCAGCGCCGCAACCATGAGCGGACAACGCCGCCCCAGACATGCAAAAGCCCCGTCACCGGGGCTTCAGCCGCTCGCGCCATGCAGCGTTCGCGTTTAGTAGGGCCCCGCCGCAGGTCCGGGCGCAAACATCCAGTTGAATCGGTAATTGACGCCGGCGCGCACCGTATTGAGATGGGCGCTTTGCTCAGTTTCGATGACGAAGGGTCCGGCGAATGTCGGGCCGTAATTCGCGCCGATGTTCGTATAAAGATATTCGACCTTGGCCGACCAATTCGGCAGGAAGGCGTATTCGAGCCCGCCGCCGGCGGTCCAGCCGGTTCCGGTGCGCGTCTGAGAGCCGAGCCAACCGTAGTTGAGACTGAGGTCGCCATAGGCGAAGCCGCCGGTTCCATAGAGCAGCAGCTGCGAATTCATGAGCGACGCGCCGGCGCGCCCGCGCACCGTGCCGAACCAGCCGACGCTGCGCGAGGCGCTAAACGGCATGTCGGCGGAGCCGACGCTCGATCCCTGGAAATCAGTTTCGAGACCGGCGACGAAGAGCGGCGTGAATTGATAATTGTAGCCGATCTGCGCGCCGCCGACGACGCCGCCAGTACTGGGCGCGGTCGACAATGGCGCCAGCCAGTTTGCATGGCTGTATTGATCGAGCCATCCCCCGCCGAGATTGAGGCCGACATAAAGGCCGGTCCAGGTCAAAACCGGCGGAGGCGGAGGCGGAATATAGACCGGCGGCGGACCGTTGCGGGAAGGCAGATCCGCAGCCGATGCGGACATAACGGCCAGAGACGCCGCGACGGCGAGGCCGAACACTCGTTTTTTCATTAGACCCGATCCTTAAACGCCAACGCCCCGCCGGGTCTAAAAATGAATGGCCAACCATGGCGCAATTGCGGAGGAATAATGCATTGATTTCAATGATTAATCGATATGCTTAGCCGTCGGTTAACGGGCCGGATTTTCGGCGCGAAATCTTAACTTCCGGCTCACGCCGCTCCTCGAATGTTTCAGCGCCGAAAATGCGCGAAAGCGCGCCATGGACTGGCGCTACGCCGTCACAAAAACAAAAGCCCCGTCGCCGGGGCTTTTGCACGTTTTAAAAATTTGACGGCGTTCAGTATTTCGCCAGCACGGGCGCGGGCGGCGCAAGCCAACCGAAGCGCCAGTTCAGGCCGGCGCGGATCGTCTGGATATGCGCGCGATGCTGCGCGGAAGGCCAGCCCGAATAATTCGCGCCGATATTGGTGTAAAGATATTCGAGCTTCGCCGACCAATTCGGGAGGAAGGCGTATTCCACGCCGCCGCCGGCGGTCCAACCAGTCGCAGTCTGGCGGAAGCCGTTGAAAATGGGGAGGTTCAGCTTGAGGTCTCCGTAAGCGAAGCCGCCCGTGCCGTAGAACAGCAGCTCCGGCTTGAACAGCGAGATTCCGACCCGGCCGCGCACCGTGCCGAACCAGCTGACGCTGCGCGTCGCGCCGCCAAACCACCAACCGCCGGTCGCGCTGCTGCCGCCGATGCTCGTGCCCTGGATGTCCGTCTCAACGCCGACGACGAAAAGCGGCGTCACCTGGTAGTTGTAGCCGATCTGTCCGCCGCCGATGACGCCGCCGCTCGAATTGTTGCCATTATAGACATAGGTCGGCCACCAGCCGACGCCACTAAAGGTGCTTCCCCACCCCTGACGGTTATAATTGTCGAGCCAGCCGCCGCCAAGATTGAGACCGACATAGACCCCGGTCCAGCTAAACAGCGGCGGCGGGGGCGGCGGAAGCGGCGGCGCCTTGCGGGAAGGAAGGTCCGCGGCGCTGGCGGAAGCGGCGCAGAGCAGCGCTGCTGCGAACCCAAGAATAATTTTTTTCATCGCGAACCTCATCGATACGTATTCGAAGACCGGGACGCCCCACCCCCAGAATTTAACTTCAGTAATCGGCGGATAAGCGATCCCTTACTCTCTCCGAGACGCGATTGCTCGTGATTCCGTCGGCTGAACGTCGTTCATAATGAGTTTGATCCAGCCTGTTGCATAGGCGCAACAATATTTAGCGTCGACGCGCCGCTATCAGGCCCGCGAGCGCCAGCGACGCGCAAAGCGCGCCGGCCCAGAAGGCGGCGGCGGGACCAAACGAGTCCCACAGCGCGCCGGCCCCGGCGCTCGCCGCGAGCAGCGCGACGCCGCTCGTAAGGTTGAACACCCCGAATGCTGAGCCCCGCAGCGCCGCCGGCGCGACATCGGCGACGAGCGCAGCGAGCAGGCCCTGGGTGAGGCCCATGTGCAGGCCCCAGAGCGCCACGCCGAGCCATACCAGCGGCAGATGTTCGGCGCTGGCGAGCGCGGCGTCGGCGGCGATCAGAGCGACAAGGCCGGCGATCAACGGCGTCCTGCGGTCGCCGCGATCGGAAAAAACGCCGACCGGGTAGGAAGCCCCGGCATAGACCACATTCATCGCGACGAGCGCCAGCGGCGCGAGCGCCTCCGGCAGGCCGACGGCGCGCGCCTTGAGGATGAGGAAAGCCTCGGAAAAGCGCGCCAGGCTGAAGACGACGCCGATCGCCACAATGACCCAGAACGGTCCGCCAAGCCGGCGGATTTCCTCGATATGCAGCGGAAAGCGCGCGGGCCGCGGCGGGCGGGAGGATTGCGGTTCGCTTACCCCAAACGCCAGAACCGCGACGGCGAGCGCCGCCGGGATCGTCGCGAGCCAAAACACCAGCGTGATGCTGTTGGCGGAAAGCCACATGGCGGCGACGGCGACGGCCGGCCCGAGAAAGGCGCCGACCGTATCGAGCGACTGGCGAAGGCCGAAGGCCGCGCCGCGCACCGGCGCCGGCGCAAGATCGGCGACGAGAGCGTCGCGCGGCGCCCCTCGGACGCCCTTGCCGACGCGATCGATGAAGCGCGCCGCCATCACCCAGCCGATATTGGGCGCGAGCGGAAACATCGGCTTAGTCAGCGCCGCAAGCCCGTAGCCGATGATCGCCAGCTGCTTGCGCCGCCCGAACCAGTCCGAAAGCGCTCCGGAAAAAATCTTGACGATCGAGGCGGTGGCCTCGGCGACGCCCTCGATGACGCCGACTTCAGCCATCGAGGCGCCCATCGCGCCGACGAGATAGATCGGCAGCAGCGCGTGAATCATCTCGGAAGAGAAATCCATGAGCAGCGAGACGATCCCGAGCGCCCAGACGCCGGACGGTATCGCACGCAGACGTGAGCGGGCGCTGAAGTCGTTCATGATTGCATTCGGCTCGCGCGCGCTCATCCGATGAGGAAAGGGCGGTCGCCGGCGGCGACCGGATGGGTCCGATAAAAGCTTTGTCTCCGTCTCGCAATTATTTCACATTGGGATTTCTCACCTCGCCCTTCGCCTTTTCGATCTCCTGCAACTTTGCTCGGATCGGCGCATAGGGCCCATACTTATGCTGCTCTTCTGAAAAGCCGTCGGCATAGGGGCCGTAAGCGGCGTCGATCGGCTTTTTCAACAGGTCGGGAAAATCCTTGTCCAGCCCGGCGCGCTGCGGCCTCGGCTTCGAGATCATCAGCGCCGCGACGTCCCAGGCCTCTTCGGGCGAGAGCCGAGGGTGCAGATAATCGACGCCGTCCGGCATGTTCGAATGGATGAAATTCGCCGCCGTGATCAGCCGCGCCATGCCGGCGCCGTCGTTGAAACTGTCGGAGCCCCAAAGCGGCGGAAAGGCGTAGCCGGCGCCGAGCCCCGGCAGGCTGTTCTGCACGCCGGCGGCATCAATGTTATGGCAGCCGATGCAGCGCGCCTGATAAATGTCGCGCCCCTTCGCCGGATCGGCGGCGCGGTCGAGCTCCGGCATGGTCCCGGCGCCGAGCCCTGAGAGCTTTTCGCCCTTGGCGACGCCCTGCGACAGAAACTGGATATAGGCGACAATGGCGCGCATCGGCTCGGAAGAGGCCGGCAGCGGGCGCCCGTTCATGCTGCGCGTCATGCAGGAATTGATGCGTTCCTGCAGCGTGATTTCGGCGCCGGCGCGGGCGCTGTAAGCGGGAAAATCAGCCGAGAGGCCGAAGAGCGGCAGGCCGAATTTCTTCACCCCCGCGTCGAGATGGCAATTGCCGCAGGCGAGATTGTTCCCCGAAAAGCGCTGCGCGCGGTTCGGCATGTCAGGCCCGATATGGGAATAGGTCGCGGTGATGAGATCGCGCCCGTGACGGATCAGCCGACTGCGGGCGTCGTAGGGCAAGGCGTCTACGCTCGGAACCGACCAAAATTTCGGGCTCGACGCGCCGAGTTCTTCCGCAGCGGCGGAAACGGCGAACAAGAGTGCGCAAAATGCGCCTCCAACCAGCGCGTTGCGCATGCATCACTCCGCAATAAAATGTTTCGACAGCTTGAGCCCCTGCCCCTGATAATTGGACACGCCGCTCTGGCCGTAAAGCGCCTGGGGCGTTTCGGCCATGCGTTCATAGACAAGGCGGCCGATGAACTGGCCATCCTCCAAAATGAAGGGCACTTCCCGCGAGCGCACTTCGAGGACCGCGCGGGCGCCCGGCCGCCCGTCCGGCCCGGCGCCGAAGCCCGGATCGAAGAAGCCGGCGTAATGCACCCGAAACTCGCCGATCGCCGCGTCCATCGGCGCCATTTCGGCGGCGAGATCGGGCGGAATCGCCAGTCGCTCATGCGAGGCGAGAATGTAGAAATCGCCCGGATCGAGGATCAGCCGGCCATCGCGCGCTGGCAGCCGCTCCCAGTAATCGTCGATGTGATAGGCGCCGATCCGATCGACGTCGATCACGTCGGTGTGCTTTTGGGCCCGATAGCCGACGATGCCGCCGAAGGCCCCGGCGTCGAGCGCGACGCGCAGCACGACGCCGTCACGCAGATTGAGCGGCCCGTCGACCAGCGGCGATCTGCGATGCAGCTCGGCGAGTTCGGCGTCGCCAAGCGCTGCGCCGGCCGACGCGCCTCGCGCATGCGCGCGAAACCGCAGCTGGTTCAGTCGCGATCCCATGCGCGCGCGGACCGAAAAGCTGCGCGGCGAGACTTCGGCATAGAGCGGCCCACAATAGCCGGCGGCGACCTCGTCGAAGCGATCGCCGCGGTCCGTGATCAGCCGGGTGAAAATGTCGAGACGGCCGGTCGAGCTTTTCGGATTGGCGGCGCCGACGATAGAATCGTCGAGCGCCAGACTCTCCAGCAGCGGCACGACGTAAAAGCAACCGCGCTCCAGCACCGCGCCGTCGCCCTCAAGCGACATCTCGTCATATTTCAGCGCTGAGAGCAGTTCGTCGACGCTGCGGCCTTTGCCCGGCAAAAAGCTCGCGCGGACGCGATAGGCCTTGGGGCCGAGCCGCAGATCGAGGCTCGCCGGCTGAATCTGGCCATGCGCCAAGGGCGCCGCGAGGCTGATCTGGCCGGCCTCGACCATCGCCTCGATCTGCCGGCTGGAAAGCACGCCGCCCATTTTGTCGCTCATCGCTTTCGGTGAAGCGGATTTTGGGTTCGCATAAGCGCTAAATCGCATCGCCTTTCAAGACGGGGCTGTTGACAGCTCACGCTCCTCTGCCCTCTATAGGCCGACGTGGTTATTTGAGCCGGCCGGCTTGCCGCCACGAAAAACAACGCGCTAAAAGGCCGGGTCTCCCCGAGGAAACCCTGCTTTTTTTGCGCAGCGGCGCAATTCGTTGCGCAACAGGAAATTGGCGCGACTGCGCCCAAGGGAGAAGCAATGTCCGCAGACGCCCCGCCGCGCAGGCCGCTCAAACCAGCGACGCAACTCGTTCATGGCGGGACGCAGCGCTCCGCTTTCGGCGAATTGTCGGAGGCGCTCTTCCTGACGCAGAGCTTCGCCTATCCGACGATGGAGGCGGCCGAGGCGCGCTTCAAGGGCGACGATCCGGGCTTCATCTATTCGCGCTTTTCGAATCCGACCGTGGCGATGTTCGAGCAGCGCATGTGCCTGCTCGAAGGCGCCGAGGCCGCCCGCGCGACGGCGAGCGGCATGGCGGCGGTGACCGCAAGCATGCTCGCGCAGCTCAAAGCCGGCGACCATGTGGTCTCGGCGCGGGCGCTGTTCGGCTCCTGCCTCTATGTCGTCGAGGATTTGCTCCCCCGCTTGGGAATCCCGTCGACGCTCGTCGACGGCGCCGACCTTGAGCAATGGAAAAAGGCTATCCGGCCGGAGACCAAGCTGTTCTTTCTGGAGAGCCCGACCAATCCCGGCCTCGAAGTTTATGACCTGAAGGCAATCGCCGACCTCGCGCATGACGCCGGCGCCAAGCTCGTCGTCGATAATGTCTTCGCGACGCCGCTCCTGCAGAAGCCGTTCGATTTCGGCGCCGACGTGGTCGTGTATTCGGCGACCAAGCATATCGACGGCCAGGGCCGTTGTCTTGGCGGCGTGATTCTCGCCTCGAAGGCGTTGATCGAGGAGAGCGTCCATAATTTTCTGCGCCAGACCGGACCGGCGATGTCGCCCTTCAACGCCTGGGTGATGCTGAAGGGTCTGGAGACCCTGCCGCTGCGCGTCGCCCAGCAGACCGCGAGCGCCGCCAAAATCGCCGACTTTCTGGCGGGGGAAAAAGCCGTCGGGCGCGTCCTCTACCCGTTCCGCGCCGATCATCCGCAGGCCGAGCTGGCGCGCCGTCAAATGTCGGGCGGCGGCACGCTGACGAGTTTCGACATGGCGGGCGGAAAGGCCGCCGCCTTCCGGCTCGCCAATGCGCTCGAAATCATCAAGATCTCGAACAATCTCGGCGACGCGAAGAGCCTCGTCACCCATCCGGCGACAACCACCCATCAGCGGCTGACGCCGGAAGCGCGGGCGGCGCTCGGCATCGGCGACGGGATGCTGCGTCTTTCGGTCGGCCTCGAGGACGCCGACGATCTCATCGACGATCTCGCGCGCGGCCTATGGGCCGCCGCGCGCGCCTGACGCTACCGCCGCACGCTCTTCCGCCTCTCCTGACGGACGGGAATTTTCGCCTCCTGCATCGCGCATTCGGCGACGAAATAGGATGCGGCGATTATGGCGCTAAGCGTCTCAAGCACGACGCCAGTGATCAGTTCGTTCATTGGCAAGCCCCCAAAGCATTCCTTACGGCATGCACAGAAATCCAGGCGGCGGCCCGCGGCGGCGACGTGAGAAGAGGTCGACGCCGACGCAGGCCGTTTCGCGACGCAGCGCTCAGGCCGCCGGCGGCGCGCGCTGGCGGTTCGCCGGGTCGGGTCGGGGCGTCGGCGCGACGCGGTCCGCCACCGTCCACACGAGCCTGAAGCTCGGGACGGGCGTCGCGCCGAACGGGCCGGGCCGCGCCGCGAGAGGCGCGAGACCGCTGCAAAACGCCTGGCAGAGGATACAGGCGGAGCGATCGTCTTTGGGGCCCGGCTGCCCCGGCAGCGCGTCGGGTTGGGAGGACCCCGACGCGAAACAGATAAAGAATTGCGCGAGAAGACGGCCGCCGACGCCAGATTGGGCGACGCCGCGCGCCAGCGGCGCGACGGCCCAGAGCGACGCCGCCAAAAGCAGCAGCGTCGCGCCAGGTCGAACGCCCGAGCGAAGCGACGAAGCGAAATTGGACGCCGACGGGCGCATCGATTCAGATCGCGTCGGTCAACGGCCGCGAAAATCTCGCGCGGCGTTCGAGGTCGATGAGGCGAATGACGCGCTGGTCATTGCCATGCGACTGAGGCCTCGCCGGCGTGCGGGCGGCGAGCGCCGCCATGCCGGGCGCATGACCCGATTGCGGGCGTTCGCGCTTATTCAGAGATTCAAGCGTCGCGCCGGCGACGACGCTTTCCCGGCCGCTCGGCTTTCGTTTACGAAACATGGGCTTGCTCCCGATCCGCCGCTTGCCGCGGCGTTGTCCTTAAGCTGCGCCCGACGCCGCGCGCGCCCGGATTCCGGGCGAGGCGCGCGAAACGGCGCGTCAGCGTGCGAAGGATTCAGGAGTTGGCGGGAGGCGCTCGCGCCTGTCGTGAATAATCCTGGGGGGAAGTCGGCAGGGCGCGGTCCGCCACCGTCCAATCAAGCGCTGTCCATTGGACGGGCGCCTTGCCAATATGAATGGTCCGCGCCGCCAGCGGCGCGACCCCATCGCAATGGTTTTGACAGAACAGACAGGCGTCCCTCTGGCCTTTGACATGGCCGGGAGCCTGCGACTGGTCGCCTGAGGCGACGTCGGTAAAGCAAAATTCCTTGACGGCGTCGCCGGCGCCCATCCGCGACGCGACATGCGCCGCCGCAGGCGCAAAGGCCTGAACGGTCAGCGCGAGCGCGAACAGCAGAACTGTCAGCCAGTTGCGACGCATAATGTCTTATGCCCTGAATTCGGCGCGCCGGCGGATTTCACAGGCGCACGCTGATGTAAGCAAAAAGCGAGGGCCGCGACAAGTTAATCTTGGCGCGGCCAACTCGCTGCGGCAAAGCGTCTCAGCGGTCGCTGGCGCCGACTTCATTAAAATTTGAACTTCACCCCTCCCTGAAAGAGTCGCGGATTGCCGGCGTAGATCGAACCCGTGGCGTTTTGCGCGAGCTGGGCATATCCGTTTTGCACGACGAGGCCGTTCACCAGCGCCACCGTATTGGTGACGTTGTTGGCCGAAGCCACCCAGTTTTTGTCGAAGATGTTTCGGACCTCGAAATAGGCCGAGAAATTCTTGACCGGCCAAAATTCAAGATCCCTGTCGAAATGAACATTGGCGTTGACAAGACCATAGCTCGGTATGGTGAGAACGTTGCCATTGTCGAGAAAATAAGAGCTTTGATAGACATATTCGACGAACGCGCCGAATCCCTTGTAATCGCCATAGGGTTGATCGTAACCGAGCCGCCCCGTCGCCGTGTGCGGCGCGACATTGGGGATTTTGTTGCCGGCGCGATTGAAGTAGCCGTTCACGCCGCCAGCCGACAGCTGCTCGTTGAAATTGGTGAATATCTGATTGTTGTAGGTGTAATTCGCCAGCACCTTCCAGCCGTCGAAGGGGCGCCAGTCGGCGAGCGATTCAAAGCCGCGATGCACCGACCCTGGCGCGTTGAAGGTAAAGTTGAGCAGCCCGGCGCCGGGGCTCTGAGAAATCTGCTCGTTCTGATACCACTCGTGAAAGCCGGTGAGGCTGAAGAGCAGGGTTTCGTTCGGCCGCCAGTCGAAACCGATATCGATGCCATTATTGCGCTGAGTCTTTAGGTCCGTGTTCGCGCCGGGGCGACCCTGCGAATTGACGAAGAGCTGTCCTGGATTGGGCGTGCCATAGCCGCTCGATGCACGGAAATGCGTCAGGAACTCGGGCCACACCCGCCAAGTGACGGACGCTTCAGGTCCGACGTTCCAATAGGTCTTGTTGACGGGAATGCCCTGCCAAGTCGCGATTTGCGCGAAATTCGAACTGCCGAGCGAGTTCCTATAGGTGAACTGCTCCTGAACCGCGGCGATCTTGGTCGTTTCGGTGGCAAGGCCGAGCACGAGCGTTACGTCCCGTGAAAGCGCGACCTCCTCCCGGCCGCGCGCGCCAAGATTCTGCATCATCGCATTCTGCTTCGCCTGAATCGCGCCGGTCGCGCCGTTTCCGATCGGCAGCGTGTTGTTGGTGTAGCTCGTATAGCGCGTCCGATTGAAGTAGAGGCCGGCGAAATGTCTCGCTTCGAAGCCGGCGAGCGAACCGAGCCGGGTAATGTCGGTCGTGGCGTTGACGGCCGGCTCGTCCTGCAAGGCCGCGGTGTTGCCGGTCGGCTGCGAAATGTTTTTGTCGTCATAAATGACCTGCGTGCGCCAAAAAGTGTTGGCGTCGAAATTATGTTCCCAACGCAGGCCGAGCACGTCGCGACGGTCATCGCGGTTGAAGCCGGCCAGATAGCCGGTCGTTTGGACAAATGGCCCGCTGGTTCCGTTTAGGCCGGTAAGCGGGACGCCCGAACTTCCACACAAGGATCGATTTAAATATCCGAGCGGATCCGTCGCTCCGAGTTGCGTCAGCGCATAACAACCGCTTTGATAAGGATTGAGATAATATTGATTGAGCGACAGCCGCGACGACAGATCGGCATAAAGCTGATTATGAATGAATTTGAAGGTGAGAAGGTCGTCGGGAGTCACCTGCCATCGCATCGTGGCGTTCACGGTCTGCGTGTCATAGCGATTGTGAAGCGTCCAGCCGTCGCCGCGCACGTCGCTGGCGAAAATCGCGATATCGACGTTGCCGACTTTTTTGCCGATGGAAGTGAAATTATTGAGATATCCGTACGATCCGAATTCGCTGCCGATCTGAACCCCGTCGATTTCGGCGCCGCTGCGAGTCCGGAAGTTGATTGCGCCGCCATTGGCGAAGTTGCCGAACAGGGCGGACGAGGGGCCGCGATAGACATCGATCGCCGCGTAGGCATGCGGATCGGTCAGGTCAGTGCGCGACAGGCCGTCGGGCTGGGTGACGGAGAATCCGTCTTCGAGAATTACGATGTTGCGAACCCCGAAGCCGTTGCGCGCCGAAGAGCCGCGGATCGAGATCACGATATCGCGCGGTCCGTTGCCCTGTTTGAAGGAGACGCCGGGGCTGTATTGCAGCATCTCCCGAACCGAGAGGAGCGGCATGTTGTCAAAATTCTTGCCTTGGATCGTCGTGAAGGTCTGGCCGGTGGGATCGCGATAAACAGGCAGCGCCAGCTTGCGCGGGCTAAATCCCGGCGCCGCGGGTTGGGCGGGCCCCGGCGTGGGCGTCGCGGTGGTGACGCGTCCCGGTCCGCCGGCGGTGTGGCCCGCCGGGCCGCGACGCACGGCGGCCCGCGCGCCGCCGACATCGATGGTGGGGAGCGCCTGCTGCGCGTCGGCATTTGATGTGACAAGCACGCTGAGCACGGAGAAGGATGCTCCTCCGAGGAGATGAAAACGACGGTTCATGACATGCGTTCCTTGGCGCCGACGCGAATCGACGCGTGACGTGAGGCGAGCCGCGGCATTGAACGCTGCGCGCTCGAACGAAGAGGGTGGAAGCCGCTATTGCGCGGCGGACGCTGGACTCGGACGGCGCGCCTGGCGCGCGTCCAGCCCAATCAGGCGCGCGACAAGGGAGGCGCCCGCGCGGAATGCGCCCGCGACGGCCGCCCGAAGGGCTGCGGCGGCGCTGCGCCTGTGAAGGTCTCGATCAGCGCAAGATCGCTGGGCGCGACGATTTGATAATTGACGACTGAAACCCAGGCCGGCGGCGGTTCGCTGCACAATAGACAGGAAAGGCAGTGGTGTCCGCGCCCAGTCTTGTCATCCGGCGTGGAACTTTCGCCGGCGCGCAACTGGTGACACTGGGCCGTAAGCGTCTCTTCGGGAGAGATCGCCGCAGCGCGCGCCAATGCGAATCCGCCTGCGAAGGTCTGCGTGACCATCGCCAGCACAAGCATCAGCGTGCGAAGCGTCGTAAACCGCATTTTTATAGCGCCCAATGTGACTTTTCAGTATTTACAATGAATTGCGGCCTGAAAAGTCGCGGCACAACCCAAAGCGCTAAAAAGCAGTGATTGTATCAATTCCGCAACAGTCGGCGGCCGCGCCGCGCTTCTATGCAACCAAATGCCTAATCAAAGGCATTCCCCTTTTCCGACGCGCGCACTAATCTTGGGCCCATGTATATCGCCATCACCAGAGACATACAGATAACCGCGCTGCCCGACTTTCTGCCGGACCGCTCGGACCCCGACCAGGATCGCTATGTCTGGTCCTATACGATCGAAATCGCCAATCTCGGGCGCACTCGGGTGCAACTCCTGTCGCGTCACTGGATCATTATCGACGCGAACGGGCGCCGCGAGGAGGTGCGCGGACCGGGCGTGGTCGGCGAACAGCCGGTGCTGGAGCCGGGCGAAACCTTTCGCTACGCCTCCGGCTGCCCGCTCACCACGCCCTCGGGGATGATGCAGGGCAGCTATCGGATGGTCACCGACGCCGGCGAAACCTTCGACGTCGAAGTGCCCGCCTTCTCGCTCGACAGTCCGCTGTCGCGACCGACGCTGAACTAGGCGGGCGAGATGGACCGCGTTGAGGATGCGATCGACCTGCTCTCCCATTTGGTCGCGTTCGACACGGTCAGCTCCAAATCCAATCTTCCGCTGATCGATTTCGTCGAATCCTATCTGCGCGACCTGGATGTGCGTTACGTGCGCGCGCCGAACGCGGCCGGCGACAAGGCGGCGCTTTTCGTCACCATCGGCCCAGACGTCGACGGCGGCGTGCTGCTGTCCGGCCACACCGATGTCGTGCCGGTCGTCGGACAGGCGTGGAGCGCCGATCCCTTCACGCTGCGTCGGGACGCGACCCGCCTCTATGGGCGCGGCGCGGTCGACATGAAGGGCTTCGACGCCGCCTGTCTGGCGATGATTCCGGCGTTCAAGGCGGCGCGGCTGTCCCGCCCGATCCATATCCTGTTGAGTTATGACGAGGAGACCACCTGTCTCGGGCCGCTTGACGTAATCGCGCGCTTCGGCGCCGGCCTCCCGCGTCCGTCAGCGGTCATCGTCGGCGAGCCGACGTCGATGGAGGTCGCCGACGCCCATAAGAGCGTGAGCACTTTTGTGACTCGGGTGCGCGGTTTCGAAATCCATTCGGCCAATCTCAATCGCGGCGTCAGCGCGGTCCATCTCGCCTGCAAGCTGGTCTGCGAACTCGATCGAATCGGCGAGGCGTTGCGCGCCGACGGCGACCCCGGCGGGCGCTTCGATCCGCCCTTCTCCACCATTCACGTCGGCGTCATTCATGGCGGAACGGCGCGCAACATCGTCGCCAAGGATTGCGAATTCCTGTGGGAGGTTCGAGGATTGCCCGGCGCGCCGTCGAAAATCGTCCGGGATCGGCTGGAGGCCTATTGCGACGGGCTGAGGCGAACCGTCTTCGTCGGCTTTCCCGACGCCGGAATTGAGACGACGATGGAAAACGAGGTTCCTGGCCTCGCGCCGCAGCCGGGTTCGGAGGCCGAGACCCTGGCGCTGCGGCTCGCCAGGCGCAATGCGACGATCGCGGTGCCCTATGCGACCGAAGCGGGCCAGTTTCAGCGGGCCGGAGTGGCGGCGGTCGTCTGCGGCCCCGGCCGCATCGACCAGGCGCACCAGCCCGACGAATATATCGACATCGCCGAACTAGCCGCCTGTTTGGAGTTTCTGCGCGGGCTCACGCGGGAGCTGCAACCATGAATGAGCGACAGTATCGCATCTGCTGAGGGCGGAAACGGTCTCCCCGGCGATGAGCGCCTGAGAGACCGAAATAGCTCGACGGGTCACCGGGACGATCAGCAGACCCAATGCCATTGGCCATACCACCACCGCCAGCAGGCGCCGCCGCCGCCCCAGCCGCCGCCCCAACCCCAAGGCCCATACCAGCCGCGGCCATGCCAGCCGCCGTGCCAACCGTGGCCGCCGTGCCAACCGCCATGCCAGCCGTGGCCGCCGCCATGCCAGCCGCCCGCGGTCGCAGGCGAAGAGGCGAAGAGCGCGCCCGCCAGCAGCGCGGCGCATGCAACTTTCTTCAACATGACTTTTCTCCTAAGACACTGACGCCCTGAGGCGCCGATGATCGACTACGCTCTGTGGCGGCGATGGACCGTGCGCGGCCACACATTGGGCGGCGCGCGCGCCTGTTGTTGAACGCCGGCGCGTCGGCATTGCTTTCGCGAAGTGAGTGGCTATAGTCCGCGCCCATTCCGGCGCTTTAGGAACGAACATGCGCGCCGGGCTTCGAGCCATCGAGCCTTTTAAAGAGATATCGCGATGAAGCTGATCCCTGACGCTTTGGCGCAAGCCCAGCCGTCACCGCCCGCCGCCGAAGCCCCCGCCGCGCCGCCGGCCGAGCCGAGCGCCCCGGCCGCGCCGACGCCGCCGCATCCGCCCGCCTCGACCCAAACCGGGCAGTTGGCCGAATCCAAGCCAGAGACGGCTCAGCCGCCGACTCTGCCGGAAATGCTCGGGCAGCTCATTCCCATCTTCGTGGTGATGGGCATCGTGTATATACTCGTCATTCGCCCGCGCTCGCGGCGCGAAAAGGACGCGATCGCGCAATTGCGCAATGTGCGGCGCGGCGACACGCTCGTCACCACCAGCGGCTTCGTCGCCAAGGTGACGAAAGCGATCGACGACGCTGAAGTCGAAGTCGAGCTCGCGCCCAATGTGCGGGTGCGCATGCTGCGGACCGCCATCGCCGAGGTGCGCGCCAAGGGCGAGCCGGTGAAGGAGGAGCCGCCGCCGGCCAAACCGTCCGGACCCGCCAAAGGCGCCGGAAGGTCGGCCAAGTCGAGCGAGGCCAAGGCGGGCGAGCCCAAGACCAGCGAGCCAAAGGCGGGCGACGGCAAGGCCGGCGACGCCAAAACCAGCTCGCAGAGCTGACGCCGCCGTCCTTTCGATCCCCTAGCCAATAGCAGGACGATGCTGCGATTCTCGACCTGGAAATTCTTCGCCATTGTCGCGATGACTCTCGCCGCGGTGCTAGTCGTCGCGCCGAGCATGTTGTCGGCGTCGCATTATGAAGAGCTGAAATCGCGGCTGCCTTCGTGGCTGGTGCCGCCGACCATCGTGCTCGGCCTCGATTTGCAGGGCGGCTCGCATGTGATGCTCGAAGTCGATCAGGCGGATTTGATCGCCACGCAGATCAAGAATCTGCGCGACGACGTGCGCCGCATTCTGCGCGAGGAAAAGGTCGCGATCACCGGCGGCATCGGCGCGACCGCGCGCGGCGTGCAGGTGCGCGTGGCGGACGAAGCCGACCGCGAGAAGATTCTCCCCAAGCTGCGCCAGTTGCGCAACGGCTTCAGCAACGCCCTCTTGGGCGGGCCGTCGCCCCTCGACGTCGAAACGTCGCCCGACGGACTCATCCGCGTGACCCTTACCGACGCGGGCATCATCGACAAGTCGCGCAAGGCGGTCGAGCAATCGATCGAGGTCATTCGCCGGCGCGTCGACGCGCTCGGCACGCGCGAACCCAGCATCCAACGGCAGGGCGACGACCGCGTGCTGGTGCAGGTGCCGGGCCTCCAGGACCCGGAAACGCTCAAGGAAATTCTTGGCAAGACCGCCAAGCTCGAATTCCGCCTCGTCGCCGAACCCGGCCAGAACCCGTCGGAAACCGAGGAACTCGATCAGGTCGAGCAGGAAGGCAAGATCGCGGTTGAAAAGCAGGTAATGGTCAAGGGCGAAGACCTCACCGACGCGCAGCCCGGCTTCGACCAGCAAAGAAGCGGCGAGCCTGTCGTCAATTTCCGCTTCAATATTCGCGGCGCCCAGTCCTTCGGCGAAGTCACCTCGAAAAACGTCGGACGGCTGTTTGCGATCGTGCTCGACAATAAGGTGATTTCCGCGCCGCGAATCCTGACCCCGATCACCGGCGGCTCGGGCCAGATTTCCGGGCGCTTCACGGTCGAACAGGCGAATAATCTCGCGATCCTGTTGCGCGCCGGCGCGCTGCCGGCGAAGCTCAACATCGTCGAGGAGCGCACCGTCGGCCCCGGCCTCGGCCAGGATTCGATCGACGCCGGCAAACGCGCCGCCTATGTCGGCGCGGGACTCGTCGTCATCTATATGCTCGTCACCTATGGCGTCTTCGGCGTCTTCGCCAATCTCGCGCTGTTCGTGCATATCGCCTTCATTTTCGCCGGCCTCGTGCTGCTTGGCGCGACGCTGACGCTGCCCGGCATCGCCGGCATCGTGCTGACGATCGGCATGGCGGTCGACTCTAACGTGCTGATCTACGAGCGCATCCGCGAGGAAAATCACGCTGGACGGTCGATCCTTGCCTCGCTCGACGCCGGCTTCACCCGCGCCTTCGCGACGATCGTCGATTCGAACGTCACCATGTTCGTCGCCGCGGCCATCCTTTATTTTCTTGGCTCGGGGCCGGTGCGCGGTTTCGCCGTGTCGCTCGCGCTCGGCATTTTGACGACCATCGTCACCGCTGTGACCATGACGCGCATGATGATCGCCGTCTGGTATCATTACGCGCGGCCGACGAAACTGCCGATCTGAAGGGGCGACCTTAATGAAACTTCTGCGCCTCGCCCCGGAGAACACCAAATTCCCGTTCATGCGGTTCCGCCGCGTGAGCTATCCCTTCTCGGCTCTGCTGTCGCTGATCGCGGTCGCCCTCTTCGTCTTCAAGGGCATGAATTTCGGCATCGACTTCGCCGGCGGCACGGTAATCGAACTGCGGGCGAAGTCGGGCGCCGCGGAAGTCGGCACGCTGCGGACGATCGGCGAGGGCCTCCATCTCGGCGACATCGAAGTGCAGGCCTTCGGCAATCCGGCTGACGCCACCTTGCGATTCGGATTGCAGCCCGGCGGCGACGTCGCCCAGCAGGCGGCGGTCGAGCGGGTGCGCGGCGCCGTGGACTCCTATTACGATCTGCGGCGCGTCGAAGTCGTCGGCCCGCGCGTTTCGAATGAACTGGTGCAGTCGGGAACGCTGGGCGTCGTGCTCTCGATCATCGCGGTACTGAGCTATCTGTGGTTCCGCTTCGAATGGCAGTTCGCGATCGGCGCGGTGATCGCGACGATGCACGATTTGCTGCTCACCGTCGGCTTCTTCTCGATCACCCAGCTCGAATTCAACACCACCTCGATCGCCGCGATTTTGACCATCGTCGGCTATTCCTTGAACGAGACCGTGGTGGTGCTCGACCGCATTCGCGAAAACATGCGCAAATACAAGAAAATGGCGACGGCTCAGATGGTCGACATGTCGATCAACGCCGTGCTGCCGCGCACGATCATGACCGCGACCACGGTGATGCTCGCTCTGTTCGCGCTCGTCGCCTTCGGCGGCCAGGTGATCCGCTCCTTTTCGATTGCGATGATCTGGGGCATTTTCGTCGCGACCTATTCGTCGATCTTCATCTGCTCGCCCATGCTGATCTATCTCGGCCTGCGCAATGAAGACGCCGACAAGGCGTCCAGGCAGAAGCACGAAACCGAGCGCAAGGCAGAAACTGCGCCCGTGCAAGACGAGGCGACCGAGGCGTCCGGCACCGCGCCGACGACGCCGCCGGCGGCGCCGGAAAAGACTCCCGCGCCGGCTCGGAAAGCGGCCGGCAAGCGGGCGAAGACGAGGCCGGCTTGACCGCTCGCGACGGGGGCTATGTCCCCGGCCGACACAAGATCGACGATTATGGCGGCGGCGGCTTTCGCTTCGCCGATATGTCCCACAAAGGCTCCATTCTCGCCCTGCCCTCCGGCGTGAGCGCCGTGCCGCTAGGCGCCGCCGCGGAAATCGACGAATCGACGATCGATCGGGCGCTATCCGAAAGCGGCGGGCTTGACGTTTTTGTCGTCGGTACTGGGCAGGATCTGCTGCCGCTGGCGACCGCCTTGCGCGCCAAGCTGCGCGCGGCGGGAGTGGGTTGCGAAACCATGGCGACGGGCGCCGCCGTGCGCACATACAATATGCTCGTCGACGAGGATCGCCGGGTCGGCGCGCTGCTGATCGCCGTGTGACATGATCGCCGCCTCAGAGGAGAATTATGCGCAGTGCGAAGAGCTGCTGAGGTCGCGCGACCGCGACCTGTGGCTCGCCTGTCTCTTCGCGCCGCCGGACGCGCGCAAACATATTCACGCCCTCTACGCTTTCGCCCAGGAAGCCGCCGACGTCAGCGGCAAGGTCACGCAACCATTGCTGGGCGAGATGCGGCTGCAATGGTGGATCGACGCGCTAGAGGGCGCCGCCACGCCGGGCGGAGGCGCGCGCGCCAATCCGATCGCCGACGCGCTCATCGACACGATCGAGCTTTTCGCCCTGCCCCGCGACGAATTCATCGCGCTGGCGGAAGCGCATGTTTTCGATCTCTATGACGATCGGATGCCGAGCTGGTCGGCGCTTGAAGACTATTGCCGCGTCACCGCCTCGGCCCCGATGCGCTGGGCGGCGCGCATTCTCGGCGCAAATCTTCAAGCGCCGTCGGCGCGCGTTTTCGACGAGGCGGGCGTCGCGCTCGGCTTAACGCGAATCGCGCGCGCCATCGCCGAAACTTCCGGTCAGCGGAAATTCTTGCCGGACGAGGCATTCGCCAAAGCAGGCGACACGGCGAGCGAACGCACAGCGCTTCGCTCCGCGATAAAGGCAATGAGCAAGCTGGCGCAGTCTCACTATGACGCAGCACGACGACTGGCCCTTGATCTAGGCCCCGTCCACGCCGCCCTGCTTCCGGCGGCCGTAACGCCGCTCTATTTGGAGCGGCTGGCGCGAAGCGAGTACCATCCTGATCGCCCGGCTGGCGAACCCTCGCCGTTGCGCCGACAATGGCGCATCTGGCGCGCGTCGCGCGGCGTCGGATTGTGATACCCAATGGAATACTGCGCTCAGGAATTACCGAAATGACCACCGTAGAATATGAATATGACGCCCGGCGCCTGCGAATGGAGACGCTGCTGGTGCTGCGCTGGGTCGCGATCGCCGGCCAGACGGCGGCCTGTCTCGGCGTCTATTTCGTTCTCGGATTCGATTTTCCGGTCGGCCTTTGCTTCGTCTTCATCGCGGCGTCGGCGACGCTCAACGTCGGCATGCGGTATGGCACGCCGCGCAGTTTCCGCCTTGGCGACGTCGAGGCCGCCGTGCTTCTCGGCTACGACATCATCCAGCTTGGTTTTCTGCTCTATCTCACCGGCGGTCTGACCAACAGTTTCGCGATGCTGTTCCTCACGCCGGTGATCATTTCCTCGGTGTCGCTGCCGAGCAATCTGACGCTGCTGCTTGGGATCGTCATGATCGCGGTCGCGACGGTGCTCGCCGTCGAATATTATCCGCTGCCTTGGTATCCCAACGAAAAGCTGACCTTCCCGCTCCTCTACCGCGCCGGCATCTGGGCCGCCCTGGCGCTCAGCGCGGCCTTCATCGGCATTTACGCCGCTCGGGTGTCCGATGAAGCGCGGCTGTTGGCGGATGCGCTCGCGGCGACCGAACTGGTGCTCGAACGCGAACAGCATCTCTCGCAGCTCGACGGCCTCGCCGCCGCGGCGGCGCACGAACTCGGCACGCCGCTCGCGACCATCACGCTGATCATCAAGGAATTGCTGAAGTCGGCGCCGGAGAACGCGCCGGCGCTGCGCGACGATCTTGCGCTCCTCGCCCAGGAAGCGGCGCGTTGCCGGGAAATCCTCGGCAAGCTCGCCTCGCTTGGCGCGACGGATCAGAGCGCCGTCATGAATCTGCTCTCGATCGACACGCTGATTCAGGAAGTGGTCGAGCCGCAGCGCGAAAGCGGCGTCGAGATCGAGGTTTCCAAACACGGTCCGCCCGACGCGCCAGTGCTCGCGCGCAATCCGGCCATCCTCTATGGGCTCGGCAACCTTGTCGAAAACGCCATGGATTTCGCCGATTCGCGGGTAAAGATCGACGCTTGGTGGAGTCCAAGCTACGTCACAATCTGGATCCAGGACGACGGTCCCGGCTTTTCACCCGATATTCTCGACCGGCTCGGCGACCCTTACTTAAGAGGCCGACCCACGGAACGGCGCACCAAGAGCGACCCTGACTCGGGACTGGGGCTCGGTCTTTTCATCGCCAAGACGCTCCTGGAACGTTCGGGCGCCGTCGTCGAAACGACAAATGTTTCGCCGCCGAGAACCGGAGCCATCATCAAGATCACTTGGCCGCGGACCGCGCTCGAGCCGGCCGCCGCCAGGGCCAAGCTTGTAGAGCAGGACAAATAGATCGACGCCAAGCCGCCGATAAGCTAGGTTTGACAAAAATCACGGGTGGATACGCGCGATGTCGGCCGAAGAATTGAAGTCGGATCGAGAAGGCGTTTCGGAGGCCGAGCAGATTGCCGCTCTGCCGCATGAGCGTTCATTGCTCATTCTGGATGACGACAAGCCGTTTCTCGGAAGGCTCACGCGCGCGATGGAGGCGCGGGGCTTCATCGTGACGCCATGCGAAACGGTTGCAGAGGGCCTCGCCGCGCTCGAGTCGAACCCGCCGGCTTTCGCCATCATCGACATGCGGCTCAACGACGGCAACGGTCTCGACGTCATATCGAAGCTGAAGGCCTCGCGACCTGACGCGCGCGGCATCATTCTCACCGGCTATGGCAACATCGCCACCGCCGTCACCGCGGTTAAGCTCGGCGCCTTCGATTATCTGGCAAAACCCGCCGACGCCGACGAAATCTATCACGCGCTGATGGCGACTCAGCTCGACAAGCCGGACGCGCAGGAAAATCCCATGTCGGCCGACCGGGTCCGCTGGGAGCATATTCAGCGCGTCTTCGAATCCTGCGACCGCAATGTTTCGGAAACGGCGCGACGGCTCAACATGCATCGCCGCACCCTGCAGCGCATTCTCGCCAAACGCGCGCCCCGGTAACCCTGGCTTCAATCCGCCAGACGGTCGCCGAAGGCCAGCGCGCAATAGCGGTTCGCCGCCAGCGTCGCGAAGCGCAACAGCATCGCGCGGCGCCGTGCGGGCGCGAGCGCCGCCGCCGGGGCTTCACGGGCGAGCAACGCCCCATGCGCGTCGGCGATAATCAGGCCGGCGTCCTGGGGAAATAATTCGGGATCCAGCGATGCGGGAATCGCGAAATAGAAGCGGTCGCAAAAGCCGCGATACTGCGGCCATTTAAGATCGGCGCGAAAATCGGCGTAGCTCGACTTAACCTCGACGATGCGCAGGGCGCCGTCAGACGCGAGAGCGATGAGATCGGCGCGCCGCCCATTCGGCAAAGGCGCTTCGCAGACAACCGAGAAGCCGCAGGCCTGCAGATAGCGCCGCGCGCCGCGCGCCACGCGTTTGGTGGCGTCGGGTCGCCCTTCGAGCGCCGTCGCGCGGTCTGCGGAAAAAGCCGTCATGCAATTCCTTGCGAGCCCGTCTCCCGCCCAGCTTGGCGCGTCGCCAAAGCCCGCGCAACCATGTTAGGTTCGCTCGATTGATCCACCACACGGCTTGTCGCATGAAACGGCTTCTCCTCGCATGCTTCCTCGCGCTTCTCGCCGCGGCCACGCCCGCGCTGGGCGGCGAGCGCGTCGTCAATGTTTTCAACTGGAGCGATTACGTCGATCCAAGCGTGCTCGAAGACTTTACCCGGGAGACGGGCGTCAAGGTCGTTTACGACACCTATGACTCGAATGAGATGCTCGAGGCGCGGCTTCTCGCCGGCGACACCGGCTATGACGTCGTCGTGCCCTCGGCGACATTCCTGCAGCGGGAAATCGCGGCGGGCGTGCTGCAGCCGATTGACCGGCGCAAGCTGGTCAATGCGCGCAACATCTGGCCGGAGATCGACAATCGGCTGGCGCGTTTCGATCCGGGCAATCAGCACGCCATCAACTATATGTGGTACACGACGGGCGTCGCTTATGACGTCGCCAAGATCAAGGAACGGCTCGGCAAGCCGATCACGAGTTGGGATCAGGTTCTACGGCCGGAAGCCTTGAAAAAGCTGGCCGACTGCGGCGTCTATATGCTCGACAGCCCGGAAGACATGTTCGCGATCGCGCTCAATTACTTAAAGCTCGATCCCAATTCGAAAAACCCCAAGGACCTCAAGCGCGCCGCCGACCTGCTGACGAGCCTGCGCCGCTATGTGAAGAAATTTCACTCGTCCGAATATATCAATGCATTGGCGAACGGCGACATCTGCCTCGCCATCGGCTGGTCAGGCGATAGTCTGCAGGCGCGCAATCGCGCCCGCGAGGCCGGCGCCGACGTCGACATCGCCTATGTGATACCGAGCGAAGGTTCGCTCCTCTCGCTCGACAATCTGGCGATCCCGAAGGATGCGCGGCATCTCGACGAAGCCTATCTCTTCATCGACTATCTGCTTCGCCCCGACATTGCGGCGCGCAATTCCGTCGCCACGAATTTCGCCAATGGCGTCGCGCCGTCGCGACCGCTGATCGACAAGGCGGTGGCGAACGATCCCTCGGTCTATCCCAGCGACCCCACGATGCGACGCCTGTTTACCGTCACGGCGCCCGATCAGGCGGTTCAGAAAATGATCACCAGAATGTGGACGACGGTGAAGACCGGACGGTGAGCCGATTTTTTCGCGCCGATCGGACCCGAGACCGGCGGACCACGCGCGGGCAAGCGCCCACGCGTCCCGCGGTTCACTGCTCGCTCAATATCCGCTTCAGGAGCTCGATGACCTCGGCGAGCCCCTTGTCCTTGGCGGCAAGCTCCTCGATCTTGCGCACCGCGTGCAGCACCGTCGTGTGATCGCGCCCGCCGAACCGGCGGCCGATCTCCGGCAATGAGCGCAGCGTCAGCACTTTCGACAAATACATGGCGATCTGCCGAGGCCGCACCACATTGGCGGTGCGCCGGGACGACAGAATGTCGGCGCGCGAAATATTGTAATGGCTGGCCACGAGCTTCTGGATGTCGTCGATCTTGACGCGCCTTGGATCCTGCGCGCGCACGAGATCGCGAATGGCGGCCTCCGCGGTCTCGACGGTCAGCGGCGCGCCGGTCAGCGTGGCGTGGGCCAGCAGCCGATTGACCGCGCCCTCAAGATCGCGGCCGTTGGTCACGATCATGCGCGCGACGCAGGAGATAACCTCGGGCGGCACGTTGAAATTGGGTTGAGATTCCCGCGCGGCGGCGATGCGCGCCGTGAGAAGCTTGATGCGCAGGGCTTCGTCGAGCGGCCCAATGTCAACGCATAGTCCGCCTTTGAACCGCGACAGCACGCGCTCGTCGAGGGTGTCGAGCTCCGACGGCGGACGGTCGGCGGCGACGACGACCTGACGGCCGGCGTCGATCAGCGCATTCAGCGTATGGCAGAATTCCTGCTGGATCGATTTGCCTTGCAGGAACTGCACGTCATCGATGATCAGCATGTCGATTCCGCGCAGCTTCTCCTTGAACGCCAGCGATGTCTGAGCGGTCAGCGAAGAAACGAAGCCGCTCATGAAGCGCTCCGCCGTCAGATAGATCGTGTGGCGGCGATTGTCGTTCGACGCATGCGCAAGCGCCTGCAGGAGATGCGTCTTGCCAAGCCCGACCGCCGCATGGGCGTAGAGCGGGTTAAACAGCGGAAGATCCCCGGCGCGCGCCTCGGCGACGCGACAGGCGGCCGCATAGGCGAGCTGGTTCGACGGACCGACCAGAAAGGTCGAGAAGCACAGCCGACGATCAAGCGGCGAGCCGACGAATGGGTCGGACTCGTGACGAGACGCGGCCGCGCGGGCGGTACGCCGCCCAGCGGCTTCATGGGTCATTTCGAGAGCCGGCGCGAGAGGCGCGGTCGCGCGCTCGACGAAGTGCGGCGCGCCGGGCGTACCATGATCCGCGCCGTCCTCTCGCGACCGAAGCTTGCGCATCGGCGAGCGCACGTCGATCACCACACGCTCCACTTTTGAAAATTCGCTCGCCACGCGCGCCCTGATCCGCGGCGCGTAGTGCGACTGCATCCAGCTCTTGAGAAATTTGGTGGGCACCGTCAGATGCAGCGCGCCGCCGTCGATGCGTTCGAGTTCCAGTCGGGTGAACCAGGAATTGTACACAGCGTCGCCAAGATCGGTTCTCAGCCTATGTCGAACTCGGTCCCATTTGGAGCGATCCTCGGCGGATACTTCGCTGCTTGCCAATGTTTCTGTGTGATCGGACATATCAGACCTTTTTTCCGAAACGAGCGCCAAGAAAGGAAACCCCGGCGAAAACTCGCCGCAGGCGCTGATCGAAGGAACCTGTTTTGATCGAGTAGTCGTCGCCGCGAAGGGCGCTAAATCAAAAATGTCGAAGGCGGCCCTATCGCGAGCCTTGCGCATCTTCCAAGGTCGGCCTCAAGCATAAAACTCGAACAATGCGCCGCGAACGATCGCACAATGAAACGATCGTTGTCGCTGCGCACTCCCTGGACTGTCTCGGCCAACCGCCCCTTCGCCATGACAAAGTCTCCCTACTCCGGGATTGCACAATCCCGGATTGATGCGCGTCGCAGGAAACGGACCGAACGCTACGCTCTTGCGAACTGATCACTTTGAATTCAACCGAACGGCTGGAAGGCGGAAACACGTCTCGCTTTACGGCCCATCCGCGCCAGGAAACGCAGATCGTTCCCCTCACTGCTGCGCGCCGCTGAAAAAACCGACGCCGACCGCCTTTCGTTCGACCCTCCAAGGCTACACGTCAGCGCGATCACGCGCAACGACGCTTATGACGACAACTGTCATATTGTTTGCAGTTTTCCGGCGGAGCGCCACAAATATTTTGTCGCATTTGGCTATAAGCCGATGATTCGCGGCCGTTAAAATTTCGCTTGAGAAATGCGTGTTAACCTCGCGCGACGGGCGCCGGCGCCCCGACAAAATAGCGCTATAAATAGTGTCAAGTGGCGAAGTTTTTCCCGTTCGTGACAGCTTGATTGCAAGAGATTGAATCGCGAGAATTTTGAATGATCACAGGTTATGGGCGCAAAAAAATTTTTTGAACGTGTCATCTGCGCTTCATGCGACGATTTGGCGGACGCCAGTCGAGCAAAAAAAAGCCCGGCGCGCGCCGGGCTTGAAATGTTTCCGTCACATCACGCGGCGACGCGCTTTATGCCTGCGCGGCCAGCGCCTTCACGCGCGCGGTCAGCCGAGAAACCTTACGCGAGGCCGTGTTCTTGTGAATGACGCCGCGCTGGGCGGCGCGCATCACGATCGGCACCGCGTTCTGAAGCGCGTCGGCCGCCACCGCCGCGTCGCCCGAAGCGATCGCCTCCTCGACCTTGCGCACAAAGGTGCGCATGCGGCTGCGGCGCGCCCGATTGACCGAGGTGCGGCGCGCGATCTTGCGAACGGCTTTTTTGGCCGAACTCGTATTGGCCATGTTTTGCGTGTCCTTGAAAGAGACGGCGTCGAGCCGCCCAAAAACCAAAGGGCCGCGAAGTCGCGGCCAAGTGGCGGGTTTATAGGCGCGGCGCGGTCCGTCGTCAATGGCCGCCTATCGGTTCGCGAAAGCCGGCTTCCGCTTCTCGACGAAGGCGCTCATGCCTTCCTTTTGATCACTTGTGGCGAACAGGGAATAGAAGAGGCCCCGCTCGTAGCGGATTCCCTCGGCGAGCGTCGACTCGAAGGCGCGATTGACCGCGTCCTTGGCGATAAGCACAGCGGGAAGCGACATCGACGCGATCGTCGCGGCGGTCTTCAGCGCCTCCGCTAGAAGATCAGCGGCCGGCACGATCCGCGCGACCAGGCCGGCGCGCTCCGCTTCCTCCGCGCTCATCATCCGCCCGGTGAGAATAAGCTCCATCGCCTTGGCCTTGCCCACGGCGCGGGTCAACCGCTGGGTGCCGCCAGCGCCGGGAATGACGCCAAGCTTGATTTCCGGCTGGCCGAAGACCGCCGTGTCGGCGGCGAGAATGAAGTCGCACATCATTGCGATTTCGCAGCCGCCCCCGAGCGCGAATCCGGCGACCGCCGCGATGATCGGCTTGCGCGCCCGCGCCACCACGTCCCATCGGCCAATAAAATCATCGAGAAAGGCGTCCACGAACTCTTTGTCGCGCATTTCCTTGATGTCGGCGCCGGCGGCGAAGGCCTTTTCCGAGCCGGTCAGAACGACGCAGCCGACGCCGTCATTCGACTCGAACGCCGAAAGAGCCTCATCAAGCTCGGCGATGAGGCGCGCATTGAGCGCATTGAGCGCTTCGGGACGATTGAGTCGGATCAATCCGACTCGGCCCTGCGTCTCGGCTTCGATCGTCTGATAGGTCATACGCGCCTCCTGCCCATCCGGCGCCTCGCCGGATCGCGCGCTTCATATCTCAAAATCGCCGCTCGCGTCCGGCCTTTCTCCAAATCCGTGCGCGAGCGCGCGAGCATGGAGATCGTCGAGCGTCACGTCGTCCAGTCGGCGAAGCGCGCTCTCTTCAGCTTCGGCGATGACCGGCTCCAACACCGCCGCAAGCAGCGGCGGCGCGATATCGGGCGCCTCCTCCTCTACCACCAGAGCGACGCGCACGATCTCGCCGACCGAGAGACGCCGTCGCTCACGCGCCAGCCCGTAACCGCCGGCAGGTCCCCTGACGCTTTTGAGAATCCCGGCCCGCACCAGAGCCTGAAGGATCGTCTCCAACCGCCGCGGCGGCAGACCGTGACGCGCGGCGAGCTGTTTCGACGACACCGGCCGGCCGCGCGCGTAAAGCGCGACGTCGAGCGTCGCCATCAGCGCGAAACGGGCGGAGCGCGAGAGCAGCTTCATCGCGCGCCTTCTCCGCCAAATCCGGTCGAGCCGAAGCCGCCGTCGCCGCGCTCCGTCGCGTCGAGATCGTCGACCTCGACCAGCGTCGCCTGCGGCGCCGGCGCGATGACGAGCTGCGCGATGCGCATGCCGCGGACGATCTCGAATGCCTGCGAACCGAGATTGATCAGGATCGCTTTGATCTCGCCCCGATAATCGCTGTCGATCGTCCCTGGGGCGTTGAGCACGGTGACGCCTTGCGCCGCTGCGAGGCCCGAGCGCGGCCGAACCTGTCCCTCATAACCCCGTGGCAAAGCGATCGAGAGACCCGTTGGGATGAGATCGCGCGCGCCAGGCTCCAGCACCAGCTTTTGGCCCGGCGCGAGCGCGGCATAGAGATCGATGCCCGCCGCGCCGTCGCTCGCATAGGCCGGCGTTGGCAGGCCGTCGGCGTTGGGCAGTCGGCGGATCGCTATTTTCATGGCGTTGTCTCGCCAATCATCTGCGCAAGCCGCGCGACGAGCCGTTCCGCGACATCTTCCTTGCGCAGCCGCGGCCAGTCCTCGACGCCGGCGCGAGAGATGAGATGCGCCTCATTGCTCGCGCCGCCGAAAACGCCCGACCCCTCGCTTACGTCGTTGGCGACGATGAGATCGCATCCTTTCCTGGCGAGCTTCTCCTGCGCGCGCCGAATGAGATCGCTGGTTTCGGCGGCAAAGCCGACGACGAGACGCGGACGCCGCGAACCGCGTGCGACGCTCGCGAGAATGTCGGGATTTTCAATCAGCGACAGAGAGGGCGCGCCACGCTCGCTCTTCTTGATCTTTTCAAACTCCGGCGCTGCGCGCCAATCCGCCACCGCCGCCGCGGCGACGAAAATGTCCGCCGGCAGCGCCGCCTCCACGGCCGTCATCATGTCTCGCGCGCTCTCTATATGTACGACCTCGCAGCCGGGCGGATCGGCGAGCGCGACGGGCCCCGAAATCAGCGTCACCCGCGCCCCGGCGCGCGCCGCCGCCGCGGCGATGGCGTGGCCCTGCCGTCCGGAGGAACGGTTGGCGATGTAGCGGACCGGATCAATCGCTTCATGAGTGGGGCCGGACGTCACCACGATGCGCAGCCCTTCAAGCGCGCCGTCGCGCGTCAAAAGCCCTTCGGGCGCAGGCAATCGGGTGTCATGCTTCAGCGCGGTCTCGATCGCTTCGACGATCTCTAGCGGCTCGCACATGCGCCCCGGACCATATTCGCCGCAGGCCATATCGCCGACAGTCGGACCGACGAACCAGGCGCCGTCGCCATGCAGGGTCCCGACATTGCGCTGCGTCGCGGGGTGCAGCCACATGCGGACGTTCATGGCCGGCGCGTAGAGCACGCGCTTATCGGTCGCCAGCAGCAGGGTGGTCGCGAGATCGTCGCAAAGCCCCCGCGCCGCGCGCGCGAGAAGATGCGCCGTCGCGGGAGCGACGACGATGAGATCCGCGTCTCGCGACAGCTGAATATGGCCCATCTCCTGCTCGTCGGTTGCGGAGAACAGGTCGTCGTAAACTCTTTCACTGGCTAGGCTGACAAAGGCCAGCGGCGTCACGAACTCCTTGGCCGCCGCCGTCATGACGACCCGAACAAAAGCGCCGCGCTCGCGCAGGCGACGCACGAGATCGAGCGCTTTGTACGCGGCGATTCCGCCGCCGACGATCAGCAAGATGCGCCTTGCCCCAAGGCTTTGCGCATGACCCACGCCCGCCACTGAAAAAACTCCGATCGCCGCAGGCGGGAGAATACAGATTTTATGCGCAAGGCCAAACGACTTCGGCCGCGCGATCGATTGTCGCGCCGCAACCCATCCGCGCGTGGGCTGAACTTGCAATGACGGTCCCGCCGTGCGACTCGTCGTCGCGCTCGCGCCGTCGTTCGGTTGGGCGGCCGAAGACATTCGATTAGAGCTTTCGCCGAGCGATGATAGTGTGCGCCGTCGCCGCAATCGTCAGATCGAAAGGAAAAGATGCGCGCAAAGCCGCTCAGCCCTACCCTGCGAGTTCTCGCGCTCTTTCTGGTTTGGGGCGCTGTCGCGACGGACGGCGCGGCTCGGTCGCCGCTGCCCGCCGCTCAGCCGGTCGTCGTCAGCCCTGACGCCACGACATCCGCCCCGGCGGAGAAGCTCGGCGTCCGCGGGCGCAGTTTCATTCCGCTGCATTCGACGCTTCTCGGGCAGGGCGGCGTGACGCGGCTGAACTTTTCCGGCGCGCTGTCGATTCACAATGCGTCAGCGACCAATGTTCTCGCGATCGAGAAGATCGAATATCGCAACGGCGCCGGTCAGCTGATCGAAAGCTACCTTTCCGATCCCGTCTATTTGAAGCCTTACGCCTCGCTGCAGGTCCTGATCGCGCAAGACGACGTTCGCGGCGGAACCGGCGCGAGTTTCACGGTCGATTGGTCGACCGTCGATGGCGCGGACGACCCCTTGATCGAAGCGATCATGACAGCCTTCACCGGACCCCACAGCTACGCCATTCTCTCGCCGGGCCGCCGCGTTTCCCGACCGCAATGATCGCTCGCGCGCCCGCGCCGCCAGGCGCAGACGCCACAGCGTCATGACGTCCGCTCCGACCGCGCCGCGCGTGCGCCGCCTGACGCTCGCCGATTTCCGCTCCTATCCGACGCTCGACTGCCGCTTCGAGTCAGCGATGATCGCCCTCTTTGGCGAGAATGGCGCCGGCAAGACCAATCTGCTGGAAGCGCTGTCGCTGCTCTCGCCGGGCCGCGGGCTGCGCCGCGCCGAACTCGCCGAATGCGCGCGACGTGGCGGCGCCGGCGGCTTCGCCGTGTCGATCGAAGTCGAAACCGATGGCGCCGTCGCCCAGCTCGGCCATGGGTTGACGCCGGCGGGTGAGCGACTTTTTCGCATCGACCGCTCGCCGGCGACTTCGGCGCGGGACTTTGCGGATTATGTGCGGGTGCTCTGGCTCACCCCCGCCATGGACGGACTCTTCTCCGGTCCGGCAGGCGACCGTCGCCGCTTTCTCGATCGGCTGGCGCTCGGGGTCGACGCCGAGCATGGCGCGCGCGCCAACCGGCTGGAGCGGGCGCTGCGCAACCGCAACCGTCTGCTCGAAGAAGGCGTCGCCGACCGTCGCTGGCTCGACGCCGCGGAGCGGGAAATCGCGGCGCTCGGCGTCGCCGTGGCCGCCGCGCGACGCGAGACCGTCTCAAGGCTCGCCGCGCTGATTGCGTCCGGACGCGACGAGGCCTCCCCCTTCCCCTGGGCGAATGTGACGATCGAGGGAGAATTGGAGCGCCGGCTGGCGGAGGAGTCGGCGCTCGTCGTCGAGGAATGGTATCGCGACGAACTCGCGGCTTCGCGTCGCCGCGACGCCGCCGCGGGGCGCACGCTGATCGGTCCGCAGGCGAGCGACCTCGCCGTCCGTCACGGCCCCAAGAATGAAGCGGCGCGCGCCTGCTCGACCGGCGAGCAGAAGGCCCTGCTCATGGGCCTGACGCTGGCGCATGCGAAGCTCGTCGCCGCGATGACCGGCCAGGCGCCGCTGGTGCTGCTCGACGAGGTCGCCGCCCATTTCGACGCCAAGCGGCGCGTGGCCCTGTTTCACGAGCTTGAAACGCTGGGCGGGCAAATCTGGATGACCGGCGCTGACCCACTGCTGTTCGCGTCATTGCCAGGAAGTGCGGAAATATTGCGCGTAACGCCCGGAAAAGTGGAGCGAGCTTCGCCTCTCCCCCAATGAGCTTATAAGACTCATCCTCCGACGCATCTTCTGGTTCGCCGCCGCGTCCGCGCCTGTGCTATCCCGCCGCCATGGCCATGCTTCCCCCGCAGGCGCGCGCGCTGCTCAAATCCGTATTCGGCTATGACGATTTTCGCCCCGGTCAGGCGGAAATCATCGCCGCCGTGCTCGCAGGCGGGCCGGTGCTTGCGGTCATGCCGACCGGCAGCGGCAAATCGATGTGCTATCAGCTCCCGGCGATCATCGACGACGCGCTCACGGTGGTCGTCTCGCCGCTCATCGCGCTGATGCGCGATCAGGTGCGGCAGATGCGCTCGCTCGGCGTCACGGCGGCAACGCTCAACTCCATGAACGGTCCGGATGAAAATGACGACGCCCGCCGGGCCATGCGGGACGGCGCGTTGCGGCTGCTCTATGTTTCGCCCGAGCGCCTGTTGATGGACGGACTCATCGCCGACGCGCGCCGCGCGGGAGCACGACGCCTCGCCATCGACGAAGCCCATTGCATTTCGGAATGGGGCCATGATTTCCGTCCCGAATATCGCGAGATCGGCCGCGCCGCCGAGGCGCTGGGCGATATCCAGGTAATCGGCCTCACCGCCACGGCCGATGCGGCGACGCGCGACGACATTGCGCGACGCCTTTTCGTATCGCCGCCGCAGGTGTTTCTGCACAGCTTCGACAGGCCGAACATCGCGCTCAATTTCGAGTTGAAGGACCAGCCGAAGCGCCAGCTCTCGCATTGTCTCGAAAAGCACAAAGGCGAACGCGGCATCGTCTACTGTTCCTCGCGCAAGCGCACCGAAGACCTTGCTTCTTACTTTCAGGAGCAAGGTTACGACGCGCTCGCCTATCATGCGGGCATGGATCAGACGGCGCGCAATCGCAATGGCGACCGTTTTCTGCGCGAGGACGGCGTCGTCGCCGTCGCGACCATCGCCTTCGGGATGGGCGTCAACAAGCCCGACGTGCGCTTCGTCGCCCATGCCGACATGCCGTCTTCGGTGGAGAGCTATTACCAGGAGATCGGCCGCGCCGGCCGCGACGGTCTGCCGGCCGATACGCTCACTCTCTATTCGCTCGACGACATGGCGTTCCGCCGCCGCCAGATCGACGCAAAGCAGATCGGCGAAGAACGCCGCCGGATCGAACATGAGCGTTTCTCCGCGCTGGCGACGCTGTGCGAAACGCCGCGCTGCCGGCGCCAGACGCTGCTCGCCTATTTCGCCGAAGAGGCGTCGCCCTGCGGATGCTGCGACGTCTGCCAGGGCAAGGTCGCGGTTTTTGACGGCGGCGTCGCCGCGCAAAAGGCGCTTTCCGCTGTCTATCGCACCGGCCAGCGCTTCGGCGCCGGACATCTCGCCGACGTGTTAAGGGGCGAAGCGAGCGACGCCGTGCGCCGGCATGGCCATGACGCGATCAAGACCTTCGGCGTCGGAAAGGAATTCTCCAAATGGCAATGGTCGTCGATCATGCGTCAGCTCTTCGCCGCCGGCGCGCTGCGGACCGCGAGCGCTGAGCATGGAGGATTCGCCCTGACGGAGAAAGGCGAACAGATTCTTCTCGGCCGCGAGACGATTATGCTGCGCGGCGATCCGATGACGCGCCGCGAACGCCGCCAAGAAGCCGCCGCGAGTCTCGACGAGGCGACGGATCGCATTCTCGCGGCCCTGAAGCGCAAGCGGCGCGAACTCGCGCAGGCGGAAGGCGTGCCGGCCTATGTCATTTTCGCCGACCGCACGCTGATCGACATGGCGGAGAAACGCCCGGCGACGCTCGACGAGATGCTCGCCGTGCACGGCGTCGGCGAAAGAAAAATCGCGCGTTACGGCGACGCTTTTCTGGAGGCGCTCGCGGCGGCGCTGCGTTAGCTTCCTTCCCCGAGCGGAGGCATAAGCCTTGCCGGGAACCCGGCGCCGGCCCGCCTCCCGGCGGAAAGGCTGTGGGACGGGGGAAATCGCAGTTATTTCCGTGCATTTTGCAACCGTTCCGGGGTAAAATAGCCGTTCTCGAATCGAGGGTCGTTCGACCCCCTCACGAACAGGCCAAATGAGCGACGAAAACCAACGGAACGACCCCGCGGAATATGGCGCGGAGTCCATCAGAGTGCTGCGCGGGCTCGACGCCGTCCGCAAGCGTCCCGGCATGTATATCGGCGACACCGATGACGGCACCGGCCTCCACCACATGGTCTATGAGGTCGTCGACAACGCCATCGACGAGGCGCTTGCCGGCCATGCGACCGATGTCGCCGTGACGCTCAACGCCGACGGCTCCTGCACGGTCTATGACAACGGCCGCGGCATCCCGACCGACATCCATCATGAGGAAGGCGTGTCGGCCGCCGAAGTCATCATGACGCAGCTCCACGCCGGCGGAAAGTTCGACCAGAACTCTTATAAGGTTTCCGGCGGCCTGCATGGCGTCGGCGTTTCCGTCGTCAACGCGCTGTCCGTATGGTTGAAGCTGCGCATCTGGCGTGCTGGCGAGGAACATTTCATGGAGTTCGCCAATGGCGACGCGGTCGCGCCGCTCGCCGTCGTCGGCGACGCGCCTGTCGTCGACGGCGCGCCAAAGCGCGGCACCGAGGTGACCTTTCTGCCCTCCCCCGCGACCTTCACGATGACCGAGTTCGACTATGCGACGATCGAGCATCGTCTGCGCGAACTCGCCTTTCTCAATTCCGGCGTGCGCATCGTTCTCACCGACGCGCGCCACGCCGAGGTCAAGCGCGAGGAACTGTTCTACGAGGGCGGGTTGGAGGCCTTCGTGCGCTGGCTCGACCGCGCCAAGACAGCGCTCGTCTCGGCGCCGATTCTCATCCATGGCCAGCGCGAACAGATCAGCGTAGAGGTCGCGCTGTGGTGGAACGACAGCTATCACGAGAATGTGCTGGCCTTCACCAACAACATTCCGCAGCGCGACGGCGGCACGCATCTCGCCGGATTTCGCGCCGCGCTAACCCGCCAGATCACCGGCTACGCCGAATCCTCGGGCCTCGCCAAGCGCGAGAAGGTCGATCTCACCGGCGACGACTGCCGCGAGGGCCTGACCTGCGTATTATCGGTCAAAGTGCCGGACCCGAAATTCTCCTCGCAGACCAAGGACAAGCTGGTTTCTTCGGAAGTGCGTCCGGCGGTCGAGAATGTCGTCAATGAATTGCTCGGCCAATGGTTCGAGGAACATCCCGCCGAAGCCAAGAATGTCGTCTCCAAAGTGTGCGAAGCCGCGGCGGCGCGCGAAGCGGCGCGCAAGGCGCGCGAACTGACGCGCCGCAAGGGCGCGCTCGATGTCGCCAATCTTCCCGGCAAGCTCGCCGATTGCCAGGAGCGCGATCCGGCAAAATCCGAACTCTTCATCGTCGAGGGCGACTCGGCCGGCGGCACGGCGAAGCAAGGCCGCAATCGCGAATTCCAGGCCGTCTTGCCGCTCCGCGGTAAAATCCTCAATGTCGAGCGCGCGCGTTTCGACAAGATGCTGTCATCGGAGCAGATCGGCACGCTGATCACCGCGCTCGGCACCGGCGTCGGCCGCGACGAATTCAACGCCGACAAGCTGCGCTATCATAAGATCATCATCATGACCGACGCCGACGTCGACGGCGCCCATATCCGCACGCTGATCCTGACCTTCTTCTATCGGCAGATGCCGGAATTGATCGATCGCGGCCATGTCTTCATCGCCCAGGCGCCGCTCTATAAGGTGACGCGCGGCAAGTCCACGCAATATCTGAAAGACGAGCGCGCACTTGAGGATTATCTGATCGAAAGCCTGCTCGACGGCGCGGTGCTGCGCGCGGGCGCGGAAGATCGCGCCGGCGCCGATTTGCGCGCCATTCTCGAAGACGCGCGCGCCTTCCGCAATGTGATGCTCAGTCTCCATTCGCGCTATGACCGCGCCGTCGTCGAACAGGCGGCGATGGCCGGCGATCTGACGCCGCACGCCGACGAAGCGGCGGCGAAGCGCTACGCCGACGACATCGTGCGACGCCTCGACGCGATTTCGGAGGAGACCGAGCGCGGCTGGTCAGGCGAGCTTCGCGACGGCGGTTATGTCTTCAAGCGCACCCTGCGCGGCGTGACGCAGGCGGTGACGCTCGACGCTTCGCTCTTAAATTCAAGCGAGGCGCGCAAGCTCCATGAGCGCGCCGAAAGCCTGCGCGAGGTTTTCGCCGGACCGGCGACCTTGATCCGGCGCGGCGACGAAGCGCCGCTCTCCGGACCTCTCGCGCTTTACGAGGCGATGAACACGATCGGCCGCAAGGGCCTCACCCTCCAGCGCTACAAGGGCCTCGGCGAGATGAACGCCGAACAGCTCTGGGAGACGACGCTCGACCGCGAGGCGCGCTCGCTGTTGCAGGTGAAGGTGAAGGAGGCGGCGGAAGCCGACGATATTTTCGTCAAGCTGATGGGCGACGTAGTGGAGCCGAGACGCGAATTCATTCAGGAAAATGCGCTCAGCGTCGCCAATTTGGATGTGTGAGTTTGAATTGTGTTTTGGTGAACTCAGGCGAATTCTATCGTATCGGCTTCGTCGAGTACGATCTCACCTTCTGGTTCGTCTGTCGGTTCTCCCCTATAGGCAGTTTTTCCCATTGCACGCTCGATCAGCGATAGGAGCGCTTCGCGGCGCACAGAAATAAACCCGTCAAAGTCGTTGTTACGAAGAGTTTGGGGGTCGATGAGATGCGAACGCAGATGATCGTCGATCGCAGCGTCTGATACGCCACCATGCGCTGAGAGGTTGGACAGATATTGAGACGGAGCGTCTCCGCCGATGGCGCGATTGGTCTTGTAACTAAGCGGCGTCTTGTTAATGATTGTGTCGTAGCGAGCACGGGCTATCATAGCTTTGTCGCACCAAGCGCGCGGGAAGATGTGGTGGATGTCTACCGACTCTTCGAAGTAGCTTGCCTGGTTGAAGGGCTGGCCGGAACGGAAGTCGCGCGCCCCCTTCTGCATCAGTAGTGTATGCACCCCCTTGTATGCAGCTGAAAGGCGCGATGTCATTGTATCTAAGCGTTCCGCGCGGAAAGCTGCGTCCTTGACCGTCGAAGGCTCCGCACCGCCCGCGATCCAGGCCAGGACATCCACCAAGTCTTTAGCAAAGCGTGTTTCAATGGCGCCACCGTACAATTCGCCGAATACACCGCACCAATACCATTGGGCAAGCTTTGTACGGACTGCATCGAACTCCCATCGATCATCGAGCTCCGCAAGGATCGCCGCCAAGGGAACGATCTGCGATTGGTAAGGCACGTCCTTGAACCAATAAATATGCTGGCTAAACAGGAATTTTCCGGCCTTTCGAAAGCCATCCTCGACGCGAGTCGCGTGCATCTTATATGCGGCAAGCGGGATACCAAGCACAGTTTCTCGCGTGCAGGTAACAGGAGGTGACTCGCCGCCGTTCCTCGACGCTTCATACACTTTTCTGCGATCAAGTGAATGAAGCAGTGCTAGCGCCTGAAAAAATTCAGTTGCTTGGAGACGCGTAAGTGGATGATCTCGCAAAGCGATCGAATCGGACAGCCGCTTGGCGCAGGCCGCCCATTGTTCCCGCAAGAGGAAGCCTTCCTCTTCACCCGCATAGATGGCCGTCAGAAGCTCAAATGCATCGAGCTTCTTTCCTCCCGTGTTGACCTTCTCAAAAACGAGACAAACCGCCTCTCTATTGGTGCTGTTTCCGAGGTGTATCACTGGCATTTGATACTGCCGGAAGGCGGCGAGCACCTCGTTCTGGAATTTGAACCAGAGCGTTGATTTTTCAACTAGATCATTTTTCCAATACTGAAAGAATCCCATCTGCCAAGCATCTGAGTCAAAAATGCGGTTTGTCGGGAACATGCATTGAGCAAACTCTCGTTCCTCTGTCGACAGATCGCGGATGATTTCCTTGCCAAAGTGGCGAGTTTCGACTTTGCTTTCTTGAATGCCGACGATTGCATTGGCACGATCTGCTGTCTCGTCGAGAGACTTCGCCATGTCGATATAAAAGAAGCGCTTAATCTTCTGTTTCTTCGCATTAATCGTTTCAACAACCGCACGCCTCATCGTTGTTTGGTAAAGTGATGTGATGCGCTGCTGGCCGTCCAGAATAAGCGCATCCGGAATGACCTTCGCGTTTTCACTCGGAGCACCTTCAACCAACCGAGGCTTGAAGTGAACTTCTCCTCCCGTCTGCAACGTCATAATCGCTCCAACAGGAAACGAGCGCGAGACCGACGTTAACAATCCCCGGAGGCCCTCTTCGTCCCAAACCCATCCGCGTTGGAAATCAGGGAGTTGAAGCAGCCCGTCACGGGCCTTCTTCAAAATTTCGTCTAACGGCTTCTTAGTGCTGTCGAATTCAACGCGGGTCATATGTCGCAATCCGAGAGATAGGTCCACGACGCGTTCTAGATGGTAAAAAATCAAAGCGTCTCGACACTATCGTATTAAGGCCGCACTTTGGAGGAGGATGTCAAGAATTGAACTGCATTAGGACACGGATAAACGTAGTAAGCACAATATTCTAACGCGAGCAAGAAGGCTTAACGCATTGAACGGCGCACGCAGCTGCTACTTCACCTCCGGCCTCTCCGCCGATCCTGAGCTCGCTTCTGCCATCGCTGACGAAACGCGGCGGCAGCAGGACGGCATCGAACTCATCGCCTCCGAGAACATCGTCTCGCGGCTGGTGCTCGAAGCGCAGGGCTCGATCCTCACCAATAAGACCGTCGAGGGCCTGCCTTATGCGCGCTATTATGGCGGCGCTGAATTCGCTGACGCCATCGAGGCGCTCGCGGTCGAGCGGGCGACAAAACTCTTCAACTGCCGCTTCGCCAATGTGCAGCCGCATTCCGGCTCCAACGCCAATGCCGCGGTCTTTCTCGGCCTCCTCAAACTCGGCGATACGATTCTCTCCATGAATGTCGCCGCCGGCGGCCATATCAGCCACGGTCATCCCGCGACGCTCACCGGGCGCGATTATCGAATCGTCGCCTATGGCGTCTCGCGCGAGACAGAGCTTATCGATCTCGACGAAGTGCGCGATCTTGCGCGCCGCGAGCGCCCGCGCATGATCATCGCCGGCGGCTCCGCCTATCCGCGCGCGATCGATTTCGCTGCGCTGCGCGCCATCGCCGATGAAGTCGGCGCCTATCTTCTCGTCGACATGGCGCATTTTGCCGGCCTCGTCGCGACGGGCCTCTATCCCGATCCCCTGCCCCACGCGCATGTGGTGACGACCACGACCTATAAATCGCTGCGCGGCGCGCGCGGCGGCATGGTTCTGTGGAACGACGAAGCGCTCGGCAGCCGGATCAACGCCGGCATTTTTCCCGGCGTGCAGGGCTCGGTTCTGCTGCATGGCGTCGCCGGCAAGGCGGCGTGTCTCGGCGAAGCGCTGCGGCCGGAGTTCGCCGCCTATAATCGCGCGGTGATCGACAATGCGCGGGCCTTGGCGCACGCCCTCGCGGAAGCGGGATTGCGGATCGTCACGGGCGGCACGGATACAGGACTGATGCTCGTTGATCTTGCTGCGCGCAACCTCACCGGCGATATCGCCGCCAAGGCGCTGGAACGCGCCGGCCTCGCCGTCAACAAGAACATGATTCCCTTCGATGCGCGTCCGCCCGAAGCGCCTTCGGGCTTGCGGCTGTCGAGCAATGCCGGCACGACGCGCGGCTTTGGCGTCGCGGAATTCCAACAAATCGCGCAATGGATCGACAGCGTGCTGAAAAATCCGCACGATGACTCGACGATCGCCGCCATTCGCAAGGATGTCACGGCGCTCTGCGCCCAACATCCGATCTATTGAGGCGCGCGTGACTCCGCCGTCCGTTCGTCTTCTCGTCTGTGTCGGTCCCCGCTGCGACGCCGAAGGGAAAAGCCGCGCGCTGCTTGCATCGGTCGAAAAATGTTTCGCGGCGACGCTTGCCGATGAACTTTCTTCCGGACGACTTTCGATCACGACGCGCGACTGCCTGCGTCTCTGCACGCGCGATCCCGTCGTGCGCTTTGAGCCGTCGGGCGAGGCGCTGTCCAATCCCACGCCCGACGAACTCGCGCGCCTCGCGCGCGAGGCGCTTGCCGAGCATGGCCTCGCGCTATCCCCGCGTTATGATTAACAAAAGAAAGCAAGTTGAATCTGCTTTGCTTTTCTATAGAAACGATTCTACGCTTAGTCTTGCGCATTGCCAAAACAATAGGCGTGAAAGGAACAACATGCGTAAACTTCTTCCGTTTTCGCTTCTCTTGGCGCTTTTCTCGGCGCTCGCCGCTTCGCCCGTCGCGGCTCAAGGCACGTCTCAGGAGCGCTCCGACTGCATGGGCGACGCGTTGCGATTCTGCAGCTCCGACATTCCTATCGTCGAAGCGATCGAATCCTGCCTCGAGGAGAATATGGCGCGGCTGAGCCCCGCCTGCCGCCACGAATTCGCCCCGGCGAACACGACCAAACTGCGCCCGGAACATTTCCAATAAGAGCGTCAGGCGCGGCCGAACCGCGCCTGAATCACTGAAGCTTGCGACGAAACGCGTCGAGCCATTTCTTTACCTGCCCGACATCGATTTTCTTGGCTTCGTGAAAGCCGATGTCATGCGCGAAACTTTCGGCCGGTTCCGTTGACGACGCGGCGCCTGATACAAAGCTCGCCGGTAAATGCCGCGCCAAGATGCGCACGACGACATAAAAGGTCGGCGTGAAGATCAGTCCGAACAATGTGACGCCGAGCATGCCGAAGAACACCGCCGTGCCGATCGACTGACGCATCTCGGCGCCTGCGCCCGTGGCGACGGCGAGCGGCAGCACGCCGAGAATGAAGGCGAGCGAGGTCATCAGAATCGGCCGCAGCCGCGTGCGGGCGGCGGTGACGGCGGCCTCGAATTTGGATTGGCCCGCCTCTTCCGCCTGTTTGGCGAATTCGACGATGAGAATGGCGTTCTTCGCGGCGAGGCCGATCAGCACGACGAGCCCGATCTCCACCAGTATGTTGCGATCGAGCCCCCTTGAGACCACGCCGAGCATCGCGGCCAGAATGCACATCGGCACGATCAGGATCACCGAAACCGGCAGCAGCAAGCTCTCATAAAGCGCGGCGAGCAGAAGAAAAACGAAGACCACCGCAAGGCCGAAGGCGAGAACGGCGGTGTGGCCGGCGAGCTTTTCCTGCAGGGCGATTTCGGTCCATTCGAAACCGAATCCCTGCGGCAGCTTCTCCGCCGCGAGCTTCTCAACCGCGGCGATGCCCTGGCCTGATGAAACGCCGCGAGCGAGATTGAGCTGAACTTCGGCGGCCGGATAGAGATTGTAACGCGGCACGCGGAATGCGCCCGTCGTGTCGCGGAAGGTGGCGACGGCGCCGATCGGCGCCATTGCGCCGGAAGCGCTGCGCGTCTTGAGATTGGCGACGTCGCGCAGCGTCATGCGATAGGGATCGTCGGCCTGCGCCATGACGCGATAGGTGCGGCCAAGCATGTTGAAGTCGTTGACGAAGGTCGAGCCGAGATAGACCGAGAGCGTTTCGAAAACGCGCCAAATCGGCACGCCGATGAGTTCAGCCTTGGTGCGATCGACATCGGCGAAAATCTGCGGCGTGCGCGTGTTGAACAGCGTAAAGGCCTGGGTGAAGTCGCCAGACTGTCCGGCCGCGCCGGCCAGCGTCCAGGCCGCGCCTTCAAGCGCCGGAAGGCCGCGCCCGGCGCGATCCTGCACATAGCCCTTCAGGCCGCCGCCAGTGCCGATGCCGGGAACCGACGCCGGCAGCAGCACAAAGGCGAAGGCGTCGGTCAGATTCGACACTTCGGCGTAAATGTCACCCTGAATCTGCGCCGCCGACAGGCCCTTCCGGGCTCGCTCCTCAAAGGACTGCAGCGTGACGAAAATCACGCCGGTGTTGGGCGCATTGGTGAAGGTCGCGCCGTCGAAGCCGCTAAAAACCACGGCGTCCTTGACCCCCGCGCGCTTCAAGATGATGTCGGTCGCGCTGCGCATGACCTTGTCGGTGCGGTCGAGCGTCGCGCCGGGCGGCAATTGAAAGGCGGCGATCACATAGCCGCGGTCGAGTTGCGGAATGAGGCCGGTCGGCGTTCGCCGCAACAGGTCGAAGGCGAAAAAGATCAGGATCGCATAGATGGCGAGCATGACGACGCCGAGCCGGACGAGACGGCCGGTCGCCGCGCCATAGGTCGTCGACAGCCGATCGAAACCGGCGTTGAAGGCGTCGAAGAAGCGGCGCAGCGGCGCGTGCGCCCAGGTAAGCCGGGGGTGGACGCTCGCTTCCTCTTCATGCGGCTTCAGCAATATTGACGCGAGCGCCGGCGACAGGGTCAGCGACACGAAGGCCGAGATGATCGTCGCGCTGGCGATAGTGATCGCGAACTGCTTGTAGAAGGCGCCCTGCAGCCCGCTGATGAAGGCGGTCGGAATGAAGACGCCGCAGAGCACCAGCGCAATGGCGATCAGCGCGCCGCCGACTTCGTCCATGGTCTTGTGGGCGGCTTCCTTGGGCGAAAGTCCCTGCGCGAGATAGCGCTCGACATTTTCGACGACGACGATCGCGTCGTCGACGACAATGCCGATGGCGAGCACCAGGCCGAACAGCGAGAGGGTGTTGAAGCTGAGCCCAGCGGCCTTCATCACCGCGAAACTGCCAATCAGTGAAACCGGGATCGCCGCCACCGGAATGATCGCCGCGCGCCATGTCTGCAGGAAAAGGATCACCACGAGAACGACGAGAACGATCGCCTCGAGCAGCGTGTGGACGACCTCGTCAACCGACTGTTGAATGAATTCGGTGGGATTGTAGATCACCGTATAGTCGACGCCGGCGGGAAAATTCTTTTTGAGACGCTCCATCTCCTGCTTGATCGATTCTGCCGTTTGCAAGGCGTTCGAGCCGGGGCGCTGAAAAATGCCGAGCGCGGTGGCGACGTCGTGATTCAGATAGGCGTTGAGCGTATAGTCCTGGGCGCCGAATTCGATCCGCGCCACGTCGCGCAGATGAATTTCGCCATCGGCGTCGGCGCGGATGACGATGTCGCCGAATTGCTCCGGCGTGCTGAGCCGTCCGAGCGTCTGCACCGACAGCTGAAAGGCGCCGGCCGAGGCGGCCGGCGGCTGATTGACGGCGCCGGCGGCGACTTGCAGATTGGCGGCGCGCAGAGCGGCGATGACGTCGCCCGCGGTCAGATCCCGCGCCTCGACTTTCGCCGGATCGAGCCAGACCCGCATCGAATAATCTCTCGCGCCAAAGAGGCGCGCGTCGCCGACGCCGTCTATTCGAGCGATGGCGTCCTTCACGTAAAGCGTCGCATAGTTCGAAATATATTGCTGGTCGCGCGAGCCGTCGGGCGACAGCAGATGCACGACCATCATCAGATCCGGCGAAGCCTTCTTCACCACGACGCCAAAGCGCGTCACCTCCTCCGGCAGGCGCGGATTGGCGATCGCCACGCGGTTCTGGACCAGCACCTGCGCAATATCGATATTGACGCCGGGCTTGAACACGACGTCGATCGACACATGCCCGTCGCCCGTCGATTGCGACGTGATGTAGAGCATGTCGTCGACGCCATTGACCTCCTGCTCGATGGGCGAGGCGACCGTCTCAGCGATCACATCCGCCGAGGCGCCGGGATAGGTCGCGCTGATATTGACCGTCGGCGGCGCGATTTCCGGATATTCGGACACGGGCAGTGCGCCTTCCGCGATCGCTCCCGCGAGCGTGAGAAGGATCGATAGCACCGCCGCGAAGATCGGCCGTTCGATGAAGAAATGCGAAATGCGCATATGGTTCCTGGTCAGGATCACGCTGCATTTCGGCCGACTCGCCCAAATGCAGCGTGATCGATTCTAATGGTTGAGAGCGCGCCACAGGCGAAAAGCCGGTTCCAACCTTTTAGCGGCGCGCTCTCGTGACTAACGGTCGCTGACAGCGACGGGCGCTTCCTTGATCTCGCCTTCCTTGGGTTTCACGGTCGCCCCAGGCCGCACCATCGGATTCGCCAGGCCGCCGATCACGATCCGATCCTTGGCGTCGAGACCTGATTGGATGACGCGCAGGCCCATTTGGATGGGGCCGAGAGTCACCGGTTTGGCGATGACCTTGTCGTCGTTAGACACCACCAGCACCGTCTTGCTTGTTTGATCGGAGACGACGGCGGCGTCGGGAATGAGCAAGGCCGAAACGTCGCCGCCGTAGAGTCGCAGGCGTCCAAATGTGCCGGGCGTCAGGAAATAGTCCTTGTTGTCGAAGATCGCCCGCCCGCGGATCGTGCCGGAGCGCCGGTTGATCTGGTTGTCGAGGAAGTCCATGACGCCGCCGCGCGACCATTCCTTCTCGTCGGCAAGCCGTACGGAAACGCGGTTTTTCAACTCGCCGGATTTATCCTTGCGCTGCTCCGCCGCGCGCGCATAGCGGATGTAGTCGGCCTCCGAGGCGTCGAAAACGAAGTGAATCGGATCGAGCGTCACGATTGTCGTCAGCAGGGTCGCCCCTGCCTGTCCGCCCTGAACGAGATTGCCCGGATCGACGCGACGGTCCGAAACGCGCCCCGAAATCGGTGCGCGAACCTGGGTCCATTCCAGGTTGAGTTCGGCGTTGCGGAGCGCGGCGTCGGCGCTCAGGACTTGCGCCTTGGCGATGTCATTACTCGCTCTTCGTTGATCGACGTCGCGCGCGGTAATGGTGCGGCCTTGGGTCATTTCCTGCGCGCGCGCGTAATCGCGAGACGACATCGCGGCCTGCGCCTGCGCCCTGGAAAGTTCCGCTCGGGCGCTATCGACCGCGATCTGATACGGCCGCTGATCGATGACGAACAAAACGTCGCCGGCCTTGACGAATTGTCCGTCAGTGAAATTGATCTTCTCCAGCGCGCCGGACACGCGCGCGCGCACTTCGACCTGCTTTAGGGCCTCGAAACGACCCGTATATTCGTCCCAGCGTGGAATCGTCCGGGCGAGCGGACGAGAAACGACCACTTCAGGCGTCGGAGCTTGCGCGCACGCACCTGTCGGCGAAGCGAAAAGCTGCAACGCCACGAACATCTTAAGCAAAGCGCCGGCAACTCTCCCGCGACCGCCGCCACGGCGCGCGGCCACAAAAGCCAACACGGTCATCTCACCTCCGGCTTGAATGCGCATTGGACCGCCCGTTCTTGACCGGCGCATTACGTCTGACGGCCTAAGGGCGACGCCATTCGAATGCAATTCGCGTATCGCTGTTTTAATCGGCGCCTGCCTGATTGATGAATGACAAATTGTTAATCGCGGCCGCGCCGATCCCAGCATAATGGCGCTGGCGTCTCCGATTAAATCATGGATCTCGCGCCGTAACCTTATTCGCCGCGGCGACGAATAGCGTCGGCAGGCTCCCAATGGGGCCTGGAGCGCTCGTCCTGTGAGCGTGATTTGCAAGGAGATGGAAATGAACGTCAAAATCGTTTCGGGCGCCTCGATGGCGGCCGCCGCGGTCGCCCTGGTTCTGAGCGGCGCTGCGACGGCGCCGGCGCACGCCAAAAAAATGAGCAAATCTGTCCATTGCAGCGGAATCAATTCATGCAAGGGGACGAGCGCCTGCAAGACCGCGAACAATGCCTGCAAGGGCATGAATTCCTGCAAGGGACAGGGGTGGCTGCCGGAAAAATCGGCGAAGGCTTGCGAGGCGAAGGGCGGCACGGTCGCTGAAATCTGAGCCAAGCGGCGCGGACGGATCGGCTTTCTTGCGCCGTGCCGCGCCGCCTTCAAATCTACGGGCCGGCCAGTCAGCGACGATGCGCCTGAATAGAGGCGAGCAATGCGTCGCGCATCGTCCAGTGCAGCAAAGCCCGGCCGAAAAGCGATGCGATTCCGGTGAGCAGGACGACGGAGCCGAACTGCCAGATACAGACCGACACGGCCGCATCCTGCCGGAAAGACAGGCGCAACGCCGCCGCCGCCAAGGCCGTCGATGCGAGCGCGGCGAGGCCGATCGTGACGAATGGCGCGATCGGCGCGCCGCGCCTGACCATCGAAAGAATGAGAAGCGCCGCCGGTATGCTGATGGCCAGAATCGTCGGCAGGCAATAGATGTCCGAATGCGCCAGGAGGCCGGCGAGGCCAAAGGCGCGAATATCTCTCCAGCAGCCGACAGCGAGAGCGCCTGCCCAGACAGACAGGAAAATTCCTGCAGCGAAGCGCTCCCAGACCGGTCGCGCCGGACAGCCGGCGCTGAACGCGCCCGCCGCCGCGACGATGCTGGTCAGGAACGCCGCGGCCAATTCCGTCGCGAATTGCGGGTCGGCGAGCTTGGCGAGCAAATCTGGCCTGACGCCCATCAGCGCCACCACGACAGCGACGTAGCACAGCGAAAACGCAAACCAGACGAGCGCGCGACGCGCGGGATGCGCGAGCGGCCGTACGGGCGCGCAATTCTCCGCCAGGGTTTTGATCAGTTCATCACTCAACATTCGCCTAGCCATCTCGCTCCAGCGCCTGACGCATTGCCTTGATCGCCCTGTGGACCCCCACTTTCAGCGCGCCGACGCTCTTTCCGGTGACCTGAGCCGCTTCGTCCAGCGACAGACCCCGGAGTTTGATCAGTTCGATCGCTTGTCGCTGGCTCGCCGGGAGCGTCGCCATGGCTCGGCTGAGCGCCTCCCGGTCGTCGCTTGCCTCCTGTTCGGATTTCGCGCCATCGTCAGGAAAGGTTTCAGGCAAAACGTCGACCGTCGTTTCATTGGCGCGCGCGTATCGGCTTCGCGCGAAGTCGGCGACGCGGCGCGCGGCGATGGTCATCAGCCAGGGCGTAAAGGGACGCTGTCGATCATAGGTCTGGCGCACGCTGTGAATCGATGCCAGGATTTCCTGAACGACATCTTCCGTATCATGCGCATGCGGCCATCGTCGCATGACGAACCGGCGCAAAACCGGGAAGAGATCGGACAGGAGTTCGGCATAGGCGGCATGATCGCCGTCCTGCGACGCCGCCATCAGCGCGCGCCAACGAATTTCCCGATCGTTCGACGTATCGCTCAATTCGCCCTGTCCGCTGCGAATGTGCATGGCGCGGCCCGCCGCTTCGCATTTCGAGCAAAAGCGCCGAGGACCGACGGCGCAGTTTTAGTCGATCAGGCGTCGGCGCGCCATCTCCCAGACTCGCCTTACGGCCCCCATCGGTTGTAACCTTTGTCGTCGTCGCCACGAATTGCCCCCTGAGACGCCCGCGATCGTTTGGGCAGGCGCAGCAGAACGCCCGTTATTCAACTGATTGCCCGGCTATTGGATGAAATCTGGAAACGAAGGGAGATCATAATGTCGGATAAAAAACTTCGTGCCGCTTTGGCGATCGCCGGCGCATTCGCCGCCGCCTGTTCCTTGGCCGAAACGGCGAAGGCCGCGAAGGCCGAGCAGGAGAAATGCTTTGGCGTCTCCTTGAAGGGCAAGAACGATTGTGCGGCGGGACCGGGAACGAGCTGCGCCGGCACGTCGAAGACCGACTATCAAGGCGGCGCATGGAAATATGTCCCCAAGGGCACATGCACGTCGATCGCTACGCCCAAGGGCAAAGGCAGCCTCGAACCCATCGCGAACTGACGCATGGATGCGCGCACCGCCCCCGAGCAAGCCCGCGCGCCTGCGGCTTCTTCGCTGCCGGCTCGCGCGGGGGTGGGATTCAAGAATGTACATTTCGCCGATATCGACGCCTCCGCGCCCGATATCGGCTTCTTCGAAATCCACGCCGAAAATTACATGGGCGCCGGGGGGCCGCCGCACGCGCAGCTCATGCAATTGCGTCGCGACTTTCCTTTGTCGATCCATGGCGTCGGCTTGTCGATCGGCGGCGCCGAACCTCTCGACCGCGATCATCTGCGCCGGGTGAAATCCGTGGTCGATCGCTATGCGCCGGCCGCCTTTTCGGAACATCTCGCCTGGTCGACTCAGGGCGCGCGCTTTCTCAACGATCTGCTGCCTTTGCCCTATAGCGCGACGACATTGGCGCATGTCGTCGCTCATGTCGACGAAGTTCAGGAGGCGCTCGGCAGGCCGATCCTCCTGGAAAATCCAGCAGCCTATCTGCGATTTAAGTCCTCGGACTATTCCGAGATAGAGTTCCTGCGCGAGATCGTGCGTCGGACGGATTGCCGGCTGCTGCTCGACGTGACCAACGCCTATGTCAGCGCGACGAATCTGGCCTTTTCGGCTGAGGATTACATCGACGCCTTCCCGATGCGCTATGTCGATGAAATCCATCTCGCCGGATATGCCGAGGATGCCGACGAGATCGGCGATCCTCTGCTGATCGACGCCCATTGCGCGCCGGTTCAGGATCAAATTTGGCGTCTCTATGATCGCGCTTTGGCGCGCCGAGGACCAGTCGCAACCCTGATCGAATGGGACAATGACATTCCGACTTTTGCGCTCCTGTCGGCGCAAGCCGCGCGCGCGGAGCTCCTTCTTGATAAGGTCCGCTCGCCGCTGAAGACGGCGCTAGATCGGACGCCTTCATGACGGCGTCGGCTGACTTCGATCAAAGCGCCTTTTTCCGCGCGCTGCTCGACCCCGAACTGCCGGCGCCGAAGGGGCTTGAAGCGCGCCACGGCCTTCCGCCAGATCGGCGCTTCGCCGTTTATCGCAACAATGTCTGCGTCGGACTGGTCGACGCGCTGGCGGAGCGCTTTCCGGTCTGCAGGCGCCTGGTCGGCGACGAGTTTTTTCGCGCCATGGCGCGGCGCTATGTGCGCGAATTTCCTCCACGCACGCCGATGCTCTTTGAATATGGCGACGGGTTTGCGACATTCGTGGCGAGCTTCGAGCCAGCGCGCGAGGTTCCTTATCTCGCCGATGTCGCGCGGCTCGAATATGCCGTCGGCGCGGCCTATCACGCCGAAAATGCAACGCCGTTGGCGATGGACGCCATGCGCGCCCTTCCTCTCGATCGGCTCGAGGAAGCGACCGCGACCTTGCATCCTTCGACGCATGTCATCGCGTCGCAATATCCGATCGTTTCGATCTGGCGGCGGCATATGTCGGATGAAGACAAGACGGCGCTGGAATTGGACCGAGGCGAAGAGGCGCTCGTCGTCCGTCCCGAACTGGCGGTCGTCGTCGCGCTTCTCCCCGCCGGCGGGTCGGCCTTCGTGGATGCGCTTAAGGCAGGACGAACATTCGAGCAGGCCGTGACGGCGGCGATTGGCATAGCGTCGGAATTCGATCTGACGACCTCTTTGCAGGCGCTATTTCTGGCGGAGGCGTTCACCGCCATTAGCGTCTCGGGCTGAACGACAAATCGCGTCGGGACGCGGCTCGATCATAGTGGAGCTTGAGGCCTTATGAATATCGTGACAACCGCCACGCGCTGGCTGGATGCGATCCCCTATGCGCTGATCGCGCTTTTTCTGCGGATCGTCGCCGCTCATCCCTTCTTCGTCTCCGGCCAAACGAAGATCGACGGACCGACTGTCGGCGGCGAGGTTTTCGGCCTCGATGTGTCGTTCCAAATCCCGACGTCGATCCGCGACTCGACCTTCGCCCTGTTCGCCGATGAATATAGACTGCCGTTGATTTCGCCGACGCTCGCCGCCTATACGGCGAGCGGCGTCGAATTCATTCTGCCGCTGCTGCTGGTCATCGGGCTTCTGACGCGCCTGTCGGCCTTCGGCCTCTTGATGATGACCATGGTCATCCAGATTTTCGTCTTTCCCGACGCATGGTGGACGGTGCATGCCTATTGGGCGGCGATTCTCGTTGTGCTGATTGCCCGCGGTCCAGGCGCGATCTCCCTCGATCATCTGCTGTTTCGGCGACGCTCGGCCTAAAGGCCGGCCCTGCGGAAGGGGCAAGCAAACCGCCTGTCGTCAGCGATCGAGACCTCAGGGTTCGTCGACATAGACTACAATGCCGGTCTGCTGGGGCGCCGTATGGGCATGCGCGAGCCCGATGCCGACTCCAAAGAAGATGACTGAACCGATGATCGCTCCGACGATCGCGCTGCTGAACTTCGACATAATGTCCTCCTGTCGTTCGATGAAAAGACATTATCGCTAGGAAGCCTGAGCGGATGTGCGCCCCCGCACGCGTCGCATTTTGCGTCAACGCGCCCCGCATTCGACTTCGCGCTTACAGGAGCCCGAGCAAGAGTCTCAGTTGCGGTCCAACCACGCGCCGAAGATCGCCCCGGCGATGGCGCCGGCGACCGAACATATAAATCCGGCCGGAAGGCCTGCGGCGGCGACGCCCAAACCCGCGGCAAGCGCCGCGCCGATTCCGGCGAAGGCGATGGGAGTCGTGCCCTGCACCTCGGGAGTCCTGACATGGGCTTTCGCTGCTTTCCGCGACCTGGCCATTTTCCGATCCTCGCTCGCGCTCGGGCCTGACGCCCGATCGCGCGTGCAAGAGCAGATAGGACGCGGCGCGCCAAAAGGGCGTGTCCGTCGACGCGGCGCAGCTGCTAATTTCTTGGCGATTTCCAGAGCTTGACTGCGAGACGCCGAGCCTATCAGGCGCGACGACTATGTCAGCTCATGCGCCGACAGGGCGGATTCTTTCCTGCCCGTCGAGATTTTTCTTCAATGGCCAAAAAAGCAAAAGCGAATCGCCCCCGACGGACCGCCAGGGGCGAAATATCGTCAGGCCGCGATCTGCAGCTGATCGGCCGATGATTTGCCGCTGCGCCGGTCGACGGCGATTTCATAAGTGACCTTTTGGCCTTCGGCGAGGCCAGAGAGGCCGGCGCGCTCAACCGCGCTGATATGAACGAAGACGTCCGGGCCGCCGGACTCGGGCTGGATGAAGCCGAAGCCCTTCTGGGCATTGAACCATTTTACGGTGCCTGTCTGCATGACATGTCCTTTCAAGAACAAGCTTTTTGCGCCCGCACGACTTGCGCGGCGCTTGAGGATCGAAGTTCTGGAGAGGAAGTCAGAAGCCGACGCGCCAAGGGAGCGAAAGCAAGATCATTCGGCCGAAACTCGATAGGCGATACTTAGCCTCTATGGCCAAAAAAACAAGCTTAGACGCGTGCGCAGGGAAATGAACGCCGTTACGCTTGCCGACTCAGAATCATGACCGCTGCCGCGGCGGCGATGCGATGGACGGCCTCGTCTTCTGGCGTGCTTGGAGATAGGCCGTCACAAGCGTGACGAGTTCTTTTCGCAGTCGCGCTCTCACTGGCGCCGGCGCATGTTCCTTGAGCATGGCTTGCACCGGCCCGACCAACGCGCCGAGCGCGATCGTGGCGACCAAGGCGGGGTCGTCGAAACGCGCGTCGGGCGCGCTGGCCAGCATGGCGGCGACCGCCGTGGCGATGCGGGCGCGCATCCGCGCGGCCAGCGCGGCGCCGCCCCGCTCTTCGGCGACGGCATAGAGCGCCATCGCCTCCCTGGGGTTGCGAAGCTTGGCGTCAAGATACGAAAGAACAAAAGCCGAAGCCATCCGAGACAGTGGCTTACCCCGATGCTCCTGGCAGGCCCGCTCCACGGCGGCAGCGACGTCCGCCAAATGCTGTTCAAGAACGGCGGCGAGCAGCGCGTCCCGGTTGGGATAATATTGATAGAGGCTGCCGACCGACGCGCCCGCCCGCTCGGCGATACGAGTCGTCGTGCAGCGGCTTAGGCCCTCCTGGATCAAAACCTGAATCGTCGCGACGCGCAGCGCTTCGACGGTGACGACCGAGCGCGCCTGAATCGGGGATTTTCTTGGCTTTAAGGTCGCTGCGACGGCGCTCATCGAATGCGAATTCAGAAAGTGAAGGTTTCTTCGTATATTTCCGTGGGCGAGTTGACGCAAGGACCGACGCAATGACGACCACATTCACCTTCGGCGACCGCGCCGTGAAACGACTCGGCTATGGCGCGATGCAGCTCGCCGGACCTGGCGCCTTCGGTCCGCCGAAGGATCGTCATGCGGCGCTGGCCGTGCTGCGCGAGGCGGTCGCCGCCGGGGTCAACCATATCGACACCAGCGACTTCTATGGCCCGCATGTCACCAACCGACTGATCCGCGAGGCGCTGCATCCCTATCCGGATGATCTCGTCATCGTCACCAAGGTCGGCGCGCGGCGCGGCGCTGACGGCGCATGGCTGCCGGCTTTTTCGCGCGAGGAACTCACGCAGGCCGTTCACGACAATCTGCGCAATCTCGGCCTCGATGCGCTCGATGTCGTCAATCTGCGACTCATGTTCAGCGTTCACGGCCCCGCGGAAGGCTCGATCGAAGCGCCGCTCGCCGCCCTCGCGGCGCTACAGCGCCAAGGCCTGATCCGCCACATTGGCCTCAGCAATGTCACGCCCGCTCAACTCGTCGAAGGACGTGGCGTCTGCGAGATCGTCTGCGTGCAGAACCACTATAATCTCGCGCACCGAACCGACGATTCTCTCATCGACGAACTCGCCGGAAGCGGCGTCGCCTATGTGCCCTTCTTTCCGCTTGGCGGCTTCACGCCGCTGCAATCATCGATCCTCTCCGATGTCGCCCGAAGCCTCGACGCCTCGCCGATGCAGGTCGCGCTCGCCTGGCTGCTGCGTCGGGCGCCCAACATCCTGGCGATCCCCGGCACAGCGTCAGTCACGCATCTGCGGGAGAATCTCCTGGCGAGTAAACTCGGTCTGCCGGACGAGGCGAAGGCCTTGCTCGACGGCGTCGCCGCGAACATCGGATCGTCTCACTGAAACATGTTTGACTTCTGGCGGCTCACTGATCGATGCAACCCGCGCAAAAGCGAAGTCACAGGGCGCGCCGGTAGGGCATAACGCAGCCTCGAAGACATGGGTCGATTGAACCGATGCGGCGCTTCTGAACCCGGATCGCGATCAGCGCTGCCGCCGAAGCCCCTCAAACAGCGCTACGATCGAGACAGCTACCTTCCACTAATGCTGTCGCCATCCTCCGGGCGCAGCGTCCAAAAAGAGATCGACGACGTCATTGTTACGACGCCTAACGCCACACAAGCGCGATTGACGGCCGACATGAACGCGCTCCTGTCGTATTGAGGAATATCGCCTAGAAACGCGCTCAACATCATGGAAACGCACGCCACGCCGAAGGTCAGGGACAGCTGAAAAAAAGAACTCGATATCGTGCTGGCCATGCTCAAATCATTCGAATGTATGTCCGCAAAGGCGATGCTATACATCGCCGTAAACTGAAGCGAATTGAAAAACCCTAGCCCGATGCTGACCAGCATCACATAGGCCACCGGCGTATCGGGCGTGACTACGGAATAAAGCAAGAGCATCAAGCCAATTATCATTGTGTTCGCGGTCAAGACGATTCGATATCCCAGCCTTCTCAGCAGGCGCGTCGACACAAATTTCATCGTCATCGACGCGATGACAGCCGGCACGGTCAATAGCCCAGACTGCCATGCCGGCAATCCAAAGCCGAGCTGATAGATCAATGGCGTCAAGAACGGCAGCGCCCCAATACAGACGCGCGTAAAAAAACCGCCAAGCACCGACACGCGAAAGGTTCTAATTTTGAACAACGAGAAATTCAGCAAGGGATCCATTGCGTGACCCTCATAGACGACATAAGCGCCGAACAGGCCGATCGTCATCAGCCCCACCATGATCGAGGCGGAAGCTCGTTGGTCGCCGATGTCGGAAATATGAAATGCGAATGAAAGAAATGCGGCGCCCGCGCCGAACAGCAGAAATCCAGGGTAATCGAGCGGTCGACGCCTTGCGCCGTAATAGTCTGGCATGTATCGCCAAAGCATCCAAAGCGCGGCCGCCCCCGCAGGAATATTGACGAAAAAAATCTCGCGCCAAGAAAGCCAATCGACGATCAGTCCGCCGACCGCCGGCCCTAACAAAGGTCCGATCAGCGATGGCACGACGACAAAATTCATCGCGCGCAGCAACTCGCTTTTTTCAAATGTCCGTACAACCGCGACGCGACCGACCGGCGTCATCATAGCGGCGCCGACCCCTTGCAACATCCTTGCAGCGATGATTGTCGGAACATCCGAAGCAAGACCACACAGCGCGGAAGCTCCAGTAAATATCAATATCGCTGCGCAAAAAACGCTGCGCGTGCCAAAATGGTCCGCGATCCACCCGCTCACCGGAATGCACACCGCAAGACTGAGCGTGTAGCTCGTCAAAATGGTCTTCAGGCTAAGCGGTGAAACCCCTAAACTCGCGGAAATTGACGGCGCCGCCGTGTTGAGGATCGTCGCGTCAATCTGCTCCATGAAGAGAGCGAAGGCGACAAGCCACGGCAGATAGCGCTTTACCTCGCGAAATTCTATCGCGGCGCGATCCTGAGTCGGAGCCACTGGCGGGTTGGCGATCTCAAGGGTTCGGCCTGAACTCATTCCGCACACCAGCTTGCGCAGTCCGTGAGGTAATAGGGCAGCACCGCGCAAGGCTCGGCAAGCGCCAAACAGGCAACCATTTCCTTCCATTGCGGTAGCGGCTTTATCCAGAAACATCTTCCATTTACCGATGCTCTACGAAACGCCCTGGAGCGCACGACGGGGATTGAAATGCTTCGAATGCCTTGGTCAACGGCCCGCCCAAAAATCTTGACGAGGCTTTCTTTCGCAGTCCAACTTTCGAGAAAGTCAATTTCCGTAGGGTCCAGAAACCGGTCTTCAGGAAACGTAATCCACTCGTAGAGCGTCAACCATTGGTGTCGATGTCTGAGGTATTCGATATCCACGCCAACGCTTACATTCGCCAAAGCAACAAGAATGCAAGAACCGCTATGGCTGATGCTGATCGAAAGCGCTCCGCCCGGCACAATTGGCTTGCCGTAGGCATCCTTCATCAGGCACGCGCCAGGAACAATCGAACTAATAATCTTGCTGGTGATTTTGAAGCTATTGCGCCTCAATAAAACTGGTCTCTCGTGTTCAAGTAGAAATACGAAGGCGCCGGAGCCGGAGAGTCCGAGCTTCGAAATCTCCGACGACTTTAGAGCCCGCCAGCTCAATGGTCTTTCCCCTTGGACGTGAATCAGAATCAAAAAGGGCGAAGTTTTGAAGCAGAAATTTCGCAGCGCAAGGCTGCTCCAGCGCCCAGAACAATCAGCGTAGGCCGTTCCGTTCGATCACGGTCCTGCACTTGATCGTCATTTGATCGACGATGGCGCAGTCTGAAAGCGAGAGAACAAATTCTACGGCCTTGCCGATGTCGCTCGGCGCAATCATCTGATTGCTCAACAGCCCCGATCCGACGCTCATATCGGTGTCGACGATGTCAGGGCAAAGCGTTGTGACCTTGACGCCCTCGGAGATAAGCTCCTGCGCGAGCGACTGACCATAACCGACCACTGCGAATTTGCTCGCCGCATATCCACCGATCGGGGCGAACCCCTCCACGCCCGCGATGGACGAGATATTGAAGATATGCGCGCAATTCGATTGCTTAAGCGCGTCAAGACAAACGCGACATATGTTGTGCATCGCCTTGACGTTGACCATCAGCAGATCGTCCATCTCATTTATTGCCATTCCGCTCGTGCCAAAATGAAAAACCCCGGCCGAGTTTACGAGAACGTCGAGGCGTCCCATCGCTGCTATTTCCTTTGAAATTGCGGTCGCGACGTCGTCAAATGCGCGCAGATCCACCGCGACAAGGCTCACATCAACGCCGTGCCGCTTTGTGAGCGATTGCGCGGCCTCCCGAAGACGCTCGAGATTCCGCGCCACCAGGATCAGCCGGTAGCCCCTTGACGCGAGCGACTCGGCGATCTCCCGGCCAATTCCTCGACTGGCGCCGGTGACGAGCGCAACATTGCTCATTTTCTGTTCCTCTCGTCTCATTGCGCTGCGACCGAATAAACGTCGGAACCTTCAACCTCGCCTACAAGCGCACATATCGATGGATGCAGCTTGTAATTTTCCGATCGTTCGCGATGGCGATCATAAGCCTTGTCGTTAAGCGCTTGCATGAAATGCTCCGCGCTCTGCCATTGTGCAATGTTGATCAATCCATAGCGAAATGAGTCGCCTTGAGCCCGAAATAGTCGCGCATTTAAGAATCCGGGTTTTGCGACCATATGATCCTTGGCCTTATCCCACATGTCGAGAACACCCGGGATTTCCTCCTCGCCAATTTCAAACGGATTAACGAGCCAGCGTTGTTTGCCCTCGAGCGCCGTCAATGCGCCGAGTTCGATCACTAGGCGACAAACTTCGCGCTCGACGCCGCGCGGCTCGACAGGCACCGGAGCCGCCTTGTCATCGATGAATCTTTGTGCATCGTCGCGCGTCTTAAACGCATACAGGCTCAAGAGATCGTAATGCGTGTCGCGAATGGCCTGTTCAACGCTAAACAACTGACCTTGAACGAAGCCTGGCCACTTCGAAAATTCCTCAGCGCTCTCCTCCCAAAAATCGATGTATTCATCGCATTCCCGGGTTTTGATGATTTCGATGACATATTCCATTGCCGTTACTCCTCTTCACATCGCTGATTTAGGAGGTCGCGAACTCTGGACTGGTCGCCGTCGCAGAAACCCGGCTGAGATAGAGCGAAAAGTTCTCCTTGAAATCCGAGATAATTTCCATGAACTCCGGAGTGTTTAGCGCTTCGTAGAATTTTTGGGTCGACTGCCAGACCGCGATATTGACGAATTTCACTGGGTTTTGTTCATCAAACACACGATAGAGATTAGCGTCGACAAATCCGCTCTTGTCTTTCATGAAGCTTCTCGCGTCGCCCCACATCCTCGCATATGAATCGGTCCGTTCCGGATCGACATAGATAAGATCCACCAGAGTCATCATCTCGGGCGTCGCCCGACGCACATCGTGTCCTTGCCCTTGATCCAAATCCGCATGGACCGCCGTAAACGTCGCGGGAAAGTCTTTCAAGACTTTCGAGATAAAGTGGTCTGCTTTCGCTGCGAGGCGCGCGCGCTGCCAATCTTCATTCGACTCCCACTGACAAAAGCTCGTGTAGCGATACGGCTTCACGGGATGGATGGTCTCGAAGGCTTTGAGAAGCTGACCGGCAATGAAACCTGGCCGTTTGGAGAAATACCCACAAACCTGCGTCCATACAGCCTTCGTCTTTATTGGCTCTTCAGTCTCGATAAGGTCGATAACGTTGATCATTGTTCTTCTCCGCATTTTGGATCGACGGTGCATATTGCATGACGTTTTGCTCCACGCGCACAACAACGCGTGAGAAGCAAATTGAAAACATCGATTCGAAGGGCGCGACGATTTCCCTGAAGTTGCGGCCTGCGAATTGACGCATGAACAGATCCTCGCTGCGCCACTCCGCACGGCTCACGAATATATATTCGGAGGCGGACTCGATCGCTTCGAAAAAGCGCGCATTGATAAAGCCTTCTTTGCCTTCCATATGCTGCTTGGACTGCTCCCACATTTCCGCGTGCTGGGCGCTCGATGCGCGATCGATGCGATATGGATTCGTGACAATCAGATTGCCCGGATCCGATGCGCTCAGATCGCCGCCGGAGTTGATCAGCGAATATAGATTGGGCGCGCTGTTTCCTTCCTTACGAATGAGGGTCTCGCATGGACTGATCGCGGATGCGCGACTGGAGGCATCGTCCCAATCGACGATGCTGACGAAATCATACCCTCGCTGGTTGATTTGCTTGTAGACTTGGTGAAGCGTGGCGCAGCCAAATCCACTTTCCTGCGTCGCTTCGCGGGCGTTTACGCACCACGCGGCGATGTCATCGTGACTCTTCTCGGACCGCCAGATGTCGATTTCGAAAATCATATCAATTGGTCTCCAGCTCAAACGTCCGACGAAGTCGCGAGACAAACGCACGGTCTTGGACCGTCCGCGCAAGCTTCCGACTGACCATTATCTCGCTTCGATGATCGAAGCCCCCCGCGATGCGCGTCTTGAATGTCGCAGAGGAAAAGGCGGCTTCGAATGTCGCCATGCTCAACCAATGGGCAATATTAATGAAGCGGAGCGGTGCTGCGGCATCACAATTCTTGAGGAGTCGAAATCCGAGAAATCCGCTCCGCGCTTTAAGAAACGTTGACGCCCCGTCAAATTGTTTGAGGAAACGTTCCGACTCCCGCTCCTCCATTTCGCATGTCGTGATAAAAAATATCGATCCGGAATTGGCGGGCGAACCGATGCATACGCGTCGAACCTGACGATATAAATGCCTACCGGCGGTCGGATCCGCGCCTTCGGCTGTTTTGCCCGGAGCGCCGATCTCTATGGCGACGTATCTGCTCGATCCATATTTTCCACGGTCGAACTCGAACGAATCGTCGCGAAGAAAAAGGAGACCGCGAGGGAGGCGATCGGCGTCCGCCGGTCCAGCCGTCGAAGTCCGGTCAGCCTGAATCTCCTCGGTGAAGCGGATCGTGACATACATTTTTCACTCGCTTCGCTCGATTTCTGAAAAGTGTGTGACGCCGATGGCTCTCCCGTCACACTGAATACGATCAGGCGTTTGCGAGCGCCGGGGTCGGGAAGGATGCTCGGCGGCCGAATAGGTCGCCGACCGCGTCCGCAATGTCATTGGGGGTCTTGAGCTGGCCAAAGCGAATTTGCTTGAGGTCCAGGCCGAGGCGACGTTCGAGATCTACGGCGACGCAAACGAGTTCCGTCGAATCTAGCCCATATTCCGCCTCGAGCTGCGACTCAACATGAACATCAGCTCCCTCGTTTCCAAGGTACTGAACGATTGTTTCGATCACGATCTTGCAGAGCACGTCATGACTCAAGTGCATGTTCGATACCATGGCTAGGCCTCCATCCTTGAGACTACAAGACTCCCAACCGCCCCTCCGGAGGCGCGGGCATTGATGAGAATTCGTTCGAGGCGCGCGTCCACGAGCTCACGCACCACCTGCGAGGGCTTGAGGGGCGGTCCAACTTCTTCGACAATGGTCGGAAGTATTTGCTGTCTCTCCAACATCAGACTGGATAGCGCGACATCAAGAGCTCCTTCTGCTCCGAAAAGATGCTTGAGGCGCGCCTTTGGAAAGGTGATTTTCACATCTTCGAAAACTTCAGAAATCGCGTCGGCCTCCGCCTTGTCGCAGTCGCTGAACCCGCAGGCGTCCGGAAGCGCCAAATCCGGCGCCGCGCCATTGCAAACGCCTTTCATCGATCGAATGAATGGGATGGGATCGGCGCCATATGCATCCGCGTCGCATGGCGCGTTTCGGATAACGAAGTCTTCGACGCTACAGTAGATTTTCGCTCCGCGCGCACGCGCATGCGTTTCGCTTTCCATAACGAAAAAGACCGCACCTTCGGAAGCGGCAAAACCGTCGCGCCCGGGCGCGAAGGGCGAGAAGTTATCATCATCGTCGTCTCGATGCCGTTTCAGACGACGGAGTGCAGCCTTAACGAAATCCGTATTGGTGCTTTCCGTGCCGCCCCCGATTGCGATATCGAGATTTCCCTGTTTTACTTGTTGCGCTCCTGCAGAAATGCTCAGCAGGCTGCTGGCTCGATCGGCCATGAAGGTTTTGCTGTAGCCTTTAAGGCCATAATGTATCGATATCTGTCCTTGAGGCGCCGCCGGAAACCAACTCGTCGCCTGGAAAGGACTCACGCTTCGCGGACCGTCGCAGTGCAGATTGCGCAGCTCGGTCTCCGTGAATCTCCAGCCGCCGAAGCAATTTCCCACGAAGACTCCGCAGCGTTCCTTATCGGCGTCGTTCAAAGCCAGCTTTGCATCCTCGATCGCAAAATGCGTGGCTGCGAGCGCGTAGCGGGTAAACGCGTCAAGTTTTTTCGATAGGCGAGGCGAAATGCAGCCCTCGAACAATTCTTCGGAAACAAACGTCCGACAGGCCTTTCCGTCGCCCGTTGCGCCGCCTTCGTCCTGGCCGAGGCAATCGGTCCACAATTTATCCGATGAGCGCGTATTTGGCAGCACCACGCCAATGCCCGTAATCACGCAAATATTTTTCATGCCGCCCTCCCAGGCGCGCGGTCGCGCAATTTTCCCAGCACAATGGCGCTATGAATTCCCGAAAAGCCGCTTGCGTCTTTAAGGATGAAATCGATCTTCGCGTCGCACGCGCCTTCCGTCGCGTAGGTCAGATCGCAGTGAGGATCAGGATGTTCGTAATTGATCGTCGGTGGAATTTTCTGGTGAATGAGCGACAGCACGGCGCATACGAGCTCCACCGCATTGGCCGCGGACAATGCGTGGCCAATGATCGATTTGATCGACGTGATCGGAATTTCATAGGCTCGCCGACCAAGAGTGTGCTTGACGGCGTTGGACTCATTAACGTCGTTCTGCGGCGTAGAGCTTCCATGCGCATTGACATGGTCGATCGCCTCCGGCTGCAACCGAGCGTCGGACAACGCCTGTTTCATCGCGCGATGCAGATCGATGCCTTCTGGCGCGAGGTCCGTCATATGATAGGCGTTACAGGTCGATCCGAAGCCCAAGACTTCGGCAAGCACCGTGGCCCCGCGAGCGTTGGCGTGTTCGAGCGATTCAAGGACGAAAATGCCGCAGCCCTCGCCCAGGACGAAGCCCGAACGGGACCGATCATAAGGGCGCGACGCCTTTTCGGGCTGGTCATTCCGGTCGCTCGCAAGAGCGCCGATAATGTCGAACGCCGCAAATGCGATCGGCGTGATTGGCGCCTCGGTAGCGCCGGCGATCATAATTTTGGATTGTCCAGAACGAATGAGGTCGACGGCCTGTCCGAGTGCGTCGAGGCCCGCCGTGCACCCCGTCGCCAAAGTCAAAACCGGACCGCGGGCCCCATATCGCTTGGCGACTTCCGCCGAAGCGACATGAAAGCTCGCGCCGAGAAACAGGTGGGGACTGGCCTGCGAGGAATCGAGACTATTGGCTCCCTTATTCGTTAGGCGGAGAAACTCCTCCTCCATGAATTTTGTGCCGGCGATGGCGGTCGCAATACATACGCCCATGTTGTCTGGGTCGTAGTCTCCATTGTCGAGTCCAGAATTCCGCACCGCCTCTTCAGCCGCCGCTAGCGCGAACAGCGCGTAGCGATCGAGAGATTCCTTCTGGCTTTCGGAAATGTCGAACGTGTCGGGATCGAAGTCCCGCACCACGCCGGCGATTTGGGACGCGAAGCGCGAAACGTCGAATTCGTTAATTCGAACGACTCCACTTTTGCCCCGAACGCAGTTTTTCCAAAACGCGTCGACGCCGACTCCATTGGGAGAAATGACGCCCATCCCCGTGATCACGACGCGCTCAGCGTCTGATCTTGCCGCCGCATCTACTGCTTTCATCATCGTAGAAATCCCCTCAGTAGTTACCGAGACCACCGCAAACATTCATTGCCTGCGCGGTCACGCCGCGCGCTTTATCCGACGCAAGATACGAGACCATCGCCGCCACTTCCTCGGGCTCGATATAACGGCCGATTGGCACCCGCGCTTCGATGCGCCTTTTTGCCGCCTCGGGCGAAACGTCCCATAATTTTGCGTAATTCCCACGCACCTTCGCGGCCATTTCAGTTTCCACAAAACCAGGGCACACAGCGTTTACGGTGATGTCCGCCTTGTCCCAGGCGAGTTCGAGACCCAGAGCTTTTGTGAAGCCGACCACGCCGTGCTTAGACGCGCTGTATGGCGCGCCATGCGACACGCCTTGCTTGCCGCCCGTGCTAGCCACATTGATAATGCTACCGCCGCTCTTTAGCGTTCCGGATTTGAGCGCCGCGCGGGTGACGAAGAAAACCGAGTTGAGATTGGTGTTGATGACGTCGAGCCAGAGTTCGTCGGTGAGGGATTTTGTAACCCCGCCGCCTGACCTTCCGGCGCAATTTACAAGGACGCTGATCTCACCGAAATCCGCCTTGATCCGCGAGATCAGCTCCTCGACTTCCTTCGGCTCCGTGACGTCGCAGGCGAGCGCGACGACCTTCTGGCTGGAATTTAGACGTTGTTGCTCAAGCTCGACGACGGCGCCTTTAAGGCGGGCGAGCGTGCGACCAACGAGAATGGCGTTAAAACCATCGGCGACGAGCCGCTCGGCGATAGCCTTGCCGATTCCGCTACCGCCTCCGGTAATCAATGCATTGCGATTCATCTCAACGCCCTTCCAGTTTTTCGGCGATCGCGCGCATCGTGCCGAGGCTGTTGGCGTTGATCGCCATCTCAACTTTTTGCTTCGCCTCGTCGACCGAACAGCTTTTCCAATGCGTCTCATTCAGCACGACGGAGTGCCAGGAGGTCACTTCGACGCCGGCTTCGGTTTCACGTAGCATCCAACGCCCTTGATGCTCCTTGAGCGGCGGCGGAGGCGCGGGTTGGAAGTATTCGATGAGATTTGGACGAAGCGTCCTGATGCTTCTGATGCGCTCTTCGATATCGCCGACGCGAACGCGCATGATGAATTCCTGATTTTGCGGATCTTCGTAAATCATCTCGACGCCCTCGCAATGCGGGAGCAACCAGGGCCAGTTCGCGGCGTCTCGAAGCAACTGAAAAATCGCGCCGGGCGAGTGCTTGATCAGCATGGCCTCGCTGAATTCGTGAGACCACAAGGATCGCTCCAGCTCTTTTTTGATGGCGGCCAGCTCTTTCGCGCTGTTGTTCTCGACAGTCTCCACCATGAAGGCCATCGCTTCGCTATGCGTCGAGATATTCGGCACGCGATGAGCGACATCGTCCACGACTTCAAATTCATGCGACAGATTGATGATGCATGTCGGTCCAGCCTGGTCGACGGACCATTCGCCTTTCATGTATTTCACCAGCGGAGACGGGCGCGCCTGCGCAAATCCAATACGACGCCTTTCCCTGTCGATCTGACGAACCGATTGCCAGCTGAAAATCTGGTCGTTCGCCTTCGCTGTAAGCGCAATCGTCTGCTGCTTATCCGATTCGGCGACAATTTTGGCGTCGAGGCATGGCGGAAAAATCCAGGGCCAGCTCGCGACATCGACACACATGGCGAACGCAACGTCCGCGCCGCATTGAACTTCGACCGCGTGGTTGGTCTTCATGAAACTCTCCAAACGTGCATGGCTGGGCCGTTCGGCGCCTTTAAAAGACGACGGTTCGCTTTTTCTACCGGATATTCGAACGTAGGCGGGATATTCGAAAGAGTTAGCGAAGGCCGCCGGCCGCTTCCATCTCGACTCGGGGTCGCTCGCGTTCTCGGCGCAAAGTCAGGCCGTCTCGCATGTTCATAACCAGCAGGGTCAGGTTGGTTAGACCAGCGGCGATTTCCACGCCTTGGACAATATAAAAGGTGAGTCCGAAATCGCCTGCGATGGCCCATGCCTTCAAGAAGAAGGCGCAAGGGATCAAGATCAAGATTCCGTTCGCGGCGATGACGCGCATACGCATCATCTTCTTTTGCAGACGCGCCGCCGCGCCGACATCCCCATTATAGAACTTGGCGAGACGTCCGCCTAAAGCTCCGGTCGAAGCCAAGGAGGGAACAAGAAGGGCGAGTCCAGGGAAAACGATGAGCGTTTTTACTTCAGAGATAAGGCTGGCCGATCCGCTCAACTCGGCATAGAGCGTCGCTGAAATGAAGCTGGCGATCAGCGCAATTGCGATTGCGCCAAGCGTCGCATGTGCAAATTGTTTCATCTGAATGATCCTCCGATTTGTTTGCGATGTCGTTCTCCACAACGAGGCTCAAGGACCGACGCGATAACGGTTTTTGTAACTCCTTGCAGCCACAACCAGCGTGTTGGCAACCTGTTACCGAACTGGAAAATGGTTGTCAATAGGAGATTCAGTTTTCGATGACGCGGCCCTTTATCGGTGATAGGATTTTTGTGCTGATGGCAGGAACCCAGCGCATTCGGCGGCGCTTTTTTGGTTTTTTTGGCTATGCGCTATGCTTCACCTTCCGAAGACGAGAATCGCGGCCTCGTCGAAGGAACAACGTCCACAAATCAGGAGGCGGGGTTAATGGCCGCCCACACAAAGACAAAGGCTGATATGTTGACCGAAATCATGCTTGCCATCTTTCGCGTAAATGGACGTCTACTCGAAAAGGGTGACGAATTGGTCGCGCCGCTGCACATCACCAGCTCACGATGGCAGTTGCTCGGCGCCATCGCGCTTAGCGGTCGCTTATTGACAGCGCCTCAAATCGGCGAGGCGATGGGACTGACTCGTCAAGCGGTGCAGAAGCAACTGAATAAGATGATCGATGAGGGACTTGTCGAGCAAAGTCCAAATCCGCGACATGAGCGCTCGCCGCTCTACAGCCTGACGCCACTCGGCAACAGGACTTTTCGTCGGGCAATGCAGCTTGAGGGGCTTTGGTCGGAACGTATTGTGACCGGCCTCAGCAAGGAAGCCTTGCAGTGCACCTTACGCACGCTGAATGACGTTTTCTTAAAGCTGGACGCGCCCGTGCCTTCGTCAAAAGATCTTGCGCGCAGGGCGGTTAAGTCGAGGCTAGGTTGAGCGAGCGATCTCTCTTGTGGCGCGTCTATCGTCAGCGCGGCATCCGAGATTGCCGCGCCGGAGCACGCGCGGCATTGAGAGAAATCCCCGCGTTCGAACGCGACATTTAGCCGACTCACAAATCCGCGCTCTAGAAGGGGTCAGCGCAAAAGCTTCGCGAAATCATACGCTATGGGCGATTGAACGAATATGTCGCCAAGCAGAAATCCGGGCGCGCTCCAGTGAATATATTCAATAGTCGATTACCATCCTGCTGAAGCACGCCGCAGAGATCACATCGCCGTCGATGTCGCACAGCCTCCCATCAGCCAGAGCGCGCCGAACGGCGGGATAGCGTATCGTGACGCGGTCTGGCGGCGAACCGACGACGAGCAGTTCGATTGTCACGGTGAAATTCGCCCGGCTCGCCGCAAGGTCGATGAGGCCGAAGCGCGTGGGCAACTTTTGCAGCCTTATGCCTTCTCCTTCCCACCACGCGTCAGGAACGGCGCGCAACAGTTCGAGAGTGGCGCCATTCTCTCGGACCAACATCCTTCGAATGGCCGCAACGAATTCGGCCCCAACCCAGGTGTGGGGCATATCGCCGATATATCGCGGCGTCCGAGGCGGGCTCCACACGACTTCCGCCCAATGGCGCCAGTTTGTCGGCCTCCGGCAATCGAGCGCGAGGGCGAGCAGGTCAAAAGCGTCTTCGAATCTGCCCTGCGATACGAAGGCGTTGAGGTCGCGAATGGCGTAGGGCACGAAGCTGCCCTCGAAATCCGGCGCGCTGATCGATTTGATACGAGCCGCGCTGAAGTCGTAGGTCGCTTGCAGGAGCTCGTGAGGAAGCACATCCTCGACGCGGCAGGGCTCGAAGGCGATCGAGGTCGACGTCGGATCAATGTCGCCGCGGTCGGCCGAGCCTGTGATGAGGCCTTTGCCCAGAAGCTCAGCGGTCATGCGAAGCGAACGGGCGAAATTTGCGGCGAACGCCTGCCCCCTTGCCTTGGCGCGCGCCGCGGTCTCCTTCTCGCCCGCTTCGTTCGCCAGATATTCGCAGTCGCGCCAAGCGCTCAAGGCGAAGTAATCGTCCCAATAGCTGTAAGTCGGCTCGGCATAGCCCTCATGACTGATCGAGCGCGGCAGGAGCCCGTGAAATCGGGATTCCGGCCCATGCAGCGCATTGGTTCGAGCACACAGCTCATCGATGAAAAAGGTCGCTCGGACCACGGGTTCGATAATCGCGGCGAGGAAGTCGCGATCCTTCGATATCCGATATGCTTCCGCCGCGATGCCGACAAATTCGCCCTGGGCGTCGAATTCGATTCCGCTTCCATAACCATGGTTGAGCGCGCCGTCTTCGTCGAGGATCGGCGGAACCATGCCGTTCGCGCAAATTCGTTTCGAATACCAGAGGACAAAAGCCTTCGCTTCATCGATCAATCCGGCCCAGAGCAAGGCGAGCGCCTGGGCGGAGCCGTCGCGTATCCAGACCCGGTCGTAATTTCGCGGACCGGGCTTGAAAGCGAATCGTGACGCGTTGACGAGGATCAGCGCGGTTTGCGCTTCGAGCGTCTCGGTCACCTCCTGATCGCCGACGGCGATTCTCCTGGGGCCAATCCTTCTCCTCCAGCCGTCGGCGACGCTGTCGCGGATGGCGGAGAACGCCACGCCGGCGTCGGGCGTGACGCCTTCATGAAGCGGCGCGGCGACAATGACAGCGTCGCTCGCCCCAGGCGCCAGTGAAAAAGCGAATTCCAAGGCGGCGCTGAGAAGGCCCGACTCAGAGCTCAGGCTTCGGTCCGACGCTTTCGCGCCGTTTTCGATGAGCCTTACGACGTCGCCGTCGTCGAATTCAGCGACGGTCACGACGTCAGGGTCGCGCGAAAACGCGGCATGGACAAAATCATTGACCCGCACTTCCCGCCCCTCGACGCGAATGGCGTCGATGAGCGTGTGACCGCCATGTTGCCAATAGGGATTGATCTGAACCGGCCGCACCGCCAGCACGAGCGCGCCGTCGCGATGCGCGCCGCTGCGATTGAAGATCCGATACTCGACCAGCGCTTGGCCGGCACAGGCGAGCGCCGTCGCCCGAACTTCCATGTCCTGCGTAGACCAAACGACGCTCGGGATCGGCAGCGAGCCGCCTTCGAGAGAGCAGCGGATTTCTTCGCTCGCGGGCGCGCCGATGAGTTTTGCCCCTATGCGAAGCAGGGGCATGATTTGGGCCGAACCGCGTCTTGGTTCGAGATTGCCAAATTCGTCGAAAAGCGCTTCTTCCGTTTGCTCGAATTCTCCCAGCACGGTCCAATAGACTTGGCGTCCGAGCAGCGACTGCGGGTAGAGATCGCCGCGTCCCGCGCGCGCCGCCCTCTCTAATTGGCCGATTGGCATTCGATCCCTGTCGAGGATGCGGAGTTTGAGCTCATTGACGATGGCGCCGTCAGGCGCGCTCGCCGCATGCACGGTCAGGCGCATGTAGCGGCTGGCCGCGTTAGGCCACCAGAAACTGTCGCTTTGGCCTTCTCCGGTCGAGATGCGGCCGAGCTCACGAAACTCTTGGCCGTCGTCGGAGAGATAGGCGGAGAAGTCCGTTCCGTACGTTTCCCCCCATTCCACCAGCGTCCCCGCCACCGATCGGACATAGCCGAGATCGACGGTGATGCTTTCGCCCACCGCGAGTCTGACCGGCGCATGGCCGAGCGCCGCAATCCGTCCCGCCTCCAGCGTCGAAACCGCGTCCGCGGGACCATAGAGGTTGATTTCCACGATCTCGGGACCTGGCCGACGCTCGGGGTTTTCGCAGCTCCAGCGCACGAAGCGGGCCTGCGCCGGCGGGAAGCCGAAAACCTCCTGTCCGCCCTCGCCGTGCCGGGTGGCGCAAAGATGCGTCCAGGTCTCGCCGTCCGTCGAGCCCGTGAATTCATATTCGTGCGCTGACCGATGACCCCAGTAGATTTCCAAGCCGCCGAGCGTGGCGACCACGTCGAGATCGATTTCTAGCCAGGGCTTTTCCGAGGGATCCGAGACCCAAATCGTGGCGTAGCGATCGTCGATCGCATGTCTCGGAATATCGCTGCTGGCGCTTGCTTTCCACATCGCTTTCCGCGGAACGTTCATGGCTCTCCTTTGGAAGGCTGCGGACTTCTGCGATAACGCACAGGCTTCGATATATAGTTGGTTCTTTGGGCCGCCACGACGAGGCTCAGGCTCGGCAAGTGCGCGCGAGTTCGGTTGCCCGCCGACGCCGCATCGCAAAAGAAGGGTCGCCGCCCGCATGGCAGACAGCCCGCCGACCATGGATCGCCGCCGCTTGGAGAGTGGTTCCGGATTGTCCGTTACGGCAAACGCCAATGGCTCGATCCGGCGCATGTCTCATCAAGAGGTCCTGATCAATCTGTTCCTCGGCGATGACATCGAGGGCGGACCGGCGAACATTTATCTGCGGCGGCTGGACGGCCAGGGCGAGGCGATCGGCCTGTTGGCGCCGCTGACGCGCAAGACGGTAAACTTCGACAATCGCAGCATGAAGCTTGTAGGCGAATGGCGCGATATCAGCTTTTCGCTGACGCTGGTTCTTGCCTCATCCGCCGCCGCATGGTTCTGGCGCCTCACGCTGGAAAATCGCGGCGACGCCTCCCAAACCATCGATCTCATCTTTGCGCAGGACTTGGCGCTCGCCGATTACGGCGCAGTACGCTCGAACGAATATTATGTCAGCCAATATGTCGATCATTCGCCTCTGTTTCACCCGGAGCGAGGCGTCGTCGTCGCCTCCCGCCAGAACCAGCATGCCGGCGGACGCAAACCATGGTGCGTGATCGGCTCTCTGCGGCGCGGCGTAAGCTTTGCCACCGACGCTCTGCAGGTTTACGGTCTCTCGACGCGCGCTGGCGGAGAACCTGCGGCGCTGATGCGAGGGCTGCCCGGCAAACGTCTCCAGCACGAGCACTCTCTTGCCGCCATCCAGGACGCGCCGATCTCGCTGGCGCCAGGAGAACGGGTGGAGTGCGGCTTCTTTGGCTGGCTGGAACGCGACCATCCGGCAGCGACGTCGCCTGCGGATTTGGCTTTCGTCGATCTGGCTGTGGCGCTGCCCGAGGCGAAATCCGACTGCTCCTGCTACACGAGGGGAGAAGAGGCTTCGATCCCGCCGAGCCTGTTCTGCTCTACGCCGCTGCTCGACGCCATGGAGCTGACTGACGCCGAGATCGTCGATCTTTACGGCGATGAGATGCGAGAAGCGGAGCGCGAGAACGGCCGCCTTCTTTCCTTCTTCGCCGGCGCGCGCGGCCATGTCGCGCTCAAGGCGAAAGAACGCGCCGTGCTGCGGCCCCATGGACATATTCTGCGCACCGGCGCCGGTCTAAGTCCTGACGAGGCGGCGTTGACCTCGACCGTCTGGATGTCTGGCGTGTTCAATTCGATGCTGACCCAGGGTCATGTCGGCGTTAATCGGCTTCTCTCCACGACCCGCAGCTATCTCGGCCTGTTCCGATCGCATGGCCAGCGCCTGTTCGTCGACACGGGCGACGGTTGGCGCCTGCTCGACGCGCCCTCGGCCTTCGAAATGACGCCGGAAGCCTGCCGCTGGCATTACAAGCATGAGGCGGGACTGATCCGGGTCGAGAGCCGCGCGCTCGCCGAGACCCATGAGCTGCGTCTCTCCGTCGACGTTCTCTGTGGAACGCCGCTGCGCTTTCTCCTGTCGAACCGCATCGCCCTCGACGGCGACGACGGCGTCGACGCGCCGCCGGCGCGCTACGAACGGGATGGCGAAGGCGTGTTCGTTCGACCGAACGCGGACAGCGAGGTCGGGAGGCGCTTCCCCCATGGCGGCTTCCGTATCGATCTGCTGCCCGGCGCATCCCTCGAGAGAGTCGCTGGAGATGAAGCGCTCTTTCCGGACGGCGTCTCGCGGCGCGAGCCGTTCCTGTGCCTCATTGTCGCGCCCGCCAGCTCGGTCTGCTTTCGTATCCAGGGCCGCCTGTTGGCGCCCGTGCCGGCGGCGACCATGGACGTCGATCGCTATTGGCGAGGCATGTCGCTGGGGCTCCGCATCTTCGCGCCCGCCGACTGTTCGCTGGCTAAGGACGCGGCGCGGCTCGGCGAAATCCTGCCCTGGTTCGCGCAAAACGCGCTCGTCCATTACCTCGCGCCGCGCGGCCTCGAACAATTTTCCGGCGGCGCCTGGGGCGCCCGTGATGTCCCCCAGGGCCCTGTCGAGATGCTTCTCGCCCTCGGCCGCTTCGAGCCGTTGCGCGACCTTATGCTGCGCCTATTTCGCCAACAGAACCCGGACGGCGACTGGCCGCAATGGTTCGGGGTCTTCGAGCGGGACAGGCATAGCCGCGCCGAGGACTCGCATGGCGACATCGTGTTCTGGCCGCTGCTGGCGCTGGCGAAATATCTCTGCGCGTCCGGGGATCGCTCGATACTCGATGAGGAGACGCCCTTCTTCGCCGAAAAAGACGGGGCCGCCGAGCGCGCGACGATCAAGCGGCATGTCGAACGGGCGCTGTCTCTCATCGAACGCCGCGTTATTCTCGGGACCGATCTCGCCGCCTATGGTCACGGCGACTGGAACGACTCGCTTCAGCCGGCCGATGCGAGCATGCGCGAGAATCTATGCAGCTCCTGGACGGTGACGCTGCACCATCAGACCCTTGTCACGCTCGCTGACGCATATGAGCAATTGGGCCTGACGGTCGAAGCGGCGCATCTGCGTCGGCAGGCCGAACGCGTGCGACGCGACTTCCAGCGCCTCTTGATCGTCGACGGCGTGCTTGCGGGCCTCGCCTTTTTCCACGCGACGGATAATGTCGAATATCTGCTGCATCCGCGCGATGTCGCGACCGGCGTTTCCTACCGCCTGATTCCCATGATCCACGCGATTATCGGCGGGTTGTTCATGCCCGAGCAGGCGCGCGAGCATCTTGCGCTGATCGAGCGCCATCTGACGGCGCCCGATGGCGCCCGACTGTTCGACCAGCCGATGCAATATCGTGGCGGCCTGCAAAAATACTTTCGGCGGGCGGAAAGCGCCGCCTTCTTTGGCCGCGAAATTGGCCTGATGTACACGCACGCGCATTTACGCTACGCGGAAGCGTTGTGGCGTTACGGCGACGCGGAGAAGTTCTTTCGCGCGCTTTGCCAAGCGAACCCGATCGGCTTGCGCAATCTCGTACCCTCGGCGGCGGCGCGCCAGGCAAATTGCTACTTCACCAGCTCCGACGCCGCCTTCGCCGACCGCTACGAAGCGCGCGATGATTACGACGCCGTTATGCGAGGGGCCGTTTCGACGGAGGGCGGTTGGCGGGTCTATTCGAGCGGCCCCGGCGTCGCCGTCCATTTGATCCTTTGCCGCCTCCTCGGACTGACCCAGGAAAAGTCGGCGCTCGTCGTCGACCCGGTTATCCCGCCGAGCCTGGACGGCCTGCGGATCGAAGTCGATCTCTTCGATCGTCCCTTCGAGATAAGCTACAGGATCGAGCGCATCGGCTGCGGGCTTATCGGCGTGAACCTCAACGGCGCCGATCTACCCTTCGCGCGTCGCGCCAACCCCTACCGACTCGGCGCCGCCGAAATTTCGATAGAGACGGCGCTGAGCCGGATTACGGAAGGCGTGAACCGCCTGTCGCTGCGAATTCGCTAGCCTTCATTGCGCGCCTCGATCGCGCGAGCGGCGCGTCGGCGCGCGGCATGGGCGAGGATAAAGCAGGCGTAGCTCCAGGTGAGATTGTCGGCCGATGTCGGCATGCCGTCATCTTGGCTGAATTGTTCGGCCATTTCGCGCGACGCCGGCGTGAAGCGGCGCACCGTCGCAAGGAACATGTCGCCGCGACGAAGCGCCGCCGCCGCCAATTTTTCGCGAAGCTGTGCTGAGAGCGCGCCGTCCGAGAGCGACGCAGCGGGCGTTTGCAGGAGCGCGGCGAGCGGCGCGCGGTCTTCCTCGGCGACGAAGATTTCTTGCCCTTCGGCTGCGGCCTGGGCGAGAAGAAAGTAAAATTGCGCCGCGCCCAGCGTCGAAAAATAATAGGCGCCCCCGCTGAAATAACTGTCGCCGGCATATCGGCCGAGCGCCGGCGCGCAATCGGCGGGGCGGGTGCGGTTTATTTGGTATTCCTTCTCGAACAAGCGCTCGAGCGCTATCAGCGTCGCGAGCGTCTTTGGATCGACGACGCTATGCGGCCCCGCGCGTCGACCCGCGTGGACAGTCGCGAGGATGACGGCGATGTCGAGACGCCGCGGCGCCGGCGCGTCCGGCCCCGTGTCCGTTTCGGTCAGACGGCCGCGGTAGACGCCCTCCTCGGGATCGAAATGCCGATCAAGCTCGGCGAGCAGCGCGCCTGCAACGGCGGCGTAGGCCGCCGCGCGCGTCATATCGCCCTGCGCGGCCAGGAATTTGGCGCCTTCGTCGAGCGCCGCCTGCTGGACGAGACGCGTGTGGTAATGGAAGCCGATGCGTTCCTCCCACAGATCGCAACAGGGCAGCCGCCAGTGCGAAAGCGTATAGTCGAGATCATAGTGCAACAGCGCCAAAGCGGGTTCCCCCGCCCGCTCTCTAAAGGCGTCGAGCGAGAAGAAGCGCATCACCGCAAGCGCGCGCAACGCAGGGCCGTCATTTTGGGGCCGACCCCACTTCAGCACGTCGAGGCTTCCGTCAGCGTTGTAGCGCGCTTCGCCCAATGTCTTGTCGCCGGTGATCTCGGCGATCTCGGCGCGCGCCCGCACATGCTCAAGAAAGGACGGCTCGACGCTTTTGGGATAGCCGCCGCGCTTGAGAAACGACGGGCCGTCAAGCGAACATAGCTTCAAGCTAAAATCGACGAAGTCGACAAGATGCCTGATTTCCGAGGGCTCCAGCGTTTGGTCCTCGACGGCTTCGCGCAGCGCGTCGGCGGCGATCGCCGAGTCGCGCAGCCAGTGGAAGAAATAGTCGGGCTTCGGATCATACGCCGCCATCTCAGGCGAGGCCACGATCGATCCAAGCGCCGGGCGGATTGTCTGCCCCATAGCCGGCCTATGCTTGACCAGACGCGTCGCCGAGACGGCGCGCAGCATCGCCTTTGCGCAGAAACGCTGCTGCGCCCTCGTCCACGCTAAAAGTCCGTTCTGCTCCTGATTCATCCCGCGCCTCCTTGGCCCGCGATTCTTGCTGCGTCTCACGCGGTCGTAGTGGTTTTCATCCCTTCGGCTTGAGGACAGATGGAAGCCACCCGTCGCGCCTGTAAAATGGCGACGCGACTGGGCTTCGTTCAACCGGCCCGACGATGCGAAGAGACGAAACGCACGGGCGTCAACTAGATGAGTCCCTACTCCGCTACATTTGTCGCCTTCGACAAAGACACATTCGAAGACCGTCGCCCCGGGTGGTCGGGCGTCTTGAGACGTTGACCGCCGCGCTCCAGCGAGAGTTCGACAATTTTTGTATAGAACGCGCTCTTTTCGCGTTCGCTGCCGATCGAAAGAAGCGCTGTTGCGGCAAGCTCCTGGTCGAAAATTTCCAATACGGCCGCGCGCAAGGGGGCGGGAAGCGTCTCGATCGCCGTATCGGCGACGACGCAAGCCGGCCGGTGCAACAGCAGTCGCCCGAAAGCGACGCCCTGCTGCTCGGGATCGGTAAGATCCCTATCCCAGTGCGGCCTGAGATCGAGCGATTCAAAGAGATAAGCAAGTCCGAGGCGCGTAAGCGCAGCCTGGTAGTCACTATCGGAGAAGGTTTCTGGCCTCGAAGGATAGGCAAGAATTTCGCGCAATGATCCCTCCGGGATATAAGGCCGTTTCGCCAGAAACATTGTCGTCGTCGGCAGTTCGATCTTGCCGCCGCCCCAAGGCCATAATCCCGCTATTGCACGAAATAGACTCGTTTTGCCCGAACGGACGCCGCCCACGACAAGGACACGTTCGCCCGGCGCAACCGTCAAGTGGGACTCGCTCAAAATTATGCGGCCCTCGGGAGACAGTATTTTCAGATCGTCGAGCGCGAGTTCGCTGGTCTCCACCGTCGACAGCTCGATGCGCTCATCGCCCGTTCCGACCGCGTCCATTTGCATGAGCGCCAAACGAAAAGCGCCGACGCGCAGCAGCGTCGCCCGCCAATCGGCGATCGGGCCGGTGTTGTCGACGAACCATCGTAGAGAAGCTTGGACCTGGGTGAAGGCGCCGGCGGCCATCAGCATGCCGCCGAAGGTAAGATCACCGCCGAAATATGCGGGAGAAGCGACGATGAGGGGGGCGATGATCGTGAACCAGCCATAACCCGCGGTCATCCACGTCAGCCGGGTCGTCGCAGCGACGAGTTTCTTCAAAATTGTGAGAAGACGGTCGAGTTCGCCTTCCAGGCGCGTCCGCTCTTCGCGCTCGCCGCGATAAACGGCGATGCCTTCACAATGTGTGGCTGCGTGGACCAGAGCGAAGCGAAGTTCGGCCTCGCGCGCGTAGCGCGTCGCATTCAAATTCATGAGCGGCCTACCGACGCGCCACGTCGCAAAAGAAGCGACGCCGGCATAAAAAAGGGCGGCCCACACCATATAGCCGGGAATGGCGAAACTCCGTTCGCCCCAATGGAGGGTCACCCCTGTCGAAAGTTTCCACAAAACCCCGATAAAGCTTGCGACAAGGAGCGACGCCTGGAACAGGCCGATACCGAGGTCGGTTGAGAGCTCGGCAAGATGATGGGCGTCCTCGTGGATGCGTTGGTCCGGATTTTCTCCAAGATCGCTGGCGCCGGCGAGGAGAAAGGCGCGCCTTGGCATGAGCCATTGCTCGAAGAGATCGCGCGTCAAACCCTCCCTTAGTTTCATTCTCAGCGTCTGATTAAGCCAAGTCTGTGCGACATTCAGGATCAGCAAGGCGCCGGCGATTACCCCATAAACGCCGAGCTGATCGAAGAAGGTCGACAAGTCTTTTCGCTCGATCGCGTCGTAGAATGGCTGATTCCAGGCGTTGAGCCTGACCTGCGCATAAGCGGTCGCGCCGATAACGCCTATAAGGCCAACAATGAGAGAAGCTAATGCGGAGCGCTGATGGGAATGTCGCAACAGACTCGCCATCGTTTTCAATAAGGAGAGGAATCCATTGTTCGCGCCTGGCGCGCGCGGGTCCGGAGTAGCGTTGGTCATGTCGTAATCCGCTCGCTCGAAGCCGGCCCACTCGAATGCGATCCGGCGGCGCCCATCATGCCGAACCCTCCTCGTAAAGGGCAACAGCGAGCTTCTGAGCGAACGCGTCAGGAAAGGCGGGCGCCGAGAGTCTGAAGACCGTAAAACGGCGGCAGTCGCGCGACCTTCGAAGCCATCTATTGTGAGAGATGGCGCGCCGATCGGGATCAAGATGCGAACACGTATCTTATTGAAATACAGTTGTATTTGTTGGAGCGGGAAAGGGAATATTTGTCGGCTGGCGCGGATCGAACACAGAATTGGTTTCAGCCAGCTCTGCGCATTCACCGACGAAGAATCGTCGGCGTTAAAGAGTGCTTACCCGTGATCGCGACCCAATGTGGGACGATATAAGAGCCAAGGGCCGGCGTCGGCGCCGCCGTATACTCAAGATGAATCTCCGCGGCCCCTGATGGGAAGCCCGCCGCCATCTTCTCGCATTCAGGATATTCGGACGGCGCCGCATCCCGACGTCGTTTATGGCGCGCGAGTCTCGCGCAGGGCGCCGGCGCCACATGGTGCAGGTCAGCGGCGCCCCGGGGAAACGCTCAAAACCGTCTGCAAAGAGTTCGCTGCCCAAAGAGCGATAGAAACTCCTCGCGCGCCGGTTCTGACTTTCGAGATAGCGACCAGCCGCTATTGTCGGCTTCCCGCATCTACGCGCGGGCAAGCTTCGTGCCGACGCGTTCTCTCGGATATGAGCCGCCTCTTCCTCTTCGAGACGCGATCAGTCTAAAGAAACAGCCCATCAAATCTCAGCAGATTCATAGCTGGTAATTTCCATGCCGACGCAGATTTCGACGATAGTGGGTGACGACCAAGCCATGGCGTTGCTCCTCCAAATTCGTGTCCGCCGAGACGGCGGCTTCGGTCAAGAATAATGAAGGGCACGCATTCTTTCACCTTCAAACTTTCGCCATTCGCACTTCCAAAGTTTCCCACCTCGCGAATAGCGGCGTGCGGACTTCGTCACATCATTCGTCGTCCCGCAAAGGAAGCGCCACTATAATTCGCGTGCCGCCGGACAGCGGGCTTTCGATCCGATGTGCGCCGCCAAGCGCGCGCACGCGCTCGCTCATGCCGAGCAGACCCATGCCTGGAGCAAAGCGTTCCAAAATGCCGACGCCATTGTCGCCAATCGTGATTTGAAGTTGCGGCGGCGCTTCCGCAAAGGGTTCGCCGAAATGCGCGAAATCCTCCAGGCCAAATTCCAGCGTGACCTCGCCCCTCGTCGCGCCAGAATGACGAAAGATGTTGGTGACGCCCTCCTGCACGACGCGATAGGCGGCGAGCGCCGTTTCCTCGTCGAGCCCTGCAAGATCATGGCGGACGATAAGCCGCAGATCGACTTCGGGATGAGTGAGCGCCCAGGACGCGAAAAGCGCTTTCAGCGCGGGCTCCAGGCCGAGCTCTTCGAGACCCTTCGGCCGCAGCCGGTCAAGCAATCCTCTAAAGAGCGACTGAAGCGATTCGCTTGCCTTGTCGATCGCCAAACTCATCTGGCGCAGGCGGCCGACGTCAGGCGATGGATGCGACACAAGCTCCTGCAATGTCGCCGACGTGGCGCGAATTGAGAAAAGGCAGGGACCCGCCTCGTCATGCAGGTCGCGGGCGATATCCTTGCGTTCCGCCTCCTGCACCCGAATGAGCCTGTCGACGAGTTCGCGGTTTTCCTGCTTGACGCGATCGAGCGTTGCGCCGAGCGAATTCAGCGCCGCCGCTATCGATCTGAATTCGCTCGCGCCGCCGAGCGAAAGGCGAACGCCGCTGTTGCCGGCCTCCAGCCGCGCGAGGCCGGACGTCAGCGCGTCGAAGGGCGCAAGCGATTGGCGCAGGAACAGGAGAACCAGCGTCAGGAAGACGATGGTCACCGCCAGGCTGATCGACGCAAGCCACACCATGTCCGACCAGATTTCTCCGAGTTCGTCGAAGGGATTCGAGATCACCACGATATTGCTGTAGGCACGCCCGCCGACCGTCACCGGAATTGTCATGACTCGCGGCGCGGCGCCGGCGAGCTTCACAAACCATTCCGGTACGTCGCGTTCGGATTGACGGATTTTTTCCAACCAATCGGCGGGCGGCGTTTCATTGGCGGCGAGAATCTCAACTTCCGCATGGCGAAGATGGCCGAGCGACCCATAAAGTCGCTTCAGCGCCGGCGCCGGGTCTTCGTTATCGGGAAGATTTGCTATCGTCGCCAAGACAAATTCCCGCATCAATCTAAGATTGCTTCCCGCTTCCGCGCGCACGCGCGGTCCTGCGTGAAGAAGCTGAATCGCAAGATTGACGACCAGCGTCGCGACAAGCACCGCGCCGATCAACCAGCCCAACCTGGCTTTAAGAGAAAAAACGCGCATGATCAGCGCCCCGTCCGCCGTTCGGCGCTTTGGCATTGACGATCTGTGACGATCGATTGACAAGACTGACGGTTCCCACAACATGGGTGTTGTTTCTCACACAAGCGAAAAAACAATGCGCGTTCTCATCGTCGACGACCACCCAATGGTGATTGAGGGCTGCCGCGGCATGCTTTCAGAACAAAAGGACATCGAAGTGTTTGAGGCGCACAACGCCGACGAAGCGCTCGAGACTTTCGCTTCGGCGGCGCCCGACGTCGTCGTGCTCGACATTAACCTGCCCGGAGTCTCCGGCTTCGAGTTGCTGCGCCGGATTTTAAAGCGGGACGCCAACGCCAAATTCATCATCTTCACCATGAACGACGACCCGGTGTTTGCGGCGCGCGCCATAGAAGGCGGCGCGCGCGGTTACGTCGCGAAGAGCGAGGACCCACGCGTCTTCATCAAGGCGATCCGCGCCGTGGCGGAAGGCGAGCGCTATCTCTCCAACGCTTTCGCGCTGAAGCTCGCCTTCGCCGACCAGAGCCGCGCTGGAAACCCGCTCGACGCTCTGAACGGCCGGGAAATCGAAATCCTGCGCAATCTCGCCGACGGCAGGGACATGACCGAAATCGCGCATATTCTGAAAGTCTCCTACAAGACCGTCGCGAATAATTGCATCTTGCTGAAGCGCAAGCTCGGCGCGCGCTCGAAGGCGGACCTTCTGCGCATCGCCGTCGAGAACAGGGTTGCGATGAAGCTCGTTTAGATCGCGCTATCTGAATTGCTTTTGCGTTTTGTAACGCGTGACGAGCTTTATCGCCGCGGCTATTTCCCTTCGACCTTCTTCTTCAGGCCCTGCAGGCCGTCAAGAAGGAAGCTCGTCATCGCCGCGCGCGCCGCGTCGTCATTGAGGTTTTCCGGTGGCTCATTGCTGGTGTCGCCTCGATAGAGACGTCCGTACCATTTCACCAGGCTCCCGCCCGCCGGCGCTGGCTCGATCGTGAACGTCAGCGTGTAGGAGCTTACCGGCATCGCATCGAGATTGGGATCGGACATGCGCCAGGAAAGTTTGAACGACCCCGCATCAACTTCGTCGAGCCCTTCCTTCAGAACGCCGCCCTTTTTGAAAACAATCTCGCGCTCGGCTCCGGCGGCGTCCGCGGCCGTCGCCTTCACCGATTGAATGTCGGGGTGCCAATTCGCGAGCCCGTCGAATTTTCCGGCGACGGCCCACACGGCTTTGGGTTCGGCGGCGATGACGATCGACTCGTCGATCTTGATCGGCGTCGGCCCATGCGCGAGCGCCGGCGCACAAATCAGTAGGGCGAAGAGGCCAAGCAGTTTTTTCATTTGGATCTCCCTGGTCGCGGATGGCGGTTGCTGAGCGCGGCTCGCCACATTTGGCTCAAAGCCCGGATGAGCGACGGCCCGGCGACGGCAATAAGGATGAAAAGCGCCGCCCCTGCTCCGAAGAACGGGCGTAGATCGAAAGCGGCTTGGCGCATCCGGGCGGAAGCGACGGCGGCATAATCCGTCCAAAGCCTCGTTCCGTCTTCGAGATGCGCGTAACCGAGACCGGTCTTTTTGGCGAGCGACCGCAGATGGTCTTCCTTCACGCAAGACAGATGTTCGACGCCGACCGCCGCGGCGGAGCCGAATGGCGCGTTGCGCGCATTGTAGCCTTCGCGCCTCTCCGCGCCTTCCGGCGGCAGACCGAAACGACTCTCATGGGGAACCTCGTCGACGCCGAGAAATCCGATCTCGCGTCCCCTGTCATCGAATTTCGGGATTGGCGAAAGCTCATAGCCGCCGACCCCGACGATGAGTCCGTGCTGCTCGCCGGCGCGCCCTTCGAATGTCGGCGCGCCGCGCGCCGGCAGCGGCGGCGCCTCCTGACCATCGGTGAAAAACAGAAGATCGCTCTTCAAATGGCGCGCCATATCGATGGCGCCGAACAGGCCCGCCGACACGCGGCTGTCGCCTTCCCAGGCCATGCGCCAGTCGAGCGCCTCGATCGAGGCTTCGAGCGGCGCGAAGTCGACGCAAACGTCGATCGGCTCGAACAGCAGAAATGTCTTGCGTTCGCTGAAGACTGCTAGAGCGACATGCGATGGACAGGGCATTTCGGCAAGCATGGCGCGCAGCGCCGACTTTACCGCGTCGAGCCGGCTGATCGGGCGGCCGAACGCCACATAGTCGCGAACATTCATGCTGCCGGTGACGTCGACGACGGCCAGAAGATCGAAAGATGGACGCCGAATCGCGATTTTCGGCGCAACCAAGGCGGCGCTGAGCGAGAGCATCGCCAGCATGAGCAAGACGAATCGCGGATCGCGCAGGTCCGGGCGCATCACGGCAGGCCTTTCGGTTTGCCGGGAATGTCTGTCCAGAGCCTTTTGGGGTCGGCGCTGAGTTCGTCGCCGCTTTTTCTTTCGAAATCGGGAAAGTCTCGGACAAGGCGCGCGGCCACGTCGAGATTAAATTTCGCGTCCCAATATTCAGGCGCAAGCTGCAAGGCTCGACGATATTCGCGCTTGGCGAGATTGACGAAGGGATTGGCCGCATCGACTTGGGTCCGTTCGATCAGATCTAACGCCTTGCGCAGCAACGCATTGGCCAAGAGGTAATGACTGCGGGCGCGCATGTCGACGCCGCCGCTTCGATCGACCGCCTCCACCATGGCGCGCGCACGATCGATTTCGTTTCGCTTCGTCAGAAATGCGATGCGGGCAAGCAGCGTCTCGGGCCGGGCGTTCATATCGACGCTGACATCGCGGCCCTGCTCCAGCGCCTCGATCGTATCATTGGCGTCGATCGCGCCGCGCCAGTCGACGAATGAACCCGCCGACGTCATGACGAACGCGAGGCAGAGCGCGACGAGAAGCGATGGTCGCGTCTCGCGCCAGAGCGCGCCGGCTCCGTCGCACAACGCTGCGGCGCGCGTCATGAGCGTCGTCATCGCGCGCGACCTTGGACGCCCAACCCGACTTCGGCGAGTTTGGCGACGACGAGCAGCGATGTGGCGACAAACGCCAGCGCGAACGCCCAGGCGCTAAGATCGATGCGCGGCAATTTTTCGACATAATGGACGGGATGGCGCTCAAGCCGGTCGATCTGCTTTAAAGCCTCCTCCGTCGCTTGGGCACTTTCCGCCTCGATGGCGCGGTAGGGAACGCCGAGCGATCTGAAGAAAAGATCGAGATGGCGCTCCGGCGCGGCCTGCGGCGACTCATCATCCTCCGCCGCTCCGTCGGCAATGCCTCTGCTGCCCTCGGTGCGCATGAATAGCCAGTAGAGACTGACATTGGTCTTGCGAAACTCAGCCTTTAGATCGTCGCGCAGTTTCGGATCGATGACGCCGGCGCCGTCGGATAGGAGCAGGATGGCGCGCGAGAAATCTGCGTCGCTGGTCTTGAACATCGACAGCGCCATCGCAAGGCCGCGAGCGATATTGGTATAGTCGAGTCCGGGGCGATCGATCGCGTCGATCGCGGCTTTGGCGGCGTCGAGATGATCCGAAATCGGCGTCACCAGCATCGGAGCCGTCGAAAAAACCGCGACGCCGACGAGATCGTGACGGCGCGCTTCGACGAAGCGTTTGAGAATGCGCTTTGCCGCCGCGGCCTTTGACTCTTCGCCTCCCGATGGCGTTCTCCCCGCGAAGGTTTCGTTCATGCTGCCGCTGCGGTCGATTAACATCACGATCTGCGCGCCTTCGGCGAAGCGCTCCTGCTCTGCGCCAGCAATATGGGGGCCGGCCGCGCCAATGAGACTCGCGCCGATCGCGAGAACGCCGCTGAGTTTCAGGATATTGCCGATAAGGACGGAAAGTCCGTCGACCGGTGCCGACAGGAGCGAGGGTATGGACGTGTCGCGCAGGACGGACTGCAAAAGCGGAATCAACGCCAGCGGCGCCAGCAACAGCGCCTCAATGTGATCGAAACCGAGCGCAATCATCCAGACCGCTCCCGCCTGGCGAGCGCGGTCACGAATTGCGCGAGTTGATCCCGGCCGAACGCGTCGCTCGATTCCCGACCGCCGAAGAATCGCCGCTTCGAGGCGGCGAAGAAGCATTCGAAGTCCGTTCGCAGCGGGCGGAATTCCGGACGCCTGCGCAGGAATTCGGGAAGATCGGACGACAGCAAAGTTGCGCCATTGGCTGTGTCGAGCGCGCGATGCGTCGACTGGATCGCCGCGTCCAATTCTCTGTCGTCAGACCCGCCGAGCCGGTTTGAAATGTCGTTGGCGAGCGCCGAGAACACGCGTGCTCTACGTCGCTGAAAGGGCGGCCAGGCGCGATCGCGCGCGACGAAAGCGAAAGCCAGCAAGCCGGCGACGCCCGCGCCGATTGCCAGATTTCGAGGCGCAGCTTCGTCGACAAAAGGCGCCGACCCGTCCGGACGCATATAATCGGTCGCATCTTCCCGCCTCTGCGGTATGATCTCGCGCAAAGGCGAGACGCCGACGCGCCATGCAGGAACCTTGACAGACTCTATGCCGGCGGCGGTCGAAACGGCGAGTTCGAAGCCAGGAATTTCAATTTCCCGCGCATCGAGCGCGACATAGAAATTCTGATAGGTGAGATCGAGCCGCCACAGGCGGGCGCCGCTCTTTATGGTCTCGTGAAGCGTGACGTCACGGAGATCGAGCGATCCGGTCAGCGGACCGGTCTTGGGCAAGGACGCACGCGACAGCGCGGCGCTCTCTCGGCCCGACGCCTCGATGCGCGCATGAATGAGATCGCCGACAAAATAGCCGAACGGGCGCGCCGAGCAGATGCGCGCCGTCAGTTCCTGAGCGGCAGCGGAATGCGCAGCAAATAGCGCAAGGACAAGATACAAAGTGCGCATCGCGCGCCTCACGCCGCCGTCAGCCGAATGCTGAGATCAACGGGATCGAAACGGTCCGCAACATAGATCGGCGCGCGACTGCGTCGCGATAACAGATGGGCCAGACTTTGCCGGCGCGCGTGCTCGGCCGCCATCCAGCGTCGCTGAAGCGCGGGCCTCATCAACAGAGAACGTCGGCGGCCGCTCTCACTGTCGCGAAGCTGCAACATGCCCCACTTCGGCGGCGCCGACTCAACCGAATCGACCAGAACGATCGGCGCCACATCATGCGGCGCCAGCGCATCAAACGCCAGTTCGATCAGCCGCTCAGGCCAGCGAAAGTCGGAGATGAGACAAACGAGTTTGCGCGTGGCGCCGAGCGCCGCCGTGGCGTCAAGCACGCCTCTCGCGCTCGACCCGCGGGGCGTTTCTCCGATAAGCCTTTCGACGGCGGCAAGCGCCACGCTCCTCGAACGCGTCGCCGGACTCGATGACCGATCGATCAATGCGCCATCGTAAGGAAGCAGGCCAAACCGATCGCCGATGCGCGTAGCCGAATAGGCAAGCGCGGCGCAGAGCTCGACGGCCACACGGAATCGATCAGCCGCGCCGACGAAACCCATCGACGCCGAGAGGTCGACGAGTGCATAGACGTCGATCGCCGCTCTTTGTTCGAAGCGGCGCACATAGGTGGCGCCGAACGGATCACGCAGCGTCGCGCGAATGTCGATTCGGCGCGCGTCCGGGTAGCGCATGAAGGACGCCTGGTCGCGAAACACGCCAAAGCCGCCAATTTCACTCGAGCTGTGCGCGCCGACATGATTGGCGGCGAAACGTCCACGCGGCCGGTAGAGGATATCGACGACCGCAGTCATGGAACCGGCGTCGCATCAAAAGCTGCGCGGCATAATTGCTTGACGATATCGTCGCCGCGCAGCGCGTGGATCGGATCGACGAAGATGCGATGCGCCATCACTTCGATGAACACTTCGCGCACGTCTTCCGGAACCAGAAAATCACGCCCATCGAGCCAGGCGCCCACGCGCGCCGCGCGCGCCAGCGCCGCCAGTCCACGCGGACTCGCACCTCCCTTGACCAGACTTTCGACGTGGACATCCGCCAGCGACACGCCGGCCGAACTTGGCTGGACAAGGGCTCGCCAGAGATTGAGCACATAGCGTTCGAGCGCCTCGCTCGAACGCACGTGAGCCTGGATCACACACGCGATGGTGGGAATTTCGCGATAGTCGATTGATCCGGAGCTCACCCGTTCTAGAAGGGTTTCCGTATCGTGAAACGCCGGGTCGAAAACGAGACTGCGTCGAGCTTCCTCATCATCCGGCGCCGCCATGGAAATTTCCATGAGGAACCTATCGCGGGCGGCCGCCGGCAGTTCGAATGTTTCCTCGCGCTCCACCATATTGCGATCGGCGAACACGTTAAGAAAAGGAAAATGATGGGCGCGATTGAACGCCGACACGCTTCGCTCGGTCATCAACCGCAGCAGCAGCGAGTGCACCTGCGGACGGGCGCGATTGATCTCATTGAAGAAGAATACCGGCAGGGTGTCCGCCAGACGCAGCAGTTCGGACGGCTCGACCCGCGGGCGGCCGTCTTCGCCAAGAAATGTGTGGTAGAGAATGTCGCTCGGCATCATGTCGACTGTGCCCTCGACACGAGCGAAATCGCCGCCGAGCGCACGCGACGCCGAACGCAGCAGCGTCGTCTTGCCGACTCCGACATCGCCTTCGATCAGCACGTGGCCGCGCGCAAAAATACAGATCGTTACAAGCCTGATGACGCGCGCCTGGCCGAGAACGGCCTTCTGAATTTCCCGCTCGAATTCAAGGGCGCGCGCGCGCCACTCCGCGAGCTTCTCGACGACATGCAACGTATTGTTCAAGGCGTGACCTTAACCAGCCGAAAGGAACTGGCGGCCACGATCTCGGGAATGGGGCCGCTGCGCTTTTGTCGAATGCGCCCGGATCCAGATCATGGCCGCTGGATTCATCGCGTTCTCATTGCGATGAAGCCTATTGCGCGATCTTGGTCACGTCATATTCCCACTTGCCGGTCTTCTTGAAATTCTCGACCCGCTTCTTGTTGCGCTCTTCCATGCCCTGGATCGACGCCTGCTGCTTGGCGATCTCCTTTGGGTCGTGCTTGGGATCATATTTCGAGCCCTCGACCTTGTCGGGGAAGCCTGGCTTCGGCTCCCAGCAATTGCCGGGCGCCCTGCATTTGGTGCCGTCATAGGCGAGCGCGCCGCCGGCGCCGAACAGAATGCCGACGGCGAGCGCCGCAGCGAAATGAATTTTACGCATCAGTTTCCTCCCCTTGCGAGGCTCGCGCCTCCTTGTTTGCGCCCCCGCGACGGCGGCGTGAGAACTACTTCGCCATTGACTGGCATTGGCCGGGCGGATTTTCCGGCAATGTCTCGTGACCGGCGTAGGGCTTGAACTGCTTGCGCTGTGCGTCGGTCAACCAGCTCGCCTTTTCCGGCGCCTCCTTGAAGAGGTGACGAATCCAGGCCATCACCTTCAGCATCTCGTCGAGGGTCAGATTCTCATATTGCGGTCCCATCGACGCCTGCGCGCCGCCGTAGATCGTCGAGAAGAAGCCTTCGTCGGTTTCGTTCTGCGGATAGGTCCAATAGGAATCGTTGAGGCCGGGACCGATCTTTCCTTCGGCAAGATGGCCGTGACAGCCCGAACAGGCCGAAAGGAAGATTTGCTCTCCCTGCTTGAGGCAGCTTGCATCCTCATTATAAGGATTCTTGCCGGTCGCCATGAATTGCTTGACGCCCGCCGTGTCTCGTCCTTCGGGCAACGCATCGTCGAATTTGAGCACTTCGCCGGTGATCGTGTTGCGGAAGGTGATTCCCGCAGTCTGGGCGATGGCGCCAAGAGCGACAACGCTAGCCGCCGCGCCGATGAGATAGACCGAAACGCTTCTTTTTCTTTTCGACACTTATTCTCGTCCTGTTTTTGGTTACTGCGCCGCGCATCTATGGGGTGACGGTGAGAAGCGGAACGCCTTCCGCTCTGAGGATGTCTTCGATTTTCGGCCGCGCCGTAACGAGCGCGCTGTCGATTTCCGCCAGCAGGGCCTTGTCGTCGCGCCGCACCGCCACCGATTGGTCGAAGCGCTGCGGCACTTTTTCGCCGCTGCTCTTGACCGCATCGTCTTCGATCAGCGTCATTCGCAGGGGCACGGTCGATGACTGGACATAGCGCGCGACATCCGGCCCGAAACCAACCGCGATGTCGGCCGCGCCGCTGACCACTTCGCCGACCATGCGGGCGGGATCGATCTGCGTATATTGGTTGCGCGGCGATTTGAAATTCACCAGCGAATAGAGATAGGCCATGTTGTCTTCGTATTGGCCCATATCCTTGAGCAGCGTTTCGCCGGGAGACCCGAAGGCGACGACGATGCGCCCGAGCTTCCTTAAGCGCGCATCTGACCAGGATTTGATGTCGAGGCCGCGATCGGCGCGGCTGACGAAGACATAGCCGGTTCGATAATAGGGTGTTGACGTCGCGACGCGCGGATCGCCGGTATCGAGGCCGATGATGACGTCGCACAGTTTCTTGTCGAGAGAATCGCGCACGAGATAGATCGCCGGCCGCTGCGACCAGGCGAATTGCGCCTTGCGCCGCATGGCCTCGGCGAGCGTGACGCCGATCTTGTTTTCAAGTCCGGAGCCGTCTTCTATCGACAGCGGCGGCTGATTCTTCGACGCGCAGATGCGCAGCGCATTGGGATCGGCCGGCGACGCCTGCTCGGCCGTTGGCGCGGGGTTCGACATGGCGTCGCCGGCGCCGCCGAACGAAGCGCCTTTCGCGCCGACGCCCGCGAGAGCAATGACGAGCGCGCCGCCGAAACCGAGGGAAAAGCGTGTGATCCGCGACATTGTTTTTATTTTCCGTGATCGTGCCGATCGCCTGTTCGGGCGCACGGGGAGGCGTCCGAACAGGCGTCTCGCAACCGCCTCCGGCGGTGAGAGATCGATGGAAGGCGAGGCTCAGTTCGCCTTGTATTCGCCGACGCTCAGATCGTCGTAGGGGCTCTTGCCGTCGAGTGAGAACACCATCACGCCGCCGCCCATTTGCGTGTAGTTGGCGAGCTGCTTGAAGGCGCCAACCGCGCCGAGGCCGGCCGTCGGATCCTGAAGATCGAACACAAGGCCGACTCCCGGCCAGCCGCCGACGCCATACAGGATGGCGACATATTCGACGCCCTTGTGCTGATAGACGATCGGATGGCCGATGACGCCCGACGGGAGCTTGAACTTCCACAAAAGTTCGCCGGTGTCGCTATGACGGGCCTTGATGAAGCCGTCGAGCGTTCCGTAGAAGACGACATTGCCGGCGGTCGCGGCGGTGCCGCCCCAGACGGCGAAGCGCTCCATCTTCTCCCATTTGAATTTGCCGGTGATGGCGTTGTAGGCCTTGATCTGGCCGAGGCCTTCGCCCTTCTGACGATCGCCCTTCGGGCCCGGATACATGTTCAGCGTCGCGCCGACGAAGAACTGACCAGCGCGATAGGGAAGCATGAAGGGCTCCCAGTCCATGCAGATGTGGTTCACGCCGAGGAAGAACAGCTCCTTGGTCGGATCGTAAGAATCGAGGCCCTGGTTGTGATAACCCATCGCCGAGGGACAGACGTCCTTGGCGAGATGATCCATGCGCGTGCCATATTCCGGATCGCGCACTGGCAGGCCGCTCTTCAGATCAACCTTCTTGAACACATTGACTGTGTCGTCGATCTTGTCGGCGGAGACCAGCGTGCCGTCGGTGCGGTCGAGCGTGTAGACGATGCCGTTGCGGTCGGGATGGGTTAGCAGCTTGCGCAGCTTGCCGTCCTTGTCCTTCTGCTCGCTGAGCATCATGAAGTTGATGCCGGCGTAATCCCATTCGTCATGCGGCGTCTTCTGATAGCCGAATTTCGCCTCGCCGGTGTTGAGATCGCGGCCCCAGATCGTCATGGTCCATTTGTTGTCGCCGGGACGCATGGTCTCGTTCCATGGCGCCGGATTGCCGCTGCCGTAATAGACGAGGTTCGTGCCGGGGTCGTATGCGAACCACCCCCAATTGGTGCCGCCGCCGATCTTCCAGGCGTCGCCTTCCCAGGTCGCCGTGCCGAGGCCCTTCAGGCCGTAATGCGGATTGGCCTTGTTGAAGTCGTCGCCGATCAGCACGTCCGAATCTGGACCGGTCGCATAGGCGCGCCACTTCTGCTCGCCGGAGCGCACGTCATAGGCGGTCATATAGCCGCGCACGCCAAGTTCGGCGCCAGAGCTGCCGATCAGCACAATGTCCTTATAGACATGCGGCGCGACGGTCAGCGTCGAGCCGACCTTGAAGTCGGAGTTTTCGATCTTCCAATATTCCTCGCCGGTGTCGGCGTTCAGCGCGACGACATGGCCGTCGAGCAGCGTCTTGACGATGAGCGAGGGCGTCTTGCCGTCGGTGGGCCAATAGGCGAGTCCGCGATTGACGATATCGCAGCAGGCGACGGCGCGCGCGGCGGCGTTCTGCTTGGGCTTATGCTGCCAAAGAATGCTGGTCGGATCGTCGAGATTAAGCGCGAAAGTGTTGTTCGGGAAAGACGTATGAACATACATTTTGCCGTCGACGACGATCGGCGAACCTTCGTGGCCGCTCAACAGACCGGTCGAGAACGACCAGGCCACCTTCAAGTTTTTTACGTTGTCAGCGTTGACCTGGGTCAGAGTGCTGTAGTGATTCGAGCTGTAGTTCTTGCCCTGCATCGCCCAATTGTTTTCGCTCTTCGTCAGAGCTTCGAGCTTGTCCTCGGCGAGTGCGGCGGACATCGTCACGACCGGCGCGGCGAGCAGCACGGACAACAGGGACACGGAATTCAGCAGCTTCCTCATGGACGAGTCCTCCTGCAACGTCGCCCGGACGCCTTGATGGCTTCTTGGACGGCGACGTCGCCTCGCAGAAAGACGGCTCGAAATGCAGCCGTCACGGTTTATTGAAGGTCGCCTGTTCCCGCTGCGCGTCGGCGCAAATTCGAGAGACGATCCGGGGGCATATAAGTTTAAGCGCATCGGCGAGTCTCCACGATTTATCGGTAATGTGTCTCGGGAAAGATCGGCATGTTTACTCCCGATGCTTCCCGGCGCGGCGAAGCCTTGACGCGAAATCGCGGGCGAAAGCGAGGGACGAACTTTGCGGGCGTTTCGGGCGTGGATCGATTAATGCCAGTTCGTTCAGAATTTCGGTCGACGATGCGCTGCGTTTTTGCTCTTCGAATACCGCCGGCGCCTATGCTGGCTTGTTTTCGCGGCGTCGCCCAAGGGCTTCGGCTTCCGGTCGAAGGGAACGTCGCGCGGTGATTTTGAGAAGGCTGTGCGCGAGTCTATCGCCAATGAACCGCTCACCAGAGAGTTGATGGACGCCATGCTGAGGGCGCGCGCGGCGCTGTGGAAGCTGTATTGCAAGCCGCAACGTTTGTCTCCCGCAGTAAACTCTGCGGCGCGCAAATCGGATCGCGACCGCCAGGGCGGCCTTGGAGCGCATCAAGGTTCAGCTTGCACCTCAGCTCACGTTGGACGCGGATCAGGTCGAGCGCTTCGGCGCCTTCATGCGGGCATGGAAACTGCAGGCGCTCGAAGTCGGCGCCCGTCTGCGCCGCGCGGCCATGACGTTCAATCGCGCAGTCTGTTGCCAACACGCGCATTCCATAGGAGCCGCTTACGAAGCGATCGACGACGCTAAGGGCGATCTCGACGAGCTTCTTTCGGAAACGCTTGAGGACGGCCGGGGGCCGTCGCCGGAACTTTTCGCCCAGGCGACACGCGACTATCACGCGCAGCGCGACGGCGCGGTGAGCATCGCTCCTCCGCCGACATCAACTAACTCGTGGAGCCGGCCGCGGAAGCAAGCGAGCAGGAAGACGAGCGAGGCGACGACGTGCGAGCGACAGCGCTTGCGCCTCGCACAGCCGGACGCCTTCGACGATGGTGCACGCTCGGGCTTTCTCGGCGATCTCGCGGGCGAACGCGAATCCGGCGGCTACCCGATCGGCTTCCACGCCTGGACGCCGGAACGCCGTAGCATTTGGTTTTCAGGCTTCAATGCGGGGCGTCTCGACCGCGTGAGTGTAGCCGATGGCGCAGCAGGTTAATGTCTCGTTCCGCCTATCTCAGCGATGAACAGTGGAATGCCACGCTTGCCGAACAAGCGAAGCGGAAGCGCGAACACTTGGATCGCTTACGGCGGCTGCTGATCCGTGAAGAAGTTATGAGCGCAACGCGCAAAGGAACGCTACAACGATCTTGGCAACAATCGCTGCACCTGTTGGAATTTTGAGCGCGATCGACAAGCGCGCAGCGCAGCGCAATCAGACGCGCGCGAAGCTGTTATCGCGCGCGGGGATCACGCAAAACGACTGGGACGCGCTCGCAACCGCACTCGGCAGCGCGAACTCGGCGAACCTTCGCAGCCTGTTGAACGCGTCGCACGCCGCGCTGGTTGTCATCGAGCAGTCGACGCCGATTCCCGACGGGAGCGCAGCCTCTCACAACGGGCCGATCACATCGCATTTCGGGGACTTGAGTTAGTGACCGACGACGCGCCGGCAGGCCATCAGTCCTATGGCCCGAAGGGGCGAGTCGTTTCGCGCCACGAGTTCGCGGCCATCCCGTCGTGGGACGCCACTTGGGCCGCCCATGTCGCGCGCAATTGGGAACGGCGCAACCTGCCGAGCGAAGAAGAACAACGTGAAGCGCTTCGGCGCCGACGTTCGAAGAGACGCGTGTGGTGAATAAGCGCACATAGCGCAAACATGAAAGGAAAAATCATGTCGCTCTAAAATAGAGGCATCGTGAGATTTTACGCCGGCGGGGAAGCGAAAGCCTTCGGCAGCACCAGCACGCCGAAAGGCATCTTGCAGAGCATCTTGCGCACGCTCGAAACACGCGGCGAGACGCGCCAGCAAATCGAGGACAAGGGCGTCGATCTTGAAGCAATGGAGGAGGCTTTCACAGGGATCGACGAGCGGCGGTTTCAGACGCTCCTCAACGTCGATCACTTTCACCCACTGCAACTCGTGACCATCGAGGCGATGGAGCGTCACGCCCCTGGCGTTGCGATCGAATCGCGTGATCCAGGCACGATGTTCGAGAAATTCTAAAATGGCGACGCGGCGGGCTGTGGAGCCTTTCGCTCTTAATGTTTCATCGGTCGGCATCGACATCGTCGGGCTGCATGATGTTCTGTTGCGCGGCCCGGCGGTCCGCGACGTGCTGTGCGTTGCTCCGTATCAGTATTTCGTGAAATCCGATCGAAGCGCCGGCAAACTTGCGAAGCTCTTGCGGCCGTTCATTCCCTCCCATTTTGTCGTGCTCACTGCGTCCGCCCAAAAGCAGCGGCTTTTTTCTGCCGCACGCAATCGACTGGATTGAGGCCGAGCCGTCGCCGCCGCGGGGAGAGGCGCACCAGCCCACGCCTTTCGACATGGGGTTGGTCGCCTCGCTCGACTGTCTTCTCCTCACCGAAGTTGAGCGGCAGTCGCACAAACTGATCCTCGCGGAACCCCAAGGATTCGGCTGACATGGGTTTCGCTTCCGGCCTCTCTCTCGCCGCTGCCGGGCTGTCAGCGGGCGGATATTTTTTGAAAGGTCGCGAGGCCGCCTCGAACGCGCGCGTCCAAGGCCAGGACACCGCGATGTAGCGCTTCTACGACGCCGCGCAGGCCGGCAAGCTCAAGGCGACAGAGACCGACGACTATATGCGCCGCCAAACCCAGGGGGCGCTGCAGAATATTGACGCGGTTCTGGCCACGACTGGCGCGACTGACGGCTCGCCGTCGTCGTGCGCGGTCAAGAATCGCTTCTCAGAACTGTCCGATGAAGCGCGGACGACGGCGACGAGCAACATCAGGATGCAGGCGCAGGCTGACAAGAACGCCGCGGTGCTCTACGCGTTAAGAGCCGTGAACGCGATCAACGCGGCAAGCCGAAATGCTCAGCAGCTCGATGTGCTGGGCCTGCTCTCTGCGGGGGATCAATCTTCAAGAGGTTGCTCCCCTCCGGGTCCGACCAATACTACTGAGCGAGAGCCGGCGATTTGTCAGTGTGCAGAGGCCGGCCATGCCTGACGAGCTCAAATCCGCGAAGCTATCCGGGCGAGCGCGCGGCGCGCGCCAACGAAGGCCCGCGGTAGGCGCTAAAGAAAAATTCGCTGCGCGAAATGGTTTTCGCGTGATCGCGATCGGCGGTGCAACGCTGACGTGGGCCGATGCAGAGAACGGAAGTCGCCGCTGTGCGCGGCCGCACTGCGCCTGTCAATGAGACCAACGACAATCGCGGCGTTGCGAAAAACCTTCAGCCTTTCGAACAGATCGGGGCCGGGCTGTTGAGGCGCCGGCCCCTTTTGCGCGAACCAAGCATTTGGTGAAACGACAATCCACAGCTCATTTCGATCCCTGTGTAGACAGGCCTTCATCTAACATGGCATAGATACAGCGTTTTTAACACCGACAACCTGGCGCCCCGTCGACTTCGCGGTCGACGGGTTTTTTGCGCAAGCCCTGGCGAGCGCTGGACTTGCGAGTAAGAGACGATTGAATATCGTGGCGCCACGCCTGTCGACCGGCAGGCATGAGTTGCCCGCGTTTTCATTGTCGCGGGCTTTTTTCGACCTCACGCCCGGCTCGCCGGTCGCACGAAAAAGCCCTGTCGTCGCCGTCCGGGCAGGAGTTTTGCGGTTGAAAGGATTGTCGCCTGTCGCTAGGCAACAGGCCGATTCGTAAGCGCGCCGGGCAATCCGAACGAGCGCGACCAGCGACGGCAGTTAATGCTAAGCTAACGCCATGTGTGGGCGCTTTACGCAACGTCTCTCGCGGGAAAAACTCCATCGGCTCGCTGATCTGATCGGCTAGCTGCGCGTCCTTGTGCGGTTCACCCCCCATTCAGCTGCTTGATCGCTCGATGACTCGACACCGCATGGGCTCGCGACGCCTGCAAGGAGAACTTTCGATGCAGCTTTTTCGAATGCTGGCGGTCGCGCTCATAGCGTGGTCCTCGGTCGCTGTGGGAAAGGCGGCGCAGGCCACGGAACGACGTCTCGCACTTGTCGTTGGCGAGTCCGCCAATACGGACAAGCCGCTTGCGACGGCCGCCAATGACGCTGGCCTCATCGCACAGACCCTGCAAGCGGCAGGGTTTGACGTAACCGGCGCGCGCGACCTTGAAGAAGAAGCGCTGAAGCGCGCGTTCCGCGATTTTCTCGACAAGGCGGCAAGCGCCGGTCCGGATACGGTCGCTTTTATCTATTTCGCCGGCTATGGGCTCCAGCTCGAAGGCGAGAATTATCTCGTGCCGATCGACGTAAGGGTCGCGCGCGACGCCGACGTTCCCCTGCGCGCGCTGCGCGTTTCGGATTATCTGAAGCCACTCGCCGCCTCGGGCGCTAAGCTGAGCGTCGTCGTGCTCGATGCCGCCCGCCCGAATCCGTTCCAAATGTCCGGACAGCCGCTCGCAGGCGGCCTCGCGCTTTACGAACCAGGAGCCAACGCTTTACTCGCCTTCAACGCTGCGCCGGGTACGGTCGCGCCCGACGAAAAAGGTCCTTATGGCGCCTATGCCCATGCGCTCGCAGAGATGATCCGCGACGGCGGAAGTCCGCTGATGCAGATTTTTCAAAATGTGCGCCTGCGCGTTTCCGACAACACAAAGGGCGCGCAAATCCCGTGGAACTCAGCCAAGATCGACACGGACTTCATTTTCTTCCAACGCATCGAGGGAGCGCCCGCGCGTGCCGACGACGATGCTGCGCAGCTCGCGCAGCCGATCAGCGCGCTCGGTCCCGAGGCGGGCTTCTCCGCCGCGCTTCGCCGCGACACGCTCCAGGGCTATCAGGACTATGTCGCGACCTATCCCGCCGCGCCCTACGCCGAGCGCGCGCGGGCCATTGTCGCGGCGCGGCGCGAGGCGCTCACCTGGCGTCGCTCGCGCGTCGTCGACACGCCCAACGCCTATTGGTCCTATCTGCGCCTATATCCGAAGGGACCGCACGCCTGGGACGCGCGCCGCCGCCTTGCGCAGCTTTCGTCCGAGCTGGAGCCGCCATCAAGCTTCGAGATGATCGACTATGCCTATCCGCCGCCGCCGCCGGAAGAGATCGTGTTCGTCGAGCAGCCAGTCGTCTCCTTCGACGATCCGGTCTGGGGCTTCGTTCCGCCGCCGCCCGTCTATTTTTTGCCGCCGCCGCCGCCAAATTTCATCATCCTGCCCCCGCCGGTGGTGATTGCGCAGCCGTATGTTTTGCCGGCGCCGCCCTTCGTGCCGATCCCTGTTTGGCAACGGCCGCCCATCTATGTCGCGCCGCCGCCTGACAATCTGATCTTTCGGAATGTCCACAATCAGATCGTTATCGATCAGCAAGTGAATAATTTCGTGGTCAGGAATCCCCAAGGTCAGGTGATCTCCACGGGCGGGCTGACCGCCGCCGGAACGGGCGCCGCCGGGCTCGCCATAGGCGCGGCGCTCCCGCATTTCATCGCGCGTCGGCCCCCAGGCGCGCCGCCGCCGGGTGGCGCGCCGACCGCGCAGCCTCCGCGGCAAGGGCCGGCGGAGGCTGAAAAGATCGCTCCAGCGCCGCAAGAGGGGCACGCGCCCAGCGGCGGCGGCGTGACTGCGCTACCCGGCGCGGGGTCGAAAAACGCGCTTCCAATGGGCGGCCCGGAGCCTCGGCGGGGGGCGTTGCCATCGGAAGGCGGCGCGCCTTTGCACGGCCCAAAGATGCCGCCGGGCGGACCTGCGCTTGCGCCGGGCGGCGAAGCGGGACCCGCGCCAAAGCCCGCCGAGCCGCGATCGGCGCTGAAGGCTCACAGCGCCGCTCCTGTCGAACCAGGAGGCCAACGAGGTCCGCGAAATGAGACGGCCGCCACGCCGCGCCAGCCCTTTGAGCATATGCCTGATACGTCCTCTGAGCCGATACGACGTCACATGCAAAATACACCTGGCGGCGCCATGGCTCCTCGTGAAATGGCGCCGGAGCGCCCGCAACCGAATATGCGCGAGCGCGGCGTCACACCGCTCGAGCGCATGCCCCCCATGAGGGAGTCGGCTCCGCCGGCGCTGATGGGGCCGCGCATTATGTCGCCGCCCCCGACGTCACACGCGCCGTCTCCCCCGATGATGCATGGGCAGCCATCGGTTGACCGCGGCTCGCCTATGGGAATTCGGATTCCTCCGCCCGCCGCGCCGCGCATGATGGGGCCTCCGAGCGTTCCGCAGCCTCACGCAGGCTCTGGGGGCGACGGCGGCGAGAGGCGAGGAGGTCCGCACGGGGGCGATTCTCGAGGGCCTGGCGGTCCAGGCGGATTCGGCGGAATGCGCTGAGCACGGCAGTTGAAGTTGCGGCGTTCTAAAAATCGCCGCTGGCGCTCATCGATGCAGAGCTGGGAACGGTGTCGTGGTTCGCGATCCGGGCGACAAAGACGCCCCGCCGTTCATTCACAGTCGGGCGCTGTCGCTTAACGGTTCGTTAGTCGATGAGCGGCAGCCTGCGCTTGCAACGCCAAGCGCGACGCCATCCGCGTCAGCAGCGCCCTGCGGCCAGTCAGATGTGATCGGCTTGGCGTTGCCGCCAATCGCTTTTCGAGTAGAACGCCCCGCCGTTCATCACGGTCGGGGCGTTTTGATTATCAGTGCGGCTTTGCGGGCTTCTTCGAGTGAGAGGCGTGATGCGCTTTCTCAGCCTTCGGCGTGGAGGCAGGCGGCGCGATTTCCGTTTCTGCTGCCTTTTTGGGCGCGGGTGCGACGGTGGTTAGGGGCTCTGGCGACGCAGGGACAGGCTGCGCGCCAGCGGTCGGCATCGAGTCCGGAACGGAACTGGAATCAGGCGATGTAGCGGTCGTTTCCGAGGCTGTTGGGTTGTTTCCCGCGCTTTCGATCGAACCGGGCTTCGAAAGCCACACAGCGTAAACGGCGTAGGTAACGGCGCAAAGCGCGACGGCGGCTATTAAAAGGCGCTTCATCGGTAATTCCTTTCGACGGCAAGGATTCAAGCGCTAGTGTGCTGTGATTCGTTGCGCTTGATAATCTGCCACGAATCCTGAAACGAGGCTAAACACGAAAAAAGCCCGCGCCGTTACATCCGCGCTCGGAGCGTTCTGTCGCGGCGCGCGCTGGATCAGCGCGCGTTCTCGATGACAGCGAGCGCGCGACGTTGGTCTTGGCGAGTGTCCTTTGAACGCGGGGAAGCGAGCGGGGCTGTCTCGCTCGTCGTCTGCCCGGCCTATCCTCGTGCGACTAGTTTCAGCGCGTCAGACCATCGGGCCAACGGTTCGCCGCCGAAGGTGACCGGCGTGCCGAAGTAGCGGGCGACAGCGACAACTATCGTGTCGCATGCATCGCACAGGTCAATACGACCATGTATTTTGACCTCGGCGCTGACGAGGTATTCGAGCGCTGCAAGGAACTCGGCATCGCTCTTGAAGCGCCGATCCGAGATGGCGATGCGGGCGTCTTCTTCGGCGTAGCACGCGCGGCCGTCGTCATCACCGCCGTCCAGAAGGTCCGAAATACCCGTATCTAAGGCACAATTGCAGGCAACGCCGTCTAACGAGCGCGCCCTCTTTATCTTGCTGGGGCATGTCGCCAATCAGCTCAATCTATTTACAAAACTTATTATTTTCTCATCGAACAAAACAACCGACGACGACCTTGGGCGCATACTGTCCGGCGCACAGACTCAAATGCTGATGCGGATGGCTATCGGTATTCTTCACGAAAGTTGGGCGAAGCTCCTCACGCCTCGTTTTTTGGGCTCATCGCGCAAAAAAGCAATACAGGCCTTTGCTCGATAAAGGAGGGCAGGACGCGCTCGACGCGCTTAAGAAGCTGTTTGGCGGCTCAAATCTGTCGAACACAATTCGAAATTCCTATGCCTTTCATCATCCACACGACGCAGACACTGAAGCAGCATTCGAGCTGGCCACGGCATCATCTGAGCTTGACGATGAGTGGGACACTGACGGCTGCAATTTGGCGGAAGAATTTTGGCGACGAAATGCAAGCTCACGTTCCCGCGAAAGTGACTGACGCGCCCAGCCTCTATGAATTTTGGTTGCCATTTTTTGTTGAGGTGCCCGAGGAACTGCCTTGACGAGGAGTCCCCGCCTTTGTGCGGTTGCCTCTCGTGACTCTCGCACATTTCCGACACGCCTTAAAAATTCTGACAGCCGAAAAATTTTGAGGCGCAAGTCGCGCGCGGGAGGGTGGAACTCGCCGATCCGACTTCGATTTTTCCCCCACTCCCGGCGCCGCGGCCGCGCCCCTCCCACGCCTAGAGCGAGTGGATTGCGCCTCGTGCGAGCGCGGATCAGGCGGCGAGGTCGGCGGGTTCGTCCAAGCGGTCGGCCGGTTGGACGTATTGCGACGTTCCGATCGCCCTGCGCGTGCGCGCCGGGAGCGCGTCGTCGTCCACGATAACCTGGAGCCGGATGCCGAGCGCATCCATTATCGACGGAGGCGACACTTCGCCGGGGCGCTTCGTGCCGCATTCGAGCTTGCTGATACAGCCGTCGGCGACGCCCGCGATATCGTCAAGCGCGAGGCTCGCAATCCACAACTCATAACGCCGCCGCGTGATCACACTCATCAACTCCGAGATCGATCGAACCTCGCCGAAGACGCGCATTGAAGCCCTCTACCAAATCAGGTCACGCGGGACTCTATGCCGAGCGAGTCACGCTCAGCGATGCATTTTCCGTATTTTTTCCGTATTGCTAGGGAAGCCGCTCAGTGTGACGGGCCAAGTCACTGATTTTATTGGCGCGCCCAAGGGGATTCGAACCCCTGTTTTCGCCGTGAAAGGGCGACGTCCTAGGCCTCTAGACGATGGGCGCGGGTTGTACGACCGCGTCATGGCGGGCGCGAGGGCTGTATAGAGGCGCGGAAGGCGCAAGACAAGGCCGGCTCTTGGCGCCACGGCGCCGCACGGCTTCGCGTTTGCGCCTGGCCAAGCGAGGCCCTAAAGCTTCGCCTCCATGCTGACGATCAACGATCTCGTCTACCGGCTCGGCGGCCGGCTGCTCTTCGACCATGCCGGGGTTTTTCTGCCGGGACGCTGCCGCGCCGGCTTCGTCGGCCGCAACGGCGCCGGCAAGACCACGCTGTTTCGGCTGATCGCCGGCGAAATCGCGGCGGAGAGCGGCGGCATCTCCCTGCCCTCGCGCACAAGGCTCGGGCGCGTCGAGCAGGAGGCGCACGGCGGCCCGACCGCGCTCATCGACTTCGTACTCGCGGCGGACCTCGAGCGCGCCGACCTCATCGCGCGGGCCGAAGCCGCGCATGATCCCCACGACATCGCCGACATTCAGACTCGGCTCGCCGACATCGACGCCCATTCGGCGCCGGCGCGCGCCGCCGCCATTCTGCATGGCCTCGGTTTCGATGCGGCGGCGCAGCGGCGGCCTTTGTCGGAATTTTCCGGCGGCTGGCGGATGCGCGTCGCGCTCGCGGCGGTTCTATTTTCGCGGCCTGATTTGCTGCTCCTCGACGAACCGACCAATTATCTCGATCTCGAAGGGACGCTGTGGCTTGTCGATTATCTGTCGCGCTATCCGGCGAGCGCGATCGTCATCAGCCATGACCGCGATCTGCTCGACGCCGTCGCCACCCATATTCTGCATCTCGAACGCGGCCGGTTGACGCTCTATAAGGGCGACTATTCCTCCTTCGAAAAGCAGCGGCGCGAGGCGCAGCTTCTCGCCGCCAAGGGCGCCAGGAAACAGGAAGAGCAGCGCAAACATCTGCAGGCCTTCGTCGACCGTTTCCGCGCCAAGGCGACCAAGGCGCGTCAGGCGCAGTCGCGCCTAAAACTTCTCGCCAAGATGGAGCCGGTGGCGGCGATCGTCGACGACGCCATTTTGCCGATTCATCTTCCCTCGCCGGAAAAGCCGCTGTCGCCGCCGATCATTGCGCTGGAGAAGGCGTCGGTCGGCTATGGCGATCGCGTGGTGCTGTCGCGGCTCACGCTGTCGATTTCGAATGACGATCGCATCGGCCTGCTCGGCGCCAATGGCAATGGCAAATCGACTTTCGCCAAATTGCTCGCCGGCCGGCTTGCTCCCTGCGGCGGCGAGATGGTGCGCGCGTCAAAGCTCGATGTCGGATTTTTCGCCCAGCATCAGATCGACGAATTGAATGAGAGCGAGACGCCTTACGCCGTCTTCGCGCGGCTGATGCCGGGCGCCGCCGAGGCGCGCATCCGCGCCCGCGCCGCGCAGACCGGATTTTCCGGCGCACGCGCCGATACGCCGATCGCCAGTCTTTCCGGCGGCGAAAAGGCGCGGCTGCTGCTCGGCGTCGCCGCCTTCAATGCGCCGCATCTTCTGATCCTCGACGAGCCGACCAACCATCTCGACATCGACAGCCGCGCCGCGCTGATCGAGGCGATCAATGATTATGAAGGCGCGGTCATTCTGGTCTCGCACGACCGCTATCTGCTGGAGGCCTGCGCCGATCGGCTGTGGCTGGTCGATAACGGAACGGTGCGCGCTTTCGACGGCGACATGGACGATTATGCGCGGCTGGTGCTGTCGAAATCGCGCGACGAAGAACCGAAGCAAGCGCCCGTCGCGCTGGCGCATGATTCGCTAAAGCAAGGGGCGCCAAAGCAGGAGGCGCCGAAGCGCCGCGACGCCGGCCAGACGCGGCGCAAGCTCGCGGCGGCGGAAGAGCGCGTCGAGAAATTCACCCAGCTTCTCGCCCGCGTCGACGAAGCGCTCGCAGCGCCAGACGCTTTTGCGCGCAATCCGCAGGAGGCGGCGCGCCTCGCCTCGCAACGCGAGGAACTCGCCAGGGCGCTCGCCGCTGCTGAAGAACAGTGGCTGGACATCGCCGCGGAGGCTGAAGCGTAGGGACGCCGGCGCGTCGTGTGGCCGAATTCTTCCACCTGACGCCGGGCGCGTGCGGAAGGGTAAGCAGCGCTCAATTTTGCAAAAAGCTCTTGCACGCCGCGAGCGACCAAGAACAAGGCGTCAGCAGACGCTGCAAATGTCTGGACTAATACACAACGTCAACGGCGATCGCCTAGTTGTCGGTTTTTTTGGCGGTAAGGTCTGAGGGTTTCATAGAGAGAAACTTTTCCGGCGTTTTCCATGTGTCTGGCAGATGCTTGTTCGCCCATTTGCAAACGGCTTGCAGCACGGGGAGCAGTTCCGCTCCTTTCTCCGTCGGCGCATAGTCGTATCTGATCGGATGTTCCTGATACGCGCTCTTCTCGATAAGGCCGAATTCCTCCAATCGTAACAGTCGATCTGCCAGCACGTTCGTCGGGATGCGTTCAGGGGATTGTGATAGATCTCCAAACCGCGTTTTCCCCATTGCAAGATCGCGCATGATGACGAGCGTCCATCGGTCGCCAAAAATATCGAGAGAAGTGGCTATCGGGCATCCCGACCTGAGTTTTTTCAAGGCGCGCATCGTTGGCTGATAGTGACTTGCGTATTACAAGTCACTACTCTAATCTAGTGCGGCATGAACGCACAATCGAGGAGGAAATCCAATGCCGGAACCTTTCCAAGGCCGCTGTCTTTGCGGCGCTGTCCATTATGAATGCAACGCCAATCCCTTCATGTCCGGTCATTGCCAGTGCGTTGATTGCCGCAAGAGCAGCGGGACGGGTCATAGTTCGCATCTCGCCGTTCCTCGCACGTCGGTGACCGTATCCGGAGACGTAACCGTCTACGACAAGCCGGCTGACAGCGGGCATGTGGTCTCGCGCGCTTTCTGCCCTCGCTGCGGCGCACCTGTATATTCGCTCAACGACGCAATGCCCGATTTGATCTTCCTCAGGGCGTCGAGCCTCGACGACCTCGAAGTGTTCAAACCTCAAATGATCGTTTACGCGAGCCGCGGCGCTTCCTGGGATATTTCCGATACAAATTTGCCGCGCTTTGAAAAAATGCCGCCCGTGTTGCAGGACTAGCCAGAATGGCGTCCGACCCCGCTCTTGTTGGACGACTGCGAACTATCCTCGCGCATCACCGGCACATCGAGGCGCGCCGCATGTTTGGCGGCGTTTGCTTCACTCTGAACGGTAACATGTGCGTTGGCGTCCACAACACCAATCTCATTCTTCGTGTCGGCGAAACGCGAGCCAAGGAGTTACTGACCCGCGACGGCGTCAAGCCCATGGACCTGACGGGCAAGGTTATGAAGGGATGGGCTACGATACTCCCCGAAGCCATTCGGACCGATGCTCAGCTTTCCAGCTACGCGCAACTCGCGGTCGATTTCGTTGAAACGCTGCCGCCGAAATAGCCTTCACAACCAGCCAAAAATCCAGCTTTTGTAGTTATTTATAACGACTTAACCGCTATTCAAAATTCTTAATCATGCACGCTCTGGCATCGCCAGCATGTCGAGCACGGGACATGGCGGGGCGGGGTCGCCAGAACAACGGGCGACGGTCGCGCCAAGAATATGCTCAAGCTTGGTCAGGTCGGAGAGCTTCGCTCGCACGTCATCAAGATGCGTCTGTGTAATCTCTCGCACCTCGGCGCAGGAAGCGCGGGACGGCTCCGCGAGCGCCAAGAGGGCGCGGATTTGCTCGATACTGAACCCAAGCTCGCGGGCGCGGCGGATGAAAGCAAGCCTTCGGACGTGCGCCGGTTCGTAAGCTCGATGTCCGCTCGCCGTCCGTGCGGGGAGCGGCATAAGACCGATGCGCTCGTAGTAACGCACCGTCTCGAAATTGACTCCCGTCGCCGCCGCGAGCCTGCCAATCGTCAATGGCTGCATGGATTTTTCTCTTTCACCTGTAGTCACTACAGGTGAAAGAATAGCCACACACTCAAGGAGAGGCCAGCCATGACCGTCACCGATTCCGCCAAAGCAACAACGTCCTCCGCGTCGGCTTCTCCTGGCGCGCCCGTCGCGCCGAAATGGTTTGCGGCCTTGGGTCTCGTGGCCGGCCTAGGTGCGGTTATCGCCTCTTCATGCTGTGTCATCCCGCTCGGACTTGCGGCGCTCGGCGCGGGCGCGGGTATTTTGGGCGGGCTCGAGACAGTCGCAACTTGGCGCGTGCCGCTTCTGTCAGTCAGCGCCTTGGGGATTGTCGGGGGGTGGAGCGCCTGGTGGTTCAAGCGTCCCGTCGTCTGCGCTGCGGGTTCGGCCTGCGCGTCGACCAAGCGCTCACGCGCAACGCTGGCGCTGCTCCTGTGCGCGTCGGCAATCGTGCTGGCGGCGGCAAGCTGGAGCTATATCGAGCCCGTGCTGCTCAAATTTTTCAAGGGGCAATGAGTGCTACTCGTCTCAACGATAACCTGTCCGTCTTGCGGCCATCAGTCGACTGAAACGATGCCAACGGACGCTTGCCAGTTTTTCTATGAATGCAACGGATGCGGCGTATTGCTCAAGCCCAAGGCCGGAGATTGTTGCGTCTTCTGCTCTTATGGCGACGCGCCATGTCCGCCAATACAGGAGGCGAAAGAGCATGGCCGAGCCGCCGGATGTTGCTCCGGCGCACTTCTCGAAAAAGGCGCACTATAGAGCCGACGGATTTCGTCGTTTTCGATCCTGTCGCCCGCAACTTCAACCATGGGACGCGACGCAGCGTTTTTGGGCGAAAATATCGCGGCCGTCCTTCCGGCCTTTGCTGTGCGTTCGATTGCATCATTTTGCCGGCGGCGGGGTTTGCCCCGCTCGATGACTTCACGCACCGTGGCGCGAAGCCGGCCGCGCATGGTTTGCCCTCATCCGACTCAGCTTCGCCGGGTTGCGTTCTCCCGCAAGCGGGAGAAGAGCGCGCCGCGAACTCCTAAGGTCAATCGGCGCTTTCGGGATGGCGGCGCAAATAATCCGCCACAAAAGAACAGTCGCCCTTCACCTTCAGTCCGCGGGCGCAGGCGAATTGCAGGGCGTTGCGGATGAGTTCCGACGCGACGCCCTGGCCGCGCAGCCTTGGCGGGGTCTGGGTCGAGGTGAAGACCATGACCCCATTGTCGATACGGTAATAGGCGAGCGCCGTCTCGCCATCGGCGTCGAGTTCAAAACGATTGAGCTCTGGATTGTCGCGGACGCTTCCCAGGTTTTGTCTGGCTGCAGCCTCGCCCATAGCCTCGCTCCTAGCCTCGCCCGTGCCGGCCCCCTGAGAGTTCATCCCCCCGACATGGGCGCGCGCCGCCAAAAAGGAAAGAGCGCCAGCCGCTTGCGTTTTCCGCCCCGCCGGGGTTCAAAAGCCCCTCCCGCGCCATTCGCTCGGGCGGCGGACGGGCTATGCTCGCCGCTCCCGATTCGCCCAACCGGATGCCACATGCGCCTTTCCCGCTATTTCCTGCCGATCCTGCGCGAGACCCCGAAGGAGGCCGAGATCGTCTCGCACCGGCTGATGCTGCGGGCGGGCATGATCCGGCAGGAGACGGCCGGCATTTACGCCTGGCTGCCGCTCGGGCTGCGGGTCTTGAATAAGATCAACGCCATCATCCGCGAGGAGCAGACCCGCGCCGGCGCCATCGAATGTCTGATGCCGACGATTCAGCCGGCCGATCTGTGGCGCGAGTCGGGGCGCTATGACGCCTATGGCAAGGAAATGCTGCGCATCGCCGACCGCCATGAGCGCGAGATGCTCTACGGCCCCACCAATGAAGAGATGATCACCGAGATTTTTCGCGCCTCGGTGCGGTCCTACAAGGATTTGCCGCTCAATCTCTTCCATATCCAGTGGAAATTTCGCGACGAGGTGCGCCCGCGCTTCGGCGTGATGCGTTCGCGCGAATTCCTGATGAAGGACGCCTATTCCTTCGATCTGACCGCCGAGGCCGGCCGCCATTCCTATAATAAAATGTTCGTCGCCTATCTGCGCACTTTCGCGCGCATGGGTCTGACCGCCATTCCGATGGCGGCCGAGTCAGGCCCGATCGGCGGCAACAGCCATGAATTCATCATTCTCGCCTCGACCGGCGAGAGCGAGGTCTTCTGCCATAAGGATTTCCTCTCCTTCGCGCCGCCGCCCGCCACGATCGATTTCGACGACGCGGCCGCCTTGCAGGGAATCGTCGACCAATGGACCAGCCGCTACGCCGCAACGAGCGAGATGCATGACGAAGCCGCCTTCGCCGCCGTGCCCGAAGAGGCGCGGCTCGCGGCGCGCGGCATCGAAGTCGGCCATATTTTCTACTTCGGAACCAAATATTCCGAGCCGATGAAGGCCGTGGTCAACGGGCCGGACGGCAAGGAGGTCGTGGTGCAGATGGGGTCCTATGGCATTGGCCCGTCGCGACTGGTGGCGGCGATCATCGAGGCGAGCCATGACGACAATGGCGTCATCTGGCCCGAGGCGGTCGCGCCCTTCCATGTCGGCGTCGCCGATCTGAAAGTGGGCGACGCGGCGACGGGCAAGGTCTGCGCCGATCTCGTCGCGCAGCTCGAGAACGCCGGGCTGGACGTGCTGCATGAGGACCGCGACGAACGTCCCGGCGCGAAATTCGCCACGCTCGATCTCATCGGCCTGCCCTGGCAGGTTCTGGTCGGTCCCAAGGGCCTCGCCGAAGGCAGGGTCGAAGTGAAGCAGCGCCGCACCGGCGAGCGCGAACTGCTCGCGCCCCACGACGCTGTCGCGCGAATCGTCGCCGCCATCAGGCCGGGTGAGGCATGAGCGAAACGGCGCGGCCGGCGAGAAGCGCCGGCGCTTTCTCGGCCTTCGAGCGCATCGTGGCGCTGCGCTATCTGCGCGCCCGCCGCGCCGACGGCTTCGTCTCGGTGATCGCCGGATTTTCCTTTCTCGGCATCATGCTCGGGGTCGCGACCCTGATTGTCGTCACCTCGGTGATGAACGGCTTTCATCGCGAGCTGATGGACAAGATTCTCGGCGTCAACGGCCATGCCTTTCTTCAGGCGGCGGACACGCCCTTGACCGATTGGGAGCAGGTGTCGGCAAGGACCGCGAAGCTGCCGGGAGTGAAGCTGGCGATCCCGATGGTCGAGGGCGCGGCCGGCATTTCCACCCAGTTCGGCCAGTCGGGCGTGCTGGTGCGCGGCGTGCGCGAGAAGGACCTGACCCGCCTTCCGGGCGTCGCGGGCAATGTGAAGAGCGGCGCGCTCGCGGGATTCGACAAGGCCGGCGGCGTCGCCATCGGCCAGCGCCTCGCCGAGACGCTCGGGGTCAGCGTCGGCGACTCGGTCAGCCTGCTCATCGCCAAGGGCGCGCAGACCCCGTTTGGCGTCGCGCCGCGGATCAAGGCCTATACCGTCGTCGCGATTTTCTCGATCGGCATGTCCGAATTCGACAGCGTCTTCGTCTATATGCCGCTCGCCGAGGCGCAGCTTTTCTTCAATAAGGACAATGAAGCGACAGTCATCGAGGCCTTCGTCGCCGATCCCGAGAAGATGGACGATTTTCGTCTCAACGTCGAAAAGGCGATCGCGCGCCCCCTGATCGTCACCGACTGGCGCCAACGCAACAAGACCTTCTTCGACACGCTGCAGGTCGAGAAAAACATTCTCTTCATCATTCTGGCGCTGATCGTCGTCGTCGCGGCCTTCAATATCATCTCCGGCCTGACGATGCTGGTGAAGGACAAGACCCAGGACATCGCGATCCTGCGCACCATGGGCGCGACGCGCGGCGCGGTGCTGCGCGTCTTCCTGATCATCGGCGCGTCGATTGGCGTCGTCGGCACGCTCGCCGGATTCGCGCTGGGTCTGGCGCTGGCGAAAAACCTCGACTCGATTCGGGTCTTTCTCAACAAGCTCTTCGACGCCAATCTCTTTCCGGCGGAATTCTATTTTCTTTCGCGGCTGCCGGCGATCGTCGAGCCGCGCGAAGTCGCGGCGATCGTCGTCATGACTCTCGTTCTCGCCGTTCTCGCCTCGATCTATCCCGCCTGGAAGGCAGCGTCGCTCGACCCGATCGAAGCGCTGCGGCACGAGTAATCGCGATGAACGAGGCCGTTCTCGAATTGCGCAAGGTCGCCCGCCACTATCGCGAAGGCGCGGCGCGACTGGACATTCTCGTCGACATCAATCTGTCGATCTATCCCGGCGAGACGGTCGCGCTGCTCGCGCCCTCGGGCGCCGGCAAGTCGACGCTGCTCCATATCGCCGGGCTACTGGAGCGCCAGGACGGCGGCGAAGTGCTGATCAGGAACGCGCCGACGTCGCGCATGTCGGACGGCGAGCGCACCCGCCTGCGCCGCGCCACCATCGGCTTTATCTACCAGTTCCATCACCTGCTGCCGGAGTTCTCGGCGCTCGAGAATGTGGCGCTTCCGCAGATGATCAACGGCTTGAACAGGGGCGAAGCGCGCCTCAGGGCGCAACAGCTGCTCGAATATCTGCGGCTGGGACCGCGCGCCTCGCATCGGCCCTCCGAGCTTTCAGGCGGCGAACAGCAGCGCGTCGCCATCGCGCGCGCGGTCGCCAATGCGCCGCATCTTCTGCTCGCCGACGAGCCGACCGGCAATCTCGATCCGCGAACCGCCGAGCATGTATTCGGCACGCTCCTGACGCTTGCGCGCAGCACCGGCCTCGCGGCGCTGATCGCCACGCACAATCTCGATCTCGCCAAACAAATGGACCGCCGCGTGACATTACGCGACGGTCGCATTGAACAGTTGAGCTGAAGCGGACTTAGGCTTTCGGCTTTTTGCCCATGAACTGGTTCTTGTACCAGAGGCCGAAACCGACCAGCGCCAGGGCCGCGAAAAATACGGCAATCGTAATTTCCTTCGACTGCGTCAAACCGACGGAGAAGGGAAAGCGCGCGACATATTCCTTGGTCCCGTCATCGCTCTTCGCCTTCACCAGACCGATGAACTTTCCTTCCACCGGAAAGACGTGCTCGAAGGTGAGGGTGCCGGTCTTATACTTGTTCGGCGGCGAATAATATTCAGTATTGGCCTCGAGATTTTCATTGTCGTCCTTCTGGCCGACGTCGCGAATGACTCGCATCTCGAGGGCCATGTCGCGAAGCTCGTCCTGCTGCGCGTCAAGCGTGATGATGGTGGGGCCCGCGTCGGGAATATCGTCGCAAAACTGCTCGCGGGACTTTTGCGGCTGATAGCCGGTGAAGGTCATCGTATCCGGGCCGATTTTCATCAGGCACTGACCCTGGTTGACGCCAACGTCGCCATGCGCATGCGCTTGTGTGACCCAACCGGCCGCCGCCAGCAGCGCCGCGGCGAAAAATCGCATCATCATCTGGTCTTCTCCCTTCTGGACGGGCCGCCCTGATTGATTCGGCGGTCTTATCGGCGCGCGGGTCCGGCCCCGGCGCGACCATGTCTCGCACGCTTGGTGCGCGAAAGCGAGCCGACGAGCGAGGGCTCGGAACCGTCAGCTTCACTCTGCTCAGTATAGGACAGGCGCGCCTCGCTGTCCCGCGACGAAGGGACACGGCAGGCGAAAAATATGCGCCGGATCGTGATAAAAAAGTCATGCGCGGCCCGCATGCCGCCCGCAAATTGCACGTTCGCATCGGGTAGCGATAAAATCTTGCACCCCGTCCCGGCCACAAAAGTAACCCAAAATTTTCATAATGATTTGATTTTTTCCTTCTAGGCGCTCATCGCCGTCAGGGTTGGCGAAGTTAAATTTTCATTTAACTTAATCGAACCTCGACAAAAGACGGTGGGCAACATGCTGAACTTTCCTTTCCTACATCCGCAGTCCGAACTCTCTGTCAACGACGGATCTCTTTCAACCTCATGGTTGAAAGACCGCCAAGCTCTAGTATTGCGCAAGACTCGACCGGGTTTTGACGCGCCCGCCATCAGGACGATTACTAATCTCCTGGCGGCGATTGACCGAGGAGAACTGAACGAAATTCGCTACCTCGTATATGATTTCGACCATGGCATGCGCGAAGCGCCAACGCCGGCCGACGGTTTTGGCGACATCGCCGCCGAAAATTCGGAGCTGATCGTCGATACGCCGGTGATCACACTCGCTTGGGCGCGGGGCTTGATGAGCGGCTCCGATTTCGACTTCGCCATGCATTGCTCGGCAATTGTCGCGGAAAAGGACGCACATTTCTCCTTTTCAGGCGATCCGGTCGACCTTCTCGGACTTTATGCGGCGGTTGGCCGTACGTTGGGTTACGTCAAGGCCGAGCGCCTGATGGAGAATAATACCGCGCTGACCGCTGAAGAAGCGCGCGACCTGCTCATCGTTCGAGACGTCGTCGAGCCACAGGGGGGGACTGCCGCGATCGAAAATTATCTTGCGCATTTCGGTCGGCGGTACAATGCCTCGCACGCCATATTTCGCGCCCAGCGAATGGTGCAACCTGTCTTTGACCGTCGGAGTTTGGCGGGGCTGACGCGTAATTGAGACTTGCTTGCGGAACTCTCACGCCGCGCTGACAAGGCGCGGCGCGTCGCGCCAATGGGCGAGCAGCGGTCGAAACTCCTCGATTGGCCGGGGCGGCGAATACAGATAGCCCTGAATGAGGAAAATATTCTTGCTCGCCATGAAGGTCAGTTGAGCGTCAGTCTCGACGCCTTCCGCGACGAGATCGATGGACAAATCATGCGCAAGCGCGGAGATTGCTGAGACGATGGCTTGCGTTTTGGGCGACTCGATCGATTGCCGCGCGAATGATCGGTCGATCTTGACCTTCTTCACCGGGAACCGATTGAGATAGCCAAGACTGCTGTACCCGGTGCCGAAGTCGTCCAGCGACAGACGCACGCCAAGAGCTTCGATTTCTCGCAATTTGCTTTCGACGTCATCGGCCTCCATCAGCGTCGTCTCAGTGATTTCGAGCTCCAGGCGATCGGGCTCGAGTCCGGTGTCGCGGAGCGTCTGCGCGACCATCCTGGCCAAATCCTTCTGCTGAAATTGTCTTGGCGCAATGTTGACCGCGACGCGAACGTTCGAAGGCCAGAATTTGGCGTCATTGCACGCCTCCCTCAACGCCCAGGCGCCGAGCTCGATAATCATGCCGGTTTCTTCCGCGATGGGAATGAATTCGCCCGGAGGGATCATGCCTTTGGTCGGGTGGCGCCAACGCAGCAGCGCCTCGAAGGATACGATGGTCGCTGTGCGCGAATCGACGACCGGCTGATAATAAACCACGACTTCATTCGCCAGAAATGCTTGACGCAGTTCGGTGTCGATCGCGCGCTTTCGGGTCACGGCTTCCTGCATTTCCTGCGAATACCAGATCGCCTTGCCGCGTCCTTGAGCTTTCGACTGATAGAGAGCGAGATCGCTGCAACTGAGAAGACCGCCGGAAGTCTCCGAGTCCTTTGGCGCCGCCGCGATGCCGATGCTGGCGCCAATGTTGATGACATGATTTTCGACGACGAAGGTGCGGTGCATCTCGCTCAGTATTTTGGCGGCGAGTTCGTCGACGTCGGGAAGCCTCGAGCCGGCGCGCAGCAGCACGCAGAACTCGTCGCCGCCGAGTCTTGCGACGATATGCGGCTGCGGGACGCAGCCGGCAAGACGCGCGCCGACCGCGGAGAGCAGCTGGTCGCCAATCGAATGACCCAGCGTGTCATTCACCTCCTTGAACCGATCGAGATCGATGTTCAGCAGCGCGGACTGAAATCCCGGCGGTCCGAGCTGAAGCATTTCACCCTCGAGCGTCTCCTGGAACTGATAGCGATTCGGCAGATTGGTCAGATCGTCGAAATGGGCCATCCGCTCGATTTCGCGGAGCGCGCTTTTTTGTATCGTCACGTCCTCGATGACGGTGATGAAGGATCCCGCTTCGGCCCGCTCGCAGTGGAATTCGAAGAAGCGCTCGCCGAGCTTATGCGTGAAGATATTCGCATGGGGCATAGCGATGTGCCGCTTCCATCGCTCAATGAAGATTTGGCTTTCCTGCTCCGACAGGCCGGCGCTCTTGCCGATCGCATGCGCAAGCGCCTCGAGTTTGATCGGCGTGGTCGCAGCCACGATGCCGAAGAAATCAAATACGCGGCGGTTTACGACGGTGACTGAGAGATCTGCGTTTCCCATGCACAGGCCATGCGTCATCGAGTTGAGCGCGAGACTGAACAGCGTTCGCTGTTTCACCGCCTCGTAGCCATTGCGAAGCGCTGTTTCCAGATTGGCGTGCAGAAATGTCGTTGTGGACTTTACGGAGATCATGCCGATAATCAGCACGAGCGTCAGTCCCCAATACCAAAAGCTGTAGTAGAAGAGGCAGACAATGGCGAGTGGCGCGCACGCTCCGATCACCTGCCCGAAAACGATCATTGGTCGACCTGAGTTGCGGCTCGCCAGCGCGCCAGCGCAGCCTGTCATCAGGATCACTCCATAATAGGCGAGCATTTCATCGTGGTGATCGACAAACAATATCGCGGCGGTGACGCCGACCGCCGTCATGAAGCCGATCGCGCCGATCGCGTATCGAAGTTCCCAGCGCCACGCATCCTTGCGCCGCTGCACGGGAGGCTGACGCGTGTAAGCGAGCAACACTGAGATACGATAGGCGCCCATGCAGGTCATCAAAATTATCAATTGCAGGTAGACATCCTGCCAAGTCGATAGCCAAGCGATGATGGGCGCAAGCATGCCTGCGGCTACACCCGCAAGAAAGGAGCCCTTTGTCGCGAAGAGAGTTTCGACCAGATCTTGATAGATGATGTTGTCGGTCTTGGTCTCGGCCATTGCGCCCGTGTTCTCGCTGACGGATTCGCTGGAGGCTTCGACTAGGGGCGAGTCGCTATCCAATTCGACCGGACGTGGGGCGCTTTCCATTTTCACCCCTCTGACGGTTCCTTGGCGGCGCAGTCATTTTGCTTTGCAGAGCCGATTGAGCTAAGCAGACGACTTTGCGCGCGAACCAATCGCTCCATGTGGCGCAGGTCGGCGTCACTGATCCGTGTGGAGCACTCGGCCCATAGATCGGTAATGCGTATCAGTTCTTCGCGCGTGACCGGCGCCGCGCGACGCCGCGCCTCCGCCATGATGCGCCGCCGCGCCCACGCGGTGTCGCCGCCTTTAAGCATCCACGCCAGCGTCGCCGAGCGAATTTGGCCGTCGGACGCTAGGACATCTACCGCTTCAAGATCGTACATTTCGCGGCCCGTATATGCCCGGCCTTCCGAGATGATCTTTTGGGCGAGAGCGGCGCCAAGCTTTCGAGTTAACAGAGAAATCGCTCCCATCCCAGGAAATGTATTAAACGCTATTTCGGGCATTGCGAAACGAGAGTTTTCTTCGGCAAGGATAAAATCCGTGGCAAGCGCCGCCTCGAAGGCCCCCCCAAAACACTGGCCGTGCACCGCCGAAACGGTGACGATTGGCAAATCAAGTCCCCTTACCAAACTATCAATTAAATCAATACAGGTGTGCGCATAGCGGCGTAAGAGATCGAAATTATGAGTCCGTATCGCGGCGGCGAAAACGCCCAAATCGCCGCCGAGATTGAATACGCCTGGCTTATTTGAGGCAATGACAAGGTAGCGAACAGGCGTGCGCGACGTGAGGCCGGCGGCGAACATAGCCTGAAGGGATCGGCGAAAGCGGGTCATTTCACTCAACGTATGCGGGGTATAACAGACAGGGCCTTCCAAATTGTAGATCATCCAGACCGATTGTGTCGGTGAGTCATATTCGACGTCCAGATGGTCCAACTTCCAATTTGGGAAATCCTCCAGAACAGGTCCGCGCAGCTTTGCGGGGCCAGTCATATGCACTCCGTTAGGGCCAAGTCCTCCTCCCTCGATCAAGCTAGAAAACGCACAAATGGTAACGCTCAATCGGACTCGGCAGAGCGGTTTGACTGACCCACGCAAATTTCTATGTAAATCTGCACTACCATTCGTCAACGACCACAACTAATAGCTGTATTCATTTATATTGGGAGGCTCACGCGAAAATCTGAGAAAAGGAAAAACTTGACGGCTTTCAAGGAGTTAGCGTTCGCTGCGCGCCTGCGTCACACCACCTCGAACCAGGTCGCCAGCCCGCCCGCTTCATGTTCCAGAATATCATCATGGATAGCCCATTTTCCTGGCGATTCCGCGACAAAGGCGGCGTGTTTGGTCTTTCCTGGCGGAATAATCACGCCATTTCGCCAATAGGGCTCCCAGCCGTCGTCGAGATCATGGAGCAGGCGCATGCACTGGCCGTGCACATGCATGGCGAGTGCGACGCCCGAACGGTTGACGAAGCCCAGCGTCACCGCGCCGCCGCGGGGCGCCTTGAAGAGCGCCGGGCCGTCATAGGCTTTCGTCGGCGCCCCGTTGATCGTCCAGGCGGGGCCAGATCCGCTCTTGCGCGGCTCGATCACGAGGTCGACCTTCCTCGCGTCGGCAAGCCTGATCTCGGGCGGAAGCGCAGGATTTTGCGGCAGCGCGGCGATCGGCGGGCGCTTTATGGCTTTCGCGCCTTTGGCCGCGGCGACCAGAAGATCGCGATCCTCGCCATTTTGCCCGCGCAGCGTCAGACTGGCCTTGGCGCCTTCCGTCTCCGGCATGTCGAACATCATTTCGAAGCGCGCGCCCGGCGCGACCGGCACGCTGCGTCTAATCGGCTCGAAGGCCTCGCAGGGCTGGCCGTCGATGGCGATGACGAAAGGCTGGGCGCCCGTGACGGAAAGAACCATGATCCGCGCATTGCTCAGATTGGCGAGCCGCAGCCGCACCCTGGCGCCTGGCGCGAAACTTTGCGCCGCCGGCGCGGCCTTGCCATTGACGCAGACGAGGGAGCCGATCCGGCCGGCGCCCCGCGCCGTCGCCGGGTCTTCGAAGCCGCCGACCACCTGCCCGGCTTCGTCGAGCAGCCAGTCGTCGAGAACGAGCAGTAGGTCCGCGTCGGCTGCGAGCGGCGTGGGCTCGTCGACCAGCAGCAGCCCCTTGAGGCCGCGGCCCATAAGCTCGGGCGTCGCGCCATAGACACTCGGCCGGTAGCAGAACAGGCCGGGATCGGCGAGCTTGCGGCGATAATCGAAGGACGCGCCCGGCGCGACCGGCGCCTGAGTCAGCGGCGCGACGCCCTCCATCGCATTGTCGCCGCGCAGGCCATGCCAGTGGATCGTCGCCGGCCGATCCAGCTTGTTGACGAAGCGCACGGCGAGTTCGTCGCCCTGCCTGTAGCGCAGAACCGGTCCTGGCGTGTTCCCGTCAAAACCGAGAATGCCCGTCTCGCGGGCGCCGGACAGAGGCGCCTTCCCCGGACGCGCTTCGAGCATGCGCAGCCCCGCGGGCGCCTGCGCCAGCGCCGGCACGGCGGTCAGGCTGGCGGCGACGCCGGAGAGCACCGCGCGGCGGGAGAGAGAGCTCGACATGGCGCGCTAGCTATGGCGCAGGCAAGCCGCCAGGGCAATGTCCGCCCTGCTCTTCACGCGCCGCCGGGAGAGCGCTAGAACCGCGAAAACATAAGGAGAGCCAAGGCATGACCGCGCCACGCAGCACATTGATCGCCGCCATTATCGGTTTCTGCGGCGCCGCCTGTTTCCTCCCTCACGCCGCCTCGGGGCAGGCGTCGCAGGCCTATTCCGATTATCGCCAGTCGCTGATCGCCGGCGGCTGGAGGCCCAATGCCGGCTATGGTTTGAAAACCGCCGGAGGCAAGGCGCTCTATAAGTTTCCGGAGGTCGTCTGCGGTCCGACGCTCTGCAACGCCAAATGGCGCGACCCCCAGGGCCACGACAAACTCATTACGCTGATCCGCGGGCTCAACGGCGCCGATCACCAAGTGGCGCCACAGTAGCCAGCGGCGCTGGCGTCGCGCCGCGTCCATGCTATAGAGCGACGCCCGGCGAGTCGCGCTCGCGCTTGGCGCGCCTCGACGCAGCGTCCAAGCGCGCGGGAATGCGCCCTTTTTAGGGTTCAGGATCGTTTGAGAGGAAGTCGAAGGCTCGGCTCCTTCTCAAGCGATCCCGGTTCGTGGGCAGGGAATTACGGCGGCCTTCCCGCCGATCGCGGGCGTGGCGGAACTGGTAGACGCGCCGGATTTAGGTTCTGTAGTTAACAATGTAATATCAAAATGTTATGCCACTGGCGTGGGTCGATTCGTATTTTTGGTCAGTTCCTCCACCGCGCCCGCTAGTTTATCGGCACTCAAAAGACGAAGAGCTACTGGGTGGCCTTTGTCAGCAAATCGCGTAATCAATGCCTCAACATCAGCCCACGCGATTGAGACGCGCGCATGGGGCGGATCGCCGGGGTAATCCTCGAAGCTAAAATGCGTGTGCACGTATTCATCAGCCGCCTCAGCACCACGCGCCCAGCCATCGCCAACGGAAGATTCAGCCTCACGATCTAAATGTGGTTTCGAACGCAGTGCAGTCAAAAACATACCTCTCTCCCTAGATTGGTCGATGCTTGCGCAGACTGGCACTCTTGATATAAGGCGCTCGGCTTTCGTCGTATGACGAACATATATGGATGGCCTTGGTGCTGTGCCACCATTGGCACAGTCACCGGACATGGTATCCGGCATCACTTCCACTGAGTTGTCATCGAGAGCTGAGTCGGTTAGTTGGGCTACCAGATCAGCGTCTGGTGGAGTTCCAAAGTCGTGGGCACAGTGTCCTGCCTTAGCGTAACGATTTGTTCGCTAAGTCGTTGAAAATGAAGCTTGCGGGCGTGGCGAAACTGGTAGACGCGTCGGATTTAGGTTCCGGTGACGAAAGTCGTGGGGGTTCGACTCCCTCCGCCCGCACCAGAGCCGCCTCCCGTGGCAGTCGCACAAGCGTCGTCGCGCGCCGACGAGGCAGCAGTTATTAGAAGGCTATAGAGATGCAGGTAACCCAGACCTCTTCGCAGGGTTTGAAGCAGGAATACAAGGTGGTTCTGCCGGCGGGCGAACTCGCCGCCAAGCTCGCCGCGCAGCTCGCCGAGCTTCAGGCGAAGAGTCAGATCAAGGGGTTCCGGCCCGGAAAGGCGCCGATCGGCCATCTCAAGAAGCTCTACGGAAAGAGCATCATGGGCGACGTGCTGCAGGAGGCGGTCAACGACGCCAACCGCAGGATCGTCGAGGACAATGAGCTGCGCATCGCCTTCGAGCCGAAGATCGACTTCCCCGGCGGCCAGGAGGAAGTCGAACGCGCGCTCGCGGCCGAGGGCGATTTCTCTTATGTCGTCACGTTCGAAACGCTGCCCAAATTCGATATCGGCGTCTTCGACGACATTTCCGTCGAGCGCCCCGTGGCGGAAGTGGCGGATGAGGACATCGAGAAAGCGCTTAAGTCTCTCGCCGAGCGCGTCCAGGAGTTCGAGGACAGGCCAGAAGGCGCCAAGGCCGAGTCGGGCGACAAGCTGACGATCGATTTTACCGGCAAGCTCGAAGGCGTCACTTTCGAGGGCGGCTCGGGCGGCGACGTCGATATCGTGCTCGGCTCCGGGACCTTCATTCCGGGGTTCGAGGCGCAATTGGAGGGCGCCGCCGCAGGCGAGCAGCGCCTCCTCAAGACGCGCTTTCCCGACGATTATTCCGCCAAGCATCTCGCCGGCCGGGAAGCCGAATTCGACGTGACGGTGAAAGCCGTCTCGGCGCCAAAGACCCTGGGGCTCGACGAGGAACTCGCCAAGAAATACGGCTTTGAGTCGTTTGACGCGATGAAGACCGCCGTTCGCGGCAATCTCGAAGCCGACTTCGACAAGGCTTCGCGCGACAAGATGAAGCGCGCCCTCCTCGACGCGCTCGACAGCCGCTATTCATTCGACTTGCCCGAGGGCCTCGTTGAACAGGAGTTCACCAATATCTGGGGTCAGCACGAGCAGGAAAGCGCAAGGGCGGGCAAGTCCGTCGCCGAAGAAGGCAAGTCCGAGGAAGAGACCAAGGCCGACTTCCGCAAAATCGCCGAGCGGCGGGTGCGGCTCGGGCTGGTTCTGGCCGAGATCGGCAAAAACGCCGGCGTGAAGGTTGAAGAGAAGGATCTCACCGACGCGCTCGTCGAGCGGGTGCGCATGTTCCCCGGCCAGGAGAAGGCCGTATGGGACTATTACCGCAACAATGAACAGGCGCTCGCCCAGCTCCGCGCCCCGATCTACGAGGAGCGTGTCGTCGATCATCTCGCCAAGCTGATCAAGATCGCCGACAAGACCGTCTCCCGCGAAGAGCTGTTCAAGGAAGACGAGGAATAGCTTCGCCCGCCGTCTATCGCCGGCGGCGGGTCGCGGGGCTATCCGGCATCCCAGGCCTTACGCGCGCGGCGCGGCCTGGAACCGCGGCGCCTGGGCGTAATGTGTTCTTTGCGTCCGGCGCGGGCGCGGATATATGACGGTCCAAGAGAGGCGGAGGCCGCGTTAGCCTGCGCCGGACCACAGAGGCGATTCCCGATGCGCGATCCAATCGAAAACTACAGCCAATATCTCATTCCCCAGGTGATCGAAAACACGTCTCGCGGCGAGCGCGGCTTCGACATCTATTCCCGCCTGTTGCGCGAGCGCATCATCTTCATCACCGGACCGATCGAAGACCATATGGCGTCGGTCATCATCGCGCAGCTGTTGTTTCTGGAGTCGGAGAATCCGAAGAAGGAGATCGCCCTCTACATCAATTCTCCGGGCGGCGTGGTGACGTCGGGCCTCGCCATCTACGACACGATGCAATTCATCAAGCCGAGAGTGTCGACGCTGTGCGTCGGCCAGGCGGCGTCGATGGGTTCGCTTCTGCTTGCCGCGGGCGCCGACGGGTTGCGCTACGCGCTGCCCAATGCGCGGGTCATGCTGCATCAGCCGTCCGGCGGCTTTCAGGGACAGGCGTCGGACATTCAGCGCCACGCCGAAGACATTCTGAAAGTAAAGAAGCGGCTCAACGACATCTATGTCCGCCATACGGGCAAGGATTACGACACGATTGAGCGCACGCTCGACCGCGATCATTTCATGTCGGCGGAGGAGGCGAAGGCGTTCGGAATCGTCGACTCAGTCCAGGAGAAGCGGCCTGACGAAGAAAGCGACGCGAAGCGCTGAATGTAATAAGCGGGCGCCGCGCGGATTCGTTACCCGCGGCGCCAAATGCTTGAGGGGATTGGGGCAACGGGGCGCGAATGTTTCGTAAAATTCTCATCGCCAATCGCGGCGAAATCGCTTGTCGCATCATTAAGACCGCGAAGCGCATGGGTCTTTCGACTGTCGCTGTCTATTCCGACGCCGACGCCGACGCGCTCCATGTCGAAATGGCCGATGAGGCGATCCATCTCGGTCCGCCGCCCGCCGCCCAGTCCTATCTGCTGATCGATAAAATCGTCGCCGCCTGTAAGGAGACCGGCGCCGAAGCGGTGCATCCGGGCTATGGCTTTCTTTCCGAGCGCGCCGCTTTCGCCAATGCGCTGGCCGAAGCCAATATCGTCTTCATCGGCCCCAATCCGCGGGCGATCGAGGCGATGGGCGACAAGATCGAGTCGAAGAAATTCGCCTCGGCCGCCAAGGTCAACGTCGTGCCCGGCTATCTCGGCGTCATCGAGAACGCCGAAGAGGCGGTCACCATCGCGCGGGACATCGGCTATCCGGTGATGCTCAAGGCGTCGGCCGGCGGCGGCGGCAAGGGCATGCGCGTCGCCTTTTCCGACGCCGAAGTGATCGAGGGCTTTACCCGCGCGCGATCGGAAGCGGCGTCCTCCTTCGGCGACGATCGCGTCTTCGTCGAAAAATTCATCGTCAATCCGCGCCACATCGAAATTCAGGTGCTCGGCGACAAGCACGGCAATGTCATTTATCTAAACGAGCGCGAATGCTCCATTCAGCGTCGCAATCAGAAGGTGATCGAAGAAGCGCCGTCGCCGCTGCTCGATGAAAAGACCCGTCGCGAGATGGGCGCGCAGGCCGTCGCCCTCGCCAAGGCGGTGGACTATGACTCCGCCGGCACGGTCGAATTCGTCGCCGGCCAGGACAAGAGCTTCTTCTTCCTCGAAATGAACACCCGCCTGCAGGTCGAGCATCCGGTGACCGAGCTCATCACCGGCATCGATCTGGTCGAACAGATGATCCGAGTCGCGGCGGGCGAGCCGCTGCAACTCAAGCAGGAAAACGTCAAGATCAACGGCTGGGCGGTCGAGAGCCGTATCTATGCCGAGGATCCGACGCGCAACTTCCTTCCCTCCATCGGACGGCTGGTCAAATATCGCCCGCCGGAAGAAAAGCGCGAAGGCGGCGTCACGGTGCGCAACGACACCGGCGTCACCGAGGGCCGCGAAATCTCGATCCATTACGATCCGATGATCGCCAAGCTCGTGACCCATGCGCCGGATCGCCTGCGGGCGATCGTCGCGCAGGCCGACGCCCTCGATCGCTTCGTGATCGACGGCATTCGCCACAATATCCCGTTCCTGTCGTCGCTGATGCAGAATCCGCGCTGGCGCTCGGGCAATCTGTCGACAGGATTTATCAGCGAGGAATATCCGGAAGGATTTTCGCCGCAGCAGCCCCAGGGGGATTTGGCGCATACGCTCGCCGCGATCGCGACGCTGATGGACCACGTCGGCAATGAGCGCAAACGCAAAATCTCCGGACAGTTGCGCGGCGGCAGGCCGGTGGAATTCGAACGCGAACGCGTCTGCCTGCTGGGCGATCAGAGGTTCGACGTGAGCGTCGAGACGCAAGGCGAAGCGCTGATCGTGCGCTTTTCCGAGGGCGATCAGCGTGCGCATCGCGTCTCGACCCAATGGCGCCCCGGCGAACTCGTGCTCGAAGGCGAGGTTGACGGCCGCATGGTCTATGTGCAGGCGCGGCCCATTCTCAACGGCTATGAGCTATCGCACCAGGGCGTCGACGTGACGGCGCGCGTCTATACCAAGCGCGAAGCTGAACTTGTCGCCTTCATGCCGAAAAAGAAGGACGCCGGCGCCTCCAAGCATCTGCTGTGTCCGATGCCGGGCCTGGTGAAGACCGTCGACGTGGCGGAAGGCCAGGAGGTCAAGGCCGGCGAGCCGCTGTGCATGGTCGAAGCCATGAAGATGGAGAATGTGCTGCGCGCCGAACGCGACGTGACCGTCAAGAAGATTCTCGCCAAGCCCGGCGACAGTCTCGCGGTCGACGCGGTGATCATGGAATTCGCGTGAACGCCGCACGCGGCGCCGGCCGGCGGGCTACAATTTGAATCGGCCCATGTGGCCGATCCAGACTCAGGGAATCGATTCGCGCCCAATCGGTAAGCGCCAATAGCCGCGCCTTTTGGACGCGGCCGGTTCAGGCGGCCACCGCAGCCGATGACGACGTCGCCCGTGCGCGCTCCCGGAACAGGCTGTGGAGAGCGTCCCAGTCCAGCACCAGCTCGCCGCCGTCGTTCTGAAGTTGCGCGTCCCAGTTCGCGAGCAGATCTAGGCAGGCGTGATCGATGTATTTTAGCTCGCTGAGATGCACGTGCACCCGCGCGCCGGGCGGCAATGCTTCGAATGCGCCGGCAAGTTGCGGCAGTCGAATAAAGGTCGCTGCGCCCTCCAAGTGAATCACCGTCATGCCATCGATCTGCTCGGTGCGGATGTTGAGATGCGAAAAGCTGTAGAGCAGGCGTGCGACGGCGAGACCGACGCCAACCGCAATGCCTGTCAACACGTCCGTCGCGACCACAGTCGCCAACGTCGCCGCATAGATGCCGGTTTCGATGCGATCCTGACCCCAAAGAAACCGCGCAAAGCTCAGATTGATGAGATTGAGCCCAGCATAGACGAGAACTGCGGCGAGGCTTGCGACCGGTATGATGCGCAACACGTCCGGCGCGAGCGTAATGAACAGCAGTATCCACACGCCGTGCAGCATCGTGGAGAGTCTCGTCCGTCCGCCCGCCGTGACATTGGCCGAGCTGCGCACGATCACGCCCGACACCGGCAGTACGCCGAGCGCCCCGCAAAGGAGGTTGCCGACGCCCTGCGCGACAAGCTCCTTATTGTAACGCGCTCGCGGCGTGCGGCGCTGCATCGCGTCGACGGCTGTCGCCGTCAGAAGCGATTCCGCGCCTGAAACGAAGGCGAGCGACAACGCGGCCGCCCACAGCACGCCTTCTCCAATTCGGCCCAGCGTGTGCGGCGTAGGCAAACTCACCGCAGCGAGAAGATCGTCGGGCGCCGGCACAAATTTGATGTCGAGCGCGAGGAAGGACGCGACCGCGGTCGCCAAACCCACGCCGACCAACGGCGCGGGGAGAAAAGACAGCCATCGCGGCGCCCAGCGACGCCAGGAGAGAATGACGGCTACCGTAAGCAATCCGATAAGGGCCGCCGCTTGGTGCGCCTCCATGGTGACGCCCTTCCAGATCGCGAGCGGCAGCGACCAGAGATTGATGACGCCGCCGAATTCCTGCCCAGTGCCGGGCGGCGTGTCGTCGACCATGACATGAAACTGCGAGGCGAAAATCAGCAGACCGATGCCTGCAAGCATGCCCTGAATCAGCGCCGGCGAGACCGCTCGAAACACGGGCCCGAAACGCAGGGCGCCCGCCGCAATCTGTATTAGGCCGGACATCATCACGATGAGTCCGAAGACTTCAAAGCCGAGGTCCTTGATGAAGACGGCGGCCATCACGGCAGCGCCGTTCGCCGCGCCGCTCACCTGAAGCGGACAGCCGGAGAGCAGCCCAACGACAATGCCGCCGATGACGCCGCTAATGAGGCCGACGGCGGCGGCGTTTTCGAACGGGAAGCCGGCGACGAGCGCTAGTCCCATCGAAAGGGGCAGCGCGACGAGCAGCACGACGACCGAGGCGAAGATGTCGTCTTTGATCGTCGAGAGGCGAGAGGGCGCGACATCAGCTTCTTGCGACATTTGCGCATCCTAGTTTTGGTTCGACTGTTCGGTGTGGCGGGGGCGGGTCAAACCTCCACGCTGACCCGTTCCCTCTCTCCTCGCGACCGCGTTTGCGATGGCGCCGGCGCGAGGCCGAACTGGCGGGTTGTCGGGTCATAGACGAAGACTTCGCCCGTTTCGATCTTGTAGACCCAGCCGTGCAGCCGCAGCTTGTCCTGAGCGAGCGCCGAGGCGACCACCGGATGCGTGCGCAGATTTTCGAGCTGCGCGAGCACATTCTCCTGAATGGCCACGTTGAGCTGTTCGGCGCCAGTTCTGTCGCCGTATTTCTCCAGCATGATTCGCCTCGTCGTTTCTGCGTGCGACAGCCATTCATTCAGCGCAGGAAAAGCTGCGGCCGGCGGCGGATCCAGCAAGCCTTTCATCGCCCCGCAGTGTGAATGGCCGCAGACGATGATGTCCTTGACGCCCAGGCCCGCGATCGCGAATTCGATCGTCGCCGCTTCGCCGCCGCGCACCGCGCCATAGGGCGGCACGAGATTGCCGGCGTTGCGCAGGATGAACAGGTCGCCGGGCGCCGACTGGGTCAGCAGGCAGGGATCGATGCGCGAATCCGCGCAGGTGATGAACAGCGTCTCGGGCGCCTGGCCTTTGGCGAGGCGCTCAAACAACTCGCGCTGACTGCCGAACACCCGCGATTGGAAGTGGTGTAGACCTTCGATCAACCGCTGCATGGCGACCTCCTACCGCTTGTGCGAACTCTGATGTTTTTTCTTGAAACGCCGCTCAATCCTCGTTCCGAGCAGCTCACCTAAGGCGGAGCGATCAGTTGGCATCGCCCGCTTGCTCACTTGACTGTTCCGACGCGCCAATTCTGGACGGTCTGTATTCGGCGTCCGCCGCGGCGTTCGATTTCCGGAAAAAGTCGCAGAGCAAACGATGTCCCGCGGCGCCATCCATGAACTCGCGCGCCGTCGCAATTTCGGGCGAAACAGCGCCGGCTAGTACGAAGGCCGTAAACGCGATGATGTGAGCCATGCCCGTCCTCCTTGTCGCGAACCTGATGCGTTGAAGATGGCGCAGGGCATTGATATTGAAAATAAGAATATATAAATCAATTTCATCGATAAAGGCGATGGAACGATGGAACGCCTGAATTATCAGCATCTTTTCTATTTCTGGAACGTCGTTCGGGAAGGTAGCGTCACCCGCGCGAGTGAAAAGCTCGGCCTGGCTCAGCCGACAATCAGCGGCCAGATCGCGGTGTTCGAGTCCTCGATCGGCGCGCAGCTCTTCCGCAAGGAGGGACGCAGGCTGGTGATGACAGAGACAGGACGGACCGTGTTCAACTACGCAGACGAAATATTCTCGATCGGCCGTGAGCTTGGCAGCGCCTTGAAAGGCCACGCGGGGGAGCTCAGCCTGAGATTGAGCGTCGGCGTATCAAACGCCTTGCCCAAACTCATCGTGTACAGGCTGCTCGAACCAGCGCTCGCCGCGCATAACCAGGTCACCTGTCATGAGGACAAGACGGAACGCCTGCTGGCCGAACTGCCGGTGCATGGCGTCGATCTCGTTCTATCGGACTGGCCGGCGACCGGCGTCGCGGATGCGCGAATCTACAATCACCCGATCGGCGAATGCGGCGTGGCGGCGTTTGGAGTCTCGGAACTGCAGCAGCGCTATCGGAAGAATTTTCCGCGTTGTCTCGATGGCGCGCCGCTCTTGCTGCCGACGTCGAACACCGCGTTGCGCCGTTCGCTCGATCGATGGCTGGACGCAAACAGTCTCTTTCCGAAGATCATCGCCGAGGTCGAGGACAGCGCCCTGCTGAAGACGTTCGGGTCTGCGGGCGCCGGAATATTCATGGCGCCAACCGCCGTTCGGATCCAGGTCGAAGAGCAATATGGCGTCAAACACATTGCGACGCTGAATGGCGTTACCGAGCGATTCTATGCGATCACCGCGCAGAGAAAGATCAAGCACGCGGGCGTCGTTAGGATCCTTGAACGCGCGCGGGACTGGCTGGTCTAGTCGTCGAACGCGCACGCCACGCTACGATTCCGCCGCGCGCAATTGCGCGACCCGCACCGGCACGGGCGGGTGCGAAAAATAGAAGGTCGCGTAGAGCGGGTCCGGAGTCAGCGTCGCCAGATTGTCGCGCGTGAGCCGCGTCAGCGCCGAGATCATCGGCTCCTTACCGACGAGATCGCGCGCGAAGGCGTCGGCCTCGAACTCGGCGCGGCGCGACCGCCAGGCGAGCACGGGCGACAACACATGCCAGATCGGCTCGCGCGCCAGCATCAGCGCGACGAGGACAATGCCCGGATCATTCGGCAGACCGAACCAGCCGGCGAAGGCGTCCGAGCCGAACGCCAGCCACAGCACGGCGAAGGCGAGGAAAGCGACGGCGGCGGCCTGCAACAGCATCTGACGGACATGGCCGAATTTGAAATGGCCCAGTTCATGCGCGAGAATCGATTCGATTTCGTCCGGCGAATGTTTTTCGAGCAGCGTGTCGAAAAACACGATTCTCTTGGCCTTCCCGAAGCCGCTGAAATAGGCGTTGCCATGCGTCGAGCGTTTTGAGGCGTCCATCACATAGAGGCCTTTCGACTCGAAACCGCATCTCGCCAGCAGCGCCTCCATCCGCCGCTTCATCGCGCCCTCTTCGAGCGGCGTGAATTTGTTGAAAAGCGGCGCAATGACAGTCGGATAGATCACGGTCATCGCGACCGCGATGGCGATGAACGCGACATAAGCGAAGAGCCACCACGTATCGGGCGCGGCGCGCAGCAGCCAGAACATGCCGAAAAGCAACGGCGTCGAGACGACGAGTTCTAACGCGCCGGTCTTCGCCTGATCGAGGAGAAAGGTTCGCCGCGTCAGGCGATTAAATCCGAACCGCGCCTCAAGCCCGAAGGCGCGGATGGCGGCGAGCGGCATGTCGATCAAACTGGCGATCACGCCGAAGACGAGGACGAACAGAACGCTGCGGACGAGACCTGGTTCGACGAGCGCGGCGATCCCGGCATAGAGCGGCGCAAGCCCCAACGCCAGCCACAGAATCGAAATCGCCGCGTCGACGATCGTCTCGGCGACGGAAAACTCGGTTTTCGCGATCGTATATTCGGCGGCGCGGCGATGTTCGTCGAGCGTCACGTCGCGTGCGAAATCCGCCGGCACCCGATCGCGATTCGCCCCCACCGTCGTCATCTGTCGCAGCCGCAGATAGACGCCCAAGCCGGCCGAGGCGGCGATCGCCAGACAAATCACGACGCCCATTGCGCTCATTCCGCGCTCCCACAAATTCTCTGCGGCAATATAGGAGCGCGCATTCTTATTTGCGAGAGCGCCGCCTGATCGAAATCCGTCGCGCCGCGAGGCGCGCAGTGGAGCGCTGGTCTATTTCGCCGGTCGTCGATATTTTGGCGACGACGCCTTCGACGCTTGAAGCATGAGAACGCTATCGCCGGAGGCGCGATCGGGAGTCGCCATTGAAATTGGCCTTTTTCATCGCCGCCATCGCCGCCATTCAAGGCGCAGCAGGCGTCGCTCTCGCCGCCGCCGCGGCCCATCTCGACGCCAGTCCTTTTCTCGCGACCGCGAGCCAATTTCTGATGATCCACGCGGCCGCCGGCGTCGGCCTCGCCGCGCTCGCGCGCGCCGCGCCGCGACGGCAAGCGAACTGGCTCGCCGCGATCGCTCTGGCGCTCCAGGCTGGGGTCGCGCTTTTTTCCGGGGACATGGCGGCGCGCGTCTTTCTCTCCGGGAAGCTATTCAAATTCGCGGCGCCGATCGGCGGCGGCCTGACGATCTTGAGCTGGTGCGCGCTGGCGGCATGGGCGACATTCGCCATGTTATGTGCAAATTCGTCTGGAACGGCCCGCGAAAGCTAGACAACTGTGACAAAGCGCCCCACCATTTACCTATGTCTGTTTCAGGCTCCGACCTTTCATCCTCGGCGGCGCCGAGCGATGACGCCCAGCGCGCGAGCGATCCCTTGCTCGGGCGACGGCTGCTTATTGTCGAAGACGATCCCTATATCGCGCTGGCGCTTGAAGAGACGCTCAGCGAATTCGGCTTGATTATCGCTGGGATGGCGCGCAGCGTCGAAGAGGCGGTGCGTCTCTCGCGCGACGACGGCCTGGACCTCGCGCTGCTCGACGTGAATATCGGCCACGAAAGGATCGATCCCGTGGCCGACGCGCTCGCCGCCCGCGGCTGCCCGTTCGTCTTCACCACCGGCTGCGGGCGCGCGGGATTGCCCGAGGCGCATCTCGACCGCGCCATGGTCGAAAAGCCCTTTTACGTCGAGGAGATCCTGGCGGCGCTGCGCAGCGAGCTGTCGCGCGCCGACGATCGCTAGACGCTCGGGTTTTCGCCACTTTATCGCCGCCCTTGACCGCGACAAGCAAAGTCCCTGAGACAAGCTTTTGGAGCGCGGGGCGTGCAGCCGTCCGTCTCAACCAACAAGCACTCGCCGGCCCTCAAGACATGGCGATCGTCCGCCGGCGCGCGCCGTCGGCTCGCAATCGCCTTGACGACGGCCGCGGCCCTCGCGGCGATCGCCGCGACAATCGCGCCCTGGCTCTTTTCGCCGGCCGCTCTCATGGACGCTGTCGCCGATCAGCTCCAGGGCTCTTCAGGACTCTATGTCGCCGCGCGCGGCAAAACGAGCTTCTCGCTCTTTCCGCGCCCAAGCATCGCCGTCGATCGCGTCGCCTTCGCCGATCGCAATGGCGCGCTAATCATCGAGTCCAGCGAGCTTCACGGCGATGTTGACGTTCTGCCCTTGTTGGCGGGACGGCTGAAGGTCGCGGCGGTAAAGCTCGTCCGGCCGCATGCGCGCATCGATTTCGACAAGACGCCGGACGGCGCGCCGGGCGCCGCCGCGCGCGCCGCCGCCGCGAAGCCGGCGACCCTCGAAGCGGCCGCGGCCGATAATGTGCGATTTGGAACCGTCTCGATCGTCGACGGCGACGCGCGGGTCTCCTATCGCGGCCGGCTCTATGCGCTGAAGCGAATCGACGCGAAATTCGAATGGCGCCGCATCGGCGAAGCCGCGGCTCTGTCCGGGGCGTTCGACTTGAACGGCGAACGGCTCGAAGCGCTGCTCTGGGTCGCACGTCCCGGCGCGCTGCTGCGCGGCGAGGAGTCGGTCGTCACCTCGCGGCTCGACGGCCAGACGATCCGATTTGAAGCGCAGGGCGTCGGGCAGCTCGGCGCCAATGCCCGCTTCGCCGGTCATGTCGCAGCCGCGGCCTCCTCGGCGCGACGCGCGCTCGCGCTGTTCGGCGAGGCCGCGCCCCTGCCCGGCCCCTTCAACGACACGCAATTTTCCGCGCAAGCGACGCTCTCGACCGGAGAAGCGCACCTCAAGGACGCGCGGCTCTTCGTCGACGGCAATGAGTTTCGAGGCGATTTCGACCTGCATAAGGAGGATGGAAGGCCAACGCTCGCGGTCGCTTTGAAAAGCGAATTCCTCTCGTTGCGGCCGTTTCTTTACGACGCGCCTCCGCTGGTCGATTCGGACGGACAGTGGAGCGGGCGACCTTTCGAACTTCCGGATTTGTCCGGCGCCGACGTGGATTTGCGTCTCGCCGTCGGCCATGCGCGACTCGGCCGACTGAAAATCAGCGACGCCTCGATCACGGCGACCTTGCGCGACGGCGCGGCGGAACTCTCGATCGATCAGGCCCAAGCCTATCGCGGCGCATTCAAATTTCGGGCGTCCGTCGCGCCGGGGCCCGAAGGGCTGGTTTTCCACGCCAATGCGCAAACGATAACGGCCGTCGACGCCGGCCCGCTGCTTTGGGACGCTTACGGCAAACCGCTGCTGGCCGGCGCCCTCAACGCGACTCTCGCGGTGGATGGGGTCGGCGAGAGCATGTCGGCGCTCGTGCGAAGCCTGAACGGGCGCGCCGGCGTGGCCCTGGTCGATGGCGAGATTTCCGGCGTCAATCTGGAGAAGGCGCTGCAAAGGCTGGAAAAACGTCCGCTCTCGAGCGCCGTCGACATCCGTTCCGGCCGTTCGATCGTCGACGCCGCGAGCGCCGCCATCAAATTCGAGAATGGCGTCGCCATGATTTCCGAGGGCAACGTCCGGGGTCCAGGCTTCTCGGTCGCTTTCAGCGGATCGGCGCCGCTGCCGAAGCGCGCGCTCGCGATCAGCGCCGTTGCGCGCGCGGCGGGCGCCGCCGGCAAGATCGGCGAATCAGCGCCCAGCATCGATTTCGACGTGGCCGGCCGCTGGGACGAATTAGCGCTAAAGCTCGATACGCAAGCCTTTATCCGGCGCTCGGACGCCGCCGCGCCGCTGCTGCCGCGAGCCGATGCGCCGCCCTCGGCGCCCCAGGCGCCCTTGGCGCCGGCGGGGCGATGACGCCGGAAATTCAGACGTCCGCGAAATGCGTTTCGTGCAGCAGCCGCGTGAGCTCGTCGGGAATGTCGAGATAGCGGAAGCGGCGGAGTTCAAAGCCGACCTCGACGACGCCCCAAGGCGGCGCATAGGTCCGCCACGGCGAAACCTCCGCCAGAATCACGACATGTCCGCCGTCGATGCCGCGAGCGATGCGCGCGACCGTATAGACCGCCCCGCAGGCCAAACCCTCGCAGCGACCATAGGGGCCAGCGGTCGCATCCAAACAAATCACTTCGGCGCCGGGAGGCGTTTCAGGACTGATCATTGGCGACCTCGTTCTGCGGCGCGATGAAACGCGCGCTCCCTAACAATTATGGAGCGCGCGGCGGCGGGCGAAAGAGCCCGACGCGCCGCATCGCGGTCACCAGAATTTCAGAAAGCCGAACAGGCCGCCCTTCAGCTTCCTGCGGTCGAGCGCGCTGAGTTCGTCATAGACGCGGCGCGCGGCGGCCCGCATTTCCAACAGGTTTTCGTCCGAGACGTCGAAATCCAGAACGGCGGACTTCAACTCGCGGCGCGAACGATCGAGCCGCGCCTGAGCGTCCGCAATCATCGAATTCAGGTTCATTACTCTCTCCGATGGCGATGTCGCCCGAACGATAACGCAACTGCGAGGACAACTGACCCAATGGACCCCACGCCAGCCGCGCGGCGCGTTTATTTGGCGCTCTCGTTGAGCATGCTCGGCGGCGACGCCGGCGCTGCTTCAGAATGCGCGAGGCCTCGGAGGGAATCGAACCCCCGTACAAGGATTTGCAGTCCTCTGCGTAGCCACTCCGCCACGAGGCCGTCGCGCGGCCTGCGCCGCGTGGCTCGCTCATACAGGAGGGCGCCAAGGCGAGCAAGCGCTCCTCGCCGAAACCGGACGGACCGGATAGGGTCTCCGCGCAATGGCCGATTTCCCCCTCGTTCTTCTGCTCGCCGCGTTGCCGGCGCTCGGCAATTTCGCCGGCGGCGTCATCGCTGAATTCATCGACGCCTCGGCGCGCATGCTGAGCCGCGCGCTGCATGTCGCCGCGGGGGTGGTGACCGCCGTCGTCGCCGTCGAACTGATGCCGCAGGCGCTCGCCGGCGGCGCGCCGGCCTGGGCGATCGCGCTCGCGCTCCTGGTTGGCGGCGGCTTTTACATGATTCTGGAATGGGCGGTCGACCAGTTGGCCGGCGCGGACGACGCGACCGCCGGCGCCTCCATGGTCTATGCGGCGGTCGGCGTCGATCTCTTCGGCGACGGCCTGATGATCGGCGTCGGCTCGGCGGTGTCCTTAAGTCTCGCCCTGGTGCTGGCCGCGGGACAGGTCCTCGCCGATATTCCCGAAGGCTTTGCCGCCATCGCCAATCTGAAAAGCAAGGGGGTGAGACGACTCTGGCGGATCGCGCTTTCCGCCTCCTTCTTCGCCTTCTGCCTGCTGGGCGCGGCGATCGGCTACTGGCTGTTGCGCGGCCAGAGCCAGGCGCTGAAACTCGCGGCGCTGGCGTTTACCGGCGGGGTTCTCCAAATCGCCGCGGTCGAGGACCTGATGCGAGAGGCCCATGAGGCGGCGGAAGACACGCGCTGGTCTTCCCTGCATTTCATCGGCGGCTTCGCACTTTTCACAGCGCTCGCCAGTTATTTCGACCACTGAGCGGCGCAGCGACGCTTCGACGCCCGGGGCTGGCCAATTTGACAGGCGGCGCCCATTTTGACCATCTTCCGCCGCTCGCGCCGAGCCGGCGCACCTTTTGGAATTAACATAAAATGAATGTCGTTATCGTCGAATCGGCGGCCAAAGCGCAGACGATCAACAAGTATTTAGGCAGTAATTTCAATGTCTTGCCTTGTTACGGCCATGTTCGCGACCTCCCCGCCAAGGACGGCTCGGTCGACCCCGACCAGGATTTCTCCATGGTCTGGGAGATGGACGCCAAGGGCGCCAAGCGGGTTTCGGCCATCGCCGACGCGGTCAAGGGCGCCGAGAAGGTCATTTTGGCGACCGACCCGGATCGCGAAGGCGAAGCGATCTCCTGGCATCTCTTGGACATTTTGAACAAGAAGCACGCGCTGAAGGACAAGAAGATCGAGCGCGTGGTCTTCAACGCCGTCACCAAGGACGCGATCAAAGAGGCGATGGCGCATCCGCGCCAGATCGACCAGGCGTTGGTCGACGCCTATCTCGCCCGCCGCGCCCTCGACTATCTCGTCGGCTTCACCCTGTCGCCGGTGCTCTGGCGCAAGCTCCCCGGCGCCCGTTCGGCCGGCCGCGTGCAGTCAGTGGCGCTGCGCCTCGTCTGCGACCGCGAATTGGAAATCGAGAAATTCGTCCCGCGCGAATATTGGTCGCTCATCGTCCATCTGAAGACCAAGGCCGGCGAACCCTTCACGGCGCGGCTGGTCGGCGCCGACGGCAAGAAGATCCAGCGGCTCGACATTGGCGCTGGCCAAGAGGCCGAGGATTTCAAAAAAGCGCTGGACGCCGCGTCCTTCGTCGTCCGCTCGGTCGAAGCCAAGCCGGTCAAGCGCCACCCCTATGCGCCGTTCACGACTTCCACCCTGCAGCAGGAAGCCTCGCGCAAGCTCGGTCTCGCGCCGGCGATCACCATGCGCATCGCCCAGCGGCTCTATGAGGGCGTCGACATCGGCGGCGAGACAGCCGGCCTCATCACCTATATGCGAACCGACGGCGTGGACATGGCCCCAGAGGCCGTCGCCGGCGTGCGCAAGGTGATCGGAAAGGAATATGGCGACCGCTTCGTTCCGTCCGTTCCGCGCAAATATACGACGAAGGCCAAGAACGCGCAGGAGGCCCATGAGGCGATTCGCCCGACCGATCCCGCGCGTCTTCCCAAACACGTCGCCAAATATCTCGAGCCCGAACAGGCGAAGCTCTATGAGCTGATCTGGACGCGCACCATCGCCAGCCAGATGGAATCGGCCGAACTCGAACGCACCACTGTCGAGATCGACGCCACAGCGGGAACTCGCACGCTGGAGCTGCGCGCCACCGGCCAGGTCGTCCGTTTTCCCGGCTTTCTTGAACTTTACCAGGAAGGCCGCGACGACGCGGAGGATGAGGACGGCGGCCGCCTGCCGGCGATGGCCCAGGGCGAATCCTGCACGCGCGAAAAAATCGACGCGACCCAGCACTTCACCGAGCCGCCGCCGCGCTTCACCGAGGCGACGCTGGTCAAGCGCATGGAGGAATTAGGCATCGGGCGGCCTTCGACCTACGCGTCAACGCTCGCCGTGCTGCGCGATCGCGACTATGTGCGGCTCGACAAGAAGCGTCTCGTGCCGGAGGACAAGGGGCGGCTCGTCGTCGCCTTCCTCGAAAGCTTCTTCACGCGCTATGTCGAATTCGATTTCACCGCCGATCTCGAAGAAAAGCTCGATCTCGTCTCGAATAATGAGATCGACTGGAAAGAGGTGCTGCGCGACTTCTGGAAAGATTTCTCGACCGCCGTCGACGGCACCAAGGATTTACGCGTCAGCGAGGTGCTCGACAGTCTCAACGAATTGCTCGGACCGCACGTCTTCCCGCCGAAGGAGGACGGAAGCGATCCCCGCCTCTGCCCGTCGTGCAACAGCGGCCAGCTGTCGCTGAAAATCGGTAAGTTCGGCGCCTTCGTCGGCTGCTCGAACTATCCCGAATGCCGCTATACGCGCACGCTCTCGCCGCCGACCGGCGACGCCGCCGAGGCGGCGCGGCCGGGCGTGAAGGTGCTTGGCGTCAATCCCGAGACCGGCGCGGAAGTGACGCTGCGCGACGGGCGCTTCGGCGCCTATGTCCAGGAAGGCGAGCAGGAGGAAGGCGGCGAAAAACCCAAGCGCGGCTCGCTGCCCAAGAACATCAAGCCCGATGAATTGACCCTTGCCCAGGCGCTCGCTTTGCTCTCGCTGCCGCGCGAAGTGGCGAAACATCCGACGAGCGGCGAGCCGATCGTCGCCGGCATCGGGCGCTTCGGCCCCTATGTGCAGCACGGCAAGACCTACGCCAATATCGGCCGCGACGACGACGTGCTCGCGATCGGCGCCAACCGCGCCATCGACCTCATCGTGCAGAAGGAGTCAGGAACCGGCGGCTCGCGCTTCTCGCGCGGTCCGGCGGAGCCGGCGCGCGCGCTCGGCGATCACCCGGACGGCGGATCGGTAAGCGTCAAGTCCGGCCGCTTCGGCCCCTATGTCAATTGGGGCAAGGTCAACGCGACGATCCCGAAGGGCGAGGACCCCGCGGCGCTGACGCTCGAAGCGGCGCTGGCGCTGCTCGCCGCGAAAGCCGCCGGCGGTGGCGCGGCCGGCGGACGCGCGCTTGGCGACCATCCCGACGGCGGCAAGATCACGGTGCTCGCCGGCCGCTTCGGCCCTTACGTCAATTGGGGCAAGATCAACGCGACTCTGCCCAAGGGCGCGTCGCCCGAAGAGGTGACTCTCGAAGAGGCGCTGCGCCTGATCGAAGCCAAAGGCGGCGCGCCGAAGAAGAGCGGCGCGAAAAAGACGCCGGCCAAAAAGGCGCCGGCTAAAGCGAAAAAGACAATCGAAGAGAGCGACGAGACGCCCTTCGAGGATTCGCGGCCGGTGAGACAGGCCGTCAAGGCGACTGCGACGAAGGCGGCGCCGAAAAAGCCGCCTGCGAAAAAGCCGGTGCCGAAGAACACGGCGGCGAAATAAAGCGGTGCGCTCGGCGCGGCGTTTCGATTTCGGCGCCTTCTTCCTATATGTTTGACAACGAATCCGGTCGACCTCACGGAGGTCATTCCCGACGCGCGCCAAGCGCGCGATCGGGAATCCAGAGTCACATCGCCCCTGTTGAGCGAGCCTTTGGCCAAAAAAGATAGAGAAAAACACGCGCCCTCTCGCGAAGACATTCTCGCCTTCATCGCCCGCGAAACCGAGGCAGGCGGCCCGCGCAAGATCGGCCTGCGCGAAATCGCCCGCGCCTTCGGCCTTACCGGCGACGACCGCATCGCAGTTAAGCGCATGCTCGCCGAACTCGCCGAGGAAGGCGTTCTGGAAAAGCGCGGCCGGCGGGTGACCCGCAAGGGCGCGCTGCCGCCGGTCGCGCTTGTCGACATCGTCGCGCGCGACCGCGACGGCGAGATGATCGCCGCCCCGGTCGAATGGGACGAAGACGAACTGGGCCCGGCGCCGCGCATTCGCATCCATGCGCCGCGCCGCGCAAGGCCGGGCGAGCCCTTGCCCGGCGTCGGCGACCGCGCGCTCGTTCGCGCCGAGACCGATCGCGACGCCGGGCCGAACGAGCCGCCCTATGTCGGGCGCGTCGTTAAACTTTTGTCGCGCCAGCGCCACCGCGTGCTCGGCGTGCTGCGCATCGAAGCGAATGGCGCCGGCCGCATCGAGCCGATCGACAAGAAACAGGCGGGACGCGAACTCGCCGTCGCCGCCGCCGACTTTGGCCAAGGCAGGCACGGCGATCTCGTCTCGGTCGATCTCATCGGCAAGACGCGCTTTGGCGCGCCGCGCGCCCGCGTGCGCGAAACGCTCGGCTCGGTGACCGGCGAAAAAGCGGTGAGCCTGATCGCGCTGCGCGCGCATGACATTCCCGACGTGTTTCGCGTAGAGGCGACGGCGGAGGCCGCGCGCGCGCAACCCGCGTCCCTGCACGGACGCGAAGACTGGCGCGACCTGCCGCTTATCACCATCGATCCGCCCGACGCCAAGGACCATGACGACGCGGTGCACGCCGCGCCGGACGACGCGCCGGATAATGACGGAGGCTTCGTCATCACTGTCGCGATCGCCGACGTGGCGCATTATGTGACGCCGCGTTCGGCGCTCGACCGCGACGCCTTGGAGCGCGGCAATTCCGTCTATTTCCCCGACCGCGTCGTGCCGATGCTGCCCGAGCGCATCTCTAACGATCTTTGCTCTTTGCGCCCCAATGAAGACCGGCCGGCGCTCGCCGTGCGCATGCGCGTCACCAGCAAGGGCAGGAAGATCGATCACAAGTTCCACCGCGTGATGATGCGTTCGCACGCCAAGCTCGCCTATGCGCAGGCGCAGGACGCGATCGAGGGCCGCACGGATGAAGCCACGAAGCCGCTGCTCGCCTGCGTGCTCAAGCCGCTCTACGCCGCGCATGAGGCGCTGCGGCACGCCCGCAATCTGCGCGCGCCGCTCGATCTCGATCTGCCCGAGCGCAAAATTCTTCTCAACAAGGACGGCTCCTTCGATCGCGTGATCATTCCGCCGCGACTCGAAGCGCATCGGCTGATCGAAGAATTCATGATTCTCGCCAATGTCGCCGCCGCCGAGACTTTGGAGCAGCATCGCCAGCAGCTGATCTATCGCGCCCATGACGAACCTTCGCGCGAGAAGGTGTCGGCGCTGTCGGAATTTCTCGCGACGATCGGCGTCAAGCTCGCCAAGGGCCAGACGCTGCGGGCCGCGCATTTCAACGTGATCCTCGATCGCGTGAAAGGCCTGGAGCATGAGAACATCGTCAATGAGATCATTCTGCGCACTCAGGCGCAGGCGGAATATACGCATGAGAATTACGGGCATTTCGGACTCAATCTGCGGCGCTACGCGCATTTCACCTCGCCCATTCGCCGCTACGCCGATCTGATCGTCCATCGCGCGCTCATTCGCGCCTTGAAGCTTGGCGAAGGCGCGCTGCCCGACATGCCGGCCGGCGAACTTGCCGAGATCGCGGCGCGCATCTCGGCGGCCGAACGACGCGCCATGGCGGCGGAGCGCGAGACCGTCGATCGGCTGATCGCGCATCATCTCGCCGACCAGATCGGCGCGCGCTTTTCAGCGCGCATTTCCGGCGTGACGAAATCCGGGCTCTTCGTGCGACTCGCCGAAACCGGCGCCGACGGTTTCGTGCCGGCGGCGACCTTGGGCCGCGAATATTACGCCTATGACGAGGCCGCGCATGCGCTGACCTCGCGCTCGGGCGTCAGCTATCGCCTCGCGGATGTGATCGAGGTGCGGCTCATCGAAGCGGCGCCAATCGCCGGCGCCCTGCGCTTCGAGGTGGTGAGCGGCGGCGAACGCCGCGCCCCGCCGCGAGCGGGCGCGAAAACGAAGGATCGCCGCCCGCCGTCGCGCGCCAAGAAGAAGCGATAGCGCCGCGCGTCACGCGCCTTTCGCGCAGATGTAGACGTCGCGGCGCCTGCCCCAGCAGTTCCCGGAGCGATAGACCTTCCCGAGGCTGCGGCCGCCGAGGCTCGCCGTCCAGGTCCGTCCGCGTTCGAGCGTCAAAACGACGTCGTCTCCCCCCGCGTCGAATGTGAAAGTCGAGCGGCCGGGCTGGCGCAGCGTGCAGCCGCGATCGAAGAGAACGCTTCCGTCGACCTTGACGAGACATTGCGTGCGGCGGCCCTCGACGGCCTGCTTTTCCTCGGTCCGGCGTGCGACCGCGCGCGGCGATTCCGTCGGCTCTGCGGCCTCGGCCGGCGCCGCGCGCTCGACGCCGACGTGTGGCTGCGTTTCATCGAGCGCCGTCACTGGCCCTGCCTCCTGGGCCGGCGCAGGGTCAGGCGTTTGCGCTTTGGGGAGCGGCGGCGGCAACGGCTCGGGCAAGGGTGCCGCCGCGGACTGCGCCTCCAGCAGCCGCTGCTTCAGATCGTTGGAGTCGGATATCGGCGGCGCGGGAGGCGCGACCACGACCGGCGCGACGCTGACGGATGCCGCCGACGATGACGAGGCGTCGGCGGATTGCGCAGTCTCGTTCTCTGGCGCCGGCGTCGATGGCTCGATCCGCGCGGGCGTCGTCGGCGTTTCGGCCTGTCGCAGCGTCGCGCCATCGGCGTGGGGCGCGGGCGCGCCTCTCCAGGCGAAATGGGCCGCCAGAACGCCGCCGCCAAACAGGATGATCGCGGCGACGATGTAGAACCAGGCCGGCGCTCTCGATAATCCTGCGCCGTAGAGCGCGCCCGGCGCGCCGGCGGCGTCGCTTGAAAAACCTCTGGTCCAGCCCGCCGACCGCGCCTTGCGAAACGGCCTCTCCAGGCTTTCCAGCTCGCGTAACAGGCGTTGTTTCTCTTGGAGTATCCGCTTTTCGAAGTTCTCTAACTCAGCGACTTTACGTCGCTTTTCGAGTGTTACGCTCATACTGTCGACTCCCGGCGCGTAGGCGTGAAGACTTGATAAGACTTTCTTCACGTCGATCCATGCCGACCATGCTCTCAACACAGAATGAGAGCCTCGGCTTCTTACAAAATATTCCGCCCCGCCCAAGTGTCGCCGTGCGATTGCCAGGAGTTCTTCCTGACATACGCCGTGCTCTTGAGATTAACTAACAAAATTATGGCTGTTCTTTGCCGGTTCCTTTCCGCCTGCGCCGGGCGATTACGCGGCGGCGAATGCGTCGCGGCAGGCGCATGGCGGCGAGGATCGTAGCGGCGAGAGCAGCGATGAACTGGGGCGACCGTCGCTCGCCGGTATCGATCGTCGCCTGGCGCGCCTCCTTGACATCGCCCGCGCCGCACGTATGTTGCCGGCCAATTCGCTCCCGGCGCGCCCAGCGTCCGGGACGATTTCTTTTCTCTGATAGACGGAACGAACGATGGCCAAGTCCGCCATGATCAAGATCAAGCTCCTGTCCACGGCGGATACGGGCTATTTCTACGTGACCAAGAAAAACGCCCGCACCAAGACGGAAAAGCTGGTCTTCAAGAAATATGATCCGGTCGCGCGCAAGCACGTCGAATTCAAGGAAACGAAGATCAAGTAAGCGCGGACGGGCGCGTCAAGCCGTCGTCCGCGTCAAGCTTTCAACGCAGCCGATCGGGCAAGACAAGCGCGGCCTCAGCCGCGCTTTTTCATTCTGATTGGCTTCAGAGAATTTTTCGCTGGGAGAGCGACCGCTTCGGGGAAGGCGGCCGACTGACGATGGCTTCAAGGAGGCCACTCCAACCACCGCCAGTCGGCCAACCCCACGGACCCAGGAGATGCGGCGGACCTGAGCACTCCGCAGGGTATTCAAAGTTGTGCCGAATACGCATCGAACGCTTACGCACGCCATGGGTCTTCTTTTAAGGCCCTTCGACGCCGCCAGACGCGCAACTCATTTGGCTTAGTCACGTTACTCCGGCTGCACAAAAATGCAACTATCTGATATGAATTTTCACAGCTAGGGAAATGTGAAGCGTTTGCGCGCCAACACAACAAACAATAACGCGCCGCAATCAGCGCCGCGCGGGAGGAGTAGATGGCATCTGGATTTCGCTTTGTTCTGGGACTCGCGGCTGGCCTCTCGGTCGCCTTGGCGCTTTCCGCTTGCGGCGAGCATATGCCCGGGGACGCCACCGGCGCGAAGGTATTGCGCAGCCTGCTCGAAAAGAACGGCGTGGACGCCAAGCTCGTCTCTTTCAAGAAGGTGCAGGGCCGCGAAGTAAAGCGCGAAAATATCGACGCCTATGAATTGATGTATGAGGCCGAAATACAATTTCCCGAAGGCTTCGAAGCCAAATGCGCCGATGAGCGCGAACGCGGAAAATGCGCGTTTCTGGGCCTCGACGACGACCGGACCTTCGCCAAGAGCGAAGTGCATACGAGCGAAGGCACGCTGCATTTCGTGAAGAGCGAAAAGGGCTGGATGGCCGAGGACAACAACGCCTACTGACGCCGCCATGCCGGCGCTCGCGCCGATCGTCGTCATTCCGGCGCGTCTAGGTTCGACGCGTCTGCCCGGCAAGGCGCTCGCCGACATCGACGGCCGACCGATGATCGTTCATGTCTGGGCGCGGGCCTGCGCCGCAGCAATCGGACCTGTCGTGGTCGCGACCGACGCGCCGGAAATCGTGCGCGCGATCGAGGATGTCGGCGGGCAGGCCGCGCTCACTGGCGGCGCTCATCACTGCGGCAGCGATCGCCTCGGCGAGGCGGTGCGCACGCTCGACCCGCAAGGGCGCCATGGCGCCGTCGTCAATCTGCAGGGCGACCAGCCCTTCCTGCCCGACGGCGCGCTAGCAGCGGCGCTCGCCCTGCTCGACGACCCCAGCGTCGACATCGGCACGCTCGCCTGTCCGGCGCGCCCCGAAGAAGTGGACGATCCCAATGTCGTGAAGCTCGTCGGAACGTCGCTCGCGCCCCATCGGCTGCGCGCGCTATACTTCACCAGGACGGCCGCGCCCTTCGGCGAGGGCCCGCGCTTAAAACACATCGGCGTCTACGCTTTTCGCCGCGCGGCGCTGGAGCGCTTCGTCGCGCTGCCGCCCTCCCCGCTCGAATTGCGCGAGCGGCTCGAACAACTGCGCGCGCTCGAGGCCGGCATGCGCATCGACGCCGCGCTGCTGGACAAAGCCGCCCCATCGGTGGATACGGAACGCGATTTGAGCGCGCTGCGCGCCGCAGCGCGCGAACAGGATGCAAAGTGACGCAATATATCGCCTATCAGGGAGAGCCAGGCGCGAATTCCGACCTCATCTGCCGTGAGGCCTATCCGCATCTGACGCCGCTCCCCTGCGCGAGTTTCGAGGACGCCTTCGCGGCGGTGACCGAGGGGCGCGCCGCGCTCGGCATGATCCCGATCGAAAATTCGATCGCCGGGCGGGTGGCGGACATCCATCATTTCCTGCCGCATTCCGGGCTGCATATCGTCGGCGAACGCTTTCTGCCGATCCATTTTCATCTGATGGCGCCTAGAGGCGCGACGCGGCAGGGGCTCAGAAGCGTCTACAGCCATGTCCATGCGCTCGGCCAATGCCGCCGCGCCATTCGCAACTTCGGGCTCGAGGCGCATACGGCGGGCGACACCGCCGGCGCCGCGCGCGAAATCGCCGAATGGGGCGATCCGGCCAAAGCGGCAATCGCGCCGCGACTCGCCGCCGAAATTTACGATCTCGACGTGCTCGCCGAGAACATCGAGGATGAGGCGCACAACACCACCCGCTTCATCGTGCTGTCGAAGACGCGAGAATGGGCGGCGCCGAACGCCGGCGCAACTATCACCACCTTCATCTTCCGTGTGCGCAACGTGCCGGCCGCGCTCTACAAGGCGCTCGGCGGCTTCGCCACGAATGGCGTCAACATGACCAAGCTCGAAAGCTACATGGTCGACGGCGAATTCGCCGCGACGCGCTTTCTCGCCGACGCCGATGGACATCCCGAACAACCGGCGATGGCGCGCGCCCTCGAGGAACTGCAGTTTTTTTCCAAGGAAGTCGAAATTCTCGGCGTCTATCCGGCGAGCGATTTCCGCCTCACCAATATCCGCGCCTTCGCCTTTGGGGATTGACAGGCCGCAGCGGCAATTGCTTTTCTTGCCAGCCTTCTGCAGCGGGAACGGGACCATCGTCGCCCGACGATATCCGTTCGCGCCATGAGCGTCGCGCCAGTAGCGGCGTCCGATGCGACGCTGGCGCACGTTGGAACGGCCAAATCGATAGTAAGGAGCCGTCGCTCGAAGGGAACAGTCCATGGCCGTCGTCTATGATCCGAACAATATCTTCGGCAAGATTCTGCGCGGCGAAATCCCCGCGCATAAGGTCTTTGAGGACGACGTCGCGCTGGCGTTCATGGACATCATGCCGCGCGCGGAAGGCCATGTTCTGGTAATCCCTAAGGAAGGCGCGCGCGGACTGCTCGACGTTTCGCCGCAGACGCTCAGCGAATTGATGAAGCGCGTGCAGCATGTCGCAAAGGCGGTCGAGAAGGCCTTCGACGCCGACGGGCTGACCCTGCATCAGTTCAATGAAAGCGCCGGCGGCCAGGTGATCTATCACCTGCATTTCCACCTGCTGCCGCGCTGGAACGACGTCGCCTTGCGACCGCCGGGCACCATGGCCGACGACGCCAAGCTCGCCGAACAGGCGAAGCAAATTCGCGACGCGATGGAGCCGTTCGCGGCATAAGACTGGACGTCCGAAAACGGCGAAGCTTTTCGCTCAAGGCCCGCTTTTTGGAAGGCGCCTGCGACGCTGTGTTTTTTGCGGCGTAGGGAATTATGCGTTAATTTTGAATCATTGAGCGCAGTCGCACGAATTTGGAGGCGAGCATGAATTTTTTTGCTGTTCATCGATTTAGGGCGTTTGCGCCTGGCCTCGTCGCCGCCGCGATTTTCTTGGCGGCGCCGACGCATGTATCGGCGGGCGACCAGCAGACTGGCGCGCAACTCGACGACAATTCAAGTCTCATGACTCTCACCGCCGACGTGGCTGATGTCGACGTACCCGGCAAAGGCCTGATCAAGGGACTCTACGTATACAAGCTGCGCGGGCCTGGCATGTCGGCGGCCGCGCCGCCGGCGCTGATGCCGCCGGTTATCGCCGCGGCGCGCGGTCGCACTCTGACCATTGATTTCTTCACCAAGCTCCCTGAGGAAACCAATCTTCACACGCATGGACTGTCGATCTCGCCGCAAGGCGTGGGGTTCGGCGAAAGCGGTTCGCGACCGCTTTATGGCGACTGCATTCTGGTCAATGGCGAGGCGCGCAATCATCCGCCCTCCCAGGACGAACTTGCGAAGGCCGATCCTTGCAAGCCGCAAACGGAAGCTCCCGCCTCCGTCAAGGAGGCGCAACCGCTTCGCTACCGGGACGTCATTCCGCCAAACCACCCCTCCGGTCTGTTCTGGTTTCATCCGCACGTGCATGGCGTCGCTGAGCCACAGGTGCTTGCAGGCCTCTCGGGCCTGCTGACGATCGGCGACATCTGGGACTATGCCTATTTCGAGTGCTGGGCCGGCGACGGCGCGCCGCCTGCAGGCGCGTCGCCTTGCGGCTCGCTCGCCGCGCAGCGCCGCGAACGCGCGCTCGAACGGGCCGCCGACGTTCGATTTATCGGATTGAAAGATCTCCAGATCGATCAGGACGACAAAGGCGATTGGCGGCTGCACGATCCGGCCGACTACCAAAAGGACCGTTGCGGCGCGGTGACCTTGGACCCGGCCGCGCCGCCGGAGCTGCAGCGACAAGCCCAGCTCGTTGTCGCCTCGGGCGGGACCGCCGCGCCGGGCGGCTGCTGGACGGATCCAAAACGGCAGTGGATTTTCACGGTCGCTGGCGAAGTCTACCCGACTGTCACCGCTCCGCCCGGCTCCGTGCAGATTTGGCGCGTGGCCAATATGAGCGCCGACGTCACCTACCGTCTGCGCGTCGAGACAAAGGATAAGAACGCGCCGCTGTGCCCCGGCTCGCGGGCGGATATGAACGAAGCTGCGCAACATCGCTGTCTGACGCTGGCGCTCCTGTCGCGCGACGGCGTCCCGCTCGATTCCGGCGGCGCGAACGGACAGAGGACGCAAGAGCTTACCCTGATGCCTAGCGCGCGCGCCGAGGTTTACGTGCCGCGTTGCACGGGCGCACAAGGCGCCGCTTCTGCGAAAGACGGCTGCCTCGCAGCCGATCGCCAGATCGAAGCAAAGCTTGTGACTGCGGGCGTCGCAGTGGGCGACACGATTGACGCCGCCGACATATGGCCGCCGGTGGAGCTCGCGCGCGTCATCGCCGCGCCGGGGGCATTGCCGCGGCATGCGCCGGTCGCCGGTCGCGCTCAGGCGGCGGCCGCGCCCTGGCTGCATAGCGCAGGTTACAGCCTGGCGGATTTGGCGCCTTCGCCGATGGAGTCGGGCGGCTCGCAGGCGATGCCCGCAGAAGGGCGCACGCCTCAATTGGGGGCTGGCGTCGCGCAGAATTGCGATGCCGCCCACACGCATTATCCGGTGGAGGCGCGAAGCTTCTCCAAATACGGCAACGTCGTGCGTCTTGTGCGCTTCAACAATTCCGACCAGTTCACCGATGGCGAGGAGCGCTTCGGCCTTCACGTCGAGAATTTTCGCCTGCATGACGGGACGACCGGAAGACCTGTTCAGATATTGGAATTGCTCGATAGAAACGCCGGAAGCCGCAAACTTGCGCGCGTCAATCTGCGCGACGATTGTCAGAGCAAGGCGATCGAGGATGCGTCAGGAAAGACGTTCGAATTCTACTATCCGCGTTTCCCCATGCCCCACGACGGCCAGCCGGACCCGATCGGCGCGCCGCTGGTTCATTCCTGGCGGTCGGATCGACCGGAATATTGGCTGCTCGTCAACGACAGCCACGAATGTCACAATTTTCACATTCATCAGACGAAATTCGAGGTGGCGGCGAGCGACGTGGTGCGCGGCGCTACGGGAGAGTCGCAGGACCAGTGTCTCGGCGACCGGGACCCTCGAAAGCTCGCGAGCCGCACGGCCCTGCATGACAATTTTCCGCTGCCGCCCGGCGCCCGCATATTGCTGCGCGTCGCCTTCGGGCCGGATCAGCTCGGGCGTTTCGTCTTCCACTGCCATATCCTCGAACATGAGGATAAGGGCATGATGTCTCTACTGCAGGTGGAAGAGCGGGACGCGCCGCGCGCCGCAGCGACATTTCCCGCATCCGACGCGTCCACGGCGGACGCCGCCGACGGGCATCGGAAGGGCCGCAAGGCCTCCGGCGCTATTCCTCGCCGACCTTAGCCGGTTTGAGCGCCACCGGGCGCAGCAGGAAGGACGGCACATGGTCGCCGAGCCCGACGACCGGCGGCCCATCGTCCTCGTGACGACGCGGCCGGCGCTCGCGGCGCTCGCTCTGCGCCGCACAGGCTGGGGGTGAACGGAATCTGTCCTCGTCCGGCCTCGGGCGCCCGCCGCGCGGCCGGCCCATGCTGACCGGCGCGTCGCGCTCGGCGGCCGCCGGCCGGCGACCGCGCGACGACCGCGAGGGGCGCTCGCCGCGCTCGCCGCGGCGCTCTTGCGGGCGGCTCGTCTCCATCGGCGGCGGCAGAGCGTCGAAGCCCGGCCCCTCCCAGTCGATCGCCTTGCCGATCAGGCTCTGAATCTGATCGACATATTTCATGTCGTCTTCGGTGACGATCGTCAGGGCGACGCCTGAGCGACCGGCGCGACCGGTGCGGCCGATCCGATGCACATAATCTTCGCTATGAGTCGGGACGTCGAAATTGAACACATGGCTCACGTCCGGAATATCGAGGCCGCGCGCCGCCACGTCCGAACAGACGATCAGCGCCACGTCGCCATTCTTGAAGGCGTCGAGCGACGCCATTCGCGCCAGCTGATCCATGTCGCCATGCAGCGCGCCGGCGGAAAAGCCGTGCTTGACGAGCGACCGATGGAGGATCGCAACGTCGCGCTTGCGGTTGCAGAAGATGATCGCGTTCTTGAAGTTTTCGGCGCCGCGAATGAGATTGCGCAGCGTCTCGCGCTTGTCGGCATGGCCGCGCGAAGCGATGAGCGCCTGCCGGATCGTGGTGGCGGTCGTCGCGGCGCGCGACACTTCGCAACGGATCGGATTGTGCAGGAAAGCTTCGGTCAGCCGGGTGATCTCCGGCGGCATCGTCGCTGAGAAGAACAGCGTCTGGCGCGTGAACGGCACCAGTTTGCAGACGCGCTCGATGTCGGGGATGAAGCCCATGTCGAGCATGCGGTCCGCCTCGTCGATGACGAGAATCTCGATTCCGGTCAGCAGTAGCTTGCCGCGATCGAAAAAGTCGAGCAGGCGGCCCGGTGTCGCGATCAGCACGTCGGCGCCGCGCATGATCTTGGCTTCCTGATCGCCGAAGGAGACGCCGCCGATCAGCAGCGCGACATTCAGCCGATGGTTCTTGCCATATTTGGCGAAGCTTTCTTCAACCTGCGCGGCAAGTTCGCGCGTTGGCTCCAGAATGAGCGTGCGCGGCACTCTGGCGCGGGCGCGGCCGCTTTCAAGACGGCTCAGCATCGGCAGGGTAAAGGCGGCGGTCTTGCCGGTGCCCGTTTGGGCGATGCCGAGAATGTCGCGCCCCTGCAGGGCGGGTGGAATGGCCTGCGCCTGGATCGGCGTCGGGGTTGTGTAGCCGGATGCTTGGACGGCTTGGAGAACCTTTTGGGAAAGGCCCAGTTCCTCGAATGTCATCAATTATCCTGATTACGGCTCACGAACGCGGAGTGTCCGCTTGCGCGCCAGCCGTAAACAGCGCGCGCGAGTATGAGAGAAATTTCGGCGCCGCCGCGACGGCTATCCGGCCCGCCTACAGTCCGCCGCAAAGAAGCGCGGGCGATAGCCACGGCAATGCTTTAAGGGCAATCGCCGGATTGTCAATGAATATATGTGCAAATCCGGCGTCGCCCGCCAGGGTTCCTTCGAAAAATGGCTGCAGCGCGGCTTGCGTAAAAATGTGGGCGCCGGTTTTTCACGCAACGCACGCTCGACGCTTGGGAAGCGAATGCGTCATCTGCGTTTAGCCGATTCCGCCTTTGGCAGGACGATTTATCGGTCGGCCGATTCGCCGGCTTCGCCGCAGGGCGCCAGAGCGGGACGCCTCATCATTCTGTCTTGAATCGTTCCTGTCGTCAGATAATCCACATCGGCGCGCCCACGAACGTTAGGCGCCGGCGCCTCGACTTGCGGCGCCGATCTCGCCAGAACCGGTAGATTGGCCGCGGCGCCCCGGGAAAAGCGGGCCGGGGCCGGCGCGTCAGGCGGATCGAACATATTTGAGAGCAGTTTCGCGCCAAGCACGCTGCACAAACAAGCAGCGACCGACAGCGCCGCAAGACTCCATGTGCCCGCCGGCAATCCGACGCGATGTTGGCTTATGCGGCTGTGCTCGCCCATTGGACGCACTTATGAGCCTGAGGGTTGGCGGTAAAGACGCTAGTCCGGCGAAGGTAAATTTTTGGTTGACGATTTGCCGGGGCCGGGCGCGCGGGCCGCTCGTCGCACAGCCTCTTGCAAAGCCGCGGCGAAAGCTCAAAACTGACAATGTTCTTGATTTACCTCACCATGGAAGTGGCCCGGATTCTGCGAGGCGACACTAAAAGAACCAGCGTGCCGACCTACATGGAAAGGACCGAAAGGGTAAGGACGTGGCTGCGGAGGAATTAACTCTTTTGACGGCGAACATTCGTCACGCGCCTCGCGCGGCGAAGGAGCCGCGCAGGGGATCGGACGTTGGTCCCGGCGCCGGCACCGCGCTCGTCACAAGAACGCGTCCTCAGACGCGCAAGCCCAATATGTATCGGGTGCTGCTGCTGAACGACGATTACACCACACAGGAGTTCGTGGTGATCGTTTTACGCAAATATTTCAATAAGTCGGTGGAGGAGGCCACGCGCATCATGCTCCACGTCCATAATCATGGCGTCGGCGAATGCGGCGTCTACACTTACGAGGTCGCTGAGACCAAAGTCACCCAGGTCATGGATTTTGCAAGGAAGCATCAGCATCCTCTGCAATGCATCATGGAAAAGAAATAGGACGAGCGCATGCCGACCTTCTCGCGCAATCTCAAGCAGACACTCGACCGGGCGCTCGCCTCCGCCCGCGAGCGGCGCCATGAATATGCGACGCTCGAACATCTTCTGCTCAGTCTCGTGGAGGACGTTGACGCTTCGGCCGTCCTGCGCGCCTGTTCCGTCGATCTCGACGTGCTGACCAAGAATCTGCGCGACTATATCGATCGCGAGCTCGACAATCTGGTCAATGACGACGCCGACGAATGCAAGCCGACCGCCGGCTTTCAGCGGGTCGTGCAGCGGGCGATCATCAGCGTTCAGTCTTCCGGCCGCGAGGACGTGAGCGGCGCCAATGTTCTCGTCGCGCTGTTCGCCGAGCGCGAAAGCCACGCCGTCTACTTCCTGCAGGAGCAGGACATGACGCGCTACGACGCGGTCAATTTCATCAGCCACGGCATCGCCAAGCGTCCCGGCCTTTCGGACGCGAGCCGCACCCCGCGAGGGGTCGAGGACGACGGCGAGCGCAGCGAGGGCCGCGAGGGCCGCGACGGCGAAAGCCGCAAGAAGGAAGGCGCGCTCGAAGCCTATTGCGTCAACCTCAACAAAAAGGCGCGCGACGGCCGCATCGACCCGCTGATCGGCCGCGAGCCGGAAGTGCTGCGCACGATCCAGGTGCTGTGTCGCCGGCAGAAGAACAATCCGCTGCTCGTCGGCGACCCCGGCGTCGGCAAGACCGCGATCGCCGAAGGCCTCGCCCGCAAAATCGTTTCGGGCGAAGTGCCCGACGTTCTTTCCGGCGCGACCGTCTTCGCGCTCGACATGGGCGCGCTGCTCGCCGGAACGCGCTATCGCGGCGATTTCGAAGAGCGCCTGAAACAGGTCGTCAAGGAAATCGAGAATCACAAGAACGCGATTCTGTTCATCGACGAAATTCACACGGTGATCGGCGCCGGCGCTACCTCCGGCGGCGCCATGGACGCCTCGAATCTGCTGAAGCCGGCGCTGGCGCAAGGCGTTCTGCGCTGCATCGGCTCGACCACCTACAAGGAATATCGCCAGTATTTCGAGAAGGATCGCGCGCTTGTCCGCCGCTTTCAGAAAATCGACGTGAACGAGCCCTCGATCCCCGACGCCATCGAAATCATGAAGGGCCTCAAGCCCTATTTCGAGGAGTTCCACAAAATCCGCTACACCAATGACGCGTTGAAAGCGGCGGTGGAGCTCTCGGCCCGCTACATTCATGACCGCAAGCTGCCGGACAAGGCGATCGACGTGATCGACGAAACCGGCGCGGCGCAAATGCTGCTGTCGGAGAACAAGCGCAAGAAGACGATCGGCCTAAAGGAGATCGAATCGACGATCGCGACGATGGCGCGCGTGCCGCCGAAGACCGTCTCCAAGGACGACGCCGAGGTTCTCGCCCATCTCGACGAGACGCTGCGGCGGGTCGTCTATGGACAGGACAAGGCGATCTCGGCGCTGACCTCGGCGATCAAGCTCGCCCGCGCCGGCCTGCGCGACCAGGAGAAGCCGATCGGCTGCTATCTCTTCTCGGGGCCGACCGGCGTCGGCAAGACCGAGGCCGCGCGTCAGCTCGCGACCTCGCTCGGCATCGAGCTCATTCGATTCGACATGTCGGAATATATGGAGCGTCACACCGTCAGCCGACTGATCGGCGCGCCTCCCGGCTATGTCGGCTTCGATCAGGGCGGCCTTCTGACCGACGCCATCGACCAGCATCCGCATTGCGTGCTGCTGCTCGACGAAATCGAGAAGGCGCATCCCGATCTCTACAACATCCTGCTGCAGGTCATGGATCACGGCAAGCTGACCGACCACAACGGCAAGACCATCGATTTCCGCAACACCATCCTGATCATGACGACGAACGCCGGCGCGCAAGATCTGGCGCGCACGCCGATCGGCTTCACCCGCAGCCGGCGCGATCTCGACGACAGCGAGGCGATCAACCGGCTCTTCGCGCCGGAGTTTCGCAACCGTCTCGACGCGATCGTGCCCTTCGGCCATCTGCCGGTCGACGTGATCAAGCGCGTCGTCGACAAATTCATCATGCAGCTCGAAGCGCAGCTCGCCGACCGCAACGTCACCATCGAACTCACCGACGAGGCGCGCGACTGGCTGGTCGAACACGGCTATGACGAAGCCATGGGCGCGCGGCCGATGTCGCGGGTCATTCACCAGCACATCAAGACGCCGCTCGCCGACGAGGTGCTGTTCGGCCGTCTCAAGAACGGCGGCGCGGTGCGCGTCGTCGTCGTCGGCGACGACAGCGGGACGAAATCGCTCGGCTTCGTCTTCCCGGAAGGGCCGGTGCTCCCGCGGCCGGAGCGCGACATCCTTGAAGCCGGCAAGAAGCGCGCGAGCGCGGAGGGCCAGGAACCGGCGGGCAATGCGTCGCTTGCCGACAATTCGGAAGCGGATTCCGACGCGCGGCCGGCGTCGATGAAGAACTGACGCGCGACGTCACGCTTTCCGGCAAATCCCCAAGCCCCTCACCTCACCTCTCCCCGCAAGCGGGGAGAGGCGGCGGCGGGGGCCGCACGAAAAAATCATGCGTTCCCCACGTCGCCAAAGGCTCACGCTGATATCCCCTCTCCCCGCGAAAGCGGGGAGAGGTGAGGTGAGGGGCCTGGGGTTTAGCGCGATCGAACTTTTTTCGCTTTCGGCGCCGAAGGCTCCGCCGCCGGCCGTCGCGCCATCGCTTGCGCGAGATAGCGGCCGGTGTGGCTGCGCTTCTCTTTGATGATTTCCGATGGCGCCCCCGCCGCGACGATTTCGCCGCCGCCGTCGCCGCCCTCAGGCCCCATGTCGATGATCCAGTCCGCGGTCTTGATGACTTCGAGATTATGCTCGATCACCACGACGGTATTGCCCTGCTCGACCAACTCATGCAGCACTTCGAGCAGCTTGGCGACATCGTGGAAATGCAGCCCCGTCGTCGGCTCGTCGAGAATATAGAGCGTGCGGCCGGTCGAACGGCGCGACAATTCCTTGGAGAGCTTGACGCGCTGCGCCTCGCCGCCGGAGAGCGTCGTCGCCTGCTGGCCGACATGGATATAGTCGAGGCCGACGCGCTTTAACGTCTCCATCTTGTCGCGGATCGACGGCGCCGCCTTGAACAGATTCGCCGCTTCCTCGACCGTCATGTCGAGCACGTCGGCGATGGATTTCTCGCGATATTTCACTTCCAGCGTCTCGCGATCGTAGCGCTTGCCCTTGCACACGTCGCAGGTGACATAGACGTCGGGCAGGAAATGCATTTCGATCTTGATGACGCCGTCGCCCTGACAGGCCTCGCAGCGCCCGCCCTTGACGTTGAAGGAGAAGCGGCCCGGCGCATAGCCGCGCGCCTTCGCCTCGGGCAGGCCGGCGAACCATTCGCGAATCGGCGTGAAGGCGCCGGTGTAGGTCGCGGGATTCGAGCGCGGCGTGCGTCCGATCGGCGACTGGTCGATGTCGATGATCTTGTCGATCTGCTCTAAGCCTTCGAGACGGTCGAAAGGCGCCGGATGCTCATGCGCGCCGGAGAGCCGCCGCGCCACCGCCTTGTAGAGCGTTTCGATGATCAGCGTCGACTTGCCGCCGCCCGATACGCCGGTCACGCAGGTGAAGAGGCCGAGCGGCACTTCCGCGGTCACGTTCTTAAGATTGTTGCCGCGCGCGCCAAACAGCTTGAGCCAGCGGCCGGCCGTCGGCTTGCGCAATTTATGGCGCAGGATCACCTGCTTCTCACCGGTTAGATATTTGCCGGTGAGCGACGCCGGATTATCCATGATTTCCTGCGGCGCGCCCTGCGCGACGATCCTGCCGCCGTGAATGCCGGCGCCGGGGCCGACATCGACGACATAATCGGCCGCGAGGATCGCGTCCTCGTCATGTTCGACGACGATGACGCTGTTGCCGAGATTGCGGAGGCGCCGCAGCGTATCAAGCAGCCGGTCATTGTCGCGCTGATGCAGACCGATCGACGGCTCGTCGAGCACATAGAGAACGCCGGTCAGTCCCGAGCCGATCTGCGAGGCAAGCCGAATGCGCTGGCTTTCGCCGCCCGACAGCGAACCCGAATTACGCGAGAGCGTCAGATAGTCGAGACCGACATCGACGAGAAAAGTCAGCCGGTCGCGAATTTCCTTCAAGATGCGAAAGGCGATTTCATTGCGCTTCTTGTCGAGCTTATCGGGCAGCGCGCGAAACCAGTCGAGCGCGGCGCGCACGGAAAGTTCGGAGACTTCACCGATATGTTTGCCGGCGATTTTCACCGCGAGCGCCTCGGGCTTTAAGCGAAAGCCTTCGCAGGCGAGACAGGGCGTCGCCGACATATAGCGGCCGATCTCTTCGCGCGCCCATTCGCTGTCGGTTTCGAGATAGCGCCGTTCGAGATTGATGATGACGCCTTCGAAGGGCTTCTTTACGTCATAGGCGCGAAAGCCGTCGTCATAGGAAAAGCGCACCTCTTCGTCGCCGGAGCCGTAGAGAATGACGTTCCGCGCTTTGTCGGAAAGCGACTCCCAGGTCGCATCGAGCCGAAATTTGTAATGCCTGCCGAGCGCCTCCAGCGTCTGCTGATAATAGGGCGACGTCGATTTCGCCCAGGGCGCGATCGCGCCCTTGCGCAAGGTCAGCTTCGGATTGGGCGCGACGAGATCGGCGTCGACCTTCTGCTCATGGCCGATGCCGCCGCAAGTCGGACAGGCGCCGAAAGGATTGTTGAAGGAAAACAGCCGCGGCTCGATTTCCGGGATGGTGAAGCCCGACACCGGACAGGCGAATTTGGAGGAGAAGACGATGTGGTCGGGCGCGTAATGCGTCGAGACATTCGCGGCGGCGGCGGTGGGCAGATCAGCAATCGGCAGTCGGCCGTCATTCCCTGACTGCCCACTGCCGATTGCCGACTGCCGATCCGCGAACTCCACCACCGCCAGCCCGCCCGACAACTCCAACGCCGTCTCGAAACTGTCGGCGAGGCGCGCGCTGATGTCGGGGCGCACGACGATGCGATCGACGACCACATCGATGTCATGCTTCAACTTCTTGTCGAGCGCCGGCGCGTCGGCGATCTCATAATAGGCGCCGTCGATCTTGAGGCGCTGAAAGCCCTTCCTGGTAAATTCGGCGATCTCTTTTTTGTATTCGCCCTTGCGGCCGCGCACGACCGGCGCGAGCAGATAGAGACGCGATCCTTGAGGCAGCGCCAGCACGCGATCGACCATTTGCGAGACGGTCTGGCTCTCGATCGGCAGGCCGGTCGCCGGCGAATAGGGCACGCCGACGCGCGCCCAGAGCAGACGCATATAATCATGAATCTCGGTGACGGTGCCGACGGTCGATCGCGGATTTTTCGACGTCGTTTTCTGTTCGATCGAGATCGCCGGCGAGAGCCCGTCAATCTGATCGACGTCGGGCTTTTGCATCATCTCCAGAAATTGCCGGGCATAGGCGGAAAGCGACTCGACATAGCGGCGCTGGCCTTCGGCATAGATCGTGTCGAAGGCGAGCGACGACTTGCCCGAGCCGGACAGGCCGGTGAACACCACAAGCCTGTCGCGCGGAATCGTCAGATCGACATTTTTGAGATTATGTTCGCGCGCGCCGCGGATGGAGATCGTGTTGGCGTCGGCGCCGCGCGTCATCGAGGCGCCCGCACGCGCGTCCTTTTGCTTGATGCTCGCCATTCAAAAAGGCCGGAAGGAGACAGTGGAAGCGCCTATTTAGGCGCTGAGCAAGGCAAATGCCACGCGCCAAAAGATAAATCCATTGGGCTCCGCCGCGCCGGATCGCTTCGCAGCTGAGCGGTCCATCGCTCCGAAGCAAAAAATTTTGGCCTTGCTCCGGCGAGCACCGCTGATATCTTTGATATCAAGGAGCCGACATGCCCGACATTTTGTTACGAGACATTCCCCCGGAAATGAAGCGCCAGATCGAGGATTTGGCGCATGGTCACAAGCGCAGCATTTCGAGCGAAGCGAAGTCGCTGCTCGAACGCGCCTTAACTCAATCTTTCCGGCTTGGCGGCGCTCGAGGCGCCGGAGGGCTTGGAACGCGGCTCAAAGGCCTCGTTCGGGAAGAGGATTGGACCGACGATTTCGTTCAGCCGCGCGATCCAGGCGACCGGGCGCCGCCGGATTTCGAATGATCCTGCTCGATACGAATATCGTCTCCGAAATGATCAAGCCGACCGGCGACGCCAATGTCCGGCGCTGGATGGATTCATACGCCGAACTCGACTTTTTCATCGGCGCGCCGATCGTCGCCGAGCTTCGTTTCGGCCTGGCGCTGTTGCCCGATGAACGCAAGAAGGAGGCGCTGACCAAGGCTTGCGAGACGATCGAAGATGAAATTTTCGTCGGCCGCATCCTCCCCTTCGATCAGCGCGCGGCGCATGCCTTCGCAAGGCTGCGCGCGAAGCGCAAAGCGCTCGGCAGGCCGCTCGCGGTCATGGACGCGATGGTCGCGAGCATCGCATCCGCTCACGCGATGACGCTCGCGACGCGCAATGTCGCCGATTTCGCCGAGTTGGACGTTGCCGTCGTCAATCCGTTCGAAGCGCGCTAGCGATACGCCCGCGAAATCCCCCGCCGTCATTGCGAGGAGGCGCAGCCGACGAAGCAATCCAAAGGCGGCGGGGGACAACGGCTTGCTTCGCTTCGCTCGCAACGACGGGCATTTTGGACGCGAAAGGTGATACTGAACTATGCGTTGTTCCCATTACGCGCGGCAGGCGCCAACATACTCATGACCGCCAGTCCCTCTCCCTCCCGCAAACCCCTCTATCGGCGCCTCTATTTCCAGGTGCTCGCGGCGATCGCGCTTGGCGCGCTGTTTGGGTGGCTTGAGCCGCAGGCCGCCGCGCAGGACTGGGTGAAGGCGCTCGGCGACGGCTTCGTCAAGTTGATCAAAATGGCGATCGCGCCGATCATTTTCTGCACCGTCGTCTCCGGCGTCGCCCATATCGAGGATGCGCGCAAGGTCGGGCGCGTCGGGCTCAAGGCGCTCGTCTATTTCGAAATCGTCTCGACTTTCGCCCTCGCGCTCGGCCTCATCGTCGGCAATCTTTGGCAGATCGGCGCGGGTTTCGCCGGCAAGCCCGACCCTTCGGCGATCGCCAAATATACCGCGCTCGCCGAGAAGCGCGGCGCCGTCGAATTTCTTCTCGACATCATCCCGGAAAGCGCGCTCGGCGCTTTCGCCAAGGGCGACATTCTACAGGTTCTGCTGTTCTCGCTGCTCTTCGGCTTCGCGCTGTTGACGCTCGGCGAGCGCGGCCGCGCGCTGCGCGTCTTCATCGACGACGCCGGCCACGCCATGTTCGGCGTCATCGCCATCATCATGAAAGCCGCGCCGATCGGCGCCTTCGGCGCCATGGCCTACACGGTCGCGAAATATGGCTCGGCCGCGCTTTATTCGCTCATGGGGCTCATCGGCGCCTTTTATCTCACCGCCGCGCTGTTCGTCGTCCTTGTCCTTGGCCTGATCGCCCGCGTCGCCGGCTTCAGCATCTTCCGCCTGCTCCAATATTTGCGCGACGAGCTGCTGATCGTGCTCGGCACCTCATCTTCCGAAAGCGCCCTGCCCGCGTTGATGGAAAAGCTGCAGCGGCTCGGCTGTTCGCAATCGGTCGTCGGACTCGTGGTGCCGACCGGCTATTCCTTCAATCTCGACGGCACCAACATCTATATGACGCTGACCACACTGTTCATCGCCCGCGCCATGGGCGTCGAGCTCGACCTCTCCCATCAGGCGACGATCCTCGTCGTCGCCATGCTGACCTCGAAGGGCGCGAGCGGCGTTTCTGGTGCCGGATTCATCACGCTCGCCGCGACGCTTTCCGCCGTCGATCCGCAACTCGCGCCGGGCATGTCGCTGGTGCTCGGGGTCGACAAATTCATGAGCGAATGCCGGGCGCTGACCAATTTTATCGGCAATGGCGTCGCGGCGATCGTCGTCGCCCATTGGGAGGGCGAACTCGACCGCACGCAGCTCGAAAGCGGCCTCGCCCGCCGCATCGATCCTTCCGATCTGGCGACGGCGGTCGCCACGGAGTGACGCCGCTTGCGTCTGGCGCGGGCGAGTGCTAGAACAAAAAAAGAACATTGGCGCCGCGAAGGCACATCATCTGTGGACAAGGCGCGCCGGCGCGCCAGACCAGCCGGCCTTTGCACTAGAGTGCGGCGTAACGAGCGAGCGGAGAGGGTCATGGCGGGCAGCGTCAACAAGGTCATATTGATCGGCAATCTCGGCCGCGATCCCGAGGTGCGCACGCTTCCCTCGGGCGATCGCGTCGTCTCCTTCTCGGTGGCGACGACCGAGTCCTGGCGCGACAAGAACACCGGCGAGCGCAAGGACCGCACCGAATGGCACAATATTTCGATCTTCAATGAGAATCTGGGCAAGATCGCCGAGCAATACTGCCGCAAGGGTTCGAAAATCTATCTCGAAGGCCAGTTGCAGACGCGCGAATATACCGACAAGGACGGCAATCAGCGCAAGGCGACCGAAGTGGTGCTGCAGCGGTTTCGCGGCGAGTTGACGCTGCTCGACAGCAAGGGCGGCGGACGCGGCGAGGGCGATTACGACAGCGGCTACGGCCAGAACGGCGGGTCGTTCGGCCGCTCCTCGCCGATGGAGCGCGGTCCTGGCGAGCGGCGCCCTGCTCCGGCCGGCAAGCTCTCCGACCAGCTCGACGACGACATTCCGTTCTGATCGCCTTACGCGCGACGGCGCGAGGCATATTCCAGGACGATGTCCGCCGCGCTGGCGCTTGGCGATCGGCCCGCTTTAAGCAGGCGCGCGCGCACCCGCTCGAATGCGGCGAGCTGCGCGTCGCGCGCGGCGCTCTCCTCCAGCAACGGCCTTAACGCCTCCGCAAGCGCCCGCGGCGTCGCCTGCCGCTGCAGGAATTCGGGCACGACATTCTCGCCGAGAACGAGATTGGGCAGCACGATCGAGTCGACATTGACGAGAAAGCGCAACAGCGATTCAGCCCGGGAGACTCGATAGGCGACCGCCATCGGCGCCTCGGCGAGCGCCAGTTCCAGCGTCGCGACGCCGGAGGTGACGAGCGCGGCGCGCGCCGCGCGAAAGGCGGCGAATTTTTCCGCCTGACCGATGAGTCGCGGCGTGACCGGCCAGTCCTGCAATTCACGGCGCAAAATCCGCTCCATGCCCGGCGCGACGGGAACGACGACGTCGAAATCGGCGCGTTCGCGCAACAGAAGTTCGAGCGTCTCTCCGTAAATCGGCGCCATGCGCCGCACTTCGGCGAGGCGCGATCCGGGCAGCACGAGCAGATATCGCGCGCCGCCGCGGTCGCGAGAATGGGGCGTCAATTCGTCGAGCCGCTCGACGAGCGGATGGCCGACATAGACGCATCTTGGTCCGCCAAGCCGCGCATGCGCCTGCGGCTCGAAGGGCAGCAGCGCCAATACACAATCGACATAGTCGCGCATCGCACGCGCCCGGCCCGGCCGCCACGCCCAGACCGTCGGGCTGACGTAATCGACGATCGGCAGTCCGGATCTTACGGCGCGGACCCGGCGCGCGACGCGATGGGTGAAATCCGGCGCGTCGATGATGACGAGACAGTCCGGCCCCTGTTCGATGATCGCGCGCGCCGTTTCGTCGATGCGCCGCGCGAGGCGCGGCAGTCGCGCCAGGACCGGAACAAGCCCCATCACCGCGATATCTTCAAGCGGAAACAGCGACGCCAGTCCTTCTTGCGTCATCGCCTCGCCGCCGACGCCGGCGAATTCGACCTGAGGAGCAGCGGCGCGTAAGGCGCGCATCAGCGCCGCGCCAAGCTGATCGCCGGAGGCTTCGCCCGCGATAAGAAAGATGCGCCGCGCCATCATGGTTTCTCAGCGCGCGGGAGGCGCGCATAGCGGGCGCATCGAGGGTGCGCGCATGAATTCGACGATCGCCGCCACATCCGCGTCGCCGGCGCATTCCCGCGACAGGATGTCGAGACGTTCGCTCAGCACAAGCGCGTCGTTTCGCGCAAAGAGCTGACGATAGGCGCGACGCAACTTTTCGACGCGTTCGGCGGCGAAGCCGCGTCGCTTCAGTCCGACAAGATTGAGCCCGAAAAGATGGGCGCGATTGCCAGACGCGAGGGCGAAGGGAATGACGTCGCCTTCGACGCCGGAAAGGCCGCCGACAAAGGCCTGCGCGCCGATGCGCACATTCTGATGCACCGCCGTCGCGCCGCCGATCATCGCCCAATTCCCGATTTCGACATGGCCGCCGAGCAGAACCTGATTGGACAATATCACGTCGTCGCCGAGCCGGCAGTCATGGGCGACATGCGAAGAAGCGAGACAGACGCAACGCGCGCCGAGGCGCGTGCCCGCGCCGGCGCCGGCATTGATCGTCACGCCCTCTCGAAAGACGCAGTCGTCGCCGATCGACAGCGCGCCCTCCGCCAGCGCGGCCTTGATGTCCTGCGACGGCAGGCCGATCGCGGCGAAGGGGAAGATATTGGCGCGCGCGCCGATGCGAGTCCGGCCGCCGACGACGACATGGGAATGGAGCGTCGCGCCTTCGCCGATCTCGACCGATGCGCCGACATGGCAGAAAGGTCCGACGACGACGCCAGCGCCGAGCCGCGCGCCGACTTCGACGACGCTCGTGGGATGAACCGACGCCTTCATTGTCGCATCCGGCGCGGCGATCCTACGCCCCCATCATGACGCTGATCTGCGCCTCGCAGACCAGCGCGCCATCCACCGTCGCCCGTCCCGCATACCACCAGATGTTGCGCTTCTGCGCGGTCTTCGTCATGTGAAATTGAACCCGGTCGCCGGGCGTCACGGGCTTGCGGAACTTGGCGTTGTCGATCGTGACGAAATAAACGAGACGCGCGCGGTCCGCTCCGTTCATCGCGCGAATGGCGATCACGCCGGCGGTCTGCGCCATCGCCTCGACGAGGAGAACGCCGGGCATGATCGGACGCTCGGGAAAATGCCCCTGGAACTGCGGTTCGTTCACCGTGACGTTCTTGATCCCGACGCAGGATTCATCGCCGCGGATGTCGATAATGCGATCGACGAGCAGGAACGGATAGCGATGCGGCAATTGACTCATGATCTCTAAAATGTCGGCGCTCTCGAGCGTCGCGCCGGCCGCGGCCTCGACCATCGTTTCCTCCTTCTCAAGCGCGGTCAACGCCGCGCTTTTTATGTTCAGCTAGTCTTACGTCGGCTTGTCCTTGCGCGCGAGTCGGTCGATGAGCGCCGCGCCGCGCAAGAACCGCCGTAGGGGGCGCGCCGGCGCGCCGCCGACCCTTGTTCCCGGCGGCACATCGCGCATCACCCCGGATTTGGCCGCGACCGCGGCGCCTTCGCCGATCGTGAGGTGGCCGCCGACAGCCGATTGCCCGCCAAGCGCGGCAAAATCGCCGATCTCGCAGGAGCCGGCGATGCCCGTCTGCGCGACGATGGCGCAAAACCGGCCGATCACCACGTTGTGGCCGATCTGCACGAGATTGTCGATTTTCGTGCCCTCGCCGATGATCGTGTCGCGCGAGGCGCCGCGATCGATGGTCGTATTGGCGCCGATCTCGACATCGTCCTGCACGATCACCCGGCCAATCTGCGGAGTCTTCAGATAGCCCTGTCGCGTCGGGACAAAGCCGAATCCATCCTGTCCGAGCCGCGCGCCGGGATGAATCACGACGCGGTCGCCGATCAGCGCATGGGTGAGGCTGACATGCGCGCCGATCGAACAGTCGCGGCCGACGCAAACATTGGGACCTATCGCCGCCTGCGGACCGATGATGGTTCCGGCGCCGATTTCGGCGCCAGGTCCGATCACCGCGCCGGGATCGACGATGACGCCCGGCTCCAACCGCGCCGACGGGTCGACGACAGCTCCTGGAGAGACGCCGCTCGACTGGAACAGCGATGCGGGCCGAAGCGCGTCGGGAAAGAGATGCGCCGTCGCCAGCGTCATGGCGCGCTGCGGATCATCGACGACAAGCGCGGCGACGGATGTCGGAAGCAGCGCAAGCTGCTGCTCGCGCAGGAAGCAGGCGGTGGCGCGACATTCCGAGAGCGCAGCGCGATAGCGCGGATTGTCGTAGAAGCAGAGATCGCCCGGCCTGCTCCAGTCGAGCGGCGCGACGCCGATGATGAGGGCGTTCGCCAGTTCGCCGGAATCGGGCGCGCGCCCGGAGCCGGCGCGGATTTCGGCGCCGGCGATTCGCGCGATTTCGCTCAGGGGCGTTGGCCGCGCCAGGGGAAAGAAAGCCGCCGCGCTCACGACGGGACATCCCGCGCGCCCAGGCGCGCTAGAGCGCGCTGCGAAAAAGCGGGAACCAACTTTTCACGCAAAGCGCGCTCTAAAATATTAGAGTCAATCTCCGCCTTCACGCGAGTCAGCCCGAACGCAGGGTGATCGAGCGGCTCAGCCTTTCGCCGGGCGCGGTTCGCCCGGCGACTTTTGCCGATCATCAGAAATTGGTGCCGCCGCTGAAGCGGAAGTTCTGGGTGATGTCGCCTCTGACCTTCGAGGTCACGACCGCATAGTCGAACCGAATCGGCCCCATCGGCGAATTCCACAGCACCGAGGCGCCGACCGACGAACGCAGGGCGAAATTGTTCGAAATCGGCGTCAGACAGCTGCCCTGGCCGAATCCGGCGAGCGGCGTATAGGCGGCGATACAGGTGCCATATTGACCCGGCAAGAAGATCGGCACCGTCGGCAGATTGTTGGCGTAATTCGTTCGTCCGCGGAAGTTCCAAAGCGAACCGGCGTCGGCGAAGAGCGCGCCCCTCAGTCCGAGATCCTTCGGCAGGCCCCAGATCGGGAACTGAACTTCGAGCGAACCGCCGACATATTGGGAGCCGCCGAGCGAGTTGCCGCGGTTGTTGCTGAGGCTCGTCAAAACATTCCAGTCGCGCGGACCAAAGCCGCCCGGCGCGAAGCCGCGGACCAGGCTCGGACCGAGATTGAAATTATCCTGAATGCGCGCCTTGTAACCGCCGAAGGTCGACAGATCGCCGCCCTGCAAACGGGCGATGCCGACCACGTCGTCGAGATAGGGAACCTCTTTGAAGTAACGGATGTCGCCGGTCGTGCGGAGATAATGCGAGCCGCCGCCGAGACCGGCCGCATCCTGGCTAAGCGACGCCAGCCAGCCATTATGCGGATTCTTGAAGTTGTCGATCGTGCTGTAGTTCAGCGAATAGCCGATAAGCGACGTGACCAGCGTGCCCTGTGAGCCCTTGATTCCGAGCGAGGCTTCGCCGTTCGACTGACAGTTGACCAGAAGGCTCGGAAAATCCGGCTGCGGATAGAATGGGCTGAAGCCCGGCGTGTAGCCGGGAACCGGCACCAGACAGTCGTTGTAGGGCCGCTTCGAGTCATTCGGGATCGAGATCGTCGTCTGATAGACCGAATAGTGCGGCGAGAAGCTGAGTTCGTCGGTGATCGGTATGCCGAAGCGCACCGTGCCGCCGATCGAGGTCGAGCTGTAGATCGAATAGTTATAGGCGTCCTGCCGGCGCGCGAAGACGTCGAAGCCGGCGGCGACGCGCTGGTCGAGGAAATAGGGTTCGGTGAAGCTGAACGTCACGCCGCGGGCGATCTGACCGGCCTGCACCGACAGGCGGACCGCCTGACCGCGCCCCATGAAGTTGCTTTCCGACACCGACACTTCGGAGATGAAGCCCTGGTTGGTCGAATAGCCGCCGGAGACGCCGAAGTTGCCGGTGGGCTGATCTTCGACCTCAACGTTCAGGATCACGCGATCGGGCGCCGAGCCCGGCTCGTTGGTGATCTTGACCTTCTTGAAATAGCCCAGTCCGTTCAGCCGGCGCTCGGCGCGATCGATCAACACGCGGTTATAGGCGTCGCCTTCGCCGATATCGAATTCCCGGCGAATGACATAGTCGCGCGTGCGCGTATTGCCGCGAATGTTGATGCGTTCGATATAGACGCGCGGCCCTTCCTCGAGCAGGAACTGAATGGCGACCGTCTGGTTCGCCGGATTGCGCTCGCCGCGCGGGCGCGCCTGGGTGAAGGCGTAACCCTTCTTGGCGATTTCGCGAGTCAAGGCTTCGACGGTCTTTTCGACCGCGTCGCCATTGTAGACGTCGCCGGGCGCAAGGCGCAGCAAATCGTTGAGCGCGTCGCCGTTCACGTCGGGCAGGTGCGATTCGACGCTCACCGAGGACACGTGATATTGCGGCCCTTCATGCACATTGATGGTGATGATGTAGCCGCCCGCAGCCGGATCGAATTGCACGTCGGAGCTGATGACCCGAAAATCGGCGTAACCATTCTTGAGATAGAACCGACGAATGAGTTCGAGGTCCGAAGCGATTCGATCCGGATCGTAAACGTCGCTCGACTTGATGAACGACAGAAAATTCATTTCCGTCGTCTCCATCATGCCGACGAGACGGCCCGTGGAGTAGACCTCATTGCCGATGAATCGGATTTCCTTAACGCCGGTCTTGTCGCCCTCCACGACGGTGAACACGAGGTCGACCCGTCCATTCGGCAATTCGACCGTGCGATAGCTGACCTTCGCTGCGGCGCGGCCGGACCGGCGATAGACCTCCATCAATCGCGCGACGTCGCTCTCGGCGAGCTGCGGATTGAACGGCGTATGGGCGCGCGAGCGCACCTGCTCCTGCAAGATGTCGGTCTTGACCTTACTGTTGCCCTCGAACGCGACGCGATTGATGTCCGGCGCTGCGAACGCCGGAACGCTAAGCGCCAATATGGCGGCGGCGACGACCGCGAACAGGAACGAAGATTTCCAAATGCCGCTGATTGAGCGCATGTAGTGCAGGTCCTCGTCGCAACGTCGCCGCCCGGGCCGCGGCGCGAACTTCATTTAAACACGCCGACGATCGGCGCTCCGCCAGCGTTGAGCGAATCCTTCTACAGGGTTTGCCCAACCCTGCAAACGCAGAATAAATGTTGTTTCCGCAATTTGTCGAAGGAGTGACGTTAAAGCCACGATTCATGGTCAGCGTATGGTTAAGGCATGACGACACAGACGCGATCATGTCGAAATTGCGTCGCAAATCGCGTGCTTCCGCGGCGCTGGGAGGCCAAGTCAGCGGCGGTCGTTCATCAAGACCCGGAGCCGGCAAGTTTGTGAATAAGGCGCGCGATGTCGTTGTAGGTCGAAAAAATCATCAGCGCCCCGACCATCGCGAGACCGACTCGAAAGGCGACTTCCTGCGCGCGCTCGTTCAACGCGCGGCCGCGCGCCGCCTCGATCGCGAAGAACAGCAAATGGCCGCCGTCGAGCAGCGGCACAGGCATCAGATTGAGCAAGCCAATCGAAACTGAAAGGATTGCGATGAGACTCAACAACGGCGCCATGCCGACCTTCGAGGCCGCCTGAGCCATCTGCCCCGAAACCTGGGCGATGCCGATCGGTCCGGACAATTGATCGGCGCTCTCGCGTCCGGTCACCAGTCCGCCGATGTAGCTGCCGGTGCGGCGCACGACCGTCCAGGTTTCCTGCGCGCCCATCGCCAGCGCTTCAACCGGACCGTAACTCTCCCGGCGGATGTCGGCGTCGGCCTTCGAAGCCTGGATGCCGAGCATGCCGATGCGAACCTTGCCGATCGCGCTTTCGACTTCCCGCAGCGCGGGAACGGCGGGCAGCGTCAATTCCTGATCGCCGCGCTGAACGACGAAGACGAGTTTCTTGTCAGCCGACGCTGATACGATTTCCTGCAGCTTCGAGAAGGAATCAATCGGCGCGCCGTCGACGCTGAGCACCAGGTCGCCGGGTAAGAAGCCCGCGACGGCCCCCGCGCCCCCGGGGGTCAGCGAGCCGACGCGCGGCGCATAGACGGTGCGCCCGTAAACGCCGAAGAGAATGGCGAAAATCGCGATCCCCAGCACGAAATTGGCGAAAGGCCCCGCGAAGACGATGGCGGCGCGCTTCCAGACCGACTGCGCGGCGAAGGTCACTTTGCGCTCGGCCTCGGGCATGGCGCGCACCGCTTCCGGGTTTGGCGCGCTCGCGGCGTTGGCGTCGCCATGGAAGGTGACATAGCCGCCGAGCGGAATGCCGGCGATGCGCCATCGCGTGCCGAGGCGATCCACCCGGGACCAGAGTTCCGGTCCGAAGCCGATCGAAAAGGCGTCGACTTTTACCCCGCACCAGCGACCGACAATGAAATGCCCGAATTCGTGAACGAACACGACCAGCGTCAGGACGAGCACGAAGGGAAGCAGATAGAAGGCGAAGGTCGTCAGAAGGTTTAGCAAAGCGCTGTCTCGCCGGTCTCGGTTGCGCCAAGCCCGCCGGCGGCGCACGCCATGATCATTGCAACGTCAACATGCCCGATGCGGCATGTCCGGCCAAGGCCGATCGTGACCTTTCTCTGACAATATGGTCCACGGCGAGGGCGTCCTCAACGCTTTCCGGCGGATTGGCGGTGCCGTCGCGCAGGGCGGCCTCGCAGGCCTCGGCCACATGGCGTGAAATCCCGTCGAAAGAAATGCGCCGGTCGAGGAACGCCTCCACGGCGATTTCATTGGCGGCGTTCAGCACGGTCGGCAGGCCGCCGCCGGCGCGCAAGGCGTCAAGCGCCAGCCGCAGCGCCGGAAATCTCTCAAAATCAGGCGCTTCGAAGGTCAGCGTGGCGATTTTTGCCAAATCCAGGCGCGGCGTCGGCGTCGCCAGCCGGTCGGGGTAGCCGAGACAATGCGCGATCGGCGTGCGCATGTCCGGCGCGGCCATCCCCGCCGTCACCGAGCCGTCGGAAAAGGCGACAAGACCGTGCACGATCGACTGCGGATGAACCACCACGTCGAGCTTTTCGGCCGGCACGCCAAAGAGATGATGGGCTTCGATCAGTTCGAGCCCCTTGTTCATCATGCCGGCGGAATCGACGGTGATTTTGGGGCCCATCGCCCAATTCGGGTGATTGAGCGCCTCCTCGACGCTCGCCGCGGCGATGCGCTCCTTGCTCCAGGTGCGGAACGGGCCGCCCGAGGCGGTGATGATCATCCGCTCGATGCGGGAGGCGTCCTCGCCGCCGAGCGCCTGGAAAATCGCGTTGTGCTCGCTGTCCATGGGGAGCAGCCGAACCTCGGCCTCGGCGGCGGCGCGCATGAAGGGAACGCCGGCGCAGACCAGGCATTCCTTGTTGGCGAGCGCCACGTCGCGGCCAGCGGCGAGCGCCGCGTAGGTCGGCTCGACGCCGGCCGCGCCGACAATGGCGGAGACGACGAGGTCGGCGTCGCGCAACGCGGCCTCGATGACCGCCTCGCGTCCAGCGGCGACCTGAATATTGGTCCCGGCGAGCGCCGCCTTGAGCGCGTCATAGGCGCTCTCGTCGCGAATCGCGGCGAATTCGGCCCTGACCGCGCGGGCGACGCGCGCCAGCGCCTCGACGTCGCGTCCGCCCGCCACCGCCGCAACCGAAAATCTTTCCGGATCGCGCTCCAGCAGATCGACGGTCGAACGCCCGATCGAACCGGTCGCGCCGAGGAGAACGATGCGACGCGGCGCGGGCGTCGGCGATTGCGCCGACTCGCGCCCCTGGATCTGTCCATTTCCTGACGCCATCCGCTCCGCCTTACCAGAAGAAGAGACCCGCGGCCACCGACGGACCGCCGCGCACCAGGCCCACCGTCGCCGCGAAGACGCAGGCGAAGATGAAGCCGTCGAGCCGATCCATGACCCCGCCATGGCCGGGGATGAGCCGGCTCGAGTCCTTGACGCCGAAACGGCGCTTGACCGAGGATTCGAAAAGATCGCCGATTTGGGAAAAAGCGGCGGCGGCGAGGCCCAGCATGAAGACTGGCCAGGACGCAAGTTGCGGACCACCGCCGAGATAGGCCGCGCCAAGGCCGAGTAAAGCGCCGGAGACGACGCCGGTGATCGTGCCGGACCAGGTCTTTCCCGCGGAGACGCGGGGCCATAGCTTCGGCCCGCCGATCAGCCTGCCGCCAAAATAGGCAAAAATATCGGTGCCCCAGACGATGGCGAACAGGAAGGCGATGGCCAGCGCGCCGACTTCGGGCGACTCGCGCAGCAGGCAAACGGCAAAGGCCGGCGCGCCGGCATAGACGACGCCGGTCGCCGCCCAGACCCGCCGCTCGGCGCCGGCGAGGGCGCCGCCCGCCAGGGCGAGGAGTGCGATCGTCAGCGCCGCGGCGCCCGGCATGGCGACGCGCCCGAAGGCCGTGGCCGCCGCGACCGCCGCCCCGCCTACTGCGATGCGGGCGGCGCGGCCCTCGCCGCCGATGAGGTTCTGCCACTCCCAGCTGACCGCGAAAGCAGCGGCGAGCCAGAACAGCGCGAAGGCGTCGCCGCCGAGATAGAGCGTTCCGAGCGCCGCGACGACCATCGCCACGGCGGAGGCGACGCGCGGTCCAAGATCGGCGAAGCCGCCAGCCGACGCGTTCAGCGCCGGCGCCTTGTCGTGGCCGCCGATGGTTCGCTCTCTGCGATCCGCCGTCATGAAGCGGTCTTGGCGCTGCGCGCCGCGGCCTCAAGCCCGCCGAACCGCCGATCGCGATGGGCGTATTCGGCGATCGCGGCCGAAAACGCCGCTTCGTCGAAATCCGGCCAGAGAATCGGCAGGAAGACGAATTCGGCGTAAGCCGCCTGCCACAGCAGGAAGTTCGACAGCCGCTGCTCGCCCGAGGTGCGGATGATCAGGTCCGGATCTGGAATATCCGCGGTGTCGAGCCGTCGCGCGATCGCCTCGGCGTCGATCTCATCGGGCGCGAGCCGTCCCTGCGCCACCATTTCGGCAAGCGCGCGCGCCGCCGCCGCGATCTCCTGCCGCGAGCCATAGTTGAACGCAACGACCAGAGTGAGCCCGGTGTTCGCCTGCGTCACCTGCTCGGCCTCGCGCAGCAGTTCGGCGATATCGGGCGCGAGGCCGGCGCGCGCGCCGATGACCCGCACCCGCACATTGCTGGCGTGCAATTCCGCGAGATCGTTGCGGATGAAGCGATGGAGCAGCGAGAGCAGGCTTTCCACCTCCTCGCGCGGGCGCGACCAGTTCTCCGCCGAGAAGGAATAGACGGTGAGATAGCGGATATCGAGCTTGATCGCCGCCCGCACCGCGCGGCGCAACGCCTCGACGCCGCGGCGGTGCCCTTCGAATCGCGGCAACCCGCGCTGCGCCGCCCAGCGGCCGTTGCCGTCCATGATCAGCGCGACATGACGGGGCGCCGCGCAGCCGTTCCGCGCGTTGTTTTCCGCCTCCAGAATGTCGCTCTCCGTCATGGTCGAGTTCCAAATGGCCATCATACCTGCGCCGCGCAACGCCGCAGGGTTCTATACCTGCATGATTTCCTTTTCCTTGGCGGCGAGCGCGGCGTCGATTTCCTTCACCGTCTCGTCCGTCGCCTTCTGCACTTCCGTTTCGTGGCGCTTCTCGTCATCCTCGGGGATCGCGTGATCCTTCAGCAACTTCTTCAATATGTCGAGCCCGTCGCGGCGCACATGACGCACGGCGACCCGCGCCTCCTCGGCGTATTTATGCGCAACCTTGACCAGTTCCTTGCGACGCTGCTCGTTGAGTTCCGGCATGCGGATGCGCAGAATCTGCCCCTCCACTGTCGGCTGCAGGCCAAGATTGGCCTCGCGAATCGCCTTGTCGACGGCGATGACCAGCGCCTTGTCCCACACCTGCACCGAAAGGAGGCGCGGCTCGGGCACGCTGACCGTGGCCACCTGATTGAGCGGCGAAACCTGGCCGTAGGCGTCGACATGCACCGGATCGAGCAGGCTCGTCGACGCGCGCCCGGTGCGCAGCCCGCCGAATTCATGCTTGAGCGTCGCGAGCGCGCCCTGCATGCGGCGCTTCAATTCCGCAAGGTCAAATGTTTCCGCCATTGTATACAACCTGTCTCTGATCGTCGCCGCTGTCGTCAAACACGGCTTGGCTTCTTAAGTTTTTTCGAATCTGGCGCGGCGAAAACGGCATGCGTCGCCGGCTTCGCCCACCCTCCGGCTTCGCTGCGCCATGATTTATGGCACGATTTCCGCCCGCGCGCGAAAAGTCTTACGGCGCGACCAGCGTCGCGCGCCCTTTGCCGGACAGCGCCGCGTCGATCGCGCCCGCTTCGGCGATCGAAAAGACCAGAATCGGAATTTTATTCTCGCGGGCGAGCGCGAAGGCCGCCGTGTCCATGACCGCGAGATTTCGGGCGATGGCTTCGTCGTGGGTGAGGCGGTCGTAACGCGTCGCGTTCGGATCGCGCTTCGGGTCGGCGGTGTAGACGCCGTCGACCTGCGTCGCCTTCAGCACCGCGTCGGCGGAAAGTTCGGCGGCGCGCAGCACCGCGCCGGTGTCGGTGGTGAAGAAAGGATTGCCGGTGCCGCCCGCCGCAATGACGACGCGGCCCTTGGCGAGATGATGCAGCGCGGCGCGGCGCGAGAAGGATTCGCAAACCGACGGCATCGGCACGGCGGAGAGGCAGCGCGCCTGGCGCCCCTGCCCTTCGACCGCCTGTTCGAGCGCCAGCCCGTTCATCACCGTGGCGAGCATGCCGATCGAATCGGCGCGGGCGCGCTCGATGCCGGTGTCGGCGCCCTTGATGCCGCGAAAGAAATTGCCGCCGCCAACGACGACCGCGATCTCATGCCCCGCCGCCGCCGCCGCGGCGAGATCGGCGGCGATGCGGGCGAGCGTCGTCGCGTCGAGCCCATGCGGCGCCGAACCCTGCAGCGCCTCGCCCGACAGCTTGACGATCACGCGCTTCCATTTCCGTGTCGAGTCCGGGTCTGGCATAGGCGAATCTCGCTGGCTGAGGCGGGGCGCGTTCTTCATAGGGACGCGGCGGGGCGCCGGCAAGTGAGAGTCCTCATCATAGCGTTGAAGGCGACCGCCGTAGCGAGCCAGTGGGAACCGCCAACGCAGCTAGCTGCGGCTGCCCGCTAACGAGCCATGAAGACCTAGCCCGTCACGAAGCTGGCTTCGCTTGATGTGAGCAGTACGTATAGCGGCGCGAGCGAATAGGAGGCGGAGGCGAAAGTCGAGGCGGCGATGCGGGGGAGTGACGGCGCGGCGTTTCAGCCGGCATGGCCGGGCTTGTCGCGGCCATCCACGCTGGGACATTGCGCGATGATCATGAGATGCGCGTAGCGGCGCCGCGTGGATGCCCGCGACAAGCGCGGGCATGACGCGGAGAGATTTCGCGGAAATAAAAAAGGCCGGGGTCGACGCCCCCGGCCCTTTACCCTGCGCTTCTTCCCCAAAGGGGGAAGAGCGAATGACTCACCCCTTCGCGGCTGCGGCCACTTCGGCGGCGAAATCGCTTGTCGCCTTTTCGATGCCTTCGCCGAGCGCGTAGCGTTCAAAACCCTTGATGGCGATGGGGGCGCCGGCCTTGCCCTCCAGCTCCTTGAGCGCCTGAGCGACGGTCTTGCCATTGTGGTCGGGATGGTTCGAGACCTGATCGAGCATGCAGACTTCCTTGGCGTAGGTCTTGATGCCCGAGTCGACGATCTTCTGCAGCACGTTCTCCGGCTTGCCGGCGTTCTTCTCGATCAGCAGCTTCTTCTCGCGCTCGACCGTCGCCGGGTCGAGGCCGGCGGCGTCGAGCGCCAGCGGATTGGCGGAAGCGACATGCATGGCGAGCTGGCGCGCGAGCGTCGCCAGCACCTCCTTGTCGCCTTTCGATTCGAGCGCGACGATCACCGCGATCTTGCCCTGGCCGTCGACGACCTGGGCATGGACATAGCGGCCGACGACGCCGTCATCGACGCTCAGGGACGCGGCGCGGCGCAGCGTCAAATTCTCGCCGATGCTGGCGATGGCGTTGGTGACGGCTTCGCTCACCGTCCCGCCGCCGGGATAGGCCGCCGCGCCGAGCGCCTCGACCTCGGTCTTGCCGCTGTTCAGCGCGACTTCGGCGATGTTCTTGACCAGCGTCTGGAAGTCGGCGTTGCGGGCGACGAAGTCGGTCTCGGAATTCACCTCGACGACGACGCCTTTCTTGTCGCCGGTCAGCGCCGCGACCAGCCCTTCCGCGGCGACGCGATCGGCCTTTTTCGCCGCTTTCGACAGGCCCTTCTTGCGCAGCCAGTCGACCGCCGCCTCGAATTCGCCTTCGGTCGCGGTGAGCGCCGCCTTGCAGTCCATCATGCCGGCGCCAGTGCTCTCGCGCAGTTCCTTCACAAGGGCGGCGGTGATCGTAGCCATGGTCGAAATTCCTTCCAAATGGTCTTATGGATTCCGGCTAACCCGTTCGCCTGGAGCAATGTCATTCCCGGCAGGCCGAAGGCCTGACCGGGAATCCAGAGCCGATCCGAAAGGATCGCCGGCTTTGCTCTGGATTCCCGATCGCGCGCGCTGCGCGCGTCGGGAATGACATCCGAACCGTTCAAACGGATTTCGTATCATGCGACGGCGCCGGCCCATCGGACCGGCGCGCGCGTCTTAATCGTTGGACGTGACGGCGGTTCAGGCGGCGAGCAGCGCCTTCGCCTGATCAACCCAGCCGTCGCGCGCGATGCGGCCATTGAGCTTCAATTCGCCGTCGAGCTTTTCGACATCCCCCGGGCTCATCGCCGCAAGCTGCCAATAGTGATAGACGCCGGCGTCGTTCAGCTTCTTGATCAGCTGCGGGCCGACGCCATGAAGCTTGGCGAGATCGTCCGGCGCGCCGCGCGGCGCCGACAGCAGTTCGAAGGCCTCGCCAGGCGCCTCGGCGTCCGCGGCGGCGGCGACTTCCTCAGCCGTGCGCAAATCCTCCCGGATTACGCGGCCAGCTTCGACCGCCGGTTCAACCTCGGGCGATTCCTCGGCGCCGATGTCGACTCCCATCGCGCCCTGGCTGCGCGAAATGCCGTCGATCGCCGCCCGCGCCACGAGATCGCAGTAAAGCGCGATGGCGCGGCCGGCGTCGTCATTGCCCGGAATCGGATGGCTGACGCCATCCGGGTCGCAATTGGTGTCGAGCACGGCGACGACCGGAATCTTGAGGCGGTTCGCCTCCTTGATGGCGAGCTGCTCTTTATTGGTGTCGATCACGAAGATCAGATCGGGCGTGCCGCCCATGTCCTTGATGCCGCCGAGCGCCTTTTCGAGCTTGTCGCGCTCGCGCGTCAGCAGCAGCCGCTCCTTCTTGGTGACGCCGGCGCCGCCCGCCGACAGCTGCTCGTCGAGCTTGCGCAACCGGTTGATCGAGCCCGAAATCGTCTTCCAATTGGTGAGCGTGCCGCCCAGCCAGCGGGAGTTGATGTAATATTGCGCGCTACGCTTGGCGGCCTCGGCGATCTGCTCCTGCGCCTGGCGCTTGGTGCCGACGAACAGCACGCGCCCGCCCTTGGCGACGGTGTCGGAAACCGTCTTCAGCGCCTGATGCAGCAGCGGCACCGTCTGGGCGAGATCGATGATGTGGATGTTGTTGCGGGCGCCGAAGATATAAGGCGCCATCTTCGGGTTCCAGCGGTGCGCCTGATGGCCGAAATGGGCGCCGGACTCGAGCAGGCCGCGCATGGTGAAATCGGGAAGAGCCATTTTGTCGTTTCTCCGGTTGAGCCTCGGCGAAGGATGAGAGAGGCCGGAAAACCGGCCACCGGAACGACGTCTTGAGGCAGACGCCGCGAAACCCTCGCCTGTGGGATGGCGCGCTTATAGGGGATGCGCGCGCGCCGGGCAAGCGCCGCGGCCGCCATGCGCGTCCTCATCAGGCGCGATGTCTCGTTCCAAATGGCGCAAGCAGCCATTCCTCGAAATCTCCTCGCCGACATCCTGCGCAGGTCACGGAACTTCGGTCGCCGTCGATCGCATCGACGGCGTAGCGCGTTTGGCCGTCTTGGGCCGGATCGAAAACCACCGGAACTGTGCGCCTCGACGACTGCGAAAGCGATTTTTTTCAGCGCTCGTCGCGGCGTTCGCCTATCCGCAGGCCCATCCGTCCCGCGCGTTGGCGCAGCCAGCTTGCCAGCGCCCACAAGTCGGGGCTATTTACTTCGAAACATCGGCCCTTCCGACGAATACCTGAAAAAACAGGAAAACCGCATGAGAATCTCGCTCAAGTTGGCTGCGTCATTGTACATCGTGACGTTTATTAGCGCCTACGGCGGAGGATCTTCAGCAAATGCGGTCGAATATTTGAGATTCTTGCCTCCTGCGTTCTCCCTTCAAACAGGGCTTTTAAGCGCGGGGACGGTTCGAGGCTGGCCGGCTTACGTGGCGATGGGCGCGATTGGCGGCCCGAATGTTACGCCGCCTACTCCGACATCGCGCGGTGGAAATGATGATTTTGGGGGCAGTCCAGTCGATGTGGTCTTCAAATATGAAGGGGTAAACGGCAACGGAGACCCCGGGATCATCGACCCCCCCACCAATGCATTAAGAATGACAAACGACTTAACCAAACTCAGCGCGATCAATGATCATCCGATGCGCGTAGCAATCGTGGAATATACCGCCCAAATGAGTGGGGGCGCGGCTTTTGCTGATTTCACGAATGTGTCAACGCCCGACCCAATCAGTGGCGGCGCCTATCTTATGGGGCGACATTTTACGACCCTTGCCGCAGGTGTGATCGCGTTAAATGACAAGCCTGTTACTTATAATAGAACCAATTATTTTGGTTCTTTGATCATGAACCCTGATTTGTTGGGGCAGATTCAGCAAGTGAACGCGATCGGCGACGCCAACAAAGCGCTTCCGGCGAATTCGGTTAATACAGCCGTTGATCAAACGTTATGTTTGCTGACACAAACTCGTTCATATCACAACGTATATGAGCCAAATACATTTGGCGGGCAATGTCCCGGGCAAGGCGGGCCGGCCTATTGCAACAAAACCTATGTCGGAACCCCAGTCAAAATATTAGAGACGATGCTCGCGGACGGTTACCCAGCTTACAGTTTCTATGATCAAAAAGATGCATATTGGAATGTAGCGATCAACAACTTGATTGGCGGAACAGGCACGACTTATAGTCAAATTGGGACTTGGTTTAACAGCTGCATTGCTAACCCGACTTATGACAAGCGAACTTATAATAGGCCAAATTTCCGCGCTGGGTTCGACGGCTGGATCCAAGCCAATAATTGGCTCATTCGCACATTCTCGCCAATCGGAAATGTTACATTCGGCTGGCAAGAGAATATGTGGTCAGTCAGCGGCGGCGGCGGCGGTTGGTGGCTGAATACGGACCTGACAGATTCTCAGATCATGCTCAACTATTCAGGGCCAGTGTCAAGCTGGCTGCAAACAAATGCTCCGAGTTCTATAACCACCGGCGCTCTTCGAGGTAATTATGTTCCTGACTATTTTGTTTTTGACCGCTATGAAACAGACGACAGCGTCTCGCCCGGTCAGGCGACGCTCTATAATGCGCGATCATGGGACAACTACCTGTCGGGTGTTGGACAAATCAGCAAAAACTTCAACAACATTCCAGTAATGATTTGGCAGATTCCCGGCTCCCACATTCCCTATGTCGGCGAAGCTGAGCCGGAAATTTGGGTTAATCCTGAAACTGGACAGCCTGTGCCCGGAAATTACGTGTTCAGCACGGCGCCCGTATATTTCTTTGGGGACAGCAATTTGAAAGCGGACTTAAGCAACATTATCGCAGGCGCTGGAGCTTCGACGCAAAGCGCGGTGGGTAACTACCTGCCAAAGTGCAGCACAGACCCCAAGGTAGCCGGCATGACAGCCTATAAATGCCCGCCTGGATCAAACTATAAGAATTACCTCCTGGCGTACCAAGGCAAGCCTAATAATTATAACTGGGGCAAGGCCAATAGCAAATTGACAAAAGCGGCGGCTAGCAACGTGTTCGCCATTTTGTGGGGTGGCGGCAACACCACTAATGTCATTAAGAACTTTAGCAATACCGATGATCACGGCTGGCTGGCTAACAAAATCATCAATTATTACAAAAATCCGACTCCTGTCGTGAGCACCCGTGCGCAATGTTGCGCCGACTAGCCCTGGAGGGCTGATTACGCATTGAAGGTTGTCCCAGCCGTTATGGGCTCTTGCGATCCTTCCGGCCTATCGGAGGGGGTGAGGATGACGGGCGAAGACATCTCCGCATTGCCATCCGCTTTGAAACAAGCTAGGCTCCCTTTGATGCGGCAAGCATTCACGCAAAATCAAGAACAGGGGGAAAACGCATGGCCGTTAACGTTCACAGCTCTGGCGATGTCGGCAAGATGCTGATTTGGATCGCCGCTTTCGTCGCTTTCGTCGTCGTCGCTCTGACCTGGGTTCCGGACTGGATTTCTCCCGAGGGAACCAATGGCACGGGCAACCGCAACGGCATGCAAGGCGAAGGCGTTGGCTCCACCGCCCGCATGATTCAGTAACAAATACCCCTGCCGAACGACTTGCCGGGCGCGTGAGCTCCCGGCTCTTGTCTGTTAGGGAGGGTGATCCGCCCGGCGACGGCGCAGATCATTTTGGAGCCGACGTTCTCGACAAGATCGAGCGTCGGCTTCCGCGTTTTTGGGCCGCTGCTTCGCGCCGTTAACGCGCCTTGCCCCAGACCTGAGCCAACCAGTTTCGATATTGCGGCGCCTGGCTCAACCAAAGCCAAAATTGCGGCAGACGGATATTTTGCATCGCCGGTCCACTCTCGACCAGGACGACTCCGAGCAAAATCAAAGCCCCGCCGAGGATTGCGGAACCCGTCAGGCGCTCGGACAGCAGGACAGCGCCCGATAGGGCCGCGAAAACGCTTTCCAGCGACATGATCAGCGCGGCTTCGGCCGCAGGCGTATATTTGAGCGCCACGATCTGAAGCGTGAAGGCGATGCCCCCAGAGCAAAGCCCGGCATAGAGGATCGACGGCAGCGCCGCGTGCAGTCCCTCCTGCGAAACCGGCTCAACGGCAAGCCCGACGACGGTTCCGAGCGCGCCGACGACGCCGAATTGCGCGAAGGCCAGGAAATAAGGCCGATCGCAGCGCGAGAGAAAGGCCGGAACCAAACTGATCCCTGCGGCCCAGGCCACATCCGCGATCAACACCAGGCCGTCGCCCGACGTCCAACTCGTAAGCTCCGCGCCGTCCGTCAGAAGCCAGGCGCCAGCGACCGAGACGACGCCGGCGACAAGAACGATCCGCCGAGGCTTCACGCCGGACTGCGCGAAAACGAACAGCGGGACGAGGATCACATAAAGCGCGGTGAGGAATCCGCCATTGGTGGCGGTCGTCGTGGCAAGGCCCACTTGCTGGAGAGCGGCGGCGGCGAAGACGCAAATCCCGATCAGGCCGGCGAGAGACCAATCGGCTTTTTTCAGCGGCGTTCGACTCTGACCGCCTTCGTAGAGCGCGAGCGGCGTCAGCGCGACGCATGACAGAAGAAACCGCACGCCGACGAAGCTGATCGGCCCCATGAGTTCGCCGGCGTTTTTCTGCGCGATGAAGGCCGTGCCCCAAATCAGGGCGGCGAGCACGAGCAGCAGATCGGCACGAATCCGGCTCATGGCAGGCCGGCGGTCTTCGAACTCTGGCGGCGCTGCTCCATGCGCTCCATCAGCGCATTCCATGCTTCGACCGGCGCCCGCCCGAGAGCCTGGGCGGACTTCACGATCGGCATCGCCAATATGCCAAACGACGAATGCGGGTCCACGCCCTCTTCCGCGACGCCATATTTGAGACGCGGATATTTCGTCGAAGGCATTTCGAGCGAACCGAACATCCAATCCCAGACGGCGAGGACGCTGCCGAAGTTGCGATTGAAATGCTTGGGATCAGTCGAGTGATGGATCTGGTGATGCGCGGGGCTCAAGACGATATGTCCGAGGAGTCCGCGAAACGGAATCCAGAACTGCGAATGCTGAAGATGTCCGATCGTCCAGAGGAAGAAAAGGAACAGAATGTTCTTCCCGTCGACCGTGAATGATTCCGTGGTCCGCCCGAACGTCCAAGCCAATGCGCCTGACGCCGAGCCGATGAAGATCGCGAGCATATAGCCGAAAAATATGTTGTCGATCGGATGATTGCGAAAGTTCGTCACCGGCGTGAGAATCTCGGCCGTGTGATGCACCTTGTGGAATTCCCACAGAAACGCGATCCGATGCTTGAGATAGTGATCGACCCAATAGCCGATCTCATAGGCGAGAAACAGCACGACGGTGGAAAGGATTTTTATCGACAAATCGCAGCAGCCGACGGGCGCGCGCGCGCCGAAGGAAGTTTGCAACGCGGCGCTCACCACGGTGGCGACGGCGTTCGTTGAAATGACGAGCGCGCCCACGACGACGGGCATGAGAACGACGCTGAGCACGAAAAGATTGACGTCCGCGGCAAAGGACTTCGTCAGCAGGAATCTCTTGTCGAAGATGGCGCGGGCGATGACCCGAAGATTGACGCGTCCCCGGCGCAGCCTGCGGCGATAGGCCAAGGCGCAGACGGCGATGACGAAGGTCGTCGCCAGGGAATAGACCGAAAAAATCGAACCCGCCGAAAACAACTCGTTGGATATTCTCGCAACGAAAAAGCGGAGCGCGTCGTGAATGTCCATTGAGCTTTTCGGTCCGGAAGATTTCGAGAATTCGGCAGCAACCACGCAACCGCCCGCCCGAGAAGCGTATTCGCTGCGAAAGCCGGCGCCAAGAGCGACAGGCCGGCAGCCTGCCGGCTCTGGAAGTTAGAATTCAATCCCCTCCTGCGCCTTGACCCCCGCCGCGAAGTGATGCTTGACCAGCGTCATTTCCGTGACGAGATCAGCCGCCGCGATGAGCTCCGGCTTGGCGTTGCGCCCGGTCACGACGACGTTGAGGTCGTCGCGCCGCGCGGCGAGCGCGCCAAGCACTTCGTCGAGCGGCAGATGCTCGTAGCGCAGCGAAATATTCAGTTCGTCGAGCACGAGCAGGCGAATATCGCGGTCCTCCATCAATTCGCGCGCCTTGTCCCAGGCGCGCCGCGCCGCCGCTTCGTCGCGGGCGCGGTCCTGCGTCTCCCAGGTGAAGCCCTCGCCGAGCGTGTGCCAAGAAACGTCCCCCAGCTTTTCGAGCATGTCGCGCTCGCCGGTGCGCCATTGGCCCTTGCCGAACTGGACGACGCCGATTTTCCAGCCATGGCCGAGCGCCCTCAGCGCGAGGCCGAAGGCGGCGGTCGACTTGCCCTTGCCGGCGCCGGTGTGGACCATCAGCAGGCCCTTGCGGGCAATGGTCTTGCCGGCGACCTCGGCGTCCTGGACCGCCTTGCGCTTTTCCATCTTGAGACGGTGGCGGCGCGCTTCGGCGTCTTCGATCATCTCAGTCACGAGACGCTCCTTTGCCGGTTTGACGGAAGCATGAGCCGCGCATATGACTAGTCGGGACGGTCCTTCGCAAGAAGTGAAAAGGGAACGCGGCGCGGGCGTTTGACCCCTATCCGCGGCTGCCCCCGCAACTGTAGCCGGCAAGGTCCGCGCCATCGGCCACTGAGCGTTACGCTTGGGAAGGCGGCGCGGTCCGCAGACCCGGGAGCCAGGAGACCTGCCGTCTTGGCGATCTTTTCCGATCGCCGCGCGCATCGCATCGCCGCCGGTGGGGCGGCAGGGAGACCGATATGAACGCCAAATCATTCGCCAATTCCGCCGCTCTCGCGCCCGCCAAGGCCGAGGCGCTCAAAGCCGCCGCCGTCGCGCTTATTCTTGGCTTTGGTCTCGTGTGGTTCGCCGGCTTCGCCTATTCGGAAAACGTCCATGACGCGGCGCATGATACGCGCCACGCGCTCTCCTTCCCCTGCCACTAGGCCGCGACGCGCTTGATCGCGCGCGTCTTGACGACCGGCCTCGTCGCCGGCCTTGTCGCCGGGCTTGCAATCGCAGCCCTGCAGCATTTCACCACGACGCCGCTCATCCTCGCCGCCGAATTCTATGAGACGGCGCAGCATGCGCATGACGGCGCCGAGGCCGGCGCGGCTTTGTCCGGCTTGAGCCGCACCGCGGCGACCAGCGTCGCGACGATCGCGGTGTCGATCGGCTATGCGCTCATTCTGCTCGCCGCCATGCTGTTCTCGGGCGACGCCATCGCGCCGCGCCGCGCCGCTTTGTGGGGCGCCTGCGCCTTCGCCGCGACGGGCCTTGCGACGAGTCTCGGCCTCGCGCCGCAGCTTCCCGGCATGGCGGAGACCGATCTTGCCGCCCGTCAAATCTGGTGGCTGGCGACGGCGGTCTCGACCGGCGCCGGACTCTTCGCTCTGTTGCGGCTTGACTCGACGGCGGCGAAAATTGTCGGCGTCGCCCTGATCGTCGCCCCGCAATTCTTCGCGCCGCAGCCCGCCGCGCCGGAAAGCACCGCGCCCGCCGAACTCGCCGCGCGCTTCGCAGCCTCATCGCTCGCCATTCAGGCGATCAGCTGGGCGCTCGCCGGCGCGCTCGCCGGCCTCGTCTGGCGACTCCTCTCGCGCGAACAAGGGGCCTCATGAGCGGCGCCAAGATTCCAGCGACGATCGTCACCGGCTTTCTCGGCGCGGGAAAAACGACGCTCATTCGTCATGTGCTGGAAAACGCCAGCGACCGGCGCCTCGCGCTCATCATCAATGAATTCGGCGATGTCGGCGTCGACGGCGAAATCCTGCGCGCCTGCGGCGTCGACAACTGCCCGGAGGAAAACATCGTCGAACTCGCCAATGGGTGTCTCTGCTGCACGGTCGCCGACGATTTCGTTCCGGCGATCGAGGCGCTGCTGGCGCATGAGAAGCGCCCCGACCATATCATCATCGAAACATCGGGCCTCGCGCTGCCAAAGCCGCTGGTCAAGGCCTTCGACTGGCCGGCGATTCGCTCGAAACTCACGGTCGACGGCGTCATCGCCGTGATCGACGGCAAGGCGGTGGCGGAAGGCCGTTTCGCCGACGATCTCGACGCGATCGCCAAGGAGCGCGAAGACGCGCTGACCATCGATCACGATAATCCGCTCGAAGAAGTGTTCGAAGATCAACTCGCCTGCGCCGATCTCGTCATTCTCAACAAGACCGATCTGCTTGACGCCGATGAAGAACGCGAGGTCGCGAGCCGACTGACTCAGGGCGCGCGCCAGGCCGCGAAAGTGGTGCGCGCCAGCGGCGGACGAGTCGATCCGCTCGTCCTGCTCGGCCTTTCCGCGGCGGCGGAGGACGATCTGGCGAGCCGTCCGTCGCATCACGACGATGAAGCCGACCATGATCACGACGATTTCGACAGTTTCGTCGTGTCGCTGTCTGCCGTCAGCAATCCTGCCGCGCTGGTCGCGAGACTCGCCGAAACGGCGCGCGCGCACGACGTGCTGCGGATCAAGGGTTTCGTCGAAGTCGTCGGCAAGCCGATGCGCCTCTTGGTGCAAGGCGTCGGCGCGCGCATCGAGCATCATTTCGATCGCGCCTGGAAGCCGGACGAGCCGCGCATGAGCCGCGTCGTGATCATCGGCGAAAAGGGCCTCGATCGCGACGCCGTCATCGCGACGCTGGCGCAGCCGTGAAGCGCCATGCATCTCCTCCCGCGCGATCTCCATAATCTCGACGACGCCGGCGCGGCGGTCGACCTTGGGCAATCGCCGGCGGAGACCGTGTTTCTGTCCTTTTCCGATTCCGAATTGCGCCTTGTCGCGCGGCTGTATGAGCAAGGGGCCGCGAGCTTTCCGAGCCTACGCTGCGCGTCGCTCGCGCAATTGAAACATCCCTATTCGGTCGATCTTTATCTCGACGCCGTGGCGCGACACGCCAAGCTCATCGTCTTGCGGCTGCTCGGCGGCAAGGATTATTGGGCCTATGGCGTCGAGCAGCTCGAAGCGCTTGCGCGCGCGGAGGGTATTGCGCTCGCCATGGTTCCAGGCGACGCGCATGACGACGCGCGCTTAAAGCTGGCGTCGACGCTCGACGCGGAGACGCTCGATTTCATTTGGCGGTTTTTTCAGGACGGCGGGCCGGACAATTTGCGGTCGTTCCTCGGCTATGCGGCGACGCTTACGGGCCGTCCGGCGCAGTGGCGTGAGAGCGTTCCTGTGGCGAACGCCGGGCGGTTTGAGGCGGCTTGCCGCGCTGGCGGCGCGCTGCGGGCGACGATCGTCTTCTATCGCGCCATGTTCCTCGCCGACGATGTCGCGCCGATCGTCGCGCTCGCCGATGCGCTGGCCGCGCGCGGATTTGCGGTCGAGGCGATTTATGTGGCGAGCCTGAAGGAGGCCGAAAGCGAAGCCTTCGTGTCGCAAACGCTCGAAACCTTCGCGCCCGACGTTATCCTCAACGCCACCGCTTTTTCGGCGCGTCGCGACAGTGGAAGCGTTCTCGATCTCGCCGATGCGCCGGTGCTGCAGGTCGCGCTCGCGACCTCCTCGCGCGAAGCGTGGGAAGCGTCGACTCGCGGCGCCAACGGCGCCGATCTCGCGATGAATGTCGTTCTGCCGGAAGTCGACGGACGCATCTTCACGCGCGCGATTTCCTTCAAGGAAGAAGCGCCGCTGCGCCTCGCGGCGGAATTCAGCGAGACACGCCACGCGCCGGTCCAATCGCGCATCGACTTCGTCGCCGAGCTCGCGTCGAACTGGGCGCGACTGCGGCGCAAGCCCAATCGGGAAAAAAGCCTCGCGCTCATTCTCTCCGACTATCCGGCGCGTCGCGGCCGCGGCGGCTACGCCATCGGCCTCGACGCGGAAGCGAGCGTGCAGGAGATCGTCGCGGCGCTGCACGAAGCCGGATATGACATAGAAACAACTCCATCATTGCGAGCCGAAGGCGAAGCAATCCAGAATCCAGCTCACGACTCTGGATTGCTTCGTCGCTGCGCTCCTCGCAATGACGGCGCAAACTCCTCCCCCTTGAGGGAGATGGTGATCCGCGTTCTCGAAGACTCGGCACAAACATTCGATGTTTCTCTCGTCGATTACCACGCGTGGCTCTCAGCCTCCCCCGCGCCTTTCGTCGAAAGCGTCAACGCCGCATGGGGCGCGCCGCAGGATGATCCGGCGGCCGTCGACGGCGTCTTCCGCTTCTCTTGCCTCGAAGCCGGCAAGCTCGTCGTCGCGCTGCAGCCTGACCGCGGCGCGCGCGCCGAGCGTTACGAGACCTATCACGACATTCAGCGCCCGCCGCGCCACGCCTATGTCGCCTTCTATCTCTGGCTGCGGCATGTGCGGAACATCGACGCGCTCATTCATCTCGGCGCGCATGGCACGCTCGAATGGCTGCCGGGCAAATCGGTGATGCTCTCCGACGCCTGCGCGCCGGAAGCCGTGCTCGGACCGACGCCGCTGATCTATCCGTTCATCGTCAATGATCCCGGCGAAGCCGCGCAGGCGAAGCGCCGCACGGGCGCGGTGACGATCGGCCATCTGACGCCGCCGCTGGTTGACGCCGAACTCTTCGACGCGGCGGCGAAGATCGAAACGCTGCTCGACGAATATGCGACGGCGAGCGCGCTCGACGCGCGCCGCGCCCAACTCATCGCCGGCGCCATCGTCGACGAAGCCGAGCGCAGCGGGTTTGCAGCCGAATGCGGCGTCTCGCGCGAGACGGATATCGCCGAGACCTTGACTCGGCTCGACGCCTGGATGTGCGATCTGAAGGAACTGCGAATCGGCGACGGGTTCCATGTGTTCGGGCGCGCCCCAGAAAATTCAGACGCCGATCCCACGCGCGACGCCTGCGCGCGCGCCGAACGTAAGGCGCTGATCACCGCCCTTGCCGGCCGCTTCATCGAACCTGGTCCGGCCGGCGCGCCGTCGCGCGGACGCGCCGACGTTCTGCCGACGGGCCGCAATCTCTATTGCATCGACCCGCGCCATGCGCCGACGCAGACCGCTTACGACATTGGCCGGCGCGCCGCGGCGGAAGTGATGACGCGTCATGCGCAGCAGCATGGCGAATTTCCGCGCCGCATCATGCTCGATCTCTGGGGCAGCGCGACGATCCGCACCGGCGGCGAGGATTTCGCGCAGGCGCTCGCGCTGCTCGGTGTCGCGCCGCATTGGGATACGGCAAGCGCGCGCGTCATCGGCTTCGAAATTCTGCCGCAGGCGCGGCTCCAATTTCCGCGTGTCGACGTGACGCTGCAAGTCTCGGGCCTATTCCGCGACATGTTTCCGAACCTCATCGCGCTGTTCGACGATGCGGTGCGCGCCGTCGCCGCGCTTGATGAAGACGCCGAAGACAATCCGCTGAAAGGGGCCGACGATCTGCGGCGCGTCTTCGGCGCCGCCGATGGAACATATGGGCTTGGCGTCAGCGATCGCGCGTTGCGCGGCCTATGGTCGAGCCGCGACGAGCTTGGCCGCGCCTATCTTGCCGTGGCAGGTCACGCCTATGATCGCGGCGGCGACAGCAACGAAGCCGTCGCGGCGTTCAGCGCGCGCGTCGCCGCGGCTGACGCGCATGTCCATGTTCAGGACATGGCCGAGGTCGACGTGCTGATCGGACCCGCCTTCGCCGATTTCGAGGGCGGCTTCGCCGCCGCCAACGCCATGCTCGGCGGCGACGCCGATCTCTTGCATCTTGATGCGACTCGGCCAGAGCGATTGCGCGCGCGGGCGCTGAAAGACGAGCTCGCGCGCGTGCTGCGCATGCGCCTCGCTAATCCGCAATGGCGCAACGGACAGATGCGCCACGGCCATCGCGGCGCCGGCGAAATTGCCGAAACGATCGACAATCTCTATGCCTTCGCCGCGACAAGCGGCCTCATCAGCGACGCGCAATTCGATCTCGCTTTTGATGCGACCTTGGGCGATGATGCGACCCGCGATTTTCTTTCCGCGGAAAATCCCCGCGCGCTGGAGGCGATCGCGCGCGTTTTCAGCGAGGCGCTGGCGCGCGGTTTGTGGAAGACGCGACGCAACAGCGTGCGCGACGCCTTAAGCAAAATTGAACGCCAATTCGAACGCCAAGAGGGAGGGCGTCTTGCCGCCAGGGCCTGAAATCAAGGGCTGGTGCCCCGGAGCTTTCGCGCCGATGCCAAGCGGCGACGGCCTGCTGATCCGCGCCAAGGCGATCGGCTCGCGACTGACCTCCGCGCAGGCGCACGAGATCGCGAGGATCGCCGAAGACTGCGGCAATGGTCTCATCGATCTTTCGCAGCGCGCGCAGCTGCAGTTGCGTGGAATCAGCGAAGCGACGATCGCCGAAGCGCTGCGCCGGCTCGAAGCGATCGGCATGCTCGCGCCGAATGCAGACGCGGAGCGCGTCACCAATGTCATCGCGTCGCCGCTCGCCGGACTGGCGCCCGGCGGCTTCGACGCCAACGCCATGGCCGCCGAGCTCGCCGCCGAACTGCAACGCGACCCGACGCTGCGCGCGCTGCCGCCGAAATTTCTGTTTCTGCTCGACGATGGCGGCGCCCCGTCGCTCGCCGAGGTCGAAGCCGACATTCGCATCGAAGCGGCTGCGAAGGGAGAGGCCGCAATCCGCGTCGCCGGCGCTCCCGAACGCGCAATATTCGTCTCCGTCAACGAAGCGCTCGACGCAGCGCTGCGCCTTGCGCGCGCCTTTGTTGAATTACGCGCGCAACATGCTTATGCCTTCAGACGCGTCCGCACGTTGGTTGAAGCGCTTGGCGCTGATGCGATGCCGCGCGCGGCGCGGTTCGCAATGCGCGCCTGCAATGAAACGCCCGCGCCTGCGCGATGGGCGCATATCTTTGGCGCGCGGCGCAGCGGCGCCGTTACTTACGCCGGGGTCGGCGCGCCATTCGGCCGCTGGCGCGCAAGTGAACTCGCGGCGGTCGCTGAATTTGCGCAAAGCGCGGGAACCGGCGAAATTCGCCTCACGCCCTGGCGCGCCTTGCTGATCATCACGCCCGATGAGGATGCCGCCCGACATGTCGTCTTGCGCGCGCAAGACCACGACCTCATCATCTCGGCCGACGACCAGCGCCTTGCCGTCATCGCCTGTCCAGGCGCCCCGGAGTGTCCGCAGGCGGTCGCCGAGACCCGCGCGCATGTCATGAATCTCGCGCCGCTCGCCCAAAAGATCGGCGGCGCCGACGGCGTCGGCTTGCATCTTTCCGGATGCGCCAAAGGCTGCGCCCGGCAAAGCGCCTCGCCGATCACGCTGCTCGCCTGCGCCGAAGGATTCGATCTTATCGAAAACGGCGGCGCTGACGGCGCGCCGCGTTTGCGAGCGCTGACTTTCGAGGCTGTCATCCGCGAACTTTCCGCGCGCGCCGCCGGAAGCTCGCAATGACCCTCCGCCACGACTATATCCGCGACGGCGGCGAGATTTACGCACGCTCCTTCGCGACCATTCGCGCCGAGTCGAATCTTTCGCGATTCACGCCGGAGCAGGAAAAAATCGCGGTGCGCATGATCCATGCCTGCGGCATGGTGGAGCTTGCCGACGACATCGAATTCTCGCCCAATTTCGTGAGGGCGGCGCGCGACGCGCTGCAAAGAGGCGCGCCGATCCTGTGCGACTCCAACATGGTCGCGCATGGCGTGACGCGCTCGCGCCTGCCCGCCGAAAATCAGGTCGTCTGCACGCTGCTCGATCCGAGCGTGCCGGCGCTCGCCGCGGAAATCGGCAATACCCGCAGCGCCGCGGCGCTGGAATTGTGGCGCAACCGCCTCGACGGCGCTGTGGTCGCCATCGGCAATGCGCCGACGGCGCTGTTTCGCCTGCTGGAGATGATCGACGACGGCGCGCCGCCGCCAGCGGCGATCATCGGCATGCCGGTCGGCTTTGTCGGCGCGGCGGAATCGAAGGAGGCGCTGCGTCGGGACGGCCGCATCCCCTTCGTCATCGTCAAGGGGCGCAAGGGCGGCAGCGCCATGGCCGCCGCGGCGATCAACGCTCTGGCGAGCGAAATAGAATGAACGCGCTCGCCTCGACATCGCGAGAAGGCGTCGCGGCGCTTGGCGCGCTGATCGGCGTTGGACTCGGTCCCGGCGATCCGGAGCTTGTCACCGTCAAGGCCGCGCGCCTCATCGGCGCCGCCAAAGTCGTCGCCTTTTTCGCCAAGCGCGGACGCGAGAGTCATGCGCGGGCGATCGCCGCGCCCTATCTCGCGCCGGATTGCGAGGAGATCGCTCTCCATTATCCGGTGACGACCGAGATTCCCTTCGATCAGCCTGAATATGTCGACTCGCTGCAGCGGTTCTACGAAGACTGCGTGGCGCGCATTCGCGCGGTGCTCGAAGCCGGCCACGACGTGACACTGCTCTGCGAGGGCGATCCGCTGCTCTATGGCTCCTTCATGCATATGTTCGCGCGGCTCGATCAGCGCTTTCGCATCGAGATTTGCGCCGGAGTCTCAGGCATGTCCGGCTGTTTCGCCGCGGCGCGCCAGCCGATGGCCTGGGGCGACGACATTCTCACCGTGCTGCCGGCGACCCTCGACGAAGATAGTCTCGCCTCGCGTCTCGCCGAAACCGACGCCGCCGTGGTGATGAAGCTCGGCGGCAATTTCGCCAAGCTGCGCCGCGCCATGACTCGCGCCGGCGTCATCGATCGCGCGATCTATGTCGAACGCGGCGCGATGCCCGGCGAGAAAATCATGCGCTTTTCCGACAAGCGCGACGACGACGCGCCTTATTTCTCGATGGCGCTGGTGCCGGGGCGAGGCCGGCGTCCTTGAGCGGCGCGCTCTATATCGTCGGCCTCGGTCCGGCCGACGCGCGATGGCTGACTCACGAGGCGCAAGAAGCGCTGAACGCGGCGCAGGATATTATCGGCTATGCGCCTTACGTCGCGCGCGTTCCCGAGCGCGCAGAACAGACGCGGCTTGCAAGCGACAATCGCGTCGAAATCGACCGGGCGCGCGAGGCGCTGACGCGCGCCGCGCAGGGGCGCCGCGTCGCCGTTGTTTCGGGCGGCGATCCCGGCGTCTTCGCCATGGCGGCGGCGGTGTTCGAGGCGGTCGATGGCGGTCCGCGCGAATGGCGCGATCTCGACATTCGCGTATTGCCCGGCGTGTCGGCGATGCAAGCTGCGGCGGCGCGGCTTGGCGCCCCGCTGGGGCATGACTTTTGCGCCATCTCGCTGTCCGACAATCTCAAGCCCTGGGAGCTCATCGCCAAGCGGCTCGAACATGCGGCGCAAGGCGACTTCGTCATCGCGCTCTACAATCCGGCGTCGCGCGCGCGGCCGACGCGCATCGATGACGCCTTCGCACTGCTGCGTCGCCATCTGCCCGGCGACACTTTCGTCGGCCTCGCCAAATCCGTCGGCCGCGACAATGAAGAAATCATTCTGACGCGGCTCGATGAAGCCGAGGGCGACAAGGTCGACATGTCGACGCTGGTCATCATCGGCGCGAGCGGCACGCGGCGCATCGCGCGCGAACATTCGCGAGATTGGATCTATACGTCGCGGAAGGCGACATGAGCGCGCCCTGGCTGTCGCTGATCGGGCTTGGCGAAGACGGCGCCGACGCGCTGACGCCGGCGGCGCGCGCGCTCGTCGCGCAAGCTTCGCTAATCGTCGGCGGCGCGCGCCATCTTGCGATGATCGACGCGAGCGCCGAACGCCTGCAATGGCCCTCGCCACTGACCGACGCGTTGCCACGGATTCTCGCGCAGCGCGGCAGGCCGACGGTGGTTCTCGCCTCGGGCGATCCGTTTTTCTATGGCGTTGGCGATCTCATCGCGCGCCATGTCGCGCATGACGAGATTTTCTGCATTCCGGCGCCATCGGCGTTTGCGCTCGCGGCGGCGCGGCTCAAATGGAGCCAGCAGGATTGTGCGCTGCTATCGCTGCATGGCCGCGCCTTCGAGCGCGTAACGTCACATTTACAGCCCCGCGCGCGGATCATCGCGCTGTCCTGGGACGAGACGACGCCGGCGCGCCTCGCAAGCCATCTCGCCCTGCGCGGCATGGGCGCATCGCGGCTTTATGTGCTCGAACGGCTCGGCGGTCCGCATGAGCGCCTGCGCCGCACGCGCGCCGACGCATTCGCCCTCGACGACATCGCGCCGCTCAACACGATCGGCGTCGAAGTGGAAGCCGACGTCGACGCGCCGGTCATTCCGCTTACGCCGGGCCTGCCCGACGAATGGTTCGAACATGACGGCCAGCTCACCAAGCGCGACATCCGCGCCGTGACGCTTTCCGCGCTCTCGCCGCGCAAGGGCGAAGTGCTGTGGGACGTCGGCGCCGGCGCGGGCTCGATCGCCATCGAATGGATGCTGAGCGATCCCGCAAACCGTGCCATCGCCATCGAACGCGATTCGGCGCGCGCCGCGCGCATTGCGCGCAATGCGCTCGTGCTCGGCGTTCCGGATTTGCGCGTCGTTCATGGCGAAGCGCCGCAGGCGCTCGGAGAACTCGAGACGCCGCAGGCGATCTTCATCGGCGGCGGCGCCGACGACGCAACGCTCGATGCGGCCTGGAGCGCCCTGCCCCGCTTCGGGCGCATCGTCGTCAACGCCGTGACGATCGAAACCCAGGCGCTCATTACGCAGGCTTATCGCGACAAGGGCGGCGAACTGCTGCATCTGCAATTCGCCCATGCGCGGCCGATCGGCCGCTATCACGCGTTCGATCCGGCGATGGCGGTGATGCAATGGCGGGCGGTGAAGAGATGAGGCAACGACATTGCGAGCGAAGCGAAGCAATCCCGAACGACGCGGCGATTTCTGGATTGCTTCGTCGCCGCGCTCCTCGCAATGACGGCGCGCGCCAACCCTCGCCCATAGGGAGAGGGTGGCCCCGCGCAGCGGGGCCGGGAGAGGGGTTACCCTCCCTGTTCATTTGCGAAGATCAGTCAGTCGAATGGCGCAGACAAATTTTGTCGATGCGATACCCCTCACCCCGGACCTTCGGTCCGACCCTCTCCCGATGGGAGACGGTGGACGCGCGCCGATGACCGAGGCGCCGACATACGCCTTCGGCCTAGGCGCGAGGCGCGGCGTCGCGGCGCAGGAAGTTGTCGAGCTCGTGCGTCGCGTCGCACAGACGCACAATGTCGATCTACGCGACGCGAGTCTCTGCGCGCTGGAAAGCAAGGCCCAAGAATCCGGGCTGCACGAGGCCGCGCGCCAACTTAACGTCGAGCTTGTCTTTCTGCCGCTCGCGGCTTTGCGCGCCCGCAAGGCGCCGGCGGCGACTCATTCGCCGCGCGTGCAGGCGCTGTTCGGCGTCGGCAGCGTCGCCGAAGCCGCGGCGCTGGTCGGCGCCGGCGCGAACAGCCGCCTCGTGGCGCCGCGCGTCACGACGCCGGTCGCGGCCTGCGCGCTGGCAAAACGCGCCGACGAGGACAATTCATGACCGTGCATTTCATCGGCGCCGGCCCGGGCGCCGCCGATCTCCTCACCCTGCGCGGACGCGATCTCATCGCGCAATGTCCGGTCTGCCTTTATGCCGGCTCGCTGGTGCCCGCTGGCGTGCTGGCGCATTGTCCGCAAGGCGCGCGCATCGTCGATACGGCGCCGCTGTCGCTCGACGACATCGTCGCTGAAATGAAAAAGGCGCATGAGGCCGGATTCGATGTGGCGCGGCTGCATTCCGGCGATCTGTCGATCTGGAGCGCGGTCGGCGAACAGATGCGCCGCCTCGACGCGCTTGCAATCCCTTACACGATGACGCCGGGCGTGCCCGCCTTCGCGGCGGCGAGCGCGGCCTTAAAACGCGAACTCACTTTGCCGGAAGTCGCGCAATCGCTGGTGCTGACCCGCACCTCGGGCCGCGCCTCGTCGATGCCCGAGCGCGAAAAGCTTGCGACCTTCGCGCAATCGGGCGCGACGCTCGCCATCCATCTTTCGATTCACGTTCTCGCGAATGTGGTGGAAGAGCTGACGCCGTTTTACGGCAGCGACTGCCCCGTCGCTCTCGTCTATCGCGCCTCATGGCCAGACGAGCGCATCGTTCGCGGAACGCTCGCCGACATCGAAGCGCGCGCGGCCGAGACTCCGATGGAGCGCACCGCGCTCATCCTCGTCGGGCCGGCACTGGCGAGCGAGGATTTTCGCGAAAGCGCGCTTTACGACGCCGGCTATGACCGGCGCTTTCGCCCAAGAGGCGACACATGAACCCGCCCGGCCTGCTGATCGGCGCGGCGCGCTCCTCATCGGGCAAGACCACGCTGACGCTCGGGTTGATGCGGGCGCTGGCGCGGCGCGGTCTGCGTGTCGCGCCGGTCAAATGCGGGCCTGACTATATCGATCTAGCGTTTCACGCGGCGGCGACCGGCCGCGCCGGCGTCAATCTCGACTCATGGGCGATGGACGCCGATCTGATCGCGCGCCTTGCCGCGCGCGCGAGCGAAGACGCGGATACCATCATCGCAGAAGGCGCCATGGGCCTCTTCGACGGCGCGCCGGGCGGCGCGGCGGGCGTCGGCGCCAGCGCCGACATCGCGGCCATGCTCGGCTGGCCGGTCATTCTCGTTCACGACGTTTCCGGTCAGGCGCAGACCGCGGCGGCGGTCGTGCGCGGACTCGCCACGCATGACGCGCGCGTGAACATCGCCGGCGTCGTGTTGAATCGCGTCGGCTCGGAGCGTCATCGCAGACTTGCCGGCGAGACGATCGAGGCGCTGGGCATAAAGGTGCACGGCGCCTTGCCGCGTGACGAGAAGATTGTACTGCCCGAACGCCATCTCGGCCTGGTGCAGGCCGGCGAAACGCCGGCCCTCGATGAGCGCCTCGATGCGCTCGCCGATTTCATCGAGGCGCATGTGGATGTCGAGGCGATTGTCGCTCACGTGACTGTCGCCGCAACCGGCGATGTCATTCCCGACGCTTCGCGAAAGCGAAGCGACCGGGAATCCAGCATGACGCTTGCGGCGCCTGTCGCAGCTCTGGATTCCCGATCGCCCGCTTCGCGGGCGTCGGGAATGACAAGCGACGCGGCAATTCCGCCCCCCGCCCAGCGGATCGCCATTGCGCGCGACGACGCCTTTTCCTTTTTCTATCCGCATCTCGCGCAGAGCTGGCGTGACGCCGGCGCCGAACTCGTCTTCTTCTCGCCGCTCGCCGATGAGGCGCCGCCGGAAGATTGTGATCTCTGCTGGCTGCCGGGCGGCTATCCGGAGCTGCACGCCGGACGACTATCGGCGGCGCAAGGCTTCATGAAAGGGTTACGACGTTTCGCTAACCAGCGGTGGGTTCACGGCGAGTGCGGCGGCTATATGGTTCTCGGCCGCGCGCTGATCGACGCCGCCGGCGCAGCGCATGAAATGGCGGGATTGCTGGAGCTGGAAACGAGCTTCGCCAGACGCAAGCTCCATCTCGGCTATCGCCGGGCCAAATTGGCGGCGGACCATCCGCTCGGCGCCGCCGGTCTTATTCTGCGCGGTCATGAGTTCCATTATGCGAGCGTGCAGCGCGAAGAGGGCGCGCCCTTCGCGCTCGCGAACGACGCCTATAGCGCGGACGAGCGCCCTGCGGGACTGGCGCGCCAGGGCGTTTCCGGCTCCTTTTTCCACCTGATGGCATAAAAAAGGGCCGCCGGACGAACCAGCGGCCCAAGTCAAGGGAGGAAACGCCCAAGGAGGGCTACGAAGCGAGACAACTCTCGCTGCGTCGCACTGTTATATTGCTGCGGCGCACAAGAGTCAAGACAGAATTTTGGCGAATGGCGAAGCCGCAGCGTCAGGTCGGCTTCACGACGGTCCATGAGAAAAGAAAGCCGCGTCAGGGCGCGGCTTTAGTTCGCTCGAAGGATTGAGCATATCAGGGCATTTGCCGGCTAATGAACGCTGGCCGATCTCCTAACGCCGATCGAAGCCGGCGGAATTGGAACGTCGTCCGCCGACGCGGCCCTGCGCGGACCTATCGGCTTCTTCACGCTATTGGTCGGGATCGGGTCTGAAGCGGCGAGAGCCGACATGTCATGGCGGTCGCTATGCGCCAGGGCCACGACGCGCACGCGCCGCCCGCCGTCGTCGGCCTCCTTCACGGCGGCCGCGTTGAAGACCGGCGAAGCAGCGGCAGGCTTGGCCGTCGCTTGCCCAGCGCCTCGGCTTGGCTTGTCGTCGATGGCGATTTCGCTTGGCGCAACGATCGTCTCCGGCCGGCTGACCTCGGAAAAGCGCGACGCGAAGCTCGGATGCTGTCCGCCATCCTGGTAGACGACCCGCACCGGCCTGACGCCGCTTTGCGCCAGTTCGGCGACTTTCGCGTCGTCCTGCGCGCGCTTCTCGGCCACCGCCTGAGCGACTTCCGGATTCTGGTTCAATGGCGGACAGGCGGCGTTGGGATCGAGATGCGCGGCGCCTTCCGCGTTGAACACATAACGCCGGTTGCAGAAGGCGACCTGCGGCTCCTGCAGGGTCACTTCGAAATGGTCGGAGCCTTCCTTGAGCTGCTTCCAAAAATCGATGTTGGGATCGAGACGATGCTTGGCGAGATTCTCCGCCGTCATCCTGAAGGGGAAGGATTGCATCTGGATCGAGCGCTGACCGCCGGCGAGCGAGGTGCGGGCGATAGCGTAGATTTCGGCGATCTGATTGTCGGTCATCGAAAAACAGCCGGCAGACGAACAGGCGCCATGCACCATGATGTCGCCGCCCGTGTGCCCCAGGGCGCGGTCGAGCGCATTCGGATAGCCGACATTGAACGACAGATAATAGCTCGAATTCGGATTCATCTGCGCTGGGCCGATTGAATAAAAGCCCTCGGGCACCTGCCGATCGCCCTGCTGGCGCTTGGGACCGAGCTGGCCCGACCAGCGGCACATCGGAAAAGTCTTGAGATGGACATAGCGGCCGTCCGACCGCATCTTCCAGATTTCGAGCTCCGCCTCCTTCTTATAGGCGCGGATCAGCATCGGCGCTTCCTTCGTCGTGCCGACCTGCTCCATGAGGGCGACGGTCTGATAGGGGATCGGCGCCTGCGAACGATGCGCGAGACCGCTCTGCTCGCAGGCCGAAAGCGCAAAGGCGGCCAAAACGGCAAGCCCCAGAGCCGGCGCTGTGCATGCAATCTTCATGTTGTTCCCTCCGACGGCGCGGGCGCCGCCGCGTCGGCCTCGAAAGCGAAGCCGCCAAGCGTGGGCCACGAAAGACCAACATTGGGACGAGAGCGTGTCCGAATCATCCGGAATCCGGCGCGTAAGGGCCGATTGAGACGAATCTTTCGGGATTTACCTTAACGCTTCTCTTCGAGTTTCCGGCCAATGCCCATAAACTTCTCGGCGCGGGCCTGTTTCAGCTGCTCGCGCGAAAAATTCGCCAGATCCGCCAACTCCCTGGCGAGCGCCTCGCCCACAGCGCCGATCGCCGCCTCGGGATCGCGATGCGCGCCGCCTGGCGGCTCGGTCACGATCAAGTCGATGATGCCGAATTTCAAGAGGTCCTGAGCGGTGATCTTCATGCTCGTCGCGGCCTCCTGAGCCTTGGCCGAGTCGCGCCACAGGATCGAGGCCGAAGCCTCGGGCGAGGCCACGGTGTAGACCGAATGTTCGAGCATCAGCACCTTATTGGCGGCGGCGATCGCGATCGCGCCGCCGGAGCCGCCCTCCCCCACCACCACCGCGACATTGGGCACGCCGAGCGCCAGCGACACGTCGGTCGAGCGGGCGATCGCCTCGGCCTGGCCGCGCTCTTCGGCGTCGATGCCGGGAAAGGCTCCGGCCGTGTCGACCAGCGACACCACCGGCAGTCCAAAACGGTCGGCAAGCTCCATCAGACGGACGGCCTTGCGATAGCCCTCCGGCCGCGCCATCCCGAAATTGTGACGCAGCCGGCTCGCCGTATCCGACCCCTTCTCCTGGCCGATGATGCAGATCGGCTCGCCCCTGAAGCGCCCGAAGCCGCCGACGATCGCCGCGTCCTCGCCGAACAGTCGATCGCCCGCGAGCGGGGTGAACTCGTGAACGAGCTGCTGAACATAATCGGAAAAATGCGGCCGCTGCGGATGCCGCGCGACCTGAATCTTTTGCCAGGGGGTGAGGCCGGCATAGAGATCGGCGAGCGCCTTGGCGGCTTTCGCCTGGAGCTTGCCAAGTTCCTCGCCGATCGACACGGCCTCGCCGTTTTCGGCCAGCGCGCGAAGCTCGTCGACCTTGGTTTCGAGTTCCGCGACCGGCTTTTCAAAATCGAGATAGGAGCGCATCGAGAGGACGTGTTTCCTTGAAAGAGAGACCCCTTGCCGGCGCGCGCAAACTCGCCGCAACCGGCCCTTAAGTCAAGGAAGCGAAAGCGCGCGCGGCGCAGTTGCGGCGCGCGCCTCTAAAGGTAATTGTGGCGGCCGAACGGGCGGCCCCCCGCCCTTGAGGAATGGTTGCTCCATGGCGTCTGCGCAAGAGCCGATAAGCCGCTTCATTCACGTCGCCGACGGGCTGCGCCTGCACGCGCTCGACTATGCCGCGCCGGCGGGGAACGCAGGACTGCTGCCGGTCGTCTGTCTGCCGGGGCTTGCCCGCTCGGCCGACGATTTCGATCGAGTCGCCCGGAAGCTGCAGGGTGACGGCCGGCGCGTCGTGGCGCTCGACTACCGTGGGCGCGGCCTGTCCGACTGGGACCCGGACTGGCGCCGCTACGATTTCGATGTCGAGCAAAAAGACATTGCGGCGCAGCTTGCCGACGCCGGCGTCGCGCAGGCGGTATTTATCGGCACGTCGCGCGGCGGACTGCATACGATGCGCATCGCGGCGCGGCGGCCGGGCGTCGTTCGCGCCGCCGCGCTCAACGACATCGGACCGAAAATCGAACATGCCGGCCTGCTGCGCATCAAGCGCTATGTCGGCAGACTGCCGCCGATCCCTTCAATGCGCGAGGCGATCGCCTTGATGCGAATGACCGCGGGCGTCGATTTCTCCGGCGTCTCGCCGCAGGAATGGGACTCTTATGCGCGTCTCACCTTCATCGAAAAGGACGGCAAGGTTCAGCTGCGCTATGATCCGGAATTGTCGCATACGCTCGACTCGGTCAAGCCCGACGTTACGCCGGAAGAACATTGGGACGACTTCGCCGCGCTCGCGGGCGTTCCGATTCTCGCGATCCGCGGCGCGAATTCGGATATTCTCTCGCCCGAGGTCTTCGACGAAATGGCGCGGCGCGCGCCGCGACTGGAGCAAGTTTTAGTCGAAGGCCAGGGGCACGCGCCGCTGCTGCTCGACGAACCAACGATTTCGCGCATCGCCGAATTCCTGCGCAAATGTCCGTGATCGTCGCCGCGCGGGGCGATCGCCTTACGGGGCGCAGCCCTGGGCCTGATTGAGCCTCGAAATCGCGGCGCCGACATTGATCGCCGCGCTGGCCTGCATGCGCTGCGCATCGAGTTGAAGCTGACGCACGCGATAGAGATCGAAGGCGCTCAATTCGCCGAGCTTGAACGCCTTGAGCGACAGTTCGAACTGATCATTGGCGACGCCAAGTCGGCTGTCGGCGAGTTTCGCCGCGCGCTGCGCCGCCGCCAGATTGTCGCGCGCCGCCTTTATCTCCGCGACAACGATCCGCTTCGCGCGCTCATATTCGGCGAGCGCGCGATCCATCTCGGCGTGCGCCGCGGCGATTCTCGGCTCGTTGCGGCCGGCGGTGGGGAGCGGAATCCTCAAGCGGACGCCGACCGTCGTCGAATCCGTCCGCTGATTGGTGAGCGGCTGAGAGATGTCGGTCGAATATTGATCATTATATTCGCGCCGCCCGAACACGCCGATTTCCGGACTGTCGATCGGCGTCGCGTCGACGAGCCGCGCCTGCGCCTCGGCGCGCACCAGCACGGCGCGCGGCGCGCGCAGCGCCGGATGTTCTTCAATATTGATCGCGGGACGCACCGATTCGAGGCTGCCATCAGGCGGCGCGCCGCCAGTCAGCGCCATATAGTTGACGCGCGCCACTTTCACCGCGCCCTCGGCTTGCGCAAGCTCGGTTTCGGCGGCGAGAGTCTCGTTCTTTGCAAGCAGCGCATCGGTCTGCGAGGCATCGCCAAGCTCGACGCGGCGAGTCATGTCCGCGCCGATATCTCGCGCGGTGGCGACGCGATTGCGCGCGACGGCGGCTTCGCGATCCGCCCGCTGCGCGCTCCACCACGCGTCGCGCAAAGCGCCAGCGACTTCCAGCCGGCGAAGCGCCAGACGCTCGTCCACTTCGTGAAGGCCGGTCGTGACGGTCGCCTCGAAGGCGTCGCGCTGTCCGGGCAGCCACAGCGGCATGCCGACTTCAAACTCGGTTTCGTTGTAATTACGCATATTGCCGGTGACGTTGCTGGAAACATTGTTGCGCTGCAGGCCGCCGAAATATGGCGAGCCGGGCGTAATCGAATTGGCTGTCGCGTAGCGCGCCGAAGTGGCGCGAAACTGCGCTTCGAGCGAACGGCTTGGCGCGTCGATGGCGACGGCCAGATCGAGATGCTGCGCCAGCGCCCCGCCGCGCTGCGGCTTGGCCGACGCCCGCCGCGCACGGCTCTTCTTGGGCGACGGCCTGACTGACGCTTTGATCTGCGTCTCCGCCGGCTCCTCCTGCTCTTGCGCCCTCACGTCCGTCTCAAGCGGCAAAGCGAAAGCGAACAGGGAGAATGCAGCAAGAACCGCGCTCGGCCTCATGCGCGAACGTCCTCTCGCCTGCCTGTCGCCGTGGCGCGTCGCATCGCGCGCGCGCTGAACTTCTGGCGGAACACCATGCCGAGATTAGCTGTTCGATCGTAGAGAATTGGCAGCAGAATTAGGGTCAAAACTGTGGCGGATATGAGCCCGCCGATGACGACGACGGCGAGCGGACGCTGGATTTCGGCGCCCGGCCCATGCGCGAAAAGGAAAGGAATCAGGCCGAAGGCGGCGATGGTGGCGGTGAGCAGGACCGGCCGCATGCGCCGGCGCGCGCCTTCCAACACCGCTTCCCGCGTGCTGCGCGTGCCTTCGGCGACGAGCTTGTTGATGTAAGAGATGAGCACGACGCCATTGAGCACCGCGATTCCGACCAGCGCGATAAAGCCGACCGACGACGGCACCGAGATGAATTCTCCCGAGAGCCACAGGCCCAATATGCCGCCGATCGCCGCGAAGGGCACGTTGCAGAACACCAGCGTCGCCTGCAGCACCGAATTGAACGTCACGTAAAGCAACAGAAAGATCAGCGCCATCGCGATCGGCACGACGATCGCCAGTCGCGCCGAGGCGCGCTGCTGGTTTTCAAACTGGCCGCCCCATTGATAGCGATAGCCCGGCGGCGTCTTGACGTTCTTGGCGACGGCCTTCTTGGCTTCGTCGACGAAGCCGACAAGATCGCGTCCCGTGACATTGGCGAGGACGGTGGCGAAGCGACGCCCGTCCTCGCGAACCACCTGGATCGGCCCGTTTTCGACGCGCACGTCGGCAAGCTGCGACAATTCGACCACCTTGCCTTCGGAGGACACCATCGGCAGCCGGGCGAAGTCGACGGACGAGCGGCGCGACGTCTCCGAGCCGCGGATGACGAGCGGCGTGCGGATCGGTCCTTCCAGCACGATGCCGACCGGCTGACCGTCGACCCAGACGCGCAGCGCATCCTGAATTTCGCCGGCGTTCAGTCCAAAGCGCCCGGCCGCGAGCCGATCGACGCGCGCCGTCAGATAGCGCATGCCGTCGTTCTGCAGGCCGAACACGTCTCGCGCGCCCTTGATCTTGCGCAGCGTCGCCGCGACCTCGCGGGTGAGGCGATTCAGTTCGTCGATGTCGTCGCCGAAAATCTTGACGACAACGTCGCCGCGCGCGCCGATGATCATTTCCTGCACGCGCATGTCGATCGGCTGCGAAAAGGCGTAGGAAATTCCCGGCATGCCGTCCAGCACGGCGCGAACCTCGCCCATCAGCCAGTCGATGTCCTTCCCGCGCCATTCGCTTTGCGGCGCGAGGGTGAGGAAATTGTCCGTGTCGTTAAGGCCGACGGGATCGATGCCGAGTTCGTCGGCGCCGGCGCGCGCCATCATGCCCTTGACTTCCGGCACGCGCTCCATGATCTCGCGTTGAATGCGCATGTCGGTTTCGGCCGCCATATTGACGCTGATCGTGGGATGTTTGCGAACCGTGATGACCGGCGTGCCTTCGTTCATCACCGGCATGAAGGTCTGCCCGAGGCGGGCATAAGCCGTGACCGCGATGACAAGGCCAATGAGAGCCGCGGCGCCCACGATCGCCGGCCGATCGAGCGAACGCCTGAGCAGCGGCTCGTAAACCGCTGCGATCTTGCGCACCAGCCAGGGCTCGTCGGCGTGACCCGGCTTCAACAATGTCGCGCTCAGCGCCGGCACGACGGTCAGCGACAGCACCAGCGCCGATCCGAGCGCGAAGGCGATGGTCAGCGCCACCGGCGCGAACAGGCGCCCTTCCAAACCTTCAAGGGAGAGCAGCGGCAGAAACACGGTGACGATGATGATGACGCCCGACGTGAGCGGCACGGCGACCTCCCGCGTCGCCTCGAACGTCATGAAAATGCGGTCGGAGAGGCTGGCGTCATGCGCATGCGCCATGCGATGTTCGACGTTCTCGACGACGACGACGGCGCAATCGACCAGAAGTCCGATGGCGATCGCCAGGCCGCCGAGCGACATAATGTTGGCCGAGAGGCCCCACCACCGCATGATGCCGAATGTCGACAGCGCGGCGAGCGGCAGAATGAGCGACACGACAAGCGCCGCCCGAAGATTGCCGAGAAACAAGGCGAGCAGTAGGACGACGAGAACGATCGCCTCGATCAGCACTTTCTGCACGGTCCAGACCGCCTTGCCGATCAGTTCGCTGCGATCGTAGAAGATTTCGATCTTGGCGCCGTTCGGCAGGGTCGGCTCGATTTCGGCAAGCCGCGCCTTAACGCCATTAACCACCATGCGCGCGTCGGCGCCGCGCAGGCCGAGAACGAGCCCCCACACCGCCTCGCCCTCGCCATTGCGCACCACGACGCCATTGCGCGGCAGCGCGCCATTGCGCACTTCAGCGACGTCGCCGACGCGCACGATGCCGGTGTCCCGCGCGGCGATGACGACCGAGCGGATATCTTCGAGTGAGCGCAGGCGGCCTTCGGCGCGCACCAGCAGCGCCTCCTCGCCGTCGCGCACGCGACCGGCGCCATCATTCTTATTGTTGTTGGAGAGCGCCGATTGCAGCATCTCCACGGTGACGCCGCGAGACGCCATGGCGGCAGGCGACGGCGCGACTTCGAAGGTGCGCACGAAACCGCCCATTACATTGACGTCGGCGACGCCCGGTAGACCGCGGAGGGCGGGACGTATTGTCCAATCGAGCAGCGAGCGCTGCTCGGTCGGCGTGAGATCGCCGCCGACAATGGTGAACATCAGCATCTCGCCAAGCGGCGTGACGATCGGCGCGAGACCGCCGGAGACGCCGTCCGGCAACTGGCTTTGCGCCTGGTTCAGACGCTCATTGACCTGCGCACGCGCCCAATAGATGTCCGTGCCTTCCGAAAATTCGAAGGTGATGAGCGTCACCGAGTAACGCGTCGTCGACCGCATCCGAACCAGATTGGGTATGCCTTTCGCCGCTACCTCGATCGGCACGGTGACGCGCGTCTCCAGTTCCTCGGGCGTGAGGCCCGGCGCGCGCATCGCGACCAGCACCTGCACCGGCGCGACATCCGGAAAGGCGTCGATCGGCAATTTAAAATAGCTGACCGCGCCCCAGGCGGCGAGACCGAGCGCGCCGAGAAAGACGAGCAACCGCTGTTGAAGCGCGGCGCGGATCAGCCGTTCAAGCATAGCGCGTCGTCACCTTTCGGCTTCGGCCAGTTCAGCCAGCAAGGTCAGCAGGCCGCGCGTCGCCACGCGGGCGCCGGCTTTGAGCGCGCCCTGGACCGAGGCGTATTGCGGCGTTTCGGAAAGCAGAGTCACCGGCGTCGCGACAAAGCCTTCGGCGGTGCGTACAAACACCCAGTTGTGGTTTTTGAAGTTCACCAGCGCATCGGCGGAAACGCGCCACTGCTTCTCGCCGCCGCCGGTAATGCGCATGATCGCCTGCACCGCCTGGCCCGGACGCAGCGAGCTGCGCCCGGTTCGAAACTCCGCCACGGCTGTGACCGACTGCGTCGCCGCATCGACCGTGCGGCCGATGCGAATGAGCCTGCCGTCGAGCCCCGCCGATGGCAAATGCACGCGATCGACATTATCCAGCGCGGCGGCGCGGCCCAGCGGCACTTGCAAATTGACCCAGATCGGATCGAGTCGCGCGATGGTGACGAGCGGCGCCGAGGCCTGCACGCGCTCGCCGGTCGTTCCATGTCGCTGCAGGATGGTGCCGGAGATCGGCGCGCGCACGACGAGCGCGCTCGCAAGTTTCCGGTCGCGCTGAAGCGTCTCGATTTCTTGATCGGTCATCCCGGCGAGCGCGAGAATTTGCCGCCGCTCCTCCAATGCCGAACGCGCCTGCGTCGCCTCGGCGCGCGTCACGATCAACCGGCGCTCAGCGATGATGTGTTCCTTGAACAACTGCTCGTCGCGCCGCAGCTTCTCCGCAGCGAGATTGGCGTCGGAAACGGCGTGCAGAAAGGCGCGCTGCGCCTCGACGAGTTCGGACGACTTCAAGGTGGCGATCGGCGCGCCCTGTTTCACATCCTCGTCGACCGCGACCAGCAAGGTCTCGACGAGGCCGGCGGCGGGCGTCGCCACGATGCGCAACTGCTGCGGCGGCACGGCGACGACGCCGGGCACGACAAGCTCCCCCATCCCCGACTCCGTCTCGACGGGCTGAGTCTCGACGCCGGCGACGCGCATCTGGTCCTCGGTGATCTTCACCAGGATCGGCTGGGGATTATTCTGATTCTCGGAAGGCGCGCCTTGTGCGGCGCCGGCGCTGAAGCTCAGAAGGCCGCCAAAAGCGAGAAGTTGAAGAAAACGAGCAAGCATTCGCCGCATGTGAGTGATTTTGAACCCTAGCTTTGCAGGCCGTCAGCGCGTTTGCGCCATCGAAGCCCTCGGCGTCGTTCCAAAGGCGAAGCAGCGCAGGCCGAAGCTCACGCGCGCGCGGCGGACGCCAAATTGATTTGCCGGCGTCGCAACGGCGTTGATTTTGCCCGGACGCTGCAAGCCGCTCAAGGCAATTCGGTCGTTTGGCGGAGATTTTCCAGAAAAACCCGCAACCCGAGTTCATTCGGGCGCGTCTTTCGGTCGCAAATGACGACGCCGGTTCTATAATCACGGCAGAAACGTGGCTCTAGCCCTGAGGATCAGATGCGTCACCCTTCGACCGCCGCCATTCGGCTCGCCGATTACCGTCCAGCCGATTTCGCAATCGATTCGGTCGAACTCGATTTCAAGCTGCATCCGACGAAGACGCGAGTCACGGCGCGATTGGCGTTGCGCCGCAATCCTGCCGGCGACGCGAGCGCGCCGCTCGCGCTCGACGGCGACGATCTGACCCTGGTCGGCGTCACGCTTGACGGCGTCGCGCTCGCCCCCGGCGACTATGAGGCGACGCCCGATCGCTTGACTCTGGCCAAGGTTCCCGACGCGCCCTTTACGCTCGACATCGAGACCGAGATCAATCCGAGCGGCAATACGCAGCTTTCGGGACTCTATCGTTCCGGCTCCGCCTATTGCACGCAATGCGAGGCGGAAGGCTTTCGCCGCATCACCTATTTTCTCGACAGGCCGGATGTGCTCAGCGTCTACACGACTCGCATCGAAGCCGCGAAGGGCGAAGCGCCGATCCTGCTGTCGAACGGCAATCCCGTCGCGCGCGGCGATATCGCCGGAACCGATCGCCACTATGCGATCTGGCGCGATCCGTTCCGCAAGCCTTCCTATCTCTTCGCGCTCGTCGGCGGCGACCTCGGCGTCTTGCGCGACAGCTTTACGACGATGACGGGACGCAAGGTCGATCTCGCCATCTATGTCGAACATGGCAAGGAAGCGCGCGCCGGCTATGCGATGGACGCGCTGAAGCGCTCGATGCGCTGGGACGAGGAGAAGTTCGGCCGCGAATATGATCTCGACGTCTTCAACATCGTCGCCGTCTCGGACTTCAACATGGGCGCGATGGAGAACAAAGGGCTCAACATCTTCAATGACAAATATGTGCTCGCCTCCGCCGACACCGCGACCGACGGCGATTACGCCGGCATCGAAGGCGTCATCGCCCATGAATATTTCCACAATTGGACCGGCAATCGCATCACCTGCCGCGACTGGTTCCAGCTTTGCCTGAAAGAAGGATTGACGGTTTTCCGCGACCAGGAGTTTTCCGCCGACATGCGGTCGCGCGCCGTGGAGCGAATCGGCGACGTGCGCGGCCTGCGTCTCGCGCAATTTCCAGAAGACGCGGGTCCGCTCGCGCATCCGGTGCGTCCCGACGTCTATCAGGAGATCAATAATTTCTACACCGCGACGGTTTACGAGAAAGGCGCGGAAATCATCCGCATGCTGCGCGTGCTGATCGGCGAGGAAACCTTCCGCCGCGGCATGGATCTCTATTTCGAACGCTTCGACGGAACCGCGGCGACAGTCGAAGATTTTCTGTCCTGCTTCGCCGCGGCGTCGGGCCGCGATCTTAAGCATTTCGCGCTTTGGTACAGTCAGGCCGGCACGCCGGTCGTGACCACGGCGGGCGACTATGACGCCGCCGCCAAGACCTTCACGTTGAAATTCCAACAGGAGACGGCGCCGACGCCGGGCCAAAGCGAGAAGAAGCCCGTCGTCATTCCGATCGCGCTCGCGCTCTTTGGCGAGAATGGCCAAAAGCTCGATCTCGTCAGCGATGACGCAACTCCGACCGAACTCGCGCGCGGCCTGATCGAACTCGACGCCGCCGAGCGCGTCATTAAATTTCGCGAGGTCCCGTCGCGGCCAGTCGTCTCATTGCTGCGCGGCTTTTCCGCGCCGGTGCGCCTTGAGCCCGCGCCCGCAAACGAGGACCTTGAACGCTTGCTCGCCCTTGACGACGATCCCTTCAATCGCTGGCAAGCCGCGCAAGGCCTCGCGTTACGCGCGATTTTCGGCCGCCTCGAAACCGGCGCGTTGGATGCGAAAGGCCTCACCGAGGCGTTGCGATCGCTGCTCGCCAAGGCTGAGGACGATCCGGCGCTGGTCGCGCAGGCGCTGTCGCTGCCATCCGACATCGACCTCGCGCGCGAAAAGGCGAGCGACGTCGATCCTGACGTCCTGTTTGACGCGCGCATGGCGCTTCGCGCCGAAATCGGCAGATCGCTCGGCGCTGAGCTTGAAGCGATCTATGCGCGCTTCGCCGATGAAGGCGCCTATGCGCCGGACGCCGCCAGCGCCGGCCGTCGCGCCCTGCGCAATGTGGCGCTCGACCTTTTGGCCGCAGGGGACTGTGAAAAAGGGCGCGCGCTGGCGATGGCGCAATTTGAGGCTGCGGGGAATATGACCGACAGACTCGCGGCGCTGGCGACATTGGCGCTCCTCGGCGGGCATGCGCGCGAGGAGGCCTTCGCCCGCTTCTATGCGCAATACGCCGGCGACGCGCTTGTCATCGACAAATGGTTCTCACTGCAGGCGATGATTCCGGAAGCGGCGACCACGCAGCGCGTGCTAAGCCTGATGAGCCATCGCGAATTCTCGCTCGCCAATCCCAATCGCGTGCGCGCGCTGATCGGCGCCTTCGCCAATGGCAATCTCACCCGCTTTCACGCGCTGGACGGATCGGGATATGATCTGCTGACCAGCGTCGTTCTTCAGGTCGACCCGAAGAATCCGCAATTGGCGGCGCGGCTGCTCTCGACGTTGCGTTCCTGGCGCACGATGGAGTCAAGACGACGCGATCTGATTGAGGCTCGGCTCAAGCATATCGTCGCGCAGGAGAACCTGTCGGCTGACCTGCGCGACATCGCCACCAGGGCGCTCGGCTGAGGCGATCGAAAAAAGTTTCGTTAACTTTGCGTTAAGGTCTGGACAATCGCGCCTCGAAGGATTCGAATGAAAGTGATTCGGGCGTAAAGCCGCGTTTGCATCACAATCATTTCGGAGGCTCTCGATGGCGCGCGCTCCCGCTGCCCGCGTGAAGACTCACGCCCATACGGTGTGGGGCGCGTATCGGTTCGACGAAGATAGCGCAAAGGGGCTGAAGGATTTCGGCTGGCTGCGTCCCTTGGCGCTTGCCGCCTGCGCGGTATGCCTGATTTCTCTCGTCGCCTTCGTCGTGTCGCTGACTGGCGCGATGCAGGATCGGCTGGTCGAGCAAGCCGTCGACGACCTTGAGCTTTTCGCGCGCGCCGTCTCGCTCGACCTGCGCGACAAGCTCACGGCCGACGCGCAAAAGCCCTTCGCCGCGCCGCTTGATCAGCTCGTGCCGCAGGGCGCGCTGTCGCGCGGCCGACGCATTCTGGTGACCGATGAGCGCGGGCGGATCGCCGCGGCGTTCCCGCCGCTTCCATCCAAAGACCTGACGCTGTCGCAGGCGCTCGGCGCTGAAGAGGCGCTCGTCGACTTCGCCGACAACGCCGGCGTGATGCGCGTCACGCTACCCGAAGGCGTTCCCGCGCTGGTCAGCGTGCGGAAGCTGCCGACGCCCTTCGGCCAGGTGGCGATGATCTATCCGGTCGACAATGTGCTCGGCGAGTGGCGCGCCGTCGCTTCGCGCTATGCCCTGATATTCGCCGGCGCCGCGCTGCTTCTGGCGCTCATCGTCCTCGCCTATTTCCGCCAAACCCGCCGTCGTCAGGAGGTCGAACGCGCCAATGCGCTGATCCGCAGGCGCCTCGAAGCGGCGCTGTCGCGCGGGCGCTGCGGCCTCTGGGAATGGGATATCGCCGGCGGCCGAATCTATTGGTCCGACTCCATGTATGAGATGCTGGGACTGACCGCCGAGCGCCGCTTTCTCTCCTTCGCTGAATTGAGCGGCATGCTCCATCCCGATGACGGCGACTTCGAAACGATCGCCGAGATGCTGGCCTGTTCGCGCGCCAACAGCGTCGACCACGAATTCCGATTGAAGAACGCCGACGGCGAATGGATTTGGCTGCGCGCGCGGGCTCAGATCGTCGAAGAAGGGCGCGAAGCCGGCAAACATCTGGTTGGCATCGCCGTCGACATTTCCGAGCAACGCGCGCTTGCCGAATATACGAAGATGGCCAATCTGCGCCTGCGCGACGCCATTGACGCCATTTCGGAAGCCTTCGTGCTGTGGGACGCCAAGAACCGTCTGGTCACCTGCAATTCGAAATTTCTGGCCCTGCACGGCATCCCGCCGGACGCCGCGACGCCCGGCGCGAGCTATCGGCAGATCATGAGCTGCGCCACGGCGCCGCTGATTAGAACCGAGATCGCCCCGCCCGACGGCCCGTCGCCCGACGCCCGCGCCTATGAGGCGCAGCTTGTCGACGGACGCTGGCTTCAGATCAACGAGCGCCGCACCAAGGACGGCGGCTATGTGTCGGTTGGCGCCGACATCACCGCGCTCAAGCGCAATGAGGAAAAACTGCGCGACTCGGAACGTCGTCTCACCGCGAGCGTCGCCGATCTCACTTATTCGCGGCAGACGCTCGAAATGCAGGCGCAGCAACTCGCGACGCTCGCCGAGAAATATCATCACCAGAAGGCGGAAGCGGAAGCCGCCTATGTCGCGAAATCGGAATTCCTCGCCAATATGAGCCATGAGCTGCGCACGCCGCTCAACGCCATCATCGGCTTTTCGGAGATGATGGAGGCGGAGCCCTTCGGCGCGCTCGGCTCCCCGAAATATCTGGAATATTGCAGCGGCATACGCCAGGGCGGCGCCTATCTCAACGAAGTGCTGTCCGACATTCTCGACATGTCGCGCCTCGAAGCGGGCCTTGTGCGGCTCGCCGAACGCGAAATCAATGTCGCCGAGGCGATCCGCAAGGCCGTCGTGGCCTGGCGCGCGCGCGCCGAACTCAAGGACATCGAGATCATCGCCGACGCCGCCGACAATCTGCGCTGCGTCGGCGACGAGGCCGCGATCGTCAAGACGCTCTGCATCTTTCTTTCCAACGCGGTGAAATTCAGCGACAGGGGGCAAGTGGTGCGGGTGCGCGCGCGCGCGCATGGTGGCGCGATCGACGTCTATGTCGAAGATTCCGGACGCGGCGTCGATCCATGCGCCATTCCCAAGCTCGGCAAGCCTTTTGAGCAATGCGCGAATTTGATTGAAAACGGCATGCGCGGCTCGGGGCTCGGCCTCGCCATCGCGCGCGCCCTCATCGAATTGCATGGCGGCGCGCTGCGTTTCCGTTCGCGTCTTGGCGAAGGCACGATCGTCATGATGCGGCTGCCGGCCGCCTCGGCGACGGTGACGCAGTTAAAGACGCGCGCGATCGAGTCGCCCGGCGCGCCGGGGAAAGTCTCGCCTCATGCGCGCTCGACTCGCGCCGGGGGAACGACGGTAATCCGCATCGCCGGCAAGGACAGCACGACGCGCAAACCCGGCGCATTGTCCTCGATCCGCAACGCGCCGTGATGCATGCGGGCGACCGCCGCGGCGAGCGACAGGCCGAGACCCGAGCCCGGCCGCGAACGCGAATTCTCAAGCCGCACGAAACGCCCGACGACGCGCTCGCGATCCGACGGCGCTATCCCCGGCCCGCGATCGGAGACGACGATCTCGACGCGATCGCCGACGCGCCGCGCTTCGACGGCGATGCGCGGATCGTCGCCCGCCGCGCCATATTTCAGCGCATTGTCGACAAGGTTCACGAGCGCCTGCCCGAGCAGTTCGCGGCTGCCCGTGACCTTTAATCCGTCCTGCGCCGACAGGTCGAGACGCACGCCCTGCTCTTCCGCGACCGGCTCGTACATTTCGACGATGTCGCGCACGACGGCGTCGGCGTCGAAGGCGGCCATGTGGTCGCTCGAATAGCCGGCCTCGGCGCGCGCGATCATCAGCAAGGCGTTGAACACGCTGATGAGATTGTCCGATTCTTCGATCACCGCGGCGAGCGCCTCGCGATGCTCGCGATCGTTGGAGCCCGCTCGTAAGGCGGCCTCGGCGCGGTTGCGCAGGCGGGTCAGCGGCGTCTTGAGGTCATGCGCGATATTGTCGGACACCTCGCGCAGGCCGGCCATCAGCTCGCTGATGCGCGCGAGCATGGCGTTGAAATTTTCCGCCAGGCGGTCGAGTTCGTCGCCGGCGCCCGAAACCGCCAGACGCTCATGCATGTCGCCCGCCATGATGCGGCGCGCCGAGGCCGACATCACGTCGACGCGTTCGAGCATGCGATAGGAAACGAACAGGCCGCCAAGCGAGCCGACAAGAACGAGCCAGAACAGCGAAACGCCGAGCGCGCTGCGCAAGATGCCGCGCAGCACCTCATGGTCTTCGATATCGTGGCCGATGAGCAGCCGAAACCCGCCCGGCAGCAGAAACAGCCGCAGCAAGGCCGGATGCTTGACCCCCGGCTCGCCGCGCCGCTCATAGGTCGTCTCGACGAGTTCGGTGCCGCCCGACGGCGTGAACGCGGGGGCCTCGATATTGCCGACGATCACGTCGCCGGAATGACTGGTGAGCAGATAAAGCGAACCGCCCGGGGCGCGCACGCGGCGTTCGAGCGCATTGCCGAGCTGACGCAGGCCGCCTTGTGAATATTGTTCGGAGAGCGCTCTGATTTCGGCGTCCACGGTCTGCTCGATCTGCTCGTCGAGCACTTCCTTGACGCGGGTCCCGACGCGCGCGAGCACCAGCCCCGCGCCGATCGAGAACAGCACGAGATAGGCGATCGAAAGCTTGAACGCCGTCGTGCGGAAAAGCTTACCGAGCGCCGTCACGGATCATATACCCGGCTCCGCGGATCGTGTGCAGAAGCGGATTCTCGCGGCCTTTGTCGATCTTGGAGCGCAAGCGCGAAATATGCACGTCGATGACATTGGTCTGCGGATCGAAATGATAATCCCAGACATTTTCGAGCAGCATGGTGCGGGTCACCACCTGGCCGGCGTGTTTCATCAAATATTCGAGCAGCCGGAATTCGCGGGGCTGAAGCGTCACTTCCTGACCGCCGACAGTGACCTTATGCGACAGGCGATCGAGCTCCAGATCGCCGACGCGGTATTGAGTCTCTTCGCCCTTGGGGCCGACGCGGCGGCGGGCCAAGGCCTCGACGCGCGCCAGCAGTTCGGAAAAGGAGTAAGGCTTCGGCAGATAATCGTCGCCGCCGGCGCGCAGCCCTTTGACGCGATCGTCCACCTGGCCGAGGGCCGAAAGAATGAGAGCGGGAGTCTCGACGCCTTGTTCGCGCAGGCCGGAGATTAGCGACAGCCCGTCCATCTTGGGCAGCATCCTGTCGACGATGAGGACGTCATAGTCGCCGTCGCCGGCGCGGCCATAGCCGGCGAGCCCGTCGGCGGCATGTTCGGCGACATGGCCCTGCTCGCGGAACGCCTTGACGAGATATTCGCTCGCTTCGTTGTCGTCTTCAATGATGAGAATGCGCATGTTTCTCTATATCCGAGATTGCAAAAAAACGGCAGGCCGGCGCATTGTGCGCCAGCCTGCCCGCGTTCGGGAGCCAGGAGGGGACTGGCTCTGCCCGACGCTCTTCTTTGCGGAGGCCGACTGCGGGCGGGTGCAGTGTGTCAGTCTCGACGCAAGAAGCTCGTTAAACCGGCTTAGCCGGCGCCCTTCACGGGAACGGCAAGGAATTTCGCCCCGTCAGTGGACTTCACCCGCAACAGCACCGAGCGGCGGCCATCCTTTCGAGCGGCCTCCAGCGCGGCGGCGAGATCGCGGCTGGAGCTGACCGGCTGACCGCCGGCCTCGACGATGACGTCGCCCCTGTGCAATCCCTTTTGCGCGGCCGCGCCGGACGGGTCGAGATCGGTCACGAGGACCCCTTCGCGACCCGCGCCGCGCACCTCGGTCGCCGGCACGACCTCAATGCCGAGGCCGGACAGTTCCGGGCCGCGCTCGGAATTTTCCTCGCCGGCGCGCGCCTCGCGCTCATCGGGCAAAGTTCCCAGTTTGAGCTTCACGGTCTTTTCGGCGCCCGAGCGCAGATAGGTGAGGTCCACCGTCTTGCCTGGGCCAAGGGCGGCGATGCGGCGCGCGAGATCGCGCGGCGTTTCAATCTTCTCGCCATTGACCGCGACGATGACGTCGCCAGCCTTCAGGCCCGCCTCTTCAGCCGGCGCGCCTTTCTGCGGCTGCGCGATCAGCGCGCCTTTCACAGACTTCAGGCCCATGCTGTCGGCGATTTCCTGCGTCACATTCTGAATCTTGACGCCGATCCAGCCGCGCGACACCGAGCCCTTTTCCTTGAGCGCCGCCACGACGTCCTTGGCGACCTCGGACGGAATGGCGAAGCCGATGCCGATCGATCCGCCCGACGGCGAATAGATCGCCGTGTTGACGCCGATCACATTGCCATGCGCGTCGAAGGCGGGGCCGCCCGAGTTGCCGCGATTGACCGGCGCGTCGATCTGCAGGAAGTCGTCATAAGGGCCAGCGCCGATATCGCGCCCGCGCGCCGAGACGATGCCGGCGGTGACCGAGCCGCCCAGGCCGAACGGATTGCCGACCGCGATCACCCAGTCGCCGACGCGCGGCGCCGAGGCGCCCCATTCGACATAGGGCAGTTTCTGGCCGTCGTTAATCTTGAGAAGCGCCAAGTCTGTGCGCTTGTCGGCGCCGATCACCTTGGCCGGCAGCGTGCGGCCGTCATCGAGCGCGACCTCGACTTCATTGGCGTGTTCGACGACATGATTGTTGGTCACGACATAGCCGTCAGGACTGATGATGAATCCGGAGCCCTGCGACATTGTCATGTGTTTCTGCGGACGGCCCTGGCCTTGTTCGCCGAACTGCCTGAAAAAACGATACATCGGGTCGTCTGGCGACATGTCGGGCATGTCAAAGGCGCCGCCGCCCTGCGAATCCTCCACCGCCTTGACCTTGATGGCGACGACGGCGGGTTTCACGCGCTCGACGATGTCGGCGAAAGAAGCGGGTCCGGCGGAAATGACCGATCCCGAGAGCGGCGCTTCGGCGTAGGCCGGGGTCAGCGGCGCCGGACCGATGGCGGCGCCAAGCGCGAACGCGGCCGTCGCGCCAATCAGCGCGAGGCGGGACGCGCGGCGCGGCGCTTCCACGGCGCGGTCGCGAGGATTGATTGCGATAGGCATTTCTCGAAAATCTCCATCTCTGCGCGACGCCCCGCGGAGGAGAAGCGCAACGTCGCCGCGAGTAGAAGATGGAGATGGCCGCTTTGCCGGCCAATGGCGGCGGGATGAAACTTTCGTAAGGCGGCCTTACAGCCACCCGGCGCGGCGCAGCCGGTAGTAGAGATAGGCGCAAATCGTCGCGGTCACGCCCAGGACGACGTAATAGCCGTATTTCCAGCTCAGCTCCGGCATGTGCTCGAAATTCATGCCGTAAATGCCGGCGACGGCCGTGGGCACGGCGAGAATCGCGGCCCAAGCGGCCAGCCGGCGGGAAATGTCGGTCTGCTGCATCTGCGCGTTCATCAGGCTCGATTCAAATGCGAAGGCCAGAGTCTCGCGCATCGTGTCGATGCGTTCCTGCACGCGGCGCAGATGGTCGCGCACGTCACGAAAATGCGGTCGCATCTCCCGATCGATCGCGACGACGTCGCTGCGCTCCAAACGCCGGCAGACGTCGGAAAGCGGCGTCGCGGCGTTGCGCAGATGCAGCAGGTCGCGCCGCAAACTGTAGAGCTGCTCGATTTCCGCCCTGCCCATCGTCGTCGCGAGCACGTGATCCTCGATGTCCTCGACCTCGTCATTGATGGCGTCGAGCACCGGGAAGTAATTGTCGACAATGAAATCGAGAATGGCGTAGACGATGAAATCCTCGCCCTCGGAAAGACGCTCGGCGCGGGCTTCGCAGCGCTCACGCACATGCGCATAGGTTTCCGAGGCGCCGTGGCGGACGCTCACGACATAGCCGACGCCGAGAAAAAGATGCGTCTCGCCAAAGGCGATGCGGCCATCGACCATCTGCGCGGTGCGCGCGACGATGAACACGCTGTTCTCATATTCTTCGAGCTTGGGGAATTGATGCGCCTTGAAGGCGTCCTCGATCGCAAGCTGATGCAACGAGAACTGGCGTCCGACCCGCTCGAGCAATTCCTGCGAAGGCTCATAAAGGCCGATCCAAACGACATGGCCCTCGCGCCTGGCCCAGTCTCCAGCCTCACTGATCTCGATATCGGCGATCTTGCGGCCGTTCTGATAGACCGCCGCCGCGACGACTCCGGCTTCACGGATCTTTGTCGCCGGCGTCCGTTCCTCCATGGCCGCGCTCCGGCCGTCAGGACGGCTTCGCGCCGCCGCGCGTCACGCCGACCTTCGCCGGCCGCAACACGCGTTCGCCGATCATATAGCCCTGCTCGACGACCTGAGCCACCGTGCCGGCGGGCTGCGTCTCGTCGGGGATTTCGAACAGCGCTTCATGCTGATTGGGATCGAAGCGCGCGCCTTGCGCTTCGATCTTCTTGACGCCGAACCGGGCGAGCCGCGCCAGAAAATCGCGCTCCATCACCTCGACGCCTTCGACCAGCGCCGCCACCGCCGGGTCGGCGCGCGAACCTTCGGGCACATTCTCCAGAGCGCGCTGCAGATTATCGGCGAATGACAGCGTTTCGCGCGCGAAATTGGCGACGCCATAGGCTTTCGCGTCGGCGACTTCGCGCTCGGCGCGACGGCGCACATTCTCGACTTCGGCGAGGGCGCGCAGCAGCTTGTCCTTCAAGCCGGCATTTTCCGCATATAAATTTTCGAGCTCGGTGAAGGGTTCCGGCTGCGCAATATCGGATTCCGCCGAAGGCTGCGACAGGGACGAAGGCTCCGCCGCGCCCTGATTTTTTGTCGTCTCAGCCTTCTTATCCGCATTCATTGGATCGCTCATGCTCTCACCATGGTTTTCGTAAAGGGCCCGATATCTGCGGGCGAAGCGTCAAAATCAAGTCGCTGCGGCCGGCGTTTTCTGGCCACGGCCGCCCTGGCCGTTGAAGACATCCAGGAGCTGCCGCTTGATCGCCGCCTGGCGTTGCGGCGAGGCGATTTTCGCGCCGGTCAGATCGGTGACGTAGAAAGCGTCGACGGCGCGCTCGCCGAAGGTCACGATATGCGCCGAGGCGATATTGAGGTTGAGCCTGGAGATCGCATTCGTGAGCTCGAAGAGCAGGCCTTCGCGGTCGAGCCCCGAGACTTCGATCACCGTATAGACGTTGGACAGGCTGTTATCGACGACCACCTCCGGCGCGACCGAAAAAGCGTCGGTCGGCAGATGAGCTTTGGCGCGCGCCTTCAACGCGTCGGACACGACCACCTCGCCGCGCAGGGCCCTGGCGATCAGGTCGGCGATGCGTCGCGCGCGACGCATTTCATCTTCGTCGTAATCGAAGGCGCGCGAGAAGAAGATCGTGTCGAGCGCCAAACCATCGACCGTGGTGAAGATATGCGCGTCGACGATATTGGCGCCTCCCGCCGCGCAGCCGCCGGCGATGATCGACAGCAGGCGCGGATTGTCGGGCGCGACGACGGTCAGTTCGACGGCCCCCCGCGTCCGGTCGAGTTCGACCGCGGTCGCAAGCGGCGCCGGCGCGCCATTCATCTCGCGCAGCATCGCGGCATGACGAAGCTTGCGGGCCACGTCGACCTTGAGCCAATATGCGGGATAGTGGCGTCTGGCGTAGGCGTCGAATTCCTCGTCGCTCCAGTCTGGCAGCGCCGCGCGCAATTCGTCCTTGGCGCCCGCGACGCGGCTCTTGCGATCGACCGCCGAATGGCCGCCGCCGAGCACGACCTCGGTCTCCCAGTAGAGCACGCGCAGCAATTGCGCCTTCCAGGCGTCCAGCACGCCGGGCCCGACCGCGTTGATGTCGCAGACGGTCAGAACGAAAAGCATCTTCAGCCGTTCGATCGTCTGAACGATGGCGGCGAAATTCTCAATCGTGACGCGATCGGAGAGATCGCGGCTCTGCGCGAAACTCGACATTGTGAGATGATGCTCGACGAGCCAGGCCACCGACTCGGTTTCGCCCGCCGTGAATCCCAGCCGCGGACATAGCGTACGCGCCACCTCCATGCCGGCGACGGAGTGATCCTCCTTACGGCCCTTGGCGATGTCGTGCAGGAAAAGGCCCAGATAAAGGACTTTGCGGTTGACGATGGTCGGCAGGACTTCGTCGACGAGTTGCCGATGCTCGGGCATGCGCCCCGCTTCGAGATCGGACAATCCGCCGACCGCGCGCAGCAGATGCTCGTCGACCGTGTAGTGATGATACATGTTGAACTGCATCATCGCGACGACCTTGCCGAATTCCGGAATGAAGCGCCCGAGAACGCCAGACTCGTTCATCCGCCGCAGCGTGATTTCGGTCATGTTGCGCGACAGCAGGATTTCCAGAAACAGCCGATTGGCCTCCTTGTTGGCCCGCAGATTGGCGTCGATCAGGCGCAGCGACAGAGTCACCGCGCGCAGCGCGTCAGGATGCAGCGGCAGGCCATGATGATCGGCCATCCAGAAGAGGCGAATGATGTTGACGGGATCGCGCTTGAACACGTCGGCGTCGACGATGCTGATGCGATCATGATCGACAATGAAGTCGCCTTGCGGCGCGCGGGTGCGCCGGCGTCGGAACGGCTGCAGGAAGCGCTCGAAAATCGCGCGCGGCTTCGCCTGCTTCTCTTCAAGCGCCGCGCAGACGATCGCGGTCAGATCGCCGACTTCCTTGGCGACAAGAAAATAATGCTTCATGAAACGCTCAACCGGCGACAATCCGCTGCGGTCGTGATAGCCGAGGCGCCGCGCGATCGCCGGCTGCACATCGAAGGAAAGCCGTTCCTCGGCGCGACCTCTTGCAAAATGCAGATGGCAGCGTACCCGCCATAAGAACTCTTCGCAGCGCTCGAAGAGACTGAGCTCGGCGGCGGTGAAGAGGCCGGCGGCGACAAGCTCCTTCGCCTCGCGCACGCGATAGACATATTTGGCGATCCAGAACAGCGTATTGAGATCGCGCAGGCCGCCCTTGCCTTCCTTGACGTTCGGTTCGACGAGATAGCGCGACGCGCCGGCGCGCAGCACGCGCGAATCGCGTTCGGCGAGCTTGGCCGAGACGAATTCGCGCGTGTCGAGACGCGCGATCTCGCGATCGAAACTGTCGCGGAATTCGCTGAATAATTCGGCGTTGCCGAGGATGAAACGCGCTTCGAGCAGCGTCGTGCGAATGGTCATGTCGGTGCGGGCCTGACGCATGCATTCGGCGACGGAGCGCGTCGCATGGCCGACCTTCTGACGCAGGTCCCATAGAATATAAAGGATCGCCTCGATGACGCTTTCGCCCCACGCCGTCTGCTTGTAGGGCACGAGAAACAGAAGGTCGATGTCGGAGCCGGGCGCGAGCGCGCCGCGCCCATAGCCGCCGACGGCGACAATCGCGAGACGCTCGGCGAAGGTCGGATTATCGACGACGTAAACATAGCGCACGACATAGTCGTAAATGGCGCCGATCAGTTCGTCCTCAAGCCCAGAAAGCTGTCGCGCACATGCCAGTCCCGAACCGCGCGCCTCGAGCCGCGCCCGTGCGATCTCGCGTCCTTCGGCGAGAACCGAACGAAACAATTCGACGATCGCGGTGCGCCGCGCATGGCCGCGCTCTCTCTTGCAGATCGACGCGACCGAAGGCGCGAGCGCCTCGCGCAGACCGCGGAACTGCGCGTCGGGATCGAGGCCGGAAAAAACGCTGATCGTCGCGACTTCATTCATAGCGCGAGTTCCGACGGCCGGCCCGACGCGCGCAGCGCGCGCAGGCCCCTCTCGATGGCGTCGAACAGCGGCGGCGCGAGATCGGGCCCGCCGATGCGCTTGAGCGCGCGCAGCCCGGTCGGCGAGGTCACGTTGATTTCGGTGAGCCAGCCGTCGATCACGTCGATGCCGACAAACACCAGGCCGCGTCGTTTCAGCTCCGGTCCCAGCCGCGCGCAGATTTCCCGCTCTCGCGAGTCGAGTTCGGTCGCCGCCGGCGCGCCGCCGCGCACCATGTTCGAGCGGATGTCGTCAACCGCGGGAACCCGATTGATCGCGCCCATCGCCTCGCCGTCGATCAGCAGGATGCGCTTGTCGCCCTTCACGATCTCGGGGATAAACCGTTGGACGACCCACGGTTCGCGGAAGGTCGTCGCGAACATGTCGATGAGCGAGCCGAAATTCGGATCGCGCGGCGCGACCTTGAACACCGCGGCGCCGCCATGGCCGTAGAGCGGCTTCATGACGATGTCGCCATGCGTGGCGCGAAAACGCTCGATCGCCGCGCGGTCGCGGGTGATCAACGTCGGCGGCATCAAATCGGAAAATTCCATCACGAAGATTTTTTCGGGCGCGTTGCGCACATGCGCCGGATCGTTGACGACGAGCGTCTTCGGCGCGAGCCGTTCGAGAAGATGCGTGGAAGTAATATAGGCGAGATCGAAGGGCGGGTCCTGGCGCAGCAGCACCACGTCCATGGCGCGAAGATCAAGCTTGGTCGCCTCGCCCAGCGCGTAGTAGCGGGACGGATCGTCGAAAACCTCGATAGAATTGGCGCGCGCCGTCAGCCGCTCGCCTTCGAGGGAGAGCCGATCCGGCGTGTAGAACCACAGGCGATGCCCTCTGCGCTTTGCCTCCAGCATCAGAGCGAAGGTCGAATCGCCTGCAAAATTAATGCGTTCCAACGGGTCCATCTGGACCGCTATCTCGAGCATCGATCCCCCTGCCGCAGCCGCCGTCGTCCCGGTTCGGCGCCGCCCCTCGGGCGACACTTAGCAGGAGAATGGCGGCCCTGCGCAACCCTCGGCCGGCGCGCCTGCCCTTAGGCGCGCATCGTCAGGCTCAGATCACATAGTCGAAGGAATCATAGGCGAGGCCGCGCAGGATCTGATCCATGTCGCGGGCCGGCTCGGTGCGGGATTCGGTCCCGACCACCTTGGCCGGCACGCCGGCGACGATCGAATTCGGCGGAACCGATTTCAGCACCACCGAACCGGCGGCGATGCGCGAACAGGCGCCGATCTCGATATTGCCGAGGATTTTGGCGCCCGCCCCGATCATCACCCCGCGCCTCACCTTCGGATGGCGGTCGCCGGCGACCTTGCCGGTGCCGCCGAGAGTCACATTGTGCAAAATCGAGACTTCGTCGTCGACGACCGCCGTCTCGCCGACGACGAAGCCGGTGCCATGGTCGAGGAACAGCCCCTTGCCCAGGCGCGCCGCCGGATGAATGTCGGCGGCCAGCGCGTCCGAGGCGCGGCTCTGGATATAATTGGCGAAGTCGTGTCGGCGCCCGCGCCACAGCGCATGGGCGAGCCGCGCCGACTGGATCGCATGGAATCCCTTGAAATAGAGCAGCGGCTCGATCAGCCGCCCGCAGGCGGGATCACGCTCGACGCAGGCGGCGAGATCGGCGCGGAACGCCGCCGCGATCGTCTCATCCTCCTCCACCGCCTGCAGAAAGGCGTCGGCGATTGTTCTGGCGTCGATCGCCGAGGCCCCGAGCCGCGCGGCGATGCGCTGGACCACCGCCTCTTCGAGCGACGCGCGGTTCAGCACCGCGCCCAGCATCAGCGGCGTCAGCGACGGATCGAGACGCAGCGCTTCCTCCGCCTCGCGGCGCATATGGGCCCACATCGCCTCGGCCTCGGCCGCAAGCGCGGTGAAGTCCTGGCGCGGCGCGTCTGCGTCCATGTTCAGAACTTCACTGGCGGCGGCGATTGCGCCGCGTCAGTCGCCGAGAATTCCGCCATCGGCTTGGTTCCGGCAAAGAAGGTTTTGGCCCAGAGCAGCGTCGGGAAGGTGCGCAGCGAGGTGTTGAATTCCCGCACCGCCTCGATGTAGTCGCGCCGCGCGACATTGATGCGGTTTTCGGTGCCTTCGAGCTGTGACTGCAACGCGAGGAAGTTCTGGTTGGATTTTAGGTCCGGATAGGCTTCGCTGACAGCGATCAGCCGGCCGAGCGCGCCGGTGAGCTGATTTTGCGCCTCCTGAAACTGCTTCATCTTTTCAGGATCGGTCAGCGACCCGGCGTCGACCTTGACCGAGGTCGCCTTGGCGCGCGCCTCGACGACGGAGGTCAATACGTCCTTCTCCTGCTTGGCGTAGCCCTTCACGGTCTCGACGAGATTGGGGATGAGATCGGCGCGGCGCTGATATTGCGACTGCACCTCCGACCATCTCGCCTTGGCGTTCTCCTCCAGCGTCGGAATCGTATTGTAGCCGCAGCCGGAAAGACCGATCGCAAGTAACATCGCGGCGGCGACGGCGCGCCAGCGGGAAAAGTCGCTCATATATGTCTCCGTGAGAGCGGCGCGGCGCGCCGGCGATCATGCCGCGAAATGTAAGGCGCGGCTCTTGCTAAGGAAAGGGCGCGGCTCGGCGCTCAATTGGGGCCGAAATTAGGGTAGAATGGGCCTTCGCCATAAGGATGCGGACAAGATGCAAATCAACGAGATCATCGGCAATTTCGAACTTCTCGATGAATGGGAGGACCGCTACCGCTATCTGATCGAGCTTGGCCGCACGCTCGAGCCGCTGCCCAAGGACGCCTATACGGACGAAAACAAGGTGCGCGGCTGCGCCAGCCAGGTGTGGCTCGAATCGACGCCGACGCGCGATCCCGGCGGGCGGACGATCCTCAATTTTCGCGGCGACAGCGACGCCCATATCGTGCGCGGCCTCGTCGCGCTGACGCTGGCGCTCTATTCGGGACGCCCGGCGCAGGAAATCGTCGACACCGACGCAGCGCCGCTGTTCAAGGAGCTCGGCCTCGCCGAACATCTGACGCCGCAGCGCGCCAACGGCCTGCGCTCGATGGTCGAGCGCATCAAGAAGGAAGCCCGCGAGGCGATGGCGGCGTAGACCCCCTCCCCTTGAGGGGGAGGGTCGGACTCCGAAGCAGTCCGGGGTGGGGTGCCCCCCGTCCAACGCTCTTGCCGGCCGCAACGTCTTTCGTCTGCGCTCCGCGCATTTGTCACCCCACCCCGAAGCGCTGCGCGCTTCGACCCTCCCCCTCGAGGGGAGGGTGAAATTCACATCCTCGGCCGATAATCCTCAGCGCCCCAATGCAGCAGCGCTTGCGCGCGGTGCCGGCCGCGGGCTTCGATAGCAAGGCCATAATGGCGGGCCAGTCGATCGAGGGCGATTCTCAGCACGACTTTCGCCGAGCGCGCGGGCCAACCACGTTCGCTTTCGACGATTTCCAATCCTTTGAGATAGCCGCAGACGTCGGTCAGCAGCCCGCCCAGTTCCGGTCCCACTGAATCGAAGGCGCGGGCGAGGCGCCGGCGGGCGTCGATTGCGACCTCGGAGGCGGCGCTTGAGTCGGCGCCGCGCCGCGCGGCGTTGATCGAGGCTTCCCAATTCGCCGTCACCCGCTGCAGGAGCTGCGCCTGCTCGATGTCGCGGCGAAAGCGCTCGCCAGCTTCGAGCTGCGCGGCGTCGAGGAAGGTCCGGCCGTCGCGGTCCTTGCGGCGCGCGAGCCAGACAAGCGGACTTTCCGCTTCATTGATCAGCGTCGGACGCGCGCCTTTGTCGAGTTGGCGCAGCGCGTAGGACGCATGTTGCGCGCGAAAGGGCTCAGCCTGTTCGATCTCGGGCGCTGACAATCGTCGAAGATGCGCGCGGCCGGCGTCGGTGAGCGCCAGCCGGCGTTCGCCGCCGTCATCCTCCCATCGCACGAGTCCTTCTGCGCGCGCCGCCTCGCCGACGGCGGCGGGAAGCCGGGCGCGCACGACGGTGACGCCTTTGCGCGCGGCGCGCACGACCAGCGTCGACGCTTCGAGCCCGCTCGGCGCGGCCCGCGCGCCGGGCTCGGCGAGCGCCTGAAGCAGCCGGCGCATGGCGCGGGTTATGTCCTCCTTGGCGGGGCGTCCGGGGCCTTTCTTCATCGCGCGCTCCCTTGTTCAAGGAGGTCGCAGATCATGTCGCGCTGAGCGGCGAGCGCCGATTCGAGCCGGGCGGCGCCGGCGTCGAATAAGGGATCGTCGCGCAAATCCTCGATCGTCGCGCAGGCGTGGCGAATGGTGGCTCGGTCGCGCGCGAAAGCCCTGGCGCAGGCCGAAACGCTCGCGCCGAGCGCGACATGGTGGAGATAGACGGCGAGCTGACGGGCGCGGGCGACCGAGGGACGGCAGCGGCGCGCCGAGAAAAGCTCGGCGAAGGGCATCGCCTGAGCCGCCGCGGCCGCGGCGGCGCTGAGGCCCGGAATGGGCTCGGGACGGGAAAACATGGAAGGCTCCAGCTTGAGTGGAGCCGCACCCTATGCCTGAATAAATTCCTATTCAAGAGACAAAATGCTTATCCTCATGCGTTTGGGGGAGAGCATTCTCAGCGTCTTGGAGGACGACCCATGACGCGCACGTCAAATTCTGAACCGCACGATCACCCCGCCCGTTTCGCCGCCGCCGCCGGGCGCGCGCTCGACGCCGCTCTAGCCGCAGGCGAAAAAGGCTATGATCGCGTCAGCGCGCTCTCCCGGCTCCATCGCCTCTCGCCCGAGACGATCGCCAGCGAATCACCCGATGCGGCGCGCGCGGCGCTCAAGGAAATCGAACGCGCGATGCGCGGCGAACGGGCGCGGCGCGGCCATTGGAGCTATGACCTCAACCGCCATATCGGGCTGCTTATTGCCCATCGCGCCGAAACCGCGCGGCTCCATCGGCTGCTGAGGGCCGTCCAGCGATAGGCGCGCTTCCGCCCAAATGCGCAATGCTTTAAGCTTGATTCTTTCACGAGAAGACCCAAAGGCGGGCGATGTATCTTGAGAAAATTCTGGCGCTGTTGGCGGCGGCGCTCGTCGCGATCGGCGCCGGCGTCGGCCTGACATGGATGGCCATTCACCCGGCGTCGCGCTTGGCCGGCGCCGACGCCTTGACGTCGCTCGACAAGGGCGGCGCCCGCCAGCAGATCGAGACGCTCATCGCCGCGACGCCCGACTATGCGCGCTATTTCGCCCGGCTTCGTGAAACCTTCACCACCGATTACGAGGCGGCGATCAATGATTTCGCCGCGCGCCTCGCCCAGACGAAGGAAGAGCAGAGCGTCGACTATTATCTTTCCGAGGCGGTCCGCCGCGTTCGGACCTCGCATGGCGCGCTGGCGGCGAAAGCCGAGCCCGAGCCGATCGCCCGCGTCTTTGAGAAGCAGCTCGAAGTGCTGCAGGCGGTGGCGCGGGAAGACAAGCGCATGTGCGTCGCCTTCCTATACGGCGCGACCAATCTCGATTTCCAGCGATTCGCCGCCTCGCGCCGCCAGATTGTCGCCGACATGGCGCTCGCCGGACTCGAGGCGATCATCAGCGGACAGGCCAACAAGATCGAACGCGCCGCGCCGACCGAGGCGGATTTCCGAGTCCTGGAGAATGCGCTGACCGCGCGGGGCCTCGACAAGGTCGAGATCGACGCGCTGCTCGACGGCAAAATGCCCGTTCCGCCGCTTGAAGACGCGCGGATGTGCGGCGCGGGGCAGACCTATTTCGAAGTGCTGAAGACGCTGCCCGAGCCGGCGCGCACCAAGGTTTACGGTCTCGCGCTGGAGCTGATGGCGCGCTCCTGATCGGATGGCGGCGCCGATGTCTCAGTCGCGGGCGCCGGCGCGCCGGCGGCATGCTTATCGGACTCGCCCAGCGTCTGGCGCAATTGCGCGACGGCGGCTTTGATCAGCGCCTCGCGCGGATGCGCCGGCCCGATTTCGACCGCCGCCATATTGGCCATCGCCTTGGCGAGATTGTCGGTGGGCAGGCCGTCAGCGGTGAACAGTCCCAAATCCTCGTTGGGGCCGCCGGCGACGCCCTGGGCGACGGCCGCGGCATAATTGGCGATCCGCGCAAGTTCGCCAGCGCAGCTCGTGACGCCGAAGTCCAGCGCCGGCAAAGGGGTTGGAAGCGGCGCGATGTCGGCCAGCGTCGTCGAAAGCGCCGGCGCTTTCGGTTCGACGAGCTTGGTTCGCCGCGCCGGCCGCTCGGAAACGCCGGCCATGATTGAAGGCGCCGGCATCAGGTCGATCGACGGCATCAGATCGATCGTCGTCGAGAGAGGCCGCCGCGCCTTTTTCCGGTCGCCGCCGGCGCCCGCTTGCGCGATCTTCCGGTCGACGCCGCCGCGCCCATGCGCCGCGAGCCAGCGGGCGCGCAGCGTATTCTGAATGCCGCGCGGCGCGAGCCCCATTGGCACGACGCGCTGCGGCAGCATGCGCGCCATGCCCGCGCGCGACGCTGTCCGGCCGAGCGCCGCCGTCACGTTTCTAATCGGCGTCACGACGCCGAGCGAACATTGCGCCGGCGCCCAGCGCTCAACGATGGCGCGCGCGCTGCGCCGCCCATAATCGACATAATAACGGCGCAGCAGCAGCGCCGCGACGGCGGCGCCCTCCGCCGCCGAGGCGAACGCGACATGGCCGTCGGGATCGGCGGCGATTTCGCCGCTCCATCCGGCGCTCTTGATGCACCAGTAATTATTGAGCTTGACGCAGCGGCCCGGCTCGCCCTCCTCGGCGCCGACCGCGCGGCGGATCGCCGCGACAGGGGCCATCTCCAGCGCCAGCGCGCTCTCGATTCGCCAATTGTCCACGGCGCGCGCCTCCGGCCGGTAAGCGGGCCTGGCCGCGGGCGCCAGCGCCAAGACCGGCGCGGCGAGGAAGGCCGGCGCCTTCTGAGGCGCCGCTACGGCCAGCATCGTCAGGAGCGCTTCGATCAGCATGGCCGTCCTTCAAAAGGTCGCGAACCAAGTCAGTCGGGGTCTTCCGTCGCCTCGCCCCGCAGCATGCCCGGCGTCACGAAGCGCGTGAGGCGGGCTCCGCCTTTGCGCACCTGCGACCAATGATCGATCTCGAAATCGAGCACCGCCAGCGCCGCCGTAGGAAATTTAGCGCGCATCAGCGCCAATTCATCCGCCTCGCCCGAGCCGGCGAGCCAATAGGCAAGCTCGGCGAAGCCAGGATTATGGCCGACGGCGAGCAGCGTCCCGACCTTGTCCGGAGTCTGCCGCAAAATCTCGACCAGATGATCGACGGTGGCAAGATAGATCGTATTCTCGATCAGATGGGTGACATGGCCGGTAAAGCAGTCGAGCACCTTGTCGAGCGTCTGCTTCGCCCGGCGGGCGTTGGAGGCCACGGCGAGGTCCGGCGCGATCTTCGATTCGCGCAGGAACTCGCCCATGCGCCGCGCGTCCTCCATGCCTCGACGAACGAGCGGACGCTCGCGGTCGCCGCCGGCCGAATGCCGGTCGGCCTTGCCATGGCGCAGGAGCAGGAGTCGACGCATGCCGTCTCTCTATCACGGCCCCGCCGCGCCGCCACGGGGGGCGTCGCGCCGAATCCGGGCTGCGACGATAGCACGCGCCCCTTTACCTTAAGGGCGCCTCGTGCGACCTGTTTGCCGCCGCCTCACCAGGGCTTTCCGATGCGCAGGTTCATCATCGCCGGCGTCGTTACGGCGCTGTCTCTCGCGAGCGCCGCTATTTCGTCGCAGGCCGCCGGCGAGAAGCCGCTGACGCTCGACAATGTCGTCGTCACGCTCGGCGCGACCACCTATCGCATCCCGCATATGGAAATCGAAGGCGCAAGCCTGCCGTTCGCGGAACTGGCCAAGCTGTTCTTAAGCGGGGATGCAAATGTCGCGGCGCGGCTCGCGCGGGTGTCGGCGCGGCGAATCGCCGTGCCGGCGATGTCGAGCGAAAGCCGCAATGAGTCGGGGATCGAGCGCGCAACCTATCGCGCGCTTGTATTCGAGAATATCGTTTCCGGGCGCGCGGAGATCGTTCGCGCCGACGGCGGCGAAGAGACGATCGACTCCGCGAAGGGAGCCGCTCGGCGCGTTCAATGGGGCGTCTTAGAGGCAAAGGGAGTCGATCTCGGCGAAATCGCGCGGCTCGGCGTGACGCGCAGCGAAGCCGACGCGCCGCTGACGCCATTGGTCGACGAGGAAATCGTCGACTCGACGCGTCTCGAAGACGCTGCCCGCGATTTTGTCGTGACGACAGGACGGGTGAAGATCGCCGGCGTGCGCGGACGCGCGTTGCAAACGCCAGCTGACAAACTCGTCGAGCGGTTCGTGAAGCGCGACCCCGCAAAACCCGAGGATGATCCCGCGTTGATGCGCGATCTCCTCGATGCGCTGCAATCTTTCGAGGCCGCATCGATCGACGTCGAGAATATCGCCCTGACCGGCAAAGGCGAACCGGCGGCAAAGCCGTTTGCGTCGAAGATCGCGCGCTTTGGCATGCGCAAAGTGGCAAGCGCCGGCGCCGGCGAAATATTCGCCGAAGATTTTTCGCACGCCGCGTCGGACGGCGGCAATCTGTCGGTGCGGCGATTTTCACTGAATGAATTGCGGCTTGCGCCGATTTTGCAGTCCGGCGCCTATCCGAGATTGGCGCGCGTCGAGTTGCGCGGCCTCGCCGCCGATCTGCCTGATCCCAAGACCGGCGACGCGTCGCGGATCAAATTCAGCGTCGAGAATGCGAGCGCGACATTCGAGAATTTTCTCGAAACGACGCCGACGAAATTCTCCGGCCGTGTCGAAAAGTTCAACATCGATCTTGCGGCGCGCGGCGAAACCCAGACGACGGCGCATTTCTTGGCGCTCGGCTATCGCGATCTTACGCTTTCCGGACTCGCCGCCGGCGAATGGCGCGAGAAGACGTCGGAAGCGGCGCTAGAGCCGGTAGTGATCGACGCCAAGGACATGGGCGCGGCCACCGTCTCGGCGCTCTTTGCCAATGTGTCGCGCGCGGCGTTCTCGTCGTCACCGATCGTTTCGCGCGCGGGGATGCTGACGACATCGGTTAAGTCGATCGACCTTACGCTAGAAGGCAACGGCCTGGTCGATCGCATGCTCGCTCTGGAGGCCAAGGAGCGGAAGACCTCGGTCGAACAGGCGCGGACCGATTACGCCAAATCCGCATCGACGGCGATCGCCGCGCTCCTCGGCCCCGGCGCCAACGCCAGGCGAGTCGCCGACGCCGTTTCAGCCTATATCGAGAAGCCGAAGCGCCTGCATCTGCATCTTGTCGCGCCAAAAGGAATCAACGCCCTAGACGCGCTTCTGCGAAAGCCCGGCGAGATTCTGGAAAGCCTCGAGGTAGAAGCGAGCGCGGCGAGATAAGGGCGCGACTGAGCGCTGGGACAATTCGCGGCGCGCCACGTCACCGCCCCATGAAACGCGGCTCCCGCTTCTCTAGAAAAGCGGCGCGGCCCTCCATGTAATCGTCGCTGTCGAAACAGGCGCTCGCCAGAGCTTCGCATTGTTCATAGGACGGCGCTTCCGGCAATCGTCCGGCGGCGCGGATCGCTGCCTTGGCGGCGCGAAGGGTCAGCGGCGCGCCGGCGGCGATCGTTTCGGCGAGCGCATGCACGCCGCCTTCGAAACTCTCCGACGCGAACAGCCGGCTGACGAAGCCGCGCTCATTGGCTTCGTCGGCCGTCAGGCGGCGCGCGGTGTAGAAGAGATCGAACGCCAGTTGCACGCCGACGGCGGCGACGACGTAGGACATCGCCGCCGGCGGATAGCCGACGCCGAGCTTCGCCGCCGGAATGGCGAAAACCGCCTTAGCATCGGCGACGCGCAGATCGCAGCATGCGGCGATGCCGAAGCCGCCGCCCATGCAGAATCCCGAAACGGCGGCGATGGTCGGTTTAGAAAGATTCGAAATCGCGTCGAAGGCTTCGACATTGGCCTTCTCATAAGCGCGCCCGCCGTCGCTGGTCGCGCGGAGCGTGGAGAATTCGCTGATGTCGGCGCCGGCGCAAAACGACATGCCCGCGGCGCCGCTGATCACGAGAATGCGCGCCTCCTCTTCGGCGTCGATATCGCGCATCAGCGCCGGCAGCGCGCGCCACATCTCGAAATCGAAGGCGTTCCGCTTTGAGGGATTATCGATATGGAGCCGCGCGACGCCGAAATTCAGCGTGACGCGAAGCTTGGGTGTCGGAGATTGAATCGCCATCATTCCTCGTGAGCGCTCTTCGAAGGTCGTTCGATCGGTCATGGTTCGTTGACTAAACTCAATTCGCCGGGCGATCGGACCACACACGCCGACCACACTGTGACCACGGAAGAGGAAAGCGTCGAGCCACGGACGGGCGCACGCCTCGAAGCCGCGATGCGCGACGCAATGCCGCGCCGCGCCGCGGCGATCGCGACCTCGTGCCACAGCACGCCGCGTCGCAATGACGACTAAGGTCGATTTCACGCATTCGAGAAACTTTCCTCGCAAATTTGGAGCGCCAAGGCGATGGGAACTGACAAATTCGCGTCGCCGGGAGCATTGCGGCTGACTTTAGCCTTTGCGGTCTTTGTTCACCACACGACCAGTTTCAACCTCGGCATGTCCGCGGTGCTGATCTTTTTCGTACTGAGCGGCTATTGGGTCGCGGCGATGTGGAAGAAGACCTATTCCAAGACGAATTCGGCCTATTTCACCTATCTTGTTTCGCGCGTCTGGCGCATCGCGCCGGTATTCGCTCTGTGCTCGGCGATCACTTGGGCGCTTCTCGTCTGGCGCGGCGACGCGCCGACGGCCTTTGGCGGGCTGATGCATCAGCTCTTCTCCAACATCATGATCCTCGGCTACAACTCGCTGCCGTTCCAGGCCAATATTCCCGGCTGGTCGCTGGATATGGAATTGCAGTTCTATCTCATCGCGCCGGCGATCATCTTCCTCATTTCGAAGAACATTCAGCTCTTGCTGCTTTGCCTTGTCATTTCGGCCGCCGCGCCGTGGCTTGGCGGCTCCGCCACCGTCGCGCCTTTCCTGCTGTTTTTCGGAGTCGGCGTCGCGGCCGCGAGCCATGAGTTGAAGCCGAGCCGCGTCTTCGCCTATCGCGCGCTCTATGCTTCGCTCGCCGTGGTCGCGCTCTGCGTCGCGCTGCTCGCCAAGGAGCTTTATTTCGGCACGGCGCAAGGCGCGATGGCGCTCGCCTTCAGCAGCAAGACCAATCTGCTCATCGCCGCGACGATGACGCCCTGGGCGCTCTATACGACGCAGCAGTCAAGCGGCGCCAAGGACCGCATGTTCGGCGAATTGTCCTACATTTTCTATCTGCTGCACTGGTCGGTGATCGGCGCTTTGAAGACCGGCGAAGGCTCCTATCTCGATCGCATGCTGCTCTGCTCGGAGGCGCTCGTCATCATCCTCGTCGCCTCCTATCTGATCTGGCGCCTGTTCGATCGGCCGATCAACAAATTGCGCGCCTCCTGGGTCTCCGGGCGGATTCTCGCCGCGCCGGTCGGGTTCGGCTCGGTCGGGGTCGCCGGCGCCGCGCCGGCGATGGCTTAAGGCCACGCGCCACGGGGCCGGAGCCTTCCCCGGCCCTCGCCTGATCCGATCGCGCCACGGAGCGCGCGTTCTCCAATTTGCTTGAGTCCAATCGGCGGGCTATGGGTGCGCCATGTTCCCCGGCGCGCAGCGATTGGCGTTTGTTTTGGCTGTCACCGGCGGGCTGACGCTTCTCAGCCTGAAGCGCTCGGATGAGCCGACGGTCAGTTGCGCGAGCGTCAACAGCGGCGGCGGCAAGGATTACAACATCCTTGTCGTCGGCGAATCCTGGGCGTCGGACGGCAAGCTATTGCCCGAACTGCCGCGCGCTGTCTCCGAGCGCCTTCACGGCCGCGGCGTCAAAGCCTGTTCGATCGGTTTCGCCGGCCGAAACTCGCGCCTGCTCTATACAGAACTGCGCGATAAATACCCGACCGAGAAACTCTACCGCCTGTTTGACGGCAAGACGCCCGACACGGTCGTTCTCATCAACGGCGTCAATGATGAAATTCAGCACGTCGGCGCGTCAGCCTATGTCGAATATACAAAAAAGCTCGTCGAATATTTTTCCGACGTCGACGACGTCGAAATCATCGCGATTCCCCGCGTCAACGAACGCAGGTTCAACCCGCCCAATCTCTACAGCGCCGTCAAACGCTCAATCTTGAGCTGCTTTTACGATCAGTGCCAGAAGCAGGTGAACGACCTCTACCGGGTGGCGCTGTGGCGCGACCATCCCGAACTCAACATTATCGAATATGACGATTTCATCGATCGCTATGAAGGCAACGAGCGGCGTTACACCGCCGACGGCGTGCATCTCACCGACGAAAACTTCCATAAATATGGCGCGTTTATCGGCGGCGCGCTGTCGCTCGAAAAACACGCCGGAAGGTAGCGCGTTCGAGCGCCGCGCCCTGCTATAAGCCCGCCATGGACCTCCTCCCTCGCCTGCTTCACCGTGACGGGCTGATGCTGATCATCGACAAGCCCGCCGGCGTCGCCGTCCACCGCGGCCCGAAGGGCGGCCCGAGCCTCGAAGACGCCTTCGACCAGCTGCGCTTCGGCCTCCCCCGTCCGCCGGCGCTGGCGCATCGTCTCGACAAGGACACCTCCGGCTGCCTGGTGCTCGGGCGCCACCGCAAGGCGCTGGAGCGGCTTGGCCGGCTGTTCAAGTCCGGCCGCGTCGGCAAGACCTATTGGGCGGTGGTCGAGGGCGCGCCGGCGGGCGAGCAAGGCGAGATCGACCTGGCGCTCGGGCGGCTTGACGCGGGGCGCGGCTGGTGGATGCGGCCCGACCCGCTTGGCTTGCCCGCCCGCACCTCGTGGCGGGTTCTCGGCAGAAGCGCCGATAGCGCGCTCGCCTTCATTGAATTCACGCCGCATACCGGCCGCACGCATCAGATCCGCGTGCATTCGCAGGCGATGGGCTGGCCGATTCTCGGCGATCCGATCTATGGCTCTGGTCGCCGCGAGGGCGCGCCGCCCCTTCACCTTCATGCCCGCGCGGTGAGCGTGCCGATGCAGGACGGCAAGCCGCCGGTCGAAGCTCTCGCTGCGCCGCCCCCGCATATGGCTGAGGCGCTCTACGCCTGCGGCTGGCGGAGCGAAGCGCAAGCGTAACGGAGCGATTGCAAATCGGCGCCGAAACGCCGAACATGTCACGGTATTTTGGAGCGACACATGGCGGCGGCCGCCACGCCTTCTTCTATGGAATCCTCCTGCCGGAGCCCTAGCGCTTTCGCGCTGGACCGAGGGCTGCTCCATGATCTCGCCGATCTAGCGCTCGCCGCCGCGCGAGCGGGCGGCGCGAGCTACGCCGACCTCAGGATCGGCGAAACCTGGCGCGAATACGCCTTCGCCAAGGACGACCGGCTGGAGAATTTCGACGAGCGCGCCTCGCAGGGATTCGGCCTGCGGGTTCTGCTCGACGGCTGCTGGGGATTTTACGGCGCGCGCCGGCTCGATCCTTCAAGTCTGCGCGACGGCGTCGAGCGCGCGCTGGAGAACGCCCGCGCGGTGAAGCCGATACAATTCCTGCCGATCGAACTTGAGCGCCTGCCCGCGCATGAGGCCGAATGGATCATGCCCATGGGCGCCGATCCATTCGACGTGTCAGCCGGCGAGAAGGCCGATCTGCTGCTGGCGATCATCGCCAGCGCGCGCGATCATGGCGCGGATTTCTGCTCGGCGTCGTTCTCGGCGGCGCGCGAAGAGCGATTCTTCGCCAACAGCCTCGGCAGCCGGATTCATCAGACGCGCACCCGGGTCGCGCCAAATTTTCAGGCGGCCGCGGTCGATCGCGCCAAGGGCCGTCTCGCGACGCGCGACTGTCTCGCCCCGGCGCGCGGGGCCGGCTGGGACTATGTTCTCGGCGCCGGCCTGATCGAGGAAGCCGCGCGGGCGGGCGGCGAGGCGCGCGCCAAGCTCGACGCCAAGCCGGTGACGCCGGGCGACTATGACATCGTGATCGACCCGACCAATCTGTGGCTGACGATCCATGAGACGGTCGGCCATTCGACCGAACTCGACCGCGTGCTCGGCTGGGAGGCGAATTTCGCGGGCACCAGCTTCGTCAAACCTCATATGCTGAATGAATTGCGGTTCGGCTCGGAGCTGATGACGATCGTCGCCGACCGCGCCCAGCCCGGCGCGCTCGCCACGATCGGCTATGACGACGACGGCGCGCCGGCGGAGGCCGCTGAATTCGCGATCGTCGAAAACGGCGTGTTCAGGAATTTCCAGATGGCGCTCGGGCAGGCGCATCTCATCGGCCTGTCGCATTCGAATGGCTGCGCCTATGCGGACAGTCCGACGACGTTTCCCATTCAGCGCATGCCGAATATTTCATTGAAGCCGAATCCTCGGAAATGCTGCTTCGACGATCTGATCAACGATGTCGAGAACGGGATTTACGTCGTCGGCGCCGGCAGCTGGAGCATCGATCAGCAGCGCGACAATTTCCAGTTCGGCGGGCAACTCTTCTATGAGATCAAGAACGGCAGGCTTGGCGAATTGCTGCGCGACGGCGCCTATCAGGGGCGCAACACGCAATTTTGGAATTCTCTTTCAGGCCTGTGCGATGAAAGCGCCTATCATCTCGACGGCACCTTCACCTGCGGCAAGGCCGAGCCGGTGCAGCTGGCGCCGGTCTCGCACGGCAGCCCGCCGGCGCTCTTTCGCAACGTGCGCGTGCTGAACACGAGCGACGACGCATAGAGCATGTTTCTTTCCTCAGATGACGCAAAGGCGATCGCCGACAAGGTGCTCGCACATTCCAAGGCCGACGCCTGCGCCGTGCATATTCAAGGCGGCCTCGATCAAAGTCTGCGCTTCGCGCGCGGCGGCGCGACGACCAATCTCGCGAGCGCTGAAGCCAGTCTGCGAATTTCCTCGCATATCGGTGGGCGCGTCGGCGCCTGCAGCATCTCGCGCTTCGACGACGCGGCGCTCGCCGCCGCTGTCGCGCGGTCGGAAGAGATTGCGCGCCTGTTGCCCGTCGATCCGGATTATGTCGCGCCGCTCGGTCCGCAAAATTACGGCTTTTCCAGCCGCTATGACGAGGCGACGGCGCATCTGAGACTCGACGCGCTCGTGGGCGCCGCGGCGCAGGTCATGGCGGAAGGCGCGCGGATCGGCGTCGATACTTTCGGCTGCGCGACAGCCGCGCGGCGATTCGACGCTTACGCCACGAGCGCCGGGCTCTTCGCCTATGAACGGCGCAGCGAAATCGATCTCTCGGCCACCGCCCGCAACCGCGCCGACTCTTGGTCGGGCTGGGCCGCTGCGCATCACTTCTTCGCCGATCGGCTCGACGCTGAGCAAATCGCCCGCGTCGTTTGCGCCAAGGGCGCTCATCATTCGACGCCCGTCGATCTCGACCCCGGCGCCTATACGGTGGTTCTCGAGCCGGACGCCACGGCCGAACTCGCCTTTTGGCTGATGAGAGCGATGGAGGCGCGCGCCGCCGACGAGGGCAGAAGCTTTTTTGCGCGTCCCGGCGGCGGCGCGCTGATCGGCGAAAGGCTTTTCGACGAAAAGCTGACGATCCGCGTCGATCCCGCCGATCCGATCGCGCCGGAAGCCGCGGTCGGATTCGACGGCCTGCCGCATCGCGCCCGCGCCTTTATCGAGAATGGCGTCGCGACGACGCTCTATCGCTCGCGCGCCTGGGCGCAACGGACCGGCGCCGAGCCGATCCCTTTCGCGCGCAATTTCGTGATGGCCGGCGGCGACGTTACGATCGACGACATGGTCCGATCGGTGCGGCGCGGCGTATTGGTGACGCGGCTTTGGTACACCAATATCGTCGAACCGAAGAGCCTGTTGCTCACCGGCCTCACCCGCGACGGCAATTTTCTCATCGAGAATGGACGCGTCGTCGCGCCAATGCGCAACATGCGCTTCAATCAGCGGCTCGGCGCGTTCTTCGCCAATATCAAGGCGCTCGGTCCGACGCGCCGGACCTGGCGCGCGGCGGGCGAAGGCGGCGCGCCGGCGGCGCCGGCGATGCTCGTCGAAGGCTTCAACTTCTCGTCGAAGTCAAGCGGTATCTAAAGGGCCGATCAACGTCTGAGGTTGAAGATGGAAACGAAAATCGACGAAATCGCCGAGCGCATTTATCGCTTGTCGACATTTGTGCAAGAGATCGCCGCGCCGGCCGGTTTCACCTTCAACCAGTTCCTTATCGACGCGGATGAGCCGTTCCTTTTTCATTGCGGGCCGCGCTCGCTGTTTCCGCCCGTATCGAAGGCTTTGGGCGCGATCACGCCGATCGAACGGCTGCGCTGGATTTCGTTTGGCCATGTCGAAGCCGATGAATGCGGCGCGATGAACCTGTGGCTCGCCGCCGCGCCGCAGGCGCAAGTGGTTCACGGCCAGATCGCCTGCATGGTGTCGCTCAACGATCTCGCCGACCGGCCGCCGCGCGCGCTCGCCGACGGCGAGACAATTGACATCGGCGGTAAGCGCGTGCGCTACATCGATACGCCGCATGTGCCGCATGCATGGGAATCGGGGCTGATCTATGAAGAGACAACCCGAACGCTGTTTTGCGGCGATCTCTTCTCGCAGATCGGCCACGGGCCAGCGATTGTCACGGACAGCGTGCTCGACGCCGCAATCGCGGCGGAGAACGCCTTTCAGGCCACATCGCTGACGCCGGCGACCGGACCGACGATTCGTATGCTGGCGACGTTGGAGCCGCATCGCCTCGCTACGATGCACGGCTCGAGTTACGAGGGCGACTGCGCCGCGCTGCTTTCGCAGCTCGCGGATTTTTATGAAGCGGCGCTTGCAGCGAAAAGCGCGCATTCGCCTGCCCCTTGATGGCGAAGCGCCTACACCCACCCCCCCCCCTTGAGGGGGAGGGTCGCATTGCGAAACAATGCGGGGTGGGGCGAACGCCAGGAGAAATACATCAGAAGCGGAGCAACGGACCGCGGGCTCATACAACAATAATTTGCGGTACGGCGTCACCCCACCCCGGCGCTTCGCGCCGACCCTCCCCCTCAAGGGGAGGGTGAAGGCGCGGATGCATCGACGATGTGGCGATCCTGCGGTAAGACCTTCCGGGAAACCTCAGGAAAAAACATGCGCAGCTTCTTCGTCGCTCTCGCCGCCGGCCTCGCCTGCCTGTTCCTCGCCGTCCAGCCGGCGCAGGCGGAAAGACTGCGCATCGCGCTGCAGAAGACCGGCACGCTCGGCTGGGAGCTCGCCGTCATCAAGGCCTTCGGCCTCGACAAGGAAGCGAAGCTCGACATTGACGCGATCGAACTCGCCTCGACCGACGCCGGCAAGATCGCCATTCAGGGCGGCGGCGCCGACCTCATCATTTCCGATTGGCTGTGGGTCGCGCGCCAGCGCGCGCAAGGCCAGAAGCTGACCTTCTATCCACATTCCTCGTCGATCGGCGCGGTGATGACCAAGAACCCCGCGATCAGAAACGTCAACGACCTCGCCGGCAGGACGCTGGGCGTCGCCGGCGGGCCGCTCGACAAGAGCTGGCTGATGCTCAAGGCCTATGCGCTGAAATACGGCGTCGATCTCGACAAGGGCGCGACCGTGCTTTACGGCGCGCCGCCGCTCATCGCCGAAAAGGCGCTGCAGGGCGAGATCGACACCGCGCTCGAATTCTGGAATTTCGCCGCCGACCTCGAAGCGCAGGGCTTCACGCGCGCCATTGAACTCACAGACGTCGAAAAGGCGCTCGGCGCCAAGGGCGACGTCGTTGTCACCGGCTATGTTTTCGACGAAGGCTTCGCGGCAAGGAACAAGGACGCTCTGGCGCGGTTCTTCGCCGCGAGCCGCAAGGCCAAGGAGTTGATCGCGACATCCGACCGAGCCTGGGGCGCGGTCATCGCGGAGCGCCTTGCCGGCAAGGACGCGGGGACTCTCGACATCTACCGCAAGCGCTATGTCGCCGGCGCGCCGAAACGCCCGATCGCCGAGGAAGAGGCCGACGCACGCACGCTCTACGGCGCGCTCGCCGCGCTTGGCGGCGAGAAGCTTGTCGGACCTGCCAGAACACTCGATCCCGGAACCTTCTACAAGGGCGCCGAGGGCGGACCGCATTGATCCGTCTGGTCTCGCTTGCGGCGCTGCTCCTCCTTTGGCAGATCGGCGCGTCTTTGTCCGATCCGCATCGCCTTCCCGGACCCGCCGCTGTCTTCGCGAAAATCTATGAGGAGGCGGCCTCCGGCGCACTGTTCTTCAATCTCGCGATCACGCTGGCGCGCGTCATCGCCGCCTTTGCGCTCGCCATGAGTTTCGGCGCGGCGATCGGCTATGTCATGGGCCGCAACAGGCTCGCGGACCGGCTGCTCGATCCCTGGCTCGTCGTTCTGCTTAATCTTCCGGCGCTGGTCGTCATCGTGCTCGCCTATGTCTGGGCGGGACTGACCGAAGTCGCCGCGATCGGCGCCGTCGCGATCAACAAGCTGCCGAACGCCATCGTCGTCGTGCGCGAGGGCGCCCGCGCGCTTGATCCGCATCTTGAAGACATGGCGCATGTGTTCCGCTTTTCGCCGGCCGCACGCGCGAAGCATCTCGTCCTGCCGCAGCTCACGCCCTATCTTGCGGCGGCGACGCGCTCGGGCCTGTCGCTGGTGTGGAAGATCGTTCTCGTCGTCGAACTGCTCGGGCGCTCGAACGGCGTCGGCTTCGAGATCAACATGGCCTTTCAGCTCTTCGACATGAAGCTACTGCTCGCTTACGCGCTCCCTTTCGTCGCGCTGATGCTTAGCGTCGAAACCTTTCTGGTGCAGCCTCTTGAACGACACGTCTCGCGCTGGCGGCGCGGCGTCTCTCGACGTCTCGATCGCGTCTAAGGATTATCATTCGGCGAGCGGACAGCCGCTTCGCGCGCTGGAGGATTTGCGGCTGACGCTGCCCGCCGGAAAGGCGGGCGCGGTCGTCGGCCCTTCCGGTTGCGGCAAGACCACGCTGCTGCGGCTGATCGCCGGGCTGGACAAGGATTATGTCGGCAGGGTCACGCTCCCCGAACACGGCCGGCTTGGCATGGTCTTTCAGGAGCCGCGGCTGCTGCCCTGGCGCAGCGTCATCGACAATATTCGCATCGCCGCGCCCAATGCGCGCGAACAAGAGATCGCCGCGCTCCTCGACGAACTCGGACTTGCCGAACATGAGTCGCATTTCCCGGGCGAACTGTCGCTGGGCCTCGCACGGCGCGTCGCGCTCGCCCGCGCGCTCGCCGTCGAGCCGGACCTGCTGCTGCTCGACGAGCCGCTGGTGTCGCTCGACGCGGCGCTCGCGCGAGATTTGCGCGAGATGATCGCGCGGCTCATCGACGAGAGGCGCATCACCACGCTGATCGTCACCCATGATCTTGCCGAAGCGATCGCGCTCGGCGATCGGCTGTTCCTGCTGTCGGCGCGCCCCGCCCGGGTCGTCGCGACAATCAATGTGCCGACGCCACGAAAACAACTGGAAAGAGAGGCGGCGGAGAACATCGAAGCGCGGGCGCGGGCCGTTTATCAGGGCATGTCTTCTTACCAGGACAAGTCTTCGCCGCGATAGTCGAGATAGCGGCGGGTGTCGGCGAGGGTCAAAGACTCGACGGTGCGAATAATGCCCGCCACGCTGTCGCCCACGTCCAGCGTCGCATCGGGTCCGCCCATGGCGGTGCGCACCCGGCCCGGACTGAGCGCGACGACGATGATTCCTTCCGGCCTCAGATCGTCGGCGAGACATTGCGCGATCTTGTTCAGTCCCGCCTTCGAGACGCGGTAAGCGACATTGACCGTGCCGCCAAGCGACATCGAGCCCAATCGGCTCGTGATCATGACAATGCGGGGATCGGCGCCGCGCTTCACCAGCGGCAGGAAGGCTTGAACCACGCGCAGCGGACCGAGCGTATTGACGGAAAGAAGATCGAGGGCGCCGTCGAAATCCATGTCGGTCGAGGATTGGCGCTGCGGCCCATAGGCGCCGGCGTTGGTGATCAGCACGTCGATCGGCTCGGAAACCTGCGCGGCGCCGGCGCTGATCGCCGCCGCGTCGCGAACGTCGAACAGCAAGGGCGTCGCCTGCGGCGCGGCGGCTTTGAGCGCGGCGAGACCCGCCGCGCTGCGCACGCTCGCCGTCACCCGCTCGCCCCGCGCCGAAAGCTGGCGCGCGGCCTCCAATCCGATGCCGCGGCTCGCGCCGACGATGAGCCAGTGAGACATGGCGATCCTCGCGCGCTCTCAATTCTCGCCGGCTTCTTACTTAGCGCGCGCGGCGGATTAAGCGCGCCAAATCTGGCCTGTTCACAACCATGCGAGCCTCGAAGCTCGCGGTCCGGGTCGCCGCCCTTGGACCGCGAGCCTCCTGGCTCGCAAAGGATCCTGTGAATGATTCGGCTATTTCATAGTGTCGTCTTGGCGCGCGCGACCGCGGATCGCAGCCGCCGCCCGATTGTCGCGACGCCTTTGTAAGCTGTCTACATCGGCGCCGGCGCATGCGCCGACTCGATATGCGCGACGCCTTCGCGCACCGCCGCCTGAACCTTCTCGAAAGCGCGCACTTCGATTTGGCGCACGCGCTCGCGCGAGACCCCGAATTCCTCGGACAGCGCTTCGAGCGTGACAGGATCGTCGGCAAGACGCCTGGCCTCGAAGATGCGCCGCTCGCGCGGGTTGAGCACGTCGAGCGCGCCGCGCAGCGCCTTGAGGCGATTATCGCTCTCTTCCTGGGCGACGAGCAGATGCTCCTGATCGATGCTGTCATCGACCAGCCAATCCTGCCATTCGCCTTCGCCCTCTTCGCGCAGCGGCGTGTTGAGCGAAGCGTCGCCGCCCATGCGGCGGTTCATGTCGATGACGTCCTGCTTGGACACGCCGAGCCGATGCGCGATCTTCTCGACGTTTTCGGGCCTCAAGTCGCCTTCCTCGAAGGCGGAGATGCGGCTCTTGGCCTTGCGCAGATTGAAGAACAGCTTCTTCTGGCTCGCGGTCGTGCCCATTTTAACGAGCGACCATGAACGCAGAATATATTCTTGAATCGAGGCGCGGATCCACCACATCGCATAGGTGGCGAGGCGGAATCCGCGGTCTGGCTCGAAGCGCTTGACCGCCTGCATGAGGCCGACATTGCCTTCCGAGACAATCTCGCCGATCGGCAGGCCGTAGCCGCGATAGCCCATGGCGATCTTGGCGACGAGCCGAAGATGCGACGTGATCAGCTCTTGCGCGGCCTTTGGGTCCTCATGCTCGCGCCAGCGCTTGGCGAGCATGTATTCCTGTTGCGGCTCCAACATTGGGAACCGCCTGATTTCAGATAGATAGCGCGAGAGGCCGTCTTCCGAAACGATGGGCAAGGCATTCGCCATAAGTCCCTCCTGACGAACTCCCGAATGTGGCGAGTCCGCAAAGCGCAAGTCACGAAACGTCGACCGCGACAGGAGGTCATTATAGGGCGCCGCCTGGGGGCTCGAAAATGACGATTGCGTGAAGGGAGGCTAAAGCGCGGATTAAGTTTCAGCAATGTGACGGCGGCTAAAGGGAACGCTCAGGCGACCTTCGCGGCGCGCAGAGGCAAGGAAATCGTTTCGAGCGTTGTTAAATCGAGTTTCTTTGAGGCATGGTCGATGTCGAAACCGACGACGTCGCCCGCTTCATCGAGATCGACATTGACGCCGGATATGATTTCGCGAGTCTCGGTTCCGGGCGAAGACTTCAACTCGATATAAAGACTATCCGTCTCTGGGTAGTAGTGGAGCTTCATGGCGCATCTTTCGAGAAGTCTCGGTCGAAAAAGGCGTTGTGCAGCGTTTCGCCATCGTCGAGAGCGGCAACTCGCCGTATACGCTCTTTTCCATCGCGCGCATCAGTCACCGCTCCCCAATGGCGCACCCTGCCGTCCTGTTGGACTATAGGTTTTAGCGGCGCGGCGACCACACCTTCGCACATCGCCTCATTGAGGTATGGACGCTTGCGCAAGACCTGCTCAGAAAAATAGCGCGTTGACTTCATGGCGACGCTGCCCGCACGGGCCAGAGCTACTTCGACATCCCGCCGAGCACGCCGCGCAGAATCTGGCGTGCGATCTGGGTGCCGGCGGATCGCGCCGCCGATTGAATCGCGGCGCGCGCCGCGAGTTCGGCCGGCGACATGCGCTTTCGATCGCCCTTGCCGAAAATGCCGCCCAAAATGCCGCCGAGCGTGCCGAGCAGGCCGCCGCCCGCCGCATCGCTCGCCGCTTCGCCCTTCCCGGCCCGCGCTTCGAGTTTTTCGAAGGCGGATTCGCGGTCGATCATCGTGTCGTATTTTCCGGCAAATGGACTTGCCGCCATGATCGCCGCACGCTCGTCGACGGATATCGGCCCGACGCGCGCCGACGGCGGCGCGATCAGCGTTCGTTCGACGATTTCGGGCGTTCCCTTGGCGTCGAGCATCGACACCAGCGCTTCGCCGACGCCGAGATGCATGATGACGTCCGCCTCGTCGATTTGCGGATTGTCACGAAAGGTCTCCGCGGCGGCGCGCACCGCCTTTTGATCGCGCGGGGTAAAGGCGCGCAGCGCATGTTGAATGCGGTTGCCGAGCTGGCCGAGCACCGTGTCCGGAACGTCGAGCGGATTTTGGGTGACGAAATAGACGCCGACGCCCTTGGAGCGGATCAGCCGCACGACCTGTTCGATCGCGGCAAGCAGGGCTTTCGGCGTATCATTGAAGAGAAGATGCGCCTCGTCGAAAAAAAAGACGAGCTTCGGCTTGTCGAGGTCGCCGACTTCCGGCAGGGTTTCGAACAGTTCGGAAAGCATCCAGAGTAGAAAGGTCGCGTAAATCCGCGGCGCGCGCATCAATCTGTCGGCGGCGACGATATTGATCACCCCGCGTCCGTCGCGATCGACGCGCAGGAAATCGAGAATGTCGAGCGCCGGCTCGCCGAAGAATTTCTCGCCGCCTTGCGACTCCAGAACCAGCAGCTGCCGCTGAATGGCGCCGACGCTCGCCGATGCGACATTGCCGTATTTCGCCCGGTAAGTCGCCGCGTTCTCGGCGACATGCGCCAGCATCGCGCGCAGATCCTTCAGATCGAGCAGCAGCAGTCCCTGCTCGTCCGCCGCCTTGAAAACGACGTTGAGAACGCCCTCCTGCGTGTCGTTGAGATCGAGCAGACGCGACAGCAGCAGCGGGCCCATCGCCGAAATCGAGGCCCGAACCGGATGTCCCTGTTCGCCGAAAACATCCCAGAAGACGACGGGGAAGCGGTCCGGCTCATAGCTGACGCCGATCTCCTTCGCCCGCGCGATGAAGGCCGGCTTGCCGTCGCCTGGCTGCGACAGTCCGGCGAGATCGCCTTTGACGTCGGCGAGAAAGACCGAGGCGCCGGCGTTCGAGAAGCCCTCGGCGAGAAGCTGCAGGGAGACCGTCTTGCCGCCGCCGGTCGCGCCGGCGATCAAGCCATGACGATTGCCAAGCGCCAGCGTAAGGTAACGATAATCGCGCGGTTTCCCTTCCTTTACGGTTGCGCCGACGAGGATTTTGCCGGGCGTCGTCCCTGGAGTGCCGCTCATGGTTAAGCGCTTTCGCAATTTAGGAATCGGAATAGGGCAAGCTACACCATCGAAGCGCCGCGCGCATGGTTTGAGCGTCCGCGGCCTGCTCAGGCTCCGGCTGCGCTTGGCGAACCGCGACAGTCGGGATAAGTTCCCCGCCCGGGAGAACGTCCAATGAAGCTACGCTTGGCGATGGTCGGCGTCATTGCCGCTGTCGGAGTCGCGCAAGCGGTCGGCGCGACGAAACCGCGAACGGCGCCCTCGAAGCTGGCGCAAGCCGTCAATCTTGAGAACCGGCGTCTCGTGCCGCTGAAGAGCTTCGAGATCGTCATGACGACGAAAAACAAGACCTCGGAAACCATCGTCGGCAAAATCGATCGACCGGTCGCCGCGGGCGATCACGCGCAATTTCCGATCACTGGCGCGAAGGGCTGTCTTTTTGAGGCGCGCTGGGCGTTCGACGACGCGAAAGATTCGGGCGACGTGGACTTATGCAATGACGCCCATATAGTTTTCGCGGATTGACCCACTCGCGCTCCGCCCGGCGGAGCCGCTGCGGCGACGCGCCGCCCAAGACAACAATCGCAGGAAACGCACAATGGCCAACGGATCGAAGGGTGGCGCAAAAGGACTGAAGCGCGGCGCAAAAGGCGCGCAAACCACGAACGGGCCAGGCGTCTCTAAGCCGTTGCTGATCGGCGTCGGGGCCGTCTTCGCTGCGGTTTTCGTCGCTTTCGTTTACTTCACCAGCGGCAAGCCGACGAGTTCGACTGAGACGATCGGCGGCCCGTTTCAGCTCACCGCCCATACCGGACAGCAGGTGACCGAACAGGATTTCCTCGGCCGGCCCTTCCTGGTTTTCTTCGGCTATACGCATTGTCCCGATATTTGTCACACGACGCTTTTTGAAATGTCGGAAATCCTGCGGGCGATGGGACCGGATGCGAAGGTCGGCGCGCTGTTCGTCACCGTCGATCCGGAGCGAGACACGCCCGAGATCCTCAAAGACTATCTCTCTAATTTCGATCCGCGCATCATCGGCGTCACCGGTCCGCGCGCGTCGATCGATCCCGTGCTGCGCGAATACCGCATCTTCTCGAAGCGCGCGGGGGGCGCGGACGAAGATTATTCCGTCGATCACACCACTGTCGTTTATCTGATGGACAAGAACGGCCGCTTTGTCGCGCCGTTCAATGTGGCGCGTCGCCCGGCCGAAGCGGCGCGAGAGCTTCAGCGCTATCTGTAGCGTTCGCGGTCGACAATTGCGGCGCGGCGCGAAAGGCCACGCGCAAGCGAAATATTTTCGCTAACCCGCAATTTTCTAACTCGCGACTCACATGGGCTTTGCGCTAGCATGTGAGTCATGCTGCGACTTCTGCGCGAAGGGCCGGCGCCGAATGGCGGCGAATCGACTCTCACCCTAGTTCACGCGGGTGAACCAATTCTCGTCGCTCTGCGCCGGTCGCAGAATGCGCGTCGATTCACCTTGCGCGTGCGCTTCGCCGCGCGCGACGCGGTGTTGACCGTGCCGCAGCGGGCGTCCTTGCGGGACGCGCGCGATTTCGCTCAGCGTCACGCCGCCTGGATCGCCGCGCGACTCAACCGGCTGCCTGAAACCATTCCCTTCGCGCATGGTTCGATCACGCCCCTGCGCGGCGTCGATCATATGATCGCCCACCATCCGGAACGCCGGGGCGTCACCTGGGTCGAGCAGCGGAACGAGGACGAGGTTCCCTTCGCGCTGTGCGTCGCCGGTCAGGCGGCGCATGTGCATCGGCGCGTTCAGGATTATTTCAAGCGAGAGGCGCGCCGCGATCTTGAAGAGGCGGTCGCGCGCCATACCGCCGCATTGAGCCTGTCGCCGCGCGGCGTCGGGCTTCGCGATCCGATCAGCCGCTGGGGTTCTTGCTCCGCATCCGGCTCGCTGAACTTCTCGTGGCGGCTGATCATGGCGCCGCCCTTCGTTCTCGACTATCTCGCCGCCCATGAAGTGGCGCATCTCGTGCATCTCGATCACTCGCCGCGATTCTGGAAGCTGACGCGACGGCTTTGCGCCGAGACGGATCGCGCCGAAGCCTGGCTCTCGGCGCATGGCGCGCATCTCCATAAATATGGAGCCAGGGCGCGATGATCGGCCGACGCGGGCTGCTCGGGCTCGCCCTGCTCCTGCAGCTGTCGGGGGCAGCGCCTGTGCTGGCCGAAGAGCCGCGACAACGCCTTCTGGTGCTCGATTTCGAATTGATCGACACGTCGAACGAACCCATCGACCAGAGCGCCGAACATTCGAGAAGGCTCGCGCGCGCCCGCGACGACATCGGCGCGGGCCTCGCCGCGCGACGCCTCTATGACGTCGTCGATCGGGCGACGATCGCCGACGATCTCGACGCGATCCTTAAACAGACTTACATTCGCACCTGCAACGGCTGCGAATTATCGCTCGCCAAAAAAGCCGGCGCCGATCTTGTGCTCACGGGCGTCGTCAACAAGGTGAGCACGCTTATTCTCAGCATGGGCGTCTCAATCGCGCGCGCCGCGACGGGCGAACTGATCTATCATCAAGGTTTCGATTTTCGCGGCGACAATGATCAATCCTGGGCGCGCGCGACGAAATTCTTCGTCGATCGCATCGCGCGCGATCCGCCGAATTGAGTGAAGGAGGCCCGCATGAGCCAGAGCGCCGGTTGTGAACCGACGGCGACATCGCGCCCGCCCTGGTCCATGCTGGCTCAGGCCCGTACGCGCGGCGCGCTGCTTGATGCGCTGGTGCGCCGGGCGCAGGCGCTGCCGCCCATCCGCATGGGCGTCGTCCATCCTTGCGACGCGCGCTCGATCGAAGGCGCGATCGCCGCGCGCGAACGGGGGCTTATCGTCCCGACCTTTATCGGACCTCGGGCGAAAATCGAGGCGGCGGCGCTGGCGAGCGGCGTCTCGCTCGAAGGCGTCGAGATCGTCGACGCGCCGCATAGCCACGCCGCCGCCGATCAGGCGGTGGAGCTGGTGCGCCGCGGCCGGCTGCACGCGCTGATGAAAGGCGCGCTGCATACCGACGAGCTGATGACCGCCGTCGTGCGCGACGGGGCCGGGCTGCGAACCGAGCGCCGGATCAGCCATGTCTTCGTCATCGACGCGCCGAGCTATCCCAAACTGCTGCTTGTCACCGACGCCGCGATCAACATCGCGCCCACGCTCGACATCAAGCGCGACATCGTGCGCAACGCCGTCGACCTCGCCCATGCGATCGGCATCGAGCGACCCAAGGTGGCGCTGCTGTCGGCGGTCGAGACGGTGGAAGGCAAAATCCCGTCGACCATCGAGGCTGCGGCGCTGTGCAAGATGGCCGACCGCGGCCAGATCGCCGGCGCCGACCTCGACGGGCCGCTCGCCTTCGACAACGCCATCTCGCGCGACGCCGCCGAGGCGAAACACATTGAGTCGGAAGTGGCCGGGGACGCCGATATTCTCGTCGCGCCCGATCTCGAGGCGGGCAATATTCTCGCCAAGCAGCTCGTCTTCCTCGGCGGCGCCGACACGGCGGGTCTGGTGCTCGGCGCGCGCGTCCCGATCGTTCTGACCAGCCGCGCCGACGACATCGGCTCCCGCGTGGTTTCTTCGGCGCTGGCGCAGATTTTCACCCACCGGCCGCGCGCCGCGCCTTAAGGCGCGTGATCTGGCGTTCTCGACAGAACGCCCCCAGCGTGGCAGAAGGCGGCGCAAGTATTCCCGCAGATTTGCGGAACGGGCCAGCTCCGCCGTCATTGCGAGGAGCGAAGCGACGAAGTAATCCAGAGCCGCGACGCCGCTTATGGATTGCTTCGCTTCGCTCGCAATGACGATGAAGTCTGCGCGCCCGATCCGCCATCGCCTGATCGCGCCATGACCGACATCGCCAAACTCGAAGAAGATACGCTGCGCCAGATCGACGAGGCCGCCGACGAAGCGGCGCTCGAAGCCGTGCGCCTCGCCGCGCTCGGCAAAAAGGGCGCGATCTCGGCGCTGCTCGCGAGCTTGGGCAAAATGTCGCCCGAGGACCGCAAGACCGAGGGCGCCAAGATCAATGCGCTCAAAGACAAGGCGGTTGAAGCGATCGCCGCGCGACGCGAGTCGCTCGCCGGCGCGGCGCTCGAAGCGCGGCTAGCGGCCGAGACGCTCGATGTGACCTTGCCGGCGTCGGCCAGCCCGCTGGAGCGCGGGCGCATCCATCCGATTTCGCAGGTCACCGACGAACTCTCGATCATCTTCGCCGATATGGGCTTCGCCGTCGCCGAAGGGCCTGACATCGAGAGCGACGATTATAACTTCACCAAATTGAACTTCCCCGAAGGCCATCCGGCGCGGGAAATGCAGGACACTTTCTTTCTCGCGCCGGCGAGCGGCGAGAAACGGCTGCTGCGCACCCATACGAGCCCCGTGCAGGTGCGCACCATGCTGTCGCAGAAGCCGCCGATCCGCGTCATCTGCCCCGGCCGGGTCTATCGCTGCGACTTCGACCAGACCCATACGCCGATGTTCCATCAGATCGAAGGACTCGTCATCGACGAGACGACGCATCTTGGGCATCTCAAATGGACGCTCGAAGAATTTTTAAAGAGCTTCTTCGAAGTGAAAGGCGTGAGACTGCGTTTTCGTCCCTCCTTCTTTCCCTTCACCGAACCATCGATGGAGGTCGACGTTCAGTGCCGGCGCCAGGGCGGCGAAATTCGCTTCGGCGAAGGCGAGGACTGGATGGAGATTTTGGGCTGCGGCATGGTGCACCCCAATGTTATGAGAAACTGCGGCATCGATCCCGACCGCCATCAGGGCTTCGCCTTCGGCGTCGGCGTCGACCGGCTGGCGATGCTGAAATATGGCATGTCGGATCTCCGCGCCTTTTTCGACGCCGACACCCGCTGGTTGGAGCATTATGGCTTCAGGCCGCTGGATTTCCCGTCGCTGGCGGGTGGGTTGAGCGGGTAGATCGCAGGACGGCAAAACATGATACGAGACGCTGAAATCCAAGAGATCGCCGCGAAGATTCTCGAGAATCGGCTCGCCGCGCAAAAGTTTTTGTCCTGCGACGTTAAATCTGAAGATGATTTCGACGGCGTCCCGGTGATCCGTATCACCGCGCATATCCTGACGCCGATGAAGAGCATCACGGACAAACTGAATGCGACGATCGAGATCCAAGATCGATTGCAAGAACGTGGCGAAGATCGGTTTGTTTTCTTGGATATTGATACCCCAGCAGACTCGGAAGACGACGATGCCGTTGAAACTTCCAATTGATAATCCGATGGATGACGGTCTGTTGACTCTCGCCTCGGAAACGGCGGGGTTAGGTCGGCGCAATTCCCCGCTAAAACGTCGCGCCGTCAGCACGGCTTATTACGCAGTATTTCACGCGGTGGCGAAGCTTTGCGCGGACGAGTTGTTGCCGGGTGCAGATCGAGGTTCGGAGGAGTTTGAAAAAGCTTATCGGGCGCTTGAACATAGCTCTCTAAAGCGAGCCGCCCAAAATTTTGCTCCGAGCCAATCGCGACTGAGAGAAATAGGAAATTTGATCGCGGAGCTTCAAAGCGAACGACACAAATCTGACTATCTTCCGATCGAGAGACACAGCTATTCAGTGAGGAAGTGCAGTGAGCTTATCGATTCTGCTCGCATCGCCATGCAAAAGCTAAGAGAACTCGACGCCAGCGAGCGGCGAATTCTTGTTGTTGCACTCATCTTCAAGAACCGCTCCCAATGAAATTCACCCTCTCCTGGCTCAAAGAGCATCTCGACACGTCGGCTTCGCTCAGCGAGATCGTCGAAACGCTGACGCGCATCGGCCTTGAGGTCGAATATGTGCATGACCCCGCCGCGCAACTCAAAGACTTCACCATCGCGCGCGTGATCGAAGCGAAGCCGCATCCCAACGCCGATCGTTTGCGCGTCTGCATCGTCGATACGGGAAGCGGCGCGCCGGTGCAGGTCGTCTGCGGCGCGCCCAACGCCCGCACGGGGATGAAAAGCGTCTTCTCGCCGCCCGGAACATACATCCCCGGCAAGAAGATCACGCTCGGCAAGGGCGTCATCCGCGGCGTCGAGTCGCTCGGCATGCTCTGCTCTTCGGCCGAACTCGAACTTTCCAACGATCATGAAGGGATCATCGATCTGCCCGAAGACGCGCCGGTCGGCGCCTCTTACGCGCAATGGGCCGGCCTCGACGATCCGATCATCGAGATCAATTTGACGCCCAATCGCCCCGACGCCGCCGGCGTGCATGGCGTCGCGCGCGATCTCGCGGCGGCGGGCCTCGGCGTCCTCAAGACCAAGGACATTCTGCCAGTCGAGGGCAAATTCCCCTGCCCCGTCGGCGTGACGCTCGATTTTTCGCAAGAAGACAAACATCTCGCGCCCTTCTTCGGCCTGCGCCTCGTGCGCGGCGTCAAGAATGGACAAAGCCCCGCCTGGCTGCAGGCGCGCCTGCGCGAAATCGGCCTGCGCCCGATCAACGCGCTTGTCGACATCACCAATTTTCTCACCTTCGACCGCGCGCGCCCGCTGCACGTCTTCGACGCAAAAAAGGTGAAGGGCAATCTCGTTGTACGCCGCGCGAAGCAAGGCGAAACTCTGCTCGCGCTCGATGGCCGCACCTATGAACTCGACGAAAACATGGTCGTCATCTGCGACGACAATGGCCCTGAATCGCTTGCCGGCGTCATGGGCGGCGAGGCGTCGGGCTGCGATGAGAACACCACCGACGCGCTGATCGAGACGGCGCTGTGGGACCCAATGAATATCGCCCACACCGGCCGCAAGCTCGGCATCGTCACCGACGCGCGTTATCGCTTCGAACGTGGCGTCGACCCCGCCTTCGCGCTTCCCGGGATCGAGCTTGCGACGCAGCTCGTGCTGGAATTCTGCGGCGGCGAGCCCTCGGAACTCACGCTCGCCGGGGCTGTTCCCCGCGCGCCGCGCGTCATCGACTTCCCCTGGAGCGAGATCAAGCGGCTCGCCGGAATCGACGTAGCGCCCGCGCAAGCGACCGTCATTCTCGAACGCCTCGGCTTTACCGTCGAGAAGACAAGCGACGCCGGCGTCAGCATCGCCGTCCCCTCATGGCGTCCGGACATCGAGGGCAAGGCCGACATCGTCGAGGAAGTCGTCCGCCTGATCGGCGTCGACAATGTGCCCTCGACGCCGCTGCTCCGCGCCGAAGGCGTCGCGCCGCCGGTGCTGACCTTGATGCAGAAGCGCGCCCGCAACGCCCGCCGTTCGCTCGCCGGCCAGGGTCTCGTCGAGGCGGTGACCTGGTCCTTCGTCTCGAAAGAACAGGCGGAAGCCTTCGGCGGCGGCGCCCCGGCGCTGGCGCTGGCCAATCCGATCGCCGCCGATCTTTCCGACATGCGGCCGAGCCTGCTGCCCGGCCTCGTCGCCGCCGCCGGACGCAACGCCGCGCGGGCGCTGGGCGATCAGAACCTGTTTGAGGTCGGCCAGATTTTCCTCGACGCCACCGAGACGGGCCAGCGCCTCGCCGCGGCGGGCGTGCGCCGCGGACTCGCCGGCGCCGGGCGTCACTGGTCCGCGCAGGCGCGAGAGGCGGGCGTCTTCGACGCCAAGGCCGACGCCATGGCGCTGCTTAGCGCGCTCGGCGTTCCGACTGGCGGCCTGCAGATCGTTCCCGGCGGGCCGGCGTGGTTTCACCCCGGCCGCTCGGCGACGCTGCAATTCGGGCCGAAGACGGTCGTCGGCCATTTCGGCGAATTGCATCCGCGCGCCTTGAAAACCATGGATGTCGAGGGGCCGGTCGCGGCGTTCGAAATCATTCTCGACGCGCTCCCCGCCCCCAAGGCGAAGCCAACGAAAATCAAGCCGAAACTCGAGATTTCTGATCTGCAGCCGGTATCGCGCGATTTCGCCTTTATCGTCGATCGCGCCGCCCGCGCCGGCGATCTGGCGAAAGCCGCGCAGGGCGCGGACAAAGCCTTGATCGTCGATGTCGCGGTCTTCGACCTCTATGAAGGGAAAGGCGTGCCAGAGGGCAAAAAATCGATCGGCCTCGCCGTCACTTTGCAGCCGCGCGAGAAAACGCTGACCGATGCGGAGATCGACGCGGTGGCGCAGAAGATCGTTGCGGAGGCGGAAAAGAAATGCGGCGCGACGCTGAGAGGATGATCAACCGTCATTGCACAAGCAGCCGTCATCGCGAGCGAAGCGAAGCAATCCAACTTCATGCAAGCCCTGGATCGCTTCGTCGCTACGCTCCTCGCAATGACGGCCTAGTGATAGCGCTGATGGCGATTCTCCAGTCGTTTCCCGCTCTCGCCGCGCCGCGATCCATCGCCGACTGCGAGAAAATCCAGGAGGCCGACGCCTACAACCGCTGCCTCGCCTCTTTCGGGCCGACGCGCGGCCAGCACGGCGCGACCTACCCCGGAATCGCCAGCGAAGGCGCCCACGGCGCCGCCGGCCGCGGCGCCTATCGCCCCGCGCCGCGCTACGGCGGCGCGCAGGTCTCTTACGGGCGCGGCGGCCGGAAGCGGATGGAGTTCACGCCGGGACGGCGATGAAGCGCGACTCAAGCTCGAATAAGCAGTCCAGACTGTTACAAGCGCCAACACAACTTAATCGCAGCGGCAATTGCCAGAAAACAGACGACCCACATTGCAACCTGGCCCGAGGCGCCCGAAAACCGAAAACCCAGTCCTTGAAATTCTATAGGTCCATCGGTTTGGCGCAGAAACACTACAAGAACAAACGCAGCCGCCGCAGCTCCTGGAAGGCCTATAATTGCTGCGAAATGTTATTTTAAAATCTCCTGCCACGAGCCGAAGACCGTAGCGACGATGAATATCGCGTAAGCAAATATAACTGCCGCGCTTACGCCGGCAACGGTCGCGAACACCACTGCCAACCTACTCACCTTGTGACTTTCCGTCTTATGAAAATTTTCCATGCAAACTTCCTTGTTTGTTTCTCAATTCCTCTTCAGTAAGCGTGCCTTGCGCATAATGGCAAAATCGATGCGCGGTTTCGATCCGAGTTCCAGACTTCGCCGCGAACAGTCCAACAAGCTCCTCGAAGGGAGCGCGACCTGAATAGCTTCCCGTCCAGCCGTCAATAATGCCGCTGAATTGAGCGAAAAACATGGTTTTTCCCCTTGGCAAACCGCTCGGGCTTCCTTAAATAAGGCCCTCCGGGGCTGGCCAATCGACCTGCGGCCCCGTTTTCAGATTTGAGCTTCCGCCTCGAGCCAAGTCGCTTCAAGGACTTAGCAAAAGGCGGTGGATAGGCCGGCGGACCCGGGGTTCCCCCTCGTGTCTTGTCCGGCCATGTCCTGTCCGAGACTGCCGGCGCGCGCAAGGGGCTTTTAAGCCCTGCAGCGGCTCAATCGGCCCGATGGGGACGGAGCGATCCGTCGACCGGACGGCGGCCTGCATAGACGGGGAAACCGGAATTTTAATGACGCTGACGGCTCGCCCCGCAAGCGTCCTTCGAATTTGGTTCGCGCCCCTTCAACCGCCGCGGCTCGCCAGCGACGGGGACAGGATCTACGGCGCCGCTCGCCCCAAACGAGCGGCATGTCGCAGCCGGCGGGATTTTCCCGCCAGTTAGAGAGAGCAACCGTGGACAGAGCGGAGAAACAGGAAGCGGTCGCGGCGTTGCGCGAAGTCTTTTCGAAGACCGGCGTCGTCGTCGTCGCCCACTACTCCGGCCTGACCGTGGCCCAGCTGCAGAACCTGCGCAAGCAGGCCCGCAACGCTGGCGCGACGGTTCAGGTCGCGAAGAACCGCCTCGCCAAGATCGCTCTCGATGGCGCCGACGTCGCCTCCATCGCGCCCCTGCTTAAGGGGCCGACCCTGATCGCCTATTCGGACGATCCGGTGGCGGCGCCGAAAGTCGCCGTGGCCTTCGCCAAGGATCACAACAAGTTTGTCATCCTCGGCGGCGCCATGGGCAAGACTGCCCTGAATCCGGACAGCGTCAAGTCGCTTGCGACGATGCCGTCCCTCGACGAACTGCGCGGCAAGCTCGTGGGCCTCATCCAGGCGCCTGCGACCAAGATCGCCCAGCTCTCGACCGCGCCGGCCGCCAAGCTGGCGCGCGTGTTCGGGGCCTACGCCAAACGAGACGCGGCCTAAGAGGCCATCACGCAGAACCAAATTCAAAGGACGTCAATCATGGCAAATCTGGAAAAGATCGTCGAAGACCTCTCGGCGCTTACCGTTCTCGAGGCGGCTGAGCTCGCCAAAATGCTCGAAGAGAAGTGGGGCGTCTCCGCCGCAGCCGCCGTCGCCGTGGCCGCCGCGCCTGGCGCTGGCGGCGCCGCTGCCGCGCCGGCCGCCGAGGAGAAGACCGAGTTCAACGTGATCCTGGCTGCGGCCGGCGAGAAGAAGATCGAGGTCATCAAGGAGGTCCGCGCGATCACCGGCCTCGGCCTGAAGGAAGCCAAGGACCTGGTCGAAGGCGCGCCCAAGCCGGTCAAGGAAGGCGCGAGCAAGGAAGAGGCGGAGAAGATCAAGGCCGCCCTCGAAAAGGCCGGCGCCAAGGTCGATCTCACCTAAGTCTTTCCGCCGCGCGTTTCTCGCGGCGCTGCGATCGCCGCAGCCCCGGCGCGCCGGGGCTGCGGCCAACAAACAACAAGGCGCTCACGGACGCGGGAATTACGCCGCGATGAAGAACGCCTGACGGGCAAAGGACGTCTCGCAGCGGGACGGTCGGCCCCCATGAAGAAAGAGGCTCGAAAGGCGACATGGCTCAAACGTCGGCGAGAAAGTTCACCGGTCGCAAGCGCATCCGCAAATTCTTCGGTCATATCCGCGAAGCGGCGGAAATGCCCAATCTGATCGAGGTCCAGAAGGCCTCCTACGATCAGTTCCTGCTTGTCGACGAGCCGAAGGGCGGCCGTCCCGACGAGGGGTTGCAGGCCGTCTTCAAGTCCGTCTTTCCGATCTCCGACTTCTCGCAGGTCTCCCTGCTCGAATTCGTGCGCTACGAATTCGAAGCGCCGAAATATGACGTCGACGAATGCCGCCAGCGCGGCATGACCTACGCCGCGCCGCTCAAGGTGACGTTGCGGCTGATCGTGTTCGACGTCGATCCCGACACCCAGGCGAAGTCGGTCAAGGACATCAAGGAGCAGGACGTCTACATGGGCGACATGCCCTTCATGACGTCGAACGGCACCTTCATCGTCAACGGCACCGAACGCGTCATCGTCTCGCAGATGCATCGCTCGCCGGGCGTGTTCTTCGACCACGACAAGGGCAAGAGCCATTCCTCGGGCAAGCTGCTGTTCGCCGCCCGCATCATTCCCTATCGCGGCTCCTGGCTTGACATCGAATTCGACGCCAAGGACATCGTCTATGCGCGCATCGACCGTCGCCGCAAGATTCCGGTGACGTCGCTTCTGTTCGCGCTCGGCCTCGACGGCGAAACGATTCTGTCGACCTTCTACAAGACGATCCTCTATACGCAGGACGGCGAGAACTGGCGCATGCCGTTCGACGCCGAGCGGCTCAAGGGCGTCAAGGCGACCGCCGACATGATTGACGCCGACACCGGCCAGGTCATCCTGGAAGCCGGCAAGAAGCTCGCGGTGCGCGCCGCGCGTCAGCTCGCCGAAAAGGGCGTGAAGGCGATCCGCGTCGCGCCCGAGGACCTCTACGGACAATATCTCGCGCAGGACCTCTTCGATCCCCAGACCGGCGAGATTTTCGCCGAGGCCGGCGACGAAATCACCGTCAAGACGCTGCCGTCGCTGATCGAAAAAGGCTTCGACGAACTGCCGGTGCTCGACATCGATCACATCAATGTCGGTCCTTACATCCGCAATACGCTCGCCGTCGACAAGAATTCGAACCGCGAGGAAGCGCTGTTCGACATTTATCGCGTCATGCGTCCGGGCGAGCCGCCGACGATGGACACGGCGGAAGCCATGTTCCATTCGCTGTTCTTCGATCCGGAGCGTTACGACCTCTCGGCGGTCGGCCGCGTCAAGATGAACATGCGCCTTGATCTCGACGCGCCGGACACGACGCGCACGCTGCGCCGCGAAGACATTATCGCGGTCGTCAGGGCGCTCGTCGATCTGCGCGACGGCCGCGGCGAGATCGACGACATCGACCATCTCGGCAACCGCCGCGTGCGTTCGGTCGGCGAACTGATGGAGAATCAGTATCGCCTCGGCCTGCTGCGCATGGAGCGCGCGATCAAGGAGCGCATGTCGTCGGTCGACATCGACACGGTGATGCCGCAGGACCTGATCAACGCCAAGCCGGCGGCGGCGGCGGTGCGCGAATTCTTTGGCTCGTCGCAGCTCTCGCAGTTCATGGACCAGACCAATCCGCTGTCGGAGATTACGCATAAGCGTCGTCTTTCGGCGCTCGGTCCGGGCGGCCTGACGCGCGAACGCGCCGGCTTCGAGGTGCGCGACGTGCATCCGACGCATTACGGCCGCATCTGCCCGATCGAGACGCCGGAAGGTCCCAACATCGGCCTGATCAATTCGCTCGCGACGTTCGCGCGCGTCAACAAATACGGCTTCATCGAAGCGCCTTACCGGCGCGTGCGCGACAGCAAGGTGACCGGCGAAGTCGCCTATCTCTCGGCGATGGAAGAGGCGAAATATCACGTCGCCCAGGCGAACGCGCCGGTCGACAAGGACGGTAATCTCACTGAAGACCTCGTGCTCTGCCGCCACGCCGGCGACGTGATGCTGGTGCCGCGCGAAAAGGTCGACGCGATGGACGTGTCGCCTAAGCAGCTCGTCTCGGTGGCCGCGGCGCTGATTCCATTCCTCGAGAACGACGACGCCAACCGTGCGCTCATGGGCTCGAACATGCAGCGCCAGGCGGTGCCGCTGGTCAAGGCCGACGCGCCGCTGGTCGGCACCGGCATGGAGCCGGTCGTCGCCCGCGACTCGGGCGCCGCGATCTCGGCGCGCCGCACCGGCGTGGTCGACCAGATCGACGCGACCCGTATCGTCGTCCGCGCGACCGAAGAACTCGATCCGGGCAAGCCCGGCGTCGACATCTATCGGCTGATGAAGTTCCAGCGCTCGAACCAGTCGACCTGCATCAATCAGAAGCCGCTCGTTCGCGTCGGCGATCTGGTGCAGAAGGGCGACATCATCGCCGACGGCCCGTCGACGGACCTCGGCGATCTGGCGCTCGGACGCAATGTGCTCGTCGCCTTCATGCCGTGGAACGGCTATAACTTCGAAGATTCGATTCTGCTCAACGAACGCATCGTCAAGGACGACGTGTTCACCTCGATTCACATCGATGAATTCGAGGTGATGGCCCGCGACACCAAGCTCGGTCCGGAAGAAATCACCCGCGACATTCCCAACGTCTCGGAAGAGACGCTGAAGAATCTCGACGAAGCAGGCATCGTCTATATCGGCGCCGAGGTGCAGGCGGGCGACATTCTCGTCGGCAAGATCACGCCCAAGGGCGAAAGCCCGATGACGCCGGAAGAGAAACTTCTGCGCGCCATCTTCGGCGAAAAGGCCTCCGACGTGCGCGACACGTCGCTGCGCGTGCCGCCGGGCGTTCAGGGGACGATCGTCGAAGTGCGGGTCTTCAACCGCCACGGCGTCGAGAAGGACGAGCGCGCCCAGGCGATCGAGCGCGAGGAGATCGAGCGTCTCGCCAAGGACCGCGACGACGAACTCGCGATCCTCGACCGCAACGTCTATGCGCGCCTCGCCGAGACGCTGATCGGCAAGGTGGCGATCGCCGGTCCGAAGTCGTTCAAGAAGGGCGAAAAGCTGACTCAGACGATCCTCGACGAATATCCCCGCTCGCAGTGGTGGACCTTCGTCATCGAGGACGACGCGCTGATGGCGTCGATCGAAGCGGTGCGCAAGCAATATGACGAGTCGAAGAAGGGGCTTGAAAACCGCTTCCTCGACAAGGTCGAGAAATTGCAGCGCGGCGACGAATTGCCGCCCGGCGTGATGAAGATGGTCAAGGTCTTCGTCGCGGTGAAGCGCAAGATTCAGCCCGGCGACAAGATGGCCGGCCGTCACGGCAACAAGGGCGTCGTCTCGCGCATCGTGCCGCAGGAGGACATGCCCTTCCTCGAGGACGGCACGCCCGTCGATATCGTGCTCAATCCGCTTGGCGTGCCGAGCCGCATGAATGTCGGACAGATTCTCGAGACTCATCTCGGCTGGGCCTGCGCCGGTCTCGGCAAACAGGTCGCCCAGGCGGTCGACGCCTATTATCGCAGCAAGGACGTGAAGCCGCTGCGCAAGACGTTGACCGACATCTACGGCGACGACCGCGAACTCGCCGCGCTTGACGAGGCGAGCCTTGTCGAAGTCGGCAAGGATTTGAAGCGCGGCGTGCCGATCGCGACGCCGGTCTTCGACGGCGCGCGCGAGAAGGACATCGTCGACATGCTGGAGAAGGCGGGACTCGCCTCCTCCGGCCAGGTGACGCTTTTCGACGGACGCACCGGCGAGACCTTCGATCGCAAGGTGACCGTCGGCTACATCTATATGCTGAAGCTGCACCACCTCGTCGACGACAAGATTCACGCGCGCTCGATCGGCCCCTACTCGCTCGTCACCCAGCAGCCGCTGGGCGGCAAGGCGCAGTTCGGCGGCCAGCGTTTCGGCGAAATGGAGGTTTGGGCGCTCGAAGCCTATGGCGCGGCCTATACGCTGCAGGAAATGCTGACCGTGAAGTCGGACGACGTCGCCGGCCGCACCAAGGTCTATGAGTCGATCGTGCGCGGCGACGACACTTTCGAGTCGGGCATTCCGGAGAGTTTCAACGTGCTCATCAAGGAAATGCGTTCGCTGGCGCTCAACGTCGAATTGACCAATGCGGAGCCGGAAGAGGAAGCGCCGCCGACGGCGCCTGCGGAGGCGGCGGAGTAACGAGCAGTGACCGCCTTTGTCATTGCGAGCAAAGCGAAGCAATCCAGAGCATCGGACGACGGCCTGGATCGCTTCGTCGCATTTTGCGAAGTCGGGTATACCCGACTTCGAATAAAGCTCCTCGAAATGACGGCGTGAACAGAAATTTTACGGCGCACGGATCACGGCCCGATGCCGCATCCGCCGCGCCCCAGGAGAAGACCATGAATCAGCAAGAGGTCATGAATCTCTTCAATCCGGTCGTGGCCACGCAGGCCTTCGATCAGATTCAGATTTCGATCGCGAGCCCGGAAAAGATTCTTTCCTGGTCGTACGGCGAAATCAAAAAGCCCGAGACGATCAACTACCGCACGTTCAAGCCCGAACGCGACGGCCTGTTCTGCGCGCGTATCTTCGGTCCGATCAAGGACTATGAGTGCCTGTGCGGCAAATATAAGCGGATGAAATACAAGGGCGTCATCTGCGAGAAGTGCGGCGTCGAAGTGACGCTGGCGCGGGTTCGGCGCGACCGCATGGGCCACATCTCGCTCGCGGCGCCGGTCGCGCATATCTGGTTCTTGAAGTCGCTGCCCTCGCGCATCGGCCTGCTGCTCGACATGACGCTCAAGGACCTCGAGCGCATCCTCTACTTTGAGTCCTACATCGTCATCGATCCGGGTTTGACGCCGCTCAAGGAGCGTCAGCTGCTCTCGGAAGAGGAATATCTGCGCGCCCAAGACGAATATGGCCAGGACATGTTCACGGCCATGATCGGCGCCGAGGCGATCCGCAAGCTCCTCGAGTCGATGGACCTCGAAGCGATCGCGGCGTCGCTTCGCATCGAAATCGCCGAGGCGAAGACCGAGCTCAAGCCGAAGAAACTCGCCAAGCGCCTGAAGATCATCGAGGCCTTCATCCAGTCCGGCAACCGCCCCGAATGGATGATCCTCAAGGAAGTTCCGGTCATCCCGCCGGATTTGCGACCGCTCGTGCCGCTCGACGGCGGCCGTTTCGCCACGTCGGATTTGAACGATCTCTATCGCCGCGTCATCAACCGCAACAATCGTTTGAAGCGGCTGATCGAACTGCGCGCGCCCGACATCATCATCCGCAACGAGAAACGCATGTTGCAGGAGGCCGTCGACGCGCTGTTCGACAATGGCCGCCGCGGACGGGTGATCACCGGCGCCAACAAGCGCCCGCTGAAGTCGCTCGCCGACATGCTGAAGGGCAAGCAGGGCCGCTTCCGCCAAAATCTCTTGGGCAAGCGCGTCGACTATTCCGGCCGCTCGGTGATCGTCGTCGGTCCCGAGCTGAAGCTGCATCAGTGCGGCCTGCCGAAGAAGATGGCGCTGGAGCTGTTCAAGCCCTTCATCTATTCGCGCCTCGACGCGAAGGGCTATTCGGCGACCGTGAAGCAGGCGAAGAAGCTCGTCGAAAAGGAGAAGCCCGAAGTCTGGGATATTCTCGACGAGGTCATTCGCGAACATCCGGTTCTGCTCAACCGCGCCCCGACCCTGCATCGCCTGGGCATTCAGGCGTTCGAGCCGGTGCTGATCGAGGGCAAGGCGATCCAGCTGCATCCGCTGGTCTGCGCCGCCTTCAACGCCGATTTCGACGGCGACCAGATGGCCGTGCATGTGCCGCTGTCGCTCGAAGCGCAGCTTGAAGCGCGCGTCCTGATGATGTCGACGAACAATATTCTGCATCCGGCCAATGGTCAGCCGATCATCGTGCCGTCGCAGGATATCGTTCTCGGCCTCTATTATCTGACCCTCGACCGCGACGGCGAGCCCGGACAGGGCATGGCCTTCGCGAGCCAGGGCGAGATCGAGCATGCGCTCGCCGCCAAGGCGATCACGCTGCACAGCAAGATCAAGGGCCGCGCCTGGACCTGGGACGAAAAAGGCAAGCGCGTGTCGAAGATTTTCGACACCACGCCCGGCCGCATGATGCTCGGCCAGCTTCTGCCCAAGCACACCAAGATTCCCTTCGACGTCGTCAACAAGCTGATGACCAAGAAGGAAATCTCGAACATGATCGACACCGTCTACCGCAACTGCGGTCAGAAGGAGACGGTCATCTTCTGCGACCGCATCATGGCGCTCGGCTTCCGCGAAGCCTTCAAGGCCGGCATCTCCTTTGGCAAGGACGACATGGTGGTGCCGGAGACCAAGGAGAGGATCGTCTCGGAAACGCGCGCCGCGGCCAAGGAATATGAGCAGCAGTATAATGACGGCCTGATCACCCAGGGCGAAAAATACAACAAGGTCGTCGACGCCTGGATGAAGTGCACCGACAAGCTCGCCGAGGAGATGATGCAACGCATCTCCGCGGTGCGCAAAGACGAGCACGGCCGCGACATGCCGATCAACTCGATCTATATGATGTCGCATTCCGGCGCGCGCGGTTCGCCGCAGCAGATGAAGCAGCTCGCGGCGATGCGCGGCCTGATGGCCAAGCCGTCCGGCGAAATCATCGAGAGCCCGATCATCTCGAACTTCAAGGAAGGCCTCACCGTCCTTGAATATTTCAACTCCACCCACGGCGCCCGCAAGGGCCTCGCCGACACGGCGTTGAAGACCGCGAACTCGGGCTATCTCACCCGCCGCCTTGTCGACGTCGCGCAGGATTCGATTATCTCGTCGACCGATTGCGGCTCCGAAAACGGCATCCGCATGCGCGCGATCATCGACGCCGGCCAGGTCGTCGCCTCGCTCGCCTCGCGCATTCTCGGGCGCACCGCGGCTGAGGATCTGATGTCGCAAGACGGCAAGACTGTCATCGTGCGCGCCGGCGACATGATCCAGGAGCAGCATGTCGACGCGATCAACGCCGCCGGCATTCAGGAGGTGAAAATCCGTTCGGTCCTCACCTGCGAGGCGACGAACGGCGTTTGCGCCAAATGCTACGGACGCGATCTCGCGCGCGGCACGCCGGTCAATATGGGCGAGGCCGTCGGCGTCATCGCGGCGCAGTCGATCGGCGAGCCGGGCACCCAGCTCACCATGCGCACCTTCCATATCGGCGGCGCGGCGCAGCTCGCCGACCAGTCCTTCATCGAGTCGAATTTCGAGGGCAAGGTGCATGTGCGTAACCGCCATGTTGCCCGCAACTCGGACGGCGACCTCATCGTCATGGCGCGCAACGTCGCCGTGGTGATCCTTGGCCCCGACGGCGCCGAGCGCGCGGTCAACCGTATTCAGTACGGCGCCAAGCTGAAGGTCGACGAAGGCGACAAGATCAAGCGCGGCCAGCGCATCGCCGAATGGGACCCCTATACGCGGCCGATCATCAGCGAGATCGACGGCATTATCGGCTTCGAGGATCTGGTCGAAGGCCAGTCGATGTCGGAGACCGCCGACGAGTCGACCGGCATCTCGAAGCGCATGGTCATGGACTATCGCCTCAACATGCGCTCCGCGAGCCTCAAGCCGTCGATCGTGATCAAAGGCGAGGACGGCAAGATCGGCAAGCTGCAGCGCGGCGGCGACGCCCGCTATCTCTTGCCCGTCGACTCGATCATCGCGGTCGAGCCCGGCGGCACGGTGAAGGCCGGCGACATTGTCGCGCGTATTTCGGTCGAGAGCGCCAAGACGCGCGACATCACCGGCGGTCTGCCGCGCGTCGCGGAACTGTTCGAAGCGCGCCGTCCGAAGGATCACGCGATCATCGCGGAAATCTCCGGCGTCGTGCAGTTCGGAAAGGACTATAAGAACAAGCAGCGGCTCTCGATCGTCCCGCAGGAGGACGGCGCCGAGCCGGTTGAATATCTCATCCCGAAGGGCAAGCACATTCACCTTCAGGACGGCGACGTCGTCGAAAAGGGCGATTATATCGTCGACGGCAATCCGGCGCCGCACGACATTCTGGCGATCAAGGGCGTGGAAGAGCTTGCCGCCTACCTCGTCAATGAAATCCAGGAGGTCTACCGGCTGCAGGGCGTCAACATCAACGACAAGCACATCGAAGTGATCGTGCGTCAGATGTTGCAGAAGGTCGACATCGTCGATCCGGGCGACACCGGCTTCCTCGAAGGCGAGCAGGTCGACAAGCTGGAGCTCGAAGAGGCGAACGCCAAGGCGATCGAGAATGGCGGCAAGCCGGCGAGCGGCACGCCGGTGCTGCTCGGCATCACCAAGGCCTCGCTGCAGACGCGCTCCTTCTTCTCGGCCGCCTCCTTCCAGGAAACGACGCGCGTCCTCACCGAGGCCGCCGTCAACGGAAAGATCGACCCGCTGGTCGGCCTGAAGGAGAATGTCATCGTCGGCCGCCTGATCCCGGCCGGCACCGGTGCGGCGATGTCGAAGTTCCGCTCGATCGCCGGCGGCCGCGACGAGCTCATCATCGAACAGCGCGCCGAAGCCGCCGAGCCCGCCCCGGCCCTGCCGCCGGCGGAGTGAGACGACGCAAAGCGCTGAAAATCGAAAAGGCCGCCCCGAAACGGGCGGCCTTTTTCGATCTAACGCCGAGTTTCGTTTTCGAATTCCGACGTAGCGGATGACGATCGTGACTACTCATCAACCCACCCTCCATTTGGTCTGCGGCAAGATCGCGGCCGGAAAATCGACGCTCTGCAATCGCCTCGCCGCGGCGCCAGCGACCTTGCTCGTCAGCGAAGACAGGTGGATCAAGCGCCTTTACGGTCCCGAATTGCATTCGGTAGAGGATTATGCGCGTTACTCGGCGCGCATCCGCGATGTGATGGGCCCGCATGTAGAGGATGTGCTGCGCGCGGGACTGTCGGTCGTCCTGGATTTCCCGGCGAACACTGTCGCTACTCGGCAATGGATGCACGGCATTTTCGAAAACGCCGGCGTCGCGCATCAGCTTCACTATCTAAAAGCTTCAGACGCTCTTTGTAGAGCGCGCATGCACGCGCGTTACGCGCGCGGCGAGCACGAGTTCCTTGTAACAGACGATCAGTTCGATTTGATCACGAGCTATTTTGCGCCTCCGGCGCAGGATGAGGGTTTCAATACCATCGTCTATCGAGAATCGGACTGATATATCCCCGCCCAATTCTCACAGATCACGATCCTTCCCCCATTTCTCCTGCGCGCCGAACATTGCATGCTGCGCTCAATGCAAGGCCGCTGTCTCGCTCGGGCTCGGCAAATGAAGCGCGCGCCCTTCAGATTTGCGTCCGGCGGAAATAGATTGGGGTTGTGCCGACTCTCCTTTCCCTGCTGGGATCCCTCCCCGCCCGCGCGGCGCGCGGGCTGATCCTTTTTTACCGCGTCACTTTCTCGATGATCGCCGGGCGCTTCTGCCGCTATGCGCCGACCTGCTCGGAATATGCCGACGAGGCGATCGCGCGCCATGGCCTTTGGGCTGGCGGCTGGATGGGTTTTGCGCGCGTCTGCCGTTGCCGCCCCGGCGGCGGCGCCGGATTCGATCCCGTGCCCGAAAGGCCGCGCGCCGATGCGAGCCCCTTCGCGCCCTGGCGCTACGGCGTCTGGCGCCAACGACCGGTCTGTGAAGCGGTCGAGCCCCGCAACCAGACGGACTCCGGTCGACCTTAATTGAGCACGACGACCTGCGTCCCCACTTTCACGCGGCCGTAGAGATCGACGACATCCTTATTGGTCATGCGGATGCAGCCAGATGAAACGGCGGCGCCGATCGTGTCGGGCTCGTTGGAGCCGTGAATGCGGTACTGGCTTGAGCCGAGATAAAGCGCGCGCGCGCCAAGCGGATTGTCCATGCCGCCGGCCATATGGCGCGGCAGGTCCGGCCGGCGCTTGAGCATCTGCGGCGGCGGACTCCAGTCCGGCCACTCGCGCTTGCGCGAAATTGTTTTCACGCCGGACCAGGTGAAGCCCATCCGTCCGACGCCGACGCCATATTCGATCGCGCGCCCATCGCCGAGCACATAATAGAGCCGACGATCCTTGGTCGAAATGACGACCGTTCCGCGCTTATATTGCGGATGGCGCCACGAGACGACCTGCCGCGGTATCGCCTGCTCGCGAAAGACATTGAAGAAGTCGGCGAGCGGTCCCCGATCGATCGGGCTGTCGAACGCCTGCGCCGGCGCCGCCATGACGAGAAGCGCCGCCAGAACTATTGATCCGCCTTTAGCGCGCATGGCTGATCTCCTGAAAGCCGCAAAGCGAGCTTTTTCGGGGATTGTGGCTGATTTCGGGTCGGCTACGCGCCGCTCGCCTTCCTGGCGCATCGATCGAGAATGTCGATCACTTCGTCGTCGCTGATCTGACGAAAATCCCGGTAGAAAAAGCCGATCGCGCCGAAGGCGCGATGCGTCTCGAGGCAAATGATTTCATCGACTTCCGGCGCCAGCGAGTCGAGCGTATCGGGCGGCGCGACCGGCACGGCCAGCACCAGCTTCTTTGGCCCGCGCGCGCGAACCGCCCGCAGCGCGGCGCGCGTCGTGGCGCCGGTGGCGACGCCGTCGTCGACGACGATGGCGACATGTCCCTTCGCCTCGGGTCGCGCGCGGCTCCCGAGATAGAGCCGGCGGCGACGCTCGATCTCCTTAAGCTCGCGCGCGCATACGTCCTGAAATTCCCCTTCGCTCACATCCGCCATGGCGATCACGTCGTCATTGCGTACGACAACCGGATCGCCGCCGTCGGCCACGGCCCCCATCGCCAGCTCCGGCTGGAAGGGCACGCCGATCTTTCTGACCAGCACGAGATCGAGCGGCGCGTCGAGCGAAGCCGCGATCGGCTCGGCGACGGGCGCGCCGCCGCGCGGCAGCGCGAAGACGACGACATCCTCGCCCTTGAATTTTTCGAGCTCTGCGGCGAGGCGGCGTCCGGCGTCGGTGCGATCATAAAAGGACATGTCGTCGCCTCACCTTCCTAACTATGCGTCGACGGCGAGCGCCGCTTGCGCGAGATTGAGATAGCGCGTCGCCAGCGGCTCCCATTTTTCGGGCTCGCGCGGCGTAGCATCGAGAAGATGCGCCACGGATTGGCGCGCCCGCAGCGCCGCGCGCCACGCGGCGTAAAGCGCTACGAGGCGCCGCGGCGGTTCGATCGAGAGGCGCTGCGCGACTTCGTCGACGAGCTTTGCGCCGATCGTCTTCGCGCCGATGAGCGCGCATTCGAGCCCAAGATAGGCAAGCTCGTCGAATGGATCGACCTGCCGAAGTTCGGCGTTGAACTCCAGACAGTCGAAGATGGCGATCGGGTCGCGAAAGCAGATATGCTCGGGACGCAGATCGCCATGGCCGTCAACGATGCGGCCTTGAAGCACGCGCTCCAGCAACTGCGCGCGGCTCTCTGAGAGTCTAGCGTCGAGAAGATCGAGCAGAACCGGCGTGCGTCCATGATCGAGCGCGAAATCGCGTCGGGTCAGAATGTCGCGATTTTTTTCCTGCTCGCGAAAAAAGCGCAACGCATAATCCTCGGCGCTGATCGAGGAGCGGTCGGCATGGCGGTAGAAATCCGCCAATGTCTCGCTGAGCGCATCAATATGCGCTGTGGTCAGACGGTCCTCGGCAATCAGCCGGTCGAGCATCGCATCGCGCGGCAGACGACGCATCGCGACGAGCCAGTCGACGGGTTCGCCGTCGCCGCCAAGCGCCAGACCATCCACGGCGCTAAAGGTCAGCGGGACGACGCCGAGATAGATGTCGGCCGCCAGCCGGCGATTGAGGCGCACTTCCTCGCGGCAATTATGCTCGCGGGCTTTGACCGTCGAGAAGTCGAGGAAAGGATAGCGAACCGGCTTCTTGAGCTTGTAGACCCTGTCGCCCGCGAGAAACACGTATGACATGTGCGTTTCCAGCACGCTAACCAACGCCGGAACGTTCGGATAGGCTCCGGGCGCGCCGAGAAATCGAACCTTATCGGCGGTTGACGGCGGCGCGCGAACGGCGCGCGCTTGGTTGTGGGAGATGGGCTCCATCGTCGCGTCGCTTCTTAGCCGCGCATGCGCCGCACCTGGACCTGCAGCCGCCGCCGCGCCCGTTTGAACGCATCGTTCAGGGCAAAATCGAAATCCTGGAATCGCTCGTCGAGATGCGGCGTGCGCTCGATCGCAACCTCCCTTTTGTCAGGCAGAAGGAGATGCAGATTGATCTCATAAAGCCCGCCGGTGCGATGATGCGCGCCTGGGCCTTTCACGACGACGCGACAGGCTGTCGCACGGCCGTAGCGTTCCTCAAGCTTTTCTATCAGGCGCAGTATTTTTTCCTGTCGGTCGGATGACGGCTCGACCCCTTGAAAATCGATCTTCGGCTGCGTTTGCATGCGAAAAATCCTCCTCAAGCTGAGGCGGACAGGCGACCGCCCCTAGATGAATATGGCGAGGACTGAGCGGCTTCTCCAGATAGACGATTAAGGGAGCGACGCCATCTAACAGACCAGGCAGACGCAACTCGGATTGTCATTCTCAATGCGCCCGACGCGCGCGATCGGCACCAGAGCAAAACCAGCGTTTGTAGATAGGCCCTGGATTGCCGGTCAGGCCTTCGGCCGGCCGGGGGGCGATGCGGTCCAACAGAACGGTTCAGTCGCAATCCTGTCTGCACGAACAAGGCGCTTAATCATGACGAGCGACTCCAGAACGATCGACGTGGCGATCGGGCCGAAGCGGCTCGAAGGATCGCTTTTCCTGCCTCAAGACCCGAGGGGGCTGATCATTTTTGCGCATGGCAGCGGCTCCTCGCGCTTCAGCCCACGCAACAGATATGTCGCCGAGCGACTTCTTGCGCAGGGATTCGCCTGTCTGCTGTTCGATCTACTGACCGCCGAGGAAGGCGACTATCGCCGCAACGTCTTCGACATCCCCCTGCTCGGCGCGCGTGTCATCGAAGCGATCGCCTGGGCCGGCGCCGAGAGCGAAATATCTCGCCTGCCAATCGGCCTGTTCGGCGCCAGCACCGGCGCCGCGGCGGCGCTCACGGCGGCGGCCGAGGAGCCGCGCGTGGCGGCCGTCGTCTCGCGCGGCGGCCGTCCCGATCTCGCGGGCGATGCGCTGCAGCGCGTGCAGGCGCCGACATTGCTGATCGTCGGCGGACTGGATTATGGCGTCATCGAACTCAATCGCAGCGCGCAACAATCGCTCAGCTGCCGCAACCGTCTCGATATCGTTCCGGGCGCCACCCATCTTTTCGAGGAGCCGGGCACGCTGGAGAGCGTCGTCGAGCGCGCGACAAAATGGTTCATCGACCATCTTGGTGCGAGGCGCGACGAATAGCGCCAATTGCGAGAGTTACGCGACGGCAGAAGGTTTCAAGAAAATGACGACGATGGCGATGACCGACCCGCCGCTCAAACGGCTTTTCGACCGGCTGGATTTCGCCCCGCAACCGAAACGACTCGAACTCCAGATCGTGCATGAGCGCTGGGAGGCGGCGCGCGTCGGCGCCGTTGCCGCGAAGCGAAGCGCCATCAGCTTCTCGCCGCAGGAGCGCGGCGCCGCCGAAACCATCTTCGTGCATCGCTTCGAAGGAGCAGGCGACGACGGCGTTCTGACCGAAGGCGCGTCGGCCGCCGCGATGTTGCTTGGCCCCTGCCGGATCGGCGACCGGCTGAGCGACGCGACGGATCGCCGCGGCGCGGTGCGGCTGCGTCGACTGCTTAAGGAAGTGCGGCGCTCAGGCCAGCCGGTGCTCGCGCAATATGCGCGCGTCGAACATGGCCGCGATCACGCCATCGTCGAAATTCTCGTGGCGCCGCTTTCCGAAGACGGGCGAACGATCGATTCGGCGCTTGCCGCCATCTCGGCGCATGTTTTGGATGGCGCGCCGGCGCGGGCGCCGCATGAAACTAACAGCGGGCTCGCGCTATTCGGGCTCGGCTCAAACATTTCGTTTGGCGAAGACGTGGCGCAGGCGCTCGGCGCCGAGCTGACGCCGCTCGAAGACCGCGAATTCGAGGACGGCGAATATAAGATCCGGCCGCTCGAAAACGTGCGCGGCCGAGACTGCTACGCCGTCTTCACCCTGCATGGCGATCATGTCGCGAGCAGCGCCGACCGGCTGTGCAAACTATTGTTCTTCATCGGCGCGCTGAAAGACGCCGGGGCCGCGCGGGTCACCGCCGTAACCCCTTATCTCTGCTTCTCCAGGAAAGACCGGCGCACCAAGCCTCGCGATCCGGTCACCACGCGTTACGTCGCCCAACTCTTCGAGGCGATCGGAACCGACCGTCTGGTCTGCATCGACGCGCATAACATCGCCGCGTTCCAGAACGCCTTCCGCTGCGAGACAGTCCATCTCGACGCGCAGGCGCTTTTCGCGCGCCGCGTCATCGCCGATGTCGCAGACTCGGCCATCGCCGTTGTGTCTCCTGACCTTGGCGGCGAGAAACGCGCAGAACTGTTCCGGCTGCGGCTCGAACGCATGCTGAAGCGCCCCGTCGCCAAGGCGTTCATGGACAAATATCGCAGCGAGGGCCGCGTCGTCGGCGACATTTTCGCCGGCGACGTCAAGGATCGCATTGCGATCATCATTGACGATTTGATCGCCGGCGGCGGCACGGTGGCGCGCACCGCAGCGGCATGCCGCGCCAATGGCGCCGCCCACGTCTGGGCGGCGGCGACGCACGGCGTCTTTTCCGAGGCAGCGGCCGGCGTGCTGGCGAACGCACCGATCGACAGGCTGATCATCACCGACTCCGTGCCGCTCGCGCCCGCAATCGCGGCCGCGCTCGGCGATCGCCTGACGCTGGTCAGCGTCGCCGGTCTCGTCGCCGAGGCGATCCGCAGGCTGCACGTGAACGGTTCGATCACGCAGCTTCTTGAAGAAGGGCCCTAGCCGGCGGCGACGCGAGTTGCGCCATACGACGAGTCGCGCCACAAGCCTCAGATGAAACTGGACGACCTCGTCATTCGCCGCATGTCGCGAACCGAGCTTGATGTCGCGCTTGATTGGGCGGCGGCAGAAGGCTGGAACCCCGGCCTCCATGACGCCGAAAGTTTCCACGCCGTCGATCCCGACGGATTCTTTCTCGCGGAATGCGCGGGTGAGGCATTGGGCTGCATCTGCGCCACCGCCTATGATGAGGCTTTCGGCTACGTTGGACTGCTTATCGTTCGCCCGCCATATCGCGGACAAGGCGTCGGCGCTCGGCTTTTGAGTGTCGCGCTGCGACATGTGCAGGGGCGCAATGTCGGGCTCGACGCCGCGATCGCCATGCAGGAATTCTATGCGCGATACGGGTTCGAATTCGCCTATCGCAACATACGCCAGCGATGCGTCGGCGGAGGACAATCGCCGACAGGGCTGATGGAATTGGCTTCGGTTCCGTTTGAAGAAATCCAGCGATATGACGCAACCGTCTTTCCGACGGCGCGCCCGACATTTCTCTCGCGCTGGATTGCGCAGTCGAGCGCGTCGCTTGCCGTCATAAGGGAGCAAGAACTCGCCGGCTATGGCGTGCTGCGCGCCTGCCGCGAGGGCTACAAGATGGGGCCGCTGTTCGCCGACGATCCGGAGATCGCCGACGCGCTGTTTCAGGGCCTGCGCGCGCGGGCTTCGGGCGCGGCGGTCTTTCTTGATACGCCCGACGCAAATCCCGAGGCGATCGAATTGGCGACGCGGCGCGGGTTGACGCCAATTTTCGACGCCGCGCGGATGTATAGGCGCGGAACGCCGCCGGGCCGCATCGACCATTGTTACGGCGTGACCACTTTGGAACTCGGATAGTTCGCGCGGCGCTAATCTTCAGCAGGCGGCTGCGACGCTTGGTTCGATCAGCGTCGAGTCATCGTCAGCTTCGTTCGAGCGATTGACTCGCCGAGACACGATCCATTGCTGCAAAGAGTCTTCGGGCGCCGGCCGAAGCCAGGCGCCTGGGTCGTCGCCGGTCAGCCAGGCGTTGGCGTCACGCCAGTCGAGTATGATCGGCATGCGATCATGGAACGGACGCATCCAATCATTCGCCGGTCCGACGATAATCGTCGCCGACTCGATCCGCGCATCGCTTTCAACATCGCGACAGGCGCCGCAGATGCCGGCGAAGGCGAGCGGCCGGCCGTCGCGCGCGGAAAAATAATGCGGCGTCTTGGCGCCCTTCGCGCCGGTCCATTCGTAAAAGCCCGACGCCGGAATGACGCAGCGGCTCTTGGCGAAGGCGGCGCGAAACATCGGCTTTTCGGCGATCGTCTCGGCGCGCGCATTGAAGGTCGCCGGCAGTTCGCGCAGCGGCTTCTTCCACCACGAGGGCGCGAATCCCCAACGCATCGGCACGAGTTCATTTCCTGCGGGCGACGGCCTGATGACCTCGATCATCGTCGTCGGCGCCACATTGTAGCGCGGCTGCAGGTTGCGCGGCTGGCCGATGAGGTCGGCAAGCCGCTGCAGCTCCTCCCAGGAAAGATGCTGGGTAAAGCGCCCGCACATCGGGCGAGACGTCCTTTCTAATAATAGCGCCGGTAACGACGGTAATATGGGCGCGGCGCCGTCGCGGCGCCAATGATCGCGCCACCCGCCGCGCCGACCGCCGCCGTAGCGAGAGTCGGCCCGGCGAGGCCGCCCGACGCGAGCGCGCCGATGCCGGCGCCGCCGAGGCCGCCGATCATGCCGCCGCCGAGCGCGCGTTCGGCGGGCGTATAGCAGCCATAGAGCGGCGCGGAGGCCGCGAGGAGCGTCGCAAAAAGGAGAGCTTTCTTGGCCCGCCGAACCGTGGCGATGCTGTGCATATTCATTTCCTCATTCATGCCGTTCGTGGCCTGCGCTGACGCGCCGCCGACGCCAGCCCCCTAGCCGAATGAACCCAGATTTGCGCCAGAACGATGGCCTGGCGCCAAAGGGCCGCAACCGGCGCGAAATGGATACCCAAGACTGATGATTCGCGGTTCCTTCAAATAGGAATATTTAGAAAGAAGATTTTTGAAAGATTTCCGAGGAAAGTTTACGTGTATTGACGAAGCGAATTGCTTGTTAAATCTTTGAGCGATGCAAGCGGCGGCCCTGAACCTCCTTGAAACCAGAACGCGCGTCGAGCCGAACGCTGGTCCGCAAGCGACAGGACCGGCGCGGACGCCGCCCGCCGCGCGCCAATCATTGAAGGAGAAAAGCATTGTGCGATCTCGCGAAAGAAAGAAAACGCATTGATTCGATTCTCGACGAAGCGATGAACCAGAGTCCGGTTCGAACGTCCATCGACGAAGTCGAACTCGCCGGTTACGGGCTTGCGGCGCTGCACAGCCACTATGCGCTGTCGTGTCCGGACGAATGCATGCGCAAGCGATGCGATGAATACGCCGCGCTCGTGGCGACCTCGCGTCGCGCGCAGCGCGCCGAGCAAGCGGCTTGAGCGACTCAAGGAACAGGAAAAGGAACGCGCAATGTTCATGGCGTCGAATCAGTTCAGAGTCGTCAAGGGCTGCGAGGAGACATTCGAGACGGCTTGGAGAGAGACCAGCGTCCGGCTGAGGGAAGCGACGGGGCTGATCGGCTTTCGCTTTCACAAGGGACGGGAGATCGGCCCGCATGTGCTCTATTTCTCGGTCACCATGTGGGAGACCGAAGAGCGCTTCATCGATTGGCGGCGCGCCGAACTTTATGGAACGCCGAGCATCGGCCCGCGCTGCGCCTCTCGGCTCGAAGAGTTCGACGCCGCCGTCTCAAGAAGCAATCCGCAATAGAGCGCCGCTGGCGTTTTCGGGGAGAATGACATGTTGGGAATTGGCGACAGACTGCCGAATTTCGCCGTCGTCGGCGTGAAGCCCGGATTTAACGAGATCGAGGAAAACGGCGAGACGGCGTTCGAACCGCTGAGCGAGACGAGCTTTCCTGGAAAATGGAAGGTGATCTTCTTCTATCCGAAGGATTTCACCTTCGTTTGCCCGACCGAAATCGCCGGCTTCGCCGGCCTCTCGCAGGCGTTCGCCGAGCGCGACGCCGTCGTTCTCGGCGGCTCGACGGACAATGAATTCGTCAAGCTCGCCTGGCGGCGCGACCATGGCGGTCTGAAGAATTTGCCGATCTGGCAATTCGCCGATTGCAAGGGAGAGCTGATCGACGGCCTCGGCGTGCGTTCGCCTTCCGGCGTCGCCCATCGCGTCACCTTCATCGTCGATCCCGACAATGTCATTCAGCATGTCTACGCGACGAATCTCGACGTCGGCCGGTCGCCGGAAGACACGCTGCGCGTCCTCGACGCGCTGCAGACCGGCGCGCTCTGCGCCTGCAACCGCCCGCCGGGCGGCGAAACGCTCAGCCCCGCGGCGTGACTTTACGGGCGGCGCCGGGCAATTGCAGCGTTAGGCATTTCGCCGCGCCGCCCGCCTTCATGAATTCGGAAAGAGGCGTCACGACCGGCGTGAAGCCTGCGTCAATCAGGCGCGCGCGAAGATCGTCGGAACAGGCGTTGAGAAAAATGCGTCCGGCGAGTTCGACGGCGTTGCAGGCGAACGCAAGCGCGTCCGTCTCGCCGACCTCGATCCGCTTCTCGGCAGGGACAATCGCTCGGATCGCTGCCTGCGAGGCGATGTCGAAAGCCGCCGGATAGTACATCGTCCAGCCGCCGCTCAGCGGGCAGAAACATGTGTCGAGGTGATAGAAGCGCGGATCGACGAGCTTCAGCCCGATCGTTCGCCGTGAGAAAATCTTTTCGAGATGTTTGGGCGCTTCTTCTCCAGAACGCCAGCCATGGCCGCACCAGACAATGTGGCGCGCATGGTCGATGAGCGCGTCGCCGGCGCCTTCAAACGCAATATTGTCGGGCCAGGGCGCGATCGAATAGCCCTGCCCTTCGAACCAGTCGCAAAACAGACGCTCCTCGGGGCGCCGCTCCCTGGCGCGGAATCTGCTCACCACCGCCTTGTCGCCGACCACGAGGCCGGCATTGGCGGTGAAGACCATGTCCGGCAGACCGGGCGTCGGCGCGACGAAGGCGATATCGCTGTGCGCCGCAAGATTGCCGCGCAAATGCTCCCATTGCGCCTGGGCGCGCGGCAGCGTCGCTCGGCCGACCTGATTTTCCATCCAGGGGTTGATGATGTAGTCGACGCCGAAAAAATCCGGCGCGCACATCAGAATGGCTCCGCGCCGAGTGGCAGGCGGCGAAAGCTCGGCGTCGCGCGCGGCCGCCAGCGGCGGCTCGCCAATCACGGCGACGTCGGTGTCGAAGTCCATCAGCGATTCCTCTAACATTGTCGAACAGCCTAAAGCGCGGCGACGCCAATCGAAATGGCCATATGTTACCGATATGCCTGCAATCTTGCGCAATCCGTCATACATATTGATCAATTCGACAGAGGCGAACCGTTGTGGATGACCTCGACCATCGATTGATCGCCCTGCTGCGCGCCAATGGCCGCGCTTCCCTGTCTCAGCTCGCCAAGGGGCTCGGCGTCTCGCGCGGCACTGTCCAGAACCGACTAGATAAGCTGATCGCGTCGGATGTGATCCTGGGCTTTACCGTTCGGCTGAAAAATCCGGCGACGCCCGATCGCATTCGCGCGATCATGATGGTGGAGGTTTCCGGCAAGAGCGCCCGCCGCGTCGCCAATGCGTTGCGTGGGCTGCCGCAGATACAGTCGCTATACAGCACCAACGGTCCCTTCGACCTTATCGCGGAAGTCGAATGCGCCAATCTCGAGGAATTCGATCGCGTGCTGTCGAGCGTCAGAACGATCGAAGGAATCGCCAGAAGCGAAACCAGCCTGCTGCTTGCGCCGGCCTGAGCCTTCAGGAAAGCGCCGCCTCCGCGTTTGAACCCGCCGCGGCGCGCTGTTCGCCGCTTTCCGTCGCCCGCGGCAGCAGCACTCGAACGATCAGTCCGTGGGGCGCTCGATCGAGCAGGGACACGCTGCCGCCGCGATGCTCGACCAGCGACCGAACGATCGAGAGTCCGAGACCAAAGCCGCTGTGCTCGTCAAGCGTGCGTCCGGGCTGACCGCGAACGAAGGGCTCGAATGCGGTTTTCTTGCCCTCCGCCGAAATCCCCGGTCCATCGTCGACCACGTCGACCTGAAGGAGTCCATCCGGACGTTCCGCCATAAAGATGTCCACGGTCTTGGCGTGATGCGTCGCGTTTTCGACGAGATTGGTGAAAATGCGCTGCACGTCGCAGAGCGACCCGAAGATCATCTTATGGCCGTCGTCATGGTAGGTGACATTATGCCCGAGGTCGCAAAATTCGTCGGCGACGGTTTGCAGAACGCTGTCGAGATCAATGAGAGAAATGTCGTATTTGTCGTCTCCTTCAGCGCGCAGATACTGGAGATTCTTAAACAGCATCGTATCCATGAGATCGATGTCGCGCATCATCCGCTGCTGGAGGCCATCGTCGGAAACAAACTCGGTCTTCAGCTTCAGCCGGGTGATGATGGTTCGCAAATCATGGCTGACGGCCGCGAGCACATGAGCTCTTGCGGCGATCATCTTGCTGATGCGCGCCTGCATGCGATTGAGCGAGCGGGTCAGTTCGCGAACTTCATACGGTCCCTGTTCGGTCAGCTGCGTCTTTGGGTCGACGTCGTTTGGTATCTGTTCGGCATATTTCGCCAGCCGTCGCAGCGGCGCCATGATCGCGTTCAACGCCCAGAAAATGAAGATCGCCGTGAACACGATAAAGGACAGCGCGGTGCGCGCGCCCTGCGTCAGGATGAACGGTTCGTCCTCCGCATGCTGCCAAAGCCACCGCCATATCGAGCGCGGCGATTTTTGATGCTGGGCGATCGAGATCGTCGCATAGCCGCCCTTATGCAATTCGACGGCGAGCACGCCATAATCGCCCGGCGCGGATCCGGCGACCTTGAACACGTCCGCGCCGTCCCACAGCAATGAATCGATATGGCGGATTTCCATATCGAAGGCGAGATCGCCGCCGCCCGTCGAAGAATCCTCCGCTGGCGGCCGCGACTGCTGAATCTCAATATTGGCATAGGGAACGGCGCGAGAAAGCGCTGAAATGATGTTGTCTCTCTCGGCAAGCGGCGCCACGTCCAATGCGACGATGATGCTCGCGATGAAATCGCCCTGGTCGACGATATGACGCCGCCCGAAAACATGGAACATGCCGATAACGATGGTTTGAAACGCAAGGATCGACACGAGAATGAGCAGCGTGATCTGCACGGCGAGCTTGTTGAGCCGGAAACGCCAAGGAACGCGTGTCGAGCTCATGCGCGCGCCACCTGCGTCGAAAAAATATATCCCTCAGACCGCACCGTCTGGATGAAGGCGGGCTTCTTCGGATCCGATTCAATCTTCTGTCGAAGCCGGCTGATCAGAACGTCAATGCTCCGTTCGAACGGTCCCGAGGTCGGGCCATGGGTCATGTTGATCAGCTGCTCGCGCGTCAACACCCGATTGGGATTTTCGCACAGCGCATGCAGCAGGTCGAATTCGGCGCCGGTCATGGCGACCCTCATGCCGCAGGGCGCGACAACCTCTCGCGCGAGCACGTCGACGCGCCAGCCGGAGAAAAGATAAGATTGCCGCACGGCGCGTCCGTCGACGACGGCCGGCGTCTCGGTTCGCCGCAAGACCGCGCGGATGCGCGCCAGGAGCTCGCGCGAATTGAACGGCTTGACGATGTAATCGTCGGCGCCCAGTTCGAGTCCCAATATCTTGTCGATGTCCTCGGATTGCGCCGTCAGGATGATGATCGGAATGCGTCGCTCCGACCGCACGCGCCGGCAGATCGACAGACCATCTTCGCCAGGCAGATTAAGATCGAGAATAAGCAGGTCGTAGGCGCCCGCGCCGAAAGCAGCGTCCATTTCCTGGCCGGTTGCGGCCACTTTCGCCTGCATGTCGTGCGTTGCGAGATAAAGCGAGATGAACTCGCCGATTTCGGCATCGTCTTCGACGATCAGGATTGAAACGGGAGCAGTCAAAGGATTCGGATCGCTTTCGTTGAGAGTGTCGAAAACTAATAATGCAATGTTTCCAGAGTGTTTCCATCCAAAAAATCGACCGACGAGCAAACGCCCGTCAAACCTAAGGCCGAACCGCGTCCCAATTCAGAAAAACACCAGAAATAATCTGTGCGCCGCGAAAAGATGGAGAAACACCGCGCCAAGAGGGTTGCCTTATGTTCCAGCCGCTCCGGACCTCAGGCGCTCGAATGTCTCATCGCGCCTAACCTCTTCAGTTGCAAGGACGAAATAGCTATGAAGAGCAAGGCTCACGCTTTTTCGAGCGGCATGGTCACGGCGGCGGCCGACGCCGTGGGGTCTCAAAATTGCGAGTCCGCGCCCGACGCGGAGCAGCGCGCGGCGCGCGGCGAAGACTTAGCCGGCGCGCCGGCCCCCAAAGACGAGAGCCAACCAATTATGTCGAAGGCGGCTTTGACTCGCTTCACGCCAAAGACCGGGCTCGCGGGCTTAGTCGAAAACTGGCGGGCGGACATTTTATCGGGGTTCCTGGTCTTTCTCATCGCCTTGCCGCTGTGCCTCGGCATTTCCATGGCGTCGGGCTTTCCGCCGCAGGCGGGCATCATCACCGCCGTCATCGGCGGCCTTCTGGTGTCGCGGATCGACGGCTCCTTCGTCACGATCATGGGTCCGGCGGCGGGCCTCATCGTGGTCATTCTCGACTCGGTTCAGGCGCTCGGCGGCGGCGACGCCAAGGCCGGCTATCACTACACCTTGGCCGCGATCGTCTGCGCCAGCGTCATCCAGACGCTGATGGGACTGATGAAGGCCGGCAAGATGAGCGCCTTCTTCCCGTCGTCGGCCGTTCACGGCATGCTGGCGGCGATCGGCATCATCATCATGGCCAAGCAGATTCACGTCATGCTTGGCGTCAAGCCCGACGCGCAGTCGCTCTTCGCGACGATCGGCGCGATCCCCGCCAGCATTCGCGACATGAATCCGGAGGTCGCGATCATTGGCGGCCTCGGACTGCTCATCCTGATCGCCTGGTCGGTGGTGAAGAACCGCCGCCTCAAGATGATCCCGGCGCCGATCATCGTGGTGATCGTCGGCATGGCGCTCGCGCAATATTTCGATCTCGACGACGAACACATCTATCTCTTCCTGCCCGAAACTCCATTCCTGCCGCATCACGAATTCACGATCGGGCCGAAATTCCTGGTCTCCATCCCCCAGAACTTTCTGTCTGGCTTCGCCTTTCCCGATTTTTCGCTGATCGCGTCCACCCTCTTCTGGCAACAGGTCGTCGCGATCTGCCTGGTCGGCAGCCTCGAAAGCCTGCTGAGCGCGGCGGCGGTCGACAAGCTCGATCCCTATAAGCGAACGTCCGACCTCAACCGCGACATCGCGGCGGTCGGCGTTGGCAACATCATCTGCGGGTTGATCGGCGGCTTGCCGATGATCGCGGAAATCGTCCGCAGTTCGGCCAACGTCAATAATGGCGCGCGCACGGGCTGGGCGAATTTCTTTCACGGATTGTTCCTGCTGATTTTCGTTGCGCTTTTCCCCCGGCTCATTCATGAGATTCCGCTCGCTTCGCTTGCGGCGCTGCTGGTGTTCACCGGCTACCGTCTCGCTTCTCCGCTTGAGTTCAAGAAGACGCTGGCGATCGGCTGGGACCAGCTTGCCGTTTTTGTGATCACCATCATTGGCGTGCTGGCGACCGATCTCTTGATCGGCGTGGCGATCGGCATCGTCGCCGAATTCCTGTTCCATGTGTGGCGCAGCGTCAATTGGAAACAGGTCTTCAAGCTCCATCGCAACATCGTGGAGAGCGAGCCCGGCGTTTATCAAGTCAGCATCGGCGGCGCCGCCTACTTCGGCAATTATCTGGCGCTCAAGGGAGACCTCGCGAAACTCCCAAAGGGAAAGACCATCATCTTCGATCTTTCCGAGTCCTGGTGCGTCGACCACACGGTGATGGAAAATCTCCATCACTTCTGCGAAGACTATGAATCAAGCGGCGGGCGCGCCGAGATTCGCGGTCTCGAGCAGCATGTCGCGACATCGAAACATCCTCTCGCGCCGCGAAAGCGCAGCGCCTAATTCCCAAGATTCGTGGACGAAACGCGACCGTTGCGGGCCACGTCGACCGGAAGGTGTCAAGCATGCCGCTCTATCTCGCGTTGACCAGCGTCAGCGCGCTGCTCGCCGTCAGCGTCTACGCTATCGTCGAGAGGCGGAACCCGGACGTGAGCCGCAATGTCTATCGCGTCTGCATTGCGCTGTGCGGCGTTCTCTTCCTCGCGGCGGTCATGCCGAGAGGCGCGCATGTCATTTCGACCAGTCTACCGTTAGGCCTGCCGTGGATCGGCATGCATCTCCGGATCGACGTCCTCAGCGCGTTTTTTCTCGCCGTCGTCAATCTCGGCGGCGCCGCGGCGAGCGCTTACGGGATTGGTTATGGCGCGCATGAGAAGGAGCCGATGCGCGTTCTGCCTTTCTATCCGGCGTTTCTCGCCGGCATGAACATGGTCGTGCTCGCCGACGACGCCTTCAGCTTTCTCGTCGCTTGGGAGTTCATGTCGCTCGCGTCATGGGCGCTGGTTCTCACGCACCATCATGACGCGGAAAACCGGCGCGCAGGCTTCGTCTATCTGTTGATGGCGAGTTTCGGCGGTTTCGCGCTGCTGATGGCCTTTGGCGTTCTGGGCGGGGTCGGCGGCGCCTATGACTTCGCCTCGATTCGCGAGTCGACGAAAGAAGGCTGGAAGACCGGCCTCGTACTGGCGCTGGCGCTTGTCGGCATGGGCTCCAAGGCCGGACTCGCGCCGTTGCATATCTGGCTGCCGCTGGCCCATCCCGCGGCGCCCAGCCATGTCTCGGCGCTGATGAGCGGCGTCATGACCAAGGTCGCCATTTACGGCTTCATTCGCGTCGTCTTCGATCTTTTGGGGCCGCCGGCGTTCTGGTGGTCGATCGAACCGCTGACCTTTGGCGCGGCGAGCGCGCTCATCGGCGTGCTGTTCGCCACCATCCAGAGCGATCTGAAAAAGCTTCTCGCCTACAGCACGATCGAAAACATCGGCATCATCTTCATCGCGCTGGGACTCGCCCTGGCGTTCAAGGCGGATGGCCTGGCGTTGCCGGCGGCGCTCGCCTTCACCGCGGCGCTGTTTCACGTCTTCAATCATTCGCTGTTCAAGAGTCTCCTGTTTTTCGGCGCCGGCGCCGTATTGAACGGAAGCGGCGAAAGAAGCATCGAGCGGCTCGGCGGCCTCATTCATTCCATGCCGAAAACCGCCTTTCTGTTTCTCGGCGGCTGCGTCGCCATCTCCGCGCTGCCGCCGCTCAACGGCTTCGTCTCGGAATGGCTGGTGTTTCAGGCGATCCTTCTCAGCCCGTCGCTGCCGCAATGGACGGTGAAGCTTCTCGTTCCCGCTGTCGGCGTGGCGCTGGCGCTGAGCGCCGCGCTCGGCGCGGGCTGCTACATCCGCGCCTATGGGATCGCTTTCCTCGGACGGCCGCGCAGCGAAGCGGCGCGAACCGCGAAAGACCCTGATCGCTGGTCGATCGGGACGATGGCCGGATTGCTGACGCTCTGCCTGCTCGCCGGCCTGCTGCCGAGCCTCGTCATCGATACGATATCGCCGGCGGCGAAAGACTTTGTCGGCGGCCGCATGCCGACGCAGGCCGAACTCTCCTGGCTCTCGATCGCGCCTGTCGCAGAAAGCCGCAGCTCCTACAACGGGCTGCTGGTCTTCCTCTTCATTCTCTTCTCCGCCTATTCGGCGAGATGGGTCATCCACAAATTCGGTTCGTCACGGTCGCGGCGCGCGCCCGCCTGGGACTGCGGCTACATCGAAACGAGTCCCACGACCCAATATACCGGCAGCAGCTTCGCGCAGCCGATCAGGCGAACGCTTGGAATCATCGCCTTTTCGGTCAAGGAGCGGCTCGACATGCCGGCGCCGGGCGAGATGCGGGCGGCGCGGCTTACCATCGACATCAAGGATCGCATTTTCGACTATCTTTACGCGCCGCTGACGCGAGCGGTCGAGACCTGCGCCTCCGGCCTCAACATCCTCAGTCTTCTGTCGATCCAGGAATATCTCGCGCTGGTGTTCGGCGCGCTCGTCTTCCTGCTGGTTCTGGTGGCGATATGAATTTTCTCTTCGATCTCGTCGCGCAGGGCGCCCAAATGCTGTTGGTGCTGGCGCTCTCGCCGCTCGTCATCGGCGTTACCAGAAAGCTGAAAGCCCGGCTCCTGCGCCGCAAGGGACCGCCGATCATCCAACCCTGGCGCGATCTCATCCGACTGCTGCGCAAGGAGGTCGTCCTTGCCGAGAACGCATCGTGGCTGTATCGCGCGGCGCCCTATCTGATTTTCGCCATGACCTGGGTCGCGGCGTCGCTCGTGCCGACCTTCGCGACGGGATTGATGTTCAGCTGGTCCGCTGACCTCATCGCGATCATCGCCCTGCTCGGCAGCGCCCGCTTTTTCCTGGCCCTCGCCGGCATGGACATTGGAACCAGCTTCGGCGGCATCGGCTCGAGTCGCGAAGCAATGTTCGGCTCGCTGGCCGAGCCGGCGACGATCATGATCGTCTTTACCGTCTCCTTCGTCGCCGGGACCACCCAGCTTTCCGAAATCGCCGCCTATATGGCCGGGAATCTGGAATTGCGCGCCTCGGTCGGCATGGCGCTCGTCGCGCTGCTCATCGTCGCCATCGCCGAGAACGGACGCGTCCCCGTCGACAATCCGGCGACGCATCTCGAACTGACGATGGTGCATGAAGCGATGGTGCTCGAATATTCGGGCCGCTATCTCGCGCTCATCGAACTCGCCTCGGCGCTGAAGCTGCTCCTCTATATCTCGCTCATCGCCTGCGTCTTTTTCCCGGTCGGACTCGCGCGGCATGACGCCGATCTGCAAACGATGGCGATTGGCCTCGGCGCCTATGTTCTAAAACTCGCGACCGGCTGCTTCCTGCTCGCGTTTTTCGAGACGTCCACGGCGAAAATGCGCGTCTTCCGCGTCCCGGACTTTCTTGGCGCGGGGTTGATGCTCGGCCTTCTCGCGACGCTGCTCGTTTTCGTGACACGGAGCCTTTAGATGGAGCTTCTGACAATCGACATCGCCCATGTGCTCGCCGGCGCGCTGGTGCTGACGAGCTTCATGCTGCTCTATCAGGACCGGCTGTCCGGACTGATCAATATCTACACGCTGCACGCCTTCGTTCTCTCGCTGTCGGTCGCCTGGCAGGCTTATTACCAGGACGCGCCGCACCTCTATGTCACCGCCGCCATCGCGGCGATTTTCAAGGCGCTGATCATTCCCTTCAGCCTACGCCGCATCATCGAGCGCCTGGGCGTCCATCGGACTGTCGAAGTCATCGGCGGCGTCGGCGTCACCATGCTCATCGGCATATTTCTGGTGGCGCTGTCGCTCGTGGTCATGCTGCCGGCGACAGCCTCCGCCGACCCGCTGGCGCGCGAAGACATCGCCTTCGCGCTGGCGATCGTGCTGCTCGGTCTGCTGATGATGGTGACGCGCCGCAACGCGGTCAGCCAGATCATCGGCTTCATGTCGCTGGAAAACGGCTTGGTCCTCGCGGCTGCAGGCGCCAACGGCATGCCGCTCGTCGTCGAGATCAGCGTCGCCTTCTCGATCCTGATCGCCTTCATCGTGATCGGCATCTTTCTGTTTCGCATTCGCGAGCGCTTCGACAATGTCGATCTTTTCGAACTTGATCGCGTGCGCGGGGGACGTTCATGAGCTCCGAACTTTTCATGGTCTCGAACGCGCTTATCGCCATTCCCGCCGTCTCGGCGGTCGCCGTCGCCTTGGAGCCGGAATACCGGCGCTCGGCGGTGCTCAATGTCTGCGCCTCCGGCGCGACCTTTCTTTTCGCGCTGATCCTGCTGATTGTCGAACCAGAAAGCGGCGGCTATCTCTTCGTCGACGATCTCAACATCGTCTTCGTCGTGCTCTCGACCTTCATCGGCTTCACCACGAGCGTCTACAGCGCGAGCTATATCGATCATGAAATCGAAACCGGCCGGCTGACCTCGACGAATGTCCGCTTCTATCACGCGATGTATCAATCGCTGATGTGCGCGATGAATCTCGCTTTGCTCGCCAGCAATATCGGCCTGATGTGGGTGGCGGTCGAAGTCGCCACGCTGACCACCGTATTGATGGTCGGCATCTACCGCACGCCGCATGCGCTCGAAGCCGCCTGGAAATATTTCATCCTCGGCAGCGTCGGCATCGCGCTGGCGCTGTTCGGAACGATCCTCATCTACATGGCGGCCGAACCGGTGCTGGGCCAGGGCTATGACGCGATGGTCTGGAAGACGCTGATGTCGCAGGCGCCACAGTTCAATCCGCGGATGCTCAATGTCGCTTTCGTCTTCCTGATGCTCGGCTACGGCACCAAGGTCGGCCTGGCGCCGATGCACGCCTGGCTTCCCGATGCGCATGCGGAAGGCCCCACCCCGATTTCAGCGGTCCTGTCCGGGCTTCTGCTCAATGTCGCGCTTTACGCGGTGCTGCGCTTCAAGATGCTGCTGACCGCCAATGCGGCGGCGATCACGCCGGGCCCGCTGATGATCACCCTCGGCCTCGCGTCGCTGATCATGGCGGCGTTCATGCTCTATCGGCGCGACGACATCAAAAGGCTGTTCGCCTATTCCTCGATCGAGCACATGGGCATCATCGCCTTCGCCTTCGGCATGGGCGGCCCGCTCGCCAATTTCGCCGGGCTGCTGCATATGACCATGCACAGCCTGACGAAGTCCGCGATCTTCTTTTCCGTTGGCCACATTGCGCAGGCCAAGGGCACGCAGAAAATCGCCGACATCAGGGGATTGACGCAGAGCCAGCCGGCGCTCGGCTGGACTCTCGTCGCCGGCGTCGTGGCGATCATCGGCCTGCCGCCGCTTGGCATTTTCATGAGCGAATTTCTGGTCGTGAGTTCGACCTTCGCCCGCCAGCCGCTCCTCGCGATTCCGCTTGTTTTCGGCCTGCTTCTCGCTTTCGGCGCCTTGTTGCTGCGGCTCACCGGCATGGCGTTCGGCGAGCCGAGCCGGGATGTCGGCGAGGTCAAAGCTTCTATGTTGCCGCTCTATGCGCATCTCTCGCTGGTGCTGCTCGCGGGACTCTATCTTCCCTCTCACCTCGTGACCTGGTTCCAGAACGTCGCGCGTCTCTTGGGTTGAGCTCGAAGGATGAAGAGATGAACTTCGCCAGCAAACAGACCGCCGTCCAGCCGGCGCGGCCGGCCTGCCTTCCTTGGCCGCGCGAAATCGTCGACCAGAATGGTTGGCTCGCCTTGGCCGAGAGCCTGGCGAAGGGCGAGCGCGAGCTCTTAAGTCTCTGGGGCGAAAGTTCGTGCGTTCATATGGCCGTGCTCGAACCGCGCGAGCCGCCCCTGCGCATCGTCACCTTGGAATGTCCGGAAGGCGCGTTTCCGTCGGTCGGACGAGTGCATCCGCCGGCGTCGAGACTAGAGCGCGCGATCCACGATCTTTTTGGCCTGAAGCCTGAAGACGCGTCCGACCGGCGCGCTTGGCTCGATCACGGCCGCTGGGGCGTCCGCCACCCCTGCGCCGCGCCCCAGGAGATCAACACCGACCGCGACCGCTATGAGTTCCTGCCCACGGAGGGCGAACCGCTGCACCAGATACCGGTCGGTCCGGTGCACGCCGGCATCATTGAGCCCGGTCATTTCCGCTTCTCGGCGAATGGCGAAACCGTCGTGCGCCTCGAGGAGCGGCTCGGCTTCGTGCATAAGGGAATAGACCAATTGATGAACGGCGCCTCGATCGAGCGCGCCGCGCAAGTCGCCGCGCGCGTTTCGGGCGACAGCACCGTCGCCTACAGTCTCGCCTTCGCCCAGGCGGTCGAGGCCGCCTTTGACGTCAGCGTCCCGCCGCGCGCCCTCTATCTGCGCGCCTTGATGGCCGAACTCGAACGGCTCGCCAATCATTTCGGCGACATCGGCGCCATCTGCAACGACGCGGCCTTTTCCCTAATGCAGGCGCATTGCAACCTCGTGCGCGAGCGCATCTTGCGCGAATCGGCGAGCGCTTTTGGTCATCGCCTGATGATGGATCGCATCGCGCCGGGCGGAACCGTCGTCGATCTGAAGCAAGAGAGCGCCACGGCGCTTTACGCGATGATCGAATGGATCGAACTGATGACTCCGCGGCTGATCGCGCTCTTCGGGGACACGACGTCGCTGCAGGATCGCACCGTCGGCACCGGATTCGTCAGCGAAGCGCTCGCGAAACAATATGCTTGCGGCGGCTATGTCGGACGCGCTTCGGGCCGGGCGTTCGACGCGCGCAAGGCGATCGGCTACGCCCCCTATCCTCAGTTGGCGTTTGCGATCGGCGCCTCGCAGGAGGGCGACGTCGACGCGCGCGTCTGGGTCCGCTTCGACGAAGTGAAAGCCTCGCTGCAACTCGTCAAACAAATTCTCGGTGAAGCGCCGACAGGGCCGATCATCGCCGCCTGGGCGCTGCCCGACGATTGGACGCGCGAGGGCGCGGCGCTCGTTGAAGGATTCCGCGGCGATATTTTCTGCTGGCTTCGCATCCGGGCCGACGGCGTCGTGCAGCGCTGTCATTTGCGCGATCCGTCATGGTTCCAATGGCCGCTCCTCGAAGCCGCGATCAAAAACAACATCGTCGCCGACTTCCCCCTGTGCAACAAATCCTTCAACTGCTCCTATTCAGGGCACGACCTCTAGGACGCACGCGATGCAGAAATTCTTGCTTCAAGGCTTGTTTCGAAGCGCGTTGACCGAGCAGGCCCCCACACCGGACGCGGCGTCGACGGCCGAACTCGGCTATACGCTGGGGCGCACGGCGCGGCAGAAACTCGGACGCAGTCTGTCGATCCGCGAAGTCGACGCCGGCTCCTGTAACGGGTGCGAACTCGAAATTCACGCGCTCAACAACGCCTATTATGATCTCGAAAGATTTGGCCTGCGCTTCGTCGCTTCGCCGCGTCACGCCGACGTCTTGCTCGTCACCGGTCCGGTGACGAAGAACATGCGCGAAGCGCTGGAACGCACCTATGCGGCGACGCCCGATCCAAAATGGGTGATCGCGGTCGGCGACTGCGCCTTTGACGGCGGCGTTTTTTGCAACAGCTATGCCTGCATTGGGGCCGTCGCCAATGTCGTTCCGGTCGATCTCCATATTCGCGGCTGTCCGCCCGATCCGACGACGTTGCTCAAAGGTCTGATCGCCTTCGTCGAAAATATGGAATGAATTACAGCGCCGCCGCGCCGCTGACAAAAATGGCTGCGCGCTGTCTGAAAAATGGCGGCGCCGCCTTTCGGAAACGCGCGAGCAATATTTGCGCATAGACGGAAAGACTCAGGAAAAGCCTGCGCGCCGGAAGTTCGGTAGAAAACGAACGGCGTTTGGCGACTTGCACGTGCAATGCGCGCTTTTCAAAGCAATGACCGGGTTCGCCTGATCGGCGCGGCAGGGCGCGACGCCGCTCGTTGCGAATTCAAAACGCGAGCGAGGCGAGTAATGAGTTTATGGGGCGGAAAGCGTGGCGTCGCGACAAGCGCCCTTGTGATGGTTTTCTCGACGACCCTGGCGAATGCGGCGTCAAGCGACGCGATTGAGGCGAGGCTTCGCGTTCTGGAGGCCGAGATCGCGAAGCTGCGGCGCGAAGCGCGCCAAGCCAAGGCCGAGGCGCAGCAGGCCGCGCAATCCGCTCAGAGCAGCGCCGCGAAAGCCGCGGCGGCGCAGGCCTCGGCCGTGCAAGCCTCGGCGCAGCCCCCTGTGCCGCCGGTCTTAACTCAATTCAAAAACGGCCTTTTCGTCGAAACCGCGGACAAGGCGTATAATTTCAAAGTCGGCGGCCGCATGCAGTTCGACGGCGGCGGAACGTCTCAACCGCTGAACGGCTGGTCGGATCAGGCCGGCGTTCGCCAAGTGCGTCTCGAAATTGAAGGCAAGGCGGCGCAATACTGGTTTTACAAACTGCAATATGATTTCGCGGGCTCGCAATATGGCACGCCGTTCAATGCGCCCGTGCAAGGCGGCATTCGCGATTTCTATATGGGCGTGCAACATCCGCTTCTCGCGCTCCCCTTCACGAAGGACCCGGCCTTCATCCACATTGGCAGTTATTTCGAGCCCTTCACGCTGGAGTTCACGACGTCCTCGCGCTTCCGCGACTTCATCGAACGCGCGATGGCGGTCGAAGCGATCGGCGCCAGCCGTCACCTTGGCGCGGCGATCGGCGCCTATGGCGAGAATTGGAGCGCGAAGGGCGGCGCCTTCACGACAAGCTTTGAAGATTTGAACACGAATCCGGCTGTCGGCTCGCCGCCGCTCGTCGGCATTCCTGCGAAAGCCGGGTGGTTTCCGACAGGCGGCGGCCAGTATTACGAATTCACCGGCCGAATGACCTATGCGCCGATCATGACTCAGCACGATCTCCTGCATGTTGGCGTTTCCGGCCGCTTTCACAACCCCAACAGCGCCACCGGATTATCCGACGATCGTGTGTTGCGGGTCGGCAACCGCATCCGTTCGGAAGCCTATATTCTCAATCAAGGGCTGCTCGGGACGCCGGATCTTTCCTGCGGCTCCGTTATCCTGCCGGGATGGACGGCGGCCGCCTCCGCGCATTGCGTCAATAACGTCGAATCCTTCGACGTAGAACTCTCAGCGGCGCATGGACCGTTCTCGCTGCAGGCCGAATATCTTGGACAGCAGGTCAACCGCAATCCGACCAAGGTTGCGCTCGCGCGTCTCGCGGGCGCTTTCGCGCCTGGCGGCGCCTCGCAATATTTCAGCGGCTATTATGTCTATGGGCAATGGTATCTCACCGGCGAGGAACGCGCCGCCGCTTATGACGTGACGAACAAGCTTGGCGCCAATTTCAATCAGGTCCCGATCAAAAGTCCGGTGAGCGCGGGCGGCATCGGCGCCGTCGGACTCGCTGCGCGCTACAGCGCGCTCAATCTCAACAGCGGGCCCTATTCTGGTTCAAGCCTCTATAACATGCTCGCCTATACGACGCTGATCGCGCCCAATCCCGCCGCGGCTTCCTATATCGCCAACGCGGGCGTCGTCGGCGGCCGGCAGCAGAATGTCACCTTGGGACTGAATTGGTATCCCGAAAATGGATTCCACTTCCAGTTCAACTGGATACATGTGCTGCGGGCTTCCGCGCCGTTTAACGATTACGCACTGTTCGCTACTGGCGTTCCGGCGCGACAGGGGCCCTATTTCAATGGCGCCCATCCTGACCTCTTCGAGGCGCGCGCGCAGGTCTATTGGTAGGACGCCGCTGAAGGAACGAGCGGCGACGCGGGCGGTTCGACGCGACAAATTTGCAACGCTTGCCCGAATTCGTCGGCGATGACAGGAACTGAGCTTGATTTCGCGGGTTGTTGGGGTGACGCTTGAAACTGGTTGTTCGGTGGTCCATCTCTAAAAAGGAGATCCGTCAATGACCACGAGAAGACTTCAGCGACGAAGAAACGCCATCAGGACGCTTCTTCAAAACCTCGATACTCGGCCCTTCTGTGAGGACACGCTGCCGCAGTCGGGCGGATGGGCGAGTCATCCCCGTCCGCGACTCGCGCGAAACGCCTCCGGCGGCGCCGGGCAGATCGAGCGTAGGTAGGTTCATCGAAACCCGGCGATTGGCGGAAACGCTTGTCGTCGGCTTCGAATCGGCCTGCATGATTGGGCGCCGACGCGCCTTGGCGAATGCAACGCCCCGACCGTGGACATCACGGCGGGGCGTTATGCGTTCGAGCGCCGTCTTTCTCCATCGCGCCAACCGGCTGCAAATTCGCAACGTTCTCTCGGATGGCGCGCGCTTTGGTTGGACGCGCCGATGTCCCCCTTTGCAATGACGTGGCGAATCTCGTTTAGGATGTCGTCAGATCACGCGGTTTCGAGGTGGACAGGTGCTCTTGGAATTTTGGATGTCTCAGACGATGCCGGTCATGGCGCTTTTGCTTGCGGGCGCGATGACCGTTCTCGCGCTTTTCCTATGCTGGCTTTGCTTCGCTTCGCGCTTTGCCGCCCATGCGCAGAACTGGAAAGGCGTGGTGCCGCCCTTCGTCGGCGTTCCCGCGACGCTGTTCGGCCTGCTGATGACCTTCCTTTCGCAGGATGTCTGGGACGCAAATCGCCGCGCCTATCAGGCCGTCACGCTGGAGCGCGAACAACTGACGACACTCTCTGCGCTCTCCAGCAATCACGGCATTGACGCCGACGTAATCCTGCGCGCCATACACGAATATGTGGAGGCCGTGGTCGGTCTCGAGTGGCAAGCCATGGAGGACGGCAATCAATCCCCAGAAGCCGAGGCGGCGCTTAACAGGCTGACCAGCACGGTGAGCGGCGCGAAGATCGAACCGGCCTTCCAGCGCGCGCTCCTGGACGCCGTGATTCGTCTGCGATCGGCGCGCGATCAGCGGCTCGCGATCGCGGGCGCCTTTCCCGACGATCGCAAATGGGCGGCTGTGCTGATCATCGCCTTCATCACTCAAATCGCTCTCGCTGTGACGCACCTCGACCGTCCCAAACCACAGCTGCTCGCGCAGGCGATTTTCGCTTTGGCGGCGATCGTTCCGATATCATTCGTCGCCTCCGTCGATGACCCCTATGCGCCGCCCAATGCAATAGCTTCCGACCAGCTGGCGCAGCTGCTCGAACGCTTTCCGCATAAGTGAATCGGAATATGGCTGAAATCCAAAAAGTCGCCGGCACGGCTTTCGTCGTCGCCGAATTTCGCCATGACGAAAACAATGAACACGATCCGCTCTACCATGATCCTTTTGTCGGCCTGTTTCTCAATGAGGAATCGAAAAGGGCCGCGGAACGCATTTCGCAATCGTTCCCGCCGATCAGAAACAATGTGCGCTTGAGGACGCGCTACTTCGACGATCGGCTGCGTCGCCAGATCGAGCAAGGCGCCCGGCAGATCCTCATTCTTGGCGCCGGCCTCGACACCAGGCCGCAACGCTTCGCGGTTGAGAACGTCGCCTATTTCGAAATCGACGCGCCAGAAACTCAGGCGTTCAAGAGAGCGCGACTGCAAGAAAACGCCGTCAATTCCAACACGACCTATATCGGCGCCGATTATGTCATGGACGGCATGCTAGAGCTGCTACGACAAAATGGCTTGGATTTCGACCTTCCCACCCATGTCATATGGGAAGGCAACACCATGTATTTGGACGATGGCGCCGTGCGGCGCATTTTGAGCGACCTGATGCGCGAGACGAAGCGCTGCTCGGTGTCCTTCGACTTTTTCGCTAATGACGTGATCGAGAACCGAACCGGCGACGCTGAAATAACCAGCGTCGTCGAAAGATTCGCGGCAATGGGCGCGCCCTGGACGTACGGCATCGACGACCTTGCCGAACTCGCCGCTGGATGCGGCGCGACAGTCATCGATCGCGTCACGCTCGCCGACCTTCATCGAAGCTTCTGGCCGGACCTCCCGCTAGCGTCGCCGATTTATGGCTATTATTCCCTCTGCACAGTCGAAAACGCCGTGGATCGGGCTTGAACCGCTGCGGCAGGTAAGTCGCGCCAATGAGCTTTCGGCTTGATCGACGCTACGTCACAGCTCGGCGATTTGAACGACGCGCACGCCATGACTCGAGCGAAAGCGGCGATCGTTGGTGACGAAGATATCGCACTTCGCCATCGCGGCCGCGTGGAAATGCACGGCGTCCAGCAGTTTCAGGCCCATACCTGCGCCCAAGCGCCCTGCCTCGATCAACGCCGTCAGGTTCACCGGATGGATGTCGAAGACTTCGTCGTGAAAGAAAAGTCGCTCGTACGCTTGTTCCACCAGCGGCTTTTGTTGCCGGAACGCCCCGAAAAAACACTCCGCGACGCCGATTTCACTGGTGACGAGGCTCGCATTCCGATCGATCAGCCCATACCAAAGACTGGCGACTTTGCTCTGAAATTCGATATTGGCCTCGATGAAATAGATGATCGCGTTCGTATCGAAATAGGCGCGAGAAACACCGTTCAACGCAAGATCAGTCATCGCCGCGAATTTCGCGGATGCTGGCGTCGATCTCCTCGACCGTTCTTGGTCCGAGCAGACGCGCGCCTATGCCCTCCAGCTCCTTCAGGCGACGAATGCGCTCTTGCGGCGAAGGCTGGGTTTCCTTCTGCACGATACGCGGAAGAAACTGCTTGAGCGTTTCCTCGACGAGATAAGAACGCGAGCGGCGCGTGCGCCGCGCCGCTTCGTCGAGGATTTTGCGCGTTTCGTCGGTAAGACGAACGGATGTCGGCGTTGGCGCGACGGATTTCATGGCGTGGAGAGGCTTGACTACGATGTAGTCAAATGTAGTCGCAATCCTGCGGAAGTCAAATCATGCCACGCAAATTCATTCACAGAGACATCCACGTTGGTGGGGAAAAGCTGACTCAGGGAGCATCCGATCTTTGCCTCTGCAAAGGTGGCAAATCGATCTGCCAGCTTGAGAGCACGAGATTACGGATTGCATGCGCCAATTCATAGGAAGGCCCGCCAAGTTCTTTCATCGGCAACTTCGGGGACACGACCGGTTCCTTGGGAACATGGTGGCCGAGCGCCACCATCGCGCCCTCAACCGCTCGATCTTCCACGACGCTCAAAGGCCCCCAATAGAGACGCCAAAATGTGAGACGCGTTTTTTCTCATTCAGCGGGATCAGTTTCTGTCGCGAGGCGTGACGCGGTTTCTGATGCCTGAAAACATAACTCAAGCTGCTTTTGTAGAAAGGGCTGGCGGTTTGCTTGCCGTTGAGTTGCCGTAAACTGCCAGATTCCGCCAACGAAAGTTAGGAGCGTCAGCAACCACGGGACAACCACGGACAAATTCAGCGAAGTTGACGACGCGCTGTCGGCCATAAAGGAAACTCCAGAATTTGCAGGACAAAGGACATTATGGAACTCTCCCAAGCCCGGCTGTCTTTCTCGCGGCGAGCATCATAACACCGCCCAACTTCAAAGACAGAGCGTCACGTCGGTTTACGCGAAGTCGTCGCCTTTGAACAAAAGCGGCGCGTTGATGGTTTTTGCAAGTGCATAAGCGGCGCAATCGCAGAATTTGAGTTTCGCATTGGAATCGAATCTCTTGCCATAGCGATTGAACGCTTCGGAAGCGGCGCGGGCCTGCAATTCGTCTAAAGGAATGCTGTCGATAGCGTTGTCATGCGCCAGTGGTTAGGACGAGCGCCGCCACGCAATCTACAAAGCGACGCGCGGACCGGATCGCCTCGCACGCCTTCTCGACGGGCACGCGCGAACCCGGCCCTGTTTCATAATCTGCGATCGCCTTGAGCTGATAGGCCTGACCAAGAAAGGCTTTCAGCTCAGCGTTAACTGCGGGATTCCCCTTTGTGAGCCGCAGAAACTCGCTCCGCACTCCGGAATGCGTTTTGGAAACGCGTCCCTCCATCTCGAAAATGAGCCCCTGAGCGGCGTGAAACCCAGCAAGATAGGCTGCGCGACCGGCGTCCTCGGTGAGATCAACCGACAACATTCTGTCTGCGTGATCGAGATGCTCTCTCGCCTTGTCCAGATAAGCCCCGGTTTGCGGCTTCACAGATCGACGCCTTCACGGCGAATCTCGTGCATCAAAGGCATCCTCGGATCGTCATAGGTTTTGGCTTCATAGGCCGTGGCGTGGATGCATTCGCCGGTGTCTTCCAGGATCGCGGTGCTCAAGTCCGCGAGCCGGTAAAGTTCCGCGATACGGTCAGGAATGTCACGCAGAAAAACCGCCACATCGTAATCAGAGTCGGGCCGCGCGTCGCCTCGCGCACGCGAGCCGTAGAGCACGACGCGCGCAACGCGGTCGCCAAAGGCTTCATTCAACCCGGCGCGGAAGCGCTGGAGCACAGGATTATCGTGGGCCTTCATCACAATCGGCAATTTTCTATCATTTTGCTCAAGCGCTCGCTACACTCCCCGGACAAGAGCGGCGCCTCACCCCGCTCCCTGCCCCGCCGCCAATTGCTCCGGCAGCGCATAGGCCCATTGGGTGATGTTGCCGGCGCCAAGGCATACGACGTAGTCGCCGGGCGCGACGATTTCGCGGATCATCGCCGGCAGCACTTCCGGCGAGGGCAGCCCCATCGCGCGGCGGTGGCCATGCGCCTTGATCGCCAAGACCAGCGCATCCCGATCGACGCCCGCGATCGGCTGTTCGCCGGCCGGATAGACATCGGCGATGATCACCACATCGGCGTCGTTGAAACAGGTCGCGAATTGATCGAAGAGCGACTGCAGCCGCGTATAGCGATGCGGTTGCATCAGCGCCACCACCTTGCCCTTGGTCGAGGCGCGCGCGGCGCGCAGCACGGCGGCGATTTCGACGGGATGATGGCCATAGTCGTCGAATATCTGCACGCCGTTCCATTCGCCGGTCTTGGTGAAGCGCCGCTTCACGCCGCCGAACCCGGCGAGCGCCTTGCGGATTTGTTCCGGCGACAGGCCGAGCTGATTGGCGACCGCGATCGCTGCGGTGGCGTTCAGCGCATTGTGATGGCCAGGCATCGGCAGGACCAGATCTTCAAGATAGATCGCCTGCGATGTCTTGCGATCGCGCAGCAGCACGTTGAACTTCGACACGCCGCCTTCGAGATTGACGTCGAGCAGCCGCACGTCGGCCTGCGGATTTTCGCCATAGGTGATCACCCGGCGGTCCTCGATGCGGCCGACTAGCTCCTGCACCGTCGGGTGATCGAGGCACATCACCGCGAAGCCGTAGAACGGCAGATTCTCAATGAAATGCCGGAAGGCTTCCTTGATCGCGTCGAAGGTATGGAAATGGTCGAGATGTTCGGGGTCGATATTGGTGACGATCGCGACGTCGGCGGGCAGTTTGAGAAAAGTGCCGTCGCTCTCGTCGGCTTCGACCACCATCCAATCGCCGCCGCCCAATCGCGCGTTCGTGCCATAAGCGTTGATGATGCCGCCGTTGATTACCGTCGGATCGAGGCCGCCGGCGTCGAGCAGCGTCGCGACGAGCGAGGTCGTCGTGGTCTTGCCATGCGTGCCGGCGATGGCGACGCATTGCTTGAGGCGCATCAGCTCGGCGAGCATTTCGGCGCGGCGCACCACCGGCAGGCGCTTTTCACGCGCGGCGACAAGCTCGGGATTATCGCGCTTGATTGCGGTCGAGACGACGACGACGGCAGCTTCGCCGAGATTCTTCGCGTCATGTCCAATGCTGACCGTCGCGCCCTTTTCGGCGAGGCGCTTGACATTGGCGTTTTCCGCGGCGTCCGATCCCTGCACCTTATAGCCGAGATTGAGCAGCACTTCGGCGATGCCCGACATGCCAATGCCGCCGATGCCGACGAAATGAATCGGACCCAATTCTCTCGGCAGTTTCATTCTTAGCTCCGTTTCGCGGCGCCTCTGCGCGCCACGTCGATGATCAGATCGGCGAGCCGTTCGGCGGCGTCGGCGACGCCGACGCTCTTTGCAGCTTCTGCGCGCGCGGCGAGTTGCTCTGGCGCACTGATCAGATCGCACAGGCGCCCGCTCAGAAATTCCGGCGTGAAATCACTCTGCCGTACGGTTTCGGCGCCGCCCGCCTGTTCGAGAAAAGCCGCGTTCGCCGCCTGGTCCTGGTCGAGCGCATGCGGCAGCGGCACCAGCATCGACGGGCGCCCGATGACCGCAAGCTCCGAGACCGTCGAGGCGCCGGCGCGGGCGATGACGTAATGCGCCGCGGCGACTCGCGCGGGAAAATCGGCGAAAAAGGGCGCGATCTCGGCGCCGACTCCTGCGCCGCCATAGATCGCCTCGACGCGAGCGATATCTTCAGGGCGGGCCTGTTGAACGACGGCGATTTTCGCCCGCAGCGCATCGGGGAGCGCCGCGACCGCCTCCGGCACGATATCCGCCATCACGCGCGCGCCTTGCGACCCCCCGGCGACGAGCAGCCGGAAAATGCCGTCGTCGAACGTCGGATAGGGAAACTCCGCCGCCGCCAGCACATTGGGACGCACCGGATTGCCGGTGACCGCGACCTTGCTCTGCAACGCCGCCGGAACCGCGAGATTGGGCAGGCCGGCGGCGATCCGATCGACGCGGCCGGCGAGAAAGCGATTGGCCTTGCCCATCACGCCATTCGCTTCATGCAGGGCGCTCGGCATGCCGAGATAGGAGGCCGCCAGCAGGGGCGGCACGGTGGGATAGCCGCCGAATCCGATCACCACGGCCGGCTTCAACTGTCGCAAGAGCGCGACCGCCTGCGCCGTGCCGATGGCGAGACGCGCCACCGCCTGCGCCTTGGCGAAGAGAGAGCCGCCGCGCGGCGTGGCGGCGCGAATCACATGCATGGCGCGCGCCGGAAAACTTGCGCCATAGCGCAGCGCGCGATCGTCGGTGACAAGCTCGACCGGCAGGCCGCGCGCGGCAAGCGCATGGGCAAGCGCCTCGGCCGGAAAGAGATGGCCGCCGGTGCCGCCGGCGGCGAGGAGAATCGGCGAATCGATCATGCCGAGACTTTTATCACGCCGCCGCCGGCGCGCCGGTCGCGGCGAGTTCGCTCATCACCCTGGCGCGCGGCCGCTTGCGGGTGACGGCGAGGAGAAAGCCCATGCCAAGCGACAGCGAAATCAGCGACGAGCCGCCGTAGGAGACGAAGGGCAGCGTCATGCCCTTGGCAGGCATGAGATGGACGTTCACCGCCATGTTGATGCAGCTCTGCAGACCAAACAGCATCACCAGACCGGCCGTCGCGAAACGGCAGAAAGGATCGCTGTTACGGGCCGCGGAGAACAGCCCCCGCACCACCACAAAGGCGAAGACCGCGGCGAGCGCGATGCAGACGAGAACGCCAAATTCCTCGCCGATGACCGCGAAGATGAAATCGGTGTGCGAGTCGGGCAGGATGCGCTTGATCACCCCTTCGCCAGGACCTCTGCCGAACCATGATCCGGCAATGAAGCTTTCGAGCGCGGTCTCGGACTGAAAATTGGCGGGCACGCCGGCAACCGGCGGCGGCGGCTCCAGAAAGGTCTCGATGCGCTGATGGACATGCGGCACGAATTTATAGGCGAGCAGCGCCGAAACGCCGCCAAGGCCGCCCAATCCGACCACCCATATCCAATGCAAGCCGGCCATGAAGAACAGCGCCGCCCAGACGATCGAAATCAGCATCGTTTGCCCAAAATCAGGCTGCAGCATCAGCGGCACGATCGCGATCGGCAGCAGCAGAAGCGCAATCAGATTTCCAGGAACGTCCTTGCGCCGCGCCCCTTCCGAGAATGCCCAGGCGACGAGGACGACAAAGGCGGGCTTCAAAAATTCCGAAGGTTGAATGCCCAATATCCATCGCTTCGCGCCCTTCACTTCCTGGCCGTAGAGGATCGTGGCGAAGACGAGCGCGAGCGAGACGATGAAAATGACGAGCGCCAGCCGGCGCACATGGCGCGGCGAAAGAAATGACGTGGCGATCATCACGGCGAGCGCCGGCACGAGATAGATCGCCTGCTTGTTGACGAAGTGGAAAGTCGCGAGATGCAGCCGCTCGGCGACCGGCGGGCTGCCGGCCATGGCGAAGACCAGTCCGGCGACGATCAGCAAAGCAACGCTGGCGAGCAGCCAGCGATCCACCGTCCACGCCCAGTCGGAGAATGGCGTTCGTTGCGCGCGCGAGATCATGTCGCTTCTCCTTTTCGCGCCGCGATGACGGCGGGAAGGCCCTCGACGAGGCCGCGAAAGGCGTCGCCCCGCGCCTCGAAATTGGCGAATTGGTCATAGGAGGCGCAGGCCGGCGACAGCAGCACGACCGGCGCCGGCGCGCCTTCGGCAAGCGCGTCGAGCGCGGCGCGAGTCGTCGCGATATCGAGCGTTCCGCAGCGTTCGAAAGGCAGCGCGCCGTCCAAGGTGCGCGCGAAATCGTCGGTCGCCTCGCCGATGAGATAGGCTTTGCGGATGCGCGAGAAATGCTGGCGCAGCGCCTCGACGCCGCCCTCTTTCGATCGGCCGCCGAGTATCCAGTAGATGTCGGCAAAGCTCGTCAGCGCCTTTTCGGCCGCGTCGGCGTTGGTCGCCTTCGAGTCGTTGATAAAGAGCGCGCGCTCGATGCGTCCGACTTCCTCCATGCGATGCGGAAGTCCGGGGAAGCTCAGCAGGCCGCGCGCGATTTCGTCGTCGTCGAGGCCGCACTCCCAAGCGGCGGCGGCGGCGAAGGCGGCGTTTTGCGCATTATGCGCGCCGCGAAGCGCGCGCGCGCCTTCGAGCGAGCCGATGAGTTCGGCCTCGTCGGGCGGATGCCCTTCTTCGCGGAAATAGACGCTGCGATCCTCGACGTAGAAGCCCCAATCGAGCGCGCGTTTCGCCGACACCGGCACGACGCGCTTCTCTGGCGACGCGGCTTCGGCGAGACGCGCGCCGATCGCATGGCAATAGGAATCGTCGACTCCGACCAGAGCCACTTCCGCCGCAGCGACCAGCCGCTCCTTGATCGCGGCGTAATTTTCGATCGTGCCGTGGCGATCGATATGGTCGGGCGTAATATTGATCAGCACGCCAATGGTCGGCGCCAGCGAGGGCGCGAGATCGATCTGGAACGACGAACATTCGATAACGTGAATGCGCTCGTCGGACGGCGGTTCGAGATCGAGAATCGGTACGCCGATATTGCCGCCGAGCTGCACGTCGCGGTCGGCTTCGCGCAGGATATGGGCGATCAGCGCCGTCGTCGTCGATTTGCCGTTGGTGCCGGTGATGGCGATGAAGGGCGATCCGCCGGCGCGCGCCTCGCGTTCGCGGCAGAAGAGTTCGACATCGCCAATGATTTCGACGCCGGCGGCTTTCGCCGCCTGCACGACCCAGTGCGGCTCAGGATGAGTCAACGGCACGCCGGGAGAGAGGATGAGCGCATCGAACTCGCGCCAATCCGCGACCGCGAGATCTTCGAGCGCGACGCCTTGCGCGACTGCTTTGAGCCGGCCTGACTCGCCATCGTCCCAGGCGGCGACGCGCGCGCCGCCGGCGATCAGCGCGCGGGCGGTGGACAGGCCCGAACCGCCGAGGCCAAACAGCGCGACGCGCTTGCCCTTGAAGGAGTCGACCGGCGTCATCGTCACCTCAGCTTCAACGTCGCGAGGCCCATGAGGGCCAGCACGAAGGCGATGATCCAGAAGCGGATGACGATCTGCGGCTCTTTCCAGCCCTTCTGCTCGAAGTGATGATGAATGGGCGCCATCAGGAAAATGCGCTTCTTGGTGAGCTTGAAATACACGACCTGGATGATCACCGATGCGCCTTCCAGAACGAAAAGGCCGCCGACGATGACGAGGACGAACTCCTGCTTCACCGCCACCGCCACCGAGCCGACGAGGCCGCCGAGCGCCAGCGAACCGGTGTCGCCCATGAAGATTTGCGCAGGCGGCGCGTTGAACCACAAGAAGCCCAGTCCCGCGCCGATGAACGCCGAACAGACGATGGTCAATTCGCCGACGCCCGCCACGTAATTGACGCCGAGATAGTTCGAAAAGATCGAATTGCCGACGAGATAGGCGAAGATCGCGAAGGCGCCGGCGGCGATCATCGACGGCACGATGGCGAGCCCGTCGAGTCCGTCGGTGAGATTGACGCAATTGCCCGCCGAGACGATGACGAATGCGCCAAACAGGATGAAATAGGGCCCGAGCGTCGCGACATAGCCCTTCACCATGGGAATGGCGAGCTTCGTCATATTCTCTCCGCCGCTATGCATCAGCGCGTAGCAGGCGAGGCCAGCGATCAGGAATTCGAGCGCCAGTCGCACCTTGCCAGCGAAGCCGGCATGCGACTGTTTGGTCACCTTCAGATAGTCGTCGTAAAAGCCGATGAGGCCGAAGCCGACGGTGACGAAAAGCACGATCCAGACATAGGCATTGCGCAAATTCGCCCAGAGCAAGGTCGCCGCGACCAGTCCCGACAGAATCATCAGGCCGCCCATCGTCGGCGTGCCTTTTTTGGTCACGAGATGCGAGGCCGGCCCGTCCTCGCGGATCGGCTGCCCCTTGCCCTGCTTGATGCGCAGCGCGGCGATAACGCCCGGTCCAAAGAAGAACACGAAGAACAGCGCCGTCGCCGCCCCCATGGCGGCGCGAAAAGTGATGTAGCGGAAGATGTTTAGCGGACTGTATAAATAGGACAGGTCCGCAAGCAGCGTCAGCATCGTCTCTCCTTAGTTCGCCATTTCATCGGCGAACGCGGTTTTCAAGGCCGAGACGATCCGCGACATCCGCGAACCATTGGAGCCTTTCACCATCACAACGTCGCCGGGCCGAACGGCGGAGAGAACCGCCTCTTCCAGTTCCAGCGGCGTCGCCCGATGCGCGGCGCGCATCTCATCAGGCGCGGCGTAACTTAATCGCGACATCAACGGGCCGGAGGTGAATAGCAGATCAACCCCCGCATCGATAAGGTCCTGGGCGAGCGCGGCATGCAGTTCGCCAGCCTGAGGCCCAAGTTCCAGCATGTCGCCCAAGACCGCAATTCGCCGGCCGCCGGGCCCTGTCGCCGCGCCGCCAAGCAGGTCGAGCGCCGCGCGCATCGAAGTCGGATTGGCGTTGTAGCTTTCGTCGATGAGCGTAAACGCGCCGTCAGGCGTCGTTATTTTTTCGCGCCGGCCCCGACCGGACGGCGGTGTGAAATCGGCGAAGGCCGCCGCCGCTTCCTCCAGATCGACGTCGAAGACGGCACCGATCAGAAGCGCCGCGAGCGCGTTGACAGCGACATGCCTGCCCGGCGCGCCAATGCGAAAACGCATTCGCCGCTCGAGGATATCCGCCTCGATGAGCGCGCCGTCGCCGGCCTGCTCGTAAGAGAGGAGCCGCGCATCGGCGCCTTCCGACTCGCCAAAGCCGAACACATGGCTGGCGGTCGGCGCGGCCGCCGCGGCGAGACGCTCGAAAAAACCATCGTCGCGGTTGATGATCGCGACGCCGCCGTCGAGCGCCGAGAAGATTTCGGCTTTGGCGTCCGCGATGTTTTCGATCGATCTGAAATATTCGAGATGGACCGGCGCGATGCGGGTGACGACGGCGACATGGGGCCGAACCTGAGCGACGAGCGCAGCGATTTCGCCCGCGTGATTCATGCCGAGTTCGAACACGCCGAAATTCGACTCCGCCGGCATGCGCGCGAGCGTCAACGGCACGCCCCAATGATTGTTGTAAGACGCCGTCGACGCATGCGTGTCGCCGAAGCGCGACAGCATCAGCCGGGTCATGTCCTTCGTCGACGTCTTGCCAACCGAACCGGTGATCGCGGCGATGAAAGCGTCGGTCCGTTCGCGCGCGCGCTGACCGAGAGATTCGAGCGACTGTTGCACGTTCCTGACGACGAACAGCGGCCCCGCGCCGGAAAGCTCGGCCGCATGCGCTTCGTCCACCACGGCCGCCGCCGCGCCCTTTTCGAACGCCGCTTGCACGAAGTCATGGCCGTCGCGCGTTTCGCCCTTGATGGCGATGAACAGGTCTCCCGGCTGAAGCGTGCGCGTGTCGATGGAAACGCCCGTGGCTTCGCGCGCGAGGCCGCCGCTGGCGCGGGCCCGCAGCGCGCCGACCAGCGCCAATCCTGACCATAGCGGCTTTCCGGTCATCAATGATGCTCCTTCAACGCCCGCGCGATCGCCTCATGATCGGAGAAGGGCAGAACGCGCCCGCCGACGATCTGCCCGGTCTCGTGACCTTTTCCCGCCACGACCAGCGCGTCGCCTGTTTGAAGTTCGGCGACGGCGCTGGCAATCGCCGCGCGCCGGTCGCCGATCTCGATGATTTGCGCCGCGCCGCCACGGGTTCCTTCCAGAATTTCGGCGCGAATGGCGGCCGCGTCCTCGCTGCGCGGATTGTCGTCGGTGACGATGGCGACATCGGCCCCACGGGCGACGATTTCGCCCATCAGCGGGCGTTTGCCGCGGTCGCGGTCGCCGCCGCAACCGAAGACGACAATCAGGCGATTTTTTGTCAGCGGCCGCAAGGTGGCGAGCACTTTCTCCAGCGCATCCGGCTTATGGGCATAGTCGACGAAGATCGGCGCGCCCTCGCGCTGGCCGACAAGTTCGAGACGCCCCGGCGCGCCCTTGAGCGCATCGAGCGCCGCGAAGACCCGGTGCGGGTCGTCGCCGCTCGCGATCGCAAGGCCGGCGGCGACAAGCGCGTTCGAGACCTGAAAGGCGCCGGCGAGCGGAAGATTCACGTCATAGTTGGCGCCATCATGGCGAAGTCGCAACGTCGTTGCGAGAGCGGAGGGCGTCGCCGACAGCAATTTGATCGCTTCCCCCTTCAAACCGACGCTGAAAATCTTGAGGCCGCGCTCGCTGCAGGTCTCGATCACGCGTGGCGCGACATCGCTGTCGGCGTCGATCACCGCGGTCTGGCCGGGACGCATCAGCGTATCGAAGAGCCGCATCTTCGCCGCGAAATAGTCGTCCATGTCGGCGTGATGATCGAGATGATCGCGCGAAAAATTGGTGAAGCCGGCGACATCGACGCGCATGCCGTCGAGGCGACGCTGATCGATGCCGAGCGACGACGCCTCCATCGCCAGATGCGTCACCCCGCGCCCCGCAAGATCGTCCAGCGTCTGATGCAGTTCGACAGGACCGGGGGTCGTCAGCGCGCCATAATGCGCGCCGCGCGAATCGACGATTCCGACAGTGCCGAGCGAGGCCGCCTCATGTCCAAGCGCGGCCCAGATTTGACGCAAGAAGGCGACGACCGAGGTCTTGCCGCTCGTGCCGGTCACGGCGGCAATCGTCGCCGGCTGACGCGGATAGAATCGCGCCGCGGCAAGCGCCAACGCGCGCCGAACGTCGTCGACGACGATGAGCGGCAGCGAACATTCGCCGGCGCGCTGGGCGACGACGACGGTCGCGCCGCGCGCGGCGGCGTCCTTGACATAGGACATGCCGTCGCCGGCATGGCCGGCTATGGCGAAGAACGCAAAACCGTCCCGGACCAGTCGACTGTCGGCGGTCAGGCCGGCGATCTTGAGCCCGCGCAAGGCGGGCTCAAGATCAGGCGTCGCGAGCAGTTCCGACAGCAGCATCAATGCCCTCCCCCGCCGCGGGCGGGAACATTGGCGTAGCCATAACCCAATTTGGCGAGGAGGGGGAAAGGCTGGTGCGGCGGCTCGAAACGCGGGGCGAGTCCGAGGATCGGACCGACTCGCTCGATGATCTCGCCCGTCACATGCCCGGCGTTATAGGCGGCCGTCGCATAGCCGCCGGTCTCCGGCAATCCCTGCGGCTCGTCCATGATGGTGAGAAACAGATATTTCGGCTTGTCCGAGGGGGCGACGGCCATGAAGGTGGTAAACAGCCGGTTCTTCGAATAGTGACCGCCGATGACCTTTTCCGCCGTGCCGGTCTTGCCGCCGACGTAATAGCCGGCGATGTTTACTTTTCGCGCCGTGCCGATTTCGGCGTTGAGGCGCATCAGATAGCGCATCGCCTCGCTGGTCTCGGGCTTCACCACGCGTGCGGCGCCCGCCCTGGCTTCCGCCTCGCTGCGCTTGATAAAGGTCGGCGTAATCAGATCGCCGCCGTTCATCAGCGCGCCGACCGCCATCATCGCCTGAAGCGGCGCGACCGCGAGGCCATGGCCGAAGGCGATGGTCATGGTGTTCAATTCGCCCCAGTTTTTCGGCACGATCGGTTCGGCGCTCTCCGGCAGTTCGGTGCGCATGCGGGTCAGCTGGCCCATCTTGCGCAGAAACGCCTTATGCCGCTCGACGCCCTGACCCATCGCCATGCGCGCGGTGCCGACATTGGAGGAATAGGTAAAGACCTCCGGCACGGTGAGCGCGCGATTCTGCGCGTGATAATCATGGATTTTAAAACGGCCGAACGACAGCACGCCGCGTGCGTCGAGTCTTGAATTGAGATTGACCTTGCCGGAGTCGAGCGCCATCGCGATGGTCAGCGCCTTGAAGGTCGAGCCCATCTCATAGACGCCGACGTTCATGCGGTTGATGTGGATGGGATCGAGCGCGTCCGTCGGCTTGTTCGGATCATAGTCGGGCAGCGACGCCAGCGCGATCACTTCGCCGGTGTTGACGTCCATGATCGCCGCGGCGCCGGCCTTGGCCTTGAAATGCGCGACGCCCTTCTCGAGTTCGTCGCGCAGCGCATGCGTCGCGCGTATGTCGAGCGACAGCGAAATCGGCTTCAGTTCCTCTGGCGTCGCGCCGAAGCCGGCGCCGTGCAGATCGGCCAGCCCCTGTCCGTCGATGTATTTTTCGATGCCGGCGATGCCCTGGTTATCGACATTGGCGAAGCCGAGCACATGCGCGCCGATCGGCCCGTTGGGATAGACGCGCTTATTTTCGGCGATCAATCCGACTCCCGGCAGGCCGAGATGGAAAACCTCGTCGCGCTGATGCGGCGTCACTTCGCGCTTCACCCAGACGAAGCCTTTTCTCGATCCGAGCCGTTCGCGCAGTTCACGCGAATCGAGACCGGGCAGCGCGGCGGTCAACAATTCGGTCGCTTCATCCTTGTCGATGATGCGGCGCGGCTCGGCGAAGACCGACATCACCTTCACGTCGCTGGCGAGCACCTCGCCATTGCGATCGAGAAGGTCGGGACGCGACGCCGCGACGGCCTCAGCCGCGGCGCGGCGCGTCGTCGCCGCTTCCGGCTTGAAGCCGAGATAGACGAGCTTGATCGCGATCACGCCATAGAGCGCGAGAAAACCCAAGGCGGCGAGCCGCATCCGCGACGCGCTCAAATCGAGGCTCGTCGAAAACATGGCGCGCAGCAGCGCCCGCATTCTCTGGGCGCGCGAAGGGGTTGGCGGAGTATCGAGCTCAGTGCGCGTCATGGCTTGCGTCGCTCTTGTCCTTGCGCTTTAGGCGTCGTTGTCGAAGCGCCGCCCGAAACAGGCGGCGTCGCCGGCATGCTCAATCCGAGCGAGTCGAGCTTCTGGCCGATCGAGTCGACGCGCGGCGATCTTTCGGGAAGCGATTGCGCGGTAACGATCTGGGTCGCGTCGACCTGTTTCATCCCTGAGAGATAGGAGTCAGCAAGCTGCTGGATGCGCTCGGGCCGGGTCATATAGGCCCATTCGGCGCGCAGCACCGCGATCGCGTCGCGCTCCTGCCTGATCTCGATCTTGGTTTTCGTGATCTGCTCGGCGCGATAGCTCGTCTGATATTTGATCGAATAGGCGTAGACCGCTGAGCCGACCAGAACGAGGATCGCAACGATGTTGAGGAAACGCAGCATCAGGCTTTTCCCTTGTCGCGATCGGGCAGGCGCGAAAGCCGCGCGAGCCGCGCGTCGAGCGGATGCGCCGGCGCCGCCGTGCGCGTCGCGTAGCGCAGCTTGGCCGAACGCGCGCGCGGATTGGCCGCCGTCTCGGCGGATGTCGGCGTGACGGGCTGGCGGCCCGCGCAGACGAAACTCGGCGCCGGCGGCGTGGGCTCGCCGGGAAGGCGTCGCGAACCGGTTTCGCCGCGCCCGCAGCGTTCGGCGAGAAACTGCTTGACGATGCGGTCTTCGAGCGAATGAAAGGTCACGACGGCAAGCCTTCCGCCTTCGCCAAGCAATCGTTCGGCGCCGATAAGCCCGTTCAGCAATTCTTCGAGTTCTTCATTGACCGCGATGCGCAGCGCCTGGAAGCTCTTTGTCGCCGGATGAATGTCCCCCGGACGATTGGGCGCGACGCGCTCGATCAGTCCGGCGAGCGCTTTCGTCGTTTCGAACGGCGCGATGTTGCGGTCATGGACGATGGCGCGGGCGATGCGCCGCGCGGCGCGCTCCTCGCCGAAGAAATAGAGAATATCGGCGAGCGTCTCTTCATCCGCCGCGTTGACGATGTCGGCGGCGCTGCGGCCCTGCCCGCCCATGCGCATATCGAGCGGCCCCTCGGCGCGAAAGGAAAAGCCGCGCTCAGCTTCGTCGAACTGCAGCGACGAGACGCCGATGTCGAAGACAATTCCGTCGACCGGCGCGAAGCCTTGCGCGCGCGCGATGTCTTCGAGCTCAGAAAAGCGCGCCTCGACAAGCGTGAGCCGTCCGCCCATCTCGTCGACGAGCGCCTCGCCGGCTTTCACCGCCGTCGGATCGCGATCGAAGGCGAGCACGCGCGTTTCCGGCTCTGCGAGAATGGCGCGCGCATAACCGCCGCCGCCGAAGGTGGCGTCGACATAGCGCCCGCTGCGACGCAGGTGGAGAGCGGCGAGCGCCTCGTCGCGCAGCACCGGAATATGCGTCCCGGCGGACGTCATCGCCATGTTCCTCCTCGGGCGGCGAGCGGCGCGAAGCGGCTGGCGGCGCGACGCCAAGCGCGTCGCGCGCGCTGGCGCGTCGAGACGGCGTAACTGCGGCTGGGCGGTTTTGTTCGACATGGAACCGCGAGGCGTCGGGAGCAGGCGGGTCGCCACGCGCCGAATTCGGCAACCGGCTTCATTAGGCGTTTTTATCGTTAAGGGAGCGTTTACGGTGGCTTAGAATTTGGCGGCCTCGTGGCGGCGAAGCGCAATGGAAGCTTTCCTGCCGCGATTGATGACAAAATCGTCGATGTGAGCGCCAGCCGGCCTGTAAGCCGGGTTCTGTACGTTCCTTTCGGAACGTGACGACCATTCCTCTGGGACGGACGTTGCCGTCCGCCTCAAGCAACCAACCCGGGCGACTGTCCCGGAGACGGGTTGAAGACGCAAAGCTCGCGCTTTGGCCCTCTGTCGCCCCTATTCGGTCTTGCTCCCGGCGGGGCTTGCCGTGCCCCGAACGTCGCCGTTCGGGCGGTGCGCTCTTACCGCACCCTTTCACCCTTACCGCTTGCGCGGCGGTTTGCTTTCTGTGGCGCTATCCCTGGGGTCGCCCCCGCCGGACCTTATCCGGCGCCGTGTCTCCGTGGAGCCCGGACTTTCCTCTGCTTAACGCAGCGGCCGTCCAGCCGACTGGCGTCACAAGGGATAGGCGCCCCGGCGGCGGAATGCAAGACGGGCGCGTCGGAGCCGCCCGAACAGAGGTCTGCGATCAAATATTCTAAGACCAGCACAAAAGAGCTACGCGCCGCGCTGCGCAGGCAAGCAACTCGACCAGAACATTTCCGCTTGCGATGGGAATGGATTAAATCCTCGGCATGAACGCGGCGCCGAATGAGGACGAACGAGCGCGAGTCGTCGAGATTTTGGCGCCGGTCGCGGTCGACTCGACCTATTCCTATCTCGCGCCGCCGGCGATGCGGCTTTCGCCCGGCGACAGCGTCATCGCGCCGCTCGGCAAGCGCGAAGCCTATGGCGTCGTCTGGTCGATTGACGGCGGCGCCGCGCCTGGCGGCAATCTCAAGACCGTCAGCGCCCGTCTCGACCGACCGCCGCTGTCGCAAAAACTGCGCGACTTCATCGACTGGCTCGCGCGCTACACGCTGACGCCGCGCGGCATGGCGCTGCGCCTCGCGACAAGGGCCGCGGAAGACGCCGGGCCGGAGGCGACGCGCACGCTTTATCGCATGACCGGCAAGGCGCCGGAACGTCCGACGCCGACCCGCGCGCGCGTCCTCAGGGCGGCGCAAGGCGGCGTCGCCTTTTCAAAGAAAGCGCTTGCCGAAGCCGCCGCCTGCTCGACCGGCGTCATCGATACGCTCGTCGACGAGGGCGCGCTGGAGGCGATCGCCGCGCCGGCGGAGCCGATCGCGCCGCCGCTCGATCCTCTGTTCGCTATGCCGGCGCTGGAACCCGCGCAGCAGGAGGCCGCCGACGCGCTAAGAGCGGCGCTCGCTACACAGGCGTTCAAGCCCTTTCTCCTCGAAGGCGTCACCGGCTCGGGAAAGACCGAAGTCTATTTCGAGGCGATCGCCGCGACCTTGCAGGCAGGCGGACAGGCGCTGGTGATGATGCCGGAAATCGCGCTCACCACGCAATTTCTCGATCGTTTCGCGGCGCGTTTCGGCGAAAAGCCGGCTGAGTGGCATTCGGGTGTCAGCGCTCGCAAACGCGCCCGCATCTGGCGCGGCTGTGCGACCGGCGAAGTGCGCGCCGTCGTCGGCGCGCGCTCGGCGCTGTTCCTGCCCTTTTCAAATTTAAGGCTGATCGTCGTCGATGAGGAGCACGAAGGCGCCTATAAGCAGGACGACGGCGTGAGCTATCACGCCCGCGACATGGCGGTGGTGCGCGCGCGGATGGAGGAAGCGACGATCGTCCTCGCCTCGGCGACGCCTTCGATCGAGACCCGCGTCAACGCCATGCGCGGGCGCTACGGCTATCTCAAACTCGATTCGCGCGCCCGCGCGCGGCTGATGCCGACGCTCGAAGCGATCGATATGCGCAAGGAAGGGCCGCCACGCGGCAGATGGATCGCGCCGCGGCTCGCTCTCGCAGTCGGCGAAACCATCGCGCGCGGCGAGCAGGCGCTGCTCTTTCTCAATCGGCGCGGCTATGCGCCGCTGACCGTCTGCCGAACCTGCGGCCATCGCTTCCGCTGCACGCAATGCGACGCCTGGCTGGTCGAGCATCGCTTCCGCCGCGCGTTAATGTGCCATCATTGCGGCCATGTCGAGCGCCGTCCGGAGGTTTGCCCCGAATGCGGCAGCGAGGATTCGCTCGCCGCCTGCGGACCCGGCGTCGAGCGGCTCGCCGAAGAGGCGGCGACGCTTTTTCCGAACGCCCGCATCCTCGTTCTCTCGTCGGATTTTCCTGGCGGCGCCGAGCGGCTGCGGCGCGAATTGGAAGAGATCGCCAAAGGCGCCTTCGACATCGTCATCGGCACGCAGCTCGTCGCCAAGGGCCATAATTTTCCTTACCTCACGCTGGTCGGCGTGATCGACGCGGATCTGGGCCTCGGCAGCGGCGACCCGCGCGCCGCCGAGCGCACCTTCCAGCTCCTCAATCAGGTGACAGGTCGGGCCGGGCGCGGCGACAGGCCGGGACGCGCGATCATCCAGACTTTTCAGCCGTCGCATCCGGTTATGACGGCGCTGCTGTCTGGCGACGCCGAGAAGTTCTACAAGCAGGAGATCGCCGTTCGCGAGCGCGCCGGACTTCCGCCCTTCGGCCGTCTCGCGGCGCTAATCGTCTCCGCCAAGGACGCCGCCACGGCGGAAGATCATGCGCGCGCGCTGGCCCGAGCCGCGCATGAACTGCCGCCGTCGCCGCGCTACAAAGTCGCCGCGCACGGCGCCTGGCCTGATGAAAATGAGATCGCCCTTCTCGGCCCGGCGGAGGCGCCGATCGCGCTGATTCGCGGTAGATATCGATTTCGTCTGCTCGCCAAGGGGCCGCGCGGCGCCGACATGCAGGCGTTCTTGCGTGACATGCTCGCCGCCAGCCCAAAGGAAAGGGGCGGCGTGCGCGTGCAAATCGACATCGATCCGCAGAACTTCTCGTGAGGAAAGTCTTCGATGCTTTACCCGCCGACGACGCGGGCGACGATCCGCGCCGTATAATCCACCATCGGAACGATCCGCGCGTAATTGATCCGTGTCGGGCCGATGACGCCGAGCGCGCCGATGATCCGGCGCTCGCTGTCGCGCAGCGGCGCCGCGATCATCGACGAGCCGGAAAGCGAGAAGAGCTTGTTTTCCGAGCCGATGAAAATGCGCACGCCCTCGCCCTGTTCGGCGCGCTCCAGGAGATCGATGACCTCGGTCTTGGTCTCCAGATCGGCGAAGAGAAGTCGAACGCGTTCAAGATCGGCGGCGGCGGTCAGATCTTCGAGAAGATGCGCCTGGCCGCGCACGATCAGCTGCCGCGATTCGCCCATCGCGCCGGCCCAGGTCGCGAGCCCGGCTTCAACGAGCCGGGCGGCGAGTTCGTCGAGTTCGCGCTGCGCGGCCTGACGCGAGCTTTCGATGCTCGCTCTCGCTTCGGCGATTGTCCGTCCGGAAACGCGCGCGTTCAGATAATTGGCGGCCTCGGTCAGCGCCGAGGCCGGAAGATCGCGCGCGACGGGAATCACCCGGTTTTCGACTGATCCGTCGTCGGCGACGAGAATCACCAGCGCCCGCTCGGGTTCGAGCCGAACGAAATCGATCTGCTTGAGGCGCACATTGTCCTTGGAGGCGACGACGACGCCGGCGACGCGCGTCAGGCCGGACAGCAAAGTCGTCGCTTCCGCCAGAACGCCGGAGAAATCATGGTCCTTCGACGCCGCTTCAACCTCGGCGGCGATCCGCGCCCGCTCGTTTTCTTCGACATCGCCGATCTGCAGCATCGAATCGACGAAAAAGCGCAGGCCAAGTTCGGTCGGGAGCCGTCCCGCGCTGGTATGCGGCGCATAGATGAGGCCGAGTTCCTCAAGATCCTGCATGACGTTGCGCACCGACGCCGGCGACAGGGTCATCGGCAGAAGCCTCGCGAGGTTCCGCGAGCCGACCGGATCGCCGGAGGCGAGATAGCTGTCGACGATCTGGCGGAAAATTTCGCGGGCGCGGTCGCTGAGCTGCGCGAGGCTCAAAGCAGAAGGATGGGCAAGCGGCGGGTTGCGGATCATGGTTGAAGACTATCGTATCCGAGCCCCAACGAAAAAGCCCGGCCGTGAGGCCGGGCTTCGTCGACATCGGGGAGGATGGTCGATCAGAGGCCGAGGTCGGGCATGCCGATCAGCGCGCCGAAGCTCTTGATCTGATAATTGACGCCGATACGGGCGATGTTGGTGTCCAGATAGTTGCCGGTGGCGGTGCGGTAAGCGAGCGGGAAGGCCAGGTTCGCGCTGGTCGCTCCCTTCATGCGGGTGAAGATATACTCGGCCTTGATCGTCCAATTGTCGAGGACGGCGTATTCGATGCCGGCGCCGATGGCGAAACCGCCCTGCCACACCGACTGGCTGACCGGGAACAGCGCCCCCCATTGCTGGTCATTAGGAACCACCTTGCCATAGGCCAAGCCGCCGGTGATGTAAGGCAGAAACCGGCCAAAGGCATAGCCGAAACGCAGGCGCTCCATGCCAAACCACCGCAGGCGGCTGCCGGCGCCGACGCCTCCAAAAAACGTCCCCGTATTCGTGGGGCTAACATTCGCGTAGTTGAATTCGCTTTCGTAGCCGGCGACGAGACCGTTGGCGAAAACCCAATTATAGCCGTTCTGGTAACCGACCAAATATCCGCTCGTGCCGATCGAGCTCGACGCCGGAATTGCGAGGAAGGGTCCGGGCGACAGCAGGTAGACCTGCGAATAATGGCTGGAGGTGCCGCCGGCATAGGCGCCGCTGATGCCGATGTGAAAACCTTCCCAGCTGAAAACCGGCGGCGGCGGAGGCGGCGGCGCCTTGTAGATGGGAAGGTCAGCCGCCGAAGCGGCGCTGACCGCAAGCACTGACGCGAAGGCGCCAACAATAAAGGTTCTGAAAGACATCTAAGGCGCCTCCAATAAGCCCGTCCTCTCAGGACGAACGGCAGTTTCAAAGGCAAAGTATCATCATCAATCCTAAGAGGTAATGAGCGCCCAGCGCTGGAGCGGCGTTTTTCCGGCGCCGTTGCCGATAGGCCACACCTTCGCGCAATGCTCTGTTTCTCAAGTTCTATTTTCCGCGCCAGCGCTGATCAACGCCCCCGTCAGCACGCCGAGGCTCGCCTTGTAAGCGCAAAGCGAGAAGCGTGAATCGTAATAGCGGCGCGCCGGACAGGCGCGACGCGCGGATTCATTTAACGGCGCGATTGCGGCCGCCCGGCTCAGCGCGTCGGCGAATTCCGACGCGGAATCGGCGATGACGACGCCCGGCAGGCGCAGCGCCTCCTCATCCATCCCCCGCATCGCCTGCGTGGTCGCGATCAGCGGCAGACCGCTCGACAATGCTTCGACCGACTTGATCGACAGCCCGGTGCCGCTGACCGTCGGCAGCAGCGCGACGCGGGCGTTCGCATAGACCGCGCGGGGATCGTCGACCCGGCCGAGGAACCAGTCCTTATACGCGGCGTATTGCTCCGGAGCCTTGGCGCGAATGGCGGCGTCGACATTGCCGACGATTTTAACCGCGACGCCGTCCGTCTTCGGCGCGACCTCGCGCAGGAACCAGATCACGCTTTCGACATTGGCGGCGTTGTTGCTCGCGACGAGAACGATGTCAGGCCCGCCAGGGCCGGTCGGCGCTTCGGGAATGGCGGGATAGAGCAGCGCATGGGCCTTCTCTGGCAGCAGCGCGCGAAAGCTTTCGGCCTCCTCAGCATTGAGATGCAACAAGAGATCGGCGCCGCGCATCGCTTCGAGTTCTCGCGCCAGCATCGATTCATAGGTGGCGCGGGGCGAAAGCCACGGCATGGTTTGATTGATCAGCGCGAATTGGCGCGCCTGCAGATCATGCGTGTCAAGCAGGACCGGAGCGGCGCCGCGCGAGAGCCGCCGCGCGATCGGCATCAGGAAAAAATGATTGCAATGAACGAGATCGAAACGCGCGTCGTCGACGCCGGGCGACAGCAGCGTGCGCTCCGCCATGCCGAGACGCACCGCCGCCTGATCGCCATGGATATAGGGCCACAGCACATGGCGTAAAAAGCGCGGCGCGAACACCGCGAAAAGCGGCGCGCCTCCGTAAAAGCGGGCGCCGTCGTCAAGCTCCGGGGTCGCCCGATTGAACGACTTCCATATCCAGTTCCGGCCTGGGACGAAGCCCGGATCGGAACTGATCGAGATGGGAAAAACTTCGGCGCCCAGCGCGCGATAGGCGGCGATTTGGCCAAGGACGACGCGATAGGTGCCGCAGGAGTGCCAAGCCGGATGGATGAGCGCGACGCGCCGGCCGAACAGCGGACGCGCGGCGCAAGCCGAGCGGTCACTCGATGAATCGCCCAAGCCGGTCCTCCAACTGGCGCAAGCCGCAGCCTAATCAGACTTCGAGCCTTCCGACAATCTTCCGGCGCGCTCGTGAACGACCCGGAAGGCTGAAGAAGTTCAGAGTTCGGCGGCGGCCGTCGCCAGGGCGCGGGCATAAGCCTCCTGGCTGAAGGCGTCTTCATACAGGCGGCGGGTGTCGCTTCGCTCCGGCGCCGCAGCCTGGCCGCCTTCGGCGCGCGCCTCGGCGTCGCGCCACAATGCCGCGAATTGCTGGGCGTTTTCGGCGAGCGCGACATTGCTCAATTTCGCCGGGTCGACCTGCATGCCGCGAAACGCCAGCGGCGTCGCGACAAGCGGCACGCCGCAGGAGAGCGCCTCGACCGCCTTGATCGACAGGCCATGGCCTTCGACGGTGGGGAGCAGCACGCAACCGGCGTTGGCGTAGACCGCGCCAATGTCGTCGACCCGGCCTTTGAACAAGGCCCGGTGGGCTTCATAGAGGCCGGCGTCGCGTCGCTTCACGCCGCCGTCGATATTGCCGTAAATCGCGACGCGCGCGTCGCCCGCCAGCGGCACGACCTCTTCCAGAAACCAGCGCAGGCTGACGTAATTGCCGTAATTGTCGCTCGCGACGATGATGACGTCGCGCCCGCGCGCCAATGGGGCCGACAGCACGGCCGGATAGATCAGCGCGTGCCGAAGCTCGGGCAGCAGCTTTTGGAAATCGCGATGCTCCTCTTCATTGAGATGGGCGCAAAGATCGGCGCGCCGCATCCAAGCGAGTTCAATCTTGAGCATGTCGTCGTAGGTCGCATAGGGCGGAATGAAGAAGCCGCCCTTGTTGCGCAGCATATATTGGCGCGCCTGAATGTCCTGCGTCTCCAGAACCACCGGAACTTTACGCCCGCGCATCAGCGTCTCGACGAAAGGCAGGGTGAAATAATGATTGGCGTGAATGAAATCGATCGTTTCGTTCTCGAAGCCCTCGGGCAGCGGCGTGCGCCTGGCGAGTTCGATCAGCCACGACGCCTGATCGCCGTGGATCAGTCGCCACCAGCCGTCGACGAGAAGCCGCGACGCCAGGGCCGAGAAGGGCGCGCCCGCAAAATAGCGGCGGTCGGCGCCGATGTCGTTAGACGCTTCGATATAGGTCGGCCAGCGCGCGCCGCCCGGCGGACGACGCGCCAGATCGTCCATCATCGCCACCGAAATGACGCGCGCGCCGAGCGCCTTATAAGCGGCGATCTGACTGACGTTGACCTGATAGCTACCGCAACTGTGCCACGCCGCGTGAACGACGGCGACGGTCTTGCCGGCGAAAGGGCGCTCATTTGCGCCCAGGGACTCTTCCCGGCCCGTCGCGGACCAGAAACTTTTATTCATCGTATCAGACATGGCGCTGCAACATGGCGATCGCTTCAAATTCCTCACTAAATTCGCGAGCATGGCTTCGCCGCTAGGGGCGTCCAGACTCCGCGCTTCGCCCGATGCCGGGCCGCCTCTTGCATTTGCCCGCCGTTTTCAAATACATCCCCTATATGAGGCTTCCCTTGCCAATTCCAGTCTTATCGCCCGAGAGCGCGGCGGCGCCAAGCGCCGTCCCGACCAAGCGCTACGGCGTCGCCATCGTCGGCAATGACAAGATCATCGACTGGCTGCTGCCTTTCCTTGAAAGCTACCGCGACACCAATTCGTCATTGCCGCTTTATCTCATTCCCTATGACGACAATGTCGCGATGACGCGCCGCGCCGCGGAGATATATGGCGCGCATTACGTCGGCGAGGAACCGACCGAAATTGACAAGCTCTCGCATGAACTCTACCCGGGCGTCTTCAACAACAACCGCCGTCGATTGAGAAAGCTTCAAGCGCTCGCGCTCCCGCTCGACGAAGTCGCCTATGTCGACGTCGACGTCATTTTGTTTCGCGACTTCACGCCGCTCTTCGGCCGGCTCGAGAGCGGCAGGACCGAATTCATCGTCGCCTCGCCGAGCTTCGAATATGTCTACAACGACCGGCGCGACCGTTATCCTTTCTTGAAGGATGCGCTGCTCTTCAATGACGGCTTCTGGCTCACCTCGAACCAATATTTGAAGCTCTCGGACTTCATCGACACGATCCGCGACGACGCCGCGATCTTTCACGACGTGCGCAAACGCGGTCAGCTCTTCGCTCAGCCGCTGGTCAATTTCGTCACCCATCGGCGCGGCGTCAAAATCGAACTTCTCCCGAATGTGATCTCAGGCGCTTCGCACGAAAGCTTCTACAAAGCGCCGGGCGTCGAATTCAAGAATGGCAAGCCGGTCGATTACGAAGGCAAGGAAATTTATTTCGCGCATTGGGCGGGCGCCACCGCTTTGCCCAAAAGCGGCGTTTTTGATCACGCATGGACCGCATATTCGAAGGCCGCCTGGGCGAGGTTCAAGCAGTGACGCCGCACGCTCTGCTTTCCGCGCCGAACTGTAAACGATAGCGCGAAGGGCCCGCCATGCCGCGCCTGCTGTTCCTCTATCTCTTCAAGCGCATCGGATTTGGCGTGCTCGTCGTCCAATTCGCGCTCTCCGTTCCCGTCGTCCTCTCTTATCTGCTTTACCAGCTGCCGCCCGCCGCGGTGCGCGGCGGCCTCGTCATCCCCGCCCTCATCGGCGTGACGCCGACCGTGGCCTATGTGACGCTGCCAATGGCGGTCGGCGTCGCCACCGCGCTCGAATTCGGGCGCATGGCGAGCGAAGGCATGATCGCCGTTCTCTATGCCTTGCGCCTCTCGGTCTGGGCCATCTGTCGCCCGGCGCTGGTCTTGGCCTCGGGCGTGGTCGTCCTGGGCTATCTGCTCGCCAATTTCGCGGCGCCGCATTATTCGAGCGAAATGCAGGACGTGCTCAATGTGGTGCGTAATTCGCTCAACCACCGCATGCTCGACGCCGCGCATTTCTACACTTTCGATAATGGCGTGAAGACGCTCTATATCGAGCGCTGGGAGACGCCCGACCTTGCGGTCAATCTTTTCGTTCGCCAGCTTTCGGTCGAAAAGATGCAGGAAGAGACGGTGACGGCGGCGCGCGCCGAATTTCGGCGCAACGAATCAGGCGTCATCGTCGCGCTCTCCAACGGCAGCATCCAGACGCATTCGCTGACAACGAACGAGGTGCGCATCGCCAATTTCGACGAATACGCCATGGCCTTGCCGATGCAGGGTAGCGCATCGCTGCCCGACCGAGGCTGGCAAGGGGTCTATGAATTGTCCGCTGGCGATTTTATCGCCAATTTCGCCACGGCGAAGCGCGATCCGCGCCAACTCGGAGAGTGGATGGCCGAAGCGGCCAAGCGCTTCGGCGTGCCGACGCTCGCCATCGCCCATACGCTGCTCGCAATGGCGCTGGTCCTGACCTTCGGCAACATCACCGGCCGGCGCGGGGGCGCGGGCGGCTTCGCCACGATCGCGGTGCCGGCGGTTCACATCGGCTTTCTGGTGGCGCTCGAATCCTTGCTGCGCCTCAACGGGCTGTTCGTCCTGCTGCTCGCCGCGGCCGCCATCGCCGAAGTCGGCGCGTCCATCTGGCTGATCGCGCGGCTCAATTGGAGCCCGAAGCCGAAGCGGCTGTTCGAGGGACGCGCGTATTCCGCCGCGCGCGACGCTTATGCGGCGCCGCTCGCCTGATCCTCTTCGGCGAGCATCGCGCGACGATAATCCGCGATCACCTTTTCGGGATTGCCAATCTCGCGCACGACGCCGCCCTCGAGCCAGAGCACGCGGTCGCAGAGCGAGGCCAGAAAGTTGAGATCGTGCGAGACCATCAAAATGGTGCCGGTCCTGGCGAATTCAGCGATGTATTTTTCGCATTTGCGCTGAAAGATTTCGTCGCCGACCGACAGCGCTTCGTCGACGATGAGCACGTCGGCCTTGGCGAAGGCGCAGATGCCGAAAGCGACGCGCGCGATCATGCCCATCGAATAGGTGCGCATCGGCTGTTCAAAGAAAGGCCCAATGTCGGCGAAGGCGGCGATGTCGTCGATGCAGGCGTCGACCTCCTTGCGCGACAGGCCCAGAATCGCCGCGCCGATGCGGGCGTTTTCGCGCCCCGTCAGCAGACCGTCGAAGCCTGAGCCAAGCGCCAGGATTGGCGCGATTCGGCCAGCGACTTTGAAATCGCCCTTCGTCGGCTGGGTGATGCCGCATAGAATCTGCAGGAGGGTCGTCTTGCCGGCGCCGTTGCGCCCGACGATCCCGACGCGCTCACCCTTCTCCACCGTGAAATTCACGTCGTGGAGCACCCATTTCTCCCGGTAGAACTTCTTCCACAGGCCAAACAGGATCTGCTTGAGCTGATCATTCTGATGCGCATAGAGCTGAAACGCCTTGCCGACTCCCGCGCAGCGGATTGTGGGCTCAGATGACATCGACGATGACCGACTTGTAGCGCATGAAGAATTGATAGCCGCCGATGAACACGGCGTAGGAGATAGCGACGAGCGCGATATAGCCGAAGACGTTCGGCAAGGTTCCGTCGAGCGCGATCCCCCGCAGCATCTCGATATAATCGCCGACAATGTTCAGTCGCAGCCACAGCGCCATCGATCCGGACATGGCGGCGATCTGGTCCAGGCGATAGAAGATCGGGGTCGCGAACATCAACACCGGCACGATCGAAGCCATGATATGGGCGACATCGCGCGTGAACGCCCCGAGCGCCATCAGAAACCACACCACGCCCAAAATGAAAAGAAAGAAGGGCGCGATGAGAAACGGCGTCAGCAAAATCGTCAAGGGAAGCGATCCAGCCGTCACCAATCGAAAGACGATGTAGACGGCGAACGCCACCCCGCCATAGGTGAAGGCGCGGATGGTGGCCGTCCAGGCGATGGTTTCGCTGGGGAAAATCGACTTCTTCACGAAGTTGACATGCTCGTGCAGAAGCATCGGCGCACGATAGGCCAGTTCGCTGAACAGGTTGAAGGCGATCAGCCCGATGAAGATCGAGCCTGCATAGTCGGTGACGCTCATGCCGGCGGAAAGCTGGGGAACCGTGAGCGAAAACAGCGCCGTATAGGTGAGCAGCATGACGAGCGGCGAGATCACCGCCCAGAGCGGTCCGAGCGCCGAGCCGCGAAACCTGGAAATGAATTCCCGCCGCGCAACGGCGCGGATAAGCTCCCGATTGCGCCAGGCCCGTTCGAAGGGCGCGACATAGGCGGAAGGAATCGAGGCGAGCAACTGTCGGCGCGTCCTTTCAGGCTTGGTCCATGATCTCGAAAGGCGCGGCGCCTCCGTTGAACACGATGTTGCGCCGGTCGAGCGCCGTCGAGCCCGGCGCAGCGTCGCCCGCATAGACCAGTTCAGCCCGCCTCATGTCAATGGCGGCGCTCAACCCTCAAGGAGACTGAATGGATTTTCGGAGCGCAGGGTCTTCGCGGGCGGCGATGGCGACTCGTCGGCAGGCGATTGCCGAACTGGCCGCCGGACTTGGCGCCGGACTTGTCGCCGGACTTGGCGCAATCGGGGCTCTGACCATCCTGCCGGGCGGCGGCGCGGCGCCGGAGCCCTACCAGCTCGGCGAATGGACTGGCGACAGTTTCGCGCCCATGCACGCCATCCGCGACGGGCTTGGACGCGGTCCGCTTCCCGCCGCCGAGCGGCGCGTCGACGTCGCGATAATCGGCGGCGGACTTGCTGGCCTTGCCGTCGCCTCGCTGCTTGAGGATCGCGACCTCGTCGTCCTGGAGCGCGAGTCTGAGCCCGGCGGCGTCGCCAAATCGAAGCGCTGGCGCAATGTCGACTACGCCCTTGGTTCGGCATATATCGTTGATATTAATGAGCCTTTTGATGGCTTCTATGAGCGGCTCGGTCTCGCGCCGCAACCCGTCAGCCCGCCAGTGGACCAGCTTTTGACCGGATCGGCCGGCGAAGGCGACCCTCGGGACGGGAAATGGCGAGACGCCTATGCGGGCCTCAAGGCGCTTCTGCGCCGCCTCCGCGAGAGCCCCGATTTTCCCGCCATTCCGATTTCCGAGGCGTCGGCGCCGGCGTTGGCGCTGGACAGGCTGTCCCTCCTCGATTTCCTGCGCGGCGAACATATCGGCGGCGAACTCTTCGGCCTCCTCGACGCCTATTGCCTGTCAGCGCTCGGCGCCCCCGCGGCCGATATTTCGGCCTATGCCGGCGTCAACTTTCTCTCTGATATCAACGCCCGGATCTATGCCTTCCCGGGCGGCAACGCCGCGATCGCCCGCGCCATGGCGGCGCGGATTTCGCGCGCCGGCGAAGGCCGCATCGTCACCGGCGCCGCGGTCTATGCGATCGAGCCGGCGGAAGACGGCTACGCCCGCGTCGGCTGGTTCGACGCGCATGATCCGGGAACGCCCCGCTGCCTTGAAGCGCGAAGGGCGGTGGTCGCCGCGCCCTACTTCTTCGCGGGCCGCATCCTGCGCGGGGCCGATCCGGCCGTGACGGCCACAATGACGTCTCTGAGACAGGGGAGCTATCTTGTCGCCAATTGCTGTTTCGAGGGGCCGCCGCCGGACCTGCGTTACGACAGCTGGGCGCTGGGCGCACAGAGCTTCAGCGACGTAGTCAGCGCGACCGCCGTCCTTCCCGCCGCCGAGAGGCCCAGCGATCACAACGTGCTCACCGTCTACGCCCCGTTTCGCGACCCGCGCGCCGGCCGCGCGCGCCTGCTCGCCGGAGATCGCGCCGCCCTCGCCGCGCCGATCGTCGAAGAGCTGCGACGCTTCCTGCCGGAGGCATTCGACGGCGCCCGACTTGTCGAAGCGCGGCTGACGCGCTGGGGGCACCATCATCTCATCGCTGCGCCGGGGATCGTTGCGATGATGCGGGCCTTGCCCAAGCGCTTCGGCAATGTGCTGCTCGCGCATTCGGACGGTCAGGGGATGCCGGCGGTCGAGAGCGCGATCGTCGAGGCGTTGAACGCCGTCGCGACCATCAAAAGAGGCTGAGCCCCTATTCCACCGTCACACTCTTGGCGAGATTGCGCGGCTGATCCACGTCTTTACCCATGAAGGTCGCGACGTGATAGGCGAGCAGCTGCACGGGAATGGCGTAAGCGATGACCGCGAACGGCCCGGCGACGCTCTCCGCCATTTCAATAAAGCCGGCAAGGTCGGCGGCCGCGGCGTCCCGCGCATGCTGCGAGCCGATGAGGATCAGATGTCCGCCGCGCGCGGCGACTTCCTGGAGATTGGAGACCGTCTTTTCTAGGCTGGCGTCCGGCGGCGCCAGCACGATCACCGGCATTGCGTAGTCGATGAGCGCGATCGGGCCATGTTTCAATTCGCCCGCCGCATAGCCTTCGGCGTGAATATAGGACAATTCCTTGAGCTTCAGCGCGCCTTCCAGCGCCAGCGGAAAAGCGGGTCCGCGGCCGAGATAGAGCACGCTCGACGCTCGCGCCACGTCGCGCGCCACAGGTTCGATCTGCGCCTCGCGCGCCAGCGCCTGCGCCATCTGGCCCGGCGCGGCGACAAGCTCGGCGACGAGTTCGCGTTCGCGTTCCTTGCTCAGAACGCCGCGCGCGCGACCCAGCGCCAGCGCCAGACAGGCGAAGACCGCGAGCTGGCAGGTGAAAGCCTTCGTCGAGGCGACGCCGATCTCGGGTCCCGCCAATGTCTGGGCGACCGTCTCGCTCTCGCGGGCGATCGTCGATGTTTCGACATTGACGATCGAGAGAATGTGCTGGCCCTGTTCGCGGGCGTAGCGCAGCGCGGCGAGCGTATCGGCCGTCTCCCCCGACTGCGAGACGAGAATGGTCAGCCCGTTCTCGGGCAGCGGCGCCTCGCGGTAACGAAATTCGGACGCGATATCGATTTCGACCGAGAGGCGGGCGAAGCGCTCCAGCCAGTAGCGCGCCACGAGCCCGGCGTAATAGGCGGTGCCGCAGGCCGAAATGGTCACGCGCGACAGCGCCTTCGGATCGAATTTGAGGTCGAACGGCAAGCGCACGACGCCCTCGGCGAGATCGAGATAATGGGCGAGCGTGCGGCCGACGACCTCTGGCTGCTCGTGGATTTCCTTGGCCATGAAGTGGCGGTAGTTGCCCTTGTCGACCAGGAAGGAGCCGGCGACGAGCGGCTGAAAGCGCCGCTCGACGTTAGCGTCATTCGCGTCATGGAAGCGCACGCCTTCGCGCGTCAGCGTCACCCAGTCGCCCTCGTCGAGATAGGCGATTGAGGTTGCGAAAGGCGCAAGCGCCAAAGCGTCCGAGCCGAGATAGACTCCCTCACTGCTCCTGCCGACAGCGAGCGGCGAACCGCGTCTCGCGCCGATCAGGAGATCATTTTCCCCTTCGAACAGAAAGGCGAGCGCGAAGGCGCCTTTGAGCCGCTTCAACGCGGCGGCGACGGCTTTCTCCGGCGTCGCGCCCTTGCGCATCTCGTCGGCGACAAGATGGGCGACGGCTTCCGAATCGGTTTCCGTCGAAAAGACATGGCCTTTCGCCGTCAGTTCGGCGCGCAGCTCGCGAAAATTCTCGATGATGCCATTATGAACCACCGCGACGCGATCATTGGCGTGCGGATGGGCGTTGTTCTCGGTCGGGCGGCCATGCGTCGCCCAGCGCGTATGGCCGATGCCGACAGCGCCGTAGAGCGGCTCGGCTGCGAGCTTTTCCTCGAGATTCTTGAGCTTGCCGCTGGCGCGCAAACGCGTGAGATGGCCGTTCTCGAGCGTGGCGATTCCGGCGGAATCATAGCCGCGATATTCGAGCCGCTTGAGCGATTCGACGATCCTGCCCGCGACCGGACCCGTCCCAATAATGCCCACAATGCCGCACATGACGACCTCCGAAGCGATAATAGCAAGAGCGCCGGTAAAGCGGACCGGCGCCGGAAATCAGACGGGTATCAGGGTTAAGGGAAACTCCTGCGCGTTCGCCTCGCCTCAACCTTCATAAGCGACAAGCGCGTACGTCCGTGGCGGAAAAGTCTGCGCCTTTGAAAAGCAGCGGCCAATCGAGGTCTTGGCGAGCGCATAAGCGGCGCAATCGGCGAGATTGAGGCGCGCCTTGGGATCCACGCCCTTGCCATAGCGCCCATAGGCGGCGATCGCCGCGCGCGCCTGCGCCGCGTCGAAGGCGGCGATCTCAATCTCGAATTCCGCCATTAGCCGCTACATGATCGCAACGCCATCCTCACCCAGGCGCGCACGCAAAACGCACGCAGACTCATGCACGTTGACGGCCGACATCACGCCACGCTCGAGGATGACGATCGGCTCGACCTCTCTCTTCTCCGGCTCATTTAGGGCGATGGCGATCAATGCCGAGCTATCGACGACGATCATAGCTCGTTGATGTCGTCCATGATTTCCTGCGGAGAACGCGAATCGAGAATTGGCAGGGCCGCGATTTCCGCGACAAGTCGGTCAATGCGCGCTTTTTCGCGGCGAACTCAGCGTCATTCTGCGCGCGCGCGGGTAGTTGCTCCGGCCCAACCCCCGCCGCGCGGGCGGACTCTTCCAGCTCCTGACGCACGGCCTCATCGACCGAAACCCGCCGGGCGGCGGCGAGGCGCTCGGCCAGCGCCTGGGTCTCTTGGGAAAACGTGATCATGGCGTGCAGTTTAACATGAGCGGGAAAGAAAATCCGGCCTATTACCGCTTGGCCTTTTTCGCCGCCTGCGCAACCCGAAATGAGGCCGCCCAGCCCGCCTTCTCCGTCTGCCGGCCGCGCGCCACCGCGAGTGAATTGGGCGCGACATCCTTGGTGATGACGGAGCCTGACCCGACATAGGCGCCCTGCCCGATCGTCACCGGCGCGACAAGCGAGGAATTCGAGCCGATAAAGGCGTTTTCGCCGATCGTCGTGCGATATTTGAGGAAGCCGTCGTAATTGCAGGTGATGGTTCCGGCGCCGATATTGGCGTTGGCGCCGATGTCGGCGTCGCCGATATAGGTCAGATGATTGACCTTGGCGCCGCGCGCGACAGTGGCGTTCTTGATCTCGACGAAATTACCGACCTTGGCTTTTTCCGCAAGCGCCGCGCCCGGCCGCAGCCGCGCGAAGGGGCCGATCGTCGCGCCCTTGCCGACGCTCGCGCCTTCAAGATGCGAGAAGGAATGTATCACGGCGCCGTCGGCGATCGTCACGCCGGGACCGATGACGACATGCGGCTCGATGGTCACGTCGCGGCCGATCTGCGTATCGGCGGAAAGAAATACCGTTTCGGGCGCGATCATCGTCGCGCCGCCCGCCATGGCTGCGCGACGCAGGCGCGCCTGCGCGACGGCTTCAGCCTGAGAAAGCTGGATTCGGTCGTTGACGCCCAGCACTTCGCTTTCGTCGGCGATGACGACTTTCGCATCGCGGCCGTCGGCGCGCGCCAGTTCGACGATATCGGTGAGGTAGAATTCGCCTTTGGCGTTCTTATTGTCGATCTTTTCGATCAGACGCAGCGCATGGGCCCCGTCGATCGCCATCAACCCGCCATTGCAAAGCGTGACGGCGCGCTCTTCTTCGCTCGCGTCTTTCTCCTCGCGGATCGCAACGAGACGGCCGGCGGCGTCGCGCAACAGCCGCCCGTAGCCGAACGGGTTGTAGGCTTCAAAACCCAGAACCGCGACGGCGGCTCCCTCGGCGATGGCGGCGCGCATTGCGCCGATCGTCGGCGCGGTCAGCAGCGGCGTATCGGCGAACAGCACAATGAGGTCGTCGCATCCTTCCGCGATGGCCGCGCGCGCGGCGAGAACGGCATGCGCGGTGCCGCGCCGTTCGTTCTGGACAAACATTTGCGCGTCGGGGATGCAGCGTCGCGCCTCGGCGCCGACGTCGTCCCGTTCCGGGCCGACGATCACCGCAACCCGGCCGACGCCCGCTTTGAGGGCGCTCGACAGCACATTGGCGAGCATGGACCGGCCGGCGACCTCATGCAGCGCCTTTGGGCGGTCGGATTTCATCCTTGTGCCCTCGCCAGCGGCGAGGACGATCGCAAGCGCGCTTCTTTCTGTCGGCATCAGGCGCCCAGGGGCTAGACATTGCGAATGGAAACGGCGGAGCGGCGCCGCTTGAGCCGCGGTTTTGGCAGATTCGAGCCGCAAAGCGCAAGGCGCCGCGGCCTTCGCGCGCAGCCCTTAAAAACCGCCAAGAAAACCATTTTGTCTCCTTAGGTTTCTTGTATAGAGGGACAGTCGCCAGCCCAGCGCCGCAAAAAGGCTCAATCGCCGCTTCTGGACCGCTCGGATCGGCTTCCTTTGGTAGCTCATGTTCGAACGTCGAGATGTGTTGAAAGCGGGCTTGGGCGCAATCGCGGCGGGAATCGTCCCGCCGCCATCAGGCGCGGCTGGTCAGACGGCGAAACCGAAGGCGTCCGAGCCGTCGCCTTTTTCGCGGGACATGGTCGTCGAACTGGCGCGGGCGCTGGCGGCGAAGCCCTATACGCCGCCGCGGACCGACCTGCCCGAGCCTTTCGCCAATCTCTCCTACGAGCAATTCGTGGGAATCAAGACGAGGCCAGAATCGACAATCTGGCGCCGCGACAACGCCGGCTTCAGCATTGAGCCGCTTCACCGCGGCCATATTTTCGCCGCTGCGGTCGATATTTACCTCGTCGAGAACGGCGCCGCCGCGCGGCTGCACTATGAAAGGCGCCGTTTCGACTATGGCGCGCTGAATGTGCCCGACGCGCTGCCCGACCTCGGATTCTCGGGTTTTCGGGTGCTGTCCGCGCAAAATGGCGCCGCCGAAGCCGAACTCGCCATATTTCAGGGGGCAAGCTTCTACCGCGCGGTCGCGCGCGGGCAGAATCTCGGCGTCACCGCTCGCGGCCTGTCGATTCGGACAGCCGATCCGCGCGGCGAGGAGTTTCCCGCGTTTCGAAGCTTCTGGATCGAGAAGCCCGCCTTGGGCGACAACGCCCTCGTCATCCATGCGCTGCTTGATTCGCCCAGCGTCGCGGGCGTTTACCGCTTCACCCTGCGGCCGGGCGAGGCGACGCTCATCGACACGGAATTGACGCTCTACCCACGAACGGCGATCGATCATTTCGGGCTCGCCGGCTTTGCGGCGACTTCGCTGTTTACGCCGCTCGACCGCGTCAGGTCGGACGATTGGCGGCCGATGGTCGCCGACATCAACGGCATTCAGATGCTCACCGGCCAGCGCGAATGGCTTTGGCGACCCGTGTCGAACCGCGAGAATTTGCAATTCTCCTCTTTCGTCGACGCAAATCCGCAAGGCTTTGGCGCGCTGGTGCGACAACGCGATATCGACGACTATCAGGACGATCAGCAGCATTGGGAGCGTCGGCCGTCGCTCTGGGTCGAGCCCCTCGGCGAATGGAGCGAAGGCGCCCTGCAGCTTGTCGAGATTCCCTCTGAGTCCGAAAATAACGCCAATATCGTCGCCTATTGGCGGCCCAAGGCCGCGCTTGTCGCCGGCCGGGAGGCGTCCTTCGCCTATCGGCAGTTCTGGTGCTGGGAGCCGCCGTCGCGACCGCCGCTGGCGATCGCCGCGAGCGCGCGCTCCGGCCGCGCGCCAGTGGGCAAGCTCCGCCGTTTTGTTGTCGTCTTTTCCGGCGATCTACTGGCGGACCCCCAGCGTACGGCGCAACTAAATGCGGCGTTGACGACCTCTCCCGGATCGGCGACCAATATTCAGACCTATTTGAATGCTCCAGGGAAGTCGTGCCGCGTCGTCTTCGACGTTGACCCGTCCGGCGAGAACTACTGCGAGCTTCGGCTCGTTCTGCAGTCGGATGAACGCCCGATCAGCGAGACCTGGCTCTACCGATGGACGTCGTGAATTTCGCCGCTTTAGACGACCCGCCGCCGTCAAGGGAGCGGACAACCGACGATTCCGATCCGGCCGCCGCGCCGCCGACGCCGATCGAGAACCGGTTGTCCATGCCGGCGCAAAATCTGTTCAAATTCGACGCGCGCCAGCGACGCAAACCCGAAGCGCCGTGGCTGTGGCGAACGCCGTGGCTGGCGAGGATTATGACTTTTGGCGGCGGTTTCGCGCTGACCGCCTATGGCGCCCATGAAATGTATAAGGTCGTCGACGTCGGCGGCGTGACCACCCTCAAATGGGCGCTGCTCGCTCTCTTCGTGCTCAATTTTTCCTGGATCGCCCTCTCCTTCGCGAGTTGCGTCGTCGGATTCGCCCTGCTGATGCGCCAGCGCCGGCGCGCGCCGCTGCCGTCGAGCCTCTGCGAAACCACGGCCGTGGTGATGCCGATCTACAATGAGGCGCCAAGCCGGGTCTTCGCCGCGTTGCAGACGATCTGTGAAGACGTGCAGGCGACCGGACTTGGCGCGCATTTCGATTGGTTTTTCCTGTCCGACACGACCAATCCCGACATCTGGGTCGCGGAAGAACGCGCCTTTGTCGCCATCCGCCGACGGCTTGGTCCGCAGGCCCGCATCTTCTATAGGCGGCGAGAAAAGAACACGGCGCGCAAGGCCGGCAATATTGAAGATTTCGTCTCGCGCTGGGGCGGCGCCTATAAGCACATGGTCGTGCTCGACGCCGACAGCCTGATGAGCGGCCCTACCATCGTCCAGCTCGCCGCCGCGATGGAGGCCGACCCCGACAGCGGCATTATCCAAACGCTGCCGCTGATCATCAACCGCAACACGCTATTCGCCAGGGTCCAGCAATTCGCCGCGCGCATCTACGGCCCGGTCATCGCGATGGGGCTAACGGCCTGGATGGGCCGCGACGGCAATTATTGGGGCCATAACGCCATCATCCGTACGGAAGCCTTCGCCAAGCACTGCGGGCTTCCCGATTTGCGCGGCCGGCCGCCCTGGGGTGGTCACATCCTCTCGCACGACTTCGTCGAGGCGGCGCTGATCCGACGCGCTGGCTATGCGGTCTATATGATGCCGACGCTCGGCGGCTCCTTCGAAGAAAGCCCCCCTTCGCTGATCGATTTGTCGATTCGCGACCGGCGCTGGTGCCAGGGCAATCTGCAGCATGCGCGCGTCCTGTTCGGCAAAGGCTTTCACTGGGCGTCGCGACAGCATTTTCTCACCGGGATTTTTGGCTATCTGACTTCGCCGCTGTGGCTCCTGCAGCTGCTCATCGGCATCTTGATCGTTTTCCAGGCGAGCTATTTCCGGCCGGAATATTTTACCGGCGAATTCGTGCTCTTTCCGACTTTCCCACGGTTCGACGCCGAGCGGTCGCTCGAACTCTTCGGCCTCACCATGAGCATTCTGCTGGCGCCCAAGCTGCTGGGCCTGATCGTCGCCGTCGCCGAGCCGGAAACCCGCAAAGGCTCCGGCGGCGTCATCATGCTGCTAATCTCGACGGCTTTCGAAGTCGTGCTGTCCGCCCTGCTCGCGCCGATCATGATGCTGATTCAGACCGGCCATGTGCTGCACATCGTCTTCGGTTTCGACACCGGTTGGGATCCGCAGCGGCGCGACGACGGCTCGGTGCCGTTCACCGACATCGTCCGTCGCCACATCTGGCACGTCGCGCTCGGCCTGCTGAGCCTGATCGCCGGCTTCATGATCTCGACCTCGCTCGTCGCCTGGATGTCGCCGACGATCGCCGGCCTGGTGCTCGCGATTTTCATTTCCTGGGCCACGAGCCAGCGTTGGCTCGGGCTGGTCCTTCGGCGGGCGGGCGTGCTGAACACGCCTGAAGAAACGACGACGCCGCCGATCGCCAAGCGCGGCAGGGCGCTGACCAAGACGCTCGCCCGCGCCGGCGAAGACGACGTCAATGGTCTGCTGGCGATCCACGCCGACCCGGAGCTGCGCGAACTGCATGAAAGCTGGCTGCCGACTCGCCGACCCCGGCAGCGCGGACAGATCAGCGCCGATCGGGCCCTGGCCGAAGCCAAGATCGCCGACGCCGAAACGATCGAAGACGCCGTCAATTGGCTCAATCGCGGCGAGCGGCTGGTGGCGCTCTCCGACCGCGCCCTGCTCGGCATGATCGCGCGTCTGCCGCGCCGCGCCGCGCTCGCGATCGCGGCGCAGAGAACCGCGCGCGCTGCGGAGTGACCACGCTCGAAATGGGGCTTGCCGGCCGTTGACTCGCATCTACAAACTCGTCTCGCGCGCCGACTGGAAGGCGGCCGAAGCGTCCGGCGTCTTCAAGGGCGCCGAGATCGACCTCGCCGACGGCTTCATTCATTTTTCGGCCGCCGAGCAGGTCGAGGAGACGGCCGCGAAATATTTCGCCGGTCGAACCGATCTGCTGCTCGTCGCGGTGGACGCCGTCACGCTCGGCGAGGCGCTCAAATGGGAGGCCTCGCGCGGCGACGCGCTCTTCCCGCATCTCTATGCGCCGCTTGCTCTCGAAAATGTCGCGCGCGTCGATCCGCTTTCCGTCGGCGCGGATGGCCTGCACGATTTCTCTGATATTCTCGAATGATCGACGCTTTCGCGATCGCTTCGCCGCTTCTGCGCCTGCTTGATCCCGAAACGGCGCATCGCGCGACGATCGCGGCGCTGAAATTGCTGCCGCCGCGCGCGCCGGCGCCGGATGATCCGCGTCTTGCGGTCTCGGCTTTCGGTCTCGACTTTCCCAATCCGATCGGTCTTGCAGCGGGCTTCGACAAGAATGCGGAAATTCCCGACGCGATGCTCGGCCTCGGCTTCGGCTTCGTCGAAGTCGGGACGCTGACGCCGCGCGCGCAGCCCGGCAATCCGCGCCCGCGCGCTTTCCGGCTCGTCGAGGATCGCGCCGTCATCAACCGCTATGGCTTCAACAATGACGGCCATGCGCCGGCGCTGGCGCGCCTGTCAAAACGCACGCGACGCGGGATCGTCGGCGTCAATATCGGCGCCAACAAGGATGCGACGGATCGCGTCGCCGACTATGTCGCGGGCGTCGCCGCCTTCGCCGACGTCGCGAGCTATTTCACGATCAATGTGAGTTCGCCCAATACGCCGGGCCTGCGCGATTTGCAGGAGCCCGACGCGCTCTCCGAACTGCTCGCCCGCGCGATCGAAGCGCGCGACGCTGCGCGCATTCGGCGCCCCCTGCTGCTGAAAATCGCGCCGGACCTTACGTTGGATCAGCTCGATAGCGTGGTGCGCGTCGCACGCGAAAGGCGCATCGACGGGATGATCGTGTCGAACACGACGATTTCGCGACCCTTAACACTGCGCTCGCCCTCGGCGAAGGAAAGCGGCGGCCTTTCCGGCGCGCCGCTGTTCGATCTCTCGACGCGCATGCTCGCGCAAACTTTTCTACGCGTCGACGGGCAGTTCCCATTGATTGGCGTCGGCGGCGTCGACAGCGCGGAAGCTGCGCTCGCCAAGATCGAAGCCGGCGCAACGCTCGTGCAGCTTTATTCGGCGCTCGTCTATGAAGGACCTAGGCTGGTCGCGCGCATCAATCGGGGGCTGCTCGATGCGCTGACACGCGAAAAAAGGACGCTTGCTGCGCTCGTCGGGCGCATGGCGCGGAGAACCGATTGAAAGATATAGAAAATGGCAACAATTGATCCTTACTCCGTATCCACGGTTCCCATTGAAATGTATTTCAACGACACGCCTCTCAGTCTCGGCACGTCCTTCATATGGGAAAAAGACAACCGACATTTCTTGATAACAAATTGGCACAATGTGTCCGGTAAATCGGCTGCTACGGGAAAGCACCTCTCAACTACGGCTGCTGAACCAAATTGGCTGCACGCTTGGATGAACCACAAGAGCGGCTTGGGAAACAAGTTTCCCTGTATTATCGAAATTCTCGATGCCAATGGGCATCCCGTTTGGTGGGTTCACCCCAAATTTGGGCGCTCTATCGATGTCGTCGCAATACCGATAGTTCCCAACGAAAATGCTGCAATGTACGCAATTAACCAAATGCCCAATGAACAACTGGCTCTGATGGTCGGCATGGATGTATTTATACTTGGGTATCCATTCGGCCTTGGTCCAAGTGGGTTACCCATTTGGAAACGAGGCAGTATCGCCTCTGAACCTGAGATATTTTCAGATACACAACAGTTCATGCTGGTCGATGCTGCGTCGAGACCGGGTATGTCTGGGTCTCCAGTAATACGGCGAAGTTGGGGAACACATTTTCTAGCCGAGGGCGGTGTAACGATGAACGCCGGGGTAGAGACAATGTTTGTTGGCATCTATTCCGGCCGTCTTGCAACCAATGACACGTCAGACCCGCAGCTAGGACTTACTTGGCCTGCGAACCTAGTTGAGCAGATCATAGCTGGAGCCCAGATCGAACCACGCTGAGCACGCGCGCAACGCTCATGTAACAACTCTCCCTTCCTTGTGACAGTGCCCGATGCTATCCAACGCGCATCCAACAAAGAGGAGCGACGATGACCGAGCATATCTGGCTGGCGACGGGCGAAGCGACGGTTCTGGCGGCGGACGGACAATATACCGACGCGATGCCGGAAGTGATGATCGGCAACGTCAAGGGGCCGGTCGGCCACGCCTTCGCCAGCATGGCGGGTCAGGTCGCCGGCCATCCGCGCATGTTCGTCATCCGCGACCTCAACCAGCAGGTCCGGCCCGCCACGATGATGACCACCAAGATGACGGTCAAATCGGAAGATTACGTCGAGCTGCTCGGCGGAATCGTGCAGGCGGCGACCGGCGACGCCATCGTCGACTGCGTCGCTGAAGGAATCATCCCCAAGGATCAGATCGACGAACTCTGCATGATCATCATGGTCTGGCTCGATCCGCGTTGCGCCAAGCACCAAAAGAAGCTCGACAGGAAAGACCTCTACCGCACCAATTATGAGGCGACGAAGCTGGCGATCTCGCGCGCGATGAAGGGCGAGCCGACGGCCGACGAACTCATCGCCAACCGCAAGAGCGTCCAGCATTACGCGCTTGAGGGCGTATTCGAAGACTGATCATCGCCGCAAACGCGCACGCGGATGATCATGCCGTCCTGAAACCAGCTTGAGAGACATTGCGCCAGCCGCTCCGGCGCAATCTCTCCCGATTGCTGGAAGGCGGTCATCTGGCAGATGTCGCCGAAGGCATGGCCGGCGCGCGCTTCGCAAAGCGCGACATATTCGTCGGGCTCGAGCTGGCGATAGGCCGATTCATGATCGACGCGCCACACGGCGGCATATTCGATGCCATCGCCCGCCGCCGACGCGTCGATTGTTTCCGGCGGCTCCTCGCTGATCGCGGCGCCATAAGCCGAGATCGTGCCGACGGCAAGTTCGAGCAGGTTGAGGCTCGGGTCGAAATCAAAAGCGAGCCGCGGCCAGTCATTCGACATAAATTCCGCGAGCGCCTGCACCGCCAAGGGCGTTTCGTCGGCGGCGTCGAAGGCGTCGACCATCGCGCGTTCGAACAGCGCCATCGATACGGCCCGCGCATCGTCGCGCCAGGTCGGACAATCCTTCATGAAATCCGGCAATCCGGTCGTGAAGAAGCGGGCGTTGGGGTCGCGCGACGGACGCTGATCGATGTAGTCGTCGATGAGCGTCTCAAACGCCTCTTCTCCGAGGACGGCGCGTAGGCCGGGGTGATCCTGCGACACGAAATCGGCGAGCCGCAGTCGATAGCCGCTCTGATAGACGCCAAGCAACGTCTCGGGAGTCGCGCCGCGCGGCGATGAGCGCAATTTTTTCAGGAGCGGCTTGTCCGCCTCTCCGGCGCCGGCCAGCATGCTCTCCTGAAACAGGGACTGAAAATCGGCGAGCTTCATGCCGCGCTGAGCGCCTGCTCATTGGCGATACGCGCATCGATGTCGCGCATATGTTGCAGCTCGTCGAGAAGCTCCGAGAAGGGCGGATAATTGTCATCGCGCTCGATCATCGCGGAGACGTCGCCGAAACGCCGGCGCGCATGCTCATAGAGCGCCCAGACTTCATCGCAGACCGGCTGGTCATGGGTATCGACGCGATGCGTCTCATTGTCGGTATGGCCCGCCATATGAAACTGCACGACGCGCTCGGCGGGAACGCCGTCGATGAAGGCGATGGGATCGAAGCCGTGATTGAAGCTCGAAACGAAAACATTGTTGACGTCGAGGAGCAACAGGCAGTCGGCCCGCTCCGCCATTTCGCGAACGAACTCATGTTCGCTCATTTCGGAATCGACGAAGGAGACGTATGTCGAGGCGTTTTCCACGACGAGCCGGCGTTTGAGGAAATCCTGCACCCGCTGGATGCGCTCGACGATATGGGCAAGCGACTCGCGCGTATAGGGAATGGGCAACAGATCATGAAGCGTGACGCCATGCACGCCGGTCCAGGCGACGTGATCGGAAATCCAGGCCGGCTCGACCCGTTCGGCGAGCGCCTTCAATTGCCGCAGATAATCCATGTTGAGCGGATCGGTCGAAGCGAGCGACATCGAAACGCCATGCATGACGATGGGATAATCGGCGCGTATGCGGTCCAGCATCGCCAGCGGCCGGCCGCCGGCGAGCATGTAATTTTCGGAGATGATTTCGAACCAGTCGATCGGCGGGCGCGACGCCAGAATCTCGTCGTAATAGACGGGCCTCAGTCCCAAGCCGTAGCCGAGAGGCGCGGGCTTTTCCATTGACATGTCCCCCTTGCGCTCCGCCGCGCGCGCCGAAGTCGGTCACGGGGACGGCGAATGAACCGCCCCCGCGCACGTCGAATATTACTTGGAGTGGCAGCGGCTCTTCATATTGCAGTGACCCTTGTAATGGTGGCACTTCGCCTTGTGGTGGCATTTGGCCATGCCGCGGCAGCTCGACTTGCCGCCGCAATGAGTCTTGGCGTGGGTCGCCTTGGCGCCATGCGCGTAGGCGGGTGCGACGGACGCGCCGCTCAACGCCAAGGCGACAGCGGCGGCTGCAAGCGCCGATCCTGAAATAATATTGGATTTCATTTCTCTCTCCTCTTTATATCCCCCTCGCAGTGAGGGGAAGTCGACGCTCTCGCCGCAGGCGCGGCGCATGGCAGCTTCTACTTAGCGTGCGCGAGCGCTGTGTCGGCCCCCGGCTGGCGCGGGAACGACGCGCGCCGGCAAAATGCACGCGCCGCTTCCTGTTTGCGCAAATTCGCGCCCGCGGATCAGTGCGAATCCGGATCGCGCATCGAAGCGTAGCCATCAAACCTAGGCGTGCGAATATGATTCCGCCAGCAATAAATTCGATGATACGGCGCGCGTTCATTTTATGTTTAATATATTAAATCAGTATATTAGTGGTATATTGCGTCGCAATATCATGCTTTTGCCGCTGCGCGCTGCGAAGCGCTTTCGACTTGAAGCGCTTGCGGCGGCGGCGCGTCGCTGGTAGATAACGCCCGCGCCGGAGACCAAGCCGGCGCATTCGTTTTGGTTTTCGACCTCGGGCCGCGCCGGCCAGTTCGTTTAGCGAACTTTTCGTCTTCCCTCGCGTTTTTGCCGCGGAGGACGTCCGATCGTCGATAGCTGGTCTGCAACGCTAACCCTTCGCCGGCGCCGCCCCTTCCGGGGTCTTCAGGAGAACAAATGTCCGCTACTACCGATCGCGTCCCCACGCGCGAAGATTTCGCCGCCCTGCTCGATGAAAGCTATGGCCAGAACGAAGCCTTCGAAGGCTCCGTCATCAAGGGCCGTGTCGTCGCCATCGAAAAGGATGTCGCCGTCATCGACATCGGCCTCAAGACCGAAGGCCGCGTCCCGATCAAGGAATTCACCGGCTACGGCCGCGACCCCGCCCCGCAGGTCGGCGAAGAGGTCGAAGTCTATCTGGAGCGCGTCGAGAACGCGCTCGGCGAAGCTGTCATCTCGCGTGACAAGGCGCGCCGCGAAGAGAGCTGGGTGAAGCTCGAAAAGGCCTTCGAGACCAATGAAAAGGTCGATGGCGTCATCTTCAACCAGGTCAAGGGCGGCTTTACCGTCGATCTCGACGGCGCGGTGGCCTTCCTGCCGCGCAGCCAGGTCGACATTCGGCCGATCCGCGACGTCGGCCCGCTGATGAATGTGCCGCAGCCGTTCCACATCCTCAAGATGGACCGCCGCCGCGGCAATATCGTCGTGTCGCGCCGCACCGTGCTTGAAGAGAGCCGCGCCGAGCAGCGCCACGAGATCGTCGCCAATCTCGAAGAGGGACAGGTGATCGATGGCGTCGTGAAGAACATCACCGACTACGGCGCCTTCGTCGATCTTGGCGGCATCGACGGCCTGCTGCATGTCACCGACATCGCCTGGCGGCGAGTCAACCACCCGTCCGAGGTGCTGACCATCGGCCAGACCGTCAAGGTGAAGATCATCAAGATCAATCACGAGACGCACCGCATCTCGCTCGGCATGAAGCAGCTGCTCGAAGACCCGTGGCAGGGCATCGAGGCGAAATATCCGATCGGCGCGAGATTCCATGGCCGCGTGACCAACATCACCGACTATGGCGCTTTCGTCGAATTGGAGCCCGGCATCGAGGGCCTCGTCCATGTCTCGGAAATGAGCTGGACGAAAAAGAACGTCCATCCCGGCAAGATCGTCTCGACCAGCCAGGAAGTCGACGTTCAGGTGCTCGAAGTCGATCCGGTCAAGCGCCGGATTTCGCTCGGCCTGAAACAGTGCCTGCAGAATCCGTGGGAAGCCTTCGCCGAGAAGCATCCGGTCGGCTCGACCGTCTCCGGCGAGGTGAAGAACAAGACCGAATTCGGTCTCTTCATCGGTCTCGACGGCGATGTCGACGGCATGGTCCATCTCTCGGATCTCGACTGGAACCGTCCCGGCGAGCAGGTGATCGAGGATTATAAGAAGGGCGACGTGATCAGCGCCCAGGTTCTCGACGTCGACGTCGAGAAGGAGCGCATCTCTCTGGGCGTCAAGCAGTTGGCGGGCGATCCCTTCGCCTCGGTGAGCGCCGAAGAAGGCGGCGAACTCAAGAAGGGCGCCGTCGTCACCTGCGAAGTGACCGAAGTCAAGGATTCCGGCATCGACGTAAAAATCACCGGCACCGATCTCGCCACTTTCATCAAGCGCAACGAACTCGCCCGCGACCGCGCCGACCAGCGGCCCGAGCGCTTCGCCGTCGGCGAGAAGGTCGACGCCCGCGTCACGCTCTTCGACCGCAAGGCGCGCAAGGTCTCGGTTTCGATCAAGGCCCTGGAAGTCGCCGAGGAGAAGGAGGCGATCGCCCAATATGGCTCGGCCGACTCGGGGGCGTCGCTCGGCGACATTCTCGGCGCGGCGCTGAAAGCTCGCGAGGAGACGCCAAAGAAGGGCAAGAAGTCCGAGGAGTAATAACTTTCCCCGGACTCGACATTCAGGCCCGCGCCGAAAGGCGCGGGCTTTTGTTTGGGCGCCCGCCCTTCCCTTGGGGGGAAAAGCCGCATCGCGAAGCGATGCGGAATGAGACAACCGCGCGGAAAAATCCGTCGCAAGCGGCGCGCTGAACCGACCGGCTTCGCCCCGTCAATCTTTCATTCACCAAAACTCGATTCATCGCGGCGCGTTAACCGCAATTTCCGAAGCCGCGACGCAATCTCGGCGCGTCATTCCTTGCGCGGCGCTGCAGGCCGCCGGAGTCGCGTCTCATGAGCGTTGCCGAATTCGATCCCAACGACAGCCATTATGCGCGCCCGCTGCGCGCCCGGCCGGCCGGCGCGCGCGCGGCGACCGGAATGGGAATCGGCGCAATGCTCATTCTCCTCGCCGCCCTCGTCATTTTTCCCCGCGAAGCCGAAACGCCCGAACCGAAGGGCGCGGCCACAATCGCGCCGCGCGCGACTGTCGCGCCGCCGCGCAAGATTTCCGCCAAAATCTCCATCGACGCGGTTGAAGCTTCCGCGCTGATGGCCAAACCTTTCAGCGTGTTCGATATATCCGCGCCCGAATTTAGCCGGGAGAAAAAGACCATCGCCGCGCGCGACGGCGAGAATGGCTCAGGCCGCATCGACTCGATTTCGGTAGGGAGGTTCGCGATGGGCGCGCCCTTCATGCGCGTCGACATTCATCAGGATATCGCCGAGAAGGAAAAGACGTCCGACTTCTTCCTCGACATGACTCGACATGCCGCGCAGGCGGAACTGAATGTCGAGAAAATCGGCCAGCCGAGCGAACTCGGCGCCAAATTCGGTTCGTTCGAGACCGCCGAAATACGATTGTCCCAGCCCGCCTCCGAAGGCGTCGCCGCGAGCGAACGCAACTGCCTCGCGACGCGCTTCATCGATGAGAAGCTTGCGATCGAAATCGCCGGGCTCGCCTGCGGCGAGGCGGCGAAGCCGATTGACCGGGTCGCGCTCGGCTGTCTGCTCGACCGCATCGATTACACCGCCAGTCCGGACCGGCCCGAATTGAACGCCTTCTTCACGCAGGCGGCGGCGTCCCGTTCGGCGGGTTGCGACAATATCTCGCGCGACGACCTGACCGCGACGATTCCGGCCCAGAAGAACGCCGCGCGCCGCAGCCATGCAAAGCCGGCGCGTCAACTCGCGCCGACCGCGCGCTAGAGCGCGCTGCGAAAAAGTGGGAACCGGCTTTTCGCATAGAGCGCGCTCTAAACTTTCGGAATCGATCACGTAATCTGCGTTTAGGCGATTCCGCCTAAACGCAGCGTGATCTAAGCGCGGCTCGCGCACGCATTCACCCTGATCACGGATTGTCGGCGGGAAACGACCGCGCCAATTCGCTTTTGCGAAACGATCCGCTATGATGATCGCTGGCGTTCAGTCCAAAGGGGATCGTGATGCGCAAAAATATGGTGCTGTCGGCGGGGCTCGCATGTCTGGTGGCGTTTGCGGCGGGCGACGCGCTCGCCAAGTCGTCGCGTTATCGCGTTTCCTCGGACGAACTCTATAACGGCCGCGGCCCGATCGACATTCAGCGCCGCAGCTGGCTCGATCCCGGAACTCAGGTGCCGGTGGGCAGCACCAATCGTTACATGGTGCAGCAGACCTACCTCAATCACGATCCGATCGAGCGCGCCCAGCGCAGCTGGTATATGCAGGAAACGCTTCCCCAGCGCCCGCCCTACAACGCCGACATGATCGTCCCTTACGACGATGGTTTTCCCTTCCCCTGGCCGTAAGTTCGGCCGTTTAAAGGGATCCGGGCTTAGGAAGACCTTGACGCGGGGAGCGCTTTCCTTTAGCTCCCCATCAGCCTGACGCGACCCGTTCGCGCCGGGCAAGCACCCGTGGCGTTTGAAGCAGACGCCTGTCGGCCGTATCAGCGGCAAAGGAGGGCGCGTTCTTAGCGCCCCGGCGTCGCCGGGGCAGCGAGAGACGCGGATCGAGATGACGCCCCAAGCGCAAGGCTTCGGGCGAAGTTCGTCTTGTCGCGCTCTCGCGAAACGCGATCGATGAGAGGACGACAGTCAAAGTGACGAAACGCGCAGAAGCCAAATATAAGCTTGATCGCCGCCTCGGCCAGAATATCTGGGGCCGGCCGAAGAGCCCGGTGAACCGCCGCGAATATGGCCCGGGACAGCACGGCCAGCGCCGCAAGGGCAAGCTCTCCGATTACGGCACGCAGCTCAAGGCCAAGCAGAAGCTCAAGGGCTATTACGGCAATATTTCGGAAAAGCAGTTCCGCAAATATTACGCGGAAGCGATCCGCATGAAGGGCGATTCCGGCGACAATCTGATCGGGCTCTTGGAACGGCGTCTCGACGCCATCGTCTATCGCGCGAAATTCGTTCCGACGGTGTTCGCCGCGCGACAGTTCGTCAATCACGGGCATATCCGCGTCAATGGCAAGCGCGTCAATATTCCATCATATCAGGTGAAGGTCGGGGACGTGATCGAGGTGAAGGAAGCCTCGAAACAGGCTGTGACCGTTCTTGAAGCGGTGCAGCTCGCCGAGCGCGACGCGCCGGAATATTACGACGTCGACCACTCCAAGATGACCGCGAAGCTCATCCGCGTGCCGCATGCGACGGAAGTGCCCTATCCGGTGCAGATGGAGCCGAACCTCGTCATCGAATTCTATTCGCGTTAATTTCAGCGCGCAGGAATACTTCGAAAACAGCCGCTTCGCGCGGCTGTTTTTTGTTTGGCGATTCTTGACTGCGGAAGCGCGATCGGAAAGTCTAAGCGCAAATGCGCCGTCGCCGCTCGCAAAACCACCAACGAATGACGGGCGGAACGGCTAGGAAACGTCAGGGAGAGGCGCTTGTCCGGGCCAACAAAGAAGCGACCGCCTAAGAATGAACGCGGCCAGCGTCCGCTCTGGATCGCGATCGGCGGCCTGACGGTCAGCGTTCTCAGCTACGCCATGAGAGACCTGCAGATCGGCGACGTCGTCTTCTGGTTCGGCGTGGTTCTCGCCTTTATCGGCGTGCTTTACTGGTTCATTCAACCCAGACACGGATTGTAGCGCCGGCCGCCGCCCCACGGCGAAATTTGAATTGCCACATTTGCCGAAGAGATTATGGTCTCTTCCGCGTCGCAACACTTATGGACCGCACATGCCCTTTGCTTTTCTGCCCCGTCGTCGTTTTCTTGTCGTCGCCGCTTGCGCGGTCTTCGCCGCCGCGCCGGCTTACGCCGACAAATCGCCTTCGGGCAAGGTTTCGACCGATGAGCTGATGGCGCCGAACGCGCTCCCCGACATTGTGGAAGGCCAGGCGAACGCGCCGGTGACGATCGTCGAATATGCATCGATGACCTGCAGCCATTGCGCGGCGTTTCATCACGACGTCTTTCCCGAGCTGAAAAAGAAATACATCGATGCGGGCAAGGTGAAATTCATCCTGCGCGAGTTCCCGCTCGATCCGCTGGCGACCGCCGCTTTCATGCTGGCGCGCGAACTCGGCGACAAGCGCAACGCGGCGGTCGATCTCCTCTTCTCGCAGCAGAAGAACTGGGCCTTTGCGGACAAGCCGCTCGATGGACTGGCCAATGTGTTGAAACAGACCGGGCTCGGCCAGGAGAAATTCGAAGCGGTGCTGAAGGATCAAGCGCTTTACGAGAATGTGAACAAGGTGCGTGATCGCGCGGCCGAGAAATTCGGCGTCAATTCCACGCCGACCTTCTTCGTCAATGGCGACAAATATGGCGGCGAGATCGGCCTCGAGGACTGGGACAAGATCATCGCGTCGAAGACGACCGCGGCGAAATAATTCGGTTTTCGGCCGATCTTCTGGGCTGTCATACGAAATCCGATTGATCCGCTCGGTTGTCATTCCCCACGCGCGCAACGCGCGCGATCGGGAATCCAGAGCAAAACCAGCGTTCTCGGATTGGCCCTGGACTCCCGGTCAGGCCTGCGGCCCGCCGGGAATGACACACAATGTCATTGCGCTAAAAAACCGTCCGTCGCTCCAGCGCCGCCGCGAGCGTGCCTTCGTCGAGATAGTCGAGTTCGCCGCCGACCGGCACGCCATGGGCGAGCCGCGTCACTTTCACGCCTGACGGCGCCAGAAGATCGGCGATGTAATGCGCGGTCGTCTGTCCGTCGACGGTGGCGTTGACCGCGAGCACGACTTCGCCGGTCGCCTCGGCGCGCACGCGCGTAACGAGGCTCGCGATCGCAAGATCGTCCGGCCCGACGCCGTCGAGCGGCGACAGCACGCCGCCGAGCACGTGATAGCGGGCGCTGAGCAGCCCGGCCCGCTCCAGCGCCCAGAGATCGGCGACCGTCTCGACGACAACGATGATCGATGCGTCGCGGCGCGCGTCGCGGCAGATGGTGCAGGGATCGCTCGTATCGAGATTGCCGCAGACCGAGCAAACGATGATGCGCTCCTGCGCGACGCGCATCGCCTCGGCGAGCGGCGCGAGCAGTTCCTCGCGCTTGCGGATGAGATGCAAGACCGCGCGCCGCGCCGAGCGCGGACCGAGGCCCGGCAATTTCGCCAGGAGCTGCACGAGCTTTTCGATTTCAGGACCGGCGACGCGTTCGGCCATGGTCTCAGCGCACGCAACCCTCTCCCACGGGGAGAGGGTCGGTCCGAAGGACCGGAGTGAGGGGCGACGGCCTTTCAATTGCGGTATGTGCAAACCGTGTGAAAGGGATACCCCTCTCCCGGCTGCTTCGCAGCCACCCTCTCCCATAGGGAGAGGGCGTACGTGCGCCACCCCAATGTTTCGCGTTCACAGCAGCCATCTCAAAACGGCAGCTTCAGCCCCGGCGGCAGCGGCAGGCCGCCGGTCAGCGCCTTCATCTTCTCGGCCATGGCTTCGTCGGCTTTGAGCCGCGCCTGCATATGCGCGGTGAGGATCAGATCCTCGAGAATTTCCTTTTCATCCGGCTTCAACAGGCTCGGATCGATCGAGACGCTCCGCATCGCGCCTTTGGCGGTGAGCGTAACTTTCACCATCCCGCCGCCCGCCTCGCCTTCGACGACGGTCTGTTCGAGCTCCAATTGCGCCTCGGCCATCTTGGCCTGCATCTGCTGCGCCTGCTTCATCAGGCCCATGAAGTCCATCATTGCGCTTCTCCGTCGTCTTCGTCGATTGGCGACGCATCATCATAAAGCGTTTCGGCGGACGCTGCGCCCTCGTCCCTGCCCCGCACCGCGACGATCTGCGCGCCGGGGAAACGCGCCAGCACGCTCGCGACCAGCGGATCGGATTCGAGAGAGGAACGGCGTCTGCGCTCCTCCGCCTCGCGCTGTTCCTTGAGGGACGGCGCGCCGCCCGCGGCGACGATCGACGCCATCCAGCGCTCGCCGGTCCAGGCCTGAAGCTTCTGCATCAACGTCGCCGCCAGATCGCGCGCGCCGCCGGGCGCGAGTTCGAATTCGATCAGCCCGGGTTCGAAGCGCACCAGCCGCACCTCGGATTCGAGCGCGATCTTGAGGCGCATGTCCCGCTTTTCCGCCGCAAGCGCCACGAGAGCGTCGAAGCTCGCGATAAGTGTCGTTGCGGCCGGCGCGGCGGAGGGCTGAGCGACCGCGGGGCGCGCCGCCGCAACCAGTCGCGGGCCGCGCGCCGGCGCCGCGCCGGTCGGCGCGCTTCTCGGCGGTGACGCTTGAGACTCGGCCCCCGCTGCGCCCTCGCCAAAACCGAGCCGGCGCAGCGCCTCGGCCGGAGTCGGCATGTCGGCGGCATAAGCGAGCCGCACCAGCACCATGTCGGCCGCCGCCAGCGGCCGCTGCGAGCCGCGCAATTCCTCGACGCCCTTCATCAAAATTTGCCAGGCGCGGGTCAGCGCCGGCACGGACAGACGGGCGGCGGCGTCTTCGCCCCGGCGCCTTTCCTCGGGCGTCAACGCCGCCGAATTCGCGGCCTCGGGCGCGAGCTTCAATCGCGTCGCGAGATGGGTGAATTCAGCAAGTTCGAGCAGCACCTGCGCCGGATCGGCGCCGCCATTATACTGATCTTCGAGAATGCCGATCGCCGCGGCGACGTCGCCCGACATCGCCGCTTCGAAAAGATCGATGACTCGCGCCTTGTCGGCGACGCCGAGCATCAGCCGCAGATCCTCGGCGGCGATCGCGCCGCCGGCGGCATGCGCCGCTCCGTAAGCGATCGCCTGATCGAGCAGCGACAGCGCGTCGCGCGCCGATCCTTCGGCCGCACGGGCGATCATGGCGAGCGCGTCCGGCTCGATGGCGACGCCCTCGGCCTTGCAGACGTTCAGCAGATGATCGGCGAGCAGGCCGGCGTCGATGCGGCGCAGGTCGAAGCGCTGGCAGCGCGAGCGGACCGTCACCGGCACCTTGTCGATTTCCGTCGTCGCGAAGATGAACTTCACATGCTCAGGCGGCTCTTCGAGCGTCTTCAAGAGACCGTTGAAGGCGGCCTTGGAGAGCATATGCACTTCGTCGATGATATAGACCTTGGTGCGCGCCATCACCGGGCGATAGCGGGCGTTGTCGATGATCTCGCGGATGTCGTCGATGCCGGTATGCGAGGCGGCGTCCATTTCGAGCACGTCGACATGGCGCGAATCGATGATCGCCTGGCAGTGAACGCCGAGCTCCTCCATATGGATCGTCGGCTGATTGATCGCCGGCTTGCCGTCGTGCGCCGGCAGTTCATAGTTGAAGGCGCGCGCGAGAATGCGCGCGGTCGTCGTCTTGCCGACGCCGCGCACGCCGGTGAGCAGATAGGCCTGATGAATTCGATTGAGGTCGAAGGCGTTTTCGAGCGTGCGCACCATCGGCTCCTGGCCGATGAGGTCCGCGAAGCTGGTCGGTCGGTATTTGCGCGCCAGCACGCGATAGGCCGAGGGCGGCGCCTGATCGTCAGTGAAAAGCGTGTCGTTCATCGACGCCATAAGCTCGGCAAAGCGTCATTGCGAAGCGACAAAGCAGTCGGAACGCCGCGCGGCGGCGCTGGATTGCTTCCGCTTCGCGCGCAATGACGACCAAGGATTTCGCCACGCTTGTAGCATAGCGTCGGACGCTGCGCCCGTCGAAACGCCTCGACCCGCCGCGCCGAGCAGGACCGTTGAGGCTAGCGATTAAGCAAGGGTGGGAGGCTGAACGGAGACCCGCCCAAGCTCGTTAGGGCTGCTTCCTTCCGGACCTGACCCGGTTGGCGAGTGAAGCGTCCAGCGCCAACCTCCCGGCCCCTATGTGGCAGAGGCTGGGAAAAGAAGCAAGAGATGCATTGTTTGCCGCCGCCGTGTCCATTGTCGGCAGCCAACGGAATACATGTAGACTTTTTTATTTCTGCGACTCCAACCGTCCGTTTCCGACGGATTGTTCGAACGCCTCGACCACCGCCGACGAAACCGACGATTCGCGCAGGAGTTTGCGCGCGAGTTGAACGACTTCATTATTCGGGTCAGGCTGGCCCGTGACCTCGAACATGAAAATGCCCGGCTTTGACCCTGTGGCGCTCGCTGCCGGGTTCACCGGGATCGTCTGTATCTTCATAGCCAACTCCAGCCGGAAGCCCCAATCTAAATAGAGACTTCAGGTAAATATTCTCCCAGAAAGGCCGCTTCAAGGCAAGGCCCGACCGAATCCAGCGTATATGGCTTAAGCGCCAATATGACCGCCTGTGCATCCTTGGACGCCGGATCGCGGAACGCTTCCGGAATGCCGCCAAGGCAGTCATAATTGATGACCCCGACCACGATTTGTCGCCTCGGACATTCGATCGGGAAGGAGAGTATCCAGCTGAGGTCGGGATGCAATTTGTGAAGCTCGCTGCTCGGCAGCTGATCGCCACTCCATGCAGCCTCGTTCTTGACGACGAAAAAAGGTTCTCCGCTCGTGAAGGCCTTGCCTGTCGACCCCAGCCCAAGATCAATCTCCAGCTCGAATTCCGGAGCGTAGGTCATATTGTCGAAAGCGCCGGGAACCATTTTCAAAACGCCCCGATCAAGGGAAAAATAATTGATGCGTATGACATCGGCCGGGGCGCGCAGAACTTTCGCCGCGACCAGCCGAAGCGCATCCAGCTTTCGCTTGAGGGTTCGCAGAAGATCATCGGGGAGGCGCGGATAGCTGATGAATCTGGCCCATTTGCCGAAACGGACGCGATCATGAGCGATGCTGTGGTGGCCTTCGATTTCTTCATCGAGCAGCCGCGCGCCATCGAAATCGAACTTTCGACGGCCGCTGTCTCCCGCATTCAACCCGGTCAACCAATGCGCCGCCCGGGAAAGGCGACCGCCGCCGCTCCCCGATAGAAAAGCGGCCAGGCTGACGACCCAGTCGGAGGTCGCGCGCACATTGAAGACGGCCGTCGCCAATTCTCGCTCGAACAGAGTCCGCCAGTCGAAATTTCGCGGGAGAATGCTGCCGGTCAACACCACCCGGTCATATTTCAATTCGCCATTGTCCCTGCGCAACGCCTCCATCGCGATAAAAGTGCCAAAACTGTGCGCGATGATGCTGATCCTGTTCGCGCCGGTATCCTTTCGCAGATTGATCAGCTCCCGGCGTATCGCTTCAATCTGACTCTCTCTGAACGGCTTGAACAGGAACCGCGTCGCGAAGAAATAACCGTAGTTGATGTGATAGGGAATCAGCCCATGCGACGCGAGGGCGGGCGTGATTTCCTTTTGCCAGCCGCCATTGGTGCGGATGCCATGGATCGTCACGACGATCTTGTTATAATTATTAATCGGCATGAGTAACGTCGCCCTAAAGTCTCTCGCAGCCGGCGCCCGCCAAAAGTGAACTCTCGAACGGACGCATCGTTTGGCATTCCGAAATTGCTTGTCAATAGAGCCGATAAGGCGCGAAACGGCTCCCAAGTCCCGTTCACCCTTCGCCAACAAACGGGATGCGTCCTTGCGGCGCGCTTGCTAAAGAGAGCGCGAATTTCGAGAGGATTTGCGCTTGACCCCCGCCACCGCCGCTACAGACTGCGAAGCTTCGCGCCTTGCGGCCATCCTTGCGCATTTCGCGCGGGAAGGCTTCGCGCGCTGCGAGCCGCGTCTTCTGCAGCCGGCGCATGTCTTTCTCGATCGCTCCGGAGAGGATTTCCGCGGCCGTCTCTATCTGACGAGCGACGGCTCCGGCGCGGAATTCTGCCTGCGCCCGGAATATACGATCCCCGTCTGCCTCGATTATCTCGCCTCGGCGCAGGCGGGCCAGCCGGCGGCCTATGCCTATGGCGGCTCGGTGTTCCGCGCCCCCGAGCATGGCGCGACCGGCGACGGCGAATTTCTTCAGGCGGGCCTCGAGAGCTTCGGCCGCGACGACCGCGAGGCGGCCGACGCGGAAATCCTCGTCGCCGCGCTGGAAGCCGCCGCCGCAGCAGGCGCGACGCGGCTCAATGTTCACATGGGCGACGCCGGGCTCGTCGCCGCCTTTCTCGAAAGGCTCGACATGCCGCTGATCTGGCGCCGGCGTCTCGCCGCCGGCCATGCGCGCGGCCAGAGGATCGCCGATATTTTCGCCGCGCCGAGGCGCAATGGCGGGTCGGAACAGTCGGGCGTCCTGGCGGCGCTGACCAAGGTCGATCCGGCCGATGCGCGCCGGCTCGTCGAAGACCTTCTGTCGATCGCCGGCATCACGCCGGTCGGCGGGCGCAGCGCGGCTGAAATCGCCGAACGCTTCCTCGACCAGGCGACGCTCGCCGACGGCGACGGCGTGTCGAAAGAAACGCGCGCGCTGGCGGAAGCTTTTTTCGCCATCGAAGGCGCGCCCGCACCCGCTTCCGCCGCGATGCGCAACCTCGCCGCCGACGCGCGGCTCGACCTTTCCGCCGCGCTCGACTCTTTCGACGCGCGCGTCCGCGCCATCGACGCGCGCGGCCTCACGGTCCAAGACATGCGCTTCTCGGCAAGCTTCGCGCGCCATCTCGACTATTACACCGGCTTCGTCTTCGAGGCGCGCCACGACGGCGATGGCGAGCCGGTGATCGGCGGCGGTCGCTACGACCGGCTGTTCAAGACTCTGGGCGCGGCTTCGGACATACCGGCGGTCGGCGCCGCCATCTGGATCGACCGACTTTCTCCGGGCAAGGAAGAGGCGTGATGCAAAAACTCATCATCGCCTCCCCTTCGAAAGGCCGGCTGCAGGAAAACGCCGCCGCCTTCTTCGCGCGCGCCGGCCTGGAGCTGACGCAGGGGCGCGGCGCCCGCGACTATCGCGGCGCCGTCGCCGGAGTCGAGGGCGCGGAAGTCGCCTATCTCTCCGCGGCCGAGATCACGCGAAGGCTCGCCAGCGGCGAAGCCCATCTTGGCGTCACCGGCGAAGATCTGGTGCGCGAAGAAATCCCCGATGCGGAGAAGAGAGTGGAGCTTCTCGCGCCGCTCGGCTTTGGCGCGGCGAATGTCATCGTCGCCGTGCCGCAGGCCTGGATCGACGTGCGCTACATGAGCGATCTCGCCGATATCGCCGACGGGTTTCGCGCGCGTCACGGCCGCGGCCTACGCGTCGCGACGAAATATGTGAATACGACGCGGCGCTTCTTCGCCGCGCATGGCGTTTCGGACTATCGCATCGTCGAGAGCTCCGGCGCGACCGAGGGCGCGCCCGCCGCCGGCTCCGCCGATCTCATCGTCGACATCACCACCACCGGCGCGACGCTCGCGGCGAATGCGCTGAAAATTATCGAGGATGGCGTGATCCTGCGTTCGCAGGCCAATCTCGTCGCCTCGCTGACGGCGCCTTGGAGCCAAACCGCGCGCGAAGCGGCGCGCATCATTCTTTCACGCATCGCCGCGGAAGAGGAAGCGCGCACGACGCGCGAGGTGCGCGCTGCTCTGCCCGATGTCAGCGAACAGATTCTGCGGGCGGCTGAAACGGACTTCGGCGCGGTACTACGCGACAAGGACAATTGCTCGGCGAGCTTCCGCTGCCCGGCGAGCAAGGTCGCGGCGCTCGCCGACTGGCTGATCGCGCAAGGCGCCAGAAGCGTCACCAGCGCCGGGCTCGACTATGTCTTTCGGGCGGAGAACGCCTTATGGAGCAAGCTCGCGGCGCGGCTTGGGTGACCCGAATGTCATTCCCGACGCGCGCAGCGCGATCGGGAATCCAGAGCAAAACCAGCATTCTTGGATTGGCTCTGGATTCCCGGTCAGGCCTTCGGCCTGCCGGGAATGATACGTAGCGAGCCGGCTCACGCCTCCACCAGCGCGCCGACATGCGCCGCGACGCTGCGCGCGAGGTCTTCCGGGCGGTAGCCGCCTTCGAGCAGCGAGACAATGCGGCCGTTGCAGCGGCGCGCAGCGATCTCCATCACCCGCAGCGTGACATATCTGAAATCATCGGCAATGAGACGCAAGCCGCCGAGCGGATCGTGCAGATGGGCGTCGAAGCCGGCGCAGAAAATGACGAGATCGGGCGAGAAGACGTCGAGGCGCGGCAGAATGCGCGACGCAAGCGCTTCGCGAAATTGCGCGCCGCTGTCGCCCTTGACGAGCGGCGCGTTGACGATCGTGTCATGCGCGCCGGTTTCGTTGACCGCGCCCGTGCCTGGATAGAGCGGCATCTGATGCGTCGATGCGTAAAGGACGTTTCGATCGCTCCAAAAAATCTCCTGCACGCCATTGCCGTGATGCACGTCGAAATCGACGATGGCGACGCGCGAAGCTCGATGAGCGACGCGCGCATGCAGCGCGGCGATCGCGGCATTGTTGAAAAAACAAAAGCCCATCGGCGTCTCGCGCGTCGCGTGATGTCCCGGCGGCCGCATCGCGACGAAAGCGTTTTTGGCGTCGCCACGCATCACCGCGTCGACCGCCGCGATCGCGCCGCCCGCGGCGCGCAACGCCGCCTCATGCGTGGCGCTATTCATGACGGCGTCAGGTCCGACGCGTGCATATCCATCCGACGGCGCCGATTTGGCGAGACGCGACAGATGCTCGCGACTATGCGCGCGCAGCAGCGCCTCCTGCGGCGCCAGGGGGGCTTCAGCGCGCGAGAGGCCCGCAAAGCGTGGATCGTCCAGCGCGCGCAGAATGGCGCGCAGACGCTCCGGACTTTCGACATGGGCCGGCCCCATGTCATGCGCCATGGCGGCCAAGTGGGAGACGAGCAGCGTCGACGCCGCAGCGGCGCGCGCGCCGACGCAAGCAAGGCTTGCGCTCGCGCCGGCAATTGTTTCCCGTCGCGTTAGGGCGCTCTGACGTCCTGGCATGTTGCGTCCAATCCTTGGCTTCAGAGGCGCAGCATAGGATCGCCTGAGGCGCCTGTCAGCCATTCGGAGATTGGACAGCAAGAAACGCATTGCGGGTTTCGCGCCAAAAGTTGGATGATGCGCGAAAGGCGGGCCAAAGACATGACGCAGGCACATTCGCTCGAACTCGACGAGGCGCGCTGGGCGGCGGTGGTCGCGCGCGATGCGCGCCGGGACGGCGAGTTCTTCTATTGCGTCAAAACGACCGGCGTCTATTGCCGCCCCTCCTGCCCGTCGCGGCCGGCGAAGCGGGCCAATGTGCGCTTCTGCGCCACAACCGAAGAAGCCGATGCGCAGGGTTTTCGTCCCTGCCGCCGCTGTCGGCCGGATGGGCCGTCGCAGCAGGAGCGGGACGCTAAGAAAATCGCCCGCGCCTGCCGCATCATCGAAGCGGCGGAAACTCCGCCGACTCTCACGCAGCTTTCGCGCGCCGCAGGGTTGAGCCCCTATCACTTCCACCGGCTGTTTTCGCGCATCGCCGGCGTCACGCCGAAGGCCTATGCCGAGGCGCATCGGCGCGCGCGCCTGCGCGATCAGCTGAAGGAAAATGTCACAGTCACAGAGGCGATCTATGATTCCGGCTATAATACAAGCGCACGCTTCTATGCGACGGCGAAGGACACGCTGGGCATGACTCCCACCGCCTATCGCGCCGGGGCGCCCAGCGAAACCATCCGCTTCGCGATCGGCCAATCCTCGCTTGGCGCGGTGCTGGTCGCCGCAAGCGCGAAAGGCGTCTGCGCGATTTCGCTTGGCGACGACCCGGAAGAATTGCTGCGCGATCTGCAGGATCGATTTCCGTGCGCGGCGCTGATCGGCGCCGACGAAGGTTTTGAGCGCTATGTCGCCGCCGCTGTCGGCATGGTCGAGCGGCCGCAAACCCGCTTCGATCTGCCGCTCGACATGCGCGGCACTTCCTTTCAGCAGCGCGTCTGGGCGGCGCTGCGGGACATTCCGGCGGGAGAGACGGCAAGCTACGCCGAGATCGCGAAACGCATCGGCGCACCCAAAGCGACGCGTGCGGTCGCGCAGGCCTGCGCCGCCAATCCGGTTTCGCTCGCCATTCCCTGTCATCGCGTCGTGCGCAGCGACGGCGCGCTTTCCGGCTATTATTGGGGCGTCGAGCGCAAGCGCGAATTGCTGAAGCGTGAAGGCAAATCCTGAACGAACGGCGCTCTATCTTCGAAGCGTCGCATATGCCTCATTGATCGCGTCATGCAGTTCTTTCCATAGAGGATTGATCCGCACGTCCGGCCCCCAGTTATAGAGCGCCTTGGCGACCTCCGCGATCGTTTCATTGATCGGTTCGCTGTCCCCTTCCTCCAATTCGAAAGAGAACAGCTTCGGCGGGGCGTCGCCTGTCCAGGCGTCCCAATGTTCGTTCGAATAATTGGAGACGCCGCGCTGCGCGGCGAGCAGTTCCGGCGCATATTTGGCGAAGCGCCGATGCAGCGGCCCGTCGGGCGGTTCCGCGCGATAAGCGTCGCGCACCGCGAAATAGCGCGCGTGCTGCACTTCATGCGCGAGGCAGCAGCCGAGCCGCGCGTCGCTCATCTCTGGATCATAGTAGATTTCGATGCTTCCGTCGGGAAAGGACTGTCCTTCCGACGTAAAGCTCTGGCCCAGATAATCGAAGGTTTTCGTCTGCGGGCTGAGCGTCACTTTGCCGGCGTCATAGCCGAATTCGCGCGCCAGCGCTTCGAGCCTTTGGCGCTTCTTCAAGAAGTGCGGCGAGTCGGAAAGGTCGCCCGATTCCCTCGGCTCATCTTCCGCCATTGAACGGCTCTTCATGCGTAATGACCCAATCGAACTCCGGATGGGCGTCGGCGACATGCTCCCACCATCGCCGCCCGTCCGGCAAGCGCGGCGAAAGGTCATTGACCCTCAGCCGGCGGAAAACGTCCGGCCGCGTCGTCGCCCCGGCGATGACCGCCTCGACCATGGCGCGCCCCATGCCGCGCCGCAGCGAATTGATCTGCTCGAATACGAGCGACGGCGGGTCATAGGCGCCGGCGAGCAGCAGCGCGATTCCCGACGCCTCAATTCCGTCGGGCGTCGTGATGAGTTTCGGCGAGGTCGAAGCTTTGATTTCAAGAAAGCGGCGCCCGTAGGGCCGCGAATCGACGTGAAGCCCGAGCGCCGTGAGGTTGTGGGCGATCGCCTCGGCGATCGCCTTGATCTCCGGATCGGCCTCGTCGGCGCCTTTGCTCGACCTCAAAATATTCCGCAGGTCCATTTCAAATCGTCAGTCTTGGCGTCGCCAGACGCCGCTCCTCTGCCCCTCGATCGGCGCAAAATTGCTCATCGTCCGCGCTTTGACCAACGTTTGATCGGCAAGCGAGATTTCACATTATTGCCATATTTCGCCGACGCTGGTAAGCTTTGTCGCCGTCATTTCACATGGCGCGCAAGCGGATTTTGACACGCATTGCTTTCAGTGCCGAGTTGCGGATTTTGAAATGGCGTCCAAGGACAAGGACCAGAGCGGTTCAGTCGCGAGCGGCGGCGCCGTCGTCGCGCTTTTGATCGCCGCCGGCGCGTACCTGATCCACAAGGACGCGCCGCTCGAAGGCATCCGTCCAAGCGCTCAAGAAACCGTGTTTCATGGATACGCCTACCACGACATTGACGCGAGGCTGTGGCAGGATCCATTCGGCGCCGTTGAGAAAAGTGCGGCTAAGGGCCCAGCAAATGGCGCCTGCAATAGGTTCGACTTGCCGACGCCGAACAATCGACCGAAACGCGCAACTGGCCAGGCCAGTGCGGCGCCGTCCCCAGTCCAAGCGCCTTGGTTCGAGCATTCCGAACATATCGATTTGGAACGAACTTGGCGTTCGCAAGAACAGACGCTCGTTCTTCCCGTCATGGTTTCCGGTACGCCTTATGCGGAGGATGTCGAATTCCGTCGCCGACTGCGCTACGCCATCGTGTCGGGTCTGGCGCGAAAGAAATTCCAGCCGGCGGACGCCCAGCACATCGACTATTATTCGGTCTGCGTCACAGGGCCGGACAAAAAGTCCGTCAAAATGGTCGTGCCATATGAATGGTTCGAACGGCAGTCGTCTCCGGAAGAGTCGACCGGGGTGCAGAATGTTCTCGCGCTCTGGATCAACGAACAATATCTGACTGACACGATCGCCACGCAAAAAACGCCGGTCAAAATTCTTGAAGATTTGACATCACAATTTTTTCGCCTCGCCGAACCGGCGCAACCGGTATCCGTCATCGGACCTCATACGTCTGAAGCGCTTCTGGCCATGCTGAAGGAACATCGCGCTTCGCGATTCAAGTTCATCTCTTATGGAGCGACGATCGGAACGAAGGAAGTCGAGACGCCACCGGCGGACGAGTCGAAGCTCTGTGCGCTCACGCCCGAATCGACCACGATCGAACGAACGATCACGCCTGATAACCTTCTCGCCGACCGTCTCGTCGATGAACTAAAACTTCGCGACATAAGTTACGCCAAGGGACACAGCATCGCGCTGATATCCGACTGGGAAACGCCCTACGGACGTTCGATCAGGCAGAATGTAAAATGCGCCTACGGCAAGAACCGGTCTTCCACTCCCTTGGAATCAGATCAACTTAAGATTGTTGAGAAAACCTATCTGCGCGGCATCGACGGCGTCACTGCGTCGGATGACAAGAAACCGGAAGAACAGAGGACCAGCAAGGACGCCGCCAAGAAGCTGACGACACGGAGGAGGCGTTTGACAAGAGAGCCGCGCGCGCAGGCGACCGGCCGCATGGGCCAGGTCAAAGCGATTATTTGCGGCGGCTTACCGACAGATTGGTCGAAGACGACAAGCTAATCAGATTGAGCGGTGGCGAGGGAATTAAGGCCATTGGCGTTCTGGGAAGCGACGTGTTCGACAAGCTGCTCGTCCTACGCGCGCTAAAGCCCAACTTTCCCAATGCGATTTTCTTCACGACCGACTACGACGCGGCGCTGGCGATGCAAAGCGAATTGGATTGGACGCGCAATCTGATCGTCGCGTCCAGCTTCGGACCGACGCTCGGCGATAAATTGCAAGGCGACATTCCTCCTTTCCGTAGCGCCTATCAAACGTCCGCCTTCCTCGCGACGCAGCTCGCGATCGATGATCGGGAAGCCGTGGCTCGCTCACAAACCTTCCAAAAGGAGCTTCAGCGGCCACAACTTTTCGAGATAACACGTACGGGCAAATTTCTGGCGCTTCCACCGCCGCCTGACGAGAATGCCAGCCCCCGCCCGACGTCAAACGAGCACGTTAAACGCGAGCCGCCGCCCGCCTTTCCGGATATTCCGAAGAAGGAAAAACTTTTTATAGCTTCGATGTTGTTTGTCGGCGGGTGCGCATGCCTGGCGATGACTTACGTCCCTGTGTGGAAGAGGCGGAAAATTCAGCGCGCCGAGACCAAGAGGGGGGCGTTATTTATCGGCTTCGTCCTGTTAGCAGCGACAGTTATCGCACTCTATTGGACAGCAGCGGCTTCATGGCTCACTAAGAATGGCGCCGGCGAGCCGATCGCATGGAGCGATGGCGTCAGCGTTTGGCCGACAATCGCGATGCGCTTGCTGGTCATCATGCTTTGCTGGCTGATCGTGGCGCGGGCATCGAGGCGGCTGGATGAAAATCTTTACGAAATAGGCAAAAAATTACGTCTGACCTGCCCAGCCCTGATCATTGTACACGCCTCCCGTCCGAAAAAACTCGCTTTCGATTTTGCGCGCGATTTCAAGCCCTGGCTTGACATTTTGACGCCCAAACAATCGACGTTTGATGGCGTTGCGAAGCGGAACAAATTTTACACGATCAAGTCGGGCTGGGCCGGCTATGTGCGCGCGGGCCGCAAAACCGCGCGCCATTTGCGGACGGCTTTGGTCTCGTCCCTGTTGTATCTCATGTTTTGTATTGTCTGGGGCGTATATGGAAACATCGTCCCGCCGATAAGAGGCGAATTTGCCCGAACGTTATACGAGCTGACGCTGCCGCTTGAATTCCTGTGCATTGCCTATGCGATTATGTATGTGACTGACGCCACAATTCTCTGCCTGTGCTTCGTAAATGACCTGGAGTTTCATCCGACTGTTTGGCCGTCTATTCGTGAGACCGGACGCTTGAAACCAGCGTCGGCCGAAACTGGCCCATCGACCATCGACGGCGTTCGAAACGACGAACTCGATCTTGCATTCATTGAAATGCGCACCGCCTGCATTCTGCCTTTGGCCTACTGGCCTTTCCTGCTGGTTGCGCTGACGATTGTCGAACGCAGCAGGATATTCGCCAATTATCCCGACAGCGGCGCGATCCTTTTCTTCACCGCGCTCGCGCTCCTCATCATTGTCGGCTGCGCTTTCGCACTGAACAGGGCGGTGGAATTTGCGCGCGCCTCATCGAAGCGCAAAATCGAGGACGCGCTTCTCGACGATAAGGCCGTGAAGAGTATGAATTCCAAGCTTGAGCAAGAACCCGGCGACGGTCAGGGCGACGCCGCCAAAGCGCCTGGCCGCTCCGAGCGACTGAGCGACGCCGATCGCGGCTACCTCGAAGCGCTGCTGGAAAAAATCACCAATCTTGACGGCGGCGCGTTCAGCCCCATCTGGCGGCAGCCGCTGCTGAAGGGCCTGTTGCTGCCCATCGCCGGCTTCGCCTCCAATATTCTGTTCGCGGGAAACTGGTTCAAGTGGCCTTGACCCCGCCCGCCGTGCCCTTCCCGCCGTTCCATGCGATAAAGGGCCATGGCGACACCGATTCGCAACGCTTTCGACCCCGGCTTCGGCGTCTATGTCCACTGGCCGTTTTGCCTGTCGAAATGCCCCTATTGCGATTTCAACAGCCACGTCCGGCGCGGCGACGTCGACGAGGACCGCTTCGTCGAGGCCTTCAGCGTCGAGCTCGCGCATCGCGCCGCGCTGACGCGCGGGCGCGAAGTCCGCTCGATTTTCTTTGGCGGCGGCACGCCATCGCTGATGTCGCCGTCGACGGCGCAAGCGATTCTCACCCGGATTTCAAGCCATTGGACTCTCGCCAAGGACTGCGAGATCACGCTTGAGGCCAATCCGACCAGCGTCGAGGCCTCGCGCTTCAGGGGCTTCAAGTCGGCCGGCGTCAATCGCGTCTCGCTTGGCGTGCAGGCCCTAAACGACATTGATCTTCGCGCGCTCGGGCGGCAGCATTCGGTCGCCGAGGCGCTGATGGCGCTCGATGTCGCCAATTCGGTCTTCGAGCGCACGTCCTTCGATCTCATCTACGGACGTTCCGGCCAGACCCCCGCCGCCTGGCGGAAGGAATTGGAGCTGGCGCTCGCCCGCGCGCCGGAACATGTCTCGCTCTATCAGCTGACCATCGAACCCGACACGATGTTCGAGCGGATGGTCAACACCGGCAAGATGGCGCTGCCGGGCGCCGAGGCGCAGCGTGCGCTCTGGGACGTGACGCAGGAAGTCACCGCCCGCGCCGGCCTGCCCGCTTACGAAGTCTCCAACCATGCGCGGCCCGGCGCCGAATGCCGGCATAATCTCGTCTATTGGCGCTATGGCGAATATGTCGGCGTCGGCCCCGGAGCCCATGGGCGGGTGGTCACGCCGCGCGGACGACGCGCCCAGGCCGCCGAGCGGCATCCCGAAATGTGGCTCACCTGCGTCGAGACCGAAGGCCATGGGCTCATTGAGGACGAGTTGCTCTCGACCGAGCAGGAAGGCGACGAATTCCTGCTGATGGGGCTGCGGCTGCGCGAGGGCGTCGATCCGCAGCGCTATTTCCTGTTGACCGGCAAGCGCCTGTCGCAATCGCGGATCAGCGAATTGATCGGCGACGGGCTGGTCGAATTCACCCGCGAGAACCGGCTGCGCGTCAGCTCCGAAGGCTTCCCGGTGCTCGACGCGGTGGTCGCCGACCTCGCGGCTTAGCAGACTGGCGAAATTGGCGGTCAGAAGCCGCGACCGGCGCCGCCGCGAGGAGACGGCGCCGGCTTAGCGCTCAGGCCGAACTCAGCGCTGGCGCAATTGCTCCAGCGCATCGGGGCCGAGCAGTTCGCGCAGGCGGCCAAGGATCAGCAGCACCACGCCGAATGTCGCGAGCGACATCCAGCCGAAAAAGACGAATCCCCAATGCAGCGGGCCGGCGAAGCCTTCGTCCATCGACCAGAATGTATGGCCCCATTCATTGAATCCCACATTCGGGATGGTCATGAAGACGCCGACGACCAGCACCGCGAAGGCGAGAGAATAGCCCTTGGCGAAAATCGGCAGGCGCGTCTTCGCATAGAAGAACGCGCCGAGCCCGATGATCGCGAAAAGCGGATATGAAATATAGAAGGTGATGATATTGCTCGGCGTGAAATCCGTGTCGCGCACGGCGGTCATGTGCCAGACAGCCGTCTGCTCCGTAAAGAAGCTCAGGCCCCAGTAGAGGGCGAGCGAAAAAACGACCAGCCACTGCACGAGATAGATCAGCCGGCGCATTTCGGTTGGGGCGGCCAAATTCGCCAGATCGCGGTCGCGCGTGCGCCACAAAAAGCCGACGACGCCGACCGCGCCGAGACAGGACGCGAGAATCGCAAATTGCAACAGGCTGATCCAATAGAGCTGATATTCGGGCGCGAATGAATCGAGCCCAACGCTCCAGGCGAAGATTTGCTCGTAAAGACGCAGGATGGCCACAAAGAGCGTCAGCGCCGCGACGCCGATGAGTAGAGGCTTCATATCCAGGATTCGTTCGGCGCCTACGGCGGCGGAACGAACTTCAGCTTTTGTCGTGCTCATGTTTGTCTCCAAATGTCTGAGGTGTCGGGGGGCCTTTTCGCCCTCCTTAAAGCTCTGATGCGCGGGGTCGGGAGCCGCATCGATGGCGGCGGCCGGCCGGGCGGAACGGTCCCGCGAACTTTCTCGCGCGCGCATCCTTCGCCCGCGTCGCCAGCGAAACGGCGGCGAGGCTGGCGGGGTCGTCCGCGAAAAAAGCTTCAGCCCTGCCGAGGAGGAGCCCTTGGAGACTGGCGCGCTCGCCTTGGTTCGATCCGCGGCCCCTCGGCGGACGTCGTCAGCAGAGGCGATTGCGCATCGGATCGAAAGGCAACGGCAATCGAAACGACAGGTCTCGAAGGCGGCGGCGCCAGCGCCCCGTCATGCAGAATGCAGCAAAAGCCCTGACAATGACGGTTGTGGGGGATGAGCGGCGTCTCGCCGCCATTGGCCGCGTCTTGCGGCGCGCAAACTGCGCCGAAGACGACGCCTTCAAGCGCGGCAAATTCTGCGACCGCAATCGTCGTCTGCGCGAGAAACAGACAGGCGACCATCGCCGCGAATAGGCGCACGCGCAGACGCATCCGCTGAAAGATTGGAGCCACCGCCGCCTCTCGGTTCCAAGCTCAATGTTAGGTTTCGATCGCTTGCAGGGTCAAGCAGGCCGTCGATGCGCCGCCGTGCGACGAAACGACGCTTCGATAATTGATGCGCGACAACAACGAAAGCGATGCGTCTGTTTTCGCCTTTGGTTTGGGGCGCGCACTCGATCTGACCGTCATTCGGAGAGAAGAGAATTCCGCATATTCGATGCGCGAATATGACAGGAAGCGTCCAAATTTGGATTCCCGCGCCACCTCGCATGGATGCCGGTTGAGAGGCGCGGGCGTCGCTCCGGCGGCCGCTATGGTTCATCAGCCTAAGCGCGGCCTTTAAACTCATTCGCTAAGCGCGACATTTGCTTCAGGCTCGACTCCCCGAGACGGGCGCGCAGCCATAAGTTGTACGATGCGGCCGGACGAACGGCAGCGCTTGCGCCGGCGGCAGTTCGGCGCCGCGACATCCGACGCCGGCGCGCGCGGACGCGAAATTACAAGGGCGCCCAGCCCCCGCTAGAGCGAGCGGATCCCGCTCGATCGCATTTGCGTTTCGCCCTATGGCGCGGCGCTCGAGTTGTGAACTGATGCCGGAAGCGGATTTAGGCCTTGAGCGCGGCGCATCGACGCGCTCTTTACAAGACGCGCAAGCGACCGTCCTCAACGTCGTGCGTGCGCTTGTCGTCGAGTTGCATCCGGATTTCGTCGACGATCGACTCGTGCGGCTCGACAGCGACCTGGATCGCGATCTGGCGCTCGACAGCCTGTCGCGCGCTGAGCTGCTGCAGAGGCTCAATCGCAATTTCAACGTACAGCTTCCCGACAGACTGATCGGAGAAGCCAACAGTCCCCGCGATCTCGTCAACGCCGTTCTCGCCGCCGGCGCGGCGGCCGCTCCAGCGTCGCCTCGCCCCGCGCCGCATATCATGCTTGAGTCGGTGGACGAGCCGATCGAGGCCAGAACGCTGATCGATGCGCTCGCGCAACACGCCGAGCGTCACGGCGACCGCGAACATGTTTTGCTTTGGCGGGCGGAAGGCGCGCCGGACCCTTTGAGCTATCACGATCTCTATCAAGCGGCGCGCGCCGCAGCGGGCGGCCTCGTTGAGCGCAGTGTCGGTTGCGGAGATCGCGTTGCGATCATGCTGCCAACGAGCCGCGACTTCTTCGTCGCTTTTTTTGCGGTTCTGTTCTGCGGCGCTGTTCCAGTGCCGATTTATCCGCCCTTCCGACTGGCGCAGATCGAAGATCATCTGCGCCGCCAGGCGGGTATATTGTCGAACGCGGAAGCAAGCGCGCTGATCACCAACGCCGAAATCAGAGTCGTCGGAAATTTGCTCTATGGTCTCGTCAGCGCGCTTCAGCACATCGTCACGATTCCGGATTTGAGCGACGCCGCGCCAATATCCGCGCCATTGCCGGCGGCGCCGGACGCCGTTGCGCTCATTCAATACACATCCGGCAGCACCGGCGATCCCAAAGGCGTCGTGCTGTCCCACGCCAATCTTCTCGCCAATATTCGCGCCATGGGCGCCGTCTTGAAGGCGTCGTCGGCGGACAGGGTCGTCAGCTGGCTGCCGCTTTATCATGACATGGGATTGATCGGCTGCTGGCTCGGCAGCCTCTATTATGGCGCGCAGGCGCTGATCATGTCGCCGCTCTCCTTTCTCGCCGATCCGGCGCGCTGGCTCTGGGCGATCGACTCCCACAAGGCGACGATCTCAGCGGCGCCGAATTTCGCCTACGAGCTTTGCTTGAAGTCGATCGACGACGCGAAGATCAGCGGCCTCGATCTGTCGTCGCTGCGGGCGATCATGAACGGCGCGGAGCCCGTGAGCCCAGCATCGGTGACGCGGTTTGTTCAAAGATTTGCGCCTTACGGCATTCGGCCCGAAGCGATGACGCCGGTTTACGGGCTGGCCGAAAACGCGGTCGGGCTCGCCTTTCCGCCGCTCGGCCGAGGACCGCTCATAGAGCGCTTGGATCGAAAGGCGCTCGATCGCGACGGCGTTGCGCGGATCGCCGAGCCGGGCGTCGACAGCGTCATCTCATTGGTGGCCTGCGGGCGACCGCTCCCCCATCACGAAATCCGCATCGTCGACGACGCCAGTCGCGAAGCGCCGGAGCGACAGGAGGGACGCATTCAGTTTCGGGGGCCGTCGGCTACGCGCGGCTATTTCCAGAATCCGGAAAAGACCAGCGCGCTCTTTGACGGCGATTGGCTCGAGACGGGCGACCGCGGCTATATCGCGGGCGGCGACGTCTTCATCACCGGACGCATCAAGGATTTGATCAAGCACGCCGGACGCAACATCTATCCGCAGGAGCTGGAAGAAGCCGTCGGTTCGCTCGAAGGAACGAGAAAGGGGTGCGTCGCGGCCTTTCCCGCGATCGACATGCGCGCCGGGACGGAACGGCTGATCGTCCTCGCCGAAACCCGCCTCACCGACGACGCGCGCAAGGAATCTCTGCGCAGAAGGATTGTCGACGCGTCTCAGTCCTTGCTCGATCTGGCGCCGGATGAAGTCGTTCTCGTTCCGCCGCACACAATCCCGAAGACGTCGAGCGGTAAGATCAGACGCTCGGCCGCGCGCGCCATGTTCGAAATCGGCCAGTTGCGAACGAAGGGCAAGAGCCCGCAATGGCAACTCGCGCGCATTGCGCTCTCCGGCGTCATGCCTCGGCTGCGCCGCCTCTCGTCAACTCTGACGATCTGGGCCTACAACGCCTATGCGTGGAGCGTGTTGGTTGCGATAGGAGCCGTCGCCTGGCCATGCGTGCTACTGACGCCCAGGCGAATATGGCGTCACCGCTTCCTCAGCGCCGCCGCGCGATTGTTTTTCCGCCTGATCGGATGTCCGCTCACGATCACGCGCGACGCTCCGGACCCCAAGGACAACGCGATCCTCGTCGCCAATCATTCAAGCTATCTGGACAGCGCCGTCGTGGTTGCGGCCTGTCCCGGCGCGCTTTCCTTCGTCGCGAAGGAAGAACTCGCGCGTCAGCGAGTCGCCGGTCCCTTCCTGCGGCGCCTGGGCGCGATTTTCGTGCGCCGGTCCGATCCCGCGGGCGGCGTCGCGGACGCGCGAGCCGCCGTGCAGTCGGCGCGCGCCGGCGTTCGGCTCGTCTGGTTTCCGGAAGGCACCTTTTCGCGGATGCCTGGACTGCTCGGGTTTCATATCGGCGCCTTCACGACCGCCGCGCAATTGGGGTTTCCCGTCGCGCCGATCGCGATACGCGGCACGCGTTCGATCCTACGCAGCGGTTCATGGCTGTTCAGGCGCGGCCCAATCGCCGTTCACATCGGCGCGCCGATCGAACCAAAAGGCAACGATTTTCAAGCGGCGGTCGCATTGCGCGACGAGACGCGTCAGAAGATTTTGGAGCATTGCGGCGAGCCCGACCTTGGCCATGAACGCGTGATGGTGGCGCCCGCCTGATCGCGCCGCTTGCGCTCACCCCATTTGCCCCCGATGACGCAAAAAATGATCGGCGAGCACGCAGGCCATCATCGCTTCGCCGACCGGCACGGCGCGAATGCCGACGCAGGGGTCATGACGGCCCTTGGTGACGATCTCGGTCTCCTTGCCGGAGCGATCGATCGTGCGGCGCGGCGTCAGAATTGACGACGTCGGCTTCACCGCGAAACGCACGACCACCGGCTGGCCGGTCGAAATGCCGCCGAGCACGCCGCCGGCGTTGTTCGACAGAAACGTCGGCCCAGGATTTCCGGCGCGCATCTCGTCAGCGTTCTCTTCGCCAGTGAGCGCGGCGGCCCGAAAGCCCGCGCCGATCTCGACGCCCTTGACGGCGTTGATCGACATCATCGCCGCGGCGAGATCGGCGTCGAGCTTGCCATAGACCGGCGCCCCCCAGCCGGCCGGCACGCCTTCAGCGACGATTTCGATCACCGCGCCGATCGACGAGCCGTCCTTGCGCACGTCGTCGAGATAGTCCGCCCATAGTTGCGCGGTGCGCGCGTCAGGGCAAAACAGCGGATTGCGCTCGACCTCGCCCCAGTCGAATTTCGCGCGATCGATCGCGTGCGGACCAACCTGCACCAGCGCGCCGCGAATCGTCACGCCGGCGATCACCTTGCGCGCGACGGCGCCCGCGGCGACCCGCGCCGCGGTTTCGCGCGCCGAGGAGCGCCCGCCGCCGCGATGGTCGCGCACGCCATATTTCGCATCGTAAACATAATCGGCGTGGCCGGGGCGATATTTGTCGGCGATCTCGCCATAGTCCTTGGAGCGCTGGTCGGTATTTTCGATCATCAGCGCGATCGGGGTTCCGGTCGTCACCTGTCGGCCGTCGCCGTCAGCAAAAACGCCCGAGAGGATTTTTACCTCGTCCGCTTCCCGCCGCTGGGTGGTGAAACGCGACTGTCCCGGCTTGCGCTTATCGAGAAAGGTCTGGATGTCCTTCGCTTCGAGCGGAATTTTCGGCGGACAGCCGTCGACGATCGCGCCGAGCGCCGGCCCATGGCTCTCGCCGAAGGTGGTGACGCGGAAAAGATGGCCGAAACTATTGTGGGACATGCGGGTCTTCTAGGCCCGGCGCCGGCGCCGGTCAAACGGCGGGGGCTCGGGCGTTCACGTCATGACGCGGCGCGCGCGCGCCGTTAAGATGGGCGCATGACCCTTTCCCATAAGCCCGTCGGCCCCGGCAGCCATGTCTTCCTCGTCGACGGCTCCTCCTTCGTCTTTCGCGCCTATTTCCAGTCGATCCGGCAGGACGCGAAATATAACTACCGCGCCGACCGGCTGCCGACCGGCGCCGTGCGGCTGTTCTGCACGAAGCTCCTGCAATTCGTGCGCGAGGGCGCTGCCGATCGGAAGCCGACGCATCTCGCGATCATTTTCGATAAGAGCGAGAATTCGTTCCGCAAGGAAATCTATCCCGACTACAAGGCGCATCGCGCCGAGCCGCCGGAAGATCTCATTCCGCAATTTCCGCTGATGCGGGCTGCGGTGCGGGCTTTCGGCCTCACCCCGATCGAACAGGACGTCTACGAGGCCGACGATCTCATCGCCACTTACGCCATGCAGGCGCGCGCCAAGGGCGCCGACGTTCTGATCGTTTCGGCCGACAAGGATCTGATGCAGCTCGTCGGGCCAGGCGTGACGATGTACGACCCGGCTTCCGGAACCGCCGGCGCAAAAGGCGCGCGCGAAGAACGCCTGATCGGCGAAGCCGAGGTCGTCGATTATTTCGGGGTCACGCCGGACAAGGTCGTCGACGTGCAGGCGCTCGCCGGCGATTCGACAGACAATGTCCCGGGCGCGAAAGGCATCGGCATCAAAACCGCCGCGCAACTCATCAATGAATATGGCGATCTCGACACGCTGCTCGCCAAGGCCTCCGGCATCAAGCAGCCCAAGCGGCGCGAGGCCTTGACCGAACCCGAAGCGGTCAAGCTCATCCGTCTCTCCGAAAAGCTGGTGACTCTGGTGCGCGACGCGCCTGTCGAGACGCCGCTCGACGATTTGGGTCTGCACGAACCGGACGCCAAGACGCTCGTCGCCTTTCTGCAGGCGATGGAGTTCACCACGATCACGCGGCGAGTCGCCGAGCTTTACGGCGTCGATCTTCATGACATTGCGCCTGATCCCAATTTCGTCGGCCCCGCCGGCTGGCGCGCGCGCGACGGCGAAGTGCGGGAAGATGCGCCAGCCGCGCCGCCAGCCGCCGAACCTACGAAGTCCGCGGCGAAGCCCGCCGGCGCGAGCGCGAAGGAAGGATTGGCCCCCACAGCCCTCGTCGCCGCGCGCCGCGCCGAGGCGCAGGCGACGAACATCGATCGCGCCGCCTATGAATGCGTGACCTCGCTCGAACGGCTCGATCAATGGATCGCGAATGTTCGGGAAGTCGGCGTCGTCGCGCTCGACACTGAAACGACCTCGCTCGATCCGATGAGCTGCGAACTTGTCGGCGTCTCGCTTGCCGTCGCGCCGGGGCGCGCCTGCTATATTCCGCTCGGGCATCGCGAGAATGGCTCCGGCGACCTCTTCGGCGGCGCCGATCTCCTTCCCGGCCAGATTCCGCTCAGTGAAGCGATCGCGAAACTGAAGCCTCTCTTCGAAGATTCGGCGATCCTCAAGATCGCGCATAATATGAAATATGATCTGCTCGTTCTCGCGCGCTACGGAATCGACGTGGCGCCGATCGAGGATACGATGCTGATCTCCTATGCGCTCGATTCAGGCCTGAACAATCACGGCCTCGATGAGCTGGCGCTCAAACATCTTGGACACCAAAACATCAAATTCGCCGAGGTCGCGGGATCGGGGCGCAATTTCATCGGCTTCGCCCGCGTCGCGCTCGACAAAGCGACGGAATATGCCGCAGAGGACGCCGACGTGTCGATGCGCCTGTGGCGCGCGCTGAAGCCGCGGCTTGCCGCCGAACATATGACCAATGTCTATGAGACATTGGAGCGGCCGATGGTGGCGACTCTCGCCCGTATGGAGCGGCGCGGCGTCAGCGTCGATCGCGCGATTCTCTCGCGCCTCTCCGGCGAATTCGCGCAGGACATGGCGCGTCTCGAAGCCGAGATCTTCGAACTCGCGGGCGAGAGCTTCAATCTTGGTTCGCCCAAGCAATTGGGCGATATCTTATTCGGCAAGATGGGAATGCCGGGCGCAAAAAAAACCGCGACCGGCGCCTGGTCGACGTCAGCGAGCGTGCTCGAAGACCTCGCCAGCGACGGCAATGATTTCGCGCGCCGCATTCTCGACTGGCGGCAGGTCTCCAAGCTCAGGAGCACTTACGCCGACGCCCTGCCGGGCTATATCAATCCCGAGACCGGCCGGGTGCACACGAGCTATGCGCTCGCCGCGACGACCACGGCGAGGCTCTCTTCATCAGAGCCGAATCTGCAGAACATTCCGGTGCGCAACGAGGCTGGCCGCAAGATTCGCAAGGCCTTCGTCTCGCCGCCCGGGCGGGTGTTGATCTCGGCGGATTATTCGCAGATCGAATTGCGCCTGCTCGCCCATATCGCCGACATTCCGCAATTGAAGAAAGCCTTCGCCGAGGACCTCGACATTCACGCGATGACGGCAAGCGAAATGTTCAATGTGCCGATCAAGGACATGCCGCCCGAAACCCGGCGCCGCGCCAAAGCGATCAATTTCGGAATCATCTATGGCATTTCCGCCTTTGGACTGGCCAATCAGCTCGGCATTCCGCGTGAAGAGGCCGGCGCCTATATCAAGCGCTATTTCGAACGCTTTCCCGGCATTCGCGATTATATGGATGCAACGCGCAGAACCGTACGCGAGAAGGGCGAGGTCTCGACAATTTTCGGCCGCGTCTACCACTTCCCGGGCATCGCCTCGGCCAACGCCTCCGACCGCGCCTTTTACGAGCGCGCCGCGATCAACGCGCCGATCCAGGGCGCGGCCGCCGACATCATTCGGCGCGCCATGGTCCGAATGGATGACGCGCTGGCGCGCGCCGGTCTATCGGCGCAGATGCTTCTGCAAGTGCATGACGAACTTGTGTTCGAAGCGCCGACACATGAAGCCGACGCGACGATCGAATTGGCGCGCCGGGTGATGGAGCAGGCGCCGGCGCCCGCCGTCCTTCTTTCCGTGCCGCTGAAAGTTGACGCGCGCGCCGCCGCCAACTGGGACGAAGCGCACTGACGGCGCGCGCTGTTTCCTTCTGATGCGGTTGGGTGTCATTCCCGACGCGCGAAGCGCGAGCGGGAATCCAGAGCAAAGTCAGCGCTCTTGGAGCGGCTCTGGATTCCCGGTCAGGCCCTCGGCCTGCCGGGAACGACAGGCCCGGCAAGCATATCAACCTCAATTCTTATCACAGACCCGGATCGTCGCCGCCGCGCGCTTCTTCCGACGCGAGTCCGAAGTTCAATCGCGTCCAGAACCGCTCGTGCAAATAATAGAGCGTGAAAATCGCTAGCAATTCGACGCCGGTGATTTTTGCGGCAAGCTCTATGTTCTCGACGAAAGCGTAGACGATCAGAAAGGTTGAAACGCTTGCAGGCAGAAGCCAGGAAAGCGCTTTGACCAGGCTGCGCGTCGGCGTCGGTTTGAACGACTCACGCGCCGGCGGCAGGCCTTCCATCGAAGCGTAGCTGAGTTCGGTCAGCGGCGGCGCGGCGCGGCCGTTCGATGCGGCGACCGTTTTGACCATGCCGACCGCGACCGTTTCATTGGTGATGCGGTCGATGAGAATGAATCCGCCGGTTTCGCGATTTTCGACATAAGCGTCGCAGGCGATCACGGTTTCGAGCGACAGACGCGCGTCGCCGATTTCGTTGAACGCCAGCGTCGCGCCGCCAGCAAGCGGCTCCGACTGGCCGGTTTCAATATCGATGCGCGTATCGACGACGGTCACCGCGGCAGGCGCGGTTTTCGTGCCGATCTTCAAGAGATAGCTCTTGCCGGCGACAAGCGGCTCGCGCACCAGCCACAGCAGCTTGGCTTCGAGACGATCGCCGATTTTCGCGGGCGAGACCGGCGAACACAAAAGATCGCCGCGCGAAACGTCGATCTCTTCGGCGAGCGTCAGCGTCGCCGACTGACCCGAGACGGCGCTGTCGAGATCGCCGTCGAAGGTGACGATCCTGGCGACGCGCGTATCGCGGCCCGACGGCAGAATGCGCACGATGTCGCCGGGCCGGATGTTGCCGCCGCTGATGAAGCCGGAGAACCCGCGGAAGTCGAGATTGGGCCGGTTCACCCATTGCACCGGCATGCGAAACGGCGCGATCCGCGTCGTATCGTCCACCGCAACGCCTTCGAGGTAAGAGAGAAGCGGCGGACCGTCATGCCAGGGCATGTTGGCGCTGGCGTGGACAAGATTGTCGCCGTCCTTGGCGACAAGCGGCGCGACATAAATGGAGGCGAAGCGAAGCTTGTCGGCGAAGGCGCGAAAATCCGCCTCGATCTTGCGGAAGACCTCTTCGCTGTAGCCGACGAGGTCCATCTTGTTGACCGCGACGACGACGTGACGCACGCCGAACATCGAAGTGATGACGCTGTGCCGGCGGGTTTGCGGCAGAATGCCCTTGCGCGCGTCGACCAGCAGAATGGCGAGATCGGCGGTCGAGGCGCCGACCGCCATGTTGCGGGTATATTGCTCATGGCCCGGCGTGTCGGCGACGATGAACTTGCGCTGGTCGGTGGCGAAATAGCGATAGGCGACGTCGATGGTGATGCCCTGCTCGCGCTCGGCGGCAAGACCGTCGACGAGCAGCGCGAAATCCAGCGCCTCGCCCTGCGTGCCGTGTTTCTTCGAATCGCTTTCGAGCGCCGCGATAATGTCGTCGGGCGCGAGATCGGCGTCATAGAGCAGGCGCCCGATCAGAGTCGATTTGCCGTCGTCGACCGAGCCGCAGGTGATGAACCGCAACAGCGGCTTTTCGCCGAGCTGTCGCGCGGGCGGGCGCGACGGCGATGCGGCAACGACGGCGCCGTGCATGTTAGAAATATCCTTCCTGCTTCTTTTGCTCCATCGAGCTGGAGCCGTCGTGGTCGATGAGCCGTCCCTGGCGCTCCGAAGAACGGCTCTCGCGCATTTCGGTAATGATCTCGTCGAGACTGGCCGCGCCGCTTTCGATGGCGCCGGTCAGCGGATAGCAGCCGAGCGTGCGAAACCGCACCATCCTATGTTCGATGGTTTCGCCGGGCGCGATCTCCATGCGATCGTCGTCGACCATGATCAGCGCGCCGCCGCGGCGCACGATCGGCCGCTCCTTGGCGAAATAGAGCGGCACGACGGGAATGTTTTCGCGCGCGATATAGTCCCAGATGTCCGCCTCGGTCCAATTCGACATGGGAAAAACCCGCAGGCTTTCGCCCGGCGCCTTGCGCGTATTGTAGAGACGCCAGAATTCGGGCCGCTGATTTTTGGGATCCCAGCGGTGCTGCGCGGTGCGAAACGACAGCACGCGCTCCTTGGCGCGCGACTTCTCCTCGTCGCGGCGCGCGCCGCCGAAAGCCGCGTCGAACCCATATTTGTCGAGCGCCTGCTTCAGCGCCTCGGTCTTCATGATTTCGGTATGAAGCTTCGAGCCATGGACGAAAGGGCTGACGTTCATCTCAATCCCTTTGGGATTGATATATTCGATCAGCTCGACGCCAAGCTCCTTTACCCGACGGTCGCGAAATTCGATCATCTCGCGAAATTTCCATGTCGTATTGACATGAAGCAACGGGAACGGCGGCTTCGACGGATAAAAGGCCTTCATGGCGATGTGCAGCATCGCCGCCGAATCCTTGCCGATGGAATAGAGCATCACCGGCCGTTCGCATTCGGCGACGGTCTCGCGCATGATGTGAATGCTCTCGGCTTCGAGGCGATCGAGATAGCCGAGCGGGCGCACGGCGAGCGCACTCATTGGTCCGCCCCTTGCGGCGCGCCGCGGCGCAGCACGCCGTCCTCGCCGATATGAAGGCCGCATTCCTTCTTATTGTCCTCTTCCCACCACCAGCGGCCGGCGCGCTCGCTCTCGCCCGGCAGCACGGCGCGCGTGCATGGCGCGCAGCCGATCGAGAGAAAACCCTTGGCGTGAAGATCATTGATCGGCACCGAAAACTCCTCGACCGCCGCGACGACGGCGTCGCGCGAATAGTCCGCGAGCGGATTGAGCTTGAGCAGCCTGTGCGTCTCGTCGAAGGCGATGACGAGAGCTTCGGCGCGCGCCTCGGACTGATCGGCGCGAAGTCCCGTCACCCAGGCCGAAACCCCGGCGAGCAGCCGCGACAGCGGCTCCACCTTGCGGACATGACAGCAGGCCTTGCGCGCCTCGACGGCGTGATAGAAGCCGTTGATCCCCTGTTCTTCGATCAGCGCTTCGAGCGGCGCCGCCTGCGGATAGGCGGCGCGAATGCGCCGCGCATAACGCGCTTCGGTGCGCTCCCATAGCTCATAGGTTTCGGGAAACAGTCGGCCGGTGTCGATCGTCGCGACGTCGATATCGAGACCCTGGGTGAAGATCGAATGCGTGATGAGCTGATCCTCTATGCCGAAACTCGTGGTGAACACGATCCGCCCGGGAATGAATTCGCGCAGCAGCAGCAGACGATGATCGAGATCGAGCGGCGCGAGGCGCGGCGCCAGCGTTTCGGCAATCGACGCCTTCATGGCCGCGCCGCCCTCCGACGCGCCTCAAGAATCGACCCGCGCCCCGAATAGCCGCGCTGGTAGCTCATCGCATAGACGTTGAGCGCGGCGCGCCATTGTTCTTCATCCTGACGCTCGGCGAGATCGTCTGGAATTTCGATCGTGTCGAAGCCGCAGCCGACAGCATGGGCGTATTGATCGGCGACGAGCCGCCCGCTTGCGCGAAGCTCGCCCTTAAATCCAGCGCGCCGTAAGAGGCGCGCCAAGGAGAAGCCGCGCCCGTCGGAAAAGGCGGGGAAGGAGATCGAGACGAGCGCCAGTCGCGGCAACGCATCAACGAGCGCCGAAGGCTCGGTGGTGTTGGGAACAATCACCCCGAGCGCCGACTCCGGTCGAAGGACGTCGAGGGCGTGTTGAAGCCGGGCCAACGATACGATGACCTTTCCCGATTTGGGCAGCGCCTCTTCTTCGGCGAGGCGGCGCCAGCCATCCTCGATGAAGCGCCCGTCAGATATCAGCGCCATCTTCGCCCTCCCGACGCAACACGTCCTTGAAGCGCGCATGGCCGATGCGCCGCCAGGTGTCGATGAAGGCTTCGCCCTCCTCGCGCTCGGCGAGATAGAAGTCGACGAGATGTTCGATTACGTCCGGCGTCTGTTCCGCGGTCACGCCGGGTCCGAGAATTTCGCCGATCGACGCCGAAAAGGTCGGATCGCCGCCAAGCGTGATCTGGTAGGATTCCTGGCCCTTTTTTTCGAGACCGAGAATGCCGATCGCGCCGACATGGTGATGGCCGCAGGCGTTGATGCAGCCGGAGATTTTGATGCCGAGCTTGCCGATGCGCCGCTGCCGCGACATGTCCGAAAAGCGCTTCGAGATCGCCTGCGCAATCGGGATCGAGCGCGCGGTGGCGAGCGAGCAGTAGTCGAGACCCGGGCAGGAGATGATGTCGGAGACGAGGCCGGCGTTCGCCGTCGCCAATCCGGCGGCGTCGAGCATCCGCCACAGCGCGAAGAGTTCGTCCTGCTTCACATGCGGCAGGATGATGTTTTGCTCATGGCTGACGCGCAATTCGCCGAAGCCGAAGCGTTCGCTGGCGTCGGCCAGCACGCGCATCTGATCCGAGGTGGCGTCGCCGGGAACGCCGCCGATCGGCTTCAATGAAACCGTGACGATGACGTAGCCGGGGATTTTGTGCGCGCTGACATTGACGTCGACGAAATTGGCGAAAGCCGGCGTTTCCAGTTTCGCGGCGCGCAGCTTTTGCGACTCCTGCGGCAGCGATTCATAGGGCGGCGGCGCGAAGAAACCGGCGATACGTTCGAACTCGGCCGGATCATGAGCGAAAACCGAGCGGTCCATCGCGGCGAATTCCTCTTCGACCGCCGCGCGGATGTCGTCGATGCCCTTCTCATGGACGAGAATTTTGATGCGCGCCTTATATTTGTTGTCGCGCCTGCCGAAGCGGTTGTAGACGCGCATGATCGCTTCGAGAAAGGCGAGCAAATCATCGCGCGGCACGAAGTCGCCGACGATTTTGCCGACAAAGGGCGAACGGCCGAGTCCGCCGCCGACGACGACCTGATAGCCGATCTCGCCCCTATCGTTCCTGACGATCCGCAGACCGATATCGTGCACCATGATCGCGGCGCGGTCGTGCTCGGCGCCGGTCACCGCGATCTTGAATTTGCGCGGCAGAAACGAAAACTCAGGATGCAGACTCGACCATTGGCGAAGAAACTCCGCGGTCGGGCGCGGATCTTCGATTTCATCCGGCGCGACGCCGGCGAAATGATCCGCCGTCACATTGCGGATGCAATTGCCGGAAGTCTGGATGGCGTGCATCTCGACATCGGCGAGGGCTTCGAGAATGTCCGGCGTATCGACGAGTTTGGGCCAATTGTACTGCAGGTTCTGGCGCGTGGTGAAATGGCCGTAGCCCTTGTCCCATTTGTCGGCGATGTCGGCGAGCCGACGCATCTGGCGCGCGGTCAGCGTCCCATAGGGAATGGCGACGCGCAGCATATAGGCGTGCAGCTGGAGGTAGAGTCCGTTCATTAGGCGGAACGGACGGAACTCCTCTTCGGTCAGCGCGCCGTCAAGCCGGCGGCGCACCTGTTCGCGAAACTCGGCGACGCGTTCGCGAACGAAAGCGGCGTCATATTCATCATAGCGATAGGTGGTCATCGGCGCGTTGGGCCGGCGCGTCGCCTCGGGATCGTGAGCAGTCACAGCGATCCTCCCGCCGCCTGCTTGCCAAGATCGAGGCGAACGCTCGGCCCCTTCACGCGCATTTTCTCGCGATAATGCATGGGCGTGGGCGCGCCGTCGCCGCCGATCTCGACGTCGGCGAGATAGACGTCAACCACGCGATTGGCCGAAATGTCACGCTTGCCCGAGGCTTCGAGCGCCGCCGCCTCTTCGGCGCTCCGCGCGACGCGGGCGCGGCGATGATCGCGCTCCCAGCCTGAAGCGCCGAGAAACACCACTTCGCCGTCTGTGAGATTCGAGGCGATCAGAATCTGCGGATGTTTGAACTGGGGCATCACGTTTCCTGCGCCAGCTTCAGCCGAAGCCCGCTCATATCGTCCGACCAGATGATCTGGCAGGACAGGCGCGAATGTTCGTAAAGCATCGGCAATTCATCGAGCTTTTCGATTTCCTCTTCGCTCGGCGGCGGCACGCGCCGCGCCGATTCCGCGTCGAGGACGACATGGCATTCGGCGCATGCAAGAGCCCCGCCGCAGGTGTTGTCCAAGCCGACGCCATGGTCGCGCAAAATCTCCATCAGTCGCCAGCCCTCGACCGCCTCGAGCTCGTGGAGCACGCCGTGACGGTCCTCGACATGAAGGGTCGGCAGAGTTTGCTGGGGCAAGTGCGCGGGCCGATGCGCTGCCATGTTCTCGATGTTGCTCATGTTGTTGACGCGTCGACTGGTTCGCTCCGGGGCGACGCCGCGGACGTTCTGTATATCGAACGCATAAACCTCCAAACCGCCCGAATGTCAATTCACGATCCAATCATGGAACTTGATAATTAATAACAACTTATATATGTGATTATTTCCTGTCACATTTGCAGCGCCATCCGCGGTTAGCTCAATCAGGGCTGACAAGCGCCCGAAAACCATGTTTGCTGCGCTCTTGTCCCCCAAGAACAGCGGCGCCAGCGCGAGATCCGAGAGGAGCACTCATGGCTAAGAAGCCGGTCAAAATCACCAGGGCGGCGCCTGCCAGGCGAGAGCCTGCACGACCTGCTCCGACGGTCGAGGCTAAGGTCGCCGCGCCGAATAGCCCCGGCCCCGTTCGTCCCGCGGTCATTGTCGTCGGCGCGGACAAGGGCGGCGTCGGCAAGACGACGATCGCGAGAGCGATCCTCGATTTTCTGTCGCTCAACAATATTCATGCGCGCGCCTTCGATACCGAGACGCCGCGTGGGACGCTTCACCGCTTCCACCCCGACGAGACGATGATCGTCGATCTGACCGAGCCCGCCGATCAGATGAAAATCATCGACACGCTGAATACGTCGCAAGCCAAGGTCAGCGTCATCGACGTGCGCGCCGGCGGCCTCAGCCCCGCGCTTCGAGCGCTCGACGAAATCGGCTTCTTCGATGCGGTGAAGACCGGCGAATTCCGCTTCGTCCTGCTGCATGTAATCGGCCCCTCCATCTCTTCGCTGGAGGAGATCGCCGAAATCGCGCCCTATGTCGCGGGCGCCAATTACTTCATGGTCAAGAACCACGTCAACGACACGACCTTTTTCGAATGGGATCCGCAGACCCATGCGAAATATTTCGAGGACGTCGTCACTTCGGGAGAGATCACCATCCCCAAACTCAGCGAACTCGCCTATGAGCAGGTCGAACTGTCGGGCGCGCCCTTCTCGACATTCATCGCCAATCAGGACGCGCAGGGCCAGCCGGCCGAACATTCCTTTGTCTTGCGCGGCTATGTCCGGACCTGGCTGGCGCGCGTCGCCGACGAGTTCGAAAGAGTGGGCCTTCTCGAACTCGTCAACGAAAAGAGACAATAAGCGTCGCGGGCGCGTCATTCTGCGCGACCAGCCAAAATCGTCGACGTCTGGCGTCGTTCCGGCGCGCGCATGTTCGCGACCTCTTTAAGGATCGCATCGTGGAATATCGCAAACTCGGAAATACCGACCTTTCGGTCTCCGCAATCTGTCTCGGCTCGATGATGTGGGGAGAGCAGAACAGAGAAGCGGAAGGACATGCGCAATTGGACTATGCGTTCGATTGCGGCGTCAATTTCATCGATACGGCGGAAATCTATTCCATTCCGCCGCGGCGAGAGACGCAAGGATCGACCGAGCGCATCATCGGAAGCTGGCTCGCGGCGCGTAAAAACCGCGACAAGGTCATCATCGCCACCAAGGTCGCCGGGCGCGGCGACGCCGACTGGCTGCGTCCCGGCGGCGCCGGAACCGTTCTCGACGCCAAGAACATCGACCATGCGATCGAAGGCTCGCTCAAGCGGCTGCAGACCGACTATGTCGACCTTTATCAGTTGCACTGGCCGGATCGCTCCTTGCCGCTTTGGGGCGCCGGCGGCACGACCTACCGACGACCGACGAAACGCGATGAAATTGCGATTGAAGAAACGCTCGAAGCGCTGGCGCGTCTGGTGAAGGCCGGCAAGGTTCGTCACATCGGCCTCTCGAATGAAACGCCATGGGGCGTCGCGCGTTTCCTGCGCGCCGCTGAACTCGGACATGGCCCGCGCGTCGTTTCGATTCAAAACGCCTACAATCTTGTTAATCGCACCTTCGAGATGGGCCTCGCCGAATTCGCCGAGCGCGAGCGCGTCGGATTGCTCGCCTATTCGCCGCTCGCGCAAGGCTATCTCACCGGCAAATACCAAGGCGGCGCGCGGCCGCCGGGCGCCCGCACGACGCTCTTCGAGCGCGCGCAACGCTATGAGAAGCCGGAAGTCGAACGAGCGATCGACGCCTATCTGGCGCTGGCGCGCGATATCGGCGCCGATCCGGCGCAGCTCGCCATCGCCTTCGTCACGTCGCGGCCCTTCGTTACGTCGAACATCATTGGCGCAACGACGATGGCGCAGCTCGAAACTGACCTCGCGTCGATCGAATTCACGATCACGCCGGAAATCGAGCGGCGCATCGACGCGATCCACCATCTCTACAGCAACCCGGCGCCATGACCGCAATCGCAATTCTTCGCGAAGAAACTGCCGAAGATTATCCGGCGATAAGCGAATTGCTCGCAGCGGCATTCGAACGATCGGGCGAAGCCGAACTCGTCGAGGCGCTGCGCAAGGATGGCGATTTGGTCCTCGGCTGCGTCGCCGCCATCGACGGGCTCATCGTCGGCTACGCCGCCCTGTCCAGGATGAAGGCCACCTTTCCGGCGCTTGGCCTCGGACCAGTCGCCGTCGCAGCAGCCTCTCGCAGAAAAGGCGTCGCCAGCGCTCTCCTGCGCTGGAGTCTGACGCAAGCTCAGAACGACAAATGGCGCGCGATTTTTGTGTTGGGCGACGGCGCCTTTTATAGCCGTTTCGGCTTTCGGCCTGAGCTTGCGGCTGGCTTCGGCTCGCCCTATGCGGGGCCGCATTTCATGGCGCTGGCGCTCAACGGCGCGCTTGCAACCACCGACGGACGGGTTGATTACGCGCCGGCCTTCGGTCGGCTATGAGCGAAACGCCTTCCGTAAATCGGTCATGCGTACAAACATCGCGCGGCGGGGATCGAACGGGAGGTCCTGAAAGTCCCAACGGGCATAGAAGCTGCGCACCTCCTCGTCGAGGGGATGGGTGACGATGCCGACGCTGCCAACAGCGTCTGCGGCGTGAATGGCCGTCTTGAGTGCGAACTGAAGCAAGGAAGCGGCGTGGCCTTGCTTATGAAAATCCTTGTCCACCGCAAGCTGACCGAGCAGCGTCGCCGGCAAAGGATCCGGCTGGTTGCGCTGTTGCGGTTTGGGAAAAAAGGCGCGTTCGATTTGCGCGGCGCTGAGCGTGACGTAGCCGACGATACGGTCCGAAGCCGTGTCGATCATGACATTGACGCGGGAAGCCCCACTCAAATGATTGAGCCAGGCATGGCGCCGGAACCAGCCGTTGAGCGACTCCCGTCCGCAGTCAAATAATTCGCGATGATCGCTCTCAAGGAGCGGGCGCGGCGGACGAACCGCCACCTATCGCTCCCAGGATGGCCGACGTTTGGCGAGTTCCGTAAGCGCAGGAACTTTTTTGGCGGGCTTGTGCAGCCATGCCTCGAACGCCGTCCAATTTTCCGCTGGAATAGTGACGACGCTGCGGTTGAGCACCTCGACTTCGGCGGACTCTAGCGCCTTGCGGCGCACGAAATCGCTCAAACTCGTGTGGGCCTGGGCCGCCGCCGCTTCGAGGATGGCGCGTTCATCGGAATTGACCCGAACGCTCAAAACCGTTGTGTGGGACGCGCCGCTCATGCGTATGACAATGGCATACAGGAGGGCGTTGTTCAATATTCGACGCTGCTGTCGACCGCTTCGCCTGACGCTCAGGCGTGTCCGGCGTTTGACGACAGCCGTTCGGGATCGACGCCGATCGAGCGCAAGGCGCGCGCATATTTCGTCTCGAGATCGCGATCGAACAGCAAGGCGGGGTCGGAGGGACAATTCAGCCAGCCGTTGCGCTGAATCTCCTCTTCGAGCTGGCCCGCGTCCCAGCCCGCATAGCCGAGCGCAAGCAGCGCCCGGTCGGGGCCCTCTCCCGCCGCAATGGCGCGCAGAATGTCGATGGTCGCGGTGAGCGACACGCCGTCGTCGATCGGCAGCGTCGAATTGTCGAGGAAGAAATCCGGCGAATGCAGCACGAAGCCGCGGTCGGTCTGCACCGGCCCGCCGGAGAGCACCTGAATGTCTTCGGCGCGGCTCGGCAGGCTGATGCGCTCCTGCGGCGCGATCACCTGCAACTGCACCAGGAGATCGGGAAAATTACGCACCCGGGCCGGCTGGTTGACGATGATGCCCATCGCGCCGTCTTCGGAATGGGCGCAAAGATAAATCACCGACCGCGCGAAACGCTGATCCAGCATGCTCGGCATCGCGATCAGCAATTGGCCGTCAAGGAAGCGGCGCTCGGCGGGACGACCGCTGCGGCGCTCGCTTACCCTGGACGCGAATTCTTGCTTCTTGCCGCCTGGGCTCATAGGGTCATGCTACGCTCGCCGCGCTTCAAGAACAAGCGGCGCAAATGACGTTAAAGTGACGTAACTGACTGCCCAGACTGCAAGACGGATCGCCGCGGACCTATGACGCGTTACAAATTCCTAATACTCGCGCAACTTGTCGCGATGCTCACGCAGGGCGCATCGACGCAGTCATTCGCCCAGAGCGCGAAATTCGCTTCCGCCTCCGTCAAAAGCGCGGCGTCCAGCGCCCGGCTTCTGTCGGCCGGCCCTCCGCAGGGCGGCGCATACCGCGCCGCCGTCGAGATCGCGCTCGATCCGGAGACGATCACCTATTGGCGTCAGCCGGGCGAAGCCGGCTCGGCGCCCGCGTTTGATTTTTCGAAATCGGTCAATGTCGCCGGGGTCGAACCATCATATCCGGTTCCCAAGCATATTGATGAGGCGGGGACCGTCGTGGCCGGCTATGAGTCCCGTGTTCTCCTCCCTTTGAAGGTGACGCCGCGCGATCCGAACGCGCCGGTGACGCTCAATCTCATGCTCGATTACGCGTCCTGCGGCAAAATCTGCCTGCCGGCGCGCGCCGATCTGACGCTTGAGCTGCCGCGCGAGGGCGCTTCGCCACACGCGGCGGCGATCGCCGAAAGCGAACGGCTGGTTCCCAAAAAGCTTACTGTCGAGGAAGCAAAAAAGCGCTTCGCGCTGTCGCGCGGCGGCACGGATGGATCATGGCGGCTTCGCTATCTTGGCCCCGGCAAGGCGAAGGACCTCTTCGCGGAGGCGAAGGAGCCCTTCTTCATCGAGAGCGGGCGCGCCGGAGAAGACTTCGAGCTTAAGCTTTTTTCCGGCGACGCGCCGGCCAAAGCCGCCGACGCCACGCTGACGATCGTCACCGACGGCGGCGCGTTCGAGGCGCCGGCGCGACTTGAGTGACCGCGCGCCCTACTCCACTTTCGCGTCGATCGGCGCCGCAGCCTCGTGATCGAGCTTCGGCGTGCGCTTGAAGGTCGATTTGCGTCCGCGCAAAGTCTGCAGGATTTTCGCGCCATTGGCGAAGGCGAGATAGATCATCAGCGGCGGAATTGACGCGACCGTCTTCATATAATCGACAATGGTGCCGCGCTTGAGCGCAAGATAGGGCGGCAGCGTGATGCCAAGCGCCACCAGCGCCGTCATGGCGCCGATGATCTCCAACACGTCCGCGTAAGGCGCGAGCGAACCGTGTAGAAGCCCGCCAAGCACAAAAGCGATGAATCCGATGGCGGCCGTGGGGAAGAACACCTGATGGGCGATCAGCGAGATCGCCATCACGCGGCGCGTCAGGCTCCAGGGCGAGCGCCAGATCGGCAGAACGGTCCTCTGCGCGACCTGCACGAAACCGTTCGACCAACGCCTTTGCTGGCGGCGGAAGTCGCGGATTCCCTCCGGCACCTGGCCGGGGATCGGCGGCTCGGACACGAACAGCCCATGCCAGCCGTTGAGCGCCGCGCGCACCGTGAGATCGAGGTCCTCGCACAGCGAATAGTCCGACCAGCCGCCGGCGTCGTCGATCGTCGCGCGCCGCCAGATGCCGCCAGTGCCGTTGAACTGGAACAGCCAGCCGGCATGGGCGCGCGAGCGCTGCTCGACGAGATAATGTCCGTCCTGCACGAGGCCCTGCGCGCGCGTCAGCCAGTTCTTTTCGAAATTCTGAAACTCGCAGCGCGACTGCACGAAGCCGACTCGATCATCGGTCAAAAACAGCGGCACCGTACGTTTGAGCCAATTGGGCGGCGGACGGAAGTCGGCGTCGAGCATCGCCACGAAAGGTTCGTCGGCGATCGTAAGGCCATGCGCGCAGGCGCCGGCCTTAAATCCCGAGCGGTCGGCGCGGCGCACATGGTCGATCACCGCGCCGCCGGCGCGAAGCTCCGCCGCCACCGCGTCGGCGCGCGCGCTGGTCTCGTCGGTTGAATCATCGAGAAGCTGAATGCGCAGCTTTTCCTTGGGCCAGTCCAGAAGCGCGACGCAGCGCAAGGATTGCTCGGTGACGAGCGGCTCGTTGAACACCGGGATTTGCAGCAGCACTCGCGGCAATTCGCTGTCTGGCGTCGCAGGCGCTTCCGAATCGCGCACGCGGCGCAGCTGGTCATAGAAGAAGCGGCCGATGACGATGAGATAGCCGATCCCGATCGCCGCCAATATCGAAGCGCAGACGATCACGACCGCGTCGATAAGGAATAGAAAAAGCCCCAGCACCAAACGGCCTATCCTTCTTCATGCGGAACCGGCGCGGGTCTCGCCCCTGCGCGCGCGTCCACGCTGCTTTTCGCCCAGACCACGCGGTCAGTGACCCAGGCGTTCAACCAGACCGCCAGCATCGCCGCCTCACGAACCACAAACACCGCCGGCGCGACCCAGGATAATTGCCATCCTTTGGCCATATAAAGCAATGTCTCCACTGCAAACCACAGGAAAAGCGTCGCGAACGCCGCCAGCGCAGGGTCGAGGCCGACCAGCGGCGCCGCCAGCGCAGAAGCGATAACCGCCGGAAGCGCCTGGCAAATTGGCTCGGCCAAAAAGGAAATGACTTCGTCGTTGCGCCGGATGACCATCCACCGCAATTGCCGGTGATAGACGTCCGCGAAGTTGCGCGCGCCAAGCTCCTGCCGGACCGGCCGATGAGAGAAAACCGGCCGCTTGCCGATCCGCCGCATCGCCTTCGCCAGGGCGTTGTCTTCGCCGACCGTGTGGGAGATTGCGTCGAAGCCGCCCGCGCGCAGGAAGTCGGAGCGCCGAAACAGCATGATTTTTCCGATGCCATGTCCCTGCCCCAACGTCGAGGCGAGAAACAAAATGCGGGCATGCGGGCCGTTGATGATAGCGGCTTCGACATGGGCGGCGAAATTTTCGAGCCGCGCGCAATAGGGAATGGCGCAGACCAGCCCAACGTCGTCGGTCAGGTTTCGCATATGCTGTGTGAGCGCGTCCGGCTCGAGCAGGACATTGGCGTCCTTCATGAAGATGACGTCATGGGTCGCTTGCATGAAGGGTGCGTAAAGATTGTCCACCTTGGGACTTACGGCGAATTTCGCCGTCGAAAGAAGAATGCGCGACGGAACGGCCGGATGACGCGCGAAAATGGCCCGCATATGCTGGACGGCTGGCGCTTCAAGGTCGGTTGACGACACAGTCACGTCGAAATCGCGATAGCGCTGCGTCAGCGCCGACTCCTGCGTGCGGTCGAATTCCTCTTCGAGCAGCTTGACCGGAAGAACGATCGAGACCGCCGGCTGGTCTCGCCGCGTGGCGCGGCGGGAAACGATCCAGGGCTGCACAATCGTCGCCGCAACCGATAAAAACAGCAAAGCGATGGCGATCAGCCAATAGATCGCCGCCGCCCATGTGATGAGGTCGAAGATCACTTTTCCCCGCGCTCCGGCGTCTCCGGCACTTCGGCGGGAAACTGGCGCATGACGCCGTCGATGAGCGCCGCCGGCAGGAAGGAGAACAGGCGGAGCGCCCAATACATGTAACGCGGAAAGGCGATGACGCCGCGGCGCCGTTCAAGCCCGCCCTTGATGATGCGCGCGGCTTCTTCGTCGGGCATCGCGCCGGGCTGCCAGGACTTCGCGGCTGCCGACGCTGAGTTCTTTGAAGGAAAGAGCGCCGAAAAGGGCGTCTTCACGATGGTGCGCGCCGACATCGGCGTCTTCACATAGCCCGGCACAATCAGCGCGACATGCACGCCATAGGGCGCGAGCTGGGCGCGCAGGCAGTCCGCCCACATGTGAATGCAGGCTTTCGCCGCGCAATAGGCCGGCGAATGGGGTAGCGCCCGCACGCCGGCCATCGAGCCGACGATGGCGATCCTGCCGCTTTTGCGCGCGCACATTGGCGATATGGCGGGCTCCACGGTATTGAACGTCCCCGCGACATTGATCGCGAGCATGGCGCGCACCGCTTCGGGCGTCTCAATCATCTGGCCGGGAGACAGACCGGTCGAGACGCCGGCGTTGGCGACGAGAATGTCGATCGGCCTTTTGTCATGCGCGGACTGAACGATCCGCGCCATGATTTCGCGATCGCGCACGTCGGCGACGTTAATCTCGGCCGTTTCCGCGCCGGCGTCGAGACTGGCGCGCGCGGTCGCCTCCAGCCGCTCGGCGTCGCGGCCAAGCAGGACAAGGCTCGCGCCGTCGCGCGCATAGGCGAGCGCCAGCGCGCGCCCAATGCCGCTTGAGGCGCCGGTAATCAAGACGCGAACCGGCGTCTCAGCCATCGCCGCGCCCCTTCCCAAAGCCTGGCCGACGGCTCATGTGGCTGCCCTTGGCCGCAGAGTCGCTTCGCCGATAATGCCGGGCGCGCGCGCCGCGCCATAGGCGGTCAGGCGGACGAAAATCTCATTCTCCGTCGCGCGCAGCACACGCCCCGACAGTCTGACGGTGTCGCCGCGCAGGATCGGCTGCACGAATTTTCCGGCGAGCGAAGCAATGACGAGGTCGCCGCGCCAAGCTCTCAACATCGGCTCGAAAGCGGCGAGAAGCTTCATGCCATGCACCGGCGGCGCGGCAAGTCCGATCGCCGCCGCCACCGCGTCATCGAGATGCAAGGGATTGGCGTCGCCGGAAACCTCAGCATAGCGCGCCAGCGACGGCGCGTCGAAGGGACCGATGATGGTTTCGGGCAGCGTGTCGCCGACCTTGATGTCGCAGCTCATGACGCGCTCCGAAATCCGGCGCGCGGCACCAGCCGCAGCAGCGTTTCGATTCTCGCGCAGCTGTCGCCATCGGGCGTCGCGACAGTCGCCGCCATCATCAGTCGCGGCGGGGTTTCCTCGCGGCTCATGGTGACGCACAGATCGTAACTCTCTCCGGCGACGAGGGGCATGTCGTAGGCGAAGCTCTGCGACTCATGCACCGGCACGACGTCGAGTTCGGCGCAGAGGTCGCTCACCACCGAAAAAAGCGAGGGCTCGGCGAGCCAGACCGCAGGATAGGCGAGCGGGACACTGGCGCCGTCGCCGCCGGTTTCCCGCGCATAGGCCGCAACGCGCGCTGGATCGACGCGCAGGCGGAAAGGCCCGAGGGCGAGCGGCGGCTCAAGGGGCATGACGAACGATCAGCACGGCGTTGATCCCTCCGAAAGCGAAAGAGTTCGACATTGCCGCATCGATCTTATGCTTGCGCGCGGCGTTGGGGACAACGTCGAGCGGACATTTCGGGTCTCGTTCCAGGAAATTGATGGTCGGCGGCGCGATCTGTTCGCGCAGCGCCTTTATGGTGATGACGAGCTCCAGGCCGCCGCTGGCGCCGAGCGCATGTCCGTGAATGGGCTTCGTCGACGACACCGGAACCGTGCGCCCGTAATCGCCAAAGACGCGCAAAATCGCTTCCGCTTCGGTGATGTCATTGGCGTGCGTCGCGGTGCCATGGGCGTTCACATAGTGAATGTCCTGCGGCGCCATTTCGGCGTCTTCCAGCGCCAAAGCGATTGAGTTCGACGCGCCTTCGAGGTCGGGGCGCACCGGGTCCTTGGCGTCGCTGGTCGTGCCGTAGCCGGCGAGTTCGCATAAGGGTTCGTGGCCCCGCGCGCGCGCCGATTCCTCGGTTTCAAGGATAAAGACCGCGGCGCCCTCGCCAAGCGACATGCCATTGCGGCCCTTCGAGAAGGGACGGCAGAGGCTCGGGCTCAAGACGCGCAGCCCTTCCCAGGCTCGGATCGTCGCATTGATCACGCAGGCCTCGGCGCCGCCGACGATCGCCTTGTCTACGAGGCCCTGTCTGATCATCTGCATGCCAAGCCCGATCGACTGAGTCGCCGACGAGCAGGCGCTGCCGATCGCGAAAGTAGGGCCGAGGCAGGAATAGCGCATGCCGATCGTTGCCGGCGCGGCGCTCGGGATGAGCTTGGGGACGCTCAGCATCTCGGGCCGCGTCCCTTCGACATAGTAGCGATAGATGCCGTCCTCGATCGTCGTCATCCCGCCGATGCCGGAGCCGATGATGACCGCGGTTCCGGGCCCGGCGATGTCTTTGCGCTTGAACCCTGCCTGCGCCATCGCTTCGTCGGCGGCGACGACGCAGAACTGCGTAAACGGATCGCAAAAGGGAAGGACATTGGCTTCGATATGAGCGGCCGGATCGAAGCCGGGCACCTGGGCCGCGATCTTGATGCGGCCGTCATAGGGGCGTTCGGTTTTGAGCGGACGAATCTGGCCGACGCCGTCGCGCGCTGCTTCCCAGAGTTTTTGAGCGCCGACGCCCGAGGCGCAGACCGCGCCCATGCCGGAAATAACGACGCGGCGCCCCTGGGGGCGCGCTCGCGAGAACGCCATTTACTGCTTCTCGCGCTCTTTCTGAATATGATCAGCGATCGCCTCGATCAGACTCTTCACGTCCTTGGCTTCCTGAAGCGACCCGTCCATCGGGATATAGACGTTGAACTTCTCTTCGAGCGCCGTGAGAATCATGACGATGTCCACGGATTTAAGGTCGAGACTCTCGATCGATGCGTCCATCGTGATCTTGCTTTTGTCGACCATGCCTTCCGACGCGATCACCTCTATGATCTCGTCGACGAGCTGGCTCTTATCCTGCACATTGTCAGTCACGAGTCCCTCCGTTTCAGGCTTCGTCGTCGCTTCGGCGACGACTGACGCCGACGCGGCGCATTGACGCGGCGCGCCGATCCCACGCCTCTTGATCGGGCCGCGCCGCCCGCCCCTGTCGCGGCTCTTCCGCCCTTGCGCGCCGCCGATCCGCCCGAAGCGCGATCGGGACTGGTTAAGGCGTTTGGCCCCGAAAATAAAGCCCGCCCCGCCGGCGGCGGATTTGCAGTGGCCCGGCGCGCGGGTTCATGCGAAAAGGCCGCCCGAAACAATGGAGGGCGACGGGGAAAATGATAGGACAGGAGACGGCGCTGGCGGGTGTTTTTCCACAGGCTACGGAAGCCCAATGGCGCGCCCTGGTCGAACGCGCGCTCAAGGGCGCGCCCTTTGAAGCGCTGATCGCTAAGACTTACGACGGCCTCGCCATCGAGCCGCTCTATGCCCACGCCGCAGATTCGCCCGTCCCAGCCTTGCGCAGGAACCCCGGCCGCTGGGCTATACTGGCGCGCGTCGACCTCGCCGACGCCGATGCCGCCAACCGCTTGGCGCTAGACGACCTCGATGGCGGCGCCGACGGGCTGAATCTCGTCTTCGCCGGCTCGATCGGCGCCTATGGCGGCGGTCTCGCCGGCGCCGACGATGACGCAATCGCCCATCTGCTCGCCAATGTTCGCCTCGACTACGGCATTCCGGTCACGCTCGACTATTCGCCGCGCGCGCCGGGCGCCGCCGAGGCGCTCAGGCGTTTCATCGACCGCCAGCATATCGAGCCGTCGATCACCCGTGTGTCGATGGGCTTCGATCCGCTCGGCGCGCAGGCGCGGCACGGTTTCGCCGCCGAGCCCTGGCCGCAGGCCGCCAAAACCTTCGCACGCGACGTAAGGGCCGCCGCCGATGCAGGCTTTATCTACGCGACCGCGGTCGCGGACGCGCGCGTCGTGCATTCGGCCGGCGGGACCGAGTCGCAGGAACTTGCTTTCGCTCTGTCCTCGGCGCTCGCCTATCTGCGGGCGCTGGCGGAGGCCGGAGCCGACCTCGACGCCGCGCGCGGCCTGATCGCCTTCCGGTTCAGCGCCGACGCCGACCAATTGTTGGGCGTCGCCAAGTTCCGCGCGGCGCGGCGGCTTTGGGCGCGGGTCGAAGAGGCCTGCGGCCTCTCTCCCAAACCGGCGCTGATCTTCGCTGAGACGGCCTGGCGGATGATGTCGCGGCGCGACCCGTGGAACAATATTCTGCGCGGGACGCTCGCCGCCTTCTCGGCGGCGGTCGGCGGCGCCGACGCCGTCTCGGTTCTGCCCTTCACCCAGGCATTGGGCGCCCCGGATGAATTCGCGCGGCGCCTCGCCCGCGACACCCAGCTCGTTTTGCAGGATGAGTCCCATATCGACGCCGTCGACGATCCGGCCAATGGCGCGGGCGGCTTTGAGGCGCTGACCGACGAATTGTGCCGCGAGGCGTGGACTCTGTTTCAACAGATCGAAGCCGAAGGCGGGCTGCCCAAGGCGTTGGCGACGGGCGCCTTCCAGGCGCGCGTCGCGGAAGCCGCCGAACTGCGCGCGAAGAACATGGCCCGCGCCAAGGATAAAGTGATCGGCGCGAACCAGTTTCCCGATATTCACGAGGCCGCGCTCGACGTTCTCGCGCCCTATGATTCCTCGGCCGAAGTCGTCGCGCCGCCGGCCGGCGCCTCGAAAAGCGCCGCCCTCGCGCCGCATCGGCTCGCCGAACCGTTCGAGCGGCTGCGCGAGGAGTCCGACGCCCATTTGGCCGCGACTGGCGATCGGCCCAAGATTTTCCTGGCGAATCTCGGCTCGGTCGCCGCCTTCACGGCGCGGGCGAATTTCGCCAAGAATTTTTTCGAGGCCGGCGGCATAGAGGCGGTGTTCGGCCCAGAGACCGAATCGACGATCGAGATCGTCAACGCCTACCGCGAGTCTGGCGCCAAACTCGCTTGCATCTGTTCATCCGACAGGGTCTATGGAGACGCGGCGGAGTCGGCGGCGCTGGCGCTCAAGGGCGCGGGCGCCAAGCTCTACCTCGCTGGCCGACCGGGGGAACTCGAGGAGCGTCTACGCCAGGCCGGCGTGACTTCTTTCATCTACGCGGGCTGCGATATGCATGGCGCGCTGCGAGGCGCTCTTTCGGAGGCCAGATGAGGATTCTAGCGTTGGCGCTTGCCGCCTGCCTTTCGGCCGGAGGCGCATACGCCAAACAACCGCGCGCCCAAAAGGCCAAGCCGGAGAACGAGCAGACTCTGTCGGGCCCAATCGGCGACACCGATGGCAGATGGAGCATCGAAGCGGCGACGACGGTCGGCGAATGCCAGCTCCTGATCCCGCCGTCCTTCGACATCGTCGACAGTAAGATCGCCGCCGCGCCCGGCCCTGCCGGCTCAGCCTGGGGCTATGTCGACGACGGAGGGACGATCGTCGCAAGGTTCACCGGCGAAGGCGAACGCGTCGCGCGCTTCCATGGAACGCTGCGCAACGGCAAGGGCGCCGGCGCCTGGTCGTCCTCGACCGACCTTTGCGGCGGCACCTGGCGCGCAACCCGCGCCGCCGCCGCGGCGCAGTAGCCTAACTGGCGCTACCGCCGCGGGCGCTCCTCGAAATAGCTGTCGTCGTCGCCCTGGATCAGGCCGTCGGCGGGGATCGGGCGCGCCGCCTGGACAACCGCCGGCTGACCCGAATCCGCGCCGGCCGACCGCAGGCCGAGCCCGTCGCGCTGATAAATGTCGTCTCGGAACTGGGTGATTCCGTCCGGCGCCGCCCAGGCCGTGACATAGACCCAATAGACCGGCACGGCCGGCGTGATCTTCACGTCCACGCGCTCGCCGGAAGCGATGACCTGATCGATATGGTCGCGGTCCCAGCCCGGCGTCTCCTTCAACAGCCAGGCGACATAGTCGCGCACATTCTGCAGCCGGATGCAGCCCGACGAGACGAAGCGGAAATCATCGCCGAAAACGCCCTTGGCGGGCGTATCATGCATATAAACCCCATAGGGGTTGGCAATGTCGATGCGCACCACGCCCAGCGAGTTGAAGTCGCCGCCGATGTCCTGGCGGAAGCGGAAATTAAGCGCGTCGAGCGAGCGCCAGTTGATCTGCTCGGGCTGCAGCTCCTGATTGTCCTTGTTGTAGACGCGGATGTGATTGGCGTTGAGATAGTTCGGATCGGCCTGCATCTTGGGGATGAGATCCTTGCGGATCACCGACGCAGGAACCGTCCAGAAGGGATTGAAATTGACCTGGATCGCCTTGGTCTGCATCACCGGCGACTGACGGTCGATCTTGCCGACGCCGGCGACATGGTGGGTGACGACCTCGCCATTCTCCACCGTCTCCACCGTCGCAGCGGGAATATTGGCGGCGACATACCGATTGCCGAGGTCGCGGGAGAAGCTGCGCAACCGCACGAGATTGGTCTCGAGCTGCTGGAGCCGGGTCTCGGCCGGAACATTCAGCGCCTGGATGGTCTGCTGGTTGACGACGCCTGTCGCGATGATGCCATGACGCGCCTGAAAGCGGCGCACCGCCGCCTCGACATATGAGTCAAAGACCGGGCTTGTGCCGGTTTCTTGCCCAATGTCGCCGGAGGCGATCAGTCGGCGCCGCAGCGCCGAAACCGCCGGCCCGTTCGAGCCGAGCCGCAATTGCTGTCCGGCGACCGAGGGCCAGCCGCCGTTGGCGACGATTTCGCGAAAGCGTTCGATCGCGGCTTCAGTTGCGGCCACCGTCTGGGTCGAGAGAATCGGGGTCGTCGAACGGGAGACGGTGAGGCGGGCGTCGGCGTCGTAGCGCTGCGCCCACTCGGCCTGTGCCTCCTGGCCCCAGGCGAGGGAGTCCGGCGCGAGGACGACTGCGCCGGCGACAAGCGCCGCGCTGCGGATAAGCTGCAAAAATGTGGATTCTCGCACAGATTGCTCCAATCGCATCGCCGGGACGCGCCCTGGCGGTCAAGCCGAAAGACGGCGCGTCTAGCGGACCGCGCCGACCGTTTCGATCGAGTTGTGCATCTTCGGCCTTAACAAGGACCGAATAGTCCGGCGATTTTGTGGCCAGCCAAGCTCAGGCGGCGCGGCGCGGTCAGCCCACCCGGACCCATCCGCTCATTCCGAGACGCTCCTGGGGCAGGAAGCGGGACTTATATTCCATCTTGCGCGAGCCTTCGACCCAATAGCCAAGATAGACATGCGGCATGCCAAAGCTACGGCCACGCTCGGCATGGTCGAGAATCATGAACGCCCCGAGCGAGCGATGTTCCAGTTCGGGCTCGTAAAAGGAATAGACCATCGACAGCCCATCCGAGAGCCGGTCGGTCAGGCAGCAGGCGACGAGCGGGCCGATCTCGCCATTGGCGCGCGCCAGGCGATATTCGATGAGCCTTGTGTCGACATGGCTGTCCTCGATCATCATCTGATAATCGACCATGCTCATGTCGGCCATGCCCCCGTCCGAGTGGCGGGCGCCGACATAGCGGCGAAAGAGACCATATTGCTCATGCGTCGCGCGCGCCGGCCGGGTTTCGGAGACAAGATCGGCGTTCCGCCGGCGGACCCGCCGCATGCCGCGGGAGGGCGCGAACTCGTCGAGCTTCACCCGGACGGAAACGCAGGCGCGGCATTGCTCGCAGGCCGGACGGTAGGCAATGGTTTGCGAGCGGCGAAAGCCTGATTGGGTCAGCGTGTCGTTGAGCGCCGGCGCCCGAAGGCCAATGAGATGCGTAAACACCTTCCGCTCCTCGCGGCCCGGCAAATAGGGGCACGGCGCGGGAGAGGTCAGGTAGAATTGCGGCGCGTCGCGCGGCTCTTTCGTCACGCTCTCTTGATCCCGGAATCGAAAATTAATCTAGAGCGCCTGTGCGGCGCGCGCCAAGACCAGATTTGACAAGATTTGCGGCGTCGAAGTTGCGGATTTTAAGACGAGCGCCGCAAAATGATCACATCCGCAAGCATGTCGTGCAGGCAGCGCTTGTCGCTCGTAAACAGCGATACGAGCAGCAGCGGCGGAAACAGCCAGGTGACGTAGAACAGCACCGCATGGACCGCCGCCTGCAGAAACGGCACGGGATCTCCCTCCATGGTCCGCATTTCCAGGTCCATGAACGCCATGCCGGGCGTCGCCATTCTTGGCCCGGAGACCGTCAGGCCATTGTAAAAAAAGGCGACGATCGGAAACAGCGGCGGCAGGATGAACGCCGACAGTCCGGCGCTTAAAATGAACAGCGCGACGAACAGCGCCGCCGACATGCCGGTAACGAGGATCAGGTCCAGCATCACGGCCATGATCCGGCGCGAGCGCACGCCGTCGAGCGCCTGTGGCGGAATATAAGGCGCGGCGCGCGCGCCGGCCCGGCTCATCCGCGGCTCGCTGCCGGAAAAGGGATCGCGATCGATCATCAATATGACGCCTTTCGGTTGGCCAGCCAAAGATCGGCGGCCCGGACGGCGGATTCAAGTGCGGCGCAACCAGCGTATCGGCAACGGAATATGGAAAATAAGCTTGCGCCACAAGCCGCCGTGAGCGTAGCCTATGTCCTTTAGACTCACAGATTTTTCGGAGTGGAAAATGTTTAAGACCATCGTCCTTTTTTCGGACGGGACGGGCAATAGTTCGGCCTCGCCGTTCAAGACCAACGTCTTTCGTCTCTATGCCGCGCTCGACATGAGGCCGGACAACGGCCAGATCGCCTATTACGATGATGGGGTCGGCTCCTCGCAGCATCGCTGGCTGGCCGCCATCACGGGAGCCTTCGGTTTTGGCCTCAAACGCAATGTTCTGGACCTTTATAAATTTCTCACTCGGCATTACCGCGATGCTTTGGCGACGCAGCATTTAGCGCCCAGCGAAACGACCGACGGGAAGTTTTATCCTCCCAAGATCGCATGTTTTGGCTTCAGCCGGGGCGCCTTCACCATCCGCGTTCTTATCGGGCTGGTGGCCTCGGAAGGCCTGCCGCTCGGCGCCGATTCGGAAGCGGAGCTCAATAGGCTGGCCGAGCGCGCCTATCAGAAGTTCCGAGCGGATCATTTTCATACTCTCCTCAAACTCGAGAATATCTGGCGTTGGTTGCGCGACAAGGTCGTAATCCGTTTCCTCGATCGCAATTCAACGCCTTACGATCGCGACAAGAATACTCACGTCGACGCCATCGACTTCTTGGGCTTGTGGGACACAGTGGGCGCCTATGGCATGCCGGTGGAGGAGCTGAGGGTCTTTATCGACAAATTCATTTTTCCGCTGACCTTCAGCAGTTACGATCTTTTGCCGATCGTTCGCGTTACGCGTCATGCGCTGTCGATCGACGATGAGCGCGACGCTTTCACGCCGATCCCTTTCGACGATGCGGAGGCGCGCTATGAAGCATTTTGCAAGCGCGAAGCGATCGTCGCGACTCTCGTCGCCAAAGGGATGAGTCGCGAGAACGCTGATGACCGAGCGCATCAGGAAGTCTGCGAACGCAGCCAGCAAATCTGGTTCGCCGGCGTACACGCTAACGTCGGCGGTGGTTATCCCGACGATAGCCAGTCGATCCTGCCTCTGCGCTGGATCATGTTGGAGGCGGCGAAGCACGGCGTCGTCTTTATTGATTCGGTCATGAAAGACATTGAATCGAAAGCCACCGCCTTCGGACAGATCTATGATTCCCGTAGCGGATTGAACGCGCTTTATCGGTACAAGCCGCGCGATATCGCCGGAATTCTGAACAACGCGCGCCAGCTCACTTTGGAACAGGGCAAAATGAGCCCGACCGCAAGCGCTGCGCCGCCGCCGACGCCGCTGATCCATGAAAGCGTCATCTATCGAATGGCGCTGCGCTTCGAGGGCTATGCGCCCATCGCCTTGCCCGGGCAGTTCCAAGTCGTGGACAATACCGGTCGGTCGAAGGTGTTCGTCGACTTCGCCTCCGACGCGCAAAATCGCGCAGGCAGATTCGCCGACGGCGTCGGCGCTTCGCAAAGCAAGATATCGGCGTTGGCGCAATTGGTCGCCGAACTCCAGGCGCCAAGCAAAGGAAATCTTGATCTCGTCGACGCCGCCGTCTTTTGGCGACGCGTCTCCTACCAGCTCACGCTGTGGTCGCTCATCGTGCTTTTGTTGATGCCCTTGCTGGAACGCCAGGATGGCGACTCGGGCGGGCCCGCGGCGCAGCTGTTCAATTCGATCATCGGTTTCGTCGCTGGCTACCTCCCCGGCTTTCTATCGCCGTGGCTCAACGCCTTTCAGCAATATCCGATCTGCGCGGGCGCGCTGCTTCTGATATTCGGCGTCACCTTCTGGTGGGGCGGGCATTTGCGGCGCATCATCGCCGACCGCTCGCGCTTCGCATGGGGGATGACCGAGCGATCGTCGCAGAGCGTGCTGGGCCATCTGTTGTGGGACCCGATCGCCATATTCCTGTTGAATTGCAAACTTGCCAATCGGGTCGGGCGTTTCGTCGCCAATACGGCGGCGCCAAGTATCCTGTTTGTCATCGCCGTTTTCGCGGCCTTCTTCTTTTTCGATCGGCTCTATTTTCACTACCGCGCCTATCAGGGCGAAATATGTAAAAACTCTGAAAGCGAATTGCGTGAAGAGAGCTTCGATTTTTCCATCAAAAGTCCTTGCAAGGCGACCGGCTACAAATTGGAAAAGGGCCGTTTTTACGCGGTGACATTCAAGATCGGTAAAGAATGGACGGACGCCTCGCTCGCCGCCAATCTCGGCGGCCTGAAGCGCAACGAACTTTCGCTCGGCCAAAAGGTCAGGTTTTTCCTTGCGGGGCTCACCATTAAACGGGTGCTCGGCGAACCCTGGATCGAGCCGATCCTGCAAATTGGCCCAGAGGGTTTCGACATCGTCCCGGGACAGCCTTTCGTCCCCTTCCCGAACGGATCGCTCAAGGACGAAATGACGGTGCGGTTCAAAGCGCCAGCCGCCGGCGAACTCTTCCTTTACGTCAACGACGCCTATTCCGGCTTCCTTCCGCTCGCGACGCTCTTTGGACACGAGCCGAATTTCGACGGGGATCAACGCCATACCTATGGCAATAATGAAGGGACGGCGAAGGTTAAAATCGAACCCCTGCCTGCGGAATTCGGGGATTAGTCCTCGGCCCGCCTTGACGGGACCGGCTGGTTTGTCGCAAGGCTCCGGCCAGCCGGCGCGCGTCCTCGCCCGCCCGGAGCAGCCTTGGGAAATGCATATGGCCAGCAACGCCGTCGACGGCGGACATTTGCGCGCCTTCATCGAGCGGATCGAGAAGCTCGAGGAGGAAAAGCGCGCGATCGGCGACGACATCAAGGATGTCTACGCGGAAGCGAAGGGAACCGGGTTCGACCCCAAGGTGATGCGCAAAATCGTGTCGCTTCGCCGGCAGGATAAGCACAAGCGGGAGGAGGAAGAGGAAATCCTCGACCTCTATCTCTCCGCGCTGGGCATGGAATAGCTTCTTCCAGACGCCGAAAAGGCCAAGCGTTACGGCGGCGGAAGTTTGCGACGCTTAAACCGGGGCGCGAAATGGATTTTGGCGCGCAAGAGGAAGTCGTGCGCTTTCTCGCCTCGCTCGACGGCGGCGCGGAACGGATCGTTGCGACTCACATTTCCGTCGTCGCGCTGTGCCCGACCCGCGCCTACAAGCTGAAAAAGGCGGTGCGCTTCTCCTACGTCGATTTCTCGACGCCGAGCCGCCGCTTGGAAATGTGCGAACGCGAGGCGGCGCTCAACAGGCGCTTTTCGCCCGAACTTTATTTCGGCGCGCATCGCGTGACCCGCGAGGCGGATGGTTCGCTGGCGCTCGACGGCGCCGGCGAGACGATCGACGCGGTCGTCGTGATGCGCCGCTTCGCTGACGACGATCTGCTCGACCAGATCGCCAAAGACGGCCGCCTGACGCGCGACATGGTCGAGTCGATTGCGCGTCGAATCGCGAAGGCTCATGACGAAGCGGCGCCCGATTATGAGAGGGGCGGCGCCGCGGCGATGCGCCGAATTCTCGACGACGCGTCCTTGAGCTTGCGCAAGGCCGCGGCAGCAAGCGCCGAAGAAATCGACGCGCTTATCGCGCGGCTGAGCAAGGCGCTCGATACGCAAAGCGCGCTTCTCGACAGGCGAAAGGCGCAGGGCAAGGTGCGGCGCTGCCATGGCGATCTGACGCTGCGCAACATCTGCCTCTTCGAAGGCGCGCCGACCCTCTTCGACTGTCTCGAATTCGACGATGAGATGGCGACGATCGACGTGCTCTACGACGTCGGTTTCCTGCTGATGGATTTCTGCCGGGCGGGCGCGCCCGAATTCGCCAATCTCGCCTTCAACCGCTATCTCGACGCGCGCGACGAGACCGACGGCCTGCCGCTCCTGCCGTTCTTCATGTCGCTGCGCGCGGCGATCCGCGCGCATGTCGAAGCCTCGCAGGGAAACGGCGAACGCGCGCGCCTCTATTTCGGCCTTGCGGAAGCGCTGCTTGCGCCGGCCAAAGGCGCCGTGGTCGCGATCGGCGGCCTCAGCGGATCAGGCAAATCGAGCGTCGCCGCGGCGCTCGCGCCAATGACCGGATGTCCGCCCGGCGCGCGCATCATTAACAGCGACCGCATCCGCAAACGGCTGTTCGGCGTCGCGCCGACCGCGCGTCTGCCGCAGGAGGCCTATGCGAGCGACGTTTCGGCGAAAGTCTATGGCGAGATGTTCGGAGAAGCGGCGCGAATCGCCGTACTCGGCTGGCCGGTCGTCGTCGACGCGGTCTTCGACCGGCCCGAAGATCGCGACGCGATAGCGGTTGCGGCCGAACGAGCGCGCGCGCCGTTCCTTGGCGTGTGGCTCGATCTCGATTTCGCGCGGCGCGCGGCGCGAGTCGACGCACGAGTCAAAGACGTTTCCGACGCGACGCGCGACGTGCTGACGGCGCAAATGGAGAAGGCGACCGGCGCGATCGACTGGCGCAAGCTCGACGCGTCCAAAGATACGCAGACCATCGCCGCAGAGATTTTGACGGCGTTCAAGCGACGTCTCGCCTAACCACGCCGGAACGACCCGCGCCGTCATTGCGAACGGAGCGAAGCAATCCAGAGCCGGGGCGCGGCCACTGGATTGCTTGGGCGCTGACGCGCCTCGCAATAACGGCCACAAGTCGAGCTAAGGTATAAGCACCGCCGCCCCCTGCAGCCGGCCCTCGCGCAGATCGGCAAGCGCTTCGTTCGCCTGCGCCAGAGAATAGCGCGTCACATGCATCCGTAGCGGCAGGGTCGGCGCGAGCGCGAGAAATTCGCGGGCGTCGTCGCGCGTGAGATTCGCCACCGACAGCAGCCGCCGCTCCTCCCAGAGCAGCGCATAGGGAAAGCTCGGAATGTCGCTCATGTGAATGCCGCCGCAGACGACGGCGCCGCCCTTCTTCGTCGCGGCGAGCGCGCGTGGGATCAGCGCGCCGACCGGCGCGAAAATCAGCGCCGCGTCGAGCGGCTCCGGCGCGGGCGCATCGGAATCCTGCGCAGACGCCGCGCCGAGCGAGCGCGCGAAATCCTCCGCCGCCCGATCGCCTGGCCGCACAAAGGCGTGAACCCGCCTGCCCTGCGCGATCGCCACCTGAGCGATGATATGCGCCGCGGCGCCGAAGCCGTAAATGCCGATAGCGTCCGCCGGCCCCGCCAGCTTCAGCGTTCGCCAGCCGATAAGCCCGGCGCAGAGCAGCGGCGCGAGCGTCGCCGGATCGCCATCTTCCGGCAGCGGGAAGCAATAAGAGGCGTCGGCGATGGCGTGGGTGGCGTAGCCGCCGTCGCGCGTATAGCCGGTGAAAAGCGGATCGTCGCACAGGTTTTCGCGCGCGCTCCGGCAATAGGGGCAATGACCGCAGGTGTGGCCGAGCCAGGGGACGCCGACCCGCTGTCCAAGCCGGACGCCGGTCACGCCGGAACCGACAGCCTCGACGCGACCGACAATTTCATGGCCCGGAATGATTGGGAGCTTCGGCTGCGTGAGTTCGCCGTCGACGACATGAAGATCGGTGCGGCAAACGCCGCAGGCCTCGACCTTGAGCCGCAATTCCCCGGCGCCCGGCGCGGGCGCGAGCCGCTCCTCCAGGACCAGCGGGGTCTTTGAGCTCCGCAGCGCCATGGCCCTCATCATCTTCGTCATTGAAGGCGCTTTCTCAAGAAAAGCCGCGCATGTCCGGGAGGAAAATCGACGATCTCGCCCGCGCGCGCAAAGCCGAGAGATTCATAGAAGGCGGCGGCATGCGGATCGAATGTGTCGACATAGAGCCCGACGCAGCCGCGCTCTATCGCGATCCGCTCGGCTTCCGCGATGAGCCGGCGCCCCCAGCCGCGGCCGCGCTGTGATGGCTCGACCCAGAGATGGCGAACGTAAAGCCAGCGCCAGTGCAAGACGCCGTTGAGGCCCGCGACGAGAGCGCCCTGGGGATCATGAGCGACGACGCAGACCGGCGCTTCCTCGCGCGGCGCGAACTGGGCCGCGATTTCTTCGCCGAGCCTTGCCGCGAGCTCGGCCGACTCGCTTTGTTCAAATGAAAGAACGATCTTCTCAATGTCGTCGTTTTTGATCATGATCGCGTCGTGAGACGAGTCCTCGTCCTGCTAGTTTGGGCGTATGTCGCCGGCGCCGCAACGGCCCGGGGCGAAGACGATGCCTGCGGCCCCGTCGATATCGCGCCAGGCCCTGTGCCGACCGGAGCGCGGGTGCGCGACTATGCGCCGATTTTCGAAGCCTGCGTCAATGGCGACGGGGAGTCGCGACTAGCCATCCGACGCATGAGCGTCGATGGCGCGCCGCTGATCCTGACCGTCGATCCTCAATCGCTGCAGACCTCGCTACAGCGCGCCGCCTGCTGGCGCTGCGAAGAGACCAGCGACCCCGAACAAGCCGAGACGCGCTATCTCAAGGCGCTTCATCCGTCGCAGGACCCGGCGCGTCCGCCGGCGCTGGTCAATGCCGGGCTCATCCACGGCGCCGGCGACGGCGCCTTCGTCACCGGCGATCTCTGCCCGAGCCACAAGCCGCTGGATCGCGCCTTCTTCGAAAAGCTCGCCGCACAGGGTCCGGGCGCGCCGGTGGCGCTCGCCGTCTCCGGCGGCTGGATCGCCCGGCACGGCGCCGACTTCGCCTGGCTGCGCGAGAAGGAGCGGATCGGCGCGCTCGCCATCACCTGGGCCAATCATTCCTACACGCATCCCTATGTTCGCCGCCTTGCGGACCAGAAGAATTACTTCCTGCGGCCGGGCGTCGACGTCGATCGCGAAATTTTCGAGACGGAAAAGCTCATCATCGCCGAGGGAGAAACGCCATCGGTGTTCTTCCGCTTTCCGGGCCTCGTCGCCGACTCGGCGCTGCTGGAGCATGTAAGGAGCCGCCATCTCCTGCCGCTTGGCGCCGACGGCTGGCTGGCGCTGGGCTTTAGGCCCCGCCCCGGCTCGATCGTGCTCGTGCATCCCAATGGCAATGAGCCGGTGGGGCTCAAGATTTTTTCGCGCCTGATCGACAAGCGCGCCGTGCCCTTGCCGCTGCGGCCGATCAATGAGGCGCCGTAGTTTTGGCAAGCCTGGAGGCTCGCGTTCCAAAGGCGGCGCATCCTGGACCGCGAGCCTCCAGGCTCGCAGGGTTGGCGAATTTGATTCGCGGCGCCGACCTAAAGCCAGCGTCGAACCTTGGCGCGATAGGACGCATAGCTCTCGCCGAATTTTTGGGCGAGATAGGCCTCTTCCGGCTTGATGGCGATGAGGCATAGCGCGCCGCCCAAAGGCCAGGTCATCAGCAGCGCCCAAAAGGAATTCAAAAGCAGCGCCGATCCGGCGCATAACAGCGTCATCGACAGATAGACCGGATTGCGGCTGATCGCGAAGGCGCCGCTCCTGACGATCGCCGTCGAGGATTTGCGAACGTCGAAGGCGATTTCGGCGCGACGCAATTCATAGACGGCAGAGCCGAGCAGCGCGAGGGAGCCGAGAATTGCGACGGCGCCGGCGCTCGTCGCGACGCGCGCGTCGAGAATGGGCGCCGGGGCGTAACGACTGGCGACGAAGCCGGCGGCGAGCGCAACGCCCAGCAGGATCGGCGGCAAAATTCGGACATCGGGCCTGTCGGACATGGTTGATACCTCACGCCCTTTTTCCAGCGAGCCGATCCAGCGGCGGATCGCGTGCGGCCCCGCCCACGGCGGCCAATCAGTGAAATGCGCAGGGACGCTAATTGACGAGATCGACTGTGTAATTGTTGTGACTGCCGCATCATTTTTTGGTGAAAGCCAGCTGTCCGGCGCAGGAAACGCGTCGGTCGCGTGGCGGCGGACCCCGCGCCGGCCGCCGCCGAGGCGCTCCGCCCCCCTCTTCGAGGAGGCTGGCCAGATGGCGCCCTGCGCAATTCCCTTACGTTGACAAGGTTTCCGGCGGCTCTTATCTCTCGCGCGTAAAACGCCGCGTCGGTCTCGGCGCCCCCGCCATTGGGGCGATGTCGCAGGCGGATGTTATTCAAACAGTTGCGACGCTCCGCCGGCCGCCGTCACCCGGCGCGCCGACAAGGCGGCAGACGCTGCGCGGGGAGAAAGGTTCGCAAGGATGATCGGGGCGCTCGCCAAGAAGATTTTCGGCACGGCCAATGATCGCCGTCTCAAGACCTATGCGCCGAAAGTCAAGGCGATCAACGCGCTGGAGCCGCAAGTCGAGGCGCTCTCCGACGACGAGCTGAAGGACCGCACCCACCAGTTCCGCGAGGAGCTCGCCGCCGGCAAGACCCTCGACGATCTGCTCGTTCCCGCCTTCGCCACGGTGCGCGAGGCGGCCAAGCGGACGCTGGGCCAGCGCCATTTCGACGTCCAGCTCATCGGCGGCATGGTGCTGCATGAGGGCGCGATCGCGGAAATGCGCACCGGCGAAGGCAAGACCCTCGTCGCCACGCTCGCCGTCTATCTCAACGCGCTCGCCGGCAAGGGCGTCCATGTCGTCACGGTGAACGACTATCTGGCCAAGCGCGACGCCGAATGGATGGGCCAGATATACAAGTTTCTGGGCATGACCGTCGGCGTCGTGGTGCATGATCTGATGGACGACGAGCGCGCCGCCGCCTACGCCTGCGACATCACCTACGGCACCAATAATGAATACGGCTTCGATTATCTGCGCGACAATATGAAATATGAATTCGCGCAGATGGTGCAGCGCGGACATAATTATGCGATCGTCGACGAGGTGGATTCGATCCTGATCGACGAAGCGCGCACGCCGCTGATCATCTCGGGCGCGATCGACGACAAATCCGATCTCTACAATACGATCGACCGGCTGATCCCCAAGCTCAACGCCGACGACTTCGAACTCGACGAGAAGCAGCGCACGGTTCATCTCACCGACGCCGGCAATGAGCATATGGAGGAGCTGCTGATCGAAGCCGGCGCGCTGACCGACGGCGCGCTTTACGAGGCGCACAACGTCACGCTCGTCCATCACGTCAATCAGGCGCTGAGGGCGCATAAGCTCTTCCAGAAGGACAAGGATTACATCGTCCGCAAGGGCGAGGTGGTGATCATCGACGAATTCACCGGCCGCATGATGCCGGGCCGCCGCTATTCGGAAGGCCTGCATCAGGCGCTCGAGGCGAAAGAGCGCGTTCAGGTTCAACCCGAAAACGTCACCCTCGCCTCGATCACCTTTCAGAATTACTTCCGCCTCTACGACAAGCTCGCCGGCATGACCGGCACGGCGGCGACCGAGGCGAATGAATTCGCCGAAATCTACAAGCTCGACGTCGTCGAAATTCCGACCAACCGTCCGGTCTGCCGTCTCGATCAGGACGATGAAGTCTATCGCACGGCGAAGGAGAAACTTTCCTCCATCGCCGAGGAGATCAAGGACGCGAACGGGCGGATGCAGCCGCTGCTGGTCGGCACCACCTCGATCGAAAAGTCGGAGCAATTGGCCGAGTTCCTGCTATCGCAGGGCTATAAGATGATCGACTTCGCCGATCCGAAGGGGTTGCAAAAACTCTATGAGGCGGCGCGCTCGGGCAAGCCCTCAAAACTCTTTGCCGTGCTCAACGCCCGCTTCCATGAACAGGAAGCCTATATCGTCGCGGAAGCCGGCGTGCCAGGCGCGATCACCATCGCCACCAATATGGCCGGCCGCGGCACCGACATTCAGCTCGGCGGCAATGTCGAGATGCGCGTCGCCCAGGAATGTGAAGGCCTCGAAGGCGACGCCCGCGCCAAGAAGGAAGCGGAAATTCGCGAGGAGATCGCCGCCTTCAAGGAGAAGGCGATCGCCGCCGGCGGCCTCTACATCATCGGCACCGAACGTCACGAGAGCCGGCGCATCGATAATCAGCTGCGCGGCCGCTCCGGCCGCCAGGGCGACCCCGGCCGCTCGAAATTCTTCCTGTCGCTGCAGGACGACCTGATGCGCATCTTCGGCTCGGAGCGCATGGATTCGATGCTGGTGAAGCTCGGCCTGCAAGAGGGCGAAGCCATCGTCCATCCGTGGATCAACAAGGCGATCGAGAAGGCGCAGCATAAGGTCGAGGCGCGCAACTTCGACATCCGCAAGAACATTCTGAAATTCGACAATGTCATGAACGACCAGCGCAAGGTGATTTTCGAGCGCCGGCGCGAAATCATGAATGAGGAAAGCGTCGAGGAGCAGGTCGCCGACATGCGCGAGGACGTCATCGACGCGATGGTCTCGCAGCACATTCCGCACGACGCCTATGCCGAGGCCTGGGACGTGAAGGGCCTCGCCGAAGAGGTGACGGCGAAGCTCAATCTCGATCTGCCGGTCGAGGGCTGGGCCAAGGAAGAGGGCATCGCCGACGAGGAGATCAAGGAGCGGCTGCTGGAGGCGGCCGACGCCGCCTATGGCGAACGCGTCGAGAAAAATACCGAGCCGCTGATGCGGATGATCGAGAAGCAGGTCGTTCTGCAGTCGCTCGATACGCTGTGGCGCGAACATCTCGTCGCGCTCGATCATCTCCGGCAGGTGATTGGCTGGCGCGGCATGGCGCAGCGCGATCCGCTCAACGAATATAAGTCCGAGGCGCTCGAACTGTTCAAGAGCCTGATGACGCGCTGGGACGAAACGGTGATCACGCAGTTGATGCGCGTCGAAGTGTCCTTCGAGGCGCCGCCTTCCGCGCCGCCGGAACTGCCGGCGATGGAAATGTCGCATCCCAATCCCGAGGCGCTGATCGGCAGCGGCGCGCAAGGCGCGCTCGACGAACTCAACACGCGTCTCGCGACGGCCGATTTCTCGGCGCGCGGGCTGGCGGTCAGCGACGCGCCGGCGGCGGCGGCGCGCGACCCGGGCAATCCGGCGACCTGGGGCAAGGTCGGCCGCAACGAGCCCTGCCCCTGCGGCTCGGGCAAGAAATACAAACATTGCCACGGCGCGCTGGTCTAAGCCGAAGATGAGGGCGGCCCTGTGGACGATCGGCGTCGCGGCGCTCATGTCGGCGCTCGCGTCTTCCGCATCGGCCAGGGTTGACTGGATTCAGGTCTCCAAGGACGATTTTTCGACAATTTACATGGACGCCGGCTCCCGCCGAACGTCCGCCGATGGAATCGTCACGATCGACGCGCTCACCGATTACAACGCCGCCTCGCCGCAAGCCGCCGCCTTCGACCTCGCCGACAAGGGACTGTCGGAAATCGAGACGGCGTCATTCGATTGCGTCAATCGCAAATACCGCTCCGAGGGCGGCGCCTGGCGGCAGGGTCAGATGGGCGAGGGCAAGATCACCAAGCCCTATCCGCCGAAAGAAGGATGGTCGCCGGTCCCGCCCTACTATGCAGGACTCTTCGCCAAGGTCTGCGCGGCCCGAGCTCCAGAATAGCCGTCGCGTCGAATTGAACCGCCTCGCGGCTCAGAATATAAGCGCGGCGCGATTGAAGCGCCGCCGTCCCGCCATCGTGGGAAAGCGCCGCAGGTTCCCGGGAGCTTGTCGTGACCGCCATTGATTTTTCCAAAGTGCTCGTCGCCCAGGGCGGCGGCCCGACCGCCGTCATCAACCAGTCGCTCGTCGGGGCCGTGCTGGAATCGCGCAAATTTCGTGAGGTCGAGCGGGTTTATGGCGCGTTCCACGGGGTGCGCGGCATCGTCAATGAGGATTTCGTCGACCTCACCCAGGAGACGACGCATAACCTCGAACTCGTCGCCCGCACCCCCTCTTCGGCGCTCGGCTCGACGCGCGACAAGCCCGACCTCAAATATTGTCAGGAAATCTTCCGCGTCCTAAGGGCGCATGGAATCGGCTGCTTCTTCTATATCGGCGGCAACGATTCGTCTGACACCGTGCGCATCGTTTCGCAGGAAGCGCAAAGCGCCGGCTATCCGCTGCGGACCGTTCACATTCCCAAAACCATCGACAATGATCTGATGGTCAACGACCACACGCCGGGTTTTCCCTCGGCGGCGCGCTGGGTGGCGCAGGCCTTCGCCGGCGCCAATCTCGACAATTGGGCCCTCCCCGGCGTCTATATCGCCGTCGTCATGGGCCGCCATGCCGGATTTCTGACCGCCGCCTCGGCGCTCGGCAAGAAGTTCCCCGACGACGGCCCGCATCTCATCTATATTCCCGAGCGCGCCTTCATCGTCGACAAGTTCCTGGCGGACGTGAAGGCGACGATGACGAAATACGGCCGCTGCGTCGTCGCGATCTCCGAGGGCGTCTGCGACGAGAACCATACGCCAATCGCCGAGAAGCTCGCCAAAATGGTCGAGCGGGACGATCACGGCAATGTCCATCTCGGCGGCGGCGCGCTCGCCGACGAACTCACCCGACTGGTCAAGGACCGGCTCGGCTTCAAGCGGGTGCGGGCCGACACTTTCGGCTATGTGCAGAGGAGCTTCGTCGGCTGCGTCTCCGACGTCGACCAGCGCGAGGCGCGGGAAGTCGGCGAAAAGGCTGTGCAATACGGCATTTGGGGCGACCGCGACGGCTCGGTGACGATCCACCGGACCGGCTTTTACTCCGTCGACTATCGGTTAACGCCGCTCGAGGAGATCGCGGCGAAGACAAAAGTCATGCCCGACGAATATATTAGCCCCTGCGGCACGGACGTCACTGACGCCTTCCGGCTTTATCTCCGCCCGCTGCTCGGCAGCGGCATGCCCGACGCCTATCGGCTTCGGCTCAATCTTGTGCCCAAAATCCTCACCGCCTGAGCCGGCCGACCGGGCGCCAATCTTGCTTTAACGGAATTTCCGGCGAAGGTTGCAATTTGACCGTCGTCTAAAATACACTCGCCAGTCATAGTTCTCGGGCGCTCGTCGCTGACGACCGAAACGATGAGTTGGAGACGGAACAAATGAGGAGCGGAAACGCCAACCGCTTCCACCTTTTGTTAGTTTGGCGCCGGTATCAAAAGCGTTCGGGCTGATTCGCCCGGCGGGCCGGCCCGATAGGAGAACAAGATGAGCAAGGTCGGCGGCGGCGATTCCAAAAACACGCTGTACTGTTCCTTCTGCGGCAAGAGCCAGCATGAGGTGCGTAAGCTTATCGCCGGCCCGACGGTGTTCATTTGCGACGAATGCGTCGAACTCTGCATGGACATCATTCGCGAGGAGAACAAATCCTCGCTCGTCAAGCAGCGCGACGGCATTCCGACCCCTCGCGAGATTTGTAAGGTTCTCGACGACTATGTGATCGGCCAGGCCCAGGCGAAGCGCGTTCTCTCGGTCGCCGTCCACAATCATTACAAGCGCCTCAACCACGCGACGAAACACGGAGACGTTGAGCTCGCGAAGTCGAATATTCTGCTGGTCGGTCCGACCGGCGTCGGCAAGACCATGCTGGCGCAGACGCTGGCCCGCATTCTCGACGTGCCCTTCACCATGGCCGACGCCACCACGCTCACCGAGGCGGGCTATGTCGGCGAGGATGTCGAAAACATCATCCTCAAGCTGTTGCAGGCGTCGGACTATAATGTCGAACGCGCCCAGCGCGGCATCGTCTATGTCGACGAAATCGACAAGATTTCGCGCAAGTCCGACAACCCCTCGATCACCCGCGACGTGTCGGGCGAAGGCGTGCAGCAGGCGCTCCTCAAGATCATGGAGGGCACCATCGCTTCGGTGCCGCCGCAGGGTGGACGCAAACATCCCCAGCAGGAATTCCTGCAGGTCGACACGACGAATATCCTGTTCATCTGCGGCGGCGCTTTCGCCGGGCTCGAAAAGATCATTTCCGCCCGGGGCCGCAACACGTCGATTGGTTTCGCGGCGACCGTGCAGGCGCCCGACGAACGACGCACCGGCGACATTTTTAGGCAGGTGCAGCCTGAAGACCTGCTCAAATTTGGCCTCATCCCCGAATTCGTCGGCCGTCTGCCGGTCATCGCGACGCTCGAAGACCTCGACGAGGAAGCGCTGAAGCGCATTCTCACCGAGCCGAAAAACGCGCTGGTCAAGCAGTATCAGCGGCTCTTCGAGATGGAAAACGTCGAACTCACCTTCCAAGACGACGCTCTGTCGTCGGTGGCCCGCAAGGCGATCGAACGCCACACCGGCGCGCGCGGGTTGCGCTCGATCATGGAAGGAATCTTGCTAGACACAATGTTCGATTTGCCAGGCTTGGAGGGCGTTGAACAGGTTGTGATCGGACCGGAAGTGGTTGAGGGCAAAGCCAGGCCTCTCTACATTTACGCCGAGCGCAGCGAAAAAAGCGGCGCGAGCGCCTGACGCGCCGCTCTCGAAGGAAGCGACGCTCCCCGAATCGAGCTTGGGCGCCGCGGCGGCTTGAATCAATTGTTTGCGTATACCATTTGCGTTAGCGGAGCCGTCTGGCGCGATCGCGGGCGGTTTTTTGTGGCGCGACATCGGCGGGCGACCGTATCGCGGCCTTAACCCTAATCGCCCGCAGTCTCGCGCCGCCGCTTGAGCGGGGCGTGGCCCAGGACAGGACAAGAAAATGTCGAATGAAAAGCGAGATGCCGTCACCCCCGGAGCGGTCGAAAGCTATCCGGTGCTGCCGCTGCGCGACATTGTCGTCTTTCCGCACATGATCGTCCCGCTTTTCGTCGCGCGAGAGAAATCGATCCGCGCGCTCGAAGAGGTGACGAAATCCGACAGGCTCATCCTCCTGGCGACCCAGAAAAACGCCGGCGACGACGATCCCGCGACAGACGCGATTTATTCGATCGGGACGCTCGCCTCCGTCTTGCAGCTTTTGAAGCTGCCCGACGGCACCGTGAAGGTGCTGGTCGAAGGCGTGGCGCGGGCCAGCGTGCGCGCCTATACCCGGGCCGACGATTATTATGAGGCGGACGCCGAAGTTCTCGCCGACGATCTCGGCGCACCAGTCGAGGTCGAAGCGCTCGGCCGCTCGGTGATCGCCGAATTCGAAAGCTATGTGAAGCTCAACAAGCGGGTTTCGTCCGAGGTCGTCGGCGCGGTCACGCAGATCGACGATTTTTCGAAACTCGCCGATACGGTGGCGTCTCATCTTTCGGTCAAGATCGCCGAAAAGCAGGACGTGCTCGAGACGCTGAGCGTCGCGCGGCGCCTCGAAAAATGCCTGTCGCTGATGGAGAGCGAAATCTCGGTCCTGCAGGTCGAGAAGCGCATTCGCACGCGCGTCAAGCGCCAGATGGAGAAGACGCAGCGCGAATATTATCTCAACGAGCAGATGAAGGCGATCCAGAAGGAGCTGGGCGACGAGGAAGGCAAGGACGACCTCGCCGAGCTCGAGGAGCGCATCAAGAACACAAAGCTCTCCAAGGAAGCGCGCGACAAGGCCTTCGCCGAATTCAAGAAGCTGCGGCAAATGTCGCCGATGTCGGCCGAAGCCACCGTCGTGCGCAATTATCTTGATTGGATTCTGTCGATTCCGTGGGGCAAGCGCTCCAAGGTGAAAAAGGATCTCGGGCAGGCGGAGGAAGTGCTCAACGCCGAGCATTTCGGCCTCGAGAAGGTCAAGGAGCGCATTCTCGAATATCTCGCCGTGCAGAGCCGCGCCAACAAGCTGACCGGTCCGATCCTCTGCCTCGTCGGCCCGCCCGGCGTCGGCAAGACCTCGCTCGGCAAGTCGATCGCCAAGGCCACGGGCCGCGAATTCGTGCGCATGTCGCTTGGCGGCGTGCGCGACGAAGCGGAAATCCGCGGACATCGGCGCACCTATATCGGCTCGATGCCCGGCAAGATCATCCAGTCGATGCGCAAGGCGAAGACCTCCAATCCGCTCTTCCTGCTGGACGAGATCGACAAGATGGGCATGGACTTCCGCGGCGATCCGTCGTCGGCCTTGCTCGAGGTGCTGGACCCTGAGCAGAACGCCACGTTCAACGACCATTATCTCGAAGTCGACTACGACCTTTCGAACGTCATGTTCGTAACCACGGCGAATACGCTCAACATTCCGCCGCCGCTGATGGACCGTATGGAAATCATCCGCATCGCCGGCTACACGGAAGACGAAAAGGTCGAGATCGCGCGCCGGCACCTCATCCCCAATGCGGTGCATAAGCACGGTCTTGCGCCTGAAGAATGGATGATCGCCGACGACGGCCTGCTCACCCTCATTCGCCGCTATACGCGCGAAGCCGGCGTGCGCAATTTGGAGCGCGAAATCTCCAATCTGGCGCGCAAGGCGGTCAAGGAGATTCTCCTCAAGAAAAAGGAGAAGATCGTCGTCACCAACGAGAACCTTGCGGATTATCTCGGCGTGCCGAAGTTCCGCTATGGCGAGGCCGAACTCGAGGATCAGGTCGGCGTCGTGACCGGACTCGCCTGGACCGAGGTCGGCGGCGAATTGCTGACGATCGAAGGCGTCATGATGCCCGGCAAGGGCAAGATGACCGTCACCGGCAATCTGCGCGACGTGATGAAGGAGTCGATTTCCGCGGCGGCGTCCTATGTGCGCTCGCGCGCCGTCGACTTCGGCGTCGAACCGCCGGTCTTCGATCGCCGCGACTTCCACGTGCATGTGCCGGAAGGGGCGACGCCCAAGGACGGCCCCTCGGCGGGCGTGGCGATGGCGACCGCCATCGTCTCGATCATCACCGGCATTCCGGTGAAGCGCGACATCGCCATGACCGGCGAGATCACCCTGCGCGGCCGGGTTCTGCCGATCGGCGGCTTGAAGGAGAAGCTGCTCGCGGCCCTGCGCGGCGGCTTGAAGAAGGTGCTGATCCCCGAGGAGAACGCCAAGGATCTGGCGGAAATCCCCGACGCGGTGAAGAACGGCCTGGAGATTGTCCCGGTGGCGCGCATGGATGAAGTGCTGCGGCACGCGCTGGTCTCCCAGCCGACGCCGATCGAATGGCGGGAAGACGATCCCACCATCGCCAAGCACGCCGCGATCAGCGATGACGACGGGTCGGGCGTGCGCGCGCACTGACCTAGGGTGGTTCTAACCCCCAAGGCTTAAGAGCTCCGCTGAAAGGCGGGGCTCTTTTCTTTTCGGCCGCCGGCGCCCGCGCCGCAGCCCCCGGAATGCATGACCATTTCGCGTCGCAGCGGCCATTTCCTCCGGAAATCCAGCGATTCTGCGCCTTTGACGGCCGGCATCCCTTGCATTTCCTGCGATTCGCGACCAACACTCGCCATCGCTGCACGACGCCGATTCGAGGTCGCGCATTCAACGCCGGGCGGCTCGCAGCGAAACAGAAGGACAAAAGCCATGAACAAACTGGAACTCGTCGAGCACGTCGCGAACGAGACGGACAGCTCGAAAGCGGCGGCGGCCGCCGCCATCGACGCCGTCATCGACGGCATCACCAAGGCTCTCAAGAAGGGCGACGAAGTCCGCCTCGTCGGCTTCGGCACTTTTTCGGTCAAGAAGCGCGCGGCCGGCAAGGGCCGCAATCCCGCGACCGGCGAAGAGATCAAAATTCCCGCATCGAAGAGCGCCCGCTTCAAGCCCGGCGCGACGCTGAAGACCGCGCTCAACAAGGCCAAGTAGCTTCAGCGCGGGGAGGCGCTCGAGTCGCAGGCTTTTTTCAAGCACTTCGCACGATGGCCGTCGGCGTTCCGGCGGCCGTCGTTTTTGGCCCGGCTTGCTTCGCGCCGACCCCGCCCTTAAAACCTCGCTGGCCGCAAGTCGCGTTGTTGGGGCGGTTAGCTCAGTTGGTAGAGCATCTCGTTTACACCGAGAGGGTCGGCGGTTCGAGACCGTCACCGCCCACCAGCGCAGGAATTCGCTTTAGGCTGCTCGGATCGAAAAGGCCGCCAGGATGAAACTGATCAAGACCGTCCTGCTCGCTCTGTGCGTCGCCGCCGCTTCATCCGCGCGCGCCGAGGAGATGAGCTTTCGCGTCATCGACTTGGAATCTGGCGGCCCGCAAGTGATCGCGGCGCAAGGCGAAATCGGCGAAGCGACGCCCGACGCCTTCCTCGCCTTCGTGCGCGAAAACGCGCGCGGCGGCAATCTGCATGGAATCGTGCTGCTCGACTCGCCGGGCGGCAAGGTCGTGGCCTCGATGGAGCTCGGCCAGGCCTTTCGCAAGCTCGGCATGGCGGTGATCGTCGCCCGCCCGGCGGCCGATCGGTCGCGCACCATGGCGCTTGTTTCGGGCCGCTGCTATTCGGCTTGCGTCTATGCGCTGATGGGCGGCAGGAAGCGCGTCATCCCGGCGCAAAGCAGCGTCGGCGTGCACCGCATGTTCAACTATTCGACGAATTTCGACATCGCCGGAGGCGGCTTCGTTCGCGAACGCAATTTGGACGATGGCGGCATGCTTCAAACGCTGTCGCGCTATGCGGCGATGATGGGCGTCAGCACCGAACTGGTGAAGCTCGCCGAGCGCACCTCGCCCGACCGGCTTTACATGTTGACCAGCGCCGACATCGCGCGCTGGCGGCTTGGCTCGCGCAAGCTTTAGGCGCGCCCGACATCAGTCATCATCAGCAACAGGCCAGGACATGAAACATATTCTCGATGGGCTCGAACAGCGGCGCGCGTCCGCGCGTCTTGGCGGCGGACAAAAGCGCATCGAAGCGCAGCATGCGCGCGGCAAGCTCACCGCGCGCGAGCGAATCGAACTCCTGCTCGATCATGAATCATTCGAAGAATTCGACATGTTCGTCGCCCATCGCTGCACCGACTTCGGGATGGATCGGGGCGAGAAAATCTCGGGCGACGGCGTCGTCACCGGCTGGGGAACCGTCAATGGCCGCGCCGTCTTCGTCTTCGCCAAGGACTTTACCGTCTTCGGCGGCTCGCTTTCCGAGACACACGCGCAAAAAATCACCAAGCTGCAGGACATGGCGCTCAAGAATCGCGCCCCGATCATCGGCCTCTTCGACGCCGGCGGCGCGCGCATCCAGGAGGGCGTCGCGGCGCTCGGCGGCTATGGCGAAGTATTCCAGCGCAATGTGCTGGCCTCCGGCGTCATTCCGCAAATTTCAGTGATCATGGGCCCTTGCGCCGGCGGCGACGTCTATTCGCCGGCGATGACCGATTTCATCTTCATGGTGCGCGACACGAGCTACATGTTCGTGACCGGGCCGGATGTCGTGAAGACCGTGACCAACGAGACCGTGACGGCGGAAGAACTCGGCGGCGCTTCGGTGCATACGACCAAGAGTTCGATCGCCGATCGCGCTTACGACAATGACGTCGAGGCGCTTTTGCAGATGCGGCGGCTGATCGATTTTCTCCCCGCCTCCAATCAGGAGGAGCCGCCGGAGTGGCCGGCGTTCGACGAAGTCGACCGCTTCGACGAATCGCTCGACACGATCATTCCGGACAATCCCAACAAGCCTTACGACATCAAGGAGCTGATCCATAAGGTCGTCGACGAGGCGGACTTTTTCGAAATTCAAGGCGCGCATGCGCGCAATATCGTCATCGGCTTCGGCCGCATCGAAGGACGCACGGTCGGCATCGTCGCCAACCAGCCTCTGGTGCTCGCCGGCGTGCTCGATATCGACGCCTCCAAGAAGGCGGCGCGCTTCGTGCGCTTTTGCGACTGCTTCAACATTCCGATCGTCACCTTCGTCGACGTGCCGGGATTTTTGCCCGGCACCGCGCAGGAATATGGCGGCCTCATCAAACATGGCGCGAAGCTGCTGTTCGCCTACGCCGAGGCGACCGTGCCGAAGGTGACGCTCATCACGCGCAAGGCGTTCGGCGGCGCCTATGACGTGATGGCGTCGAAACATCTTCGCGGCGACGTCAATTACGCCTGGCCGTCGGCGCAGATCGCCGTGATGGGCGCCAAGGGCGCGGTCGAAATCATTTTCCGCTCCGACCTCGGCGATCCCGAGAAGATCGCTCAGCGCACCAAGGAATATGAGGACCGATTCCTGTCGCCCTTCGTCGCCGCCGAACGCGGCTATATCGACGAAGTGATCATGCCGCATTCGACGCGCAAGCGCATCGCGCGCGCGCTGGCGTTGCTCCGTCACAAGGAACTCGAGAATCCTTGGAAGAAGCACGACAACATTCCGTTGTGACGCGCCGCAGCAGCAGCGCGCCGAACGTCTCCGACTTGCCGCATTGCGCCAATTTGACGCGGCTGAACCGGACGCCTAAATCAACGGCGCCGCATCACAAAATTCGCCAAACTGCTTCATTTTTGAAGTGACAGGCTGTGCGTTTTGTCATAGTGTGCGCTCGCCAGGTTGGTTGGGTAAAAGCCTAAGCGTCGAATGCGTCGCAGGAATTAGGCCCAGCTACGGTCCAAGTCGGGGAGGACGCCGAACAGTACGCGGTTCGCCGAGGCTCGAAGATGAGCCCGCGAGCAGGCTATCGGAGCGACTTAAGACTTCGGAGCTTGGCGTTTCAGTTCGGTTAAGGACGGGGTGCCAAAGAGCGGGGAGCGGCGGGACGCCATCCCCGCTCTTTGTGTTTTTGTCGCTCCACGACCAAAATACTATAGGAATTGCTACGCGGCGGAGCCTGTCGCGATTCGCCAGAACCGGAGCGGCGAGCCCTCGCCTTGACGGGCGATGACGCGCTTCCTACTTTCCGCGCAAGTTTTCCTAAGAATATCCCAATGAAAGGCCGGCCATGACCACGCAAAAAATCACCGACGCCACTTTCGAACAGGAAGTGCTCAAATCAGCCGAGCCGGTGGTTGTCGATTTTTGGGCGGAGTGGTGCGGCCCCTGCCGCATGATCGCCCCAGCGCTCGAAGAGATCGCCGCCGAAATGAAAGGGAAGATCAAAGTCGTCAAGCTCAACATCGACGAAAACCCCGCCGTGGCGAGCAAACTCGGCATCAGGTCGATCCCGACGCTCATCCTCTTCAAGGACGGCAAGGCCGCCGCGCAAAAGGTCGGCGCCGCCCCCAAGGGCGAATTGTCGCGCTGGATTACAGCGGCAGTCTGAGCGAATCTGACAATTCGGCAAATCCCGACGCCCACAGCGCGACAAGCGCGCCGGCGACGGCGAGAATCGAAGCGGCGGCGAGCCGCCATCCCATCGCGGCGCCGCCGATCACTATTCCCATCACAATCTTTGACGTTGTGTTGGAGAGCAGCGCCAGCAGGATGGAGCCGGCCGCCGCGCCAACGCCGATCTCGGTCGCGCCGAGACGGGCCATGGTGAGCGCGATGGCGTCGACGTCCGCGATGCCGGACAAGAGCGCCAGCGCATAGGCGCCAATGTCGCCCGCGAAATGAGTCGCTAGCCGCGACAGGATCATCACTGTCGCGAGCAGCGCGCCGAATTTCAGCACCGCGACGAGATCAAGCGGATTGACGACGTCAAGGCCGCTCGACTCCCCTGGACGCTCGCTCGCGCTTCGTCGCAGCAGAAAGACCCCGGCGAGCGCGAAGAGAACGCCGGCCGCTATCACTGGCGGAGCCAGGCGCGAGGCGAGCGGCGGGTTAATGACGGCGACAATCGCCAGGACGCGCGGCGCCATGATCGCATTGGCGAAAATCGCGCCCGCCGCGCAAGCGCCCAATTGCGCGGGATGTTCGCGCGCCAGCCGCGACATCGCCGCCGTCGCGGCGGTCGATGACGCCAGCCCTCCCGCCATGCCGGCGACCGCGACGCCGCGGCGGTAGCCGATCAGCTTCACGGCGCCATAGCCCGCGAAGGAAATCGCGCCGATCAGCACGGTCATCAGCCACAATTCGAAGGGGTTCACCGCGTCCCAGGGATCGATGGCGCGATTAGGCAGAACCGGCAGAAGGATGAAGCTCATGACGAGCAGCGCAACGCCGGAGCGCAGTTCGTCCCAAGTGAGGCGCTCGACGAATCCATGCAGAAACGGCTTGAGCGCCAGGATCGCCGTCGTCGCCACCGCCGCCGCGACCGCCGCCTGAATGTCGCCGATGACCGCATAGGCCCCGAGCGAGAAGGCCAGCAGGACCGCGACGGCGGTGGTTGCGCCATAGGTCCTGTCATGGATGTTTTCGCGGAAGCGAAAAGCGCCGATCAACGCGCCGACGAAAACGAAAGATATCGCCAGCGCGATCACGCCCATGGCGCCGTAAGGTTGGACGATCGCGCCCCAGACGCCGCCGAGCAGGCCCGCGAGCCCATGCGTGCGCAGGCCGGCGGCGCGCTCGCCTTCAGCCTCGTCGCGCGACATCCAACCTCGTTCGATGCCGATGAGCAGCCCGATCGCCAACGCGATCGACAGTCTCTGGATCAGTTCGGCCGCGCTCAATTCATACATATCAATTTTTGCCGCTTCTTTTGCTTCGTCGCGCGTCGCAAGGCCAATTTCCGCGCGGCGCTCTCGCCGCCAAGATAACGCCGCCAAGAACATATGGCGCGCCGCGGCGAAAACGTGCGCCGGATCGAGATTGGCAATAGAACCTTTACATGAACCTTCCCCTTCCGCCTTCCCGCCGCTCCGACATCGCTCCCTTCATGGCGATGGATGTGCTGCGCGACGCCAAGGCGCTGGAGCGCGCCGGCCGCAGCATCATCCATCTGGAGCTCGGCGAACCCGGCGTCGCCGCCCCGCGCCGGGTGCGCGAGGCCGCTGTTGAGTCGCTGCGTCACGGCGCGATCGGCTATGGCGAGGCGCTCGGCGACGCGCCGCTTCGCGCCCGCATCGCGCGTCACTATGGCGAGCGCTACGGCGTCGAGGTCGCCCCCGACAGGGTCATCATCGCGACAGGTTCGTCCGGCGGCTTTCTCATCGCCTTTCTCGCCGCGTTCGACGCCGGCGCGCGCATCGCCGTCACTGCGCCGGGCTATCCGGCCTATGCGAATATTCTTTCGGCGCTCGGCCTGGAGCCGGTCCTGCTCGATGTCGGCGAAGAGACGCGCTTCGCGCCGACCGCGGCGATGCTCGAAGCCGCCCATCGCGAAAAAAAGCTTCACGGCGCGCTCTTCATGAGTCCCGCCAATCCGACCGGCGCGATGATCGAGCGCGAGGAATTGGCGCGGATCTGCGCCTTTTGCGATGAAGCCGGAATCATTTTCGTTTCAGACGAAATCTATCACGGGCTCGAATATGAGAGGCGCGCCGAAACCGCGCTGCGTTTCTCGCAACGCGCGATCGTCATCAATTCCTTCTCGAAATATTACGCGATGACCGGCTGGCGGCTCGGCTGGCTGGCGGCGCCGGCCGAGCTGATGCGTCCGCTCGAACGTCTGCAGCAATCGCTTGCGATCTGCGCGCCGACCCTGTCGCAACGGGCGGCGCTCGCCGCCTTCGACGCCGGCGACGAATTGGAGGCGAACCGCGCCGCCTATGCGCGCAACCGGGCGTTTCTGCTCGATCGGCTTCCGCAATTGGGGCTCGACAAATTCGCGCCGCCCGACGGCGCCTTTTACATCTATGCCGACGTGTCGCGATTCACCGACGACTCGATCGCCTTCTGTCGGCGCATGCTGCACGAGGCCGGCGTCGCGACGACGCCCGGCCTCGATTTCGATCCGCGCCGGGGCGCGAAGACGCTGCGGCTATCCTACGCCGGGCCCGAGGCCGACATACGCGAGGGCGTCGCCCGCCTGGAGGCGTGGCTTAAGCCTTAACCTCCGAAGGGCGTGCGCACCCGCTGCCACCAGCCGCCCTTCTTCGGACGGTTGGGATCGGCCTCGGTAATGACGACTTCGGTCGCCTCGCGCTGGACTGCCGGCTGCGGCGCGACCGGCTGCGGCGCTGGCGCCGGCGGCTCGCTTGGCGCGATTTCAGCCGAAATCTCGCGCGCACGGTCGTCCACGGGCGGCGCGGCTTCGTTGCCGTTCACCGGCGCTGCAGGCGAAAACTCCGGGGTTGCGCTTTCGTAGGAAGGCGTCGGCGCCTGAGCGGCTTCGCCGGCCTCGTCGAGCGGAAAGAGCGCGGAAGGATCCTTGAATTCCTCCGGCAGCGGCGCCGAACGCCGCCAACGGCCAGGACCGCGCTCCGGGCTGCGGCCTGCACCGCGTCTGCCGCCGCGACGGTCGGGCCGCTCTTCGGCCGGCGCCGGCGCGCCCTCGATCGCCGCCATGAATGCGAGGCCTTCGTCGGACGGCTGCTCGATGCCGGGCGCCTGCGGTTCGCCGCCCGGCGCGCCGCCACGACCACGGCGACGGCGCCGCCGCCGGCCGCGCGACGCGGCGTCATCCTCCGCGGCAAAGCGCGACCGGCCGCCGTTCTCATTGCGACGCGGTTCGCCGCTCGCCTCGGTTCCTTCCTCTTCAGCCTCCATCGCTTCGCCGGCGGCGGAGTCTTCGATCGCCTCCTCTTCAAGAGGTTCGGCGCGAACCGAATCGACGCGCAACGGCGCATCGCGCTGCGAGACGCGCGGTCCGGTCGCGAGTTCGCCGCGCTCCAGCGCGTGATAGGTCGCGCCGGTCAGCGTATCGTCGGCGGCGACCGTGATATGCACGCCAAAGCGACTCTCCAGATCCTGCAAATGGGCGCGCTTCTGGTTGAGGATATAAAGCGCCACGACGGCGCGGGTGCGCAACGTCACGTCATGCGCCGCGCTCTTGACCAGCGCCTCCTCCAGCACGCGCAGCACGTGCAGCGCGATGGAGGCGGTGGAGCGCACATGGCCGGCGCCGGCGCAATGCGGACAGGGCACCGTCGAACCTTCTACGACGCCGGCGCGGATGCGCTGACGCGACATTTCGAGCAGTCCGAAATGCGAAATGCGTCCGACCTGAATGCGGGCGCGGTCGCTTTTTAAGGCGTCCTTGAGCCGCCGCTCCACGGCGCGATTGTTGCGGCTCTCTTCCATGTCGATGAAATCGACGACGATCAGGCCGGCAAGATCGCGCAGTCGCAATTGCCGCGCGACTTCATCGGCGGCCTCGAGATTGGTGCGAAGCGCCGTGTCCTCGATATTGTGCTCGCGCGTCGAGCGCCCCGAGTTCACGTCGATCGCGACCAGCGCTTCGGTCTGGTTGATGACGAGATAGCCGCCCGATTTCAGCGTGACATGGTTGGAGAACATCGCGTCGAGCTGGGCCTCGACCCCGCTTTCGGCGAAAATCGGAAATTGCTCGCGATGCGGGCGCACGTTCTTGGCGTGGCTCGGCATCAGCATGCGCATGAAGTCTTTCGCTTCGCGATAGGCGTCGTCGCCGGAAACCACCACTTCCTCGACGTCGCGCCCGTAAAGGTCGCGAATGGCGCGCTTGATGAGCGAGCCCTCCTCATAGACGAGCGTCGGCGCCGACGAGCGCAGCGTCAGTTCGCGCACGCTCTCCCAGAGTCGCAGCAGATATTCAAAGTCGCGCTTGACCTCCTGCTTGGTGCGGGTCGCGCCCGCCGTGCGCAGAATGACGCCCATGCCCTCGGGCACTTCGAGATCATGGACGATTTCCTTGAGCCGCTTGCGGTCGGCGCCGTCGGTGATCTTGCGCGAAATGCCGCCGCCGCGCGCAGTGTTGGGCATCAGCACCGAATAGCGGCCGGCGAGCGAAAGATAGGTGGTGAGCGCCGCGCCCTTGTTGCCGCGCTCTTCCTTCACGACCTGAACGAGCAGCACCTGACGGCGCTTGATGACCTCTTGAATCTTATACTGGCGGCGGGCGCGCGGAGCGCGATAGGGCGCTTCGTCCATCGCGTCGCCGCCGATATGTTCGACCTGATCTTCCTCGTCGTCGTGCTCTTCCTCGTCGTGCTCCTCGACCGGAGTCTCGACGCGGGCATGGAGGTCGGCCGTTTCGTCTTGCGAATCTTCGCGGGCGCGTTCGCGCGCCGCGTCGCGCTCGTCCTGCCGGCGCGCTTTCAACTCATGATCGGGCTCGGGAGCCTGCAGCACGAATTCCTCGGCCTCGCCGGTCTCGACCGAGCCAAAGCCGGCTGGATCGATGGAAATCTGTTCATGCTGCGCCAGAGGAGCGGTCGGCTCGGCCTCCTCGCCCGGCGCAACCCCTGTCGCGTTAGCGACGGAGTCGGCCTGAGCCTCGACGTCCGCCGCGACAGGCTCCGCCGCCGGCGCTTCGGACTCGACCGCGGCGGACGAAACCTCGACAGCGGCTTCCGCCTCGGCGTCGACGCCCGGGGCGTCGGCGAAGCCCGTCTCGGCCTGGTCCTCGATGACGATTGACGTCGCGACCGCGTCGTCGAGAGGCTCGCTCGTCACCGCCTCGTCAGGGTTGGCGCGCTTTTCAGCGCCTTCATACTGACGGCGGCGCGAACGGCGTCCGCGGCTATCGCGGCCGTCGCGACTATCGCGGCCGTGCGGCGCGCGCTCTTCCTCTTCGGCCTGCTGGTGGGCGCGGCTCTCTTCCTCAAGCAGCGCCTGCCGGTCGGCGACCGGAATTTGATAATAGTCGGGATGGATTTCGGCGAAGGCCAGAAAGCCGTGACGGTTTCCGCCATAGTCGACGAAGGCGGCCTGAAGGGACGGCTCTACGCGCGTGACTTTCGCGAGATAAATATTGCCGCGCAGCGGTTTTTTGTCAGCAGCCTCGAAATCAAATTCCTGAACGCGGTTTCCGCGTAGAACGACTACGCGCGTCTCCTCCGGGTGGGAGGCGTCGATGAGCATCTTATTAGCCATGGGGAACTCTTCTGCGGCGCCGCGCGCGGCGACGCCGACGGGGCAAGCCTGAGTCCAAGCAGGGACTCGGCGACCGCTCTTTGGCGAAGCCTCAAGGCGCGAACGCTTGTTGTGAGGATAAGGGAGACAGGCTTGAAGCCTGCGATACGCTGGCCGGCGCGCGCGCCGGCGGGAAGACGACGCGCGTCGCGCCCCGCCCCCCAGAATTGACGAACGAGCCGACAGGCCATGCTTTTGACGAAACCGCGCCCCGCCGCGCGGGCAAGCCGCTCGGAGAAAAGGCCAATATTGGCGCCTGTCACGGTCCTCGCCATGAGATCGTCAAAAAACCTTTCGCGACGCCTTAGGGCGGCGATTAAACGTCGCGGTCTGCGCTGATCGGCGCGACGGAAAGACGTCAGCTGTCTCGAAATTCCGCTGGCCCGATTTGACGGCCGCACCGCGCGGCAAATATCGCGCCCCAGAATCCCGCAGCTTTCTCCCTACATATCGATCGGATTTGGTCGGCGCAAGCGCCGCCTTGGCTATTCACCAAAAAAATGACGGAGAAATTGTCCCCCGGTCGGCGGCTTTCAGATAAGCTAACGATGCGTTAAGGGCGCTCTTTCAAAATTGGCGAACGCCGGACGATTTTTTAAGGACCAACGTGAGCAGGATCGCTTTACACGCAGGGGCCAAAAGATTGTTTATTCTGGCGCTCGCGGTCGCCGGCGGGCTTGCGCAAGCCGCCTGGGCTGAAGAGCGGCAGAAGGAGATTTCCGCCCTCACCGCCCGGATCGAGGCGCTTCCCGATCGCTCTCGCCTCCTCTTCGATCTCACCGGCCTGCCGCCGGTGTCCGCCTATCCGGTGGCGAATCCGCCGCGCATCATCGTCGACCTGCCCCAGGTGCTTTTTCGCATGGAGGCGAACGCAGGCCTGTCACCGGGCGATAAGGTCATAAAATCGTACCGTTACGGGATATTCGCGCCGGGCCGCTCGCGCGTCGTGATCGATCTCGCGGGCCCGGCCAAAATTCTCAAGGCGGACAGCGAGGCGGCGGCGAGCGGGCCGCGGCTCGTCATCGAACTCGCCCCGACCAGCCCCGCCTATTTCGTCACAACGACGGAACAGGCCCGCCATCAGCCCAGCGACCCGCCCGCGCCGATGTTGCCGCCACAGACGGCCAAGCCGCCGACAGATAAGCCGATGATCGTCATCGATCCCGGCCACGGCGGAGTCGACATGGGCGCGACCGGCAAGCACGGCGAATTGGAAAAGGACGTCGTGCTCGAATTCGCACAGGCGCTGCGACAGAAAATCGAGGAGGCCGGCCGAGCGCGCGTCCTGCTGACCAGGGACCATGACATGTTCCTGCCGCTCGCCGAGCGCGTGCGAATCGCCCGCGAAAACAACGCGACGCTATTTGTCTCGGTGCATGCCGACACGCTCGCCGCCGCCCATGTCGAAGGCGCGACCGTCTACACCGTCTCGGAGCGCGCGTCGGACGCCGAAGCGGCGCGGATGGCGGAGAAGGAAAATCTGGCCGATCAGGCCGCCGGTCTCGAAAGCAAGGCGGACGCCGACGAGGTTGGAGACATATTGTTTGAACTGACGCGGCGGGAGACCCGCTCCTACAGCCGCCAGTTTTCGCACTCGCTGATCTCCTTTTGGAAGGAGGTCGGCGCCATCAACAAAAACCCCAATCGCTCCGCGGGCTTCGTCGTGCTCAAAGCCTTTGACGTTCCGTCCGTCCTGCTCGAACTCGGCTATCTCTCAAGCGACAAGGACCTCGCCCGGCTGACCTCCCAGGAATGGCGCGAGCGCGCCGCGCAGAAAACCGCCGAAGCCGTCGACGCCTTTATCAGCAAGCGCAGCCGGGAGGCGCGCGCGCCGGCCGATGGTCCCGCCGACGCGGCGCGCCCACAATAAAACACAAAATAGCGGCAGATGGAGACCGTCGCGACGCACGACCGCCCGGGCGTCGCAGGCGAATGAGAGTCGCGCATACGGCGTCACATATTCGCGATGCGCAAAAGCGCTGCGGCGGCGCGGCGATTTCGTGATCGTCGGCGTTCGCTGTTAAAGGGCTGGCCGCCGCCCCCGGAACCCGCCAAATGGCGTAACGGTCCAACGGGGCGTCGTATAAAGAGAAGGCGACGCAAAACGCGTAAGCGCCCACTATATCTGAGCCGGAGGAACCGGCGGCGCGCCAGCCGGGCCTTTTCCCCGGCGTCGCGGAACGGCGCTCGACATCGGACACGCTAGCCGGCGCCCGGCGCCGGCCGCTCTAAGGGTGATATTTCATGCGGATGTTCGCAAGGTTTTTGGGCTTCGTCTTCGCGACCGCGACGATCGTCTTCCTTATCGGGTCGATCGCCGCCGCCGGACTGATCTACTATTTCTCCAAGGACCTGCCGGACACCGAGCAGCTGCGCAATTACGAGCCGCCGGTGACGACAAGGCTCCATGCCGGCGACGGTTCGATCCTCGCCGAATATTCGCATGAGCGCCGGCTGTTCCTGCCGAGCTCCGCCATTCCGCAAATGGTGAAGCAGGCGTTCATTTCCGCCGAAGACAAAAATTTCTACAATCACGTCGGCGTCGATCCAGAAGGCGTGATGCGCGCCGTGACCGTGCTCGCCCAGGGCGGCCGCCATATGCAGGGCGCCTCGACCATCACGCAGCAGGTCGCCAAGAACTTCCTCGTCGGCAATGAACGCTCGATCGAGCGCAAGGTTCGCGAGGCGCTCGTCGCCTTCCGGATCGAAGCGGCCTATCCCAAGGACAAGATTCTCGAACTTTATTTGAACGAAATCTATCTCGGGCTCGGCAATTATGGCGTCGGCGCCGCCGCGCTCAACTACTTCAACAAATCGGTCAATGAGCTGACGCTCGCCGAAGCGGCCTATCTCGCGGCGCTTCCCAAGGCGCCGAGCAATTATCATCCGTTTCAGAACCGCGAGCGCGCCATCGAACGCCGCAATTACGTCATCGATCGCCTGATCGCCGACGACTATGTGACGGCCGAGGAAGGCGCCAAGGCGAAAGCCGAGCCGCTCGGCGTCAATCCGCGCGTTCTCTCGCCCAACACTTATGTCGCCGGCTATTTCGCCGAGGAAGTCCGACGTCAGCTCCTGGAGCAATATAGCGAGAAGAAGCTCTATGAGGGCGGGCTCTCGGTGCGCACCACGCTCGATCCGAAGATGCAGGCCTGGACGCGAAAGGCCCTGGCCGACGGCCTGGTGCGCTTCGACGAGGCGCATGGCTTCCGCGGCGCGATGAACCACATCGACATTTCATCGGACTGGGGCGTGACGCTCGCGGCGATTCCGGGGCTCGGAGACGTCAATCCGTGGCGCCTCGCCGTCGTGCTCGACGTATCGGGCGACTCGGCGCGCATCGGCCTTCAGCCGGGACGCGAGAAGTCGGGCGAAGTGGCGCGCGAGCGCGAGACCGGCGTTTTGACCGCGGAAGGCATGCGCTGGGCCGGCCGCGGCCCGCGCGCGGCCCTAAGCGCCGGCGACGTGATCTATGTCGAACCCTTCGCCGGTCACGCGCCCGGCCAATATCGGCTTCGGCAAATTCCCGATATCTCGGGCGCGATGGTGGCGATGGACCCGCATACCGGCCGCGTCTTCTCGATGGTGGGCGGCTTCTCCTTCGACCAATCCTCGTTCAATCGTGCGACGCAGGCGCTGCGCCAGCCCGGCTCCTCGTTCAAACCCTTCGTCTATGCGACGGCGCTCGACAATGGCTACACGCCGTCGTCGTCGATCCTCGACGAGCCGATTTCGATCCAGCAGGCGGACGGCACATATTGGACGCCGGAGAATTTCGAAGGCGGCCACGGCACCGGCGCGCATCCGCTGCGCTATGGCGTCGAGCATTCGAAGAACATGATGACGGTGCGTCTGGCCAAGGACGTCGGCATGCCGCTCATCGCCGAATACGCCAAGCGCTTCGGCGTCTATGACGAGATGACGCCCTATCTCTCAATGGCGCTCGGCGCCGGCGAAACCACGCTGCTGCGCATGGTCACCGGCTATTCGATGCTGGCGAATGGCGGCAAGCGCATCAAGCCGACGCTGATCGACCGCATTCAGGATCGCTGGGGCAAGACGCTCTACCGCCATGACGAGCGCCAATGCATCGGCTGCGACGCCGCGCAATGGGAAAACCAGCTGGAGCCCAAACTCATCGACAAGCGCGAGCAGGTGCTCGATCCGCTGACCGCCTATCAGATCACCTCGATCATGGAAGGCGTGATCCAGCGCGGCACCGGCGTGTCGATCAAGGCGGTCGGCAAGCATCTCGCCGGCAAGACCGGCACCACCAACGAAGCCAAGGACCTCTGGTTCGTCGGCTTTTCTCCCGACCTCGCGGTCGGCGTCTTCATCGGCTACGACCGGCCGCGCTCGCTCGGCAGTCACGCCCAGGCGGCGCAATTCGCCGCGCCGATCTTCCGCGACTTCATGATGGTGGCCTTGAAGGACAAGCCGGATACGCCGTTCCGCGTGCCGCCCGGAATCAAGCTGATTTCCATCGACGTGCATTCGGGGCTGCGGTCTTCGGGAGCGGGCACGATCCTCGAAGCGTTCAAGCCCGGCACGGCGCCGCCCGACGCCTATTCTTCCGGCGGCGGCCCGCGCGCGCTCGATACGCCGCATGACGTGGATCAGCAGGTCGGCAGCGGCACCGGCGGCCTTTATTAAATCGCGCGCGGCGGCCGGGACCTCTGGTTTCCGGCCGCCGACTTTATATCTCGAAGCGATGACCCTCGACGCCGATACAATCTCGCGGGTGACGCTGGAGACCGAGGCCGGCGTCGCGATCCTCACGCTGAACAGTCCCGCTTCGCGCAATGCGTTGTCTCTGGCGATGATCGAGGCGCTCTCGGGTCGACTCGATATAATCGCCGGACGCATCGACATTCGCGTCGTCGTGCTGCAGGCGGAAGGGCCGGCCTTTTGCGCCGGCCATGACCTCAAGGAGCTGACGGCGCATCGCAACGATCCCGACCGCGGCCGCGACTTCTTCGATAAGACGATGCGCGCCTGCTCGGCGCTGATGCAGCAAATCGTGACATTGCCGCAGCCGGTCGTCGCGGCGGTCGATGAGATGGCGACGGCCGCCGGCTGCCAGCTTGTCGCGAGCTGCGATCTCGCCGTCGCCGGGACGCGGGCGCGCTTCTGTACGCCGGGCGTCGACATCGGCCTGTTCTGCTCGACGCCGGCCGTCGCGGTGTCCCGGTGCGTCGCGCCCAAACATGCGATGGAAATGCTGCTGACCGGCATGCCGATTGGCGCCGAAGAGGCGCTGCGCATCGGCCTCGTCAACCGGATTTCGACTGACGGCGCGCGGAGCGGCGCGCTGGCGCTGGCGCAGCTCATCGCCAGGAAATCCCCCCAGGCGATCCGCTTCGGAAAACAGGCGTTCCACGCCCAGCGCGAACAACCGCTCGCCGAGGCCTATGAACGCGCAAGCGCCGTGATGGTCGAGAATATGTTGGCGGAAGACGCCACGGAAGGCATCGCCGCCTTTCTGGAGAAGCGCGCGCCCATGTGGGCGGATGAATAGAGGCGAGACTACTCGCCCAGATAGCGCAGCGCCGCCGCCGCGGCGAAGGGGCAGAGCGCCAGCGCCGCGAGCGTGATCGCGCAGAGGATCGCGAAGGGCGCGTAGAAGGGCACGGTTCCGCCGCTCGCCGCTTCCGCGGCCGAGACGCCGAAAATCAGCACCGGAATGGTCAGCGGCAGGACGAGCAGCGCCATCAACAGGCCGCCGCGCCGCACGGTGACGGTCGCCGCCGCGCCGATCGCGCCGATCAACGTCAGCGCCGGCGTGCCGACAAGAAGCGTCGCGACGACGCCCAGAAGCGCCATCGTCTCCTGTTGCAGCATCAGGCCGAGAAACGGCGCGGCGAGAATGAGCGGCAGGCCGGTGGCCGCCCAATGCGCGGCGCATTTGATCAGCACCGCCAGTTCGAGCGGCGTCTCGGCGAGATGGAAGAGATCGAGCGAGCCGTCTTCGGCGTCGGCCTGAAACAGCCGGTCGAGACAGAGCAGAGTCGCGAGCAGCGCCGCGATCCACAGGATCGCCGGCCCGATACGGGCGAGGAGATTGGGATCGGGCCCGACCGCGAAGGGAACGATCGCGACCAGCGTCAGAAAGAACACGACGCCCATCGCGCCGGATCCGCCGATGCGCCGCGCGACCCGCCATTCGCGCAGGAAAAGGGCTGAGAGCGGGGAATTCAACTCGGGCTCCCACTAATCGAAGCGCCCGGATAAATCCCCAGGCCCCTCACCTCACCTCTCCCCGCTCTCGCGGGGAGAGGTGGCGGCGAGCGCAACGCTGATGACCCCTCTCCCCGCTTGCGGGAAGAAGTACGGCGAGGGGCCGGGGCAAGGCGCGGCGACGTGAAACGCAGCATTATCCCGCGCTCCCAAGGGCCAATTCCTTCGCCTCTTCGAGCCCCAGCGGCTCATGTGTCGCGGCGACGATCAGGCCGCCTTGGGCGCAATGATCGCGCATCGCGGCGGCGAATTTATCGCGCGAGGCCCTATCGAGCGCGGTCAGCGGCTCGTCGAGCAGCCAGAGCGGCCGAAAGGCGACGAGCAGACGCGCCAGCGCCGCGCGGCGCTTCTGGCCGGCGGAGAGCACGCCGAACGGCGCAGCGGCGACATGGGCGAGGCCGACGACCCCGAGCGCCGCGTCGACCGCGCGGCTGCGCTGGTCGGGCGCCTGAGCGAGATAGCGCGACCAGAAATCGAGGTTTTCTTCTACCGTCAGCGCCGCCTTCATCCCGTCGCTATGCGCGAGATAATGCGCCTGCTGCGCCAATTCGGCCTCGGGCGCGCCGCCCTCCAGCGCCACGCCGCCGCCCGCGCGCGGCAATAGCCCAGCCAGCGCCCGCAGCAGCGTCGATTTTCCGGCGCCATTGGGGCCCGTCACCACCAGCGCCTGACCGGCAGAAAGCGAAAAGCTTAAGCGATCGAGAACCAATCTGCCGCCGCGCGCCACGCTGAGAGCATCAACGCGAAGACGCATTGCGCCCTCGACGGGCGGCTGAATGGGTTGGGCGGGCTCGCGCGACATGCGCCACGGGGCATAGAGCTTTGCGGCCAAATGCGCCAGCCTCGGCCGGGCGCCCAACAGCCCGCCGCCCGCTGGCGCAGACGGGGCGGGAATGATAAGCAGCCGGATGCTGCTTTGGGCTCCTGGGGGGTCCAAGCGATTCGCTCATCGCGCGCGGCGCGCCCGTTATTCAGGGACTGCGGAATAAGTGACGAAGCATAAGAGCCTGGAAGATTATGCGGCGCGGCGATTCCGCTTCGCCGGCAACGCCTTGCTGGAGTTCAGCGATCCGTTTTTCGCTCAGATCGACAGGCTGCGGGCGGAATTCGAGGCGCAGGGCAAGCATTTCGTCAGCTTCGCCAATTACGACTATCTCGGCCTCGCGAATCACCCGCGCATTCGCGAGGAGGCGAAGCGCGAGATCGATGGGCTCGGCGTCGGCGCGCTGGCCTCGCGGCTGGTCGGCGGCGAGCGCACGACGCATCGGCCGTTCGAGGCGGAGATCGCCCAATTCCTCGGCATGGAAAGCGCGCTGACGCTCGTCTCCGGCTATCTCTCGAATGTCACGACGATCGCCTGGCTGATGAGCGGCAAGCGCGACGCGATTTTCATCGATGAACTCGCCCATAACAGCATCGTCGCCGGCGCCGAGGGCGCGCAGGCGCAGGTCGTCAAGTTCCGCCACAATGATTTCGATCATCTCGACCATCTGCTGGCGCGCCATCGCGAGGAATATCGCAACGTCCTGGTCGTGGTGGAGGGCGTCTACAGCATGGACGGCGACACCGCCGATCTGCCGCGCCTGCTAGCGATCAAGGAAAAAAATCACGTCTGGCTTCTGGTCGACGAAGCGCATTCGCTCGGCGTTTTGGGCGAGACGGGGCGCGGCCTCGCCGAACATCAGGGCGTCGACCCGGCGCGCATCGACCTCATCGTCGGCACCATGTCGAAGACTCTCGCCTCCTGCGGCGGCTATGTCTGCGGCAAGAAACAGGTCATCGACTGGTTCCGCTATACGCTGCCGGGCTTCGTCTATAGCGTCGGCCTGTCGCCGGTCATTCTGGCCGCCGCCCGCACCGCGCTGCGGCTGATGCAGGAAGAGACCTGGCGCATCGCCAAGCTCGCGAGCAACGCCGAACTTTTCCGCACGGTCGCGCATGAGGCGGGATTCTCGACCGGGCCGGCGATCGGCCGCGGCGTCGTGCCGATTCTGTTTGCGAGCGACATCGAGACGATGTGGGCGTCGCAGCATTTGCTGGAGAACGGCTATTACGTGCCGCCGGTGGTGCGCATCGGCGTGCCGAAGGATGGGCCAAGGCTGCGCTTCTTCTTTTCCGCCAATCACAATGAGGCGGAGATTCGCGGCGTGATTCAGACGCTGCGCGACATGCCGCCGGTGACGGAAGAGGCGCATCAGATCGTCGCCGCCGCGATGGCGGGCGGCTGAAACTTCTCTCCGCGTCACTTTGACGCTTTCGATTAAGGCCGCAAGGCCGCTAGGACTTGCATATGGCGCGGATCGAGATTCTTCCGGTTGACGGCCCGTTGCGCTTCGCGGCTTTTTGCAGGCTGCCGCGACTGCTCTATGCCGGCGCGCCGGGCTTTTCGCCCCCGCTTGACGTCGAGCGCTGGAGCGTCTTCGCCCATATGCTCAACCCGCATTACAAGCTGGTCGAGGAGCAGAAATTTCTTGCCCGCCGCGACGGCCAATGGGTCGGGCGGATCATGGCGCAAATCTATAAGCCCGAGATCACGCCGGTCGGCGCCTCCAATGCGCAGTTCGGCGCGCTCGACGCCGTCGACGACATCGAAGTGGTGCGCGCGCTGACTGAGGCCGCCGAGGATTGGCTGCGCGCCAAGGGCGCCGAGCGGATCAACGGACCTTTCTCGCCGTCGGTCAACAAGGAGTGCGGGCTTCTCGTCAGCGGCTTCGATGCGACGCCGATGTTCTTCATGCCCTGGCATCCGCCCTATCTCTCGCGCCATATTGAGGCGCTGGGCTATGAGAAGGCGCAGGACCTTCTCTCCTATCGCTTCGAAATTTCAAGCAAGGAGATCGAGCAGCCGGCGCGCATTTCGACGCGCCGCGAGTGGCGCAATCGCCTAAAGCTCCGCCCGCTGAATATGAAGGCCCTGAAGAAGGGCGAAACCGCTCTGATGGCGGAATTGTTCAACGACGGCTGGAGCGGCAATTGGGGCTTCGTGCCGTTCACCAAGGAAGAATTCGATTCCGACGCCGACGCGCTGCAATTTCTCGTGACCGAGGATTTCGGCATCGTCGTCGAGCTAGATGGCGTGCCGCAGTCCTTTGCGATCGCTCTGCCCAATCTCAACGAGATTCTCGCCGATCTCAACGGCCGCCTGTTCCCCTTCGGCTGGCTGCGTGCGATTTTGCGATACCGCTCGCATAAGTTCAATTCGGCGCGGCTGCTGCTGCTCGGCACGCGCAAGACGCTGCAAAAAAGCGCGACCGGCGGCGCGATCTTTCTCTCGCTGATCGAGGAGATGCGGCGGCGCTATGCGAAATTCGCGGTACCGCATCTTGAAGCCGGCTGGGTGTTGGAGAGCAACGCCGACATGCGCCGGCCGATTGAAATGTTCGGCGGCAAGGTCGACAAGATTCATCGCATCTATGAAAAGCGCCTCACTGTCGGCGACGGCGGCGAGGCTATGCGTATGCGCGACGGCGTCAGGGCGACTGAGCTACAGGATGCAACGTCATGAACGGCATATCGGTCACGGCCAATGGCGCCGACCGCTCGCATGTCGAGCGGCGCAAGCTGATCCTTGAGAAATATCCGCAAGCGCGCGAACTGTTCGGCAGGGACCCCGTGACCTTCAAGATCACGGCGGCGATTTTCGTCGGCCAGTTCGTCATCGCCGCGATATTAGGCTCGCTCGGCCTCTCCTATTGGTGGCTGTCGCTCATCATGGCGATCTGCGTCGGCGCCTTCGCCAATCACGCCAATTTCGTCATCATCCATGACGCGATCCATAATTGCGTCTTCGACAGCCCGCTCGCCAACAAATGGACGGCGATCCTCGCCGATCTCCCCAACGCCTTTCCGACGGCGATGGGCTTTCGCTGCTATCACATCAAGCATCATTCGCATCTCTCGGCCTATGATTACGACGCCGACGTTCCGAGCCGCTGGGAGGTCGAATGGGTTGGCAACAGCTCCTGGCGCAAAGCGGTCTGGATATTCTTCTTCCCGGCCATCCAGCTCGCGCGCCTGTCGCGCCTCAAAGGCACGGTGCCGATCTGGGGAGCCTGGACCTATATCAATATCGCGGTCATCGCCCTCTTCGATCTTTTCGTGCTCTGGGCGTTCGGCTGGAACGCCCTGCTCTATCTCTTCTTCTCCTTCTGGTTCTCGGTCGGCGGCCTGCATCCCCTGAGCGCGCGCTGGCTGCAGGAGCATTTCGCCTTTGGGCCCGACCAGGGAACGTTCGACTATTACGGGCCGCTGAACAGTCTCGCGCTCAACATCGGCTATCACAATGAGCATCACGATTTTCACGAAATCCCGTGGAACCGTCTGCCCGAGTTGAAGGGGATGGCGCCGGAGTTCTATGACGATCTGCGCTGCCATCGCTCATGGACCGCGCTGCTCGTCACCTTCATCCTCGATCCGACCTATTCGCTCGGAACGCGGTCGGAAAATGTGACGCAGGCCGCGCGCGACGCGCATGTTCTGTCGCCGGCGGAGTAACCCATGTCGCAGGACGCAAGAATGGAAGCGCTCGACGCCTCGCCCCGCCTCTTCGAGAGCAATCTCCTCGACAAGCTCTCGCGCGTGCATCATCTAACGCCGGTGGTCATCTACTGCCCGATCATTCTGGGCCTCGTGATCTATTCGCTCGCGCTCGACGGCGTGGCGCTGGTTTTTCTCGGCCTCGTCATCGGCTATGTCGGCTGGACGCTCACCGAATATTTCGGTCACCGCTATCTCTTTCACACCGTGTTCGCGCTCCCCTTCGGATTGGGGCCGCGCTTTCAGTTTCTCATCCACGGCGTGCATCACATCTATCCCAATGATCCGCTGCGGCTGGTCATGCCGCCGCTGCTCTCGGGACCGATCATGCTGATCGCGCTGGTTTGCGCCCGCCTGATTTTCGGCGCGACATTCGCTTGGCCGGTGCTCGCCGGATTCATCGGCGGCTATGTGATCTATGATTGCGTGCATTACTGGACGCATCACGGCCAGCCGAAATCCGACTTCGGCCGTTTGGTGAAGCGGCTGCACATGCTGCATCACTTCCGCGACGCCGAAAAAGGCTTCGGCGTTCACGCGATCTGGTGGGATTACGTGTTCGGCACCGCCTATCAAAAGGGCGACACGCCGGGAACAAGGGCGGTGTGAACCCTCTCCCAAAGGGAGAGGGTGGCTACGAAGCGGCCGGGTGAGGGGCAACGACTGAGGGGGATGACCCCTCACCCCGGTCCTGCGGACCGACCCTCTCCCGATGGGAGAGGGTGAACGCGCTACCCCTGCCCCGTACGCTTAAACCACTCGTCTTCGCTGATCACTTCGATCCCCAGCTCCGCCGCCTTCTTGAGCTTCGATCCCGCGCCCGGGCCGGCGACCACGAGATCGGTCTTCTTCGACACCGACCCCGCGACATGCGCGCCGAAACGCTCGGCCTGCGCCTTGGCTTCGTCGCGCGTGAGCCGTTCGAGCGAACCCGTGAACACCACGGTCTTGCCGGCGACCGGCGAGGCGGACGCCACCGCCGGCATGGGCTCCAAAGTCACCTGCTTCAACAGCGCATCGATTTCCCGCTCATTATGCGGCTCGGCGAAGAAGTCATGCAGCGCCTCGGAGACGACGGGACCGACGCCGTCAATCGTATCGATGCGCGCGCGCGCCTCGCTGTCCGGCGCCGCCGCGCGCGCCGTCTCGCGCAAAGATTCGAAGTCGCCGAAATGGCGCGCCAGCCGGCGCGCATTGGTCTCGCCGACATGGCGCACGCCAAGCGCATAGATGAAGCGATTGATCGGAATTTTTCGCCGCGCCGCGATCGCGGCGAAGAGATTGCGCACCGAGGTTTCGCCATAGCCCTCGCGTTCGGCGAGCCGCGGCGACATCTGCGCCTCGCGTTCGGCGAGCGTGAAAATATCTGACGCGGTCTTGATCATTCCCTCGTCGAAGAAAAATTCGATCTGCTTGTCGCCAAGGCCTTCAATGTCCATGGCGTTGCGCGAGGCAAAATGTTTCAGGCGCTCGACCGCCTGAGCCGGACAGATGAGCGATCCGGTGCAGCGGCGCACGACATCGGCTTCGCCAGTCTTTGCGTCGATCTCGCGCAGCGCCGCCGAACCGCAGCGCGGGCAGACATGCGGAAATTCGTAGGGCCTGGCGCCGTGCGGGCGCTTCTCCTTCACGACCTCGACGATTTGCGGAATGACGTCGCCGGCGCGCTGGACGACGACCGTGTCGCCGATGCGAATATCCTTGCGCGCGATTTCGTCCTCATTGTGCAGAGTCGCGTTCGACACGACGACGCCGCCGACGGTGACGGGCTCGAGCCGCGCGACCGGCGTCAGCGCGCCGGTGCGTCCGACCTGAATCTCGATGTCGCGCAAAATCGTCGTCGCGCGTTCGGCGGGAAATTTATGCGCCACCGCCCAGCGCGGCGCGCGCGAGACGAAGCCGAGCCGCTCCTGCAGGCCGATGTCGTCGACCTTGTAGACGACGCCGTCAATGTCATAGCCGAGCGTCGCGCGCTGCGCTTCGATCGCGCGATAATGCGCCAGCATGTCTTCGACGGTAGCGCAGATTTTGGTGAGCGGATTGACGTGCAGGCCGAAATGCTTGAAGGCGTCGAGCACGCCCATTTGCGTCTGTGCAAGCGGCGCGCTCATTTCGCCCCAGGCATAGGCGAAGAAGTGCAGCGGGCGCTGCGCGGTGATGCTTGAATCGAGCTGGCGCAAGGAGCCGGCGGCGGCGTTGCGCGGATTGGCGAAGAGCGGTTTGCCCGCCGCCTTCTGCCTCTCGTTGAGCGCGGCGAAATCCTCATGCGCCATATAGACCTCGCCGCGAATTTCGAGAATCCCAGGCGCGTCGCCGCGGAGCTTTTCCGGTATCTCGCCGATGGTTCTTATATTGGCGGTGACGTCCTCGCCCTCGTAGCCGTCGCCGCGTGTCGCCGCCTGAACGAGACGGCCGCTCTCATAGCGCAGCGAACAGGACAGGCCGTCGATCTTCGGCTCCGCCGTGAATGCGATCGACTCGGTACGGCCAAGAAAACGGCCAACGCGCGCGACGAAATCCTCGACTTCTTCATCCGAAAAGACATTACCGAGCGAGAGCATCGGCACGGCGTGCTTCACCTTGGCGAATTTCTCGGATGGCTTGGCGCCGACCTTCTTGGTCAGTGATTGCGCGGTGGCGAGTTCCGGGAAGGCCTGTTCAAGCGCCTCGTAACGCCGGCGCAGCGCGTCATAGTCGGCGTCGGAGACCGTCGGCGCGTCTTCTTGGTAATAGCGGCGGTCGTGTTCGGCGATTTCGGAAGCAAGCGCTTCAAACTCAGCCCGCGCCTGGAGTGGCGAGAGATTCTCGATCGGCGGGCGCGCCCCCTCTCCCCGTTTACGGGGAGAGGGTTGGGGTGAGGGACTTGGGGTCTTTTCAGCCATGATGCGGTCGCACGCGACTTGGAGCATTCACAACAATACCCCCGGCCCCTGACCCTGGCCCTCTCCTCGTAAACGCGGAGAGGGGATTAAGCCGCTTCCGGCGCCGCGCCGACGAGGCGCCGCGCGTCCCTTGCGCTGATCGGGCGCCCGAAGGCGTAGCCCTGCGCGTAGCCACAGCCGAGCTGATAAAGTTCGATCGCGTCCTGCTCGGTCTCCGCCCCTTCGGCGACGACATCGAGGCCGAGATCCTGCGCCAGCGCGATGATCGAGCGCAGAATGATCGGGCGCGCGCCCTTGCCGGACTGTTTGATAAAGGAGCGGTCGATCTTGACCGTGTCGAACGGCAGGCGCTGCAGATAGGCGAGCGACGAATAGCCCGTGCCGAAATCATCGAGCGACAGACCCGCGCCAAGTTCCTTGAGGCGCGTCAACATCTCTGCGGCATATTCGGGATTTTCCATCACCAGGCATTCGGTCAGTTCGAGCTTGAGGCTGCCTTTGACGATATCGTTGCGCATCAGCACGCTCTTCACGTCGCGCAGCAGATCGTGCCGCAGCAGTTGGCGCGACGAGATGTTGACCGAGGCGAATATCGGCGGATCGACGGCGAGCGCGCGTTGCCATGCCGCGAGTTCTCGCGCTGTCCGCTCCAGCGCGAGAAGCCCGAGGTCGACGATCAAGCCGGTCTGCTCGGCGACCGGGATGAATTCGGAAGGCTCGAGTCGGCCAAGGCGCGGATGATCCCATCGCAGCAGCGCCTCGAAGCCGGCGATGGTGCGATCCTCGAGCCTGACGATCGGCTGGAAGAAAACCTTGATCTCGCTGCGCTCCAGCGCCCGCCGCATATCGGCTTCAAGCGTCACCCGGTCGGCGCGCTGCGCGCGCATCGCCGGGCGGAACACTTCGATGCGGTTGCCGCCGGTGCGCTTGGCGTAGCGCATGGCGATTTCGGCATCCTCCAGCATTTCGGCGCCGCCGGGATGGGTCTGCTGGTCGTAAAGCGCGATGCCGATCGAAGCGAAAAGCGCGATCTCGCGATCGGTGAAGCGCACCGGGGTCGACAGCGCGCGGCGCACCGAATCGGCGATCGAGATGACGTGGTCGACATGCGACTCGGAAACCAGGATGATCGCGAATGTGTCGCCCGAAAGCCGCGCCAGCGTATCCTGAGGCTGCAGCAGCCTCGTGAGGCGATGCGCGACGGTGAGCAGAATGCTGTCGCCCATCGCCATGCCGACCTGCTCATTGATCTGCTTGAAGCGGTCGATGTCGATGACAAGGATTGTCGGGCGCACGTCCTTTTCCATCCGCGCGAGAATCAGCGCCGCCTCCAAACGATCGAAGAACAATTCGCGGTTCGGCAGGCCGGTGAGATTGTCGTGAACGGCGTCGTGCAGCAGCCGCTCCTGGGCGTTGCGTTCGTCGGTCACGTCATTGAGCGTGCCGACGACGCGGATCACCTCGCCGTCGGGACCGACCACCGGCCGCGCCCGCAGCCGGTAGGAAAGATAGTGGCCGTCCGCGGCGCGCAGGCGAAAGACCTGATTGATGCGTCCGCGCCGCTGCTCAAGGATGGCGTCGAGACAGGCGCGATAGCGGTCCTGTTCGAACGGATGGAGCAGATCGAGCCATGAGGAGGCGGCGCCTTCGAGCCCGCCGCGGTCCAGTCCGAGCGCCGCTTCAGCTTCGGGGCTGACATAGATGTGGTCGGACGGAACATCCCAGTCGAAGACGATCTCATTGGCGCCCGTGAGCGCCAGGGCCTTGCGCTCGACGTCGCTGATCGCTCCGTGAGACAGTCCGCCGGCGGCGAAGGCGTTTTGCATCACCGTGAAGCCGATCAGCATCACGATCAGGACGAGGCCGCCGACGAGCGCGGGCGACACGAGGTCGTTGGTGATCCAGCCGGCGACGGCGAATCCCGCGGTCGCCACCCAGACGGCCAGAAGGAACCATGTCGGGATCAGCATGATCGCCCGATCGAAGCCATGCGTCGCGAGATAGAGGATCAGCACGAAGCCGACGATGGCGACGGTCGCGAGCGAGATGCGCGCGACGCCGGCGGCGACCGGCGCGTCGAACACCGCAAGGCCGACGAGGTCGAGGAGGATCAGGAGCCACAGCGCCGCGACATGCCAGGCGCGCACATGCCAGCGGTTGAGGTTGAGATAGGCGAAGAGAAAAACCACCAGAGTCGCGGAGAGCACCGTCTCGGCGCCGGCGCGCCAGATGCTGTTGGCGTTGGCGTCGAAGCCGAAAATCTTGTCCCAGAAGCCGAAATCGATGCAGACATAGGCCAGGACCGCCCAGGCGAGCGCCGCCGCCGCCGGGAAAATCACCGCGCCCTTCACCACGAAGACGATGGTCAGGAACAGCGCCAGCAGGCCGGCGATGCCGATGACGATGCCCTTGTAGAGCGTCAGGCTCGTCACCTTGTCCTTATAGGCCGAGGGCTCCCACAAATAGAGCTGCGGCAGATTGGGGCTGCGCAGCTCGGCGACATAGGTGACCGTCGTTCCCGGGTCGAGCGTCAGCCGGAAAATGTCGGCGTCCGACGCGTCGACGACCTCCGGCGGGAATCCCTGGCTCGCGGTGATTGCCGAGATGCGCGTCGAGCCGAGATCGGGCCAGATGACGCCCGAGCCCTGCAGACGGTAATGCGGCGCGACGATGAGGCGCTCGATCTGCTCGTCGGTGTCGTTGGTGAGCGCGAAAACGATCCAGTTGGGCTGGCTGCCCGCCTCCTTGGCGCCGACCTCGATGCGTCGGACGATGCCGTCCGAGCCCGGCGCGGTCGAAACCTGCAGCCGGTCGCCCTGTGAGGAATGTTTCTCGATAACATTGGTGAGATCGATCGCCCGAGCGCCTTGCGGCACTCTGACGGACTCCATGCCCAGGGCCGGAGCGGATACGACGAGCAAAAAGAGAGCGATCAGATATTTTGTCAGACGCACGAATTCTCTTCTCGATGCCGCAAGCTCGGAAAACGCGTTTCGCGCGGCCACGGGCGGGCGCCAATCGCGTGGGCAGTCATCGCCGGATTTTGATCAGCCAGTGGTAGAGGCTTCCTGCCCTGCCCGCAAGCCGATTCGCCAAGCTTTGCATTAACGGTATGTTCCTTGCGTCGGCGGGCTTCTTGGCCGCGCTTGCGGAGCGCCGGCGGCGCCAATATACGCTGCTTAAGAGCTACTGTCGCAATCTACTGGCGCACAGCGGTTTTTTTGCGGTAGGCCACCCCAAAATTTGGGAAAACGGGAACGGATTGGATGCGAAGCGCGCTCGGCGGCCCTCGCCTTCTGTTGCGCCGACTCCGCGAAATCAGCGCGGAACCGGTCAGCGCTCAGGCGCGGCTCGACAAGATCGTCGTGCAGATCGCCGCGAATATGGTCGCCGAAGTTTGTTCCGTTTATGTGCTGCGCGCCGACCAGCGCTTGGAGCTCTATGCCACGGAAGGCCTGAACCGCGAGGCCGTCCATCTGACCACGATGCATTCGGGCGAGGGCCTCGTCGGGCTCATCGCGAAGAGCGCCGAACCGCTCGCGCTTTCGGAAGCGCAGGAGCACCCCGCCTTCTCCTACAAGCCGGAGACGGGCGAAGAGGCCTACCACTCATTTCTGGGCGTGCCGATCCTGCGGGGCGGCAACACGCTCGGCGTGCTCGTCGTGCAGAACCAGGTGCGCCGCGTCTATTCGGAAGAGGAAATCGAGGCGCTGCAGACGACGGCGATGCTGCTCGCCGAACTCATCGCCTCGGGCGAATTGCAGGCGATCCAAGACCCGCGCGATCTCGCGCTCTATCGCCCGGCCTCGCTCAAAGGCGCGCCGATGGCGGAAGGCGTCGGTCTTGGCCATGTGCTGCTGCATGAGCCGCGCGTCGTCATCAAGCAGCTCGTCGCCGAGGACATGCCCGGCGAACTCGCACGACTCGAACATGCGATCGACGCGATGCGCCAGTCGATCGACGAACTCATCGCGCATAGCGACCGCATCGCCGCCGGCGAGCCGCGCGAAATCCTCGAAACCGTGCGCATGGTCGCCTATGACCGCGGCTGGGTGCGCCGACTGCGCGAAGCGGTCATGACCGGCCTGACCGCCGAGGCGGCGGTCGAGCGTGTTCAAAACGACGCGCGCGCGCGCATGCAGCGTCAGACCGACCCTTATCTGCGCGACCGCCTGCACGATCTCGACGACATCGCCAACCGGCTGCTGCATCAGTTGACCGGCCAGAGCTATGTCGCCGATCGCGACAGCATGCCGGAAAACGCGATTATCGTCGCGCGGACGATGGGCCCGGCGGCGCTGCTCGATTATGATCGCAAGCGGTTGCGCGGTCTGGTGCTGGAGGAAGGCGGTCCGACGAGCCATGTCGCGATTGTCGCGCGGGCGCTCGGCATCGCCACCGTCGGGCTGGTTCCCGGCCTCATCGACATCGTCGAAACCGGCGATCCGATCATCGTCGACGGCACGACCGGCGAGGTGCATGTTCGTCCCCAGCCCGACGTGCAGAGCGCCTATGCCGAAAAGGCGCGGCTGAGGGCGCGACGGCAGGAGCAATACGCCAAGCTTCGCGACGTGCCGGCGATCACCAAGGACGGCGTCGAGATCACCTTGCATATGAACGCCGGCCTTGCGATCGACATGCCGCATCTGCAGGAGACCGGCGCGCTTTCGATCGGCCTTTTTCGCACCGAGCTGCAATTCATGCTCGCGCCGCGCTTTCCGCGCATGGACGAGCAATATCGCTTGTACAAAGCCGTTCTCGACGCGGCGCCGGACAAGGCGATCACCTTTCGCACGCTCGACATCGGCTCGGACAAAATCCTGCCCTATATGGCGAAGATCGAAGAGGAAAACCCGGCGCTCGGCTGGCGCGCGATCCGCATCGGCCTCGACCGGCCGGGCCTGTTGCGCATGCAATTGCGCGCGATGCTGAAAGCGGGCGCCAACCGCGATCTGCGGATCATGTTTCCGATGATCGCCAATGTCGCCGAATTCGACGCGGCGAAGGCGATCGCGCTGCGCGAGCTCAATCACATTACGCGCCACCGCCATCCGCCGCCGACCCGGCTGGAGTTCGGGGCCATGGTGGAAGTGCCGTCGCTACTGTGGGAAATCGATCTTATCGCCAAGCGCGCCGACTTTCTGTCGGTCGGCTCCAACGACCTGGTTCAATACATGTACGCGGCGGATCGCGACAATACGCGGGTTTCGAAGCGTTACGACAATCTGTCCCGCCCGGTGCTGCGCGCGCTTGAACGCGTCGTCGCGGCCGGCGCACGGCACAATGCGCCAGTGACGCTGTGCGGTGAAATGGGCGGCCGCCCGATCGAGGCGCTGGCGTTGCTCGCCATCGGCTACCGGTCTCTGTCGATGGCGGCTTCGGCCATTGGTCCGGTCAAGACGATGATCCTCAATCTCAATCTCGAAGAGGCGCAGGTCCATCTCGCCTCTCTGCTCGCGTCCGACGACGGCAGCGCGTCCGTGCGCGAGCAATTGCACGAATATGCGGTCGTGCGCGGCGTGCCCTTGTAGCGGCCCTCTCCTTCTCCGCGCCGCGCCCTCGCCATTTTCCAAGAAGCCTTCACATGTTCGCTCAAGACAAGCTCGACCTCATTCTGCGCCGCTATGACGAGATCGGCGACAAGCTCGCCGTCGGCGCCGACGGACAGGCCTTCGTCGCCCTGTCGCGCGAGCGCGCCGCGCTCGATGAGGTGGTCGACCGAATCCGCGCCTATCGCGCGGCGCAAAAGGAATCCGACGACCTTTCCGCCATGCTCGCCGACGCCTCGCTCGACGCCGACATGCGCGCGCTGGCGGAGGGCGAGACGACGGCCGCGCGCGAACGGCTCGAGGCGGCGGAAAGCGGGCTGCGTCTGGCGCTTCTGCCCAAGGACGAGGCGGATGAGAAAAGCGTCATTCTCGAAGTCCGCGCCGGCACGGGCGGCGACGAGGCGGCCCTGTTCGCCGGCGATCTTTTTCGCGCCTATCAGAAATATGCGGCGCTTAAGGGCTGGCGCGTCGAGATCGTCTCCGCAAGCGAAGGCGCGCTCGGCGGATTCAAGGAAGTCGTCGCCGAGATCATCGGACGCGGCGTCTATGGCAGGCTGAAATTCGAGTCGGGCGTGCATCGCGTCCAACGCGTGCCGGAGACGGAGACGCAGGGCCGCATCCATACGTCGGCGGCGACGGTGGCCGTGCTGCCGCAGGCCGAGGACGTCGACGTCGCCATCGACGACAAGGATTTGCAGATCGATACGATGCGCGCGCAAGGCGCCGGCGGCCAGCATGTCAACAAAACCGAATCCGCGATCCGCATCACCCATATTCCGTCCGGCATCGTGGTGATGATGCAAGAGGAGCGCTCGCAGCATCGCAACAAGGCCAAGGCGATGAATGTTCTCAGGTCGCGTCTTTACGACGCCGAGCGCCAGCGGCTCGACAAGGAGCGTTCGGACGACCGCAAGCAGCAGGTCGGCTCAGGCGATCGCTCAGAACGAATCCGCACCTATAATTTTCCCCAAGGGCGCGTCACCGACCACCGCATCAATCTGACGCTCTATAAGCTCGACCGGGTGATGGAGGGCGAGTTCGATGAAATCATCGACGCGCTGACCACCGACCATCAGCAAAAGCTGCTCGCGCAAAGCGAGGCGTAATCGGACATTCGTTTGAAAGGCTCGGGTTTGTCATTCCCGACGCGCGCCACGCGCGATCGGAAATCCAGAGCGAAACGCCGCGCGCTTTAGTCGAAGCGACATCTTTGCGTCCTGTGCGCCGCCGCACGAACAATGCGCCGAACGCTCCCTAGATTGCGTCCATTCGCAAACGGAATTTTGCGATGACACGCAAGGAGAGCGTCATGTCCAACTCGAAGAAAATCATTTCCGTCACTCTCGCCGCCGCGGTTCTTGCCGGAACCGTCGCCAGCGCCACGCCGGCTTTCGCCTGGTCGAAATGGCATCACGGCTATGGCTGGGCGCCTTTCGCCGTTGGCGGGGCTCTGGCGCTCGGCGCTTTGGCCGCGACCGCCGCGAGCGGCCCGGATTGCTATTATGAGCGCCGTCCGATCTTCAATCGCTGGGGCGACGTGGTCGGCTATCGCTCCGTGCCCGTGTGCTGATTCAATCAATCAGAGGTCAGAAAGGGCCGGCCCGCGCGCGCCGGCCTTTTTCATGCCGATCCGGCGCAACTCACCAGCCGTAATCGAAATACTGGCCAATTTCGTTATAGCGCTGCGGATCTTGCAGCGTGAAATCCTGCTGCTCGAGAAAGTAATTGTCATTGGCGTAACGATTGGGCTGGAGATTGCCCTGCGCCGCCGAACCCGCGCCGTCGTCGAGCCAATCCTTATTGGTGGTGAGATCATGCGGCAGAGGAATCGCGAAATCGTCGCCCTGCGTCGCAGTCACCTGGCCTGTCGCGACGGGCTTGCGTTGTTTCGCCGACACGCCGCTCGACGCAAGCGCGCCGATCAGGGCGAGGCCCAGCGCGAATTTCCAAGACTTATGCATGATTGAACTCCCTATTCGCATCGGCGCGCCAGTCTAGCCGGAGCGGCTTGGGCATTGCTAGTGCCTGAAGTGGCGCACGCCGGTGAACGCCATGGCAAGGCCCTGCGCGTCCGCGGCCGCGATCACGTCCTTATCGTTAATCGAACCGCCGGGCTGGATGACCGCGGTGGCGCCCGCGTCGGCCGCCGCCAGCAATCCATCGGGGAACGGAAAAAACGCGTCGGACGCGACGACGGCGCCTATTGCGAGACTTTCCGTCAACCCGGCCGCGCGCGCCGCCTCCTGCGCCTTATGCGCGGCGATGCGCGAGGAATCAACGCGCGACATCTGTCCGGCCCCGATGCCGACCGTCGCCCCGTCCTTCGCGTAGACGATCGCGTTCGACTTCACATGTTTGACGATTCGGAACGCGAATTTGAGATCGGCGAGCTCCTGCGCAGTGGGCTGCCGCTTCGTCACGATCTGCAAATTCATGTCGTCGATGACGGCGTTATCGCGCGATTGCGCGAGAAAGCCGCCCGAAACCGATCGATAGGTTAAGCCTGCCGCGCGAGGATCGGGCAGACCGCCGGTCAACAGCAGACGCAGATTCTTCTTGGCGCCGACGATCGCGATCGCCTCCTCATCGGCGTCGGGCGCGATGATCACTTCGGTGAAAATCTTGACGATTTCTCGCGCCGCTTCCGCATCGAGCCGGCGATTGAGCGCGACGATGCCGCCAAAAGCTGAAACCGGGTCGCAGCGCAACGCCTTTGCATAGGCCTCGGCAAGCGTCGCGCCTTCGGCGACGCCGCAAGGATTGGCGTGTTTGACAATGACGGCGGCCGCCGTGCGCGCGGGGTCGAATTCCGCGACGCATTCGAAGGCCGCGTCGGTGTCATTGACGTTGTTGTACGACAGCTGCTTGCCTTGGAGCTGACGCGCCGTGGCGACGCCCGGCCGCTTCTCGCCGGAAAGATAGAAGCCGGCCGACTGATGCGGATTTTCGCCATAGCGCATCGGCTCGGCGAGACGACCGCCGAAGGCGCGCACCGGCGGCGAGGCTTCGCCAAGCGCCTGCGCCAGCCAGTTGGAGATCGCGGCGTCATAGGCGGCGGTGCGGGCGAAGGCCTTCTGCGCCAGCCGCCGACGCGTCGCGAGCCGCGTCGCGCCCTTCGTCGCCTCGAGTTCCTCGATCAGCGCGGCATAGTCGTCAGGATCGACCACGACGGCGACATCATCGTGATTCTTGGACGCCGCGCGGATCATCGCCGGCCCGCCGATGTCGATGTTCTCGACGCATTCCTCGAAGGGGGCGCCCTTCGCCAGCGTCGACTCGAAGGGATAGAGATTGACGACGAGAAGGTCGATCGGCTGGATGTCATGCGCGAGCATCGCCGCTTCGTGCTGGGGATTTTCACGGATCGCCAGCAGGCCGCCATGCACTTTCGGGTGCAAGGTCTTCAGCCTGCCGTCCATCATTTCCGGAAACTGAGTGAGATCGGCGACGTCGCGCGCCGCGAGCCCCGCCTCGGTCAACGCCTTGCGCGTGCCGCCGGTGGAGACGAGCTCCACGTCATGCTTCGCCAGAACGCGCGCGAATTCGACGAGGCCTGTTTTGTCGGATACGGAAATCAGCGCGCGCGCCACGCGGCGCAAATCGACGGGCATTGCATACTCCTAAAATCGCGCCGCGCGCTTATCATACCTGCCGGGCGGGAAGAACCTGCCCGCCGGCGCGCCGCCGCAAGCTCCAAGCGATCTCTAAGCCGGCGGCCGCCGTTCCGTGCAAAACAATCTGGGCGCATTTGCGCGCGCCGCCGGGCGCGGCGAAAAAGATACTGTCCTCGACGTCGGGAACGACGCCTTGCGCCTCGAAGACGAGAATTTCGCCATTGGCGAGCGTGAGTTCGATCGCGCCGTCGGCGCGCGACGCAACGCCGACGCGCGGGTGAAGGTGAAAGCGCACGGCGACATCGCTTGCTTCCGCATGTTTAGCGCCGCCTTCCGCCGCGACGAGACGATCGACGCCAAGAAGCGCGGACCCATCCGCCGCAAGCGTCAGTTCGCGCGTGTGGACGAGGCCGAATTCACGCGCATAGCCGTCATGCGACAACATGAGCGTCGTTTCGTCTTCGAGGCGGCGGCGCTCGACCTCGATATGATGTGGGCCGGCGAGAACTCGCCCGGCGCGCCGGCGCGGCGCGCTTTGCGGCGCGATGCGGGCGCTGGAGCGATCCCCGACAATGAGAGTCGAATGCGCGGCGGTGGCGCGCGCCAATTCGCGAGCATCCAAATGCGGAGCCGAAGGGGCGCCGCAATTGACCACGACGCGCTCGATCCCGATCGAAAACTCAAATGACAGGCAGCCGGCATGCGCCGAGAGCGAGAATTCGAACGGCGGCGGCCCGCCGGCGTCGACGATGACGAGCGCGTCGCCCGCCTCCATGCGCTGATAGCCGGCGTAAGGCGCGTTGACCGGCGGCGCGCCGCGCGTGTCCTCATGGGCGAGCACGCTCGCCAGCCGATCCAACGCCGTCGCGCCCATGCCGTTGAACAGCGCCAGCGAGCCGTCGCCATGCTGCAGCATCCGCAGCATCGGCATCATTCGGTCGATGGCGCGCAGGACGGCGGGCGGGGTCTGCAGGCCGCGCGCCGCGATCACCTGCCGCAGCGGCAGAAGGTCGAGAAGCAGATCGACGGCGACCTGCGGATTGCGGCTCACATGGCCGCCGTCGATGAGTATCTGACGGTCAAGCTCGGCCGTGAGCGCGCGCGACACATGCGGCGCGATCTTGCGGCCGGTGTCGGCGCAAACCGCGAATTCGGCGAGCGCGATGGCGCAGACCAGGCGATCGGCCCCGAGCGCGCCGCCGCCGGCCAGCGCGCGCCAGAGGAGCCGCGCATTGCGGGCCAGGGCCAGCATGAACGCGTCATAGAAATCGGGCTCGGCGCCGTCGAGCAGCGTCGGCGATTGAGAAAGAAAGGAAAGAAGCCGCCGGGCGACAACGGCCGGCTCCATCGCCGGATCGTCGGGCGGCAGCTTGGGAAGAGCGAGAAATTCGGCGACGAGCGTCTGCGCCTGATCGAGCGCCACCTTCTTGTCGAAGGCCTGCAGATGCCGCAGCCAGGAGAAGCCCGCAAGCGAGCGCCGCCAGCCCTCGGAGGGCGCGGTCGCCAAAAAAGGCGATACGCTCCTCGCCTGTACGGTCTTGCCTTCGAAGGAAAAATAGCCGGCGTAAATCTGGTCGGCGACGGTCGAGTCGGTGGTTCGGATGTCGGGCGGCGCGATGCGCAGCCGCTCCGGCGGCGCGATCGCCATTGATTTCATTAAGTGGTAGGGCGCGGCGGCGCCTCGCGCGAAGGCTCCCGCCGCCCGCGCCGCCGAAACGCTCGCCAGCCGCACCCGATCCCGCAACATGATGGCGCTCAGTGACGTCCCCCGACAGCGGCTTTCGCGCGATTTCTCCGCCAGCCGCGCGCCAGCCGGCAATACCAAACCCAGTCTCCCGCTTATAGTCTAAATTTCCGTGACTTCCGAATGAGATCGGCCCGGCCTTGGCTTTGCGCCATTGCGCCCGAACGGCCGAAAATGGCAATGTCCCGCCTCTTTTCAAGGAGGCTTCGCCTATGCCGCTTTACACGATCGACGGAATCGCGCCGCGCCTGCCGGCCCCCGGCCGGTTCTATGTCGCGCCCGGCGCGCATGTCATCGGCCGGGTCGAACTGGAGGAGGACGCCAATATCTGGTTCGGCTGCGTGTTGCGCGGCGACAATGAATGGATCACCGTCGGCGCCCGCACCAATATTCAGGAAAACAGCGTCCTCCATACCGACATGGGCTATCCGCTCGTCATCGGGCCGGACTGCACCATCGGCCATGGCGTCATTCTGCACAGCTGCGTCATCGGCGAGGCGAGCCTGATCGGCATGGGCGCGACGATCCTCAATGGCGCGAAGATCGGCGCGAATTGTCTTGTCGGCGCCAATGCGCTGGTGACCGAGGGCAAGGAATTTCCCGACTATTCGCTGATCGTCGGCTCGCCCGCCAAGGCGATCCGCACGCTCGACGAGGCGGCCCGCGCCCGCCATCTCGAATCAGCGAAACATTATGTGGAGAACGGCCAGCGCTATGCGAAAGGGCTGACGCTGATCGGCTGAGCGGCGGTTCACCGCGAGACATAGAGCGGGGCGCTGGTCGGCGGGCCGATCGTCACCCAGACGTTCTGATTTTGCTGTGACTGGCGCTTGACGAAGCGATAGGGAACGCGCGTCCACGGCCGCATCTCGTCGGAAAGATTGTCGAGAACGAATTCGCCGCGGCTGGTCTTGACCGTGAGAACCGAATGGCCGTCGCCATTCTTCTCCTTGACCACCGTGAGCAGCAGCGCCTGCCGGGGAAAACCTTCTTCGATCAGCATCCGGCGCTTTTGCAGGGCGAAATCCTCGCAGTCGCCCTGGCCGTCGCTGGGATAATCCCAACGGTCGACCGAGCCCCAATGATCCGAATCCGCGATCGGATCGATGTTCTTGTTCACCCAGGCGTTGATGCGCGCGATCTTGCGAAAGACGGCGGCGGTGAGTTCGATGTCCTGCGGCGCGGTTTCATCGTCCTGGCATTCGCCGCGATAGCGCTGGCAGAAATCCACCCAGCCGTAGGGCACGCTGGTTTCGAGACCAACCGTCGCAAAAGTCGCGGGTTCCGATCCGGCGAAACTTTTCGCATTGATCGCGACGAGCGCCGCGCCCGCCATCCCGAGAGCCATAACCGCTTTGCTGACGATGCCCAACATAACCCGCCTCCGTGACATGAGGCGAAGTTAGTTTTCTTGTTTTGCTGTCCATGAAAGTATTTCTGCCGCATTTTACGCGAAACCGTTTAGATTTTTGCTGGCGTCAGGTAAGTATAATTTTGTGCTGCGAAAACGCATAAAATTTGATGATATCGCATATCTAGTTGAATTAATGACATTTCTATCCTGAGCATAGGGCGACGGCGAGGCCCGCGCGCCGCCCTGGATTAAGCTTCGAGGAGCAAAGCTTAACTTATGCCCCTTCCCAAGGTTAACGGGCAGGACTTGCCGGTAATTTTTTTGGCGAACGCGACGGTCGCGCGCCTTCCGAGCGGCGCATATTCGTTCACAAGGTTTTACACGCCCCGACGCGACGGCGACGCCCAGCGGGTAAGGACGCGAGGCCCCCGCCTCGTTTCGCAGGAGAAGGGGGAGACTGGCCGCGCGCGTCAAGCGGCGCGAGATCGCTTCGCTTCGAGTTTCTTCCACATCTCGTCGTATGCCCGATCGACCTTGCGCTTTTGGAGCACCGCGTCGATGTCCTCGTCCGGTCCGATCGGACGAATATATTCGCCACGCCAAGTGAGGTGGCTGGCGAGTTCGCAATCGCAGCGCGGATAGACCGATTTGACGCCAAGCAGCGAGGGCGCTTTGACAAAAGCCGCCGATAGCAGCTGGTAATAGAGCGTCTGGCTCTTCTCAATCGGTTCTGAATAGTCCGATTTGAAAAGGCGATCCGTCGAAAATTCCGCCTTGTCCAGCGGCGCGATATTCAGTCCGTTCTTGCGCGCGCAGTCCACCATCCATTCCAAGGCGCAGTCAGACAGTCCATGTTGACTGTAGCCGCCGCCGACATTGGAATGCACGCCAGGAAACCATTTTTGCTGGTAGAGCGGAAATCCGCGCTCCTCCAAATTCTTCTTGTTTCGCTGCCGATGATAGTCGGTAAGGTCGATCTTCGTCGGACGGAATGGCCAGCGCCGCTCATCGGCGGCTAAGGCGTGATAGGCGCTGTCGACGCTCTCGCTCAGCGTCACGTCATGAAAGCTGCAGCCGAAAAATTTGTCGACGAGATATCCCAGGAATTCGCCATAAGGCGCGCCCAACGCGCCGACCGTGTCCCACACGCCGAGAAAGCGGATTTTCACCGGCCAGGGATGGCAATAGTCGCGTCGAAACTGTTCCGCGTCGGCTCCCTTCGGCCGCCAACTCTCCGACTTGTCCTTGTAATGATCATAGGCGATCGAAACCAGCGGCATTTTGCATCGCTTGAGAATGCCGAGATTATGCACGAGGCCCGCGATGCTGCGCGCCGTGAAGGCGCCCCGGCTGAAGCCGAAAAGATAGACTTCGTCATTCTTCTCGTAATTGCTCACCAGGAAGGAATAGGCGTCCTTGATGTTGTTCGAGATTCCATAACCGAACGTTCCGCCCTTGAATCTCTCGCCGCGGCGCGTGCCGACGCCCGCGATGTAATGCATGAGTTGCGGGGCGTCGCCGGCGGCGTCGCTGCTCTCGATGGCTTGCAGAGTCCGCAAAACATTAGTGCTGCGCTCGGTCAGCTTGTTCCATGTGCCGTCGCAGAAAATGACGAGCTTCTTAGCCATGGCAATATTCCCTGTTTAAATGAAAAATGCAGATCGGCGCAGATCTATCACTCCACGTCGAAGGGCGCGACTCCTGTCGGCTGGCCGTTTTCGCCAAGAGTGATTTTTTCGATGCGGGCTTCGGCCTCGGCGAGGAGAGTCTCGCAACGCGCCTGCAGCGCCTTGCCGCGCGCATAGAGCTTCACCGACTCATCCAGCGACACCGCGCCCTTCTCCAGATCGCCCACGATGCGCTCGAGTTCCTGCATCGCTTGTTCGAAAGGCATCGCGGCGATTTCTATGGCGGCGTCCGGCTCTTGCGTCATGACGTAATTCATAGACGAAGCGCGCGTCCTTGGCTATCGCGCGGGCCTAGCGGTCATAAGGTTCGGCGCGGCCGACGATGCGCAAAATGGCCGGAAACTCCTCGCGGGTTCGGCGCTCGATTTCGTCGAGCGCGTCATGGGCGGTTTGCACGGACACAGCCGCGTCGAGCCGGCAGCGGAAATTGACGACGAAGCCGCCGGCGGTTTGGCGGACGCGAACGTCCTGCATTCGCGCGGGTGGACGGGTCTGAGCCGCGAATTGGGCGAGCGCCGCTTCGATCGCATCGGCGACCGAAGGTTTCGCGGCCTGGGCGGCGAGCAAATACATTTCAAGCGGTTCGATATGGGTCTCGACTTCCGTGTCGGCGCCGAATTCGTCGCGCAACGCGCTTTCGAAATCGCCGGCGACCGCATGCGCGCGACCGAGCGGCATTGCGCCGTCGAGTTCAATGTCGACGCCGATCGACAGGCGGCCGTCGATCTGCTGAGCGATGACGTGATGGGCGTGAATATGGCGGCGCGACCCGACCAGCAGGATGCGCTCCGCGATCGTCTCGTCATCGAGCGCCTGCGGTTCGACCGACAGCGTGACGCGGGCGCGCGGCGTCACCTCGGCGATCGCCTCGGCCACGGCCGATTTGATCCGCGCCGCCTGCTCGACGCGCAGTCCCCGGGCGACGCCGATCGTCGCCTCGCCGACAATGTCAGGACCGATAGTGCGAAGGCGCAGCGAATCGATGGCGATCACGCCCGGCACATCAGCGATCGCGCGTTTGAGATGCGGCGCGAATTCGCGCGGCGCCGCGTCAAGCAGCGTGTCGATGGTGCGCCGGCCCAGCCGAAAACCGGCGACCGCGATGAATGCCGCGACGCCAAACGCGGCAAGCGCGTCGCCGCGCTCAAACCCGTAATGCGCCGCAATAAGACCGAGCAGCACCAGCGTCGACGACACCAGATCGCTCGCAAAATGCAGCGCGTCGGCGGCGAGCGCGTCGCTGCCTTCAGCCTTGGCGATCCGCTTCAACTGGCGAGAGCGCACGTAATCGATCGCGATGGAGACGACGAGAACGCTATAGATCGGCCAGCCCACGTCGATTGCGACGTTCTTCTCGTTGAGGCGACGCCAGGCTTCGCCGACGACGAACAACGCCAGTCCGAAGAGAAAGCCGGTTTCGATCAGCGCGGCGAGCGCTTCATATTTGCCATGGCCGTAATGATGTTCCTCATCCGCCGGCTTCTCCGCTTCCCGCACCGCGAAAAAGGTCAGCGCCGTCGCGCCGGTATCGACGAAAGCGTGGCCGGACTCCGACAACAAGGCGAGCGAGCCGGACCACAGGCCGGCTGCGAGTTTCGCAACCGCGAGAACAGCGCTCGCGGCGATCGAAGCCTTGGCGGCCGCGAGCTTGACGCTCGTCGCCGCTTTGGGCAGGGACTTGGTTTCGGTCACCGCACCGCGCCATTCCATTTTGTAAACGCCAGCCCTCTAGCAAGCGGCCGACAAGGGCGCAAACCGACGCCGCTCAAATGATAGAATCGTCGCCGAACCATCAGATAGGAGCCGCAAATGAAGTTTCTCCACGCCATGATTCGGGTCGCCGACCTCGACCAGTCGCTCAAATTCTTTTGCGATGTGCTCGGAATGAAGGAAGTGCGCCGCACGCAGAACGAGAAAGGGCGCTACACGCTCGTCTATCTCGCGGCGCCCGAGGACGCTCCCGAAGCCAAGGAAAAACACGCTCCGCTCGTCGAACTCACTTATAATTGGGACGAGCATGAATATGCCGGCGGGCGGAACTTCGGCCACCTCGCCTTCGCCGTTGAGAATATTTACGACGTGTGCGCCCGACTGCAGGCGGCCGGCGTGACGATCAATCGTCCGCCACGAGACGGCCATATGGCCTTCGTGCGGACGCCGGACATGATCTCGATTGAGCTTTTGCAAAAAGGCGCGCCGCTGCCGCCGACCGAACCCTGGGCTTCCGCGCCTAATGTCGGCAGTTGGTGAGGCAATCCTTGGCGCCTAAAATTTTTGCGCCGCAGCTACGAATTTTTTGGACGTCGGGAACCATTGTTGGAGCCGCGAGTTGAGTATGAAGTCGAGCTGTGGCCTCAGCGCGGCTAATCGATATGTTATTGATATGCCGGCGAACTTTCGTCGCGAAGCTGTCACGGCCTTCGTATAGAAGGACAGCAGCGCACGGCATGGGGAGCGAAGGTCTCTCGGCACTTGCGCCGTCAGCCTTGTTAGTCGGCATGAGGCGCTCATCCAAAATGAGGATGAGACGTTTTCAGCAATTCTTATACAGGCGACATTCAGCTTACGTGGATAGCTTGGCGGGAGAACGCGCCGCTGAAGCGCGACGAGGAACGGAGTCGTGGGACATACCGCGACCGGAAAAAGGTTCCGGGAAACTGGAACATTCACGGGCGGAGGCAGGGGCGGAGGAACGTCATGGTCATCGCGGATCTGATCAATTCCTGCTCTAACGACAAGGTCGCTCAGGCGGCGTTGTCCTGCATTGGCGGCCATGTCGCCGAGCGCGTGCGCGTGGCCGCTGGAGATAAAGGCCTCAGCGTCGGCAAATATGTCGTGCTGGCGGTCCGCGAATTTGCAAGCCGTTCCGACAAAGCGGCGCAAGAGGCGTTGCGCGTCAGAGTGGTTCGCGACGATCAACCTTTGCTCAGAGGGCTGCGCGAGGTGCTCGAAGCGGCGCTGGAGCGCGATCCCTTCTTTCTCGACAGCGAGACGATGGCCGCGACGCCGCCCTATGCATTCAGCGCCGCGCGCGACAACGCGCTGCGGTATCACTGACCGCGCCTTTTCGAACCCAGCGCTTGCAAATAATGGCGACGTGGCCGCGGCGACGTCGCCATCAGCATTTATGCGCCTAAATGAAGAACAAGCGAACCAAGTCTTGCTTGACGGCGGATGACCCATCTCCTCGATCAGGCGCAGATCGCGTCAATCCTTTCGACTTACGGCTACTGGGCGATTTTTGTCGTCGTCGCGCTAGAGAGCGCCGGCCTGCCCCTGCCGGGAGAAACCATGCTGGTCGGCGCGGCGATCTTCGCTCGCCTCTCGGGGACGATGGCGATCGAAAATGTCGTGGTCGCCGCGGCCGCTGGCGCGATCGTTGGAGATAATATCGGCTATTGGCTCGGCAGGGAGTTCGGAACCAAACTGCTTGAACGTTACGGCCATTATGTGGGGCTCGGGCTCGAGAAATTGCGCCTAGGTCAATATCTCTTTTATCGCTGGGGCGGCGCCATCGTGTTTTTCGGACGCTTCTTCGCGCTGTTGCGCATTCTCGCGGCCTCGCTCGCCGGCGCCAATCATCTGCCGCTTGGCCGCTTCTTCATCTACAACGCGACGGGCGGCGTCGTCTGGGCCTGCGCCTTCGGCTATGGCGCCTATTTCCTCACTGCGGGATTCGAAAGGATCAAAGCGCCGATCGCCGCAGCCCTCGCCTGCGGCCTGGCGTTCGGCCTGTTCATGATGTGGCGTTACTATAAGCGCCACGAGGCGCGGCTGATACGGGACGCCGACGCCATGCTCAGCCAGCGCGGTTAGCTGAAACGCGGGCCGGTCCGGGCGTCGATGAGCGCGCGCGTGAGGTCGCGCGCCAACTCCGCCTTCTGGTCCGGCCCCAAAAAGGCGCCGATCTCGACGCTTTCGCCGCGCGAGACCAACTCGACCCGCTCGGTGCCGAATTCCTCATGCACGGTCTGTTCGAGCCGCACCCAGGACGGGTTGAACCGCCACTCCTTGCGCTGACCGCGCGCGCCGATTTGCGCGAAGACGAGTTCGAGCGCGGTGAGATCGAGCGTCTCCTGCCGGCGCGCGGAATTAAAGCTCAGGCGGAAGGCGATGTAGAGACCTAGCGCGTCGAGCCCCATGAAACCGGCGACCGGCCAGGCGCCCATGAAAAAGAACGGCAGCGCGAACAGAACCTGGCCGCAACAGAAGATCATGATAAATGCATAGAAGGCGTGCCGGGTCATCGACCGGTGCGGCGTCAGCCGCGCTTCATAAATTTTATGTTCGAAGGGGTCGGACATTTCTGCTGCCGGCGCTTTCTCCTCCAGATTCTTGAAGTTATAACGCGCCCATGGCCGAAACAAACACTCATGGCGCACGCCCCGGCAAAAAAGCGCGCGCCGGTCGGCGGCCGACCGCCGCCGAGGCCGCCCGCGTCGACGAGATTTTCGCGCGTCTCTCAGCCGGCAATCCGGCGCCCAAGAGCGAACTCAAATACAATAATGCTTTCACGCTGCTCGTCGCCGTCGTGCTGTCGGCGCAGGCGACCGACGCCGGCGTCAACAAGGCGACTCCGGCGCTTTTCGCACTGGCCGACACGCCCGCCAAAATGGCGGCGCTCGGCGAGGAGCGGGTGCGCGATCTGATCAAAACGATCGGCCTGTTTCGCGCCAAGGCGAAAAACATCGTCGCCCTGTCGCGATTGCTCGTCGAACGCCATGGCGGCGAAGTTCCGCGCACGCGCGAGGAGCTGACGGCGCTCCCCGGCGTCGGCCGCAAGACCGCGAATGTCGTGCTCAATGTCGCCTTCCAAGAGCCGGTGATCGCGGTCGACACCCATATTTTTCGAGTCTCCAACCGGCTGCCGCTGGCGAAAGGCAAAACGCCCGAAGAGGTCGAAGCTGGACTCGCGAGAATCGTGCCGGAAAAATATCTGCTGCGCGCCCATCATTGGCTGATTCTGCACGGGCGCTATGTATGCAAGGCCCGCAAGCCTGAATGTCCGCGTTGCGTCATCGCCGATTTGTGCCGGTTCAAAGGGAAGACGATTTAACTTTTGATGCTTCTCCGGTGCGGCCAGCAAGACAAAGTCACAGACGCGCGTCCGCCGCCGTGGAATTTTCCGACCAAAGCCGAAGGGCCGAACGCTGTCGGAAAGGAACCGCGATGAATTACAAATTGGCGATCGTCGTCATGGGCGGCTTGCTGTTTGTCGCCGCCATGATCCCCTATGCCTATGCGCCGAGATGCACGACCGCGGAATGCACGCCGGAACGTCCGTATTGATGCACTGGGCCGGCGCACTCAAACGCTTATCCCAACGTCTTCCCCAAACGCCCGGCCAAGTCCTGAATATATTGCCAGGCGACGCGGCCTGAGCGCCCGCCTCGGGTGATCGACCATTCCAGCGCCTCGGCGCGGATCGTCGCCTGGGGCGCGTTCAGGCCAAAACACTCGGCGTAGCCGAAGACCATCGCTAGATAATCGTCCTGACTGCAATTGTGAAAGCCGATCCACAGTCCGAAGCGATCGGAGAGCGAGATTTTCTCTTCAATGACCTCGCCGGGATGGATCGCGGTGGCGCTTTCATTCTCCATCATGTCGCGCGGCAGCAGATGGCGGCGATTCGACGTCGCGTAGAACAGCACATTGTCGGGCCGTCCCTCGACGCCGCCTTCAAGCGCGGTCTTGAGCGCCTTATAGCTCGTCTCCGCGCCGTCGAAGGAAAGATCGTCGCAAAAGACGATGAAGCGAAACGGCGCCGGCGCCAGCGCGCCGAGCAGCGCGGGCAGCGCTTCAATATCCTCGCGATGAATTTCGATCAGCTTCAGCCCCGTCTCGGCGAGCGCGCCGTGAACCGATTTCACCAGCGACGACTTGCCCATGCCGCGCGCGCCCCATAGCAGCGCATTGTTGGCGGGCAGCCCCTGCGCGAAGCGGCTGGTATTGGAAAGGAGCATGTCGCGCTGGCGGTCGACGCCCTTGAGCAGCGCCAGATCGACGCGATTGACGCGGGCGACGGCATGGAACGCGCCGCCCGAAGCGCGCCAGACGAAGGCCTCGGCGACGGAGAAATCTGGCGCTGCAGGCTCCGCCGGCGCCAAGCGCTCCAGCGCGCCGGCGATGCGGGCGAGCAGCTGCGCGACATCTTCTTGCGACATGAATATTTCTCATCATCGGCGCCAAACTCCCTCGTCCTTCGAGACGCGCGCTCCTCAGGATGAGGGTCAGGCTCCTTTTTTCATTGACGATCGTCTGACGACTCTCAAATCTCACTTACGGCATAGCCGGATTATATCCCGGCGCAAAGCCGCTTCGCGAAGCAGCAAAAGGAAGGCCTCTTGACGCCGGACGCCAACGCCCTTCTCGACCGCGCCAAAGTCTTCATCGCCCCTCTCGACGTCGAGAAGGCCGAGAAGGCGCTCACGCGCGTTCTCGAGAAAGAGGACGCAACCCAGGGCGCGCTCGCAACGCTTCTACGGGAACGGCCGAAGGCGCACGATCTGCTGCTCGGCGTATTGGGCTCGTCGCCCTATCTGACCGACATTTCGGCGCGGGATCCGGCGCGGCTCGCAGGGGCGCTCGCGAGCGATCCCGCGCAGCGCATCGACGCGCTCATCGAGTCGATGCAGCATGTCGAAACGCAAGACGAAGCCGAGCTGATGCGCCTGCTGCGTCTCGTCAAGCAGGAGGCCGCGCTGGTCATCGCGCTCGCCGATCTTTCCAAAGTCTGGGACATGCCGGAAGCGACGGACGCGCTCACCCGGATCGCCGACGCCGCGCTTTCCGCCGCCATTCGCTTCACGCTGCGCGCCGCTTCTCTCGCCGGTAAGCTGGAACTCACCGATCAGCGCGACCCCGAACGCGGATCGGGTTGGATTTTTCTCGGCATGGGCAAAGGCGGCGCGTATGAGCTGAACTACTCTTCCGACATCGATCTCATCGTCTTCTTCGATCGTTCGCGCGCGCGCCTCGTCGACCCTTCGCAAGATGTCGATTTCTTCGTCAGGCTGACGAAGCGCATCGTGAAAATCATGAGCGAGCGCACGCCGGACGGCTATGTGTTTCGCACCGATCTGCGGCTGCGTCCCGATCCGGGCGCGACGCCGATCGCCATCCCGCTCGAAGCGGCGCTTTCCTACTACGAAAGCATGGGCCAGAACTGGGAGCGCGCCGCCTATATCAAAGCGCGGCCGGTCGCCGGCGACATCTTTGCAGGCGAACAATTTTTGCAGGAGCTCGCGCCCTTCGTCTGGCGCAAATATTTCGACTTCGCCGCGATCGCCGACGTGCATTCGATCAAGCGGCAGATTCACGCCCATAAGGGGCACGGCAAGATCGCCGTCGCCGGCCACAATATCAAACTCGGCCGCGGCGGGATTCGCGAAATCGAATTCTTCGTGCAGACGCAGCAGCTCATCACCGGCGGCCGCGATCGGCGCCTACGGGGACGCGAGACGCTCGCCATGCTCGACCAGCTCGTCGAAAGCGGCTGGGTGGCGCCGCAAGCGCGGGACGATCTGCGCGAGGCCTATCTCTTTTTGCGCGACGTCGAGCACCGCATTCAAATGATCGCCGATGAGCAGAAACATACGCTGCCCGAAACTGAGGAAGGCGTCGCCGTCGTCGCGCGGATGATGGGCTTTGCCGGCTATGATGATTTCGCGCCAGCGCTGCTGACGCGACTCGAAGTTGTGCAAGGCCATTACGGCAGGCTGTTCGAAAGCGCGCCGCAGCTCACCTCTTCGGCCGGCAATCTCGTCTTCACCGGCGATGACGACGATCCCGGCACGATCGAGACGCTCGCCGCCATGGGGTTTGCGAATCCGAAGACGGTGACCGCGACCATTCGCGGCTGGCATTTCGGCCGCTACGCCGCCACCCGCTCGACCGTTGCGCGCGAACGCCTCACCGAACTGACGCCGATCCTGCTCGAAGCGATCGCCGCGACTGAAAACGCCGACGCGGGGTTCCTCGCCTTCGACAGGCTCATCTCGAAACTGCCGGCCGGCGTGCAGCTCTTCTCGCTTCTGGTGTCGCAGCCGCGCCTGCTCAATCTGCTCGCCGCGATCATGGGCGCGGCGCCGAAACTCGCCGAGACCATCTCGCGCCGTCCCCGCGTCTTGGATGCGCTGCTCGAACCGGCCTTCTTCGAAAGCGTGCCGTTGCAGGCGGAGCTCGATCAGCGGCTGGCGGAACAGTTCGCGGAGGCGCGCTCCTATGAAGATTCGCTCGATCGCGCCCGTATTTTCGGACAGGAGCAGAAATTCCTCATCGGCGTGCGCATCCTGACCGGCTCGGTCTCGGTGGCGGAGGCCGGCGTCGCCTATACGCGACTGGCCGAAACCCTGATTTCCCGGCTCTTCAAACTGGTCTGCGACGAATTCGCGAAAACCCATGGACAGATCGAGGGTGGCTCGGCCGCGGTCGTCGCCATGGGCAAGCTCGGCGGGCGCGAAATGACGGCGGCGTCCGATCTCGATCTGATGCTGCTCTATGACGCCGACCCATTGGCGGAATCGCAGGGCGGCGAGCGGCCGATTTCGACGCAACAATATTACGGCCGCCTCACCCAAAGGCTGATCAGCGCCCTATCCGCGCCCACGGCCGAAGGCCTGCTCTATGAGGCGGATTTTCGCCTGCGGCCGTCAGGCAACAGCGGCCCGCTCGCGGTGAGCCTCAAAGCCTTCTCGGACTACCAGGCTAATGAGGCCTGGACCTGGGAGCATATGGCGCTGACCCGCGCCCGCGTCGTCGCCGGTCCCCAGGCCTTCGCCAGTCGCGTCGAAGCGGCGATTCGGGCCGCTTTGACGACGCCCCGCAACCCGCAAAAATTGAAGGACGACGTGCTGTCGATGCGGCGGCGGATCGAAAAGGAAAAGGGGTCGGGAAGCCCTTGGGAAGTCAAGCAGGTCCCCGGCGGGCTCATCGACATCGAGTTCATCGCCCAATATCTGATGCTGCTCCATGGTCCGCAGCATCCCGAGCTTTTCTCGACGACCGTCACGCTGGCCCTGCAGCATCTGAAAGACGCGGGCGTGCTCGACGCCGGCCGGGCCGAAGCGCTGACGGAGGCCTCAAAGCTCTATCAGGGCCTGACCCAATTGATGAGGCTCGCCATCGATGACGCGTTCCGTCCGGCCGACGCGCCGCGCGGCTTGACGGAGCTGCTGCTTCGGCTCGGCGACGCGCCCGATCTTTCCAATCTCGAGGCCCTGCTCGGCGACGCCCAGAAACGGACCAGGGAAATTTTCACGAGCGTCGTCGGCGAACTCGCCGAGCGCCCGGTTTCAGCGTAAGCGGGAGTTGCAGAACCCGCCGCTCGGGCATAGATACGCCGGATTCCTCGCGCAGGAGCTTTCCCTCTGGCGGCGACGGCCGCTTTTCTTCAAGCCCGTCCTGGCCCTTTTTTGGAGCAGAACATGTCTCACGCCCGCAAGAATGTGCGTTCCCTTGCTCGCGCCGCGCTGGGCGCGACCGCGCTCGCCGCCCTGCTGGCAATGAGCGCCGGCGCGACGACGGCGGCGGCGAAAACGCTCGCCAAGGTCAATGGCGTCGAGATCACCGACGAGGACCTGAAACTGGCGTTGGAGGATCTCGGCCCCGCCATTCCGCGCCAGCTCGAAGGAAAGGCGCGCGAGTCCTATGTGCTCGACTTCCTGATCGATGAGCAACTCGTGGTGCAACAGGCGCAAGCCGACAAGCTTGCCGAAACGCCGGACTTCGCCAAGAAGCTGGCCTATCTGCGCGACAAGGCGCTGATGGAGACTCTGCTCGGCAACGTCGCCCAAAAGGCGGCGACCGAAGCGGCGATCAAGCAGGCCTATGACGAGGCGGCGAAAAACCAGAAGCCCGAAACCGAATATCACGCGCATCACATTCTGGTGCAGTCCGAAGACGAGGCGAAGGCGGCGCTGAAACGCGTCAAGGGCGGCGAGGATTTCGGCAAGGTCGCGACCGAACTTTCGAAGGACCCGGGCGCCAAGGGCGGCGACCTCGGCTGGTTCACCAAGGACCGCATGGTGCCGGAGTTCGGCGAGGCGGCGGCGAAAATGGAGCCGGGCCAGATTTCCGAGCCGGTCAAGACGCAGTTCGGCTGGCACATCATCAAGCTTGACGAAAAGCGCCCGAAGGTGTTTCCGCCGCTCGATCAGGTCAAGGATCAGGTCGCCCGCTATGTCGTGCAGAAGGCGCAAAGCGAACTCGTCATGAAATTGCGCGACGGCGCCAAGATCGAGCGCGCGGATCAACCGGCCGAAGGCTCGCCGGGCGCCAAGCCTGCCGAACCGGAGAAAAAGAAGTAGCCTCGAAGCGCCTCTGTTCTTTTGATGCGAGAATTTTCGGCCAAAGGAGAATCGCTTCGCGGCGAAGCCTTGACGTGGACCTGAAGCGCCGTCAAACCCGCGCAGGTCCACTCCGATATGCAAGGCTTCGCCATGGCTCACGACGCCCCGGTCTCCCCGCTCGCGCCGACATCCGTCCCCGACATCCCCCCGCTTGAGGGCCTGCGCTTCGCCGTCGGCGCCGCCGGCGTGCGCTACGCCGGCCGCACCGACGTGATGCTGGCCCTGCTCGATACGGGAACGACGGTCGCGGGCGTCTTCACCAAATCGAAATGTCCGTCGGCGCCCGTGGACTGGTGCCGCGACAAGCTCAAGGGCGGCAAGGCGCGCGCGCTGCTGGTCAATTCGGGCAACGCCAACGCCTTCACCGGCAAGACCGGGGCGCAGGCGGTGAAATTCTCGGCCAAGCTCGCCGCCGCGGCGACGGGCGCGCCGGAACGCCAGATTTTCCTCGCTTCGACGGGCGTCATCGGCGAACCGCTCGACGCGCATAAATTCGACGGCCTCATGGAGAAGCTCGTCGAAGAGGCGCGCTCCGACGGCTGGCAGGACGCCGCCCGCGCGATCATGACCACCGACACCTATCCTAAACTGTCGACGCGCGCAGCGACGATCGGCGGCGTCGAAGTGACGATCAGCGGCATCGCCAAAGGCGCCGGGATGATCGCGCCCGACATGGCGACGATGCTCGCCTTTGTCTTCACCGACGCGGCGATCGGCGCGGAATCGCTGCAGGCGATGCTCGAGAACGGCGCCAAGCGAAGCTTCAACGCCATTACCGTCGACGGCGACACTTCGACTTCCGACACGCTGTTGCTGTTCGCGACCGGCGCGGCGAAAAAGCGCGGCGCGCCGAAGATCGAAGAGGCGAGCGACAAGCGGCTCGCGGATTTCAAGCGCGCGCTCGACGCCGTGCTGCTCGACCTCGCCCATCAGGTGGTGAAGGACGGCGAAGGCGCGCGCAAATTCGTCGAAGTGACGGTGACCGGCGCCGACAGCGCCAAGGCGGCGAAGCGCGTCGCCTTTTCGATCGCCAATTCGCCGCTGGTGAAGACCGCGATCGCCGGCGAGGACGCGAATTGGGGCCGCATCGTCATGGCGGTCGGCAAGGCCGGCGAAAGGGCCGACCGCGACCGGCTGGCGATCTGGTTCGGCGGCGTGCGTGTCGCGCATAAGGGGCTGCGCGATCCCGACTATGACGAAGCGGAAGTTTCGCAGATCATGAAGCGCGACGAAATCGTCATCAATGTCGATCTTGGTCTTGGCAAAGGCGCCGCGACGGTATGGACCTGCGACCTCACCAAGGAATATGTCGCCATCAATGGCGACTACCGCAGCTGATTGTCGAAGGGGGCGCGACGGCGTTTTCGCGCCGCGCCGCGATTACGCCGGTTTTCCCCATTCTTTCGCGGCCAGATGTTGCGAATATGGTGAAAGACGCGGGGCCTGCGCTGCAAGCTTTTTGAGGGTGTATAAAGCGCTTGATATTGCGTCACAATCTTGTCCGCCGCGTGAGGACTCGCGCGCGGGCGGCCATTCGGCCGCCGCTTTGGCGGCCTAGCTGTCGGCAGGCGTCGCGGTCGTCAAGGCGATAGCTGACGTGCTAGATTGTCCGACTGTCGAAGCCGCCTTGTGGTCCGAGCGCCGCGGCGCCGGCATAGGTTGGCGGCCGGCGTTCGTCGTGGAGCGTTGCGCGCATGCGTTGGGTCAAATTTCTTGCCGTCGCGCCTCTCGCCATGCTTTCGGCGTGCAATGCCGCGCGCGGTCCGATATCCGGTTTTGGATTCGATTCGACGCCGGCGAGTTACGTCAGAGCGCCCGGCAGAGGCGTCATCGCCGGAGAAGCCTTTCTGCAGGACGGCTCGGGGAAATCGAATGTGCGCTACGCCGCCGGCGAAACCGTAAGACTCATCCCGGCGACGACTTACGCGCAGGAGCGAATCAAGAAGTTTTACGGCTCAGTGAAATTTCTGCCGGCCGCGTCTGTTCCGGAGAGCGAGCCGGACACGCAATACGCCTCGCTCACCCGCACGACGACGGTTGACCAGGATGGCCGCTTCACCTTCGAGAACGTCGCGCCCGGGCGCTATTATCTCACCACCAAGCTGGTCTGGAAGCCGAAGAATTCGCAAACGCCTGAAGGGGGCGCGATGTATGAGGAAGTGACGCTCACCGGACAGGAAAACGGCCCGGTGAAAGTCGTTCTTTCCGGCAATTGAGCGCGCCCGTGAATCTTCTGCTGGTCGTGGCGGCGGCGCTCGTCGACGCCGACAATCGCGTGCTCATCGCTCAACGTCCCGAAGGCAAGGCGCTTGCCGGTCTGTGGGAATTTCCCGGCGGCAAGCTTCATCCCGGCGAGCGGCCCGAAGATGCGCTGGCGCGCGAACTCGAGGAGGAGCTCGGCGTTCGCGTCTGCGCGCCCTGCCTCGCGCCGCTGACCTTCGCCAGTCACGCCTATGACGATTTTCATCTTCTGATGCCGCTTTACGTCTGTCGTAAATGGGAGGGTTTTGTCAGCCCGACGGAAGGACAGGCGGTGAAGTGGACGCGCGCCCGCGACTTGCGCAATTATCCGATGCCGCCCGCCGACGCGCCGCTGATCGGACCGCTGATCGATTTGCTGGGATGATTCTAAAGGCAGGCTGACCCGACCGATTCAAATTGCGATCATTGGTTATTGGCTTCTTGGAGATTGCCGACGATGCACATTGAAACGCAAACCGGCGTCATTGAGCGCGGCCCCGATCGTCGCGCCCGCTACGCGGCCGGAAAGGCTCTGCGCCAGATCGTTCCACGCGAAACGCTCGCGGACTTTACGCCTGCCGCAAACCGAAACGCGCTCGCGATCATCGCCGAGACCGAGCGCGATCGAATCCAATCCCTGCTTCCGCTTCGCCGCAAATCCATGGCGGAGTCGCCGCATGCCTTTCTGCGCGGCGCCGCCGACGTGATGGCCGCCGATCTTGCGACGCAGCCGGCGCCCGGCATACGTGCGCAGGTCTGCGGCGACTGTCATTTGATGAATTTTGGCGCCTTCATCTCGCCGGAAGGACATGCGCTGTTCGACGTGAATGATTTCGACGAGACGCTGCCCGAAGTCGATGTCACGATCGACTTGCGCCGCTTCGCGACAAGCGTCGTCCTTGCGGCGCTCGGCGCCGGCAAAAGCGAACGCGGCGCGCGAGCCGTAGCGCGCGCCGCCGTCAAGGCCTACCGTCGCGCCGTGATTGAATTGGCGAGCCTGACGCCGCTCCAGGCCTGGAATAGGCGCGTGCCGCTGCGCGATGTGGTCGCGAAGCTTCGTAACCGGGTTCTCCACCAGGCGGTGCGCGCCGTGGCGTCGGCGCGTCAAAGCGAAGACGATTGCGCGGATAATTTTCCAAAAGTCGTGCAAGGCGACGCCGGCGCGCGTCGAATCGAAGACAAGCGTCCACGGCTGTTCCATCTCGACGACGGCGCCGCCGACCAATTCGACGTCGACGGGCTTATCGCCGCCGCCTTCGCGAATTTGCCGCCGCATGTCGCGTCCTTGTTGCGCCGCTACCATTTGGCCGACATCGCCTTCAAGGCCGTCGGCGTCGGCAGCGTTGGAACCTATTGCACGATCGCCCTATTCCTGAGCCCGGACGAGGAGCCGCTGTTCCTTCAGGTTAAAGAGGCGAAGCGCTCGGTGCTGGAACGGTTCGGCCTTGGCGCTTGGCGCGGCGCGCAGGGCGAACGCGTCGTCGGGGGGCAGCGTATGATGCAGGCCGCGTCCGACATTTTTCTAGGGCCGATGCGCGACCCGGCGTCCAAGCGAGAATTCTATATGCGCCAGCTGAAAACGCGCCGATTGGGCGGACTGACGGAATTACTGCAAAATCACGACCTGCTGGATTATGCGAAACTATGCGGTCGCACCTTGGCGCGCGCCCATGCGCGTTCCGCCGACGCCATGACTCTTGCGGGCTACATGGGCAAGAGCGAAGCCTTCGACGACGCGCTCGTATCCTTCGCCATTCTCTATGCCCGGCAGAACGCGGAAGACTACATAGCGTTTTGCGCGCAACACGGCGCTACGCCTGCTCTTCCCTGACCGTGGCGTAGCTCGCCGGGATCGACAGCGTCCAGATCAATCCCTCGGGCGGGAAATTCAGCGTCGCGGTTCCATCGAGCGCCTGGGCGACAAGGCGTTTGATCACCTTATGGCCAAAGCCTTCGCGGGGCGGCATCGCCACCGCCGGACCGCCGGTCTCGCGCCATTCCATGTTGAGCCGACCGTCTTCGAAGCGCCAACTCAGCGAGACGCCCCCATCCGGCCGCGACAGACCGCCATAGCTCAGCGCGTTGGTCGCGAGTTCATGCAGGGCGAGGCCAATATTCTGCGCGGCCTCCGGCTTCAGCATGATTTTGGGCCCATCGATCTTGGCGCGACTTGAAAGGTCGCCTCGCGGCGTATCCATGCAATAGGCGAGCTGCGCCCGCACCAATTCGCGCATCGAGGCGCCGCGCCAGTCCTGCGAGACCAGCAGATCATGGGCCATCGACAGCGCCTGCAGACGCGCGGCGAATTTGCGCTGGAATTCTTCGAGCGACGGCGAGCCGGCGGCGGTCTGCCGCGACATCGCCTGCACGACGGCGAGCAGATTCTTGGATCGATGCACGAGTTCGCGCAACAGAACGCGGACATGCTGCTCGCGCTGCTTGCGGGGCGTGATGTCGCGCGCCGTTCCGAGAATGCGCACCGCCCTTCCATCCTCGAAAAAAGTCCGGCCGCGCACCGAGACCCAACGTTCGATGCGGTCGGTCTGACCGATGACGCGATATTCGATCTCGTAGTCGCCCTCGTGAGTGGGGTCGAGCGCGACGCCGACCGCCTCCTTGGTGCGCTTCTTGTCCTGCGGATGCAGCGCGCTGCGGAAAATCTCGAAGCTTGCCGGAACGCCCTCGGGCAGTCCCCACAGGCGGCGCACGCGCTCGTCGATATGCACCTCGCCGGTAAGGAGGTTCCAATCCCAAATGCCGGTGCGCCCGGCGTCGAGCGCGAGCTGCATCCGCTCCAGAGCAAAGGCTTGCTCGTCGCAGAAGGACCGCGCGGAGCGCGCGTCATCGGTTTCTGGGCGAATTTCCGTGTCGGTCACGCAGTGCCTGTCATCTGTTGGGAGGCGGTCAGCATACTCCCGGACGGGCCGGTAGGCGAGGGGCTAGATATCGACGAGTTCGGTCGCGAAGGCGGCGCGCTCCTGAATGAAGGCGAAGCGCGCTTCCGGCTTGTTGCCCATCAGCCGTTCGACGCAGTCGGCGGTCTCCTCGCGATCATCGGGCTCGACGACAACCTTGAGCAGGGTGCGCTTTCCAGGGTCCATCGTCGTTTCCTTGAGCTGGGCGGCGCTCATTTCGCCCAGCCCCTTGAACCGGCTTGTCTCGATTTTTCCCTTTCCGGTCAATTCCTTGGCGATCAATTCATCGCGATGGTCATTGTCGCGCGCATAGACGGTCTTCGCCCCTTGGGTCAGCTTGTAGAGCGGCGGCTGCGCCAGATAGAGATGGCCGTTCTCGATGAGCCGCGGCATCTGCCGATAGAAGAAGGTGATGAGCAGCGAGGCGATATGGGCGCCGTCGACGTCGGCGTCGGTCATCACGATCACCTTCTCATAGCGCAGGTCCTCGTCGCGGTAATGCGCGCCCAATCCGCAGCCGAGCGCCTGGGTCAGATCAGCGAGCTGCTGATTGGCGAGAAGCTTGTCCTTCGTCGCCGAGGCGACGTTTAAAATCTTGCCGCGCAGCGGCAGGATCGCCTGCGTGGCGCGGTTGCGCGCCTCCTTCGCCGAGCCGCCGGCGGAATCGCCTTCGACGATGAACAGTTCCGATCCTTGCGCCGAATTATTGGTGCAGTCGACGAGCTTGCCGGGAAGCCGCAGCTTGCGGGTCGCGGTCTTGCGGGCGATGTCCTTTTCGGCGCGGCGGCGCAGGCGCTCCTCGGCGCGCTCGACGGCGAAGTCGAGCAACTTATTGGCCTGCGACGGCGCGCCGGCGAGCCAATGGTCGAAGGCGTCGCGCACCGCGCTTTCGACGATGCGCGTCGCCTCGACGCTCATCAGCCGGCTCTTGTTCTGGCCCTGAAACTCCGGCTCGCGAATGAAGACGGAAATCATCGCCGCCGACTGGCCCATGAGATCGTCGGCGGAAACGTCCTTGGCGCGCTTCGCCTGATTGACGCGCTCGGCGTGGTCCTTGAGCGCCTTTAGGAGCGCGGCGCGAAATCCCGCTTCATGCGTGCCGCCGTCCGGCGTCGGAATAGTGTTGCAATAGGAATGGACGAAGCCGTCATCCTCGGCGAGCCAGGAGACCGCCCATTCGAGCGAACCGTGGCCGCCTTCGCGCGTTATCTTGCCGACAAAGGGCTGGTCCGTGACGAGCTCGTGGCCGTGAATCTCGCGCGCCAGGTAATCCTTAAGGCCGCCAGGAAAGCGCAGCACCGCCTCCTGCGGCGTATCTGCGCCGGGTTCGATCAGCGAAGCATCGCAGCGCCAGCGGATCTCGACGCCGCCGAAGAGATAGGCCTTGGAGCGCGACATGCGGAAGAGCCGCGCCGGCTTCCAATGCGCGCCGGCGCCGAAAATCTGCGCGTCTGGCTTGAAGCGCACCTTGGTGCCGCGACGATTGGCGATGCGCCCGAGCGATTTGAGCTTGGCGAGCGGCTCGCCGCGCGAAAACTCCTGCCGGTAGAGTTCGCCGCCGGTTGCGACTTCCACTTCGAGCTTCTCGGACAGCGCATTGACGACCGAAACGCCGACCCCGTGCAGGCCGCCTGAGGTCTGATAGGCGCCTGAATCGAATTTGCCGCCGGCATGGAGCGTGGTCATCACCACTTCCAACGCGGATTTTTTTGGAAACTTCGGATGCGGATCGACGGGGATGCCGCGGCCATTGTCGAAGACGGAAAGCCAGCCATCCGTCTCCACCGTCACTTCGATGAAGGTGGCGTGGCCCGCCACCGCTTCGTCCATGGCGTTGTCCAGCACCTCAGCGAAGAGGTGATGCATCGCCGCCTCGTCGGTGCCGCCGATATACATGCCGGGGCGCCGCCGGACCGGCTCGAGCCCCTCCAGCACTTCGATCGAGGCGGCCGAATATTCGGCCGGCCCGCGCTTTGCGGCGGGTTTCGCTGCGGGCGCCTTGCGCGGCGCGCCGCTGAAAAGATCAGGTTTTGAAGCCATGAGCGATATTAGCGCGATTCGGGGCGGGATGGGTCGTCCGGCGCGGGTAGGGCTTGGCCGGTGGTTTTCGCGACAAAGCCCATACAATAGACGCTTGATCCGCGCCAACGCCTCAACCGCCCCAAGATGACGCCTGGAGGCCGTTCAAAATGATCATGATCGTCATCGCGCTGCTCAGCGTGCTTTTGCCCCTGGTTCATCTAGCGCTAAGCAAAGTCCCGAGGTCTCGCGCCCGCATCATTCGCCTGTTGCTGCTTTACGCCCTCGCGCTGGACGTGGGCGTCGTCGGCTTTTTCTTCGGCTTCATTCCCCATATTTTCTTCGCCGACGCCACGGCGAAAAGCATCGGCTGGCCGCCGGGAAGTCCTTTCCAGTTCGAGGTTGGATTTCACGACGGGGCTTGGGGAATTCTCGGCTTCCTCAGCCTATGGATCGGCGGCTCGTTCTGGATCGCGACCGGGCTCGGCTGGTCCTTCTTCCTGCTTGGCGCGACCTATGGCCATGTCATGCAGACGCTGCGCGAAGGCGATTTCGCGCCCTAAAATTTCTTCACGATTTTTTCGGACGGCTTCATCGCCTTCTGGCTGCTTTCGCTCATCTTCCTCTATTGGCGCTGGGGGATTTGGAAACAAGACCGCGCCGCGAACGGCTAGCGCCCCGCTTCGAGGCAAACGGCACGACGTTGGCGCAATCCCCTTCCCTTGAGGGAGGTGAAATTGCGCAGGCCGCGAATGGGTCGCCCGGCGCGGCGCCGTCGCTTGGCCGACATACGGATTTCACAAAAAAGGCGGATGCCGCCTTGACTTGTCGCGCATGCGAGGCTGGGGCATGCTCGGCCCCGTCTCAATATTCATCAAAGGATCGTCGCTCAATCGAACAATTTGGAGCGGTTCCATGGCCAGAATTCAGGAATTGGCGACCTATGAGGTCGATGTCGCGGCGCAGGACGGCAAGGCTTTCACGCCGGCTTTCTTTGTCGAGAGCACCGCGCCGATAAATTTCGACGACAAGGAAAGCGACCTGCCGACGCCTGAATACTGCAAGCCTTCGACGATCGATGAAATCGTCGCGACCTTGGCGAAGCAGAAAAAGCCCAAACTGCTCATCACCGTGCATGGCTTCAACACGCCGCGCGACAGCGCCCTCGAGACCTATCGGCGCTCCTTCGTAGCGGTGAATGAGGACGACGAGCTTCGAGACCGCGGCCTCGTCTGCATAGGATATCGTTGGCCGTCGGAAAGAGCGGGCACGCCCTGGCGCAGCGGTTTGAGCGCCGCGCCGATCTTCCTCCTCGGCGTATTATTCGTGGCGCTGGTCGCGGTCTATCTGGTGAATTTCCGTTTTGAAATCTGCGATTGGTGGAAATTCGCGCGCGTCGTCGTGACCGCCGTGACGGCGATAATGGCCGTCATCCCGATCACGCTGTTTCTGCTGCGGCTCGTCGTCTATTTTCGCGACGGCTTTCGGGCGACGACTTACGCCGTGCCGGACCTCGTCAATCTCATTCGCGAAATCGACGACAAATTGTCGAACGCTCGGCCAGATGTCGCCGCCGCCGATCTGTCCGGAAGGGTCGACCTTTCCTTCATCGGCCACAGCATGGGCGCCTTCGTCGTCACCAACGCCGTGCGCATTCTGACCGACGTGTTTTCGCCCGAGGCGATCGCCGCCATGCGCGGCGTCGAAATGCCGGGGAGCGACGAAGAGCGCGAACGACGCGAAATCAGATCGAAGATCGGCAAGAGCTTTCTCTTGCGCCGACTGGTGCTGGTCTCGCCGGACATTCCGGCGGAGGTCCTGTTGCTGGGCCGAAGCAACGCGCTGCATTCGTCATTGATCCGCTTTCAGGAAGCGCATCTCTTCTCCAATGAGGGCGATGAAATTCTCCGCGACATTTCGACGACGGCGAATTTCTTCTCGCTGCCCACCAAGAGCCGGAATTTCGGTTACCGGCTCGGCAATGTCGGCGTGCTGACCGGATGGGGAATTTCCGAACAGCTGACGCTCGACAATCTGCGCGTCGGCTCCCGCACGCTCTACCAGCTTTACGCTGAGATCGACGCCGCGCAGTCGGAAGAATCCTTCGCGCAGCGGCTGACCTATTTCGACTGTACCGACAGCATCGACGACGCGGGCAAGGGAGTCGTAACCGACGCAACGCGCGGCAAGGGACCGAGTCTGTCCTGGTTTGGACATTTGCGCCTGCTTTATATCCACCTTAAGGGCGAGGTCGACGTTCACTCCGGCTATTTCTTGAGCGCCAGCCTCGTGCGGCGGCTGATTTATCGTTTCGCCGCGATCGGCTATGGCGACACCGAACAGCTCTATGGCGGTCTCGCCGGCTTGAACGCGCAATGCGAAGAATATCAGATCAAGTCGCTAAAGCCCGGCGCGCAGAGCATCGCCGCGGCCATGGCGAAGGACGTCGTTCAGTCCACGTCGAGTTGATCGGCATGATCGTCGCGCCTCTGGATGCGTCGCCAGATCAGGATTAAGCGTCAGCCATTCATTCACGGCCCGCGTGGGCGCGGAATCACCCGCGCCGCGCGCCGCGCGCATTTGAAATGGCTCCAGCGATAGATCGCGCTTCACCGGCGCCCCGCGCTCGGCTATCGTTCCCTGCGGCAGTTCGTAGCTGCCCCGTGTCCGGGCTCCAGGGCGATGACGCGGTTTCAAGAACGAACCGGCCGAGGGAGCAAGAAGTGACAGCGCGCGGCGCCTTCATCAAAGTCATTTACGCTGCAGCCGCCCTCCTCCTCGCGGCGCCTGCCTTTGCGCTCGATAAGGTCGGCTTCGCCACCAATTGGCGCGCCCAGGCCGAGCATGGCGGCTTCTATCAGGCCATCGCCGACGGCACTTATGCGCGCTATGGACTCGACGTGACCATTCTGCAAGGCGGGCCCCAGCTCAATGCGCGCCTCCTGCTCGCCGCGGGAAAAGTCAATTTCGCGATGGGCGCCAATACCATTCAGATGTTTGAATCGGTGCAGCAGAACGTGCCGGTCGTCACCGTCGCGAGCATGTTTCAGCGCGATCCGATGATGTTCATGTCGCATCCCGGCGTCGGCCTCGATCGTTTCGACGACCTGCCCAAGGCCACGGCCTTCATCGCCAGCGACATGCGCGTCTCGATTTGGCAATGGTTGAAGCAGGCCTATGGATTCATGGACAAAAACATCAGGCCATACAATTTCAACTCCGCGCCTTTCCTCGCCGACAGGAATTCGATTCAGCAAGGATATGTAACCTCGGAGCCTTACGCGATCGAACGCCAGGGCGGCTTCACGCCCAACATCTTTCTTTTGGCGGACTATGGCTATGACGGCTATTCGACGACGGTCGAGACCCGCGCCGATACGATCGCCAAAACGCCGGACCTCGTGCAGCGCTTCGTCGACGCCTCGATCATCGGCTGGCGCAATTTTCTCTATGGCGACAACGCCGCTGCAAACGCCATGATCAAGCGCGACAATCCGGAGATGACCGACGGCCAGATCGCCTATTCGATCGCCAAAATGAAGGAGCGCGGCATTGTCGATTCAGGCGACGCGCTGACGCAAGGCATCGGCGTGATCACCGACGCGCGGATGAAGAGTTTTTTCGACAAAATGGCGAAGGCCGGAGTCGTTCCAGCGGACCTTGATTACAAACGCGGCTATACGCTGCGCTTCATCGGCAAGAAGGTCGGCATGGAGCAGCGGCCGAAATGACGCCGAGCGCGCCGTCATGAACGCACTGGGCGCCACGGAAGCGCGACAAACGGCGCCGGCGCTGGTTGCGCTGCGCGCCGTCGGCAAAACCTTTCCGAGCGGACTCGTCGCGCTCGCCGACTATGACCTCGACGTGCGCGAGGGCGAAGTTCTGACACTGCTCGGGCCCTCAGGCTGCGGCAAGTCGACGGTCTTGCGACTGATCGCCGGGCTGGCGCGCCCGACCGCAGGTTCGATCGACTGGCGCGCGCCTGATTCCAAGAACAATATCGGCTTTGTTTTTCAGGATGCGACGCTGCTGCCCTGGGCGAGCGTTTTCGACAATGTCTTTTTGCCGCTGCGGCTTGGCGGCTTCACGCGCGAAGCGGCGGCGGCGCGCGTTGAAGAGGCGCTCGCCCATGTCGGCCTAGCGGATTTCTCGGGCGCGCGGCCGCGCGAACTCTCCGGCGGCATGAGGATGCGCTGCGCCATCGCCCGCGCTTTGGTGACGCGGCCGGCGCTGATCATGATGGACGAACCATTCGCGGCGCTGGACGAGGTGACGCGCTTCAAGCTCAACGACGATCTGCTCGCGCTCAAGCGCCGGCTCGGCGCGACGATCGTCTTCGTCACCCATTCGGTGTTCGAAGCCGCCTATCTTTCGACCCGCATCCTGGTGATGTCGCGGCGCGGCGGCAGGATCATCGACGAGATCGAGATCGACCCGGCGATCGCGCGCGACGACGACTATCGATCGAGCAAGATGTTCTCCGACATTTGCCGCCAAGGGTCGCAGGCGCTTCGCCTCGCCATCGAAGAGGCGACGCCATGAGCGCGGGCAAGAGCGCAGGCATGATCCGCGCGCGACAAGCGATTGAGTGGCGCGACCTCGGCGCGCCGCTCGCCGTTTTCATTGCAACGCTGGCCCTGTGGGAAGGACTGGTGCGGTGGGAGAACGTCCCGTCCTATATCCTCCCGGCGCCCTCCGTCATCCTCGCCACGCTTGTTCAAGATCGCGAATTGCTGTTTTCGTCGCTGCTGGTGACGCTTGGCGTCACCTTCGAAGCCTTTGTGATCGCCGCCATCTGCGGCGTGGCGTTGGCGCTGCTCATCGCCCAATCGAAATGGCTGGAGCGCGCGCTGCTGCCCTTCGCGATCACGCTTCAGGTGACGCCGATCATCGCCATCGCGCCCTTGCTGCTCATTTATTTGCAACCCGGCAATGCGGTGCTGGTTTGCGCCTTTCTCGTCGCCTTCTTTCCGATTCTGTCGAATACGTCGCTCGGATTGGCCTCGGTCGACTTCGGCCTGCGCGATCTTTTCGACCTTTATCATGCCTCGCCATGGCAAAAGCTGGTTTATCTGCGGCTGCCGTCGGCGCTGCCGCAATTCCTCGCCGGCCTGCGCATCGGCGGCGGATTGGCGCTGATCGGCGCGATCGTCGCCGAACTCGCCGCCGGCGCCTCGGGACAGGGAACCGGCCTCGCCTATCGCATCGTCGAGGCGGGATTTCGCCTCGACATTCCCCGCATGTTCGCGGCGCTGGCGCTGATTTCGCTGAGCGGCCTCGCGATCTACGGCGCGCTCGCCGCGCTGTCGCATTATCTGCTGCGCGGCTGGCATGAGAGCGCGAGAGCGCAAGAGGAATGACGCCGGTGCGGGACATCCGAAAAGCCGATGCGCAAGATTGGCGCAGGCTCTGGGCGGGATACAATGATTTCTATGAAACCTCCGTGCCTGCCGAGGTGACCGAACACACATTGCGCCGCCTGCTCGATCAGGCATCCGCGTTGGTCGGACGGATCGCGGAAATCGACGGGCGCGTCGCCGGCTTTACCGTCTCCGCCCTGCATGAAAGCAGCTGGACGACTTCGCCGGTCTGTTACCTCGAAGATCTCTTCGTCGATCCGTCCTTTCGCGGCGCCGGCGTGGGTCGCGCGCTCATTCAAGACCTCATCGATCTTGGACGCGCGCGCGGCTGGTCACGGCTCTATTGGCACACGCAAGCGGACAATCAACGCGCGCGGCGGCTCTATGACGCATTCATCGAAGCCGACGATTTCGTGCGCTACCGTCTCACGCTGTAGCCTTTATTGCTCGGCGAGTTCGCCGGCCTCGTCGAGATGATAGACGTCGTCGCGAAAATGCACGACGCCGTCCGCCGACGCCCAGCCGGTCATATAGACCCATGCGACCGGCACGTGATGCGTCAGCTTCACGTCATCGCGCTCGCCCGATGCGATTTTGGCGTTGATCTCGTCCTCGCTCATCAGCGGCCCTGACTCGCCGTCGAGCAGCCAGGCGGCGAGATCGACGACGCCCTGCACGCGCACGCAGCCATGCGACAGGAAGCGATAATCATTGGCGAAGAGATTTCGCGACGGCGTGTCATGCATATAGACGGAATAGCGGTTAGGCATCGAAATGCGGATCGAGCCCAGCGAATTGCCCGACCCGGAATCCTGACGCAGCGTATATTGGGCGGCGCGCTCGCTCGCCCAGTTGATCGAGCGCGGATCGACCTCCTCGCCATGCGCGTTGAGCACGCGCATATGCGAGCGCTTGAGATAGGACGGGTCCTTCACCATTTTCGGCGCGATCTCGTTTTTGACGATCGACGCCGGCACCGTCCATGTCGGATTGATATTGACCGCGACGACCTTCGCCTGCAGCTCCGGCGAATGATGATCGAGATCGCCGACGATCGCGGCGTAGCGGCGCGCCACGCGGTCATCCTGCACCGCGTCGACCGCCGTCGACGGAAGATTGACGACGATGTATCTGGGGCCGAACTCGAATTCGAGCGCGTTGAGCCGCCGCGCGGTCGAGTCGAGCTGAAGCAGTCTTGTCTCCGCCGGCACGTCGAGTTCGCGCAGCGTCGCGCCGGCGACGACGCCGGTCTGTTTCAGACCTAAGCGAAACTGGAAGCGCTTCACCGCCGCGGTGAGATCGGCGTTCCATTTCGGGCTGGCCGTATCGGCGATGCTGTCGTCTTCGGTCGCGAGCCGCCGGCGCAGCGTCGACACCGCGGCGCCTTTCGAGCCGGGCCGAAGCGAAACGCCGACGATCGGCCATCCGCCGGAATCGACGATCTGTCGGTAGCGATCCGCCGCTTTCGCGGTGGTGTAGAAAGTTTGCGGCTGCAACGCCGGAGTCGGATCGTCGGACAGCGCCGTCTCGCGCGGCGGCGCGGGTTTCGGCTTTGGCTTGCGCGCGGCCTGCGCGGGCACCGGAGCCGCCGGCGGCGGCGCTTCGGGCGGGGCGCCGAGCGACGGCGGCGAAAGCGACGGCGCGGGTTCGGCGAGCGGCGGCGTTAGCGGCGGCGCGGGCGCGGGCGCCGGCGCTGATTGGACGGGCGCAGGCGACGGCTCTGGCGTTTCGGTCTGCGCCCGGACCGGCGCACCGGTCGCAGCCGCCGCCAACAGCGCCGCCAGCAGGATGCGAAGGCCGCGAGCGGAAGGGCTTGTCTTCATTCTGGCGCCATGTCGCGCGCATCGGCTCGCGATGCGCCTCTTCGGGCGCCTTGAGAATCACCCGCGCCCTATTCCGTTTTCCGCATACTCCATTCCTTTGGCGCCGTCATTGCCGACTTAAACAGCGGCGCGAGACGACGGGCGTCGAGCGGGCGCTTGCCTTTTCTCGCGCCGCCCCGCATACCGCGCCGCAACAGCCAATCGAATTCCGGGACGGATATGGGCTTCAAATGTGGCATCGTCGGCCTGCCGAATGTCGGCAAGTCGACCCTCTTCAACGCGCTCACCCAGACCGCCGCGGCGCAGGCCGCGAACTATCCTTTCTGCACCATCGAGCCCAATGTCGGCGAAGTCGCCGTTCCCGACCCGAGGCTGGAGGAACTCGCCAGGATCGCGGGCTCTAAGGAGATCATCCCGACCCGGCTGACCTTCGTCGACATCGCCGGTCTGGTGCGCGGCGCCTCGAAGGGCGAAGGGCTCGGCAATCAGTTTCTGGCCAATATTCGCGAATGCGACGCCATCGCCCATGTCGTCCGCTGTTTCGAGGACGGCGACGTGACTCATGTCGAAGGCGGCGTCGACCCGATCCGCGACATTGAGACAATCGAGACCGAGCTGATGCTCGCCGATCTCGAAAGTCTCGAAAAGCGCGTGGTGGCGATGGAGAAGAAGGCGAAGGGCGGCGACAAGGAAGCGAAGGCGCTCGTCGATCTGATGAACCGCTGCCTCGTGTTGCTGCGCGAGGGCAAGCCAGCCCGCCTCGCCAAGGTTGCCGAGGACGAGCGCGCCGACTTCGCGGGTCTCGGGCTGCTGTCGTCGAAACCCGTGCTCTATGTCTGCAATGTCGAGGAGGGCTCGGCCGCCGAGGGCAACGCCCAGTCGGCCAAAGTCGCGGCGCGCGCCGCCGAGGAAGACGCCGCCGCGGTCGTCGTCTCGGCCAAGATCGAAAGCGAAATCGCCGTGCTGCCGGTCGAGGAGCAGAAGGATTATCTCGAAGCCGTCGGCCTCATCGAGCCCGGGCTCAATCGGGTCATCCGCGCCGGCTATGATCTCCTGCATCTGATCACCTATTTCACGGTCGGCCCGAAAGAGGCGCGCGCCTGGACCATCGAAAAAGGCGTGCGCGCGCCGCAGGCCGCTGGCGTGATCCATACTGATTTCGAGAAAGGCTTTATTCGCGCCGAGACGATCGCCTATGGCGATTACGTCGCCAACAAGGGCGAATCCGGCGCCCGCGACGCCGGCCGCTTAAGGCTGGAGGGCAAGGAATATGTGGTCGCCGACGGCGACGTGATGCATTTCAGGTTTAATACGTAAATTCGTGGCTCTCCCCTCTCCCGCTTGCGGGAGAGGGTGGCCCGGCCAAAGGGTGTCTGTAAAGACGCCCGTCGCTAACGACGGGCTTTTGGCCGGGTCGGGTGAGGGCCCTCATCCGTCACGCCTGCGGCGCGACACCTTCTCCTGCAAGCGGGAGAAGGAGAAACCCAGCGCTACGCTGAGCTTTCACCCCTTCGACAAATTGTCGATCCTCTTGTTCAATTCGTCGAGTTGGCGCTTCAGTTCGGCGACATCGGCGCCTTCCTTATGGGTTCCGCCGGCCTCATGCTCATTCAGGGTCGGGCCGGTCGTCATCCCTTCCGGCGGCACGCCGAACGGGTTGAACATGGTGAGCGCCTGACGAAATACCGCCATGTTCTTGCGGGCCTGTTCCTCCAAAGACTGAAAGGCGGCGCGGGTCGGCTCCGCGAAGGGGCCGGCGCCGACGCCGAGCGCCGAGGTGAACTGGTCGCGAAACTTCTGCTGTTCCTTGGTGAGCTTGTCGATCGAGAATTCGAGATAGCTCGGGACCAGCATCTGCATTGAATCGCCATAGAAGCGGATGAGTTGTCGCAGGAAGGCGATCGGCAGCAGGCTCTGGCCCTCCTTGCCCTCCTGTTCGAAAATGATCTGGGTCAGCACCGGCCGGGTGATGTCGTCGCCGGATTTTGCGTCGCACACGACGAAATCCTCGCCGCGTTTGACCATCGCCGCAAGGTCCTCAAGCGTCACATAGGTGCTTGTTCCGGTGTCGTAGAGTCGACGATTGGCGTATTTCTTGATGGTGGTGGGTTTCTTTTCGGTCGCCATACGCCTGACACGCTCCCCTCGCCGCACGCCGCCGCCCGCCTAAAATTCAACCGCCTGGCTTGAACGATACGCGCAAATTGGCGCCTGCGGCAATATTTTCGTGCCGAAAGCCTTTCGCTACCGTCCAATTCCGTGCAAAACGGGCCGCGGCTTGCCGAGCGCAAGCGCGAAAGACCGACAATTCGCCCCCTGGCTGGCCGAGGCGGTCGGGCAGATAGACTTTTTTCTCAAGGAGACCGACAGATGACCGATATCGTGATCGTTTCCGCGGCGCGCACCGCCGTTGGATCGTTCAACGGAGCCTTTGGAGCGGTTCCGGCCCACGAGCTCGGCGCTGTCGCCATCAAGGCCGCTCTTGAGCGCGCCAAGCTCCAGCCGGGCGAGGTCTGCGAGGTCATTCTCGGTCAGGTGCTCGATGCGGCGCAGGGCCAGAATCCGGCGCGTCAGGCGGCGATCAAGGCCGGCATTCCGGACAGCGCCACCGCCTTCGGGGTCAATCAGGTCTGCGGCTCGGGCCTGCGCGCCGTCGCGCTCGCCGCCCAGCAGATCAAGGCGGGCGACGCCACGATCGTGGTCGCCGGCGGCCAGGAGTCGATGTCGCTGGCGCCGCATGCGTCGCAGCTGCGCACCGGCACGAAGATGGGCGACGTGAAATTCGTCGACACGATGATCATCGACGGGCTCACCGACGCCTTCAACAATTATCACATGGGCCTCACCGCCGAGAACGTCGCCAAACAGTGGCAGATCACCCGCGAGCAGCAGGACGAATTCGCGGTCAAGTCGCAGAACAAGGCCGAGGCGGCGCAGAAGGCCGGCAAGTTCAAGGACGAGATCGTCCCCTATACGATCTCGACCAAGAAGGGCGACGTCGTCGTCGACGCCGACGAATATATCAAGCATGGCGTGACCATGGAGGGCGTCGCCAAGCTGCGCCCCGCCTTCTCGAAGGACGGCACGGTGACCGCGGCGAACGCCTCGGGCCTCAATGACGGCGCCGCGGCGCTCGTCGTGATGAGCGCCGACGAGGCCAAGAAGCGCGGCCTGACGCCGCTCGCCCGCCTCGCCTCCTGGGCGACCGCCGGCGTCGATCCGGCGGTGATGGGCTCCGGCCCGATCCCGGCCTCGCGCAAGGCGCTGGAGAAGGCCGGCTGGAAGGTTTCCGACCTCGATCTGATCGAGGCGAATGAAGCCTTCGCGGCTCAGGCGCTCGCGGTCAACAAGGACATGGGCTGGGACCCCGCCATCGTGAACGTCAATGGCGGCGCGATCGCCATCGGCCATCCGATCGGCGCCTCGGGCGCGCGCGTGCTCACCACGCTTCTGCACGAAATGGCGCGGCGCGACGCCAAGAAGGGCCTCGCGACGCTCTGCATCGGCGGCGGCATGGGCATCGCGCTCACGGTGGAGCGGTAAAAGCGGCAGTCGGCAGCCGGCTCCGACTGCCTACTCACGACTGCCGACTGCCGATTCAGGCAATTGATCGATTCTGAAGGAGACTCCTTTAATGGCAAGAACTGCAGTTGTGACAGGCGGCACGCGCGGCATCGGCGAGGCGATTTCGAAAGCGCTGAAGGCGGCGGGCTATACTGTCGCGGCCACCTACGCCGGCAATGACGAAGCCGCCAACAAGTTCAAGGCGGAGACGGGCGTTCCGGTCTATAAATTCGACGTTTCCGACTATGACGCCTGCGCCGCCGGACTCGCGCAGATCGAGAAGGACCTCGGTCCGGTCGACATTCTCGTCAACAACGCCGGCATCACCAAGGACCGTCTCTTCCATAAGATGGAGCTCGCCCAGTGGCAGGCGGTGATCAACACCAATCTCAATTCGCTCTTTAACGTCACGCGCCCGGTCATCAACGGCATGCGCGATCGCGGCTTCGGCCGCATCATCGTGATTTCGTCGATCAACGGCCAGAAGGGCCAGGCCGGCCAGACCAATTATTCCGCCTCCAAGGCCGGCGATATCGGCTTCGTCAAGGCGCTGGCGCAGGAGAGCGCGTCGAAGGGCATCACCGTCAACGCCATCGCGCCGGGCTATATCGCCACCGACATGGTGAAGGCGGTGCCGCAGGATGTGCTCGACAAGCACATCATTCCCTATATCGCGGTCGGCCGTCTCGGCGAGCCGGAGGAAATCGCCCGCGCCGTGGTGTTTCTCGCATCCGATGACGCGGGCTTCATCACCGGCTCGACATTGACGATCAATGGCGGCCAATATCTGATTTAAGCGGGCGCCGCCTTGAATTCAGGATGGCCGGCCATTGTCGCGCCGGCCATTCTTCCGCCTCGAAGGCGGCGCGCTATTGCGCGCTTAAGCGAGATGGCCATGAGCGTAGAGGACGATCGCTATCGACCCACGCCTTCGACGCGCGCACTTCGGTCGCGCGCAATAGCCTTGGCCGCCGGCGGATTCTGGCCTTCGCCGCCAATCTCCAGGCCACGGCTCGCCGCCGGCGCAGCCAACTTTCTTTCTCGGCGCGGCGGCTATGTCGCGCTGGTTTTGAACGCTGGGTTTTTCGCGTTCATTGCATATTGGCTCTATCGCAACATCGAATTCGCCGATCTCGCGTCGCAGCTCAAGCAAATCCCCTTAACGGCGATTGCGCTGGCAATGACGATGAATGTGTTCGTCCTACTGTTCTACGGGTCGCGCCTTTCGAACCTGCTTGAGGGTCGCTTCTTTTCGGGTTTTTTGATCGCCACGATGGGCTTCACCTTCAACAGCTTGGTTCCATTCAGAGCCGGCGAAGGCGTCAAAATCTATTTCGGCTGCTCCTATTTCGATTATGCGATCGGCAGCGTCAGCGCCGCCGTCCTGCTGGAAAAACTCTATGACGTAACCGCGATCGTAATTTTGTCATTGCTAATTCTGGCAGGCTCCGATTCGCGCATCGTCGATCCCTTCATGTTGCTCATCGCCGCCGTGATCATTGCGATGGTCTTCGCCGGCCTGTTCGCGGTGCGGCGGAGAGGCGTCGTTTGGAGCGTTCCGAAATGGGGCGTCGTCAAAGCGATGAGACTGGACGCGGTCGTCGAGCAAGCCGGGCGTCTGGTCGCCAACCACAGCGCGGCGAAAACCGCCTTCTTCACGGCTTCGATTTGGCTGACCAATGTTTGCCTCGTCTACCTCGCCTTCCGCACGCTGCTGCCCGAAATCGATTTCGGCTTCGTGCATGCGATGACCTTATTGATCATCGGCGCGCTGGCGATCGCCGTTCCGGCGAGCCCCGCCGGCCTTGGGCTATTTGAAGCCGGCATCGTCGCCTATCTCGTCAGCGCCTATGGGGTTCAAAAGGAACGCGCCATTTCCGCGGCCTTGGCCTACCACTTTTCAATCACCGCGCCGCACACGCTGATCGTGATCGGTTTCCTTGTGATCGCGTTCTTCCGCTGGTTGAAAAAACGCTCGACCGCCTGATCCGCGCGCGCCGGCGCCGCCAGGATCATTTTCAGTTGCTCGTCGAAAATCTCCTGCGTGCGCCGCCGCACGGCGTTGCGGCCCGCCCTCTTCTACAACGCGCTCATCGAGACACCGAACATCGAGCGCAAGACAATGAACCGCCGGACTTCCAAAATCGCCCAGATCGCTTTCGCCGCCGCCATCGTCGGCGCCGCTTCCGCGCCGCAGGCCGCCGCCCGCGAATATGTTCACTACCGCTCCGACCTCAATCCGGGCTCGATCGTCGTCAGCGAGCATGAGCGCAAGCTCTATCTCATCGTCGACCAGAACGACGCCATCGCCTACAAGGTCGCGGTGCCGAAGGCCGGCAAGCAATGGTCCGGCGTCGTGCAGATCAACGGCAGATTTGTCGCGCCGGACTGGACGCCGCCGGAAGACGTGAAGCAAGATCACCCCGAGCTTCCCGAAGTGATCCCCGGCGGCGCGCCGAATAATCCGATGGGCGCCCGCGCCATGACGCTGAGCGAAGGTCAGGTCGCGATCCACGGCACCACGCAGAAAATGCGCAAGTCGATCGGCTCCGCCGCCTCCTATGGCTGCATCCGCATGCTCAACGAGGACATCGTCGATCTTTACGACCGCGTCGCGGTCGGCGCCACCGTGGTGATGACGCCGTAAACAGCGATCGCCGGAAGTTGGAGGCGCGAACGGCGTCTCCCTTCTCAAGGCATCGGAACCAACCCCGTGTCGCCTCGGCGCCGCGGGGCGTCTGCATTCCCGACGCACGCAACGCGCGTGATCGGGAATGGATGGCAATACCAGCGTTGGCTCTATATTCCCCGGCCAGGTCTTCGGCCTGCCGGGATTGACGCCGTCCAAGGATCAAGCGCCGCGCATTATGCGCTGTGGCGCTTGGCCTTCATGACGCATCCGCCATTCGCCACATGACGCATCTTCTTGCTCTTGAAGCATCGCGGCGTCGTATCGGCTTGGGCGCTGACCGCCTGCGGCGCAGAATCCGACGCGCGCTTCAACCCATTCGCGCTCGAATAGAAGCTGAACGACATGGCAAGGGCCGCGGCCACCAGAAATATGAACATTCGCATGTGATTATTCCCTGCAAAGAGGCTGCGATCATCATCCAACGCGCCTTGGCGCGCTGTGTTCTCACGCACAGGCCGACCCATAGCCGCGCTTGACGGCGCGAATAAAGGGGTATATGCATCTAATATGACTTCGTTGAATCCGAGTGACGTCAGGCTCTGCGCGCAAAACTGCGCGGCCGCCAATATTCGCCGCGCCAGCCGGGCGATCACGCGTCACTATGGGCAGTTCATGGCGGCGACCGGACTCGAGCCGACCCAATATTCGCTGCTCGTCGCCTGCTCGCTCACTGGCGGCGCGACGGTCAGCAAATTGGCCGAGGCCTTTGTTCTCGAGCGCAGCGCGCTCGCCCGCAACCTTGCGGTATTAGAGAAGCGCGGACTAGTGAAGGTGAAAACCGGCGACGACCGCCGCACCCGCAAGATTGCGCTCACGCCTTTCGGGGAAGCGACGCTCGCCAATGCGCTGCCGCATTGGCGCGAAGCGCAGTCTTCGGTCGAGAAGAAATTCGGCGCCGAACGTCTGCAGAGCCTGTTATCGGAACTGCGCGCGCTGATGGAGGCGACGGCGTCGGACTAAGACATCGCTAGTCGACACCCGCGCACGCAAAAAGGGGTATATGCAAATATGATCGATCCTCGCCACTCCCCCGCCCCTGACGCCGCCGCCGAACTCGACGCGGACGCCATCCGCGACATCGCGCTTTCGGCCGGCGCGGACGACGCTGGCCTTGTCTCCCTCGACGATCCGGCGCTTGACGATCAGCGCGGCGACATTCTCGCCGCCTTTCCCTTCGCACGAACCCTCATTTCCTTCGTCGTCAGGATGAATCGCGAGAACATTCGCAGCGCCGCGCGGTCCGCCGCCAATCTCGAATTTCATCATTCGGGCGATGATTGCGACGACATCGCGCGCCGCATCGCTCTCGCGCTTCAGGCGCGGGGCGTGCGCGCCGCCTATCCGTCGATGGGTTTTCCGATGGAGGCGTCGCGATGGCCTCAGAAAATGTGGGTCATCTCGCATAAGCCGGTCGCCGTCGCCGCAGGTCTCGGACGAATGGGAATCAATCGCAACGTCATCCATCCCAAATTCGGCAATTTTCTTCTGCTCGGCACGGTCGCGGCCGAGATCGACCTTGAGGCGCGCGCCAAGCCGCTCGACTTCAATCCCTGTTTCGAATGCAAGCTCTGCGTCGCCGCCTGTCCGACCGGCGCGATCGCGCCTGACGGACATTTCGACTTTGGCGCCTGCTACACCCATAATTATCGCGAATTCATGGGCGGCTTCTCGGACTGGACCGAAACGGTCGTCGAGGCGAAAAGCGCGCGCGCCTATCGCGCCAAAGTCAGCGACCCCGAGACCGTCTCGATGTGGCAGAGCCTCGCCTTCGGTCCCAACTATAAGGCGGGCTATTGCATGGCCGTGTGCCCGGCGGGCTCCGATGTCATCGGCGCCTATCAGGCGGATAAGAAGCGCTATCTTCGCGAGGTCGTCGATCCGCTGCAAAAGAAAGAAGAGACAGTTTACGTCTCCGCCGGCTCCGACGCCGAAGCCTATGTGCCGCGCCGGTTTCCACAGAAGCAATTGAAGCGGATCGCCGGCGCGCCGTTTCGTCCCCCGACGATCGAGAGCTTTCTGTCAGGACTGAGGCTCGTCTTCCAGCGCGGCAAATCAACCGGTCTCGACGCCGTCTATCACTTCGTCTTCACCGGTGCGGAACGCCGCAGCGCCACGATCGAAATCGCCAACAGGCGGCTTCGCGTCGACGACGGGCTTGTCGGCGCGTCGCGACTGACCGTGACCGCCGACTCCGTGACCTGGCTGCGCTTCCTGCGCAAGGAGACGAGTCTCGTCTGGGCGCTGCTGCGCGGAAAGATCAGACTACGCGGCGATCCACGCCTGCTGCTGGCCTTTGCGCGCTGTTTTCCGGGCTGAGTCGCTATCCCCCATTCGCCTTCGCATGGGCGGCGACGATATCGCGCGCCTGTTTGCCGACGACTTCGGCGAGATGGTCGAAGCGGGCCTGATAGAAGCCCGAGCCGGCGGTCGCCGAGCGCAGCTCGACGATGAGATTGTCCATCTCCGCCTCCGGGATCAGCGTTTCGAGCCTGTCCCATCCTTCCCACCCCTCGCGCGGGCCAAAGCCCATGATCTGGCCGCGCCGCGCTGAGACGATGCCGGTCGCGCGCGACATGGCGTCGCTCGGCACGAAGATATCGACCGCCAGCACAGGCTCGAGCAGGATCGGCTCGGCCTTTTCCAAGGCTTCGCTCATGCCGATGCGCGCCGCAGTGCGAAACGCCATGTCGGAAGAATCGACGGTGTGATAGGAGCCGTCGGTCAGCACCGCCTCCACATCGACGACCGGAAAGCCGAGCGGGCCGTGCAGAAGGGCGTCCTGACAGCCAGCCTCGACCGACGAAAAATATTGCTTGGGAACGGCGCCGCCGTGCACGCGTTCGCTGAAGGCGAATCCTTCGCCGCGGCCGCGCGGCGCGATTTCCATCACCACATCGCCGAACTGGCCATGGCCGCCCGACTGTTTCTTGTGGCGGCCGCGAATGGTGACCTTGTGGCGGATGGTTTCGCGATAGGCGACCGTCGGCTTGGAGTAGTCGACCGCGACATTGAAGCGCGAGGCTAGGCGTTCGAGCGCGACGCGCAGATGCATCTCGCCCTGACCGAAGAGCTTGATCTGCGACAGTTCCTGATCATGGACGAAGACGAGCGAAGGATCCTCTTCGATGAGCTTTCCCATCGCCGCGGCAAGCCGCATCTCGTCCTTCCGGTCCTTCACATTGAGCGCGAGCGCATGCACCGGATCGGGAACAGGCGCGCGCGTGGCCTTCAACTCCTCGGCGCCGGCGCGGGCGTCGGCGACGATATTGTCGCCGGTCTGCGCATGATCGAGACGACCGAGCGCGGCCACGTCTCCTGTCTTCGCCTCGGTAATTTTGCCCGTCGTCGCGCCCATCAGACGCGACATGCCGGAAATGCGATCCTCGCCCTGCGGCGAAACGACCGTGCCTCCATCCGCCAAGGCGCCGCGCAGCACGCGCGCGACTGAGAGTTTCCCGCCATGCGGGGTGTGAATCGAGCGGATGATGCGGGCGAGCGGCGGGCCGCTGTCGCCGACGCCGAGCCGTGCGCGGGTCGCCTCGATTCCCGGCGCTTCGTGACGCAGCGCCTTCAGGAGCCGCGTGACGCCGGCGCCCCGTTCGGCCGATCCGATGAAGAGCGGCGCGACGAGCCCCGCGCGCAGCTCCTTGGTGAGATCATCGAAGACCTGGTCGCGGGGCGGCTCGATGTCGGAAATCAGCTCCTCCATCAGCGCGTCGTCATAATCGGCAAGGCGCTCCAGCATCGAGTAGCGCGCTTCCTTTTCGGTCGCGGCGTCCCCCTTGGGAATGTCGATGACCTCGGAGGGCGCGTGTTCGCGATAGACATAGGCGCGCTCCAGCGCGAGATCGATGAAGCCGACCGCGACGCCATTGTTCCAGATCGGAATCTGCCGCAGCAGCAGCGGCGTGCGCGACGCCGGCTGCAGAATGTTCAGCGCTTCGCGTACGTCGATCGTCGCCGCGTCGATCTTGTTGAGGAAAATGAAATGCGGCGCGCCGAATTCCTCAAGCTGGCGCAAAATCAGCTGCAGCGCCGGAATCTTGCGGGGGTCGGCCTCGCAGACGACGACAGCGGCGTCGACGACGGGCAGGATGTTGCGCGATTCATGGGCGAATTCGACCGAGCCCGGAAGATCGATGAAAGTATAGCGATCGCCCATATAGTCGACGGTCGCGATATTGGATTCGACGCTCATCTGATGGGCGCGGGCTTCAGGACTTGAATCGCCGACGCTCGCGCCCGCCGCGACGCCGCCCTGCCGCGGAATCGCGCCGGCATGGGCGAGAATGGCCTCCAAAAGAGTGGTCTTGCCGCATTGAAAAGGGCCCGCCAGCGCAATCAGCCGGGGGCCCTGTGCTCTCGCCTCGTGCGAATGCGCTCCTTGGGACGACGTTTGGCCCATCACTCCCTCCTTTTTGTCGGAGCCTGATTTATCCGGCCCCGTTAGCTCATGGTTTCACCATGCGGCCGCGAGCGCAAGCCGGGGCGGGCAAGCGATGGCGCGCCGCCTGGCGCTTCCACGGCCGCCGAAAGCGCGATAGAAGGCGCGACCGATACGTCAACGGAGCTTTTATGCGCCCCAGCAAACGCGCGCCCGATGAGATGCGCCAGGTGAGTTTCGAGCGCGGCGTCGCCCGCTATGCCGAAGGCTCCTGCCTTGTGAAATTCGGCAATACGCAGGTGCTCTGCGCGGCGTCGCTCGAAGACAAGCCGCCGCCGTGGCTGCGCGGCCAGGGCCGTGGCTGGGTGACGGCCGAATATTCCATGCTGCCACGCGCCACGCACACTCGCACGCGGCGCGAGGCGACGGCCGGCAGGCTGTCGGGACGCACCCAGGAGATTCAGCGCCTCATCGGCCGTTCGCTGCGCGCCGTCACCAATCTGTCGGCGCTGGGCGAGCGGCAGATCGTCGTCGACTGCGACGTGATTCAGGCCGATGGGGGAACCCGCACGGCGTCGATCACCGGCGCCTGGCTGGCGCTGCATGACTGTTTCGATTGGATGCGGTCACGCTCGATCGTCAAGGAAAACCCGCTACGCGATCACGTCGCGGCAGTCTCCTGCGGCATTTTCAACGCGACGCCGGTGATCGACCTCGATTACGCCGAGGACTCGACCGCCGAGACCGACGCCAATTTCGTCATCACCGGTTCGGGCGGCCTCGTCGAAATTCAGGCGACCGCCGAAGTCGCGGTGTTTTCGCAGGACGAACTCGCGGCCATGCTGGCGCTCGCTCAAAGAGGCGTCGCCGATCTTGTCACGTTGCAGAAGGCGGCGCTCGCTTAAGCCGCATAAGCGTGTTTCCCGACGCGCGCAACGCGCGATCGGAATTGACATAAACTTCGTCCAATCTATTCGATTGGACGATGTCATTCCCGGCAGGCCGAAGGCCTGACCGGGAATCCAGAGCCGAGGCGCGAACGCAGGTTTTGCTCTGGATTCCCGATCGCGCTCCGCGCGTCGGGAATGACATGCGAGCCGTTCAAACGGATGTGGCATGACAACCAAAGCTGACGGGCCGGCCGAATGTATCAAGCCGCCGCCGATGGCGGATTGATCGGCTGCGGATCGGTCTCAAGCAGCGCATACAGCAAATGGTCGCGCCACTGACCGTTGATGTTGAGATAGGAGCGCGCATAGCCCTCCTGTTTGAAGCCGACGCGCTCCAGCAACCGCTTTGAAGGTTCATTGGTCGGCAGACACGCCGCCTCGATGCGATGGAAGCCGCGCTTCTCGAAGGCATAGGCGCAGGCGGCGCGAACCGCGCGAGTCATATGGCCCTTGCCCGCATAGGGCTCGCCCATCCAATAGCCGAGCGTCGCCGCCTGCGACACGCCGCGCCGTACATGTCCGAAGGAGAGGCCGCCCATCAACGCATCGTCCTCGTCGCGAAAGATGAAAAATGAATAGGCTTCGTCGCGCGCCATTTCCTCGGCGTGGCGGCGGACGCGATAGCGAAAGCTCGCCCGCGTCAAATCGTCGATCGGCCAGAGCGGCTCCCAGGGCGTGAGAAAGGAGCGGCTCTTCTCGCGCAGCTCGGCCCATTCGACGTAATCGCGCATTTCCGACGCGCGCAGATAAAGGCCCTCGCCTTTGATCGGCAGGTCGCGGCGTCCGATTACGCTGAAGATCGCCATCGTGCTCCTTGCCAGAACTTGTCAGTTCTTCGCCGCGCGCGCGCGCTCGGAGATGAATTCCGCGACTCGCGCGCCGTCATTTTCAAGAATCGTGAATCGCTCTGGCGCGTCAAGACGCGTCGCAATATTTTCGGGCGGCTGCGGGCGCAGCCCGATCGCGCGTTCGATGGCGTCCGGAAACTTTGCCGGATGCGCGGTCGACAGCGCGACGACGGGCGTCGCTGGGTTCTTCGCGAGCCGTGCGCGCGCCACGCTGACGCCGGTCGCCGTATGCGGATCGAGCACATAGCCGGTCTCGCGCCAGGTGCGGCGAATCTCGTCCGTCGTCTCGGTTTCGCCGACGGATTGCGCGTCGAATTCAGCGCGGATGGCGGCAAGCGATTCAGCCGGAATGTCGAAGGCTCCCGATTGATCGAGCGAAGCGAATGCGGCGCGGACAGCGGCGGAGTCGCGTCCGGTCGCATCGAACAATAAGCGTTCGAAATTAGACGAAAGCTGAATGTCCATCGACGGCGACTGAGTCGGCGTCACGCCGCGCGGCTCGTAACGTCCGCTTTCAAGCGCGCGCGCCAAAATGTCGTTGGCGTTGGTGGCGACATGCAATCTTTCGACGGGAAGACCCATGCGCTTGGCGACATAGCCGGCGAGCACGTCGCCGAAATTGCCTGTCGGCACGGCGAAGGAAATATGCCGATGCGGCGCGCCGAGCGCGACCGCGCTCGTAAAGTAATAAACGGTCTGCGCGACGACGCGCGCCCAGTTGATCGAATTGACGCCGGCCAATCCGACGCGCGTGCGAAATTCAGCGTCGCGAAACAGCCGCTTCAAAATCGTCTGGGCGTCGTCGAACGAACCTTCCAGCGCGATCGTATGAACATTGTGGTCGGCGACCGTGGTCATTTGCTTGCGCTGCACGTCGGAGACGCGGCCATGCGGAAACAGAATGAAGACGTCGACCCGATCCAGTCCCTTGAACGCCTCGATCGCTGCGGCGCCGGTGTCGCCCGATGTCGCGCCGACAATGGTGGCGCGAAGATTCCGCTTTTCGAGCACATGATTCATCATGCGCCCGAGAAGCTGCATCGCCAGATCCTTGAAGGCGAGCGTCGGCCCGTGGAAAAGTTCCAGAATGAAGAGATTGTCGGCGATCTGCGTTAGCGGCGCGATGGCGCTGTGACGGAATTCGCTATAGGCGCTCGCCGTCTGCGCCCGCAGAATGTCGGGCGAAAAGGTCTCGCTGAGATAAGGCGCGATCAGTCGCGCCGTCGCTTCGGCGTAGGGTCGTCCGGCGAGCGCGGCGATGTCGGACGGCGCCACGCGCGGATAGGCGAGCGGCGTATAGAGCCCGCCGTCGGTCGCAAGACCGGCGATGAGAACATCGTCGAAACCGAGCTGGGCGGCCTCGCCGCGCGTTGAGAGATAGCGCAATCTTTGATCCATCGATGCGGCTGGCGCGCCGCTGGCGGCGCGCAAGTCTTTGCGATTTCCTTTTGAACCGTTCGGGGGATCATTCCCGACGCGCGAAGCGCGATCTGGAATCCAGAGCGCCGCCAGCGGTCCTGGGTGGGCTCTGGATTCCCGATCAGGCCTCCGGCCTGTCGGGAATGACAGCCCAGCGAGCGGATCAAGCGGCGTTTGGCACGCTGCGCCTTTTCATAGCATATTCGCCATCGCCGCAAGGCCGAGGCTAAGGCGCGTCCGCTCGCGCCAGGACGCCGCGGGCGTAAAGCGCGAAAATCACCAGCAGGGCGAGCGACAGTCCGAACCAGGTGACGGCGTAGGAGAAATGATTGTTGACGATCGTCGGAACGCCGCCGACGGGACGCGGCCAGTCAGCCGCCGTTGTGGGCGCCGCGTCGATCACGAGCGCGAAAGGCGCGGCGTCGGTCAGTTTGAGCGCTGCGGCGACCGCCGCGGGATCGCGCGCGAAGAACAGGCCCTTCGCCGGCTCATCGGCGGGCGTGAAGAGGTTGCGCCGCTCCGGCGCGCGCAACACGCCGACCAGCGTCGTTTCGCCGGAAGGCGCCGCGCGCAAAGCGGCGTCGCCGGCCTTCGACGCCGGAAGAAAACCGCGATCGACGAGCACGACGCCCCCGTCCCTCAACTCGAACGGCGTCATCAGCAGATAGCCCGGCTCTCGGCTCGCGCCCTCCGGCGGCGCGGCGAAGATGAGCGCGTCGCCGCCGCCGACAAAGCGGCCGGTGGCGCTTACATGCAGGAAGTCATAGTCCTCGGCGGGAAGCGCCGCCCATCGTTCCCGCGGCGGAATCGGTCGCGGCGGTTGCGTCGCGCGCTGTTCGATTCGCGCGATCAGCGCCTCTTTCTCGCCGAGCCGCCGCACCTGCCAAAAGCCGAGACTGACCAGCAGCGCAAAAAGCAGCGCGGCGCCGATCGCCGGCCACAGCAGCGCGCGCGCAGGGTTCACGACTGGTGGCGGCTTTCTTCGGCCTTGTTGAAATATTGCAGAACGATCAGCAGGCCTTTCATCGGCCGCAGCAGCGCAAGGCAAAGTATGGCCGACAGAGGCGCGAGGATGGCGGCATGCACCCAATAGGGCGGCTGATAGGTCACCTCGACATACCAGAGCACCGCGATGGCGATGAAGCCGACGATGGTCATGACGAAAATCGCCGGGCCGTCGCCAGCGTCGGCGAAGGAGAAATCGAGCCCGCAGACGTCGCATTTCGGTTCGACCGCGAGCAGGCCTTTGATCATGTGTCCCTTGCTGCAGCGCGGACATCTGCCGAGAATTCCGTCGAGATAGAGCGACGGCGGCGGATAGACATGCTCTTCTGACATAATAGGCCTCCAACGAAAACGGTCACGGGCGCGCCCGTGACCGTCCTAAGTTCGGACTGGGCGGCGCGGCGCCTATTCCATGACCCCGCCCCAGTTCCCCCACACATAGATGCAGGCGAACAGAAACAGCCAGACGACGTCGACGAAGTGCCAGTACCAGGCGGCGAACTCGAAGCCGAGGTGCTGATCCGGCGTGAAGGCCCCCCTGAACACGCGCAGCAGGCAGACGATCAGGAAAATGGTGCCGACGATCACATGGAAGCCATGGAAGCCCGTGGCCATAAAGAAGGTCGAGCCGTAATTGGTCGCGGCGGGCTTCGCCGGATCGAAGGCGAAAGCGAAGGGCGCGTGGATATATTCATAGGCCTGGATCGTCGTGAACAGCAGACCGAGCGCGATCGTCGCGATCAGACCCTTCTTCAGCGTGTCGCGGTTGTTTTCCAGAAGGCCGTGATGGGCCCAGGTCAAAGTCGCGCCGGAGCTGAGCAGAATGATCGTATTGAGCAGCGGCAGCTTCCACGGGCTCAGGACTTCGACGCCCTTCGGCGGCCAGACGCCCTGGAACAGTTCCGTGCGTATGACCTGGACCGCGTCGTCAGGAAACAGCGCCGAATTGAAGAACGCCCAGAACCAGGCGACGAAGAACATCACTTCCGAGAAGATGAACAGTATCATCCCGTAGCGGTGATGCAGCCGCACCACCGGCGAGTGAAATCCGCCGACGCTCGCTTCATGGATGATGTCGCTCCACCAGGCGTACATCACCAGCAGCACGCCGGCGAAGCCGACGAAAAACACAATGCCGCCGAACGTCATGCCGCCGATCGGCGCGCCTTTGTGCTGCGCGAGCCACATGACCGCGCCGATCGCCATGATCAGCGCGGCGAGCGCGCCCACGATCGGCCACGGACTCGGATCGACCAGATGATAGTCGTGTTCGGGTTTCGCGTGTCCGTCCGCCATCTTGCTATTCCTTGTCCATCGGCCGGCGATCCCGGCCAGTCTCCTTAAGTCCGCCGCGCGCCAAATTGCGCGGCGCGTCAACCTTTCGGCTTTGCGCCCGCCGTCTCGCTCGTCTTCGAAGGCGCGGAGTCCTTAGTGGCGAAGAAAGAATAGGACAGCGTGATCTCGCGAACGCCGCGCATGCCCTCCTCGCGCTCGAGCGCCGGATCGAGATAGAAAACCACCGGCCATTCCTCGGCCTCATGCGGACCGAGCCGCTTCTCCTCGAAGCAGAAACAGGCGATTTTGACGAAGAAGGCGCCGGCCTGGCCAGGCGCGACATTATAGGCTGCCTGACCGCTCGTCTCGCGATCGGAAAGATTGGCGACCTTGTAATAGACGGTTTTGGTTTCGCCGGTGCGCAGCGAGACTTTCGCGACCTCCGGCTCGAAGCGCCACGGCAGATCGCGCGCGACATTGGCGTCGAAACGCACGGTCAGCACGCGTTCGCCGGGGGCGATTGGCGCCGCGGCGACATCAATCTTCGGCGTGCCGCCGAAGCCCGTCGCCGCGCAGAAAGCCCTGTAGAGCGGAACCGATGCGAAAGACAGAACGAGCATCGCCGTCGCGCCGACGATCAGCGCCGCCGCGATCAGTCGCGGACGATGGCGTGAATGAGGCGCCGGCGCGTTCATGGCTTTTAGATCGTCCGGTTGATGATGGCCGCGCCGAATTTCACAATGGTCACGGCGTAAAACAGCACGGCGAGCAAACCGATCGTCGCGCCGATCGCGATATTGCGCTGACGACGGCTGCGCGCCTGTTCTTCCGTCAGAACGACCCCCGGGCCGCTGAACGCGCCGCCCTGGCTCTTCATCTTTTCGCTTGCGTCGGTCATGTTCTTCACCATTCGCTTGGCCGCTCAGATCAGCGCGAAAACATGCGCCGTCTGCTCGACGACGAGCACGAGGAACAGCACGAAGAGATAGAGGATCGAGAACAGAAACATCCGGCGCGCCGCCCGGCGGGCCGCTTCGCCTTCACGCTGTTTGAAAACTGCGGTCGCGAGAGCGACGAGGGCAATCCCGCAGCCTATCGAGACAAGCCCGTAAGCGAGCGAAGCGAAGCCCAGCAGCCATGGCGCGACGCCAAGCGGCGCGAGCGCCAGCGCGTAGATCAGGATTTCGCGGCGGGTGCGGTCCTCGCCAGCGACATTGGGCAGCATCGGCACGCCGGCGCGGCCGTATTCCTCGCTTTTCAGCAAGGCGAGCGACCAGAAATGCGGAGGGGTCCAGATGAAGATGATCGCAAACAGCACGACGCTCGCAAGATTGATCTCGCCGGTCGCCGCGGCGAAGCCGACCATCGGCGGAAGCGCGCCGGCGGCGCCGCCGATGACGATGTTCATCGGCGTCCAGCGCTTCAGCCACATCGTATAGATCACGACGTAGAAGAGAATGGTGAAGGCGAGCAGCGCCGCGGCGAACCAGTTCGCGACATAGCCGAGGGTGAAGATCGACAGCGTCGCGAGCACCAGGCCGAAGGCGAGCGCCGATTCGGGATCGAGGCGTCCGGCGGGGATCGGCCGCTTGCGGGTGCGCGTCATCAGCGCGTCGATGTCGGCGTCATACCACATGTTGAGCGCGCCGGACGCGCCGGCGCCGACGGCGATCGCGAGAAGCGAGGCGAAGCCGATCAGCGGATGCGGCGGCGTCGGGGCGAGCAACAGTCCGGCAAGCGCCGTAAACACCACGAGCGACATCACGCGCGGCTTGAGAAGCGCGAAATAATCCGAAGGCGACGCGACCGAGATGCGCGGAGCCTGTTCCTCATGCAGATAGGATGCGTCGCTCATGGCGTTTCACTCAGAACCTGTCGGCTGAGACCTGACGCCGGCACAGACGCCCGCATCATCGCTCGCCGGCATGCATGCCCGGCGCGAGTGTCCTCGCGCCGGCGTTTGGTTTTGTCACCGTCCCGGCCCGCTGATGCGCGGCAGCACCTGAAACTGATGGAAGGGCGGCGGAGACGGCAGAGTCCATTCCAGCGTCGTCGCGCCCACGCCCCAGGGATTGGCGCCGGCCACCCGCTTCTTCAAGAAGGTGTCGATGATCACATAGAACCAGACGATCAGCGAAAGCGTGACGAAGATCATGCCGAAGGACGACACCAGATTCCACAACGCATAAGCGTCGGGATAGTCGATGTAGCGGCGCGGCATCCCGCCCAGACCGAGAAAGTGCTGCGGGAAGAAGACGACGTTGACGCCGATGAACAGCAGCCAGAAATTCGCCTTGGCCAAACTCTCCGAATACATGTAGCCGCACATCTTGGGGAACCAATAGTAGAACCCCGCATAGAGCGCGAAGACCGCGCCGAGCGACAGCGTGTAATGGAAGTGCGCGACGACATAGTAGCCTTCGTGGAACTGCTTGTCGGCGCTGGCGTTGGCGAGCACGACGCCGGTGATGCCGCCCATCGTGAACACGAAAATGAAGCCGATCGCCCAGACCATCGGCGCGCGGAAGGAAATTGATCCGCCCCACATCGTCGCGATCCAGGAGAAAATCTTGATGCCGGTCGGCACTGCGATCACCATCGTCGCCAGAGTGAAGTAACGCTGGGCGTTGAGCGACATGCCGACCGTATACATGTGGTGCGCCCACACGATGCTGCCGAGCACGCCGATCGAGACCATGGCGTAGGCCATGCCAAGATAACCGAACACCGGCTTCTTCGAGAAGGTCGACACCACTTGGCTGATGATGCCGAAGCCCGGAAGGATGACGATGTAGACTTCCGGATGGCCGAAGAACCACAGCAGGTGCTGGAACAGCAGCGGATCGCCGCCGCCCGCCGGGTCATAGAACATCGTGCCAAAGTTGCGGTCGGTGAGCAGCATCGTCACGCAGCCGGCGAGCACCGGCAACACCAGCAGCAGCAGGAAGGCCGTCACCAGAATCGACCACACGAACAGCGGCATCTTGTGCAGCGTCATGCCGGGCGCGCGCATGTTGAAAATCGTGGTGATGAAGTTGATCGCGCCGAGGATCGACGACGCGCCGGCAAGATGCAGCGCGAGAATCACGAAATCCATCGCCGGGCCGGGCGAACCGGTGTTCGACGACAGCGGCGGATAGAATGTCCAGCCGCCGCCAAAGCCCTTCATGCCCGGCGCGCCCTCGACGAACATCGAGATGACGGCGAGAACCAGCGAGGAGACGAGAAGCCAGAACGAAATGTTGTTGAGGCGCGGGAAGGCCATGTCCGGCGCGCCGATCATGATCGGCACGAACCAATTGCCAAAGCCGCCGATCAAAATCGGCATGGCCATGAAGAAGATCATCAGCACGCCGTGGACGGTGATGAACACATTGTAGAGATTTTTGCCCGCGTCCAGCGCCATCGACGGATCGGCGCCATGCAGGAGTTCCGCGAGTCCCGGGAAAATCTGCACGCCCGGAAAAGCGAGTTCGAGCCTCATGCCAAGCGACAGGAGGAAGCCGATGACGCCGCCGATCGAACCGACAATGATGTAGAGCGTGCCGATGTCTTTGTGGTTGGTGGAGAAGAGGAAGCGGCGCAATCCCCTCGGATGATCATGCGCTCCAGCCGTCGTCGAACTCGCCATCGTCATGTTCCTTAGAAAGACCAGTGTGTTCCGTTGCGTCTCGTTTCGGCGGCCGTTCAGCGGCTGTCGGCGGCGATCCGCACGCGCGCGCCGGCGGCGGCGTATTTCTGCTTCGATTCGGCGAGCCACTCATTGTATTTCTCGCGGCTGACCGCGCGGATGACGATCGGCATATAGGCGTGGTCCTTGCCGCAGATGAAGTAGCACTGTCCGTAATAGACGCCTTCCTTCTCGACCTTGAACCATGTCTGGTTCAAACGGCCGGGGATCGCATCCATTCGAACGCCGAAGGACGGAACGCCGAAAGCATGGATAACGTCGTTCGACGTGACATGGACGGCGATAACCTCATTGACCGGCACGAGCGCTTCATTGTCGACCGTCAGCAGGCGAAGTTCGCCGGGCTGAAGTTCGGACTCGGGCTTCAGCATCTGATCGAAGCCGAAGCCGCCGCCCTGATCCTCGGGATATTTATATGACCAATACCACTGGTTCCCGGTCACTTTGATCGTCACCGACGCCTCGGGCACCTCAACCTGTTGCGCCAGCAGCCGCAGCGACGGGACCGAGATGAACAGCAGGATCAAGACCGGAATCAGCGTCCAGATGATTTCAAGCGGCGTATTATGCGTCAGCTTCGAGGGAACGGGGTTCGCCTGCTCATTGAAGCGGTAGCAGACATATACCAGCAGACCCAAAACGAAGAGCGCGATGAACGAAATGATCGGCATCAGCACCATGTTGTAGAGCTGCTGCGTGCCCAGCCCGACTGGCGTGACCATATTCGGAAGGCCGAGGCCGCCCGGAACGGGCTTTCCCTCAACTTGCGCGAGCGCGACGCCGGCGCACAAAATCGCGGGAACCGTCACGGCGGCCGCCACTGCGCCGCGCGTCAGCATCTGTCGATTGACGTGAAACATCAAAGCCGCCTTCTTTGGAACCCTTCGCCAGCCAGTCGTTGTTCTTTTTTGTGATTTCCGTTCGAGGCCTGCCCAAAGCCCGCCCCGCTCGGTAGTCGGCCGGTTCAATCACAAACCGCCGCTGTGCGCAATTGCTTGCAAAGTCGGATTTGACAGACAAATCGTCGCGCCAAAGCCTTTGCCAAACAATGCAGCGAGGCGTCGGCGATCTTGACAGTTAAAGTCCATTTGATAGGCAACGACAGGTCGCGCCAAAGGCGCGCGGCGACCGCCCGCTTTCCCTGCGATGCTGAATTGGAGCCGGCGCGGCGCCGTCTTTCAGGAGACAGAATGAAGCCCTCGCGCGTTGCAAAAATTGGGCGCCTGATGCGACATCGGGTCGCGGCGGCAGGCGCGGCGATTTTGTTCGTCCTCGGCGCGGGCGCATATCCCGCGCAAGCCGCCGTCAAAGCCAAATTCGGCGACTGGGAAATGCGCTGCGAGACGCCGCCGGGCGCCGCGGCCGAACAATGCGCGCTGGCGCAAAGGCTGATCGCCGAGGACAACGCCCAGATTTTTCTCGTCATCCAGGTGCTCAAGACGAGCGACGGCAAAAGCCGATTGCTGCGCGTCATCGCGCCGCTCGGCGTGCTTCTGCCCAATGGGCTCGGCTTGAAGATTGACCAGACCGACATCGGGCGCGCCGGCTTCGTCAAATGCCTGCCAACGGGCTGCGTCGCGGATGTAACGATGGACGACAAACTGATCGATCAGCTAAAAAGCGGCAAGATCGCCACTTTCATCATCCATCAGGTTCCGGAAGAAGGCATTGGCCTGCCGTTGACTCTGCAGGGATTCAAGGATGGATTCGCAAAGCTGCCGTAACATTTTGGCGAATGGCGCGAGGGCCAAGCCGAAGAAGACCGCGCGGCGCGAGCGCCTTGCCTTCGCGCTTTCGACGTCAATCGCGCTGATGCCCGCGGCCGTCGCGGCGTTCGAACTGCCCAAGCTTCGCGTGCCTGGCATTTTCGGCGGCGAACAGAAGGAAGGCGAACCGCCGCCCGCCGGCGCGACGCCCGATTGTCCCGAAGTGTTCATCGACAGCGGCGCGGCGATGCTGCGTTCGCCGCCCGACGCCGACGGCGCCAATGTGCGCTACCAGCTCTCGCTCGGCGAAACCGCCCGCCAATGCGTCATCGACGGCGGCCAACTGACGATCAGAGTGGGCGTCGAAGGTTCCGCCGTGCTCGGCGCGGCCGGCCAGCCCGGCGTCTATGGCGCCAATCTTCGAGTGGCGATTCGCCGACAGAAAGACGACACGCTCGTCGCCTCGAAAATCTATCGTGTCAGCGCGTCGATCCCAAAGGGCGGAACGCGCGCCGAGTTTCAGGTGATCGCCGATCCGCTCACCGTGCCGGCGATGAGTCCGCGCGCGCAGGACGATTACGAAATACTCGTCGGCTTCGCCCAGGGCGCGGAGAAACCCGCCGGCGAGAAAAAGCGCCGCGGCGGATAGCCCGCCGCGATCAATCATACTTTTTTTGGATTGGCGCAGGATTCCCGGTCAGGCGTTCGGCCTACCGGGAATGGCGCGGTCCCAGCGAACGGATCCGCCGAAGTCCCGATCAGTGGGCGAGCGACTTCAATTCCTTGATGCCGTCGGCGACGAAATCCTTGCCGGCGGCGACGCCGCCCGCAATCGCGCGCTCGGCGATCTTGACCGCGGCGTCGGCCGCGGCGGCGCGCACTTCGGCCGAGGCCTGCGCCTCCGCCTGAGCGATCTTCTGCTCGACCTGCTTGACGCTGCGCTGCATGAATTCATCGAGACGGCGACGGCCTTCGGCGGCGATCATTTCCGCCTCTTCCTTCGCCTGGGCGACGATGGCCTTGGCCTCGGCTTCCGCCTCAGCGCGCTTCTGCTCGAAGGAGGCGAGGAGCGTCTCCGCTTCATTGCGCAGCCGTTCGGCCTCGGCAAGTTCGCCCTTGATGCGGTTGATGCGCGCGTCGATCAGCGCCGCGAATTTCGAATGCGCGCCGACCCACAGCATCACCAGCAGGAAGATCGTGAAGCCGACCGCGACGTAAAATTCCGCGTCGAAATGCATGGGGCGTCTCCTCAGTTCGACGGCGTCGCGTGATGCTTGGCGAGCGCGGCCTGGTCGACTTTCGCGCCGGTGAGCTTTTCGACGATCGCGGATGCGGCGTCGACGGCGATCTGCTCGACATTGGCGAGCGCCGTCGTCTTCGCGCTGGCGATACGCTCGTCGGCGGCGCGGATTTTCTCGCCAGCTTCTGTTTCGGCGATCGCGCGCTGCCTTGCGGTCTCGGCGGCGATCTTGTTTTGCGCGTCGCGGCCGATGGCCTGCGCCTCCTCGCGGCGGCGGCGAAGATTCTCGTCATTCGCGGCGGCGGCGGCCTGCGCCTTCGACTGCATCTCTCGCGCCGCGCCGAGATCGCCGGCGATTTTCGCGCCGCGGTTTTCGATAATGCCGCCGACGCGCGGCAGCGCGATGCGCGACATCAGCACGTAGAGCAGCCCGAAAATGATGACGAGCCAGAAAATCTGCGGCGCGAAATTCTCGGTCTGGAAGGGCGGAAAGGCGCCTTCGTGATGCGCCTCGCCGGCGCCGACCGACTCATGCGTTTCCTGCTCGCCCTCGGCGGCGAAAGCGGAAGAGATGATCGCCATGGACATGATGCAAGCCTTAGAACATTGACCGCGCGGCGGCCGCGCGGCGCTTAAAGCGCATGAAAACGAGCGCCCGGCCGCGAAGGCCGGGCGCGCAACGTCACGCCTTCAGGAACAGCAGGATCGCGATCAGAAAGGCGAAGATGCCCAGACCTTCGGCGAGCGCCGCGCCGATGATGGCGTTGGTGAACTGGGAGGCGGCCGCCGACGGATTGCGCAGCGCGCCGTTGACGAAATTGCCGAAGATGATGCCGACGCCGATCGCCGCCGCGCCGGTGCCGATCGCCGCGAGTCCGGCGCCGACGAGTTGCATTTCAGACATATCTTACTCCTGCTGGATGGGGCGACGTTTATTGTTCGATTTTTATCAGTGGCCCGGGTGAATCGCGTCGTTCAGATAGACGCATGTGAGAACGCTGAAGACGAAGGCCTGCAGACAGGCGACAAGCAGTTCGAGCGCATAGAGCGCGACGATGGCAAGGAGCGGGATCGGCGCGAGCGCCGCCCAGACGCCGGCGCCGAGCAGCATCACCACGAAGCCGCCGAACACCGCCAGCGTGATGTGGCCGGCGAGAATATTGGCGAAGAGACGGACGGAGAGCGACACCGGCCGCGACAGGAAGGAGATGATCTCGATCGGCACCAGCACGACCAGCACCGGCAGCGGCACGCCATGCGGCACGAATAGATTGAGAAAGCCGAAACCGTGGCGATAGAGACCGTAAAGAACCACGAGCGAGATCACCACGATCGCGAAGGCGAAGGTGACCACGATCTGACTGGTCACCGAATAGGTGTAGGGAACGAGCCCGATCAGATTGGCGATGAGAATGAAGGAGAACAGCGTGAAGACGAAGGGGAAGAATTTCATCCCTTCGGTCCCGGCGGTCTGGCGCACCATGCCGGCGACGAATTCATAGAGCATTTCGGCCAACGCCTGCACGCGGCCCGGCACGATCGCCTTCTTCGAAGTCGCAAGAACCATCAGCGCGACGACGCCGAGCGCGGCGATCAGCATGAAGAGCGAGGCGTTGGTGAAGGACGTCTCGATGCCCTGGATCTCGAAGGGCCACAGCCGATGCAATTCGAATTGCTCGATGGGATTGGGCTTGGCGGCTGCTTCTTCCGGATTCATCGCTCTTTCCGGGCGTCGCCGCCCGGCCCCGCTTGGCGCGTCGCCGCGCCCTTTCGTTCTAGTCCTCGCCCGGCCCTTTCGGCTTCGCCACGCGATAGACGTTCCAAAATCCCGCCGCGACGCCCAGCCCCAGCATGACGATCAGCAGCCATGGCGTCGTGCCGAGCCACTTGTCCGCCTGCCAGCCGATCACCGCGCTGACCAACACCGCCCCAACGAATTCGGAGAAGGCGTTGAGTCCCACGCGCATCGCGCGCGTAAAACCTTTGCGCTCGACCGGCGGCGCCGCTTCTGCGGCTCGCTCTTCGTCGACCTTCCGCAAGGCCGCATTGAGCTTTTCGAGCCGCGCATTGAGCGCCGCGCGCTCCGCGTCCTCTTCGTTCTCGTCGCTCATCGGCCTCTCGCCTCGCCTATTGCGCCATGCGCAAAATTTAACGATGGCGCGACGCCGCGCGACGGGAAAGTCGAACCGTTCGGGAGATGGCGCGAAACTCTCGGCTTGCGGCCGAGCCTTTCGAGCCGGGCGCAACATATTTGCGGGCCTTGATTTAGTCAAGGCGAGGCTCGTTAGAGTAACAAGCTGTATTTATTATGCATTGTTCAGCCTGCGACCATCTGCTGTCCGATGAGGCGCCGCAGCGCGTCAAATTACAGGCCTGCCGGCGCGGCGGACCGGAACTGTGACGGCCCCGAAATTGTTACGCTTTTATGACGCTTACCCCGCGATCTCTGGCGCCGCTCGTCGCCTTCACGCTCCTGTTGCTCGCGCCGAGTCTGGCGATCGCCGGCGGCGCGCTGTCCTTTCATTTGCGCTTTGAAGCGCTGCTCGTCGTTTCCCTTCTTTGCGTCGCCGCCTGCGTGCTCGGCGGATATTCCTTCGCTGAACTGGGGCTTGGCGCCCCTCGGGGCGGGCGCGCGTGGCTGATCTGCGGCACGCTCACTTGCCTGCTGCTGGCGGCGATCGTCGTCGAGGCGCAGTTTTTCAGCCATCCGCATGCGCCGCCGAATTGGATCGCCTTCGCGCCCTTTTATGCGCTGGTGTCGAGCCCCTGCCAGGAGATCGTGTGCCGCTCGATCCCCAAGCTGATCGCCGACCGGATGCAGATGAGCGGACGCCATTACGTCCTGTTTTCGTCGGCGGTGTTTTCGCTGATGCACGCCGCCTATGGCGATCCCGTCCTGCTCGCCAACACTTTTCTAGCGGGAGTCGCCTGGAGTTCAGCCTATCTTTACACGCGCAACGTCTGGCCCTTGACCGCCTCTCACGCCGCGGTCGGCTCCTTCGCCTTCTGGATCGGGCTTGCCTGATCGCGACGCGGCCCGGCGAGAATCGCCGCGCGCAGCAAAATCCACAGCACGCCGGCGTTGAGCATATGCCAAAGAACATGCGCGCCGAGCGGGATGGCCGGACAGATGGCGCGATCGATGGTTCGAAAGAAGAGCGAGACCGCGAAGAGAGCCGCGGCGACGGCGAGCGCGCGCGCTGTCTCGCGACTGCCGCTTCGCGGCCAGAGCAGCGCCGCGAAGATCGACAATGCGGCAAGCGCCGGCAGATAGCCGACCGAACCGTTCAGCGCCGTGATCGTACCCGCGAAAGATGCGCCGGCGGCGAAGGCGAGGGTGATCGCCGTCGCCGGCGCCAGCGTCAGTCCGAAGTAGCGGCGCAGCGCCAGCAGGAAATAGCCATAGATGAAAATCGCAATCGGGATCACGTCGAGCAGCATGGCGCCGCGCGTCGCCACCGTATGGAAGATGAAGCTGCCGACGCCGACCGACGCGGTGACGATGATCAGCGCGAGCGCGGGATAATCGGCGCGGCTCCGCCGCCAAAGAATGAACGCACTCGCGGCAGCGATGACGAAGGCGAAATTGCTCAAGGCGTTTGCCGGCTCCGCCCAGAAGGCCGAGCTCTGCCGCTCACAATAGTCGATCACCGGCGCGCGCCAATCCATGAGCGAATCTTGCGGTCCAATTGCTACGGCGCGACGACGCGCGCCCACCCTCCCCTTGAGGGGGAGGGTGTTTACGCTTTCTCCCCCGGCAGCGGCGTCCGCTCGCCGAGCGTGTCGCGCAGATAGAGCTTGATTACCGCGACATAGATCACGACCGTCAGCGGCGCGGCGAAAATCGTCGCGCCGAGCCCGAACAGCGTGCCGAAGGTCGCGATCGAAATCAGCATCAGCGCCGGCGGCACCCGCACCAATTGCCGCTGGATGAGCGGCATGATCATATTGCCGTCGAGCTGATGAATGGCGAGATAGGCGAGGATCGTCCACAGCATCGTAAGGGGCCCGATCGTCGCCGCCACCGCGACCGACGGAAAGATCGCCAGAATCGGTCCGATATAGGGGATGAATTCCGATAGACCCGATATGGCGCCGAGCGCGAAGGGCGACGGCAGGCCGATCAGCCACACCGCGACGCCCGACATGACGCCGACCGTCACCATTTCGATCATCTGACCGAGCAGCCAGCGGCGCAGCGCGGTCGAGACATGGCCAAGCGTTTCGCGCGCCTTATCGCGCCACTGGGGCGCGAACAGCAGCGTGAAACCTTCGCTATAGAGCCTGGGCTCGCTCGCCAGAAAGACGCCGGCGAAGAAGGCGACGAGCCCGCCCAGCACCGCTTCGACGCTGACGGTGAACGACCGTCCGATCAGACCCGACAGCGAAATATTCTCGCCGAAGGAATTCGGCAGATAGTCGGAGAGTCCCGCCCGGCTGATCGCGAGCGAAATGGAATTCGCTGCTTCCTCGGCGCTGCGCAGCACGTCGTGAAACTCCGACGCCATCGTGCGGCCGAAGAGATAGAAGGTTCCGCCGATGATCGAGGCGATCAGCAGCCCGGACAGCGCCAGCGCCGCGCCGCGCGGCAGACGGAGCTTGAGAAAGGGCGTCGCGACGAGATGCATCAGCGTCGCGACGAGCACCGCGCCTGTCGCCAGCACGATGACATTGAAGAGCAGCCAGACGAGAAACGGCGTAAGAGCGATGGCGACGAAAATCACCGAGCGCAGAAAAAATTCGCTTCTGGTCATTTAAGCTTCGCCCACTCCTGCCGCCGATGCGCCCGACGAGGGCAAGCGTCCTCGTCGGCAACAATTAGGGCGGCAAAAGCGCCCGAGCGCCGAGATCAAGACGGGCGTCGAAACTCAACTCGCCAGCGCGAATTTTTCCGCCTGCTCCAGATCGACGGAGACGAGTTGCGAGATGCCGCGCTCGGCCTGCGTCACGCCGAACAGCCGGTCCATGCGCGCCATGGTGATCGGATTATGGGTGATGGTGACGAAGCGCGTGTCGGTCTTCTTGCGCATTTCGTCGAGCAAATCGCAGAAGCGCTCGACATTGCTATCGTCGAGCGGCGCGTCGACCTCGTCGAGCACGCAGATCGGCGACGGATTGGTGAGGAAGACCGCGAAAATGAGCGACATCGCGGTCAGCGCCTGTTCGCCGCCCGACAGCAACGTCATCGTCGTCGGCTTCTTGCCCGGCGGGCGGGCGAGAATGTCGAGGCCCGCTTCCAGCGGATCGTCGCTTTCGACAAGCTGCAATTCCGCCGCGCCGCCGTCGAAGAGCAGCGTGAACAGCTCCTTGAAATGCTCGTTGACCTTGTCGAAGGCGGCGATCATGCGCTCGCGGCCTTCCTTGTTGAGGCTGGCGATGGCGGCGCGCAATTTCTTGATCGCTTCGGAAAGATCGTCGCGCTCGGCGATCATCTTCTCGCGCTGCGCCTCGACCTCGGCGAGTTCGTCCTCGGCGCGCAGATTGACCGCGCCGAGCCTTTCGCGATCGGCGCGCAGATTTTCGAGCCGGCGTTCGATGTCGGCGATGTCCGGCAGATCGGCGCCGTCCTTCACCTCGGCGAGTTCGGCGAGCGCCTGCGGCGTCGATTCGAGATCATGCGCGATGCCGTGCTCGACATCGGCGACGCGCTGACGGGCGGCCTCCAGCTGCGCTTCGCTCCTCGCCATGTCTTCGCGGGCGGCGCTCATCGCCTCAAGCGCGGCGCGGGCGGCGCGGTCTGATTCGGCGAGACGCGTCTCGGCTGAAGCGCGCGCGTCGGAGGCGTCGCGGCGGGCAGCCTCGGCCTCTTCGAGCGCGTTCATCAGCGCGCGGCGCTGGCCGATGAATGCGTCGGGCGCGTCGCTCAGGCGGACATGTTCCTCTTGCGCCGTCGCCAGCCGCTCTTCGAGTTCGCCGATGCGATCCTGGGCGCGGTCGCGCCGCTGCGCCCATGAGGCGGTTTCGCGCGCGATTGCCGAGAGCCGCGCGGCCCGCGCCGCCCTTTCATGGCGAAGCGACGCCAGCGCCGCCCGCGCCTCGCCAGCCTGGGCCCGCTCAGCCATGGCGCGGCCGCGCAGATTCTCCAGAGCGCCGGCAAGGAAAGCCGGCTCTTCGAGTTCGTCGAGCGACTGCGTGACGCCGGCGCGCTTTTGCGCCGCCTCGTCGCGGTTGGCGAGCGTCTGGGCCTTGGCTTCCTGAAGCGCCGAGAGCCGCTGGGCGATCTGCGCCTGACGCCGCTCCGCCGTCGAATGGCGCTCGCGCGCCTCCTCCATGAGGGCGCGGGCGCGGCGCTGGGCGTCGCGCGCCGCGGCGTCAGCCTCGGCGGCCTGACGCGCCGCCTCGCGCGCGGCGTTCAGCTCTTCCTTGAGCGCATCGGCGGTTTCGCGCGCCGCGGCGGCCTCGACGCGAAGATCGGCGAGCCGGTTCTTTTCGGCTAAGCGCCGCGCCGCGGCGGTCGGCGCCTCGGCGGCCTGGGTGAATCCGTCCCAGCGCCAGAGATCGCCCTCCTTGGAGACGAGCCGCTGCCCGGGCTTCAATAGCTTGCGCAGGCTTTCGCCCTCGGCGCGCAGCACGACGCCGATCTGCGCCAGACGACGCCGCAGCGCCGGCGGCGCCTCGACGCGCTCGCCGAGCGCCCGCACGCCGTTCGGCAGCGCCGGATCGCCCTCGCCCGGCGTCAGCGACCAATGCGCCGGCGCCGAATCATCGCCGGAAGCGTCGAGATCGTCGCCGAGCGCCGCGCCGAGCGCGGTCTCATAGCCCTTCTCGGCGGTCATGCTCTCGACCACCGGCGCCCAGAGGCCGCCCGACCCGGTCTGCAGCAAATGTTCGAGCGTGCGGGTCTCGGTCTCGAGCCGCTGGGCGCGCAGCGCCGCCTGCTCCAGGGGGGCGCGCGCGGCGGTCTCGGCCTCGCGCGCCTCGCGATAGGCGGCTTCGGCCGCTTGCGCCGTTTCTTCCGCGCCGCGCACGGCCTGCGCCGCCGCATCGAGCGCCTGGGCGAGGCGCTCGACCTCCTCGGCGCCGCCGCCCTGTCCGGCGATCAGCGCGAATTCGGTCTCGATCTTGGTCAGCTCCGCTTCGAAGCGGGCGACGCGCTGATTCTCGTCGCGCAGCGCGGCTTCGAGCGCGGCGCGCTTGGCGTTGACCCCGGCAAGCTGCTCCTGCGCGCTCGACAGTTCGGCCTCGGTCGCCGCCAGCGCCGTCTCGATTTCGGCAAGCCGCGCCTGGGCCTCGGCCTCGCGTTCGGCGTCGCGCGAATCGCCGCCCTGAAGTTCGGCGCGCTCTTCCTCCAGCCGGTCGGCCACTTCGGCCGCGTCCTGGATCAGCGCCCGCTCGCGTTCGAGATCGCGGGTGAATTGTTCGATATGGCGCTGAAGCTCGGCGATTCGCTCCTTGGCGCGCTGCTCGTCGGCCTCCAGCGCCTGACGCGCCACGACGAGGCGATGCAGGGCCGCGCCGGCCTCGGCCTCCTTCTCGCGCAGCGGCGGCAGCTCATGCGCGGCGACGGCCTGGAACTTCGCGGCCTCCGCCTGTTCCAGCGTGCGTTGCTGAACGCTGGCGCGGCTCGCGTCGAGCTTCTCGGCGGCGGCCTGCAGATGCTCCGCGGCAAGCTGATAGGCGACGAGCGCGGCGAGCGCCTCATTCTTGCGGATTTGCGCCGCGAGGCCCCGATATTTCGTCGCCTGGCGCGCCTGGCGTTTCAAACCATCGGCCTGGCTTTCGACCTGTTTCAGCACGTCTTCGAGGCGGGTGAGATTTTCCGATGCCGCATTGAGGCGCAGCTCGGCCTCGTGGCGGCGCGAATGCAGGCCGGCGACGCCGGCGGCGTCTTCGAGAATGCGGCGGCGCGCCTGGGGCTTCGCCGAAATGATCTCGCCGATCTGGCCCTGGCGCACCAGCGAGGGCGAGCGCGCGCCGGTAGCGGCGTCGGCGAAGAGAATCTGCACGTCGCGAGCCCGCACCTCGCGGCCGTTGATGCGATAGGTCGAGCCCTGCTCGCGCTCGATTCGCCGCGTCACCTCGATTGAATCGGCGTCGTTGAAGGCGGCCGGGGCGGTGCGGGCGGAATTGTCGAGGACCAGCCCGACTTCGGCAAGATTGCGCGCCGGGCGCGAGCCGCCGCCCGAGAAAATCACGTCGTCCATGCCGGACGCGCGCATGTTTTTATAGGAGTTTTCGCCCATCACCCAGCGCAGGGCCTCGACCAGATTCGACTTGCCGCAGCCGTTCGGCCCGACGACGCCGGTCAGGCCCGGCTCGATTAGGAAATCGGTCGGTTCGCAGAAGCTTTTGAAGCCCAGAAGGCGCAGGCGCTCGAATTTCATTGCCTTGAAGACCGCCACAAACTGCAGGGGAAAGCAAGAAAACCGACGCGATATGTTGTGGGAAGGCGTATCCTGCCGCGCAATAGGCGGTCGCCCTGTCAAAAGCCGGACGCCTTCGAATCACAATTTTCATTGCATCGCAGAAATGCGGCGGAAAAAATAGGCGGCGAGACGCGAGTCGCTTGAAAATCGGGTGAAACGCCGCGAAATCGCGAGGCTTCGAGGAGACGAATGGGTTCAGCTAGTCCGCGGGACGAAGATTTCTGGGTGTTCGGCTACGGGTCGCTGATGTGGCGGCCGGGCTTCGACTTCATCGACAGCGCGCTCGCCTGGGTCCATGGCTATCATAGGTCGCTGTGCATTTTCTCGCATGTGCATCGCGGCACGCCGGAGCGGCCGGGCCTCGTTCTGGGGCTCGACCGCGGCGGCTCCTGCCAGGGCGTCGCCTTCAAAATCGCGGCGCGCGAGCGCGACAAGACGATTCGCTATTTGCGCGAACGCGAACTCGTCACCTCGGTCTATCTCGAAAAGACCCTCGGCGTGCAATTCGCCGACGGCGGCTCGGTCAACGCCCTCGCCTATGTCGTCGACCGGACGCATTGCCAATATGCCGGGCGACTGCCGCCGGACGAAATGATTCGCCTGATCGCCGAAGGCGTCGGACTCAATGGCGACAATCCCGCCTATGTGCGCAACACCTACGAACATCTGCTGCGGCTCGACATCCATGACGCGGAGCTTGCCGAAATCGTCCGCCGGCTCGATCAGGATTCATGCAGGACGGGGCCGACCGGCGGCGCCGGCGACGAGCCGACGCCGCTTTGACGCGACGCTTCACGCACGAAAGCGCATCAACGCGCGCGACGCAACGCCTACGCTACTGATACGGATTCCGGTTGATCCGTTCGCTGGGGCCGCGTCTTTCCCGGCAGGCCGAAGGCCTGACCGGGAATCCAGGGCCAATCCAAGAACGCTGGTTTTGCTCTGGATTCCCGATCGCGCGCGTTGCGCGCGTCGGGAATGACATCCGAGCAGATCAAACGGATGTCGTATGACAGGTCCGCGGGATCAGTTGAGCAGCGACGCGGAAAGATCGCGCAGCGTCGCGGCGTCGGCGCAAAAATGCACATGCCATTCGGCGACGCCGAGTTCGCGCGCCATTTTGCGCAGCGCATGGCGGTCGCCCGCCGCCCGCTCCTGCGCCAGGAAAACGCAAACCGGGCGAGTCGCGAGGCCTTCCCGCGCGACGCCGATGACAACGCCATTGGTCACATCGGCGATGAATGATTCTTCGCCCGACTGAAACACCGAGCAGACGTAGCGCCGGCCCGATGCGCCGCGCCAGGAAAAGAACCGGCCGCGCAGCGAATCCGTGTCGGCGAGCGACTGAAGCGCCTCGCCGCGCGGCGCGGAAGCGTTGATAGCCAGGGGAGAAACGCTGAAAGACGGGTAACGAGGTTGATACATGGCACGATCCGCCGCTAAGAAGACGAACACGGAACATGACTAGAACGAAACAGGCACGCCGTCAAGAATGCGCGCGCCCGTCCAAATCTTTTGGGTTCCTGGCAAAAGACAGGACAGGCGCGCGACGCGCCGCTACTCGCCAACGGCGCAAGACGGTTGCCCGTCTCGCGCTTACTTATGCATGGCGATGATCTTGATAGATGTGCGCCAACGCGCATGACGAACGCAGTTACCTCTTAGGAGGTGGGCGCCGCCCGAAACTTTCGCAAGCGGCGCCGCGGATTACCCGTTGGCGCCGCCGCCGGCCGTGCGCAGCCAGGCCGCGCCGCAGGCTTTCGCCAGCTCTCGCACGCGTAAAATGTAGCTCTGGCGCTCGGTGACCGAGATCACCCCGCGCGCGTCGAGAAGATTGAAGGCGTGGCTCGCCTTGATGCATTGGTCATAGGCGGGCAGCGCCATGAGATGCATCTCGTCGCCGGAGCCGGCGCCGAATTCGAGCAGCCGCTGGCATTCCGATTCGGCGTCCTTGAAATCCTCGAACAGCTTGCCGGTGTCGGCGGCCTCAAAGTTGTGGCGCGAATATTCCTGCTCGGCCTGCAGGAAAACATCGGCGTAAGTGACTTTTTCGTCGCCGTCGCGGCCGTTGAAGTTCAGCTCCATGATGCTGTCGACGCCCTGCAGATAGCAGGCGAGACGCTCCAGCCCATAGGTGAGTTCGCCGGAGACCGGCGCGCATTCGAAGCCCGCGACCTGCTGGAAATAGGTGAATTGCGAGACTTCCATGCCGTCGCACCAGCATTCCCAGCCAAGCCCCCAGGCGCCGAGCGTCGGGCTTTCCCAATCATCCTCGACGAAGCGGATGTCATGGAGCTTCGGGTCAACGCCAATCGCGGAAAGCGAGGCGAGATAGAACTCCTGCAGATCGGGCGGCGAGGGTTTGAGGATCACCTGGAACTGGTAGTAGTGCTGCAGACGATTGGGGTTCTCGCCATAGCGCCCGTCCTTGGGCCGCCGGCAGGGCTGCGCATAGGCGGCGCGCCAGGGCTTCGGGCCAAGCGCCCGCAGCGTCGTCGCCGGATGAAAAGTCCCCGCCCCCATCTCCATGTCATAGGGCTGCAAAATGACGCAGCCCTGCGCCGCCCAGAAGTTTTGCAGGGTCAGAATGAGGCCCTGGAACGAGCGGATCGGGGAGAGGTGGGGGAGTTCGGGGAGCATCGCTGCCTGCACTCCCTCTCCCCGCTGGCGGGGAGAGGGTTGGGGTGAGGGGCCGGGGGTTTTGGCCGAAAGATTCGTCTCGAGAAACTCTCTGCTGCGATCAGCATTCATGTCAAAATCCCAAGCCCCTCACCCTTCCCTCTCCCCGCCAGCGGGGAGAGGGTTTGCGACCGACATCGTCTAGCGCTCGCCAGCCACCGCGATCAACCGGATTGATCTGCCGCGCGGCGTCAATTTTTGGCGGCGAAGCCGCGCAAACTTTGCGGCGCCGGCGCGGCGGGCTTCCCGAAAGCTGGCATTTTCAAAGCTTTAACTATTAGCGCTTACCGTCGACTCCGACAAGAATTCGCCCCAAAGCAGCCAAAGCAAGGCCGTTTAGTTCTGGTGAGAATATGTGCGGGCGTTCCGCGCAGTTCAGGCTTTCCCCGGACTTTGACGCACTCTCGCGCAAATGTCGGCGAAGTCGAGAACCAAGCGACGGAATATTGAGTTCGGAGGTAGGGGCGGATGATGCAAGGAATCGGTGCGCCATTCGATGTCACTTCTTTAGATCGGCGTATTTATTCTCGCAAAAGCTCGTCTCATCTGGCCATCGCCGGCGTCGCATTCGCCGCGAGCCTGTCGGCGGGCCTCTGGGCGCTCTCGCAGCGCACGACCCCGGCGACCGAGACCGCCGCCGCGCCCGCCGCGCAGAAATCCCGAGTTTCATATGCGGCGCCAAACCCTTACGGCGCTATCGTCGGCCTCGGCGGCCGGCCGCAGAGCCTCGCGCTGGCTGACACCACGATGCGCGGCGGGCTCGACGCCAGCGTCCAGCCGGCCGCGCATACGCCTTCCGCCGCTGTCCCCGAGGCGGCCGGCGACGCCGAGCAGCTTGCGTCGGCTGAAGACGCGCCGACGCCGCCGCGCCGCCCCGCCGAACTCTCCGTCGCCGGCCGCGGCCTCTATGAGGGCTCGCTGCGCCGCATGGCCCGCACCACCGTCGTGCCGGCCTCGCCTTCCGACGAGCGGTCGATCTTCGAGAAAGTCTTCGGCCTCGGCGACGCCGCCCAGGAAGCCCGGCAGGAGCAGCAGCAGCGGCCGCGCGGACAGGCGCTCGCCTATGCGTCGACCGAGACCGGCGGCACCCTCTCCGACCTGAAATCCGGCCTCCTCGGCGGCGCGGCCGGCGCAGCCGCCGGCGTCGCGGTCGGACCCGCGACGCGCTACGACCGCTTCACCGCCGTCTACGACATTTCCGCGCATACGGTTTACCTGCCGAACGGCACCAAGCTCGAGGCGCATTCCGGCCTGCGCGAACATCTCGACGATCCGCGCTTCGTCCATTTGCGGATGCGCGGCGCGACCCCGCCGCATGTCTATGATCTGTCGCCGCGCGAGGCGCTGTTCCACGGCGTCCAGGCGCTGCGTCTCACCCCGGTCGGCGGCGAAGGCGCGATTTTCGGCCGCGCCGGGCTGCTCGCCCACACTTATATGCTCGGACCGAACGGCGATTCGAACGGCTGCGTGTCGTTCCGCGACTATCAGGCCTTCCTGCGCGCCTATAAGAACGGCGAAATCCGCCGGCTGGCGGTCGTCGCCCATCTCTAAGCGTTTCATCTCATACGCAAAAGCGAAGAAGCGGCCGGCTCGGCCGCTTTTTTGTTTGCCGCGCTGGCCGGACCGCCTAGTTCGGAATGATCACAAGAATCTTGTCGTGCTGGCGCAGATCAATTAGCGTGCCAGAACGAAGCGCTTGAGGGGATTTTCATGACCGTTTCGATGTATCTCATCAATCCTGCCGGCGATTTTCCAACCTATTTCGGCGGCGAGGCGCTCGCCGCGTCGGGCGCGCCGGGCGGCGTGATGATGGCCGACCTCGCCACCGCGACGGTCGCCGCGCTCGCCCCCAAGGATTTCGAATTCGAACTCTGCGAAGAGCAGATCGAGCCGGTGAATTTCGACCATCCGGCCGACTGGATCGCGATCACCGGCAAGGTCAGCCAGCGCGGCCGGATGATCGCCATCGCCGACGAGTTCCGCCGCCGCGGCAAGAAGGTCATCATCGGCGGGCCTTACGCCAGCCTGTCGCCGGGACGGCTGCGCGATCATTGCGACGTGCTGGTGAGCGGCGAGATCGAGGAAATCGCCGGCGATCTCTTCTCCGATCTTCGCGCCCGCAAGCCCAAGGACAGCTATGTCGGCGACAAGCCGTCGCTCGCCTCCTCGCCGCTGCCGCGCTGGGACCTCTACCGCAACGACCGCGCCATTCTCGGCGCCGTGCAGACCTCGCGCGGCTGTCCGTTCGAATGCGAATTCTGCGACGTGATTCAATATCTCGGCCGCAAGCAGCGTCATAAGCCAATCGCCAATGTCATCGCCGAGATCGACGCGCTGTGGAACGCCGGCTATCGCACGGCATTTCTGGCCGACGACAATTTCACCGCCTATCGCGCCCATTGCAAGGAACTGCTCGCGGCGATGGCGCATTGGCGGCGCGATCGTCCGATGGAGTTCGTCACCCAGATTTCAATCGACGCGACGCGCGACGAGGAACTGCTCGACATGTGCGTCGCGGCGGGACTGACGCAGGTCTTCGTCGGGATCGAGACGCCGAATATCGAAAGCCTGCGCGAGACCGGCAAACGGCAGAATTTGAAGATCAGCCTCGTCGACGAAATCCAGAAGCTCGTCGATCACGGCATGTCGGTGATGGGCGGCATGATCGTCGGCTTCGACCACGACGGTCCGAACGTCTTCGCCCAGCAGTACGATTTCGCCATGGCGACGCCGATCCCGATCTTCAGCCTCGGCGCGCTGATGGCCTCCGAAGCGACGCCGCTCTTCGACCGCATTTCGCGTGAAGGAAGGCTGATCACCGGCGGCGTCGAGACCCAGGCGGTGCCGTGGAGCTCCAACATTCAATGCCAGACGATGAGCATGGAGGAGCTGCATGACGGCATGCAGAATCTCTGCAACGCGCTTTATTCGCCGGCCGCTTTCGGCGAGCGCATGCTGCATATGATCAAGACCTTCGGCCGCAACCGCAAGGGTCCGGCGCCGCAGCCCTTCGATCCCAAGACGCTGCGCGAAGTGGAGCAGCAGGCGATGCAGGTCGGCATGGACGTGCGCAAGATGGGCGAGGCGGAAGGCCGCATGTGGAACAAGGTCTGGGGCGCCGCGGTGCGCAAGCCCGAGACCATCACCATCGCCGCGCGCATCATGTTCCAATATGCGCAGGCGCGGCACATGTTCGACAAGGGCAATTACTGGGAGCCGCAGCTCGCGAGCCCGCCGGTCGCGCCGCAGCGCGCGGCGTAACATTCGTTCGCTCTCAGTCGCGCGCGTGTCATTCCCGACGCGCGAAGCGCGATCGGGAATCCAGAGCAAACCCAGCATTCCTGGATTGGCTCTGGATTCCCGGTCAGGCCTGCAGCCTGCCGGGAATGACAAGCCCCGCAGACAAATCGACCGGAATTCGAGTTAGACGACGATCGCCTTCACTATCGACAGCGGCGCTTTCGAGCCTTTGACGCCGCTAAGAAGAATGCGCGTCGCCGGCGCGTCGCTTCGCGTGTAAATCGGCGCGATCGAGACGCCGCCTAACCTGCGCTCGACCGCGGCAAGACATTCGGCGAGCGCGTCGGCGCGGTGGATCATCACGAAAGTTCCGCCCGGCGCGAGCAGCGCGAGACTTGCGCGCACCCATTCAGAAAGCGGCGCGCTGGCGATATGGGCGCGCGCCTTCGCCGCGTCGGGCGTCACCCGCACCTTGCGCGCGTCGTGAAACGGCGGATTGGTGAGAATGAGCGCGGCGCTTTCGTCGATGAGACCTGCGGCGCGGCGCGACTTCGCGGAAAGAACGTCCGCCGCGTAGACCATCGCGCGCGCGTCGAGATTGTTCGCCGCGACATTCTCGCGCGCGAGCGCGTAACTCCCGGGATCGATTTCCACAAGTCCAACGCTCGCGCCCGGCGCGCGCAGCGCCGCCATCAGTCCGACCGCGCCGGCGCCGGCGCCAATGTCGAGAATGAGCCCCTGCTGCTCTTCGGGCGTCGCCCCGGCGAGCAATACGGCGTCCGTGCCGGCGCGATGGCCGGCGGCGCTTTGACGCAGGCGCAGGCGCTGGTCGAGAAAGCCATCCAAACGCGCGTCGTTCATAGGAGCGGAAACCTCCCATGGCGCGGCGCCATGGGCAAGACCCCCTCCCCAGCCCTCCCCCGCTTCGCGGGAGAGGGAGCGTGACTCGGCGCTTCAACGAAGGCGACACATCTGTGCGACGTTGCTGCGCCCCTCCGCTCGTTAGCGTCCCCTCTCCCGCGAAGCGGGGGAGGGACGGGGAGGGGGCGATCGCGCTACGCCTGCGCCGCGACTTGCCGCCTCCATCCCAAAGCCGTAAGTTCGCGCGACAAAGCGCAAGGCTTAAGGGGGGTCCGTGGGTATCGTCATTCCGCTCGATGAGAAAAAGGACGCCGGCCTCGACAGTCTCCTCGAACTCATCAAGCCCGACCTCGAGCGCACCAATCAGCTGATCATTCAGCGCATGGGCTCCGACGTCACGACGATTCCCGAAGTCGCCAATCATCTCATTTCCGCCGGCGGCAAGCGGCTGCGGCCGATGCTGGTTCTCGCGACCGCCGGCATGTGCGGCTACAAGGGCGACGGACATCTGAAATTCGCCGCCGGCATCGAATTCATGCATACGGCGACGCTTCTCCATGACGACGTCGTCGACGAAAGCGACATGCGCCGCGGCAAGATCGCCGCGCGCATGCTGTGGGGCAATCAGACCTGCGTGCTGGTCGGCGATTTCCTGCTCGGCCACGCCTTCAAGATGATGGTCGAGCCCGGATTCATCGCGCCGCTCACCGTCGTCTCGCAAGCCGCCGCCGTGATCGCCGAAGGCGAGATCATGCAGCTCAACGCCGCGAAAGATACGACGACGACCGAGGACGCCTATATGGGCGTCATTCGCCGCAAGACGGCGGAGCTTTTCGCCGCCGCCGCAGAAGTCGGCGTGATGCTCGGCGGCAAGCCGAAAGCGGACGAAGCCGCGGCGCGCAGCTACGGCATGAATCTCGGCGTCGCCTTCCAGCTCATCGACGACGCGCTCGATTACGGCGGCTCGTCAGCCAAGCTCGGCAAGAATGTCGGCGACGACTTTAGAGAGGGCAAGATCACGCTGCCCGTGGTGCTCGCCTTTCGTCGCGGCAATGAGAAGGAACGCGAATTCTGGCGCCGCACGCTGGAGAAGGGCGAGATCAAGGACGGCGACGTCGAGACCGCCTGCGGCCTGATGAAGAAACACAAGGCGCTCGACGACACGATCGAGCGCGCGACTCATTACGGCGCCATCGCGCGCGACGCGATGGAGATTTTTCCGGCCTCGCCGTGGAAGAGCGCGCTGCTCGAAGTCGTCGACTTCTGCATCGATCGCGTTTATTGACGCGCCGCCGGCCGCGGCAATACGGCCGGCGCAGCCTCGTCAGCCCTTAAGACAACCCGTCTTGAACTGCTTGCGCTCCTTGCCGTGCAGCCCTTTGGCGTCGGCTTGCGCGCGGCAGTCCTTTTCTCGCTCTGCATGAGTCTTCGGCGCCAGGGCGGCGGGGGCCGGCTGCGCCGCGGCGGCGGGCGCTTCGGCCTTCGGCGCAGGCGCATCTGCCGGCGCCGCCTTCGGCGCGATCTCGGCGGGCGGCGCCCAGGTCGTCGGCGCGTTTCCGGCGGGCACCGGAGTCTTTGGCTCCGCAAGCGCGACGCCGAAAGAAAGGCTGGCGCAAAAAACGCCGGCGGCGATGCATTTAACGCTCGTGAACATTTACGCTTCTTCTGTGTTGGGAGGCGCGCCGCAGCGCCGCATGTTGAACCATCGCGGCGCGACTCACCTCGCGCGAGCGCGCATCCGCGGTCGGCCGCCCCTCAAACTTAACTGATTTATGACAGCCTGTCTTTGACGCAGCGCAGCAGCGCCGAAAATATGGCTAACGTCGCCACCAGACATAGACGGCGACGCCGGCGACGAAGCTCGAATAGACAATTTTCCAGGCCAGCCGGCGCGGCGCCGACGCGCGGCGCAAAGTACCGTCGCTGCGTCGGTCGATCTTTCGCTCGCCGACGGAAACCGGATTGAGCGCCGCGTGAGAGTAACGCATGAAATCGCTCCTTTAGCCGAAAGTGAACAGTTCGTTTAAGGCAAGGCTAAGGCACGAAGGATTGATAAATTGCTTCGATTTCTCTCGGTCCGAGATTTCTCTATGCTGCGCCGCAAGCGAAGATAAGAGCCTGCATCGAGCGGCTGCGGAGGAGTGCATGGGGCGCGATAAAGCGTTGGACTGGCGGTTCGCTCTCGAAGGCGCGGCGCCGCCTGTCGCGGCGCGACGCGATACGCGCAGAGTCATCCATGGCCGCGCGCTCGATGATTCTTACGACTGGATCGCCGCGAAAAACTGGCGTGAGGTGTTGCGCGATCCTGACGCCCTTCCCGTCGACATCGCCAAGCTCATCGAAGCGGAAAACGCCTATTGCGAACGCGTGATGGCGCCGCTCAAAAATTTGCGCAAGACGCTCGTCGGCGAAATGCGCGGACGCATCAAGGAAGACGACAGCGACGTACCCGATCCCGACGGCCCTTACGCCTATTACGAGCGCTTCCACTTGGGCGCCGAACATCCGCGCTACTGCCGTATGCCGCGTGAGGGCGGCACGGAAACAGTGCTGCTCGACGGCGACGCGCTCGCCAAAGGCCATGAATTCTTCGACATCGGCGACGCGGCGCATGCGCCAGATCATGCGCAGCTCGCCTGGAGCGTCGACGACGCCGGCTCCGAACTCTATGAGATACGCACGCGGGCGCTGAGCGACGGCGTCGACCGCGACGATGTGGTGGGCGACAGCGACGGCGCGATCGTCTGGCGCGCTGATTCGAAAGCCTATTATTATGTTCTGATCGACGAGAACCATCGTACCTCGCAGATCTTTCGGCATGAGGTCGGAACCGATCCCGCCCACGACGCGCTGATCCTCGAGGAAACCGACAGCGCCTGGTTCGTCGGCCTGCATGAAAGCCGTTGCCGGCGCTTCGCCGTCGTGTCGATCCACGGACATGACGCGTCGGAATGCTGGCTCATCGACCTTCGCGAGAACAATCCGACGCCACGCATCGTCACGCCGCGCGAACCGCGCCTGCGCTACGACGTCGAACCGCATGGCGACCTTATCTACATTCGCAACAATGCCGACGGCGCCGATGATTTCCGCATTTCGGTGGCGCCGCTCGCGGAGCCCGGCCGCGAGAACTGGAAAGACGTGGTCGCCCATCGCGACGGCGTGATGATCGACTTCTTCACCCTCTATGCGCGTCACCTCGTCTGGCTGCTTCGCGAGAACTCCCTGCCGAAGCTCGTGGTCCACGCGCTTTCGACCGGCGAGGAACATGCGATTCATTTCGAAGAGGAAGCCTATGCGCTGTCGATCGATCCGGGGCTGGAACTCGACACCGACATTTTGCGCTTCGTCTATTCGTCGATGACGACGCCCGACGAGACCTATGACTACGACATGACGACGCGCGCGCGCGTTCTGCGCAAGCGCCAGGAGATTCCTTCAGGACATGATCCAAGGAATTATGTGACGCGGCGGATTTTCGCGACGGCGCGCGACGGCGAGAGCGTGCCGATCACGCTTTTGCATCGCGCCGACTTCGCGCCCGGCGGCGAAGGCGCGCCGCTACTGCTTTATGGCTATGGCGCCTATGGCTATGCGCTCTCGGCAGGCTTCAACGAAGACATCCTGTCGCTCGTCGAACGCGGCTTCGTCTATGCCCGCGCCCATATTCGCGGCGGAACCGACAAGGGCTGGCGCTGGTACGAGAACGGCAAGCTCGCGAATAAGCAAAACAGCTTCTTCGACTTCATCGATTGCGCGCGCCATCTCGTCTCGGCCGGCTATACGCATGAAGGCGCCATTGTCGCGCAGGGCGGTTCGGCGGGCGGGCTGCTGATGGGCGCTGTCGCCAATGCGGCGCCGGAACTCTTCGCCGGCGTCGTCGCCAGCGTGCCTTTCGTCGATACGCTTAACACGATGCTGCGCGACGATCTTCCGCTGACGCCGCCAGAATGGCTGGAATGGGGAAACCCGATCGCCAGCGTCGACGCCTATGATCGCATCGCGTCCTATTCGCCTTACGACAATGTGCGCGCGCAAAACTATCCGCCGATTCTCGCCGTCGCCGGCGTCACCGATCCGCGCGTCACCTATTGGGAGCCGCTGAAATGGGTCGCGAAACTACGCGCGACGATGAGCGGCGGCGGACCGGTGCTGCTCTTCACGCATATGGGCGCCGGCCACGCGGGCGCCTCAGGCCGTTTCGAGGCGCTGGAAGACGCCGCGCTCGAATACGCTTTTGCGCTCGCCTGCGTCGCGCCGCTTCTCAAAGACGCAGCGGATTTGCCGCCAAAATGCTGAGTCTCTCGCCGACGCCGCATTGATCGGAATTCGCCGGCGCGGACCAAGCCTGTCGCGCCGGCGAGACACTTCGCTTCCCAGACGGGAAATGCGGCGTGGAAACTTACTTTGACGGATGCGCCCACTCGGAATCGGGAGGGATGGCCGGTTTGCTCTCGGCGGCGGCTGGCGCCGGGCTTGGTTCCGCAGGCGCGGCTGGCGCGGCCATTGGTGCGGGCGCCGCGCTCGGCGCGGCAGCGGCGTCGCTCGGATCTTCGGCGCGAACTGGCGCGGCGAAAATTGCGCCCACAGCGATTGCGCCGGTCAACATCAGTGTCTTCTTCATGCGGCGATTCCCCCTTTGGAGTGTGGCCCGAGTCGCGGGGTTGCGCTCAATCTTGGCCGAGGCGGATTATAGTCGTCAAACGATATAACTCAAGAAATAGCGCCAGGCGTGAATCGCTTCGACGCAGGCCGCGAACAGGTCCGTCTTGTCGCGCGCGATGTAGCGCGCGCGTCGACTTTGATTTATTGAGCTTATGCTCACGCCAGGAGGTGGATGATGGCCGTCGACAGCACACATGCTGAAACAATCGCGCTCCACGCCGGATGGCGCGCGGACGAAACCAACGGCGCCGTCGCCGTACCGATCTATCAGACGACCTCCTATCAATTCCGAGACACCGAGCACGCCGCGAGTCTCTTCGCGCTGAAGGAGCTCGGCCATATCTATACGCGCATCGGCAATCCGACGACGGGCGTCTTGGAGGCGCGACTGGCCGCGCTGGAAGGCGGCGTCGCGGCTCTGGCGCTTTCTTCGGGACAGGCGGCGTCGGCTTTGGCGATTCAAAATCTCGCGCGCGTCGGCGACAATATCGTCTCATCCACCGATCTTTACGGCGGCACCTGGAATCTTTTCGCCAATACGCTAAAGGATCAGGGCCTCGATGTGCGCTTCGTCGATCCGTCCGATCCTGAAAATTTCCGCCGCGCCACCGACGAACGCACGCGCGCCTATTACGCCGAGACTCTGCCCAATCCCAAGCTCGCCGTATTTCCGATCGCGGAAGTGGCGGCGATCGGCCGCGAAATTGGCGTGCCGCTGATCATGGACAATACCGCGGCGCCGATTCTCTGCCGGCCGATCGATCATGGCGCGGCGATCGTCGTTTATTCGACGACGAAATATCTCGGCGGCCATGGCAATTCGATCGGCGGCGCGATCGTCGACGCCGGCAATTTCGACTGGGAGAAATTTGCGCAGCGTCAGCCGGCGCTCAATACGCCCGATCCGAGCTATCACGGCGCGATCTGGGTCGAGGCGGTCAAGCCGATCGGGCCGGTCGCCTATATCATCAAGGCGCGCGCGACACTGCTGCGCGATCTCGGCCCCGCGCCCTCGCCGTTCAACGCTTTTCTGACGCTGCAGGGCGTCGAGACGGTGACTCTGCGCATGGAGCGCCATGTGCAGAACACGCAGAAGGTCGTCGACTTCCTAAGTAAGCACAACGAAGTGACGCGAGTCATTCATCCTTCGCAACAGACGGGTGAGACGCGCCGGCGCGCCGACGCCTATCTGAAAGGCGGCTATGGCGCGCTGCTCGGCTTCGAGCTGAAGGGCGGCTTAGAGGCCGGCCGCCGCTTCATCGACGCGCTGGAAATGTTCTATCACGTCGCCAATATCGGCGACGCCCGCAGCCTCGCCATCCATCCCGCGACGACGACCCATTCGCAGCTTTCCGAAGAGGCGCAGCTCGCCTCCGGCGTCACGCCGGGCTATGTGCGCCTCGCGATCGGCATCGAACATATCGACGACATCATCGCCGATTTGGAGAAGGGGCTGAAAGCGGCGGGCGGTTAGCGCGCGCGCTTCTGCCAAAAAACGGGAGAAGGAACGCGCCCAACTCAAGGCTTCGTCGCGAGCCTGTCGACCATCGCGCGGATCGCGGCGATCTGCGGCCCTTTCTTGGTCGGGTAGTCGGCGCTGTCATAGCCCCACCAGTCCCAGCAGGCGTTGGGGTTCCACACGAAGTTTAGCGTGTAGAACGGAAAGCCCCAGCCCAGGCGGCTGATGGTTTGCGGATAGACGACGATGATGTGGTTGGTTTCCGCCCAGCGATTATATCCGGCATGCTTATAGAAGGCGTCGCCGATTTCGGCGGCCTGCTGTTTGCAGCCATGCAGCGCGACATGCACGCGGCATGGCTCCATGGCGCAGACATGCGGAATATAGGCGTAGCCGACATCGCTCATGCTGTGCACATAGGCATTGCCGTCGGGCAGAAATTCCTTCTGGTCGAATTCGACATATTTTCCGGCGTTCTGCGCGCTCGCTGGATTGAGCGGGCCGTATATCTGTTCGAGCAGCGCTTTCGCCGAGTCGAAATCGCAGTCGACGATGTAGGGAGACTTGGTCGCGCCGCAGTTCCTGTCGCCATAGTCTTCCGTCACCAGCGCGTGTCCGGCGCCGATGTCGTTGCGATAGACGATGCCGTCCGGCGGCACATAATAGGCGTAGTAATCGCGCGCCGCATCCATCACGACGGGAAACACCGTCTCATCCTTGCGGCCGGAAAAGAGCCACACGCGCGCGCCGTTCAAATTGGCGACGTCGTCGATATCGCCGGCGCGCGCGAGCGCATCGGTGAGGTCCTTGAGATGCGCCGGATCAGGGACGGGATGCGTCGCGTCGGGGTGCATGCAATTGCTCGTCGCGCGGGGCAGGCTTCGCTCCGCGCAATCATAGGGAACCCCGGCGATGATTCCGGCGCCTTTGACGACGCCCGAATGCGCGACATGGAACTGCAAGGCCATCGCCGCGCCAGACGAAAGCCCAGACACTGACGTCTGAGAAAGATTTGCCCCATAGGGCGCGAGGCGCTCGGCGCCCGACGCAGGATCGGCGGTCACGCCTGCAAACAGGGCGACGGCGAAGACGAGGGCGCTTACGACATGGGACATGAACTTCTCCTTTAAAATAATTGCTGACGATATGCCGGCGCAGGAAACGCCCGCGGATCAGATGACCGGCAGGTCCTTCACGATCAGCGGATTGCCCGCGACGACGAGCGCAACCTTGCCCGCAATCCGCGATACGGCTTGATGCAATTCCCCTGCCGCATCGCGAAACGAACGCGCCAGCGCATTGTCTGGCACAATAGACAACCCAACTTCGGACGAGACTGTGACAGTCGGCGCCGCGCGGCGCGACAAGACGTGAATCAGCGCCGCGCGATCGGAGGAAAGATCGGCGCCGGCGAGCAGCCTATTGCTCAGCCATAGCGTGAGGCAGTCGATGAGCAGCGGGCGATCGGAGGGGGCTTCGGCGATCGCTTCGACGAGCATCTGCGCCGCTTCGATCGTGCGCCAGTTCTCGCCGCGCCTTTGACGATGCGTCTCGACTCGCGCGCGCATTTCGTCGTCGAGAATCTCGGCGGTCGCGATATAGATCCAAGGAGCCGGATACGCGGCGATCAGGCGCTCCGCATAAGCGCTTTTGCCTGAACGCGCGCCGCCGAGCACGAGCGTGAGATGCGGATTTTCGCTCATGACGAACGAATTCCAGTTGATCCGTTCGCTGGACCTGTCATTCCCGGCAGGCCAAAGGCCTGACCGGGAATCCAGCGCCGATCCAGGAGCGCTGGTTTTGCTCTGGATTCCCGATCGCGCTTCGCGCGTCGGGAATGACATGCGAGCTGTTCGGGCAAAAACAGGATCGATCGTCCGTCCATCACTGCGAGCAGCGCGAGCGACAAATCAATCCAGCTATCGCTCAAGCGCTCTGAATTGCTTCGCTTCGTTCGCAATGACGCGCGAGAGTTTTCAATCGCGGTCATGAATTGCCTTTCTAAACGGCGCACGGGCGAGCGGAACGCCGTCGCGATCGAAGATGATGATTTCCAATTCGCTCTCCGTCGCATCGAGCGCCCGCGCCGCGGTTCGCCAGGCGGCGCGCGCGATCGGCGCCGCGAGATCGATTCCCGCGCCCTGCGCGATCTGCAACGCTTCGAGCGCGCTATTGGCGTTGGCGATGAGCGCCGCGATTTCCAGACCGGCGCCGACCTCTCTCGCGGTTTGGGCCAGATGCGCAAAATCGACGCTGGAGCGTCCCGAGTGAAGATCGAGCCGCCCTTGGGCGAGCTTTGTCATCTTGGCGAAGCCGCCGCCTATCGTCACGCGCGCGACCGGATGCTTATGAAGATATTTCAAAAGTCCGCCGACGAAATCGCCCATTTCGATGAGCGCGGTCTCCGGCAGATCATAAAGCAGTTTCACCGCGGCTTCGGAGGTCGAGCCGGTCGTCCCGGCGATATGACTCAGGTCGCTGGCGCGCGCCACGTCGACGCCGCGATGAATGCTGTCGATCCAGGCGGCGCAGGAAAAGGGCGTGACGATTCCCGTCGTGCCGAGAATCGAAAGACCGCCGACGATTCCAAGCCGCCCGTTGAGCGTGTGTCTGGCGAGTTCCTCGCCGCCCGGAATCGAGATTTCGATATCGGCGTCGGGTGCAACGCCGAGCCTGGCGCTCGCCTCGATGATCGTCTCAGTCATCATCTTGCGCGGCACCGGATTGATCGCCGGCTCTCCCACCGGCAGAGGCAGGCCGGGTCGCGTCACCGTGCCGACGCCGGCGCCCGCGGAGAAACGCACGCCGGCGCCCGGCGCGCCGCGCCTTACCCTTGCGCATATCAGCGCGCCATGCGTCACGTCGGGATCGTCGCCGGCGTCCTTGACCACGCCGGCGCGGGCGAAATCCTTGCCGCGTTCGAATGTCGCCAGCGCAAAGGCGACGCGCCTTCCCGACGGCAGCGCGATCTCGACCGGGTCAGGCGGCGGCGCGCCTGTCACCAGCGCCTCGAAGGCGGCGCGGGACGCCGCGGTCGCGCAGGCGCCCGTCGTCCAGCCGCGGCGCAATGGACCCCCGCTTCCCGCATCGCTCATCCGCCCTCTTTACCGCGAAGCGCGGACGCGCGACACCGGCGCGCCAATCCGTTACAAGATGCGGCGTTTTCAGATCAGGGAGCACGCTAACATGTGGCGCAGCGTATCATCCTTCCTCGGCCTTATCGCGCTGGCCGCCGCCGATTCGAGCGGCGCCCAGGCGTTTGAACTTGCGAGCCCCGACATCGCCGAAGGCAAGACCATCGACATGAAACATGTCTATGATTCCTTCGGCTGCACCGGCGGGAACCTCTCGCCCGAGCTGAGCTGGAGCGACCCGCCGCCTGGCACGAAAAGCTTCGCCGTCGCCGCGCATGATCCCGATGCGCCGACCGGCGGCGCCGGCTTCTGGCACTGGCTCGTCGTCGACATTCCCGCCGACGTTCGCGGCTTGAAGCGCGGCGCCGGCGACGCCTCCGGCAAGAATCTTCCGCCCGGCGCGCATCAGCTTGAGACCGACTTCGGCGACAAGGCCTATGGCGGCCCCTGCCCGCCGCCGGGCAAGCCGCACCGCTATGTTTTCACGGTCTATGCGCTCAAGATCGACAAGCTTGGCGACGCCGCCCATGGCCGCACCGCCATCGCCGGCTTCACCATCAATCAGAACGCGATCGCCAAGGCGTCGATCACCGCGCTCTTCGGGCGGTGAGGCGCCTTCGTCATTGCGAGGAGCGTAGCGACGAAGCAATCCAGTCGCCGGTTTGCGGCCCTGGATTGCTTCGCCTTCGGCTTGCAATGACGGCGACGGCCGCTGCTCGGCCTGGCGTCCAAATCAAATGAACTTCACGCTCGCGCTGCTGGCGCTCGCCATCGAGGCGGGCGTCGGCTATCCGGACGCGCTGTTTCGCAAGATCGGCCATCCGTCGACCTGGCTCGGCGCGCTGATCGACGCGCTCGATCGTCGCCTGAATTGCGAAGACGAGTCCTTCGCGCTTCGGCGATCGAAAGGCGTTATCGCGCTCGCCGCGCTTCTGGCGATCGCTATCGGAGCCGGCACCTTGATCGAACGCGCGGCGCTTGCGCTCCCCTTCGGATGGATCGCGCTCGCGGCGGTCTCATCGACCCTGCTGGCGCAGCGCAGCCTTGACGCCCATGTCGCCGCGGTCGCCGAGGGGCTGACGGCGTCTCTCGAAGACGGACGGGCGGCGGTGGCGAAAATCGTCGGCCGCGACGTGTCGGCGCTCGGCGCGGCCGGGGTCGCCCGCGCGGCGATCGAGAGCCTCGCCGAGAATTTTTCCGACGGCGTCGTCGCGCCGGCGCTCTGGCTCGCCGTCTTCGGCCTGCCTGGCGCGCTCGCCTATAAGGCGGTCAACACCGCCGACAGCATGATCGGCCACAAATCGTCCCGCTATCTCGCCTTCGGCTGGGCCGCGGCGCGCTGCGACGATCTGATGAATTACATCCCCTCGCGCGCGGCGGCCGGCCTGCTGGCGGCGGGGGCGTTCCTGCTGAAGGGCGCCTCGCCGGCGCAGGCGCTGGCGGCCGCCCGGCGCGACGCGCCCAAGCATGTCTCCCCCAACGCCGGCTGGCCCGAAGCCGCGGCGGCCGGCGCGCTCGGGCTTGAACTTGGCGGTCCACGCGCCTATGGCGAACGTCGGGTGATCCAGGGCGCGATTCTCGGGCATGGGCGGCGAGAAGCCACAGCCGCCGATATTCGTCGCGCGCTCGCGCTCTACCGAAGAGCCGCCGCCTTTCTCTGGTTTATGCTTGCAATCGGGGTCTTGACGGCGTGATTATCACAGAAGTGTGAATTTTTTGCCGGTTTGTGCGTCTGCTCTACTCGTCAGATTTGCAATTTCCACCATTTTGAATTTGTTATAGGATGATTTGTGCAGTGCAACATAAAACCCGCGGCGCGGCGGCTGCGAGGGAGGTGGCGGGAGAAGCGTGACGATGGATCGAATGTCCTACCAGCTGTACGAAATGATGCACCTGGCCTTTGCGCCGGCGCGGGCGGCGACTGACGCCATGTTGCATGCGATGAAGAACCCGCTCAATCCGATGCATCACACGTCGTTCGGCCGCAGCATCGCCGCCTCCGCGGAGCTCTTCGAGCGGATGACGCGCCGCTATGGCAAGCCGCTGTTCGGCTTGGATACGACCATCGTCGATGGAACCGAGGTCGAGATCGTCGAGGAAATTGTCTGGAGTCGTCCGTTTTGCGGACTGCTGCATTTCGATCGGCAGTTTCCGGGTCCCGCGCCGAGGCAGTCGAAACTGCTGATCATCGCGCCGATGTCGGGTCATTACGCCACGCTGTTGCGCGGCACGGTCGAAGCCTTCCTGCCCACCCATGACGTCTACATCACCGACTGGAGCGACGCGCGCCAGGTGGCGCTCGCCGACGGCGCTTTCGATCTCGACGATTACATCGACTGCCTTTGCGACATCATGCGCTTCCTCGCGCCGGGCGCGACGGACACGCCTCTGCATACGCTCGGAGTCTGTCAGGCTTCGGTGCCGCTGATCTGCGCGGTCGCCGCGATGGAGGCTGAAGACGATCCCGACGTTCCGGAATCCATGGTGCTGATCGGCGGCCCCATCGACACGCGCGTCAATCCGACCGCCGTCAACAAGCTCGCGCAGCAGCGCGGCATCGACTGGTTCCGCGCCCATTGCATTCATACCGTGCCTTTCCCTCACGCTGGCATGGGACGCCACGTCTATCCGGGCTTCCTGCAGCTTTCCGGCTTCATGTCGATGAATTTCGAGCGGCACATCTCGGCGCATCTCGAAATGTTCAATCATCTCGTCGAGGGCGACGGCGACTCCGCCGAAAAGCACCGGGATTTTTATGACGAATATCTCGCGGTAATGGATTTGACGGCGGAGTTCTATCTGCAGACCGTCGACCGCGTCTTCGTCCGTCACCAGGTGCCGCTCGGCCTGTTCCGTCATCGCGGCAATCTGATTGATCTTCACGCCATTCGGCGTACGGCGCTGTTCGCCGTCGAGGGCGAAAAGGACGACATCTCGGGCGTTGGCCAGACCGAAGCCGCGCTGGAGCTTTGCGCCAATATCCCTGCGGCGCGTAAAAGCCATCATGTGCAGAAGGGCGTAGGCCATTATGGCGTGTTCAACGGCTCGCGATTCCGCGCCGAGGTCGCGCCGCGCATCTGCGAATTCGCCTCGGAGATGGAGCGCCTCGGCCGCCCGGCGTCGCAGCCTCGCCTTGCATGGAGCGCGGAATAAAGGCAAACTCCGCGCCGTCGCCGAGATAAAGAGCGGGCGCTTTCGCGCGCCTGCCGCATCAATCATCCAGGGAACATTCGATGGACGTGCAGGACGCAGCTTCGCTTGAGACGCTGCAAAAAGAAATTGACGCAATTCATTGGTATCATGAATTCGATTTCGGCGACGGTCTGCGCGCCGTCAGCGTCTCGCAGGCAGAGGATCACCGCCGCATCTGGCGCTTCATCGAGAGCGAACTCGACAAGATCGATTTTGCCGGAAAGACCGTGCTCGAAGTCGGGTGCTGGGACGGGTATTGGAGTTTTTACGCCGAGCGACGCGGCGCCAAACGCGTGCTCGCCACCGACGACGTGAGCCAGAATTGGGCGAGCGGCGCGGGCCTGCGCCTCGCCAAGCAGCTCTTGAAATCCAATGTCGAGATCAATCAGAGCGTTTCGATCTACGAAGCCTCGAAGCTCAACGAGACTTTCGACATCATTCTCTGTCTCGGCGTCTATTATCATCTCGTCGATCCCTTCGCGGGCTTCGCCGAGGTGCGCCATCTCATGCACGAAGGTTCGATCGCCGTCTTCGAAGGCGACGCCACCCTCGAATTGCGGCCCGACACCTATTATTGGGACATGTCGGATTCCTCGAAATCCTGCTTCGTGCCGACACAATGGGGCCTCAACCATATGCTGAAGACGGCCTATATGGATGTCGTCGCGCAGAGCTGGATGCGTCCGCCGCCGTCGTTCAAACTCAATATCGATCCGGCGCATCTTATCGGCTTCACCGGCGCGCAGGACCCTTCCGGCTTCGCGCCCTTGAAACATCGCGAGCGCATTCTCACCGTGGTGAAGCCCTTCAGCGGCGAAAATCCGCTGCATCCCTACAAGCCGCCGTTCAACCTCGCGACATTCGACACGCGCTGGAAATAGTACGGCTATCGAGGCGCTTGGACCTTGTCATTCCCGGCAGGCCAAAGGCTGACCGGGTATCCAAAGCAGATCCAACAATGGCGGTCTGCTCTCGATCCCCGATCGCGCGCGTTGCGCGCGTCGGGAATGACGCAAGCAGCTTATAGCGTTGGCGTCAGTCCGGCGGCGAAATTCTCGCGCGCCAGCCTTATCAGCAATCCGGTCGTCGCCTCGTCGGCGAGCCAGGCGTCGACGCGGGGATTGCTGAGCCGCGCCGGATCGTGCTTGCCGTAAATTTTGTAGCAGGACGCGATATATTGCGGCAGCGTCAAAAAGTCGCCGACCGTCGTCGCGAGATGGTGGTTCTGCAGCTTGAACATATAGCCGCCTTGCGCGCCGTAGCGCTTGGCGATCGGCGGATAGATCGGGAAGATTTCGCTGCGCGCCAGATCGTGAATGTCGTAATAGTTGAAATTCACCGTCCGCGGCTTGAGCCCAATCTTCTCGAAAAGCTTTTTTGAGAGATCGAACAGCACGTAGCTCATCGGATGCACCGTGCTGTACATGAACACGCCGCGCCGCGACCAGTTCATCAATTCGTTGGAAAGATCGATGTTGAATCGATCGCGCGTCGTGTCGAGCAATTCGCGCGACGCCTCGTTCCACATGTCGAGATAGCCGAGCGCGTCGTAGACATTTTCATTGAAGAGCGCATTCGCCATCTCGACCGACAGGCCCTTGCGATAGGCGAAGAGGCAGATCGCCGAATGATAGGGACCGATCGGCCCGCAGACGAATCCATGCATCCGCGACAGATCGTGAATATAGACGAGGTCTGGATGAAAGGCGGCGAAGGTGACCGCCGGGAAGATCATCGTCTTCGGCAGACGTTTGCACAATTCCTCCGACCCGCCGCCGCGCACATGTCCGTCAAGGAAATCATGCGAGAAGACATAATCGTAGGTCTCGAGCGTCTTGACGAAGAGCCCGATCGACGAGCGCGCGCGAGCGATCATCGAGAAATGATCGACCGTGGCGCTCGGATCGAGCACTTTCATCGCATAAGCGACGCCGAAACTCTGGCAGTTGCCGACGATGGCGATCCGCGGCCCGGTATTGCGCATGACGCGGCCGGTGAACTTTGCGATCCGCGGCTCGATGGCGTATTGCCGCCAGGATTTCAAAATCTGTTTGTCAAGCTGGGCGAGCATGCGGTCTTTCACGATTGGCGGCGGCGCGGCCGTCGTCGGCGCCGGGTGACAAGCGGGCGGGCGCCGTTTATGTTGCGACGCCAGAAGGCGGCTCGCGAACGACGCGGGAATAGGCGCGATCCGCGATCGAATCGGCCGGATCGGAAAGGAGTGCGACCATGGCGGAAAACCCCTATAGCTCCCTACCTGACCATCGCTTTTGGCGCAAGGCGGTGACCTCTTTGCCGCCCTTCGCGCTCGATCCGATCATTCGCACGCCGTTCAAGATTTCGCCGCAGGACAAGGTCGCGACCGGGGGCAGCTGCTTCGCCCAGGAAATCGCCATGCGCCTGCAAGCGAGCGGTTACCATTACTACCTCGCGGAACAGCCGCCGATCGGCATGTCGGCGAAGGAGGCGCTCGACCGAAATTACTCGATGTATTCCTGCCGATACGGCAATCTCTACACCACCGCTCAGCTGCTGCAGCTGATCGAACGCGCCTATGGACGATTCACACCGCAGCTCGATTACTGGAATCGTCCGGAGGACGGCCGCTTCGTCGATCCCTTCCGGCCGCGTATCGAGCCGGACGGATACGCCACGCTCGACGACATGCGCGCCGATCGCGAGCGGCATCTCGCCGCAGTCCGCCACATGCTCGAGACGATGGACGTTTTCGTCTTCACCTTCGGCCATACCGAGACCTGGCGCCACAAGCCGGATGGCGCGATCCTGCAGCTCGCGCCCGGCGTCGCCGGCGGCGAATGGGATCCGAACGTCTATGAATTCTACAATATGACGGTCAGCGAGGTCGTGCGCGACTTCCTTGCGGCGACCGACCGCATGCGCGAGGTCAACCCCAAGGTTCGCTTGGTGCTGAGCGTGTCGCCGGTCGGCATTATCGCAACCTATGAAGACCGGCATGTGATCGAATCGAACAGCGCAGTGAAGGCGATATTGCGCGCCGCCGCCGACGAGGTGGTCCGGGCGCGACCGAACATCGCCTATTTCCCGTCCTATGATCTCGCCACTGTTTCGCCGAATGTGTCGATGTTCTATCGAGAGGACACGCGCCGCATCAATCCTTACGGCGTCGATCGCGCGATGCAGGTGTTCTTCGACCACTTCACCGATCGTCGCCAGGAAAGGGAAGCGGCCAAGGCGGTGAAAATCGACATCGCCGCGGAGGCCGAGGAGAACGCCCGCGTCGTCTGCGACGAGGAAGCGATCGAGTCAGCTTAAATAAACATGGCGGATCGGCGGTCGGCGGTCGATTCGCCAGCAACGCCGAAAGTTTCGCCGGCCGTCAGAGGATTCTATAGATGATCATTGGTTCGCTCGCGCTCGCGGCGGCTGGCGCTTTCGCCGGCGCGTCGCTTTACGTCAATTACGTCGAGCAGCCGGCGCGGCTGGCGCTGAGCGACGACGCGCTCATTAAGGAATGGGAGCCCTCCGACCACCGCGGCTTCATCGTGCTGGCAAGTCTGGCGTTCCTTGCCGCGCTTTTCGGCTTCATCGCCTTTCGCGAGTTCGGCGACATCAGATGGCTGTTTGGCGCCTTCGTCGCCATCGCCAGCTGGCCCTATACCTATCTCGCCATCGTGCCGCTCAACAATCGCATCCTGGCGCTCATCAACGCCGATGCGGCGCATGAGGCGCGCAAGGTCATCGATCTTTGGGGTCGGCTCGAACTCGGTCAGACCGCGCTCGGCATCGCCGCGACGCTGATCTACGTCTGGGCGGCGGGCTGATTTTCCGTAGTGTTTATCAGAGGTTCATCTCAGATGCGTTCATCTGGGAAGCCGGTCTCGCAAGCGGCGCCAATCTTGAATCGCGGATGACATGACTTACGATCTTATCGTGATCGGATCCGGTCCGGGCGGATATGTTTGCGCGATTCGCGCGGCGCAGCTCGGATTGAAGACGGCCGTCGTCGAGAAGGACAAGACATTCGGCGGCACATGCCTCAATGTCGGGTGCATTCCCTCGAAGGCGCTGCTTCACGCGTCGCATATGTTCGAGGAAGCCGGGCACGGATTGGCGCCGCTCGGCGTCATCGTCGATCCGCCGCGGCTCGATCTCGCGGCGATGATGAAGCATAAGGACGACACCGTCGGCGCCAACGTCAATGGCGTCGCCTTCCTGTTCAAGAAGCATAAGATCGACTCGTTTCGCGGCGTCGGAAAGCTGAAAGGCGCCGGACAGGTCGAGGTCGCCGGCGCCGACGGCGCCGTGCAGACGATTGAAGCGAAGAACATCGTCCTCGCCACCGGCTCGATCGCCGCGCCGCTGCGCGACGCCGCCGGGGCGGACATCGCGATCGACGAAAAGCTCATCCTCTCATCGACCGGCGCCCTCGCCCTCGCCGAGCCGCCGAAGCGGCTCGTCGTCGTCGGCGCCGGCGTCATCGGGCTCGAACTCGGTTCGGTCTGGCGGCGGCTTGGCGCGCAAGTGACGGCGATCGAATATCTCGACCGCATCCTTCCCGGCTTCGATCTCGAAATCGCCAGCCGTTTCCAGAAGATTCTCGAAAAGCAGGGCTTCGCCTTCCGTCTCTCCTCCAAAGTGACGGGCGTCGAACGCAAGGCGAGCGGCGGGACTGAGCGCGCTGTCGTCTCCTATTCATCGGTTGACGGCGCGAGTTCTGAGAGGATCGAGGCCGATGCGGTGCTGATCGCCACCGGCCGTATCCCGTTCACGCAGGGACTCGGACTGGAAGAAGCCGGCGTCGCCGTCGAACGCGGGCGTATCGTTATCGACGACCATTTCGCGACCAGCATCCCCGGCGTTTACGCCATCGGCGATGTGGTGCGCGGGCCGATGCTGGCGCACAAGGCCGAGGATGAAGGAATCGCCGTCGCCGAAATCCTTGCCGGACAGGCTGGTCACGTTAACTACGGCGTCATTCCGAGCGTTGTCTATACGATGCCGGAGGTCGCGTCGGTCGGCATGACCGAGGAAGAAGCCAAGTCCAAAGGATTCGATGTCGCGATCGGCAAATTTCCCTTCACCGCCAATGGCCGCGCCCGGGCGATGCGCGCGACCGAGGGTTTCGTGAAGATCATCGCCGACGCTGCGACCGACCGAGTGCTCGGCGTCCATATCCTTGGCGCCGTCGCCAGCGAGATGATCGCCGAAGCCGCCGTGCTGATAGAATTTTCCGGCTCGGCCGAAGACCTCGCGCGCACCTGCCATGCGCATCCGACTCTCTCCGAGGCGGTCCGCGAGGCGGCTCTTGCCGTCGCCAAAAGAGCCATTCACATTTGAGCCGACCGGCGACGCGGCGAGCTTTTCGTCCCGCGATTTCGTGATCCATGCACTCGCATCGGGCTGGCGGTCGACAATGCGTCGACGTCACGCGTGCGAAGACAGGCCTCTTCGGCGAGCAAAGCTGCGCATAAAACCGCACTGCATTTGGCGGGATCGCTCAAATGTGGACAGGCTTGGTCTGACAGGCTTGGAGCGCGCTCGTTGCAAAAATGCCTTTAAGCGCGCTCCATTGCGCAATGCCCGGCTGCGAAATCCCATGCGTAAACAACGTTCGACGTGATGACCCGTCGGGCGCCATTACTCGCAGATGGCGTATCCGAAGCAAAAGTCGTCGCCGCCGTCCGACGGACGCGACAAGATCGTCGTCGCGCTCGCAACGCCCGCGGCGAACATGAACAGCATCAGCACATACAAAACCAACTTGCGCATGACGGGCCCCACATTCCGCCTATCGCTGAAAATTCGAAAGGCGGCGCCCCTCGTCTCTGCTCTTGCGAGCTTCGAAATAGGATCCGCCGGCCTTTCGTCGAATAAACGCAAACATGGGCGCGCGCGTTCCACGGAAGTGCGCGAAGAATGAAAATTTATTGGCAAATCGCATAACCATAACAAGCGTCGGACGGATTAGCTTTCGCTGACGACGCGAGGTAAGCGCCGGCGCCGGCAAATTCCAGAAAAAGAACGCAAACCACCAGGCCCAGCCAGCCCATGCTTGTCGTCGAACGCATCATGTCTTCCCCCTCTTCCCGCTCCCTGCGAGCATCGCGACTGTAGGAGCGGCGACGGCGCGTCGCCGTGCGACGCCGCACATGACGCGCAAATGGGGTTTACTAATTTCGTTTTTGGAGGGCTGAGCGCCGCTACGGATTTTTCGTCGATGGCGATGCCGCGAAACGCATCGGACCATCCAAATGGATGACGCCCTCTCGCGAGGCGCGGAGGGCGTCATCCAAACTCTTTAAGTGGGTGAATGGCTTAGAGTACGGTTACTTTCGTGCCGACCTTCACGCGATGGTACAGATCGATGGCGTCGATGTCGCGCATGCGGATGCAGCCCGATGACACGGCCTGCCCGATCTTCTCCGGCTCATTGGTGCCGTGAATGCGATACAGCGTGTCTCTGCCGTTCTGATAGAGATAGAGCGCGCGAGAGCCGAGTGGATTGTCAGGACCGCCGGGCAGGCCGCCGGCGTCGGCGGTCGGCTGAAGATGCGGCCAGCGCTCGAGCATGTCCTTTGGCGGAATCCAGCGCGGCCATTCCTGCATCGCGCCGACATAAGCGCGTCCGGTGAACGCCATCGCGTCCTGGCCGGTGGCGACGCCGTAACGCACCGCCTTGCCGCCCGGCATGATATAGTAAAGAAATTTCGAGCGGTTATCGACGATGATCGAGCCGACCGGCTCATTCGTCCGGTAATCGACGAGGTAGCGTTCATATTGCGAACTCACCGCGGCCTTCGGGGCGAGCGCCATGAATTCGGCGTCGCGGCCGCTGAGCCTTGGATCCGGAAGCGCCGTTCCTCCGTTGCAGCCGGCAAGCAAGACGGCGACAAGGGTTGAGGCCGTCACATATTTGAAATTCATTTGGGGCACTCCTTTCCGCCGCAAAACTGTCGTTACGATTTTCTTATCATGAACTTTGGCGCTGGGATCACGTCTTCGGAATTATTCCCCCACTGTTGCGCCGGCGCCACGCGGCGCGGCGCGAGACGCCGCTTGAGCTTTACCGTTTCTTTTTCATGGACAGAAAGCCGCGGAAGGCGGAAAACTAATGTTTCGATAAGCATAGCGTCGCCCGCGCGGAGTGCGTCGCAGCGTTGAAAACCCTTTTCGTCACCCATGAGAGCGGTCTCCGTCACGAGATGGGACCCGGCCATCCCGAGCGGCCCGAACGGCTGCGCGCGATCGAACGCGGCCTCGAGGAGGCGCGTTTCGCGCTTCTGGCGCGAATCAGCGCGCCCAGGGCCGAATTGGCGGCGCTGGAGCGCGTTCACCCGCAATCCTATCTCGCCGCGCTCGAACAGGCGGCGCCGCGGGAGGGCTATTCGGCGCTCGACAGCGATACGCTGATGTGTCCGGACACGATCGAGGCCGTCTGGCGCGCCGCCGGCGGGGCCGTCGCGGCGGTGGAGGAGGTGATGTCGGGACGCGCCGATAACGCCTTCGTCGCCGCCCGGCCTCCCGGCCACCATGCCGGCGCGCACAATCCGATGGGCTTCTGTTTCGTCAACAATGTCGCTGTGGCGGCCCGCCACGCCCAGGCGGCGCATGGGGCGGAACGGGTCGCGATCGTCGATTTCGACGTGCATCACGGCAATGGCACGCAGGAAATTTTCTGGGCCGATGAATCCGCCCTGTTCTGCTCCACCCATCAGGCGCCCTTCTATCCCGGCACCGGCGGGCGCAATGAGACGGGCGCCCATGACAATATCGTCAACGCGCCGCTGTTCGCCGGTTCGACCGGCGACGCCTTTCGCGAGGCGCTCGACGATCGCATCCTGCCCCGCCTGCGCGATTTCGCGCCCGACCTAATTCTTATATCAGCCGGCTTCGACGCCCATGAACGCGACCCGCTCGGCGGCCTTCGGCTGCGCGAAGTTGACTTCGGCGACGCGACCAAGCGGCTGATGGAGATCGCCGACAAGCGCTGCGACGGCCGGATCGTCTCGATGCTGGAAGGCGGCTATGACGTCGACGCCCTCAGCCTCTGCGTCAGCGCCCATGTGCTGGCGCTGATGGGCGGTTAGCGCGGCGCCCCCTCCGAGCGCCGCAAGAAATCAGCCCTGGCGGGCCTTGTAGCGGCGCTGCACCTTGTTGATCACATAGACGCGGCCCTTGCGGCGCACGATCTGATTGGCGCGGTGGCGCGAACGCAGCGATTTCAAAGAGTTACGAATTTTCATCGGTCTGACCCCGGCAATGGAGAACTGGCCGGGATACGCCCAGCGCTTCGTTGGCCCCGCCTATGCCCTATTTCGCCCCGACGATCAAGCCGGACTGCCCGTCGCCCGCTCAAAAGCGCGCATTGACGAAGAACCGCAGATTCGCGCCCGGCAGCAGCACCTCGTCCTTCCTGAAGGAAACGCTGTTGCGGATATCCTGGTTGAGCAGATTGTCGCCGACCAGTCCCAGCGTCAGTTCGCGGCCGCGCGGGTCGCCCGGTTCAAACAGCATCCGGTAGCTGATGTCGGCCCGCAGCAGATTATAGCCCTTGGTCGGCGTTTCATTGGTCGGGTCGATATTGCGCTGCGCGAAAGCGTGAAGAAAATTGATCCGCAGCAACCAGTTCGACTCGCGCCAGAATGCGCCGCCGCCGAGCCGCACCGGCGGAATGCGGGGGACATTGCCGCCGCCCACAAATGTCGCGCGCACCACGTCAAACTGATGCTCGACGCCAAATACGCCGCCGGCCAGCGGCGCGACGTCGAGCTGGCTTTGAAACTCGCCGCCGCGAAACAGCGCATTGCGCTGCGCATAGAAGGCCTGGCGCAGATCGCCCGCGCCGTCGAAGGCGCAGCTCGCGAAATCGGTTTCGCAGAGCGCGCCGGTGAGATTGCGAAAGATGAAGCCGTCGAAGCGCGTGACATAGGCCGTCGCTTCGAAACGGAAGGGACCGGCGGAACGCCGCAGGCCGAATTCGATCGTTTTCGCCCCTTCGATTCCGAGATTGGGATTGCCGATATCGAAAGTCGCCGTCGCATCATGGACGCCGCGCGAAAAAAGCTCGGGCGCGCGCGGCGCGCGTTCGACATATTGGGCGGTGAGGCTGGCGACGACGCCTTCCGGCAAATCCTGCAGAAAGCCGAAGGCGGCGCTCTTTGGCGTGAAATTGCGCACGCGGGCGATTTGCGGCGACGGATCAACCAGGAGTTCGGGAAATGCGCCGGAAACCGTCGCATGTTCAATGCGTCCAGCGAGCTGCATTTTCGATGCGTCGGTCAATCTGAATTCGTTGAACAAATAGCCGGCGACGCTTCGCGACCGATTGGGGTCGAAGAGGCCGCCCTCGCGGCCGGGCGCGGTCAGGATCTGATGCATGCCCTGAACGCCGAAGGCGCTGGTCAGGGTCGCAAATGACAAATCGACCGGGCGCAACTGCGTTTCGACCCGCGCCTCTATGTCCTTGTTGGTGAAGGTCTGCTGGACGCCGTCAAAGCCGCCTTCATTGGCGAGTTCATGATGCTTGTAATCGGTCAGCCCCGCCCAGAAACGGACCGCTTCGATATAGGCGGACGGCGGACGGAATTCGCCCTTTGTCGTGACCCGCGTCTGGCGAAGCTCAATGTGCGAACCGGTTTCCGACGGCTCGATCCCCGGCATGTGATAGCGCGTATTGAACTGCGTCACCGCGAAGCCGACAAAGCCGCCATCGAAGAAATAGGAGGCGCCTGCCGAGCCGCCGGCCGAACGCATCGACGAATTGGGCTGGCGTCCGAAAACGAGCGGCGGCGGGTCCGGCGGATAAAGATAGGGATAGCCGGGGATGAAATAGTCGCTGCCGCGCCTGCCATGCACATCGACGTGGATGGCGATATTGCCGCGGCCGGCGTCGAGCAGAGTCGCATTCTCCAACCCATTGTCGACGGTCGCCACCGCCGCGCGCGATTCGACGATCGAGCAACCCTCCGTCTCTGCCTTGGGAACCAACGTCAGACGGCAGGGCAAGGCCGTGGGGATGCGGTTGTTCTCGACATTGACGACGCCGCCGATCGCCTGCGACCCCCAGCGCAGCGTGGCAGGGCCGCGCACCACTTCGACCTGGCTCGCGGCGGCGGGATCGACCGGTACCGCATGGTCCTCGCCAAGCTCCGAGACCCCGCTGTTGCTGATGCCGTTTTCCTGGATGCGCACCCGGTAATTATCGAGGCCACGCACCACCGGCCGGCTCGCCGCGCCCGGCGCGAAGGACGATCCGGTGATGCCGGGCTTGGCGAAGAGCACGTCGCCGAGCGTCGTCCCCGGCGAGCGCCGCAGCTCGCCGCTGGTGACGACCGTCACCGTCGCGAATTGGTCGGCGACGATCGGGAGGACGCCCATCGGCGGCGCCGTTTCGTGCGGCTCGGGTCCGCTTGGGCCCGGGGCGCTGCGGCTGCGCCCGCCGGGCGCCTGGGGCGACTGCGGCGGAGCGACAGTCTTGCTGCGTTTGATCGGACTGACGGCGCCGACTTCGATCGGCGGCAACGCCTGCTGGGCGACCGCGCTCGCGACGCCCGCCACATAGGCCGCCGCCGCGCCGCAAACCGCCGCGCCGCCAAAAAGGCTTCTCCTCATCGCCGCCCGCATTCCTAGGATGTTATAACATAACATATCCAGCGCGGCCTGAAGCGTGTCAATGCGCCTTCGTTCGGCGTGACGAGGTCAGCGGCGTCTGTGGCGCACATGCCACAGTCGGGCGGTCAGAAGGGCCTCAGGCGGTCGCGCGCGCCTGCCCGGCGCGGTATTTCTCCCAGCCATGCGCGCGCAGCTTGCAGGCGGGGCATTCGCCGCAGCCATAGCCCCAGTCGAAGCGCTCGCCGCGCTCGCCGAGGTAGCAGGTGTGGGTTTCCTCGACGATGAGCCGCACCAGTTCTTCGCCGCCGAGCGATTCAGCCAGCCGCCAGGTCTCCGCCTTGTCGATCCACATCAGCGGCGTATGGATGGCGAAGCCGCGGTCCATGCCGAGGCCGAGCGCCTGCGCCATGGCGCGGATCGTCTGGTCGCGGCAGTCGGGATAGCCGGAATAGTCGGTCTCGCACATGCCGCCGACGAGATCGGCGATCCCGCGCCGATAGGCGAGCGCCGCGGCGAAGGTCAGAAACAGCAGATTGCGTCCGGGAACGAAAGTGTTGGGGAGCCCGTCGGCGGCGAAGGCAATTTCGGCGTCGCGGGTCAGCGCCGTCTCGGAAATGGCCCCGAGCGCCTCGATCGAAATTAAGCGATCTTCGCCGAGCCGCTCCGCCCACAGCGGCGAGAGAAGCGCGAGCCCGTCGCGCAGCCCCGCCCGGCGGGTGAGTTCGACGCGATGGCGCTGGCCGTAATCGAATCCGACCGTCTCGACGCGGTCGTAGCGCGACAGCGCCCAGGCGAGGCAGGTGGTGGAATCCTGCCCGCCGGAAAAGAGCACGAGGGCGGCGGCGGGGGATTGGAGAACAAGTTCATCGGTCATCGCGCCTAACTTAAATCATGGCGGCAAAACTGCGAGCCTTCTCCGACTGGCGCATATTTTGAAACGATCGGGCGACCCCCACATTAGCGCGGCGCATTCCCCACATCCGAACCCGGAACGAGACCGACATGCTGTTCTATAATACGCCGCTGGCCCCCAATCCGAGGCGGGTCCGGATTTTTCTGGCTGAAAAGAACGCCGCGATTCCCACGCACGACGTCAACCTCTTGGCGGATGAACACAAGAATGAAGCCTATTCGCAGATCAACGCGCTGTCCGAAACGCCGGCGCTCGTTCTAGACGACGGCGCCGTGCTGACCGAGTCGGTCGCCATCTGCCGCTATATCGAATCGCTTTATCCGGAGCCCGCACTCCTTGGGCGAGGCGCGCGCGAACAGGCCTTCGTCGAGATGTGGCAGCGCCGCGTCGAGTTCCGCCTGTTCATTCCGGTCGCGCTCGCCTTTCGTCACAGCCATCCGGCGCTGGCGCGTCTTGAATCGCCGCAGAGGCCGGAATTCGCCGAGCATCAGCGACCGCGCGCGCAACAGATGATGCGCTTTCTCGACCAGGAACTCGCTTCGCGGCGCTTCATCGCCTCCGACGATTTTACCATCGCCGACATCACCGCCATCGTCGCGATGGATTTGACCAAGCTCGGGCGAGTCGAAATCCCTCAGGACTTGCCGCATCTCTCGCGATGGCGGACGGAAGTCGCGGCGCGTCCGAGCGTCATTCCCTAGATGAGCCGGCGCCAATCCGACCGAAAACTTGAAGAGATCGCGGCGCGCATCCGCGCCTGCCGCGTTTGCGTGGAGACGCCCGACGGCGCAAAACTGCCGCATGAGCCGAGGCCGGTGTTTCGCGTGTCGTCCACCGCGCGGCTGCTCTTGGCGAGCCAGGCGCCCGGCAATCTCGTCAACCAGACCGGGATTCCCTTCAACGACCCTTCCGGCAATCGACTGCGCGACTGGATGGGCGTCGACCGCGAGACCTTCTACGACGTCTCGCGCATCGCGATTACGCCGATGGGCTTCTGCTTTCCTGGCAATGACGCCGCCGGCGGCGACCGGCCGCCGCGTCCCGAATGCCGCGCCCGCTGGCACGATTCCTTATTCGCGGCGCTGCCGCAGATCGAGACGGTCATCGCGATCGGCCGCTATGCGCAGGACTATCATTTCGCACGCCTCGGCCATGCGCTGCCGAAAGGCGCGGGCGTCTCGGAAATCGTGGCGCGCTGGCGCGAGTTTCAGGACGCAAGGCCGCTGATCTTCCCTCTGCCCCACCCGTCCTGGCGCAATACGGGCTGGCTGAAGCGCCATCCCTGGTTCGAAGCCGAGGTTCTCCCCGTCCTGCGCGCCGAAGTCGCGCGGCTCGTCAAAACGTGAGACAAGGCGCGGGTGACAAGCGTCATCATCGGAGACGGCCCACGCCTAGATCACGCTGCATTTGGGCGGAATCGCCCAAATGCAGATAACGTGATCGATTCCAAAAGTTCAGAGCGCGCTTTACGCGAAAAACCGGTTCCCACTTTTTCGCAGCGCGCTCTGGTCGAGATCGGCAATGATCGGCCGCTGACGCTGATCGCCGGTCCTTGCGCGCTGGAGGGCACCGACATGGCGCTCGCGACCGCCGAAGAACTCGCGCGGCTCGGCGAGCGTCTCAACATCGGAATCATCTTCAAGGCGTCCTTCGACAAGGCGAACCGCACCAGCGGCGACGCGCCGCGCGGCGTCGGACTCGACGTGGCTTTGCCGATCTTCGCCAAGATCAAGGATAAGACCGGCCTGCCGACGACGACCGACGTGCATGAGACATGGCAATGCGCGCCGGTCGCCGAAATCGTCGACCTGTTGCAGATTCCCGCCTTTCTCTGCCGCCAGACCGATCTCATTGTCGCCGCGGCGAAGACGGGCCGCCCGGTCAACATCAAGAAGGGACAGTTTATCGCGCCGTGGGACATGATCCACGCCGTCGAGAAGGCCCGCGCTGAGGGCGATGGCGGCGTCATTGTCACCGAGCGCGGAACGAGCTTCGGCTATAACGCCCTTGTCGCCGACATGCGGGCGCTGCCGATTTTAAAGGAGACAGGCGCGCCGGTTATTTTCGACGCGACCCATGCCGTTCAGCAGCCGGGCGGCGCGGGCGCTTCATCTTCCGGCGAGCGGCGCTTCGTCGCGACGCTTGCCCGCGCGGCGGTCGCTATCGGCGTCGCGGGTCTGTTCATCGAGACGCATCCCGATCCGGGCGCCGCCGTCTCCGACAGCGAGACGCAAATCCCGCTCGGCGCGCTTGGCGCGATGATCGAGGAACTGCTGGAATTTGATCGGCTGGCGAAGGGGCGACGCTAATCCCCTACGCCGTCTTCGCTGCCAGCGGATGATCGACCAGCGCGCGATCGATCGTAACGAGTCGCAATGCTTCGATTTTGCATTGCGCAAGCAACAGACGATCGAACGGATCGCGCGTGCGCGGCTCTGGTTCGACGGAGGAGAGCGCATGCCGCGCATTGATGGGAATAAGTTCGACGCCCATCGTTTCAAGCAGTTCCGGAAGCGCGTCGAGATCGAACGCGAGTTCGAGTTTGCCCAGCCGCCATTTGATTGCGATCTCCCAGAGGCTGGCGACGCTCGCCACGAACTCCATCTCTGGGTTTTCCAGCAACGTCCTTATCCCCGCGTTTAAAGCGGCGATGCGTCTCTCGATCAGAGCGAGAAGAATATGCGTATCGAGCAACAGCCTCATGCGTCGTCGGGCAACGGCCGCAGCAGAAAATCTTCCGGCAAGGGCGCGTCGAAATCCTCGGCGATGGAAGTGACGAGGGACTTAAGGCCATGGCGCTTCTTGAATTCGTCCACGGCCTCGAACCGCAAGCCGGTCTTGCGCCGATGCGGGACTAGATCGAAGGCTGGCTTTCCGTTGCGCGTCACGACAATCGTCTCGCCCTTCTCGACCCGGCGAGCGAGTTCGGTAAGGCGATTTTTCGCGTCCTTGATCGAGACCGTGGTCATAGCCAGAAAAGTAGCTACATGTAGCTATAACGTCAATGAGCTGTCGGCCCGCGCTCCGCGCCGCGGCGGCCGTGAAGGCCGGCGAGCCTAACCCGCCTCAGCATAATCCGTCAGCCAGCCGACGGCGATTATGACGAGCCCCATGCCGGCGAAAAAGGCGAAGGCGGTTCGTTCGGCGGAAATCGCGGGAAGAAAGGCGATCGCGATCAGCGCCGGGCCGACGATCCGCTCGACCCAGCCGTGAAGAGAAAACGCCAACCGCTGAATGAGCCCAAGCGGAAATCGCGTGATGAGCGTCATGGCGAGATGCACACCCGCGAGCAGCCAGGAGAGCTGCGCCGCGATCCCCCCGAAACCAAGGACGCTCGGCGCAATGAGGAAGATCAAAACCGTCAGGTAGTCGAGATAGCCGTGCCAGCGCGCCGCGATGAATCTCATCTTGATTTCTCCCAGCGGCGCCGATCGGCCGCCGCGCCTTTGTAAGCGCGCGGCCGGCGACCGTCTGTCTCCTGCGTTACAAACCGGCAGGATTTTCTTTCGCGAGCGCCTGGAGCGCGAGATGATTGACGCAAATGAGGTCGCGCCGATAATCGAGCGCCCCCCGGCGCCGCAACTCATTCATGGTCCGCGTCACCACCGGGCGGCTCGCATGGATAAGATCGGCGATGTCCTGCTGCGTCAGCCTGATCTCGAGCAAATAGCCATGCGGACAGGGCGCGCCAAAGGCGAGCGCAAGCTCGCCCAGCGTCTCGATCAGCCGCGCGGCGACGGTCTTGGTCTGGCGGTCGATCAGCCTGCGCTCGGCGCGTTCCCGCGACGCCTCGAGGCCGGCGCTGAGAAAGCTTGCAAACGACGCGCTGTTCGCGACGAGACGCTCCACGTCCGAAGGCGCAAAGGTCAGAACGCGCGCGTCGCCGATGACGCTCGCGGCATGCGCCGACGCTCTTCCCGGCGAAGCGCTGCCGAAGAGGTCGCCGGCTTTGACGATCGCCAGCGTGATCTGCGCGCCGCTTTCGGCGACATGCGACAGCCGGACGACGCCCCGCGTCAGGCAATAGAGAAAATCCGGCGCTTCGCCTTGCAAATAGAGCGTCTCGCCGTCCGAATATTCCGCTTCCCGCAGCGCGGGCGCGCAACGCCGCCATTCGGCGATATTCTCTTTCGATAGCATGTCGCCGCCCTGCTCCCGTCGACCCGCATCCTATCAAAATCGAAGCCGCGCGATCGTCGTCGTCCTGGCGAATTGGCGCGCTTCGCGCTACGTAGCGGTATGAACTTTCATAAGTAAGCGATTACAGTTACAATGCCGCCATTCAGGCGGACGGGATCATGGCGCTCAATCCATTCGACGACCGGAGCGACAACGTTAAGGCCAAGGCCGCGACGACCTATGCCGTCATCGTCGCGGCGACCGTTCTTGCCTGGGCGTGGGCTTGGACAGCCTTCTCCGATCATCCGGGTCTGATGGGCGCCGCCCTCCTGGCCTTCATGTTCGGACTGCGGCATGCGTTCGACGCCGAACCAGATCGCCATTGAGCTTTTGGTATTCATTGCTCAACAACAGCTTGGCCGCCAAGGCGCGGTCGGGCTTGCCCTTGCGCGAGAACGTTCCGGCGCCGTCGTCGAATTCGCCAGCGCTGGCGTGCATGGCGGCGCGTTCGATGGCGACCAATTTGTCGGGGATGGTTTGAGCTTCCTTGAGCTGGTTTAATTCATGCGCCGTAATGTTCTGGCTCAAGAAACGATCTTCGATCGAAATTGCGCCGTCGCCTTGCTTTTCGGGCGGCGGAATAATCCCGCCGTTCACAAGGTCCCAATAGCCGAAGCTATAATCTTCCGGCCGAACCGCCTTGCCGTTCAGAATGTCTTCGATTGCGTTGTACCAATCGAGTCGTTTCATGTCGCCGTTGGAAATGTAACCTGTCGAAAATCGCGTTTGCCATTGCGAGGAAAGAATCAAATCCTCGGCAAGGGTCGTCAGAGATTCCAGTTCGATATGCGACGTCTCCAAATCCCTTTGCGCTTTTTCGAGAAGAAAGCCGAGCGCCAATTGCCCGCCCGCCAAGGCGACGAGCAACAGGAAGAAGACCGAGAAAAATGTCCGAAGCTTCATCTTCTCTCGCCTCGCGATCGGACGGTCTCTAGGTCGAGAGGCCGCAGCGATGCATTGGTAGGTGATTTTCAGCCGGGCGCACAAGGGCGCGACGCATGGAGCCGAGAAGGCTAGCCTCGCCCGCGATAGGGCGCGACGCCTTGATCGGGAAGCCACAGGTCTTCCGGCGGCGCGCCGGTCTGCCAGAAGACGTCGATCGGCATGCCGCCGCGCGGATACCAATAGCCGCCGATTCGCAACCACTGCGGCTTTAGCGCCGCGACGAGATCGCGCGCGATCCGCAGCGTGCAGTCTTCGTGGAAGGCGCCGTGGTTGCGGTAGCTCCCGAGATAAAGCTTCAAGGATTTCGACTCGACGAGCCAGTCGGCCGGAACATAGTCGATGACGATATGCGCGAAATCCGGCTGTCCGGTCACCGGGCAGAGCGAGGTGAACTCCGGCGCGGTGAAACGCACCAGATAGGCCGCGTCCTTATGGGGGTTAGGCACGAGGTCGAGTTCGGCTTCGTCCGGCGACGCCGGCGTCGCCGCCTGGCGGCCGAGCAGCGCCGCGCCCTTATTTATCTTGGTCATGCGGGTAACAAAGGCGCCGCGGCGGCGCCGTCAAGCGGCGCGCCGCTCACGGGTCGCGCGAATCCGGACATTCCCCGGCGCGCAGCGTGATCGGATGCGCCGACATCCAGCCCGAGAGAAAGCGGTTCTCCGGACTCTCCAGCGCCTTGAGCATTTCGACGCGCACGATTTCGAGCCATTTCTCTCGCCTGTCCGGCGTGTTCATCTCGGCCGGCACCCCGAGATCGATGGCCTTCACCGCGAATTGATAAGGCATCGTGTTCCACAAGGCGACGCCGCCGCGTTCGAGCATTCCGGACACATCCTTTTCCGGCATCTGGGCGATCTGCTCCTGTTCGGCGATCGGCACGGCGCCGGGCGCCCCGCTGTTCGGCGCGACAATGGCGACGCCGTTGCGATAGAAGAGGTTCTTCTTCGCGCCTTGTCGCGTCGCGATCAGATCGCCGCCGATCACGAAGGCGGCGCCGGTGCTGCCGAGCGCGCATTTTAGCGTCCGATCGAAACAATGGGTTGCGCCGACCATCAGCGCGCTGCAGCCGGCCTCGACCCAGCGCGCCAGAGTTTCCGGCTTTACGTCAAGCACATAGGCGAGGCCCGGCATGTCGTCGCTTTGATATTCGCATCTCTGCACGAGAGCTGCCGGCCAGCCGAGAAAATCCTTCTCGACGGTCGAGCAATTGGCGAGCACCGGGGATTTCTCCAAAATCGCCTTGGCGGCGGCGACATGCTCCGGCGTCTGGGCGGGCGCAAGCGTCGGAAAGAAAAACTCGAAACAAAGACTGAAGACGGCGACGGCCCGACCCGCTCGCCTGATGAAGCGCGCCATTCCGACCTCCCGGCGGATCGTCGCGCCCGGCGGCGACGCCCGCTCCTTTGATCGATCTCAAGGATAGGTTGAGACCCTCGCCAGTCAATCAGATTGGCGGGCCGGCTGACGCCGCGGCGCAGCATCGTCGCGGCAAAAGCGCGCGCCCCAAGGCAAAAGCTTTTTGCGGCCGAGGCTTTTCGGGACGCTGCAATAGGTCTAAGAAGTCGCGCCGCTCCGCGCCGCATCATAAGAGGCTGAAATGACCGAGATCGTCGACATCCACGCCCGCGAAATTCTTGATTCCCGCGGGAATCCAACCGTCGAGGTCGAGGTGACGCTGGAGGACGGCTCCTCGGGCCGGGCGGCGGTTCCGTCCGGCGCTTCGACCGGCGCGCATGAGGCGGTGGAGAAGCGCGATGGCGACAAGGCGCGCTATCTCGGCAAGGGCGTGCTCGCTGCGGTCGACAACGTCAATGACGAAATCGCCGGGGCGCTGCTCGGTTTCGAGGCCGAAGATCAGGTCGCCATCGACGAGGCGATGATCAAGCTCGACGGCACGCCCAACAAGGCGCGGCTCGGCGCCAACGCCATTCTCGGCGTGTCGCTCGCCGTCGCCAAGGCGGCGGCCGAGGCGACCGCTCTGCCGCTCTACCGCTATGTCGGCGGCGTGCAGGCGCGGGTTCTGCCGACGCCGATGATGAATATCGTCAATGGCGGGGTGCACGCCGACAATCCGATCGACTTTCAGGAATTCATGATCATGCCGACCGGCGCGCCGAATGTGCGCGACGCGATCCGCTGGGGCGCCGAGATTTTTCACACGCTGAAATCGGCGCTGAAGAAGGCGGGCCTCAGCACCTCGGTCGGCGACGAAGGCGGCTTCGCCCCCAATCTTCCTTCCGCCGAAGCCGCGCTCGACTTCGTCATGAAGGCGATCGAAACCGCCGGCTTCAAGCCCGGCGTCGACGTTCATCTCGCCTCTGACTGCGCCGCGACGGAATTCTTCAAGGACGGCAAATATGTCTATGAAGGCGAAGGCGTGACGCGCTCGATCGACGAACAGGTCGCCTATCTCGCCAAGCTCGCCGGCGCCTATCCGATCGTCTCGATCGAGGACGGCATGGCCGAGGATGATTGGGAGGGCTGGAAGAAGCTCACCGACGCGATCGGCGACAAGGTCCAGCTCGTCGGCGACGATCTTTTCGTCACCAATGTCGTGCGCCTAAACGAGGGCATCAAGAAAGGCGTCGCCAATTCGCTGCTCGTGAAGGTCAATCAGATCGGCACGCTGACCGAGACGCTCGCCTCGGTCGAGACCGCCCATCGCGCCGGCTACACCACCGTGTTTTCGCACCGCTCCGGCGAGACCGAAGATTCGACCATCGCCGATCTCGTCGTTGCGACGAACAGCGGCCAGATCAAGACCGGCTCGCTGGCGCGCTCGGATCGCACCGCCAAATACAACCAGCTCATCCGCATCGAGGAGGAACTCGGCGACTCGGCGATCTATGCCGGCAAGAGCGCGCTCAAGGCGCTGGCGTAGCATGCGACGCGGCATCTCGGCTGGCGTGCGCCGCTGACATCAATCCCGGCGCCACAGCTCTGCCGACGGCAGGACGCGCGTGCTCCATGAGCAGCTTTTGGACGAAGCCCAATTTGTCTTTCACGATCGACGAGATCACGAAGGGATAGATGTCGGGCTGTCCCATCGATCGATTGATGTTGTTCAACGCGAATGAAATATCGAGCCAATTGTCGATCATCTCATTGATGTCGGGATAGGCGTAAGGGTCGAAATCGACCCGCGCCGGCGTGCCGTCGCTGCGTCGCACCACGAGCCCGGCGCTCCGGCCGGTTTCGAGCGTATCGACGATATGGAGATAATGCGCGAAGGTTTCCGCGAAATCTTCCCACGGATGGCAGGACGCATAGGCGCTGATGTGGTTCTGCCGCCAGTCGGCCGGCGGGCCTTCTTCATAATGCCTCTGCAGTGAGGCGGCATAATCTTCTTGCTCGTCCCCAAAGAGCGCGCGAAAGGGCCCGAGATTGTCGGACTGCGCCACGATGCGATCCCAATAATAGTGGCCAATCTCATGCCTGAAATGGCCGAGCAAGGTGCGGTAGGGCTCGCCCATCTCGTCGCGCATTTTCTCGCGCGCCGGATCATCGGCTTCCTTCAAGGCGATAGTGATCAGACCGGAGCTATGGCCGGTCAGAACAGGCGCCTGTGAGGGCTCCTCCGCAAGAAAATCGAAGATGAGCGGCTCGCCGTCATTCTCGGACGCGTCCGGCGCGGGCAGATTCAGACGGATCAGACTGTAAAACAGCCGCCGCTTGGCGGTCTCGATTTTTTGCCAGGCGGCGTGGCGCTTTTCATCTGACAAGTCAGGCACGGTTCGATTGTGCCGGCAGGCGAGGCAATATTCCGACCGGCCGCCCTTCTCGACCATCCAGTTGCACCCATGCAGCTCCCAATTCTTGCAGAAGCGATATTGGCGGGCCCGGTCAGCCAGCGCGACCCATCCGTCGCCGGCGGGTTCGACGGCGGTCATCGCCGCGAGCGCCGGCAGATAGCCGAGCAGATGCCCGCAGCTTTCGCATTTGACGTTCTCGAACAATATGCTCTGGCGGCAGACCTGACAGCGAAAGGCTTTCATGGGAGACCCGTCTGAGACGCACTGCGCCATAACTGTCCGCCGGACCGAAAGTTCCGAGCTCCGGGGGGAGCGGTCATCGGCGGAGAACTCATCTCCCCGAATGGCTATTTTCGGCGCCGGCTCTTTGCGCAGGACCTATCCACGCGCTAGGCTCATTGCCGTAATTTCGGACAAAGCCGCGAGTTTCTCGGCTCTTTAGATTGACACTTCGCGGCCCCATCCCGCTAAACTCCAAATTGGCCTCGCGCCAGTTCACAAGATGACGGCGCTGAAACGAGACGCTGAATAACGTGTCGATCCAGATCGCCCTTCATCACATTACCCACTACAAATATGACCGCCTGGTTGCGCTCGGCCCGCAGATCGTCCGGCTGCGCCCCGCTCCCCATTGCCGCACCAAAATCTCCAGCTACTCGCTCAAGATCGCGCCGTCGGGACATTTCATCAACTGGCAGCAGGACCCGCACGGCAATTGGCTGGCGCGTCTCGTGTTCCCGGAGAAGGCGGATGAATTCAAAATCGAAGTCGACCTGCTGGCGGAACTCGCGGTTTACAATCCCTTCGATTTCTTCATCGAGCCTTACGCTGAAGACTTCCCCTTCGTCTATCCGGACGAGCAGAAGATCGAGCTTGCCGCCTATCTCGAGCCCGAGGACGTCGGCCCGCTGACTGAGGGCTTCCTCCAAAGCCTGCCAAGGGAAAAGACGCGCACCATTAATTTTCTCGTCGACATCAATGCGCGACTGCATCACGCCATTCGCTACGTGATCCGGATGGAGCCTGGCGTGCAGGCGCCGGAGGAAACGCTAGCGCTAGGGTCGGGCTCTTGCCGCGACTCCGCCTGGCTGCTTGTGCAGATTCTGCGCAAGCTCGGTCTCGCCGCGCGTTTCGTCTCCGGCTATCTCATTCAGCTGAAGGCCGACATCGATCCGATCGAGGGCCCGAAAGGAACGGATCACGACTTCACCGATTTGCACGCCTGGACAGAAGTTTTCCTTCCCGGCGCCGGCTGGATCGGTCTCGACGCCACTTCGGGACTCTTCTGCGGCGAAGGCCATCTGCCCCTCTGCGGCGCGCCGCATTATCGCTCCGCGGCGCCCTTGTCGGGCTTGGTGGAGCCTGCGCGAGTCGATTTCAATTTCGAGATGCGCGTCGACCGCATCAATGAGGCGCCGCGCATCACCGCGCCCTTCTCCGACGAGGCATGGCGCCGGCTCGACGCGCTCGGCGAAAAAGTCGACGCCGATCTCAACGCGCAGGACGTTCGCCTCACCATGGGCGGCGAGCCGACCTTCGTCTCGATCGATGATTTCGAATCCGCCGAATGGAACACGGCGGCGACCGGCCCGACCAAGCGCGAACGCGCCGACGATCTCATTCACAGGCTGCGCGAACGTTTCGCGCCGAACGGCTTTCTGCATTACGGCCAGGGCAAATGGTATCCCGGCGAAAGCCTGCCGCGCTGGGCCTTTGGCCTCTATTGGCGACGCGACGGCAAGCCGATCTGGTCGCAGCCGCAAATCATCGCCAATGGCGCGGCGAAGAAAGAAGCGACCGCCGCCGACGCGGAAGTTTTCGTGCATGCGCTCGCGGAACGGCTGGGAGTCGGCGCCGAACACGCCGTGCCGGCTTATGAGGACCCGACGCATTGGATGGTCAAGGAGGGCGCCCTTCCGATCAATGTCGATCCCTCTGATCCAAAGATCGACGACGCCGAGGAACGCTCGCGCATGATGCGGGTGTTCGAGCGCGGCCTGAGCAAGCCTACGGGCTTTGTCCTGCCGATCCAACGCTGGAATGCGCGCGCCGAATCCGCGCCACGTTGGACGTCAGAAAAGTGGACGCTGCGGCGCGGAAAACTCTTCCTGGCGCCCGGCGACTCGCCGATCGGGTTGCGGCTTCCAGTGGCCTCGCTGCCCAAACTGTCCGAGGAGGAATATCCCTATATTCATCCACAAGACCCCTTCGCCCCGCGCGAACCGCTGCCGGAGCCCGGACATTTCTGGCGCATCCAGGACGGCGGTCAGACGGGTGGCGGCGGACAGTCACGCCAGGACGTGCACGAACAGTCGATCGTCGAGGGCGCGGTGCGGACAGCCTTCACCATCGAGCCGCGCGACGGCAATCTATGCGTGTTCATGCCCCCTGTCGCGACGCTCGAGGACTATCTCGAACTGCTTGAGGCGGTCGAAGAGAGCGCCAAAGTCGCCGGACTGCCGCCTCATATTGAAGGCTATCCGCCGCCAAATGATCCGCGCCTGGAGGTGATCAAGGTGACGCCGGATCCGGGCGTCATCGAAGTCAATATTCACCCGGCGGCCTCATGGCGGCAGGCGGTCGAGACGACGACCGCGCTTTATGAGGAAGCGCGGCAGGCGCGATTGACGACCGCGAAATTCATGATCGACGGAAGGCAGATCGGTTCGGGCGGCGGCAATCATGTCGTGCTTGGCGGCGAGACGGCGTCCGACTCGCCCTTCCTGCGTCGCCCGGACCTCTTGAAGAGCCTCGTGCTCTATTGGCAGCGCCATCCCGCCCTGTCCTATCTTTTCTCGGGCTTGTTCATCGGCCCAACGAGTCAGTCGCCGCGGGTCGACGAGGCGCGCCACGACTCGCTTTACGAGCTGGAGATCGCGCTCGCTCAGGCGCCGGCGCCCGGCGACGGCGACGCGCCGCCGCCATGGCTCGTCGATCGACTGTTCCGCAATCTGCTGGTCGATGTCGCCGGCAACACCCATCGCGCCGAAATCTGCATCGACAAGCTCTATTCGCCCGACGGACCGACCGGGCGCCTCGGCCTCGTCGAATTCCGCGCTTTCGAAATGCCGCCCGACGCCCGGATGAGTCTCGCGCAGCAATTATTGCTTCGCGCCCTCGTGGCCTGGTTCTGGCGCGAGCCACAGCACGGCGATCTGGTGCGCTGGGGAACGGCGCTGCACGACAAATTCATGCTGCCGCATTTCGTCTGGCAGGATTTCCTCGGCGTGCTCGACGATCTGCGCCGCGCCGGTTACCCGTTCGAGTCGGAATGGTTCGAGGCGCAGCGCGAATTTCGCTTCCCGCTGGCGGGCAGCGTCGAACATGGCGGCGTCCATCTCGAAATTCGCGGCGCGCTCGAACCCTGGCATGTGATGGGCGAAGAAGGCGGCAATGGCGGCACAGTGCGCTATGTCGATTCTTCGCTCGAACGCCTGCAGGTCAAGGCGACGGGCCTCGTTCCCGGCCGCCACGTCATCGCCTGCAACGGGCGCCGCGTGCCGATGACCGGCATCGGCGTCCCCGGCGAGGCGGTGGCGGGCGTGCGCTTCAAGGCCTGGCAGCCGCACTCCGGCCTGCATCCGACGCTGCCGGTCCAGGCTCCTCTCACCTTCGACGTGATCGACAGCTGGAGCAAGCGGTCGCTCGGCGGCTGCGTCTATCACGCGACCCATCCCGGAGGCCGCAATTACGACTCCTTCCCCGTCAACAGTAACGAAGCGGAAGCGCGGCGGCTGGCGCGATTTGAGGATCATGGACATACGCCCGGCCCTGTCGATCCCCCGCGCGAAGAGCCGGGCCAGGAATTTCCGCTGACTCTGGACCTTCGGAGGAGCATTGTCCGCTGAGCGCGTCATCGTAGCCGACGAGGCCGCCCAGCGCGTCGCCGCCTGGATCGCCGACTACGCGCCGACGCGCGACGCGCCTGACGAGCTGTTTGATCGAGACGGACTCCCGCGCGCGCACTGGCGGCAATTTCTCGGTTCATTCGCCGCATTCGGCGACGCCGGCCTGGAGCAGCGCTTCGCCGCCGCCGGCCGCCGCATCGACGACATGGGAATTTCCTACCGGGTTCATGGCGAAGCCAAGGAGCGCAGCTGGCCGCTCGGGCGTCTGCCGCTCTTAATCCCGGAATCGGAATGGCGTGAAATCGCGGCGGGAATCGCGCAGCGGGCCGAACTTCTCGAGCAAATCCTGCATGACGTCTACGGCGACGCGCGGCTCGTCGCGGAGGGCGTCCTTCCGGCCGCCGCCGTCGCCGGCGCCACGAATTTCATCCGGCCGATGTGCGGCGTGTCGCCGCCGGGCGGCCGCTGGCTTCGCTTTTACGCCGCCGACCTCGGGCGAGGGCCTGACGGCGATTGGCGGGTGCTCGGCGATCGCGCCCAGGCGCCGTCGGGCGCCGGCTACGCGCTGGAAAATCGCCTCGTCCTATCGCGGGCGCTGCCCAGCCTCTATCGAGACATGAATGTCGAGCGCCTCGCGCCATTCTTTCGGGACTTTCGCGCGAGCATTTCCCGCGCCGCGCAGCGCGTCGATCCGCGCATCTGCCTGCTGACGCCCGGGCCGTGGAGCGAAACCTATTCCGAACAGGCGCATCTCGCCCGCTATCTCGGTTTTGCGCTGGTTGAAGGCGAAGATCTCGTGGCGAGCGACGGCAAGCTGCATGTGCGCACCATCGCCGGCTTGAAGCGCGCCGACGTCATCTGGCGGCGCGTCGACGCCGACTGGTGCGATCCCCTAGAGCAGAACGCCTCGTCGCGGCTCGGCGTCGCCGGCATGTTCGACGCCATTCGCAAAGGCGCCGTCGTCGTCGCCAACATGCCGGGCGCTGGCGTCATCGAATCGCGCGCGCTGATGAGCTTCATGCCGGAATTGTCGAAACGCGTGCTCGGCGAAAATCTCAAACTTTCGAATGTCGAAACCTGGTGGTGCGGTCGGGAAAAAGAACGCAGGCGGATTATCGACGCGCTGGACGAATTCGCGATCAGCGGCGCCTTCGCCGACCGGCTCCCCGGTCTTGGCGAATGTCGCGAGGCGCTCGGCGGCGCGCTCTCAAGCGCCGAGCGCGCACGGCTGATCGAGGCCATCAATCAGCGGGGCGTCGACTATGTCGCTCAAGCGCCGACAAGGCTCTCCACGACTCCGGCCTGGATCGACGGCCGACTGTCGCCGAGGCCTTTCGTCTTGCGCGTCTTCGCCGCCGCAACCGCGGAGGGGTGGGTCGTCATGCCCGGCGGCTTCTGCCGCGTCTCCAACCAGCCCGATGTGCGCGCCGTCTCGATGGACGCCGGCGCGCAATCGAGCGACGTCTGGGTGTTGTCCAGCGGTCCGATCAAATGGTCGACGCTGCTGCCGTCCGACGAGGACCCGCCGATCGTGCGCGCCCTCGGCAATCTGCCAAGCCGCGCCGCCGACAATCTCTTCTGGATGGGCCGCTACCTCGAGCGCGCCGAAGCGACATTGCGAATCGTGCGGACTCTCGCGGCGCGTTTGGGCCAGCCGCAGCACATCGAACTGCACGGGCGCCAGACGATCGAACGGCTCGCGCGATTGCTGATCGCATGGGGCGCGGCGCCGGAGAACATGCAGGACATGAATCCGACGCAGATCGCCTGGGCGGCGGCCGCCGACGCCGACGCATACGGTTCGGCGCTGTCGGTGGTGCGCAACGCCAAACGCGCCGCCTCGATCGTGCGCGAGCGCATGTCCAACGATGTCTGGCAGCTGATCGGACGGATCGAATCGCGCCTGACGCGCTTCGGGGCGCGCGCCATCACCGAGCCGGAAACGCTGGAAATCATCGAGCGCTCGCTGCATACGCTGGCCGCCTTGTCCGGACTGATCGACGAAAATTTCAATCGCGTCGCCGGCTGGAGCTTTATCGATCTTGGCCGAAGGCTTGAGCGCGCCATCGGGGCCTGTCGCTTCGCGCGACAGCTCGCGGGCGACCAGGCGACGGTCGAGACGCTCGACGCCTTGCTCGATCTTCTCGATTCGCAGATCACCTACCGCTCGCGCTATCTTGCCGGCGCGGCGCTCGCGCCCGTCCTCGACATGGCGATACTCGACCCGTTCAACCCGCGATCGGTCGCTTTCCAGGCGATGCGGATCGACGAACATCTCGCGGCGCTGCCTTCTTTGCGAAATGACGGCGTGATGGAGCCGCCCCGGCGACTCTCGGTCAGACTGCGCGCTGAACTCGAATCGGAGGATGCGCGCCGCTTGGACGCTTTGACCATTCTCGCGTGGGAGCAGCGCCTGATGACGCTCGCCGATAGGATCGCCGAGCGCTATTTCACGCATGGCGACGAAGGCGAAGCAAACTCTCAACCGTCGCGGATCGCGTGATTTACGATATCGCCCATCACACGACATACAAATATGACGCGACCGTCGCCTCGGCGCGCTGCGCCATGCGTCTGCTGCCGCGCGGCGATCGCGGCCAAACCGTCCTGTCCAGCAAGATCGAACTGTCGCCGTCGGCCGAATTCATCAACGACAGGATCGACTTTCACGGAAATCGCGTCTGCGAGGCGCGCATCCTCGAACCCCACACCAGGCTGCGCATCGGCCTTGCGGCGCGCGTCGCGGTGGAGCGGCCGGCGCCGCCAGCTTCGGCCCTGACGCCGGCATGGGAAATCGTGCGGACCGCGGCCCATGAAGCCAATTCGCTCCAGGCGTCGTCTCCCGCCCATTACATCTATGCGAGCCGCCACGCGCCGCTTTTCGACGCGGCGACGGCATATGCGCGCGAAAGCTTTTCGCCCCATCGGCCCATTCTCGAAGGGGCCATTGAACTGACGAAACGCATCCACGCCGATTTCGCCTATGATCCGGATGCGACGCATATTGCGACGCCGATCGTGCAGGCCTTCGACAACCGCCGCGGAGTCTGCCAGGATTTCGCGCATATCATGATCGCCGCGCTACGCGGCCTCGGTCTGGCGGCGTCTTATGTCAGCGGCTATCTTCGAACCTATGCGGCGCCAGGCCAGGCGCGGCTGGAAGGAGCCGATTCGACCCATGCATGGGTCTCCGTCTGGTGCGGACCGGAATTTGGATTCATCGACCTTGATCCGACCAACGCCATGGCGGTCGGCAATGATCATATCGCGATCGCGATCGGCCGCGATTATGCCGACGTTTCGCCGATCGACGGCGTGATTCTGGGCGCCGGCAATCAGGATTTGGACGTGAGCGTCGACGTAAAGGAAGCAATCGTCGCTTGACCGTCTTTGCATATGAATTTTGCCTGATCCGTTCGCTTTGATCTTTTCGTTCCAGGCCGGCCGCGCTTGAGCCGAGGCTCGAAATCTCCAAAAAAAATCATCCGCCTGCATCCGAACGCCAAACCGTTGCGTAACCCTAAGCGGGCGCGACGCGACGCGGCCGGAAACAGGAGCAGGTGATGAGCAATTCCGATTTGATCCGATCACTTTACGCCGCCTTCGGGCGCGGCGACGTCAAATCCATTCTCGACGCGCTCGACCCCGCCATCGAATGGCTGTCGAACGGCGACGAGAAAATCATTCCCTGGGGCGGCCGTCGCGGCGGCGTCGCTGGTGCGGCGTCCTTCTTCCAGGCGCTTGCCGACAATCTCGATTTCGAAGCCTTTGAACCGACGGAATTTTTTGAATCCGGCGACACCGTGATCGTGCTCGGCCGCACCAAGGCGCGGGTGAAAAAGGGCGGTGTCTTCGACAGCGATTGGGCGCATGTGTTCACGCTCAGGAACGGCAAGCTGCTGCGCTTTCGCGAATTCTACGACACGAAGTCGATCGCCGACGCCATCGCGGCGTGACTATTCCCGCGCCGGGCTCGTTTCTCGGCGCATTGATCATTCAGCATGGGAGATCGGCCAATGGAAACCGCCTTCGCGCCGGATACTCGCTCGATAAGCGACGCGCCGCCCGTTCACGGATTGATCGCCGAAGGCGGGAGCTATGCAAATTGGGGCGGACATCGCGCCACCACGCCAGCCGTCTATGTCGAGCCGATCAGCTATGCGGATGTGCAGTCGATCGCGCGAGATTATCGACGCTTTCCGACGCCGGTCAGTCCTGTCGGTTCGATGCTGTCGGTCACTGACGCCATCGTTAACGACGGCGGAACGCTGGTCTGTCTGCGCAAGCTCGATGCAATTCTCGGAATCGAGACCGACGCGTTCGGACGCGACGTCGTGCGCGTGCAGGCGGGCTGCCGCTTGAAGAAGCTGAACATGTGGCTGAAGGAGCGCGGGCTCGAGATTCCCTTTCAGGCCGAGATCGGCGAAGCGACCGTCGGCTCGGTCGCGGTGGGGGATACGAAAGAATCCTCGCTCGACGCGCCTGGCTATTTCTCCGCCCATGTCGTCGAAGCGACCTATGTCGACGAGACCGGCGCATTGCGAACCATTTTCGACCGCGTCGACGGCGCGGCTTTTCATGAGTTCAAATGCAGCTTCGGGCTGATGGGCATCGTCGTCGAGTGCTGCGTCGAAACGCGACAGGCGCGGCTCTGCCGGAGCGACATTTCGCTCGAGACTTATGAGACGCCGCAGCAGATCGCGTGCGGCCTCCTCGAAAAGCGAGGACAATGCGACGCCCTGCTCGCCATTGTGTTTCTCGACAAGCTTGTCGGCGTTTACGATCAGCGCTACGCGGCCGGCCCAGGGAGCGTCGCGCCATTCGCGCAGTCCGAATGCGAAGAATTCCGCGTCGCGAAACGGCTCGCGATCCAACGCGGGTTCGATGGCGTCGCGACGCCGCAGCCGAAAGGCATCCTCTATTCCCGCGCCGATTTCGTGAATGAATATTGGCGTCCTCGCAAAGACGAGAAACGTCTCGACTTTCAATATTACGAGCACGATATTTTGAAGCTGCCGCACGTGATCGCCGAGAGTTACGCTTTCACCAAGGCTTTTGAAGCGGAGACAGGATTTGCGCCCGGCGGCTGGGCGACTTATTTCGTCAACCGTCCGCCTCGCGCCCAGAAGCCTTTCGGACTTTATTCGGACGGGCCCGGCGTTTCCTTCTCGTTCGATCCCTTCTGCAGCGATCCCTGTTCGCCGCGATGGCAGGATTTTTCGCGACGTTACAACCGGCTGGCGATTGACGTCCTCGGCGCGCGGGTTTCGCCGATCCAGACCCAGTGGCTCGAGAAAGGCGACGTCGAAATACCCAAACGCCTGACGCGACCGCGTTTCACGACTCGCTATTTCGGCGCGTTCCTTGAATGATCATCGACTGCGAGTCGCATGCGGCGCGTCTCGACGACCCCGCGAGCCTTGGCTATGCTGTGGACGACGCAAGGCCGCCTCGTCGGGGAGCGACTGTGGACGTGCACAACTCGCTTGAAGCGCTTCTGCAGCGGGTCGCAATACGGGACCGCGCGGCCTTTCGCGATCTTTACGCCGCGACCTCGTCGCGGCTTTTCGCCGTCTGCCTTGGCCTGCTGCGCGATCGCCCGCGCGCCGAGGAAGCGCTGCAAGAAGCCTTTACCCGCATATGGGAGCGCGCGGCGAGCTATGATGCCGAAAAAGGCGCCGCGCTCGCCTGGATGACCGTGGTGACCCGACGCATCGCGCTCAATGAATTGCGGCTGCGCGACAGCGCGCATGCCTCGCTCGAAGATGAGGAGGCGCCGCAGATCGCGGCGGATCTTCCCGAGCATGATCCCTTGGCCAAGGGGCGTCTCATCGATTGCCTCGACAGGCTGGGCGAGGAGCGGCGTCAATGGGTGCTGCTCGCCTATATCCATGGCTATTCTCATGAAGAACTCGCGAGGCGTTTCCAGCGCCCGCTCGGCACGATGAAATCCGCATTGTTCAGGGGGCTGGCGGACCTAAGAAAGTGCATCTCATGACCGACCCCGACGACATCGACGCGGCGCTGTTCGCGGCAGGGGCGTTGAGCCGCGAAGAAACGGAGGCCCTGAAGGCGCGCCAGAAGGGCGATCCCGCTCTCGCCGCGAAAACGCGCGAATGGGAGGAGGCGCTCGCGCCGCTCGCCATGCACGCGGGCGAGGTCGCGCCGCCAGCGGATCTCTTTGACAGGATCGAGGCGCGCCTCGACGCCCGCGAGAAACTCGAATCGATGAGCCGGACGCTTCGCGCCAATGAGGGCGAGTGGATTGTTCTTTGCCCAGGCGTGCGCTTCAAGGAGCTGCATCGCAACGTCGCGCTCAACCGCTGGACCTTGCTCGTCGACGCCGAGCCCGGCGCCGTCTTTCCCGAACATGAACATTCCCAGGACGAAGAAATCTTCGTGATTTCGGGCGATCTCGCCTTTGACGGCGTGGAGCTTGGTCCAGGCGACTTTCATTTCTCGCCCAAGGGCAGTCTTCACGCCGCGCATCGCACCCGCGCCGGCTGCCGCTGCATCATCATTCAGGCGATGTAACCAGCTTCAAAACGTAATTAAAACGGCCGCGAAACGCTCGCGGCCGTTTTTATATGAAATTCGTTTGAACGGATCGACTGTCATTCTTAACGCGCGAAGCGCGATCGAGAATCCAGAATCACAACATGAGTCATTGGAGTTGCTCTCGATTCCCGGTCAGGCCTTCGGCCTGCCGGGAATGACGCTGTTGTAGCGAACGGATCAGTCGGATTCGTTACGGCGTGACGCGGATGACTCCGGTCATGTTCGGATGCAGTCGGCAATAATAGGTAAAGTCGCCCACTTTCTGCGCGCGCCAATGGGCGGGCCTTGATTTGGGCGTCGCAATGTCAAAGACGCCGTCGCGGGATGTCGCCGTGTGCTCGACGAAATCCTTGTTGATCCAGGTCACCGTATCGCCGACGCGAATGGTGACGACGGACGGCTTGAATTCGAGATCGGCGATCACGATGCTCGCAGGTTCGCCAGCGGGCGCGAACTTAGCGCCCGCCAGCAAGAACAGCGACGAGAACACCGCATGGCGCGCGATGTTTCGCATCGGCGTCACTCCTTGCTCGCTGCGTGCTTGCGAGAGAGCCGTTCGACCATATGCTCCGCGTGCTGCTGGTGGCCCTCGAAGATTTTGAGGCCGACCTTGAGAAGATCCTTCAATTCGCCATTGCTGGCGGAAGGAATGAGCTGCGTGTCGACTGCCGCATTCACCAGCGAATGATAGGCGACTTCATTCTCCGCATAGGCGCGGTCGAAGGCGGCGCCGCTGAGCCGCTTCAATTCGGCGCGCTTGGTTGCCGCCTGACTGGCGATCGTCTGGCTCGTCGCATTGTCTTCCGGAGTCACGCCGAGTTTCTTGACCAGCGCCAAGGCCTTGTCGTTGACCGCCTTGTGATCCTTCACCATTTCCATCGCGAATTCGCGCACGACCTTGTTCTTGGAGCGCTGAAGCGCGATTTCGGCGTAGCCGATATCGACCAGTCCGGCGGTATAGGCGATATGCGCGATCTGTGGATCAGTCGGCGTATCCGCCGCCCGCGCCGAAAAACTCGAGGCGAAAACGACGCCGGCGATGATGGGAGCAATAATTTTCATGACGTCCTCCATTTGGATGCGGTCGTCGAACCGACCACAGCCATTACCGAGGACCGAAGAATTTGGATGCGCGACTTTCTAAAGAATGATTCTGGATGCCGCGCGATGACGGCCAGGGTTTGTCATTCCCGACGCGCGAAGCGCGATCGAGAATCCAGAATCACAACATGAGTCATCGGATCGCTCTGGATTCCCGGTCAGGCCTTCGGCCTGCCGGGAATGACAATGGAAGCGACCGTTCGACGTCGGCGCATCTGTTCACGCGCCGAAGCGGCTCCTGCCGCCTAAAGCCAAGACACCTTTCCCGTGCCGATGTCATAGACGGCGCCGGCGAGCTTCACCTTTTGCGCGGCGACGGCTTCGGCGACGATCGGTTTTGCCGTCGTCAAACGCTTTACATTGTAGCGGACGTTCTGCGCGATCGCCGCGGCGAGCGGGTCCGGAGCTTTCAGCTTTTCCACCAAATCGATCGAGGGCTTGATCGCATTGACGAGCTGCGGGAGATGGCCCGGCAGTTTGGACTTTTCCTTTAGAACTTTGATCGTCGCGGCGACCGCGCCGCAATTGGAATGGCCGAGCACGACGATGAGCGGAATGCCAAGAATCTTCACGCCATATTCGAGGCTCGCGAGACCGTCTGTATTGACGAAATTGCCGGCGACGCGAACGACGAAGAGATCGCCGAGACCCTGATCGAAGGCGAGTTCAGGCGCGACACGCGAATCCGAACAGCTGACCAAAGCGGCGAAAGGATATTGCGCCTGGGCGCGTTGGGCCCGTCCGGCGGACAGATCGCGGTTGATCGCCGTGTTGCTCGCATAGCGCGCATTGCCGTCCACTAGACGCTTGAGCGCCTCATCCGGCGACACTTGCGCCGGGGCGGCGGCGGGCGAAGTTTGAGCATATGAGTCGGCCAGACCGCCCATCAGAACCGTCGACGCGCCCGAAGCGACGAATAATCGCCTAGATAAATTGTGCGAATGATCGTTGCACATGTCGCTTCGCCCCCAGTCGTTCACGCCTGCTCAAGCAAGAATGCCGCGTTCGATTTGAGCGATCGAATTGACTCCCGTCAAGGTCATCGCCACGCGCATGTCCTTGGCGAAAATCTCGAGCAAATTCTCGACGCCAGCCTCGCCGGCCGCCGCCAGGGCATAGGCGGCGGCGCGCCCGAGCAGCACGCCTTTCGCGCCAAGCGCCAGCATGCGCACCACGTCTAGTCCCGACCGCACGCCGGAATCGGCGAATATTTCGACATCAATCCCGACGGCGTCGGCGATCGGCGGCAGGGCTTTGACCGTGGAGAGCGCGCCGTCGAGCTGGCGTCCGCCATGGTTCGACACGACGATTCCATTCGCGCCGAACCGCACGGCGTCCCGCGCGTCCTCTGCATCCAATATGCCCTTGATGATCAAAGGGCCCTTCCAGAATTCGCGAATCCATTCGAGGTCCGACCAGCTGATCGACGGATCGATGTTTTTCCCTAGCCAGCCGATGTAGTCCTCAAGTCCGGTCGCCTTGCCGAGATATTTGGAGACATTGCCGAGATCATGCGGGCGGCCGCAAAGTCCGACATTGAACGTCCAATGAGGCTTCGTCATCGCCTGCAGCAGGCGCCGCGTTTTCTTAAAGGGTCCTGACATGCCGGATTGAGCGTCGCGATAGCGCGACCCATACACCGGCAGGTCCACGGTAAAGACGAGGATGTCGACGCCAGCGCGCTGAGCGCGCTCCAACATCGACCGCATGAAGCCGCGGTCCTTCAACACATAGAGCTGAAACCAGATCGGGCTCGGGCAACACGCCGCGACTTCTTCAAGCGAGCAGATCGAGAGCGTCGACAGCACATAAGGCACGCCTTTTTTCGCCGCGGCGCGCGCCGCCTGCACCTCGCCGCGACGGGCGAACATGCCGCTGAGGCCCACCGGCCCCAGAATCACCGGAAGTTCGGAACGTTGGCCAAACCACTCCGTCGCGAGGCTGAGATCGGAAACATTCTTCAGCACGCGCTGCCGCAAATTCACGGCCCGCAGATCCGCGACATTGGCCTGCAGAGTGTCTTCGGCGTTCGCGCCGCCGTCGATATAATCGAAGAGAAATCGCGGCAGCCTGCGCTGCGCGGCCTGTCGATAATCCAAAGCCGACGAAACGATCATTCGACGCTCCAACGGACTGCGGCGGTTGGAGGCATCGTTTCGCGCGTCACTCCGCGGCGTGCTGCTCCGGCAGGCCTCGTGCGAGCCGCTCCCGCTTGAGGAGCTCAGCGACGAGGAACGCCACTTCGATCGCCTGTTCGGCATTGAGGCGCGGATCGCAATAGGTGTGATAGCGATCGCGCAGATCGCTCTCCGAAATGGCGCGCGCGCCGCCGGTGCATTCGGTCACGTCCTTGCCTGTCATTTCGAGATGGATGCCGCCGGCATAGGAGCCCTCGGCCTGATGCACCGCGAAGAAGCTGCTGATTTCCGACATGATCCGATCGAACGGCCGGGTCTTATAACCGGCGGCGCTGACCGTGTTGCCATGCATCGGATCGCAGGACCAGACGATGTTGCGGCCTTCGCGCAGCACCGGCCGCACCAGCGCCGGCAGCGCATCCTGGATTTTGTCGGCGCCGAAGCGGCAGATCAGCGTCAGTCGGCCGGGTTCGTTCTCCGGGTCGAGGGTTTCGATCAGGCGCAAAAGCGCATCGGGTTTGAGGCTCGGGCCGCATTTCAATCCGAGCGGGTTCTTCACGCCGCGCACGAATTCGATATGCGCGCCGTCCTCCTGCCGGGTGCGGTCGCCGACCCAAAGCATGTGGCCGGAAGTGGCGTAATAGTCGCCGGTCGTCGAATCGATTCGGGTCAGCGCCTGTTCGTAGCAGAGCAGCAGCGCCTCATGCGAGGTGTAGAAGTCGGTGCCGCGCAACTCGGGGTGATGCTCCGGATCGAGGCCGATGGCGCGCATGAAGGAGAGAGTCTCGGTGATCTGATCGGCGAGCTTCTGATAGCGCTCGGACTGCGGGCTGTTCTTGACGAAGCCGAGCATCCAGCGATGGACGTTCTCGAGATTGGCGAAGCCGCCCGCCGCAAAGGCGCGGATGAGATTCAGCGTCGCGGCCGATTGCCGATAGGCCAGCAGCTGGCGCTGCGGATCGGGCTCTCGCGCCTTCACCGTGAAGGCGAGATCATTGATGATGTCGCCGCGATAGCTCGGCAGTTCAACGTCGCCCTGTTTTTCGACCGGCGCGGAGCGGGGCTTGGCGAATTGGCCGGCAATGCGCCCGACCTTCACCACCGGCGAGGCGGCGGCATAGGTCAGCACCACCGCCATCTGCAGGAAGACCCGGAAGAAGTCGCGGATGTTGTCGGCCGAATGTTCCGAGAAGCTTTCGGCGCAGTCGCCGCCCTGAAGCAGGAAAGCCTTTCCGGCGGAAACTTCGGCGAGGTGACGCTTCAGATTGCGGGCTTCGCCGGCGAAGACCAGCGGCGGAAAGCCGGCGAGCTGGCGCTCGACATCGGCGAGCGCCGCCTGGTCCTGGTAGACCGGCGTCTGCTCGATCGGCAAATTCCTCCAGCTGGTTGGCGACCACCGTTCCACTTCGCAAAACTCCGCTAGATCAACGCCTCAAGGGCGCGTCGGCCGTCTCGAAGCGGCGCTAGCGGCGCTTATAGAGGATTATGACGGCGATTGCGACCCTCGCCCGAACCTCGCCCGAACCTTGCCCCATCCTTGCCGCACCCTTGTCCCATCCTCGCCCCTGCCCGCCCGAATTTGGCGATGGCCGCGGCCGGCGGCTATAACGTCAAGACGCGGGCGCGGCCGAGCGAGGGGGCGAACCGGGGCGATGCCGTTTATTCTATCGCAGTTCATCGAGGCGAGCCGCTGGCTCGGCGCGCTGGTGGTGCTCGCCGTCCATACGTCCAACCTTTACATCAACATCGCCGACATTATGAGCGCGCCGCACGCCCCGCTGGTCTATGTCTGGTGGTTCTACTCCGCCTTCGAACTCGGCCATCAGGCGGTTCTCGCCTTCTTCGTGATGTCCGGCTACCTCGTCGGCGGCGCGGTGCTGGCGCATCTGCGCAAGAATCAGGATTTCCTGCGCGAATATTTCATCCATCGCGTTTCGCGAATCTATCTCGTGGTCGGCCCCGCCGTCGTGCTCACGCTCGTTCTCGATACGCTCGGCGGATGGCTCTTCGCCAGCAGCGGCGTTTACGATTGGCCGCTGTTCAAAGGCCATTTTTCGGCGCTGCTGTTTCTGGCAAGCTTCATCAATCTGCAGGGCATCGGCTTCGACTATTTCGGCACCAATGGGCCGCTTTGGTCGCTCGCCTGCGAGTTTTGGTACTACATCACCTTTCCGCTGCTGCTGCTGCCCTTCGCGCGCAATTATCCGCTGGCGCTGCGCCTGTTGGGATTCGCGCTCGGCGCGGGACTGTTTGCCGCGATTTCCACGCCGCCGAGCTGGTTCAAATTCGGCTATATTCTGTGGGCCGGCGGCGCCTTCGCCACTCTCCTGCCCCGGCCAATCATAAGCTCGCGCTGGGCGGCGCTCCTCCTTTACGCCGTCGTCGTCGTCATCATCCGATTGGTGGTGCGCGGCCATCTCCTGGAGGCCCATCCCTGGATGGCGGACGCGGCCGATCTGCTTGCTTCCGCCCTGTTCATCATTGTCCTGCTCGCCTTCCGTTATGGGCCGTCCGAAGGCTTTTCGCTGCTGCGTTTCAAATTCCACAAGACGCTCGCCGATTTTTCCTTCTCGCTCTACAGCATCCACATGCCGATCCTGATTTTCGTACGCGCGGCGGTCGGCAGCACATTGGGGAATGAGTGGGCGACGCAATTGGCGACGCCGGGAAATTACGCCGTGGGCTTTTCAGTGATGGGGATCGCCATCGTCAGCGGCTATTTCTTCTCGCGAGTCACCGAGGCGAAGACCGGCGCGGCGCGGCGCAAGCTTCGCGCCCTCCTCGACAGATGGGCGCCCCAGGGCGCGGCTCCCACACCCGCGCCCGCGCAGCAACCCGTTCCGGCGCAGCATCCTGCCGCCGTGCAACGGAAACGCGAGCGGATCGAAGCTTAACTCTGCGGCCCAAGCCGCCGCGCAGGCGCGCGCATCGTCACGAGCTCTTCCGCCATGGTCGGATGCACGGCCATGGTCGCGTCGAAATCGCTCTTCGTCGCGCCCATGCGGAGGGCGATCGCGACGAGCTGCGCCATTTCGCCCGCCTCGGGACCGAGAATATGCGCGCCGCGCACGCGCCCGTTCGCGCCATCGACGACGAGTTTCATATAGACGCGTTCGCCGCGTCCCGAGAGCGTCGCGCGCATCGGCCGAAACTGCGTCTCATATATGTCGACAGCGCCATGCCGCGCCAGCGCCTCGGCTTCGGTCAATCCGACGGTTCCGATTTCGGGCGTCGTGAAGACCGCGCTCGGCGTATGTTCATAATCGATCGTCGTCGGCGTCGCGCCAAAGACGCTGTCGGCGAAGGCTTGCCCCTCGCGAATGGCGACCGGCGTTAGATTGATGCGATCGGTGACGTCGCCGACCGCGTAGATCGATTCGACATTGGTGTGCGAATGTTCGTCGACCGCCACCGCGCCATTCTCGCGCAGAGCGACGCCCGCCGCCTCCAATCCGAGATTTTGCGTCAACGGCCTGCGCCCGGTCGCCACCAGCAGGCTGTCGACGGTCAGCGGCGCGCCGTCGCTCATCTCGACTTCGAGTCCGCCGACGCATTTCGTCACCCGCGTCGGCAGCGCGCCGGCGCGATGCGCGACGCCCGCCGATTTGAGCGCGTCGGCAAGGCGCAAACGCAGATCGTCGTCGAAGCCGCGCAGCGGCAGATCGGCGCGATAGGCGAGATCGACCTTGGCGCCAAGCCGCGCGAAGACGCTGGCGAATTCTACCGCGATATAGCCGGCGCCGACGATCAGCAGCCGTTGTGGAAATTTCGGCAGATCGAAAATCTCATTCGAGGAAATGCCGAATTCGATGCCCGGAATATGCGGGGCGAGCACTGGCGCGCCGCCGGTGGCGATGAGAATATGGCCGGCGCGGGCGGCGCCGCCATTCGAAAAGCGCACGCCGTTTGGATCGGTGAGCATCGCCCGCGCGCGGATCAACTCGACGCCGGAATTCGCCAGCGTTTCGGCGTAAAGATTGGAGAGTCGCGTGATCTCCTTTTCCTTGGCGGCGACGAGCGACGGCCAGTCGAAGGAAACATCGCCGACGCGCCAGCCGAAGCCGGCGGCGTCCTCGAATTCGTCGCGGAATCGGCTGGCGAGAACGTAAAGCTTCTTTGGCACGCAGCCGCGGATGACGCAGGTGCCGCCGACGCGAAATTCCTCGGCGATGGCGACTTTCGCGCCATGGCTGGCGGCGATGCGCGCCGCCCGGACGCCGCCGGACCCCGCGCCGATGACGATCAGGTCATAGTCGAAACTCATAAGTTGTCGCCTGAGATGTTGCCGATGATGCGCACGCCCTTGGCGCCGGCGATGAAGATGGCTGTGGCGAGTCCGATGAACAGACCGTGATCCACCACGCCGGGGATCGCCGACAGCCGAGCGGCGAGCGCTTCGGGATCGCCGATGGCGCCGAAGGCGCAGTCGACGATGTAATGGCCGCCGTCGGTGACGTAGCGCTCGCCGGGCGCCGCTTCGCGCAGCGTCAACGGTCCGATCAACCCAAGTCCGCGCGCGACCCGCTCGATCTGCAGGATCGTCGAGCGCGCGCCGAATCGATCGATTTCGACCGGCAGCGGGAAGGCGCCGAGCGTGCGGACCTCTTTTGTCGCATCGGCGATGACGAACATGCGCGTCGACGCCGCGGCGACGATCTTTTCGCGCAGCAGCGCGCCGCCGCCGCCCTTGATCAAACGAAGCGCGGAGTCGAATTCATCGGCGCCGTCGACGGTCAGATCGAGCTGCGGCGTCTCGTCGAGCGTCGACAGCGGTATGCCGAGGCTTTCCGCCTGCGCGCGGGTGCGCTCCGAGGTCGGCACGCAAATCACCTCTAATCCGTCCTTGACGCGCGCGCCGAGAAGATCGACGAAATGCGCCGCCGTCGATCCGGTGCCGAGCCCCAGCCGCATGCCATGCGTCACGGAGTCGAGCGCCGCGCGCGCGGCGGCGCGCTTCATGGCGTCGGCGGAAAGTGCGGTCATGCGGTCATGCGATTCGCTGCGTCGCCCGTCTATTTCGCCGGCGGCGTGCAGACCACCGAGGTTTCGTTAAGGACGAAGCAGATCGACATCATGCCCGAGCGCAGATCGACGCGGAACACGCCGCCCTCGCCGGTGTGGCGCGAGGCGACCAGCGAATATTCACTAAAGGCGCCGGCCCTAGCGCCCTCGCCGGGCGGGTAGCACAGGGTCACGCCGATGGCGGCTCCTTCCTTGAGGCCATATTGGCAGGCGCCGACCTCGCCATTGGAGCGGTCGAGGCGAAACACCCGATTGAGGTCGGTCTGCGGCGCCGCCAGAAATTCATAATTGGCGACCGAGGCCGCCGACGCCGGCGCGCCAAGCTCCACCAAGAAAAGCCCGGCCAAGAAAAGACCCGCCAAGACAAGCGCGCCGGCCGAAAAAACGGCGTGTCGGCGCTGTAGGAAGTGGCCCGTTCCACGCATGTTTGCGCTCCCTGTCGCGAATCGCTCGGCGCAGTCTACACGCAGAGCCTTCGTGAGCGGAGCCGGTAATTTTCGCGATTCGCCCGGCGCCGCTTGATCCTTGGCGGCGGCGCGGCTACGCCCTGACGCCATGAGCATCCGCCCTCCCGTTCTGGTTTTCGATCTCGACGGCACTTTGGCCGACACCGCCCGTGATCTCATCGGCGCGCTCAACATGCTGCTCCGGCGCGAGGGACTGTCGCCGGTCGCGCTCGAAACGGCCAGGCCGCTGGTCGGGGCCGGCGCGCGGGCGCTGATCGAACGCGGCTTCGCCCGCCAGGGCGCGCCGCTCGACGGGCCGCGCACCGACGCGCTGGTGCGCGACTTTCTGGTTCATTACGAGGCGCATATCGCCGACGAAAGCCGCCTCTTTCCCGGCGCGCTGGCGGCGCTCGACCGGTTCAGGGCGGCCGGCTTTCGCCTCGCCGTCTGCACCAACAAGCCCGAGCCCCTGGCGCGCCTGCTCCTGCAAAAGCTCTCGGCGGCGGACCGTTTCGCGGCGATCTGCGGGCGCGGCAGCTTTCCGATGCACAAGCCCGATCCGCGCACGCTGTGGCTGACGATCGAGAGGGCGCAAGGCGATCCGCGCCGGGCGGTGATGGTCGGGGATTCCAAGACCGACATCGACACCGCCCGCGCCGCCGGAACCCCCGCGGTGGCGGTGGATTTCGGCTATACCGACACGCCGGTCGCGGCCTTCTCGCCCGATCGCCTTATCTCTCATTTCGACGAGCTGTGGGACGCGGTCGCGTCGCTGGATGCGGCGCTGTTCGCAGCGGCGCCCCCGGCGCGATCCCTCAGTTCCTAACGTCGCTCCGGCTTTCCGCAGAAAGGTCCGCCATGGAGAAAATGCATTTCACCCGGATGGACCAGGGCACCGACGAAGACTTTCGAATCCTCAAACAGGTCCACGAGCATACGCTCAACGAACTGCCGGACCGGCTCTTCGGACTGCTGCGCGATCTGAGCCGGGACACCGCCTATAACATCACCCGCTACGACCATTGCCTGCAATCGGCGACCCGCGCGCTGCGCGACGGCAAGGACGAGGAATATGTGGTCGTGGCGCTGCTGCACGATTCCTGCGAAACGCTCGGCCCCTTCAACCATGGCGAGGTGATCGCCGGGATTTTGAAGCCCTTCATCAGTCGCGACAATTATTGGATGCTGGCGCAGCACGGCCTGTTCCAGACCTATTTCTACGCCGCGCATCTCGGCCTCGACCCCAACGCCCGAGACAAGTTCAAGTCGGACCCGGCCTATGAGCGGACGGTCGAATTCTGCGCCAAATATGACGAGGTGTCGTTCGACCCCGACTATAAGAACGAGCCGCTCGCGACCTTCGAGCCGATGGTGCGCAGGGTTCTGGCCAAGGATTGGACGCCGCCGTGAGCAGGAAGGCGGAAGCGACGTTCGCCGACGCTGGCGCCCAGGCTTGAGCCTCGGCGCGGCAGGCGCGATCTCCGAACTTGACGGAAGGCGCCGGGCTCTCCTACACGAGAGATATCGATCGCCAATGGCGACGGGCGGCTAGCTCAGCGGGAGAGCACTCCCTTCACACGGGAGGGGTCACAGGTTCAATCCCTGTGCCGCCCACCATAAAGACACTGAATCTACTAGCATAGAAAAGTCGGTAGGCTGGCGGATTGCGCATGTCAGCGCAGGTCGAAACCAGAACATGGCGTTTCGATCCGTGGAAAATTCGTGGAATATGTTCGACTGATGTTCGTCAGAAAGGAAGGCCAGCGGAGTGTGAAGGCCGGGTTATTCCCTAGAGCGGAGTAGCGCGCTTCCAATAAAATTCATTTTGGTAAAGCGGACGGGTTAATGATGACTGCCCGCCCACCTGCTTTGCGAACTCTCTCAACCATATCGGCGGAGCCACCAGGACCATCCCCTCCCTCGCCGTCCCACAGCGCGAGTAAAAGTGGCGCCGAGGGTGATGCCGCCTGAGCACGCTTGAGGATTGCAAGATTGCAGGCACGATAGGGGTCTGGCTCTGCGACGAGATTAAGAACAATCAGGCGCTCGGGACGCGTTGAGGCGATCAGCGAGCGATAGCGCGCAACCCAATCGCCTTCTGAGACGCCTGCAACCGATCTCCGTTCAAATTCGTCCGGTGAAAACGGCAGCACGATCGTCGATGGGATGCCTCGGGCGCGACACGCCTCCAGAAACAGGATGTCCCCCCCACGTGACGCGCTCGCGATGCAGTGTGCGGGCGAAAGTTCATCGATTGCCTTGCCAATTGCGCGACCGGCGGCGTCTACCAGTCGTGGAGGGAAGCGCGACTTGGCGCGATCCGGCGCGTCAACGCGATGCCCCGTGAAAATCAGCATTTGCCACATATGGTCAACATAGCACCGGTCAGAAGCACCGAAACTTTTTTGCGGCACAAAGCGGTCCGAAGTTATTGCAAAATATCCCTCTCGACGTATCATTTGAATTACTGCTGGCCTCGTTCGAGTAGCGCGTTGTGCGGGGACATTAGCGAAGACATGCCACTAGAAAAGCTCAAGATTTTTATTTCATATTCGCGGCGCGATGCTTTAGCCGCTGATGCACTTGTGGGAGCTCTTATTAGTCGCGGCTTTGAAGTAACGATTGATAGGCGCGACTTGCCCTTTGGCGAAAAATGGCAAGGGGAGCTTGCGGAGTTCATCCGACTTTCTGACACCGTTATCTGGCTTATCAGCTATGCTTCCGTGCATTCGAGCTGGGTAAACTGGGAGCTTGATGAAGTTACGAAGCGTAGCAAACGCCTTGTGCCAGTGATGGTTGGTCCAACGGCTCGCGAGATGCTGCCCCGTCAACTCGGAGAGATCCATATCTTGCCGGTGGAGGGCGTATTCAATCTCGGCCGCGACCTCGACGCACTGGTACAAGTACTGGAGACGGACCGTAGTTGGCTCAAGGAAGCGTCGCGCCTTCAAGATCGTGCGACCGAGTGGCTGACAAAAAAACGAACGCCGGCACTTCTGCTTTCGCGCGGAGCGCTGGCAGACGCCGAACGTTGGAAGGCCCTTAGACCGGCAAAAGCGCCTGCTCCTGCACAGGAAGTACTTGATCTCCTCTTAGCGAGTCATCAGGCGGCAACAAGAAGGCAAAGACGATGGATCAGCGCCGCACTTGGAGTTACTTCTGGTGCGCTGTTTCTATCGGGACTAGCCGTCTGGCAGTGGTCGCAAGCGGAAAGTCGGACGCAGCTCGCTCAGGAACAGAAAGCTCGCTATTTTGGTGCGCGTGCAGAAAACGCCGTTAAGGAAAGCGACGTTGACTTAGCGAAGTGGGCGTTTACCCAGGCTACCGAGGCTGTCGGCAGTCACCCACTCGTGCCGGGAAACATAGCCGTGGGGGCAGAAATCCTCCGCTACGATCACCTCAAAGCCCTTCTTGTTGGCAGCGAATCACCTTTGAAATTAACGGTCTTAAGCCCCGACGGGTACCGCGTTCTGACAGTCTCCGAAGATGGAGCCGCTGCTGTATGGAACGCTTTGACTGGGCAGAGGTTACTCGTCCTTCCAGACAAAGCAAAGGTGGCTGCATTCAGTCCTGACGGAAGGCGCATCGCAAGCGCATGGGATGATGGTTTTGGTGGTGTGGCACGGTTATCAGATGCCAAAACCGGTGAAACGCTGCGTGTGTTGGCGGGTGACGTTAGTGAAGTGCAATCAATACGGTTTAGTCCCGAGGGCAGTCTCTGCGCCGCAGCCATCTACGGAGGCACAATTCACATTTGGAAAGTTACTGACGGAGAGAGCGTTCGGGTCCTGAAGGAGGCCGGTGAAGCTTTCTCGTTTGATGAATCTGGGCAGCTGATAGTTAGTGGAGGGGATGATGGGTGGTTGAATGTTTGGGACGTGCAAACGGGTATTCTGTCTACGCACATTCCTGTGGTTCGGAGAAAAGCCAACTCTGGTTTCGGCGTACGCATCGCGAGCTTCCGTCCTGGGAAGAACGAGGTCTTGGCAACAGCGCACGATCGGGTGATGATATTCGATGAGAATAAAAGGCCAGAGATCGTTCGCTCTTATGATGGTTATGATTATCCGTGGGAAGCGTATCTATGGAGCGCGAAAGATGGCCGTCTCATGCAGACTTTTAGAGGACATACGGGTCCTATATACGATGCTAAGTTTAGCGCGGATGGAAATAGGCTTCTAACGGCATCATTTGATGCGACTGCTCGACTTTGGGACGTAGAGACGGGTCGGGAAATCCAGACGTTTCGAGGTCATTCTGGTGCCGTTTACAGGGCGATCTTCAGCCATAGTGATACGCGGGTTTGGACAGCGTCCGACGATACAACCGTGCGGCAGTGGGATATTGAGACCGGTGGTAGCATCCGGGTGATGCGAGGTCACAGGGCACCTGTGCATTCACTCGATATTAGTCGTGACAACAGGCATGTCATCAGCGCATCGTCGTTGCCCCATGCTCGGGTTTGCAGTCACGACGCGTGTGAAGAGTTCGACCCCATCGCCAGAGTTTGGGGCATTGAGCCGCAAGGGCTTGTGAGAACCCTTGGCGGTTTTAGGAAGAAGATTGTCTCGTTAGCACATTCCCCACGTGGTAAGAGCGTCGCGGTCGTAGGTGATGACGGGGTGGCGGAAGTCTGGGATCTTACTGCCGGGGAAAAGGCCCAAGCTATTCGCGGGCACGAAGGCGCTATTCTCGCGGTGGGCTATAGTCCAGATGGGGCACGGCTCGTTACAGCTTCGGAAGATCATACAGCAAGGGTATGGGATACGGTAAGCTTGGCTAACGTGGCCGTGCTAAAGGGACATACAGCTACCGTCTGGGCGGTGCATTACAGTCGCGACGGCACAAAGATTGTGACCGCCTCAGAGGACGGTACCGCACGTCTTTGGGACAGCCAAACTGGCCAGTTGCTCTTCACGCTTGGCGGTCACGAGCAGCCGATTTCCGACGCTGGTTTCAACTTCGATGAGCGATTTATTTTTACGTTGCCATATAACGGCGAGATCGCCATATGGAGATCTGACAGCGGGAGCTTAATTCATCGTCTCAAAGGCCACGAGGGCCCGGTGCTGTCAGTAGCGTTTACGCCTGATGGCGCTCGCGTAGTTTCAGCGTCAGATGATCGGACAGTGCGCGTATGGGATGCCCAGAGTGGGCACCTCCTGCATGTGTTGACGGGGCACTCAAAACGCGTCACGGCGTTAAGGGTGACACCGGATAGCCAGTGGGCCATTTCTGCATCAGATGACGGTACAGCACGAATATGGAACATCCACACGGGCAAACTTATGCGGACGCTCGTAGGGCATGAGGGATCAATCAGTACGATGTCGCTCAATGCCGATGGAACGCAAATATTGACAGGTTCAAGCGACGGGAGCGCGCGGCTATGGGACTTCGCATCTGGCGAGACCCTGCAAGTGTTCCAGGGCGAGGACGGAGAGATCACAGCAGCCTCGATTCTTGCGACGACGATTGTTACCGCGAGTGTTAGCGGGAATTTGCGTGTCTGGGAGGGAGTACCGAGTGTCCAGGCTCTTATCGGATACTTGCAAAGCTCAATGTCGCAGGCGATGACTGCGGCGCAGCTGCGAGAGTTCGGTATTCAGCGGGTTGCAGATCTCAATCCAGACTCGAACGACAATAAACAAGGGCCCCCCCGCAAACGTGGAACATCTTGTCAGATCCTGGAAAACGGCGAGCCCTATGTAACCAGCGGCGCGAAAAGCGATGCAGAGGCGGGTGAATTATATTGGATCGGTGGGTCCGACTGCTCAATCGAGCTCGATAAGCGGAGCGCGTTCACGCTGTTGAATCGAACTGCTCGTGCCTATGGAGCGCGCTTCCCGCAAGAGTCAGAGCAGTCTTACTATCGAGTTTTGGCACAGCGGGCGAATTTGGCGCGCCGCCTGCCTCTTGCCGAAATAGGCGAACTGTCGGCCTTGTCCGAGGGATCGACTTCAAGCAATCCGTTCTTGGCAGCGGCACGCATTGCAGCAAAGCTCATCCTGCCAAGCACCGGTGATCAGCAGAATATAAAACTCTCCACACGCTATCGTGATCACGAGCGTTTACAAAGATAAGCACAGCAAGTCTTGTGTGACTCGGAAATGCGAAGCGGACCCCGGGCCGACCTCTTCTTGAAGGCCGAGAAAGTCAAAATATTTGAACACGGATTATCGGGAATTGGTAAGTGCTCAGCCTACTGCGAGCAGATTTTGCGGAGGGCGCTCGTCTCGTATTGCGCGTCGTGGTTTTTCGTCACATCCGGGTCTGTGATCGTCTTCAACTCCGCGGTCGTAACGAACTGTTTGCCGATCATACTTTTTGGATCGCGCTTGAGCTGAACCAAATTAACTGATGAAAACGCAGCTTGTAACGCTTCCGGTAACACGTAGCTGTGCCCCTCGCATGGGAAACGTGCCGAATAGACCGCGAATGTTCTGGTTTTTTGGTCATAGGTGTCGACAACAACCTCTACTCCCTTAGACAATGGCAAATCTGATTTATACTGAGCTAATGTTGGAGTGCTCAATACTATTATGCATATAAGCGAGGAAATTAGCCTCATTGTGCGCTCCAAATTTAACCCGCTAGGACGTTGCCAAACGCCATATCCCGTATTTTCTCTACATTGCAAGCCGGATCAGTCAAGCGCAATTTGCCGGATGCTTCCTCGGAAGAGGTTGGAAGAGGATTATGTAGACGCGGCACCGCCGCTATCGTGAGGAAAAAATCATGCTCGGGCCGGTTCGGAAATCCCCGTCAGAATCGGTAAATCACAAACGTGCTCTAGTATGCGGACTATGGCGGCTTTGACGAAGACGGCGAGGTTGTGGCGCTGCGTTCAAGGTCGCGGCATGAGGCTTGCGGCTGATGCAAGCCGGAATTGCCGATGGGTAAGCAAGAGCGCTAAGAGCGAGTTCAGGTTAAGAACTCCTCGAAATGCGTTGCTTTCACGTGCTGCTCGGCGCACGCTTTGCCGACTTCGCGCAGCTGGGAAATTGTCGACACTGCGGCGAGATCGCTGATTGACGCTGGATCGATATGTCCGCAACCAAGTCTCTCAAGGCCTGCCTTCGACAATTCGGCGTTGTAGCGCGCATAGGTAAACCGCTTCTCGGGAATGAGCCCCGAGGCGCCGATCATGTCATTGAGCTCGCGATCGAGCCCATCGCCGCAAAGACATTTGCCAAACACCCGGCAAAGCATGTCTTGCTCGAATTGCGCTGCGTTCATTAGCGCCGCTGGAACATTGTTGGCGTTATAGAGGAGGTGCATGTTGGCGGCGGTCAAAGCTTCGTTGGCGATCGGTGCTAGCCCGGTGCCAACCGAGACTACAAGCATATCCTTCTCGCCCGTCACCCAGCCGCGCTTGCCCTCCGGCGCCAGCGGCCAGTAACGATCCAGCGTAGCCATCAACACCATCTGAAACGCAGGATTGTTATAGACGGTCATGCCGCCGTCGACGAAGAGATGGATTTTGTCGCCGATCTCGATCGCCTCCGGGGGAAAGTAGGTCGGTGCCGCCGTGCTGGCGCGAACCAATTGCCACAGCGGAATATTGAGATTGCAGTTTTTGCGTTTGGGATCGTTATATTTAGCAAAGGGATTGTTAGATATCGGCCAGGGCGAGTCCGTTGTTGCATTGCGCACAACGAGCAGCAACAAGGTGCGAAGCTTATCGGAGCCCAATGTTGTGTCGGCCCCGAAGACCTCCTTCAATTTCTGCGCAAGAGGTTCGCTTTTGAAATCGGCATAGAGACGCTTGAGCAGCCACTCTTTCTCAAACATCTTCGGACCCGAATCGTTATAGAACTTCATCAGCTCAGAAACGCTTTTTCCATATGAAAGCCCCGCAGCGATAATACCGCCCGTGCTTGTGCCGGCGATATAGTCGAAGTCGTCGGCCAAAACGTAATTCTCTCGCCCTTTAGAAAAAATGGCTTCGATCTTAGCCAATATTTCCAGCGCGAGAACACCGCGAATACCGCCGCCGTCGATGGCGAGAAGCTTTTTGGGGCCAGGGGAAAAAATGCGGTCGCGTAGGGACATTGGCGCTACTTAATTGCAACAACCGAAACTTGCGATAAATTAGCTTCATTCGAATGCGCTGACTAGGTCATAGCGTGAGGCGCGCATGTCTCGCATTTTCATAAGTCATTCGAGCGCCAATAATGCGGAGGCCATCGGCGTTCGCGATTGGATGATCTCCCAAGGCTGGGAGGACATATTTCTTGACCTTGATCCGGAACGCGGGCTGACAGCAGGCCAGCGTTGGCAGGAGGCCTTAAAACAGGCGGCTGAGCGCTGCGAATTGGTGATCTTTCTTGTCTCGCCAGCCTGGGCCGCGTCGAAGTGGTGCTTGGCCGAGTTCCTCCTCGCCAAGAGCCTAAACAAGAGAATCTTCGCTGCAATCATAGAGCCGACGAATTTCGACGCCATGCCAGTCGAGATGACGGCCGAATGGCAGGTTGTCGACTTAACCGACGGCGAACGCGACTACGAAATTTCGGTCGTCCTACCGCCGGGCGATAAGACTGCTACGGTGCGATTTGCGAGGTACGGTCTAAATCAATTGCGATCTGGTCTCATGCGGGCTGGTCTTGACGCTCGCTATTTTGAGTGGCCGCCGAAGGATGATCAGGATCGCTCGCCCTATCCGGGGTTGCGGCCCTTGGAGCCAGAGGATGCCGGCATTTTTTTTGGCCGGGAAGCGCCGACGGTGCTTGCGCTCGACAGATTAAGAGGGCTGTGGGAGGCGGCGCCGCCGCGACTGCTGGTCATTCAGGGGGCGTCAGGCGCGGGCAAGTCTTCGTTCTTGCGCGCAGGCCTCATTCCGAGATTGAAGCGAGACGATACGCATTTTCTGCCGCTGCCAATAATCCGTCCGGAACGGGCTGTTATTAGCGGCGCGACAGGATTGATCCGCGCGATCGAAGAAGCATTCAAAGGCCAAGGACATCCTCTCAACCGCGCGGAGATCGCAGAGGCGATCAATGACGGCGCTTCCAAGACGTTCACGCTGCTCGCGCGGCTTACAGACAAGGTGCGCGGCCCAAGCCTGAATGACGCGGCTTCCTCCATCCCGCCCTCGCTGGTTCTTTCGATCGACCAGGGAGAGGAGCTGTTTTTGGCTGAGGGCGCAGAAGAGGCACGGTTCTTTCTCGTTTTGTTAAAGGAACTGGCGATCACAGGCGCGCCAAATATCATCATCCTGTTCACAATCCGCTCCGATTCTTATGAGCGCCTGCAGACGGCGAAGGAGCTGGAAGGGGTTCGGCAGGAGGCTTTTCCCCTCCCGCCAATGCCGCGCGGCGCTTTTCAAACGATTATCGAAGGGCCGGTTCAACGGCTGCAGAGCAGCAAGCGCAAGCTGACGCTTGATCCAGCCCTAACTGCGCGGCTTCTCAGTGACATCGAGGAAGGCGGCGGTAAGGACGCGCTGCCCTTGCTCGCCTTCACCTTGGAACGGCTCTATCGCGAATATGGCTCTGACGGCGATCTTCGGCTGGGTGAATATCAGCAATTGGGCGGCATCAGCGGATCGATCAAGGCGGCGATCGAAAACGCGCTGAGGGCGAGTGACGCAGATCCGACGATTACAAAGGACCCAGACGAGCGACTCGTGTTACTGCGCCGCGCGATGATACCTGCACTCGCAGTAGTCGATCCTGACACGCGAACGCCGCGCCGGCGTGTAGCGCGGTTGTCGGAGATCCCGTCCGAGACGCGAGGTCTTGTCAACTGTCTTGTTGAGGCGCGCCTGCTTACGACCGATGAGGTAACGGAAAACGGGAAGAGCCAAACCACTATCGAACCGGCGCATGAGGCGCTGTTGCGCCAGTGGAGAGAGCTACGAGAGTGGCTGAAGGAAGATACAGCTGCTCTTCTCACGCTTGGCGGTGTTCAGCAGGCGGCACGAGATTGGGAGGGTCACGACAAATCTGACAACTGGCTCACGCATTCAGCCGGGCGACTGGAGGATACCGAGCGCTTGCGTGAACGCGCCGACTTTGCACGCTTTGTCACGCCCATCGAACAGGCCTATCTACAAGCCTGTCGCGTCAGCGAGGATGAAAAGAAATACCGCGAACTGGAAGCGGCCAAGAGGCTTGCCGAAGAGCAACGGAGGGTCGCTGAAGAACAGCGGAAGGTTGCCGAGGAACAGGGGCGAACCGCTCAGCGCACGCGTATGGGGTTGATCGCAGCGGGCGCGCTTTTGCTTGTGGCCACAGGCGCGGCGGTTTTCGGTTTGAGCCAAGCGGTGAAGACCGAACAGCGCTCGGCCGTGTTGGCCGCTAATCTCGCGCAGTCCCTAACTCAAGACGGGGCGCTGGACCAGTCGCTACTGCTAATGCTCGACGCCGCGCGCGTCTTCGACGACGCTTCGGTGCCGGACGAAATCCGCATCGCCTTGACGCGAGCCATAGAAAAGAGGGCGAAGATCGAGACGCGCCGAATGTTCCCAAACATGAAAGTGTTCGAAACCAAAGACGCGCTGCTGCTCGTCGATCCTGCTACGAATGATATTTGGACATTAACGGATTCGATCGACGCACGCCGCCTCGTCAAAGGCCAGCCCGAAGACAGACCTATTATCCAAGCCAGTCTCGTCGCGGGCGGAAATGACTACATAATCGTCCGGGAGAATTTTCAGATCGAGCGCATCAATGAGCGGGGAGGGGAGCGCCGGGTGGTCGACCGAATCTTGGATGCCCCGAACACTCCCGGCGCAAACTATTCGTCGGACGATTCAAACCTTCGCGACTGCGTCGCCAAATTGTCGCCGCAGGCGAAAAAAGCAGTGAATCCGGATCAATCCCCACATTTGGATTCCTGCCGCGACTTTGGCGAGAAATTTATTCTTACATACACGTACTCCAGCAGCGGCGGAGACTTTCGATCCGATGAACTCATTCGCCAGAACGGCAAGAAAGTCGACATTAGAGAAATGCTCGAACAACTGACGGAGGGCAATGTGCCGAAAGGCAAGACTTCCTGGACTGCGGCGCGAGACGATTCCGAGCGCGTCGCGGTCGTCGTCAATCGCAGTGTCTATGTTATCGACCTTGAGGGCGGCGGAGGCGAACTAGTTTTGAGTTATCGACATCCAAGGATGGTCGAACATGCTCGCCTGATCGGGCGTGATCAATTGGCGGTCGTCGAAGCAGCGACCGGCCGCATCATCGTTCATAATCTCGACGCGGCACCGCAGATCGGAAAGCTGTCCGATACAACCAAATCTTTAATCGGTACCGAAGAGGGTGCCGAAATCCGTCGACGCAGCAATTGTGCCGGGTGGTCATACGTCAATTCCGTGAACACGGTGTCCATGCCAGATGGTCGGTCGATCGCTTTCGAAAAGTCGGACAACTTGAGTGAGCTGCGCGTGACAGGACCAGCTGGCGAAATGGTAATCCGATTGGGTGCCGACGATGCCTGTGCGGAAATATCCTCAGATTGGCGAAAGCTGCTTGTCTCCAAAGACGACAATGTGAAAATTTTCGATTTCTCGAAGGTCCTCGCGACGGGTGACCTCGCAGGCACCGAAGTCGCATCTATACAGATCAAGAACGTCTCCTCGGCCTTCTTTGCGGACGCCGCCGGCGAGACTTTCTCAACAACGGACTTCAGCAACCAAGTGCTTCTCTGGAGAAGGACGAAAGACCATGCGTGGCAAAGCGAGGAGGTTTTTCGCGCCGATAACCCTATCGTCTATGCCGAGTTCGACGCGGAGCAAAGACGACTGCTGTTCGAGGAACACGTCAGCGGCGCCATTTATCAAGGCTGGCTCTATGCCTTGCCGAGCAAGCAGCTGTGGTTCGATCTCGGCTCCGATTATAAATATCTCGGTGCAACTTTTACGAAAAGCTCCGAAATCGTCGTCGCGGAACATGGGCGGTGGACGAGAGCTTTCGTCATGCCCCCTCTGAGTGAGCTTACCGCGCTCGCAGACGCGCTGCTTTCCGCCGACTGTCGACCGCCCTCGCCGAAAGACTTTAAGCGCTCACCCTGCTGGCCATCATCATTTCGATAGATTGTCCTGCCGACGCACGTAGTCGCATGTTTATTGCACAACGCGGAATGCCATAAACATACAACTCACGCGTTCGTTGCATTCCAACTTACGCCGTCAAATTTGGATATGGACCCAAAAAGAGATTGGCATGAACATCCCGACCACCTCTCCCCAAGGCCATCAGTGCCAAGAGGATGGAACTGAATGCTGGGCACCGATCTTCGGTTGTCGGCTGAAAGTCACCGATTCCCACCGACAAGTTGTGGAAAGCGGGCGAGAAGCAAATCGCCATCGCCAAGGAATCCGCTGGCGCGGCTTTAGCCGCCGCCGAAGCGGCCACGCTGCAGGCCAAGGCCGCCATCGGGGTGGCGTTGGCCTCTCTCGAACTGAAGCAAATCTTTTTGATCGGATTGAAAAATGTTCATTCCGTAAACGGAGGTGTTGTCGACGGCGGCCTTGATTTGAGGGAATTTTGCGGTCTCGACCTGCATTTTAAAAATGTCGGGAGGACTCCCACAAGGCTTATAATGCAGTGTGTCGAATGGCGAGTTTCTTTCGGGTTGCCCGCGGAACCGGATTGTCAGGCGTTCTTCCCATTTGCTCCTGACACGGTTCTGAGACCGGACGATGTTTCCGGACGAATCTTCTGCGCTAATTTCCAACTGAGCAGGGAACAGAGAGATGCTGTCCGAGAGAGGAAGGCATCGCTCTGGGTCTATGGAATAATTGGATACGAGGACTTTTTGGGGGAATATCGAGAGAAGATATATTGTGTTCAGTGGATTGGAGAAGATCCAATCTTGGGCAGTCCAGTGACTTTCGTCACTTTGTTGGTTCCCCATCACTATGTGAAGAAATATTAACGCGCAACGCGCTGCTCCGAACAAGCACGCGACTCCGAGTCATCGCCTCTCTTTCTAAGACGTGGCGATGTGGTCGCTAAACCGCTTGTGGCGTTTGCGCCATAATACCGGGTTCGCCGCCCCATGACGCGCTCGCCACGATCTCACTCCTCAACGCCCGCCGGACACACTGACTTCCCGCACCACCCGAAATCCTATTTGATCACTGCCGTCATCATTGATTGGGTGCCAATCGCGACTGGCGGAGCGCAATGCTTTGACATCAGATAGCCAATTGCCGCCTCGAACCACACGGCGATTACAATACCGGCCCGTCGTCCATGCCATTTCGGTAAGCGGCGCGTCCTCGTAGTTTTCGTGAAAGCAATCTTCCACCCATTCGGCTACGTTTCCGTGCATATCTTTGAGCCCATAGGGATTGGGCTTTAACCTTCCAACTTCATGAGGCTTACCCTCTGAATTGCCGGCATGCCACGCGTATTGATCGATATTAGCGTCGGGGAAGGAGTAGCTCGTCTCCCGGCCTCCTCTCGCCGCGTACTCCCACTCAGCTTCGGAAAGCAATCGGTATCGCTTCCCAGTCAAATTCGAGATCCACTTGACATAATTCTGTGCATCTGCCCAGGACACCCGAATTACCGGTTGGTTCCCTCTTCCCCATTCCCCTGCGGAAACATTTGACCTGCATGCGCCATGGTTGGCGCAAACATCCCACTGCGAAAACGTGATCTCAGTAATCGATACAGCAAAACTCCTCCCTATCTCGACATTCGTGAGAGGAGATTCTCTATTTGGATCGGGGCTCCCACGAAGAGGTCCGCCACGGCGCAATGCGCCAGCCGAAACAAAAATCATCTCTGGACAATCGCGACATTCCGTAAACGGCGTCCGCTTTTCAAGTAAAATTCGGTCCTGAGCTGCGGACTTCACAAAATTACGTACGTTAAAAAACCAATATGAAGCAATTCGCAGCCGATCAAAATTCAGCACGGCTAATCCTCCAACACCGATGACAGCCAATAATGCGCTAACTGTCATACGAGAGCGGCGCTTTGACCATCTTTCGGCGCTCTCGCGCTCCTTGCAAGCTGCCAAATATGTCTGCGCTGGGGCGATTTCGCGAGCCCAGTTGGCGCCGCGAAGGCCAAGCGCCTGAGCATCGGTCAATCTCGACCCGCGATGGACAAGAAAATCCGACTTACGCAAATCTTCAGCCTTCGCCCAGTCGGCGGCCGCAAGCACCACGCTGTCGAGCAGCAGCAGGGCGTCTCGATCCTCGCCAAGAATCTCCGCCAACATCTTCCAATGGCGCAGCAGGGCCTCGTGCGCCACCTCGATCGTGGAACCTTTTGGGCGGTCGGGCCCGCTTGCGGTGCTGTCGACGTTGGTGGCGTCGCCGATAGCACCATTCCCCGCCGGAAAGGTCGCCCGCACCACTAAGAGCCGCCGCTCGGTCAGCGCGCGAGCGAGAGGCAACAGTTCGACCGGCAATTCGGTCTGTGATGCTACGTGCCTTTGGGCTGTTTTGTTGTCGCGATTGATGCGCACAAGCGGCGGCACGAATAGCTTCCGCAGTGCCTCGCGACGTTTGACATGGCTGTCCGTATAGCCGGCATCGCAAAATGCCGCCTGGGCTTCCAATTCTATTGCTTCAGCGAGCCCGCCGGACTGATGGATCTGCGAAAGTCCGATAACGCTTTCGCCGGCGTGCTCGCGCATGAGCCGTTGCAACACAAAGGCGAGCAGCGGCAGCGCGTCGCGCTCGCCCTCGACCTCGATCTGAAGCTTTTCCACTACAGCCGCATCAAAAACCGGTGCGTCGGACCCTACTTTGCGACGCAGGATTTGTGCAGGCTCACGAATGACGCTGGCGATCTCGCCCTGCGGTACTGGTCCGAGGCTGAGCGGTACCTGGTCGATCCCTGCAAAAGCCTTTGCATTCTGCATCCGGCTATACGCATCTGATCGGATGGTGGCGAGGATTAGCGCTTCATCCGCTTCGCTTGCAGCACGCGCAAGGCAAAGCAGCCGCTCACTTTCATCCTCGGCATCGGTCCCAAAGAATTCCTCGCCCTGATCGAGGCAGATCACCGGCAACGGGAGCGGTGGCGCCGTCAAGAGGGCCCGTTTTGAGGCAACCTGCCGCAGCTCACGCAGGAGACTGACGAACTCATCGGCGCCTCGCAGCCGCTCACGCAACTGACTGCGGCTAGCCCGAAGCGCGAATCGTTGATGCACATCCTGCAGAGCGGTGAGCAGGCCTTCCTGTCCTTCGACCGCGCCGCCGCGACCTGCCCGAATCGTCTTTAGCGGCAGCCATTGAGCGTCATCGCGCAATAGCCGTGGCCAGAGCCCCGCGCGCAAAAACGACGATTTGCCGGCCCCGGAGGCGCCGAGGATCACCGCTACCCGCGGGGGGCCACGTGTGGCGAGACCACGCAACGCGTCCATGCCGCGGATGAGGTCGGCGCTACGGCCGAAAAATACCGCGGCATCCTCAGGCTCTAGCGCCTCAAGTCCACGATAGGGCGAACGCCACCCAAATGGGCCAGTCTCCTCTCGCTGAAGATCGAAATTCTCGGGTCCTATGCCCGCCTTCTGCAGGCCGCTCTTGAGTTTAGCGAGCCCAGCTTTGGCGATATGAATCGGCCATTGCTGTTGTGTGTATGGATGCACGGCGACAAAGCGCTCGGCTGGCTCGCCCTTCAGCGGAACGATTTGCCACTGTGCCGTGAGCCCGCCAGGCAAACTCTCAAGCGGACAGTCATCGATCAGCAATGCAAAGAGCTTTTTATTATATTTGTTGGCAAGCTCATATTCGTCATGACACCAGCGCGAGGCAAGCCATTCCGTTGAGACAATGAATAGTACCACCTCGCAGCGTGTCGCCGCATCCGCAAATGCATGTTGCCACTTTTGGCCGGCCGCAATGCCCCGCTCTGGATCGAGATCGAGAAAAATGTCGTCGCGTCCGCCCCAGCCCTCCGCCAGCAACCAATCGCGCAGAGCTATCGCCCAATCATCATTGCGGCTGGAATGGCTTATGAAAAGTCGGGACATCGTCCCCCACCAATTACATGATTAGTATGGTAACTTTTACCGCACTTCCGGGCTAACGCGAAGGGGCGTATGTTTCACGTGGATTGGAAATTTCCTGTTTGCGGCAAGAGCCGAGTCTGTCGGCGAGCCTTCATCGAGGCTACGGCGCTGTTACGGGGAAGGCGCTTCAGCGATAGTCCTTAGGCTCTCGCAAAATGAACGATTTCCTAGTTGGTCGAAGAAGGTCGACGCGTCCGGAGGACATAGGGCGCGCTTTCACCTCAGCTTTAAAGGTGTCGACCGAATACCGCTCGCTGAGAGGGAGTCTTGAATCGTGTTGATCCGATTTCGCTCTCGCCAACGCATAGCCCAATAGTCCCACAGGTAAAGTTCTTCCAGGTTCTTACAAGCCGCCGGATTCTCCATTCGCTCGCCTGCGTAACGAGCATGTCTCGTCAAGGGGAAAAGACGGACGACTTCCTGATCAATTTCGCGTGCCCTAGTTGGCTGCCCAGCACAAGTCCAGCCGATTGCCATCCAACTATACGCATTATCAATTGCGTTCGCTCCTGGGTACCGTCGTCGCAGCCTGTCGAACGTCTCTGCCGCCTTGTCCATGTCTCCCACGATGACACCCTCGGCAAAAATTTGCTCAGCCAAACCGTCATCCAAAAGCGAAGATTGGGGAAACTCGTTTTCGAATTCAGCGTTAGCAGCATCGACCTTAATCGGGTCAAATTGCGCAAGCAGCCTTATGCGCTCGTAATGGAGCCATTCTCGCAACTTAGAAAATATGGGTGTTTTTGGTAGAAGATCGAGCGATTGTTGCACGACGAATAGGCTCTGTCGTAAGTCCTTATGCAGAGGATGTGGTTTTCGGTCAAAAGGCTTTTTTTCTAGATCCGAATCTCTGGTGAGGGAATATTTTATGATTACCTCTTTGAGTTTTGTCGCAATCGAGGAAGGCGAATGATTGTCCAAATCTGATAAGATTTTCTCGACTTGTGCGATCTCCCGCGAGGAATGATAGAGATAAACGATTTCCTGCAGTCCCCTGTCACCGGCTAAGCCTAAGTTGGTAAAGATTGCCGCGATTCGCTCAGGATCAGTCGTCACTGGCATATTTTCGATGCTGATACCAAAATTATCAAGCGCCAGCTGAGCGCCGGCCATAACAGAATGATATTGGTGAGAATGATAGAAGGAAGCTAGAACTTCGTACCATACTTGAGATTGGGAGGATAATACTTCGCTATTCCGAACCCGATTAATCGCATCTTCGGGTGGCACGGTTCGCAAAATGCGAATGAGTTCATGTAAGGCCATGGGCGCGTAGTCCAGGTGCTCATTATAACTATCTACCAGTGCACTGTTTTTGGGGATCAGGGCCACCGCAGATCCAAAAAAGTCTAATGCGACGGCAATGTTTCCACGATGGTACGCGAGCCAACCCAGAAGATAAGCCGCATCGTCAAAATGTGGCGATTTTTGATCCTTCAAAACCTCCTCGAGTTGCAACGACAAAGTGTCGGTCAAGGCTACAAAGTCTGCAACCTTAAAACTAATCGGACGAGAGTCATAGCGTTCAGGAAATTGATTAAAGAAGTTAAGAAATTGTGTCAGCGATGGATCGCTGTCTTTATAGTCATTGTTCGAATCTGGCATATATTCGAACGCGTGACCGCTAAAGAAATCCTTTTTCGCAAGTTTTCTATTTTTCTCGTCAACCGTTTCTGGCCCGTAAAAATAAGTACGTTCTTTCTCGGAATTGTCGCGATACGAATAATCAATTATTTTGTCGGATACCAATAGCTTGTCATCAGGCTTACGAATCCTTTCAAAAACACCGGACATCACTTTTCTAAGATTATAATGCGCCCGCGCATATACCAGCGTTGTGTGTATTGGAGATTTAGAATTGAATTTCACCCCATCGCCGAAGCGCCCCAGCGTGTATAGCAAGAATTCTGAAAATGGCTCTTTGGGGTTGAGTTTCAGCTCCGTAATGATCCGGTCTCTGATTTCTGGAAATTCTGTTTTTTCACCGAAAATGTCGGCGGCTCTATAGGTTCCAATGCTCAAGTGCTTTATTACGCTCGTCGGAAGAAATGCCCAGACGTGTGAATAATATTTTTTGCTTGATGCAGCGCTGAAAGTTTCGTCAACAATCCTATTCGCGTTTTCCGGTGTCGTGTTTAAGGCAAGGCGACGTATCATGAATGCCACTTCTGGCCATTTCGAAAAATCATTTGCCAGAGATGCACGATCTCGCAGGAAGAATTGACGTATTTGCGAGTTAAAATTCCTTTCCGCCAGCGTTCCTGCTGCAACAATAAGTCTCTGCACTAACACCTGTCTTTGGTCGTTTTGAGAAACAATGACAACTAGGCCATCCCCCCCAATAACGCGATATACTGGTTTGTAATGATCCTTTGTAGCTTTAAGATCGCCAGCAGTTCCGACGAGCAGACCATAATTTTGTTCGACCAAGCCTTTAAGTTCGCGGTACTCCTCAGTACCAGATGAAATTTCTTCCAACTTTACATCGCCCCAGATCGCTACAGTCACGTCCTCTGCCGAGAAGCGCCTTGGCGTCATACCTGCCAACACATCAGATATGTCAGAGGCAATATTGTTTGATATTTGATCGAGGGTGCCTGATTGCAAAGTTTTCCGGTGCGCGTACAATATTTGCCCATCGGAAGACACAATTAATGTTTCCGCCATAGAAGTGCGGGCCGTTACCTGCGGAAAACTTTTCAAATTGCATTGAATAGCATTTGCGAACTCCGTGCGAGAGAAACAAGCATAACGCGCAAGTAAGTCATTAGATAATGGCTTCCTCAATGACATAGGTCCCAGGGTGTATTCTACCCCTCGACACTTCTGTGCTGAGCCTAGCAAGCAAATAGCAGTACATAAATACAGCATTATCTTGTAATTGTCGCGCAATTCTAACCTCCACTCGACTATTAACTGCAGTATAGTTCAGTTTAATTTAGTCACGCCAACCGAACGTAAAAGCAACTCGACTTTGGCCGTCCATTTCTTTCCTTAATTTGGCAGGATCGGCGGTAGTTTGCAAGAGGGTGCTGGTTCAGGCCGCCCTTTCACAGGCGCCGTGGCTGTGATTGACGGCACTCCGCCATGCAAGGGAAGCTCCGCTGTTAGCAGGCATAGATGGTCGGGCGTCGCCCTTTTGCCTTTCTCACTTCTTCGAGTTCATCGTCCTTTAATGCGGACAACCACTGAATCGGGCGCTTGTCTTCGAGAATGGAGATTCCTGTACGTCACTAACTGGTCAAGCAGGTCCAAACGGCACGGCATCAACACACAAAATCTCAGGCGTCATGATCCACGTCGTTAATTTATAGCGGGGTCACTCCCGAATTTTCTGTTCCATGTGAATGCTGAGCCATTGTCGACAGTGGGCCCGAGCCACGGTGGCTTCAACGCCAGCAGCAGACGGTGGCTGCTCTTCTCTTCGAACGAAAATTGGGTCGTGCCGGCCGGCACGGACGAACGTCGTTTCGCCGTGTTCGACGTCGCCGATCAATGGAAAGAAGACCATCAGCGCTTCGCCGATCTTTACGCCGAACTCGCCAATGGCGGGCGAGAGGCGCTTTTGGCGGATCTTCTCTCTGTGGCTCTAGACGCGCCGGAAGCGCCCAATCTTCGCGTTATTCCGAAGACCAAGGCGCTGCTCGAACAGAAGGTGCGTTCGCTCGATCCGATCACCGCCTGGTGGCTCGGTCGCCTCATTGACGGTTCGCAGACGCATCGCGCCGCCGGCTGGCGGCACAAGGTGTCCAATCAGACGCTCTTCAACGACTATCTGCGCACTGTCGAAAAAGCTTGGCGTGCGCCGCCGCGCGGCCGAAACAGAGTTCGGCATACAGCTTCGCCGCCTGGTGCCCAGCGCAGAGAGCGTGCGCTCGACGGAAGACGCCGAAGTCTATGACGAACAGACGTTCACGACGACGACGGTGACGCGGCGCGTGTGGTGTCTGCAATTCCCTTCGCTCGATGATTGTCGCGACGCTTTCGAGGCGGCGCTGAAGCAGGAATTCCCTTGGGGCGAGCCGCGCGAGCGCAGCGATGACGGCGAGGGCGACGACGTGACATGATTGAAATGGCCGACCTGTCCGACCTCGCGTCGCAAGGTTGGCCACGACAACGACTTGAAACGAAAGGCGGTGTCTAACCTGTCTAACCTGTCCGACCTGTTCTTGGGGGTTCCGCCGCGACCCCCTTCATGGCGTCAAATGCGAAAAGGGGTTGGACAGGTTAGACAGGTTAGACAAGCGACGTGATTTCAAATGCTTAGGGTGTCTAACCTTTGTTGGAGAGGTTAGACAGGTTGGACAGTTGGAGCGTTCGATGGCGAGAGCCTGGTATGTGATTGAGTGTTTCGACGTCAAGGACGCCTTTGTGCGGCTCACTCTGGTGGCGGCCGGCTTTAACGTCTCGCGTCCTGTTCGCGAAGTGCGCGTGACGTTGAGGCGCGAAGGCAAGAGACTGGCGAAGCGGAAAACCGAAAAGCGCCACGTCGCGCGCTTCGGTCGCTATCTTTTCGTTTGCGTCGACATGAATGATTCGGTTCGCGCCGCGATCCGAGAAGCGCGAGGCGTCTATGGTTGGCTCTGCTATGCAGGCACGAATGAGCCTGCGCGCGTGCCCGACGCCTTGATTGAATTCTATCGCGCCAATATTGGGAAACAGATTGAATTTGAGAGCGCTTTGCGCATTGGCGACATTGGCCGCGTGAACGCTGGTCCATTCGCTCAGCATTGCGGCGTCATCACAGACGTTGACAAGCGCGGCGGCGGCGTTATTGAGATCGACATATTCGGCCGTCCGACGCCTGTGACTTTCGAAGCCGGACACGTCGATCCTGTGGAGCCACGCTGCCAGCGTCCGATCGGGGATCGCCGTAAGAGCGCTTAGCTCGCATGAAGCGAGCGAGAGTGCGACAGCTTTCATTGCAGCGAAGCGAACATGGCGAAAGCGCCGCGAACGGCAACGCCCTATTGGCGCGCGCAATCGAGCGCCGACGCTAACGCTGACTATGAGAAGAGACGGCGCGACCGACTGGAATGGCGCGCCTGGTATGGAACGCAGCGCTGGCGCAAACGCGCGAAGCATCAGCTGACGATCGAGCCGCTCTGCCGCATGTACGCAGCAGAAGACGTCATTCGCCCCGCGCGTCACGCCGACCACATCGTTCCGCATCGAGGCGATTACGAGCTGTTCTGGTTTGGCGAGCTGCAATCGCTTTGCGACCCGCATCACAACAGCGTCAAGCAGGCCGAAGAGCGCGCTAAAGGGGGGGGGCCATCAAAAGTTTAGGTCGCCTCCCCCGCGACCGGACCCCCAGCTTCGGGGAAAATTCCGCGAAATTCTGGAAAACTTTTTTTTTGCGTCGGTAAGACCATGGGAGCAGCCTCTTCGCGTTGCACTCGCGGTCTCCCATCGCACTCCGTGAAGACATCCATCCAATCAACCCAAGCACGACGACGCGCTCACCACACTCGTAGCGCACGCTATTGGCATGCGATGCCGATCGACTGCGAATGGTCGTGTCGTGGCCGTTTGCGCGGGCCGGATGCTGCGCGACGCCGGTACCGGGCTCTCTTGTCTCGGAATTATTTGGGAAGGTTTCCCGCGCCATCCGCTTTATGTCGGCACTAGCCAGCCCTTGAAGCCCTTTCCGTGACCCAACGTGGCGCCCCGATTATCCTAACGCTCGACGACGTCGCGGCTTTCCTTCACGTCTCCCGTCGCTGGTTGCAGGGCTTCCTCAGGGGGCGACCTTTTGGCAAGATGGCAGGCCGTAAACGGCTTTTCACCGAAGAAGATCTCGCCAACATCATTAGCGCCCTCCCATGCCCCTCAAGCTCATCCCGCCCCGTCCCGGCAAAAGCCCCAACTGGACGATCCGAGGAACCCACTTCGGAATCTACGTGGACGAAAGCACGAGAACTCCTCGGGAAGCAGTCGCGCGCAAGGTCCTCGCGGCGCGGCGGGAACAGATCGAACGTGATCGATTTTCCCCCAAGCCGGTAGAACAGGTCAAAGCGCCGACGCCGACGTTCTTATCCGCGGCCATCGCGTACCTCGAGGCAGGCGGCGAAGGTCGTTTCATCGGCGGTTATGACGAGGAGACCGGGCAGTGGTCTGGGTTGATCGCCCATTTCGGCGAGAAGCCCCTCTCAGAGATCACGCAAGAGGGTATCAACGAAGCGGCGGCGAAGCTCCTTCCAAACGGGACGCCGCAGACGCGGAACAGGCAAGTCTACACGCCAATCTCAGCCGTGCTGAAGTCGGCCGGCGTTGAGATAAAGATCAAGCGCCCAAAGGGCTGGCGCGGCTCGAAGCGCACAACCTGGCTCCGCCCGGAGCAGGCGTTTGCCCTCTTCGAGGCGGCGGACGCGCGCGACCTAGAGTTCGGCATATTCCTGCGTGTTCTCGCCTACACGGGCATGCGCCTGAGCGAATGCACCGGCATGACTCTTGACCGGCTCGAGCTCGCAGAAGCTTTTGCATATGTTCCGACGACGAAGAATGGCGAACCGCGGGGCGTCCATCTCCCGCCCGTCATCGTCGCTACACTCGCCAGTCACCCACGCGGCCTCGATCGCAAAGGGCAGCGGGTTTTCCGATTTCGGAAATGCGGCCGGCTCTATACGTGGCTCGATGAGGCCCTCGCGTCGGCAGGTATTGCACTGCCGCCTAGAACCGGATTCCACGTACTACGACACACCTGGGGCACTTGGATGCGCCGCTATGGCGGTCTGGACACGCGCGGCTTGGTCGGGACCGGTGCGTGGGCCGACGAAAAGTCCGCTGCCCGCTACGAGCATGTGGTCGCAACGGAAGAGGCCCGACGCGCGGACCTACTGCCGGTCGAAACTGGGAAGAAGAGGATTCCTGGAAAATCCGTGGAAAAAGGTAAGGCGCGCGCATAAGTCATTGATGAACAAACATTGAGAGATGCCTTCACACGGGAGGGGTCACAGGTTCAATCCCTGTGCCGCCCACCATTAAAATCAATGAATTGCATAGCGGCGCTCTAGCCGTAAAAGACGCCATAGCTACCATATAGCTACCAAACGCGAAGCCACGCTGAACAGCGCTCTACTTTCGGTCTTCGCGCCGGCGTCGCCATGCGAATATCTCAACGCATCGTCGAAAACGCCGAGCACGCCGCCATGAGGTCGGATGAATTGCGGCGTAGGCTTTCACGGTTTCCGAGAAAGTGAAACTTGGCGAGAGGCGGGGCAAGGCGCGCGCGGAGCGCAAGGCCGGCGCGCTGCTTCGAGACATGGATAAGGCGAAGGGAGCGCGCGAACCTGGAACTGACCGAGGGGCGACGCGGTCGCCTGGTGATACCGCGTCAAAAACGCTCTCAGAACTAGCCATATCCAAAATGCAGTCATCCCGCTGGCAGAAGTTCGCCGTAGCGCCCCGACCGTGGATGTAACGGCGGGGCGTTTCGCGTTTCTGCGGGAGAGGCACTTCGTTCCCGTTTTTCTTTACTAGCGATTGAACGATTAAAGACGGCACAAGGATTGATCCACAATATTTGGCTGGTCGTTCTTGCCCTATTTCGGCGCAAGCTTGCGTCAAAATAGATCAAATGAAGCGCTCCCTGATATCCATTGGAGATCGTCTTGGCTAATTCTGACAAAAATGAACTAAGGAAAGGCGAACTTCGGCTAACCCAATCAAAATTATGCTGTTTATGCATCGTTGGGACGCGGCCCGAAGCCATCAAGATGGGGCCGATCATCGCCGAACTCAAACGTTCGAACTGGGCGTTCCCCTATGTGGTGACGACCGGCCAACATGCCGACGTCGTCGAAGGCGCTCTGAGAAGCTTTGGCGTAAGCCCTTCGCGCCGGCTCGGCCTCGAACGTCGAAACGGTTCGCTTAACGAGCTCTTCGGCATGGTGATCGGCGAGATGGATCGCGTCATCGACGAGGTTCAACCTGACTGCATCATCGCCCAGGGCGACACGACCTCGGTTGCAGTGGTGTCGCTCGCCGCCTTCCACAAGAACGTGCCCTTCATGCATATCGAGGCAGGGCTCCGGACCGGCAAGCTCGACGACCCTTATCCGGAAGAACTCAACCGGCGAATCGCGGGGCTGACTGCGGCCATGCATTTTGCGCCGACGCGGGCGTCGCTCGATAATCTGTTGCGCGAAGGCGTGCCTGCCGGCGACTGTCTCGTCACCGGCAATACCGGCATCGACGCCCTCCTGCAGACCGCGGCGCGGCAATCGCCAGCCCCGAAAGGGTTCCCGAATTTGCCCCGAGTCATTCTCGCGACGGCGCATCGCCGCGAAAGCTTCGGCGCGCCTCTTGAAGACGCGCTGCAGGGCATAAGAGCCGCCGCCGACCAGCATGACGACCTTGGGGTGTTTTTCGTCGAGCATCCTAATCCCCGCGCGCATGAGCCGGCGCGCCGCATCCTTGGCGGCCATCCGCGAATTGTGGTCGCGCAGGCGCTTGACTATGGCGATATGGTCGCGGCGCTGAAGAGATGCTGGATCGTCGTCACCGACAGCGGCGGCCTCCAAGAGGAAGCGCCAGCGCTTGGCAAGCCGGTCCTCGTGTTGAGGAACACGACCGAGCGGCCGGAAGCGGTTCGCGCCGGAGCGGTCCGCGTCGTCGGCACCAACTCCGCCTCGGTGTTGAACGCGATCTCGAGGCTTTACGACCGTCCTGAGGTTTACGCGCGCATGTCCGTCCCGGTTTTTCCTTACGGCGATGGCCAGGCGGCCAAGCGCATCGTCGACGCCATGCACGCGAGATTCGCGATGCACGCGCGACTAGAGCGCGACGTTGCAACTTTGTCGGCCGCATAGGCGGCTTTAGCGTCTAGCCTTGCCGCATTGGGCGGCAAGGCAGGCAAAAAACGTCCGACGCGCTCAATCTGTCGCGCAGGCTAGTTGCAGGGCTAAAAGACGACCGATGCTTGGCCGCTTCTGGCGACCGAGCGGACCCGTCAATCATATGCTCCTCCTTCCACTTCCGCCGTCAGCGCCCTTTCGATCGTCTGCGCGACGGCCTTGGCCCCGGCGCCCGATAGGCGACTGACAAGTGCCCGCCTGGTCGGCTCGTCTTCGAAATGGACATAGGCGAGCGCAGCCGTCTATCTCTGCAACGAAGTAGGATTCGCCCATCTTGCGCACGCCAGCGGCAGGGCATAGGGCCGACCGATGTCATTTTGCCGCGGTTGCATTCATTGGTTCCGCGCTTACGTGACCCTTATGCGTCGACGCCAACCGGGTCGGCGCGAGTTTGGTCCATCCGTAACAGCGTCAGCCCGGCCGGCCACGACCGGGCTTTTTCGCGCGCCGCGAGCCCCACAGCAGGAAAAATTCCTCAGTCGTCGACCTTGATGACCGATTTCTTCGTTCGCGCATCGACGACCGCGACTTCGGCCGCTCGCTTTGTTTCTTTGACCTGCTTGGCGACTGCAACGGCGTCGCGAACGTCATAGAAGCGGTCGTGCAAATTCTCGTCGACGGCCCAACGCCCGCGTGGCGGTTCCCTTTCCGCCAGTGACGCGCGCGAGGCCCTGCTTGCCGGTCTTAATCTCGATAGCCGTCCTCCCCTCTGCCACGGCGTCACGGAACCGCTCAACGTCCTTCCGCGTCACCGCTGCTATCTTCATTTCGCCCATGATCGGCACGATATGGCGATCGATCCGCCCACGGTCGCCGTCGAGTGTGCCCGGCTTTTTCATGACCTTTCGGCGCGTGAGGATGCGCCCGGCCGCGGTTTCTTGCCTGTATAGTTCGCAAAGGTCCGCGACGGTCTCCATATGCCGCTCGGCCCGCTTGGCGAAGGCGGGATCAAGACCCCTGGCGACATCGCCCAGGATGCGACGGGCCTCGGCGCGCGCCATGTCGGGCGTCCATGGCGCCCCATGGCGTCCTATCGTGTGCCAGCGCTGTTTTCCTGCGGCGTTCCGATATTTGACAATGTAGGCGACGGCCACGCCTTTCTGACGCCGCGCGCCGAATCCCGCGACGGCTCCCTTTCCGGCGTCCCAAACAACGGAATCTGCGCCGAGCGCGGCTATATCTTTGAGCGTGATCACGGGTAGGGAGTGGTCTTCTAGCAACCAACTAGTTGCCACGGCGCAACAAATCCGCGCAACCGGCTTCAAATCAGATAAAACTAAATCAATGTAAAATCAGTATCTTGTCAATTTTATGCAAACAGGAACAAAACGGAAAAAGCTTGAATCACTCCCTTCACACGGGAGGGGTCACAGGTTCAATCCTTGTGCCGCCCACCATCGTCAGCGCATCGCAGACGCACGCCAACAACCCCGCCCCTCACTTCGTCGCATAGCTGAACAACATCGAATGCGGCAGGCCGCGTGGCGGCGGCGGGAAGGGGGCGGCGCGGCGGACCGCGTTGAGCGCGGCGGCGTCCAAATCAGGCGCGCCGCTCGCCTGATGCACCGCCTGATGGGTGAGATTGCCCATCTCGTCGATGTAGAACACGATCGCGCCTCTGCCGACCACGCCGCTCCCTCTCACCCGCGGCGGAATGTGCATATGCGGCATGATGAGGCCATAGAGGATCGTTAGATAGGTGGTCTTGGCGTGGCCGCCGCCGACCGGCGAGGGCTTGCGCGGCGCCGCGAGCTGATAGTCCGGTATCGGCGCGAGCGCCGCGAGCTGATCGGCGATCGAATTGGAGTCGCCCTTCTTCACCACGCCCTTCTCGTTCGGATCGGGCTTCTCCTGCGGCTTTTCTTGCGGCGCGGCCTCCTCGATGATCTCGGCGTCGCTCTTGTCCTCGACCGGCTTCTCCTTTGTCTCTTCCGGCGCCTTGGCCTTTCCGGTTTCGTCGACGCCCTCCTTCATGCCCTCGGGCTTGTCGTCCTTGGGCGTGAGATCGTCCTTCTTCTGCTCGCTTTTCGGACTCTTGAGCTCCTTCTCCTCCGGCGCGTTGACGTCGGATTTGGTCTTGCTTTCAGCCTCCGGCGCGTCGAAGGCCGGCTTCTCGTCCTCGACGGGCGGCGACGGCGGGGGCTTCTTCTGCTCCTCTTGCTTCTCGGGCGGCTTTTCCGGCTCGGGAGGCGGAGGCGTCTCCTGCCCAGCCGCAGGCGGCGGCGGCTCGGTGATCACCTCGACCGGGATTTCCTCGGCGATGGGCGGCGCTTCGCGCGCCAGGCGCCAATCCTCCCACAGCAGGAAAAGAATGACGCAGAGATGCGCCAGGAGGCACAGCAGGAGAAAGACGACGAAGCGTGGCCGTATCCCGGCCGCACGGCGTCGCCGAAGGAATTCGACGGCCAAGGCCCCGCTGATGGCGCGTTGTCCGATGCTGTCGTTCATCGCGATGGAAAGCCGAGCTCCAGCGGCGCCGCTGCTTGCGTAATTGATCTGAATGGGTGATCGGGCCGCGCCACGACGCAACTTATAGCCGGCTTTGGGCAAAAACGCGCCCCCGCAAAACGATGAGCCTTTTGCCGCAGTTATCAGGGCGCGGCGCCGATCATATATAAGATACTGCTAATTTAAGCGGCGCTCGAACGCCGCGAGCGGGGGAAATGCATGGAGCGTTTTGGAAGCCTGTCGCGCCGCGGATTTCTGCTCGGCGCCGGCGCGATCGCGACGATCGGCGCCTCGGCCCATGGCCAGGGCCATGCGATGCGGCGGATCGCGCCCAACCGCGCGTCCGACGCCTTCGATCCCGACGTCGACCTCGAATTGATCTGCAAGCCCGCCGAGACGCCGATCCTGACCGGCAAGCCGACGCGCGTCTGGCGCTACGCCGGCAATCTCATCAAAGGTCCGGCGCATGCGCTGACCGCGACGCCCGAGAGCTATCTCGGCCCGCAGCTGCGGTTCTCCAAAGGACAGAAGGTCCGCATCAGGCTGCGCAATGAATTGCCGGAGGAAACCATCACCCATTGGCACGGCCTGCATGTGCCGATGCTGATGGACGGCCATCCGGCGGCGGCGATCGATCCTGGCGAAACCTACGTCTATGAATTCGACATCCGCAATCGCGCCGGCATGTATTTCTACCATCCGCACACTCATGAAAAGACCGCGACGCAGGTCTATCGGGGCCTCGCCGGCGCGATCATCGTCGAGGACGAAGAGGAGCGCGCGCTCGGTCTGCCGTCCGGCGAATTCGAAATTCCGCTGGTCATTCAGGATCGCTCCTTCGACGACGACAATCAGCTCGCCTATGGCGGCGACATGCATACGAGCATGTTCGGCTTTTACGGCGACCGCCTGCTCGTCAACGGGCGACGCAATCTCACGCTCGACGTGGCGAGCCGTCCCTATCGCCTGCGGATTCTCAACGCTTCGAACGCGCGCATCTACAAGCTGTGCTGGGACGATCGCACGCCGCTGAACGTGATCGGCGTCGACGGCGGACTTTTGGAGAAGGCGGAGACTCGTCCTTACGTGATGCTCGCGCCGGCCGAGCGCGTCGATCTCATCGTCGATTTCAGCGGTCGCCCGCAAGGCGCGAAGCTGACGATGATGAGCGGCGAATTCTACGGCCTTATCCCGCCGATGGCGCAGCGCATGATGGGAAGCGATGTGCCGATGGGCGAAGAATTCCCTCTGTTTGCGGCGACGGTGACGAGAAGCTTAGTCGAACCGTGGAAACCGCCGGAGAAGCTCTCGACGATCCGGCGATTTCGCAAGGAGGACATCGCCAATCCCGACAATCCGATCCCAATTGCGATCACCATGGCGCATATGGCGATGCTGCTGAACGGCCGGCCCTATGATCACGACGATATCGAGCCGCGCGAGCGCATCCCCGTCGACACGACGCAGCTCATCGAGATTTTTCATGAGCGCGGCGGCATGGGCATGGGCATGGGCATGGGCGGCATGGGTGGAATGGGCGGCGGCATGATGCGCGGACGCATGGGCGGCATGGGAAGAGGCATGGGAAGAGGGATGGGCATGATGGGCATGATGTCGATGGCCCATCCCATCCATCTGCACGGCCAGCAATTCGAAATCATCGAGCGCGGCTTCGAGGGCGATGAGGACGCCTATGCCACGATACGCGAAGGCTTCATCGACAGCGGGTTGAAGGACACCGTTCTCGTCGCGCCTGGCGAGCGGCTGCGGATCGTCAAGCAGTTCGGCGATTTCAAAGGCCGCTTCATGTATCATTGCCACAACCTCGAACATGAGGATGCGGGCATGATGCGCGAGTTCTCGGTGGAATAGAGCGGCTCCGCGCGCCGGCGCGAGCGCTGACAATCAGGCAATCCGCCTAACGCATTCCCGGCCGGCCTGCGCGCCTGCCGGGAATGATTTGGCGCGGTATTAATGCTGCATCCCTCCCATGCCGCCGCCCATCATGCCGCCTTTGCCGCCGCCGCCGCCGGAATGCGACATGCCGCCACCCATCATGTCGCCCATGCCGCCGCCCATCATGTCGCCCATCGAAATGCCGACCTTCATGATTCCGGTCAGCGTCTCATTGGCGATTTTCTTCTGCTCGTCGCTCAAATTCGTAAACAGCGACTCGATCGCGCCCTTCTGCGCGCGCACGACGTCAAGATGGTCGACCATATGGTTCTCCATCATCGTCAGCTTGTTCAGCACCGCCGGCTTGGAATGGTCCGCGCGCATATCGGCGGCGTCGCATTTTTGCTTCGCCCTTTGCGCCGCGGCGCGCCACGAATCCGCGAAAACGTTCCACGCCCCCGTTTGCGAGTCGGTGAGTTTCAATTCCGCCTTGAGATAGGCCAGCCGTCCTTCGAGATGATCGGCGAAGCCACAGACCATTTTGTTCATCATCCCGCCGCCGGAGTGCGACATCCCGCCCGACATGCCGCCCATCATGCCGCCCATCATGCCGCCCATCATGCCGCCCATGCCGCCGCCATCCTTGCCGTCGCCATGGCTCATGCCCGACATGCCGCCCATCATCCCGCCCATGCCGCCGCCCATGCCGCCGCCGCTCTTGCCGTCGCCGCTCTTGCCGTCGCCGCTCTTGCCGTCGCCATGGCCCATGCCGGACATGCCGCCCTTCATCTCGCCCATGCCGCCGTGATGGCCCGCATGGCCTTCGTCGGCCTTGCCGGCTTCCGCCTGATGTTCTTCGGCCGCGCCGGACTCAGCCTTGCCGGGGTCCGCCCATTGCGCCGGCGCGCCGGCGGCGCCGTGATCCATCTTACTATGGTCCATGCCGCCATGTTCGGCGCCGCTTTGTTGCGCCTTGGCCACGGAGACTCCCGCGGCGAGAAGCAAAGCGGCGGCGCTCGCCGCAAGCAATTTTCCGCGCGAGGCTTGTTGTCGCGTTGTCATGGCGTCCTCCCCTGGCGATGTTTGTCGCGATTGCTCCTGCCGTCGCGGGCGCGACGAATCTTTTTGGAGTTTCGCGCAAGTGGCGCGCCTAACCCAGCATCAGGCGCCTTTGATCGTCTGCAACTTTGTCACAGATCGAGCCGTTGCGCGATGGGCGAATCGTCACGCGATCGCCACAACAAATCATGCAATGCAAAAAGCGGCGGACGCGGGCCCGCCGCTCGCATGTTTTCTGTAAGGCCAAATAATCGATGCGATCTCATTTGGCGCTGCGGCGCGCCGCGAAGACCGCTCGATCCGTCCTCAGCGCTTGTCCGACGACGCGTTCGGATTATGCGCCGCATAAGGATCCTGACCGACGGCGCGCGGCGCGGCGGCCTCGCGCGGCTTGGCGGCTTCTTCCTTGTAGCCGGGCTGGCCGACGACCTGAGGCGCCTTCCAATCGCTGGCCGCTGTTTGCTCGCCAGCGCAGGCATGACCCGTCAGGGTCGCTGCCGAAGCGAGGGCGACGACGGCGAAAAGCTTATAAGCCATGTTTCCTCTCCCTGATGATTTGAATATCTCCCGCCGGCCATTCCCAATTGGCGGCGAGAGGCGCGCGGGTTCCGCGCGCATAGAATGCTATTTTTTCGTGTCGTAATTTCTACAATGACCGTTGCGCCGAAATGCCGCAGATTTGCTTCGCAGCCGCGAAAGAACGCGCGCCGCCAGCGAAGCGACGCGACGGCGTTAAGCCGCTTTCTTCTCGGCGATTTCGACCAGCGTGCGTAAAATTCGGCGCGTGCCCGTGAGTCGCTGTTTCATCGTGTCGAATTCGCGAATGAAAACGAGTCGCATGTCGGGACGCACCTTGGCGCCCGTCCCCTGCTCGGCGACGAAACGCACGAGCCCTGCGGGATTGGCGAATTTGTCCTCGCGGAAGGCGACAATGACGCCCTTCGGACCGGCGTCGATCTTTTCCACATGGGCGCGCCGGCACAGCGCCTTGATCGCGACGATCTCCAGGAGTTGCTCCACCTCGGGCGGAATCGGACCGAATCGGTCGATCATCTCGGTGGCGAATGCCTCGATGTCCTGATCCGTTTCGAGCGTCGACAGCCGGCGATAGAGCTGCAGGCGCAGCGTGAGATCGGCGACATAATCCTCGGGTATCGTCACCGGCGCGCCGATGGCGATGGTCGGCGACCAGGCTTCCTCCTGCGGCTCTTCGACGCCCGCCTTCAGCAGCATAATCGCATCGGCGAGCATCTGCTGATAGAGTTCGTAGCCGACCTCCTTGATGTGGCCGGACTGTTCTTCGCCGAGCAGATTGCCGGCGCCGCGAATATCAAGATCGTGGCTGGCGAGCTGAAAGCCCGCGCCAAGCGTATCGAGCGACTGCAGCACGTCGAGGCGCTTTTGCGCCTGCGGCGTGATCGTTCGGTTGGCGGGCGTCGTGAACAGCGCATAGGCGCGCAATTTCGAGCGTCCGACGCGGCCGCGCAGCTGATAGAGCTGCGCAAGGCCGAACATGTCGGCCCGCCAGACGACCAGCGTGTTGGCGCGCGGAATGTCGAGGCCCGATTCGACGATCGTCGTCGACAGAAGAATGTCGAACTTGCCGTCGTAGAAGGCCGACATTTTATCTTCGAGTTCACTCGCGCTCATCTGCCCATGCGCGATGACGAATTTCGATTCAGGCGCGTTTTCGCGCAGAAACGCCGCGGCCTCTTCAAGGTCCTCGATGCGCGGACAGACGAAAAAGGCCTGGCCGCCGCGATAGCGCTCGCGCAGCAGCGCCTCGCGCACGATGAGCGGATCGAAGGGCGAAACGAAGCTGCGCACCGCGAGCCGGTCGATCGGCGGCGTCGCGATGATCGAAAGTTCGCGCACGCCGGTCATGGCGAGCTGCAGCGTGCGCGGTATCGGCGTCGCCGAGAGCGTCAGAACATGCACTTCCGCACGCAGCTCCTTCAAGCGCTCCTTATGGCCGACGCCGAAATGCTGCTCCTCGTCGATGATGACGAGTCCGAGATCCTTGAAGCTCACGGTCTTGCCGAGCACGGCGTGGGTGCCGATCAAAATCTCGATGCGGCCGTCGGCGAGGTCCTTCTTCGTCTCGCGCGCCTCGGCGGCGCCGACCATGCGCGACAGCCGTCCAATGCGCACCGGCAGCCCGGCGAAACGCTCGGTGAAGGTCTTGTAATGCTGACGCGCCAGCAGCGTGGTCGGCGCGACGACCGCCACCTGCTTGCCGTTGATCGCCACGCAGAAGGCGGCGCGCAGCGCGACCTCGGTCTTGCCGAAGCCGACGTCGCCGCACACCAGCCGGTCCATCGGGCGTCCGGAAGCGAGATCGTCGAGCGTCGTCTCGATGGCGGCGAGCTGATCCTCGGTTTCATCGTAAGGAAAGCGCGCGCAGAATTCGTCGTAGAGCCCTTCCGGCGGCGCGAGCTTGGGCGCCTCGCGCAACTGCCGCTGCGCCGCGATTTCGATCAGGCCCTTGGCCATTTCGCGGATGCGATTCTTCATCCGCGATTTGCGCGTCTGCCAGCCGGCGCCGCCCAGCCGGTCGAGCTGCGCCTCGGCATCCTCGCCGCCGTAGCGCGTCAGAAGCTCGATATTCTCGACGGGGAGATAGAGTTTGTCGCCGCCGGCGTAGTGGAGTTCGAGACAGTCATGCGGCGCGCCGGCGGCCGAGATGGTCTCGAGTCCGATAAAGCGGCCGATGCCGTGATCGACATGGACGACAAGATCGCCGGCGGACAGCGCGGCGACTTCGCCGAGGAGATTTTCATTCGGCTTGCGCGCGCGGCGGCGGCGCACGAAACGATCGCCGAGAATGTCCTGCTCGCCGATGACCGCATAGGCGTCGGTCTCGAAGCCATGTTCGAGCCCGAGGACGGCGACGGAAACGCTGTGGGACAAGGCCTGCGGCAGCGATGCGACGCGCGGCAGATCGGACAGGCCATGTTCGGCGAGCACATGGCCCAGCCGCTCGCAGGAGCCTTCCGACCAGCCGGCGACGACGATTTTCCTACCCGCGTCGCTCAGCGCCTGGACATGGTCGGCGGCGGCCTGGAACACATTGACGTCGGGCGTGTTGCGCTCGGGCGCGAAGTCGCGGCCGGGCCGCGCGCCGCAATCGATCGCCCTTTCGCCCTCATGCGCCGCGAAGGGAGAGAACTGCGCCGCTGCGCGCGCTTCCGTCGCGGTACGCCATTCGTCTATCGACAGATAGAGTTCGCGCGGTTCGAGCGGCTTGTAGTTCGAGGCGGCGGGATCGAGATCATGCGCGAATTTGCGCGCGTCGTAATAATCCTCGATCTGCTTGACGCGTTCGGTCGCCGCGTCGTCGACCAGCGGATCGAGTAGGATCGGCGCCTCGCCGAGATAGTCGAAGAGCGTATCCATCCGCTCGTAAAACAGCGGCAGCCAATGTTCCATGCCGTGAAAGCGCCGGCCCTCGCTCACCGCCTCATAAAGCGCGTCGCCGCGGGTCTGGCCGCCAAAGCGCGCGGCGTAGGACTGGCGAAACCGGCGCATCGTCTCGCTCGTCAAGCGCAATTCGCTCATAGGCGTGAGGTCGAGCGCGCGGAGTTGTCCCGTCGCGCGCTGCGTATCAGGATCGAAGGAACGGATCGATTCGAGCGTGTCGCCGAAGAAATCGAGACGGATCGGCGCCGGCAATCCAGGCGGGAAAAGATCGACGATGCCGCCGCGCTGGGCGTATTCGCCGGTCTCGCGCACCGTGCTCGCCCGCAGATAGCCATTCGCTTCGAGCCAGAGCGCCAATTCGTCGAGCTTCACCACATTGCCGGGCGCGGCGGCGAAGCTTTCGGCGGCGACGAGCTTATACGGCGGAACGCGCTGCAGCAGACAGTCGATCGTCGTCGTGACGACGCGCGGCCGTTCGGACGCGGATTTGGCGCGCGTCAGCCGCGAGAGCGCGGTCATGCGCCGCGCGACAATGCCGGCGTGCGGCGACACCCGGTCATAGGGCTGGCAGTCCCAGCCGGGAATGTCGAGGATTTCGGCGTCGGGATGGGCGAAGCGCAGGGCGGCGCGAAAGGCGGCCGAGCGCGCGGCGTCGCGCGCGACATGGACGAAGACCGCCGCGCGTCCCTCGGCCTCGCGCGCCAGCGCGCGCGCGAGATCGGCGCCGACGAAGGCGTCGAAGCCTTCCGGCGCATGGGCGAAAATCAGCCTCTCGCCCTTGATGAGGCCTGAGCGCGCCGCTTCGAGCCCCGCCGCCGCTTTCTTCTGCTTGCTCACGGCGACGTTCAATGGATGGGTCCGTCGTGGCGGTGGAAGGCGATGATCTGCCGCAGAAGCGGCGTATCATGCTCGGCGGGCGGCGCTTCGGTTCCCGACAGCCAACGGTAGACCGCGTCGTCCGGCAAATCGAGCAGCGTCTCAAGCTCGTCGAGCGCTTCAGCCGGAAGCGCTTCGACGCGCGCATCCACGAATCGCCCCATCAATATATCCATTTCGCGCAGGCCTCGGCGCCAGGCGCGCACCTTGATGCGCCGCCTGCGCATGTCGTCGTCCAAGTCGGTCTCCCTAGATGGCGCGAGGCTTAATCCAGGCGCAAAGGAAAGGCAAAGGGCGCGTAAAGGGAAGGGAAAGGCGCCGGCGTCCGAATGCGCGTCGCCCCGCTGAGACGCTCCCCGACTCTTCGCCCGAGCGCGTTTCACGACGTCGGAATCGAACTTCCTTGACCTCAAGATGCGCCTGCGCTATCTGGCGCCTCTCGCGTCCGCGCGCGCTCGCGGGGGAGTAGCTCAGTTGGTTAGAGCGCCGGCCTGTCACGCCGGAGGTCGCGGGTTCAAGTCCCGTCTCTCTCGCCATGCAGAGCGAAAATCCTAAACGATCCCCGCAGATCGCCATTTTCGGCGTTTTTCGCAAGCGTGGCGGGACGCCGCCGTCGCCGCGTTCCGGCGGTCTTTCGCCGCAATTGGAGCGTTTGGCCAAGCTGGTTGAAAGCCGCGGTTTTCGGCGCGCGCGCACCATGATCATTGTCAGCGATGCAACCGGCTGTCCGTGTGGCGCGGCAATGCTCGGCGACGTCGACCCCGATTGCGCTTAATCCAGAATTTCATTCCTTGACGGGGCTCTTTGGCGAGAAAGCCATCGCCAGCCGTGAGAAAACCAAAGTTAAATGCAAAGCGATATAATAATATATATCGGGGCTGTACATTTGCGGCACTTCCATGAATACTTCAAGCAACCTAACTGCAGATATCACGACGATCGTGGTGAGAAGGTTCAACTTAAGCTGTGAAAAATCCACCGAAGCCATCCAGGCCGGCCGACCAGCCATATCCTCTTCGTTGATTTTATAAACAAAATTGCCATATATAGAGATCGTTACGATGATCACCAGCGCAGAAATTAGCGTAAGATCGACCAATTCCAGTAAATGGACTTTGATATTCGCGTCATTCTCCGAAAATAATACTTGTATAATATGAAGCGTATTCTTTCCCGCCTTCAAAACCATGCCGATCAAGCCGACGCCGAGCATCAACAGGAAGGGAAGCAAGAGCCAGCGCGTCAAGAAAATGTAGCGCTCGATCAGACGCCTCAACATCGCGCATCCTCGGTCGGTCAGCGGAGATAGCCGCTCCCGCACTCAAAACGGTTACGCCGGCGCCGTCAACGCACAGGCGCAATCGTTTCGCCCTTGCGATTAAGCGAGCGCGTTGGTTCAAACGGCCGCTGTGGCTTGCCTCCTTGCGCGCGCTACTTCCTCTCGCAAGCTTCAACGCGGCTCCCTTGACAAAAAGGGACGCTTGAGTCGGAAACGCGGCAGATACGCGCATTCGCTGCGGAATTCGCCGAGGCGGCACGCCTCGTCGAGGCGCCGACGATCGGATACGAAATCTGATTGAATGGATCGAATCCAGAGCAAAACCAGCATTTCCGCATCTGCTCTAGACAATGATAACCGGCAACGCTGCGCGCGCTCAAGGTCAAGACGGACGCTCACGCAGACGCCTGTTTACGCCACCCGAGTTATTGGCGTCGTGGATCGGGGATCTTGTCGAAGATGCGAAGTCGGATACTTACAACTTGATCGGTGGGCCCGGGCTCCTGATCATTACAATGATCGGATTAAGAATCGGAAAATCCTTGCATGCGGCGCAAGGAAATTCCACTGGGCCAAGCGATCAGTTCTTGGCGCTTTGTCCGAGACGTCATTTTATCGAAGTTGCGCCATCGGACAAGATTATGATGGAGCGTGTCATGTATTCGAATCACAATATTTGCCGCAACGCTTCCCTTGCAATCGGTCGGGCGATAGCCACGATTTTGATCGTCGGCTTTCCGGTTACGGTCCGCGCGCAACAAGCGGTCCGCCTAAGTTGGCAGGAGTTCGCGCAAGACGGGAAGCGAGTAGAAAGTTTTCGGAAGGCCGTCGCCATGATGAAAGCGCGGAACTCCGCTGATCATGGAAGCGCAGCCTATCGAAAGAGTTGGCAGTATTGGGCGAATATTCACGGCTATTTCGGCCCGCAGTCGCGTTTCGGAACGGTCGCATCCGCTCGGAGCCGAGTTCCTTCGATGTATCGTCAATACTTCAATGGACTCTCGGATGCTACGCCGCCCGACCAACTGGCAAAGGATGTCTGGGCCAACTGTCAGCACGGCACGCGCTGGTTCTTCGCCTGGCACAGGCTCTATTTATTCTATTTTGAGAAGCAGCTTCAGGATGCTGCGGGCGATCCGACGCTTCGTTTGCCCTATTGGGATTATACCAATCCCAACCACTTGACGATGCCCGCGGAATTTACTCAACCCACGTATGTTCATGGAAATGGCGTCCGCCAGCCAAATCCACTGTTTGAAAAGCGCAGGGCGCCGGGGTGGGATCGTGGCGCGTCGCTCGACTCCGATTCGACGAACGTCGACTCGGCGCTCAGAGATAGAAACTTCCCGACTTACCAGTCCGACATTGAAAGCAACGTGCACGGTTATGTCCACTGCACAGTTTCGGTCGACTGTCCCGTCGTCGACATGGGCTCGGTGCCTTATTCGTCAAACGATCCGATTTTTTGGATTCACCATGCAAATATCGACCGTCTCTGGAGCTGCTGGAGCAATGCGTCAGGCCATCGAAACCCAAGCGACAACGCCTTCCTCGATAGATCTTTCTCCTTCGTGGACATAAGCGGTCAGAAAGTCAGCAAAATGGTCGGCGACCTCTTCAACGGCGCGCTCATTGACTACAGGTATGAAAAGGAAACGAACTGCTCTCGATCGACGCTGCTGGCTTTGGACAGCACGTCGCGCGAAGAACCGCTGGCGGCAACTAAGATTGCGGAAATGACACGAGAAAAATTCAACGAGTTGCTTGCGGAGCCGAAGTCCCTAAACGTTCCGACAAAGCCAGTCTCGCTGAAAGACCCGACGACCAAGGTGAAGGTTACGCTGCGAGATGATAACGACATGAAAACATTGAATTCGCTCGCGCTCCAGGGTAGTCCGGCGATGCCGACTAAAACGCGTTTGATCCTTAGCGGAATTACCTTCGATGCGCCGCCGACCACAAAGTTTTACGTTTATCTTGAGGACGCTGCAAACCCGCAGCGGCGAGAATATGCGGGCACCATCAACTTCTTCGCCGCAGAGCCTCACACGTCTTCACACGATCACGAAGCCGAGGCGGTGGTTCCCCAACAAGGCCTCACCCGGGAGTTCGACGTCACCGAAGCTTTACGAAAGCTCCATAACGAAAAAGGCGCACTGACTGACGTAACGGTAGCCTTCGTTGCGACCAGCGGACGCCATAACGGCGATGAATCAGCAAAGATCAATCCCAAGGCGCGCCTGACGGTCAAGTCGATTGACTTTCAGATTTCGGCAACGAAATAAAATGCGTATCCTTGGCGGCGCCGCCCAAAGAATTGCTCGCGGGCTGATTTCGCCCGCGAGGTTTTGAAAATTTGTGTCGCCAGCGCAAAAATCGCTATCGCGTTCTGCAACGCGCTCGAGCGCTGAAGCACGACTAACGGAATGATCCAGTCGAAAGGCGGCAGATCCTCGCTCCCGCAGTAACGAAGCGCAAATCCGTCCGCTTCGTCGAGGCGCCGACGATCTGACTTTTTCAGCGAATGTCGATCTCGCTCTCGACGATATGGTTGAGCGGCGTGCCTTCCGCCGTCAGCGCCATGCGCAGCTTCAACCGGCCGCCGGCGACCTTATGCTCGCGCACGATGCGCTCGATCTCACGCTGCGAAGTTATGCCGACTTCCTTCAAAAATTTGCGCACCGCCATGTTGAACGCGTCTTCGTCCATCGCCCGACTCCCTTGCTCGAAACTAGGTAGGGCATTTTCAATCAGCGTCATCGAGGCGCTTCGATCATCGCCGCCCAGACCGGGTTCGGGGTCCAGATGCGCGCCATGTCGGCGCGCGCAATCGCGTCATCGACGCCGAGCACATCGCGGCGATAGCGGTAGAGGAGCGCCGATACGCGGTAATTGGCGATGCAATGGACATGGGTCGGGGCGTCGCCCGTGTCCGCCAGCGCGGCGGAAAATTCCTGAAAATCAGCCTCGGTCGGATGCTGAAAGTCGATCGGAATATGGCGATAGGCCATGCCAAGCGCGCCGACCGTCGCGGCCTCGTTCGGCAACGCCTTCTCATGGCTGGAGAGACCGAGATTGATCACCGTGCGCACGCCGAGCGCCGCGATCTCGCCAAGCTCGCTTTCGCTCGGCTGGCCGGATGTCGTGAGGCGAGAGTCGATCCTGAGCCAGTTGTAGATATGCGTCGGATCGTCCTGCATGGCTTTCACATGAATGTCCGCCGCCTACCCCGCCTTCGCCACTTCGCGCTGCGCGAAACCCAGACGGATATTCAGCTCATGCAGCAATTGCTCGGCCGCCACCGGAATATTGGTGCCGGGCGGGAAGATCGCCGCCGCGCCTGAATCATACAAGGCCTGGAAATCGTCCGGCGGAATGACGCCGCCGATGACCATCATGATGTCGTCGCGGCCGACGCGCTTTAAGGCGTCGCGCAGTTCGGGGGTCAAAGTGAGATGGCCCGCGGTCATCGTCGAGACGCCGACGATATGCACGTCGGCTTCCTTCGCCTTTTGCGCCACTTCGTCCGGGGTCGCGAAGAGATCGCCGATCACTACGTCGAAGCCCATGTCGGCGAAGGCCGAGGCGATGACCTTCTGGCCGCGATCATGGCCGTCCTGGCCCATCTTGGCGACGAGAATGCGCGGCTGGCGCCCAGTGTTGTCCTTAAAGTCGCGAGTCATGCCGATCACGCGGCCGACCTGAACGCTCTCCTTGCCCGCCTCGCGCGCATAGACGCCGGAAATCACATTGGCCTTCGGCTTATGACGCGAGAAGACTTTTTCGAGCGCGAAGGAAATTTCGCCGACGCTCGCCTTCGCCCGCGCCGCCTTCACCGCGAGATCGAGAAGATTGGCGCCAGAGGTCGCGCCCTCGGTCAGCGCGTTCAACGCTGCTTGCGTCTTCGCCTCGTCGCGCTCGGCGCGCAGACGCGCGAGCTTCTCAAGCTGCGCGGCGCGCACGGCGGCGTTGTCGACCTTGAGCACATTGGGCTTGGCGTCGTTCACCGGCTGATATTTATTCACGCCGACGACGATCTGGGTTCCGCTGTCGATGCGCGCCTGGGTCTTCGCCGCCGCTTCCTCGATGCGCTGCTTGGGCACGCCGGCGGCGATCGCCTTGGCCATGCCGCCGAGCGATTCGATTTCCTCGATATGCGCCCAGGCTTTTTTGGCGAGTTCCGCGGTCAGGCGCTCGACATAATAGGAGCCGCCCCAGGGATCGATGATCCGCGTCGTGCCGCTCTCCTGCTGCAGCACGATCTGCGTATTGCGGGCGATGCGCGCCGAGAAATCCGTCGGCAAGGCGAGCGCTTCGTCGAGCGCATTGGTGTGCAGCGATTGCGTATGGCCTTGAGTTGCCGCCATCGCCTCGACGCAGGTGCGGATGGCGTTGACGTAGACGTCCTGCGCGGTCAGCGACCAGCCGGAAGTCTGGCAATGGGTGCGCAGCGTCAGGCTCTTCTCGGATTTGGCGCCGAGATCCTTCATCAGCCGCGCCCACAGCAGACGCGCGGCGCGCAGCTTTGCCACCTCCATGAAGAAATTCATGCCGATGGCGAAGAAGAAGGAGAGACGCGGCGCGAAAGCGTCGATATCGAGGCCGGCCGCGACGCCGGCGCGCACATATTCGACGCCGTCTGCGAGCGTATAGCCCAATTCGAGATCGGCCGAAGCGCCCGCCTCCTGCATGTGATAGCCGGAGATCGAAATCGAATTGAACTTCGGCATATGTTTGGACGTGTAAGCAAAAATATCCGACACGATGCGCATCGACGGCTCGGGCGGATAGATATAGGTGTTACGCACCATGAATTCTTTGAGGATGTCGTTTTGGATCGTGCCGGTGAGCTTTTCGGCCGGCACGCCCTGCTCTTCCGCCGCGACGATGAAGAGCGCGAGAACCGGCAGCACCGCGCCGTTCATCGTCATCGACACCGACATCTGATCGAGCGGAATGCCGTCGAAGAGCGTGCGCATGTCGTAGATCGAGTCGATCGCGACGCCCGCCATGCCGACATCGCCCATCACCCGCGGATGGTCGGAATCATAGCCGCGATGGGTGGCGAGATCGAAGGCGACGGAGAGGCCCTTTTGACCGGCGGCGAGGTTGCGGCGGTAGAAGGCGTTCGAGTCTTCGGCCGTGGAGAAGCCGGCATATTGGCGGATCGTCCAGGGCTGGGCGACATACATGGTCGGATAGGGTCCGCGCACATAGGGCGCGACGCCGGGATAGCCGTCGACGAAGGAAAGCCCCTCGATGTCCGCCGGCCCATAGGCGTTCTTCACCTCGATCCCCTCCGGCGTCAGCCAGCGGCGCGCCTCCGCCTCCTGCTCGGGCGCGACGGGCGCGAAGGGAATCTGCGTGAAATCGGGGATCGCGGCCATTTTTTCCTCAAAGGTTACCAAGTGGTCATAAACCAGAGGGGGCGAGCGCGCAAAGCCGCGCCAAAAGTCGCCAATTGGCGCAAAAACTCAACTTAAATATCAGTTTATTGCGCAATATAAATGTCAATGATAAAGTCTTCCCGACGAAGCCATCATGAACGGGCAAGATTTCGTTCGGCGAGGCAAAAATGAGTAGCGCGGTAGCAAGAAAGCTTGAGTCGCTGCGGTCGAAAGGCGCGATGCGGAATATTGAGGTTGCGAATCTGCTCGGCACGCGCCCGGAAACCGTCTCGCGTTGGAACCAAGGGCGCGCCTATCCGCATCCGAACACTGAGAAGACGCTCCTCGAACTTGAATATATCGTCGACCAGCTCTCCGAGCTGTATGAACCGGACGAAGCCCGGCAATGGATTTTCTCGCCTCAGAAATTGCTGAGCGGCGCGTCGCCGGCGGCGTTGATCCAGGAAGGCCGCATCGACGATGTGTTGCGGCTCGTCAGCCAGCTGCGTGATTCGGCTTATCTGTAGAAAAGTGGATCGCCGATGATCCACGAACAAAGCCTCGTCGCCTTCTCGTGCTGGCGCCCCCTTGCCCCGGTCACGCTGGCCGGGCCACAATCGGGCGCATGGGCGATCGCCCGCGTCTCGAATCAACCCAGGAAATTCTCATGCGCCTTTCCTTAAGCCTGCCGCTGATCGCCCTCTGCGCTTTCGCCGCGTCCGCGCAGGCCTTCGCCGGAAACCAGATTCCCGACGAGGTGAAGGAAAAATGCAAGGCGGATTATTCGCGCCTGTGCAGCGGCGTGATGCCCGGCGGCGGGCGCATCCTCGCTTGTTTTCAGGCGCATAAGGACGAAGTCTCGCCGGACTGCCGCGACGCGCTCTCCAGGGTCAAGAATTGACCGGGAGGATCGCCCCTATTCGGCGTCCATGCCGTCCGACGCCTTCGAGGGAAATCGCGCCGAGGCGTAGCGGATGGTGAGAACGGCGAGCGAGAGAGTGAGCGTCGCGCCGGCGAGGATCAATATGCCGGCGTCGGGGATCGACTCCGTCTGCACATAGCCGATCATATGGCGAGTGAGCGCGGTGATGCCGACATAGAGCAGGAAGCGCACAGGCATGTGGTTGGTGCGGAAATAAATGCCGACCATCGAGCCGATTTCGAGATAGATGAAGAGCAGCAGCAGGTCCTCGATCGTCGCGTGGCCCCTCACCGTCATGTCGAGAAACGCCTTCGCCGCCGCCCAGACCGTCGCGCCGCCAATCGCGAACAGACCGAGAAGGTGAAAGACTTCGGTGAGCAGATAGCCGATCGGATCGATCCGATCGAGCATTCGACGCACCGTCGGGTGTTCCTTCCTGTCCATATGTTTCATCGACTGCCTGCGAGGTATGCGCGGCGCCCCGGCCTATCGTGAGCGGCGGCGTGAACGTCGCGCATGGCGACGCCGAGCGCAATCGACTTTGTCGCAGAATGAGCCGAGCGCGCGCCGCGCTATTTCTGAATGGAGCCGAGATAGGCGAGAAGCGCTTCGATCTGCGCGGCGTTCAAGCGGAACTGCGGCATTTCGAGCCCCTCATGGCCGACGACGATGCCCTCGGCGAGCGCCTCTTCGAGATTATTCAGCGGATATTTGCGCGCAAGAGAGCGGAACGGCGGCGATTTGGGATTGGCGCTTTCGCCCTTCGCGCCGACCGCATGGCAGCGCCCGCAATTATGCTGCGCGATCGCCTGCCCGCGCTTCAACAGCTGCGCATTGGCAGGCGTCTTCGCCGACGCGGCGCCGGCGGCAAGAAGGAGGCAGCACGCAAAGGCCTGAGGCGCGAATCGGAGCATGAGCGACTCTAGCTCCCCGCCCCGGCCGATGTCGCCGCGTTTTATTGGCGCACCACCAGCACTGAACATTTGGCGTGGCGCACGATCGTCTTGGCGTTGGAGCCCAAAAGATAGGTCGCCATCGTCGGTCGATGCGAACCGACCACGATCAGGTCGGCGCCCCATTCCTCGGATTCGGCGAGCACTTCGGGATAAACGGCGCCAAAGCGCACGATGGAGGACACGCGCGCCGCCGGAAGAGCGATCTTGCCGCGCAGGACGGCAAGGTCCTTTTCGGTCGCCTCGCGCATTTCCTCGTCGAAATTTGGCGGGATGTAATCGATGAAGGCCACCGGCACGAGCGGCTGGACGTTGACGAGCCGAAGCGCTGCGTCCGGCTCCACTTTTGCGAGCGCCACCGCCGCCTCGAGCGCGGGCTGCGTGACGTCGGCCTCGCTGATGTCGACCGCCACCAGAATTTTCTTATACATCCCCGCCTCCCACTCTGCGCGGCGCTGGATCGCGCTGCATTGAAGCGGGTTCGCCCAAATGCGGATGACGCGATCGATTCCAAAATATGGAGCGCGTTTCATGCGCTCTAACGCCTACTCAATTCCTTCATAGCGCGGCTGGCGCCGCCGAGCCAGAACGACTCGACGGCGCGCATGAATCGTTCCTTGATCGCTGACCCGATTGGCATGAACGGCGATCTCTCCGAATCAGTCGCTCGCACGACATATCTAACGCGCGGCGCGCGCATGACCGGAAAATGACGCGCGTAGAATTCTGCGACAAAAGGTCAGCTAGTGGAACCCCGGCGCGCGTTGATTAATGGCGCGAACTTCCGACACGCTTTCCTCCGCACTCGCCGGCCTCTTGCAAAGGAGGCCGGCTCCCTTTTGAGGTGAACATTCGACGCTTGCGCAATCGCGCGCGGCCGACGCAGCTAAATTCACGACTGCCTGATCGCGCAGCCTAACGCCCGCTGGCCTTCGTCTCGGAGCGCGCGTTTGCGGCCGAACTTGCCTGGAGGGATCGACTGCGCGGCGATCAGATTGGCGACCGCGCGTCGCGCGCACTGCGCGGCTTCCTCCCGCGAAGCTTCGGGACTTAATGATTTTGTCGGCTCGATCATTGGTCTGGCCTCCTAAGATCATTTATGCCCCGAAACTTATCCAATGCCGGTCGAATCACGGCCGTGGCAACTTGTCTCACGCGCTTCGAAGGGTGCGCGGCTTCCTGGCTGTGGCCAAGCACGCGATGAGCGGCGTAACCCGATTTGTCCGCCTTCAAGTTGCGGGATCGGGATTGATCTCGGCATATATGGCTTTAGGCGACGCCATCTGCGCTTCGACCGGCGTTGGCTGGGTTTTGGTCGTCTCAGCGCTCATATTCGGCCCTCCTTCGAACGATCAGTTCAATGAGACGACGGATGCCGACTTGTCAGGGGAAATCCGCAAAGACCCTGGCGGTCGCATCATTCGGTAGCCAACCGACTGCAGGGAAGCATTAGCTAAGCCGGTAGCGCCGTTTAGCGCACAAATCACTAAGGGCCGGTCGCTGGTCAAGAGATTGATAATGCCTTACTATTCAAGTCAACTCCCGCTGAGGAACAATCGGCGGGAATTGTTTTAGGGGTTCACCACGGCAAAGCTTCATGACGCAATTTCGTCCGCAATCGAGATTGAGACTTACAACCGCGCGCGAGGAACGTGCGCGACGTAATGAACTTGCGCTCCGATTAGCGCTGCGCACGGTTCCCATGATCAGCTTTGAGTGGGACGTCGTGCGGGACATCGTGCGACGCTTCGATCCGTTTGACTCGGACAATTCCTCGAGCACAGGAATGTTCAGCCGTTTCGCGGCCGTCCGAGATGCTGTCCATCCAGCCGACAGAGAAAGATTTTGTGCAGACATCGAAGCAGCGCTGAGCGGCGAGACTGAACGGTTTGAAACTGAAATCCGCGTTCTAAGTCCGAACGGAATTGTATCGTGGTTTCGGGAACTGGGGATCGTCGAGCGAGACCAACTCGGGCAGCCTCTTCGAATGATCGGGGTCGCGCACGATATTACGGCGCAACGTGACAAGCATACGCCGGCCGCGCGCCCACCTATCATTGCGACTTCGGTAGAGCCGCTGAAGGCTCTGGTTATTGATAAGGATCGCGATGCCGCCAATATGCTTGCGCTGCTCCTTGAAACAGTCAGGATCCGTGTCCGGTTCGCTTGCAGTAGCGCAGATGGCGTGAGCGCGCTGAATGAGTTTAGGCCTCAACTGGTGTTTGTCGACATCAGTATTCCTTATGTCGACGCAATTGAGATGATCCACCGCATCCGTACGTCGCCCGGAGGCAACGCAGTCTCTCTCCTGGCCCTCAGCCGGTCGCGCCTGGAGACGGCATGTCCATCGGGTTTCGACGGTTTGCTTACTAAGCCGGCACGGTTCGAAGCGCTTCTCGATCTGTTGGAGACGTTGTCTCCCCCAAGAGACGGCGCGAGGCTCAAGGGGCGCGTTTAACGCAGAACGCTGGCGGCTTTGCGGATTGGCCCTGCTGCAAGAGACGCCTTGTGGCCATTCCTTTCCTGAAATATCGCGCAAAATCGAAGCTGAACAAAACGCCTCGGCCGTCGTCAATGGTCGCAAGGAAAGCATCTCTAATCGCATTGCGAAGAGAGTTGTTCGAAGCGCCTCGCCATCCCTCAGACCTGTTTTGTTATCGCGCCATGGTGGGCAGGTCGCAAATGGGATAAAAATGGTGCTGCAAGAGAGGATTGAACTCTCGACCTCTCCCTTACCAAGGGAGTGCTCTACCACTGAGCTACTGCAGCGCTTGATCGCCCGACATTCGAAAAAACCGCGTCGGCGCATTCGGCGACTGTGTGCCACAGGGGCGCGCAAGTCGCAAGCGCACGGCTCTCCAACTCAGCGACGCCGAAGGCCGGCGACGGCGCCGACGCTCAATAAGGTTGTGTTGCAATAATATACAACTTAAGGTAGAGTTAGAGTTAGAGTCTCATTCGGTTGCGGACGTCCCTGACCTCCGGGTCCGTTCGAGCTGCGCGCCGTCGCATCGCGGCGACGGAGGATCAATTGATCGAAAATTATCTCTCCGAAGAACTTTGGCTGGCCGTGGCCCCCGTCCTTCCCGGAAAGGCGGGCGACCCCGGCTGCAACGGGCGCGACAATCGGCTTTTTCTCGAAGCGGTGTTCTGGATTCTGCGCAGCCGTTCCGGCTGGCGCAAGCTGCCGCCACAGTTCGGCAAATGGTACACGGCCTATACCCGCTATCATCGCTGGGAGAGGAAAGGCGTCTGGCCGCGCGTCATCGTGGCGCTGAGCCAACACGGCGCATGCGATTTTCAATATGACGAATTTGGTTTGCGCCTCGCGTCGCCCGACGCGGCCGGACTGCGCGAAGCTTCGCGAAGCGGCTTCGGAGCGCATGAAAGCGCAACCCGCGGCGCAGCCGTCTTTCCGCTGAGCGAAGCTACTGCGACTGCGATTGAAACGGGCTGAAGGCGGGCGCCTGCACAACGCAAATCTTGACGTCCATGGTTTCGCCCGCGCCGCCGGACTGCGCGCCGCGAATCGGCGCGGCGCCGAGATAATCGAGCGCCGCCGCTATCCGAACATGATTCTCATGGGGCGACACGCCATGCGCGGGATCGAAGCCGACCCAGCCGAGATCCTCGACATAGGCCTCCGCCCATGCATGGCCGGCGACCTGATCCTCGGCGTCGCTGCGCAGGAAATACCCGCTCACATAGCGCGCCGGCGCGCCGATCTCGCGCGCGCAGGCGATGAAGAGATGCGCGAAATCCTGGCCGACGCCCTGTCGATGCTCGAAACATTCCGCCGCCGTCGTCTCCGCACGGGTGGCGTCGGCGTCGAATGTCAATGAATCATGGAGCGCGCCAAGAAGCGCATGGAGCTTGGCGAGCGTTCCGCTGTCCCTCGACGTGGTTTCGCGCGCGAAGGCGCTGATCGCCGGGCTCGGCGCGGTCAACGGCGTTTCGCGCATGTAGAGGATCGGTGGAAAGCGCTCTACGGCGCCCGACACGACCCCGGCGATGTCGAAGGTCGTGACCTCCCCCTCGACCACCGTCGAGATGGAGTCGATCGGCCCGTCCACCGTGAAGCGGTGGAGCAAATTGCCGAAGGCGTCTTCGGACTGAACCAGCCGGCAGTCGCGATCGACGTCGATGCGCCAGCTGATGACATGCTGGCCGTCGTGATTGCGCGGCGTCAGGCGAAGATGCTGCACCGCCATGCGCGGCGCGTCGGCGTAACTGTAGGTGGTTTCATGGCGTATGCGAATGCGCATCGGAAGTCGCTCAAAAGAGATATTGCTCGGAAATCAGCGCGCCCAGCCGATTGTTCTCGGCGATGAAAGACTGCACGAATTCATGCAGCCCACCCTGGAAGACGCTTTCCATGCTGAGTTTCTCGAGCCTGCCATAGAGTCCGCGGGCATGGCGCTGGGCGGCGCCCTGGCGCCCATGGGCGCGCGCCAGATTGTCGAGATTGCGCACGATCGATTCATAGCAGGAAATCAGCGAGCGCGGCATTTCCGGCCGCAGGATGAGGAGATCGGCGACGAGCCACGGCTTCATGCTGGTGCGATAGACCCAGTGATAGGCGGTATGCGCGGAGACGGCGCGCAGAATCGCCGACCATTGGAAATAGTCGAGCGACCCGCCGACGATCTCCTTTTCGGGCAGCAGCACATGATATTTCACATCCAATAGACGCGCCGTATTGTCGGCGCGTTCGATGAACAGCCCGACGCGCGAAAACCAGTAAGCATCATTGCGCAGCATCGTGCGATAGGCGCCGCCGTCATAGGTCAGCGACGTCTGCTTGATGAGTTCGAGAAAGCGGGCCAGCTCCTGGGCGCAAGCAACGCCGCCGCGCGATTCGAGCGAGCGCATTTCGAGATAGGCGTCGTTGATCGACTCCCACATTTCGATGGTCAAGGCCGTGCGCACGGCGCGGGCGTTGGCGCGCGCCTGCTCCAGGCAGTTGCGGATCGATCCGGGATTCTCCGGCGCAAAGGTGAGAAATCCGATGACATTGGCTTCGTCGACCGGGCGTCCGGACTCTTCGAACGTCTGCGCCGCGCCAGAGGACAGCAAAACGCTTTCCCATTCAGTTTCGTCGCCGCCATAAGCCTTCGGCAGCGCGGCGAGACGGCGCGACGCCTGAATCGCGCGCGCCAGAAAGTCGGCGCGCTCCATGTAGCGGGCAAGCCAATAGAGATTGTCGGCGGTGCGTGACAGCATTAGCTCGTCCGATTACGATTCGCTTCGGCGATCATCTACACTCATTGCCAAGCATTGCGAGCATACTATCACGCTTGGCCCATCGCCTTCTCGTCGACCCAGGCGTCGTCGATCACCCAGGTATCCTTGGTGCCGCCGCCCTGGCTGGAATTCACGACGAGCGAATTCTCGGTCATCGCCACCCTTGTCAGACCGCCGGGCACGACCCGCGCGCCATTCGCGCCCTGGAGGACGAAGGGCCGCAGGTCGACATGGCGCGGCGCGACGCCGCTCGCCAAGGCGATCGGGCATGTCGACAGCGCCAAGGTCGGCTGGGCGATGAAATTCTGCGGATGCGCCTTAAGCTTGGCGCGGAATTCCTCGATCTGCGCCTTGGTCGCATGTGGTCCGACGAGCATGCCGTAGCCGCCGGAGCCGTTCACTTCCTTGACCACAAGTTCGTCGAGGCGATCGAGCACATAAGCGAGCGCCTCCGCTTCCCGGCAGCGGAAGGTCGGAACATTCTGCAACAGCGGCGCTTCGCCAAGGTAAAACTGAATGATCTCAGGCATGTAAGTATACATCGCCTTGTCGTCGGCGGCGCCGGCTCCGACTGCATTCGCGAGCGTCACATTGCCCGCCTGATAGGCGCCCATCAGGCCCGCGACGCCAAGCGCCGAATCCGGCCGGAAGCACAGCGGGTCGAGGAAATCGTCGTCGATGCGCCGATAAATTACGTCGACCCGGCGCGGCCCCTCGGTCGTGCGCATATAGACGACATCGTCGCGCACGAAGAGATCGCGTCCCTCGACAAGTTCGACGCCGAGCTTATCGGCAAGAAACGAATGTTCGTAGAAGGCCGAATTATACTGGCCGGGGGTCATCAGGACGATGGTCGGATCGCCATTGGCGCGGGGCGGCGCCACCGAACGCAGGGTCGCCAACAGTTCGTCGGGATAATTTTCGATCGGCGCGACCCGATGCATCGCGAAGAGCTCCGGGAAAAGCCGCATCATGACTTCGCGATTCTCGAGCATGTAGGAGACGCCCGAAGGCGTGCGCGCATTGTCCTCAAGAACGAAGAAGCCCTGATCGTCGGTGCGCACGATGTCGACGCCGGCGATATGGACATAAATGTCGTAGGGCGCGCGCCGGCCCGCCATCTCCGGGCAATAGGCAGGATTGCGGTAGACGAGATCGGCCGGAACGATTCCGGCCTTCAGGATTTCGCCGGCGCCATAGATGTCGGCGAGAAAAGCGTTGAGCGCCGCGACGCGTTGGATCAAGCCCTTTTCGAGAGCCGTCCATTCGCTGCGGGAGATGATGCGCGGCAAGATGTCAAAGGGAATGAGTCGTTCCGTCGCCTCCTGCGCGCCATAGACCGCGAAAGTGATGCCGATGCGCCGAAACAACAACTCCGCCTGCTCGCGCCGCGACGCCAAAAGCTCCGGCGGCGTCTCGGCCAGCCACTGCGAAAGCTTCCGATAAGGGGGGCGCGTGCAGCCGTCAGTTCCAGCCAGTTCATCGAACTGCGTCAGGCGTGAGTCCATTATGGGAACTCCCTTTGGCGACGGCGTCCCGGATTTTCCAAGGCTGCTGGCCTATTTTTTCCTAACGTAGCAAGGACTGCGCCAATAGCGCCTGCGAAAATCTGTCACATAGTTTTACTATCGCCGAGTGATGATTCGCGCGCGACACATGATGTGTCTTGGCGCGGCCTGATCATCTGTCCAGCGGAACCGCCGCCGAACGGTTTTGAGAACGCGCATGCCTAGGCCGCGATCCTGGCGCCATCGGAGCGTCGCCGCCACCGGACCGAGATCGCCGGCGATCAAGGTCGCGTGGGTTCTTTCCACGCTCATTCCCTGCGTCGCCTTCTGCGCCTTGGCGTCGAGCGCGCGCGCTGAAGACGGTTCGCGACCTTCGGACGTTAACTGGGCCGGACTCTATATGGGCGCCAGTCTCGGCGGCGGCTTTCCGCTGCATAAGGGCGAACGGCTGCAGGCGTCGAACGGCTTCGCTTCGCCGGTCTTCGATCTCTATCCGCCGAGCATGACGCGTCCAGGCGTCACGGTCGGCGCCCAGGCCGGATATAATTGGCAAAGCGGTCCCTGGGTCTGGGGGATCGAGACTGAACTGAGCCTGCTCGACGGCAGGCGCGGGCCGACCGGCGCCTCTCCGGCGTCGCCCGCCTATCCGGCGCCGCCGGTCTTTACGCTCGTGTCGAATTCGAGCGCCAATTTCTTCGCGGGCATTCGCGGGCGCGTCGGCTATGCCTGGGACCGCGCGCTGCTCTATCTTGCCGGCGGCGTCGCGGCCGGCGGCGGACGTGGTCCGTCGACCCTGACGCTCGGCGCCGGCGGGCCCGACGCGATTTTCTATGCGCCTTGGTCGCAATCCTCGCGCATGAAATATGCGGTCGGCGCCGGCTTCGAATACGCTTTCGCTGAAAAATGGTCGGCGCGGGTCGAATATCTCTTCCTCAATCAGGCGCTGAACACGCAGATTTTCGACAATGGCGCCGACTCTTTCTATGCGCCGCGCATACGTAACGAGAACCATCTTCTCCGCTTTGGCCTGAACTATCATTTCGGCGCGGAAAATCGCATTCCCGGCGCGATCGAATATGGGAAGCCGCAGAACCACCACAATGGCGGAAATGGCGGCGCCGATGCGCGGGACGGAGAGACGCCGGAGCTATATAGCGTCCATGCTCAAACGACGAATGTCGTTCAGGCCTATCCGCGGTTTCGCGCGCTTTACGATGGACTAAATAGCTTCCCTTCCGGCGGCAAGGCCAATGTCGGCTCGACGAGCGATCTTTTTCTCGGGCTGCGCCTGTGGGAGGGCGGCGCCGTCTATCTCAATCCTGAGATCGACGAAGGCTATGGTCTCGCCAATTCCGTCGGCGCCGCTTCTTATGTGAACGGCGCCGTCGCCAAGGTCGGCCGCACGGCTCCCTATATGCGCTTCCAGCGATACTTCCTGCGGCAGATCATCGGACTGAGCGGCGGCGAGGGGGAGCGCGATCCCGACATCGGCTCCCGAAGCGAAGTTCTCGAATCGACGCAAAACCAGATTTCGGGCCGGGTCGACAAGGACCGCGTCATCATCACGCTCGGAAAATTCGCCGTGCCCGACGTCTTCGACGACAATGTCTATGCGCATGACCCGACGACCGGCTTTCTCAATTTCGCCTTCAACGACATGGGCGGTCTCGACTACGCGGCCGACGCCTGGGGCTACACTTACGGACTCGCCGCGGAGTGGAAACAGGACTGGTGGACGGCGCGCGGCGGCGTGTTTCAGCTCTCAAAGACTCCGAACAGTTTCGACATCGAGCCGCAACTGTTTCGACAATTCATGAGCGTCGTCGAATTCGAGGCGCGCTATGATCTCTTTGCTCAACCAGGCGCGATCAAATTCCTCGCCTTCGGCGACAATGGCTATATCAGCAAGATCGAAGACGTCATTCGTCACGCTTATCTTGCCGGCGAGTTTCCGCCGAGCGTCGACACTGCGCGAGGCCGCGCAGTCAAGACCGGCGGCGGCGTCAACGTCAAGCAGCAGCTCGCGCCGCATCTCGGCTTCTTCCTGCGCGCCAGCATGGCCGACGGTCGCTACGAGACCGTCGATTACACCGACATTGACCGGCAGCTCTCGATGGGCGTGGTCGCCGGCGGCGCCTTATGGGAGCGAGACGACGACGAGATCGGCCTCGCCGGCGCCTTGAGCGGGCTGCACGGCGACCGCGTGCGCTATTTCGAGCTTGGCGGAACCAGCGTCTATATCGGCGACGGCGCGATGACCTATGCCGGCGAGAAGAATATGGAAGCCTATTACAAGATCGGCTTCGGCAAGAACATCGACGCGACCTTCGACTATCAGCTCCTCGTCAATCCGGCGCATAACAGCGCGCGCGGGCCGGTCAATATTTTCGGCCTGAGATTTCGCGCCGCGTTTTAAGAAGGCTTTCGCCCTTGTCATTCCCGACAGGCCGAAGGCCTGATCGGGAATCCAGAGTCACAACAAGCATCATGGATGTCGCTCTGGTTTCCCGATCGCTCGCTTCGCGAGCGTCGGGAATGACATTCACTCCTTCACTTGAGATATTCCGGCAGCTTCCGCTCGAATTCGGGGAAATAGTGGGCGATGACGCTCACGTCGAAGCGTGCGAGAATGCTCTCCTTCGCTTCGTGGTCGAGCAGGAAGCGAAAGGCCGCGTCAATAAATCTTTCCGCATCGGCGCCGCCGCCCAGCCGTTCGAAATCCATTTGCGACAGCGTGACGCGATGCCGGGTTTCGCTTGCGCCCTCCCGCACCCTTACGTCGAAGACCAGCGGATCGCCGCCGCCGATCATTCGCGCCTCAACGGCGGTCACAGCAGCGCCTCGATGTCCTTGGCGATCGCATCGGGCGTGTCGGTCGAGGCGTAGCGCTTCACCACATGTCCCTCGCGATCGACGAGGAATTTGGTGAAATTCCATTTGATCGCCTCCGATCCGAGAATCCCCGGCGCGTCATGCTTGAGCAGGCGATAGAGCGGATGGGCGTTGTCGCCATTCACGTCGATTTTGGCGAACATCGGAAACGTGACGTCATATTTCGCCGAACAGAAGGACGCGATCTCCTTCTCAGAGCCCGGCTCCTGCGCGCCGAACTGATTGCAGGGGAACCCCAGCACCACGAGCCCGCGATCGGCGAATTTGCGGTAGAGCGCTTCAAGTCCGGCGTATTGAGGGGTAAAGCCGCAGCGGCTGGCGACATTGACGATCAGCATGACCTTGCCAGCATAATCGCCAAGCTTTTTGGTAGCGCCGTCGATCGTCGTCGCTTCGATGTCGAACAGAGTCATGAACCCCTCGCAAGTGACGGCGGCGCGCCAGCTCTTCGGTTAGATCACGCTGCATTTGGGCGGAATCGCCCAAATGCAGATAACGTGATCGATTTCGAAAGTTTAGAGCGCGCTCTATGCAACCAGCGTTCCGGAAGATTCCGAGTCGCTTTCGGATTCCTCTTCCAGCCCATATTCCTTCATCTTGCGATAGAGAGTCGAGCGCCCGATTCCGAGCCGGCGCGCGATTTCCGACATTTGGCCGCGATAATGCGTCAGGGCGAAGCGGATCGTCGCCGCCTCGATATCGTCGAGGCGACGCATTTCGCCATTCGCCGCCAACAGCGACATGGCGTTCGGATCGCGGATTTCGACTCGCACGATCTCGCGTTCGCGCGCCGCCGCCGCGGCCGCTCCCGGCGCCGGCGGCACGCGCACCTCAAAGCCTTGGACATGGGCGGCGATCTGCGGAAATTCGGCGATCGTCAGCTCGTCGCCATCGGCGAGCACGACGGCGCGAAACACGGTGTTCTCCAGCTGGCGGACATTGCCGGGCCAGTCGTAGCTCGTCAGGAGCGACAGCGCTTCCGCATTGAGGCCGCGGATGTTGCGGCCCTCCTCGGCGGCGAAGCGCGCCGCGAAACGCCTGGCGAGATCGGCGATGTCCTCGCGCCGGCCGCGCAGCGGCGGAATGCTGATCGGGAAGACGTTCAATCGATAGAACAGGTCTTCGCGAAACAGGCCGCGTTTGACGAGGTCGATGAGATTTTGATTGGTCGCCGAGATCAATCGGATATCGACCCGGATCGGACGCTTGGCGCCGACGGGATCGATTTCGCCCTCCTGCAGGGCGCGCAGCAGCTTGACCTGAATGTCGAGCGGCAATTCGCCGATTTCGTCGAGAAACAGCGTGCCGCCATTCGCTTCGAGGAATTTGCCGGCGTGCTTTTCCGTCGCGCCGGTGAAGGCCCCCTTCTCATGGCCAAAGAGAATCGATTCGACGAGATTGGCCGGCAGCGCGCCGCAATTGACGGTGATGAACGGTTTGCCCTTGCGGTCCGACGCCCCCTGAATGGCGCGCGCGACGATTTCCTTGCCGACGCCCGACTCGCCTTCGAGCAACACCGGAATGGAGGAATGCGCGGCGCGCTGGCCGAGCCTGATGACGCGCGCCATGTCGTCGCTGCGCGAAACGAGGTCCTTGAAGGTCAGCGCGCCCTGCGCCCGGTGGCTGATACGGCGCACCTCGACGGCCAGCGCATCGGCCGAAAGCGCGTTCTTGATCGAAATCTGCAGGCGCTCCGCGCCGACCGGCTTGACCACGAAATCATGGGCGCCGGCGCGCATCGCGGAGATCACCGCCTCGATCGACCCGTGCGCCGTCTGCACGATCACCGGCGTGGCGAGTTTCATGTCGCGCATGCGGGTAAGCACGCCCATGCCGTCGAGATCAGGCATGACGAGATCGAGAATTAACAGCGCGACGGGCTTGGCGCCGTGCTGGGTCAGCCGCGCGATCGCCTGTTCGCCGCTTTCGACGGTTTCGGCCTCGTAACCAAATCGCCGCGTCATCGCTTCGAGAAGACGACGCTGAACCGGATCGTCGTCGGCAATGAGAATCGTTGACGTCATTTCATCCCTTGCGTTCCGGGAGCATATCGGGCGGCGAAATCCGCCGCCACAGGCCCGGCGCCTCCCGGAGCCGTCATTGCGGCTCCTCAATCGTTGCCAAGCATAGTAAAGGCGGGGTTAACCGCGCCGATATGAAACTTTCTAGCGCCTTCCGTCCGGCCGTCCAACACCCGAACGGGCGATATGGGCGATAACGTGCCGAATCGCTTCATCTTTGTAGGAAATCCGCGCTATGGCGGCGTCCGCCGGCGCGCTACAAGCGCGCGGCGGAGGTGAAGCTGATGGATTCGCGCAAAATCGCCGGCAGACTCGTCATTGCCACCCATAATCCTGGAAAGCTCTGGGAACTCAGGCAATTGCTCGCGCCGCACGGGGTTGACGCCATTTCGGCCGGCGAACTCGGGCTCGAAGAGCCGGAGGAGACCGAAGCGACTTTCGCCGGCAACGCCCTGTTAAAGGCGCGCGGCGCCGCCATGGCTTCGGGACTGCCCGCTTTTGCCGATGATTCGGGCCTGTGCGTCGACGCGCTGGACGGCGCGCCCGGCGTCTATTCGGCGCGCTGGGCGGGAGAGGACCGCGACTTCAAAGCCGCCTGCATCAGGGTCGAACGCGAGCTTGAGGCGCGCGGCGCCAAGCCGCCCTATCGCGCCCATTTTGCCTGCGCGCTCGCCATCGTCTGGCCGGACGGGCATGTCGAAGAGTTCGAAGGACGGGTCGACGGCGTCCTCGTCTTTCCGCCCAAGGGCGAGAAGGGCTTCGGCTATGATCCGATCTTCAAGCCCGACGGACTCGACAAGACCTTCGGCGAAATGATGTCCGCGGAAAAACATTCCCTGCCCGGCGACGGCTCGCAGGCGCTGTCGCACCGGGCGCGGGCGTTTCAGGCGCTGGCGAAGGCGTGTTTGGAATAGTCGCTCCTTGGCCGCACTCTCATTGCCGCACTTGGCGTGACGCCGCGCTCCAATTACTTTCCTAAAAAAAACGTCCGCGGAAATGAGAGGAACGCCCCATGACCAAGCACGAGACTTTCGCCGCGCTTAAGCCGCCGTTCAAGCCGCGCTACGGCAATTTCATCAATGGCGAATGGGTTGACGCCAAATCCGGCCGCGTCTTCGACAATATCTCGCCGATCACCGGCGCGAAGGTTTGCGAGATCGCGCGTTCCGACAAGGACGATGTTGAAGCCGCGCTCGACGCGGCGCATGCCGCCAAAGCCGCCTGGGGCGAGACCAGCCCGGCGGAACGCGCCGTCATTCTCAATCGCATCGCCGATGTGATGGAGGAAAATCTCGGCCTGCTCGCCACGGCCGAAACCTGGGACAATGGCAAGCCGATCCGCGAGACGATGGCCGCCGACGTGCCGCTGGCGATCGATCACTTCCGCTATTTCGCCGGCGCCATCCGCGCCCAGGAAGGCGGCGTTTCCGAAATCGACCACGACACCATCGCCTATCATTTCCATGAGCCGCTTGGCGTCGTCGGCCAGATCATCCCCTGGAACTTCCCGCTGCTGATGGCGGCGTGGAAAATCGCGCCGGCGCTCGCCGCCGGCAATTGCGTCGTCATCAAACCCGCGGAACAAACGCCGGCGAGCATTCTCGTCTGGGCGGAGCTCGTCGGCTGCCTTCTCCCCAAAGGCGTGCTCAATATCGTCAATGGCTTCGGACTGGAGGCCGGCAAGCCGCTCGCCTCATCGAGCCGCATCGCCAAGATCGCCTTCACCGGCGAGACGACGACCGGCCGGCTGATCATGCAATACGCCAGTCAGAACCTCATTCCCGTCACCCTCGAACTCGGCGGAAAATCGCCCAATATTTTCTTCGAGGACGTGGCGCGCGAGGACGACGACTATCTCGACAAGGCGGTCGAAGGTTTTGTCATGTTCGCGCTCAACCAGGGCGAGGTCTGCACCTGCCCCAGCCGCGCGCTTGTGCACGAGAAAATCTACGATCGCTTCATGGAACGCGCGCTGAAACGGGTCGGCGAAATTAAGCAGGGCAATCCGCTCGACCCCCAGACGATGGTCGGCGCGCAGGCGTCCTCCGAGCAGCTCGAAAAAATCCTCAGCTATATCGACATCGGCAAGCAGGAGGGCGCCAAGCTGCTCGCCGGCGGCGAGCGCAACACGCTCGCGGGCGAACTTGCCGGCGGCTTTTATGTGAAGCCGACCGTGTTCGAGGGCCATAACCGCATGCGGGTGTTCCAGGAGGAAATCTTCGGTCCCGTCGTGTCGGTGACAACCTTCAAGGACGACGACGAGGCGCTCGCCATCGCCAATGACACGCTCTACGGCCTTGGCGCCGGCGTGTGGAGCCGCGAAGCGAACCACTGCTATCGCTTCGGCCGCGCCATTCAGGCGGGGCGCGTCTGGGTGAATTGCTACCACGCCTATCCGGCCCATGCCGCCTTTGGCGGCTACAAGCAGTCGGGCATCGGCCGCGAGAATCACAAGATGATGCTCGATCACTATCAGCAGACGAAGAACATGCTGGTGAGCTACAGCGAGAAGAAGCTGGGGTTCTTCTAGGCCCCCTCCCCAGCCCTCCCCCGCGCTTCGCGCGGGAGAGGGAGTCCGACTCGGGTCGCGACAACGATCCACGCAACCTGCATCGCTAGCGTCCCCTCTCCCGCTTTAGCGGGGAAGGGACAGGGAGGGGGCGGTGAGAACGACCGAGACTCCAGCAAGAGTCATCGCCACGCCGGCGGCGCTCGATCTCATCGAGCGGCTGCGCCGCCAACATGGCGACCTTCTCTTCCACCAGTCGGGCGGCTGCTGCGACGGCTCGGCGCCGATGTGCTATCCGCGGGGCGAGTTCCTGGTCGGCGACGGCGACGTGCGGCTCGGCGAGATCGGCGGCGCGCCCTTCTACATCGGCGCGGCGCAATTCGATTACTGGAAGCATACGCAGCTCCTCATCGACGTGGTGCCGGGTCAGGGCGGCATGTTCTCGCTCGACAATGGCTCAGGGTCGCGGTTCCTCACGCGCTCGCGGCTGTTCACCGACGCCGAACTGGCGCTCCTGCCGCCCGCCGCGACGGCGTCGGAACTCGGCCAGCCGGGACTTTGAGGTTGACACCGGAAGGCGGGAGCCGCATATGCCGCCAACCGGCCGCGCACAACGCGGCCGCCGTCTCCTTCGCGAGACGATGGGGGAATGTCCCGAGCGGCAAAGGGGGCGGACTGTAAATCCGCTGGCTAAGCCTTCGTAGGTTCGAGTCCTACTTCCCCCACCATCCCTTCTCTATCGAAATTCCGAACCCGGGCGCTCGACAGCGGCGGCTTGGCCTTGTCAAAAGCGCCATATCGCGAGAATTTGGCGTCCGGATCGGCGCCCGTCCGGTTAACGCCAAGTGTGCCGAACCCGTAGCGAGGAAGGGTTATGGGGAGATCATATTCAAACCCGAACGTCGCATGGTCGCCTGAATCCTGGCCGTCGGTCTTCGCGAGGCTTGGCTGGCGCCGCGTCGATCATGCGGAGTCCGTTTATGGTTCGATAATGGAAGATAAACGGATGTTTGTTTTACGCTTGGTCGTATATGCCGTTATTTTGTTGGCAAGCCCGGTTTGTTCTTTGACCGCGCAAGCTGACTCCAGTCCGCCTTATACCAATGGCGTGAGCGTTTTTGTTCCATTTGTTAACGCAAATGAAGTCAGCAAGTCGGACGCCAGCCCTGAAATCCGAGTCGGGTTCAGTAGCAACTACAACTCTTCCTTCGCCGTCACGATGGATACCGGCTCAGTTGGAATAATCGTCGGCGGAAATTATTTCACGCCGCCGGCAAAAGGGCGATCGGATGCGAGTTTTATCGGTCCAGGAACCGAAACGCTTACCAGCAGCGGCTATTACTTCACCGGTGACTGGTATAGAACCACTGTGCACTTGTTTAACGACAAAACGGCGGTTGCAAGCGCAACAGTGCCTGTTATGGCTGTAACCAACGTTACCTGCATACAGGGCGCCAGAGATTGTCATGTCGTTGATCATAAGGGCGCTGACGTGCATTATTTTGGCGTCGGTTTCGCCGGCGGGGCGGGCCTGCCTCAGGGAACGCCGGATAAGAACGCTTTTTTGAATGTCACGAAAATAGCGGGGAGCAGCTCGCTGCCTTCGCCAGGCTATATTTTATCGACGCAAGGCGCACTGATCGGTCTGACATCGAATAATACCAAAGGCTTTGCTTTGATTAAACTGGAGCCGCTGCTGGCGCCGAGTTTTGAGCAATGGCAATCCGCCCCGGCATCTCCAAATGTGCTGACCGATTGGCAACATGCGCGGGGAACGATCACCGTGAATGGGGTGTCGGGAAGCGGCGGCATATTGTTCGATACCGGCGTGAATACGGGCTTTTTAACGCCGCCGATAGGCGTGACGGTCCAGACCGGAATGGGGCCGACGACGCCCCATAAAGCTGAGTGCAACACGAACCCGCCGACCTGCGCTGTCAGTGGAACGACTGTTCAGGTTTCCTTTCCAGATCAAACCAACTGGGTCGCTTCGCTAAACTATACTGTTGGCCCCAATAATGGAGCTCAAAAAGGCAACCCAGTCTCGCCCTATGCTGTGTCGGTCGACCACACTGGCGCGCCGTTTTTGAACACTACCGTGCGTTTCTTGCAGGGGTTCAATTACCTCTACGACGCCGCTAATGGTTTCATTGGCCTAAAAACCACAGGCGCCACGCCTCCTCGATATGCTATGAGCGCGCCTGGGGGCTTGGCGGTCGGAGGCGTTTTTCAGTGTTTCTTCGGTTGGGCTGAAGTTAATTTTGGCTCCCGATCGGGCCACTTCCAGGCCACGGCCTACAGCTGGCCTTATACTTATGTTTACGATCCAAATAATCAGATCTACATCGGGGTTTCCTCAGGCGTTCCGGCTTCCGCCAATATGCCCGCTGCGACCAGCCTCGCCAACGATGTATACGTCTGGGGCGCTGGCGGACCGTCTACCGGGACGCATGAAGGCGCTTTATCGGGTTGGTTGGCCGCCGCGGGGTGTCAGTGAAGCGGACGCGAAAGCGGCGCCGGAGGTCGAAACCTCACGATTTCGTTTCGTCGTGGCGGACGAGACGGTAAAGGTCGAAACGCCTGTCCCGTAGATTGCGGACGGTGCCTTCCCGCCGCGCCCAGGCAAGATCGGAAAGATCGAGATCGGCCACCGCGATGGTTTCGACATTTTCAGTAGTTTCCGCCGCCACGCCGTCGCGCGCGAAGGGGAAGTCGCATGGCGTAAGAATGCAGGACTGGGCGTATTGCACGTCCATGTTCTCGACGCCAGGCAAATTGCCGACATTGCCCGAGAGAACGACATAACATTGGTTTTCGATGGCGCGCGCTTGGCTGCAGTATCTCACCCTGAGATAGCCTTGACGATTGTCGGTGCAGAACGGCACGAAAAGCAGCTTCGCGCCTTCGTCGGCCAGTAGCCGGGCGAGTTCGGGAAATTCCGAATCATAGCAGACGAGCACGCCGATCGGCCCGCAGTCGGTGTCGATGGCGCGAATCTCCTGGCCGCCCCTAATGTTCCACCAGTTGCGCTCGTTCGGCGTGGGGTGAATTTTCTCCTGCGCGTGCACGGCCCCGTCACGCAAGAAAACATAGGCGACGTTGCGGATGTCACCATCCGCGACTCGGGTGGGATGCGAACCGCCGATGATGTTGATGTTGTATGAGAGCGCCATCTGTCTGAGCGCCGCGACGAACGGCTCCGTCCGTCGAGTCAGCGCCTCGATCGCTTCGACCGGGCCGAGACGTCTTTTTTCCAGCGCCAAAAGCTGCAGCGTGAACAGTTCCGGAAAGACGACAAAGTCGGATTTGTAGTCGGAAACGACGTCGACGAAATATTCGATATTCGCCAGAAACTCGTCGAAGCTCTTCACCGCGCGCTGCTGAAACTGAACGGTCGCCACCCGAACCCAATCCTTCGGACGGATGGCGCTCGTCTTTGGCGGCCCCTCTTGGTCCACGTAGGGGTTGCGCCAAACCATGTGGGCGGCGTAGCCGAGACTCTCATGATCGCTGGGCAGATAGCCTTTGAGCAGGCCGATAGGCTCAAAGCCATTGCCGATTTGAAAAGTCGCGACCTGATCGCGGACTTTCTGAACCTTGACAGCTTCGAGATAGGCCTCCGGCGTCTTGAATTCCTTGATTTTACGCGCCAGTCCCGGCAGTCGACCGCCGAAAACAATTCCCTTGAGCTCTAATTCTTCGGCGAGCCGCTTTCGCGCCTCGTAAAGCCGCTGGCCAATGCGCAGACCGCGCCAGTCCGGGTCGACGCAAACCTCCATGCCATAGAGCCAAGGGCCAGTGGCGTCATGGCGAGAGGCGTAGCCCCCGCCGGTAATTTCCGCCCAATTGTGCGGCTTCAGCGCGGTCGCTTCGTCGATGCGGAAGGTCGCGGCGTAACCGACGACGCGTCCTTCATACTCCGCCAAGAATTGGCCTTCCGGAAAAGCCGTGATCTGTCCGAGCAAATTTCCGCGCGTGTAAACGGGAAGCGATGGATAGGCGCGTTTCATCATGGCGATGATGTCGGGGACGTCGCGACTGTTGGCGCGCCGGATGATGAGCTGCTCCTGGGATTTGAGCGTCTTCGATTTTGTTCCCAATCTTGTCGACACCCGATACGCTCGCTTTCGTCGATAGACTTAAGTTTCCTCCGACACTTCTATCGAAAGGGGCCGCCGCAAGGAAGAGATGGCAAGATGGCGCGCGAAGCCTTTAACGCCGAATGGGCGCTTAAGATGATCCCCTCAGGCGCGCGCGCAAGGCGTCATAGAGCGGCGCATCGCTCAACAACGTCGGGATGAGCATGGCGGTGAAACAGGCCGCCAGCATCGGCAACAGCAGAAGCGCGCTGCCGGTCATTTCCGTCGCGAGCACGAGCCCGGTGAGCGGCGCCCGCACGACGCCGGCGAAGAACGCGGCCATCCCCACGACGGCGAAGGCTTGCGGCTGAATCGGAAGGTCGGGGAACGCCAAGCCGCACCCCGCGCCAAAGAGCAGCCCCAATTGCGCGCCGAGCGTCAGCAGCGGGGCGAAAAGACCGCCCGGCGTTCCCGCCGAATAGGACAAGGCGCCGAACCAGAATCTCAGCTGAAAAAGAAACGGCAGGACGAACAGGCCCGGCGAACCAAGCAGCGCATTCTGGGTGAGATTGTCGCCGCCGCCGACGCATTCCGGCCCGAACCAGGCGATCACGCCCGCCGCCGCGCCGATCGCGGCGGCGCAGGTCTCGGCCGGAACGCCGCGCATGAGGTCGACCGCGGCCAAAGTCGCGAGCACCGCCTTATTATAGGCGACCGCGACGGCGCCGCAGACGACGCCAAGCGCGAAGAATAACGGGCCGATCGCCGGCGCGGGATAGGACAGCGCCGGCAGCTGAAAATCAGGCGCGTCGCCAAGAATGAGATGCGCGACGGCGATCGCCGTCGACGACGACGCCAGCGCGGCGATCGCGATCCTGTGCTCGAATTTTTGAACGAGCTCCTCCAAGACGAAGACCGCGCCGGCCATCGGCGCGTTGAAGGCGGTGGCGAGGCCCGCGCCCGCGCCGGCCGCCAGCAAGACGCGGCAATCCGCCCAGTCGCGACGGAAGGCGCCGCTAAAGAGCTGGCCGATCACCGCGCCCATCTGCACGCTGGGGCCCTCCCGGCCGAGCGCCAGGCCCGAGCCGATCGCGAGGATTCCGCCGACGAATTTCACCGGCAGGAGGACAAAAGGCGCCGGAGGCGCGTCGCCGCGCAAGACCGCCTCGACATGCGGAATCCCGCTCCCCGAGGCATGAGGCGAAAACCGCCGCACCAGCCAGGCGGCGGCGACGGCGGCAAAGGCGCAGCCGCCAACGAGCGCCATGAATCCCGCCGCCGAATGGCCATGCGCCCAAGCGACGACGGCGCCCCGAAACTGGTCGGCCTGCTGGAGCGTGAGCCGGAAAAGCGCGCAGACGAGACCCGCGACGGCGCCGACCAGCAGCGCCAGCGTCGCGAGCGCCAACAGGCCGCTCTCGGTTGACGACAAGGCTGTCGAGCGGACCTCGCCAGGATCGCGATTGAGCGTCATGTCGCCGGTTCGGTCTGTGGAGGCTGGAGCGTCACGGCGACGCCATAGCATAATCGCGCTGGCGAAGCGCGTCGGAACGGGCGTTAGATCGCAGTCATGAATCATCGATTCATGACTGCGATCTAATTTTTTGAATTTTCGCATTTTCTACGCCGAACCGGCATCCACTTCGGCGGAAAATGCTCTAATGCTTGCGCTTGCGCTGTCTTGTCCGGCGCCGCCTCCTTTGGCATGGTGCGCGCCAACAAAGTGAAGGGAGCGCGTATGACCGGGATATTCAGGACAATCGCCGCCGCAATGTTGTTTTGTGTCGGCTTCGCGAGCCCGGTCTTGGCGCATACCCCCGACATTTCAACGGCTAAGATCGTCCCGAAGGACAATCGCGTCTTCGTCGTCGATGTCGGCTTTCTCGCCACCGACCTCGAACGGATGTTTCAGGACACGATGAGCGAACGCGCTGGCGTCGACCTATCGCCTCCCGGCGCGCTCGAAGACGAAATCGGCAAATTCGTCGAAAAACGGGTCGCGATGCGCGACGGAATCGGCCGCGCCTGCGTCGAAAGCGTCATGAAATCCGGCGAAGACCCGGAAAATCAGGACAGCGCCCTCGTCGTTGTCCGCTTCGACTGCGGCGCGACCGATGGCGCGCTCTTCTATGACGCGACCAAGCTCCTCGCCGCTCAAGGCGCAAAGGGCAAGCATCTCGTCACACTGGAGGGAACCGAGAACGCCGGCCAGACCATGCTCTACCCGGACGATCCGCCGCTCGATCTGTCAAAGCCGATGGAAACGACCGCGCAGCTGATGTGGAAGTTTCTGAAAGCCGGCGTCGAACATATCGTCACCGGCTATGATCATCTGTGCTTCCTCTTCGCCCTCATTCTGTGGGCCAATCGAATCTGGCCGGTCGTCAAGATCGTCACCGCCTTCACCATTTCGCATTCGATCACGCTGTCGCTCGCGGCGCTCAACATTTTCACGCTGCCCTCGACATTGGTCGAGGCGCTGATCGCCGCCTCGATCATTTTCGTCGCGGTGGAGAATTTCTTCTCGCGCGACGTCGACAACCGCTGGCGCAACACATTCTTCTTCGGCTTCATCCACGGCTTTGGCTTCGCCTCGGCGCTTACCGAAATGGGCGTTCCGCAGGGCGGCGTCGTGCCGGCGCTCGCCGCCTTCAACATCGGCGTCGAGCTGGGCCAGATCGCGATCGTCTTCGCGGTGATGCCGCTGCTGTTCTTCGTCGACAAGCAGACGGGCGGCAAGCGAAGCGAAAAGCTCGTCTATGCGCTCTCGGCGCTGATCGCGGTCGCGGGACTCTACTGGTTTCTGGAACGAATCGGGGTGCTTCCGGGATAGGCGACGCGCGACCTCTATGCGCTCACCCGCACATATTCGCCCGGCGCGTCGCAGATGATCTTGAGCTTGCCGCCGCCAGGCTGGCGCGCGGGGACCTTCGTCGGCGCCTGCGCCGTCACCCAGGATAACCAATAAGGCCACCAGGAGCCCTTGGTCTCCTTGGCCTTCTTGATCCAATCCTCGAAGGCGCCCCTCGCGGGACCGCCGGTCCAATATTGATATTTGTTCCTTGAGGGCGGGTTGATGATCCCCGCGATATGGCCCGAACCGGCCAAGACGAAAGTCACTTCGCCGCCAAAGAACTTCGCGCCGCGAAACACCGATTGCGCCGGCGCAATATGATCTTCCTTCGGCGCGATCTCGAAGACCGGAATTTTGACCTGTCGCAGATTGAGCCGCACGCCGTCGATGACCATCTCGCCGCGCGCCAGGCGATTTTCGAGATAGCAGCCGCGAAGATAGAAGTAGTGATTGGCGCGCGGGATGCGCGTCGAGTCGGAATTCCAATAGAGCAGATCGAAGGCCGCCGGCTCGACGCCCTTCATGTAATTGTTGACGACATAATTCCAGATGAGTTCGTTCGGCCGCAGCATGTTGAAGGCGTTGGCCATCTTCACGCCTTCCAGATAGCCGGTGCGCGCCATGCTTTCGTCGAGCGCCGCGAGCCGCGCCTCGTCAACGAAAATCTGCAGATCGCCGGCGTTCGAAAAATCGACCTGCGTTGCAAAAAAGGTCACGCTGTCGATGCGATCGTCGCCGGTCGCGGCCATATAGGCGAGCGTCAACGCGAGCAGCGTGCCGCCGACGCAATAGCCGGCCGCCGTGACCTTGCGTTCGCCGGTCGCCTTCTCGATAACGTCGAGCGCGGTCAGCACGCCTTCGTGCATATAGGCCTCGAAGCCCTTCGTGGCCTTGGTCTCGTCGGGATTGACCCATGAGATGATGAAGACGGTGAAGCCCTGCTCCACCGCCCAGCGCACGAAGCTCTTCTCGGCGTTAAGATCGAGCACGTAGAATTTGTTGATCCAGGGCGGCGTGATCAGCAGAGGCCGCGCGTAGACCTCCTCGGTGGTCGGCTCATATTGGATGAGCTCCATCACGTCATTGCGCCAGATGACCTTGCCGGGCGTATTCGCAAGATCGACGCCGAGTTCGAATCGCTGCGCCGCGCTCTGCCGAATTTTCAGCACGCCGCCGCCGGCGGAAATGTCTTCGGCAAGCATCGTCAAGCCTCGGACAAGATTCTCGCCCTTGGCGTCGATCGTCGCGCGCAACAGCTCGGGATTGGTCGGCACGAAATTCGACGGCGAGACCGCGCTCGAGATGAGCCGCGCGTAAAAGGCGGCCCGCGCCTTGGTCTGCGGGTCGAGGCCTTCGGCCTTCTCCACCATCTCGCCGGCCCAACGCGCCGTCAGCAGATAGGATTGCCGCAGCCAATCGAAGAATGGATTCTCGTTCCATTCCGGCGCGGCGAATCGCTTGTCGGAGAGATCGGACGGGACGATCGGGGGGACGTCTTCCCCGCTGTAGCGGCGCATCGTCTGCCGCCAAATCGTGCTCAGTCCGCTGTAAAGATCGGCCTGGGCCGCCGCGGCGCGCTCAGGCTTCGACAGCCACCATTCGGCGACGGCGCCGAGAGTCTTGGTGGCGTCGGCGACATTCGCGGCGAGTTCGCTACGCGCGTCCTCGGGATTGGCGCCGCCGATCGCGGCGGCGAGCGCCTTACGGCCCTGATCGACGAGCTGCGCCATGTTTTCGGCCAGCGTTTCGAAGTCGAGACGGCCGAACGCCTCCATATTGGCCAGCATTGGCGCGCCAGCGACGCCCTCGGGCTTCGCCGGAGGGACAGCGAGCGCGGGAACGCTCACGTCGGCGGGGGGCTCCGCCGCGGGCTTTTTCTTGGCCTTGCTAGGAGCCTTCTTTGGCGACGCCGCCTTTGCGCGCGCGGAATCCTTTGCGGCTGGGCCCCGTCGCCTTCGGTTGGCAGCGGGGTCCTGGTCCTCTCTCGCGCTCATGCCTTAACCGCCTGTGTCCAATTGAGGAGCCGCCGCGCCGCTTGGCCCGCGTGCTACTCGTCTAACAATTGCCCGTCGATCGGAAAAGCTCTGCCTGCCAGGCGGGCAGAAACTGCATCTTGGGACATAAGCTCTAAATATTACAATGCAATATTGATGATTGACCGCCAAAATGTTTTTGCGAAGCGGGTAGGCGAAATGGTCGCAGGCCGCCGAAAGGCGAGGAAAACGCTACGCCGCCCCGGCGCTGTCCAACACATTAAGGCTCGACGAAAACGGCAGGCCATGCGCGGCGGCGACAGGCGCGGAAAATATCCGTCCGGCGGAGATTTCCAATCCCGCCCGAAGATGCGGATCGTCCTCCAGCGCGCGGCGCCAGCCCTTGTCGGCGAGCGCCAGCGCGAAGGGGAGCGTCGCGTTGTTGAGCGCGAAGGTGGAAGTCCGCGGGGTGATTCCGGGCATGTTGGTGACGCAGTAATGCACGACGCCGTCGACCACATAGACCGGGTCGGAATGGCTGGTCGGCCGCGAGGTCTCGCAGCAGCCGCCCTGGTCGATCGCGACATCGACGATCACCGCGCCGCGCTTCATCGTCGCCAGCATGTCCCGCGTGATCAGGATCGGCGCCTTGGCGCCCGGCGTGAGCGCCGCGCAGATGACGAGATCGGCGCGCTTCACCGATTCGGCGATCGCCGCGCGGGTCGAATAAAGGGTGCGTGCGGCGAAGCCGAAGCGCGTTTCGAGCCGCCGGAGCGCGTCCGGATTGCGGTCGGCGACCAGCACGCTCGCGCCCATGCCGAGCGCGATCGCCGTCGACTGCACGCCGACGCTGCCGGCGCCAAGAACCAGCACGTCGGCGGATGGAACGCCCGGCGCGCCGGCGAGCAGAACGCCGCGGCCGCCCGCCTGTTTTTCGAGAAAATGCGCGCCGACCTGCGTGGCGAGGCGCCCGGCGATTTCCGACATCGGCGCGAGCAGCGGCAGTCCGCCGCCCGGCGCGGTGACCGTCTCATAGGCGATGCAATGGGCGCCGCTCGCCATCAACTCGCGCGTGAGCTCCACATCCGCTGCGAGATGGAGATAGGCAAAGAGCACATGGTCAGGACGCAGATAGGCGATTTCGCGCCGCTGGGGCTCCTTCACCTTCACGATCAATTGCGATGCGGCGAAGAGCGCTTCGGGTCCGTCGACGAGCCTCGCGCCGGCGGCGGCGTAATCCAAATCAGATAATCCCGCGCCTTCGCCGGCGCCGGCTTCGATGAAGACGTCATGTCCCGCGTGGACGAGTTCGGCGACCGAAGCGGGCGTCAGCCCCACGCGATATTCATTGTCCTTGGTTTCCTTCGGCGCGCCGACACGCATTTCCGGCTCCAAATAGCGGCGTCGACCTCGGTAAAAATCTCGCCGTGGAGGAATATATGCAAATCGACGTCTGTCGCGGCAAGGGCAAAGCTCAAGCGACTTTTAACATTGGAGCGGAAGAAATGCCGACCATCAATACCGACAAAGTCTGTTTCGTCGTCGTCAAGGCGCGTGAGCTTGAAAGCGAAGACGAAGGCGTCGAGGCGGACGCGTCGAACGCCACCGACGACGGTTTCGTCAGCGTATTGACCGAGGAGGCGTTCTCCAGCACGCGCGACGAGATTTCCTCCTTTATCGACGCCATGGACATCGACGAGCAGATCGAGCTCGTCGCGTTGATGTGGGTGGGACGCGGCGACTTCGCCGAGAGCGAATGGAAAGAGGCCGTGGCGCAGGCGCGAGCGCGGCATGAGGGCTCGACATCGGCCTATCTGCTTGGCGTTCCGCTGCTTGCCTCGTTTCTTGAAGGCGGGCTCGCCGAATTTGGCGAAAGCTGCGAGCTTTACGCCGCCGACCGGCAGTAAGCGCATCGCGATGCGGCGCGCGGGCGGCGGCTGCGACGAGATGAAGCAAGGCCGGAGCCGCCCTAGATACGGCGGCCGAAGCGACCATATTTAGGTCGTGCGGCGAAGCATTGAGGAGATGCCCATGAATCGTAGAATCTTTGCAACGGCGCTGGCCCTGACGGTCGCCGCCTTTTTCGCGCCGCGACTGGCCCTAGCGGAAGATCATTTGGGTGAGGCCATCACCCATACCAAACAGGCGATCAGCGAGGGCAAGGCGGGAAAGGCCGATGCGCTGACGACGCATGCGGAAGAAGCGCTGAAGCACGCCAAGGCGGCTGAGGCCGAGAAGCCGAATGAACACACCAAACAGGGCATTTCGCATCTCGACATGGCCATCGACCATGGCAAGCAGAACCATGCCGACGTCGCGACCAAACACGCCGAAGAAGCGCTGACTCATCTCGAGGCCGCCAAGAAATAGGCGCGACGCCCTTGACAAAGCGAGAGAGCGGTCTTTGACGGCCGCTCTTTTTTGTGGTCGCGCGAGGTCGCGCCGCCATGACAGAGCCGCCATGACAGCGCCGCGCGGATCGCTTATTGACATTGTGGAAGCGCATCCGCCGACGGACTCTTGATGAAGCTTTCCTCCTCGCTGCTGCGCGCCAAATCGATCGAATCGCTGCAAGCCGACGCCGACCGACCGGGCGGTTTCCGTCGCGTGCTCGGCGTCTGGCAACTCACCGGAATCGGCCTTGGCGGACTGATCGGCGTCGGCATATTCGTGCTGACCGGCGTCGTCGCGGCGACTCAGGCGGGGCCGGGCGTCGCGCTCTCCTTCCTGATCGCCGGAGTCGCCAGCGCCGCCGCGGCGCTCTCCTACGCCGAATTCGCCGGCATGATTCCCGTCGCCGGCAGCGCCTATACTTATGCCTACGCCGTGCTTGGCGAACTCGCCGCCTGGATCATCGGCTGGGATCTTCTGCTCGAATATGCGCTCGTCGTCGCCGTGGTGGCGATCGGCTGGTCGGCCTATCTGCAGGCGCTCCTCGCGCAATTCGGCCTCGCTCTCCCCGAATGGGCGAGCGGCGCGGCCGGCACAGGCGCGGGCCGCGTCGTCGATCTCTTCGCCGCGCTCGGCGCGCTCGGCGTCGCCGGCCTCCTAACGCTGCGCATCGAGCTTGGCGCCCGCTTCAACACGGTGATGGTCATCATCAAAATCGCCGCCACGCTCTTGGTAATCGCGGCAGGCATTCCCTATGTGCGCGTCGAGAACTGGTCGCCCTTCATGCCGTTCGGCTTTTCCGGCGTGGCGCAGGGCGCGGCGGTCGTGTTCTTCGCCGTGTTCGGCTATGACACGCTGACCACCGCCGCCGAAGAAGCCCACGCGCCGCAGCGCGACGTGCCGCGCGCCGTGCTTCTGTCGCTGGTCGTGGCGCTGACGCTTTACGTTGCAATGTCGCTCGTGCTGACCGGCGTCGTGCGTTACGACACGCTCGACAATCCGGCGCCGGTCGCGACGGCCTTCGCCGCGCTCGGCCTGCCCTGGGTCGCCTTCATCGTGTCGCTCGCCGCGGTCGCCGGCATCATCAGCGTGATGCTCGCCTTTCTGCTCGCCTGCGCGCGCATCTGGTTCGCGATGAGCCGCGACGGGCTGCTTCCCGCCTGGTTCGCCAAGCTTCATCCGCGCTTTTTGACGCCCTATCGGCCGACGCTGATCGCCGGCGCGCTGACCGCGCTCGTCGCCGCCCTCTATCCGATCAAGGAAGTGGCGGAGCTGGTGAATATCGGCACGCTCTCCGCCTTCGTCGTCATCTGTTCGGCGATCATCGTGCTGCGCCGCACGCGTCCCGACGCGCGGCGTAGCTTTCGCGCGCCTTTCGTTCCCGTCACGCCGCTGATCGGCGTCGGCTTTTCGCTCTGGCTTTTGTCGCGGCTGCCGGCGATCGCCTGGGAACGCTTCGCGATTTGGATGGCGATCGGACTCGCCCTGTATTTTTTCTATGGGCGAAAGCAGAGCCTGTTGGCGCGCCAAAATCCGCGAATGGATCGTCGCGACGCATCAACATGACGCGGCCTACGCGGCTCCACAGGAGCGCTATCCTCAAACACCCGCAGGGTTAAGCGTCGTCGCCTTCGCTTTCCTGAAGCTCTGCCGCGCCGCCCGATCAGACGAAGCGCATGTTGGCGGTCTGGACAAGTTCGCATGGTTTCATATTGTCTATTCATGCGGTTCGGCGACGGAAGCCGATGCCGCCGCGGAGTCGTAGAATTTGAACCACTCGAAAACCTGTCCGAACTAGAATCAAAAGCGGCTCTGCGAAGGCGTCCAATCCCCATGCACAGCAAGGCGAAATATCCCCAACCCAGGCAGCGCTCGGCGATTCTGGAGAGCACGCGCAATCTTAAAATGGCGCGTTCGGCGCATCGCTATGTGCGCGGCTCTACCGTCATGTTTTACGAATGGCTGGACAAAATCCAGGCTGGCGCGATTCCGGAGGGACCGTCCATTTGGATTTGCGGCGATTGTCATGTCGGAAATCTCGGTCCGGTCGCCAATCACCGCGGCGCCATCGAAATTCAGATCAGAGATCTCGACCAGACCGTCATCGGCAATCCGGCGCATGACCTTTTGCGCCTCGCGCTGTCGCTCGCTTCCGCGGCGCGCGGCTCCGACCTTCCTGGCGTGACGACCGCGCTGATGCTGGAAGCGATGATGGAGGGCTATGAGAAATCCTTCGCGCCGGATTTCGACGAAGAAAGCGACCTGCCGATACCCGACACCGTCCGGCTCATTATTCGACAGTCGGCCGCAGCGACATGGAAAACATTGGCGAATGAACGTATCGACGGCCCAAAGCCGCAAATCCCCTTGGGGCGTCGCTTCTGGCCGATCTCCAGACAGGAAAACGATCAGCTTACGCAGCTTGCCCAGAGCGATGAAATCCGGCGACTGGCGACCATGCTTGGATCGCGCGACGACGACGCCGTCGTCAAGCTGCAGGACGCCGCCTATTGGATGAAGGGCTGCAGCTCGCTCGGACTGTTGCGATACGCCGCCATACTATCCGTCGGCCATCGCAGATCGGACAGACAATATTGCCTCATGGATTTCAAAGAGGCGAAGACCGCCGCCGCGCCCCGCGCGAAAGGCGCGAAAATGCCGCAAAACCAGGCTGAGCGAGTGGTGGAAGGCGCGCGTTATCTTTCGCCCTATCTCGGCAAACGCGTCCGCGCGACGACGCTGCTGGGCAAGTCCGTTTTTGTCAGGGAGCTTCTGCCTCAAGACCTTAAGGTCGAAGTCGAGCAGCTGACGGCGCAGGAGGCGACAAGAATCGCCGCCTATCTCGCTGCAGTTGTCGGCAAGGCGCACAGCCGCCAGCTGGATGCTGTGTCGCGAAAGCAATGGCTATCGGAACTCGAGCGCAATCGCACGTCGCAGCTCGATGCGCCGACCTGGCTGTGGAAGGGGGTTGTCGAACTCCTCGGCATCCACGAAAGAGCTTATCTCGAACATTGTCGCAAATATGCGCTGAGCGCGCGAGAAAGCGAACGCGCGGCTTGAACGCGAGACCGTAGCGCCTCAACGCCTGCGTCAAGAGCTTTCATATTCAACACTGACTTTTGGCCCACGAACGTCGCTCGATCCGACGGGCGTAATCCAAAATTGGTCGAATCGGCGCCGTCCTCGATCACGCTGCGTTTAGGCGGAACGACATCTCTCACGCCGCGAAAAGCGCGGGGCGCTCGAAACGCATGTAGCGATTTGCTTGGCGGATGATCGTCGCAGGGTCGACGTCGTCTGGTTCTCGCTTCCTCACTCGCCCGATGTTCATCGCGCCAAACCAAAAGCGACGTTGGAACAAAACTCATCTCCATCGAGTTCGGCTGCTTAGGATTACACTTCGGCGATACGATCAAACTGCGCCGACAATAGGAGGACGCGCGCATGAAAATGGGCCAAGCTTTGATGTCAGCGATCGCGCTCGGCGCCGCGTTCGCTTATTTCGCCATGCCGGCGCGCGCGGAAACTCAATGGGCTCCCCCCAATGTGCCCGGCATGCCGGGATATCACGAAACGGTCGCCAAACCCGAAGTTCATCGTCCGGCCGTGAACTGGGACACGATCGCCGGAAATTGGAAGCAGTTCGCGGGCAAGGTGAAGGAAAAATGGGGCAAGCTGACTGACGACGACATTACGCGAATTAACGGTCAACGCGAACAGCTCGAAGGCGCGCTGCAAGAGCGATACGGCTATTCCAAGGAACAGGTCAGACACGAAGTCGACCAGTGGGTCGCGCCCGATTAATCCACTCGAATTCAACCTTCCCATCAATCGCACGCACATCTTCTCCCGCGCGCCGCGTAGCTAGGACGGGCCTGATGGGTCCGTCCTCTTCGTACAGTTTCGCGAGCGCTTGTCCGCGAGCAGCTCGGGGACCCGCTGCGACTAGCGGGAGCGGAATACGCGCGATGCTGGTTATGCGCCGAATTTGCGAATCGGATCCATTCGCCTTGGAACAATTCATCGCGAACGCCGTTGCTGCACATCGGCGTTGCATAGGAGTTCGACAATGACGACGATGACGATGAACGCTCAGTCTGTCTTGAAGAGTTTGGCCGAGGTTAGCCGCGACGGCGAAAAAGGCTTCGCCGCCGCAGCGGAAGCCGTAAAGGACGCAAAGCTGCGCAGCGTTTTCGAGACGGCCTCACACCGTTGCGCGTTGGGGGCGAAGGAGTTGGAAGAAGAGGTCTCCAATCTTGGCGGCTCCGCTCCGACCGAAGGCGTGATATCGGCCGCGTTCCATCGGGCTTGGACGAATCTAAAGGCCGCCATCACCGGCGGCGACGACAAAGCAATTCTTCAAGAATGCGAGCGCGGGGAAGATGCGGCCAAAACAGCCTACCAAAAGGCGCTGAAAGAAGACGTTCCTCCCTACGTTCACGATATCATCGAAAGGCAATACAAGGGCGTAGTGGAAAATCACGACGTCATCAAACAATTGCGCGACGCAGCCTAGAACGATTAGCGCCGATGCGTCCGCGCTGTAAGCGCACATTTTATGGAGCGACGGTAATCCGCCCGATGTCGGAGGAGTAGGAACCGTCGCTTCCTCTTGTCGCTTTCGCGGCCGTTTGTTCGTGCATATTGGAGCATTGTTGCAAATATGCGCTGAGCGCGCGAGAAAGCGGACGCGCGGCTTAAACGCGGGACCGCCGCGCAATAAAAAGATGTTGCTGAGCCTGCTGTCGCTACGCCTGCGTCCACATCAAAAATTTCTCGTATTCTCGATCGGCTTCCGGCGTTCTACATTGGGCTGATCGCCGTCCTCTGGTTGCGACGTCGATTTACGAAGCATGATACGAATTCCGGCCGATCGGTTCGCTTGGGCTGTGTCATTCCCGGCGGGCCGCAGGCCTGACCGGGAATCCAGAGCCAATCCAAGAACGCTGGTTTAGCTCTGGATTCAGGATCGCGCGCGGTGCGCGCGTCTGGAATGACAGCCGAGCAGGTCAAACGGAACTCGTGTGAGAGGAAAGGCGCGATGTCGAAAGGCCGGCATGACGACTCCGCCTGGTGGGTGAACGCGGTCGCCGATGGAGGCGCGGACAAGACGACCGAAGCGACGGGCTTAACCAGCGTTGAAGCGCGCGCGCGTCTCGCCGAATTCGGCCCAAATTTGTTCGACGTTCGTCAACAGCAGCCGCTGTTCCTGCAATTTCTTTCGCGCTTTCGTAATCCTCTCGTCATTCTCCTGCTCGTCGCCAGCGCGATTTCCGCTTTCACCGGAGAAGTCGCCAATTTTACGATCATTTCGGCGATCGTTCTGTTCAGCGTCACGCTGGACTTTATTCAGGAGCGCCGCGCCGGAAAAGCCGCGGAGCGATTGCGTCAGTCGGTCTCGGTGCGGGCCAAGCTCATTCGCGACGGGAAGGAGATCGAGGCGCCTGTCGCCGACGTCGTCCCGGGCGACGTCGCCCTATTGTCCGCCGGCGACATGATTCCCGCCGACGGTCTGGTTTTGGAAGCGCGCGATCTCTTCGTCAAACAGGCGCTGCTGACCGGCGAGCCCTATCCGGTCGAGAAACGGCCGGGGCCGCTCGCGGCCGACGCAACCGAAATCCAGGACGCCGCCAACGCCGTATTCATGGGCACCAGCGTGATCAGCGGCAGCGCCAAGATGCTCGTGGCGAAAACCGGCGCCGACACGGCGATCGGCGCCGTCGCGGAACGCGTCAGGCGTCAGCCGCCGCCGTCGGCCTTCGAGATCGGGACGCATCGCTTCGGTCTGCTCATCATGCGGCTCACGATCCTGCTTGTGCTGTTCGTTCTCCTGGTCAATGCGCTGCTGCACAAGCCATGGCTCGAGTCCTTCCTCTTCGCCGTCGCGCTCGCCGTCGGCCTCACCCCCGAATTGTTGCCCATGGTGGTGTCCGTCACGCTGTCGCGCGGCGCGCTGCACATGGCGAAGCGGCGGGTCATCGTCAAACGATTATCGGCGATTCAAAATCTCGGGTCGATGGACGTTCTGTGCACGGACAAGACCGGCACCTTGACCGAGGCGAAGATCAGGCTGGAGCGCCATGTGGACGCGGCCGGACGGCCGAGCGACCGCGTGCTCGAACTCGCCTATCTGAACAGTTTTTTCGAGACCGGCTTAAAGAGCCCGCTCGACGACGCGATCCTCGATCATCAAAACATTGACGTGCATGAGTGGAAAAAAATCGACGAAGTTCCGTTCGATTTCGAAAGGCGGCGCGTCTCGGTGCTGGTTGAAAAAGACGGGGAGCGACTGCTGGTGGTCAAGGGCGCCGCCGAGGAAATCATCGCGCTCTGCAATCTCTATCAGGAGTCGCAAAGCGGCGCGCAGCGCGCGCTCGATCCCTCGGCGCTAGCGCAGATCGGCGCGCAGCGAATCGCGCTCGAAAAGGACGGTTTTCGGCTTTTAGGCATCGCCTGGCGGCGCGTTCCGCTTGATCATCGGCATGCGGTGGTCGGCGATGAGGCGGAATTGGTGTTCGAGGGCTTCGCCGGATTTCTCGATCCGCCCAAGGCGAGCGCCGGTCCCGCGCTCGCGGCCCTCGCCGCAAGCGGCGTGAGGGTAAAGATCGTCACCGGCGATAGCGAATTGGTCACGCAGCATGTCTGCGCCAGTCTGAATATCGCCGTCGAGGGCGTGCTGACCGGCAAAGAAATCGGCGAGATGGACGACCTGGCGCTGCGCGTCAGAGCCGAGCAGACCAATCTTTTTTGCCGCGTCAATCCTTCGCAAAAGGACCGGATCATTCTCGCGCTGAAGGCGCGCGACCATGTCGTCGGCTATTTGGGCGACGGCATCAATGACGCCCCGTCCCTGCATTCCGCCGATGTCGGCCTGTCAGTCGATTCAGCCGTCGACGTCGCCAAGGAAGCCGCCGACATGATCCTGCTCGACCAGGATTTGCACGTCCTTCACGACGGCGTGTTGGAGGGACGCCGAACCTTCGCCAATGTCATGAAATATATCATGATGGGCACCAGCTCGAATTTCGGCAATATGTTCAGCATGGCGGCCGCCTCGCTGCTGCTGCCCTTCTTGCCGATGTTGCCGACGCAAATTCTTCTCAACAATATCCTCTACGATCTCTCCGAAGTGCCGATCCCCTTGGACGATGTCGACGTCGAGGACGTTCGCCGACCGCAAGTTCTCGACATGAGCTTTATTCGCAACTTCATGCTGGTCATCGGTCCGATCAGCTCCGCCTTCGACTTTCTGACCTTTTACGTCCTGCTGTTCGTTCTGAACGCCGATGAGAATTTGTTTCACACCGGCTGGTTCGTCGAATCGCTGTCCACTCAAGTACTGGTGATCTTCATCATTCGCACGCGCGGCAACCCATTCAGGAGTCGCGCCAATCCTGTCCTCGTCGCAACGTCATGCGCGATCGCCGTCATCGGCGCGTCGCTGCCGTTCAGCCCGCTGGCCGCCTATTTCGGATTCGAGCCGCCGCCGGGCGAATTTTATGTCATCCTCGCCGCGATGGTGGTCGCCTATCTCGCGATCGTCCAAATCGCCAAAATGGGATTTTACCGATGGTTCAAGCGGTCGCGCGCGCAGTCGCGCGCGAATGTCTGAACAGCCGTCTCGGCGGGTCGGGTCGAGCGAGCTGGGCGCTCGCCCAAGTTGCATCAACCTCGCCATGATTCTCCGCCCCGTCCTAAGAAGCGAAGTGACAAGCAGAATCTTTGCAGGCGACTGGAACCAAAAAGGACGGCGATTGTTTTGTAAGTGTCTCATGCGCGATGCGAATGAGCGGAGGATTGATTGCGGCGGCGCCGAAGGAGAGCGGTGACGGCGCCAATTTTATTGGAACGTTCGCCGGCTGTCCCAAGCAATTTTTTGACAGGAGGGCCCTTCCATGGCCGACCACAACGACCCAAATGCCGTAAATTCGATTTTCTCCGACATCGATGTCAGCGCCGCCGATCTCTATGACATATTCGGCTTCCCCTCCGACGATAAGGATGGCGGCGAGAAGGTCGTCATCGCGCTGACTTTCGCCTCTGTCCCCGACGCGGGCGTATTCGACACGGACATGCTTTATCGCATTCTGATCGCGCCGGACAAACGTATCGCGCGGCCGGGCAAAGACGATCAAAGTCTCGAGGGCCTGCTCAAATATCTCGACGGCGTGAAGTCGAAATACCTCAGCGTCCTCAAACCTGCGGAGATCCGCGTAACCGTCGATCGCGACAATCGCCCGCATATCCGCTTCTTCAACTTTCCCGGCGGCGATTTCTCAGCGGTGATCGACGCCAACGTCAATACGACGCTGAAATCGCCAAAGGGCCACGCCATCCAGACTTTCATCGGCGGGCGCGACGACGCTTTCTTCAATGATCTGCCGGGGTTCTTCCGCTCGATCAATTATGCGCCGCAATATTATCACGTGCCGCACTCGCTGCCCGAGCTGCGCGAGCTGAAAATCCCGAAGACGCTGATCGAACTCGAAGGCAATGATCTCTTCAACTACGATCCCGCGTTTCCCAATTGGGGCAACGGGTTCAAAAAAGAATTGCCGCCGGGGCCCTATGAGTGGAAGGGCACGAAATTCAAGAAGGACGCCAAGGGCAATTTCCGCTTCGTCTATTCCGGCCATGACGCGCGCGCGGGTCAAAACTGCAATGCGATCATCCTTGAAATTCCGCTCGCCTTCCTCACCGACAATCCGGCGCAGGATCGCATCGTCAACGCCTGGGGCGAAAGCTGGGTGTTGAAGGCGGCGAACAAGATCGAGACGATCCCCGACGAGCCGTTCTGGCTCGAGCATCCGCATGTGCTGCTCGACGCCTGGACCCTCGACGACGAACTGAAAAAATACAAGCTCGTCGACACTGACGGTCAGGCGTTCGCCGATGCGGCGTTGAGCGAGAGAGAGGATAACCGCCAGCTCGGCGCAAATAACTTCTGGCTCGCGCCGCATTTCGTCAGGCGTCTCGGCCATCTCGGCTGGGGCTTCGGCCCGTCGGTCACCGCGCTCGGACTCGCCAGCGCCTTCGACCACGACAATTCGCCGATCTCGGTCCATCGCACCTATGCGAGCGTCATCGAGGCCTTCCCGCGGGTGAAGAAGATGCTGTTCCAGGAGCTCAACATGCCTGACGACTCTTGGAATCCGAAGGGTCTGCCGATCCCGTTGCGTCGGCCGGTCGACGTTTTCATTCCCAATGTCAATTCGATCGACATGGACACGACCGGCACATGGCCTTTCGGCCGGCGCCTGGAAGATCAGGTGGCGACCCGCTTCCTCTCGCTCTTCCTCGACATGAGCGCGACGTTGAATGGGAAGAAATATAATGTCGAAACGCTCAACGATCCGGCGCTTTGGCAAAGCGCGCCGATCGAACCGAAAACACCGCCCAATCCAATGAAGAACGACAAGCCGTTCTTGAAGAGTTTCCCCTATCTGGCCGAACCTTGGTAGCTGCGCGCGCGCTCAACGCAACCCGTTTTCCGCATTCGGATGGCTTCGCTTCGATGGCGATGAAGCGTGGATCCATCGCGCGAGATCGATCCCTCTATTGGAGGTGGAGCTGAGCATGATCTCCCTGGTTAAGACGCCGGACGGATATGAAACGGAGATGCGCCATATCGAGCAGGCGCTCGATGAGATGGGCGACGATGCGCTCGATCGCGCGGCCGACGCCGAACAGATCACCCGCTACGCATGGCGGCGCTATCAGAAAGCCGCCGTCGCCGGCGATTTGAACGAGCTCGCAGCCGTCGACGGCGTATTGGACAAAGCGATCGCGCTTCTTGCCGATCCTTCCGACCTCTATCTGCTCAAGGCCAATGTCGCCTTTAAGCTCCATCGCCTCGACGACGTGCGCGCCGCGCTATCGGCGGCGCCTCTCGTGCGCGACAGCCGCGAGGCGCGTATGCTCGCCGCTGATCTCGCCTTTCAGGAAGGGCGTTATGAGGCGGCGCGCGCGGGTTATGACGAATTGCTCATCGAGGAGCGGAGCTGGGACGGCCTTGCGCGTCTCGCGCATTTTCGGTTCAAGATGGGCGACGCCGCTGGCGCCGCGCTTTTATACGAAGAAGCCGAAGACGAACTGACCGCGAAGCAGATGCGGAACTTCGCCTGGCTCGAGACGCAAATCGGGCTCATGGATTTTCAACGCGGACGCTACAAGGAGGCTGAGAGCCGCTATGCGCGCGCGGACAAAGCCTATCCGGGCTATTGGTTGGTCAAGGAACACATCGCCGAATTATGGGGCGCGCAGGGGCGCTATCTTGACGCGGCCGCGCTGCTCGAAGAGATCGCCGCCGGGGTCGATCGCGCCGACCTGGAGCAGGCGATCGGCGAATTATACGAGCTGGCGGGACGCGAGGAGACGGCAAAGATTTGGAAGGGGCGAGCGCTCGGCGCCTATCTTCGCTCGGCGCAGTCTGGCGACGTCCATTACTACCACCATCTCGTCGACTATTACGCCGACGTCGCCGAGGATGGCGCGAATGCGACGCTATGGGCGCTGAAGGACATCGCGCTGCGCGAGAACTTTTCGACGCAGGCGGCGCTGGCCTGGGCCTATTTTCGAGCCGGCCGTTTCACGGACGCGGTCCTTTGGAGCGACCGCGCGCTCAATTCCGGCGCCTCTTCCGCCAAGCTTTGCCATCAGGCCGCGCAGATCCATTTGGCGGCCGGAAACCCGTCGAAAAGCGCGGCGCTCCTGACTTTGGCGCAAAGCATCAACCCTTGCGTCGAAAGCTTTCATATTCATCACTGACGCCGGCGCAGGCGAATTCATAAATCATCCGATCGATCGGATCGATCTAACGCAGCGCTGCAATCGTCGGAAGGAGCGGAAAGTTCACGCCACAGAAGCATCAATGCGGCCATGATCGCCGGCCCGAGGAACAGGCCGAGAAGCTGGAACCGTTCGACGCCGCCAAGGATGCCGAGCAAAACCCATAGAAACGGCAGCTTGGTCACGCCGCCGATCAGCCTGGGCCTGACAAAATGATCCGCCAGGAAGATGACGAGCGTTCCGGCCAACGCCACGATCATCGCCGGCGCGATCCCTTCGGCGCCAAGCAATGTCGCGGCCGCGACGGCGATGGCGATTCCCGCGGCGAAAGGAATCATCGCGGCGACCGCGGTCGCCATCGCGAACAGAACCGGATGCGGCAGATGGGTCAGGTAATAGACGACGCCCATCAGCATGCCCTCGCCGATCCCCACGAAGACCAGTCCGGCGACCGTTCCGTGCACCGAGGCGGCCATTTGCAGGGCGACGCGCTCGCCTCTGTCGCCGAACAGCTTGCGCGACGCCGAGCGGCATTGCGCCGAAATATGTTCGCCGTGACGAAACAGAAAGAACAGAGTCAGCAGGGAGACGCCAAAGATCACCGCGCGATGCAGCACATTGGCGCCGAGATGCGCGCCGAGTTCGCGAAGCCATGAGGTGTTGACCTTGGCGACGATCTCTTTGGCCCATCCGGCATGGGACAAATGATCGCTCCACCAACTCGCGAGCCATTGGCCGACGTAAGGAAGGCGCGCGATGAAATCCGGCGCCGGAATTCCGGATTTCTCCGCCTCTCGACCGTAGTCGATGAGGTCGCGCAGCTCGCGGACCGCATCGACGGCGAGCGTCGCGACTGGCAGAAAGACCGCAAGGCCAACGACGGCCGTAAAGACAATCGGCAGAATCTCCTTGGCCGCCCAGGACGGCGCCCGCCGCCGCGCGCGTTCGTAAATCGGCCAAAGCGCCACCGCCAGCACGAGCGCCCACGCCAAGCCGCGAAGATAATTTCCCAGCACATAGAGGCCGAGCGCGACGAGCGTCGCGGAAAGAAACAGCCGCGCAACAGTCTCTCGCCACGACAGCGCTTCGATAACCCCCAAACGGCGGGCGTCTTCGTCCGCCTGCGCCCCGGCGAGTTCTCGACCCATGTCCATTCGCCGCTCCTCGATTGTTTCGTGATTCCTGACTCTCGTCACGACCGCCCGCGACTGCATCGCCTGATCTGCCCGAAATAGGGCCGATGCGAGAAGCCGGTCTAGGCAGTTCGTTTGACGCTCGCCAATCCCGTCGCCGCGATAAAATAAAATGCCCCTGTTAGGCGATTGCGCAATCGCCCTCTCGTCGCGAGAAGCGCGCGAAGACGATCGGCGAGGAGCGCCCAACAACAATCGAGCATCGAGACGACGATGAGAAACGACAGGCACAAAACGCCAAGCTGCAACATGACGTCGCCGTCGGGCGTCAAGAATTGAGGAAAGAAGGCCCCATAGAACAGCAGGGTCTTGGGATTGGACGACGACACCAGGAAACCGCGCAGAAAGATCGACCGCGCCGAACGGGGCTGCGGCTGGATCCTGCTAAGATTGACGACGGGCGCGCGCCACGCCTGAACGCCGAGATAGGCCAGATAGGCGACGCCCGCCCAACGAATCCATTCGATCATTTCGCCAACAAGGGTGAGAACGCCGGTCATGCCGAGCGCGGTCAGCGCCAGCTGCGGCGCCATCGCCGCGCTGGTCCCCAGAACGGTGATCAATCCAAACCGCCGCCCGTATGCGACCGAATTCGCAGTGATGAGCGCGACATTCGGACCCGGCAGAATCGCAAGAGCGGCTGTCGCGACGACAAAGGCCGCATAGACTTCAAGCGACATTCAACGCCTCCGAACCGGCCGCGCATGACCGGCGACTCTCCGCCGGCCCCGATCGCGCCCGATGTCGCCGCCCCTGCTCGGACCGCACGGAACGCACAAGGCGAAAATTCGCGGCGATCCGGAATGGAGCCGCGCCGACTGAGGTTGGCGGAATCGCGATCAACTGATTCGGCGACAGCGAGGCCGCGAAAACATCGTCGGGTCAACTCATGCTTTCGCGAGACGCGCGGCGGCGCCGATCGTGGCCCCGGTGAATGCGCCCACCGCGGTTCCGATCACGCCGAACAATGACCCAACCACCGCGCCCACCGTCGCGCCGACGGCGGCGCCGGAAATCGCAAGCGTTTCTCGTTCGCTCGGGGTCGTCATCGCTCGTTCTCCTGTCGTTCGGGCAAGCGGGCCGGCGAGCAGCATACGCTGGCGATGGCGGAAGGCAACGACGCAGCCATTTCCTCGGCCTTCGCCGCCGCGTCGCTCGTCACTTCCTTGCCTTCGCGTCAGGCCACAAGAATCCGGAGAGACCAGGGATCGGATCGGTCAGCCGCTGCACCTTCTCGCGTCCGGCAATCAGGGCCGCGCCGCCGAAAATCTCATGGGTCAGGCGTTTGAGCTGGTCATTCGTCAGACCGAGCGCCAAGAGTTTCGACGTGAGTTGAAAGGTTTCCCCTTTTCGCCCTCCAACCATTTCGCCGATGCTTTTGAGCGCGCGGCTGGCAAGTTTCCGCTTCGGCGGCTTCGATTTGGCCGCCTCGGCGACGACATCGCGCGCGCCCGGAATCATGTCGATTACTTCATCGGCCTCGCCGTCCGGATAGCGTTTCAGCAAAAACCCGAAAACATGGCCGATCGCCAACCGCACAACGTCAGGATCTGCGCGGACTGAATTGGATATGTGCGAAATCCAAGGGTCCATGCGGTCTCCTGACAGCGAGTTGCCTGACCTAACTATCCCGCCGCGCTCGAATTTGGCGACCTCTCGCCGGGGCCGCGGCAAGGCGATTCGCTGATGCCGGACGCAGGGCGGGCGAAATCGCGGCGTTCGGCGATCTGAGGCGGCGTAGGCTCAAGCAGCGTCATCCGACGGCTCTTCCGCCAGTGGCGATGAGAGACGACATTGACATCGACGAACGAGCGGAGACCGGCCTCAATCCGCGTTGACTCCCCCGATCGACCAACCGGTGGGCACATTTCCCAAATTGGCGTTCTGCACCACGGTGGCGCCGGACATCAGCCAAATCGCGACATTGCCATTGGAGTAGCGCCAGAGAATGTCGCTCTTGCCGTCGCCGTTAAAGTCGCCGGTTCCGGCGATCGTCCAGCCGAGGGGCGCATTCGCAATGCTGGCGCTCTGCAAGATGGCTGCACCATTCATCAGCCAGATCGCGACCTTGCCATTGCTGTTTCGCCAGAGAATGTCGCCCTTGCCGTCGCCGTTAAAATCGCCGGTTCCGGCGATCGTCCAGCTAACGGGCACATTGCCAAGACTGGCGGCCTGCAACACGGTCGCGCCATTCATCAGCCAGATCGCGGCGTTGCCGCCAGCGTCTCGCCATAGAATGTCGTTCTTGCCATCGCCGTTAAAGTCGCTGGCTCCGGCGATCGTCCAGGAGACGGGAACAACTCCTAGATTGGCGGCCTGCAACACGGTTGCGCCATTCATCAGCCACAGCGCAACTGTGCCGCTGGTGTGACGCCAAAGCAAGTCGCTCTTGCCGTCGCCGTTAAAGTCGCTCGTTCGAGCGAACGACCAGGCAATGGGCACATTTCCAATATTGGCGGTCTGCGACACGGTTGCGCCATTCATCAGCCAGACCGCGACGGCGCCGCTGGTGTTGCGCCAGAGAATGTCGCGATTGCCGTCGCCGTTAAAATTGCCGGTTCCGGCGATCGACCAACTCGAGGGCACTATTCCCAAATTGGCGGTCTGCAATACGCTCGCGCCGTTCATCAGCCACATCGCGAGGCTGCCATTGGTGTAGCGCCAGAGAATGTCGCTCTTGCCGTCGCCGTTATAATCCATCCGCGACGTCAGGCTCCACCCTATGTCGCGAAAGAGCGGGCGCTCCAGGATCGGCGTGTGGAGAGGCTGGGTATAGATCGGCTCCATGATCTGGTTGGGCGTGGCAGCCGTATCCCAATGCGAGACGGAGGAGCCAGATTCGGCAGGATTAGGGGCGTACATCCGGACGTGATCGCCCACTTTGCCAGCCGTCAACAAACCACTGGCCGCCCTGACATTGGCGCCGACCCAGTGCAGATTGCCGGTGTCGATGCTGGCCGCGACGCGTTGCGCGTTGCTCATGCTCGGATAGTCAGGCGGCGTGGCGCCGTGGCGTTCCAAAAAGCGCATGAACGCATCGTTAAAGCCCAGAGCCTTCGCGCCTGACGCCAGATCGACAAAGGTCAGAAAGCCCAGCCCATGGCACAGTTCGTGGACAAGCACGCTTACGAAATCGATCTTGCCGGCTGGCGGATTCGAGTCCAGCCCGTAATACCAGCCGCTCGTCGTCAGGCAGCCTGCCGTCCCAATATTGCTGTTGAAATTGGCGTTTATGTCGTCCTGCGCTGCGTCGAGATCGGTTTTCGCCAAGGCGTTGGCCAGGGCGGAGGCGTACCAGGCGCCGGCTACCGGAGCCCCAGTGAAGTCGCGAAACGCGTTAACCGGGCCGGCGGAGCCCAGAATCGCCGACGTTGCATTGCATGACAACGGCGTCATTTGGGCGCCGACCCGGATCGGAACTGGGCTCGAAACGAGCGCGCCCCAGATGTCGGCGGCGGCCTGAAACGCGATCAGCCGCTGAGCGCCTAGCGTGGCGCCGGTGTTTCCGCCAACCGGCGCGGCGGGCGTCGGATCGTTGAAGCCAATGCCGGCGGCATTCTTGTTGACGACGACGACGGAAGCCGCGTTGGCGACGGGCTGGAGAACGGCTCCCACAAGAAGAGCGCATGTCAACGGCGCGATGCGCGTCCAAGCGTGACGAAATTGCATCGAAGAATCCTGCTCGAGTGAAAGGGATTGGAAAGTTTTGGCGCCTATTTCCCGCCGCCGGTCGTGACGCCTGTTGGGCTCTGAAAACGGCCTTTGAGATCGAGCTTGTAGCCGCCGCCCGGCTTCGCCGTCGGGACTTCCGTCAATCCCTCATGGGAAGTGCTGAAAGCGTTTTGTTCCTGAGGAGTCAGCGATAGCGGTGGGCTTCCAGGCGGCGGCGTGGCGACGAACTCGCCTGTTTTCGGGTCGACATGGACCGTCAAGCCTGCGGGAGGCGGGGGAGCGTTCGCGCCGGCGCTGGTTTGCGCCGGCGTCGCGGGAGCCGGCGAAGGCGCGTCGCCGGAGAACGCTGGGTGTGCGGCCATGAGAACGCAAGCGCCCACGCCAATGCCGCCCGCTCTCAAATTGTTGCTGAAGCGACTCCCGGATCTTTGGATCTTCATGGGATCTCCCTCGTGGTCAAGCGCCCACGCGTGCGCATCGCTATGAGCCCTGAAAGGACATCGATGCAATCATGTTCTCGGATCATAAGACCTGCAGATGTAAACTCAAAGAAGCCCGCGCGAAAGGCTTCGCTGGATTCGCTGAGTTGCGCCGCCGCCCGTTTGGGTTGCTGCGAAAAATCGCCGATAATGGGACGATCCGCAAAAATATGATGAGCGATCCAAATCGATTCGGCCTAAATCCTCGCCTTCAAACGCCGGCACGAAACGCCAGGCGATGCAGAGCAGCGACAGGAGCAAGACGCAATGCTCGAAAGTCTTCGTAGCGCGACGAAATTACTCGTCCTGGCGGTATTATTTTTGGCTGCATCTGCGCCGACAAGCGCGCAGGAGCATTCGCAGGTTTCGATCCCCAGCGGCCCGGTCGCGACCATGAGCCACACTGGAGCCGCGCCAGTCCCGGGGGTCGTTGGGCCGTCTGGGGTGGGAGTCCCCATGCCGACCCGCGCGCTCACCGGGACAAATCCGCCCCAGGCGCAACCGCAGCTCGGGGGTCCGGTTCCCATCCCTTCGCCCTCGCCCAGGGCGATCCACTAAGTCATACGCAAAGGAAAGCCCGCAAGCGTTGACTTCAATCAGCGCGCAATCGGCAATGGTCGAATGACGGCTTCTCAATGACGTATCGCCCGACGAATGGCGTATGCCGTCGCCTCCGGCGCGTACCTCGAATAGCCATTGGGCGCCGCGCAACGCGTCAAGCAGATCATTGCCGCGTCCGAACATCGCATGGCGATGATGCGTGAGCGACGCGCTGGGCTTGCATGCTAAAATGCGCGCGCGCTTGGGGAAAAAATGCCCAAGCTCTTGCGAAAAAGAATAGGTTCAGCTTATTCTCAAATTCCGTTCTTGGGGGCAGGAGCGGTTCGCGATTTGCTCGTCAAGAATGTAAATCTTTCTCACTGATTGAGATCCTTAGCTGGGGAAAAATAATGCAGACGAATAAGCTTTTTACTGTGCTGGGAGTCATGCTGTCGCTTGGCGCAACGAATGCCTCTGCAGCGCCCGCGTCAGGTAACTATATCCTCAACGTTGCAGGTATATTGAAGGCGCCGATCAACAAATACGGCAGCGTCAAATGTTCGGCGACGGCCTTCCTTGCTCCCGACACTTCGGGCGCGCCGACTGTCGCCAATTTGAGCGCCGCCATTCTGGCGAATAGCGCGCTCACCAGCGCGTCATCTCAAGCCACGGTGTCGGGCCAAAATTTCTCGTGCCAGGTTGTTGTGCCGTTCAGTTTCCGTAATGTGCTTGCGGGCCAAAAGGTTATTGTCGCGTACACAATAAGCGTGTCCGACCATGTCATCGTCGATCCGACCGTCAATCCTCCTGCGCTGTTGCCAGTATCAGGAGACCGCGCGACCCGCCAAACGATTCCCGATCTGACGCCTACGAGTCAGACCCTGCCGAAGGTCGCCCCTTATCTGTGATCGCCCAAAATCGCGTTCCCGGCTTGACGTAGCTGACCGAGAACAAGCCGCTTGGCCTCCTCCCTAAAAGGAGGCTTGAGGCGGATCAAAGTCGGCATGTGAATCCGCAAGCGCCAACGGCGCCGGCATAATCGCCGGCGCCGCGTTAGCCGGGAAGCTCGGCGCGAGAATATGCGTGCGCCGGAGCGCGCGCGATTTCTCGTCGCTCGCTCTTGCGCCGGCTCCGAAGATCGCGACTCAGTGGGGAAAATCGGTCGAAACGGCCCCGGTTCTCGGAATGACTTCGATCACGATCGGATTGGGAAAGGCGCATTGCGGATTGGGCAGATTGACGTTGCTCGGAATCGGGCAGACGCCCGAGCCGTCCCACATGGGCCAAAAGAACGCCTGATAACATCCGTATGATTGGCCATTCGGCTGAACGCCGACGCAATTATTATTCAGATAGGGCACGTTAGGCGTCAGAGCCCGGTAGCCGCAATCGTCGGGATATTTCCTGTCGCCCAGAGTCGGATTGCCTCGGCATCTCAGCGTCGGCATATGCGGACAGGCGATCAGAACGGCGTTGGAGTAATTGGCGCGCGCCGGAAAGGCGTCCTTGCAGAAATTTTCGGGACTGGGGCTTGTCGAACAGGCGTAACTGTCGTCGGTCGGCGGCGGCAAGCCTCTGGTGTTGGGCGTACGGGAAAGCCATTGCTCGTTCGTGCAGGTTCCCTGAAGGCTGATGTCGGGGAAGAGCCCTCGGTTCGCCCAAGGCGACAGTTCGATCAGCGTCGTGACGTTGTCGGCGCAGTTTCCGAGGATTCCGGCGACCGACGGCTTGAAGCAGGCGATCGCCGAAGCGTAATTCGTCCAATCGAAACTCTTGGACATGCAGGACTTGCCGGGGTCCAGTTTGAGATATTGGTTGTTGTTTGTCGGGCAGCTCCATGCGCCGCCGGACAGATCGCCCTTGTTGACGCCGCTGATCGGACGCTGGATCGTCGCGTAATAAGTTACATTGGTGCCGTTCTTGAAGACGACCGCATTAATATTGGCCGCCCGCGCGGCCCCGGCGGCGCCGAATGACGCTGTCAGTAGAACGGAGATTGCGAAACAGGCTGCTGCTGGGCGAATCATTGTCGAATTCCTTCGCTTCCGAACTTCGTCAAGTTTGGATTGCGCGGATCGACCTCGTCAATCTCTATTGCGCGCTCTATTGCGCGCCGGCCCGAGCGGACAAAAGATTGCAAGCTCGCGTCTAGGGACGGTTTTCGGCGTTATCGATCGACGGCGGATCGGGGTAGAGCTTTATGCTCGCCGTCTGTTCGCCGCTCTTGAGGATGATTTCGTGGCGATCGATCCGAGAGATCGTCCAAGAATCGACCGTATCGCCGACCTTCCGCCAGGCGCCTTCCGGCGTATCCTGGGAGACGACATAGGCCTGTTGCGCTTCCTTGTTCGTGACGATGGCGCTCACCGTCAGGCCGCCCGGCGCGATCGCGTTCGGAGCAAGTTCGACTTCGACTTGCGGTTTGGCTTTCGACGGCCGCCGGCTTTTCGAAAAAATCGGTCGGGACAGCGTTTCCACATCCGCGCTCGCGGGCGTGGGAGGATCCAATTCGCCAATCGTCAGCGTCGGCGGCTTCCAATCGGGCGCCGCGACTTCGCCGTCCAGACCGTTCGATCCGAATATCGCGGCGAGGGCGAAGAGCCCCGCCATCAAGGTCGTGGCGAGAAGAACAGCCAGGATGATCGTCGAGAGGGGCGACAGGCGCGCCTGCTTGCGCAGCGCGGCGAGTCGTTCGGTCTGAACGACGATGTCCGCGACGAGCTTTTGCAGGATAGGCGGCGTCATCGGCGACCCTTCTGCGACGCGCCGCCGAATACGCTGAACTCGACGTCAATGTTCTGCTCGGGTTGAATCGGCGCTCCGCCCCAGAGCGATTCTGGGTTGCGCAAGGCCGCCGCCGTGACGATCAGCAGCGGCGGTTCGCTTTCGATCGCGCGCGCCAGTTCATGGACGTTTTCGTAACTTCCAAAGGCCAGGATTCGCGCGCCGACAAGCGTCACGCCGCGAAATTCCTTTGCGGGCAGCATCTCGATGGATTTCACCGTCACTCGAGCGGCTTCCGCCATCGATTTGAGCCGGGCTTGCAAATTGGCGTTGATAACGCCCTCGCTGTCCCCTTCGATGAGCTCGCCGCCCGCGTTGATGTCAGCCACCTGCCGCGCGTAATCGTGAATCTGCGCCTCATGCGAAACGACTGCCTCATAGCGCGCGAGCGTTTGCCGGCGTTCCGCGACAGCCTCGGCGCCCGCCGCGAGGAAGCGCCGTACGGGCTCGACGAGAATGAGATAGCAAAGCGCGACGGCGAACAGATTGGCGCTTATGAAAATCCCGCGCCGAACCGCGGGAAGGCGACGAATGCTCTTCCAGTTCATTGCGACGTCATCCGCTGCCGTTCATTGATCTTCGCCGCAAGCGAAAATCTTTCCCGCTTCTCAAGCGAGTCCGGCATGATCGGCGCGGTCAGTCCCGCGTCGGAGAAAAGCGGCGACTTGTTGAAAAGCGCCGGAAGACCCACGGCCGAATCCGCGAAGCCTTCGATTTCGAGCGTCTTTTCGTTGGGCTTGGGCTCGGAGAGCGCCAAAGTCGTCGCAAAGGCCCCATCGGGAAGAATGCGCGCCGCTTCCTCCCAGAGATCGGCGAAGCGAGGACTGCCGCGTCGCGCTTCGCGGAGCACCGAGAGAAGTCGACTTTCGGACGAGGCAAGGTCGACGGCCCGACGCACGCGCGCCGCGCGCGCCGACATTTCCTCGATCTTGGCGTCGAGTTCCGCAATCGACGCGGATTGGCGCCACAGCGTCACGCCGACGCCGATCGCCGCCAAAAGAAAAGTCGCGGCGCAGAGTCCAATCGCGGCGATGCGAAAGATGTCCGAGCCCCGCTGCGGGCTTTCGAGTTCGATCAGCGGCGCTTCCTCGGATTCGCGCAATCCTGTTGGTCGGATCGAGGAAATATCTGAAAGGGCGATTCCGGCATTCGCGATCGCGCCGGCGATAAAATCGCGCCGCAAAATCCACAGCGTGACGCCTAATTTGTCGGGCGAGGAAGCGTGCCTCGCAGTCGTGTGGCCATAGACCACGTCCTCCAGACGCAACGGCGTCTTTCGCTCGATGTCGACGGCGAGCAATTTTGAAAGATTGTCCGCGGCGGCCGCGGGTATGTCGAAACGGCGCACGAAAAAAGCGCTCGCGTCGATCTCCAGTTCGATCCTCGTCGCATTTCGCGCAACTCCGCGTCGCGCCAGCGCCTCTGCAAGAGAGGAGGCCGCGATCTCGTCAGAGGAGACCCGCCAAAGCGGCGCGCCGCGCCGATCGCGGCACCATAGATCGCTGCTCCCCGCTTTGAGGATCAACTGCCGATTGTCGCGATCGGTGAGCCAGGCGACGGTCTTGGGAGGAAAAAGGGAAAAGAATTCTCTCCGGTGCCAAGAGAGAAATCGTCCGGCGGCGCGCTTCAGCGAGCCGTTGAGCACATCTCGCGTCCAGAACTCGTTTGACAAGCAGAGCAGACTCCGGCGCGTCATCGAGACGCCGGGCGCGGAGCCCGGCGCCGATGCGAAGAGACGCGGAACGATAGCCGTCAGGCTCCACGCTGACAATGAGCTGATCCGATCGGAGGTTCCGTCAAACTAAGGCGAAACGGCGCTCCAATTTGTCGCACGCTCTCGCCGACTGGTCGGCGGCTTCGTTAGCAGACCAGCTTACGCTTCCCGCGCGCATGATTTTTATGGCTGACGTAAAGCTTGCGCCTGAAAGGTGCCGTGCGACGGCGATTGTGCCCTTTTTGCCACAACCGCGAAATAAAGTGGCAAGCTTGGCGGCAAATGTACAAAGCGCCATTGATGACGGCAGCGGCAAACGACAACATTCGGCCGACGAGAATTTCCTGTGACCAGGATCGCGAGAGGGCCGACCAATGACCGCAAAATTTCACATGGCGTTGTTCATGACGGCGGCGCTTATCGGCGGGCCGGCGATCGCCGCGGATTTGCCCTCGCGCAAGACCCCTGCCCCGATCCCGGTCCCGCCGCCGCTGTGGACCGGCTTTTACGCCGGCCTGAACGCCGGCTACGGCTGGGGCGGAACGACCAGCGCCACAACGGGGGCTCTCCCCATCGTCGACAACATCGCGAACGATCCCGGCTGGGGAACGCCTCTCGGCTTCACGGCGGCGGCGCTCTCGGGCGTCGCCAACGTCAATCAATCCGGCTTCATCGGCGGCGGGCAGATTGGCTATAATTATCAATGGAGCCCGCTTTTCGTTGTCGGACTTGAGGCCGACATTCAGGGCGCCGCCATCAGCGGCAGGGGCGGCAACTCCGGCGTTGCGCGGTTCGGACCCGATCTTTCCGGCTTCATCGATACGGCCATCGGCTCAAGCAATGTCGTCGCGGGCGTCGACTGGCTCGGCACGGTTCGCGGCCGTCTCGGCTATCTCGTCACGCCGACTCTGCTCGCCTATGGCACGGGCGGCCTCGCCTATGGCGGCGCTCGCGCGATCGCCAGCCACGCGCTTGGCTTTACCGACGACGTGCCGACCGTCCATCCGACCTTCGGCGGCGTCGGCCGCTATTCCGACATACGGGTCGGCTGGACGGCCGGCGGCGGCCTGGAATGGATGTTCATGCCGAATTGGAGCCTAAAGGCCGAGGCGCTTTATTACGATCTCGGCGCGGCGAGCTTCGCCTCGAGCCCCGTGGGCGCCCTCTTCTCCAACGGCAGCAACATCATCTTCGCCAATCTTCCGACGACGCGGGTGCGCTTCGACGGCGTCATGGCGCGCGCCGGCGTCAACTATCATTTGAATTGGGGCGCGAACGCCGCGGCCGCCCCGCCGGCGCCGCCGCCGACCTGGAATGATTTTTACGCCGGCCTCAACGCCGGCTATGGCTGGGGCGCGACGACGAATGTCACGACCGCCGCCATCCCCGTTCTCGACAATATCGCGGCGGCGTGGGGAACGCCCCCGGGCTTCACCGCCCTGGCCAGTTCGGGCGTCACAAGCGTCAATCAGTCCGGCTATGTCGGCGGCGGGCAGTTCGGCTTCAATTATCGATGGAGCCCAGCCATCGTCGCGGGCTTCGAGACCGACATTCAGGGCGCCGCTATTCGCGGTTCGGCGGGCGGCGTCGGCTTTGCGCAATTCGGGCCCGATCTCTTCGCCGCCAATGATACCGCCTTCGGCGCGCATGTCGTCGTCGCGGGCGTCGACTGGATCGGCACGGCGCGCAGCCGTCTCGGCTATCTCGTCATGCCGACGCTTCTCGCTTATGGAACCGGCGGCCTCGCCTATGGCGGAGTCCGCGCCACCGCGGTTCACTCGCTGGGCTTCGTCGACGATAATCTGACGACCATCTATCCGACCCTCGGCGGCGCCGGCCGCTATTCCGACATCAGGGTCGGCTGGACGGCCGGCGGCGGCCTGGAATGGGCCTTCACGCCGAATTGGACGCTGAAGGCGGAGGCGCTCTATTACGACCTGGGCTCTGCGAGTTTCGCTTCGAGCCCGGTGGGCGCCATGGACCCCGACGGCACCAATGGCGGCGGCTTCGCCGGCGCGCCGCTCTTCGCCAACAGCCCGGTGACGCGGGTCAGATATGACGGCGTCATCGCGCGCGCCGGCCTCAATTATCATTTCACTTGGGGAGAGACTCCGATCGTGGCAAAGTTCTAGCGCTGGCGCCTTGACCGTCCAAAACGCAGCAAGCAACCGAAGCGACGCGACCCTTGCGGGCAGGGAAGCGTTCCGCCGCGCGCCAAGCGCGCGCGGCGCCTTGAACGCGACGAATGAAATGGGGGCTGGTCACATGAACCGCCAGACAAAGCTTAGCGCAACTCGAAAACGCCTGTTTTTCTACGCCAGCATGATCGCCGCGGCGTTTCTGTCGGCGGCCGCGCCGGTCGACTTGGCGGCGGCCGAGGGCGTTCTCCCGCCAAAATGCGAAGGCGGCAGCCCCGAAGCCGGGTGCTTCAAGGAAATCCGCGTCGTCAACAACACCAACAAGAAAATCTGGGTCGTTATTCAAGCTTCCCAAATTGTGCAGCCAGCGCTCAGCAAACCGCTTAACGGCGACAAATGGGGCGGCCCCTGCGACGGAACGGGGACGAATCCTCAGCTCGGAGACCCATGGCTGCAGAGGGCGCTCGAATACACCTCCTGGGTGACCGGCGTGCCCAATCCGCGGAACAAAAAGTCATGGCCCGAGCTCTGCTTTCCCGTGCGGAGCGACTATTATCTCTACGTCAATCCGACGACGGGCGTCGCGCCAGGGGCGACAGTGTCGGTTCTCATCCCCTGGTGGGCGCATATCAATCGGGATAAGAACGCGAAACTCGACGAATTCGTCGATTGGTGGAACGCGGGCAGAATATATATTCTTGATGATCTGACCGCTCTGAACGAGAGCTATCAGGCCAGCCTCGACATTGTTAAGAGCCGAGTTGCAAACGCCGACATCAAACTCGTTTATCAAAGCGACGGTCCTCAACCCTCCTGCACCCCCAAACGGCCGACCGACCAATTCACCAACGTCTGCGTCGCCGCCGAATTGGCGGCCTTTCGGGCCGGTCCGGTAAATGTTGGTGGAAATCCAGCCAAGACGATCGACAACTCGCTCGGCAAGCACATCCCCTATCAGCTCAACGAATATACGTTAGCGTCCGTCGATAAGCCGGCGGTGGGCGGCGTGCTTCGGAACCTGGGCGTGAACTACAATGTGTCGAACGTCGATCAGGTGTATCTGCCCATCGCCATGGCCCCGATCAACGGCCCTGCCGACGCGGGATACATGGGGACGATTCTGAATGTGTCGGACTTCCGGAAGGCCATGCAGAATTTCGCCGGAACGGACGCCAACGGAAATCCCCCGGTCAACCAACAAACCCAGCAATACGACCCGAGCCTGCTCAAATGGCCGATTTACAATAATCCGCAGAAAGATCCGGCAAAGCAGGACAGTCCCAGAAGATACCCGGACGCCGGCATCAGAGTGCCATCGACACTCGCCGCCTTGGCCTTCTACGCGTCTCCAGGCATGTTTATCGACCAAGGCAAGAGTGTGCCTGAAATCCTGCCGCTTCCCACGCCTTACAAGTTCACGCCTCCCGAAAGCTGGAGGACATTGCCCATTACATTCCGCAATGTTTTGGTGAACTGGGAGAATTGCTACGAAAAGCCTGATGTCAAGCTATGTCCGCTTATCGCCTGGTACGGCGTGTATTCCAACCTCGGAGGGATATTCGACTATAACTACACGCTGTATTTGCGGAAATGCAAGCCGGCGGCGACGCCTTATCTACTGCCGGTTCGCACGGCCAGAAACATTAAGCTGCCGTCGCTAGAGGCATATTTGCAGTTCGTGCACGGCTGGGTGCCGTTCCGGGTGGGACCAGACTGCGGGGTGGCCCAGGTGCCCGAATTGCCGACAGCTGACCAGCCTCCGACGGCTTGGGGGCAAACGGTCATAAATTATCAGGTGCTCCAGTATGACTTCATGAATTTCGCCAATAAGCCTTTTCTCAAGCCGGTCGAAGGCCGACAATTCAACAAATATGTTGAATTCGTCCATGGCCCTCAGCCTAATTTTCTCGATGCGTCGGCTTACGCCTATTCCATCGACGATCTGCAAAGCTTCCAACACTTTCCGGGTGACGGACTGGTCTTCACCATCGGCGGCGGCAACGGCCTGCCCAATCAAAACAAGATTCCACCTAAGCCGCCGCTGCCCGCGCAATGGTATCTGTTCACCGTCACCTTCGGCGGCCTGAAAGATCCCCCTCAACCGCCGATCATCCGCTGGAAAAAATTCGGCATCTGCAAGCCCACGCCGGACTGGGAGTTCGTCAACAAGACAAATCCGGACGGGATTGGCATCGACGCGCGCTTGCTGCCCCAGCAGCCCCAGGGGTGCATCATCTCGGCCGAGGATGAGAAGGGCAAAATCTACCGGTTCAAAATACTGAAATATAACATAAGCCTGCCGATCTTCCCGATACATGTGTGGCCTGATTTTACCCCGCAGGCGCCTAAGGTGTTCGATCCGAATGTCGTCGATTGTTCGGTCAGTCCTCCGGACACCGCCGCCTGGTGCGCGCAGATCAATGAAGTGGCGAAGGCAAGCGTAGGGACGACGCCGCCACAGTATTCGATCAGCACGCCGGTCCCGGTCGGCAACCCCCCGTGAGGCTGGCGCTGGCGGCTGGTCTCCTGAGTAGGGGCTTGCCCAAATGAAAAGGCCGGCGGTCGAGGCAAGTCGCCTTCAACCGCCGGCCATTTTTTGTCCGCGCCTATTCCACGAAGGGCGCGTTTTTCAATCGCTCGCGCCGCGCCTCAGGCGTTTCCTGCGACGCCGACCGCCGCGTCTTCTCGATCGCGCCAAGCGCGAAGGGGCGGAAAACCTGGTTCACGTCCAAGGGCTTGCGCTTTGGAAACGGGTGGAAGCGACCGGCAGGCAAAATCGCGGCGTAGCGATCGACGTCCTCTCGCCGCTCATAAATTTCCGAAACCGGGAATTGGGGAAAAAGCTTCGCCGGCGTGTCGACGGCGAGCGTCGGCGCCGCCTCCACGCCATTCGCCGTCGCCACCATCTCCACGCCGAGCGCAACGGGCGTATAGATCGTCGGCACCTCCGCCTCGGCATAGGCCAGCGCCTCGTCCTCTTGCGGTCCGCCGCCGAGAATTTCGCAGAGCTGGAAGCGCAGGCGGCACTCGCCGCCCGACGAAAAGCGAGGCGCGAGATCCAAGAGCTGCTCGCGCGCATTGGCGAAGGCGCCGGCGCAGTCGCGCGCGCTGAAGGTCTGCGATGCGATGCAAGCGTCGCGAGAGGCGAAAAAATAGGCCTTGCCGGCTGTCGCCGCTGGGGCGGCGCCGACGTTGAAAAAAGACAGGAGACCGGCGAGGGAGACGATGGGCGACAGGCGAATGCCCGCCCCTCGTCCAGGGCAACTCATTGAGAACACGCGCTTATTTGACATATGCTAGGCGCTCGAGATGAACCGAACCGGCGCAACCTTATCCTTAAATATGTCTTTCCAACGTCCGAGCCGCCGACGGGCGTTCGGGCCCCATCGACATCACGGATATGCGCCGGTCGGGCGAAGGGCGTATGATGGGCGCGTCGTCAGTTCGGCGAGAGGCGCGCCCGTCCGAGTCCCGGGAGCGAAAGGTCGATCATGGAAACGCGGCCCCTGCATTTCGAAGAAGGCGCGGAGAGCGGGTCCAAGCCGCGCCGCATAGACGCGAACAGTCCGCATTTCGCTGAAGCCTTCAGCGAGTTTCTGCTGAGCGAAAAGGCGATCGACGAACTCGCCCTGCAGCGTTCGCAACGCGCGGCGCGCCAGAGCGGCGAGCGTTTCGACCGCGTTCTTACCAAGCTCGGTCTCCTGCCGGAGGCCGATCTTTGCGCGCATCTTGGCAAATTCCTGCGCATTCCGCCGCTCGAAGCGGGCGATGTGCCGCTTGAGCCGCCGCTTTGCGACGCCATCCCGGAAAAATTCATCCGCGCCAATGGACTTCTTCCGCTCGCGACCGAAGGCGGCCGGCTGACCCTCGCCGTGACCGATCCGCTGGACCTCGAACCGGTCGACGCCATCGCCTATGCCACGGGTCTCGAAATCGAACTTCGGCTCGCGACGCCGGCGCAATTCGAGAAAGCGTGGTCGACGCTCTACGGCGGACGCCAGGACGGCGTGTCGCTCGTCGACAGCGACCAGCGCGCGCATGAGGCGAGCGAATTCGACCTGCAGCGCCTCCGCGACATCGCCAATGAGGCGCCGGTGGTGCGCCGCGTCAATCAGATCGTCGCCGACGCGATCGAGGCGCGGGCCTCCGACATTCACATCGAGCCGTCATTGGAAGCCGTGCAGGTGCGCTACCGGATCGACGGCGCCTTGCGCACCGCGGAAACGCTGCCGCCGGGGCTCAAGGCCGCCATCGCCTCTCGCATTAAGATCATGGCCCGTCTCGACATCGCCGAACGCCGGCTGCCGCAGGACGGAAGGATCAAGCTCGCGATACGCGGCGTCGACATCGATTTTCGCGTTTCGACGCTGCCGACGGCGCATGGCGAGAGCATTGTGTTGCGTATTCTCGACCGCAGCCAGGTCGCGCTCGACTTCGACCGGCTCGGCTTTGAACCGCGAACGACCACGCAATTGCGCCAGGTCATGCGCAACCCCAATGGCATCGTGCTGGTGACGGGACCGACCGGCAGCGGCAAGACGACGACCCTCTATACCGCGCTCAAAGAACTGACGATGCCGGACGTGAAGGTCTTCACCGTCGAGGACCCGATCGAATATCAGCTCGCCGGCGTCAATCAGGTGCAGGTTCAGCCCGCGATCGGTCTCGATTTTCCCAATACGCTGCGCGCGATTCTGCGCCAGGACCCCGACATCATCATGATCGGCGAAATTCGCGACGCCGAAACGGCGCGCATCGCCATCCAGGCCTCGCTCACCGGCCATCTCGTCTTCTCGACGCTGCATACCAACAGCGCCGCCGCCTCGATTACCCGCCTCATCGACATGGGCGTCGAAAATTACCTCATCGCCTCCACCGTGAAGGCGGTGCTGGCGCAGCGGCTGGTGCGGCGGCTCTGCCGGCATTGCGCGGCGCCGCTGGAAACGCGCGACCGCTGGCGCGCGCAGCTCGCGGCGGAGAGTTTCGCCGCCGAGCCCGAGCGTCTGTCCTCGCCCAAGGGCTGCGCGCATTGCCGTAATCTCGGCTATTCGGGTCGTTCGACGATCGCCGAGCTCCTCATCATGAATGACCGCATGCAACGTCTCGTCTGCGAGAATTCGCCCGACGCGGCCCTAGAGGCGGCGGCCCGCGAAAACGGCATGACGACGATGTATCAATGCGGCATGGGCAAAGCCTGGCGCGGCGAGACCAGCATCGAGGAAGTCGCCCGCGTTACGCGCATGGATTGATGACGCCGATGCCGATGTTCAAATATCGCGCCTACAGCGCCGCCGGCGATCTGCTTGAAGGCGAGATCGAAGCCAAGACCAGCGACGAGGCCGAGGAGACGCTGTTTCGGCGCGGCCTTACCCCTTTCGAAACGCGCGCGGCCGGCGCGGCGGCGCAGGGAGTGTTGGCTCGATTCTCGATGCGACGGCGCACGCCGAACGCGGCGCAGATCGCCTCCTTCACGCGGGAATTCGCCACGCTCGAAATCGCCGACGTGCCGCTTGACCAGAGCCTGCGCATTCTCTCGGCGCAAAGCCCTACCCCCGCCTTGCGCGACCTCGTGCAGGAGATGCTCGCGCGCATCGTCGACGGCGCGTCGCTCTCCGACGCCATGTCGCGCCGGCCGGATGTTTTCGCGCCCCAATATGTGAATGTCGTGCGCGAGGGCGAAACGGTCGGCAAGGTCGGAGCGGCGTTGAACGATCTCGCCGACATGCTGGAGCGCGAACTCGAATTGCGCGCGCGCATCCAGAGCGCGCTGATTTATCCGGCGCTGCTCATCACGCTCGCGGTGATTTCGACCGGCGTGGTGCTCGGCTCGCTCGTTCCCAGCATTGCGCCGATCTTCGCCGACAATGGCAAGGAAATGCCGGCCGGCCTGCAATTCATCCTGGATATCGAAGACAGTTCCGGGACGATCGGCGTCGTTCTCGCCATCATTATCGGCGCGCTGCTGCTGCTTCGCAAAATGGCGCAGACGCGACCGACCTGGCGGATCGCGATCGCGCGCTTCTATCTGCGCATTCCTGTGATCGGCCCCTTGCTCGCGCAATTCGCGACGGCGCGTTTCGCGCGCACGCTCGGCTCAATGCTGAAAGCGGGCGTGCCGCTGCTGCAAGGATTGGAGAGCGCGCGCGCGGCCGTCGTCAACGCTTTCTTCAACCATGAACTTGCCGGCGTGATCGAGGCGGTGCGCGGCGGCGCCCATCTCAGCACGGCGCTTGGCGGGATTCCCTATATTCCGACCGTGGCGCCGCAGATGATCTCGATCGGCGAGGAGACCGGCCAGCTCGACGACATGCTGTTGCGCATCGCGACCATGTTCGAGCGGCAGGGGCAGCGCGCCATCGAACGCGCCATGGGCCTGCTCACCCCGACGCTCACCATATTGATCGCCGCCGTCGTCGGAGGGTTGATCATGACGGTGATGGACGCGGTGCTCGGCGTCAACGAGCTTGCGGTGAAATAATGGCGCGGCGTCGTCGCCTGTCGCGGCGCCGGGCGGGCTTCACCCTGCTCGAGTCGCTCGTCGTCGTCGCGCTCATGGCGCTCTTCGCCGGCATGGCGGCGCAATTGCTGCGACCGCCTTCCGGACGTCTGCGGCTCGAAAGCGCCACGCGCGCCCTATGCGCGAGTCTGCGCGCGACGCGCGCCCGCGCCATCGCCACCAACGCCGAGACCGCGGTTGTGTTCAATCTCGCCCGAAAAAGCTATACGTCGCCGGTCGGCGGAGAGGGGAAATTTCCGGCCGACGCCCAGATTTTCCTCGAGATCGCCCATACGCAGCGATTGACCGACCGCCTCGGCGCCATCTCCTTTTTCGCCGACGGCACGTCGACGGGGGGCGACGTCACGCTGGTGACGCCGCAGGCGCGCGCGACCATCGGCGTCAACTGGCTGACCGGCGAAGCCACATGCGCGCTCGCCTGAAATCGAGAGAAGGGTTCACGCTGATCGAGGCGCTGGCCGCCTTCGCCATCCTCGCGCTCGCTCTCACGCAGCTTCTCCGGGGAGTCAGCGGCGGCGCCCGCAACGAAGCGCGCGCCGATTTTCTGCTGCGCGCGGCGCGTCAAGGCGCGTCGCATCTCGACAGGCTCGGCGTGGAGGCGCCCGCGCCCGTCGGCGTGACGACGGGCCGCTACCCGGACGGGCTGAGCTGGAGGCTTTTCGTCGCGCCGGGCAAAACCATCGACGGACCGGCCGGCGAGCCTATCGCGAAGAGCTTTCGCGCGCGGCTCGTCATCGAGCGGCCTACGGGCTATGGCGAAACGGCGATTTTCTCGACGTTCAAGATCGCGCCGCCGCCGCCGAGGCCTGGGCCATGAAACGTCCCCCGCCCAATGGTTTCACCCTGCTCGAATTATTGCTCGCGATCAGTCTGATGGCGCTGATCGTCTCCACGATCATGGGCGGCGTCGGCATCGGCCGCCGCGCCTGGGAGACGAACCACGCCAGCGAAGCGCTCGACGAGGTCGAAACCGCCACGCGCGGCGTCGCCAGCCTCCTCGCGCGCAGTTTCGCGCCGGCGTCCGAGGCGCGAACCACATCGGCGCCGCAAGTGATTTTTCAAGGAACCCAGCAAGCATGCCGCTTTGTCGCGCTCAGCGACGGCGGCGCGCAATGGGGCGGCCTCCTCCTCGTCGAGATCGGCGGCGAGGGGAGCGATCTCGCCGTCTGGACCGGCGTCTACAGGCGTCAGCAAGCGGCGGGCTCCGGTCGAGCGGGAATGCGCCGGACGGTGCTGTTAAAGGGCGTTGCGTCCTTCGAACTCGCCTTTTTCGGACCATCGCGGGAAGCAAAGGGGCTCGGCTGGAGCCAAAGTTGGAACGAGTCGGACAGTCTTCCCCAGCTGGTTTCGATCAAGATCGGCGCCTATCGCCTCGGCCGGGTGATCGAGGCGGCGGCCACCGTCGCCCTGCCCCGGCAATAACGCCGTCTCAGCCCAATTCGAGCGGGCCGACCGACCAGACGAGCCACAGACCCAAGGCGAGATGGGGACCGAAAGCGATCGGCTGGCGCGGATTGCGCAGCAGCTCCCGCCAGCCGGCGAAGGCCGCGGCGACAAGGGCCGACAGCGCCGCGTAAATCAGACAGCTCGGCAGGCCGGCGAAACCGACCCAGAGGCCGGCGACGCCCAAGAGCTTGGCGTCGCCCTCGCCGACGCCGGGCGTTCCGCGCAGCGCCTCATAGCCATGCCCGAAGAGCCGCAGCGCGATGAAGCCGGTCGCCGCCGCCGCGAGCCGGCTCGCGGCCTCATGTGGCGCGCTCGCCAGGATGGTCGCCGCGCCGGCGAAGAGCAGGGACAGGACCGGTCCGTCCGGGATGACGAAATAGCGCGCGTCGAAAAGCGAAATCAGACAGAGGGCGGCGAAGAGCGCAAGGCTTGGGACAATAAAAAAAATGCGCGTCTCGGCGGGCTGCGCGAGAAGATAGAAAAATCCGATCAAGGCCGCCCATGCGGGGGGCGCAAGCACAATTCCTTCGCCTTTTGCGCGTAAGGCCTCCCATGCCAAGGGGGCGAGCGCGCGTCGCCGACGCGCGCAGGCAGAAGAACATTTTAGGTAATACATGCGCGTAGCCAATTCGAAATGTTTGCGCCCCCAAGCTTACGGCGCTGCCTCAACCCAGCGCTTGGATGATCTCGATTTATTCACAATACCAGCCGTTCGACGCGCAACTGCGCGACCGCGCATCGGTTTTTAAGCTTGTGTCAACCGGTCCGACGGAAGCTCCGCCGCAGTCGCGCTTCAAGATGATTCCGATTTCCTTGCTCACCATTGTAAATCAAAGTACTGGGGGAGGGACACCCAAGGTTGCCTCCCGCGTGACGAAGCCTTGGTGAAAATGCTAAACGGAGACGGAGGTCTGCTCAGCTCGTCATCAAAGTCAGGTCGTAGCGATTTGCGTCGTTTCCTTCGACTATGGGTTCTGGCAGTCGCCGTCAGCGTCGCGGGATGCGAGTCTTCGACATTGGGCGGGCCGCCGGTCGCCGAGTGGAATGTCGAGCCGATCCAGCGCGGGCCGCGAGGTTCGGGCGGCGGCGGGCCCAATGCGGTGTCGCTGTCGCGATCTCCCTCCGCCCGCACGATCGTTTCTGCCGGCACGGGGAAATTCATCGGCTCGGTCAGCAATCGCCCAACTCCGGCCGAGCAGGCGGGAGAGGAAGGGGTCACCCTCAATCTCGTCAATCTTCCCATAGCGCAAGCCGCGAAAATCGTCATCGGCGACATTCTCGGCGCCGACTTCGTGGTCGACCCCAAACTCGACGGCAAGGTGACGGTCCATACCGCCAATCCGGTGCGCAGAAGCGTCGCCCTCGACCTGTTCCAGTCCGCCTTGCGCGTCTCCGGCGCCGCAGTGGTCAACGCCGGCGGAATCTACAAGGTGGTTCCCGCCGATCAGGCGGCGACCTCCGGCGAAACGATTACCGCCGAACCCGTCTCCCCGACGTCGCAGCCGCTCGGCGACGTGGCGCGCGTCGTGCAGCTTCGATACGTCTCCGCCTCGGACATGAAACGCGTGCTCGAGCCGATCGCCGAGAGAGGCGCGATCGTGCGCGCCGACGACGCCCGCCAGACGTTGACCTTGAGCGGATCGGCGCAGGACATCGCGACGCTGCAAGACGCCATCAGCATGTTCGACATCGACATGATGCGCGGCATGTCGTTCGCGCTCGTGCCGGTGCGCAGCGGCGACGCGGATATGCTGGCGGAAGACTTGAAGAACGTCTTCGGCTCGGAAAAGGAAGGGCCGATGAGCGGTATGATCCGTTTCATCGGCAACAAGCGGCTTTCATCGATTCTCGTCATTTCATCGCAGCCGGAATATCTCGCCCGCGCCCGCTCCTGGATTCAAAAACTCGACGCGCGCGCCGAGCACAGTGAGAAACAGTTCTTCACCTATCGCGTCCAGAACCGCCCCGCCCAGGAATTGATGGTCGTGCTGACCTCCATCTTCGGCGCCAAGGGCCAGCAGGCCGACTCCGGCGTATCGCCCCGCTTCGGATCGGCCGCGCTGTCCTCCGGCGACAGCGCGTCGGGGGGCGGCCAGCCGTCGAGCAGCCCGCTCGGGGCCTTATCGGCGAGCGGCGGCGCCGGCGGCGCCAGCGGCGGTTTAGGAAGCGGCGGATTGGGAAGCAGCGGCGGCTTGGGAAGCGGCGGCCTGGGAGGCGGCGGATTGGGAGGCGGCGGCTCGGGCGGTCCGTTGAGTTCGGGTACGGGATCGGGCGGGCCCAGCGGCTTCAGCGTGCCGGGGGGACAGCAGTCCGCCTCGTCGGCGGCGCCCACGCCGGCGGTTTCGCTCGACAATGATCGCTACAAGGTCGGCGTCGACCCGGCCAAGAACGCGCTTGTCGTCATGGCCACGCCCGAGGACTATCGACGCATCCGGCAAGTGATCGAAACACTCGACGTCCTTCCAAACCAGGTTTTCCTCGAAGCGACCATCGCCGAAGTGAAGCTCAACGACACGCTGCGCTTCGGCGTCCGCTGGTTCATGCAGAACCATGCGAATCTCTTCGGATTCGGCGTGGCCGGCAACCAGGCGGGGCCGGCGGCGAACACGACGCTCGGCCAGAATCTTCTCGGCGTCAACGTCGCCGCCAACTTCCCCGGCTTCGCCTACGCCTTTCGGGCGCTGAACCAGCAAGTGACGCTGAATGCGCTGAACGCGATCACCGAAGTGAATGTGATTTCGACGCCGTCGCTGACCGTGCTCGACAATCGCGAAGCGATGTTGCAGGTGGGCGACCAGATACCGGTGCAAACGCTCACCAGCGTGTCCGCCATCGGCAATACATTCAACTCGGTGAACTACACGAATACCGGCGTCATCTTGAAGATCACGCCCCATATCAGCGAGAGCGGGCGGGTGATGCTCGAACTCGAACAGGAAGTCTCGAACGTCGATCCCAATACGCCGCCGGGAAGCACGACTCCGACCATTCAGCAACGCAGGGTCAAGACTCAAGTGGTCGTCAACGATTCGGAATCGCTAATGCTCGGCGGTCTCGTGAAGGATCAACGTGGCCGCGCCGCCACACAATTGCCCGTGGTTGGGGACGTGCCGCTCGTCGGCAACCTGTTCAAGGACAAGGGCGACGCCGTCGACAAGACCGAACTTGTCATCATGATTACACCGCATGTCGTGCGTTCGCTGACCGAGGGGCGCGAGATTACCGAGGAGTTCAAGCGCAAGCTGCTCGACATTTCGACGCGGGCGATCGGACGGCCGCACGATATCGAGCAGTCCACCCGGCGCACCCTGTTCGATCCCTGGTCGCACAGCCCCTGGCGGGCTGATCGCGAATCCAGATAACGATCAGCAATCGGGAACGCCCGCGCCGTTGGTCGCGATCATCTCGCGAAGCCGACCGACATATTTCGATTGTCCGCGACGCATTTCCCTGAGCGCGAACGGCTTCCCGCTCGTGGACGACAGATCCAGGACCGCATCCTTGGCGACGGTCTGGCCCGTCGCGAGCAGCGCCTCGACATGGATGAGGAAGGCGCTCTGGCCGCTTTGCTGATTGAATTGGGCCGGAAAACGACGATCGCCGCGATCGAGCGCATTGGGATAAGGGACGGCGCGCAGCGCCTGCACGTCGGCGAGCTGAAAGCCGGCGAGCGCGGCGAACAGCGCGGGCGGACTCGCTCGCGCGTCGACGCCCGCGCTACGCGAGTAAGTCGTCGCCAATTGCACGAGAGCGTGAAACAGCGGGGGAGTGACGCCGTCCACCTGATCGAGTTCGAGGACTGTCTCGAAGGGCGCCTGCTTGGGTCCGAAAGGCTTATCCGATGGCGGCGCCGACGCTTGCTGGCCGAGGAGGCCGGGCGGCGCGCGAAACGCGAGAATCGACTGAACGACGGACTTCGCGGCGCGGGCTTCGACGCCGAGTCCGACCAGCGTCAACTCCAGCAATTCCGGGGAAGCGGCGTTAAGATCAACCTTGCCGGCCTCGTCCTCGATGGCGACCGCGATCGCCGCCCCTTCGAAGACGCAGTAGCGCGGCGCGCCGTCTTGGATCGGCGCGTTCTGCGGCAAGCCGGCTTTCGCGTTTCTTTGGGCCATGAGCGTCAGCGTCGCGAGATTAATCACGCCGTCGGCGATGTAATTCGCTTGCGTCGCGCTCGCGATATTATGAGCCGTCTGCAAGCGAAGACGCCCCGTCGTCATGAAGGAAACGACGAGGATCGAAATGATCCCGACGCCCCAAATGACGGCAAGAAGCGCGAACCCCGCGCGTGTCCTTTTTCCCTGCGCTTGCGAAAGGCTTGGCGCCTTGGTCATTTCGCCTGAGAGGGGCCGCGCGAGATCGCGCCCGGTCCGCCTTCGCGGCCTTCCGGACCGAGCGAACCGATGTCATAGGGGCCGCTTTGGCCAGGCGAGCGATAAAGATAAGCGTGTCCCCAGGGATCCTTGGGCACGCTCGCCGTCTTGAGATATGGCCCGCTCCAGGAGGACACGCCCGCTGGCCTTTGCGCCAACGCGTTCAAGCCTTCTTCGGTCGAGGGATAGCGGCCGGCGTCGAGATAGAAGAGATCGAGCGCGCTTGCCAGATTCTCCATTTGAATCTGCGCCGTCTTCACCTTCGACTCGGACAGGTAATTCAGCACGCGCGGTCCCACGAGCCCGACGATGGAGCTGATGATCGCCAGCACGACGAGCATTTCGACAAGCGTGAAGCCCGCGCGTCGGCGTTGCGCGCGAAAGACGCGCCGCCGGCGCGCGACATGGGCCTGCTTCAAAAAATCATGACGAATGCTCTTTGCGACGCCGTGCATTCCTACATCCTATCTCATGCGGAGGTCCGCGCGCGACGCGCGCGAACGGAAGTCATTTTATGCACGGCCGATTCAAGCCGCAATAAAGGGGATTTAGAGTTCGACATAGACGTCGCAACCGTAGACCGACGTCGGGGCGCCAGCCGGATCTTCGATCATGTTCCAACATTTGCCGACGCCGGCGATCAGCCGATAAATAAAGACGCCTTCAAGTTCGACGACTCGCTTTTCGGGCGCCCTTTGACGTCCGAGGTAATTGAAATAGGAAACCGCGATTTCGTCGCGGCAGCGATAGAGCGTGCCGCGGTCCAACAGGAAGACGCTGGCGCGATCCTTCGCCTGGCTGACGCAATAGGAATAATGCGTGAGCGCCTCCGGCCTTACGCTGATTTGCGCCTCGGCGGGCGCGACGCAGATCAAAAGGACGCCGCTCAGCAAGACTCGCCAAGCGATTTCTCTCGCGCTTGTGACGCGAGACTCCGACATGCCGGGGAGCAAAGGCTTTCTTGCAGGCGCCATGGGCGATTTTTAGGATGAAAAACAAGACAAGGCAATGAAAGCCGGCGCGCCTCCGGCGGCGGCTTTCCGCAACCGCCGGCGGCCGGCGCGTTAGGGCGAGACCGGCGGCAGCGAGTTGGCGATGAGTTGCGCGGCGGCGTTGGCGACGCCAAGACAGGAGGGATGGCCCCAGCCGCTGGGGCTGACGCCCATGCCGCCGTTCGGATTGGGGATGATGTCGAACACGATATTGTCTGGCCGGTCGGGCGCGCCGCCAACGCCGGCGATCGACCTGAGATGGTCGAGGTTAAGATATTTGCGAACGCGCCAGGCGACAAGGTGATCGGCGCAGGACGTATCGCCGTCGACGCCGAGGCCGCCAACCTTAACGTTGCCCCCCGCATAGAGGGCGAGCCCGCCGCCGAAAACATTCAGACCGCCGATGACCTGTCCGATCATGGGGTCGGCGCCTGTGCCATAAGTCGTCGTATTGGTCGGACCGGTATAGATGAGATTGCCGGTGTTGCTCGAGCCGCCGCTAAAGCTGCCGAAGCCGCTCTGATAAGCGCCAAAGCCGATCCGGTCGCCATAGGCCCCCGCCGCCGCGACGGGATCGCCGTGCTGGAGGCCATAGAGGCTGCCGCCGGGATTGACCGCAGCGTAAAGATTAGCCGACGACAAGGCGAGCTTGCCATAGGCCAGCGCCGTGCCCGAGCCGGAATTCGGCGTCAGGCCGAGGCTCAGCGTCACGGCGGTAAAGGCCTTTTGCGCCGACATCACGCGGCCCGAGAGCCATTGACCCTGGATCGGATCGCCGCTCGAATTGGCGACGACGCATACGACGCCGTCCGGCGCCACGATCGTCGCCCACATATTGAGGCCGAGCGCGAGGCCACCGCCATAGCCCGTCTCGCTGATCGCCGCTCTGAGCGCATTTTGCAGTTGCGACACGGAAACGCTCGGACAAGCGGCGTTGGCGGCGAGCGCCTCCGTCGAGAGAAGGCAGGCTGCGGCGCCTGCGATCAATATTTTGCGGCTCATGGCCCCTCCCGCAAATCTTTCTAAGCCCCGTTACTTGGCCTAGGCGATTGTATTAAACGCGCAGGTCCCCCCGCCGGTTCCTCAGCTTGGCCGGCCGGCGACGCGCGCTGATGTCGCAGGCTTCATCGTCGCAGGGTCGCGCTTGATCAAATTCGCCCACGCAACTTAAATTCTCGTCTCCATCGGAGTCGGAGGTCGCCGTGTCTTCGCGTTCCTTATGCGCCGCAAGTCTTTTCATCTTCTGCGCCGCCATGCTGTCGCCCGACGCGGCGTCGGCCTATAGGCGGCAGGTCTGGCGCGCGCCGGGTCCTCCGCGGCTTGGACCATGGATCGAAAAGGGATGGTGCTGCGAGGACTGGTCCCGCGCCCCAGCGATCCGCGATTGGGCCTTTTCGGCGCCGTGGAACTATGATCCCCAAACCGGCTTTCCTTCCAGCACCGCGGAATACCCCTGGGGCTACACGACTCCCTTCGTCAAAGTGGGGCGGCGATGCGTCGCAAGCGAAATTAACGGCAGCCCGGGAGGCGCCTGGGTTCGCTATCAGCGGGTCATGCCGTCCTATTACTGCCGTTGATCCGGCGCGGAGGTCTCCCCGTTTTGCTGGATACCCAGTGTGGCGCCCGCGCCGACAGCCCCAGCGCCGTCTCGATCATGCATACTCGGGCAACGCAAAATCATCTCTGAGGCTCTTGCCCAACATGAGATTGGCGGCGCCGGGCAAGGCCATCAATCTGGTCGCCTGATTCCGGAACCAAATCCCAAACGCCGTTCGCGGCGCGAAGGTGGAGGCAAAATTCGCAGCGGCATGCTGCTTGCCCTCGATGAAGGGCCGAAGCCGGGACTCATAGGCCGCGAAGGCCTTTGCGTAATCGCCCGACGAGCGCGAAATCTCTCCCGCCAGCACATAGGCCTCGGCCATCGCGAGCCCGGCCCCTTCGCCAGCGAGAAAGGACACCGCCATGCCGGCGTCGCCAACGAGCGCGATCCGCCCGCGACTCCAGGACGGCATGCGTATCTGGCTGACTCGGTCGTAGTAGAGATCATCGGCGCTTTCCATCGCCGCCAGAATACGGCCCGACTCCCATCCCGCGTCGCCGAAGATCGTTTTCAGCGCGGCTTTGGCCTCCGCTGGACCTAGCGGTTCGGCGCCGTTTAAAAGTTCGCTTCTGAAGACGAGCAGGAAAAGCGTTCGGCCGTCGCGCAGCGCGAAGCGACCGATCTGGCGCGACGTAGCGGCATGGAGGATATAGGCGTTCTCGTCGCGCGTCTCATAGCCGGCGGTCTCGAACGCGGCGAAGCGATAGCCGAGGTCCTTTTCGAAACGCTCCTCGGCGCCGAAAATCAATTCGCGCACCTGCGAGCGCAACCCGTCGGCGCCGACGACGATATCCGCGTCGCGCCACTCGCCGCTTCGCAGCGCGATCCGCACGCCGTCGTCATGTTCATCGATTGCGGAAATCTGGTCGTCGAAGATCGCTTCGACGCGCCCCTCGATCGAGCGATAGATTTCCGCAGCGAGATCGCCCCGCGCCACGCTCGTCATTCGCCCCCCGATCAGATCGCGGAGCGCGTCGACGGCGAAGCCGCCGACCTTGCGCCCGTCGTCAGCGAGGAAACGAACCTCCCCAACCCGATAGCCGGCCTGCCGCACGGCGGGGAGAACGCCCATTCGTTCGGCGACCTCATAGCCGACCCCCCAGAAGTCCATGATGTAGCCGCCGGTCCTGAGCGACGGGGCGCGCTCGATCAGGAACGGTTCGTGCCCGGCGCGCAACAGCCAATAGGCCAGCGTCGCTCCGGCGATACCGGCGCCGCTGATCGCAATCTTCATCGCGACTTCCTTTCGTTTCGGGACGCCTGCCGCGCGCCCCTCGGCAATCGACTCAGACGACAGTGTGTACCAATGGTACACACTGTCGTTTCTACCGAAAGATTGAGATATGGTCAATGCGATGAGTCGCCGCCTCGACAAGCTCGACGCCGAACGCCAGAAGCGCCTGTTCGAGAGCGCCGCGGAAGAGTTTGCCGCGCACGGCTTCGACGGCGCTTCCCTCAATCGCATTCTCGAAACATCCGGGATGAGCAAAAGCTCGCTCTATTACTACTTCGACGACAAGGCCGATCTGTTCACGACGATGATCGAGCGATCGCTGGCCGTCCTCTTCAAGGAGATCGGCGGCTTCGATCCGGCGGCGCTCGACGCGGAGACGTTCTGGGACGGTTTCGAGGAGCTCTATCGACGCGCCATCGCGGTCGTCGATAGAAACGCCTGGCTCGTGCAATTTGGCGGCATGTTCTATCGCCTGCGCAGCGATCCAAGGCAGGGATCGGCGACCGGACGGCTCTTTAGAGCGGCAAGAGAGTGGGTCGCGCTGATCATCGCGCGCGGTCAGGCGCTGGGCGTCGTGCGGACCGATCTGCCGCAATCATTGCTGATCGATGCGACGATGTCGCTGCTCGAGTCGCTCGATCGCTGGGTCGTCGCTCATTGGAGCGAACTCGAAAGGACCGAGAAAGACGCCATGCCGCGACAGCACATTGCGCTGTTTCGCAGCCTCATCTCCGCCCCGTCTCGATGTGATCGAGCCGACGCGCAGTAGTCAGCGCGCGCTATCGAACGCGTCAGTGGAGAATCAAGTTCGCCGTTCAAGGCCTATATCGACAACATCTTTTGAAAGTCCGCTTCGGATTGGCCCGCGCCAAATTACTGCGCCGCCATCTCGACGAGTTTCGCGATGGTGTTCATGTTGCGCGCCGTGCCATCCTTCGCCGCCGGAATTCGCAGCTTTGAATTTGCCATTCCGGCGCCGTAGTGAACAAAAATCTCGCGGGCGCCAAGGCGTATCTCTTCCGATCGCTGGCCAACGACATGCGTCAGGGCGTCGGAAGGAGGAGACGCGTCGAGAAAAATTGCGACGGTTCGCTTGGGCTCGGCGTTCGGAAACGGGTTTGTCGATAGCACTTTGGCCAGTTCGGTCGCGGTTCGGACGATCGCCCCGACAGGTTTTCCCGCATAGGCCGCAAGCCGCTTTTCGATTTCAACTTTCACCTCTGAAGCGGTAGCGCCGCTTTCGAAAACGACATTGCCGCTCGCAATGTAGGTGCGGACATTCTTAAAGCCGCAATCGACGCACATCGCCCAGAGCTCGGCCATCGGGAGCTTACCCGTGCCGCCAACATTCACAGCGCGCAGAAAGGCAATATAGGTCGCCATAAAAAATGATAGCATAGCTCGCGCTCAGGCGCACAGCGCCGTCACTGCGGGAGAACGCCCGCCGGCGCGCTCATGGGCACCAATAGACTGTGTATTTGCAGGCCTCGCTGTCATAGGTCGCCGACGATCCTCGATAAAAGGAGGGATTGCTGCCGTAAAACCCCAAGCCGCGTCGATAATCGTAGCCGTTATAAACATACGGATAGCCGCCATAATATCCGAAGCCGCCTCCCTTTCCGCTGTGAACCCGATAGCCGTCGCGCGCGAATGCGTCTTGGTTTGCGGTCATCGTCAAAGCCACAATCGCGAGCGCGGCAGCGAACGCCGTCGCAATTTTTGTCGCCATAGCTCATCTCCTCTTCCGACGAGGGATACGGCAAGAACTAGGAAGCGCCGCCTCGCTGAGAAGACTTCATTCGACCGGCTTTTATTCCCCCGACTAAAATAATTTTTTCGTCTGCCTACGATCGATCGCTCATATGAAACGACCGCTCAATTGAACTACAGCGTGACTGAGCATCAGCTTGCCGCATCGCTGACGGTCAGCTTGAAGAAGGCGCGTCGACTGACGCGGCGAGAGCGTTGGCTTGGCGCAACGCTCTCGACAGAAGTTTTGCGGTTCAGATTCGACGGCGTGATTGCGCGCGCCCGCCCGAACGATCGCTTCGCCTGGAAGAGGAATCATTGGCGAGGTTATTGAACAAATGCGAGGATCTGTATTTCGCTTCGCATTTGGATCGTGTGACGGCTTGGCCCCGTTGGTCCGCCGTCATCCAGTCGGCATAGCGAAAGCTTCCCGACCCTCTACTAACGGTGGGCCATTTTGCTTTGCCGGGAACCGTTTTTCGGCCGCGTCGCGTTTACCAACGCTCCCACTCCCACCAATCCGGGTGCGCTCGGCGCCAATCGGCCTGTCGCTGTTGATTAGCGCCGATCATCATTCCAAACCGAATGCATGCCTGACGACTACCGCTCCAACAAAGTTGACGCAGTACAATAAGCTCAGATTCTATCGCGAGCGGCTGTTGAGCCATGGCTACGCCGCCCAGCGACGGATTGGCGGGCGTATAGCAACTGGCGAGAACGATTGCGGCGCCTGCAGCCATTGCAGCGAACGAAGTTTTCTTCATAGAGCTGTCCTCTTGGGCCGGCCGATTATCGGCGACCGCCTCGATGAGGACTCACTCCAGTTTATCAACAGTACATTAACGCGGGTGCGGCCGAAACAGTGTGGAAACACTTCATCTCAACCCTCCCTCAAGCCAATTCTACAGAGAATAGCGGCCGGCGCGCACGCCGACGAGAAACATCAGAAAGGAGAGCCATGCGAGCGCCGCAAGCACGCCGGCAACGACCACCACTACGTTTATCCGACCGTCTTTGAAAAACATTTCTCAACTCCTCGGCCAAACGGCGCGCCGCTTGCCGGACCACCGCCGTGCTTGCCGGCGAGGCTGAGAACCCCGCCGCCAAAAATCATGCATGGCGATAATGGCGATGATAGTGATGGACCACTCTGGCCACGGGAGACGGCGCCGGGCTAACAAGCGCGGCCGCGGAATTCCCGGTCAACTGGCGCTCCCTAGGGGAGTGCTGCAAATCAATCAAATCAGGTAGTTATCGTAAAAGTGGGACAGTTTTCTTTCCACCCAATCCTGAGGTTTTTCGGGAACAGTGTCCCACCTGTAGGTTTTCAGGATTGGATAGTGCTGTCGTGAGGAAAGGGCCTTTATCAGACGCGGGTCATGCAACGAACTCTTGTTTCGCGCGTTATGCCAACAAATTGCGCGACAAATAAAAGTTTGAGGGGAATCATGAAATCAATGTTCGGTGTGCTAGCCATTTTTATCGTCTGGCCCGCTCTGGCTGGCGATCTTGATAAATATAAGCCAGCTCCACCAGAGCCCAAAAGTGACCTGCAGCGCTCTTTAGAAAACCCGGTCGAACCGAATCCGCCGCCTACGGCCCTCGAAAAGCTGGAACGCGGGGAGATACCAAGCAGTGAAAATAAGGCACCCTCTGGTGGGTTGTCTCCCACATTTGACCCGCCCGGACTGAAGTACGAAAAATCGTATTAAAGCAACGTGCTGGTTTAAGCGAAACCTTGAGCCAAGTTCAGGACATCCCTTGCTCCTGGAAATTGATAGCGCCCCTAAACAATTTAGGCGCGAGGAAAAAGAGAGATGAGTCGAAGGCTGGCATTCATTGCCATAGTGGTTTGCACTGCCCTACCCTCATTCGAGGCAGCGGGGCAAATTGTTGGTCGCACTGTGCGTACAACTGTCACTCATCGAGATGGCTCTAAAGAAGTGATAGAACCAAATGGCAGGCATTCTTTTTTCAATCCTGACGGGTCCCCACGCGGTATCAACAAAACTTGCAGCACGAGTGGCTTGATTGTCTCCTGCAACTACTGGGGACCAAATTCGTACGGTGGGAGGCGTTAGAGCGATGCGCTCGATTGATAGTCAGTCATGGCGGACCCAGCGACGGTTCGGAAAACAAATGAGCAAACTGGCGCTTGCACTCACAACGCTTGGTCTTAGCGCTACCTCAGCGTCGGCTGAGTGTTCCTCATACATAACAGACTGGTGGTGGCACACACATGGCCAAAAGGTGTGCATGACTCGGAACAACCACCCGACGCGATCGATATGGGTTAGATACGTCATACAGCCTCCCCGGGAGTATCGGACGCAAACCTTGTCTCACGGTGCGACAGGCCGCATTGCTGTATGGGATGAGCATGAGAACGCTAGCTGCGTGTTATTTCAATGCGAGTTTGTCTCTAGAAGGAGTCGACGACGCTGATTTTCCACCGTCAAAGCGATGTAAAGAAAACGTTCGTTTGTTGAAACATTTAAAAGGCGCGTCCGTGCCACCCATAGTCAAGAGCAGATGCTCGGCCTGCCCGTGACCGCGACGATAGCGAATTGCCCAAAGCCTACGCCGCGCGTGCCGCATCCAGGTCTCCATGTTCGAAGGCCGACGACATGCGGCTTATTTCAGCCGGCGCCAACCCCATGTTGGCGGCGATATCGCGCCAGTTGGACACTGCTTCGCCTGTGCTGCGCGCGATCTGTTTTGCCTCCACCTCTTTCAAACCGAAATACCGCGCAACCGAATACGCAAGATCGAGCGATGCGGTGCCGTCGTCGAGATCGATCGCTGTAGTCAGCACGCGGGGTTTGACGTCGGCGGGAACCGGATTCAGGTCATAGGCAGGCGAAAGACGCCAGCCCTGCCCGCCTGCATAAAGGAATCCGTGATTGCGCAGATGGTCGTCGGTGTTGGAAATGAGAATACTAAAGACGATCCTGCGCCAAAGTTGCTCCATATCCTTGTTCGGCGCGGCGCCATGACGCCGCAGGGCGTCGACGAATTCGAGATAGCTGCGGGACTCGTTATCGGTCGCGCCCAGCATGCTCATCGCCGACAGGAAGGGAACGCGGCAGCCGTCTGTGCGGTCGAAACGACGCAGCAAAATGACCGGCTTGTCTGCAACCGATTCAAGCCGCCAGTCCGGAACCGGCAGCCCTGATCTGGCGGCGAGCGTGAGGGCAAAGGCTTTCCAGGCGACTGTGTTGATTTCGTCGTCGCGGCGCGGAAACTTCGCGATGGCGAGGTGTCCGTCCTTGTCCCTGACGGACGCCTTCGGGCGCGCCCCGCCCAGGGATGAGCCGGGAGCAAGCAGCAGGCGCAAATCTTCGTCGGTGTCGTCTTCGTCCAGCAGCCGCTCGGTGGCCGAAAGAAGCCGAGGCAATTCGATGAGCGGCGGAATGCGCGAGCGTTCGGCCGCCAGAAACGGCCCCCCTTCCCTGTTGGCGAAACGCAGTGCCCCTGCGGTCTCGAAAAAGAAGCCGTTGGCGGTGATGTCGTAGGGCTGTGCGAAAAGTTTTGTCATGGTCGTTTCCCTTTGCTTGCGGGCCGCGTGATTGCGGCGTCGTGGGGCAAAAGGGACCGGGACCATTGGACGAGGGATCAAACGCCGTGCGCCAGCGCGCCGCCGTGCGGGGCGGAGCTGCACAAGCGCAGCGCGGAAGCGAGCCGCGTTGATCCCGAGGCGGGACCGGTCACACGTCCCCGGATGAGAGGCCGTCTGCGGCTTGCCTGTGCGGGAAACGATCAAAAGTTCGGAAGCATTCGCTGCTACCGATTGGTGTTTGCTGCCTGCCCGTATTCGCCTTACACCCCTGGAAGGGGTCGAAGGCCGCCAGGCTGCGGCGGGCAGAAGTCAGGAACGCTCTAAAGCCTCGGTCACTTCTTCTTGATCTTCGTCCTCCGCCTCGTCGGTTGCGGCGGCAATATCCTCGGCGGACAGGCCAGGTTCCCGTGCCAAAAGCTCACGAATTGGGGAAAGGTTAGGGAGCGACAAAGCTTTTTCCAGCGCCGCGTCAATCTCGTGTCGCGTGGCGTCCGTGTGAAGATGTGCGATTGCACCAAGCTCCTTTTTTGAAACCGCGTCATAGGCGTTTGCAAGCGCGTCGAGCTGCGGCTTTTTCAGTTGCCGCACGTCAAGCACAGGCATGGACGACCATGCGGGTTTTTTCATCTGCATCCACGCGCCTTCGGTGATCGCGCGGCGGCCGTAATAAGAAAGGATGCCTAGTGTTGAATTGAACCATAGAAGCAACGACTTTCGTTGCTTGTCGCTGAGCGCGGAGTCGTCGAAGGCCCACCATGTGTTGCCAAGGACGTTTTTGCCGAAACCAATAGCGATAACGCGATGTGTGTTCGTGCGTAGCCGAGAAACCAAGAGGGTCTTGCCCGCTTTGGACCAAACTGTCGCAGCGTCTTTGAGCTTTCGACCCGGTAATGCCTCCGTGAGAGCGTGAAGCACAGCGTTGGGCTTTTGCGCGATTGTTCGCACCGTCTTTGCGTCATGGTTCCAAAATGCGGGGTATGGCGACCACGTTTTGGCAGTTTTATCGACCGAGAAGGCGTCGAAAATATCGCGTGCGTCGTAGCCAAGACCGCCAAGCTCATCGAGCCGGCAAAGAACGATAGGATAGGATTTTTTGTCTGCGGGGAGCCGCACTTCGCTCTTCGCGTCGAGCGCCCAATGGGCTTGCATGAGGTAGCTCTGGGCAAGATGGCTCCTGTCCAGTTGCTCGAATCTCGCGGAGCTGGAAGGGTTGTAATTTCGCCAAGAACAGCGGAGCCGGATCGAATGATATGGGTTTGCCCGGCCTTCCCGCCGATAGTTTCTATGCCCTCGGATATGCGCGCAGCGAGATCGAGCGCCTCGTGGATGGAACGGGGATTACGCCACAAATTGATGTAGGTAGTCGCGCCCGCCTTCTGTTTTCCCTCCAAACGGCGCGCTATGAAAAGAACTTCCGAAAGAGCCGTGTTTTCCGAGAAATTCGGTCTCTCTGCATCGTGGCTGGTGATGACAATTTCCAGATGGAATTTGTCGGCAATTTTCTTTCGGATAGCGCCCCACGCCTCGCCGGTCGCGAGAGCCACGGGCAGAACGAAGGCGATGCGTCCTCCGGCTTTAACGTGCTTCTCGGCGAGAGGAACGAAGAGCGCGCCGAGTCCTGCGGTTGCACTCACGCCAAACTTCTTGGCTTGCTTGGATAGCTCTTTCTGCAAGGCGTCCCGTACATGCGGCAAAGAACCGAATAACTGGTTGCCGTAGCGGCTGCTAACAAACGGCGGGTTCATGACGCACAGGTCGAGCACAGGCACTTTGGCGTTCGCGTAGGTGGAGCGCGCGGCACCTGTCCGCACTGTATCGAGTTGCGTGTCATCTAGGGAAAACTGCGTTTTGATTTCTGGCCCCGCGAGAAAATCGAGACTACCGAGGCGCGGGCTCCCGTGGTCAAGCCCAATAGGCATGACAAAGAGATTCATGTTTCGGAAGGCCACATTTGGAGCCAAGAGCGCCAGAGTGGAAGCCGTCAAATGAACCGCTGTAGGGAGGATGTCATAGCCATAAAGGACGTTCTGCATCAGCGTTTGATGAAGATTTGAGATGTCCTTCTCGCTAAGAGACAAATCCTTGGCGGCGCGGTCGCTGATATAGCGGTCTGTGAGCGCCTGCGCGGCGGCCATCAAAAGCGTGCCGGTGCCGCAAGCTAAGTCGCCAACCTTGAAGTCGGCCAAATGACGTGCCGTAGAAAAATCGCTTTGCCACGGAAGGGAAAAAACGAGCTTCAAGAGCAGCGTAGCTGCTGATACCGAGGTATAATACGTTCCTAGGAATTTCGCCTCATGCAAGAGCCAATGATAAATGCGCCCCATGAGATCGTGGCGGAGCGCCGCTTGCTGGCGGCAAATCGCCTGCGCCTCGCCGAGCAGAGCCTTAACGGCAATCGTTGAGTTGGGGCTTTCGGGTAGTTCGTCAAAGACCTTCTCGCCAAGCTGAAAAATCGGAACATAATTGATGTTCTCCCAAATCCAGCGCCAATGCTCGGATGTGGTTGCTATGATGTTGCTGCTTTTTTCAATCTTTCTCAGCGTGTCAACGCGCTCGTCGGTCTGCGCGAGCTGTTCCTGAAAAATGTACGCGTTCGCCAGGACGAGCGCGGCAACTCTGGCCGCCGTGTTCCTACGCTCAAAGCGCTTTTCCTCAGTCTCCTCAGGTGGCGGGGAGATGCGCAGGATATCGGATAGTCTGTCGCAAGCCCCTGGCTGCCCGTTCCAAAGGCGGGCAACTGTTTCTAGCTGAGCGGATAAGGCTCGCGCCGTCTGCTCGACAATGTCATCTTTGGTGAGGGCTTCCTGTGCGCGGCGCAGGGCATCCATAAGCGCAATCGGAGGGCCTGAAAACCACGATTCGCTCTCGTAGGTTTCTGAGGCAATCCGAAATTGAAGCTGGGTCTTTTCGAGGGTCTCAATGATTTTCGTCGTCGGCGCAGTCCGAAGGGGCGGGGCATAAACGACCGCCGCCGCAATGTGAGCAACGCCGCTGCGAACGCGCTTACGCGCGTCTTCAAGGACAACATCGCGAGCGTTCGGCGTATCAGGAAATTTGCCTTCAATGGCTACGCGAAGGCCGCGAAGTTGGAAAAGGACATCGGGGCGGTGTTTACCGTGAACATGAATGGTTTCGCCGTCGGCGGTGACGCCGTAGCGGGAAATGAGAATAGCGAGCTGAGTGTTGACTGCTTCCTCGCGGTTCCGTTGCGCTGCCATGTATCCTACTTTCGCTGCTTTATCGCAGTCTTGAAATTGTTGAATATGAAACTGCGTAGCTATCGCATCCCGCGCTGATCTTGGTGCAGCCAGTTACGGGATTCGACGGCGTATCTGTCCATTCGATGGAACTGTTTTCAGACATGCGCGGCGCTCGCTTACTGCAATGACGGCTGCTGATCGCGCGGCTTGCCGGTGAAGCGGGTGACAGCGATGTCCCCTTCCCGCTTGCGGGCCTCGGCGATGTCGAAGCTGTTCTGCATGCGCATGAGCGTATCCATCGAGACGCCGAACGCCTTCTCGATGCGCAGCGCCATTTCAGGCGACAGCGCGGCACGCTCGTTGAGCAGCGCGGAAAGGGCCGGACGGGTCACGCCCAGGACGCGGGCTGCTTCAGTGACAGAAAGCCCCAGGGGCTCGATGATCTCGCTTTTGACGAATCCGCCGGGATGGGCGGGACTCTTCAAACGGATGCCGGTCGCTGCGGTCATGGTGTCCTCCTAATGGTAGTCCTCGTAATCCAGGTCGATGATCTCGATCCCCTCGCTGTCAATCTGAAAGGTCAGTCGCCAGTTTTTGGTGACGAACAGGCTCCATGTGCCTTTTCGGTCGCCAGTGAGCTGATGCGCCTTCCAGGTCGGGACGGTGCGCAATTCATCTTCGCGCGCCATGTCCTGCAGAAAGGAAATCATGCGTCTCAGCTTGGGGACTGCCACCGGGGCAAGCCCGCTCGCGTCGTCATCCTCCATAAATCGACGCAATCCCTTGTGGATCACGTTCCTGATCTTCATGATTTAGCTTAGCAGGAATGTGTGTTTTGTGTCAAGCTACGCTTTACACATACGCCCCGCATCCTCGTCAGTGGCGCTGGCGGGTCTGCGCTGGACGATTTAGGGGCTGCCCGCCTTCCGCCAATTCGTTGACCGTCCAAGAAGAAGAACGGATGCAGCGGGCGGCAAAAAACAGCCTTGTCGAGGCAAAAACCCTCACCTGAGGCCACCTGTGCTATTCAATATCTAACTATTATTGCTGACATAGGCTTTTATTGCTTGAGAATCTCTCCATGTATCCAGATTAACCACGAGCTGGTCGGTCACACGGAATGGAAGAATGTTGGCTCGCGTATTCGAGCAAGAACTGGAACTCGCCACAAACTCGCCACAAGCCGCCGCGGGTTAAATAAGAGAACGGCGGATTTCTGCGGGTTTCCGAAGAGCGGTGTTTTGTGGCAGGAAACTCAAAAAATCTATGTTTATGAAAATCAGATAGGTGATAAGCTATTGATTTCATTATGGAGCGGGCGACGGGGGTCGAACCCGCGGCCCTCAGCTTGGGAAGCTATTCCAAAGTGTTTGAAATCAATATGTTGAGATTGCTTCGCCACAGTTATGCCACAAGAAATTAGACCGGGAGTAATTCGGCCGCGATGTCTGCCACCGTTTTCAGGTGTGCTTCTTCGCGATCCTTGATGAGATGCCCATAGATATTCAGCGTCATTTCGATCTGGGCGTGCCCCATCGCCTGCTGGATAAATTTCAAGTCTTTGCCTTTCTCTATGAGCTTTGAAGCGTAGTAGTGCCGCAGCGAGTACGGACGGTATTTCGTCGACTCGACTCGCTTGCCGTCAATTTTTTCCGTTTGCAGAAATCCGGCTTCCTTCATCAAAGGGACGCACGCGCGCCGCCGGAAGTTTCGCAAGGATAAAGGCTTCGCCTCGGAAGTGGGGAACACGAGATCGTCGGGCGTCTTCACGCAGCGCTCCTTCCATCCAAACAGCAATTCGGTTACGCGCGCGGGCAGATAGATCGTGCGGCGACCCGCCTTCGATTTGACAGGGCCAATAATGCCGCTGGCGTCGGCGCGTTGCCGCACAAGGACACGGTCCTCGAACACATGGCTCCACGGCAATCCGCGATATTCCGACGGCCTCATTCCGGAAAATGCCGCGAGATAAATCATCGGGCGGTACCGCGCCCAGCATTTTTCATACTGCTTGTTTTTCTTCGCGAGGTCATCGGCCGCGCCGAGGATGTCGCGCATTTCCTGGTCTGAGGGAATTTCAACTTCGCTTTCTTCGTCCTCATATCGCCCGCTGCGGATCGTGATCCCGGCTGCGGGGTCATCTCCAGTGACTCCCTGCCGCTTCATCTCGATCAGCACCGAATGAAAGGACGACAAAGTACGGCGCGCCAGGTCGCGGGTCTTGTTTTCAAGAAGCCAGTTACGGAAATGGACGATGTCCGTTCGCTCAAGCTCATGAAGGCACTTCTGCCAGTCATACTCCTTCATGACTTTCGCACGGCGGCGATATTCCTTGAGCGTCTCGGGCTCGACCGTTTCGCGGCCGTCCCGCCCGATTTTCTCGCAAATGTCTATCCAGCGATCTACTCCTTCCGACACCCGCAGGATTGTCTCCGAAGGGGCATGCCGAAGGCTGCCGAGGTTGTGGACGAAATCTCGCGCCTCCTTGAGCGTCGGAAAGCTCGCGTAGGCGTAAACGGAATTGGCCGCTTTGCTCAAATACCGAACCTGATAAGTCGTTCCCTTGTTTCTAATTCTTTTTCTAATATCCGACATTACAAAATACAGTATTACAATGGATTCAGAGCCACAATAGCTTATTACTTACGAAATGCTGTTGTTTTCGGCGTCGACCTGAAGCTCTCTGTAGATTTTAACGAGAGTGCCCTTCTCTATTTTCAGCTTCCCGTCGATAGGGTCGATAAAAAATGGAAGCTTTCGCTTGCCATGGGCGCTCATTTCCGCAGCGCGTTTCATCTGCCGGTCGCTCAGAGCAACCCCCATATCGGATAATACGATTCTAGCCTGACGAAGATTTATATAACAAGGAATATTTGACATTCTATACCTCTGTATAATAGCTCGTACTACCTACAATAGTACTATGTAAATATTTAGAACATCTTAAGATTAGTCTTGAACGCCTTGCTGCGCTTGGCTTTCCGGCGGATTAAGCCGGAGTGGCCAGCTAATGACCAAGCGCCGCCGCATGCTCCTCCTGTACGAAAGTACAACCTGGATTGCAGGCAAACGGGGGCCTGCCCCGATGGGATCAGTCATGCCTGGCCGTGCCGAGATACTTCCGCCTTCACTTCCGCCCCGCGGGCTGTCGCGCACGGAGTCGGCTGCGTATATCGGCGTGTCGCCATCGCTGTTCGACGAGCTGGTGAAAGACGGCCGCATGCCGCGTCCGAAGCGGATCAACAGCCGGACGATATGGGACCGCAGGAAACTTGACGCCGCCTTCGAGGCGATTCTTGATGGAGAGTCCCGCCCGGAAAACCCGTGGGACGAGCCGTAAAATGTTCGGAGAACATTCGATGGTGACTTTCCGCATGCGAGACGGAACCGGCAGCGTCGATCTCAGATACCTGGTCGAGGACGTAGACCGCCACGGGAACGTGCGCATTTACGTCCGCCGCAAGGGGCTGAAGAAGGTCCGCCTCCGGGAGACCCCCGGCACGGCCGCGTTCCTTGAAGAATACAGGAACGCGCTTGCCGGGCAGATTATCGGTGCCGAAACCGAACGCGAAGGCCGCGGATCGTTCCGCGGACTGTGCCGGCTCTATTTCGCGAGCACGGCCTTCACGTCGAAGGACGTGAGCACGCAGTCATGGCGCCGCCGCGCCCTGGACTCCATCTGCGAAAAACACGGTCACAAGCCGGTCGCCCTGATGCGCGCAAAACACGTCCGCTCGATCCGGGACGAACGGAAAGATGCACCCAGCGCGGGAAACCATCGGCTCAAGGCCATGCGGGCGATGTTCAAATGGGCCATCGAGGAAGATCACGTCGAGCTTGACCCCACCCTTGGCGTGCAAAGCATCAAGTACGCCTCGGCCGGCCATCACTCATGGGAACTGGAAGAAGTCGAACGCTACGAGGCCTCCTTTCCCGTCGGGACGAAGGCGCGCCTCGCGCTCGACATTCTTCTCTACACCGCATGCCGCCGTGAGGACGTTGTGCGCCTCGGGCCTCAGCACGTGCGCGGGGGACGGATTCGTTACAGGCAGGCAAAAAACGAGCATCGCAATCCGGTGGACATCGACATCCCCGTTCATCCTGACCTGCAACGCAGTCTTGGCGCCATGCCGCACGAACACCTGACCTTCATGACCACGGAATTCGGCAAGGCATTCACCGCAAACGGCTTCGGCAACAAGTTCAAGGACTGGTGCCGACAGGCGGGACTGGCGCATTGCTCAGCGCACGGACTCCGGAAAGCTGCTGCCGCCCGCCTCGCCGAACGGGGCGCGACCGTTTACGAGATCATGGCGATCACCGGTCACCAGAGCTTCGAAGAGGTCGAGCGCTATACGCGCGCAGCGCAGCGCAAAAAGCTCGCCGACTCCGGCATGGCGAAGCTCAAAGGATGAACATAAGTGTCCCACTTTTCAAAAGAGTGGGACACTATGGGCCGGGTAATCCAGATTTTTCAATGATAAGTGACTTGGATGGCGCTCCCTAGGGGACTCGAACCCCTGTTTTCGCCGTGAGAGAGAGATAACCCGCATTTCGGCGAACGCTGGCGAACGGCATCGCTCTTTGTATAGCCTGTAAAATAAGCCGTTGACCGCCTTGCGTGTCCGCCGATGTTCGCATACGTATATTAGGCACGAGTTGGGCACAAGCTCATTCTCCCATTTCGCAGGCCCTTCCATGGCTCGGACCGTCCGCGACACGAACCTCGAAACCCGCTCCGCTCGTCTGAGACTGACGCCTCGCCGCAAGCCCTATTGGCGTGTCCTCGAAACCGGCTTGCATATCGGATACCGGCGCACAAAGGAAGGCGGCGGCTCTTGGATTGCCCGCCGCTTTGTCGGCGATGGCCGCTACAACGAGACCAAGGTCGGAACCGCTGACGACCTGCAAGACCCCGACGGTGTGGTGCTGCACTCCTTTGCGCAGGCCCAGGAGGCGGCGCGCGCATGGTGGCGGGCGGAGGCGCGCAAGGAACTCGGTCACGCTCCGGACCATGGCCCCTATACCGTCGGCAGGACGTTGGACGCTTATTTTGCTGACCGCGAACGCCGAGGATCGAAAGGAGTCGCAAAAGATAAGGCCGCTGCAAACTTGCGCATTCGGCCCGAACTTGGCGAGATCGAGTTTAGCAAGTTGACGGCTAAGCGCATCCGCGACTGGCACACTGGCTTAGCGACGGCGCCAAAGTTGACGCGCGCGGCAAGGACAAAAAAGAAGCGCAAGTCGCAAGCAATTAATCCCAAGGACTCCGACGCAGTTCGGGCGCGCCGCTCGACAGCCAACCGGACGCTGACTGTCTTGAAGGCCGCGCTCAATCATGCCTTTCATGAGGGCCGGGTGGCGAGCGATGACGCTTGGCGCAAGGCGAAGCCGTTTCGGGAAGTCGACGCCGCGGTCGTCCGCTTCCTCTCAGAGGATGAATGCCGGCGACTGGTGAACGCCTGCAATGGCCCCTTTCGTGATCTTGTCCGGGCGGCGCTTCTCACTGGCTGCCGCTATGGCGAGCTGACCAGGATGCGCGCCATAGACTTTAACGCCGAGGCGGGAACAATTACCGTCCGTGAATCGAAGGCGGGAAAGCCGCGCCATGTTGCCCTGACTGATGAAGGTCGCGCCCTATTCGCCACCCTGACGGCAGGCAAGGTGGGCCGTGAGCCTGTCTTTGTTCGCTACGATGGCGCGCCTTGGGGAGCGTCTCATCAGCAACGCCCGCTCGCCGATGCCAGCAATCGGGCAAAGGTCTCGCCCGCTGCGACCTTCCACATCCTGCGCCACACCTATGCCAGCTCACTCGCGATGAAGGGCGTTCCGATGGGCGTCATCGCCGCGCAGCTCGGGCACGCGGACACGCGCATGACCGAAAAGCATTACGCTCATCTAGCGCCGAACTACGTCGCCGAGACGGTCCGCGCTGCGTTGCCAACGCTAGGGATTGTGGACAAGTCGAACGTCGCCTCGATCCTGAACCGGGCGAAGGCATAATGAACGCGTGGGGATAGGAGGCATCCGACAAGCCGAGAATGCATCGCTCGGTTTCCCTGCGCTCATCCCGATGCTCGCGGATGCACGCGATGGACCTGATTTCGACTGACGATGCCAAATGTCGGGAAATTGAAGTCGCCGCTATCGATTTTCAACGGCCGGATTGGACACTGTTCCAAACCCTTTCATGGATCGCGTATCGTGAACCGGCAATGATCAATACATTTCGAACTGTGCGCGCAGCGGTTTGGTATGGTCCTACGAACATTTCAGGCACCCAAAAAGATCAAAACGCTTTGCAGGTGCTTATGTCCTGGGTCAGGGCTGGGCGTTTGGCAGCCATTAGGAACGGAAATCGCGTCGATCGCGAATACTGGATTGCACATTACGACAAGTGGCACGACGACATTGTCTTTTGGCGAGATGAAGTTTTGGACCTCTGGCCCGAAGCGACGGCCAACGCGAAAAATCTTTCAGCATGCCGAAAATGGCTCGCTGAAGAACGTAGAGCTCATCCCGCACAACCCAAGACGAAACAAGAATATGCCCTGGAAGCGAAGAATTCATTCAAGGTAGGGCCAGGGCAATTCGAAACCGCCTGGAAAGGCGCCGCCGAAGACGTGCCGAGCGCTGGATGGAGCCGCGCCGGTCGTCCCAAAAAATCATGACGCGGAAATCATGACGCGAATTTATTCGTGACGACTAATCTTGGATGACGAGTGCGGCTACGTTCCTGCACATGCGCTGAATTGCAGCGCGTTTCGAGGAACAAAAATGGCCGATGAAACCCCGAAAGAACTCCGCCCGCTGGCTTATTCTGTTGCGGACGTTGAGCGGATCACGTCCTCATCTCGAACAGCGATCTATGCCGAAATGCGCGCTGGCCGGCTCCTGGCCCGGAAGATCGGGCGCCGCACGATCATCGCTGACGAAGACCTGCGCCGCTGGATCGCGTCGCTGCCGCTCGCGACGGAAGCCGCCTGATACCATGGGCGCCCAAAAATGGGGAAGGCCACCCCCGCATGATGCGGACGGCGGCCCCCGTAATTTGCAATGCTTGGCGGCTTGCGATGCGCAAAATACGCCGATCTGCCCCGATCAACAAGAGCCGCGCCGCGTCAACACAAATCATTTGCTCGTCGCTCGGCGGCGGGTCGGTGACCTGCAACGCATCGCTCGCCGCCGACTGAATGATCCGCCGGATTCGGCGTGGTGGCGCAGGTTAGGATACTACGCCGGCAATGAGTTGCTGGCTGCTACGCCTGGCGACCACGTCGACCGGCGGTCGGAGACTCAGGTCACCGATCGTCGCTTCGACCGCACGACGACGACGACGACCCGCGTGAGGGTCATCCGCTGGCCGGCGCCAAACGCTGCCGTCGCGCTCTGCTACGGCCGCCACCGCTTGTTCGACACGCTTGATCAGGCCCCGCCCGAGATCGCTACCGCCGTCGAAGCAGGCGTCGCCGATGCGATTGCCCGCGGGCGGCGCATCCGGTTCACCGCTGAAGATATCGGCCGCGCTCTTCAGATCACCGCAGCGGAGAAGCTCGCCGCCGAAGCATGGCAAGTCGGCTGCGATCTCAGCGCCGAGGAATGGGCGGAAATTATACGTCAAAGGCGCGCTGACAAGCAACGCGAACGCCGTCGGAAGGATGGCGTAGCGCTGCGCGAAGAGAGCGTCGCGGCCATGGCGCGTGCGGCTGGCGTTAAGCCGGACACCATGCGGGCGAGGCTCAGACGCGCTCGGCTGAGGGCTGAAAATGATAGCGCAAAGCATGTCGCGAATCTGAAGCCGCGTATTAATAAGGAATATGCGAAGCTTCACAAACGCGACAACGGTCATCCGCGCCGTCTCGACGAACTTGCGAAGCAGCTCAGCCCCTCTGGTGTCGAAAAATTTTTTTCCGGCGAAGAAAGGTGTCGCTGGTTCAACTTTGACGCAAGTCCGCGCGACAAATTCGATCAATCCGCGGGCGAGACGATGGGTAAATGGCTCGCCCAGCTAAGGGCGACAGGCGCGAAGGGCGATGATCTTCAATCGCTGATCAGCTTCCTCGCGGAGGACGGTCGATGAACGCGCCCGTTCGCCCGCCCACCATCGAGGCCGCGCAGCCGACCGCCGCGCAGCTGCTCGCCTGCGATGCACTCGTCGAGTTTGCGTCAGTCATGTGCGTCGAGTCCGCTGCATTGCTTGCCGCGGCTGCGGCTGCTGATGTGCCAGCCGTCGAGGCGCGCCTGTGGACCTCGCGCCGCGCGCTGACAACCGCAATTCAAAGCTGGCGCGAGTCCGTGCCGCCTCAACAAGGGGGCGCGCTATGAGGTCGCTACCTTTCCGCCCGCGCTCACAATTCGCCGAAGCCGCGCGCGAACGAAGGCTCAGAGGCTTGGAACCAAGGCTACCGATCCGAGATGCGTTCCCGCAGGAGAGACAAAAATTCCCGTTAACTGGTCGCGTGGGACAAAAACATGATCGCCTGCGGCAGCCGAGAATGTTGTGCGTAAGCGCGCGCGAGGCGTGTCCCATCAAGCCTATCGGGAAACGGCCGCACAGCGAACCCGCAGCTGACCGGTTTCTACTGGAGAATACTGGGCGGCGTGGCGGCTTTGACGCCATTGGCGGCCAATGAATGCCGCTGCGTAATTCAGGAAATGCAGAGAGGGCCGTTTGGCTGTCAATCGGCGTTGAAGTTTGACCCCGTATCGGCGTCCAACATTGACCCCTTTGTTTCGCGCGTCGTGACGGAAGGAGGGCGTAGCCCGACCGGAGTTACGACGCACGCGGCGGCATGATCAGGCGCGATTTTTGAAGCGCCAGCTCTCGTTGCCGGTTTCGACGATGTCGCAGTGGTGGGTGAGACGATCGAGCAGCGCTGTCGTCATCTTCGGATCTCCAAAGACGCTCGGCCATTCGCCGAAGGCGAGATTGGTCGTGACGATGATCGATGTTCGCTCATAGAGCCGGCTGATGAGATGGAACAGGAGCTGGCCGCCGGCCTGGGCGAAGGGCAGATAGCCGAGTTCATCGAGAATGACGAAGTCGAGACGAGTCAGATAGTCGGCGAGCCGTCCTTGGCGTCCGGCGCGCGCTTCAGCTTCGAGGCGATTGACGAGATCGACGGTGGTGAAGAAGCGTCCGCGCGAGCCGGCGCGAATGCAACTGCGGGCGATGGCGATCGCGAGATGCGTTTTGCCCGTTCCAGTTCCGCCGACGAGAACGACATTGCGTTGCTGAGCGATGAAGGCGCCGCCGGCGAGATCGCGGACGAGCGCCTCATTGATCGGCGTGTCCTTGAAGGCGAAGTCGTCGACATCTTTAGCGAGCGGTAGTTTGGCGACAGTGAGCTGATACTTGATCGAGCGCGCCTGCTTCTCGGATATCTCTGCCTTGAGCAGATCGCCAACAAAACGCTGGGGTTCGTGTTTACGCTTCACGGCGACGGCGAGCGTCTCGTCATAAGCGCCGCGCATGCCATAGAGCTTGAGTTCGCCCATCATGTCGAGGACTTCGGTTCTTTCCATGGTCACAGGCTCCTGAGCTGATCGTATCTGGCGCAGTCGGCGATCGGCGCATGCCGCAGGCGAAGCGCCTGCGGAGTCGCGATGATTGCCGGCGGTTCAGGATCGCGGCGTCGCGCGAGGATGTTGAGGATGACGTCGGCGGAATGGACGCCGTTTTCGAGCGCTTCAGCGCAGGCGCCGTCGACCGCCGGCAATCCGTCGGTGAGCACCGCGGCGAGAATGGCGACCATCTGACGGTCGCCGTCGTCGGAGCCGGAGAGCTTGCGGCGCACACGCTCCAGCGCTCCGGGCAACACCCAGTCCTTGAACGGCGCCCCGTTCCTCAGCGCGCCCGGCTTTCTGGCCAGAACCGGCACATAGTGCCAGGGTCGTAGATCGTCTCGCCGCGCCCGAAGCAGCGGGCATGTTCGGCGACGACGCGCCCATCCTGGCGGATGACGATGCGATCGGCATAGGCGTGGATCTCGACCGGGCGTCCGACAACGCCGGCGTTCACCGAGTATTTGTTGTTATCGAAGCGGACCAGGCAGGTCTTCGACACCGAGGCCGGGACAGCGTGGAATCCATCGAAGCGGCCGCGATAGGGAATGAGATTCGGCCGCTCCTCCTCGAAGACCTCCCAGACGGTTCTGTCGGCGCGCTCCGGATGGGCGTGCGCCTTGGCGTAGGCGATGCATTTATCCATCAGCCACGCGTTCAACTCGTCGAAGCTCTTGAACCGCAGGCGCGGCGTGAAGAAGCGCTCGCGCACAAGGCCGACCTGATTTTCGACCTGCCCCTTCTCCCAGCCCGACGCCGGCGTGCAGGCCACAGGCTCGACGAGATGGTGCGAGCACATCTGAAGGAATCGGCGATTATATTGCCGGTCCTTGCCGACGAAGATCGTTTCGACCGCCGTCTTCATGTTGTCGTAGACGCCCCGGCCGCAGGCGCCCTTGAAGAAGGCAAAGGCACGCTCATGCGCGTCGAAAACCATCTCCTGTGTCTCGCGCGGATAGGCTCGGGCGATAAACATCCGGCTGTGACAGAGCCGCAGATGCGCGACCTTCACGGTCATCGTCACGCCGTTCATCAGAACGATCTCGTGGCTCCAGTCGAACTGGTAAGCCTCGCCCGGCGCAAAGCTCAGCGGCACAAAGGCGCTCGCCGTCTCGCTCGCATGCTCGCGCGCCCAGTTCCGGGCGTAACGCCGCACCGCGTCGTAGCCGCCGTCATAGCCAAGCGCCCGCAGCTCTTCGAACACACGGATCAGCGTCAGCCGCTCGCGTGCCGGCTTCGTTGCGTTCGCCGCGAGCACTCGGTCGATCTCAGCCTTCCAGGCGCCGAGTTTGGGACGGGGCTGGACCTCCCGTTCATAGGAAAACGAGGTCTCGCCCGACCGCAGAACCTTGCGAACCGTGTTGCGTGATATCTTCAGATCGCGGGCAATCTCCTTGATCGACTTGCCCTTCTGGAAATGCTCCCGCCGAATCCGGCCAATCGTCTCCACAACAAGCATCCCCCCCACCGTCCGCTCGATGCCAAAGCGGACAGACCTGCAAACACTTCTCAAGGGGGTCAATTTTGGACGCCGATCCCCAGGCTTAGGGGGTCAAATTTGCACGCCAAAACACAGTTTGGCTGCCATCGGCGCGCGGGATTGTGTATATCGCATGAGACACCCGCTATTCGCCCTGCTCGTGATTGCCGGGCGGCGCATCGCCACACGTTACGACAGATGCGCTCACGCCTTCTTCTCGACCATCTGCATCGCGGCTGCCGTATTTTGAGGAAACCTGGCGGTCAATCTTGCGGTCCATCAACGCTGGCCGAAACGCTCTTCTTGACAGAATTGCGTTGAAAACTATATTTCAGCATGACAAGGTGTCGCCATGCTCTATAAACTCGAGGTGGAGAATTTCTTCTCGATCCGGGATCGCCAGGTCATCGACCTGACGATCGACGGGAAGGTGCCCGATCCGGAAGGCCGCTTCGCGCCGGTTTTCGCGGGTGCGGATATTCGCGCGCCCAAGGTGGTCGCGCTCTTCGGGGCGAACGCTTCGGGCAAGACGACATTGCTGCGGGCGCTCACGTTCCTCGTTACGTTGATCCGCGACAGCGTGCAGAACACCGGTGCCGGCATTGGCGGCTGCGAGCGCTTCAACGACGAGGAATCCGCTTCGCGCCCGATGCGCTTCTCGATCGAATTTGGCGGGGCCGTAAACCTCACATCGGAAGTCCAAAAGCGGGCAATCGACGGGGAGCCCGTCGAGGAAGGGCTTTACCGCTATGAGTTGGAGCTGGAAGTGATCGATGGGCTGGTGCGCCGGATCGCCAGCGAAAGCCTGCGCCAGAAGCCGAAGGGGCAAGGCAAGTGGCAGCGCGTCTTCGAGCGAGATGCGGAAGGCCAGGTGAAGGATTCCCGCTCCTTCAGCTTGTCAGGCTATCAGCACCTCGTGAAAACGCTCGCCGGCAATCACACGGTGATTTCGTCCTTCGCGAAATTCCAGCATCCGACCGCCCAGCTCTTCGAGCAGGTGGCGCGGCGTGTCTATTTCCAAATTGAACCAATCCACGGGGGCGGCGACGCCAGCGTGATCGACTTTCTCAAGACGCAACCCGCGATGATGTCGAAGCTCAACAACGAGCTGGGCCGGATCGACGTGGGCATCGAAGGGATGCGGTTTCAGGACAGCCCAAACGGCCCGATCCTGCTGTTCAAGCACAAGGGTCTGCATGTCGAAATGCCGTGGATGCTGGAAAGCCATGGCACCCGCGCCTTCATCAAGATGTTCCCTTTCCTCAACACAGCGCTCGATAGCGGCGGCATCGTCGTGATCGACGAAATGGACGCGGCCATTCACCCCCTAGTGCTGCCCGAGCTCATCCGCTGGTTCCATGACGCGCACACGCGCAACAAGCTCGACGGCCAGCTCTGGCTCTCCTGCCATTCGGCTTCGCTGCTCGATGACCTCACGAAAGAGGAAATCGTGATCTGCGAGAAGGACCGGCAGGGCCGCACCTCCGCCCATAGCCTCATGGACGTGAAGGTGCGCCGCGACGACAATCATTATCGGAAATACCTGAGCGGTATCTATGGCGGCGTGCCGAACATCGGATGACACGCCGGCGTCCCCCTTCGATTCCCGAACGCAGGCCGGTATTCATCGGTTGCGAGGGGGAATCCGAAGCGGCCTATGCGGGGCGGCTGCAAGACCTGCTGCGCGAGGAAGGCTTGCATGTCCATCTTGTCGTGCATAACCTCGGGCGCGGTGCCGGCGATCCCTTCGCCCGCGTCCGGCTCGCCGTCCAACGGCTGGCGCAACTGCGGCGCACACGCATTGCGCCGCCCGAGCGTTTTATGCTGCTCGATGGTGACCAAGCCGCTCGCGCTCCCGATTGCGCCGCGAACGCACGCCGTCTCGCCGCCGAGCACGATATCGCGATCATCTGGCAAGAGCCCTGCTTCGAGGCCATGCTGCTGCGGCACCTGCCCGACCGGGCCACATGGCGGCCGCCCAACACGCCGGAGGCAGTGCGGGTGCTGGAGCGCGAGTGGCCGGGCTACCGCAAGCCCATGTCGCGGGAGCACCTCGCGCGGCGGATCAACCGCGATGCGGTGCGTCGCGCCGCCCGCGTCGAACCTGATCTGTTGGCGCTGCTGCAGTGCTGCGGGCTGGAAGAATAGCGATCTAGCCGCAATTATTCATGAAGCGAGTGTTTTGAGGCTGGCGAGCGTGGCATAGAGCGCTGATACGGCGTAGGATTCTGGTGTCTAAGCCAACCTTACGCGCATTCCGCGCCAGCCTCTCCCGCCAATGACCGACACTACGATTCTGCCGCTCTCGTTTCCAGCCGTGGGGCGCAAGAAGCTGACAGCCGATTTCGACGGCGGCCGCCTTTCTCCCAACCCGAGCGTCCCCCCAAAGGGGGCCGTCTTGCTCGTGGCTCGTGCTCCCCCTGAACAGCCATAGGTAGCGCAAGGACAATGGCGGAAGGAGAGTTGAAATGGAAAAATCAGTATCGAGCCGTTTGATGGCATTGGTAGGCGTTACGGCGGTAACATTTTCGGCGGTGAGGACAAGGGTTATTGGAATAAGCCCTGCTTCTGTCGAAGAATATATTTATTCATTTGTTGCAGGATTTGTCGGAGTGCTTATTGTTTCTGGTATCAGCTATGCTATTGTTGAGCGCTACCGCAAATTCTGGCTGAAGAATAGTGTGGACGTGGATTTGGCAGAAAATACTTTGAAAGGAAACCTATATGCCTCGTTAATTACAATAAATGTAATGTCATTACTATTGATGTCGATTAGGTGAGGGCTGAAGCCCGTAGGGGGCGCGCGCAACGTGTTTTGCGAAGCTCGTCCCCCCCGCGCCGTGGCGATCGTTCGGGCATTGAGGGCGGCGGCGTCTTTCGCGCCGTTTTCTAATGGTGGATAACGGGTAAAAGAAATTCTTGTCCTCCGCCCATCACTTGACGTTCCGCAAAGCGAGCATGCACACGAGGGTTGTGAGAGAGGGCGGGCGTTAGCCGCAGCTATCTGAGCCAACTTGAAAAAGGCGCGTTTTATGCGAGCCTAAAGATTATTGGGACGCTGGCCGGGGCTCTCGATGCTCAGCCTGCAGTTGCTCAAGTTGCCAAAAGCCGAGAAGAGCGCCGAACGCAGCGCCATTAAGGCGGACGATCTGCGGAAAAGGCTGAGGCCGTGGAACGCAGGTCGACGGTTTCCTCATGGCCGTCACCCTCCTTTGTCAGATCACCTCCAGCCCGGCCGGCAACGACCGGGCTTTTTCATGCGAGAGGGGTGCAAGTGAACGCCCCGACCGTGAATGTAACGGCGGGGCGTTTTGATCCCGCACCAACCTGCGGTGCTTTCTCCAACCCTGCCGAGGAAGCCGTCCTGCATGCAGGTGGCAGTGGGTGATCGCGCCCAGGGATTCGCCAAGTTATCGACATCCAAAGGTCTGGGCAGCGTCGCACATGGCTCCCCTCTGCGCCCGATACGGTGGACAGCCCGGCATAACCTGCACCTTCCAGGCGCCGCCTTATTTCCAGCGGCATCTGTCCCTTCCTTCGCCCGCGATAGGAGCGCGCTTTGTAGCGCGCCACTTAACAGATGAAGCGTGCAACTATTGCTGCTTCCCTGTCTTGCCTAGAATCACTGTCTCCGAGGACAGGATGGCTCCCGGCAATGCGAGCGTGTATTGGTTCCCGTCTTTAAAAAAGTGATGCGTAATATCTGGGAAAACCTCCGGCGACAAAGGGCGTTTCGCGTTGGGGTTGTGGAACATCTGTAATTCCTCTGACCAGAATTCCTCATATCCTTCCGGATTCACTTCAACAGCGAATGGCACGCCATGGGCGGCGTTTGGGTCCGGGTTCTGCCGCAAGCCGCGACGGAAGTAGCGGTGATTGTGGGTCGCGAAGCCGGCGACGACGCCCATTCTGTCGAACTTCGCTATCGTCGCCGCATTCGAGAACAGGACTGCAGAGACATTTTCGGCGCTGGGAAGATCGAAAAAGCCGGAAGGAATTATCTTGTCGCCGAACGAGTGAGTCTCATGCCTCACGGCGCGCGTGACTATCTCTCCGTCGATAAGCTCCCATTCAATGCGATGGCCATAGAGATAAGGCCATAGCGCCGACTGCGTGTAGACCATAGAGCCGGGCTCTTCCTCGCTGCTCGCCTTGTGAAAGTCAGCAATTGCAATGACGAACGGCTTATTCGCCGTTTCGTCGCGCTCCCAATAGTTCTTGCCAGTGCGCTTGTCTGTCTTGTTCAGTTTGCTCGTGAGCGCTGAACCGAACTTCATCGGCATGTAGCCTGCCAAAAACGCCTTCATTTCTTCGGGCGTTTTGGGATTTGGATGCTCGGCGAGCGCCCCGGAGGTTGATGGTGCGACGGTGGTCGCCTCCACAGTGAAGGCGAATCCGGTCTCAGAGCAGAGGAAGTCAGGCGCTTCCGGCTGTTCAATATCGAAGCCCATCTCCCTGAACGCCGCCCAGAGGTAAAGTTCCCAAAGGCGCTGATCGAACGCGGTCTGCTGGAATTCCTTGACGAAGTGCGGGTCGCTTGGCGTGAGCCACGGGCCAATCTCCTTGAAGACGGCGCGGGCCGGGGCTCGAGCGGGCGTTTCGATCAACTGCTTGAAATATGGATGCAGGCCGGCGGGGTCTGTGTCCTCTGGAACCCTCAATAGGTCGACCGGATAGTTGGTTTCGTCGCCCTGGTGCCCGAGCGCGCTGAAGTCGCCCGCCTGGACAGCCCGTTCGATCCGCTCTCGGAGCGCCTCCGTGGCCCGAGGCTCGGTCTGGATGCTGGCGCAAATGTCGACGCAACGAAAGCGCCCGACCTTGTCCCGCGCGAAGAGCGCCCAGCCGAAATCGTTGTCCACGCGGTCTCGGAAGACAAGACCCAGCACTCGCTCCTCTGGATCGCTCCAATAGGAAAGCTCTTCCGAGAGAAGCCGGACATGCGCCATCCGCGCCCCGATCGAGAATAAATTGAACCGCGCGGGTTTCATCGGCCGGCTGAATTTTGCGATCTCGACGAGACGCTTCGTGCGCCGCTGAGCCTCTCCCATAACTGTTCCTACGGCGCCAACGTTCGCCCATGTTCACCGACGCTTATCGGGCAAATGTTGGGCACACACCTAAATTTGATACGTACATTTTGAATAAGCCATTGTTTTTAATGGCGCTCCCTAGGGGACTCGAACCCCTGTTTTCGCCGTGAGAGGGCGACGTCCTAGACCGCTAGACGAAGGGAGCGGGAAGGAGCGTTCTATAAACTGCCGGTTCCCGCCGCACAAGCGCGTCGCGCAGGCCTGTCAGCCGCCGGCCGACGTCTTGCGGCCGACGAGCGCGCGCGGCGCGGTGCGCTTGCCGTCGCTTTCTGCGGCGAGATACAGCGGGCCCTTGGCGGTCCTGGCGGCCGCGGCGCTGCGCACCGCCTCATTGATGCGCTCGATTGACGAAGACGAGGGCTTTGCCGGCGGAGCCGCGACCTCGACGCGTTCAGCGCGTTCGGCGCCCGCTTTCGCCGCCGGCGCGGGTTTGGCGGCGCGATAATCCTCGAGCGCGGTCAGTTCGCCGGCGATGACGGCGCCCTTCTCCAGCTCGATCTCGCCATAGGCGATTTTGCCCTCGACGCGGCCGCTGGCGCGAACGACCAGCAATTGCTTGATCTCGACCGAATCGGAAATCCAGCCGCTCACGTCGGCTTCCGTGGCGCTGACATTGCCGCGAATGACGCCGCCCTGCCCGACCTTCAGGACGCGCGCCGAAACGTCGCCTTCGATGGCGCCGTCGACGACGATAAGGTCGGAGGCCGAGATTTCGCCCTTCAGCGTCACGCCGGCGCCGATATAGGCGACATTCTCTTCTTCGGGTCGAAAGTCCATCGCGTTCTTCGCCATCGCCCAGCTCCTCGGTCGCGGAACATGCGCGCGGAAGCTTACGTTGCGCGTCGCAATATTCAACGGGAAAATGCCCGCTCTCGCTCAGCGCGGCTTCTCGACTTCTTCCGACAGCGGATGCAGATCGCGCACCATGGCGCGCATGCGCTCGTCGAGCACATGCGTATAGATTTGCGTCGTTGAAATGTCGGCGTGTCCGAGCAATTCCTGCACGACGCGCAGGTCAGCGCCATTCTGCAGCAGATGGCTTGCAAAAGCGTGACGCAGCGCATGCGGATGCATGTCGGCCGCGCGAAGCCCGGCGGCGCCGGCGAGCGTCTTGAGATCGCGGGCGAAGGCCTGGCGGGTGAGATGGCCGCTGTCACTGTCGGCGGGAAAGAGACAGCCGGAGGCGGCGCGCTCGGGCGCGCAAGTTTCGAGCAGCTTGCGATAGGCGAGCAACGCGCGGCGGGCGCGATCGGTCAGCGGCGCCAGGCGTTCGCGGCCGCCCTTGCCGCGAATGACGATGAAAGGATCGCGCGCAAAAGCGGCGCTTTTCGGCAGTGAGACCAGTTCCGAGACGCGCAGGCCGGTGGCGTAAAGCGTTTCGAGCAGCGCATAAAGGCGCGCAGCCTGCAGACGCTCGCGAACCGGCCTGCTGTCGTCGTCGAGCCCCTCGCCGGCGACGGCGAGCAGCCGGTCGATTTCCGCGGTGGAAAACACGCCCGGCGCGCTGCGCCGCAGGCGCGGTCCCTCGAGCGCCGCCGCGGGATCGTCGCCGCGATGGCGATCGACATAGAGAAATTTGTGGAATTGGCGAATGGCGGAGATTCGCCGCGCCACTGTCGCCGCCGACATGCCGCGCGGCGTCAATGCGGCGAGATAGGCGCGAATCTCTTCCGTCGTCGCCGCGCCGGGATCGCCGCCGTTTGCGCAAAGATGCGCGATGTAGTCGGAAAGGTCGCGCCGATAGGCGTCCTGCGTATTGCGCGCCGCGCCGCGTTCGGCGGCCAGCATATCAAGAAAGGCGTCGAGCTGCCGCGCCGCCTTTGGAGTCATGCGCTCAACTCCGATTCGCCTAGCGCAGGCGTCGAATGACCGACGTCATTTGTTCAGCCGCTGCGCCGGAATCGTATAGGTCATCTCGCGCGGCTGCGGCGTCACATAGGAGACGAGCGCGACCATGGCGCCATAGACGATGGCGACGACGGCGGCGACGACGATCAGAAAGCGGATGAGACTGGGCAATGATTCGACTCGCCCCCGAAAAGCCTGGAACTTTATTCGCCCGAACGCGCCGCGATTGCAACCCGCAGGTCGGTCGAGTGCAATCAAATGACTGAAGTCCTTGATCAATATCGGCGTCGTCAGGCAGGCGCCGGCGAAAGGAATGATTGCCGTCGAGATCGAAAGCCGCTTCGGCGATTCGACCGCTCATGCGGATGGTGGCGCCCGCTTTGCGCGCCTGGAGGCTCGCATGGTTGCAAAACTCGAAGGTCGCTGGACCGCGAGCCTCCAGGCTCGCTTGGAACTCGCCGCGCCGACCGACCCTTAAAAATGCGCTTCGCTATCTTCGTCCTCGGGGCGGATTTCATGGCGCATGATCAGCGGCGCCTGAGTCACGGCGAAGATGAGCGTGAGCGGCAATATGCCGAAGACCTTGAAATTCACCCAGTCGTCGGTGGTCAGCACCCGGCGCAGGACTTCATTCAGCCCGGCGAGAGCGAAGAAGAACAGGCCCCAGCGGATGGTGAGCTTGCGCCAGCCGGCGTCGTCGATATGGATCGCCATGTCGAAGACGATCGGCAGCAGCAACTTGCCGAAATAAAGCGCGCCGATGAGGCCGGCGCCGAACAGCGTATAAAGGATCGTCACCTTCAGCTTGATGAAGGTTTCATCATGCAGAAAATAGGTCAGCGAGCCGAAGACCAGCACCAGCGCCGCGGTGACAAGTGGCATTGCCGGCAGATGACGGGTGATCGCCCAGGAGACGGCAAGCGTCAGCACGACGCCGACCATCAGCACGCCGGTCGCGGTGAAAATCCCATATTTGGCGTTGGCGAGAAAGAACAGCAGCAGCGGTCCTAATTCCAGCGCGAGCTTCAGCCAGGGATTGAGTTTCTTCTTGACCGCTACGGCCGTTTCCTGCGTCATCTTTGTTTAACTTTCCGCATCCGCCGTTTCTTCAAGCCCCGCGATCGCCCGCGCGAAGTCGCGCGCCGCGAAGGGCTCAAGGTCATCGGCGCCTTCGCCGACCCCGATGAAATGGATCGGCAATCCGTAAGTCTCGGCGATGGCGACCAGAATGCCGCCGCGCGCGGTGCCGTCGAGCTTGGTCATCACGAGGCCGGTGACGCCGGCGACGCGCTCGAAGACATCGACCTGCTGGAGCGCGTTTTGTCCGACGGTGGCGTCGAGAACCAGCAGCGCCGCGTGCGGCGCTTCGGCCTCGGCTTTTTTCATCACGCGCACGATTTTTTCAAGCTCGGCCATCAGTTCGGCGCGGTTTTGCAGCCGCCCCGCCGTGTCCATCAGCAGAATGTCGGCGCCCTGCTCCTTGGCGCGCCGGATCGCGTCGAAGGCGAGGCCGGCGGCGTCGGCGCCTTCTGCGCCGGAAACCACCTCGGCGCCGAGCCTTTCGCCCCAGACTTTGAGCTGTTCGACCGCCGCGGCGCGAAACGTGTCGCCCGCCGCGAGCAGCACCGACTTGCCCTCGCCGCGCCATTTGGCGGCGAGCTTGGCGATCGTCGTGGTCTTGCCGGAGCCGTTGACGCCGACGACCAGGATGATGAAGGGCTTCTTGCTCTCGTCGACGACGAGCGGCGCGGCGACCGGCGCGAGAACGCGCTCGACTTCGCGGGCGAGGATTTCGCGCACTTCCTCGGCGTCGATGTCGCGCTCATAGCGGGCCTTGCCGACCGCCTCGGTGATCCGAGTCGCGGCGCCGACGCCGAGATCGGCCCGCAGCAGCACGTCTTCCAGCTCTTCGAGCGTCAGCGCGTCGAGCTTGCGCTTGGTGAAGACGTCGGCGACGCCCTGGGTGATCGCCTGAGAGGTGCGCGACAGCCCGCCCGAAAGCCGCGACCACCAGGAGCGCTTCTCCTCCTCGGGCGCGGCCTCGACCGCCGGTTCGGGCGCGGCCTCGCTCTGGCCGCCGCCGAACAGGCGGGAAAACATCCCGCGTTTCTTGCCATCGTCAGTGCTCATGCAGGCGGATGCCTACACCAGACCGGGCGAAAGGGCCAGAAGCGGTATCGGCTGCGCTGGGATCGGCGCAAGCGCGCCGATCCGCCGTTCAACTTGGCGTTAAGCCGTCGCCTCGGCGCAGCCCTTGGCCATCGCCTCTCTTCCCGCCGCCGCGATCTCTTCCGGCGTCAGATCGCGCACATGCGTCGCGATCGACCAGACATGGCCGAAGGGATCGACGACTTGGCCGTAGCGGTCGCCCCAGAACATGTCGGCGACCGGCATCTTGACCGTCGCGCCGGCGGCGACCGCCTGCGCGAAGACCTTGTCGACATCGTCGACCATGAGATGAATCGTCACCGGCGAGCCTTTGAGCGCCTTCGGCCCGAGCGCGCCCCATTGCGGCATTTCGTCGACCAGCATCACCGCCGAATCGCCGATCTTCACCGAGGCGTGCATCAGTTTTCCGTCGACGCCCGGCAGGCGGAAGGTCTCTTCGGCGCCAAAAGCCTTCTTATAAAATTCGATCGCGTCGGACGCGCCGGCGCAAATGAGATGCGGCGTGATCGATCGCAAACATGGCGCATTTTTCTCAACATTGGCGGTCATGCTGGGAGTCCTTTCCTTCAGTGTGCGTTGCAGCCCCTAACTTTCGCAGCGCTTTGCGAAGCTCTTGGCCTTCGCTTTGCGACAATTCAGCGTCGAGCGCTTCATGTTCGCGGCGCCAGATCGGAACGGCGGCGACGAGCGTCGCGCGCCCCGCGTCGGTCAAGAACAATCTGCGCGCGCGGCGGTCCTTGTCGTCGAGACGCGTGACGACGAGTCCGCGCCGCTCAAGCGATTTCAGCGCGGCGGTCAGCGTCGTGCGGTCCATCGCGAGAAAATCGGCGAGCCGTCCCAATGTCGGCGCCTGCGGCGCGTTCAGCGCCATCATCAGCGAAAACTGCCCATTGGTGATGTCGAGCGGCGCGAAGGCGCGATCGAAGCGCCGCGCGAGACGCCGCGCCGCGCGTTGCGTCGCAAGACAGAGACAGGCGTCGCGAACCTCATGAACGACCTCGATCGGCAGTTTCTTCGACATGGCTATTTTGACAACGCCGCTTTATGTTGATATCAACCTTTATCGGCCTTGTCGAGTCTTTCATTCGAGGACGAACGCAAATGGATGAAGCGCAACCATCCTCGCCCTCATGCTGAGGAGCCGGCCCGATCTCGGGCCGGCGTCTCGAAGCACGAGGGCGAGTTCCAGAAGACGGCGCCTGAAGGTTCCTCGTCCTTCGAGACGCGTGCTCCGCACGCTCCTTTAGGATGAGGAACCTTCACCCGATCGCGCATTGGAATCACGGATACGACGCAAGGAGCAGTCATGCAACCGAAAGTCAGAACTTGTCTCGGCTTCAAGGATGAGGCCGAGGAAGCGGCGCGATTCTATGTTTCGGTCATTCCCGATTCAGTGTTCGAAGGCGCCTTCCGCCGCGCGCCGGACGGGCCGGCGATAATGGTCTCCTTCACCCTCGCCGGGACGCCCTATCAGGCGCTCAACATGGGTTGCGACACGACCCGCAACGAAGCCTTTTCGATCTCGGTGATGACGAAAGACCAGCGCGAGACCGACGAGATTTGGGAAAAGCTCCTCGCCGGCGGCGGCTCTGAAATCCAGTGCAGCTGGCTCAAGGATCGTTACGGCCTCTGCTGGCAGATCGTGCCGGAGGCCTTGCCGCGCATGTTCATGGATGAAGATCGCGCCGCCGCCGAGCGCGCCTTTCAGGCGATGCTCGGCATGGTGAAAATCGACATCGCCAAGGTCGAAGCGGCGTTTCGCGGCGATTCCGCTTAGTCGGCGCCAAATTATGACTCGCGCCTGGAGGCTCGCTGACCGGACGCGCCCCCCGGACCGCGAGCCTCCAGGCGCGCCGCAGTTATTTCCTGACCTCGCCCTAAGCCGTGCGTGCGATCGGAGCAGTAGCTTCACCCTTCATGGAGATGGCGTCGCCCTTGGCGGCGACGGCGTTCCATTCCTGCACCCAGAAATCGGCGACGCCGAAACGCGCGACGATCGCCCCCTTCTCGTCGAGAATGATCACCTCGTCGAAATCGACGACGTCGAGCGCCTTCGGGCTGCTCAGCTCCAATTCGAAGAAATGGCTGACCTCTGCGATGACGCTCGCCGCGTCGGAGGCTTCGCGCTCATATTCGCGCAGCGGCTTCAGCTTCACGTGACCGCCTTCGGTCTCAATGAATTTGACTTCACGAATGCGAAAAACAGCCATGGTTTTCACTCCCCGTCAGCAACGGGCACAAAGGTGAAATTGGCTGCTTTGTCCGCGAGTCAAGAGGCGTCGCCGCGGCGATGGTCGCGACGCGAACGTCGCCTCGAAACCGCCGAGCTATTCCGCCATTGGTTCAATCAAGACCATCAACTGTCACGTTTAACCCTTGCACGAAACAACCCATTGAAAATGCGGACACGCCCTGCCCGAGATTAAATTTGAACAATTCTAAATCTGGCGTGATGAATTGGCCATTATCGATTGGCTTTGCGCCGAACGAGCCCCGCGCCGCACAATAATCCTGTCCGCTTCAATGGATTTGCATCAGCAATACAGGCTGCATGCGACAATAAGCCCTACGCCGCGGCGCATGACATGGCGAGACTTCTGCTTCCCGCGGCGTCGGGCAAGATAACGGGCTCGGCCGCCGCTCTTAAAAAACACCGGAGAGCTTACGTTTGACCCGGATTCCCCATCGGATGCGGGACATTGTCTGAGATCAGACAATCGGACAAAAGGAGCGAATATTGTGGCCAATGTGACATTCTCATCGCCCGCCCTTGCGCGGGACGTCACCGTCTATGCCATCGCCGGAGACCGGGGCACGATTTTGGCGGTGGCCAAGGCCCACAAAATCCCCATTCCTTTCGATTGTCAGGACGGCGAATGCGGCTCCTGCCTCGTCGAGGTCACGCATCTCAGTCAGAATCCCAAATATGGGATCGCGCTGACCGAGAAGGAAAAGGAAATGCTGCGCCAGCTCGGCAAGATCACCAAGGCCGAGATCGAGAACGCCGAAGTCAATGACATGCCGCCGCACTATCGCCTGGCCTGCCAATGTTTCGTCCGCAACGAAGATATCCTGGTTAAATTCGAGGGCGATCAGACCCTGCCGGCGCAGGGACCGCATATTACCCATGCCGCCAAGCGATTCACCGGCGGCATCGAAATCGCCACGGTCGATGAATTCCTAGGTTACGCGGTGAAGGTCGAAGAGGACGCGGCGATCCATTTCGACGAACTCGCGTCGATGATGGAAGCGTGCGGCAATCAGGAAGTGGCGCGACTGTTTCGCCAGCTCGCCGGCTTTTCGCGCCTGCACCTTGCCGAGGCCAAGAAGCGCGCGGGTTCGATCGACCTGACGAAAGTCATCCCGCCCGATTACGTCTGGCCCAATCATGCAACCCCGGAGCGCACTGAAATTTGGGCCGCCGATCCGACGCTGTCGCGGCTCGACGGATTGAAGGCCGCGCTGCAGGGCGAACGCCGAGGCTATGAGTTTTATCGGGCCGTCGTCGCCAAGACCAAATCGCCCGAGATCGAAGCGATGGCCAAGGAATTCGTCAAGGAAGAAGCCGAGCACGTCAAGATTCTCGAAGCCTGGATCACGCGCGAGGAATGGACCGCGAAGAACCCGCCGAGCGCCAACGCCTGATCGAGAGCGCCTGAAAACATTGGCGTGAGGCGGGAGGCGAATCTTTCGCGCCCGCCTCGCGTTAACGCCATTGGATCGACGAGCGAGGAACGGGATGCAATCGGTCGAGGAATTTCTGGCTTACGCAATCAATCTCGAACTCGAAGCGGCGAACCGCTATGGGCTGCTGGCCGACGCGATGGAGGCCGGCGGCAATCATGAAGTGTGCAAACTGTTTCGCCGCCTGGCGGATTATTCCAGGCTTCATCTCGCGGAGGCGCGCGCCCGCGGCGGCTTTCGCGACATCCCCAAGATGAAAGTGGACGAGTTCGTCTGGCCCGAATTGGAGAGCCCGGAGACCGCGGCGATCTGGGCGGCCGATCCGTTCATCGGACGCGAACAGGCGCTCGAAATCGCCCGCGACGCCGAAACCGCGGGGCTCGACTATTACCAGCGCGTTCTCGACACGACGACCGATCCCGAAATCAAGACTCTCGCCAAGGAATTTGTCGCCGAGGAACGCACGCATGTCGCCGAACTCGACAAATGGATCGCGGCGAATAAGGCGGGAAAGACTCTGACCGTCGATCCGTGAGCGGAAAAAACCGAATCGACGCAACGCGCGACTCCCTCTCCCCGTTTGCGGGGAGAGGGTTGGGTTTAGGGGCCATCGTTTCGGCGCGTGCGACGCACGTCGCGTCACAATGATGCGTCAGACGACATCCGTTTGAACGGCGCGGATATCATTCCCGATCGCGCGCAAGACGCGCGATCGGAAAAAGCCTTGAGAGTCGTCATTGCGCGCCGGAGGCGAAGCAATCCAGAATCCGCCCGCGATTCTGGATTGCTTCGTCGCTCCGCGCCTCGCAATGACGACCTTGAGCGCCCTTAAACACAAGAGCGGTCCCGGGCGATCTGGACCGCGAGCCTCCGGCTCGCACGAAGCGATCAAACGAGCAACGCATCAGGCGTCTCCTGGACGCGCAGCAGGATCATCAGTGGCTAAAGCGACAGAGCGGCATGTCCCGATATCGGAAGAAAGCGTCCTGCAGATCGCGGCGCATATTCTCGCGTCCGGAAAAGTTCGGCCCGACGAGGACATCGCCAATCAAAAAATTATCGCAAGATTGATCGAGCTTATTATCAGGCTTCCCGAGGCGTCGCCGCGACTGCTGAACTGTCTCTCCGATTGCGCGCATTTCATGAAGATAAGGGGCCACGAAAATCATTTCGCCGAAGCGAAAATTTACGCGGAACGCCAACGCCGAACGAAGCGCGCATCGCCATCGAAGCGGGGGAGTTAACGGCTTTAGTGTGTGAGCCGCGATGGGCGGCCGTCTGCAATCGTGAGTCAGATTGAAATTTGGTTCTTGAAAATACGAAAGATGCACCCAACTCCATTTTGGATGTAATGGAGACGTACCATGTTGAAGCACATTTTGAATTCCGGGAAGACCGCGTAACAGCGCGGTAAACGCTCCCCCCCGCTGGCCAGTACGGGCAAAGAGGAGAGCGGAACACGGCACTATGCCGACGTACTGCGGTGCCCCCAGTGCAATTTACTGGGGGCAATGGCCGTAATGACTCTGATGCTTGACCGTCAAGCAGAAACTTTCATTTTTAATTTGGCCGGCCTTACAGCTTTCTGTGCGCCAAATGCCTTTTTAATGTCTTTTCGCGTTTCAGAAATTGCAGACTGAAGCAGCGGAGAAGGTTCGTCGTTCCCACTTTTAAGCCTCTGTTTTTGCTCTTGTTCTTGTATTAGAGCTTCTAGGTTTTGGAGCTTTTCCATCGCCGTTTTCCCCTTGTCTCATTGTTCCTCCAGCACGAACGCGCTCGAAATACCGCGAGTTTAGATCGGGCGGAAAGTAGTGCTTCCTCTTGACCCAAACAAATCCCTCGGCTTGAGAAATAACCGCCACATCGATTGGGCCGCCCACGGTCTCGACTCCGCGCGATACCCTTCTTTTGATCGACGTCAGGTTAACTAGGGCCTCCGCCATTTTTGCGAGCTCTGGCTTGGGCATAAACTCTACCATGTCCTCGATTTCAGCCTGTGACTGGTCGCGTATTTTCTCAAACGCCTTCTCTTTCAGACCGCTCAAAAACGCTGACTCAGCTTCTTGCGCCTTATTCCCAATTTCCGCCTTGTCTCCTTCGTTTTCGAACGATATCTCATTTATAATACCATTTCTTATGTCCGGGATAGTTATTTGGCAGAACTTTGTAACTTCTTTTTGTATTTTGTCATCTAGGCCATACAAAAATCGTTCCACCATTTCTTTTTGAGCAAATGGCAAAACTTTGGCCTTTGTGCCCTGACGATCAATGTCAACGCAATTAGTCTTCACATATTTCAAACGATCGCAGACCATTCCGTCTAATTCAAACGAAAATAGTGTTGGGAACAACTCCCTGTCGCCAAAGCCTGCTACAACGATCCCTGTTCTCCCGCGGGACAAGATATTTTTTCGGAGAGAGAGTTTTGTAATTTCGAGCAGTTTTTTTGCTTGAGCCTGGCTGGCAATCGGCATCTGCTCAGCAATCAGCCGTTTAAGAAGATCACTCTTTGACCTTGTAATAGAGACAGGCCTATCGCTCCCGACAAAAGATGCATTTTCGCACGACCTAAAAACATGCAAATATAGATTGATCTCTGTGTCTAAAATCTCTTCGAAGATAGGCTGATAATCTTCAACATGCCTCGCCTCTTTTCCGAGAGAAAAAAATCTATTTTGCAATTTCTTGTTAAATCTTTCCATAATGTCAGTCAAAACTTGACTAACTATCGATTTTACCGATGCCTGTTTGACGATTTCCGGAGAGCGCTCTCCAAACTCATTTAAAAATAATAAGAATTTGTTGGCCGCGTCCTCGACGTTATGGACCCTTGGGCAAATAGTGCGGAATTGACGGATCAAGGACGGGAGCGGGGCTTCCATGAAGCTCATGCCATTGTAAATCATGATGCCAATTGGATTATGATTGGAAAGCTCAAATAGCTTGTCTGCAGAATCAAAAATCTTTTCTTCTTTGCGGCCTGCGGAAATAGTAACTGCACTGTCGGCAGCCAATGCGACCGCAGTCTTGTTCAAAATAGCGATCTCAGCCGTCATCCCTATGCCACCTTGCGGCGGCGGCGCTTCGAGCAATATCGGCTCGCGCTTCCGAAGAAAGACTTTCGGCGCGCGCGATCGCCTTTTAAGCCGCCCGCTCTACCCAAAATTGACATCGAATCCTTGTCCGATTCGGGCGTATCTTGAGCCTCGCTAGTAGCGATATCAATGACCAGTTTCGCGAGCTGATTGGGATCGTGCGGACGAATCGGCGGTTTCGTGCTCGCAGCCAATCGCTTAGCATGGAGCGTCGAAAGTGGGGATAAACCGGTGGCCGGTCTACCCCGCCAAATTTCAAAATGACCCGCTAGCCTGACCGCCTACCCAACCGATCAAAATTCGGACTCAAGACCCTGCCCGATTTCAACCGGTCTTGACATTCCTGGAATAAATTCCTATCCTCCTCTCGCCTTCGTCAAGCGAGGGCGCGGCTCAGGGTCGGGCGGCGCCGGCGAAGGACGGATCCGGCGGGACGAACGACCCTCGTTCCCTGGTCCGGCGGCGCGTCGCCGGTCTGGGCTTCTCTCCTTTGCGCGGAGACGCATGAGCCCCTTCGATGAGCCGCAAGGCTCAACGAAACTCATGTGCAGGCTTTGAAAGCCCGGACCGCAATATCCGAGGATGGCGCAGGCGTCGGTTACCCGAACGATGGGGAGCGGCTCCCTCAGCCCGGAGGCGGCGAGACGACGCGATCCGTGTCCGGGAGAAACCGGCAGTCGAAGACATTTCTTAGCGCTGCGGCCAGCGACGGCCGGGGCGTCCCGGACCGCTCGCCCCCGCGCCGCAAGGCGGCGGGAAATCTTCGCGCGCCCGTTGTGTCGCGCCGTTTCAACCGCTCGGCTGTAATTCCCGACGCGCGAAGCGCGATCCGGAATCCAGAGTAAAATCAGCATTCTTGAATTCGCTCTGGATTCCCGGTCAGGCCCGCGGCCTGCCGGGAATGACACCATCCGTGTCAGTTGGCGCGTACCGCATTCGCCACGCCTCAGCGCACTTCCGCCGCCACCATGGCGATGTCGTCCGTCGCTGGCGGCTCGCCGCGGAAGGCGCGCACATCGGTGAGCGTCGCCTTGATCAGATCGCCCGGTGCGAGGCCGCGATGCCGCATGAACGACGCGGACAGTCGTTCGACCCCGAAGAACTCGCCCTGGCGGTTCTGCGTCTCGGTGATTCCATCGGTGTAAAACAGCAGCCTGTCGCCCGGCGCAAGATCGATGCTCCCCTGCTTGAAATCGACGCCGCGCATCACCCCGAGCACCAGCCCGTCGGCGTCGAGCTGCGCGCAGACCGCGCCGTCGGCGCGCAGCAGCAGCGGCGGATTCTGACCGGCGTTGGCATATTGCAGCACCCGTGTCTGCGGCAGGAAGCGGCAATAGAACATGGTGATGAAGAGGTCCGCGGCGAAGAGATCGTCGTGCAGCAGCTCATTGAGGTCGCGCAAAAGCTCCGCCGGCCCGCAGGAGGCGTTGGTCGACCGCCGAGTCTCGGCGCGCAGCGTGCTGCGCACTTCGGTCATGATCAGCGCCGCGCCGACGCTATGGCCGGAAACATCGGCGATGGCGATGTCGATGACGCCGGAATTTTCGAAATAGTCGAAATAATCGCCGCCGACATGAGTCGCCGGCACGCAGATTCCGGCGATTTCCATATGCGCCGTGCGCAGCGGCGCGCTCGGCAGCAGCGACAGCTGAATGTGCCTCGCGATTTCAAGCTCGTGGCGGCTTTCCTCGACCCGGCGCCGGTCGGAAATGTCGGCGTGAACGCTGACGAAATGGGTGATCCGCCCCGCCTCATTGGCGACCGGCGAGATGAACAATTCGTCCCAGAAGGGCGCGCCGTCCTTGCGGTAGAATTTCACCGTAACCTGACAGCTCTTGCGATGCGCGATCGCGTTGCGGATTTCATCGAGCGCCGCGGGATCGGTCGCCGGCCCACGCAACAGATGCATGCTGTGTCCGAGCAGCTCCTCGCGGGCGAATCCGGTGATCCGGCAGAGCGCCGGATTGACATAGACATTGGGCACGCCGGGCGCCTGCGCATCCCAGATCGCGATGCCGATCGGGACGGATTCGATGGCGCGATTGCGCACGCGCAGCGCGTCCTCATATTTCTTGCGCGCCGTCATGTCATGGTCGACGCCGCGCCATTTGACCAGCCGGCCGTCGTCGTCGAACACCGGCGCGCCGGTCGACTCGGTATAGACGTCGCCGCCGTTCTTATGCCGGTAATGATTGACGACGCGGTGGAACGGCCGGCGCGACGCGATGAGGCTCGGCGCGCTGTTTGCGACGGCGCCGCTCGCCGGCTCCTTGGCGAAGAGATCGAGATAGGTCTTGCCGACGACCTCCTCGGGCGTCATCCCCAACACATCCTCGACCGCGCCGCTGCTGTAAGTATAGCGGCCGTCGCGATCCTGCTCCCACAGCCATTCGCCGGCCATGTCGGCGATCTGCCGGAAGCGCTGCTCGCTCTCGAGCAGCGCCTCCTTGTCGCGCTTTTGTTCGGTGATGTCCTGCTGGATGGCGAGAAAATGGGTGATGGCCCCGGCGGCGTCGCGCAGCGGCGTGATGATTTCGGACGCCCAGTAGAGCTTGCCGTCCTTGCGTCTGTCCTGAATCTGTCCGCGCCATTCGACGCCGGCGGAAATGCTTTCCCACAGTCGACGATATTGATCGTTCACCGTCTGCTTCGATTGAAGCATGCGCGGGTTCTGGCCGATGAGCTCATGCGGCCGATAGCCGGTCAGGGCGGCGAAGCGGCTGTTCACATACTCAATTTCGCCATGCTGATTGGCGATCATCACCGCGATCGGACTTTGCTCGATCGCGGCGGAAAACGTCAGCAGTTGCTCCTCGGCGCGTTTCAGTCTGGTAAGATCATGGGTGACGCCGACGAAATAGCGCTTTCCCTTGAGCCGGATTTCGCCGATCGAGAGATACATCGGAAAGGTCGCGCCGTTCTTTCGTCTACCGACGACCTCGCGGCCAATGCCGATGATTTTCTTGACGCCGGTTTCCTTATAAGCGGCAAGATAGGAGTCATGCGCATCGCGATAGGGCGAAGGCATCAGTATCTTGACATTGGCGCCGAGCGCTTCCTCGGCGCGATAGCCGAAAATCCTCTCAGCGCCCTTGCTGAACAGCAATATCTCGCCGGCCTCGTCGATCGCCACGAGACCGTCGGCCATGCCGCCGAAGATCGTTTCCAGTTTTTCCTTGATGTCGTCGAGCGCCTCCGACTCGCTCGCCTCTTCGTCGATCGGACGAAGCTTGATGAGCGCGCCGCCGCCGTCGTCGCCCAGCGGATCGATCTCGCAGCGAATCTCGATCGAGGTTCGATCCTTGCGTCGCAAGCGCACGGACAGCCGCTCGCGAACAAGCGGCGACCATGATGGCGCGCGATCGGCGCCGTGCCGCGCGACAAGCTGCGAGAAGAAAGACCGGCCGCGAAGCTCGCTCTCGGAATAGCCGGTCAGCCGTTCGGCGGCGCGGTTCATCGCTCGCACGGCGCCTGAGGATTCGACAATGCACAGCGCCTCATCGAAGGCGTCGAGAATGGCGCGATCGGCGGCGAGCGTTTCCATCGCGCTAAGAAACTCCCGATTGCGCCGAAACGCCCGGGCGCCGTCGCTCACCCTCCCCGCGGTCGCCGGCCTGTTTGCGATAGGCTGCGTCGCAGGCGTCGACGAGCGCGTTCAGTTCGGCGACAAAGGCCGCGATCGGCGTGAGCGTCGTGAACATCGAGGATTCCAGCTTGAAGGCCAGCCGCTCAAGCCCGGCGAGCCGGAATTCCAGGCCGACGTTACGGAATAAGGCGCGGGGGTCGGCGATTCCGGTCAGGAACTGCATTGAGGCGATGCGCGCCGCCGCATCCCTCATCCTCGCGTCGAGCGCGGCCTGCAACTGCTGCTCCCATCGGTCTCTCGGCTTCACCTCCTCTAGAAAGGCGGTAAGCTTTTTCAGCCCGAAAAGATTGGCCGCCTGATCGAAACAGGCGCCTGCCGCGCGCATGTCTTCTCCCGACTCCCGGCTGAGCGCGACAAGGAAAGGAAAATCGCCCACGCGATCGAAGTATGGCTCTCCCAGCCCATCCGCCGGTTTACTGGCGCCGACGCGCGCCCGATAGTCGCGAAGATCGAGACGCCAGCGTTCGATCTCTTTATCGTCCGGGCTTAGTCGATAGCCGCGCCGCATCGCCCATTGGCACATGTCGGCGAGAGCGTCTTCAAGCTGAAGCAGCAAGCCACATTCATGCGCGGCGTCCAACCCGCCCTGCGACCGAAACGCCGCGCGCCATCTGTCGCCTTCGAAAATTCGATCGAAGGCGAGGTAGAGCTTCACGGCGTAGCTCAGCAGCGCCGGCGTCAGTCCCTCGCCGAACAGCAGAAAGCGGACGCCCGCCTGATCAATCACAGCGTTGCAAATCGCCGTGACGGCGATTTCCCGCGCGAGCGAATGGCGTTTGATCCGCTCCGCAAAATGAGATCGGACATATTCGGGAAAATAATTCGCCAGAAAATCTTCGGCCCAGGATCCTTGCAGGAAAGATTCATCCTCAAGCAGCCGCTGCTTCAACGCGAGTTTCGCATTCGCCATCAGCAAGGCAAGCTCCGGCCGCGTCAATTCCTTCGTCTCGCGCGCGGCGACATCCTTGCGCGTCGGGAACGCCTCGGCTGCCGCATTGATATAGCCGGCGTTTTCGAGTTGCTCGGCGATATCCATGAATGGGTCGAGATTGACGAGACACCGCGCGCGGTCCAGGGACAGGCAAAGACTCTGCTGGTCATTATCTCGTAATACCGAAGCGCAAACGTCCTCGGTGAGGGACGCAATAAGCGCATTGGCGTCGCCAATTTCCGGCGCCTCCGTATCAGGACGTATGCGCAGCAAAGTCTTCAGATTGACTTCGTGATCGGAGAGATCGACGCCCGCCGAATTGTCGACGGCGTCGGTGTTGATGCGGCCGCCCTTCAGCGCATATTCGATGCGCGCCTTCTGGGTGAACGCCAGATTGGCGCCCTCGCCGACGATCTTGGCGCGAAGCTGCAGCGCATCGACCCGCGCGCTGTCGTTGACGCGGTCGCCGACGCCTTCATTCGTTTCGGAACTCGCCTTGACATAGGCGCCAATGCCGCCCATCCACAACAGGTCGACGGGCGCCGTCAGCAGCCAGCGAACCAGCGCCTCGCCGTCGGTCGTGCTGTGCCGCACGCCGAGCCAGGCGCGCACTTCGGGGCTGAGCGCGACATCCTTGGCGTCGCGCCGATAAACGCCGCCACCCGGCGAGAGCAGCGCTGGATTATAGTCGCGCCACGTCGAATGCGGCAGGTCAAACAGACGGCGGCGCTCGGCGAAGGAAACCAGCGGGTCGGGATTGGGGTCGAGGAAAATATACCGGCCGTCGAAGGCGGCGAGCAATCTGATGTTTGGCGTATGCAACATGCCATTGCCGAAGACGTCGCCATCCATCGACCCGACGCCGACGACGGTAAAGGGCTCGGCGTCGACATCGCGGCCAAGCTCATAAAAGTGCCGCCTTACACAGACCCACGCGCCGCGCGCGGTGATGCCCAATTTCTTGTGGTGATAGCCATGCGCGCCGCCGCTAGCGAAGGCGTCGCCCAGCCAGAAGCCATAAGATTGAGAAATCTCATTGGCGACGTCGGCCCAGGTCGCCGTGCCCTTGTCGGCGGCGACGACGAGATAAGGATCCGGATCGTCATAAGCGACAAGCTCCGGCGGCCGAATGATTTTCGATTCCTTCAGATTGTCGGTGAGATCGAGAAGCCCGCGCAAGAATTGCGAATAGGCCGCTTTCCCCAGCCGCTGGCGCTGCGTCGCGTCGGTGTAGGGAAGTTTCAGGATAAAGCCGCCCTTGGCGCCCTGCGGCACGATGAGGGCGTTCTTGATCATCTGGGTCTGCATCAGGGCGAGGATTTCGCTACGAAAGTCTTCGGGCCTGTCCGACCAGCGAATGCCGCCACGCGCCACCTTCGCGCCGCGAAGATGGATGCCTTCCATCGACGCGGAGTGAACGTAGATTTCCGCCATTGGCTTTGGCGACGGCATGTTGAAGACGCCGAGACTGCTGATCTTCAAAGCGATGAAGTTGCGCGCCCATTCTCCCGAAAAGTAGAAATTCGTGCGCACCGTGGCGTCGATGAGATTGAAGAGATCGCGCAGAATGCGATCGTCGCTGCCGTCGACGACCTTGTCGAGAACGTCGACGAGTTGAGCGCGGATCGGCGTGAGCAATTCAAGTTCTATCTCAAACGAGTCGCGCCTCTCATGATCCGGTTCGAACCGCGCCTCGAAATAGCGATAGAGCAGGTTGACCGCCGCCGGACTTCGCAAGAGCCCCTGATAGATGCGGGCGCGCCCCAGCCTCACGCCGAGCTGCTGATAGTAATTGCAATAAGCGCGAAAGAGATCGATCTGACGCCAGTCGAGTTCGGTCGCGAGGATTAAGCCGTTCAAGGCGTCGCTTTCGACCTCCGCCGCAAGCGCCGCTTCGAGCGCCCGCAACAATCGCCGCCGGCAATGGGCAAGGCCGATGGCGCTTGGCGCCGAAGGCTCAACGGTAAAGCTTCGGATAAACCGCGTCCCGACGCCGAGATCGAGCTCGAACCGAATTTGGTCCGAGACGCGCAAGCCTAAATTCTGCAATATCGGCAGGAGTTCGTCGAGCGAACGCTCCGTCGCGCCGATGAGGCGAATCTCGTAGCGCCCGACGCCGACGCCGCGCAGCGGACGGAGTTCAACGATTTCACGCCCGCTGTCTTTGCCGCCCTCGATCAGCGCAAGGTCGCGCGCGGCGCGCGGCGCCGGCACGAGATAGCGATAGGACTTGGGCAGTCGGCGAAGCGCCTCCGCCGAGAATTCGCGCCCGACGCGGCGTCCGGCGCGACGCAGGAAGCGGCGCACCGACGCATCCCAGTCAACGGGGCGGAATGTATCGGGCGCCGATGTTTCTGGAGGGCCAAACACGGGAGGGCTATGCGATCTTCTTGCGCATTTCGAGCACATTGCCCGAATCCGTCTTGCGATATTGAACCGAGTCCATCACCGAACGGATGAAGAATATGCCGCGGCCGCGTTCGCGAAGTTCGTCAAAATCAGGCGTCGGCACGGAAGCAAGATCGAAGCCGCCGCCATGATCGAAGACGCGCACTGAAAGATAGGCGTCCTTGACGGAAAGACTGATCCGAACCGAATCCTTCGAATGCGCCGCAGCGCTGTATTGAATTGCGTTGGCGACGGCTTCGGTCAGCGCCAGATTGAGATTGAACGCGAGCGCGTCGCGTTGATCCTCCTGAATATCCAACTCTTTGGCGAGCTGTTCGGCGATCGCGCCGACAAAACGCAAATATCGCGTTTCATTGGGAACGACGATGTCCAGATTGACCGCCGTCTCGCACATGTCGATCACCGCCCGTTCCCATTCAGGCGCTCAGCGCCAGTTGCAGGCTTGGATAAATGTCGAAAACGCGATGCAGCCTGGTCAACTCGAACATCGATCTCACGCGCGGCTGCAGGCCCGCCAACGCAAAGCCGCTCGAGCGCAGATTGGCGTTCTTGTAGCCGGAGAGCAGAGCGCCCAGACCCGAACTGTCGATGAATTGAACTCGCGCGAGATCGATCACGACATTCTTTGCGCCGCCTTCGAGCGTCTTCAGCACCAGATTCTTGAGCTCGCCTGAGTTATGCGCATCGATGCGATCTTCCTGGATGCTCAAAACGGTGCGATCGTCGCGCACTTCGTTCGCTACTCTCATTGTCCAGTCTCTGCTCGATTTCGGAACCAAACAACTGATTGGTTACATATGTCTACGCCTCCACATTTAACAGGGTCTTACGCGAAGCTTGTGACGCCCTCTGGCCGTGAGACGCCGTAAGCTCGGGTTTTTCAGCCAAAAGCCAGCGTGAGGTCGGCAATGAGGTCGTCGGGATGCTCAATGCCGATCGACGCGCGAATGAGCGAAGAGGTGATGCCGATTTCCCGCCGGGCCTCCTCGGTCAGGCCCGAATGCACCGTGGTCGCCGGATGGCAGATCAGGGATTCGGAGCCGCCCAGACTCACGGCGAGCTTGAAAATCTGAAGTCGATTGAGAAGAGCGAAGGCTTCCGCCTGCCCGCCGACGACCTCGAATGAGAAGGTCGATCCGGCGGAAGTCGACTGACGCTCCATCAGCATGCGCTGCGGATGATCGCGCGGCAGCAGCGGCGGGTAGTGGACACAGGCCACTTTGGGATGGCCGGCGAGAAAATTCGCGACGATCGCCGCGTTCTCGGCGGCCCGGTTCATGCGCAAGGACAGCGTTTCGAGCGACCGGCCGAGCATCCAGCAGGAATGCGGATCGAGCTGCGTGCCGATCGCGCTGCGCATCGATCGGATCGTCTTGAGATGCGCGCAATCGCCGACGACGGCGCCGCCGATGAGATCGCTGTGTCCCCCGACATATTTGGTCAGCGAATAGAGCGACAGATCGGCGCCATGCCGCAGCGGCGATTGGAAGACCGGGCCGAGCAGCGTGTTGTCGCAGCAGATGACTGGCCGCGCGCCCTGCTTGCCCGCGATGTCCTCTCCGATGCGCCGCACCAGCGCAATGTCGACGAGGCTGTTCATCGGATTGGACGGCGTCTCGATGAAAATCATCGCAATCCGCCCGATATCCATCGCGCGGGCGGCTGCGGCGCGGATGTTTTCCTCGTCGAGCCCATCGGTGAAGCCGACGCCCGTCAGACCGAACGGCGCCAGAGTCCTGTCGATGAGAACCTCCGTGCCGCCATAGAGCGGACGGCTGCGCAATATCGTTTCTCCCGGCCGCGCGAAGGAAAGAATTGTCGTGACGATCGCCGCCATGCCGGAGGAAAAAACCAGACCGCATTCGGCATGTTCATAGATCGCCAGACGATCCTCGACGATTTCGAGATTGGGGTGGTTGAAGCGCGAATAGACGAGGCCGCCCTCTTCGCCTTCCGGCGGCGCGCGACGGCCGGCCATATAGTCGAAAAAGTCGCGCCCATCCTCCGCGGTCCGAAACACGAAGGTCGAGGTGAGAAACACCGGCGGCTTGACGGACCCTTCCGACAGCGCCGGGTCGTAGCCATAGCTCAGCATCAGCGTTTCCGGCTGGAGCAGATGGTTGCCGATGCTGGCCTTGTGGTAACGCGCGCTGTCCATGGTCAGTCCCTTTCCGCCGCGCCAAAATCGGCCGAATGCGCCTGTTCAAATTTGAAGCGCGGCGACGGCATCGAGGCCGAGCGCCTCAAGGCTTGCCGACAAGGAGCGCGTTTCCTGATCTTCATAGAGCGCGCGTTCGTTAAGGACTGGCGCGCCGAGCGCCGTCTCGAAGGCGCGCCGGTCGGCGCGCTCGATGAATGTTTCAGCGCGCCGGTCGCCGAGATTCGAGCGAAAAATGCCGGCGGCGCTGACGGGCAGAAAATCCTCGTAAAGGATCGGCTCGGCGCGCAGCGCGCCGATCCGCAGGAGATCGTCCACCGAAGCAGGGGACGTAATCTCCCCTGTCCGCGCTCCAGCATCGGGAGAATAGCGGAAATAGGCGAGCTTCTCGCGTCTCAGCGTCTCGCGATCGTCGGGAAACGCCGCGAAGCGCCGGGTCAGCGCTGCATGGAAGTCATGCGCATTCGCGCCATCCGGCGCGAGCGGAGCCTCGGACTGAGCTTCGGCGAGAAGCCTGTCGTAGAGCGCGCGCCCCTTCGCTGTCAGCGCGGCGCCTCGTTGCTCGATCTCGCCGAAGCGCGCGGCATGGGCGCCGCTTAGGCGCCGACCATCTTCCTCGGTGAAGTCGACAGGCTCGGCATTCGCCTTGAAGCTCGTCTGACGCAGCAGGATCGGGCAGCGGCGACGCGGCGGTCCTTCGATGATCGCCTTCGGATTCATGCCATGCGCCGCCATCGCGGCGTGCGCGACGTCGATATCGAGCGCATGCAAAGTGAGATGGTTGATATGCGGCCCCTTGAAGCAAACAATGTCGGCGAGCAGCGGATGCGTCGAATGGAGCCTGCGATAGACGGCTGAAGAGACTGTCGCCTGCCCGCTCCAACGGAATGTCTTCGCCGCTTCAATCACAAATTCCCGCGCCTCTTCATCGTCGAAGCCGCGCCTTTCGTGAATGTCGATCAGTTCGCGGCATCGCGGCGTGAATATATCGCGCTGAGCAAGGATTTTTGCAGCGATCTCCCGTGCTTGCGCATCGGCGATAAAATCCAGTCTCAGCAGCGAGGCAAATATCCGAAACGGGCTCGCACGCATCGCGCTTTCGCCGATCGGCCGGAAGGCGGTCGAATGCACCGGAAGTCCGGCGATCGACAGGTCGTAATAGGAGACCGGCGCCATGCCCATGATCGCGAAGAGCCGACGCAGCATCGACAGCTCCTGGGCTGTGCCGATGCGAATGGCGCCATGGCGCTCGACGTCGAGTCGCTCAAGTTCGCCGCTCTCGAGAAGGCGCTGCTTCAGTTGCGGCTCATCGGCCAAGCATTGCCGATTCGTCTCGGCCACGAGCGCTTTCATCGCGCGATACTGCGGCGCTTCGGCCTGATACATTTCCGAAATCGCCGAGGCGAACATCGCCCGAAGGGCGTCGGCGGAAGCAAAAGGTTCGTTCATCGCAGCCCTGACCGATCGAGGTTTGCCATCTCGTCATTTAAGTCGTCGGCGTCGCAAAACCACGAGCGCGACCGGCGGAGGCAGTGCGAGCCTGGAGGCTCGCGTTCCAAGAACGGCGCACCCTGGACCGCGAGCCTCCAGGCTCGCATGGCTGCAAACAAGCCGGCGCCGACTATGCCTCCAAATCAAATTTGACGCCCTGCGCCAGCGGCAATTCGCCAGAATAATTGATCGTGTTGGTGGCGCGGCGCATATAGGCCTTCCAACAGTCCGACCCAGCTTCGCGACCGCCGCCGGTGTCCTTCTCGCCGCCGAAGGCCCCGCCGATTTCGGCGCCGGACGGGCCGATATTCACATTGGCGATGCCGCAGTCCGAGCCGTCGGCGGCCATGAAATATTCGGCCTCATCCAGACGCGCGGTGAAGATCGACGACGCCAGGCCATGGGCGACATCATTGTTCAATCGGATCGCTTCGCCGAGGCTACGGAACTTCATCACATAGAGAATGGGCGCGAATGTCTCGCGCCGCACGACCTCGGTCTGGCCCGGCATCTCCACAAGCGCCGGACGCACGTAAAAAGCGTCGGGATATTTTTCGGCCAACGCGCGTTCGCCGCCAAAGACCGCGCCGCCCGCGCCGCGCGCCTCGTCGAGCGCGGCGCGCATCGCCGCATACGCGCTCTCGTCGATGAGCGGTCCGATCAGCGTCCCGCCGTCGCGAGGATCGCCGACCTGAACCGAGCCATATGCGCGTCGCAACCTGCTCAGAAGCTCGTCATGAATGTCTTCATGCACGATCAGCCGGCGCAGGCTCGTGCAGCGCTGGCCTGCCGTGCCCATCGCCGCGAAGGCGATCGCCCGCACGGCAAGATCGAGAGGCGCGGAGGCGCAGACGATCGCGGCGTTGTTGCCGCCAAGTTCGAGGATCGATCGCGCGAAGCGACGCGCGAGGCGCGGCGCGACGGCGCGTCCCATGGCGGTCGAACCTGTCGCGGACACTAGTCGAATCTGCGAATCTTCAACCAGCGCTTCGCCGATCTCGCGACCGCCGATGAGCAGGCTGGAAAGACCATCCGGCGCGTCGCCAAAACGCGCGGCGGCGCGCGCGACCAGCGCCTGCGACGCGAGCGCGACCAGCGGCGTCTTTTCCGACGGCTTCCACACAAGCGAATTCCCGCAGACCAAGGCGAGCGCCGCGTTCCAGGCCCAGACCGCGACGGGAAAGTTGAAGCTGGTGATCACGCCGGCGACGCCGAGCGGATGCCAGGTCTCCATCATCCGATGGCCGCGACGCTCGGTGGCGATGGTCAGTCCATGAAGCTGCCGCGACAGGCCGACGGCGAAGTCGCAGATGTCGATCATCTCCTGAACTTCGCCGAGTCCCTCGGTCGTGATCTTGCCGGCCTCGATCGTGACGAGGCGCGCCAACTCGGCCTTGGCCGCGCGCAGCTCCTCGCCGAGCAGACGCACGAATTCGCCTCGACGCGGCGCCGGGACATTGCGCCAGACGCGAAACGCCGCCTCGGCGCGCGCGATCGTCTGCTGCGCGATCGCTGAATCGGCGCCTTCGACGCGCGCGATGATCTCGCCAGTGATCGGCGAGCGAATGGTCAGAGACCCGCCCGTGAACCTGCGAGAGTCCACCCCGAATTCTTGCAGAAGGGCCGCGGCTTCGGCGGCCAATTCGGCATGCGGAACGCGCGGCTCCATTTCTATTCCCCGATGACCGCCGTCTCACGCGGCTGGCGCCTTATGTCACGACTGCCTATGTAAGCATGAAAGGCGCAAATGTCCGCAGTCGCCACCTGACGCGGGCAGGCGCGAAAAGCTCTTGCAAATGGATCGCACGACGTTCAGGAACAAGCACGTCGCCAGAAACTATGATCCGCTGCCGGTCAGGCTCGCGCGCGGAGAGGGCGCCTATCTGTGGGATACGGGGGGCCGGCGCTACATCGACATGATGAGCGCCTATTCGGCGGTCAGCCTCGGTCACGCGCATCCGCGAATTCTGGCAAAGCTCGACGAACAGGCGCAGCGGCTCGCCGTGCCGTCGCGCGCTTTTTACGATGACCGGCTTGGCCCTTTTCTCGAAGAACTGTGCAAAGTCACCGGGCTCGACGCCGCTCTGCCGATGAATAGCGGCGCGGAAGCGGTCGAGACGGCGATCAAGGCGGCGCGCCGCTGGGGCCATCGCGTCAAGGGAATCGCCAATCCGGAAATCATCGTCGCCGACGGCAATTTTCATGGCCGCACCACGACGATCATCAGTTTCTCGTCGGAGGAAGAATATCGCGACGGGTTTGGCCCGTTCATGCCTGGATTTCGCTCGGCGCGCTTTGGCGATCTCGCGGCCTTCGAAGCCGCCCTTACGCCAAACACGGCGGCGATCCTCGTCGAGCCGATCCAGGGCGAAGCCGGCGTCATCGTGCCGCCCGACGGCTGGCTCTTGGGGCTCCGCCGACTCTGCGACGCCCGCGGCGTCTTGCTGATGCTCGACGAGGTACAATCCGGGCTGGGGCGCAGCGGCACCTGGTTCGCCTTCGAACATGAGAAAGTCGTCCCCGACGGCGTCACGCTCGGAAAGGCGCTTGGCGGCGGCGTGCTGCCGGTTTCCGCCTTCGTCGCGAAACGCGAAGTGATGGACGTGTTCACGCCGGGCTCGCATGGGTCGACTTTCGGCGGCAACACGCTCGCCGCCGCCGTCGGCCTCGAAGCGCTGCGAATCATTCGCGATGAGCGGCTGGTTGAACGCAGCCAGACGCTCGGCGCGCGAATGCTGCAACGTCTGGACGCGATGCGCCTGCCGGCGATCAGGGAGATTCGCGGGCGCGGCCTTTGGGCGGGCGTGGAGCTGGACCCGCGCTACGCAAGCGCGCGAGAAGTTTGCGAGCGCCTGATCGACAAAGGCGTGCTGACCACCGCCACGCATCACACCGTCGTGCGTCTGGCGCCGCCCTTCGTCATCTCCCAAGACGACCTAGATCTTGCGCTCGACGCGGTCGAGGAAACGCTCGCGACGTTTGACGCCCCGCGAGAACTCGGCGGGAAGGCGTCAGGCGCCGGCCAGCGGCTCGAAGCATAGAGCGCGCTACGAAAAAAGTGGAAGCCGGTTTTTTGCGCAAAGCGCGCTCTAAACTTTAGGGATCGATCACGTCATCTGCGTTTAGGCGATTCCGCCTAAACGCAGCGTGATCTATAAGCCGCGGTCAGGCGCGAATGCGTTCGCCTTTCGGATCATAGAAAGGCGACAGCGAGACTATCGCCGGTCGGCGCTCGCCGGCGATTTCGAGCTGATAGTCGCCCGAGAGAACGAATGTCGGATCGACGCCGTCGGCGCAGCGAACGTAGCCGTAGCCGATCGCCTTGCCGATCGAATAGCCATAGCCGCCGCTCGACAACCAGCCGACGCGCGCTTCGTTGCGATAGATTGTTTCGCGTCCGAGCAGCGTGATGTCGGGATCGTCGACGGCGAAACCGGCGAGAAGGCGCGGCAGTGGCGCGGCGGCGGATCGAACCAGCGCTTCTCTCCCCTGAAACGGCGCGCACGATTTCATTTTGACGGCGAAGTTCAGTCCCGCCATCGGCGGCGAGTGATCGGGGCCGATGTCGGCGCCCCAGGCGCGATAGCCCTTCTCAAGGCGAAGCGATTCGATCGCTCTGTAGCCGGCGTCGACAAGTCCGAAGGGCGCGCCTGCTTCGATCAGCGCGTCATAGACGCAGACCGCGAAATCGACGGGGATGTGAAGCTCCCAGCCGAGTTCGCCGACATAGGTGACTCGGATCGCCAGAACCGGCGCGCCGGCCAAGCGGATGTCGCGGGCGCTCATGAAGGGGAAGGCGGCGTTGGAAAAATCATCGTCGCTGCAGGATCGCAGGATGTCGCGGGCGCGCGGCCCCATCAGCGCCAATACCGAATTCGCGGAAGTGACGTCGATGAGCGTCGCGTCCAGTCCTTCAGGGATGGATCGCCTGATCCAATCGAAGTCATGCGTTGCAAAGGCCGTCCCGGTCACCACATAATAGCGGTCCCTCGCCAATCGCGTGATCGTCAGATCGCATTCGATACCGCCCTTGGCGTTCAGCAATTGCGTATAGGCGACGGCCCCAGGCGGCTTGGCGACGTCATTGGCGGCGATCCAGGACAGCGCCGCTTCGGCGTCCTTGCCGACGACGAGCGCCTTGGCGAAGCTCGTCTGATCGAACAGCGCCGCCGTCTCGCGGCAGGCGCGATGCTCGCGTCCGACCGCGTCGAACCAGCCCGGTCGGCCGAAGGAATAGCGGTCCCGCGGCGCTTTGCCGGCCGCCAAATCCGCGAACCAGTTTGGCCGTTCGAAACCCATCTTCTCCCCGAAGCATGCGCCCTTTGCCTTGAGCCGCTCATACAAAGGCGAGCGCCGCAGCGGTCGGCCCGACGTAAACTCTTCGAAGGGCCAGGCGATGCTGTAATGGCGCGCATAGGCTTCGAGCGTCCGCACCCGCACCCAGTTCGGATCGCGATGCGGCGCGCCGAAGCGGCGAATGTCGACCGGCCAGAGATCGAAGGGCTGTTCGCCGTCGGCCGCCCATTCCGCGAGCGCCATGCCGGCGCCGCCCGCCGAGGCGATTCCGAAGGCGTTGAAGCCGGCGCCGACGAAGAAATTGCGCACCTCCGGCGCTTCGCCGATCATCCAATTGCCGTCGGGCGTGAAGCTTTCGAGACCGTTGATCATTTGTTTGATCCCGGCCTCGGCGAGCGCTGGCACACGGCCAAGCGCAAGATTCATGATCGGCTCGAAATGATCCCAGTCGTCTTCAAGCAGCCGAAAGGCGAAATCCTCGGGAACGACGCCAGACGACCATGGCACGGGATTGGGCTCATAGCCGCCCATCACGAGACCGCCGACCTCCTCCTTGTAATAGGTCAGCCGATCCGGATCGCGCAGGGTCGGCAGATCGCTCGTCACGCCGTCGATTTTTTCAGTCACGATATATTGATGGTGAACCGCGGAGAGCGGAACGGCGACGCCGGCGCGCGCGGCGAGCGGCTGCGTCCACAGGCCGGCGCAGAGCACGAGCTTTTCGCAGGCGATGACGCCGCGATCGGTGACGACGCCGCGCACGCAATCGTTCTCGATGAGAAATTCCGTGACCGCGACGCCTTCGACAAGCTTCGCGCCGGCGAGCCGCGCGCCTTTCGCCAGCGCCTGAGTGATGTCGGAAGGATTCGCCTGCCCGTCGGTCGGCAGGAAGGCGGCGCCGATAACGTCATCGATATTCATCAGCGGCCAGAGCTCTTGCGCCTCCCTCGCGCTGAGGAGTTGCATGTCGAGACCGAAGCTCCGCGCCGACGTGGCCTGCCGTTTGACTTCAATCCATCGATCGGCGTTGCAGGCGAGGCGCAGCCCGCCATTGCGCCGCCAGCCGGTCGCATAGCCGGTCTCCTGTTCGAGCCGGTTGTAAAGCTCCACCGAATAGCCGAGCAGCTTGGTGATATTGGCGTTGGTCCGCAACTGTCCGATCAGTCCGGCGGCATGCCATGTCGAGCCGGAGGTCAGCTGATGGCGCTCGATGAGCAGCGTCTCGACGCCGCGCTTGGCGAGGTGATAGGCGACCGAGCAGCCAACGATGCCGCCGCCGATAACAATGATCTGCGCGCTATGCGGAAGGTCGGTCATGCTTTTTCCACTTGCTGGAACGCCGCGAAGGCGTCCTCGAAGCGCGAGATATTTTGATCGGAATAAGCGACATAATCGAATTCGATCTCGGACCGGCTTTCCGAGACGAGACTCCACAGTGTCTCGCGCAACAGCGAGGCGCAGAGCATTGCCTTGAACCGTCGCCTCAGCGCATCCGTAGGCGGCGTTTCGAAATAATCTTCCAGCATCGCGGCGTCGTCCGCGGCGTCGAAACCATTGTTCGACGAGAGCCCGCCGAGATCGAACAGCGGCGTATTCCAGCCCGCATAATCCCAGTCGACGAGCCAGAGACGGCGCCCGTCATCGATAAAATTGGCGGCGAGGAGATCGTTGTGGCTAAAAACCAGATCGATCGGGCCGACGGCTTTTTCCAGAACCTCGCTCGCCGCGATCAAGCGCGGCAATTGCGGCGCTATCCGGCTTTGATCGTCGACGAGCGTAAGAGCATAGTCGCGAATGACGTGAAAGACGTTGAACGCCAGCGTCGGCCCGCGCAAATGCCGCGCCAGCTCGCGATGAACCCGCTTGACGAGTTCGACGCAGCGTCCACGGTTCTGGCGCACATCCTCTGCGTCATAAGTGCAGCCGGAAATATATTCGAGCGCCAACGCCGTAGGCGCCGAACAAAGAACTTTCGGCGATATGCCCGCCGCGCCCGCCGCCCTGCTCGCCGCAAGCTCGTTGAAGCGCATCACGCCGTGAACCGGAATGTCGCCGCCAAGCCGAACGACGACGCGCCGGTCGCCGTCAGTGACGATATAATTCTTATTGGTGATGCCGCCGAGCAAGGGCGCGATGTCGATCGGCCCGCGCCACAGCGGCAGCGCGCGGATCAGCGTTTCGGGGTCTGCGGCTTGGGCTGGCATCGGCTCCGGCGGGATCAAACAAACTTTGGCTCGGCGAGTATATTCGGGTCGGGCGCAAAGGCCATGGGCGGCGCCGGCGCTGGGGAAAACCTTGCCGACACAAGGTGACATGTTCGCGTCGGCGCCCTAGCCTGAGAAATGGTCGTTCGAGGTCGAGCCATGTATGGGACGACGATTCGCGGCACGAGTTACAGGTTCCCAGACCTTAAGACGCTGATGGCGAAGGCGACTCCGCTGCGTTCGGGAGATTGCCTCGCCGGAATCGCCGCGACCAGCGCGGCGGAGCGCGTCGCGGCGCAGATGGCCCTCGCCGATCTCCCCTTGAGCGTCTTCCTCAACGAAGCGCTCATTCCCTATGAAGAAGACGAGGTCACGCGCCTCATCGTCGACAGTCACGATCGAACGGCCTTTGCGCCGATCGCGTCGTTGACCGTCGGCGAATGTCGTGACTGGCTTCTCTCCGACGCCGCCGATGAGGATGCGCTCGCGGCTCTTACTTTCGGGCTCATGCCGGAAATGGTGGCGGCAATCTCGAAAATCTGCCGCAACCAGGATTTGATCCTCATCGCCGCCAAGCGGCGCGTCGTCACCAGATTTCGCAATACGCTCGGCCTGCGCGGACGATTGTCGTCGCGCATTCAGCCCAACCACCCGACCGACAACGCGCGCGGCGTCCTCGCCAGCGCCATCGACGGGCTGCTGCTCGGCAATGGCGACGCCGTCATCGGCGTCAACCCGGCCTCCGACAGTCCGGAACAATGCTATGAACTCTTGCGCCTTCTCGACGAATTGCGCGCGACGCTGAACATTCCAACCCAATCTTGCGTTCTTGCCCATGTCACGACGACATTGCAGCTCATGGAACGGCAGGCGCCGGTCGATCTGGTGTTTCAGTCAATCGCCGGCACGCAGGCCGCCAATGCCAGCTTCGGAATCGACCTCGCGCTGTTGCGTGAAGCCCATGAAGCGGCGCTCGCTTTAAAGCGCGGGACGATCGGCGACAATGTGATGTATTTCGAAACCGGCCAGGGCAGCGCGCTTTCGGCCAACGCCCATTGGCATTGCGATCAGCAGACGCTGGAGGCGCGCGCTTACGGCGTCGCGCGAGTGTTCGAACCTCTGCTGATCAATACCGTCGTCGGCTTTATCGGGCCCGAATATCTCTTCGACGGCAAGCAAATCTCGCGGGCGGCGCTCGAAGATCATTTCTGCGGCAAGCTGCTCGGACTGCCGATGGGCTGCGACGTGTGCCACACCAATCATGCCGAAGCCGACCAGAACGACATGGACGATATTCTGACGCTGCTCGCCGTCGCCGGGGTCAATTATGTCATGGGCGTTCCCGGCGCGGATGACGTGATGCTGAATTACCAGAGCACCTCCTATCATGACGTGCTTGCCGTACGGCGCATGCTGAATCTCGCGCCGGCGCCGGAATTCGCGCAATGGCTGAACGATGTCGGACTGAGCGACGCGCGCGGCGAGCCGCAGGCGCCGGCGCTTCCCCCCGCCTTCGCGCCGCTTCTCGAAAGAGCCTGAGAATGGCGGATCGTCGGCCGGCGCCGCTCGACATGATTGCGAAGCTGCGTTCGGCGACGCCAGCGCGAATTTTCCTGCCGCGCGCCGGGGCGGCGCTCACGACGCGCGCCACGCTGGACTTTCAACTGGCCCATGCCGAGGCGCGCGACGCCGTCGAAGAGCGGCTCGACGTGGAAACCCTCTTCGACGAACTCACGTCGCGCGGGCTCGCGGCCGTTCGCGTTAAAAGCGCCGCGCGCGACCGGCGCAGCTTTCTGCTGCGACCGGACCTGGGCCGGCGACTGGACGACGAGTCCCGCGAGCGGCTGAAAACTTTGGCTGGCGACTACGACCTCGTGTTCATTATCGCTGAAGGATTATCCGCACGCGCCATCGCCCGGCACGCCGTTCCACTGCTTGAAAAGACACTGCAATTTCTCAATCAACCATCATGGAAAATCGCGCCGATCGTGCTCGCCGAACAGGGACGCGTGGCGCTCGGCGACGACATTGGCGAAACGCTCGGCGCAAGACTCGCAGCGGTGCTCATCGGCGAGCGGCCCGGACTCTCCTCGCCGGACAGCCTAGGCGTCTATCTCACTTATGCGCCGCGCATCGGCCGCACCGACGCCGAGCGCAATTGTCTCTCGAACATCCGCCCGCAAGGCCTCGCCTATGACGAGGCGACGCGAAAGCTGCTTTATCTTTGCAACGAGGCGCGCCGACGCCAATTGACCGGCGTCGAGTTGAAAGACGAAGCCGAGACGCTTGCGTCGGAAGCGCCGCGCGCCATCGACGTTAAGAATTAGTTCGCCCCCGAAGCGGCGCATACGACCATTCGCGCAAATCACGATTGATCGCGACGCTTTTGTTCGACTATGCTTCACACGAAAAACTCGCCAGCCCACGCCGGGCGCGTGAATCCCGAACTGGAGCGACAATGCCGCTAGGGGTCGATTTCATCCTCGAAGCGCTGGCGAGCGAAGGACTCGACCATTTGTTCATGGTGCCCGGCGGACTCGTCGATCCCTTTCTGCCGGCTTTAGGAAGGCAGAAGGCGCTCGCCCCGATCGTCGCCGCGCAGGAAGGCGGCGCCGCCTATATGGCCGACGGCTATGCGCGGGCCAGCGGAAATTTCGGCGCTGCGCTCTGCATCGGCGGCCCCGGCTTGACCAACGCCGTCACCGCCGTGGCGACCGCGCAGTCGGACGGCGCGCCGCTTCTTCTGTTGAGCGGCGAAGTCGCGACGCTTCTCGAGGGCTTAGGCGTGTTTCAAGACGCAAGCCCGCAGACGCTCGACGACGTCGCGATCATGAAGCCGCTGACGCGCTATTCCTCGTCAATCGATAATCCGAAGAATATGCCGCATTTGTTCCAGCACGCGCTGTTGCGGCTTCGCACTCGCCCGACCGCGCCGGTGCATCTCTCATTGCCTGGAGACTGTCTGGCCGCTGACCTTTCAGTGAGCCATGTTCCGATCGACCGGGCGCTGGTCGACTATGACGCGCTGTCGATGGCCGCCGCCGAATCGTCGCTGCGACACTTTTCTGGCGGCGCCGAAGGCAAGCGGCCGGCAAAAATCGCGATTCTCGCCGGGGCTGGCGTCGAACATCCGAACGCCGCCGCGGCGCTCAAGGAATTCGCAGAACTGTGGCGCATTCCCGTCGCGACGACGCTGCGCGGCAAAGGCATTTTTCCAGAGGACCATCCGCTTTCGCTTGGCGTCTTCGGCTATGCGGGCACGCATCACGCCCGCGCCGCGCTGACCGATCCATCGCTCGATTTGCTGATCATCTTGGGTTCGGGACTGAATGAGCGCGACACGATGCATTGGGCGCTGCAGCTGAAGCCAGACGCTTCGATTTGCGTGAACTTGCTTCCTGCGGCGATCGGGACGCATGCGCTGGATGGCGGCGTCATCGGGAGTTGCGGCGCCTATCTGGATTATCTACTCGATCAAAGCGACAAGCTGCGCGACTCTCTCGAACCGACGCTCGCCGCGCGTGCGACTTGGGTTTCGGAAATTCGGTCGACGCCCCGGCTGCAGGACCCGGAAAACTGCAACAGCGACGCGGTTCCGATTCATCCGGCGCGCGTCGTCAGCGAGCTGAGAAAGGCGCTTCCGCGCGACGGCGTTCTCGTCGTCGATTCCGGCGCGCATCGCGCCTTCGCCGGCCATTATTGGGAGTCTTACGAACCGAGAACATACGTTTCCGCCACCAATCTCGGCCCGATGGGCTGGGCGATCGGCGCCGCGATCGGCGTCCAATGCGCGCAGCCAAGCCGGCGCGTGGCGGCGATCACCGGCGACGGCTGCATGCGCATGGGCGGCATGGAAATCGCCACCGCAGCGCGCTATCGGCTGCCGATCGTCTATGTCGTCATCAACAATGCGGCGTTAGGGAACGTGTGGCTGCGCGCGCACGGGCTGGGGCCAACGCCCGACGAACTGACTCGATTGCCGGACCACGACTGGGCCGGTTTCGCGCAGGCCCTGGGCGCTCGCGGCGAAACCGTGCGCTCTCCAGGCGATCTTGCCGGCGCTTTCGAGAGAGCGCTCAAAGGCGATGGGCCCTGCCTCATCGATGTCAAAGCCGACAAGGCCTTCACGACGCCGGTGAAGGATTGGGCCGAAGCGATCTCCACCTATTCCTACCACGAGTGAGCGAGCGCCGATGGCTCAATTGCCTTTCGATCCTTCAACGCTATCGCCGGCCGATCGCGCGCTCTACGAGCGCATGGTCGAGCGGCGCAAGGCGCAGGGCGCAGGCTTTGGCGGCCCCTACGCCGCGCTGATGAATCATCCGCAACTTTGCGAAAGGATCGAGGACCTCGGCTATTATCTGAAATTCGAAGGACATCTGCCGCGCGACATCTATCAATTTGTCGTGCTTTACGTCGCGCGTCATACCGGCGCCGCCTTCGAATGGATCGATCACATTCAGCACGCCGAAGCCGCGGGCGTTCCATCGACGCTCATCGGCGCGCTGCAGCGGGGCGAGGATGTGAACGCCGTCGCCGCCCCACCCTATGATCTTGTCGTGCAAGCGCTCGACTCGACATTGTCGTGGCGAAATATTCCGTCGCGCGTTCAGGATGAAGCCATTAGGGCGTTCGGCCTCCAAGGCTTCGTCGAACTCGTCGTTTTATCGGGCTTCTATCAGATGTTTTCGGGGATCAACGAGGGCTTTGACGTCGCCTTGCCGGAAGGCGTGGAAAGCCCATTCAAGTGAACGGCGCATTTTTCCCTTCGGCCTAGCGGCGTTATCTCGCGTCGAACCTCAAGTCGTGGAATGCGGGCGCCAATAGCGGGCATCGCCGCTCATCTTTCGAACTAATTCGAGCCAAAGCGCAGCTTGTCGAGGAACAATCAAACTGTCCGCAGGTTCAATATGCGACCAGCGGGGCAGCCGAGATGGATGCAACTTCTCAAGTCACGACCAAAATTCACGAGGCGCAGGACGCCATCGCCAAAGCCTCGGCGAACGCCGCCGCCAAGGCAGCGTCATTCGCCGATGACGAGAACGCCAAGATGGACGAGACCGACGCAGCGCTGGCGACTGCAGCGCGGCAATCGCGCGAAACGGCTGAGAAAGCCAAGGTCGCGAGCCAAGGCTTCAAGACCAGCATTGAGGAGGCGGTGCGCGAGCAGCCGATAACTGCGCTGTTGCTCGCCGTCGCCGGGGGATTTTTGGTCGGCGCGATGTGGAAAGGCCGCAGCTAGTCGTTAGGCGACGATGATGATCCTGGACCCGATATTCCGCCGGGTTGACGAAACCGTCGAGAAGGCGACGCAGGGCGCGTCCCGTTTCACGATCGTTTTCGTCCTCGCTCTGTTCGCGCTGGGCTTCGCCACGGCCGCCGCCCATGCCTACGCGACCGCGACCTGGGGCGAGATCGCTGGAAATCTGGTGATCGCCGGCGCCTTTCTCATCGCCGCGATTGTCGTTCATTTCGCGACGGCGGCTCGGTTTGGTGCGCGCGTTACGCGATCGGCGGCGGAACTCGAAGCTCAGAACCATTCCGCTCTGTCGTTCGCCGACCAATTGCTCAATTCGAATGGCGACATGGTTAAGGCGATCGGATCGCTCGCGCCGGTCGCCGCCAAGGCCGTCGCAGAACGAGTTGAGCCTCATCTTCATCTGATCATTGGCGCGGCGGTCGGTTTGATGGTCGCCTCGAAACTTGCCGAAAAGCTTGACAGGACCAAAACGCCGGAAGCGTAATGCGACAGCCGTGGCCAATGGCCCCGCAAGCGTAAGAGGTGTGCGTTGTCGCCGAGAGCGAATTGGAAGGGCTCTCTCAAGATCGCCGAGCTCGCCTGTCCGGTGGCGCTCTATTCAGCGACGTCGACATCCGACAGGATCGCCTTCCATATGATCAACCGGGCGACCGGCCATCGCCTGCGCCGAACCTTCGTCGACAGCGAAACCGGCGCGCCAGTCGACTCCGACGATCAAGTCAAGGGCTATGAGGTCGATAAGAACGACTATGTCATTCTCGAACCCGAAGAGATCGCGCTATCTCGTCCGCAGAGCGACAAGGCCATGACGATCGAGAATTTCCTGGGCTGGGCCGAGATCGACACTGTCTTTTTCGATAAGCCCTACTATCTCTCGCCGTCGCAAAGCGACGCGAGCGAACTCTTCGTGCTGATTCGCGAGGGCCTGCGCAGGAACAAGGTCGCGGCGATCGCCAAAGCGACGCTGTTTAGACGCGCGCGCACCCTTCTGATCAGCGCCCATGGCGACGGGCTTCTCGCGATCACGCTTCATTTCGACTATGAGGCGCGATCCGCGGATCAGGCGTTCGATGACGCGCCCGACGTCAAAATTCAGGGCGAGATGCTGAAGCTCGCCAAGCACATCATCGACACGAAACGCGGATTCTTCGATCCGTCGAAATTCGAAGACCGTTATGAACAGGCGCTCGCCGAATTCGTGAAGGCGAAGCTCGACGGCAAAGCGGTCGCGCCGCCGCGCAAGGCGCGCGACGCCAAGGTCGTCAATCTGCTTGACGCGCTGCGCGAGAGCGCGGCTCTTTCGGACAAGGCGGGCAAGCCTGCGACCCGCAAGCGCGCGGCGCCGGCGCGCAAGGCTCGTATGGCCGCGACGCGCCGGAAAGCGAGCTGACCGCGCATGTCGCTCGCCGATTATCGCAAGAAGCGCGATTTCTCGGCGACCAGCGAACCGCGGGGGCGCGGCGCGCGAAAGAAAGGCGCCAGCTTCGTCATTCAGAAACATGCCGCGCGGCGGCTGCATTACGACTTTCGACTGGAGATGGACGGCGTATTGAAGAGCTGGGCGGTCACGAGAGGGCCGAGCCTCGTGCCCGGCGAAAAACGGCTCGCCGTTCAGGTCGAGGATCATCCGCTCGACTATCGCGATTTCGAGGGCGCCATCCCCGAGGGCCAATATGGCGCCGGACATGTCATCGTCTGGGACAAGGGCGTCTGGATTCCGGACGGCGATCCGCACAATGGACTCGCCAAGGGCCATCTCGAATTCGAATTGAAGGGCAAGAAGCTCGGCGGCCGCTGGCATCTGGTGCGCATGGCGCGAAAGCCGCGCGAGAAGCATGACAATTGGCTTCTCATCAAAGCCGAAGACGATTTTGCGCGAGCGCCCGAAGATGAAGACATACTCGAAGAAATGCCGCGCTCGGCGAAAACCGGACGCGCGATCGGTGATGTCGCGCAGGGCCCGCCGTCGCGACGCCCCAAGAAATGCGCCATGCTGAAACAGAGCGCCGCGTCCCGCTCAGATAAGACAAGCTCCTCCACGGCGACAGTCGCGCCCGCGCAGAAGTTGGATCCCTCGCGCGTAAATGGCGCGAAGGAGGCGCTGCTGCCGAATTTCGTCGCGCCGATGCAAGCGAGCGCCGGCGCCGCGCCAGCGAGCAAGGAATGGGTTCACGAAATCAAATTCGACGGCTATCGCCTTCAGGCGCGCATCGAGGCGGGGCGCGTGCGCCTGCTCTCGCGCGGCGGCCTCGACTGGACAAGGAAGTTTGGCGAGGAGATCGTCGCGGCGCTGCGCGCGCTGCCGCTCGGCACGGCGCTCATCGACGGCGAAATCGTCGTTGAGGCGCAATCTGGCGCCTCCGACTTCTCGGCGCTTCAAGCTGATTTGAGCGAAGGACGCAGCGACCGCTTCGTCTATTGGGCCTTCGATTTGCTTTATCTCGACGGCTATGATTTGCGCGGCGCGACTCTGCTCGAACGCAAAAACGCGCTGGCGAGACTGCTCGGCGACGAGATCGACGCTAAGGTTCGCTTCAGCGCTCATTTCGAGGAGAGCGGCGCGGTCGTGCTGGCGCATGCCTGCCGGCTCTGTCTCGAAGGCGTGGTGTCGAAGCGGCGCGACTCGCTCTATCGCTCCGGACACGTGAAGAGCTGGATCAAGGCCAAATGTTTTGCGCGGCAGGAATTCGTCATCGCCGGCTATACGCCGTCGACGGCGTCGCGACTCTCGATCGGCGCGCTCGCGCTCGGCGTGTATCAGCATGGGGTCTTGCGCCATGTCGGTCGTGTCGGGACAGGATTCACGGCCGATATGGCGCGTGAGCTTTTCGCCAAACTCGAGCCGCTGCGCAGATCGTCGAGTCCCTTTGACGCGCCGCTCAGCGCCGAGGCCGCGCGCCATGTGCGCTATGTGCGTCCGGAGTTGGTGGCGGAGGTCGAATTTCGCGGCTGGACGGCCGATCATCTGCTTCGCCACGCTTCCTTTCGCGGCCTGCGCGAAGACAAGCCGGCGCGCGACGTGATACGCGAGCAAGCGCCGCCAGCCAAACCATCCGCAACGAAAGCGGAGACAAGCGCCGTGACGCTCACTCACCCGGATCGCCTCTATTGGCCACAGGAAGGCGTCACCAAACAGGGGCTGGCGGATTATTACGCTGAAGTCTGGCGCTATATCGCGCCGTTCATCGTCGATCGTCCGCTGGCGCTGCTACGCTGTCCGAATGGCATTGATGGCGAAAAATTCTTCCAGAAACATCCGTGGAAGGGCATCGATCGCAACATCGTTCTCATCAATGATCCGAACGAGTCGAAAGAAGAGCCTCTGCTCAGCATCAAGGACCTTAACGGACTGATCGCGCTGGTTCAGTCGGCGGCCTTGGAAATTCATCCCTGGGGCTCGAGCGCGTCGGATTGGGAGCGTCCCGACGTCATCATCATGGATCTCGATCCGGGCGAGGAGGTCGCGTGGGAGTCGGTCATCGCGGCGGCCGAAGAGACGCGCGACCGGCTTCAGGCGTTCGGGCTCGCCGGCTTTGTCAAGACATCGGGCGGCAAGGGTCTGCATGTGCTGGCGCCGGTGACGCCGAAAGCGGAATGGCCGCAAGCGAAAGCCTTCGCCAAAAGCATCGCCGACGCCATGGCGAAGGAGAGCCCCGGCAAATTCGTTTCGACGATCGCGAAGTCGAAGCGCCGCGGAAAGATACTGGTCGATTATCTGCGCAATCAGCGCGGCGCGACCGCCGTCGCCCCCTATTCGCCGCGCGCGCGTCCCGGCGCGCCCGTCTCGGTTCCGCTCGCCTGGGATGAGCTCAGCGCGGCGATCGGACCCGCCTATTTCACCATCGCCAAAACTCTGGCGCGCCTTGATTCCCTGAAGAGCGATCCCTGGGCCGACTTTCGAGCGGCGGCGGCGCCGATCGAATGGGGAAAGCCTCGCGGAAAGACGAAGGCCTAACGACGCTTGCCGCCGCCCCTGTCCGCATCGATGCTCTTACGCAGCGCATCCATGATATTGACGACATTGTCGGGACTCGCCGGCGCCTGCTTCCTGCCGCGCGCGGGCCTTCGCTCTTTCTTCTTTCCAGCAATGATGTCGAGCAGATGCGTTTGAACCGGATCTTGGACCATCGAAGGATCCCAATGACTCTTGCGCTCCTCGATCAACTTTGAAATCAGGCCGAGAGCTTTCGCATTCGGCGCCTCGGCGTGGATGTTGTCGAGATAATCCTTCTGATCGCGCACTTCGTCGGCGAAACGCAGCGTCCACAATACAAGTCCCTTGTCGCGCGGCTCGACCATCACCGCGCGCTCGCGCCGATAGATCACCAGACGCGACAGGCCGACCGTCTTCGTCGCCTTCATCGCCTCGCGGATCACGGCAAAAGCCTCGACGCCGATCGGGTCGTCGGGAATGAGGTAATGCGGCTTGTCAAGCCATATCCAGTCGACGCTGTCCGCCGCGGCGAAGGCGTCGATATCGATCGTTCGCGTACTGTCGAGGTTGAGCGCGTCAAGCTCGTCGTCCTCAATCAGCACATAATCATTTTCGTCGCGCGGATAGGCTTTCGCGGCGTCGTCTTCGCTAACCGGCGCGCCGGAGCGGGAATCGACATATTGACTGACGACCCGATTGCCCGTGTTTCGATTAAGGATATGGAAGCGGAGCTTTTCGCCTTCAGTGACGGCCGGCGTCATCGCGACCGGGCAGGTCACAAGCGAAAGCTTCAGATAGCCCTTCCAGAAGGACCGCGGCGCCATCCCGGATCACCATAAATCAGGACATCTCGAATCAACTCTGTTTGGAGCGCATGGTTCCGCTTCCGCCCGGCTCCAGAACGAAGAATAAGTTTGTCATCCTCCGACGGAACAATTCGACCTGCCACCTTGTTGGATGCAGGAACGACAATCGTTCGCCTGCCGTGGGCATTGGAGTCGCCGGGCGCGACCGACCTCCAAGAGCTTGGAAAATGGACAGCAAGATCGAACAGAGCGCAGCGGGAGACCGGCGGCGAATGCTTCGCGACAAGCGAAAGGAGGCCGCGTGCCCTTTGTCGCTGCTCGGTTTTAATGTCAAGATGACGGTTGAACTGCGGGATTTATACGGGGACTGCCTATCCGCTCCCGTGCCCGACAGGATACGCGACCTGCTTGCGCGACTTGCCGGCCCGCTAGAATAAAATAACGGCGGCCATCAGCTTTGCCAGCGCGCCAGCGGCGCGGAAGAGAAGCATGAATTCTCGCCGACGGGATTGGCTGTTATTCCCGACGCCTTCGGGCCTGCCGAGAATGAACAGCCGGCAATCGCTAAGAACCAAAATTCAATCGCGCAGCCATTGTTCGATTTCCGCTCGTCGCGGCTGGCGAACATGGATTCGGCGCGCCCGCGGAAGCGCCGGGTAGATGAGCAGCATTCTGGCGATGACGCCAGACGCCGCATCAATAAGCCGTCGCCAGCTCACTTCATATTTGGGCTTCGAACTCATTACGCTCTCCTTCCATTGGAGAAGAATACAAAAACAACTCTCCCTTTCCGAGAATGTTCCGGCATTGGGCAGGCTCGATATTCTTCGCGATCGCCGAACGACAGCGTCGCGGCCGCGGCGCGCGCCGCGCGTTGAAGCCGAGGCGTCAATTCAGAGTCTTGAGCCAGGCGTCGACGTCTTCACGGATTTGATCCCGGCCCGCGCCATAGCGTTCCTGCAGAATCCCCTCGAACTGCTCGCGCTTGCCGTCCATGCGCGCAAGATCGTCGTCAGTCAGTTCGGCCCACTTCTCGCGCATCTTGCCGCGGAACTGTTTCCAGACGCCTTCGACACGATTCCAGTCCATCGCCGTTCTCCAACAGAGCACGTCGACGCAACGCGGGCGAAACCGCTTTGTTCCAGATTTTGACGATGCGAAATGATCTTGCGGCTCGATGGAAAGCCGACGCCCGGTTTACGCGGCGGCGCCGCAGCACTTCTTGAACTTCTTGCCCGAACCGCAGGGACAGGGATCATTGCGGCCGGCCTGCTTGCCTTTCACGATCGGCGCGCTTTTGCGATTGGCCTCTTCCAGAAAATACCAGCGGCCGTCTCGCGAATCGTGGCGGAACAGCGAACGCTCGCGATGCGCATGGCGTTCGCCCTCGCTGGAAAAATGCGCGATGAATTCGACATAGCCGATTTCGTCGCCCGGAAGGCCCTGCTCCGTCGAAAGAATTTCAAGTCCGAGCCATTGCGAGCTGCGCGCCCAATGCGTGATCGCTTTGCGATCGAAGTCGTGACGCGATTCCGGCGCGAGCGTATCAACAAGATAGTCGATGTCGCCGACCACGAACGCCGTATAGCGCGAGCGCATCAGCGCCTCGGCGGTCGGCGCCGGCGCTCTTTGCTCGATATAAGGCGCGCAGCAGGCGGAATAGGCGAGCTGTTGCGCCTCCATCGCGCGGCAGGGGCAGTTTTGGTCAGTCATCGCTTTGCCGGCGCAGAATGCTTCTCATCAGCCGTCGGCGCCGCCCTCGCCGGGGCGCAAGCCTGAAGCCGCGGCGCCAGCCCGAGTTTGGAGGCGCTTCACCGCCTCGATGGCGATTGGATCGAGGCCGGCGCCGCCATGATCGACATGAGCGATGATCGCGTTGCGCATGCGCGGGTCCCAGAACTTCCTCAAATGGTCCGTCATGCTCGCGACGCCTTCGGGATGCTTCTGCGCCACGAAGAACTTGCCGATCTGGTTGGCCATTTTGACGAGCTTATCGACCGAATCATGCGACATGTGCGGAAACCTGTTCGAGGATGCGTCCCGGATGGGTGAAGATTTCGAAATCCCGGCCGCGCATGACCGCCACCAGCGTCATGCCGCAAGCCTGCGCATTGCGCACGGCGAGCGCGGTCGGCGCCGAAACCGCGGCGATGATCGGCGCGCCCATTCGGGCGGCCTTTTGCACAAGTTCGACTGACACGCGGCTGGTCATCAGCACCACGCCCTGCGTCGCGGCGATCGCCTGCCGCGTCAGCGCGCCGGCGAGCTTGTCGAGCGCGTTGTGGCGGCCCACGTCTTCGCGCGCGATCAGCGCGCCGGTGTCCGGATGCCAGAAGGCTGCGGCGTGAATGGCGCGCGTCTCGCGATTATAGGTCTGAGCCGCGGGAAGCCGCTCCATCGCCTCGATCAGGGCGTCGGCGCTTACGCGGAGCGCATTGTCGAGCGTCGGCAGCTTGCGCGTCGCCGCTTCCAGACTCTCGATGCCGCAGAGGCCGCAACCCGTCGGTCCGGCCATCGAACGGCGGCGTTCGGCATAGGCTTCCTGTCGCCCGCCCTTGAGCCAGGCGCGCAATTCAATGCCGGCGTCGGAGACGATTATCTCGACCTCTCCCGCCTGCTCCGGCGAGTCGATCAACCCTTCGGTGAGCGCGAAGCCGATGGCGAAATCTTCCAAATCCGCCGGCGTCGCCATCATCACCGCATGGGTGGCGCCGCCGTAAGTGAAGGCGATCGGCGTCTCCTCGGGGATCACGCGAGAAGAACGCGCCGTCACATCGTGACGGCGCGTCAGGCATTCCACCCGAAGAGTAGGCGACGGCGTTGCTGTCATTCCGCCGCGTCGATCGTGCTCGCGATGCGCCGGCTCTGCTCGGTCAGCTCGCGATACTGCTCCTGCCAGTCGGTCGGCCCGTTGGTGGTCGAGACCTGCACCGCCGTGACCTTATATTCCGGACAATTGGTGGCCCAGTCGGAATTGTCGGTCGTGACCACATTCGCCTGGGTGGTCGGATGGTGGAACGTCGTATAGACGACGCCCGGCGCGACGCGATCGGTGATCTTGGCGCGCAGCGTCGTCTCGCCGGCGCGGCTCGCGATCTTCACCCAGTCGCCGTCGCGCACGCCGCGATCCTCCGCGTCATGCGGATGAATCTCCAGCACATCCTCGGGATGCCACTGCGAATTCTCGGTGCGCCGGGTCTGCGCGCCGACATTATATTGCGAGAGGATGCGGCCCGTCGTCAGCAGCAGCGGGAAGCGGGGCCCGACTTTCTCGTCGGTCGGAACATATTCGGTGACGACGAATTTGCCCTTGCCGCGCGCGAAGCCGTTGATGTGCATGATCGGCATGCCGTCCGGCGAATCGTCATTGACCGGCCATTGCAGCGAACCGGCCTCTTCGAGTCGCTCGAAAGACACGCCGGCGAAGGACGGCGTCAGCCGCGCGATCTCGTCCATGATCTCGCTGGCGTGGGCGTAGCTCCAATTCAACCCGAGCCGATTGGCGAGGAGCTGAGTGACCTCCCAATCCGCGTAGCCGTTCTTCGGCGACATCACTTTGGTGACGCGCTGAATGCGGCGCTCGGCGTTGGTGAAAGTGCCGTCCTTCTCGAGGAAGGTCGCGCCGGGCAGGAAGACATGCGCATAATTCGCCGTCTCGACCAGGAAGAGGTCCTGCACGATGACGATGTCCATATTGCCGAGCGCGCGCGACACATGGCGCGTGTCGGGGTCGGACTGGAGAATATCCTCGCCCTGGACGTAAAGTCCCTTGAACGTGCCTTCGATCGCCGCGTCGAACATGTTCGGGATGCGCAGGCCGGGCTCCGGATCCAGCGAAACGCCCCAATCCTTCTCGAACGCCTGGCGGGCCGCGTCATTGGAGATATGGCGATAGCCCGGCAGCTCGTGCGGGAACGAGCCCATGTCGCAGGAGCCCTGCACATTGTTCTGTCCGCGCAGGGGGTTCACGCCGACGCCGCGGCGGCCGAGATTACCGGTCGCCATGGCGAGATTGGCGATGCCCATGACCGTGGTCGAGCCCTGCGCGTGCTCGGTGACGCCGAGGCCGTAATAGATCGCCGCATTGCCGCCGGTGGCGTAGAGCCGCGCCGCCGCGCGCACGTCGGCCGCCGGAACGCCGAGCGTCGCTTCCATCGCCTCGGGGCTGTTCTTCGGCAGCGCGACGAATTCCGCCCAATCCTGAAATTCGTCCCAGTCGCAGCGCGACTTCACGAAATCGAGATTGACGAGATTTTCCGTCACGATGACATGCGCCAGCGCCGTGACCATCGCGACATTGGTGCCGGGCTTGAGCGGCAGGTGATAATCCGCCTCGATATGCGGCGAGCGCACGAGGTCGATGCGGCGCGGATCGATGACGATGAGCTTGGCGCCTTCGCGCAGGCGCTTTTTCATCCGCGAGCCGAACACCGGATGGGCGTCGGTCGGATTGGCGCCCATGACCAGAATGACGTCGGCGTCGTCGACCGAATCGAAATCCTGCGTTCCCGCCGAGGTGCCGAAGGTCTGCGCCAGACCGTAACCCGTCGGCGAATGGCAGACGCGCGCGCAGGTGTCGGTGTTGTTGTTCTTAAAGCCTTGGCGCGCGAGTTTCTGAACGAGGTAGCTTTCCTCATTCGTGCAGCGCGACGAGGTGATCACGCCGACGGAATTCTTGCCGTATTTCTCCTGCGTGGCCCTCAGCCGCTCGGCGGCGAAGCCGATCGCTTCGTCCCATGAGACCACGCGCCATGGCTGATCGATCGACTCGCGGATCATCGGGTCGAGAATCCGGTCGCCGTGCTGGGCGTAGCCATAGGCGAAGCGGCCCTTGATGCAACTGTGGCCGTGGTTGGCCTTGCCGTCCTTCCAGGGGACCATGCGGACGACTTCCTCGCCGCGCATCTCCGCCTTGAAGGTGCAGCCGACGCCGCAATAGGCGCAGGTGGTGACCGCCGAATGCTCCGGCTGGCCGACGGAGATGACCGATTTCTCGATCAGCGTCGCGGTCGGACAGGCCTGCACGCAGGCGCCGCAGGACACGCATTCCGATTCCATGAAGGCTTCGTCCATGCCGGACGAAACCCGCGACTCGAAGCCGCGGCCGGAAATCGTCAGCGCGAAGGTGCCCTGCACTTCTTCGCAGGCGCGCACGCAGCGGTTGCAGACGATGCACTTCGAGGGATCGTAGGAGAAATAGGGATTGGATTCGTCTTTCGGCTTCCAATCGAAATTCGCTTCGCCATTGTTGCGGGCGAAAACGTGATTGGCGCCGTCATAGCCGTAGCGCACATCGCGCAGGCCCACCGCGCCCGCCATGTCCTGCAGCTCGCAGTCGCCATTGGCGGCGCAGGTCAGGCAGTCGAGCGGATGGTCGGAAATGTAAAGTTCCATCACGCCGCGGCGGATGGCGGCGAGGCGCGGCGTCTGGGTCTTGACCGAGATGCCGGGAGCGACCGGCGTGGTGCAGGAGGCCGGCGTGCCGTTGCGGCCCTCGACCTCGATCACGCAGAGCCGGCACGAGCCGAACGCCTTGATGCTGTCGGTGGCGCAGAGCTTGGGGATTTCGGTGCCGATCTCCATCGCCGCGCGCATGATCGAGGTGCCCTCGGGCACGGTGACGCTCTTACCGTCAATGGTCAGCGTCACTAGTTTCTCGGATCGTGATTCGGGCGTGCCGAAATCGATTTCCTTGATGAGCGTCATGGCGGCTACCTCACTCAGCGGCTTCAAGGGCCGGCTTGCGGAAGTCCTCGGGAAAATGGCGAAGCGCGCTCTCAACCGGATAGGGCGCAAACCCTCCCAATGCACAGAGCGAGCCAAACTTCATTGTATGGCAGAGATCCTTGAGGAGCTCGATATTCGCGTCGACATTCTGGCCTTCGCGAATCTTGTCGATGGTTTCGACGCCCCGGGTCGAACCGAGCCTGCAAGGCGTGCATTTGCCACAGCTTTCAATGGCGCAGAACTCCATCCCGAAGCGCGCCATCCAGGCCATGTCGACGGTGTCATCGAACACCACGAGGCCGCCATGGCCGATCAGGCTGTCCTTGGCGGCGAAGGCCTCATAGTCGAACACCGTGTCGAAGAGCCACGGCGGCAGATAGGCGCCGAGCGGCCCGCCCACCTGCACGGCGCGTACCGGCCGGCCGGACCGCGTGCCGCCGCCAATGTCATTGACGATCTCGCCGAGCGTCAGGCCGAAGGGCACTTCGCAGAGACCGCCATATTTGACATTGCCGGCGATCTGCAGCGGCATCGTGCCGCGCGAACGGCCGACGCCGAGTTCGGCGTAATGCTGCGATCCCTTTTCGAGAATCATCGGCGCCGTCGCCATCGACAGCACATTATTGACCACCGTTGGTTTGCCGAAAAGGCCGACATGGGCCGGCAGCGGCGGTTTGGCGCGCACGATGCCGCGCTTGCCTTCGAGGCTTTCGAGCAGCGAAGTTTCCTCGCCGCAGACATAGGCCCCCGCGCCGATGCGCAGTTCGACGTCGAAGGAAAAGCCCGAACCGCGCACATTGGGGCCGAGCCAGCCAGCCTCGCGCGCGACCTCGATCGCTCTGTCCAGCACGACCGCCGCCTGCGGATATTCCGACCGCAGATAGATGTAGCCCTTCGATCCGTTGATCGCGTAGCCGCAGATGATCATGCCCTCGATCAGCGAGAGCGGATCGCCTTCCATGATCATGCGGTCGGCGAAAGTGCCGCTGTCGCCCTCGTCGGCGTTGACGACGACATAGCGGCGGTCGGCGGGCGCGTCGGCGACCGTCTTCCATTTGATTCCGGTCGGGAACCCGGCGCCGCCGCGACCGCGCAGGCCCGATTTCGTGACTTCCTCGATGGTCGCCGCCGGACCGATCTGAAAGGCGCGCGCGAGACCGGCGCCGCCGCCATGCGCCTCATATTCATCGATGGAGAACGGGTCGATGACCCCGCAGCGCGCGAAGGTGATCCGGTTCTGCCGGGTCATCCAGGGATGATCGTCGACCTTGCCGATCGACAGCGCATGCGCGCCGCCGGAGAGGAAGCCCGCGTCGAACAGCGACGCGACATCCTTGAGCTTGGCCGGTCCATAGCCTACGCGGCCGGAAGGAGTCTCCACCTCGATCAGCGGTTCGAGCCAGAGCATGCCGCGCGAGCCGTTTCGGACGATCTCGACTTTCTCGCCGCGGGCCGCGGCTTCACTGGCGACGGCGGCGGCCAGTTTGTCGGCGCCCATCGCGACGGCGGCCATATCGAGCGGGATGTAAACCTTGGTCATCAGTCGCGCGCCTCCGCGGCGATTTCGTCGAGCCTTTCGGCGTCGACGCAGCCGATCGGCTCGCCGTCATAGAGCGCCGACGGGCTGTGCGCGCAAAGGCCCAGACAATAGATCGGCTCGACGGTCAGAGCGCCATCCGGCGTCGTTCCGCCCCAGTCAAGCTTCAATCTGTCGAGGAAATTGCGGGCCTGCCGTTCCGCGCCCATCGATTGGCAGGATTCGGCGCGGCAGATTTTGAGGGTGTGGCGGCCGTGCGGGGCGCGGCGGAAGTCGTGATAAAAAGTGACGACGCCATGCATTTCGGCGCGAGAAATATTGAGCGCCTCGGCCATTTGCTTGACGGCGGCGTCCGGCACATAGCCGAATTCTTCTTGGAGAGCGTGCAGAATTGGCATCGCGGGTCCTTCAAGACCCATATGAGCAGCGATGATTTCCCGCGCGCGCTCGTCGCTATACTGAGCAGCGCCAGCCATTTCTTCCCTTTCAGTCCAGGGCGTTGCGCGTCACGGTCGCCCTTTTTGGATTGGTTCCGAGGACAGTGCCGGAAATCCGGGGCGTGATCAATAGCGAGCCTTCGTTGCGCGATAGGGCAAGCCTATCAATCGCCAAGCGCTCGACTTTCGGCGAGCTTCTTGGCCTCCGAGACCAGCGCCGCGACCAGCGGGATCACCGGCTCGCGCTGGGGCGCGACGAGGCCGATTTCATGGACCGCCTCCGGCTCGACGATCGGGATCGACCGCAGCGGCGGCGCGATCTCCAGCGTCTTGGCGAGCTTCTCGGGCAGAACGGTCGCCCAGCGTCCGGACTTCACATGGTCGAAGAGCAGGATGACGCTGTTCGATTCGAGCGCCGGCGCGGGCTCCGCGCCGCCCTTGCGAATGAGCTGCTCGACGATGCGTCGGTTCTGCATATCCGGGGTCAGCAGGCAGAGGTCGATGCGCCCGACCTCGGCCCATGTGACGCGTTCGCGGTCGCCGAGCGGCTTGTCCGCGAAGGTTAAGAGCCGGTAGCGCTCCGAGCAGAGCGGCACCGTGCGCACGCGGCCGAGCGGCTCATTGTCCAGATAAGTAATGCCGGCGTCGATCTCGAGATTGTCGAGCATGGTCAGCACTTCGCTCGACGAAGCGGAAATCACCGAAAAACGAACGCCGGGGTGCTTCTCGCGATAAGGCGTGGTCAGCGCCGAAACGATGCCGAGCGCCGTGGGAATGACCGCAATCTTCAACTGGCCGGCAAGGCCTTCCTTGAGCGTTCGCACTTCCTGGCGCATCGCCCGCGCGTCGCCGACGATGCGCTTCGCCCATTCGAGCACCCGCTCGCCTTCGGCCGTGAGCCCGTGAAAGCGCGATGAACGGTTGACCAGCAACACGCCGAGCGTGTCTTCGAGCTGTTTGACGCCGGCCGAGAGCGTCGGCTGAGTGACGCCGCAAATCTCCGCGGCGCGCGAAAAGCTCTTCTCTTTTGCGACGGCGATGAGGAATTCGAGCTTTTCGATCACAAGCCGGAGTCCATGGGCGCGCGAAGACGCGAAGACGCATGGGCCCTCGCCGGCCGGTCCGAAGCGTCGCTGGCGTTTTCGTCCAGGCTTTACATTAGCATATCCGCTCTCGCCGCGCCGAATATTTCAAGGAATTCAAATCGGCTGTAGCCGCTCGGGCAAATTGCCCGATCATTGGCCGAAACGAGCCGAGCGCATTGGCGCTTCTCGCAATTCCTGTTCTACTGTGTGACAAATCCCCGCAGCAAGGAATGCGCCAATGCGGTTGATCATCAGGCTCGTCTTGCAGCTTGTCGCCATCACCCTTCTCTCTCTGACGCTGACCGCGGGCTGGGTGATGGTCGACGCCCATCGCGCGATCGAAACCGAAGCGGCGAGATCCGCCGAGCGCGTCGCGCATCAACTTGAGAATCTCTACTGGCACGCCATTTTGTGGCGCGGCAGCATGCGGCGCGACAATATTCTGCCGCGTCCGGATTGGGAGTCGCTGGCGACCTTGAAGCTTGTCTCGCCCGGCGTTTGCATCAGCTACGGGCCGGGGAACGAGGAGCCGCGCACGCTCTGCAGCCAGCTCGAGGGAGTCGGCGCGGCGGCGCCTGAATGGTTTTCGACCGCCTATCAGATGATATTCGGCGCCCATGCGCCGATCATCCGCCCCTTGACCGTGCGGCAACCCGAAACCGGCGCAATCTCGGTCAGGGCGGAGCCGGACGCGGCGATCCGGCAGGCCTGGCGGCAGATTTCGATCATCGTCAGCGTCGCGGCCGCAATGGCGATCTGCATATGCGCGCTCGCCGCCGCCGCCATTGTCCATGCGCTGGCGCCGACGCGCGCCATTGTCGAAGGACTGCGCCAGCTGGAGCAGGGGAATTACGACCGCCGCCTCGACGCCGTCAGCAAAGGCGAATTCGGACTGATCGCGCGCGCCGTCAACGATCTCGCCGCGCGGCTCGCGCAAACCACGGCGGAGCGCGCCGCGCTCACCAAGCGGCTTTTCGAGGTTCAGGAGGAGGAACGCCGCGCCCTCGCCCGCGATCTTCACGACGAATTCGGCCAATGCCTGACGGCGACCCTCGCCTTCGCCGGCTCGATCGAGACGGCGGCGGCCAAGATCGACGACGGCGTCGCGGAAGACGCGCGCGCCATCGCCCGCGTCGCCAAGCGCATGATGACGACGCTGCGCGACGCGCTCGCCCGACTGCGTTCGCAGGACCTCGAGGAACTCGGATTCGAAGCCTCGCTGGTTCAGCTCGCCGCCAGCTGGAACGCCAAGGCCGAGCGAAAGGCCGTCGTCCATCTTCGACTGCTCGGCGAGCTTTCCGACCTGCCGCAGGCGATGTCGACCAGCCTTTATCGTATTGCGCAGGAATGTCTGACCAACGCCATGCGGCACGGCGACTCGAAGAATGTCTATCTGCGGATCGAGCGCGCCGCTTCAATCGACGGACTCGTCGCGCTGACGGTCGAGGACGACGGCGGCGGCGACGCATCGCGCCTCGCGACCGCTTCCGGCCACGGCATTCTCGGGATTCGCGAGCGCATCGCGGCCTTCGGCGGAAGTCTCTCGATTAGCGACGCCGCGCGCGGCGTCCGCGTCGTTGCGCGCCTGCCGCTGATCCCGGTCGGGCCCGCGCCATTGAAAGGCGTCGCGCTCGCATGACCACGATACTTCTCGTCGACGACCATCCGATCGTTCGAGAAGGATATCGCCGGCTGCTCGAACGCCAGCCGGACTATAGAATCGTCGCCGAAGCCGGGGATGCCACGGAGGCCTATCAGGCCTATCGCAAGACTTCGCCTGACGTCGTGATCATGGACCTGTCGCTTCCTGGCGCGAGCGGCGTCGAGGCGGTGCGTCACATCCGCCAGTGGGACAAGAGCGCGCGCATACTGATCTTCACCATGCATGGCGGCGCGGCCTTCGCGCTGAAAGCTTTCGAAGCCGGCGCCTCGGGCTATGTCACGAAAAGCAGCGACGCCGCCGAACTGCTTCGCGCCGTCGCGATCGTCGCCAAGGGCGGCCGGGCGCTCAGCGATGATGTTGCGCGCGAGATCGCGGCGGAGCGATTGGGCGCGGGTCGCGCGCTCATCGACGAGCTTGGCCCGAGAGAGACGGAAATCCTGCGGCTCGTCGCATCGGGCCGAACCACCGAGGATATCGCCGCGATCCTCAATCTCAGTCCGAAAACGGTTCAAAACTATCATTATCAGATCAAGGCCAAGATCGGCGCGCGCACCGACGCCCATCTCGTCTGGCTGGCGATCGGCGCGGGAATCGTCGGAGACGCGCCCGCCGCCTGAACCGCGCCGCAAAGGAATATTGCCCAATCCGATTGAGGCGATCGTCCGAAGTCTCTCGCGCCTTGAGAAGCTACCTCTTTGTTGGATGAAGAGCGGAGCTTCGCGATGGGCGACAGTCTGATACGAGTTCCGGTTGATCTGCTCGGCTGTCATTCCAGACGCGCGCA